>CBDFLQ010000001.1:0-19723 GCA_965249275.1 Dehalococcoidia bacterium
CTGGGCTAAGGGATTCAAAGTCCCGTGTGCTACCACTACACCACTCGGCACCTTTGGCCGCTGCCTATGCGCGGCCGGTGAGATTATAACCCGAACCCGCTATCCAGGCCCTAGCCCCCGTTGACGCACCATCACCGCGATGCTAGCATTTGGCCCGGCCTCCAGATATGCAACTTGAGAAGGGCGCACCGCTATAACATGAGACCCCTCGAAGAAGCCCAGGTGGGCGAAACATGCCGTCCTCACACCTACATCCTCACCCGGGAAGCAGCCCTTTTTGCGGCGCGCAATATCGGCAAGGACTCGCTTGAAACAGATGCGTCGGGCAATGAAATAGCCCCCGCCTGCGTTACCGACAGCGACTACGTCCCTCTGTGGATCTCAGACTTCACTACCAAAGAGGCCGTTCACGCCAAGGCGGAGCACCACTATCTCAACCCGCCGAGGGTCGGTAAGCAGATGACCGTGACGGGCAGGTTCAGCGACAAATACAACCGAAGGGGCCGGGACTTCCTGATCATGGAGTCGGAAACGATTGACGAGGACGGGAATAAAATAGTCGAGAGTAAGAACGTATTACTTATAGATCTGTAGGTTAAACATGTCTATCAACAGCCAAGGGACCGATCCGAGAGACTTCACACCCGGCATGGAACTGCCGCCGGTGACCCGCATCCTCTCAAAAGAGGAAGTGCTCTTCTACACGAACCGGGGCACGGAGGTCGGGGGGCGGCCCACGGACAAGAAGAACATACACAACGACGAGGAGACGGCGCAGTCATACGGCTTTCGAGGCGTAGTTGCGGCTGGGGTACAGACCATGCCCTACATTTGGTCTCTATTCCACGACAAACTAGGCGAGAGTTGGGACAAGGGTGGCCTCCTGTCGGTGACATTTACGAACATGGTATGCGGTGACGATACACTCGAGATCCGGGCCATCGTACGAGAGTCCAAAGACGGCGAGTCCGACGACCGCGTCTACTTCGACACCTGGATTGAAAACCAGCTTGGCGAAAAAGTCATAGTAGGGAAGGCGAGCATTCCCGCTACGGCGGGAAGCGCGAACTGATGGACAGAGCCCTGGAAGGCCTTCGCGTCCTGGACCTGAGCGAGGGTGTCGCTGGGGGATACTGCACCAAGCTTTTCGGTTGCCTGGGGGCAGAAGTCATAAAGGTCGAGGACCCGGCAGGCGGGGATATCTCCCGCAGGATGGGTCCATTCCTGGACCATCTGCCCGACCCCGAGACCAGTGCCACATATCTTTACCTGAACACGAACAAGAAGAGCATAACGCTTAATCTTGGGACCACTTCCGGAGTTGAGACACTCAAGACGCTGCTACCGTCCGTTGACGTTGTCGTCGAGACTTATTCTCCGGGCACAATGGAGGACAAGGGTCTCGGCTACGAGGTTCTGGAGTCGATCAACCCGGGAGTCGTGCTGGCTTCCATCACGTATTTCGGGCAGACCGGCCCGTACAAGAACTACAAGGGCAACTCCATGGTGGGGTATGCACTCACCGGGCAGATGCACCAGACGGGTGAGGCAGACCGAGAGCCGCTGGTCGGGGCAGGATTTCAGCCTGAGTACACGGCGGGCATTCACGCCTTCGACGCGGTGATGGCCGCGCTTTACTGGCGTGATTCGAGCGGCCAAGGCCAGCACGTCGATGTGTCCGCTATGGAGGCGATGGCCTACTACCACGAGTTCTCCATCACGACCTGGACTCATGTTCAAGCCAAGAACATTCGAGCCGGGAACGATTATCCAGTCGGGGGACACCCGCTGACCATGTACCCGTGCAAGGACGGGTGGGTGTCCATAAGCAGCGTAATGCCCCATCACAGCGAGAACCTTTTCCTTCTAATGGAGCGGCCCGACCTCATCGACGATCCCCGCTTCTCCACCGCAGACCAGCGTTGGGACCACAAAAAGGAATACAACGAGATCTTGGAAGCCTGGCTTATACAACACACCATGGACGAGGTGGTTGGCTTAGGTCAGAGTCTCCGAATTCCCGTTACATACGTGCCCACTTTCGGGCGGTTATTTGAGGACGTTCAGCTAAGCGCCCGGGACTACTGGGTGGCACTGGAACACCCGTTGGCGGGTCGACAACTGTACGCCGGCGCCCCGTTCAAGATGGACGAGACGCCCTGGCAAGTTACTCGGGCTCCGCTGCTGGGCGAGCACAACGAGGACGTCTACTGCGGTGACATGGGACTAAGCAAAGAGGAACTGGTTCGCCTCCGAGAGCGCAACATCATTTGAGGGCTTATGAGCTATCCCGCAGATAAAGGTCGTGCATTAGAAGGGCTCCGGGTGCTGGACTTCACAAGTGGGTGGTCGGGGCCAATCGGGGCGAGATTCTTGGCCGACCTCGGGGCTGAGGTAATCAAGATAGAGTCCCTGTACGGTCGGGGGGCTGCACAGGTCCCGACGCCGGAAGACCCAAAGGACTACGCTAAGGTTGCTCATTCCGTTTACCCTGACAATGATCCCGGAGACCAACCTTACAATCGATACGGCATTTTTAACGAATATCATCGAAACAAGAAGAGCCTCACGCTGGACCTTTCCCGCGACGATTGCCGTGAGCTGGCCAAGAAATTTATACCCATAGCCGACGTAGTAATGGAGAACTACAGCGCCAGAGTGATGCGAAACTTTGGATTGGACTATCCT
This sequence comes from Dehalococcoidia bacterium, assembly GCA_965249275.1. Lineage (GTDB taxonomy): Bacteria > Chloroflexota > Dehalococcoidia > Plut-88900 > Plut-88900 > Plut-88900. The sequence goes on from CBDFLQ010000001.1 coordinate 2,689, forward strand.
TCGATACGCCCACTCAATCCGGCGATTATATTTGTCACGATGCCGGGATTCGGGGCCACGGGCCCGCACCGCAACCACGTAAGCTACGGGACAAACATCGAGCCGACCGCGGGATTCGCAAACATGATGGGGTATCCGGGCTCGGTCCCTTACAAGTCGGGGGAGGCGTATCCCGACCCCAACGCCGGCGTAAACGCGGTTGCCGCGGTGCTCACGGCACTGTACTACCGACGACGCTCCGGCAAGGGGCAGTTCATAGACCTGTCGCAGAACGAAGCTACCACCAGCCTGATCGGGGAGGCGTTGCTCGGCTATCAGCTAACCGGGGAACACCCCGTCAGAATGGGCAATCACCACGCCTACCACGCTCCACACAACGCTTACAGGTGCAAGGGCGAAGACAACTGGGTAACCATAGCAGTGACGAACGATGAAGAGTGGAGCGCTCTGTGCGAGGTTGCCGGGAACCCAGACTGGAGTTCCGACCCTCGGTTCCAGGACCAGCTAAGCCGGTGGCAGCACCAAGACAATATTGACATACATATCTCGGAATGGACCGCGAACGAGGACTACAAAGACTTGATGCACCGGCTCCAAGGGGCCGGGGTCACGGCGGCGGCGGTCTACACGAACCAGGACGTGGTGGAGGACGAGCAGCTCAACGAGCGGGGATATTTCTGGGACACCCCACATGCGGCCTCGGGTACCATGCCATTCTCAGGAGCGCCGGTCCTTCTCTCTAAGACTCCCGGAACGCTTATCAGATCTGCGCCTCTCATGGGTGAGCATAACCGCTACGTACTTGAAGAGCTGGCCGGAGTCGAACCCGGCTATGCGGACTCGCTGGAAGCTGAGGGGGCGATCGGGACTCGGCCCCCGGAAGGCATACCGGGCGTCTTCGCGTAAGCCAATTGCAGGCTCTGCTAGCTTGATCATGCGGGCCTTGCTCAGGCCGGAACCGTTTTCCATGGCACAGGCGATGGCCTCGTTTCCCGGCTTTGCAATCCCCCATCCGACACCCTAGAATAAACCCATCTTGACTACCACAACAGCCGTAGAAAACAGGTTCAAAATCACCTCCGACTTCCGCATGATGGGCGACCAGCCCAAGGCCGTGGACCAGCTTGTGGCGGGGCTGGAGTCGGGGATGAAGACACAGACTTTGCTCGGGGTGACGGGCAGCGGCAAGACGTTCACGATGGCCAACATTGTGGAACGCGTCCAGCGGCCCACGTTGGTGATGGCCCCCAACAAGACCCTCGCGGCCCAGCTGGCCACCGAGTTCAAGGAGTACTTCGCCGACAACCCGGTCGAATACTTCGTCAGCTACTATGACTATTACCAGCCCGAGGCCTACATACCCCGTAACGACCTGTATATAGAAAAAGACGCAGACATCAACGAAGAGATCGATAAGATGAGGCATGCGGCCACGAGGTCGTTGCTCAGCCGGCGGGACGTGCTGATAGTGGCCTCGGTTTCCTGCATATACGGTCTCGGTGATCCTGCGGAATATCACTCTTTCGTCGTTAACATCCACAAGGGCGAGACAAGAAACCGGAATAAGCTCGTGCGGCACCTGGTGGACATGCAGTACGAGCGCAACGACATGGATTTCACCCGGGGCCGTTTCCGCATCCGGGGCGACACTCTGGAAATCCAGCCTGCCTACGAAGAGATCGCAATCCGAATAGAGTTCTGGGGGGACGAGATCGAGCGTATCGTTGAAGTGGACCCGCTGACGGGGGAGATTCTCGGGGCGAGGGAGTGGGTGGACATCTACCCGGCCAAGCACTTTGTTACCTCCACCGAAAAGCTCAACGCCGCCTTTGGGGACATCGAAGAAGAGCTCCAGGCCCAAGTGGACTGGTTCAAGTCCCAGGACCGGCCACTGGAGGCGGCCCGACTCGAACAGCGCACCCACTACGACCTGGAAATGCTCAGAGAGGCCGGCTACTGCTCCGGCATCGAGAATTACTCCCGGCCCCTGGCTCGGCGGGCGCCCGGCAGCACGCCGTGGACCCTGCTCGACTATTTCCCTGATGATTTCCTTATGTTGATAGACGAGTCACACATGACTCTCCCTCAGATCCGGGGCATGTACCACGGAGATATAGCCCGGAAACAGACTTTGGTCGACTTCGGGTTCCGGCTGCCCTCGGCGCTGGACAACCGACCCCTCAACTTTGCAGAGTTCGAGAGGCATATCAACCAGATGATCTGCGTCTCGGCCACCCCCGGCCCCTACGAATACGAGCACAGCAGCCAGTTCGTAGAGCAGGTCATCAGGCCCACGGGCCTCGTGGACCCGACAATTGAGATTAAGCCCACTGAAGGACAGATAGACGACCTGATTCACCAGATCAAGACCCGCGTCGCACGGGAGGAGCGGGTCCTGGTCACAACCCTCACCAAGCGCATGGCCGAGGAGCTAGCCGACTACCTGCTTGAGATGGGCGTCAAGACCCACTACCTCCACTCGGAAGTCGACACTTTTCAGAGGAGCGAGATTCTCCGGGACTTGCGGCTCGGCATATACGACGTAGTGGTAGGAATCAACCTGCTCCGCGAGGGCCTGGACCTCCCCGAAGTCAGCCTGGTCGCCATCCTGGACGCCGACAAGGAGGGGTATCTCCGCTCCTGGGGGGCGCTAGTACAGACAATGGGTCGGGCGGCGCGCCACATTGAAGGCCGGGCCATAATGTACGCCGACAGGATTACCGATTCCATGCAGAAGGCAATCGACGAGACCTATCGCCGCCGGGAGATCCAGACAGCCTACAACCAGGAGCACAACATTGAGCCCCAGGGCATAAAGAAGGAGATCAAAGACATCACCGACCGCGTCAAGGCTATCGCCGAGGAGCGAGCGACGTACACAATCAACAAGGAAGTGCCTCGGGGCGAGCTTCTGCGTCTGGTCAAAGAGCTGGAGACCCATATGAAAGTGGCCGCCCGTAACCTGGAGTTCGAAAAGGCCGCGGCTCTCAGGGACCAGGTTCTCGATCTGAGAAAGGCCCTAATCCTGGATGAGGATGCCAAGGCCGAAGAGGGTATCCGCACACGTTCCGTAAAAGCCAAGCGGGCCAAGCGCCCCCGGAAATAATCCGTTCTCAATTCGCAAGGAGGAAATCTATATGAGCCCCGAGTCCAACCCGTCCGAGTGGCCACTTCAAAAACAGGCCGAATTCATCTCCAAGCTATACGGCCTCTGGGGTGGCGCCATCACGACTATCCTCTACTCCCAGCAGGGCGACGACACCGTAGTCCAATGGCGTGAGACGGTACTGCACAACCACCAGAAGGAATATTTCCTCCAGGGTCTTGAAAAACTCGGGGTAGATCCGGAGAGGGAGCCTGGGGCCGTAGTAGCCGCCAAGTATCACTATTTCTCCAATGCGCTCGGTGGGATAGACATGGAGATGTTTGTGGAGTCGCCGAAGAAGGCGTGGATCCGATATAACGCTCCTTTTGGGCCTGCGGGCCTCGCGTGGCTGGCGATTCCTCCCCGCATGGGCCGCGCCATATTTGCCGGCTGGCACCCGTACAACGGCGTGCGTCTGAACAACCCCAGGCTCGGGTTTGTGCTCTCCAAGGCCTTTGGAGACGGGGAGCCCTACGCAGAAGGCTATTTCTACGAGTACGACCACGACCTGACGGACGAAGAGCGCTTCCAGTTCGACCCCAACTCGACCATGCCCGAATATGATCCCGAACGGGCCCCCAAGCTCGATCCCGAAGTCTGGCCCGACGAGCGCCGCTCCAAGGCTCTGCGCAACTTCGGCAGAGGATACATCGAGGAGGCGGTGGTGGGATTGCAGCAAGTGATCGGCACTCCTATCACCGCGCACCTGGTCAAGCGGGCCTACGAAGGCGTCGCGCTCCAGTACGGCAAGGAGCTCCTCGCGGAACTGGGCATCGAGGGACGGGACTCGGGCAGTCTGGCCCTCTTCACCAAGTATCTGTCGGACATGTCCGGCGATGAGTCGGACCTCACTTCCCCGGAACCCGACCGGCACGTTCTGCGAATAACTCGCCGACGCCTCTTCGAAGATTCAACCTCATCCGCAGAAGTGCTGAAAGGCATGTTTGGATTCATTCACATGCTGGGCAGGACCATGGGCCGTCGGGTGCAGTCGACTCTTACCGCCCTCCGGGAAGAAGGCTCGCCTTACGATGAGATGGTCTTCGAGGACCTCAGGTAGGCCCCATAAGGGTCGACCCACCGACCTCCAATGGCATCATCCGGCGAAGCGCTTCCCACTGCCAAGGCTTGGGACGCGCCCGAATACCAGCAGAGTCACTCCTACATCTGGCAGTATGGCGCCAGCCTGGTCGAGATGCTGGACCCACAGCCGGGAGAGCGTGTCCTGGACCTGGGGTGTGGAACGGGGCATCTGGCGGCGGAGATTGCGCGGGCGGGGTGCGAGGTGATCGGGATAGACAGCTCCCCGGACATGGTGCGCATTGCCAAGGCGAACTTCCCGGACCTCGCCTTCCATCACGCCGACGCCAGAGACTTTCATTTCTCTGAAGGGTTCGACGCCGTGTTTTCCAACGCGGCCCTCCACTGGATCAAGGAGGCAGAGCAGGTCCTGGACTCGATTGCCGGTTGCCTTGAGCCCGGTGGCAGGATAGTGGCAGAGATGGGGGGGAGGGGCAACATCGAGAGCGTTGTATCCGCCCTCCGACGGGCCCTTACAGCTAGGCTCGGGCACCCGCGGGCTGAGGTAGACCCCTGGTATTTCCCGACAATCGGGCAATACTCTGCATTACTGGAGCAGCGGGGCCTCGAAGTGTCCTTCGCCAACCACTTCAGCCGACCCACGCCCCTGAAGGAGGGGGAAGAGGGGCTGAGGGACTGGATTCGGATGTTCTGCTCGGAGTTCCTGGCCGGGCTGGACTACGACATTGAGAACGCCGTTCTCGCCTTGGTGGAGGAGGAACTGAGACCATCGCTCTTCGACGGCGTCAGGTGGGTGGTAGACTACCGGAGGCTCAGGTTCCAGGCGCACAAAATTGGTCCGCCTTTGAAGGGGTAGTCGATTAGGCTATAATTGCCTGTACAACCCCAATGGAGGAGATATGGCTACCATAACCGAGAACGACGTTCTTGAAGCCCTCAGCGACATCTATGACCCCGAGATCCCGATGATTAACATTGTGGACCTGGGCCTGATCTACGACGTCGACATCAGCGACAGTGAGGTCAAGGTCACCATGTCCCTCACGGCCCAGGGTTGCCCCATGGCCGGGAGCATCGGCGGGGTGTGCACCGAGGCCGTGGAGTCCATCCCCGGCGTAGACAACGCATACGTCGACATCGTCTGGGACCCGCCCTGGACCCCCGACCTGATTACCGAAGAAGGCAAGCGGGCCCTCGGCTGGGAATAGTAGGACAGACAGTACATGCCTGAGCAGATCCAGCCTATCGTCGGCAAGAAGTCCATGACCGAACAGGACAAGGCGCGTATTGCCGCGATGAAGCGCAACTGGGAGCAGAGGCGCAAGGTCGGGGATAACTTAGGCAAGATTAAGACCAAAATAGCCGTCTACAGCGGCAAGGGCGGAGTGGGCAAGACCACTATCGCCGTCAACTTGGCCGTGCTCCTGGCGCAGCAGGGCCACTCAGTTGGCCTGCTGGATGCCGATATCGATTGCCCGAACGTCATCCGAATGCTCCACATGCACTCGGGCCCCTCCTCCGACGACGACGGGAAGATCATCCCCCCCGAGAAGCACGGGGTGAAGGTGATGTCCATGGGGTTCTTCCAGAAGAATGAGCTGGAAGCGATCATCTGGCGCGGGCCCATGATCCACAACGCCATCAACCAGTTCCTGGAACTGACGGCCTGGGGAGACCTCGACTACTTGGTCGTGGACCTTCCTCCCGGTACGTCCGATGCCCCTCTGACCATCATGCAGGTCCTCAAACTGGACGGCTTCGTAGTCGTGACCACCCCTCAGGACCTATCGTTTGTAGACGCCGTGCGCTCCATCAACATGATCCGCAAGATGAACGTGAACATTCTGGGCGTCGTCGAGAACATGTCTGGGGAAATCTTCGGGCAGGGGGCCGGTGAAGCGATCTCCGAGAAGCTCGGGATCAAGTTCCTCGGTCGGTTTGAGCTCCACAAAACCTTCAGCGACATGTCTGCGCCGGTGGTACTCAGAGACGAGTCTATCAAGAAGAAGTTCGCCGAAGTGCTGGAAGGCGCTATGTCGAACCTCAGCCCCTCGCCGAGCAGCGCTAGCGTCCCATCGAGCTAGTCCACCCGCCGTCGATGGCTATAGTCTGGCCCGTCATGTAGGCTGAGGCCTCGGAGGCCAGGTAGACGGCCAAGAGTCCTACCTCTCTCACCTCCCCACCCCTCCTCATTGGAATAGTGCGCAAGAGCCTTTTGCGCAGATCTTCGTTTTCGAACTCGGGAGCCATCATCTCGGTGTGGAAGGCACCCGGCGCGATGGTGTTTACGGTGACACCGCTCCTGGCCCATTCCAGAGCGAGGCTTTTGGTCAATCCCTCCATTGCCGCCTTGGAGGTGGAGTAGAGGCTGTGCATCTGGACTCCACGCAACCCTTCCACTGACGATATGTTGATGATGCGGCCCCATTTCTGTTTCAGCATGTGGGGCGCTGCGGCCCTGGTACAGCGGAATGCGCTCATAAGGTTGGAGTCCAGGACGTAGCGCCACTCTTCGTCGCTTGTAGTCAGGAAGAATTCGGGGCTCAGGCCCTCGGCCTTGGGTGCGAAGCCGGGTATCGGGACGAGAGGTTTGACTATTGCCACGCCTGCGTTGTTGACCAGGATGTCGATCTTTCCGAAGGTCTCAACCGTGCGATCTATCAGCGAGACTATATCCTCGTCACAAGTCACATCGGTCACGACGGGCAGGACGCCGCGGCCCATCTCCCTGATCTCAGACGCCGTTTCCTGAAGTTTGGCCTCCGTGCGGCCCGCTATGGCCACGTTCGCACCTGCCTCCGCCAAGGCCAACGCTATTCCCTTGCCGAGGCCCCGGCCCCCGCCAGTAACGATGGCCGTCTTTCCGTTAAGGTCGAATTCAGGTAAGGACATGGCTGCGCCTTTCGATTCAGGGAGGGTTGATGGGAAGGTGTCGGGGCCGGTCAGTAAGAGACCCGGACGTTGCTCTCTTCGGAACCGGAGGACTTGCCGACCCCGGGCAGCCGGTTACCAAGTCTACGCACACGGCTGGACACGCGGCCCTGCAGATACTCGATTTCCTTCATCAAAGCTTCACGGTAGTGGGAACTGTACTCTCCCATGTTCCGGTACTTTTTGTAGCGCGCCTTGACCAGCTTGTTGGTTGGGACAGCCTGCACCCGCAATAGCTCACGGACGAGAATCCTCTGGAGCTGTTGGGCAGCCTCATTGGGGTACTGGTGGGCTCCGCCCTCGGGCTCGGGGACGACTACATCAATTATATTGAGCCGCTTGCAGTCCCGGGCCGTTAGCTGGAGGGCCAGGGCCACTGTCTCCGCCTTAGCTGTGTCACGATACAGGAGGGTAGCAGCGCCCTCGGGGGAGATGGGGGAGTAGATGGCGTTTTCGAGCATCAAGATTGTGTCCGCCACACCAAAAGCCAGGGCGCCTTCGCTCCCTCCCTCACCGATTATTACCGAGATTACAGGTGTGGAAAGGTCCGAAAGCAGCGCCATGGTGTTGGCTATGGTATTGCCGAGCCCCTGCTCCTCCGCTGCGAGACTGAGAAGGGGGCCCGGTGTATCGATGAAGGTTATGAGAGGCAGATGGAAGCGGGAGGCCATGCGCATCATGCGCTGTGCCTTGCGAAACCCCTCCGGGCCGGTGCGCCCGTTGTTCCGTTTGCGGGAGTCGGGCCCGTGGCCCTTCTCCTGCCCCAGAACCACCACTGCCTGGCCGCCCAGATATCCGAGACCCGCCACCACGGCCTCATCATCGCCGTGGACGCGATCGCCCTTCAGCTCGACGAAGCTGGAAGCCATCCGGCCTATGTAGTCCAGGGCCGTGGGTCTCTGCTCGTGGCGGGCGAGCCGGACTTGCTCCCACGCCGAGGCGTTGTAGGTGGTGGAGTAGCCGATCTTGGGTTTCTTTCCTCGCACCTCCACCTTGTACCTGGAGTAGAGCATGTCCAGCAGCAGGGAGAGAATGTCCGGGAGCTGCTCGCGACCAACCACCTTATCGATCATCCCGTGTTCCAGATGGGACTCGGAGGTGTGGGCGCCGGATGGGAGGGGTGTGCCGCTGCTCTCCTTGACCGCCCTGAGGGGAGCAAAGCCGACCAGCGCATCCGGTTCGGCGAGGATGATGTCGGCCATGTTGGCAAAGCTGGAATAGACCTGGCCGGTGGTCGGGTTGGTCAGGACCGTTATGAAGGGCAGTCCCGGCTTCCGCAGCCGTTTCGCCGCTGCGACGGTCTTTGCCATCTGCATTAGCGAAAGGACACCTTCCTGGATTCTGGCCCCCCCACTGGTAACCACCGCCACTATCGGGAGCTTTTTCTTAACTGCGGTCTCGAAGGCCAGGGTGACCTTCTCTCCGACCACGCAACCCATGCTGCCGCCCAGGAACCCGAAGTCCAGAACGGCAATGACGGTGGGACATCCCTTGATTTCGCAGGTCCCGGTGACCGCGGCCTCCGTGAGGCCTGTCATCTTTTGGGCCTCGTGCAATTTCTTGCGGTAGGAAACTCCACCGGAGAAGGACAGGGGGTCCATGGAGATCAGGGACCGATTCAGCTCCTTAAAGGTCCCTTCATCGGCGAGGAGTTTGATGCGTTCCCGAGCCGATATATTGAAGTGAAAACCGCAGAAGCTACAGGTCTTCAATTTCTCGAAAGACCTGGACCCCGTGAGGAAAGCGCCGCAGGATAGACAGACCCGCGTTTCGGGGTCATCGGCCGCGCCCTGCTCGCCACCTCCCTTAATGAAAGAGCTCAGGAGGTTGGCGAGCTTCCGTGTCTTTTGCCTAGTAGTCGTCATCATCCTCGTCTAGTTTCAACACGGTGCGGGACTTTCCGGGCTCCCCATCGGACACTATCCCATTCTCCTCCAATTGGTCAAGGAGGCTAGCGGCCTTCGGATAGCCGATTCCGAGCCGTCTCTGCAACAGAGACGCAGAGACACTCTTGTGCCGCATCGCCAAGCCACGAGCCTTGGTGAACATGGGGTCTTCATTTTCCTGTATCTCTTGCAGGGTCTCGGACATCCTGGGCAGCAAGGGCAGGGGAAGGGACGGCTCCACAAACTCATCCTGTTCTTCATTCGATCCTGAGGCCAAGAGCTCCTCTATCGTGGGTGGCTCTGCGACTCCGCCCACCTTTTCGGACCAGAAGTGGACTATTCTTTCCACCTCCATGTCCGAGAGGTAGACGCCTTGCAACCTCTTGGGTTTGGCCGCGTCGGAGGGCAGGTAGAGCATGTCTCCCCTGCCCAGTAACTTCTCCGCTCCCGGGGCGTCCAGGATGACGCGGGAGTCGGTCATGGAGGTCACGGCAAAGCTGATCCGGGTCGGGAAGTTGGCCTTGATCAGTCCGGTGATCACGTCCACCGAGGGCCGCTGCGTGGCAACGATCAGGTGGATCCCCGTAGCTCGGCCCATCTGGGCCAGCCGGGTCAGAGATTGCTCCACGTCGAACGGAGCCATCACCATGAGGTCGGCCAACTCATCGATCACAACGACTAGGTAGGACATGTGGTCTTCTTCGTCAACCTTGGCATTGTAGCCGCTGATGTTACGAGCGCCTGCGCCGGCCATGACCTTGTATCGGCGGTCCATCTCCTCGGTGACCCACTTCAGTGCGCCAACTACCTTATCCATGTCCATGATTACGGGTGTCGCCAGGTGGGGAACGGTGCTGAAGGGCACCAGCTCGACCCGTTTGGGGTCTACCATGACGAACTGAACGTCCCGGGGAGTGTTGTTCATCAGCAGGGAGGAGATGAGTGACGTGATGCAAACGCTCTTGCCGCTGCCGGTAGAACCGGCTATGAGCAGGTGGGGCATTGCAGCGAGGTCACCCATGAGCATCTGGCCTGCGCTGCCCTTGCCGAGGGCAACGGCAAGCCTGGACTTCCCCAACATCTTTCGGAACTCGGGGCTGGCGAGGGCCTCTTTAAGGCCTACCACACCCATGGTGACATTGGGGACTTCGATGCCTACCATGGCCTTGCCCGGCACCGGGGCCTCGATCCTGATAGTTGGGGCCGCCATGGCCAGGGCGAGGTCCTTGTCGAGGGCCGCTATCTGGTCTACCCGTACTCTCTTCTTGGAAACTTCTTCATGATAGACAACAGGCTTGCCCGTTTCGTCTACCTTTAGCTTTCCGTCCGGCTCCCGCTCCCTGATCTCTTTGAACTTCCTAAACCAGCCGGGTTCGACGCCGAACTGAGTGACAGTCGGGCCGGGGTTTATCTGGGTGACTTTGGCATCGATGCCGTGACTGGCCAGGGCCTCTTCAATCTGTTGTGCACGTTCCTGGTGGTCGTCGGGATGCGTCTCAACCGGTTCCGTGGCATCCAAGATGTCCAGGGATGGAACTTCAGGGCCAATGTCCGAGGCATGGGCACCGGAGACGCCATTAGTAGGCTGGGGCTCAGCCAGCACAGGGTCGGTGAACATGGACTCCTGCTTAGGCAGGTATAACGGCGAGAGGGGTCCATCGTCATCCGATTCCTCGTCGTCGTACTCTTCCTCTTCGCCCTCGTACTCTTCAACCTCATCGATGTCGGCCACGGCGACGCCTGTCGGAGCGGGAACAGGTTCGGCCATGACAAGGGAGTCGGCAATGGCAGCCTCGTAGTTAAGCTCTTCGGGTGGAGGAGCCTCGGTGGGCTGCGCTTCCCGGGGACGGATCATGCCTAGCCTCGGCCACATCTCCGAGACGTTCACACGGTTTGGGTTAACCCTGTTCAAGGTACCCACCATGCGCCGTACCTGCCGGTCCTCATACCGGTCCCGTATTGTGCCGAATGCAGCGAATATCACCCTGAAAATCAGCGTGATTGACCACAACACGGAGAATAGGGCTATGAGTGTGGATTGAATCGAAAACCTGGGAGCGACCAAGTAGCAGGCTAACAGCGCCATGCCGCTCAGGCGCGCTATTCCCCACCTGTCCTGTTCCCCGATTATCAGAACCCCGGTTTCTCCACCCATGGTAACGTCCCTGAGAACGCCATATTCAAAGCTGAAGAACGCCATGCTCCCGAAGGTAATGGCGCCCGCGACCACCACGGCCAGCCACCAGTTGAACTTTGACACCAAACTTCTCGGTTGTCTGGCAGCAACTATGATGCCCAGCAGGGCGACCCCACCGACAGGCCCCATTGCGAGGCCGAAGGTCCTAATGAGAGTATCCCGGAAGATTACGGCTGGGGGAGTGAGAAGGATTAAAATTACTATTGCTATCAGCAGCCAGCGAACTTCCGAGTTCAACCTCCCTGTATCTGACATCCTCAGGTCCCATCCCGTGGGTCCCCTGGGGTGAAAGCCGCTTTGCGAGCCGCGAAGAGCCCTTGACCTAGCCATTGCCGATCCTCCTTTCTTTGATTTGTGATTTCCATTGCCAAATGCCTCACCCTTCCACAACTATTGGAAGGATAATTGGGCGTCGTTTTGTCTCTTGGTGATAATATTTCTTCAGTGCGGACTTAATACTTGATTTCAAATTGGCCCCGGTCAGGGTGCCGTTCAGTTGCTCGACAGTCTCGGCTACCACCCTATGGGTACCCTCGATAAGAGCGGGGGTCTCGGCGTCTTCTGCGAAACCTTGAGTTACAACTTCCGGGTTAGAGTTCACTTTGCCCGTAGCCTTGTCAAGACTTAACGTAATTATAACAAACCCATATCGGGCCAATTTCCTCCGGTCTTTGAGGACCTTGCTTTCGGTCTCCCACCGGCCGCTTCCGTCGAGGTACACGGGCCCCGCCTGGACCCTATCGGTGATACGAGCCTCATGTTCCGAAACTTCCAAAACGTCGCCGTTGTCCAGCACAAACGTGTTGTCATGATCGACGCCCATGGACTGGGCCAGCCTGGTGTGAATGACCTGGTGTCGGTGCTCACCGTGGATTGGCACGAAAAATCTGGGCCTGGTCAATCCCAGCATCAGCTTTAGCTCTTCCTGGCTGGCGTGCCCGTGCACATGAACTTGCCTGATCCGTCCATACAATACGTTGGCGCCCAGCCGGAACAGATTGTCTATGGTCTTGCCGATGTGGCCCTGGTTACCGGGTATAGGAGAAGCCGACATCACAACGGTGTCTTTGGGTTCTATCTCTATGTGCTTGTGCTCCCGGTTGGCGATCCTGCTCAGGGCCGAGGACGGCTCTCCCTGAGTCCCGGTGAGCACTATTGTCACCTGACTCGGGGGAAGTTTCCGGGCGTCTTCCAGTCTGATGAGCGTACCCTCGGGCACATCCAGGTAGCCCAGCTTTTCGGATAGATTGACGGTTTCGACCATGCTCCGGCCTTCAACGCACACTTTCCGCCCGTTTGCCACGGCCGCATCTATCACCTGCTGGACCCTGGACACCAATGACGCAAAGGTAGCCACGATTACCCGGCCCTCGGCTTCGCCCATTATCTGCCGCAGCGTCTCACCCACCGTCTGCTCCGACGGCGTGTAACCAGGCAGCTCAGCGTAGGTAGAGTCCGAAAGAAGCAACTGCACTCCCTCGTCGCCTAGCTGGGCCAGGCGGGACAGGTCTGCGGGTCTGCCATCTACCGGGGTATGGTCGAACTTGAAGTCGCCCGTGTGTATAACGGCGCCTCCCGGATACCGGACTATCAGCCCAGTGGAGTCCGGTATGCTGTGGCAGACCCTGAAGCTCTCCACGGTGAAAACACCCACATCGAAGGGGACGCCGGGCGTAGCGATCTCCAGATGGGCATTCTTGAGCTTGCCATAGCCCTTAAGCTTCGCCGCGATTAGTCCTTCGGCCAGGCGCGGGGCATAGACCGGGACATCCAATTGGTCCAAGACAAACGGGAGCGCGCCGGTATGGTCTTCATGCCCGTGGGTTATAACGATACCCCGGACCTTGGAGGCGTTCTCGATGAGGTATGAGATGTCGGGGATGACCAGATTTATACCTGGAAGGTCTTCCCCGGGGAACGAAATACCGGCATCTATAACGACAATATCGCCATCATATTCCAACGCCAGCATGTTTTTCCCTATTTCACCCAGACCGCCTAACGGAATTACTTTGAGAGGAAGGTTGGACATGTGAAAAAAATTAGAACATGGATAATTGCTCGGGACCGGCCTCTTCTTGGGCCACCTCGGGCACCTGGGCCTCCTGCACCAATACCCCGGGGATTTTCTTCATATCTTCGATCAGCGTATCTCTAAGTCTCTGTTGGTGCAGCGCTGCGGCAGGATGATACATGGCAAAGACCGTGCGGCCATCGACTTTCCTAGCCGTACCGTGCACCTTGCCGATGGTCTCTTTAGGGAAGAACCTGGACATCGAGTGGCGGCCCAACGTCACTATAAGGGCCGGGTCGAGAAGGTCCATCTGCTGTTCGAGCCATGCTCTGCATGACTCCACCTCTTCGGGAAGCGGGTCTCGATTCCCGGGTGGGCGGCACTTGATGATATTGGTTATGTAAACGTCTTCTCTGCGCATATCTATTGCGGACAACAACTCTTCCAAGAACTTTCCCGCAGGCCCTACGAAAGGCCGGCCCTGCTTGTCTTCGTTAAATCCGGGGCCCTCACCGATGAACATGATCCTGGGGTGCTCCGGGCCTTCTCCCGGTACGACAGTCGTGCGTCCCTCGCAGAGGCCACAGGCTGTGCACTCCTTAATCCGGTCATGCAATCGGTCAAGTTCCAAAGATAGAGTCACCTTTCAAAAGACGCAAATATGCGACAGGGAACGGGCTCTTCCGGAGCTAGAGGTCATGTTCAGGCTAGGACTTTGGAACGGGGCCGGGGCTCAGGATGTTGGCTTTCATCAAACCAAGGGTAATGGAAATAATCGAATATTACGTTTGGAGTATAGCACTGCCCTGAAACGGGCCGCAACACCAACCGGAAAGGGAAGGCTGAGCTAGCTTGCCTGTGCGCCCAATCGGCAGAGCGCCGAGGGCTTTAGGCGCCTGTATCTACGTTTTCCGAGATGAAGTCGATCGCATCCTGAACGGTCAGAATTTTCTCGGCGTCCTCGTCGGCGATTTCCAGTTTCTGGTCACCCTTGCTGAACTCATCCTCCAAGGCCATGATCAACTCAACCAAGTCCAGGGAATCGGCGTTGAGGTCATCGATGAAAGAGGCAGAAGAAACCACTTCTGCCTCTTCGACACCAAGCTGCTCTACTATTATCTTCTTAACTCTGTCATGGACTTCAGTCATTGCATAACTCCTGTTAGTGACTGCTAATTGTCTATATGTAAAGGCTACAGGGGGGTCGTGTCAAGCATTGCGCTCGGCGAGCAAACTCCCCAGCACGCCGTTTACGAAACGCTGCGAACTATCGCTTCCGAAGGTCTTGGCCAACTCGACAGCCTCGTTGGCTGCGGCCTTGGGTGGAGTGTCAGTCGGTGCAGTGAGCTCGTATACGGCTATGCGCAAGATATTACGGTCTATAGAGGAAAGTTGGGAGATCGGCCAGTTGGGAGCATATGACTCGATGATCCGGTCTATATTTTCTATCCGGTTGACGACTCCCTTGGCGAGCTCGGCGCCGAATTTCCAAGAGTCATCGGATGGGTCAGTTCTTTCCTTGGACCGCTCTAAGATGGCGCTGACTTCGTGACGCACCGTATCGGCTTCATAGAGCGCCTGCAGCGCCAAGATTCTGCCTTTTCGTCTGGACCCGGGCATATTGTTCCCCAGCTACGTCATGAACATTCCGCCATCGACGTTGATCACCTGTCCAGTGATGTATGCCGAACGGTCGGATGCAAGGAACTCTACGAGGTCGGCGACATCATCGGGGGAGCCGAACCGGGCTTGGGGGATCTGGCCTCGGAGTCTGTCCCGGACCTGTTCGCTAAGGCCGGAGGTCATGTCCGTATCTATGAAGCCGGGGGCCACGGCGTTGACGGTAATGTTTCGGGATGCGACTTCTCGAGCCGTAGTCTTGGTCAAGCCGATTATTCCGGCCTTGGCGGCGGCATAGTTCGCCTGACCCGGGTTACCGGCCACCCCCACGACGCTGGAAATGTTAATTATTCTTCCCCAGCGGCTTCTCACCATGCCGCTGAGAACCTTCTGAGTGCACAAGAACGCGCCACGCAGGTTAGTGTTGAGGACCGCGTCCCAATCATCCAGTTTCATGCGTAGGAGCAGCCCGTCCCGGTTGATCCCGGCGTTGTTTACCAGGATGTCTACCTTGCCGAATCGATCAATAGTGGCCTTGACCAGCGTCTCTACGTCTTCCTGGGAATTGACATCCGCGTGGGTGAAGAGGAGGTTTTCGGTGGGGACACCGGCGGCTTCGACCAAGGCTCGGGTGGCGGAGATATCGTGCAACCCGCCGACAGAGACCAATGCCCCCGACCTGGCCAGCCTTACGGCAATGGCCTGCCCTATGCCCCGGGATCCCCCGGTTACGATGGCAATTTTTCCCGCGAGATTCTGGTCCAAGTTAATGTGCTGTATAGCTAAGGGCGCCGAAGCCGGGTATTAGCCGCTGAAGTAGTCATTCAAGGTCAAAGCGGAGACTGAGGGGTCGATGCGGCGCACGAGGCTGCTGAGGATCTTGCCTGGCCCGATTTCCACGAAGGTGGTCACACCTGCCCCTATCATGTATTCGACGCTCCCCAGCCACTGGACGCAGTGGCATAGCTGCCAGACCAGTTCCTCCCGGATATCACCGGCTGCGACCACGGGCCTCGCGCTGCTGTTGGCCACGATCGGCACCATGGCGTCGCTCAGGCTAACCTGGTCGATAGCACTGGTCATACGCTCGACGGTGGGTTCCATCAGGTTGGAGTGGAAGGCGGAGCCAACAGGAAGAGGCACGACTTTTTTGGCGCCTCGGGCCCTTGCCAGGTCCAGTGCGTTGGCGATGTTCACATGGGGCCCGCTTATTACTATCTGCTCCCGGGAGTTGATGTTGGATATCTGCATCCCGGTCTGCTGGCATATCTCTTCAGTGGTGGACTCATCCAGGCCGATGATAGCGGCCATGCCGCCGGGCTGGATGCTGTTGGCATTCTGCATGAGCTGACCCCGCTCCCTAACCAGGGGCAGGGCGTCGGAGAAGGGGAGGGTGTCGGCGGCAACGAGGGCGACGTACTCACCGAGGCTGTGTCCCGCCACGAAAGCGGGGCTTACCAATTGGCCATCGGACTTTTCTTTCATATCCGCCAAGGCCGCCAAGCTCGTCGTGAATATTGCGGGCTGGGCGTTTTGAGTCTGGGTCAACTCTTCTTGGGGTCCCTCAAAGCAGAGTCGCGTAAGAGAGAAACCGAGAATTTCGTCCGCCTCGTCGAATATCGACCGCGCAGTGGGAGAGCTCTCATAGAGGTCCTTGCCCATTCCCACTACCTGTGACCCCTGACCCGGGAATATGAACGCGGTCTTTTTTTCTTCTAGCTGTGCAACCATAGATGAATCTCCTTGATGACGTTCAAGGGAACTATTCGGCGAATACTTCCCTGCCGTTGTAGGTGCCGCACGTGGGGCAAACATGATGGGAGAGCTTGGGATTGCGGCAACGGGAACATTCGACGAGGGAGGGTCCTATGACTTTATCCTGCCCACGCCGCTTATTTCTTCTGGCCTTGCTCGTCTTTCTCTTCGGTAGTGCGCCCATAATTATCTTTGAATCTCCGCGACCGGCCTCACGCCGTTCGATATTTTGCCAGGAGGCCCGAAAGCCCCGATTCTTCGGATCCCTCGGCAATAACGCAAAGGCAACCGGTCTGAGTCAGATCAGCTCCGCACCGAGAGCAAAGGCCGGGACAATCGGGCCTGCACACGGGTTTCAGCGGGCTGTTCAATGTAGCGTATTCTTTCAGCGCGGGTTTCAGGTCCAGAAGGTTATTGGAATCAATGAGCAGGTTGTCTGCCCGAAG
>CBDFLQ010000002.1:0-35817 GCA_965249275.1 Dehalococcoidia bacterium
CCCGGGAACAGCTGGACGTTTTGGAACCCATCGGGGCAAAGGTATCGATTTAAGGTCAGGTACGGTAAGTGGATTGAATCGCCGTAACGCCATCGCTAGACTTAGTGCGTAGCGAGCTTCGCAAGTGACGGAACCAGACCTCACCGGGATGGCTTTAGAGAATGGGTGTCGATATCAAACAACTGGTGGACATGGAGCGGGGTCTGATCGACCGCAGGATATTCGCCGATCGGGAGATCTACGATCTGGAGTTGGAGCGGATTTTCGCCCGTTGCTGGCTGTTCTTGGGACACGAGAGCCAACTGCCCAACCCCGGGGACTTCATCACAACCTACATGGGTGAGGATCCGATCATAGTGAGCCGAGATTGAGACGGGAAGCTGGGCGCCTTCATCAACATGTGCCGGCACCGGGGCAACCGGGTCTGCCGAGCGGACCGCGGGAACGCCACGTACTTCACCTGTTCCTACCACGGGTGGGTCTACAACAACGCAGGGACACTGGCCTCGGTGCCTAGTTGGAAAGAATCGTATTTCGAGGAGCTGGAGTTGTCCCAGTGGGGGCTGGTCCCAGTCGCACAGTTGGACACCTACAAGGGGCTTATCTTCGCCACCTTTGATGTCGAGGCTCCCACGCTGCTGGAGCACCTGGGAGACATGGCCTGGTACCTGGACCTCATGCTCGACCGGCGAGAGGGCGGCGTGGAGCTTATAGGAGGGGCTCACCGATGGGTGCTGGAGTCCAACTGGAAGGTATCCGCAGAAAACTTTGTAGGGGATATGTATCACGCATATCCCTCGCATTAGTCCGCCATCAAGGCGGGCTGGAACTCCGGCGATGAGGCCGAGGGCCCCATCTTCCAAGGCTACCAGGTATCACCGGGCAATGGACACGGCCTGGGGATATTCTACTTCCGGGAGGGTGAAGAGGTCTGGTCTCGCGGCGACTATCCTGATGATCGGGAATACGCTAAGGCCATCGTGGAAGAGGTGGAGGCGCGTCTGGGCCGGGTCCGGGCCCGCAAGATCAGACCCAATCACGGTACGGTGTTTCCCAACCTGTCGTTCCTTCCCAACGGCACCCTGCGCATATGGCACCCGCGGGGCCCGGGAAAGATGGAGATCTGGGCATGGACCTTTGTGGATAAAGCCGCTCCTCCCGAGGTCAAGGAAGCTCAACGGATTAATATAACGCAGACTTTTTCGACCGCAGGGACATGGGAGCAGGACGACATGGACAACTGGATGCAGGTTACCCGTTCCGGACGAGGCGCCGCTTCAAGACGAATACCCGCTAACTTCCAGATGGGTATTGGACACGAGACGACGCACCCGGATTTTCCGGGCAGGGTGGGGGAATTCTACAGCGACATCAACCAGCGCTCCATGTACCAGCGCTGGGCCGAGCTGATGGCTGCGGAGTCCTGGGGAGAAGTGAGTGATTCCGCTCTTAAAGTGGAGACAGCCCAGCATGTCGGATGACCTGCGGAATGAGGTCGAAGACCTCCTGTACGAGGAGGCGGAGCTCCTGGATGAGCGCCGGTTCCACCAGTGGCTGGACCTGTTCACCGACGATCTACACTACTGGATGCCGGTGCGAGAGAACAGGAACAGCAGAGAGGTGGCGGAAGAGCTGTCCAAGCCCGGCGAAACGGCCTTTTTCAAGGACACCAAGGAAACCCTGCGGATGCGGGTCGCTCGTCTGGATACCGGGACCGCCTGGGCGGAGACCCCACCCTCTCGAACGCGGCATCTGATCTCCAACATCCGAGTAAAAGGCGCCAATGGGCACTCCGAGTTTGACGTACATTCCAACTTCCTGGTCTACAGGACCCGCCTGGACACCGACCAGGACATCTACGTCGGCACCCGGCAGGACACCCTCAGGCGGGTCGATGGCCGGCTGAAGATCGCCAAGAGGACTATCATTTTGGACCAGACGATACTGGATGCCAGAAATATCAGCATCTTCCTGTAGGAGAGGACAAAGAGGGCTTGCTCGAAGCAGGCGACGGAGGAGACTATGGTCAAGCCCAAAAGACTCGGACACCTGGTGCTTTCGGTTCGCGACCTCGATACATCCGTCAGGTTCTACGAGGATATCCTAGGTCTTCACGTCACCAACGTATGGCCGGGCCGGGTGATATTCATGAGCTCAGGGGAGGACTCGTCCCACGAACTGGCTCTGATCTCCGTGGGGCCCGACGCCCCGGGCCCGGAGCAACGCCGCGTAGGGCTCAACCACTTTGCCTGGGAGATGGAGACTTTCGAGGACCTGCAGGAGCTGTATCTGGACTTGAAGCAAAAGGACGTGAAGGTCTCCATGGTGGACGATCACGGGATATCGCTCGGGGTCTATTTTTTCGATCCCGATGGAAACATGATTGAAGCCTTCAACGAACTGCCCAGAGACCAGTGGCCCACCGAGGGCGACCTCTTCGGTGGCACGTTTCCCCACACTCTGGCGGAGCGAGCGGCCTCTACTCCATAACCACGCCGGATGACGGTCTCATAGGGTGCGTGGACAATGCCGAGGTCGGCCTAAGCGGGTGGGTTATGAGTACAGTACGTGGTGGTGGAGATGGGGGGATTCGAACCCCCGGCCTCCGCATTGCGAACGCGGCGCTCTCCCAGCTGAGCTACATCCCCAATCAGGGGTCGAATATAGCAGGGCTTTGATAGGGGGTCAATTACAGGTGAGCACCCTCGTATAGTACTTCGGGAGACCCTTCGTGGGGTTTGAGGGAACGGGGAGAGAAGAGCTGCCTAATCGGCAGCCGGGCGGAAGTAAGGGAGGGTGACGCCTGCCTCGACCTCTTCGAAGACAACTTCCACCCGCATCCCAATTCGCACGTCCTCTGCGGGGCAGTCAACGATGTGGCTTATCATCCTGACACTCTCGTCGAGGTCTACCATTATTACCGTCCACGGGACCCGGCCTCTCAGAGACGGGTGAATTGCCTGATGGGTCACCGTGTAGCTATACACCGTCCCCACCCCCGACACTTTCTTCCAACCCAACTCCTTACTCCGGCATCCTGGGCACATGGGCCTGGGGGGATGGCGCAGGGAGTCGCACTTTGGGCAGTGCTGGATGACCAACTCGCCCCGGTTGCAGGCCTCCCAAAAGGCCCGGTTATCAATGGACGGGACGGGTATGGGGAGGGGTTGGAGAGTCTCTTCGGTCATTTCCAGTTACCTGCGGAGAATCATCGCGCCGACGCCCTCGCCGGTGTCTACCAGCACGAACTCGGCGTCCGAGACTTGTGCAGTGGAGCAGCCACGGAGCTGCCTGACGCCTTCGATAATATGGTTCACCGTGTGGACGTAAGCTTCCGATAGATGGCCGCCGGCGGTGTTGATTGGCAACTCGCCGCCAATCTCGATCCTGCCACCCTCAACAAAGGCACCACCCTCCCCTTTGGCACAGAACCCGTAGTCCTCCAGGGCGAAGAGCACGAGTGCGCTGAAATGGTCGTAGATCTGGGCAGCATCGATGTCCTGGGGAGTTATGCCCGCCATGTCGAAGAGTCTCGGGCCCGAGACGGCAGCGACGGTCTGGGATATCGGCCCGTTCTCCAGGATCGGTGGGACTAGGCTCTGGGCAACGGCGGAAACGTATACGGGCCTTTGCCGCATGTCCTTCGCCCTCTCGGCGGAGGAGATGACTATCGCGGCGCCTCCGTCGGTCTCCAGGCAGCAGTCGAACAGGTGGAATGGATCATAGATCATTCGGGAGTTCTGGTGGTCCTCAATGGTCATGGGTCGGCCGTACATGATGGCTCTAGGATTCATGTTGGCGTGCTTCCGGCATGCGACCGATATGGCCCCGAACTGCGCACTCGTCGTGCCGTATTCGTACATGTGGCGTCGGGCGTACATTGCCAGTTGCTGGCCAGGGACCAAGAGTCCGAAAGGCTCCATGAACGCCGCCTGACCCTGCCCTCGGCGCCCGGTTATCGCCCCAGACCCATACCGCTTCCCAGACCTCCCGTTCATCGCCCGGTAGAGCAGGACATTGTTGGCCATCCCGGTGGCCACCGCCATGCAGGCGTGGGCCACGAGCCCTCCGGCGGCGGTTCCCGTGTAGGCGAGCTCATCGAAGAAGGTGAGCTCGGGGATTCCGAGTGATGCGATGACCTCTTCTTCAGTGGTGGGGTCGACAACGAACCGGACCATGCCGTCGATGTCTTCGGGTTTAAGGCCTGCGTCATCTATGGCCTTCATGGAGGCGTCGATGACCAGGGACAGCTCGCTGCGTCCAGAGTCCTTCGAGTATTCGGTCTCACCGATGCCGACGATAGCGCACTTATCTTTGAGTGTGTTCATCCGTTTTAGTATTGCGTTCGATTTAGGTCGAGGATTACAAGACGCCCCGGCTGCGCAGGTCTTCGATCTTCTCGGGAGTCATGCTGGGCAAACGACCCAGGATTTCGCAGGTGTGCTCACCAGCCGCCGGAACCTTGCCTAAAGCGCCCTTGGTCTTGGAGAACTTAATGCTCAGGCCCGGGGCCATTATCTTTCCCTGGCCATCCTCAGTGGGCACCTCTACCATCATTTGACGCTCGGAGAGGTGGGGGTCTCGGGACATCTGGGCTGGAGTCTGCACAGGGCCGACGGGCACTTCGTTGGCGACGAGTTTCTCGGTTATATCGGCCACGTTATTCGAGGCGACCCATTCCGTGAGGAGTGCCAGGCGCTTGGCCTTCGAGCCTTCGTCGGCCTCGAAGCCAAGGATGCTGGGGTCTTCAGCAAGCTCGTGGCGACCCATAGCGATGAAGACTCGCGTCCAGAGGGTCCTGGAGGTAGCAGGGATGGTCACGTAGCCATCCTTGGCCTTATAGACGGAGGCGTAGTAGTCCTCGGGCCCTGCGCCTGTACCCATGTGGTGAGAGATGGGAATTTCCATAAGGGTCACGCCCGTGTCCAGCAGGCTTACGTCGATCACCTGACCCTCGCCGGTAGCGTTGCGATGAATGACCGCCCCCAGGGTGCCAATGCAGGCATGGAGGGAAGTTATACGGTCGATGATCGGGGAGCCGGTAAGGACCGGGTGGCCTTCGTGGAGACCGGTTATCTCCATCAGCCCCGACATCGCCTGGCCGATGGGGTCGAAGGCAGGCCGGTTTCTGTAGGGACCATACTGCCCGAACCCCGACACTGAGGTCAGGATGATGTCGGGCTTGATCTTCTTGAGTTCCTCATAGGAGAAGCCCATCTTGGCGATGACGCCGGGCCTGAAGTTTTCGAGTACCACGTCGGCGGTCTTCACGAGCTCCCGGAAGATCTCCTTGCCCTCCTCGGTGCGCATGTTGAGGGTGATACTCTTCTTGCCTCGGTTGTAGACGGTGAAGTAGACGCTGGTGCCGTTAACCAGGGGAGCATGGGCTCGGGTCTCCTCACCGCCGGGCTTTTCGACTTTGATGACCTCGGCGCCCATGTCGGACATAACCATGCCAGCCCGAGGCCCGGCTTGATACCGGGCGAGTTCCAGCACTTTTATTCCGTCCAGACAGCCACTCACCGCTCGGGCCTCCTGTAGTGAAATCTCACGAGACTGGGGTGCATCTTATCATATGGGGGTGGCTGGTCATCTGGCCGATTCAATGTGCGATGTCACCTACGAAAGGGATGCTAAGAAGTCCAGAAGTATCTTGTTGGTGGCCAGGGGTTGCTCTATGGACGGGTCGTGGCCGGCGTTTTTTATCCAGTGCACCTGTGAGCCAGATATGCCATCGTGGAGGGCCTGGGAGCCATCGACGTAAAGGTCTTCCTCGCCGCAGATCACGCAGGTCGGGACCTTTACATCACCGAGACGGGGCGCCTGGTTGAAAGCATTACACGCCTCCAGATCCCCGATCCCGACTGCCATTGGCGTCGATTTGTTGTTCCATTCATTGAGCTCAACAATGGCCCTCGGCGTGCTCTTCGAGAAGTTGCGCCCTGCGCTTTCTCTGACTGCCCGTTCGGGGTCGGTACGGTATATGTCAATGTAGTCTGAATCGATGTTCCACTGGGGCGCCGAGCCGACGGGAATATAGGCCTCGACACCCGGGTAGTTCAGCGTAAAGTCCAACGCTATGGAGCCGCCCATAGAGTGGCCGGCTATCACGAAGCTCTCCAGCCCCAGGGCGTCTACAAAGGCCTTGACGAAGTCACGGTACTCCGAAACGTTCGTCGAACCCGATCCCTCGGAGTCTCCGTGGCCGGGAAGGTCCATCGCTATGGGCGTATGTCGGCGGGCAAGAGCCTGTAGCTGCGGCGCCCAAATCCGGTGATTGCTCCGCGCCCCGTGCACCAGTAGCACCGTCTTACCCCGGCGGTCACCGCCGGCCACATCATGAGGGGATGCGTAGAAGGCTCGTTTTCCATTTACCTGTATGTGTGTCATCACTTCCCCCAGGACAGTTGGCTAATCTTCTATCGGTAGTCAGGACAGGGTGGCAAGATAGGCTCCAATGGCCTCGTTAAGCAAGGCGGGTTGCTCGATCATTACGGCGTGGCCCGCGGCAGGTATTATCTCGAAGGTCGTGTTCATAGCGCTGGCGTGGATCTGCCGCGAACCCTCTATCCACGTTTCCTCGTCGCCTGCGGCGACTAGGGCAGTGGCGCGAATCTCGCTAATTCGGCCTCCGAGATCGTATTTGTTGCAGTTCAAATAGTCCGCTATACAGGCCTCGGCGCTCTGACCCGCAAGCTGTTTGGCGTAGTCGTCCACTATCCGCTTGGGCGTCTTCTTCGAAACCAGGAGTCCGATGTTTGCGCTGTGGGCACTATCGGGGTCGGTCTTCCAGAGATCCAGGTCCCTTGCAGGCATCTCCCACTCGGGGCCCGCGCCAACAAGTATCAGCCCTTCGACATCTTCGGGATAGTGTATGGCGTAGTCTAACGCCATAGAACCACCCATCGAGTGACCTGTGAAAACGAAGGGTGCCAGATCCATCACCTCTACGAAAGCCTTTATGAACTCTCGGAAGCGGGCCGGGTCGTCGATAGCCGGGCCTTGGGACTCGCCGTGGCCGGGCAGATCGATGGCCAGGGGAGTGTGATCCCTTTCGAGATAGGCATACTGGTGCATCCAGACACGGTGATTGTCAAAGGCACCGTGGACCATCAGGACGTTGTGTCCCTGGTGGACGCGGGCCTCGGCCTGTGCCGGAAATTGATAGTGGATGTTTCTGCCTTCGACCGTCGCGAAACCCATGGCTGTGCCTCGGCGTTGATGTGCTTAGGACAGGCTGATTTTAGCAGACGGACGGGGTATACCTAAACCCTGTGTACTCGTTCGGTAGGTTAGTGACACACTGGCCTTTTCTTCAGTCCTCCAGAGGAGGATCTTCGATTGTGGGGTTTCGGTTTCCGTTCTGTCTGTTGGGTTTTGGGTTGGCGATGGAAGACGCTTGCTGGACGCTGCCCCTGTTCCTGTGCCTCGGGTGCTCCGACGCCCTGAGGCAAGGCCGCCGGCCCGCTTTTGCCGCTGCTGCGGCCTGTGGCCCTATACACGCTGGACACGGGCAGGGACCGTTAGGGCCACCAGGTCCGAGCCTGACTCCGTGGGGTTGGCTGCACCGCATAAGGGCGGCTAGGAGGCTCGCCCAGCGTCCGGGTGGAGCCTCTTGCAGGCGTAATATGTCCAAGTTTGCCGGTGCGACCCGGAGTGCAGGGACCACCGGCTCCCGGCTTGATTGAGCGGTCGGGGTACCGAGAGTGCCTCGGCGCCGGGCCTATCCGACCGCTATTCCGCTTGAAGGAGCGGCTTCTCCGTTAGGAGCCTCACATGGAACGATAGCGAACCAGGGCGTCTTTCCATCGCCTGGGGGTCAGGGAAGGGTGCACGGGACCCGGTGGTGAGAGGAGATGGCGACTTTCGCTTGTGCCGCGGGCCTGCGCGGGGCCGTTGGGATGGGCTGAGGCGTTGAGTCCTCGGGTGGGTCGGGTGGGCTTCCCTAGTTTTTGATTCCTCCTTAAGGTGGTTGAGTGTGGTGGTCTAGACCTGGCACCAATATAGAACATAAGTACTTGTAATGTCAAGGGGCGAGATGTCACCCCTCTATGTGAACGGGATCACCCTGTCCACAATCGGCGATGCTATAATCGCCCACAATCCGGAAACCCCACCCTCACCTCGCGACCGACCTTGCTGGAACAGCAAACCCATAGTGCAGACTCCATTCTTCCATCCAAAGCCCTGGACGGCGTAAAAGTCCTGGACTTGGGCCACGGCATTCCTCCAGCACAAGCCACTAAACTGTTGGCTTGCTTCGGGGCGGATGTGATCAAGGTAGAGCCATTAGACGGGGACCCGCTGCGGAGGTTGGGGCCATTCCCCAGTGACCTGCCCCACTCGGAGACCAGTGGGCTATTCCAGTATCTCAACGTCAACAAGAAGGGTGTGACGCTAAATCTCAAATCGGGGCACGGGCGTAAGCTCCTCATGGCCCTTCTGTCATGGGCCGATATTCTGGTAGAGGGGTTGGGGGCGGGGGTCATGGACGGCCTCGGACTCACATATGAGGCGATGGAGGCCGTCAATCCAGCGCTCGTCGTAGTGTCCATCACATCCTTCGGGCAGAACGGCCCGTACAAGGACTACAAGAGCTACGAGATTCAGCCGTACGCCTTCGGCGGGCCGATGTACTTCACCGGCCAACCCGAACGGGAGCCGGTTAACTCCGCCAACAACGTGTCCGACCTACACACAGGGCTTGCAGCCGCAGCGGCGGGTATGGTCGCGTTTCGCAGGGCGGAGGCCTCGGGGGTGGGGGACTATATCGATATAGCGGCCTCGGAAGTGCAGATGGGTAACATAGACCGACGGGCTGCGAAGCTGCTGGCGTATTCGTATACAGGTGCGGTCGGGGCACGGAACCTGGACCATATGGGCATTGGGTCTGGGCCCTTCCCGTGCAAGGATGGATACGTGAACCTGCTTGGCGGGGAGTTCGGTTTCGACAGAGTCTGCTCACTCATAGAGCGGGAAGACCTGATGGATGAGCCCAGGTTCAACACGCCAGAAGGCAGGCGAGACCCGGCGAATATCGAAGAGATTACAGGCATTGTCATGTCCTGGCTCTATTCCAAGCCCAAGCTGGAAGCGTGGGACATGGCACAGCACAAGCGGGTCCTTTCCGGGGTGGTGAACACTACGGAAGACTTGTTGGGGGACGACCATTTCTGGGAGAGGGGGATGTGGGCTTGCACACAACATCCCGTCGTCGGAGAGATGACAATGCCTGGAAGGCCGTTCAAGCTGTACCGAACTCCGTGGCGTCTCCATTCTCCAGCGCCGAGCCTCGGGCAGCACAACCGAGATGTCTACTGCGGGATGTTAGGCTACAGCCGGGAAGAGCTTGCCAAGCTCCGGCAATGGGGCGTCGTATAGAGGCAGTAGAGGGATAAATTGGCGAAGCTACCCCTTGAGGGGATAAGGGTCCTGGAAATCACTGTCGTGTGGGCCGGTCCTCACTCCAGCCAGATATTGGCCGATTGGGGCGCGGACGTCATCCGCGTAGAGTCGACACAGTTTCTCGGCACGACGACGCGGACGGGCTTGATGAGACCCGAAAGAAACTATTTCAAAGTAATGATAGAGATGGGGTACGGCTACGCGGGCCGGTACCCGGAGAGCCGGGCGTGGGACAGGGGCGCCCTTTTCAACACTCACGCCCGGAATAAGAGCAGCATGACGGTCGACGTGACGCGTCCGGAGGGGCTGGAAATCTTCAAAGATCTGATATCCAAGTCGGACGTGTTCATCGAAAACAATATGCCGGACACGATGAAGAAGCTGGGGTTGGTCTACTCCGAGCTAAAGAAGCACAATCCCGGCCTGATAATGGTGAGGATGCCCGCCTTTGGGCTGGAAGGCAAATACCACAGGTACCGGTCCTGGGGTCAGCACGTCGAAGGGGTAGCCGGCCATAGCTGGCTGAAGGGATACCGGGACACGGACATCTCCCAAAGACCTGAGTCCAACCAGAGTGATTCCGGGGCAGCCTACAGCGCCGTTCTTTCGGTACTGATGGCAATCAGGCATCGCAATCTAACGGGTGAAGGACAGCTCATCGAAATACCGCTGTGCGAGAACTTCATCCCCAGCCTGGCCGCTCCGATAATAGACTACACGATGAACGGCAGGGTGCGGTCGTCGTTGGGCAACGGGCATACGTCGATGGCGCCCCACGGTGTATACCGTTGCAAGGGCCCCGACTCATGGGTTGCGATTTCCGTAGGGAGCGACTCCGAGTGGGAAGGGCTGTGTAAGGCCCTGGGCAACCCGGAGTGGACCCGAGATAAAAGGTTCCGCACTGTGCTCGGGAGATGGAATAACCAGGAAGAGTTGGACCAAAGCCTAAACCAGTGGGCTCAAACCCTCACCCAGTACGAAGTGACGAGTCGGCTCCAGGGTGCCGGGGTGGCGGCTGCACCCGTCCTCGATGAAAAGGGCGTCCATACCGATCCTCACGTCAAGGCCCGCGGATTCTTCCAGTCCGTCAGTGATCCCGATCTCGGTACTCACGATCATGTCGGGTTCATGTGGAAGATGGCCAGGACACCAAACGCCATTCGGAAGCCGCCCGCTCACCTGGGATACGGCAACGAGTACGTATACAAGGAGCTGCTGGGATACGACGCCGAGCGTTACGAACGGCTGGAGGAAGAGGGACACATAGGCACGGAGCCCGCTCCTCACATTCCGTGACTGCGGTGAGGCTTTAACTATTGCCCCAAATAGTTTAAGGTTGTGGCGCTTTGGGAGCCCTTACTGACAAGTACTGCATCGTAGGGGTTGGAGAGACTCCCCACAGGCGTCCCTCCAACCGAACTACGCTTTCCATGGCCTGCGAAGCCGTGCGTAATGCTATGGCTGACGCAGGTCTCGACCATTCGGAGATCAGTGGGGTGACCTCCTACCAGGGCTTCGATTCCTGCGCCTCCAAGGACGTCGGTTCAGCACTGGGCATGCGCCTGGACTACTCCCTGGACATCCTGGGCGGAGGCTCCAGCACCGAGGCTCTCGTGGCCCACGCAATAGGACTAATCGAGGCGGGATATTGCCGCAACATGGTCATCTTCCGCTCCATGAACGGCCGCTCGGGGCGCAGGCCGGGGGGACAGGACCCAGGAGGCTCGGCCTCCGTGCCAGCCATCAGGGGGATCGGCGAGTTCGACAAGGCGTGGGGATTCACAACCCCTGCACAGCATCACTCCCTGACCTGCATGAGATACATGCACGACTATGGCCTGACTTCCCGGCATCTCGGCGAGGTGGCCGTGGCCCATCGCAAACATGCCAACCTCAATCCCAAGGCTGTCTTCTACAACAAGCCCCTGACAATGGATGACTATTTGAAAGGCCGCTGGATATCCAAACCATTCCGCCTGTTCGACTGCTGCCTGGAGACCGACGTTGCCGCAGCAATCATCGTCGCACCAAGAGAGTGGGCCTACAACCTGAGGCAGCCTCCCGTCTTTATCATGGGCGGCACGGCCCGGGTCCAGGCACCGGGGGCGTCGTTTCCCTGGGGAATGCCCAAGATTCACCACATAGGCGGCAACTATGGGCGCAAGCGGCTCTTCGGCATGTCGGGAGTTACGCACGACGATATCGACTTTGTATCCGCTTATGACGCCTTCACCTTCACCTCTCTAATCCTGTTGGAGGCTTTCGGATTCGCACCCGAAGGGGAGATTGGACCCTTTGTCGAGGGTGGAACATTGCAGATCGACAACAAGCTTCCCTCCAATCTCTCCGGCGGCCACCTGTCGGAGGGCTACACCCACGGCATAGCTATGGTGATAGAAAACGTACGTCAGCTGAGGGGTCGGGCCGATGACCTGTGCCCAGGGTGGAGAGAAGGAAAGCACACCTACGACCGGACCAAGGGATGCCGACAATTGAAGAAAGCAGACATAGCCGCCTGTTTAGCCTGGTCTTTCGAGGCACAGAGCAGCGCAATGATTCTCAGGAGGTAGTGGCAGAGTGGGAGCATTAACGGACAAATATTGCATCGTCGGCGTGGGGGAGACTCCCCACATGCGTCCTTCCAACCGGACCACCCTGTCCATGGCCTGCGAGGCCGTGCGAAACGCCATGGCCGACTCCGGCCTTGATCCCTCGGACATCAGTGGGATGACCTCCTACCAGTATGGCGATTCATGCGACTCCGGACAGGTCGCCTCATCTCTCGGCATCCGACTCGATTACGCTGTCGACATCATTGGGGGTGGGAACAGCACCGAGACCCTTGTTGCCCACGCCATTGGCCTCATCGAAGCGGGTTATTGCCGGAACATGGTCATATTCCGCTCGATGAACGGCCGCTCGGGGTTAAGGTTTGGGGGACAAGACCCGGACGGTCCGGCACCCGTGACCTCAGTATCCAGTATCGGGGACATGTGGGACACGTGGGGCTTCACGACCCCAGCACAGCACCACGGCCTGACCTGCATGAGATACATGCGCGACTATGGGCTCACCTCCCGGCACCTCGGCGAAGTTGCAGTCGCTCACCGCAGGCACGCCAACCTCAATCCCAAGTCCATCTTCCATGACCGGCCCCTGACCATGGACGACTATCTGAAAGGCCGATGGGTGGCCAAGCCCTTCCGCCTATTTGACTGCTGCCTGGAGACCGACGTTGCGGCTGCCATCATCGTAGCGCCGAGGGAGTGGGCCTATAACCTGAAACAACCCCCGGTCTTCATTATGGGAGGCACCGCACGAACACAGACGCCGGACGCGTCCTACAGGTGGAATAGGGAAAAGATTCACTACGTGGGCGCGAACTACGGGCGAAAGCGGCTGTTTGGCATGTCGGGAGTCACGCACGACGATATCGACTTTGTATCCGCTTATGACGCCTTCACATTTACATCCCTTATCCTGCTGGAAGGCTACGGCTTCGCACCTGAGGGCGAGATCGGACCCTTCGTAGAGGGGGGTACCCTTCAGATCGATGGTAAGCTGCCGTCCAATCTCTCGGGAGGGCACCTTTCCGAAGGCTACACACACGGCATAGCCATGGTCATCGAGAATGTCCGCCAGCTAAGACATCGTACCGACGACTCGTGCCCCGGTTGGCGGGAGGGAAAGCACACCTATGACCGAAGCAAGGGTTGCCGCCAGCTGAAGAAGGCTGAGATCGCCGCGTGTCTCGCCTGGGGCACGGAGACCGAGAGCAGCGCCATGATCATTAGGAGGTAGGCTTCCATGCCCGGACCCATCGACTATTCCCTCATCAACGTCAAGCCCGACCCCGACACCAAAGAGTGGTGGGACGGCACTAAGGAAAACCGACTATTAGTCCGCCTCTGTAACGATTGCGGCCACAAGTTCTTCCCTCCCTTTCCCGCCTGTCCCGGTTGCACGTCCATGGACCTGGGGTGGCATCAAGCGGAGGGTAAAGGCGTAATCTACAGCTACAACGTTGTGGTACAGCCCATCCTCGCGCCCTTCGTCAACACAGTGCCCTACATAACCGCCGTCATCGACCTGCCCGACTGCGGCAACCCCGACGGTTCTCTTACCAGGATCGTAGGAGTTTTGGTGGACGATGAAGACGCCGTAGCTATCGGCAATCCCGTGGAGGTCGTGTTCGAGCGTTCGGAAGACGCCGAATACATTATGCCCAGGTGGCGAGTCACTGGGGTGGGTGAGAACGCCTGGAAGTTCACCGGCGAGGGCGGCGGGCCCGTAAACGGGTAGTTTGCCCCCTTCCCAAAGTCACCGTGTGCTAAACTCCCCTTATGGGCGTATTTAGCTGTCCTTTACGAATTTCCTCTCTCGACAACAGACGTTCGCGGGATATTGAGGCTACTGTAGATACCGCGGCCACCTACACCATGCTGCCTATCGACGTGCTGAATGAGCTGGGCATATCCCCAACCAGGAAGGGGATATTCGAAATGGCCGACGGCCACCGCGAAGAGCTAGACATTGGTGAATTGCGGATCACGATCAATGGGGCGTCTGCAGTATCTCCCGTTATATTCGGAACGGAGGAGGTAGCGCCCTTGCTCGGGGCTGTGACACTGGAAATACTGCTCCTTGCGGTAGACCCAGTTGGACAGAGATTGGCGCCAACCCACGCCCTCTTGTACTGATGCGCCCACGGCGTATGGTCTTTGTTCCATACATGCAGGACACGAATTATATTTACCTTGCAGCCCACGTTATGAATTCAGGTTTAGGCATTGGCAACAGTCAAAGAGATTAGACTCACCGAACTCGCTCACTGCGCGGGCTGAGCTTCCAAATTCAGCCCCGAGGACCTGGTCCAGGTCCTGAAGAGCCTCCCCAAAATAGACGACCCGAACCTTCTCGTGGGATCGGGCACGTCGGATGACTCTGCTGTCTACAGGCTGAACGATTCCATAGCCTTGGTGCAGAGTGTCGACTTCTTCCCTCCCATAGTTGACGATCCATACTGGTTCGGGGCCATAGCTGCAGCCAACTCCCTGAGCGACATCTACGCCATGGGTGCAACGCCCCTTATGGGACTCAACATAGTGGGTTTCCCCATAGGCCTCCCCAAAGACATCCTTGGCAGCATCCTCAAAGGCGGCGCCGACAAGATGACTGAGGCGGGAGCCATTATTGCCGGTGGTCACACCATAGATGACGTAGAGCCAAAATACGGCATCGCCGTTACGGGGTTGGTCAGGCCCGGCGAGCAGGTCACCAATGCGGGCGCTCGGGTCGGGGATAAATTGGTGCTAACCAAGCCCATTGGCACGGGAATCATTACCACCGCCCTGAAGGCCGGAAAGTCCGACGAGGAGACTGAGCGCAGCGTGGTAAAGCTGATGGCGGAGTTGAACAAAGGCGCATCAGAGGCGATGGTTGGAGTCGGGGTGAACGCTTGCACAGACATCACGGGCTTCGGCCTTCTGGGGCACTTACGTGAGATGGTGGAGGGGAGTGGGGTCGGGGCCCGGATAAACCTGAATGATGTGCCGCTTATTCCCGGGGCCCGTGCACTCGCCGAGCAGGGGATAGCCCCCGGTGGTACGCTCCGGAACTTGGACTCGTTGAGGGACAGCGTGGTCTGGAACGCAGAAATATCCGATCCGGTCAAGGTGCTGCTGGCGGATGCGCAGACTTCAGGGGGACTGCTAATTTCCGTGTCGGAAGAAAAGGCTGGTAGGTTAATGGCTGCATTGGTCGAGCATGGAGTATCCGGAGCCAGGGTGATAGGAGATATATTAGACACACCCAAGGGCACCATAGCGGTTACACGTTGACGAAAGAAAGCGGACAGGAATCCATTGTTTAGACTCACTAAGCAGCACGCCGACGAGATGATCGCCCATGCTAAGGCGGACGCCCCCAACGAATGCTGCGGTATGCTGGCGGGTGTGGACGGCAAGGTTAAGCAGGTCTACCAGGTTCGAAACGCTGAACCCAGCCCGGTAAAATACGTCATGGACCCGGAAGCCCAGTTCCGAGTTTTTGAGGAGGTGGATGCCG
Source organism: Dehalococcoidia bacterium (assembly GCA_965249275.1). Taxonomy (GTDB): domain Bacteria; phylum Chloroflexota; class Dehalococcoidia; order Plut-88900; family Plut-88900; genus Plut-88900. Next base: position 15,472 of record CBDFLQ010000002.1, read on the forward strand.
AGGGCTGGGAGATCCTGGGCTTCTACCACTCACATACGTTCAGCGAGGCGTACCCCTCGCCTACCGACGTAAGACTCGCCACCTACGTGGACGAGGCTACCGGCGAGAAACAGACCATTTGGCCGGGGGTCCTCTATTTTCTAGTTTCCCTCAGAGCGCCGGACAACCCGGAAATCCGTGCCTTCCACATAGTTGAAGGAGAGATCACGGAAGAGGAAGTGGCAATAGAGGGCTAAGTGCCCCAACCTCTGGGAGAATAACCACCGGCGAAACTATTAAGTGCTGTCGCCGATCGCTAGTGGGTCAGTTGGGGATGGATTCACGCCTCGGCGCATCTTCGACCGGCTCGGGGGCCGGAATGACGGAGGGAGAGAGGGACATTCCGGTACGGTGGGCGGAGTCGGGGGTCTAGTCCTGGTTCTTGATCAGCCAGTATTCCAGGCTGTCCGCCATGGCCAACCAGCTTGCCTCTATGACGTTGGTAGAGCTTCCAACAGTCCGCCATTGACGCGTCCCGTCCGTTGACTCTATGAGCACCCTGATGCTGCTCGAACTTCCTGAGGTTTCATCTACGATCCGCACCTTGTAGTCCGATAGCTCGACTACCGAGACTCGCGGGTAGAACTGCTTCAACGCTTTCCTGAGCGCGAGGTCGAGCGCGTTCACCGGGCCGTTGCCCTCGGCGGCGGTGTGGATGGTCTCTTCTCCTACCTTCACCTTTACCATTGCTTCGGCGAGCAGGTGGGGTTCAGCGTCCTGGGTCATGCTCGGGGAGCGTCGGCTGTTTTCGACGAGCACCATGAAGTCGACGAGCTCAAAGGGCGGCTTGTAGCTGCTGTGAGCCCGTCTGACGAGAAGCTCGAAGGAGGCCTCTGCCCCTTCGTACTGAAAGCCCTTGCTCTCCAAGTCTTTGATCCGGCCAAGCACTTCTCGGGTGCCCTCCGCCCCGAGTTCAACGTCGATACCTAGCTCCCGCACCTTATAAGCTATGTTGCCTCTCCCTGAAAGCTCCGATACAACAACCCGCTTGTTGTTGCCTACAAGCTCCGGTGGCACGTGCTGATAGCTTTCCTCCAGCTTGTTCACCGCAGCCACGTGCATCCCACCCTTGTGGCTGAAAGCGCTCATCCCAACGTAGGGCTGATGGTGGTCGGGGGGGAGGTTTACCAGTTCGCTGGCATAGCGGGAGACTTCCGTCAGGCGGGACAACTGCTCATCCGATATGCAGTCGATGCCCATCTTGATCTTCAAGTTACCAATGATGGAGACGAGGTTAGCGTTTCCGCACCGCTCTCCATAGCCGTTGATGGTGCCCTGCACCTGGACTACACCTTCGTTTACTGCGGCGATGCTGTTGGCGACGGCCATTTCGGCGTCATTGTGGGCGTGGATGCCGAGCTTTGCGTCGGTGGCCTCCCGGACCTGGCGGATAATGTCCCCTATCTCAGATGGAAGCCGGCCCCCGTTGGTATCGCAGAGAACGGCGCACTCGGCGCCGGCTTCGTGGGCGGCCTTTATAGTCTCTATGGCGTAGTCAGGGTCTTCACTGAAGCCGTCGAAGAAGTGCTCTGCGTCGAAGATGACGCGCCGTCCCTTGTCACGAAGGTAGCGGATGGAGTCGGCGATCATGTCCAGGTTCTCTTCAGGAGTGGTCTCCAGGATGGAGCGGACGTGAAGTGCGGAGCTCTTGCCGACCAGGGTGATCACCTCGGTCTCGGCTTGGAGCAGAGCCTCAATCTGAGGGTCCTTGTCCACGCTAACGTTGGCCCGGCGTGTTGCCCCGAAAGCGACGATAGTGGAATGTTGAAGTTCCAAGTCCCGGGCTCTTTCGAAGAATTCGGCGTCCTTGGGGTTTGATCCCGGCCAACCGCCTTCGATGAAGTCGACGCCCAGCCTGTCCAGCATACGCGTAATCTTGAGCTTGTCCTCCACCGATAGGGAGATGCCCTCCATCTGGGTGCCATCCCGCAGGGTAGTATCGTAAAGGGTGAGTTGCTTTGCCGTGGTAGCCATTTAGACTTCGTTCCTAACCTGCCACCTTCTCAGCTATGAGAGCTCCCATTTCAACGGTGCCCGTGGTCTCGGTCCCATCTTCGGCGATGTCAGGTGTACGGTATCCCTCTTCCAACACTCGCTCGACCGCGTCCTCAATCGTTTGGGCTTCCTCATCAAGGCCCAACGAGTACCTAAGCATCATCGCTACGCTGAGAACCATTCCGCAAGGATTGGCCTTGTTCTGTCCAACGATGTCGGGCGCAGACCCGTGGCACGGCTCGTAGACACCCACCGTTGCCTTCTCCGATTCCTCCATGTTCAAGCTCGCCGAAGGGAGCATTCCCATGGACCCGGAAAGGACCGCGGTCTCGTCCGTGAGTATGTCTCCAAAGGTGTTTTCGGTGACTATGACATCGAAGCGGGAGGGTTCGCGGATCAAGTGCATCGCACAGGTGTCCACCAACAGGTGGTCGAGTTCTACGTCCGGGTAGGAGGGGGCCATTTCCAGCACGATTTGACGCCAGAGTCGGGACGACTCCAGCACGTTGGCCTTGTCTACGGAGGTGAGCTTCTTACGCCGCCGCCCCCGAGCCATCTCGAAGCCGACGCGGACTATGCGCCGGATCTCGTGTTCGGAGTAGGACATCGAGTCCACGGCCCTTCGGCCCCTGCTGGTAGTCCATTGCCTTTTCGGTTTGCCGAAATAGAGGCCGCCCGTAAGCTCCCTGATGACGACCATGTCCACACCGTCCAGGCGTTCGGGTTTCAAGGGGGTCGAGTCCCGGAGCTGAGGGTAGACCTTCACGGGACGGATGTTGGCGAACAGGTTGAGCTTCTTGCGCAGGGCCAATAGGCCCTGCTCGGGGCGGACGGAGGCCTTGGGGTCATCCCACTTCGGACCTCCGACGGCTCCGAACAGGACTGCGTCGCTCCTCTTACAGATCCTCAATGTTTCGTCGGGCAGGGCCGTGCCACATTCGTCTATCGCACGGCCACCAACAATGCCGTATTCCAAGCTGAACTCGTGTCCGAACCGGGATTCGACGGCACGGAGGACGCGGACACCCTGCTCCATAACCTCGGGCCCGATCCCGTCCCCCGATATTACTGCTATTTTTGCTTTAGCCATGCTTATCTCTTCAATAGGATCGAAGTATGGGCGCCGCGGGCGCAGGTCGTCTGACAATGACCGTGTCTCGGGGCCCAGTTCAGGGAAGAGCGCTCAGGACGGTAGTAGCCCTAGCCTACCGCCACCGTTTCCTTAGCCTCCTCCCGAGAGGCGATCATCCGGTTGAGAGCGTTCATGTAGGCCTTGGCGCTGGCCACGATGATATCCGTGTGGGCGCCCCTGCCAATGAAGGACTGGTCCTCGCTTTCGATCCTGATGGTGACCTCGCCCAGTGCGTCGATGCCTTCGGTAACGGACTTGATGCTGAACTCGGTGAGCTTGTTGGGCACGTCTATTATGCGGTTAATCGCCTTGTAGACTGCGTCCACGGGGCCCGTGCCGACGGCCGCATCGGTTGAGGTGTGTCCCTCGGGACCCCTGAGCATCACGGTGGCTGTGGGTACTTCGTGGTCACCACAAGCGACCTGGACGTGCTCCAAGTGGTAGGTCTCGTTGATGGTACGGCGTTCTTCGCCCATCAGGGCCTCGAGGTCGCGGTCGGTGACCTCCTTCTTCTTATCGGCGACGTCTTTGAACGCCTTGAAGGTCTTGCGGAGCTCCTCGTCGGTCAGGGTGTAGCCGAGATGTTCCAGCCGGTTCCTCAGCGCGTGTCTACCGCTGAGCTTGCCCAAATAGAGGGTGGTCTGAGGCACTCCCACGGATGTGGGAGTCATGATTTCGTAAGTGATGGGGTTCTTCAGTATGCCGTCCTGGTGTATGCCGGACTCATGCCTGAATGCGTTGGCCCCAACCACCGCCTTGTTGGGCTGCACGGGCATTCCGGTGAGGTCACTCACCAACCTGCTGGTCCGATAGATCTGTGTAGAGTCGATGCCGGTATTGATTTCGTACAGGTCGTTCCGGGTACGGATGGCCATGACGATCTCTTCCAGGGAGGCGTTGCCGGCCCTTTCGCCGATGCCGTTGATGGTGCACTCCACCTGTCTAGCCCCGGCCCGAATTGCGGCGATGCTATTGGCCACGCTCAGGCCCAGGTCATTGTGACAGTGGACGCTCACCATCGCCTTATGGATGTTGGGGACGTTGTTGAAGATGCCGGTGATCAGGTCGTAGAACTCCTCGGGGGTGGTATAGCCTACGGTATCGGGTATGTTTACGGTGGTAGCGCCGGCGTTGATGACCGATTCAAGAATCCTGTAGAGGTATTCTCGATTCGTTCGGGTGGCATCCATGGGGGAGAACTCTACGTCGCTGAGGTAGCCTGCTGCCCGGCCCACCATCTCGGTGGCCAGCTCCAGAATCTCCTCGTGGTTCTTCTTGAGCTGGTACATGAGGTGTAAGTCGGAGCTGGAGAGAAATACGTGGACACGGGGATTCTCTGCGTTGCGAACGGCCTCGTAACAGGTGTCGATAGCCTTTGCGTGGGCGTGGGCCAATCCTGCAACGATCTGGCCCTTAACCTCCCTGGCGACCCTGCTCACCGCCTCGAAGTCGCCCGGCGAGCTGTAGGGAAACCCCGCCTCTATCACATCCACACCCAGCTTATTCAACTGGTGGGCTATCTCTACCTTTTCATCTACGTTCAGGGTAGCGCCGGGCGCCTGCTCTCCGTCCCTGAGCGTGGTATCGAATATCATTACTTTTTCCATCTCGAACCTCCCAATGTACCGGTCTGGTAGACGACGAACCCCCTAGCGCCGACCTTATGTCGGCTTGTTAAGGAAGGACATCATCTCCCGCAATTCCCTGCCGACCACCTCAACCTTGTGGGTCTTGTCCTTCTTACGCATAGCGTCGAAGTTCGTGCGTCCTTCCCGGTTTTCGGCAATCCACTCCCTGGCGAAAGTGCCGTCCTGTATCTCCGTCAACACTTTCTTCATCGATGCACGCACGTGGTCGTCGATAATCCTTCCGCCGCGGGAGTAGTCGCCGTACTCGGCGGTGTCGCTAACCGAATAGCGCATGTATTCCAAACCACCCTGATAAATCAGGTCGACGATGAGCTTGACCTCGTGGAGGCATTCGAAATAGGCGACTTCAGGCTGGTAGCCGGCATCGACGAGGATCTCAAAGGCGGACTTGATCAGTGAAGTGACGCCACCGCAGAGGACACTCTGCTCGCCGAAGAGGTCGGTCTCCGTCTCCTCCTTGAAGGTGGTCTCCAGCACACCGGCCTTGGTGCAACCCAAGCCCTTGCCGTATGCCAGCGCGACTTCCCTGGCACTGCCGCTGGCATCCTGATGGATAGCGATGAGAGCGGGCACGCCGACTCCCTCCGAGTAGAGCTCCCGGAGTCGGTGGCCGGGGGCCTTGGGTGCAATCATGCTCACGTCCACGAAGGAAGGCGGCACTACTTCCTTGTAGTGGATGTTGAACCCGTGGGCGAACATCAGGGTCTGCCCCGACTTCAGGTTCTCGGCGATGTGGTCAGTGAAGACGCCGCCCTGACGTTCGTCGGGGATAGTCATCATCAAAATGTCGGCCTCTTTGGCCACGTCAGCCACCTCGGCGACCCGGAGGCCGGCCTGTTCGGCCTTCTCCCAACTCTTGCTACCCTGGTACAGGCCGACCATTACGTCACAGCCGCTGTCCTTCAGGTTCAGGGAGTGGGCGTGTCCCTGGCTACCGTAGCCGATCACACCGATGCTCTTCCCATCAAGGGCTGAGATGTCGGCGTCGGTGTCGTAGTAAACCTTTGCATTGATTGCCATGTCGTTATACTCCTCCTATATCCTCGTAAACGACGGCCTCTTCGACGCCGTCCCCCCGCCGCCCAGCCACCCCACGAACCATTGCGACCTCGCCGGTGCGCATCATCTCCAGCACCCCAAAGGGCAAGAGCATGGAGTGCAGGGCTTCTATTTTGTCGGCGTCTCCAGTTGCCTGGATGACCATTGTGTCGACGTCCACATCGATGATGTCGGCCCTAAAAATGCCAATGACGTTAATTATGTCGTTCCGGTCTCTGGCCAATGCCCTCAGCTTGATCAAGGCCAGCTCCCGGGCCACGGTCTGCGATCCGGTGATGTCTTTGACCTCCATGACCCCCACCACCTTGCGTAGCTGCCGGGCAGCCTGTACCCGGACTCCCTCTCCACCCTCTACCACGATGGTCATGCGGGACAGATTAGGCGTTTCACTGTGGCCTACGGCAAGGCTGGCGATGTTGAAGCCGCGGCGGCGAAACAACCCCGACACCCTATTCAGGACTCCGGGCTTGTCTTCCACCAGAGCTACCAATATATGTCTCGGTTGTGCCATAGCTAGCGGTCTCTATCCCATGGCCTGGCTGACGTTTGGGTCTTCCACCATCGAGCCGACGGAGCCTCCAGGGGGTATGAACGGGTACACGTTCTCCTCAACCGGGACCACGAAGTCTACGATTACCGGGCCATTGTGGGCAGTGGCCTCCCGTATTGCGGGGACCACTTGGTCCTTCTCGGTCACTCTCAGTCCCATGCACCCGAAGGCATCTGCAAGTTTGACGAAGTCCGGGGCATGGACCTCGGTGGCTACGTAGCTCTTGTTGTAAAAGAGCTCCTGCCACTGCCGCACCATGCCGTGGAATCCGTTGTTCATTATCGCCAGCTTGACGGGTATTTCGTTCTGGACCATGGTCAGCACTTCCGACATTGTCATCTGAAAGCCGCCATCGCCGCAGATAGACCACACTACTCTGTCGGGGTTGCCCACCTGGGCTCCCATAGCGGCCGGGACCTCGTATCCCATCGTCCCAGCGCCCCCGGAGGTGATGAACCTGCCAGGTTTGTCGGAGACAAATCGCTGTGCGGCCCACATCTGATGCTGTCCCACGCCCGTAACAATGATCGCTTCGCCAGCCGTCTCCCGGTTCAGATCGGACAGGATGTGTTGGGGCAGAAGGTCATTGGTTTCCCTTATTGTTAAGGATGGGTGGGTCCGGCGCCACTCGTCGATCTGACCGACCCACTCGGCGTGAATAGTGCGCTCCACAAGAGGGTTGAGCTCGTTGAGTACTTCCTTCACGTCGGAGACGAGAGCCAGGTCCACGATCACGTTCTTAGCCACTTCCGACTCATCGATGTCGATGTGTATCTTTTTGGCCCTGGGGGCGAAGAGGTTTACGTTTCCGGTGACCCGGTCGTCAAACCTCATGCCGATGCCAATGAGCAGGTCCGCTTCGTCGATGGCCATGCTGGCCCAGGCAACACCGTGCATCCCGGGCATACCCACGTTCAGCAGGTGGCTACCGGGTATCGATCCGAGGCCCAGGAGGGTGGTTATGACGGGGATCTGAGCCTTTTCCGCAAGCTCCAGAAGCTGGGCGTGAGCACCAGAGATGTTAACACCCCGTCCCGCTATGATAATCGGCTTCCTGGCGGCTTTTATCATCTCTGCAGCACGTTTGAGATCAGCAGCTTTGAGGTCCGAGCCGGGATTGTATGTGGGGAGCACCGCAGTCTCAGGATAGCCGTGGAACTCCACCTCTTCGGTCTGGACGTCCTTAGGAATGTCTACCAGCACGGGCCCCGGGCGTCCGGTGCGGGCCAGGTGGAAGGCTTTCTTGATAGTCATGGGCAGATCGTTGGTGTCCATGACCAGGTAGTTGTGCTTAGTTATAGGCAGGGTGATGCCCGTAACGTCCGATTCCTGGAAGGCGTCCTTGCCGATCATGGCCCGGGGCACCTGCCCGGTGATTGCGACTATCGGAGCGGAGTCCATCTGTGCGGTCATGATCCCAGTTACCAGGTTAGTGGCACCGGGCCCCGAAGTGGCCACGCAAACACCTACTTTGCCTGTGGACCGGGCGTAGCCGTCCGCGGCCATTGCCGCGCCCTGCTCGTGCCGGACGAGGATGTGGCGGATCCCGGGGTACTCGGGGAGGGTCTGGTAGAAGGGCAGTATTGCCCCTCCGGGAAGGCCGAACATCACGTCGACGCCCTCGGCTTTGAGGCATTCCAATACAATTTGAGAGCCGTTCAGTTTCATTTCCGATCACCAACTCGGGGCCCTGGGTTCGGGCCTCCGGGCAACTCGCCTATTTTCAATTTCCTGTGTCGGGTAAAAAAAATCCCCACCCCTAAAGGGGCGGAGAATCCGCGGTACCACCCTTCTTCATCTCCCGGCATGCCGGGAGATCTCAGGACCTGTAACGGTTGTCAACCGGCCAAAATTACTTGCCGACTTACGGCTTTCGGATTGGCAGCTCTGAGGCGAGTTCGGGAACCTACGACCGCCGGGCTTTCACCTTACCCCGGCTCTCTAGAGGTTTTCGGTATTCCTACTACTCCTCTTCTCAGCCTTTCATTTTTTGATTAGTCAGTGAAAGTTATCACTTTGCAGATTCGATGTCAAGCAAAGCGATACGATTCAGGCACAAGAAGGCTTGCTCCCGAGATTATAGCGAGTTAAAGGCCTGGAAGGCGAGACCTGCTGAGCGACAGCCTTGGTAGTCTTTCACTTACATGAACTGGAGTAGAGCCTCATATACAAACGGCGCGTTAGTCACGGGTGGCGCTCTTTTGCCGTCCCTTTTCGACGAACTTGAAGCATGCTCAAGGGTATCAGGAAAGGCTTGGAGTCAGGTGTGATGGAACATTTTAGGCGAGGCAATCGTTATATGATTATGGAAAGGGAGAATATGGCTGGAGGCGCGTTTTGAAGATACATCGATTGGCCTGGGCGTTATTGGTCATGGCAGCAACGATAGTTGTGGCTTTTGCCTCGGCTTGCGGGGCATCGGACTCCGGGGCGTCCTTATCGGACCCTGAACGGTCATTTGACATGTCCGACGAGTCCAACCAAGTTGCGATTATGGCCGAGCCAACCGCGGTGCTGCTAATGATGAGGGATGGGGAGGCTCTAGAGGAGGAAATAGAGGCATTCGACGACTGGATGGACACCGACAGCGCCTCTATCGGCGACTCTTCCGAAAAAACCGAAGTTACAGTACAACTGACCTCATTCGCCCAGAACCGCATCATCGTCCACACAGGACGCATGTCCTTGGTTGTGAACGACGTGGCGGATGCGTTGTCCCAGATCACGGATGTCTCCACTGATCTCGGTGGCTGGGTGGTTGGCTCTAACCGAGTCTCTCAGCATAGCGGATCAATCGCCATTCGGGTCCCGGCGGGATCGCTGCAGGACGCTTTCAACATGATAGAGGCGCTGGCCCTTGAAGTGGCATCTCGGGAGATTACGAGCCAGGACGTAACGGATGAGTATGTGGACATTGAATCGAGGCTGGTGAGCCTCAGGGCAACGAGAGACAGGCTCCTATCGTTCCTGGAGCAGTCGGGGACGATCGAGGATGCCTTGCTTGTCGAGAAGGAGCTTTCGGCGCTGGAGGAGCGGATAGAGGGGATGCAGGGAAGGATCAACTACCTGAGTCAGACATCGGCATTCTCGCTTATCGAGGTGAACCTACAGGTCTCCCCAGTGCAAATCGAGGTTGACCCGGGGCCAGACGCATCGCTGAGGGTGGGTGAGAACGGCCGATTCCGCGCGTCATTCAGAGCGCCGCCGGGGATAGAAGAATTCTCATTCGTGTGGGATTTCGGGGATGGTACGTCGGCTGCCGGATCAGGAAGCACCCTTAGGCCTGACGGAACACGGCTGACGGCGACGGTAACGCACACGTATGAAGATGATCGAGATTCCCCATACATCGTCAGGGTTGACCTGACGGGAGCCGGTGAGGAGGGGTTAGCGGAAGGGTCGGCCTCCATGGAGGCGATAGTGCGGGAGGTCCCAACTATCGACGTGTTTGCCGGAGAGAGCCAGACGGTTGAAGAAGGAGACGAGGTCGACTACGTTGCGCGGTTCACCCGGCCGGCAGAACTGTGGGACTTCGAATACCAGTGGGAGTTCGGGGACGGGTCTCCGACGGTAACGGGCAGTATCGAAGATTCGGAAAGCCGCATTGCAGTGTCCCACGAGTATTCGGACTTCAGGCCCAGGCCGTACGAGGTAGTCGTGACGGTAAGTGCGATGAGCGACGTGGGCCGGGTCAGCTCAACCGACTCCTTTACAGTTCATGTCACCAAGGTCGAGGGGTTCGCGGTGGGTGGATGGGATGTGGGGGAGACGGCGAAGACGGCGGTCAGGGCACTGTCGGCGGTAGGAAAGGTGGCACTGGCCGTACTTATCTGGGTGGGGATATTCAGCCCGGTTATCCTGGTAATAGGCGCAGCCGTGATACTCATCAGGCGGTACGGGTCCCGGCTCCGCTCAGCGATGCGAGGTGGGCCGAGTCCTTCGGGGTCAAATCCCGGTGGTGAGACATAGTAAATGAAGGAGCCCTGCGGCTAATCGAGCTATTGTCCCGATTCAGGACTAGTAGCGGACGAAGAGGCGGTCCAGCTCTGCGACCTGGTCGGGGGTGAGGTTCCAGCCGGAGGCTGCGCAGAATTCGAGGACGCGGGCTTCCTGGCTGGACTTGGGTATCGGGACCACGTTCTGCTTGGAGATGCACCAGTTGAGGGCCACCTGGGCGCTGGTCTTGCTCAATTCCCCGGCTATTCGCCTGAGGGCGTTCATGGCCTTGGTGCGCCAGAAGAAGGACAGGGACGCCAGCCGACCCTGGGCCAAGGGACTGAAGGCCAGTACGGTAATCCCGTTCTCCTGGCAGTATGGCAGCACTTCGTCCTCGATCTCCCGGTCGGCGAGGTTGTAGAGGACCTGGTTGGAGACGATGCGATTGCTCTTCAGGGAGTCCTGGGCTTCCTTCATCTGGTCGGCGGTGTAGTTGCTGACGCCGATGTACTTCACCTTCCCCTCGTCGACCAAGACCTCCATGGCGCTCATGGTCTCCTTGATGGGGACGTTGGGGTCCTGCCAGTGGACCTGGTAGAGATCTATGCAGTCGACACCGAGCCTGGCGAGACTCTGGTTGGCGGCATCAATGACCTGGTCGTACTTGACGTTGGCGCCCGAGACCTTCGTCGCGACTAACACGGAGTCGCGGCGACTGCGGACTGCTTCGCCTACCACCTCCTCGGTGCCGTAACGCTCGGCCGTGTCGAGGAGCGTTGCGCCGGCTTCTATGCCGCGCATCAAGGGCTCGAGGCCTCCGCTGTACTGGGAGGTCCCCAGCCCGATCTCCGGTATCTCGACACCCGTATTACCAAGCTCTTTGGTCCGCATTCTTTCTCCTTCTTTGATTGTAATAATCAAAACGTCGTGCCTGTATGATTGTTCCAGGGAAAACCCCGCTGCGGTGGGCCCCCGAGATGGGGAAGGACGGTGCAGCCCACAGGGGAGTATTGAAGGGTTTTTCCATAGGGGGTAAAGGTAGTACATGGGGTGGGGCCGGGGCAAGGGGCTCGTGTCACACCCACTCGACAAACGGGTTGGGGCGGGGTTAAATGGCGAGGGGAGGGAGATGGGGGGCGGGGGCTGCTAATAACCGCGATATTGGAGGCAAAACCTTGGCTGGCAATACACTGACAATCGGAAATGTGACGGTGCTGTCGCTATCGGACGGGCACATGGATGGCGCGGTGCGGGATATGTACGGGGACGAGGTGACCCGGACGTGGGGGTGCGGCTGTGTGTCGCCCGAGGCGGAGCCCGAGTTCTCGACCAACTTGGGGTCTTTCTTGATCCGGTCAGGGGGGCAGACCATTATGGTGGACACGGGGATGGGAGATGTGGAGGCTGAGGGCGTCGGAGGGGAGTGGGGCAGCTTGTTCGATGAGATGAAGGCGAACAAAGTGGATGCGGGGGACGTGGACATGGTGTTCATGACGCATCTGCACTTCGATCACACGGGTTGGAACATATCTCGGAACGGCGACGCCCCGGCTGTCCTGTTTCCCAAGGCCAGGTACGTGGCCCACGAGATCGACTGGGAGTTCTTCAGGAACGAGCCGGAGGCCAAGGAGAAGTATTTTTACGAAGCGGCCACCGTCGAGCCGCTTTACGAGATGGGGAAGCTGGAGCTGGTGTCGGGTAAGGAGCGGGTGATAACCGACGAAATCACTGCGATTCACACCCCAGGCCATACACCGGGCCACATGAGCCTGCTGATCTCGTCTCAGGGCGAGCAGGGGTTGGTTTTAGGGGACGTGGCGCACCACCCGAAGCAGGTCCAAGAGACGGGATGGAAGGTCATTGCGGACTGCGATCACGACGTGGCGCGTGAGACGCGAGAGTCGGTGATGAAGATGGTGGAGGAGAAGGGGTTAAAGGTGGCTGCGGGGCACTTCCCGGCCCCGGGTTTCGGTCAGATTGTGAGGTTGGAGGGGAAGCGGGTGTGGCAGGTGCTGTAGGGAGGTGGGGTCACCCTAGCCCTCTTACGCCAGAGGAGCACCTACGGCCCGCCGGAGGAGAGGGGCCAGTTCTTTCCCTCCACTCCCGGAATTAACCGGTTCCGGCCCACCTGACCTGTTTAATTGAACTATCGGCAATGCCGTACCGTGGCATTGCCGATAGTTCTTGGTAGAGGGAGGAGGGGAGGGCGGGCTGGACAAGCAAGGTGAGCGCGCAAGTCCTAGATTCCTCGCGGAGCCTCGGAATGACAGTGGAGGAGGGACTAGGTTGGAAGGTGGGGCGTACGCGACGGATTAACGGTACTTGGGCCGCCCCCACGCTCGACCCTTCGACTCAGCTCAGGATGAGCGGCCCAGCCCCGGGGAGGGCCACCACTAGGTATAGAGCCAAGTTCTCCGGTTAGACGGGACGTGTAGCTAGGCGCCGTTGATCATGCCGTAGAGGCGGGCGCAGTTGTCCCAGAGGATTTTGCGCTTGGAGTCGTCGGGGATGGGGAGTTTGAGGAACTCCTCGACGGCGTGGGGGTATTTGGAGTCGGTGTGGGGGTAGTCGGTGGAGAAGACAAAATTCTCGTCACCCGCCCAGTCAACGGCGTAAGCGGCGGGCTTTTCGTCGGCGTCGATGGAGACGTAGCCCTGGCGTTTAAAGTACTCGCTGGGGGGCATGGAGATGTAGCCCTCGGTCCAATTGCGCCTCAACTCGTAGTGCTCGTCCATGCGCCAGAGCCAGAAGGGTATCCAGCTGGCGTTTCCTTCAAGGAACCCGACCCTGAGCTTGGGAAACCGCTCGAAAACGCCGCCTACACACATGCAGAGGCAGGCGTACATCTGCTCGATGGGGTGGCAGGCGACGTGGGCCATGGTCCAGACCTTGTCCTGTTCCCGGAGGAACCTTTCGGCCATGGCCTGGGGAAGGTTGCTGCGGAAACCCTCATGAAAGATCATGGGCACATCCAAGTCTTGGCAGACGGCCCAAAGGGAATCGTAGACATCATCGTGCCAGTTGCGGTCGCGGAGGGGATTGGGTCGGGCGAAGACGCCCTTGAAGGCAAGGTCTTTGCGGGAGCGCTTAATCTCGGCAATGGCGTCGTCCACGTCCTCCAGGGTGATCATGGCCGCGCCATAGAGCCTGCCGGGGCCCTGGGAACAGAAGTCATAAAGCCAGTCGTTGTAGCCCCGTGAGACGGCGGAAGCCAAGGCCCGGTCGTTGAAATCTACGGCGCCTACGGCGAGGCCGCGGGTCGGGAGTAGGACGGCCGCTGTAAGGCCCTCGACGTCCATGGCGTGGACCTGGGAGACGGCGTCGAAGCCACGGGCTATGCCCTCGGGGAGCCTCTCGGACTGGAGTTTCTCGACTTCACGGTGAATTTGCTCTTCGCGGTTGTCCCTAACGCCTGTGTCCTGGGCGAAGCCTATGGGCTTGCCGTTGATCAGGGTGTTCATGTCCATCGGGTCTTTGGTGGCGCCGACGGGGGCTCGGTCCCGGAACTCGGGGGAGATGTAGTTGAGCCAGATGTCCCAAGGCTCGTGGACGTGCATGTCGCTGTCGAGAATCTTCATAATCGTTACCCCCGATTCACTGCTAAGGGCCCCGAGGGAGTGGAGAGGGGAGGTAGTCGGGGCCTATCCGTTGCTTAATCGGCCAATGTAATATAACGAACCGTGCGAAAGCCTACAGTTTTCGCCGGTGCAAGCCTCATGCCCTATCAATACCACGAAGAGCTGCTGCTGCCCCACGCTCGGGAGCCGGTTTTCCACTTCTTAGCCTCTGCCGAGAACCTGAACCTCCTAACGCCACCGTGGGTCAGTTTTTCGATAGTGACGCCGACGCCGATAGAGATGGGCCTTGGAACCATTATAGATTACAGGATCAGCCTATACCGGGTGCCGTTCAAGTGGAAGAGCGAAATCTCGGTGTGGGACCCTCCCTTCGAGTTCTGTGACTTCCAGGTCAGCGGGCCGTATCGGTATTGGCTGCATTGGCACACTTTCGAGGAGACGTCGGAGGGCACGCTGGTGACCGACCACGTCGACTATCGGGTGCCGTTCGGGTGGCCGGTCGAGCATCTATTCGTGGCGAAAGAGCTGCGTAGGATCTTCGGTTACCGGAGGAAGCGGCTGCTGGAGATATTTTCGTAGGGGGCGCTCTCAGGCGATCTGCTTTATCTTCTCTATAGCCTGCTTCACGCTATCGTCGGGCCCGTCCGGGAGGCCCAGGTCCACGCTGGAGGCCCATCCGCCGTACCGCTTCTCTATGAGGCCTGGAAGGGCGTCGTAGGAGCCGAATATGGCGAAGGCGTCGAGCATTTCGTCGGTAATGAGGGCGGTCATTTCTTGCCACATGCCCTTGAGGGATAGCCGGTGCAGCTCCAGGGTCACGTCTCCCCAGCCGTGGACGTCCATCACGGACTTGTAGGTGCGGGTGGAGGCGTAGAAGGCGATACGCTGACGTACGGCGGCGACTTGGGCATCGAGGTCTTTGCCGGGTGTCTCGGCGATTATGAAGCAGCCGCCGGTAACGGCCACGTCCTGCAGTGAACGGCCGGCCTTCTTAGCGCCCTCTTCGACCGTGGGCAACACAACCTCGTGGACGTATTTGGGGGTGCAGAAGCTGTGCAGCTGGACCCCGTCGGCCACCTCTCCACCCAATCGCAGCATGTATTTGTTCACGGCGGAAATGGAAATGGGGATGCGGGGCTGAGGGATGGGGCCGGGATCGAAGACGGGAATCATCAGGGTTAGGTTGTAGAACTTACCGCGAAAGTTTAACGGCGTACCGTTCTGCCATGTGTCCCATACGGCCCTGAGTGAGGCGATGTACTCCTTGAGCCGGGGGCCGGGGGAGACCCAGGGGGTGCTGAAACGCCTTTCGTTGTGGCCCTTGACCTGAGTGCCAAGGCCCAGTTCGAATCTACCGCCTGCCAGTTGTTGTATGTTCCAGGCCATGTAGGCCGTGGTCATGGGGCTGCGGGGGAAGGCCACGGCGATAGCGGTCTTGATGCCGGCGTTTCGGGTGTGCTGTGCGGCCAGGGTGGAGGACAAGAAGGGGTCCAGGGTGAGTTCGGCGAGGGCGAGGGAATCGAATCCGAGGGCCTCGGCGCGGGTGGCCTGTTCAGCGATGTCAGAGAGTTTGTTGGTATCGAGGTGGGCGTTTACTTTCATGCTGGTTGGTCACCTAACACTAGGATAGAGCTAGAGGAAGGTTATCATGTCACGGGGGTAATGCAATCGGAGGGGGAGGGGCGTCGGATTGACAGGCGACACCCCGTACGGGTAAGTTTTAGCGCGTAGAAGTGCGTGTAGACCATGTAGGTCTGATGCGAAGCCGGGTGCGGCGGCCACCGGCTAGAAGGTGCGATGCAAGCTAAGATTGTTATAGAGCGCCATGTGCTGCCGGGCAGCGAGGCCCGGTCTCTGGATATCCTTGTGGAGATGAGGGCGATGGCAACCCGGCAGACCGGATATATTTCCGGAGAGACGCTTGTGGACGTGAGCAACCACGCGACGATGATAGTGGTAAGTACGTGGCGCAGTGTTCAGGACTGGCAGCGATGGGCGGGGCACAGCGACCGCAGGCGTTTCGAAGACATGATACACCCGATGCTGGCCTCGTCCCCAATTGTTCACATTTGCGCCGACGCCGGTGAGTTGCGGGTCGGGGGTGGAGGGGCTTCGAGCCAACTCTTAATTTAACGCCCCCGTCCTCCTACAGTACCTGACTTGCCCTTCTGATCCACCCAAAGGAACCCCCATGGCCCTCAAAGACAAAGTGGTACTGATAACTGGTGCGAGCCGCGGGGTGGGGGAGGCCTTGGCGGTCGGGTTTGCGGCGGAAGGGGCGATAGTGGTTGCTACCGCCCGGACCCTGGCCCCGAACACGGGCGAGTGGCAAGGCTCTCTGGAAGAGACGGTTGAGCGGATTAAGGCGTCGGGGGGGAGGGCGCACGCGATTGCGTGCGACGTCACCCAGGAAGCGGACGTGAAGTCGACGGTCGATAGGGTGCACTCGGAGATTGGGGCGGTGGACGTGCTGATCAACAATGCGGGCCTGTCGGTCAGGGGTTCGATAGTCGATATGTCGGTGGGCGATTTCGACCGGGTGATGACAGTGAACGTGCGTGGGCCGTTTTTGATGTGCAAATACATTGTTCCGACAATGCTCGAGCGGCGACAGGGAAACATCATCAACATCAGTTCAAGGAACGCTAATTGGAGTGAACCCAACCACATTGTTTACGGGGCGTCCAAGGCGGCGCTGGACCGGTTCAGCCTGAACATGGCCGAGGACCTGAAGCCCTACAACATAGCGGTAAACGCGATGAGCCCGGGGCTGGTGACTTCCTACATGACGCGCAACTGGAACCCGGACAACAATCCTCGGGGGCTGGTTATAGAGCCTGCCGAGGTTGTGGTGGCCTCGACGCTATGGTTGGCACAGCAGGACGCTTCGTTTACAGGCAAGGTGCTGCTGCGGAACGACTTCGGGAAGACTTGGCCATAGGGTTTCTACTATGACCGCAAAACCGCAGGTTACTATTCACACCGACGGTGCCTGTATTGGCAACCCCGGGCGCGGTGGTTATGGAGTAGTGCTGCAATTCGGTGAACAGCGCAAGGAACTCAGTGGAGGATACCGCCTCACGACCAACAACCGCATGGAACTGATGGGGCCGATAAAGGCCCTTCAGACTCTAAAACAGAGCTACGTCGTAATTCTCTACAGTGATTCCCGTTACGTCGTCGATGCCATAGAAAAGGGTTGGGTGGAGCGCTGGCGAGCCAAGGGTTGGATGCGCAACAAGAAGGACCGGGCCGTCAATCCAGACTTATGGAAGTGCCTCCTTGACCTCTGTTCAGAGCATGAAGTTGAGTTCCGCTGGGTACGAGGGCACGCCGGTAACCGCTATAACGAGCGTTGCGATCGGTTAGCAACGCAAGCCGCTCGTCAGAAGAATCTCCCGATAGATGAAGGCTACGAGTCACCGGTAATGGTACAACCTAGACTCCAGTAGTCCTGTCTCCTGTCACAGAGAGTTCATTGCATCCAGTCGATTCGTTACCTCCCGTACATAATCACCTATTCATTAAGAGTGATTCCCTTCTTTAGACCACTAATTTGACACTGCCTACGCGGGTAGTACAATCACCCTATCCAATAGGTAAATCCCCCCATTTTGGGGCATTCCATATCAAGGCAGAGCGTCTGTTTTAGCCAGGAGGGCGAGATGGCAAATTTGCAATTCATCTCCGCAGATTCCCACGTGCAGGAGTCCGATGAATTCATGATGAGGGTACCGGCACACTTTCGGGAGCGGCTTCCCCACAAGGAGATCATCGATGGGGGCGAGTACGAGATAGTCGAGGGACGGAAGCCCAGGCGATTCGATGTGGCGGAGACCCGAATCAATGAGGATGATCTGAACCGCAATTTCCGAGAGGACCCGGATGGGGGGCGAAACATCAATCGGCGGCTCTCGGACCAGACCCGGGACAGCGTGGTGGGTGAGGTTATCTATTGCAACGCTCTTCTAACGTATCTCGGGTCTCCCGACACGGAGTACCAGATGACGGTCGCCCGCACATACAATGACTGGGTGCACGAAATATTCGGAGAGCACCCCGACCGGTTCGCCCCAGCGGCCATCCTGCCGACGCTAGACGTTCCCTCAGCGGTGGAAGAAGCCTACAGGCTGGCGAATATGGGGTTCAAGGTGGTCAGCAGCCCCATCGGCATCAAGAACCAGCCATACAACCGCAAGGTGTACGAGCCGTTGTGGGATGTGCTGGAGGAGACCGGGCTGGTATTCAGCCTGCACTTCAACACAGGCACGGAGGACCACCTGCCGGACCACGTGGGCGAGGAGGACGACGACAACGGATTCCTGCCCTATATGATCATCAGCATGGCGGAAGGGATTGAGCCCGTATCGCACATGCTGGCGTCGGGGGTTCCGATGCGGCACCCGGGGCTGGACTTCGTGGTGGTGGAGTGCGGGGCGGGGTGGTTGGCATGGGTGCTGTATGCGCTTGACGAGCAGTACCAGCGTAAGCACATGTGGGTCGAGCCGAAGCTGGAGCTAGACCCGAGCGATTACTTCAAGAGGCAGGGCCATGCGACCTTCGGGGACGACCCGGTGGCGCTGGCGACACTGGACTACATCGGGGAGAAGGCGTTGCTCTGGGGCAGCGACTACCCGCACGACGAAGGCACATTCCCACACTCGAACGAGGTAATCGACCGGATATTCGAAGGGTATTCGGAGGACATCAAGCGCAAAGTAGTATTCCAGAACGCTGCGGAACTGTACGGGTTCCCGGTGAGCTAGACCAGACCAAGATATCTGAGCTAACCATAATCTCGGCCGACTCCCGTGCAATTGGGCCGGAGAAGACCTACGATCGGTTACCCGAAGAGTATCGTGCGAGTCCCCCGAACGAGGATGTTATGGACGGGAAGTGTACCCTGGCATAGGACGGACATAGATTATCGCCGTTCACTGGGGTATCTCGTCCATTAGGGCGTTCGCGTGAGGCTTGCGAGCCTCAAGTATCGAGGAGGTAAGAATGGCTGATTTGCGTTTCATATCCGCCGATTCCCACGTGCAGGAGAGCGACGAATTCAAGATGAGGGTCCCGGCCCAATTCCGGGAGCGGCTGCCCCACACGGAAGTCATCAACGGTGGTGAATATCAGATCGTGGAGGGGCGCAAGCCACGCAGGTACGACATTGCGGAGAGCCGGGTGGACGAAGACGACATGAACCGGGAGTGGCGAGACGACCCGACGCAAGGACGGGACATCAAGCGCAGGCTGAAGGACCAGGACAGGGACACCGTGGCAGGAGAGGTGATCTACTGCAACGACCTGCTTACCTACCTCGGGACTCCGGACACCGAATTCCAGATGACCGTGGCCCAGACTTACAACGACTGGATCCATGAGCTTTTCGGGAGCCGGGCGGACAGGTTAGCTCCTGCCGCGATCCTGCCGACCCTGGACGTCCCGGCAGCGGTAAAGGAAGCCTACAGGCTTGCCGAGCTGGGATTCAAGCTGGTCAGCAGCCCCATCGGCATCAAGAACCAGCCTTACAACCGCAAGGTGTACGAGCCGCTGTGGAAGGCGTTGGAGGAGACCGGGCTGGTATTCAGCCTACACTTCAACACAGGCACAGAAGACCACCTGCCGGATAAAGTCGGCGAAGAGGACGATGACAACGGATTCCTGCCATACATGATCATCAGCATGGCCGAGGGT
The DNA here is from genome assembly GCA_965249275.1 of Dehalococcoidia bacterium. Taxonomy (GTDB): domain Bacteria; phylum Chloroflexota; class Dehalococcoidia; order Plut-88900; family Plut-88900; genus Plut-88900. The sequence goes on from CBDFLQ010000002.1 coordinate 35,104, forward strand.
ATAGAGCCGGTTTCCCATATGCTGGCATCAGGGGTGCCGATGCGGCACCCGGGGCTGGACTTCGTGGTGGTGGAGTGCGGGGCGGGGTGGCTGGCATGGGTGCTGTATGCGCTGGACGAGCAGTACCAGCGCAAGCACATGTGGGTCGAGCCGAAGCTGGAGTTGAACCCGAGCGACTATTTCAAACGGCAGGGTCATGCGACCTTCGGAGACGACCCCGTGGCCTTAGCAACGCTGGACTACATCGGCGAGACTGCGTTGCTCTGGGGCAGCGACTATCCCCACGACGAGGGGACATTCCCCCACTCGGCGGAGGTCATCGACCGGATTTTCGAAGGGTATTCGGAGGACATCAAGCGCAAAGTAGTGTTTCAGAATGCCGCGGACCTGTACCGGTTCCCGGTGAGCTAAAGGAGACCCTGATGCCGGAGCTAGCAATCATCTCGGCGGATTCTCACTCGAACGAGCCCGAGGAAATATATGATCGGCTGCCAGCCGAATACCGTGCCCGCGCTCCTCACGAGGAGGTAATCGACGGTAAGCGGTACCTGGTATACGACGGACAGAGGCCATCGCCCATGGAGGCGCCGCACCCGCTCAGTGAGGACGACATGCGTCGGTACTGGAGAGACGGGGAGGCACTGGGTCGCGTGCAGCACCGGGAAGGCGGGACACACATTCCGACACGCCTGGCGGACCAAGTGGAAGACGGGG
>CBDFLQ010000003.1:0-10318 GCA_965249275.1 Dehalococcoidia bacterium
TGTTGGATATTGAAACGTTAACGTATTCAGTTGTAATAAACCTATTAGATGCGTCGTGTCGCAGGGCACCACCCTTAGGCCCAAAGTCATATCCCTGACTCGCAAAAGGTGTCGGGGTAGGGCTTGTAGGAGTTGCGGTCGGCACCGCCGTCCCGGCCCGCAGGACCGGCACCCGGTCTATAACCGTCCTCGCTGATATTGCAAACCCGATCCCCTCCGCTCCATAGTCCGACACGTATACAAACGAGTTGATCCCCAGCACTCGGCCTTCAGGAGAAAGCATGGGGCCGCCGCTGTTACCCGGGTTTATCGACGCGTCCGTTTGAATCACATACGCCTGATGATCTGAGTCGTAGCGCAACGCCGACACTATCCCCTTTGTAACAGTAGCCTGCCCTTCGATGCCCAACGCATATCCAATGTTCACCACTTCGTCCCCTACTTCCAGCGCCGTCGCATCCCCGAATTCCAAAGCAGTGAAATCGCCGCAGCAAATGCTCAACACTGCCAGGTCCCGGACCGAATCGACCCCCAACACCGTCCCGTTATAAGTCGTCGAATCGTTTACCGTCACATTCACTCTCGACTGCGCCTCTACAACATGCTCATTAGTGACCACGTATCCCGTTCTGCCCTGGGAATCGAATATCACCCCAGTACCTGTACCCGCGCTGCTGGTTATCCTAACGACGGCAGGCCTTGCCTGCTTGACCATCGCACTAACTTCTAAACCGGGAACAGGCGTAGGCGTGGCTGTAGGCACAGGTGTCGGTGTAGGCACGGGTGTAGGCGTGGGGGTCGGCACGGGTGTAGGCGTGGCAGTCGGCACGGGTGTAGGCGTGGGCGTCGGTACAGGCGTAGGCGTGGGTGTTGGCACGGGCGTAGGCGTGGGCACGGGTGTAGGCGTCGAGACCAGTGTGGGCGCAGGTAAAGCCGTGGGGGGCATTGCCGCCATCGTGACCGCCAGCCGTGCCTCAACTGTCGCGTCGATATCCGGGAGAGGGGTCGGCGTAGCTGTCGGCAGGGCTTCAGCGACCGCTGTCCTAACCTCCGACCCAACGTCCGGCGTCGGCATCGGGGCTTCATCTGTCCCACTGCACGCACTCAAAACTAGCGCCAGGGTGATCGCCACCACACCAAGGACTCTCATTTGTTGCCCCAACTACTCCTACGTATAAACCTGCTCCAGAGTCCGCGCAATATCCCGTACCCTCTCAATCATCCCATCCCCCCCACCCCCGACTCCCTACACGCTCTCCGCCTCCTCTATGTACGCGGGCCCCGCATTGTCCGGCCTGAGCTTTCTTGCGTCTTTCATATAAACGTGCTTTATGTCTTTCGCCGTCTTCTCCGTATTGATCAGCACCATTGCCCGGATCACCTTTTTGAGTCCCTTAGGTACGTTCATCTCGTGGCCGCACAGAAGGGCCGTGTCCACCCAACCCAGCCGCCGGGCCGCGACCGCCGGATACTCCGCATTCAGGTCCTCCGTCGTAGTAAACGTCGCCGAGGCTATCTGATCGGCCTCAATGTCGTTCGCCTTGATCATCTTCTGGAGAAGCTCAGTCGTAGCCTCAAGGATCGATTCCTCACTGTTCTCTGTTGCCGTAATGGCCCCGCGTATTCCTCTGCACCACAAAATAAAAACTCTCCTGTTACAAAGCCTCAGCGCAGCCCCGAAGCCCGCGCACAAAATTCCTTACATTCTCTTCCCGGTCCCCAGGCACCGACTGCTCGATCAGGTTTATTAGAGCGCTACCCACAGCCACTCCATCTGACATCGAAGCGGCCCTTTCCACGTGCTCTCTTGCCGAAATCCCAAACCCGACCAATAACGGTAAGTCCGTCTCCGCCCGCACCCTGCCCAGAAACTCCGGAAGATCGGCGCCCATTTCCCGTCTCGCCCCCGTGACACCCGTCAAGCCGACGCAGTACACGAACCCCGATGACACCGCCACCACCCTTTTTATCCGCTCCTCCGTGCTGGTTGGGGCCAGGAGAAATATGAAGTCCATGCCCCGGGCCTTGGCCGCGCTCTGCAATGGCCCCGCCTCTTCGAGAGGCAAATCGACAACAATCAGCCCATCGAGACCTGCCTCCGACGCATCATCGGCAAACCGGTTCAGCCCATAGCTCAGCAGCGGATTGTAGTATCCCATCAATATCAACGGAACGTCCGGAAATCGGCTTCGTGCGTTCCGGCAGCAATCGAGGCAGTCCGCAAGAGTGATGTTCTGATCAAGAGCAACCTGGCTGGACCTCTGTACGGTCGGCCCTTCCGCAAGGGGATCACTGAATGGAGCCCCAAGCTCGATAATGTCGGCCCCACCTTCCACCATCGCCCCTACCATAGCCTGCGTCGACTCCCTGTCAGGAAACCCGACTGTTAGAAATGTCGCAATGACGGGTCTATCAGCCGCTCGGGCCCGTTCAAATGTATCGGATAAACGGCTCAATTGCTTATCAACATCCGGTCTTTTGTCAAACCCAACCCCCTCAACCTGCACCAATAAGGGTGGAATACTAGCACCCCCCTCCCCCCCTTTCAAGAAAGGTAAACAGACCCTTATATCCATGATATTTCAAGCCGTTAGTCAGGGGAGCCAGTGAAAATTGCCATGCCGTCTAAGCTGAGTTTCTTCATACTCACTCACTCGTCTCCATTCTTCCACTTATCGCCGTAATTCCCGCTTATCAGCCGACTTGCGAAATGCGGCCCAACTACCTCCCCTCCTCCCCTTCCCACACCCTTGACACAACTTTAGCCTATCGGTATCTTGGAACCGCTTCATTAGGAAGTAATACCCGTGGCCCTAAGCCTAGGACTCAACCTGTCCCTCGTTTGAGGGGGAAAAGAGGCCCGCCTTTGAAATGGATCGATTACCTTAGCCCTACGTCCCTTAGCGAGGCTGTCGATATCCTCGCCCGTGACGGCGACCGCACCCGTGCCCTCGCCGGTGGCACCGACATCCTCGTTCAGCTTCGCGCCAGGCGTCGTCAGCCCGATTTGCTGCTCGATGTCAAGGCCATCCCGGAGCTCAATGAGCTCTCCTACGACTCCGCCTCAGGCTTGACCATTGGCGCAGCGGTCGAATGTTACAAGATCTACGAAGACGCCGCTGTGATGGCGCATTACCCCGCCCTCGTGGACTGCACCTTAATCATCGGGGGCATCCAGATCCAGGGTCGAGCCTCCGTTGGCGGCAACCTCTGTAACGCCGCCCCCAGCGCCGACTCCATTCCCGCGTTGATAGCCTACGGCGCAACCGCTAATATCGCCGGACCCAACGGCACCCGTAGCGTCCCCGTCGAGGACGTCTGCACCGGCCCCGGTCAGAGCATACTCGCCGCCAACGAGATTCTTGTCTCGATTAGCGTCCCAGCCCCCGCTGCCAACTCCGGCGCCCGCTACATCCGCTTCATACCCCGTAACGAAATGGACATCGCCGTAGTCGGGGCAGGCGTATCGGTGGAGTTGGACGGAGACACCATCAAGTCCGCCCGCGTGTCCCTCGCCTCCGTCGCACCAACTCCCCTCTTCGTCAGGGAAGCCGGGGACGCCCTCGCCGGGCAGCCTATAAGCGACGAGTCCATTCGTAAGGCTTCCGCGCTCGCCCAGGCCGCTGCCAGACCCATTACCGACATGCGCGGCACCATCGAATTCAGGACACACCTCTGTGAAGTTTTGACCCGACGAGCTTTAAACACCGCCATCGAGCGGGCCAAGGAGGCGTCTTAGATGCCCAGGAAAACCTACGTACAGACGACCATTAACGGCGAAAACGTCGAGTTCCTCTGCGAACCCCGACAAAGCCTTCTCGAGTGCCTGCGCGACGTAATCGGGCTCACCGGCTCCAAAGAAGGCTGCAATGACGGCAACTGCGGCGCCTGCACCGTGAACTTGGATGGCCGCATCGTCACCTCCTGCCTCGTCCTCGGAGTCGAGGCCGAAGGCAAGAACATCGAGACCATCGAGGGTGTCGCCGACGGCAACAACCTCCACCCCATACAGCAGGCCTTCCTCGAAAATGCCGCGCTTCAGTGCGGTATCTGCACACCCGGTTTCATCGTGGCGGCCAAGGCGCTCCTCGAACGCGAACCCGACCCCTCAGAGGACCGCATCCGCTTCTGGCTCGCCAACAACCTCTGCCGTTGCACGGGCTACGACAAGATAGTTAGAGCCGTACTCGACTCCGCTAAGAAGATGCAGGAGGCTAAGAGTTGACAACAAGGCAGGGCACCGACTCCAACGTAGTCCTTGTTAATCAGGAGTTCGATGTAGTCGGCACCCGGCCCATCCGTCACGATGGCGCTGACAAGGTCACGGGGCGCGCCCGCTACGGCGCTGACTTCCAGGCCGCCGACCTCCTTCGCGGTAGGGTCTTGCGCAGCCCCCACGCCCACGCCCGCATCAAGTCCATAGACACTTCCAAGGCCGAGGCCCTGGAAGGCGTCCGCGCCGTTGTCACCTCTAAAGACTTCCCCACCAACGACGCCGACAAGCCTGCCAGACACTACCAGCGGGAGAACGTCCTCGCCGGAGAGAAGGCCCTCTACGTCGGCCATGCCATAGTAGGCGTAGCCGCCGTGAGCGAACATGTCGCCGAAGAGGCCCTTTCCCTCATCGATATCGAATACGAGGTCCTTCCGCCCGTCACCAGTGCCCCCCAGGGCATGGCCTCCGACTCCCAAATTCTCCACGAGGAAATGCGCACCGACGAGTCCGGTGAAAAAGGCACTGAGCCCAGCAATGTCGCCACCCACTTCCAACAGGTCATCGGCGATATCGAGGAGGGTTTTGCAAAGGCCGATTTCATCATCGAAAGAGATTTCGACACCGCAACCGTCCATCAGGGCTACATCGAACCTCAGAACGGTACCGCCCTCTGGAACAATGATGGCCGACTCCACGTCTGGACCAGCACTCAGGGCGCCTTTCCCGTAAGGACCTCCATGTCTCAAATCTTGGATATACCCGTTTCCAAGATACGCGTGACGCCTATGGAGATAGGTGGAGGGTTCGGCGGCAAGATACCCGTCTACTTGGAACCCGTGGCCGCGCTCCTCTCCAGGAAGACCGGCCGACCCGTCAAGATGCAGATGTCCCGCAGAGAGGTCTTCGAGGGCACAGGCCCGACCCCCGGCTCCCACGTAAAGGTAAAGATGGGCGCCACCAGGGACGGCAAACTTACCGCTGCACAGGCCCACCTCGCCTACGAGGCCGGAGCCTTCCCCGGCTCCCCCGTCGGCGCCGGCGCTACCTGCGTGTTTGCCTGCTACAACATCCCCAATATCGTCATTGACGGTTACGATGTCGTGGTTAACAAGCCCAAAACTGCCGCTTATAGGGCCCCCGGCGCAACCAACGCCGCCTTCGCTTCCGAGACTGTGGTAGACATGCTCGCAGAGAAAGTTGGCATGGACCCCTTGGATTTCCGTATGCTCAACACGTCCAAGGAAGGCACCCGTCGCGCCGACGGCACCTCCTTCGGCGTGGTCGGCTGCGCCGAGGTTATCGAGGCCATGAAGTCGCATCCCCACTACGCCTCCAAGCTGGAAGGACCCAACCGGGGACGAGGTGTCGCTGTCGGGTTCTGGATGAACATCGGCTGGAGGTCGGCCTGCTCCATCAGTGTCAACTATGATGGCACCATCAACCTGCTCATCGGCTCCACCGACATCGGCGGCACCCGGGCCTCCATCGCCATGCAGGCCGCAGAGGTCCTGGGCATCTCTCCCGAGGACGTTAACCCCGCCGTCGTCGACACCGATTCCATAGGCTACACCGACGTCACCGGCGGCAGCCGCACAACCTTCGCTACCGGCTGGGCCGCCCATGAGGCCGCCGCGGACGTACGCAACGAAATGGTCAAACGGGCCGCCATCCTCTGGGAAATCGAGCCGGATAACATTGAGTTCAGCAAGAGCGTATTCAGGTCCAAGTCGGACCCCGAACTCTCCATCTCATTCAAGGAGTTGGCTCGCAAGATGAACGATACCGGTGGTGGCGTCGTCGGCAAGTCCACCGTCGACCCCAAGGGCGTAGGCGTTTCCTTCGCCGGTGCCATCACCGACGTGGAGATAGACCCCGAGACTGGCAAGGTCACCGTCCTCCGCTTCACCTGCGTCCAGGACGTAGGCAAAGCCGTCCACCCGTCCTATGTGGAAGGCCAAATGCAGGGCGGCAGCGTTCAGGGCATCGGCTGGGGCCTCAATGAGGAGTATTACATGAACCCCGAGGGTGGCATGGACAATTTCACCCTCCTCGACTACCGGATGCCCACCTCCCTCGACATCCCCATGATCGACACCGTCATCGTCGAAGTCGCCAACCCAGGCCATCCCTACGGAGTCCGGGGCGTGGGAGAGGCCAGCATAATTGCGCCCCCTGCGGCCATCGCCGACGCCATACACAACGCCATAGGAATCAGGCTGGAAAACCTGCCTATGAACCCACCGGCAGTCCTGGCCGCTTTGAGCAACGGTAACTCCGAGAGTTGAGTCATGGCCACCGTCTTTATTCCGTCCCTGATGCGGACTCTATCCGGCGGTAAGGACCGCGCCGAGATTCAGGGCACGACCGTGCGCCAGATCATCAAGAATCTCGATGAAGTATTTCCCGGAATGCAGGACCGTCTCACCGAGAATGGTCGCCTCAAGGCCGCTTTCGCCGTCGCGGTTGACGGCGAAGTCTCCCAGCTCGGCATCCTCGAAAAAGTCCGCGAGGACAGCGAGGTCCACTTCCTAAACGCCATAGCCGGCGGCTAGACGGGGCCCCGCACCAACATGGAACATCCCAACCCCATAATCGAACTCACCTACGAAGACGCCCAGATCGGCTTCGAGTTCGCCCCCTACACCTTCCACGTCACCCGAGACCTCGTTGACCGCTTGGCCGACCTCCTCGAAGAAGACCTCCCCCTCTTCCGAGATTCCGACGCCGCCAAGAACGCCGGCTATTCACAAATCGTAGCCATGCCCGTGCTCATGAACTGCTACGCCCACTTCATAGCCATCATGGATGGCGCAGGCTACCGACGCCCCGGCGAGTCCTTCCACTCCCGTTCCGGCTTCACCTTCATCGCCCCCGTCTACCCCGGCGACACCATCACCAGCAAGATGAAGATCGTCGACAAGTGGGTTAAGCGAGACCACCAGTATCTCGCATTCCGCATCGAGAGCCGGAACCAGGACGGCATCCTGGTCGCCGAGAAATACCACGCCAGCGTCTGGCCCAGTGAGAACACCGTCCGCCCGAGCCCCTAGCCCCGAGGAGAGCGTCATGGCCCAAGCCGGAGCGACTACCATCCGAAAAGGCGATACCGCCCCTACCCTCACCCGCACCATCACCGAGGAGATGGTCATCGCCTACGAAAACCTCTTCGAGAGAATAGCCGCCCGCAGCGATTGGAAGGCCAGCTTCCACGCCGACCGTGAAGCCGCCTCCCAGACCATGTACCAGGAGCCCATAGCCCAGGGCGTCCTCACCGAGGCCCTCTTCTCCGTCCTCCTCACCCGCTGGCTCCCCGACCCCAAAGGCTGGATCGAAGGCGGTACGCTGACCACCAAGTTCATCGCCCCCGTCTGGTACGGAGACACCCTAACCTACAACGCAGAAGTCTCCGAAGTCGAAGACACCACCCCCCGCCCCACCGTCCACCTAAACATCTGGGCCGAAGACCAGCACGGCAAAAAAGTCATCGTCGGCGAAGCCACAGCCCTCCTCTAACCCACGTCCCCTCCTTCCCTCCCCCGTATGGGTAGGTCTCGTGCCTACCTTCCTGGACCTTCTTCCACCCACCTCGCTCTCGCCAGACTCAACGCTAACTACCCTGTCATTCCTGTAGATGTCAGGTAATTCGTTGACAGAATTAGAGAGATTTAAGGGTTTGCAAAGGGGTCTTTCCGTCCATTGCCTGGTGGGGTCTCTGAGTATTGTAGTAGATCAGGTATTGCTGAAGCTCGTCCTTCAGTTCCGAGACCGATTCGAAGGTTGTCCCCTCCAGCAGGTCCTCGTTCAAGGTTCTCCAGAACCGCTCTATCTTCCCGTTGGTCTGGGGCCTATAAGGGCGGGTGTAGCGGTGCTTTATGCCCAGTTCATTGAGCATCCGTTCCATGGGGTGGCCCTCGGTGTTCCTTGGGGAGGCCATCTCGGGGCCGTTGTCGGTGAGGATAGCCTCGAATTGGATGCCGTACTCCGCATTGAGGAAGTTGATGGACTTCAATACAGCAAACATAACGGAGAGACTCTTGATGTCTCCGACCACTTCGGCCCAGGCCAGACGGGTGTAGGCGTCGATGAGGCCCACCAGGTAGTAGCGGTGCTTGGTGCCCACGATGGTATCCCGGCTGAGGTAGTGGCTGTCCAGGTGGCCCAGCTCCCCTGCCCGGGTCTTGATGATCTTGCGCTTCGATTGCTGCATCGGCTTTGTGAGCCTATTGAAACCGTGGCGTCTGGTGATGGCGTAGATGGTGGAGGGCTTAGGAGTGTTGTGTTTAAGGATGGGTTTGAGTATGGCATAGATCTCGTAACGGTTGGTACCGTTAAGGCGCTCGTTGATGACCTTCTGCTCAATGTAGGGCAGGGTGCGGCGGGACTTCCACCCGGGACCCCGCTTACGGGGGAGGAAGGCGTTGTCGGAGGGGGAGAGGAGGAACCGGTTGTAGTACTTGGCGAAGGTCTGACGGCTAGTGCCGTGGAAGGAGTAGAAGTCCTGGGCGAAGCGGAAACGGGGATGCTTCCCTGCCTTGACCAGTTGATACTCATGGATGAGGAACCGCCACTTCTGAATGTAGTTCCGTTCAAGGGTGAGGTCCTTGCTATTGTCTCGCATTCTCGCCTCCAGATTGGTGTTGGCCTCTTATACCAATCTGTCAACGAATTACCTAACACTTACAATTCCGAGGCCCCGCGAGGAATCTAACGCGCTTCATTAACAATCTGTCTCAGGAAACCCCCTCACCGACTGGCCCCCGAATCCTCTCTTCCTCAACCAGTGTTCAGAGAGATCGGTAACACTCGTTCGGGGACATAGGTAACACATTCCATAGGGTCACGTTGCAATTCTCCTTCACGGAATAACCCCCTCCCCCTTCATCCCCTCAATCTCATCCCAGGAATACCCACACTCCAGCAGCACCTCTTCCGTATGCTGCCCCGTCTCGGGCGCCGGCCCCCGAGCCCCGTTCTCCGTCGCACTGAACTTCACCGGAAAGTTAATCGTCCTGTACTCGCCGAACTCCGGGTGCTCCAGCGTCTCAAAAGCCCCAATCGCCTCTGCCTGCGGGTCTTCCGAGACCTCCAAAAGGTTCTGGATCGGGGCCCAGATCACCTCGTTCTCGGTCAAAAGCGGTGCCCATTCATCCCGGATCTTCGTCGCGAAAATCTTGTCGAACAAAGCGTTTAGCTCAACGCAATGTTCTAGCAGTCCTTCCACCGTGGAGTACTCCGGCACATTCTCCAGGTCGGCGAGACCCAGGGCCCGACACGTCCGCTGCCAGTAGGGGTAGGGATTTGGGTTCTCCAAGATCAACCACTTCCCGTCTTTTGCCTGGTACCAGTTCGTAATGGGACTTTCGTTCTCGTGGCGGTAGGGTCTGCGCTCAGCGTCTCGGCCATTCACCAATGTCCTCTGCAGGTCCGCCCCGATAACCCACAGCCCAGTGCCGAAGAGCGACCCCGACACCTCCTGCCCCTCCCCCGTCCTCTCCCGGTAGTACAGCGCACCCAGCACCCCCGCCAGCAGTCCCAGCGAAGTGGAATGGTCCCCCATTCCGCCCCGCTGCAGGATGGGAGGTTCACCCGGCCATCCCATCAGGTTCATAATCCCCGACCGCGACCAGAATGCCCCGAAGTCCATGCCCAGCCTGTCGTATTGTGGCCCCTTCTCTCCGTACCCCGTGAAGGAAACATAGATAAGCCGGGAGTTGATGGCCTTCAAGTCTTCGTAGGTAACCGCAAACCTTCGCCTGCGCCTGGGCAGCAGGTTGGTCACGAACACGTCCACGCCCTTGGCAATCTTGTGCACTATCTCCTGCGACCGTGGATGACTCAGGTCCAGCGCTATGTCTCTCTTGCCCCGATTGTCCTGCTCGAAAGCATAGTTAACCGGGTCTCCTGCACGATACCCCCGCCACGGATCTCCCCTGTGAGGCTCGACCTTTATAACGTCGGCCCCCAGGTCAGACAGCAGAGCCGCCGCCGCGGGCGCCGCAAGCCAGTTGGCTATTTCCAGGACCTTTATTCCATCAAGTATTCTGGTCATAGGTTAGAGATGTCCGAGCCGCAAATGCCGGTCAAGTATAATGGCCTCGGCAA
>CBDFLQ010000004.1:0-9145 GCA_965249275.1 Dehalococcoidia bacterium
GATTTCACCCCTTTCAGCACACATGGCTAAATAGTCGTCTATGGAGAATTGGAATTCCTTCTTTAACTGCTCAAAGGAGTCCGCCTCGAAGAATATTATGTCGCGGATGTTAATCACGCGCCCATAGAGTGCTCCAGTTTCGTAATCAACATCAACCTTAGCTTGGTAATCCTTGTATTTCAGCATGACCTGATCTCTGACTGCACGAGCAAATCCCTAATTGTCTCTACTAGCCCTTTGCTGGCCTCCGGCCTAGGGTGAGGTCGGTGTGCGTGGGTGCGTATGCCTGCTAATCGAATGGAAATTCGGGACCCGGCCCGTTGTTCTAACTCAGCCCCCAGCGCCAGGAGGAGCGATTCTATGTCTTCCCATCGGATTCCTGAACGGGTCGGGGTTTCTAATATCGCGGCGAGAGTCCGGAGGTGCTTCCGCCTCACGATGAAATGATATCACTTTGTGCTATCACTGTCGATGATCGAGTGGAGGAGGCACGTGGTTTCGGGGAGCGTATTGCCAGGTGGTAAATGGCGAAAGCCAGACCAATGATGCCACCCCCGACTACCGCGTCCAGGAAGAAATGGTTGGCTGTGACGACTATCGCCGCGAATGCTACGATCGGGAAGACGACGCCGAATAGGCGCAGGGCTCGACTCCCGGTCTTCAGGAGCATTATCGAGAAGAGTAGGGTCCACCCGAAGTGCATGCTGGGCATGGCGGAGTGCTGGTTATAGTACGCGATGGACTGCTTGCTGTTGTAGAACGCCGGCCCCATGACCTCTATGGAATCTACGAAGCCCTCTTCGAACATCAGCCTGGGTGGGGTGACGGGAAGGGTTAACCACAGCACCCATGTAATGACGTAGCTTATGAGGAACACCCTTCGAAAATAGACGAATGAATCGTAGCGGAGGCAGAGAAGGGCCAGGGCCCCGGGCACGATGACGGGCAGGAACCCGAGGGAATAGGCCCAGTTGAAGAAGGTCACGATCCACGAGGCCTCGGAGAGGAGGCGGGACTGGAGTGCGGGCTCCCAGTAGATGCCCAGGAATTTCTCGATATCGATTACTTTGAGGGCGTTGGTCCGGCCGACTGCCTCAACGTCTTCGAGGAAGACGTGGCGCAGGGACATGTAGACGATGTACCCGAGGACCAGGAGCGAACCCTCCTTGACGAACCTGTTCTCGAAGAGAGCGCGGAGGGTGGGGATGGGACGCGTTGGGGCATTTGTAAGCAGAGGTGAGGTCGGAGACAGGCCGGGGACACGCAAGTTAGGAGGAGGTCCTCTTGTCTACCAGGGCCTTGGCGTGGGCCAAGAGAGGCTCAAAGAACTCTTCGTAGAACTGGGAGTCGATGCCTATGACAGTGTCGCCATAGATTACGATCCCGCTGAGCCCGTTGAAGACGCTGCTTTCACAGATGCCCTTGTCCACGAAATCAAGGTTGTAGCTGTCTTGCCCGTCCTTGCAGGCTCTGATGAGGGCGCAGGACCGAGGGTTTTGGTTAAGCCTATCGACTCCGGGGCGGGTGACAAGAATGAGGGACTCGAAGAGACGTTGGGCGTCCTGTTCGGTGGGGAAAGACTGCACCCACCAGGTCGAGAAGAGTCCAGCTGTGTTCATGTCGCAGCGAAGGATGGTCGATTCGGCTTCAGACTGGTGGAACTTGAGGAATAGGCGCTCGACGTTGCGCTTGGGTTCGTTCTCGACATATGTGCGCGTGACCCTGGTTAGCTCCCCCAAATCGCCGTGGGGGCGGAATATGCAGTCTTCATCCGACCATTCGATCAGGACGGTCGGGACTTGGGTGGGGGTTGCCGGGGGGGTAGTCGGGGATGGTGTGGGCGCGGGCAGTGTGGCCGTAGGCGCTGCTCCCGAACTGCAGGCCGCGGCAAAGGCCAGGAGGGCCACGATTAGGGTCAAGGTGATTATGGATCGCATTAGATAGTCGAAAGGGATCAGAAGACCTAGGTCAATTTTACACCAAGTGGCGAGGCGACACTTTTGTCCGACGTGCCAATAAGGAACCGATATGTCGCTAAGAAGGCGACTGATCGCCGGTAAGCCGGTCCATGACCATGGTTATATGGGCTCGAACTTCGTCGGTCGGGGCAAGCGTTAGGGCGCGGGCCAGGGAGTCGAGAGCCTCTTTAGTGCGGCCCATCTTGGCCAGTGCCACGGCCTGGTTGTTATTGGCGAGGACGTTATCCGGGTCGAGGTTAAGGGCGGCCTCGGAATCGGCGAGGGCGTCGGGCGCGCGATCCTGGTCGAGGTAGGCTGCGGCCCGATTTACCAGGGCAATGACGAGATTGGGTTGCAGGCTCAGGACGGTGGAAGCGTCCTTGACGGCTGCATCGAAATCACCTTTGTGTCTGTAGGCCTCACCGCGATCGATATAGGGTTGGGGCAGATGCGGGTCCAGGTCAATGGCGGCGGTGGTGTCCTGAATCGCTCTATCGAAAGCGCCTATTGTTAGGAAGGCACTGGCTCGGTGGCTGTAGGCGAGGGGATACCGGGGGTCGAGGCTTACGGCCTTGTTGAAATCACCGAGAGCCATGACGACTTTACCCAAACCCCTGTAGGCGGCGCCCCGGTTGACGTGGGCGGCGGCGGTAGGCTTCAGAGCGATGGCTTCATTGGAGTCGGCGAGAGCGCGCTCGAAATTGCCCATGTTGACATAGGCGGCGGCGCGGTCGACGTATGCCCCGGCGTTTTGGGCGTCTAGCATCAGGGCCTTGGTGGCGTCGGTGACGGCCTTGCCGGCCGCGCCCTTGAAATTGTGGGCCTCTGAACGGCGGAGGTAGGCGTCTACCAGGGTGCCGTCGAGACGGATGGCGAGGTCGAATAAACCGATTGCCTCGTCGATCTGACCTTGGTCGAGGAGTCGGACTCCCTCCTGTAGGTTTGTCAGCGCGTTTTGATTTTGATCGGGCATGTTTGGGGAGCGAGGTTAAAGGTGTTCTTTGACGATCTCGGCGAGCTTTTGGGTCATCCCGACCACGGCAGCGATCTCACTGGTGTCGGCCTCACGTATCGCGTTGACCGTGCCGAACCTGCGGATGAGGGCCTTCTTTCGCTTGGGCCCGATGCCCGGGACAGAGTCCATGGCCGACCTCACGCTGCTCTTCTTTCGCAGCTGCCGGTGGAAGGTAATGGCGAAGCGGTGGGCCTCGTCTCTGATGCGCTGGACAAGGTATAGGGCCTGGGAACTGCGAGGCAGGATAATTGGCTCCTTGCTGTCGGGGCGGAAGACCTCCTCGTAGCGCTTTGCGATGCTGGCCAGGGGTATATGGGCGATGCCGAGTTCCAGGAAGAGCTGGTGTATCGCGCCCAGGTGGCCCTTGCCGCCGTCGATGAGGACGAGGTCCGGGACGATGGTCCAGCCGTCGGGTTTGGCGTTGGCGGCGTCCTTTAACCGGCGGAAGCGGCGTCGGAGCATCTCCTGCATCATGGAATAGTCATCAATGCCCTGGACGGTCTTGATCTTGAACTTGCGGTAGTGGGCAGGCTTGGGTTTCCCGTTTTCGAAGACGACCATTGAGCCGACGGGGTTTGAGCCCTGAATGTTGGAGATGTCATAGCACTCCATACGTTGGGGCAGTTCGGGGAGGTTGAGGTGCTCCTGAAGCTCGGACATGGCCCCGGTGATGGCGTCGGCGTCGGCCAGCCACTTGATGTGGCGCTGCGCGAGCCCCTGCTCCGCGTTGGCGGTGACCATCTGCAGCAGCATTCTACGGTTGCCGCGGCGGGGGACTTTCATATGGACTCTGCGGCCTCGTTTACTCTCCAGCCAAGAGTTAATCAAGGTGGAGTCAACAGGTGCGTGCTGGAGAAGGAGGAGGGGCGGGACGTAGGATGCCGAGTCGTAAAACTGCTTGATGAATCCGGCCATAATCTCGGCGTCACCCTCGTCTTGGGTGCCTTCCATGATGAAGTGGTCTCGGCCGACGGTCTTGCCCGCCCGGACGAAGAATATCTCGATCCATGCCTCGTCCTGGCCGCGTGACAGGGCTATGTAGTCCTCGTCCTTGAGGTGTAGGGAGTGGACTTTCTGCGTCTGCGATACCCTGTCGATGGCGCGTACCTGGTCCCTGAGGGCGGCGGCGCGCTCGAACTCGAGACGCTCGGCGGCCTGGTGCATACTGGCGCTCAGGTCTTTGACTATGGTCTCGTGCTTCCCTTCGAGGAACAGGATGACCTGGTCGATAACCTGGCGGTACTCGTCCTTGGACGCCGCGCCGATGCACGGCCCGACACAACGGTGGATGTAGAAGTCGAGGCAGGGGCGCGGGTCGGTGCCGGTGATGTTCTTGGTGCAGGACCGGTAAGGGAAGAGCTTCTTGATTAGGTCCAGGGTGCGTCGGACGGAGCTGGCGGATGCGAAGGGGCCGAAGTATCGGGCGCCGCGCTCGTCGTCCCGTCTCCTGGTGAAGTAGACGCGGGGGAACTCCTCTTCCAGGTCTATCTTGATGTAGGGATATGTCTTGTCGTCCTTGAGGCGGACGTTGTACTTGGGCTTGTATCGCTTGATGAGGGTGTTTTCGAGGATAAGGGCCTCGCCCTCGGAATCGGTGACGACGTATTCGTACTGGGCGATGCGCGCGGCCAGATGCCGACCCTTGAGGGTGAGTGTGGAGGAGTCGGCGAAGTAGGAGCGGACGCGGCTGCGCAGGCCCGCGGCCTTGCCGACGTAGATAACCTTGCCGGAGGCGTCCCGGAAGATGTAGATGCCGGGTTTAGTGGGGGTGGCCTTTACCTGGTCTGCGATAGAGAGCGTAGGCATTACCAGGTAATTCTAGCATGCGGCCTGAGCACAGTTGACATATGACAAGCAAATGGAGTCAGCTTTGCGTTTGATTGTCTTCCGGTAACAGGCACGATGTTTGATTGTTTGCTCTGCCGGGAGAAAATTCGGAGTCAGAAGTTGTGGAAGAAGTGTCGTTGGATGTCCTTGTTCCGTAGTCTGCAATTGATGGTGTGTGATGGATGCAAGTGGGAAGGGGAAGATAGTACAACAATGCGGCGCTAGTCAACGGGGCGGCGTCACAATCCCACTAGGAAAGCGGCCATTCCCACGCTCTTGGATCTAGGCACCAGACCGGAATGAATGGAGAGAAGAGGCTATCTGAGGACGAAAGTAAGGACGCCGAGGAGAAGGGCTACGACCACAGTGATCAGGCCGATGCGCTTGACGTCGGTGAGGACGTAGCCGTATCGCCAGGGTGCACCGGCGGCTGCGGGTACGGCGACCTGGGGTCCAGGCTGCACAGCCTGCTCCGGGGTCTCGGAGGAAGAGCCCGATTCAGGGGCTTCGGTGGACTCAAGGACAGGGGCCTCGGTATCCGCGGCGCCGGCCGCGGGGGGAGGGGTGGGAGTGGGGGCAGAGACTCCGGAAAGCTCAATCTGCCGCTGGGACAGACTCGGCTTGCCCTTCTTTCTCTTGGTGCTTGCAGATTGTCTGGCGGCGAACCGCTTTGACTTTTTCGCCATGTTTAGTCCTGATTAAAAATCTATGGTCAGATTATAGTCGGCGGGAAACCGGGGCCGCAAACGCGGAACGTCACGCTCTTGGATGGGCCTTGTCGTATTGGTCCCGGACCTGGTCGCTGGCAAGGTGGGTGTAGACCTGGGTCGTAGAGATGTTGGCGTGGCCGAGCATCTCCTGGACGTGCCTGAGGGGTGCGCCACCTCTGAGCATGTGAGTGGCGAAGCTATGACGGAGGACGTGGGGCGTGATGGTGGTCTTTATCTGGGCCTCTTTTGCGTAACCCTTCAAGATAAGCCAGAATCCTTGCCGGGTTAGACGGTCGCCGCGGCGGTTCAGGAACAGAGCCTGCTCTTCGAACTTCTTGCGGAGGCGAGGCCTGGCCCGTTCGACGTACTCCCGCAGGGCCTCGGAGGCCTCCTGGTGGATAGGAACGATCCTCTCCTTGCCGCCCTTGCCCAGACAGCGGACATGGTTGTTGCGAATATCGACGTCGGCGACGTTGAGGGAAACTAGCTCGGTGACGCGGAGTCCGCTGGCGTACAAGAGGTCCAACATGGCGCAGTCACGGAGGCTGTCGGGAGAGACGGGTTTGGGCCGGCCATCCGGGGTCTTGCGTTCCCTGGTCGCAGTTAAGAGCCTATTGATGTCCTCGACGGAGAGGGCTTTTGGCAGGGCCCGCCCGACCTTCGGCGAGTTCATATGCTCGGTGGGGGCGGTCTCGATGTCACCCTCGTCGACCAGGAAGGCGAAGAAGGACTTGATGGCGGCGATCTTGCGGGCGATGGTGGAGTCCTTAAAGGTGCGGTCCCGGAGGTCGAGGCCGTACTTGGCGACCATATCGCGATCTACGCCGCCCCAGTTGGAGACATGCTTCCTGGGCCCGAGGCCCGTTTCGATGAACTCCAGGAACTGGTAGAGGTCGTTACGGTAGGCATATAGGGTGTTGGCGGAAAGGCCGCGTTCCACGGTGAGATGAGTTAAAAATGCATCGATTACTATTTTCACCTTGCCACTCTCCTATAAATATGAGTATGAATACCGAACAAGTTTAACATAACGCGATATCGGATGGTAAAGGGGTGTCGGGCGGATGATCCCGTTCACATAGAGAAGTGACATCACCCCCTTGAATGCATAAGACACATGTTCTATTATTGGGCTGGTCTAGACCCGACACCCACCTTAAGGAGGAACCAAAAACCCAGGGGAAGCCCACCCGACCCACCCGAGGACTCAACGTCCCAGCCCATCCCAACGGCCCTCGCGCAGGCCCGCGGCTCAAGTGACCGGCGCCATCTCCTCTTCCCACGGGTCCCGTGTCCCCTTCCCTGATCCCCAAGGCGATGGAAGAAGCCCTGGCTTTCTACTCCCACCCCTCTCCCGCCATCCCCCCGTCATTCCGGCCCCCGAGCCGGAATCCAGGGGCAGGGTGCGCAGAGAGATTACAACAAGGGTGAAAGGAGCTGTACTCGCGGACCGTGTGACCCCCATAGAGAACCGTCTCGAAGTTCGGACCGCATTGCAAGAGTTAGCGCGCTACGGCGAGGGGGTGCCGGAGGATTTGCTCCGTATCGCTCCGGCAAACTAGGACAAATATAGTTTGGCTTGTGGGGCCACAGCTGGATCCCTGGCCCACGAGATGCCCATAGTGGCATACAGCCCAAAGATGGAGCCTCTGACGGACATCCTGCCCTGGATCGGTCCGTGCATATAATCGAGCAAAGGGCACGGCCGGCTGCAAGTCCCTCCCTCTCAGGCTGGGCCTGCTCTCCAGGTCCCCCGACAGCCGGAACACCCGCAAAGAGAGATGCAAAGCCAATTAGAGGGCAAGAGGGCCTCTTCCATCGCCAACCCCGTCCCAACAGACAGAACGGAAACCGACCCCCCCAATCGAAGATCCGCCTCTGGAGGACTGAATAGAAACCCGGCGTGTTACTAACCTACCGAACAAGCACAGCGGATTGACCGGGATTCGGCGGGGAGGCTACACTGGATAGGTGACGTGAAGGGATGGAGAAGCTGATCGGACTACTCAAATGATAAAGGCGGACCTCGAGATCAAGGATGCTTGAAATCAGCATGGACCCCTTCCTGGTTGGGGGATTGTCGTGGCACGGGATATTCACGGCCCTGGGGGTGGCATTTGCGGTATTCGGCACGGCGAGGCTTGCGCGAGATAGAGGAATGGACCCCCAAGTGGTCTATTCCTGCGCAGCGTGGGCGGTGCCGGGAGGGGTGGTGGGGGCTCGGCTGGTGCACGTATTTGATAACTGGTCCTATTACATAAACGACCCGGTAAAGATATTCACCATCTGGAATGGCGGTGTGGGGCTGTGGGGCGCTTTGCTAGGTGGGACGATTACCGGTGTCACCTGGGCGATTTTGAATAAGCAGTCGGTGGGCAAGATCGCCGACATTGCCGCCCCCATGATGCTGGTCGCGCAGACTATTGGCCGGGTGGGGGACGTGATCAATGGAGAGCACTTCAGCACCCGGACGAGTCTACCGTGGGGCTGGGTGCACACCCACGCCAACTGGCCGGGCCTGAATACGGGCCGACCGGCGATTCCCGTATCCGAGAGCGGATCGGAGCTTGCGTATCACCCATCCGTTGCGTACGAGATGGTGGGCGACGTACTGCTGTTCTTCGTCATAATGCGGCTCATCGGCCGGGTGAAGCCCGACGGTATGGTGATGCTCATCTATCTCGGGACGTATGCGGCTATAAGGTTCGCGGTGCAGTTCACGCGGGACGATCCGGGTAGGATAGGATCTCTGCATCAGGCGCATGTGATAGCGCTGCTGACGATGGCGGCGGTATTGGCAATCGGGGTGTTTATGGTGATTCGTCAACGGACTGAAGGGCCCCGTGCCCCGAGCCCACCGTTGAAGAGCGCATGATGAGATGGGCAACTTTTGCTAGAGTAATTCGTTAAATGGTGTGAGGGACTTGTTGCCCGAACCGGTCTTTTGTTGACATACTATGAGTAACGGTTACAGGACAAGAGAGGAGCCGATAGCGCTATGGTGAACCCTGCAACAGGAACGCAGCAGACCGCACCGAGTGGCTTGGCGAGGATCGGGTTCTCGCCGGCGCCGTTCATTCATGCAGTAGCGTTCGTGGCCGGGTTCTCGCTGGTGTTCACGGGTCTTGGGGCGCTGTTGGGTTCCCTCGGGACGGGGAGTTGGCGGGACTGGCTGGAGATCGGGGCGGGGACGTTGCTGATTATCCTGGGATTCCACCTGAGCGGGATTGTGCGGTTCGGCCCGCTAACCAGCATTCTGTACCGGCAAAGAGGAATCGGGATCGGGGCGGGTGACAAACCGAACCTCATGAGGTCGGCGGTGGTCGGGGCGGCGTTTGCCATAGGATGGACTCCGTGTGTGGGCCCGATTTTGGCGGGAATCCTTTCCCTGACGCTGGAGGGCTCTATCGGGCAGGGCGCGGTGCTGATGTTCGCGTACTCCCTGGGCCTGGGGCTGCCATTCCTATTGGTCGGGGCCTTCATAGGCGTAGCCAAGCGATGGCTGAAGAAGGTCAACCCATACCTCGAGTTCATCGAACTTATAAGTGGACTGCTGTTGGTGTTGATTGGAGCGCTCATAGTGACCGGCTCCCTGCAACAGCTGAATTCCTACTTCACGTTCATACCCGAGGTAA
>CBDFLQ010000005.1:0-773856 GCA_965249275.1 Dehalococcoidia bacterium
AGGGCGAGGCTGCTTAGGAAGTCGTCGTGGCCTTGGGATGGGTCGACGAAGAAGTTGATTGTCTGGTTGGGTCTGACTGTGCTCCTTGCTTTGGAGATTTGGGACCAGAATTCGTGGGACTCGGGGGAGCCGTCGGGCTTGTAGATTTGGAGCCTGCCGGAGTTGACGGCAGCGAGGAGGTCGAAGCCGAGGTCTGACTTGCTGCGGGCGGTGAAGTTGAAGGGTTTGACGATGGAGGTTCCCAGACTCTTACGCAGGAAGGCGGCGACGCCTGCGCCGATGCCGGTGGCGTCGACGACTACTCTGCGGCAACCCCACACCTTTTTGAGAAGGTGAGCCAATGTCGAGAAGGTCTCGGTGTGGGGTTTACCCGTCCACCAGAAGTGCTCGACCACTCTGAGGGACGGGAGTATCGACTCGAAGCCGTCGTCGAGGGAACGGAGTTCACCGATGGTGACGACGGTGGAGTCGCGCAAAGGCTCGATGGCCCTTAGCCCTGCATTGCCAGGGTCTTCAGATTCACCGGCAAGGTCTATGCCGGCGACGTAAACGCGCCCGGGAAGGGGAGCGCTGTATCGGCAGTGGTTGCCCTGTAGGAGGGCCTGCCGCGTATTATCCAGGAACCTTCCATCGCCGGAAACGGGGGTGAGGCAGTACTGGGAGAGGAAGAGGGGGTGATCGCTGCCGAGGCGTTGGCGTTCGGCCTCGACGTAGCGCTGGTAGTAGGGGTTGTGCTGGGCTACGGCCTGCCAGTCGAACTCGAAGTGGCGCTGGATGCCGTCGGAGCGCTGGAGCTCGAGGTTGGACTGCTTGACCTGCTCGAGGAGGGAAGTATCTTGCCAGGCGGTGCCGTAGTGGACGGTGGTGACGTTGGAGGATGCGCCCATAGGCATGAAATCGCGGTTGAATTTGTCGGGGGAAACGTCCTGGGACTCGTCGATTTCGAGGATAAGGCTGGCGGTGTTGCCGACGACGTTGCCGGAGGGGTGGGCGCTGAGAAATAGCTGGCGGGCGCGGCCGACGCGGAAGAGGCTGCCGCGTTCGAAAACGACGTAGGGGTGAAGGCGCTGACGTCGGAGGACGTCATTGAGGCGGGAGATGCTGATGAGGGCCTGGGGGTGGAAGGTGGGGGCGGCCTTTATGGCGGTGCCGCCGGTCTCGGCAAAGGCGAGGAGGAGGCTGCTTTCGACGCGGGCGGATATCTCGTTCTTACCGCCCTGTCGGGCGATCATGACGGAGAAGGAGAGGCCCTTGCGATGCCAGGCGCTATCGAAGACGGCCTCGGCTATCTGCCTCTGGTAGGGCCTGAGGGAGTGGATGGTTACCAGGGGGTGACTCCGGCGATGCCGAATACGAACTGGAGCATGGCGGCGATCATGACGAAGAAGAAGAGGGTGTTGATGCGGCCCTTGAGCTCGGCGATTTGCTGGTGGAGCTCTGCGAGGCGCATTTCCAGGACGGCGTCGAAGGTGGACTCGGGCCGGATGGCGGGGGGCATGGGGGTTTGGGGTTTGCGGTTGAATATGTTCATGGGGTTGATCATTAGCATCCGCTCCAGGGGACTCTATCGAGTCCGAGGGTGTCGGCGGCTTCTCTGAGCGCGTCTATAACGGCGGTGTCGTCGGAGTCATCGGAGCCTTTGGAGGCGCGTATCTTGGCGGCATAGGCGCGGATGATGAGCTCGATGGCCTTAAATATGCGGAGTTCGTATTTGCGTTTTTGGGTTTTGCTTTTCTCGTCTACGGCTTCATGGATTTTCCGGTCTTTTATCAGGATCCTACGGAGACGCAGACGGAGGATGGCGATTTCCGAGTCGAGGCTTTCGATCTTCCGGGCCTGGGTGAGTTTTTTCTGCATGCCAGTGGTGAAACCGGGTGCATAGAAGGAGTCTCCCGGGGCGACGGGCTGTTTGGGCCGATCGCCCCGGGGCTCCATTGACTCGGGCTCCGGGGGATGGGAGGGGTTGGGGGTCTTGTTGGTCATTCGGCAGTCCTTTCGATCTTTTCGGCAATTCAGTTTGTTTCGGCAGGTGGTCCGGCCCTTGTGCGGGCCCGAGTCGGGGGGCAATATAGAATATGTGTGCTAGATTAGTCAATAGGTCCGTGTCACTTTTTGGGGGGGTGGGGGGTTTGACAAGGGCGCGGGGTTGATGGTTAATGTCTGTTACAAGGGAAGACTAGTACGCCATGAGTTCCGAGGAGGTGACCTGCGATGCTTGGCCCGAAGTCCTCGACTGTCTCCCGGTATACAGGTTCCAAAAGATCTTGCCCTTCGAAACTGCTGCGGTTGGCCCTGCTGTGCGGGTTGCTGGGTCTGGCGGCGGCATTGCTCGGGGCCTGCTCCAACGAGTCCGGGCCCACGGCCACGGCTGACCCAAGCACAACGCCTGCGGTCACGGCTGTAGCAGAACCGACGGTTAATCCCACGCCGACGCCTGTTTCGACTCCCGTACCGACGCCGGAGCCCACGGCAATGTCAACTCCCATACCGACGCCGGAGCCTACGGCAATGCCAACTCCCATGCCGACGCCGGAGCCTACGGCAACGCCAACTCCCAACCCGTGCCCGACCGGCACCACAGGGGAAGATTGGGTAAGTGAGGACTTCTGGAGCAACGCGGACCTGGCGCAAGTCCAGGCAGAGCTGAAGTGCGGGGCCGACATCGGGGCGAGGGATGAGGACAACTGGACGCCACTGCATCTTACGGCGAGATACAACGAGAACCCGGAGGTGGTCCGGGCGCTGCTGGATGTGGGGGCCGACATTCAGGCGAAGTCCGAATTCGATTCTACGCCCCTACATTTTGCAGCGGGATCCAGCGAGAACCCGGGGGTGGTAAAGGCGCTGCTGGATGCGGGGGCCGACATCCAGGCGAGGGATAACGTTGGCGGTACTCCCCTGCATGCTGCGGCGGGATTCAATGAGAACCCTGATGTGGTCCGGGCGCTGCTGAATGCGGGGGCCGACATCGAGGCAAAGACTGACAACGACGGCGTTACGCCCCTGCATCTTGCGGCGGATCACAACGACAACCCGGAGGTGATCCGGGCGCTGGTGGATGCGGGGGCCGACATCGAGTCGAAGACCAACGGCGATTTTACCCCCCTGCACTATGCGGCGAGAAACAACGAGAACCCAGAGGTAGTGCAGGCGCTGGTAGATGCGGGGGCCGACATCGAGTCGAAGGGCAACGGCGATCTTACCCCCCTGCACTTTGCGGCGAGAAACAACGAGAACCCAGAGGTAGTGCAGGCGCTGGTGGATGCGGGGGCCGACATCGAGGCAAAGACCAACCGCGGTCTTACGCCCCTGCACCATGCGGCGGGATTCAACGAGAACCCGGCGGCGGTACAGGGGTTAGTGGATGCGGGGGCCGACATCGAGGCGGAGACCAACCGCGGTTTTACGCCCCTACATCTTGCGGCGTGGTACAACGAGAACCCGGAGGTGGTACAGGGGCTAGTGGATGCGGGGGCCGACGTCGAGGCGGGGACCGGCGATGTCGGTACGCCCCTGCACTATGCGGCGAAATTCAACGAGAACCCAGAGGTAGTGCAGGCGCTGGTGGATGCGGGGGCCGACATTGAGGCGAGGGATGGCGATGGCGCTACGCCTCTGCATGTTGCGGCGGCATTCAACGAGAACACGGGGGTGGTACAGACGCTGGTGGATGCGGGGGCCGACATCGAGGCGAGGGAAGGCAATGGCCTTACGCCCCTGCATATTGCGGCATGGTACAACGATGACCCGGAGATGGTACAGGCGCTGGTGGATGCGGGGGCCAACATTGAGGCGAGGCAAGGCCAAGGCATTGGCCGTACGCCCCTGCACTATGCGGCGAGATTCAGCGGGAACCTGGCGGTGGCACAGACGCTGCTGGATGCGGGGGCCGATCCCAATGCGAGGGATGAGGACAACTGGACGCCACTGCATCTTACGGCGAGATTCAGTGAGAACACGGGGATGGTACAGGTGCTGGTGGATGCGGGGGCCGATCCCAATGCGAAGGATGACAATGACGGTACGCCCCTGCTCTATACGGTGAGATTCGCCGAGAACCCGGAGATGGTACAGGCGCTGCTGGATGTGGGGGCCGACATCGAGGCGAGGGAAAGCATTGGCCGTACGCCCCTGCACTATGCGGCGGGATTCAACGAGAACCTGGCGGTGGTACAGATACTGCTGGATGCGGGGGCCGATCCTAATGCGAGGGATGTCAAAGACGGTACGCCCCTGCATATTGCGGCGATGTTCAATGAGAACCCGGATATGATACGGGCGCTGGTGGATGCGGGGGCCGATCCCAGTGCGAGGGATGTCATTGGCGCCACGCCCCTGGATATTGCGGCGATCTTCAACGAGAACCCGGAGGTGGTGCAGGCGCTGGTGGATGTGGGGGCCGACGCATGAGCGTTGCCGTAAGCGCCAGAGTGGTTGAGAGGAGTCTCATTAGCAAAGCCGACGGCAGAGAGACTGCCTCTATTGGGGGGGGGGTAGAGGAAAAGGTCCCGCCCCAGATTCCTGGCGGGGCATCGGGATGGGAGGGGGTGGAGTCGGGGGTGGATTGTTCAGCAGGGGGTGAGTGGCGGGCTTGCGCTGTAGATTCCTCGCGGGGCCTCGGAATGACAGTTAGTGAGGTGGAGGGGTGAGTATAATCGTGACTCAGGGAGAGGCGCTTTAGGTCCCTCGCGGGGCCTCGGGATGGGTGGGGGTGGGGTGGGGGGACAGGGGGGCGTGCTAATATGTAATTAAACCCCTTCCAGGAGGAGAGCTATGGACCGCAACGAATTGAAACAGCGCCTCACTCGAGAGCAGTACCACGTTACCCAGCAGAAGGGCACGGAAAGGCCTTTCAGCGGCGAGCTGTGGAACAACAAGGAGTTGGGGGTGTACAGATGTGTCGTCTGTGACGCTGAACTGTTCGACTCGGAGACGAAGTTTGAGTCGGGGACCGGGTGGCCGAGCTTCTACGACGCGATGGACAAGTCCAAGCTGGAGACGGAGACGGACTTCGGCCACGGGATGGTGCGCACGGAGGTGATGTGCAAGGCCTGCGAGGCCCATCTCGGACACATCTTCCCGGACGGGCCTCAGCCCACGGGGTTGAGGTATTGCCTGAACTCTGCTTCGTTGAAGTTTGAGGGGAGGGGGGAGGGGGCAGGGGGCCGGGTGACGAGCACAGGGGAATTGAGGGCGGAATTCTCAAAGACTCGCTTGGAGCTGAGAGCGGAAATCGAGAAGACCCGGTTGGAGATGCAGAGGCTCTATGTGAGGACTATCAAAGTGCTGGTTGGTTTCATGGCGGGCTTCATGGTCATCGGCTTGGGTGGCTTCACGGCCATCGTCATGTTCCTCGGCTGACGGTGGGATTGTTGGTTTGATGGTGGGCAGGGGACACACCCGTGCTATAATGGCCTCATGGGAGGATGGCAATGACCACTGTGGAAGAGCGGCTCAGCCGGCTGGAGGGCGTTTATGATCACCTCTCCTCTAAAGCTGACGTTGCCAAGGTGGAAACGCAGATTGCCGATTTGCGTACGGAGTTGAAGGGGGACATTGCGGGGCTGCGTACGGAGTTGAAGGGGGGACATCGCCGGGTTGCGGACGGAGTTGAAAGGGGACATCGCCGGGCTGCGGACGGAGATTTACAGGGTCAACGCAAGTTCCGTCAAGTGGCTGGTTAGCTTTATGGCAGCCTGCATGGTCGTCGGTCTGGGCGCCATGACTGCCATAGTCCAGTTTCTCGGATAACTGCTTCTCATCCCCCGGACACCTACCGGTATGGACTGCATCTTCTGCAAAATAGTGGCGGGGGAGATACCAGCCGAGGTGCTTCATCGGGACGAGCAGGTCATCGTCATCCGGGACATCAATCCCCAGGCCCCCGTTCACCTTCTCGTCCTGCCCACCACACACCTCGAGTCGGTCCAGGAGATTGAGGCCGGGAATGCCTCGCTGGCCGGGCACATGACAGTCGTAGCCAACGACATGGCCCGCAGGGAAGGCGTCTTCGATAAGGGATACCGACTCACCATCAACTGCGGCGATGAGGGAGGCCAGACTGTCGGGCACCTGCACATGCACGTTCTCGGGGGTAGGCAGCTTTCGGGGCAGCTGGGCTAGCCCGAGGTGACCGTCCCCGAGTCCACAATCGAGGAGATCAGGCGCGATGTCGGCCAACTCTCCAAAAGCCTGTTTGAGCATATCCTGAGGGTTAAGGAAATTGCGGTCGGCCTGGCCGAGACCCACGGCCTGGACGTCCAAAAGGTGAGCACTGCTGCCCTGCTCCACGATCTGGCTCGGGCCAAACGCCCCGAGGAATTGATTTCTCTGGCCGAGGGTTTCGGCATTGAGATTGGCTCACTGGAGGCTCGGATGCCGATCTTTCTGCACGGCCCCGTGGCAACGGCGTTGGCTTGCGAACGCTACGGCATCGAAGACCCGGAGATACTGGAGGCGGTGAGGGTACACACGACGGGGTCAGCGGGCATGGGCCCCGTGGCCCGGGCCGTCTTTCTCGCCGACAAGCTGGACCCGACGAAGGACCGTCGGTATCCGTTCAATGCGCGGGTGAGGGAGTTGGCTGCACAGGACTTAGACGCGGCCTTGCTTGCATTTCTGGATGGTGACATCTCGGGGCACGTGGCCGGGGGTCGGGTGGTGCACCCGGCGAGTGTGGCGTTGAGGAACGAGCTTTTGTAGCACCCACTCACGGCGCTCATACTTTGAGAGCCTCCCGCCTCAGGCGGATCTTCGACAGCACGAGCGGACCCGCCCCTGGATTCTGGCTCGGGGGCCGGAATAGCGAGGGTTGGGTTGGGGGAATGTTGACAGGAGGTCGGGCTTTCAGATAGCGTTGCGGCGCATTCTGAGTCCTTTTAAGCTCCGGCGAAGAGCAATCCAGGAAGAATGAAGACCTACGTTTTCAACGTCGAAATGGAGCAAGACGAAGATGGCCGCTGGGGCGCGGGGATACCTGCTCTGCCCGGCTGCGCTACCTGGGGCTACACGGCGGAAGAAGCTCTGGAAGCGTTGCAAGAGGCGGCCCAAGCCTACCTGGAGGATATGGTGGAGGCGGGCGATTTCAGCCCGGATGGAAGGTTGCGCGTGGGCGGCACTCCGGCAGTCACAGTCACACTGTGACTGACTCGACTCGGGTGGCGTTCCTGCTCAGGAACACACCTGTGCGCGAGATAATCGCGGCACTGGAGAGAGACGGCTTCGGCCTTCGGAGGTCCACGAGGACGGGATCCCGCATCTACCGGCATTCCGATGGCCGCAGAGCGGTCATACACTACCATCGGGGAGGGATACGCTGGTAAGGAAAACTCTGCGAGAAATACTGAGAGGGGTCCAGTGGACCGAAGGGGACCTGAGGCGGCTGGACCTAATCAGGAATTGACCGATGGGGGGTGAGGGGATAGGACACCCCACACCGCCCCGCGGGATGGATTCCGGCTCGGGGCAGCTATCTCTAATCCCGGACACTCTCCCTGGCAGTTCGGCAATGTCGTACGCTATTGCTCGGCCTAGGAGGGCGCTTCCTGCGTTGTTCTCGGAGTAAACCCATGCTCAGCAAAATCCATAAACGGAGCGCGGATTACGCAGCCTTTCTCCTAGAGTTGAGCAAATCTCTGGAGTGTCGCGCTAAAGCCAAGATTAAGGAGGCCCGCAAGCATTCGTTGAAAGACCTGGGTCGGGGAGTAACTGTCAACTTTGCAATGGCATTGTCGACCCTGGTGACGTTCACCTACTTCATTTGGGAGTTTGACCACATACACCGGTTGTATGACAGCGTTGTGATGAATCTTCTCGTTGCGTGGTTTCCTATCGCGGCGTTCTACGAAGGGATTCACCAAAAGGACAATGATCGACGGTTCAGTTTGCAGTACGCCGGGATTGCTGCTTTATCAGTATCCATATTGGTTTTGGCGTTTAGCAACAGGCATGAGTTCCACGAATTAGGGATTAACGTAGTCCTGATAATGGCATCCTTTCCCTGGTTGTTCATATTCTGGAAACTGGTACGAAGAAAGAGGGTATTGGCAATTGGCATGACGCCGTCGGCAATCATGTTGATGGGTTATTGGGTTGTGCCCGCGCTCTCGGAGGGATTGGAGTTGTATTACTCTTTGGTCCCACTGCCTGTTGTCTCAATCCTGCTTGCCGCATGGACTCTCCTGGTATGGCTGCTATTCAAGGGTGTTGACAAGTTGACAACGCATCCCAAGCCTCCTGCGCATTCAAAGCATGCCGCGCATCAGAAGCATTCTACACTCGGCCCGCTTATGGAGAGCCTTGCAATGTTGTTCCTGTTCATTCCGACCATCATCCTTGCCATATTGGTTACCAGGACGATTCCGGGCGGCGAGGATTGGTCTGCAGTGACCACCGTAATAGTCGGCTTTGTACTTGGGAGCGTGATCTCAGACCCGTTCACATGTTTCTTGCGGAATTTTGGAAATCTCCCATCGGCTTGCAAAAATTATGGTGGAGATAAAAGTTGAAGAGAGTCAGGACGCTGAAAGACAAGTTAGTGAGTAATAAGATTTGGACTAGCTTTTCTTGGTTATCACCGGCTCCCGACCCCACGGGATGGTCCCGATCGGAGTCGGGAATGGCGGAGGGTGGGGTGGTGCATCCGGCGAGCGTGGTGTTGAGGAATGAGGTTTTGTAGTCTCGCTGCTCGACCCTTCGACAGGCTCATAGTGAGTGGTTTGCGTGGCGAACACGGATGGGGGATGGGCCACTCGTGCTGAGCTCGTCGAAGTATGAGCGGGGTGTGTGACGCCCTAGATTCCTCGCGGGGCCTCGGAATGACAGTAAAACAATCGGGCGGTTGGCTGAGCCAACCGCCCGATTTTATTACCTTGGAAGGGGAGATTTCACCCTCACCCTAGCCCTCTCACGCCTCGGCGTATCTACGACCCGTCGAGGGAGAGGGGATGGGACAGGGTTATAGGCCTATGGCGTCGGCGACTTTTTCTTTGTGGTAGTCGGCGTCTCCGAAGAAGAGCTCGGCCTGCTTGGCCCTTCGGAAGAAGAGCTGCATGTCGTGCTCCTTGGTGAAACCGATTCCACCGTGGACCTGGTGACCCAGCGCAGCGACTCGGCGGCAAGCCTCGCTTACCCAGGCCTTCGCCATCGAGACCTCACGGTCGCACTCCAGGCCCTCGCTCATGCGCCAGGCGGCCTGGTAGGTGATGAACCGAGACCCGTCCACGTCGGTAGCCATGTTAGCGCAGTGGTGCTGAATGGCCTGGAAGCTCCCGATGGGCCTTCCAAACTGCACCCTGTTCTTGGCGTAGTCGACGGCTATCTCCAGCACCTGCTGGGAGTTGCCGACCATCTCGGCGCATTTGCCGACGGCGCCTCTGCGGAGGGCCTGCTCGACTATCGGCCAGCCCTCGTCGACGTTGCCAAGGACGTTAGTCCTCGGGACACGGACGTCGTTGAGCTCGACCTCGCACTGCTTGTCGGAAGCGATGGTCTTGAGCACTTCGTAATTGATTCCCGCGCTCTTCGCGTCGACGATGAACGCCGTTATGCCCTCGTTCGGGTCGTCAGTTTCCTTGGTGCGTGCAGTGACGATGAGATAGTCGGAGACGTGGGCGTCGGGCACAAAAAGCTTGACGCCGTTGAGGATGAAGTCGTCGCCGTCGGCCACACCGGTGACCGAGACGCCGCCCGCGTCCCAGCGGCCGCTGGGCTCGGTATGGGCCAGGGTCATGATGGCCTGTCCCTCGGAGATCTTGGTCAGGTACTCCTGCTTCTGCTCCTCGGTGCCGGCCTCGTTAATCGCCATTCCAGCCACGACGACTGTGTAGAAGTAGGGGCCCGGGACCAGGGCCCGGCCAAACTCCTCCACGAGCACCATCAGGTCCAGGAATTCGAATCCGGCGCCGCCGTACTTCTCAGGGAAGGGCAACCCCATGAATCCCTGCTCCACGAGCTTCTGCCACAGTTCCGGCGAGTAGCCCTTCTCGTCTTCTTCCATGTCCCGCACCAGTGTCTTGGGACACTCCGCTTCGAGTATCTCCCGTGCGGTGCGCTTGAGCATTTCCTGTTCTTCGCTAAGGCCCAGGTCCATCTTGCTTCCTCCTTGCCGAATATGGACGTGCGAGGGCTATTTTAACACTAATGGGCCGAAGATACATGTGCCTTCGCCAGTTCCCCGGGGCCCGTCCGGTCCGTCCTCACCTCTGGATATCCCGGCGTGTGTCAACGCGCGTACGGGCCACGGGGGCGGTCAAGCCTGGTAAGTCATAAACAGTTATCTATATTGCTGGTTCTGTTACATATAACTCACATTGATGTTGTTAAACTGTGTTTACTATGAAATCTCGCTGCATATTGGTCATAGCAGTGATGGCCACTCTGTGTCTCGCCTTATTCTCTTTCGGGTGTGAGCCTCGTCAGACCGCGAGCATGTATGAGATACCGCCTGAAGAGAGACCAGTAAGCACCCTGGACGAAAGGGGCAATTGGGCCGATGTCATAGTGCGCGCTACCTTGGTAACAACCAGGGCGGCGGCATACAGCCCTGGGATGACGGGGACCTGCTGATGCTGCGGGTCTCTCTACACAACTGACCCACTCTCGTGTCCACAAGCCCGATACCGGCTCAAAGTTCGCCTTAGCGTAACCCATCCCCTTGGGAACCTTTTTGACTGCTAGTACGTTATAGTCACATATGTAAATGGTGTTACATACACTCCGCCAATACGAATTCTCTTGACCAGAGTTTCACCTAGTTATCTATCACACAGATCAAATATGCACCCCGCCGCCGACACCCTTGATGCACGAATTCGGGCATGACCCGCACTAGCTGCCTCACAGGAAGGAGAACCTGGTGACACGAAGACTTCTCTGTGGCTTAGCGGGAGGGCTGTTCCTCCTGCTGGCTATCGTTGGGTGCTCAGATTCTAGCAGCGTTGCCGGGCCTACGGCCACCCCAAAACTCCCCGTTATAACCATACCGTCCGAGCCGATTGAACAGGTTGAGACTGCTACAATGTCCTCCGCAGAACTACCCACCCATCTGGAGTCCGGGGTCGCCAAGGCAATAGAACAGGTAATAGATACAAGAGAGGTCTCTCCTGATGTCGAATCCGAGTTGGTTCAGCCACTGGACTATGAGGAGAACGGCTCGGTTATACAGCGGTCTATCCTCATAGGCATAGAGCCGCACCAGGGCTCTGCTACCCCTTCAGTCGATATGCGTATCCTCGACTCCGACGTGGTGGTACGCGTCACCTATGTGTCCGAGACGTCTGACAGCCTGACGTTCCGAACAGTAGAGTACCTGAAGGGATCGGGCCCGTCGACCGTTACCATCACAGCCTCCACGGTGGGCCGCCCGATGACCTGGGACAACAGAGAGGCAATCCTGTTCCTCAAGAGGACGGCTGCCCAGGCCACAAAAAGCGTCAGCGGTGAGTTCGCATTTACCGAATCGACTCCTGATCACTATCAGGGCGAGTTGCCCGTGGGATTCGCCCTGGGAAGCCGTACCGCAGCGTGGTTGCCTGCCGCCTCAAGTGAAAGCGCTGGAGGGGCTGGCAGGGCTTCGGGCATCCGGAGCTATTTGGCCGACGCGGCCACCCCGCTGGGCGATCTCAATCCCGAAGTATCGCTGGATGAGATTCGCAACGCCATCGAATGGCAGCAAAGTGGAAGTGACATCGAGAAATACGACGAGTGTGTTCGCCGTGCCGTCCACTATGAGCAATGGCACCGGGACTACCAGGTTTACCACGGGAAGCCCTGGACAACATGGGAGGTGGCGGCGGAGATTGCATCGGGAGTCGTAGCCGAGGCCATAGAGGAATATTTCCGGCAACACGGGGGAACCCTCTACGACAAATCATGGGTGAGCGGCCCGGATGCAGCGTATTTCGAAGGGCGCGCCGTAGGTGATGACGAACTGCCCGAGACAGGCTATTACGACAGCGTCCTGACAACCCGCCCCTTGCCGGCTGGCGCCTACAAGGTCACAACACATAACCAAAAGCGTTGGTATCAGCCTTGCAACTACATTCCGGCTGATAATAAGTTGAACTACACTGTCACCGTCACCCCACCCCCCGCCACCCTCCACGAAGCCTTCTTTGACCCCGTGACCCTCGCCTCAGGCGTAGGCGCTGACTCATCCAACGGCGTTATCAAGCCCGCCGGATTCACCGTGGACGGGACTTCTACCTCCATCACTGGGCTGAAGTGGGAGAACGGCTCAGTCGTGCTTACTCTTTCGCCCTACGTATCCCTCACAGGGCATAAGGTGGAGTTTATAGAGCTGGACGGGTTGGTGGGGCTGTCACTGGACGTGGACGATGCCGCCGTTGATTCCGGGGCGGGGACGCTGACATGGGGGGTGTCGGGGCAGCCGTGGGAGGCTGGGGATTTGCTGATGTTGCGGATAGTCGGGGCGGAGTCGTCGGCGAAGGTAGAGTAGAGGGATGGATTCCTCTCGGTGGTGGGCCGCCCCCCGCTCATACTTCGAGAGCCTCAGCACGAGCGGCTCCGCGGGATGGATTCCCGGTCGGAGTCGGGAATGACGGATAGGGCTTATTTTTGGGCGAGGGCCTCGGCGTCCCGGATGAAGTCGGCGGTCTCGTGGATGAGGCGTTGGGTCTCGTCAGTGGGATCGCAGAGCCCCGTGTAGAAGCACTCGCCATGCAGGAGCGCCTGCCTAGTGAAGTAACGGTCATGCAATGACCGAGTCTGCGGGTCAGCGGCCGCCAGCCGACGCAAGCCCCTGCTTGTATCCGGTGACCTTGGGGGACGTTTGCCGGTGCGCGTAAGGATAAGGGCCTCGGTGGCGCGGAGAGTGGCGCACCAGGCTTTTTCGGCAGCGTCCCGGATGTCATCGTCGGCCATGCGGGCCAGTGCAGCGCTGTGCATGCGCCGGGCATCGTCGAATATGATGTGAGGACTAGCCTCGGTGGTGGTCATGGGTCGGATTATAGCACGGGGCGGATTCACGCTACGACAAGGGCAGACTCACCATAGGCAGATGTGCCATTTCGACGGCATGAACGGTGGGAGGAGATGGATATCGGCGGGGGTGGGGATGCGGCGCCACCGGCTATAATGATTATCAAGACTAACACTGAGTTTCAGTTCCTCCAGATTGGCGCACCGGAACCTATCAAATACACACTCGATCCTAACCTTCATCGAAAAAAGGTGCCAGGTGATGAAGGGGGTCGCTACTTTTACCTTCCAAAGTTGCTCATGCACGAATTTCCGCACACGTTGGGGTTACCTGACACGCACAATGCGGACTACGTAGACAACCCCGATGATCACGTAGGCGACTTAATGCACTACCGGCCAGGTGGTTGGGACTACGTACCGGAGGATGAGCTGAAAGATGAGTTTAAGGACGGGGACTCCGAGCTTTTGGCGGACATATACTAGAATGGATCTGGATCCAATCATTGATGCAGTCAAGGACAAGCTGAGTCATGCGAATGTTGTATAGGAATCGATTACGTTTGGTAAAGCTCGTGGGTCTGAGTGCAGCCCTAGTGTTCCTTGTGATTCTTGCGTTGGCGTGTGGCGGCGCCGAGAGTGAGGTGGAGACCACTCAGGGTAATAGCGGTAGTTCGGCATGGGGTGACATAACCGACGGTGTCCCTTACAGAGGACAGGTAACCATGAAGGAGGCGATACTATACGCGGAGGCGATGGCCCGCGTTAGGTACATTTCCGCCAGGCAGACCGTCGAAGAAATCCGGCTGGGCGACCCAGACCGGTATTCCACCCTGTATGCCAACTCCCTGGAAATTACCTTTGAAGTTGTTGAATATCTTATGGGAAGTGGAGGATCGGAGATAAAGGCGGTGCTATACAACCGGGACGGATGGCGTTACACGCGTGCGGAAGTGGAGGCCCTCAATGAGAACCTGATTCCCTTGCGAACTACGGTATGGGACGACCGGGAAGCCATCGTTTTTCTACGTTCAGGTCACAGCGTTGTAAGCACCATCAACGACGCCGACCGATATTTTATGACCTCTTTCCGCAACAACGGAGAGGACGGCTACACGGTAGCCAGCAGATGGACGAAAGCGTGGCTTCCCGATGCCGCAGCGGCGGACTCGGAAAGTGGCTCGCAAACCGAGCAACGGTTCTTGATAAACCTGTCAAGCACATCCGGCGGGGGCGTGCAGGGTGACACGATGACTGTTAGTGAATTGAAGGCCCTGGTGACCAGGATACAAAATGAGCTTACCGCTGGGGGTACGGAAGAGCACGCCAGGTGCGTTCGTGGAAAGTACTATGAGGCGAGATATGCACAATACCGCAAGAATCTGATTGAGAACGAATGGGGTAAAGACTACAACCACCAACACGAGAAAGAAATAAGTTCGGGTGCACCAGCCGGAACCGAAGTGTACGTCGATATCGAGGCTGAACGGTTTGCTGGGGACCCCATGCCAGACTCGTACGATATTGATGTTGTGATATTGCATTTGGGGCAGGATGGGGATTTGTTTGACAAGGCGTGGCCACGCAACGCCGTTACAGGACGGCCACTCCCTCAAGGCACCTACCGGTTCTATTGGGCTGTCCAGGGCACACTTTTTGCGTTGTGTGATGGTCTACCGAAACTCCTCAAAACCCGCAACGAGGTAATTGTAACCGTCACCCCACCCCCCAACACCCTGCACGAAGCCTTCTTTGATCCGGTGACCCTCGCCTCCGGCGTAGGCGCAGACTCTTCCAACGGCGTTATCAAGCCTGCCGGGTTCACAGTCGATGGGACTTCCACTTCCATCACCGGGCTGAAGTGGGAGAACGGCTCAGTCGTGCTTACTCTTTCGCCCTACGTATCCCTCACAGGGCAAAAGGTGGAGTTTATAGAGCTGGACGGGTCGGTGGGGCTGTCGCTGGACGTGGACGATGCCGCCGTTGATTCCGGGGCGGGGACGCTGACATGGGGGGTGTCGGGGCAGCCGTGGGAGGCTGGGGATTTGTTGATGTTGCGGATAGTCGGGGCGGGGGGGTAGGGGGTGGGGGATCCTATATTCTACTTTATAATTCCCGCCTTGGCGGGAATTATGGAGGAGCTTATTTTTGGGCGAGGGACTCGGCGTCCCGGATGAAGTCGGCGGTCTCGTGGATGAGGCGTTGGGTGTCCTCTATAGGCTCGCACCAGCCGGTGTAAAAGCAAGCGCCGTGCAGGGCCGCTTGTCGCTCGAAGTACCGGGACTGCAAGCTGTGCACTGACGGGTCGGCCGCGGCGAAGGTCCTGAGGGCACGGGTGACATCGGGCGAGCGCGGGGAAGGCTGGCCGGTACGGGCGAGAACGAGGGCCTCGGTGGCGCGGAGAGTGGCGCACCAGGCTTTTTCGGCAGCGTCCCGGATGTCATCATTGTCCATGCGGGCCAGCGCGGCACTGTGCATGCGCCGGGCATCGTCGAATATGATGTGAGGACTAGCCTCGGTGGTGGTCATGTCTGTTCTATCTCAATTAACCTACGTATTCCGTGTTTTCGCTTCGATTCCTGCCGGCCCTATGTGGCGATGCGAATCACCCTCACCCTAGCCCTCTCCCATCAAGGGAGAGGGGACTGGACAAGGTTTATGCGCCCCGCGGGAGGCCGAGGCCTCGGGTGGCGATTATGTTCTTCTGTATCTCGCTGGTTCCGCCCGCTATATTAACACCAATGCTCTCAAGGTACATATGCCTCATGCCGCCTTCCAGCGCTGCGTACTTGGAATCCGCTCTCAGCTGGCCGGTCAGGCCCATGACCTGCATCCCAATTTCGCTGAACCGTTTGAGCATCGCGGTGCTGTAGACCTTGGCGATGGAGCCTGCGTCGTCGGGGGAGTGGCCCTGGGTGGCAAGCCAGGCGACCCGGTAGCAGAGCATACGCGAGACCTCGATGTCGATGGCGGCGTCAGCGAGCTTGTTCCTGACACGGGGGTCGTCTATCAGCCGTGAGCCGTTGGACCGGGTCTCCCTGGCGTAGTCGATAAGCTCTTCCAGGGCGCGGCGGGCGGCGGCGGGCCACTCGACGGTCGAGCGTTCGAAGCCGAGAAGGGTCATGGCCACATACCAGCCCCGGTTCACCTCCCCGACGATATCGGCCTTGTTGACCCGTACGTTGTCGAAGAAGACCTCGTTGAAGGAGTGGCGGCCCGTGGCGCTCACTATGGGGCGCACCTCGACTCCCGGGTCGGACATGTCGCCGAGGAAGAAGGTTATGCCGCGGTGCTTGGGGGCCTCGGGATTGGTGCGGGCCAGCATGAAGAAGCGGTCGGCGTGGTGGGCGCCGCTGGTCCATATCTTCTGGCCGGAGATCACGAAGTCGTCGCCATCCTCGACGGCCCGGGTCTGGAGGGATGCGAGGTCGGAGCCCGAGCCCGGCTCGCTGAAGCCCTGGCACCAGTTGATCCGGCCCTCGGCGATGGCGGGGAGGTACTTGCGCTTCTGCTCCTCCGTCCCGTGCATCATCAGCGCAGGCCCGAGCATGCCGATGCCGAAGGCGTCCTTGCCTGGGGCCCGGTAGTAGGCCATCTCCTCGTAGAAGACCAGCTGGGTAATGGGCGATGCGTCCTGACCGCCGTACTCCTTGGGCCAGCCCATAGTCAGCCAGCCGCGGTCGGCCAGTTTGCGGCGCATGGCCCTGGCCAGGTCGGAGTCTTCGTCTGCTGTCTCGATGAGCCCGTAACGCCACTTGCGCGGCAGTTCCTTCTCCAGGAAGCTGCGAAGCTCCTCCCGGAAGGCCTCTTCTTCTTGTCCGAATTTGTATTGCATTGGTTTGTTCCTATTCTCTTGCTTGTTTCACCCTCACCCCCTCGAGGGACTCGGGGCAGGCTCTAACCCTCTCCCATCAAGGTAGAGGGGACAGGAATCCCCCCAGTCCCCTCTACCAAAGGGGCTCCGTCCGTCTGGACTCCCTTTCGGGAGGGTTCAGTCTGTTGGTCTAACTCCCCTCTGGAGGCCGATGCCCTTGTGTCTCGCCTATCTTTGTACGGAGGGAATGATATACGATTTTAGGCAAGGCTTGTGAGGTTTGGCGAGAGTATGGAGAAGGGATACGAAAGGGAACGTGGGGAGTGCATGGTAGAAGGGAAGTGAAAATTGCCTGTGTTGGGCCTGGGGCGGCTCCATAGACTGTTTCTAGGCGCTTCAAGACGCGACCGAGGCAGCGAACGCACCCGTCAACAAGTCACTTTCGGAACGTCTAGGCTGCGCCAATAAAGCCTCATACTCTTCCAAGCGCTTCCTCAGCCTATTCAGTCGGTCGCTCATAGAATCTTCTGCCATCGTTACCTCCTACTCATGTGCTGGCACAATCAATTGACTCAAAGGCTGACAGTGATATTATGGTGGCATGTTGCCGGCTGGCATAAGCGTCAAAGGTCGGCATCAAGCGATGGCTGGGGTAGTGGCATTGGCTATCGCCGCTGGGGTTATCTTCATTTCCTGTGGTGGAGAGCCAGCGGAGCCAACACCGGTTTCCGCTCCGACTGTCGAACCCACGGCAACGCTCATGCCAGTACCGACGCCGGACCCGACGCCGACACTAGAGCCAACCGCTACGCCGACGCCGACTGCTGCACCGGAACCAACTGTGACGCCGGAGCCAACTATTGCGCCGTCGCCTACGGCTACGCCAGCGCCGACCGCCGTACCTACGGCTGCGCCTACACCGACTGCCACGCCCGAGCCAACTGCCATGCCGATGCCGGTGCCGACTGCCACACCGGAACCGGGGACAGCCTCTCAGGAGGAGGTGGACAAACTACTGGAAGAACTCGACGTTAATTCGATTATCGAAAATACCATCGCTGTCATAGAGGAAAATCCGATTTTCAGAGCCGTCCGCACTCAGACGCTTAGAGACGGAGGAATAGAAATCTTTGACACTCTCTACGAGTATACGGGCGATTATGACGCTCCTTATACGGCCCAGGGCACACACCTTACGCCTTCTATTGGCCGGATATATGAATTCGATTCGACGTGGCGCTCGACATGTGTTCGGAAAATCGCTCCTAGTGTAGAGCGTAGGCTGTATTACGAACACGATGACTGGTGGAAAATAGGGCCTAATGCGGAGAGACTCGTTCCGCCTATTCCGTTTTTCCCTTTGATCCCCAACTTCGGGGGGTGGGAGGCAGTCGATCTCCACAGGCAAAGCGGCCCCCTCGAGCTTGTCCTCCGCACGGTGCTTCCTAACGGCCTAAGCTACACTGTCCACATATATCCAGAAGCCCATCCCTTTCGCGTAGTGGTTGAAAAAAGCTATTTCGGTGACCGACTCCTTTCTGACACGACGTACTTTTACGACACTGAGGAAGGGCCGGTAGTGCATGAGAGCGAAGAGGACTGCCTTTCGCGCAATGCCAGCTGACCGCTCCCGCCGCCCTTAGACCGGCTCTGCCGTTCTGGATGCGATTTGCACTTGCCTCATAGGGGCGCACTAAATAGACGATGGTTTCCCCTGCGTGCTACGATACCAACAGAGCGTCTTGGCGCTTCGTTCGAAAGGCTATCGGGCGACTACGGGGGTGAGTATGGCCGCGATTGTAGTTTTGACAGGCGTAGTGGATAAAGAGGATGACCAGTTCGCGGCATTTTGCCTGGAGCTCGGCACCGCTACTCAAGGCGATACTGAAGAGGAGGCATGGGCAAACCTTCAAGAAGCGGTTCAGGGTGAAATAGAGCTTTTGGGGGAATTGGGCGAACTTGACCACACCTTCAAGGAGCGCGGCATCAAGGTGTGGGCGGTGGAGAGAAACATCGTTCCTTATCGTGACCTTGCCACTGCCAAGGACCACTTGGCAGAGAACGCCAGGGTGAGGGTTATATGTCCTTCTATTCCCGGCAATGCAATGAGCGAAAAGGTTGCGATTTAGCTCTCTTCCGTCTTGTTCCAGTCAAGAAGCAGCTGCAAAAGTCCGTACTCAAGAACATTCTCACTAAGCTGGAAATCCCGTTAGAAGATTTTGTGGGAGCGCTGAGACGTCGGGGGCCATAGCATGTGTGGACTTCCCTCAGGGAGGATTTGATCTAGAGGCTTAGCTCCCCCTCGGGAGCCCGAGGCCCTTGGTGGCGATTATATTACGTTGTATCTCCGACGTGCCTACTCTGATGGGCTCGCTCTCAATTCGTCCCGTTACTCATTTGCTTGACGTGACTACTTCCAGGTCAGTAGGGTAGCTCTATCCGACCGGGAAGGAATCGTGGCATCGCAATGAACTACGAGAGTTTGAACGTGCTGAGAAGGCCGCTCGCCGTGCTTCTGGGACTGATGGCCACCTATGCGCTGGTCCACTTCGTATTCAACTCCCTCTACGACGAAACCTCCCTGATGCTGGACATCCTCGGATACATAATGGCTGTTGGCGCCACCTTCTTCGTTGTGCTCACCTACATCCACCGGCGCCGTTCGGAAGAGCCGAATCTCGGTGCAGCCTGCGCTTTCTACGCGGCCCTAGTTCTGGCAATCCTTTTCTTCGGTAACTGGATCGACTCCCTCAACGACTATGTGCACCTGTCCGAACAGACTACCAACAACGTATGGACTGTGGTAGACGTCATGTTCGTAGTGGTGGGATACACGGTGAGTGCCCGACTCTGGCAACAGAATCCTGCCAAATAAGCGGCCTGTTATTGGAGAGGATCCGGTCCAGAGCCTAAGTCCCCCTCGGCAAACCCAACCCCCGCGTGGCGATTATATTACGTTGTATCTCCGACGTGCCTCCGCCTATAGTCTCGCTGATGCTCCACAAGTATAGACGGCGCAGTTTGCCCCTGAGCGGGGCCCACTTGGACCCCTCGACCAGCTGACCCATCAGGCCAAGAACCTGCATCCCCGTATTGGCGACCCTCAGGAGAAGCTCGGTGCTGAACATCTTGGATATGGAAGCCTCCTGCTGAGGCTCGAGACTCTGGTCGACCATCCAGGCTATCCGATAGGCGAGCAGGCTGCTTACCTCGGTCTCCAGGACCCTCTCGGCGAGACGGTGTCGCAAGGTCGGCGTCATCGTTGGGCGGCGGCCGTTGGCGCCTTCCTCCTTCATAAGCTGGATGAGCATGTCGAGGGGCTTTCGGGCCTTGGCGGTGTACATCGTTCCGTCGCGCTCGAAGTTCAGCGTGGTCATGGCCACGTACCACCCCCGGTTAAGCTCCCCGACAATGTTCTCCGCCGGCACCCGCACGTTGTCGAAATACTCTTCGTTGAAGTGGTGATCGCCGACCATGTTGATGATTGGCCGCATGGTTATGCCGGGGGTCTTCAGGTCGACGACGAAGAAGGTGATACCGCGGTGCTTGGGGGCGTCGGGATCTGTGCGGGCGAGGAGGAACATCCAGTCGGACAGATGGGCGCAGCTGGACCAGATCTTCTGGCCGGTTATCAGGTAGTCGGAGCCGTCCCTAACGGCCTGGGTCTGTAGGGAAGCGAGGTCGGAGCCCGACTCAGGCTCGCTGAATCCCTGGGCCCAGGACACCTCCCCGTTGGCGATGGGCGGCAGGTACTTGCGCTTCTGCTCCGGCGTGCCGTGGTGCATGATGGCCGGGGCCAGCATCCCCACCCCCCAGTTGTCCTTGCCGGGGGCCTCGTGGTACATCATCTCCTCGGCGAAGATGGCCGACTTCACGCTGGTCGCGTCCTGCCCACCGTATTCTCGGGGCCAGGCCATGGTGAGCCATTCCTTCTCGATGAGGCGTCGGCGCATGTGCCGCTCGAAAGCTACGTTGTCGGTGCGGCCGTCCTCGTCGGCGCCCTTCCAGTCGGGGGGGAGTTCAGCTTTCAGGAACTCGCGGAGGTCCTGTCGGAAGGCGGTTTGCTCGGGTGTGAAGGTGAAGCGCATGGGAAAATCCTATTTCACCCTCACTGTACGACCGGGGACATGGGTAACAGTTAGACCGAGGACATAGGTAACACTTTGACTGGGGTTTTGTCGACCCTTCTGGTGGGGTCATCAAGGAGTCCGATGATGAGTGGCCCGAACTGTATGGACCAGGTTCGTTCGTCTATCTGGACCAGGCCGATGGGTTCGCCCTTGAGGGACTCGCTCACGTAGAGCATATCTCCCTTCCACTTGATCTGTCCGTTGCTGCGGACACTACGTACGGTGACACCGGCGTTGTACTCGGGCGAGCTGATACGTGTGGGATAGGGTCTGA
This sequence comes from Dehalococcoidia bacterium, assembly GCA_965249275.1. Taxonomy (GTDB): domain Bacteria; phylum Chloroflexota; class Dehalococcoidia; order Plut-88900; family Plut-88900; genus Plut-88900. The sequence continues at coordinate 21,158 of CBDFLQ010000005.1, forward strand.
TCGAGGGCGTGTACAGCCGGCTTGGTGGTTGCTGCCCCAGGGCCTCATGTGGCCTCTCGAAGTTGTAGGTGTGTCTGAAGCGTTCGAGGGCTCTGCGTTGTCGTCTCCAGTTGGCCTTTGGAGGTGTTGCGGTCTCGGCCTTGAGGGTCCGGTGAAGGCGCTCGATGCGTCCATTCTGTTCGGGGTGACCGGGCTCTATGCGTTCGGGTACGATCCCGAGCTTGACCCACCATGCTGAGAGTGGTGAGAGGCTGCCCAGACCCACACTGGCGAAGGGCGGACCATTGTCGGTGCGTATGGCCCGAGGGATGCCGTACTCTCGGAAGGTTCTCTCCAGAGAGCGCTTGACTTCCGGGCCGGCAGGGCGGTCGAGAGGGTCGCATACCAGTAAGTAGCGGGACATGGCGTCCTGGGCTGTAAGGGGGTCTATCCGCATTCCGTCATCCGTGCGGAACCAGCCCTTCAGGTCGATGGCCCACACGTCATTGGGGTGCCGGGCGTGGGCGAAGGGCTCGCCCCAGCGTGTAGCCCTGCGCCGCCGCTTGCGCCGCCTCACCAGACCCACACGGTCCAGTATGGCGCCCGCAGTACTGGAGGAAGGCCAGGGCACGTAGGGCTCGATGGAATGCAACCAGGCGACGATCTTCTTCGGGCCCCATGTGGGATGGGTGCGCTTCGCCTCGATGATACGCTTAGCCACCTCTATGGAAGTGGCGTTGGGATGGCTGTGAGGAGCCCGGCTTAGGTCAAGTAGACCGTCCTCACCATACGCCTCGTATCGGCCGATTATCTTGTAGCCCGTCTTGCGGCTGATCCCGGACCGGCGGCACAGCTCAGCAATAGTCTCCTCTCCCGCAGTGTGACGCTCGATGAACTGCAACCGCTCCGATTCTATGCTCGTGTCTTTCCAAGGCAACACATCTTCCTCCTCTGGGATTGCCTAATACAATCCCACGATGTGTTACCCATGTCCCCGGTTTATGTGTTACCTTTCTGCCCGGTCTGTACCCACCCTAGCCCTCTCCCATCGAGGGAGAGGGGACCGGACCTCCCCCGTGCCCCATTTCGCTTAGTATGCTCTCCTGCACTGACGCCGTATCTCTCAAGACCTGATTGTTCCAAAATCTCAGCACTCGAAACCCCTCACTCTCAAGCCATTTAGTCCGCTCTTTGTCATCGGCCTCCTGTAGTTGATGGTGTCCTCCATCCAACTCGACCACGACTTTCGTCTCGAAACAGACGAAATCAACGATGTATTTGCCCATGGGAGCCTGTCTGCGAAACTTCCAACCTTCAAACTGGCGATTACGGAGTAGTCTCCACAGAACAATCTCTGCATCCGTTGAATCTCTTCTTAGGCGTTGGGCTGCAGACATACTGCTCAATTGCTCTTACTCTTTTCTGCTTTCGAGGGAGGTCGAACCCTTACTTCACCCTCTTGAAAAAACCTTTGTGCAATCCCAATCAAAGGAGGTGGTAGGCGGGTCCTATCCCCTCTCCCTTTGATGGGAGAGGGGATAGGGTGAGGGTGATCCTTAACCTGTGCCCCATATCGACATTTTCACAGGATAGGTTAAGGGACTAAGTCCCCCTCGGAAGGCCGAGACCCCTGGTGGCGATTATGCTGCGTTGGATTTCAGAGGTGCCGCCGCCGATTGGTTCGCTGATGCTCCAGAGGTACATCCGGTGCAGCTTGCCCTTTAGCGGGGCCCACTTGTCACCCTCGGCGAGCTGGCCCATCATGCCCAGCACCTGCATGCCCGTGTTGGCGACCCTCATCAATAGCTCGCTGCTGATGAGCTTGGATATCGAGGCCTCGTGCTGAGGCTCGAGACCCTGATCGACCATCCAGGCGATCCGGTAGGCGAGCAGCCTGCTCACCTCGGTCTCCAGGACTCGTTCGGCGAGACGGTGGCGCAGAGCGGGAGACATCGCCGACTTGAACCCGTTGCCCCGGGCCTCCTTCACCATCTCGATGAGCATGTCCAGCGGCTTTCGGGCACGGGCAGTGTACGTCGTGCCTTCGCGCTCGAAGTTGAGGGTCGTCATGGCAACGTACCAGCCCCGGTTCAACTCACCAATTATGTTCTCTGCCGGGACCCGGACGTTGTCGAAATACTCCTCGTTGAAGTGGTGATCGCCGACCATGTTGATGATGGGCCGGACGGTGATGCCGGGCGTCTTCATGTCGACGAGGAAGTAGGTGATGCCCCGGTGCTTGGGGGCGTCGGGGTCCGTGCGGGCGAGCAGGAACATCCAGTCTGCGAGATGAGCGCCGCTGGACCAGATCTTCTGGCCGGTAATCAGGTAGTCGTCGCCGTCCTTGACCGCCCGAGTCTGCAGGGACGCGAGGTCGGACCCCGATTCAGGTTCGCTGAAACCCTGTGCCCAGGTCACTTCACCATTGGCGATGGGCGGCAGGTATTTGCGCTTCTGCTCCGGGGTACCGTGGCGCATGACCGCCGGGGCCAGGAGCCCGACACCCGAGCCGTCCTTGCCGGGGGCCTCGTGGTACATCATCTCCTCGCCGAAGATGGCCATCTTCACGTTGGAAGCGTCCTGACCACCGTACTCTCGGGGCCAGGCCATTGTCAGCCAGTCCCTCTCGATGAGGCGACGGCGCATGTGCCGCTCGAACACTACGTCGTCGGTGCGGCCATACTCGTCGGCGCCCTTCCAGTCGGGGGGAAGCTCGGCTTTCAGGAAGTCGCGGAGGTCCTGTCGGAAGGCGGTTTCTTCGGGTGTGAAGGTGAAGTGCATGGGCTATTTCGAGGGAATCGTCATTATATATGATCGCCTCCTGCTGAGCCGTAGAAAAATGGTGTTGACAAGGATATACATGCTGGCTATTGTTATATTAGTATCACACGCATGAACTAATTCACTTACATCAAAGGCAAGCGTGGGTACTAGCGGGCTGTCCCTAGCCTAGCACTTGGAGGAGTCGTCACGGTGGACAGTAGGTGTGCCAAGACGATCTCCCAAAGGGATGTTTGACAAAACGACCGTTAGGGCTATATTGAGGGCAATATGACCACCGCTGAGCATCCCATAACACGCTCAGAGCTTCGCAAAGAGCTTGAGCATTACGCCACTAAAGAAGACTTGGCCAAGCTTGAAACCCGGCTAATCAAGTGGATGGTGGGGCAGATGATGGCTGCAATTGTTGCAGCGTCTTCCGTGGCAGTAGTCATTCAGCAGGTCTTGAACTAAGGCCGGTTACTCTACCTAGACCCCGCTTATACTTCGACCCTCCAGAGGCAGACTTACAGCAGCCTCCCGCCTCGGCGGATCTGCGACAGCACGAGCGGCCCCACCCCAGGGATTGATTCACGCCTCGGCGCATCTTCGACCGCCTCGGGGGCCGGAATGACGGAAAGCCCGCTATGCCCCTCTAGGTAGTCCGAGGCCGCGGGTGGCGATGATGTTTCGCTGGACCTCGCTGGTGCCGCCGGCTATGGTGCGGCTTATGGCGTTCAGGTACGTCCGCTCCACGTATCCCTTGAAGGGGACCCACTTGGACCCTTCCACAAGCTGTCCACGCATTCCCAGCAGCTCCATCGCCAACTGAACGCACTGCTGGGCCATCTCCGCGCCAAAGGCCTTGGCCACCGACGCCTCGTAGTTGGGCACCTGCCCGATGCTCTGCAGCCACATCACCCGGTAAGAGAGCATCCGCGAAATCTCGGCGTTGATGCGCATCTCAGCCAGCTTGGTAGTTGCCGACGGGTTCTCGGCGAGGGTGCCGCCGTTCCAGGGGGTCGCCTTGGCGTAGTCGACCAAGTCGTCGACCATCCTTCGGATATCGGCGGAGTTCTCGATGCCCGTGCGCTCGAAGTCGAGGGTGGACATGGCCGCGTACCAGCCCCGGTTGACTTCCCCGATTACATTCTCCTTCGGCACGCGCACGTTGTCGAGGAATATCTCGTTGAATCGGTGGTGCCCCGTGAGATCGGTAATCCCGCGCACGTCCACGCCGGGCGTCTTCATGTCGATGAGGAAGTAGGTGATGCCTCGGTGCTTCGGGGCGTCGGGGTCAGTGCGGGCGAGGAGGTGGCACCAGTCCGACTGATGAGCGCCGCTGGACCATATCTTCTGCCCGGAAATCACGAAGTCGTCGCCGTCCTCGACGGCTCGGGTCTGGAGGGAAGCCAGGTCGGAGCCCGACTCCGGCTCGCTGAAGCCCTGGCACCATGTAACTTTGCCCTCGGATATGGGTCTCAGATGCTGGCGCCTCTGCTCCTCCGTGCCATGGATCATGAGGCACGGCCCGATAAACCCCACGCCCTGTATGTCCTTGCCGGGGGCCCGCTTGTAGGCCATCTCCTCGCTGTAGATCATGGACTGTCCGGGAGAGGCGTCCTGACCGCCATACTCCTTGGGCCAGGAGATGGCCAGCCAGCCCTTCTCCCCAAGCTTCTTCCTCATCTCCAGGGTGAAGGGCCACACGGTGTCGTCGTAGGCCTCCTCGCCCCACCAGCCTTCGGGAAGTTTATCGTCAAGGAAGGTGGTCAACTCGGATCTAAACTGGCGGTCTTCTTCGCTGAAACGGAACTGCATGAGATGCTCCTACTTTATGTCGGGACCTTTGCGTGACTGTTATCGTAAGATCCGGATCACCCTCACCCTAGCCCTCTCCCATCGAGGGAGAGGGGATAGAAGGGACTGCCAAGGCAGAAATTATAGTACGGTGTACTTCGGAGGTTCCAAGGTAAATAGATGCGGCAGCCGCCTCCAGGTAGAGGCTCTGAGCAAGCCTTCCGGCTCCTTGCCCCTGCAACCCTATCGTGTTCATCGCCATCTCCGCGACTCTCTGAAAAACCTCTGAACTGAAAAGTTTGGCGATGGATGCCTGACGCCTAGTCTGGGCACTGTCGTGCCCAGGCCAAATGCTGCGATAGGATAGCAGACGGGCAACTTCGATGTCCACAGAAGCCTCGGCCAGCCGAGTCCTCAGCCCCGCCCCCCCACCCCCCGATTTCAGGGCCAGATCAAGCATTCTTCTGGCCCAACCGATATGTTCCAACCCGGACCGGGCTTCCGTCAGGAACTCGTCGACGATGTCCCACACCCGCCCACGCTCCCCGAGGATTGCGGACTCGGGGACTACGACGTCGTCAAGAAATATTTCGGCGAAGACTCGGCCCGTGGTGTACTCGACTGGATTGAAGAATAGGCCGGGTGTCGACATATCCAGCAGGAACCAGGTCAGCCCTTCCCGACCCTTCGACTCCTTCTCTGTCCGGGCGAGCAGGTGGCACCACCCCGAGAGTTGGGCCCATTCGCCATAGTCCTTCTGGCCGGTCAGGACGAAGCTGCCGTCCTGCGCTACGGCTCGGGTCTTGATGTTAGCCAGGTCGCTGCCTGCGAGGGGTTCGGTGAAGCCCACGCACCACCATTCCCGGCCCTCTGCGAGAGGCCCGAGGTGACGCTCTCGCTGTTCGGGAGTCCCGTGTCTCAGGAGGAGGCGCCCAGTCAGGTTGGTCCCGTGGTCGTTGGCCCGCGGCGCCAGGTGGTAGGCCAACTCTTCCTGCAGTATCGCCGCCTTGACCGGGGAAGCCGGGCCATATGGCGGCCCCCACCCGAGTGTCAGCCACCCCCTCTCCCCCAACCCCTCCCTCACGACTCGGGCGCGGGCCTGGTATTCCTCATCGTCGAGAGGGAGATCCCAGCCGTCGGCGACCTCTCGGAGGTAGGCGCGGACTTGGGTCTGGAAGGTGCGTTCCTCGGGGGAGAGGTGGAAGTTCATGGGGATATAAAACTGTGGGGTCGCTGACGGTGTCAACGGCCCCGAGGGAGGCAGCTAGACCAACTTCCCTTAAGCCATCTGGTGACCCGTGCTTAACACCTTGGCAACCCTTGGCAAGTGTAGGTCGCCATATGAAGGAGAAAATGTCCGTAGTCAACTCTCGTCAACATGTCGATTCAACACCCATGCAAGGTTATCGAGAAGGGAAATTGCTTTCAGACTGTTCAGTTCGGTGGCGTAGTCCACTTTCATTCCATGGAGAACCTGATGTCGATTGAGTCCTTCGAATGTGTCCGTCAGGCCACGGGTATCCACCCAAAGCGGAATGGTAAGCGTGAGGGGATGGAGATGGGCCTGGAAGAAACGTCCTGAAACCCTTTTGCTAAATGCACTAACTGCACTAGGGCCACCCTTGGAGAACAAAAACTCTCTGAATCTCTCGTAGAAGATACCATCAGCCTGCGAAAGGAAAGCCTGGATCGAGAGCGAGTACTTACATTCTCGGTGTGCCGTAAACGCCTCTCGCAAAAGCTGACTCCGGTCTGGATAGCTTTCTATAAGCGCGGTTTCTATATCATCGAGATGCCGCCGAATGAATCGTGCGACTGCTTCGTCGACCTCGTTCGGCATGCCTTCTACCGCATTCCCAAGTCGAGGAATGGTAGCTACGGGCATGTCCGGGCCAATAAACCAACCTCTGTGTGCCAGTTTTGCCAACGCCTCCATATCGCGGGGCGGTTGTTTCTCTAGCCAACGCAAAATCCTCCGTATAGTTGCCATGAGAAAATTCTGTCACTTAAAGCAAGACTATAAAGTCCTAATTTTGCTCAAAACCAGGGCTTGCGGCCCTTTACGTAGGTTTCTTCGAATTCAACGTCGGGCTTGGTCAGGTAGATGATCCCCTCGACTAAGCCGATTATCCCCAGGACAATCCACACTATGATCCCGATGCCAAATAGAAACATCAGAGGGATCCCGAGAATGAACAGGACAAGCAACAATGCACCCTGGCCGGAATAGCCAAGGTAGAACTTGTGCACCCCAAGCACTCCGAACAGGATGGCCAGCACTCCAGCCACGACTTTACTCTTCTCACCGACGCTAGGCTGTGCCTCTCTTGCGAGGTAGATGCTTATCGCATGGTCGGTGTCCTGGTCGACCTGGAAGTCTACGTAGCTTCCCTGAACGGGCAGGGCCTGTTCGCGCCACTGGCCACCCACAAAGGTGTAGCGATTGCCATCATCGCCGGATATGATTCCGCCGTTTTCCTGGACGGAGTAGTTGAGGACTCGGCCTTTCAATGTTTGTTCCTCCGGCGTGAGACTCGAGTGGTCTTATCTCTCCTGTTCATTCGCCCCGTTCGCAAGGGCCAAGGCTCTTTGCACGAACATGTGAACAATTGGTCGTTCCACTTGAATGTCGTATTCACTCATTTCGTCATGATAGAAGTTCTTGTGGAATTTCTCCGCAATGCCGAACCCTGCCGTCAGCATCGTGTCGTTCGTCTCTTCGGCTAGCCGGACAGCTGCCGACTTTATGGCGCGGTGTGTGCGGCATTCTCCCCACTCCCTCTTCATCGCTGCGGCCATGACCGCGTGGGTTGCTGCACCCCACAGTTTTTCCGATGCCTGCAGGTGGTCACCAGCCTCGAACTCCCTGTCTGATGCGGCCAGGAATTCCAACGCGGTCTCGCTATGTTCTTCGTGTATCACTATATGTCCTTTTTCAACCGGGATTCGCTGCTACGTCCCCCGAGGCAGCCCCAGCCCCCGACGCGCGATGATCCCTCTCTGAACTTCCGATGTGCCCGAGTAGATGGCTCCGGCCACGACGTTCAGGTAGAAGTCGGGTATCACACCCTCCATCGGAGCATGTTTGGAGCCTTCGGTAAGCTGGCTCCCGAGACCCAGGATATGGGTGAACGTGTTCGCCACCCGGATCCACATCTCGGAGCCGTACAGTTTGCCTATCGAGGCCTCGTGGTTGGGGACCAGGCCCGCACCCTGCATCCATGCGATGCGGTAGCACAGCAGCCGGCTCACCTCGATGTCGATGGCACACTCGGCCAGTTTGCCCTGCACCCCCGGCTCTTCGATCAGGGTCTTTCCGTTGACCTTCGTCTCCTGGGCGTACCGGGTCACGTCTTCCAATACTTTCCGGGCCCGGCCCGGGTACTCGATGCCCGATCTCTCGAAGTCCAACGCCGCCATCGCCGCGTACCAGCCCCGGTTCTTTTCGCCCAGCATGTTCTTCTTGGGGACGCGGACGTTGTCGAAGGTGACTTCGTTGAAGTGGTGTTGGCCCGCCATGGTGATCAGGGGGCGTATGGATATGCCCGGCGTGGCCATGTCCAGCAGGAAGTAGGTGATGCCCCGGTGCTTCGGGGCGTCGGGGTCGGTGCGGGTGAGGATGTGCATCCAGTTAGCCAGATGGGCGAAGCTAGTCCAGATCTTGCGGCCGTTTATGACATAGTCGTCGCCATCCTCGACGGCGCGGGTCTGCAGACCGGCGAGGTCCGATCCCGCCTCGGGCTCGCTGAATCCCTGGCACCAGAAGGCGTCGCCTTTGGATATGCGGGTCAGGTGCTCTTTTTTCTGCTCCTCGGTCCCGTGGATGATGATGGTCGGGCCTATGAAGTCGATGCCCTGGTCCTCGACCTTCTGCGCGCCACGGTGGCTGACCATCTCCTTGAAGATAAGCTGCATCACCGGCGTGGCCGCCTGACCGCCGTACTCCTTGGGCCAGGCCATGGTTCTCCAGCCCTTGTCGCCGAACTTGCGGCGCATCTCCATCTCCTGCCTGCCGACGGCATAGATGTCGGGCTGAGGGTCATCCCAGCCTTCGGGCATCTCGTTTTCCAGGAAGCCGGCGAGCTCTTTCTGAAAGGCCTTTTCCTCGGTGGTGAGTGCGAAATCCATAACGGCTCCTTTTTAGGGTGAGGGTATGTGGATATTGTATGCGGAGGGGGGGTGGGGGGCAAACGGGGGGAGGGATTCTTGACAGGCAGAAGGCGGATTGCTTAGTCTCCCATTCAGGAGACGCGCTGTGCCAACGCTAGAATTTAAGGGTAAGCAGTGCATCTACGCCAATCTCCTCACAGTGCCCTATCTTCTATGAGCTACCCTGGAGCAGAAAAATTTAGACTCCTTCCCCATCTCATGGCGCCGGCCGTACTACGCTGGAGAAGTGAACTATGAAAATAACCGTAACAATCGACCGGGATGAAGACGGCGTCTGGATTGTTGAATGCCCTTCAATTCCGGGTTGCGTGAGCCAGGGCGCTACGAAAGATGAAGCGCTGGTTAATATACGCGAGGCCATAGCCCTCTGCATGGAAGTGCGCGCCGAGCAGGGGTTGCCGTTGACCATAGAGACACAGCAGGTGGAAGTGGCGTTGTAATGCCCCGCCTGCCGGTCCTGAGCGGCGAGGCTACGGTGCGGAATTTTGAACGCTTCGGCTGGACCGTGGCTCGGCAGCGGTCCAGCCACATAGTGATGACCAAGCCCGGAGAAATCGCGACCCTTTCAGTGCCGAATCACCCAACCGTAGCTAAAGGCACTCTCCGCAGCTTGATCCGAAGTGCCCGCCTGACAGTATCCGAATTCTGCGACGCCCTCTAGTTCCTCCCGGCGTAAGCAACCGCTCAAAATAACGAGGGGCGCTATATAAGGCTAATCGCCGGGGCCCGGGTGCGAACGTTTACACCGTCATTCAATGCGGAAGGGGCGGGGTGGGGCAAACGGGGGGGTGGGGCAAACGGGGGGTTAGGTGTTCGGTCGGCGGGTGAAGTTGATGGCGGCCTCGGGGTTTTTAGACCAGGCAGCGATGCATAGATTGAAGTCGACAGTAAGCACAGGGGTGTTCGCAGAGATTGCTTCCAGCAGTGCGGCATCGGTGAGGCCAAGCCGGGTAAATGCGGTGTTGGCGGCAGCCTCCTCGCTGGCGATTATCACCTCTTGACTTTGCCGGATCAGGTACCTCAATCTGCTGAACAAGAGGGACCGTTCGGGTTCTCGATGCTGGGCCAACAAATTCGACGCTTCAGTAAGAGTATTCGGAGTGACGAATGCCGACTGCACCGTATCGAGCAATGCGGACAGCTTGTAGTAGTCTTCCGGATCGAACATCTGCAGGCGTCTGTGCTTTCGGATTAGTTCCGGCCCTACGTCTCCTACGATAAGCAGCACCAGTAGATTCGAATCAATGAAGTAGCCCGCCGGAGGCATCCGGTCAGTCCCGGGTGACGAGTATTCGGTCCTTGAGAGACTCTACCTCGCCGGTTGTGTCGCTTATTCGGATGACCTTATAGGAGCGGTCTCGGAAGTTATGTCCGAGACCCTCGTCTTCCAAGGCCATAAGGGTCTGGTTTCTGCGAAACCAAGGCCGTTGAAACCCGACGGTGATCATCCAACTATTCGAAGATTCTTCGAACACCACTTCTTCGAGGCCGAGCCTGGTGATCTGCTCTCCTTGGTACAGGTCTGCGGCATATTCCTTGGCGATTCGCACCGCTTCCTTTACGTCCATTGTGGCGCTTCCTTTCAAGAGCATATGCGCGATGTAATTGATTGTATTCCGAAGGGGCAGGGTCGAGGTAGGCCGCCATCGGGAAATGATCTAGTCGCAACTCTCTCGACGAGCTACACCTGATTCTTACATTCACAAGGTAATACTCTTAGGCTATTCAGTCAAAGGCTTTGCGGGGACTGTAGATGTCCCACATTCAAGCCTAAATCGCATCTCCGACCTAGCGGGGCCTCAGAATGATAGGGATTGAGGCGCGCCAAGAAGAGATGCGCAATTGCGCGAATGGTGCATCCCGCGGGCGAAGGCAGTTTGGGGAAACCTCCGACTTGCGTCGGACAGCCCCCTAAGCCCCCCTCGGGAGACCGAGGCCCCGGGTTGCGACTACGTTGCGCTGGATCTCCTGGGAACCCGACTCAATGGTATAGGGCACCGAGAACAGGTACTGGTTCGAGATGAACCCCTGGAGCTCAGCGTACTTGGAGCCTTTCTCCAGCTGTCCCTTCAAACCCATAACCTCCATCCCCACGCGGGCCAACTTCTGCGACGTCTGGGTGCTTATCAGCCTGAGTAACGATGCCTCCATGTTGGGCACCATGCCCTCGCCCTGCATCCAGGCGATGCGGTAGGCCATCATCCGGGAAGTCTCCAGGGACACCGCCACGTCGGCGAGCTTGTGTCGGATCCGGGGGTCGGCGGCTAGAGGCTTGCCGTTGTGGCTCGTTTCGTTGGCGTAGCGAATGAGCAGGTCGAGGATGCGCTTGCCCCCGGCGGGGTGGTTTATCCCGGTCCTTTCGAAGTCCAGCAGGGTCATGGCCACATACCAGCCCCGGTTCACCTCTCCGAGCACGTTCTGCTTCGGAATCCGGACGTTGTCGAAGAACTCCTCGTTGAAGGAGCTTTCACCGCTCATCTCCTGGATGGGCCGTACGGTGATGCCGGGAGTGTCCATGTCCAGAAGGAGGAAGGTTATGCCCCGATGCTTCACGGCGCTGGTGTCCGTGCGGGCGAGAAGGAACATGTGGTCGGCGTACTGCGCGTAGCTCGACCAGATTTTCTGTCCGTTGATCACGTATTCATCGCCGTCTTCCACAGCGCGGGTCTGCAGCGACGCAAGGTCGGACCCCGAGCCCGGCTCGCTGAATCCCTGGCACCAAACCACCTCACCCTTGGCTATGTCGCCCAGGTAGGCCCTCTTCTGCTCCTCCGTGCCGTGGACCATCAGGGTCGGGCCCAGGAGGTTGAGGCCGAAGGAGTCGAGGCCCGGGGCGCCGCGGTATTCCCACTCCTCATTAAAAATGAGCTGGGTCATGGGAGATGCGCCCTGGCCGCCATACTCCTTGGGCCAGCCTATGGTGTTCCAGCCCTTTTCGGCCAGCATCTTCCGCCACTTCATCTCCGTACCCTGATCGACGTTGGCAAAAGATATGGGGCCGCCAATCCAGTCGGAGGGCAGCTCCTTGTCGAGGAAGTCCCTGACCTCCTGGCGAAAGGCTACTTGTTCTTCAGTCAGGTGCAAGTCCATGTTTTCTCTCCTTGTGGGGCGTCGATGCCTTAGAGATTGTAAAGCCGGATGGCGTTTTCTCCCAGGACCTTGGCCTGGTCGGGCTCCGGGAGGGGGCTGAGTGTCTGTTTAATTGTATTGACGGGGTCCGAGTGGCCTTCTGAGTGCGGGTAGTCGGACGCCCATACGAACCGGTCGGCCTGGAGCCTTTCGATCATTGGCAGCGCCAGGTCCTCGTCGGGGTCCATGGAGATCCAGCACTGGTTTCGAAAATACTCGCTGGGCATGAGCTTCATGGGAGTGGTGAAATGGAACTGCTCGGATGTGTGGTCCATCCGCTCCAGCCACCAGGCTATCCATCCACAGCCGCTCTCCAGCACCGCCACCTTGAGGTCCGGGAACCGATCAAATACTCCCCCTTCGAAAAGGGTCGTAAAGGCGATCATCACGTTTCCGGGGGCCATGACGTTGGTGAACCACCAGGGGGTTGGCGGGTAGTCCGGCGACTCGGGGATGGGGTAGAGATGGCTGCCGGGGAAACTGGGGTCGCCGACCACATGAAGACCGATGGGAACCCCCTGGCCCTGGGCCTCGGCCCAGAACGGGTCGAAGTAGACATCTCCATAAGGGCGTCCGTTCACCGAGTTAGCGCTCAGCATCATACATTTTGCCCCAAGACGCCCCGCCCGAGCCAGCTCGGTAACCGCTCCCTCCACCTCGATCATGGAGATCATGGCCACGGGTATCAATCGCTCGGGATAGGGCTCGCAGAAGTCGAAGAGCCAGTTGTTGTAGGCCCGACAGTAGGCCTCGGCGACATCCGCCTGCCGGCACTCGGCCTGCCAGCTAAGCCCAAGCGATGGATACAGGACAGCCACGTCTATGCCGTCCTCGTTCAGCACCTTGATCCGCTCGTGGGGGTCCACGGCGCCCTGCACGATGCCCTCTTCGTAGGTGACCATTCCCGGAGTGAGAAGGGGTACCAGGTCCTGGTCGATAGAGCAGATCCGACCCAAAGTGCCGCCCTGAAGGAGCAGCCCCACCGGCTTTTGCCCGTTAACCGAAAGGTATTCCAGGCCCTGGTCGTCCTTCGTCAACCGCATGGCCAGGTGACGGTACTCGGGATCGATGTACCGCTCCCAGAGGTCCGGGGGCTCGGTCACGTGGGCGTCGGCGTCTACTATCGTGGTATTCACACCTTTGACCTGTATATCGACAACATATGGCTCTACGCACCGGCGAAGTGGCCGGTTCGTAAAGCCGTGGAAAGGTCCCTGCGGGTTCGCTAGGGCAAGGACACGGCGAGACAGGTCACTGTCTTGACGACACTGCCAACTGCGTGGACCTTGTTGGTAACCAGCTCGCCTATAGTGTTGACGTCCTCGGCTTCCAGGACGACTATCACGTCGTATGGCCCGACCACGGCATCCACTGACGTCACACCAGTGACATTCCTCAGGTTCTTGACGACGGTATTAGTCGTCCCTACTGCGGTCTCGATGAGAACGAAGGCCTTATTTGCCATTTGCCCCTCCCCTTGGGCTCGGGGCCAGCGCCCCTGTAGGTGTCCGCATTCTATTCCGTACGGAAAAAAGGTGTCAAACCGCGTTTGACCGCGCGCTTCTCACACCGGAATTACATACAAGTATGACCGTTCACTCTCTGCAACCAACCCTTCCATGCCTGCGTCCAGAAGCGCGGTTACGGCCAGTCGACCAACGCTCTATAGACATCCTCACTGGTGACTGGTTCGGCATCAGCGACGACGGCAAACACTGTCCCGTCCCCATTATCCTCACTGTTGGCTGCCCCCCTGAAGCCGCGCCGCGCCAATTCTGACAAAGCACTCCCGAGACTACACCCCGTCCGCTCGGCTAACGCCCGTGCTACAGCCAGCACGTCGTCGTCGATATTCAGTGTAGTCCGCACCTCTGAATCATAGCATCAACCTGTTAATCCTCCTCTTTTGCGATCTCTGTATTCGTAGGAATCCACTTCTCCACACACTTTCCGACGCTCCAGAGCCACACTCTCAGCAGTTCAGCAAGAGCAGCACCGGCTCATTTCTTCAATCTTCGCGAATGTGGCCACCCAGCCCGCTCACCCTGAGGCACTCGAAGGGTCGAGCGGTGTCTCGCATTCCTGGCCGCTACAGCAGACCTCCCCCACCCCCCGCCCTCGACCATCTATTCTCAATCCCGAATCGCCCCCACACCCCACTCCCCCCGAGACTCTCAAAGGGTCGCACAGCGCAAAGTGAGCGTATTGTTAACGGTACGGTGCTGATATAGGATGCAGTCCAGCAGAAACTAAGTGGAGGAACACAACATGGGTATATCACTGGCAGAAGCCAACAAGATGTGCGAAGTAGCTATGGCCAAGGCGGATGAGTTGGGCATAAAGATTAGCGCCGCCGTCTGCGATTCTGGAGGACGACTGATAGCCTTCAACCGCATGGACGGGGCTTTCTGGGCCAGCGTTTACGGGTCCCAGGGCAAGGCAACAGCCTCTACGGCATTTGGCCGGGCCAGCGTGCAGCTGATGGAGAGGGCCGATCACCCGACCATCCGAGGCATCATCGCCGCCGACGACGGTCGCATGATCCCCGGCCAGGGCGCGATCCCCGTCATCAGGAACAGCGTCGTTGAGGGTGCCTGCGGAGTCGGGGGCGGCACGGGTGAGGAAGACGAGGTCTGCGCCCAGGCTGCTGTAGACGCACTCTAAACCCCCGCTCACCCTAAGCTAGCTGCAAGTGGAACACCCGCCTCTGGAGGGTCCGCCTGTAGAGGATCGAAGGGTCGAGCGGTGAAATCTACCCGGCCCGGTCTAAAGCAACGACCGGGATTTTCCGGGTGGTATTCTTCTCGTAGTCGGCGAACTGGGGAAGCAGGGCGGCCTGCTTTGAATAGATCGCCTCACGTTCCGGGTCGGGGAGGGCCGTAGCTTTAGCATGGAAGGTCTCGGCGCCGATTTCGACGGTCACGGTAGGGTTCGCTACCAGGTTGTGGTACCAGCCGGGACTGGCAGGGGCACCGGATTTTGACGCGAACACATGGATTCGGCCACTGTCGTCGAGATAGAGCATCGGGGTTACGTACGTCTTGGCGCTCTTTGCCCCGATGGTAGTAAGCAACAGGAGCGGCATGCCTTCAAAGTAACCGCCGACCTTGCCACCGTTCCCACGGAACTCTTTAATCACTGACTCATTTGAGAAATCTGCCATCGTAAGTGAACGCCTTTATTCACGATTCCGGCTCGGGAGCCGGGATCGGATAATCCATCCATTTATCAGTGAAAGTTTAGCGTATTTTGAGACAGACACTGCCGAGACCGGCCAACGGACATCGCCCCGCTCATCCTGAGCTTAGTCGAAGGGTCGAGCGGAGGCCCGCAAACCTGGCCGCTTCAACAGGCCTTCCCCACACCCCGCTCATACTTCGACGGGCTCAGCACGAGCGGCCCCTCCAGTCCCTATTGCTATTCGCCTTGGTAAGCCACCCACGCCGCACGCCCTTACTTAGTCAATGGGTCGAGCGGAGGGACAGAGAGCACGTGAACGGCCCCCGACGTCTAGTCCAGCAATGCGGCTTGCGCGGCCAGAACTTCTGCTTGAGACAACCTCGCCTCTGCGTGTTTAACATATGCCGGGTTGACTTCGTAGCCGACATACCGGCGTTTGGTATGCACTGCAGCCTCGGCAGTCGTGCCCGACCCCATGAACGGGTCCAGCACGATGTCTCCGACAAAGGAGTACAGCTCGATCAGTCTCAGTGGAAGCTCGACGGGGAAGGGGGCGGGGTGGTTGGCCTTTCTCGCGCTGGCTGCGGGAAAACGCCAGATGCTCTTCGTGTATTCCAGGAACTCATCCCGGCCTACGCTATTCTCCCCCGTCACCCGACGCTTGTACGCATCCTTGCAGAAGACCAGGATGTATTCGTGGACGTCCCGCAAGACCGGGTTGCTCGCCGACCTCCAGCTCCCCCACGCGCATGACGAGCCTGCGCTGGCGCCCTTGTCCCAGATGATCTCGCCGCGCATCTGGAACCCGCACTCACGGGCGATGTCCATCAGGTAGGCGTGGAACGGTATGTAGGGAGTCCGCCCGACGTTGGCGATGTTGACACACGCGCGTCCGCCCCTCACGAGAGTACGGTAAGTCTCCTTCAAGACGTGGGCCAGCATGTCCAGATATTCAGTCAGTGAAAGGTCGGCGTCATATTCCTTGGTTGCGTTGTAGGGTGGAGACGTGATCATCAAGTGAACGGAGTTGTCGGGAAGGTGGTACATGTCCCGAGCGTCGGCGCAGTGGATGACGTCCAGCCGGTCAGGGATGTTCTCTTGGTAGTTGGTCTGACTTTTGTCCGAGTCTCGCAAACCTTTGTAGAGGGGTTGGTCGTAGAAAGCCCGGGAGTCGTGGCCCTCCCGGCTCACCGTGCCGAAGGAGGAGGTTTTGCTGCGCTTTACAGTACGTCCCATAGGCCTATCCAACGATCATACAAGGCTCGTTCCACCAAAAGTGACTTGTCTCGCTTCCAATCTATCGTTAACGATTGAGTGTCCTGATGGGCTTGTAGGAGATGCATCGCTGTCTTTGAGAATTCCACTCCCCGAGGATTTGTTCCCCTGGGTGGAGCTTTTGTGTAGTTGATAATCGTCAATCGTTCTAATGTCGCTCGTTGCACATGTTCAGGAATCAGAAAGAATCTTCCCGTCTTGCCCCAGATTATGTTGATGTAGAGTAGATCGCTGGCTGGCAAGTAAGTCCGAAGAAAGGCTTCGATCTTGTTCCAGTCCACCGTCCAAACCAGCTTTACTCCGGTGAGGCCCTTAGATGACTTCGTCTTTATTGATAGGGGTTGTTTGTTGACCAGGACGTCTAATTCCGGTGAATTGCTTGGCGGAAATTCCACGCTCTTAGAGCCATACACATACATGAACAGTGCTATGAGCACCCGTTCCCGCGCAGTCCCGACCTCCATCCCCAGCTTATTGCCCCGCCTGTTCTCCAACTCTACCATGTTAAACAGAGTCGGCAAAACCTTCTGAATCTTCTCTTTGTAGGGAGAGCAAAACAGTTCATGCCCAAATGGGAGAGTGGGGTTTTGCGTTTCTATTGTCTATCCCCCATATGTGAGCAAGCAGCCTTCGGATCACCCTCACTCTAGCTCTCCCACATCAAGGGGAGCACCCCCCTAGGGCCGGAGCACGGAGCTCATCGCCCGAGGCCCCTTCCTCACCCTTCTTGGCGAGGACTTGGGCTCGACGCGGACGGCGCAGACCTTGTACTCAGGTATCTTCGCCGAGGGATCGAAGGCCCGGTTGGTCAGGAAGTTCGCCGCCGAGTCCCGGAGCTTCACGAAGGGCACGAATATCTCGCCTTCCCGCACAGCCTCCGTCAACGCGGCCCGACCCTCCAACTCACCCCTCCTCGACTCCACCCGCACCTCTTCCCCATCTCCGATCCCCACTCTTTTGGCGTCCCTGGGATGGATGGATATCTCAAGGTCCGGGGCCCGGGCCATCAGCCCCTCCACCCGCCGGGTCATGGTGCCGCCGTGCCAGTGGTACAGCATCCTGCCGGTGTTGAGGATCAACGGGAACCTGCGATTGGGCATCTCAGCGGCGGGCGCCGTCTGCTCCACGGGCACGAACTTGCCGAGACCCCTCGGGAAGCTCTCCTCGTAGAGGATTGGGGTGCCGGGGTGGTCGGGGGTGGGGCAGGGCCACTGGATGCCGCCCTCGGCGTCCAGCCTCTCGTACGTTATGCCCGAAATTATCGGCGTGAGGGCGGCCATCTCTTCAAATATTTCTTTCGGGTGGCCGAAGTCGAACTGCCCCTCGTCGAGACCCAGGCGCCGGTACACCCGACGGGCGAGATCACATGTGATATCCCAGTCGGGCCTGCTCTGCCCGACCGGCTCGATGGCCTTGCGCACCCGCTGGACCCGACGCTCGCTGTTGGTGAAGGTGCCGTCCTTCTCGGCGAAGCTGGTTGCGGGTAGCACCACGTCGGCTATCTCTGCCGTCTCATGCAGGAAGATGTCCTGAACGACGAGGAATTTAAGGTTCTCCATGGCCTCGCGGGCGTGGCGCAGGTCGGGCTCGCTG
This sequence comes from Dehalococcoidia bacterium, assembly GCA_965249275.1. Classification (GTDB taxonomy): domain Bacteria; phylum Chloroflexota; class Dehalococcoidia; order Plut-88900; family Plut-88900; genus Plut-88900. Next base: position 39,044 of record CBDFLQ010000005.1, read on the forward strand.
AGAAGGGGGTTCTCCCCAACAACGTACATCGCCTTCAGGCGACCCTCCTCGGCCTCTTTCATCATGTCCGTGACCACCATCCCCTCCTCTTCGGGAATGCGTCCACCCCAGGCCCGAGCGAATTTCTCCAGCGACTCGCCGTCGAAGTTCTGATAACCGGGTAGGTTGCTGGGTATACAGCCAGCGTCGCCGCAGCCCTGGACGTTGTTCTGGCCCCGCAGCGGCGAGATGCCGTTCCCGGGCTTGCCCATCTGCCCCGACACCAGCGCCAGGTTCAGCACGGCGTGACAGTTTGCGGTGCCGTTGGTGTGCTGGGTGAGCCCCATGCCCCAGACAAAACACGAGCCGCTGAAGGGAGGACTGGCGTAGATACGCGCCGCTTCTATCATCTGCTCTTTCGGCACGCCTGTTATCGACTCGACGAAGTCGGGGGTGTACTTGTCAAGCGACGCCTTCCACTCCTCGAAGCCCTCCGTCCGTTCGGCTACAAAATGCTCGTCCGATAACCCCTCGTCGAGGATCACCTTTGCCATGCCGTTGAAGAGCGCAACGTCGGTGCCGGGGCGCTCCCGGAGCCACAGGTAGGCGTAGTCACAGAGGTCGATGCGCTTGGGGTTGATGACGATGAGCTTGGCGCCGTACAGGTCGACGGCCTTGCGGAAGCGTGTCGCGGCCACGGGGTGGTTGGAGCTCGGGTCACAACCGGCGATGATCAGGCAGCCCGCCTTCTCATAATCAAGATATGAGTTGCTGGTCGCCCCGCTCCCGAGAGACCTCAGCATTGCCTCCACCGACGGCGAGTGGCACAGCCGAGTGCAGTGGTCGATGCTGTTGGTGCCCATCGCCATGCGCATGAACTTCTGGAGAATGTAGCCGTCCTCGTTGGTCGCCTTGGCTGAGGCGAGTGCCGCGGTTGCCCCCCGGTGCTCGACCAGCTTGTCGGCGGTCAGGTCCAGGGCCTCGTCCCATGACGCGGGCGCGAGCTTGCCGTTCTTACGTATGAGGGGCGTGGTCAGCCGGTCGCCGTGATTGACGAAGGTCACCCCGAACCGGCCCTTGACGCACAGCTTGCCGAGGCTCGACTGGTTGTTGGGGTCATCGTCCACCCACAGGACCTTGTCATTCTGGTCGGTGTTCAGAACAATCCCGCACCCGACCCCACAGTAGGGGCACACCGTGGAGGTCTGCTTGACAGCGTTGGCGGGACTCAGCTTCGGCTCTATCGCCCCGGTCGGGCAGGCCGCGACGCACGAGCCGCAGGACGTGCATATCGACTCGGCGATGGGCTCATCACCGTACGTTCCTATGAACGCATCCTGCCCCCTGCCCAGGATGGCGATAGCCCCGATCTCCTGCAGGCTCTGGCACGCCTCGACGCAGCGGCCGCACATGATGCAATCGTCCATCTCCACCGAGAAGAAGGGGTTGCTGACGTCGGTGTGGTCACGGGCACGGGTCTCGTAGCCGGTTGAAAGCAAGTCGTGATACTGGGAGGCAGTTTTGAGCTCCTTGTGCTCGGCGAGGGGTTGGCCGGGGGTCTCGGTGGGGAGCATTCCGAGGGTCAGGTCGAGGATGCCCTGGCGGATGCGCCGGACCTCGGGGCTGTTGGTGTGCACGACCATGCCCTCGGAGACGGGGGTGTGGCACGAGGCCGGGAACCCGCGTCGGCCCTCGACCTGCACAAGGCACGTCCGGCACGCCCCAATGGCCGGCATGCCCGGGTCCTTGCACAGCTGGGGCACATACACCCCGGCGGCGTTTATCACCTCCAGGATGGAGTTTCCCTCCCGTGCCTCGACGGGTATCCCGTCTATTGTGAGGTTTATGGTCATGGTCTTACCTAGAAGTCTCCGGATTGACACATATCAGACTGTACGAGCAGATTCCGCTGCTACATGTCCTGCCAGCTTCGACACGAAGGCCCGCAACCCTGTCGAAGGACTGAGTTCCTGATACGCCCCTGTCTTTGAAGCGCTACGGGGTGACAGTATAAGGGTTGCCGCCGAATATATTTGTTCCAAAACCAATTTCTGACAAAGCAAATGGTAACGTTCGACATAAGAAGCGCTTTGAAATTCGGGGAATACGGGATAATGAGGCGACGCTTCTTTAACAGGTGCTCGGGACCCGGGGGCATCTTCTAAGAGCATCAAGAATCCAACAAATGGGAGTGACGCTCCTTCACCGAACGCCCCTTCTCGAAAAGCCTTCCATAAGTCTACGGCATTACCTATAGCTTCCTCCACTCGATTATTTGCATTGTTACCGAAAGAAGGACCTACCTGAGATTTGAACTCTATTACTGCAACCAAGTGCCCTTCATTGAGGACCAGTAGATCCCACTGCTTGGTAGGGCGAAAATATCCAGGCAAAGTCAACAGCCGCCGACCACGCATAATTGTGGCGTCTTTAAGGCCATTAGCTTCTACTAAGCGAGTAACCAGAGATGCAAAACCGTCCATATTCTTTCCGGCAGTAACGCTGGAACGTTCACCCTGATCCGATATCCCGCCTCGTTGTTGTTTTTGCCTTGCGATATCTCGGCTTTTCCAGAACGCCCTTACAGCTTGCCGAGCTTGCTGTTCGTAACCCTTAAGCCTTAGAGCCATCTCGCCTAATCACCCTAATCGTCGTCTTTAAGCAAAGTGATGACCAAAACAGAGTTGCCGCTCAAAATCATCTAGTTAGCTTGCATCACCCTTGCAAGTGGGAGATGTGTTGCAAGACGGAATCTTGCACCTTCCAAGAACTGGGGTTCAATGTCTATGCCCAGGCCGTGACGACCCCATGAGCCAGCTGCCAACAAGGTAGTGCCAGTCCCGCAAAAGGGGTCCAACACCGTGTCTCCAACGAACGAAAACATGCGTACAAGGCGTTCCGCCAGTTCGAGTGGGAAGGGAGCCGGATGGTACTTCAGAGACTCGCCGCGTATATTCCAGATAGACTGGAACCATTGGTGATGGCGATGCTCAGGTATAATAGATAGCACTCTTTGGGCATTCGTGGGCGAACGATAAGCTCGGGCCCCCTTCTGCCCCGGTTTCCGCTGTTGCAAGATGAATTCGATATCGTTCTTGATTATCGCATTGGGTTCGTACGGCTTGCCTAAAAATCCGCCACGGCCTTCTGATTCATAAGACGCGTTAGCCGTCTTGTGCCATATTATCGGTGTCAGGTTGTCAAACCCCATCTTTCGACAGCTCTCCTGTATGCTTGCATGTAGCGGCATGGTTACGTGGCGACCGTAGACTCTCCGCTTTAGACTGACGTCTCCCACCACTATCACGAGACGACCCCCGTCAACTAACACACGGTGGCTTTCTATCCATACTTGGGATAGATTTTCTACAAATTCATCGTAATCATCTACGTGGCCTAGCTGTCCCTCCCGTATTGGATATTTTTTTAGGATCCAATAGGGTGGGGAGGTAACTATCAGATGGACGCTCGCATCCGGTACAGTCGACAATAATCCTCTCGCGTCTCCGAGTAGCAAGGACTGTGTAGTTGGAATGCGACGCACGTGGTCTTCTATTTCATCTGACAACTCTTTTGATTTGGCAATACGGGGGAAAAACGTTTGCGTGGAAGTAACGTTACAAAGTGAAGCCGGGAGGAAGTCGTTCAAGGTTTCCACCCAATTCGGGTCGGCTGTTACGACAGTTTGAGGCACCCGGTATTCCACTCTACTTCAACCCCTCCCCACCCCCACCGCCTCCTCAAATGCCTCTTTGAAATGCGCCAGACCCGACCGCACGGGGCCCGGGGCCATCTGCCCGAGACCGCACAGTGACCCGAAGCCTACCACGTCGTTCAGATAGGCCAGCTTCTCCAGCCCCGACCTCCCCTCCTCGCCCCGTTGCACTGCACCCAGCACGTCCAGCATCCGCTTTGTCCCCTCGCGGCAGGGTGTACACTTGGAGCACGACTCCGCAGCATTGTAAGCCGTCAGCCGCCTCACTACCTCCACCGGCGACACACTGGTGTCCAGCACCGTTATCCCCCCCGACCCCAGGACCGCACCCTCGGGGTCCAGCATGCCGGGGCCGATGGGCACGTCCAGCATCGACTCATTGAGCAGCCCGCCCGAAGGACCTCCCGCCACCACGCCGATGACTTCGCAGCCATCCGGCGGCCCACCCCCGATGTCGAACACGATCTCCCTGACGGTGGCGCCCATTGGCACTTCCACGAGTCCCGGCCTCCGCACCCGGCCGCTCAACGATATGAGTTTGGTCCCCGGCGAGGGCTCGGCGCCTACGTCGGAAAGCAGCATCGGGAGGTTGCATAGGGTCTCGACGTTGTTTATCACCGTCGGCTTGCCCCAAAGCCCCGACTCCACCGGGAACGGCGGCCTTGTCCGGGGCACGTTTCGCTGACCCTCAATGCTGTTCATCAGCGCGCTCTCTTCACCGAGTATGTATCCCCCGCCACCCCGCCGCACCTCGATGTCCAGGTTGAAGTCGCTGCCCAGTACGCCATCTCCGGCCAAGCCCATGTTTCGGGCCTTCTCCAAAGCGTTCTCGATCCGCCCCGCAGCCGCATTGGCCTCGCCGTTGACGTAAAGGTAAGTCTTTTCCGCACCTATCGCGTAGGCAGCTATTGCCAGCCCTTCCAAGAGCAGGAACGGAGAGCCTTCCATCACGTGCCGGTCTTTGTATATGCCCGGCTCACCCTCCTCGGCGTTGACTATCAGGTACCGGGGCCCGGGCCCTGCCGCCCGCGCTCCCTGCCACTTGCGCCCTGCCGGGAAATAAGCGCCACCCCTGCCACGAAGATCGGCCCTCACGACCTCTTCGACGACCTGCTCGGGGCTCATGGAGTGAAGGACTTCGTTAAGGGTAGCGTAGCCGCCTCGGGCCACATAATCATCGATGTTGCCGGGCTCTATCGCCCCGACATGCTCTATTACCCGCCGCTCCTGACCCTTCCAGAAACCGGGCAGGTCATCGGTTGGAGGCCACAGGACGGGTTTTCCCTTCCAAGTCGAAGAGGCGTCGGCCTGGCCCGCCAGCCAGAAGCTAAGGATTGAGTTCACGTCCGCGGGGCCGACGTTGGTCAGCCGATAGGTGAGCCCCTCAGCCATCTCCACGATGACCACCGGGGCCTCGTGGCACGCGCCGTCGCACCCCGCCCCGCGCACGGGGGTCATCAACCCCTGCTTGGCGACCGTGGCCTGCAGCAGGGACAGCACCGCCCCCGCCCCGACCGTGCGCGTACAGCCGCCCAGCTGGACCAGGGCCCTGGGAAAGCGGGTCCTCGCCTCACGGTCGGCGTTCAATTTGAGTTTCGAGTAGCTCATCGTTGCAATGGGATGTTACGAGGCACGGACTGGAGGCGAGTTACCGCGTCCTCGGGGGTCAGCTTGCCGAAAGTCCCGCCTTCCAGCTCCATTGTCGGAGCCATGGCACATACGAAGAGGCAGGGCGCCTCCTCCAAGGTCAGCGCACCGTCGTCGGTCGTCTCCCCGACCCCGATACCAAGCTCACCACTGACCGCATCCAGGACTCGGGTGCCGCCCTGCAGGTAGCAGGCCAGGCCCGTGCAGACTCTCAACACGAAACGTCCCGGCTCCTTGAGCCGTAGCTCCGGGAAGGATGATGCTACGCCATGCACCTCGCTCTTGGGTACCCTAAGGTAGGCCCCGATCTCCTCCATGGCCCACGCGGGTATCCAGTGCAGCCCTTCCTGGACGGCGCGCAAAGCCGGCAGCAGGTAGGTCCTGTGTCGCGGAAAGCGGCCGAGTATCTCTTTTGTCTCTTCCCTGTCCAAAGCCCCTCCCAGCAGGGAATGGGGCTGATTATACAGGTGTTTCGTTGGGGATGTTCAGGCCGAGCCCACACAGCGATTCTCGAGAGGGCACACCCACCCCACCCCACCCCCGAGCCCCGTAGTAGCCCACAACCGTCTCTGCGAGACCGGACTCAGTCACCGCTCCGCCCTCGAAAACGCGGAGTGGAAGGGTGTCGTCGTCCCGCTTCCAGCCCTCTCGAACGTTGAACGCCTTGCGGACCAGGTTTATACGCTCCCCCGCTTTCCTCAAGCCTTCGGCGCCGATGTCGTGGCCCGTGGCCAGGTGGTAGACGTGCGCCGCCTCGGGGTAGAAGTCGTTGAGAACCCGACGCACGAACTTTGACAGGACCAGGGAGTCGAGCACTGCGGCGAAGTCTTCGGCCTCAGCGACCGCTCGCCCGATCTCCGAGGCATCCGCCCGTTGCGCGGCATCATCACTCAGGTCGAAATCATAGGCCGACGCCTTGTTGTGGCACGCGCCCCGGGGGCTGACTGCGAGGGCTAGGGCCAAGTGTCTCAGCCGGCCTGGGTGATAACCCGGCATCTCCAGCCCCTTGACGTGCATGGCCCATGCCTCGGAGCCGCCGCCTGTGCGAGACGCGGCTGCTCGGCTGCCCTCCGACAAAAGCTCCCCGACACCCTCCTTCCGGCCTATCTGTTCGATAACAGCGAGTAGCTCTGGCCCGCTCCCGAAGCGCAGGTCCAGGCCGTTGGTGTCGGCGGCAGTGAGGACGCGCTGTTCGAAGGACTCCATTGCCCAAGCTATCGTGCCGCCGGCGCTTATCGTGTCGATCCCCAGCCGGTCACACAGCCCAGCGGCTTGGATCACGACGTCGGGATCATCGATCCCGCACAGTGGCCCGAAGGCGAAAAGGCTCTCGTATTCCAGCCGAGATTTAGTCCTGCCTCCCTTCGCCGAGTAGACGTGCTCCCACTCCCGTGACATATCCGACCCCGACTCCCGGCTCCGTCTCTGTTCCAGATTCTCGACGCTCAGGGAATCAGCGCCTTCGAAAGTGTACTGCCGGAAGTTGTAGGCCGGGAGCGCGCCCGCTGCATTCAGCTTCGCCAGGTTGGCCACGGTGCCCGGGCCCCGGTACTTGGCCGTCGTCCCCGACTGCATGGCCCGATCCAGCTTTGCAATAAGCTCGGCGAGATCCGGGTTGGGTGGGGTTAAGGCCATGTTTCCTTTGAAAGCGACGGCCTTCAGGTTCTTCGCCCCCATCACCGCGCCTGCGCCCGTCCTACCCGCCTGCCGACCACCGTTGCTGATACAGGCAAACCTGACCAGAGCCTCGCCCGCCGGGCCTATGGCCGCGACCTTCGCATCGGACTCTCCGAGAAGCAAACTCACCTTCGCTGCCGTTTCCTCGGCAGACAGGCCAACAAGTGACACGGCATCCAGCACCCTAACCGAGTCATCCTCGATATGCAGGAGACCGGGCCCCGACGCCCTGCCCTTGATCACCAGGGCGTCGAATGGCATCCGGGACAGCTCCTCCGCCACCGGCCCCGAGGACAGGGAATCGCCTACAAACCCCGTGAGAGGTGATTTGCACGCCACCGCCATCTTCGAAGACCCCGGCACCCCCGCCCCGAGAAACGGGCCTCGGGTGAAGATGAGAGGGTTCTGAGGGGAGAGGGGGTCGACGCCCGGCGGGCAGTGCTTGAAGAGCAGCCAAGCCCCCAGCCCCGCCCCACCTATAAAGGAGACCTGCTCCTCTGCCGAAAGCGGCTCGAACCTCGACTTACCGCTGGCGAGGTCGATTACGAAAATTCGGCCATGATAGGCATGCATTCAGGTTACTCTCGCGTGCCGGGCCCCGACGAATCTAGTCGTCGTCTGGCTAGGCTTGCGCCTCGAGGGCCAGGGCCTTGTCAAGGTCTTCCTGGGTGTTGACGTTGAAGAAGCTCAGGTGGTGCGGGTCTATGAGATCGACGTCATCTTCTTCTACGAAGGCGACCCTGACCTCTTCGAAGAAAAGGGCGATTTTCAGGTCATTGCGCTTCAGCCGCTGCTCGATTGGCTCAAGGCAGCTCTTCGAATATATGGCGTGGAGGGGCTCGGGCCTGCCGTTAAGCCTCGGGACCACGACATCATAGTCGGGGGCGATGTCCAGCATGAAACCCAGCAGTTCAGTGTTCAGGAATGGCATGTCGCAGGCAACCACGATTCCGTAGTCACCCTTTGCCGCCGAGAGGCCGGTGAATATGCCGCCGAGGGACCCGCTTCCCGGGTAGATGTCGGCGGCGGTCCTGACCCAGGGTGGGAGGTCCAGGGCCTCGGCCCTCGACTCCTCGGCGACGACCACAATCGTCTCTGAGCTTACCTGGGAGAGCCTGCCGACCACCCGCTCGATCAGCGATTCCCCGCCGATCTTCTCGACGGCCTTGTTCCTCCCGAGCCGCCTGCTCATTCCCCCCGCCAACGCCACGCCGCTAACCTTGTCAGTCCGCCTTCCATTTAGCATAACGAGGTCATTATAGCGACGGGGAGGGTGTCGAGACAAAGAAGGGCTGAGCGGGGAGCAGAGCTATCACTTAGCTGCTGAGTACACCCACTTTAAACCTGGTTGTCCTCAAGCTTCTCTCTGAGGGGGTTGGCAGAGCTAAACGGATATAGTGAGTCTATAGTATCCAGTTCGTCCAGCATTTGCTTGAATACACGCCTAATTATAGGGCTGCACATTTGCAGATTTTCTATAAGCTCAATAACCTTATCATCAACGCGGTGAGTTTTCGCAACTTTCCTGAATTTTGGCTTCCATGTCACCTCAAGCAGATTACGCAAGTTTTCTTCCGACTTGGCCACTATTTCAACTACATCTACACCGCGCTCTTTCAACTTCTCTATCTTTTGCCGTTTCGCTGCGTTGGGAGGATGGGAAACGATAACCTCAATGACGCGAATGGGCCTAGGAGAGTCTTCTCCGTATAAAGCTATGTCAGGAATAATACCCCCAATGATGTCCCATTCAGGGTCGGGAATCCTAACACTCGTTACTCCTTCTCGCAAGTCGTGGGAAAGATTGCTGCCAGGCGTCAATCTCACTTTGAGCGACTTGTCATAGGTGAAGCTATTGTTACCTCCGGGCGGGAAAACTCGGTCATGAGTCAGCTCATCATAGAGAACCGCCACAGTTCGCTCGTGCAACCAACTCACGGGATGTTCGGGTGTGCCCACATTTCGCATAGGATCGGCTTTGGATATCATACCCAAGACTCCTGATGTTTTCATTCATACCTAATAAGTTCGAGGGTTGTTCAACATGATAGCAACTTAATCGATGATAGTTCACTATGCCTCGAGATTTGAGGCCTATTCCCCCACCCCCATCACCTCCCCGAGCCCCGCGCCCAACACTTCCTCCACCGCCAGCCCCTCCCGAGGCTTGAATCGCAACTCTCTACCCTCCCACGTAAGCACGTAATCGCTTCCACCACCTGCGTCCAACCGCCCATTGCCTGAGGTTGCGCCGGTTATGGCCTGGAGAGCGTCGTTGATGCAGCCATCTGGGCCCCAGGCGACCCTCAGTGCAGGCTCTTTCTTGGCGATGCCCCAGTGGTGAATCGCATGGTCGACCATCCTCGCCCCGAGGGCCGCACCCACGCACCTCACCCCGTGAAAGTTGACCGCCTCGAAAAGCATGTCCCGCAGGAACGACGCCCGGTTCCTCTCCCCAGGATGCTCCGTGTCCCTCGAAGTCCTCGCCGAGAATATCGAGTTCCAGCCCGGCGAGTAGCGCTTGATGTCGACTATCGGCGTGCCGTCTATCATGTCCAGCCGGTCAAGCCGCACGACCCGGCCCTCGACGCCCAACACCCGGGCTGAGGTGAGCCCTATCGGGTTCGGCCTACCCGGCGCCCTCAACCCGAACACGCCTCTCCCCCGGCCCCCGTGTCTCGAAAGGGTCAGGCTAGACCTGTCCGCCTTGTGGAACCACCCCAGTATCAGCAGATGGGTGTTCGACTCTATGCCCGCCAGCCCCGCCTCGTATTCGGGGAAAACCTCAATGGACGCGGGCACGCCGTCGATGGGCATTTCATCCCCCTCCCCAACGGACAGGACCACCCTCCCGATTGGAATGACACTGTACGGTCCGGCGGTCTCGCTGTTCATGTTCCTACTGCCCCTTCCAGTAAATCCGGTAGATAGTGCCACTGCCGTAGTCCGCGACCAGCAGTGATCCGTCCGGGGCCTGCGCCACGTCCAGCGGCCTATCGATGCCTAACGCGAAGTCCGACACCTCCGCCCTGTAAGACTCCCCCTCCCTCTCAAGTTCCACCCGCACTATCTTCCGCCCGGTGTCCCGAAGGTGGGAGCCCCACTGGGCTATGAACAGGTCGTTGGCGTACTCCTCCGGGAACATCGAGCCCGTATAGAACACCAGCCCGTTCGCTGAGGAGCGCTGCTCCATCTCGGCTATCGGCGGGAGTGTGCCCTCGCAGTTCGACCCCTGCCCGTCGCCCCAGCAGTCGGGCCAGCCGTAGTTACCGCCGTCTACCAGCAGGTTCAGCTCTTCGGGGACATTCAGCTCCAGCTCGTCTCTGCCGTTGTCCGCCCCGAACAGCATCCCGTCCACGGGGTGGAAGGCGATGTCGTAGACGTTGCGCAGGCCGGTGGCGTAAACGCGCATGTCGGTCCCGTCGAGGTTGAATTGAAGTATCGACGCGCTCAATTCGCTCCGCTCCCGGCAGGCGTTGCACGTCGAGCCCAGGGTCAGGTACATCTTCCCGTCGGGCCCAAAGGCCAGGCCATTGTTCTGGTGTATCCCCGTCGGCAGCTCCGACACAATCGTCTCAACATCATCGGGCTGTCCGTCTCCGTCCGAGTCCCGCAGCGCAGTAACGGACCCTCTGCTCGATACGTACAGCGTGTCTTCCCTGTGCGCCAGCCCCAGCGGTGCGGGAAACCCGCGCGCAAACAGTCCCACCGAGTCCGCCTCCCCGTCCGAGTCCGTATCCCTCAAAGCGGCAATCGCTCCGTCCTGCTGGCTCACGTACACGACCCCGTCATCCGACACGGCAATGCTGGTCGGGTTGGAAAGTCCGAGAAAGAACACGTTGGCCTCGAAACCGGGCGGCACCGCCAACCCCGCACCCCCCGCCACGAGGCCCATGTCCTCTTCCATCACTTCCTCCATAGTTGGAGTGGGCCCTGCAGGTTTCTCAGTAGGGGTTGGCGCAGCAGGTTTCTCAGTGGGGGTTGGAGTGGCAGTCGGGTCTGATGCCCCGCACCCCACCACCAGGACAGCAATAAGCAGCAGAACGAGAGCTACCGCTTGCAGAACTTTGAATGTTGGAAGTCTAGCTGCCACAAATAACCTTCGGGTTGCGCATCCCCCAAGGTCATTCTACCAACTATCCTGGGCGTCTATATGCGGGCATCGGTTGAAGTGTGCTCGAAGTGGAAGGCGCTCTCCAACACTCAAGGTCGCGTCGGGGCCCATACCGCACCGGCTTGTATTCGCACCTACCAGCCGACGGGCTTCGTGAAGTCGCCCTGGGCGTCCGAGAGTGTGCCGGGGAAAAGGCTAGCACTCAAGGGACCTCGGCGCGGCCTCCTGTACCAGGAGGCCGCTTTGCATAGCTCGAAACTTGTCTTTTTGCTTGGATCAATGACCCCTATCTGCTTCCCCAACTTGGTTCGAGCCATCATGATGGGAAGCAGGAGGTCGGAGTCGTTGGAGATCACTACAGCCATTTCGTAGTCATTTTCGAAGCCGTCCAGCAACAGGTAGCTTGCGAGATTGACGTCGGAGCCCTTCTCCTCGGCGTTGAGTATCTCGACAGTGCTCGGGCCGGTTTGTGGATGCTGCGCCAAGGGTCTCCACTTGGTATTCACGAGGAAATGTCCGTAGTGAATGCTCAGGTTCGGGACCGTCTGTAGGGCGCGAAGATACGTCTGCTGACGCTGCGGCTGCGTGGGGTCTCCAGGGCGGTTCACTACAAGGGCGGTGAAATAACGTATCCGGCCCATGTCGTGCTGGGGTAGCAAAAGCGACGCCAGCTTTCCGACATCCAGCCAGCGATATGGCGTACCCCGCAGGGCACCACAGTAAAGATTAAAGCCGTCAATATAGACGTTGGTACGGATAAGTGAATGTGCCCAAATAAAAGCTAAGGCTGCCTTTCGGCAGCCTTGCGCCCCGCCGCCGAAGCGCACGAGGGGGGTACGAACTGAACTCTATAGTGAGCCTATATAAATGTCAACACTTTTCCCTACCTCGCCATGAGACCCTTGCATAACTGAGTGACACACAGTTTCCCTCTATTCCTCAACAGCAGGCTGTGTAGCTTCAGCATGCGCAGGGGCACCGCGCCGCAACAGCCGGTTCAATTGCCTTGGAATGCTGTCGTTGAAGAGCATGTAGACGATTGGCAGCACCAGCAGCGTGAGTGCCGTGGAGCTGGTCAGTCCTCCGATAACCACGGTGGCCAGCTCCGCGCTGATCAGGCCGCCGTCGCCCCCCGTTTCCACTGCCAGCGGCAAAAGCGCAAAGCTGGTGGTTATGGCAGTCATCAGGATGGGCCGCAGCCGTACCCGAGCCCCGGAGATGAGGGCATCGTAGACTGTCAGGCCCCTGGCGCGTTGTTGCTCGACAAAGGAGATGAGCACGATGGCGTTCGTGACCACGATTCCGATAAGCAGCAGGACGCCCATCATCGCCGCCAGGCCGAGGGCCCGGTCCGTCACCGTAAGCGCGACCATCACGCCAACCAGGGCCAGGGGCAGCGTCAGGATGATGACCAACGGGTTTCGCAAGCTCCCCAAGGCTGCCACCATGACAAGGTAGACAAGGATGATGCCGACTGCCATCGCGGTGAAGATGGCCTGGAAGCCTTCTGCAATGTCCGCAAAGATGCCGCCGCTGTTGACGGCGACTCCCGGCGGCAAGTCCAGCGCCGCAATCCTTTCGTCCACCAGGACTCCCACCGCCTGCGTGTCATCCGAGACGATATCCGCAATGATGCTGGCCGACCTACGTCCGTCCGTACGGCTGATGGACACGGGCCCTTCCCGCAAGACCGGCTCGGCCAGATCACCGAGGGGAGCCGCCCCGCCCGGTCCGACAATCATCAGCGAACCTAGCTGGTCGACGCTGCCGGTGGATCGGGGGTCGCCGGTGAGTACCACGTCCACGGCTTCCCCATCTACGTTGATTGAGGTCACCCGCTGGCCGATTGTGTACTGGCTTATCTGAAGCCCGACCTGCCGTGTGGTCAGGCCGATGCTGCCCGCCTTTTCCGGGTCCACCTCTATCGCCACTTCAGGCCGAGCCTCCGCCACGTCGCTTTCCAGGTTTACGATTCCTTCAATGGCGCCTATGGAGGCTGCCAGTTCCTCGGTCACGTCAGAAATGTGGTTGTAGTTGGGGCCGGTCACAAATATCTCAACGCCACCCGCGGGCGGACCGTCTGAAATCTCGGACACGCGCAGCGTCTGACCCGGCTTCTCGAATTCATCCCGCAGCGTTTCAGCTATGCCTTCCGGAGCGTCTCCCGAAAGCCGTATGAAGAAACTGGCCTGCTGCAGGCCCATGGGCCCACCGGCTTCACCGGGACCGGTAAAGTCACCTCCGCCTATGATCACTGTGTACACGTCGGACAGTTCGTCTACTCGAGTCTCGATCTCGGTAACGGCTTCTACGGTCTGCTCCACGCTGGAGCCGGGTGGCAGACTAAGCTGGATCTGTAAGAAGCGGTCCCCGTCGCCGCCGAAGAGGTTAACCGGAATGGTGGCCATCAGGCCAAGGCTCCCGACGGTGATGAGCGCCGCGGCCAGGAGCGTCACCACCCGATGCCCCAGCGCCCACTTCAGGACGGTGAGGTATGTACGTTGCAGCCAGGTATCCTGTTGCGGCAGGTCTCCCTCGTCGCCTGCGCCCTCGGGCAGGTCGCCGGGGCGCAGGAGGAACGCGCCCAGGACGGGCACGGCGGTCAGGGCAACCAGCAGGGAGGCAATCAGCGCGAAGCTCACCGTCAGTGCGAACGGCAGGAAGAAGGAGCCGACCAGCCCTTGAATGAAGGCCAGAGGCACAAAGACTACAACTGTGGTCATGGTTGACGCGAAGATTGCAGGCCCGACCTCCCTAGTAGCCTCCAGCGCTGCCCGCCAACGCTCCCGACCCCCCTGTATGTGGCGATAAACGTTCTCCAGCACCACGATGGAGTCGTCCACGACTCGGCCCACGGAGATTGCCAGGCCTCCAAGCGTCATGAAGTTCAGGGTCATGTCCTGCCAGTTCATCAGCAGGATGCCCGTGAACACGCTCAGTGGTATGGACAGGCCGATTACAACGGTGGGGCGCAGCGTGTTGAAAAAGCCGCGCACGACCGTGGGTCGGATGGTCAACATGAAGGCAAAGACAACCGACACCGCAAACAGGAACCCGAACGTGCCCTCACGGACCAGGTTGTCTATCTGGCCCTGGATTTCGGGACCCTGGTCGGTCACTACAATGACGTCGACGTCGTCGGGGATGCCTTCCAGGTTGGCAAGGACATCGTTAACGGCGGTCGTGACGTCCACGGTGTTGGATTCCGGCTCCTTGGACACGCTGACGGATAGGCCCGGTTTGCCGTTGGTTCGGGAGATGCTGGATGTCCGACCCGAGCCGAATGTAACGTTCGCCACGTCCGATAGCCGCACCGGTCCGTCCTCGTTCACTCCCACGACCAAGTCCCGCAAGTCCTCCACCGACTCCAGGGAGTGGGTGGTCTTGGCGATCACGGCCTGTGTCCCATCAAAAAGCAGACCGGCGGGGAGGGTCACGTTGTTGTCGCGAAGCGCGGAGGAGACCTGAAGGAGGGAGACACCGTTGGCCGACATCTTTTCAAGGTCCGCCGTGACAATGAAGTTGCGGTCAACGTCCCCGATCAACTGGACCTGCGTAACCCCCTCAATGTCCTCGATCTCCGGGATGATCAGGTCTTGCACCAGCGCCTGGACCTCGACGAGCGGCCTGTCGGACACCACGCCGAACTGGATTACGGGAAAGGCGTCAGGATCGAAACGGCCCACGGTGGGGTCATCGACGGCGGCCGGGAAATTTACGCCATTGAGGGCATTCTCAATAAACGCTTCGGCTGCGGCCATATCCGTGCCGTATTGGAATGTGGCAAAGACCGCGGTGTTGCCTTCGGAGGACGTGGACTGAACGGTCTCCAGTCCATCCGCGCCCGAGATAGCCCGCTCAATCGGGTCCGTAACATCACGGACCACGGCCTCGGGGTCGGCGGACGGATAAGACGCAAATACCGTGACCAGGGGGAACTCAATCTGCGGGAACAGTTCCACCTGCATCGAGCGATAGGAAATCACGCCGGAGACCAGGACAAGAATGATCGCCAGAAGGGTAACGGTCGGGCGGCGCAAGGCGAATGTTGTAAGGAAGGTCACCTGGGGCTCCTGCTGTTCTGCCCTCTGTGGCAGAGGGTCGGTTGTGTAGGGTTATAAGACCAAGGGATACAAAGGAGGGTTGGCAGAACTTTGTGAAATTCTTACCAATATTTTAGCACGATGTTGTAGCACAAGATTGGCCCGACTCTGAAACCTCAGCCTATCCTGGTTCCCGCCGAGTCCGCTGCCGTCATGTATAATCCCAACGGAGCCTTCTCACCATGACTTCCAACTACAACGGCAACCCCATGAAGGTCCGCATCGGCATTGGCCTTGGGTCCTGGCCCTTCGGCGCGATCACCCCCGCCTCCGTCTTCGATTTCATAGACCGCTGCGAGGCCCTGGACATCGACTCCCTCTGGCTCAGCGACCGAATAGCCGGCCGCGACGACCTCCTGGAGCCCGTTACATTCATGGCCTTCATGGCATCCCGCATGCGGAACATGCTGTTCGGCACCAGCGTCCTGGTCCTCCCCGTTCGACATCCCGTAGTCCTTGCCAAGGAGCTTGCCACCCTGGACCTCCTTTCCGGGGGCCGACTCCTCCCCGCCGTCGGAATCGGCCCGCCTACATCCGAAGACTTCCGGGCCACGGGTATCGAGCAGAAGGGCCGGGGGCGTCGCACCGACGAAGCCATCCGCCTGATGAAACGACTCTGGACCGAGGACAGCGTCACCTTCCACGGCGAGTACTACTCCATCGAAAACATCTCGGTCACGCCCAAGCCCGCCCAGCCGGGGGGCCCGCCCATCTGGATCGGGGGCAGGTCCAAGGCCGCATATAGACGGGCCGGGACCCTGGGCGACGGTTGGCTTTCGTCCAGCATCACCGTTGAGGAGACGGGCGAGGGCGTACGGACCATCAAGGCCTACGCCGCCAAGGCTAACCGTGAAGTCCCCGAGGACCATTTCGGAATCTATCTCCCCTTCCTCTTCACCGAGAACCGGGAACGAGACCTCGACATCGCCAGGCCCTTCCTCCACGGCAGACCCGACGTACCGGACGACGCCATCTCCGCCGTTGGGAGCCCGGACGAGGTGCGGGCCCGGGTGCAGGAGTACATCGACAAGGGCGCTACCAAGTTCGTCATGAGGCCCGCCTGCCCCGGCAGCATGTGGTTCGACCAGCTGGAGACCCTCGCCCGAGAGGTCATCCAGCCCATCCAGACCCCCTTCAGCGTTCGTGAGCGACAGAAACGGGCAGCCGCCGCAGGTTGACCCCCGACATGCCCTTTCCCTTCCATTGGAATCCCATAATAGAAGCTAGGATTTAGACAAACGCGGGCCGAAGCCCGCAACCGGAGGTGTATTTTGCCCTACGAAAACGTGCTATATGAGACCGACGGCCGCGTCGCGACTATTACGATGAACCGGCCCGACAAGCTCAACGCCCTCAGTGAGGGGCTCATCGACGACATCGTCGCCGCAGCGGAAGAGGCGGAAGCCGACCGCGAAGTCCGCTCCATCATCCTCAAGGCCGCCGGTCGAGCCTTCTCCGCAGGCTACGACATTTCCCCAGGTGCCCACGGCGACGGCTCCGACGATCTATACGGCGAGCTCATGCGCTTCCGCAAGACCAACATGCAGTGGGGCAAGCTCTGGAACCTCTCCAAGCCCATCATCGCCCAGGTCCACGGCTACTGCCTCGCAGGCGCCACCGACCTCGCTACCTCCTGCGACATGATCATCGCCGCCGAGAACAGCACTTTCGGCCTCCCCGACGTCCGGGGCATCGAGTCGGTCGAAAATCACATGTGGACCTACCTGGTCGGGCCGCAGTGGGCCAAGCGCATGATGATGACCGGCGACCCCATCGACGGCAAGACCGCCGAGCGCATCGGCCTCATCATGCAGGCCGTCCCCGCCGACGATCTGGACGCCGAGGTGAAACGCCTCGCCGGTCGGGTGGCCAACATCCCCCTGGAGCTTCTTGCCCCTCACAAGTCGCTGATCAACAAGGTGATGGGCCTCATGGGGCACGCGGTCGCCCAACAGCTCGCCTTCGACACGGTCTCCATCACCCACTACTCGGACTCCCGCAAGAACTTCACCGCGATGGCCGAGAAGGAAGGCCTCCGAGCTGCCCTCCTAAACCGTGACGGCCCCTTCGGCGACTACACCGCCCGCCCGAAGAAGTAGAAGCTTAGCGCAGCGCTGTCCTATTGCCCTCCTGGGAATGAAATACCGGGTCGTGGGGCCGCTCGTGCTGAGCTTAGTCGAAGTATGAGCGGGGGGTGGGGGAGGTCCGTTGTAGCGGCCAGGCCTGCCAGTCCCCACTCGACCCTTCGACTACGCTGATGGTGTGCAGGGTGGGTAGCAGCCAAGCGTCGAGGAAAAGGAAATGGCCGGTGTGGGGCCGCTCGTGCTGAGCTTAATCGAAGTATGAGCGGGGAGCGGGGCAGGCCCGTTCAAGCCGCCAGGTTTGCTAGTCCTCTCTCGACCCTTCGACTACGCTCATTGTGTGCGGGGTGGGTGGCAGCCAAGCGCAGAGGAAAAGGAAATGGCAGTCGTGGGGCCGCTCGTGCTGAGCTTAGTCGAAGTATGAGCGGGGGGTGGGACAGGCCTGTTTAAGCGGCCAAGTTTGCGAGTTCTCGCTCGACCCTTCGACAAACTCAGGGTGAGCGGGATAAGTGAGGATAGGACGTGTAGAAAAGGGGTCCTGATCGTATAGAAGACCGCCACGTTTCCAAGTAAGGTTAGTTCAATTATGAATGACCCCCGTGTCGTCGCGCTGCACTACCGCATCGAACACGAGAGTTCCGTTGACTACAGTAAAGCGGAGCCGGTCGATCACGAAGAAGAGGGATTTGGGCTACGGATAGAAGAAGGCCAGGTGTGCTTTAGGTTGAAGGACGACCATCCAACTCTGGACTCGGCATTGGAAGTGGTCAACTCTTACATTAGCAATTGGGAGTTGGATGCCACCCTAGCGAGCGGGCCTGGTCAGTTCAAGTTGAGGTTCGTCAGGCCTGAGGTAGTAGACCGAGCCCCTACCCCAGGCGAGCATAGAGTTTCTGCAAGCCCAATATATTGGGAGTTCGCCACCTCGGTTCCTACAGTCACTGTGGGTAGACCGTATCCCAAACCTCCTGTCGGTGTGTCACTTAAACACAATGATGACGTGATGGTTATGCTCGGTCGATATGAGGGCCTTTGTTACGAGAGGGAAAAGCTACCGTCTGTGGCACAATTCTGTCTCACCATGCTCGAGAAATCAGCGGGAGACCGATCTAAGGTACCCAAGAAGTTTGCGATTGAGAAAAAGGTGCTCAGTAAAGTCGGAAATCTTGCCGGCAACAAGGGTGGCCGCACCATGGCCAGAAAGGCCAAAGGCATCAATGAGGAGTTCACGCTAGAGGAAACTCGATTTCTCCAAAGTGCTGTCAAGGTATTTATTCGGAGAGTGGCAGAGGAGGCACGAACTCCCGGCGGGCCGTTTCGGAAGATCACCGTGAACGACTTTCCAGAGCTGTGGTCAGAGCACCAACAAGGATGCGTCTGAGTGTATTACTCCCTATCTCTGTCCGCTCTCACTAGACGGTGAGGGTGGGCTTGCTCGTTGGGGGCAAGCCCACGGAGCCTGTCTCATAAGTCCGTTAAACACAGCCCGATTGGATATTCTTGACCAATGCGACGGGTGCCATAGGCACGAATCCAAGTCGCAAGAAAGCGAGAATTGGGGCGTGCAACGACTTTTGAGACAGGCTCCACGTGGTTGCCCTATCTTTCCCCTCTTCAGCTAGGAAAAGCAATAGAAACTGCTCGAAGTTCCGCGTCTATCCAATAGACAGGTTGTGTGTGCTCTAACCCCCCCACCCCCTCCCCAATTCTTGCTAAAATACTACATGGAGATGGTGCCCGCGTTCGCGTTGACTTGCCCCCATGCGGTTGCTATATTTCCCCCCAATTCCCACACAGGCCGTAGTGTAGGCTAACCATAACCGGAGGCTGAATGTACCTTCCTAGGATCAAGGAATTGCGACGGGCCTACGGGTTCGAAGAAGTAGCAATCGTTCCGGGGGAGGTCACAATAAACCCGGAGCTCGCCAACACCACCTTCTCCCTCGGCCCCCACGCCTTTTCCATACCCCTGATCGCCTCCGCCATGGACGGCGTCGTCGATCCCAACATGGCCATTATGATGCACGAGTTCGGCGGGCTGGGAGTGCTCAACCTGGAAGGAATCCATGGCCGGTACCAAGACCCTGGAGACATCCTTGAGGAAATATCCCACGCCTCCGAAGACGACATCACACCCCTATTCCAGAAAATCTACTCCTCACCCATAAAAGACCAGGCAATCGCCGGTTGCATCACCCGCATCAAGGACGCGGGGGCGGTCTGCGCCGTTTCCGTCACACCCCAGAACACCAAGAGGGTCGCACCCATTGCCGTCGAGGCCGGCGCCGACATCCTGGTCGTCCAGTCGACAGTCACTACTGCTCGACACGTCTCCCGAAGCTACAAAGGCCTCATATTCCAGGAGCTGTGCCAGCAGCTTTCGATACCAGTGGTAGTCGGCAACTCCGTCGGGTTTAACACGGCCCTGGAGCTTATGGAGACAGGCATTGCCGGCCTGCTGGTGGGTGTCGGGCCCGGCGCCGCCTGCACAAGCCGGGAAGTCCTCGGAATTGGGGTGCCGCAGATCACCGCAACCCTTGATTGTGCCGCCGCCCGAGATGAGTACGTGCGCAGGACGGGCCGAGACGTCGCCATCATCACCGACGGCGGCCTCAGGACCGGCGGCGACATCTGCAAGGCAATAGCCTCCGGCGCCGACGCCATTATGCTCGGCACTCCCCTCGCCCAGGCCCACGAGGCCCCCGGCCGAGGCTACAACTGGGGCATGGCCAGCCCCCACCCAGACCTCCCCAGGGGCACCCGCATCAAGGTCGGGACCCGGGGATCGCTGAAAGAGATTCTCCTTGGCCCCTCATCCGTCGCCGATGGCACGATGAACCTGGTCGGGGCTTTGCGCACGGCCATGGGCATGTGTGGCGCCCTCACCATCAAGGACATGCACCAGGCCGAGATGATCATCGCCCCATCCATCAAGACCGAGGGCAAGATCTTCCAGATGCAGCAAAGGGCCAACTCCCGGAACTAGTATTCCACCCCGTCATTCCCGACTCCGATTGGGAATCCAGAGGGTGGAGGGGCCGCTCATCCTGAGCACCGTCGAAGGGTCGAGCGGGGGGAGCAGCGTCCCACATTAAGCCAACTCATGCCTCTAGCCTGTCACCGTTATTCGTAGTCGAAAGTGTGCTTAGTAGACGCAACGTATGTCCCCAATCCGCTAAACTACCCCCAACCATCCCCACCAGGAGAACCGTCATGCCCGAAAGGCTCCTCCAAGGCGACCGCTTCCCGAAAATCAAGCTGGACCTGACAGACGGCTCGACTATCACACTCCCCAACGAGGCCCCCGGACGCTACTTCGCCCTCCTCTTCTACCGCGGCGAGTGGTGACCTTACTGCAGGGTGCAGTTGGTCACCTATCAGAAAAGCATGGCCGAGCTTGAAGAGCTCGGTGTGTACGTCATCGGGGCGACGATTGAAGACCGGGACACGGCTGCGCGTATGGCCGAGGAGGAGGGCGTAACCTTCCCCATTGCCTATGGAGTCTCGCCAGAGAGCATCAGACCTCTCGCCCCATTGTGGGGGGAAGAAAAGGGCTACGGCCTCACCGTCGAGCCCATGGAATTCCTGGTGCGGCGTGGGTTTGTGATCGGCTCGATGTACGCCTCGGGGCCCGTGGGCCGGATGGACGTCACCCAGCTTATCCATTTCATCAAGCTCCGGGAGAAATCACGGCAGCGGGTCTTACACAGCACGGCTGCGTCGCGCGAACCTTGATCGGATTGTTGGAGAAATGAATAAAGCGCCCATCTTGGACGCTTTCAACTCTTGATTGAGGAGATGTGTGTTTGCTTCTTGGATTGCCGGCAGACTAGAACGGTCTCCCACGTAATCGGCGTGGCAGCAATTTCTGCCCCACAGGGTCCACCATTAGGCCAAACTCCTCCAACGCCAAAGCCCCCAAAAGTGGCTCGCTATCCTCACCAAAAACCACCTGGCAC
Organism: Dehalococcoidia bacterium; assembly: GCA_965249275.1. GTDB lineage: Bacteria > Chloroflexota > Dehalococcoidia > Plut-88900 > Plut-88900 > Plut-88900. The sequence goes on from CBDFLQ010000005.1 coordinate 60,319, forward strand.
ACTTCCTCGCGGCCATCATAGGACATGAGCGCTCTTCCGATGGGATATTCCTTCAATGACCCATCGGCCATCTCCATCACCTCGCTCTTATACGGCTTGACACCTGCCTTTTGCAATACAGAACTCGGTATCAGCGAGTAGTGAGCACCCCTATCTACCGTGGCCTTCACTCGTTGAAATGCGTTGCCTTCAATGTTAGCCACGCCTATTGTCACCGATAACATTCGATAAATCTCTCCCTGATCCTCATTATAGGCGGTGTCCGGGACCAATATTGACACCCCATCTCTCCTCCCCAAGTACTGAATAGGGGCACAAGCATGCGCCAAGGCGCATGCTTGTGCCCCTATTCATCTCTCCCCCTCTCCCTTAATGGCCCTAAGGGAGAGGGGGACCAAGGGGGAGAGGGTTCCCTGGTGGCCATTACAGGTGTGAAGAGTTGTTGACACCCCGACACCCCCCTCCCCATAATCACCGCATTCCACTCCCCCACCCCGCCAAGGAGGTCCAGCATGTCCCCTTCCCAGAAGATGAAGAAACTCGTAGTAGTTGACGACGGCATCAGCACCATAAAAGTGGACGGCCTCGAGCCCTACGCCCGCACCCTCGCCGACGAGTTCGTCATCCACCGCGACGCCCCCGCCGACAACGAGGCCCTCATCCAGCGCTGCCAGGGCGCCGACGCCGTGATCAACATCCTCTCCACCTCCGAGTTCACACGAGACCTAATGACACGCTGCCCCGACCTCCGCGTCGTTTCCATATGGGCCGCAGGGGTCAACAACGTCGATCTGGACGCCGCCCAGGAGCTGGGCGTGACCATCTGCAACACCCCGGGCTACGGCAACTTCGGCGTGGGAGAGCACACGCTAGCACTCATGCTGGCCGCGGCCCGAAACATGCATCAGGTCGACAGGCGGATCCGCCAGGGCGAGTGGGTAAAGGAGCCCCTGGTCCAGCTGTACGGCAAGACCCTCGGGGTCCTGGGAGCGGGGCCCATTGCTCAGCGAGTCATGGAGTTGGGCCGGCTCATCGGCATGGACGTCATAGCCTGGACGCTGAACCCTTCACCCGAGCGGGCAGCCAAGTACGGCGTCGAGTTCGTGGACGTCGACACCCTTTGCCAGAAGTCCGACGTGGTAGCCGCGATCATCGCCCTTTCCGACAAGACTCACCACGTCATCGGGCGCAAGCAGCTGGAGATGATGAAGCCGAGCGCCATAGTCGTGAACACAGGTAGGGGCGCCCTCATCGACGAAGACGCTCTATACGAGTTCCTGCGCGACGGCAAGATAAAGGCCGCTGGCCTCGATGTCTTCTCCACCGAGCCCCTCCCCGCCAAGCACCCCTTCACCGAGCTAGACAACGTCGTCCTCTCATCCCACGTCGCCGCCCACACCCCCGAGACCACCCTGGCCGGCGTCAAGATGTCCTTGGACAACATCGCCACCTTCATCGAAGGCAACACTCAAAACGTCTTCTCTCCCGGCTTCCGGTAGAAGAGGCGTTTATCCGTCATTCCGGCCACCGAGCCGGAATCCAGGGGTGGGGTGGGAGGGCCGCTTGCTGCCCCTCTACTCAACGTGGTAGTCTAAATATGTCATGAACGACGCCATCGTTTTCGACAGCCACCGATTCGTAAGGAACCTCACTGCCAGCGGCTTTACCGAGCGCCAGGCCGAAGCGCTCGCCAACGAGCAGGTCCAACTCCTCAACGGAAACCTCGCCACTAAGACCGACCTCGCATCGTTTCAGACCAACCTTGAAGCGAATCTCACAGGCGTCAAGACCGATCTCACATCGGTTCAGGTGAACCTTGAAGCAAAGATCGCAGGCGTCAAAGCCGACCTCGAAGCGAAGATCGCAGGCGTCAAGGCCGACCTCGAAGTGAAAATTGCAAACGTCCAGGCCAACCTGTTGAAGTGGATGTTCGCTGCCCTGATTGCCCAGGCCAGCGTAGTCGTGACGCTAATCAAGCTGCTCTAACAGCATCCAGGCCCCACCCTTCCTGACCCCCATCCCAACCTTCCGTCATTCTCGTGCCACGACACGGGAATCCAGAATCACCCACTCACGCGTCCACCCTCCCCACTCACCCAACTACCCGCTCATCCTGAGCACCGTCGAAGGGTCGAGCGCATCGAACCCCTCACCCCTACCCGAACAACGACCTCCCCACCTCCCCCAGCCCCTTCAAGTCGAAGGGCGGGTAGATGTCTAAGACAATCCTGTCGATCCCTTCCTCCTCCATCCGCTCCACGTAGCCCCGGGGATCGGAGAGCACGGCGTAGTCCAGCCTGTCGGAGATGGATATCTCGAACTCGTCCCTGGACCGCCCGACTCTCGCCAATTCTTCCAGTACGATTGGCTTTAGCTGCTTGAACTTCGGGTTATCCTCGCCGTTCCAGCCCCGAGGCGCCTCACAGTTCCACCCATCCCCCACTCTCACGGCGTTCCTTGCCGACCTCGGCCCCAGCCCCGCGACCATCACCGGTGGCACGGGCTCGGGGGCGGGGGTCGATAGGACGCCCTCGGCGCTGTAGTATTTGCCCTGGTAGCTGATCCGCTCGCCCGTCCACATGAGCCTCATCAGCACCACGGCCTCCCCCACCCGTTCCACCCGCTCCCTCCCTGCCGGGAAGGGCCTGTTGAACCCGACCTGCTCCTTGGGCCGAGCCCCGGCGCCTATGCCCAGTTCGATTCGACCCCTGGAGACCTGCTGCACGGTGGCGATGGTTTTCGCCAGCACGTCAGGCGCCCGATTCAATACGTTGGCAACGAAGCTTCCCAGCTTGACGCGCTGAGTAGCCTCGGCTAGGGCAGCGAGGAGTGTCCAGCATTCCAGGACCGGCTCATCGTCGTCTTTGAAAGACAGCAGGTGGTCCCACGTCCAGACCGACTCGAACCCCGACGCCTCCGCCGCCAGCGCCGCCTCCCGGCACTCGAGGTACGTCGTCCCAAACGGCACTATGCAAATCCCGATTTTCATTGATGTCCTGGTCTCCTGTAACTCCGACCGACTCTTACCTAACCGTCATTCCCGACTCCGATCGGGAATCCAGGGGCGGGGGGAAGGGTCTCCTTCCCCGTAGGGGCGACCGGCTGGTCGTCCTCCAGGTGCGGGGCCGCTCATCACTTCGAAGGAAACAACACAGCCAGCAGATCAATTATCAGCTTGGCCGTGAACCGAGTCGTGGTCTCCGAATGATCGTAAGGCGGAGCCACCTCCACAAAGTCGCACCCGACAATGTTCACCCGCTTGGCCAGCGCTATCAGCGCATCCCGCATCTCGAAGTAGTAGAGGCCGCCAGGGGCCGGGGTGCCCGTGCCCGGCATCTGCACCGGGTCCATCGCGTCGATGTCCACGGTCAGATAGGCGTTGCCACCCGAGGGAACTTCCGCTATCGCCGCCTCGGGGCCCATGGCCCGGAACTGGTCGGTCGTGACTATCTTCACGCCCTTGGCTATGGCGTCATCGTACACGTCGGGCCGAGCCATGCGTATGCCCAGCGACGTTATGTTCCTCACGTTCGGCAGGTCGAAGCAGCGGCGTATCGGGCAGCCGTGGTGGTAGAAGGTGCCCTGGAGCTCGTGGCTGAAGTCTATGTGCGCGTCGAAGTGGACCACGTCCAGGTCGGCGTAGCTGTCGAACCCCCGCACTGCGGGAAAGGTGATCGAGTGGTCTCCCCCGACAATCACAGGGAACGACCCCCGCGCCAATATCTGCCTCACTGCGTGGGTGGTCTTGGCATAGTTATTCTCGACGTCCGACGGGATGATGGTCACGTCCCCGCAGTCGGCCATGGTGACGCCGCGGAGCATCATCTCCTTCCGGTCGATATCGAAGTAGCCCTGGGCCTCCTTGTCCTCGAAGGCGTCCATGTAGTCATAGATGCGGTTGACGTAGCGGATGCCGTTGGGCCCAAACCGGGCCCCGGGCCGGGCGTAGGTGCCCTGGTCGTACGGCACCCCCAGGAAAGCGACATCCGCATCCAGCTCATCGATATTATTCACGAGCGGAGTGCGGAAGAACGACATCGGCACCGCCCGAGTCGCGGGCCACGGCCCATCCCACGTATCCTTCAGTTCGAGAGATCGGTTAGGCTCATGCTCGGCAGTCATAACGCACCTCCACGACAGTCGGGGCTAGGGGTGGGGATTATACACCCTCCCACCCCACCCCCCTCCCATCCCGAGACCCCGCGAGGGACCTAAAACGCCCCTCCCCACATCCACCCCATTCCCCAAGTCGCGGACCAAGGCCCATCCCAGTCATCCTTCAGCTTCTGCCACCCATTAGGCTCATGCTCACCACTCATAACTCACCTCCAACGAGGGTCTCGGGGGTTGGGGGTGGGGATTATACCGCGTCGGGGGCGGGGCGTAGGGCGGGCCAGATCCCCTCTCCCTCGACGGAAGAAGGCCTCGGTGGGGTGATTCCTTTCCTCGAAGCTTCGGGATGAATAACACAATGGATGATCGAAGGTTTTACGAAGCTGCGCTTATGAAAATTCGAAGGGGTCCTCTACGCTTCGCCAGTGCCTCTACATCCTTGGCGCAGTCCGAGTAGAGACTTAAACCTTAACATCCATAACCCGTAGTACCTTGCTACGAGGCGTTGAAAACATTAGCATTCGATTTACTATGGATTTTGTTAAGCCAGAATATGACAGGCGAGATGTCGATTGGGCGGGTTCAATGCTCAGAGGACCTCGGGAACTCTTCAAATTCTACGACCCGAATGGGATTGACCCTGAGATCGTCATCAACAACTGGCGATCATCTCATGCATATGTGCTCAATACGTTTCAAATGGCTTTACGTCATCGAGCAATTAAGGTAGACAAAGGTGCAATTGTAGCTCAGCGTAGCAAGCGCAGGACCTCTATCAAGGCAAAACTTGAACGTATGGATAGCTTACGGCTCTCAGAAATGCAAGACATTGCAGGGTGCAGGGCGATAGTGAGTTCGGTTAAGCAAGTTTACGAATTGGTCGAGGGTTACAAGCGTCGATACTCAAAGCACAAACTTGTTGATGAAGATGACTACATCAAGCATCCCAAATCAGATGGCTACCGAGGTTATCATCTCATATACCGCTACTACAATTCGAAATTTCCTGCATATAAAGGGCTAAAGGTAGAAATACAACTACGCTCTGGGCTGCAGCACTGTTGGGCTACTGCAGTCGAAACCACAGACATCTTCGAACGTCAGGGATTGAAGGCGCATCAAGGAACTCCAGAATGGAGGCGCTTCTTTGCGTTAATGGGAGCCGCTATAGCAATGCGTGAAGACTGTAAGACGGTTCCCAGAACGCCGCGTAACTGGCGCGATCTCACTACTGAATTGCGAGAGGCTGCCATGCAGTTGAATGTGAAGTCGCGGCTCAGTGCTTTTGGTGCAACGCTCAAGATTATTGGCGAGGCAGATACGCAACGAGCAGGCATCAGACATGTTCTTTTGTTTCTTGACCCAGATGAAGGTAATGAACGACTTTCCCTGTATGGCTTTCCAACCAGAAATATGGATGATGCAGCGAAGCAATACTACATCCGAGAATTAGAGAAAAAAGAGGGCACAGACGCCGTTCTCGTTTCAGTATCAGATGCTGCAACCCTTAGGCGCGCCTATCCAAATTATTTCCTTGATACAGACGTGTTCTTACAAACGCTTGACGAATTTATCTCGTGAATCACCTTTTGGGTTCTGATTTGTAGAAAAGTCATTATTGAGTCATGGCTTGACGCAGAACCACCATCCCCCTCCCCTCTACCTCGTCGCTAAGGCCTCCACGATCCCCCACCTCCCCCCAAAAAAAGAAGCCGACCCCCATCAGGAAGGTCGGCCCCTTTGCGGTCTTTCAGTCCCTATGCGCTCAACCGGAACGGCGGATACCGGTCCGTCGTCAGCAGGAAGGCGTACGCGCCGACGCGGTAGCTCCACCGCATCACGCCAACCACGAACTCGAACATTCCTTGGGGATACCGGCCTGTGACCAGGATCAACAGCCAAGCCAGTATCGTGACCAGAATGGCCAGGACCCCAAGAACGGCGAGAATTATGTAGTGCGGAATGGCCAAAAGCCACTTGAAGATGGGCAAGACCCGGTTCAGATCAGTCTCGGCGTTCGGATACTCGATCTGCAGATGCACCGACTGCTCTTCGTCCGTGGAGGGATACTCGTCCCGGAGCACCAACAGAAACGACTCAATCCTCGCCGTGAACCGGCTCAACTCCAGGTTCCAATCGAACCACCACCTGGGATACTTCTTACGGAACACGATCATCAGCAGGGGCCCGATAAACAAAAACCCGCCGGCAGAGATGGGCAGCAACGCCTCGTTCAGTTCCGGGCTCCCCGTGTCGAAGTAGCCACCTATGAAGGCACTCACCACGAGAATCGGTATCGCCAGGATGATTCGCAGCAATACCGACAGCCGGTTCCTCGACGCCTGATAATCCACGGATAACTGCACCGGATAGTCGGAACCCCCGCCCCCCATATTGGAATTCGCTTCACTCTGCGCCATGAAAACCTCCCAAATAGAAATTCACAAACCCAGCCGCCACATCCATTCGCCGAGCATAGCAGAAAGAGGCCGTCCCGTGTCCCACCCGACATGGCTGCGGAAATAGCCCAACGGCTTCCTTGAATCTCACCCTCAGGCCTCTGGCTCGACCCCCCCTCACCGCCTCGCAGAACCCTAAGCCCCCACCAACACCACCCCCTGCATCCGGGCCAGTCTCCGGTCTAATGTGTAAAGAGACGTAGCTCCCACCCGCTCGGCCGCCGCGAGAATCATCAGGTCCGAAAACCCGACTCCCCCCTGGCGGTAGCGATGCGCCGCCGCAACGACGTCATCCGCATTCTCGATTACGAGACTATCCGAAGCTGTCAAGTCCATCAGCGCCTCGGCAATCCGTGTGCGAGGGAACCGGTAGCTGCGCTCCAACACCCATGCAGCCTCGATCACTACCTCGCGGCATATGAAGCCTGGATTGTCGGAAGTCAATTGCTCCAGCAGCGAACGGGCGGCCTCCGACTGTCCCGGGTCGTCCGCCACCAAGTAGCGTACGATCACGTTGGTGTCGACCGCGGTCATCCTTCACTCGCCCCCTCTGCGATGGCCTTGTCCATATCTTCCAGGCTCACCGACGGACCGTCGTACTTCAAGCTGCCGAACAGACGGCTCGTGGGCCGGACCGGCATTATCAGCACTCCCTCATCCAGGATCACGTACCGGACCTTGTCCCCCGCCTTCACCGACAGAGATTCCCTCACCGCTTTGGGCAGCGTCGTCTGCCCCTTCACCGTTATGCTCGATTCAAACATGAAAACTCCCCTTCACGTCCCAGTATAGGTCATATCCTTTCATATTAGGTAATAGCAATGCGTTTAGCCTTATTGTAAGGCAATCACTGTTCCAAAAGTAGGTGGATGGGCCGCTCATCCTGAGCGGAGTCGAAGGGTCGAGCGGGGGGTGGCCCACGCACTGCCAATGCGTCGCATCTGCTAACCCCCCCAAAACAAGAGGCCGACCCCCATTCAGGCGGGCCGGCCCCTCTACGCCTGGTCTATGCAATCTGACGGCTATGCTTCTTTTTCAACCACCGTCAACGCTTCGTCGATAATGGATACCATCTCGTCCGCCTCTTCACGGGTTAGCGTGAGGGGCGGGGCGATGTAGAGGAAGGGCTCCGTCCGGGTCAACATGCCCCGGTTCTCCATCTCCTCCACCAGCCTCTTCAGCTTCGGCGCACCCTTCGGGAACGGCTTGCCCGTGGCCTTGTCCTCAAGTAGCTCGACGGACAGGAGCAGACCGGTCCCGTGGACCTCGCTCACCATCGAATGCTCTTTCAGCGTTTCCAGCTGCCCCTTCAGGTAGGCCCCCGTCTCCGCCGAGTTCTGCACCAACTCCTCTTCCTCGATGATCGCCAGGTTGGCCAGCGCCGCCGCCGCCCCCGCCGGGTGCCCCGAGTACGTGTACCCGTGGGTGAACGTCTTGTCCCCGTCACCCTTGAAGGCGTCGTAGACCTTGTTGGTCACCATCACGCCGCCGACAGGCTGGTAGCCGCTGGTGACGCCCTTGGCGAAGGTCATCAGGTCGGCGGTGACGTTCCAGTGCTCCATGGCGAACATCTTGCCTGTCCGACCGAAGCCCGTGATCACCTCGTCGGCGACCATCAGGACACCGTACCTGTCGCATATCTCCCGGATCTTGGGCCAGTAGTCGTCATCGGGGACTTTCATGCCCTTGGGCACGGAGATCGGCTCGGTGATGAAACCGGCGACGGTCTCGGGCCCCTCGAACTTGATCATCTCCTCCACGTCCTCCGCCGTCTCCCCGACAAACTTGGTGTCGATCAGCATCGGGTCCCAGATGTCCCTGTGCACATTGGGCGCGCTGTTCATGCTCAGGGCACCCACGCTGACCCCGTGGTAAGAGCCCCTGCGGGCGATGAACTTGGTCCTGCGGGGCTGGCCGTTGTTCACGTGGTACTGCCGGATGATCTTCAGCGCCGTGTCCACCGCCTCCGACCCGCCGCTGGCCAGGAACACCCTGTTCAGGTCTCCGGGAGCCAGCTCAGCCAGCTTCTTCGACAGCTTGATCGTAGGGACTGCGGGGTACGCGAAGGTGTTGGCGTAGTGAAGAGCGCCCAGCTGGTCGGCCACCGCCTCCGCAATCTTCGTGCGCCCGTGCCCGACATTCACCAGGAACAACCCCCCGATCGCGTCGATGTAGGTGGTCCCGTCACTGTCGGTCATTCGAATGCCGTCGCCCTCGACAATGATCTTCGGGCCACCCTTGCTCAGCAGGTCGTTGTACTGAGAGAAGGGCATCCACAGGTGGTCCATTGCCGCCTGCTTCAGGTCTCCAAAATCTGCATCGGCATAAGTTTTGCCGTTTGACTTCGCCATTTAAGTCCTCCTTAAACTGTCAATCCCCGTATCAATAGGGGGAATTATACACCCGACGCCCCTCCCCGCCACCCGAGCCCCTAGACCCCTTGCCCGGTAGGCTACTCCGGCGCTGAGAACACGCCTTCCACCTCCAGCGCTAGTCCTTTCAAAGTAGGAGAGGTTAGTTTATCTCCGGCTCCATACTCCCCGGCCACCCGATAGCCGCCAGCTTCAAGGACCAACACACGGATCGAACGGGTGTCCGGGTCCGCAATCCAATATTCACCGACTCCGTGTCGTGCGTAGATTTCCCACTTCCTGACCATGTCACGTTCCGGGTTGTTGGGCGATATAACCTCAACAACTAGCTCGGGCACGCCGCGAATATTATCCGCCCCAAGAATGGACTTCCGATCCTTTGATATGAATATCACGTCGGGCTGTACCACGTTGGTATCTGAAAGGACCACGTCCGTCGGCGCGATGAAAACTTCACCCAAACCTCTCTCCAACACGAAGTCTTCCACGAGACGCGCCATCCGAAACAACGCTTTCTGATGAGCAAGATTCGGCGCGGCTGTCAAGACCAGTTCGCCTTCAAGCAGCTCATGGCGTTCGTCGTCCGGTGCATTGCGGTAGTCCTCGTACGTGAGAACGGCAGTATTGACGTTGGCCATTTCAAACCTCCTCCCCCGACCTATCTGCTTCCAAGTTTACACTACCCCTAGTTCGATAGCTGTTCAGCCCTCGGCGTGTTGAAGGCTCGCATTCTACAACTTTCTACGGCACCCCTCCCCACCACCCGAGTGCCCTATAAGGGCCGGACTCCGGGCAACGAGGCCATCCTCCGGTCAAGCGTCAGGACCTCTAGCTCGGCACGGGAATAGTCGTCCGCTATGAGCCGATCAAAGAGTCCAGCACCTCCGGAAACGTGCAGTACATCAATCACCGCCCGACCGTTAAGAGGAGCGACAAGGCCGCTTTGCAATGTTCTCGACAACTCGGTTAGGGCGTCGGCCTTGGATATTCCGTAGTGGTGCTGAACGGTGACATACGCCTCCCCAATAACTTGGTTCGAGGCAAATATCTCCGCGCCGTGGTCTTCAACTAACATTCTCAGTTCGCTCAAACAATAATTGAAGTGATCCGCCGGCTTTCCGGTTATCAATCGCACCAAGACGGAAGTGTCAATCCCGAAGCGCTGGGTCATACCCCTCCTCCCGAAACTTGTCAATGTCGAACGGAGGATGGTCGGGTGGAATCTTGTCCCTCAACCCCCCGAGCATCGACACATCAATCCGTCTCGGGCGAAGGATGAATCCGTCGGGGCTCTCTTCCAGTTCCAGCCGGTCACCCGGGCCCACACCCAGAGCATCCAACACCCGGGCCGGGAATGTGACTTGTCGCTTCGACGTAATCTTCACTAGCATGGGAACCTCCTTACCCATATGATATATATGTAAGGTGGTTTAGACAAGGGTTTACCCCCCAATAGCCTCCCCCCACCCCCCTGCTCTAAAATATGTTTAGGCCCTATTCATTCGAGGAGCAAACATTCATGCCTGAAGACGCCCCCGCAACCCCCAGCTACACCATGGGCTACAGCGAGGAATTCCGGCAGATGCTCGACTAGCGCAGCGCCGAGACCCACGCCGCCTATCTACTACCCCACCTCAAACCCGGCCACCGAGTCCTCGACTTCGGCTGTGGCCCCGGCACCATCTCCGTCGGGCTCGCACGCACGGTCTACCCCGGAGAGGTGCACGGCACCAAGTTCGGCTTGGCTACCCAGGAGCAGTTTGATGAATGGAGCGCCAGCCTGGACGATTGGAAAGCCGACCCCGCGGCCTCGGGCGCCCTCCCCTTTGGAGAGTGCGTGGCCTTCAATCCATAGCATACCGGTTAGCTGATAGGAGAGAGAGATGAGCGCTATTAAACTTCTGGCCGCCGTCTACATGCTCCTGGTGGCTGCGGCCGTGGCCGTCAATTTCATCGCCATCCTCTTCTATGACCCTCCATTGGGGGGCGGGTGGTTCGCTTACTCCTCTTTGTCCGACCCTGACCCTGTGTTGGGAGATGCCGGGTTGACCGCCTGGCAGATTCTTGACCCTCTGATGGTAGCCGGTGTGATCATGGTCCTGATGTTTGCTTTCGGCGCAAAGCGCCGCCGGGACTCCGACTCCTCCAACAGGGCTATCGACCGGGAGTACCTGGAGGCCAACGTTACTTTCTATTTCTCCGGAGTCCTCCTCCTCGCCCTCCTCTGGAACTGGATTTCATCGCAGTGGGTGGTACCCGCCGGCTACAATGGTCTGCTCTGGGTATTCATCGATACCACCCTGCCCTTCCTCCTCGCCTCTACCGGTATCCGACTCCTCCGCCGGGACCCGGCCTTTAATTGCAGTCCCAAACAATAGTCACCGGAGTTTTTAGCCAATGGTAGAGAATGTTCTCAAGCGCAGACGCGTTATTCTTGGCGGTGTAGGGATAGTCGTCGCCCTTGTCCTCTTGCTGAGCTTCCGATGCGGCGGGGAAGAGACACTCACCATCCTCTATTGGCAGGCCCCCTCCACCCCCAACCCCTACCTTTCGGGCGGGTTCAAGGACAGGGACGCCGGTGCCATCAGTCTCCAGCCCTTGGCCTACTTCGGCCCCAATGGCGCCCTTGTCCCGGCCCTCGCCGAGGACATCCCCACCCTCCAGAACGGCGGCATCTCCCAGGACCTCACCTCAATCACCTGGAATCTTAAGGACGACCTCAACTGGTCCGACGGCAGCGACCTCACCGCCGATGACGTGGTATTCACCTGGCGCTATTGCACCGACGAAGCTACAGGTTGCACCGCCAGCAGTTCATTCGCCGACATAACTTCCGTGGAGGCCCTGGACGACTCGACCGTCAAGATAACCTTCCACACCCCCACACCCTACCCCTACGTCCCCTTCGTCAGTTCCGGGGCACCGGTTCTCAGCCAGGCCCAATTCGCCGACTGTGTCGGTGCAGCGGCCGCAGACTGTGATGACGAGAATTTCGCCCCCCTGGGCCCGGGCCCCTACCGCATCGTCGAGTTCACCCCCGACGAACTGGCCGTCTACGAACGCAACCCCCACTACTACGGAGACAAGCCTTTTTTCGACCGTATCATCCTCAAGGGCGGCGGCGATGCTCTCACTGCCGCCAGGTCTGTCCTCGACGAAGGCGAGGCCGACTATGCCTGGAACCTCCAGATAGACCCCGAGACCCTCGCCACATTGGAGGCCGCTGGCAATGGCAAGGTTATCTCCGCGTTCTCAAGCCTTGTGGAGCGCATCGTCCTCAACCAGACCAACCCCGACCCCGCTCTCGGCGAAGACCGCTCCGATTACCTGGACGGCACAAACCCCCATCCCTTCCTCACTTTCGCCCCCATCCCCCAAGCCATGTCCCTGGCCATCGACCGAAGCCTGGTATCCGAGAGGCTCTACGGCTTCGCAGGCGAGCCCACCTGCAACCTCATCGTCGGTCCCCCGACCTACGTGTCCACCGCAAACGACGGCTGTCTGACCCAGGACATCGGCGCCGCAAACCAGCTCCTCGAAGACAACGGCGTCCTGGACTCCGACGGAGACGGCATCCGCGAATACAACAGAGTTCCCCTAAAAATCACCTTCCAGACTTCCACCAATGACATCCGACAGGAGACCCAGGTCCTGGTCCAGGACTGGTGGTCGCAAATCGGCATCGAGACAGAAATCATCCACCACGACGCAGCCGCCTTCTTCGGTGGCGATCCCATAGCCGACAAGGACGCCCTCTACAGCCGCTTCTTCGCCGACGTCCAGATGTACGCCTCCGGCCCGGACATCGACCCTCAGCAATATCTCGTGGGCCTGACCTGCGAGGAAATCCCGGACCAGGACAACAACTGGGGCGGCGACAACGTTACGCGGGCCTGCAACCCGGAGTTCGACGAGTTAGTCAAGGAGCTTTCTCATACCCCCATTGGCCCCGACCGCGACGCCCTCGTCAGACGGATGAATGACATCCAGGTACAGGCCTACTACGAGATTCCCCTGGTGAACCGAGGCATAGTCTCCGCCCACTCCGACACCCTAAAGGGGGTGCGTATCAACGGCTGGGACAGCGAGATGTGGAATATCGCCGAATGGCGTCGCTGATTGACCTATTTCCTCTGTCCTACTATCCTCTATCACCTACGGGAGAGGTTGCGGTGATGACATATCAAGCCCTGCGCCAACCGGAGGATCCAATGAGGCGGGGATTATCCCAAGCTTCGTAGGCAAAAGCCGAGGCAGGCATTAAACTGAAAAAGAGCGTGTTTGCTGAATTTTCGGGAGGCCGACCATGAATGTAGAAGTCCAGAGACAAGACGGCAATCTGATAGCCTTGGTTGAAGGATCCGTCGATGGCAATAACGCCGCCGCGTTCCAGGCTTCCTTGCAGGACTCAGTCCAGCAGGGCGATAAGTCGATGGTCTTGGACCTCGGGGCGCTAGTCTACATCAGCAGTGCCGGCTTGCGGGTCCTGCTGCTCGTCGCCAAGGACATGCAGAACAGTGGCGCAAACTTTGCAATCTGCTCTCTCCAGGGGCAGGTCAGGGAGCTTTTCTCGGTCAGCGGCTTCGACCAGATCATCCAGATCAGCGACTCCCAGGAAGACGCCATCAGCTCCTTCAACCAGTAATCTCTCTAACTCGATGAGTCCTTTGCATAAACCTTATCCCTGGCGGCGGAGGGGAGGTCCAGTCCCCTCTCCCTCGATGGGAGAGGGCTAGGGTGAGGGTGATTCCCCCCCCACACAAAAAAGTGCCGCTCGGCCTGGCCGAGCGGCACTTATCTTTATCCCTTGTAATACGTCCTAATAAAGATGCGGCTGCATCGACGATATCACCGTCAGTTCGATATCCCTGATCGCCTGTGACATCGCCTGGCCGATGAGGTCCAGCTTCCGCACCTGCTCGATACGCGGCGCGACCTGTCCCAACTGCCGCCGAGACAGCAGCTCCTTGAAGATGCCGCACGCATCCACCAGGCAGATGATCATGATGTCCCGGGGATCGGGGATTTCGTCGCTGAACAGGACGCCCATGATCCGCAGCTTCACCTCGCGCTCCGCCTCTCCGTCTATCATCGGGTAGCGCCGAGACCTGAACATCCACATGAATCGGTCGTCCTGCCGTTCCAGGATGCCGCCAGCCACCAGCCGGTTCAGCGCATCCTCCCGGATCTCGCCCGCCCGCTCGGCTATCTTTTCCAGCCAATACCGGGTGTCTTGCCCCTCGCCCTCGGCTATCTCCGCAAGCACGGGGTCGAGAAGGTTGTCCCCGACAGGCGTGGAGTCGATCAGCATCAGGTTCTCAATGTCCGTGTCGATGCGGTTCTCCATCGCCAGGTCCATCAGTATGCCTCCCGCAAGGGCATAGTTGAGGGACCACCTGGGCACCCCCACGAACTTCCCGTCCTCGTCGTCCAGCAGGATCAGGATGATCTCTTCGGCAAACCTTAGCATCGTACTTTCCTCTCACTCCGGGGAGCCGAGCGATTTGTGCCAATTCTATCCCACCCCCAACCCATCTGATAACCCCCGACCCACTCCAATTTCCCTATTGCTCCGTCAGCCGCTCGACTATCTCCAGCGTCAACTCGACACTCTGTGCGAGAGGCTCGGGTTGCAGGTGTTCCAGCGTGTCCAGGGGAGAGTTGATGTAGGTCACGTCATCGGCGAACAGGAAGATAACGTCAATGCTGGCCAGCATGAAGGCTATGTGGTCGGAGCCGTAGCCCGCGCCAAGGTCCACGGTGCCCAGTTCGAAACCGATGTCCGCCGCCATCTCCACTGCCAATTCCACCATTCTTTCAGTCCCGATGCCCGTCAGCTCACCCGTACCTACCACGTCCAGGTTAATCATCGCCAATATTCTGTCCGACTCCCCCTCCCCCAGCCCCCCGACATACGCAAAGCTGCCGTTAAGCCCTATCTCCTCCGCCCCGAACAGGACGAACCTCAGGTCGAAGGGAAGCTCATCGTCCGACAGCTCTTCCGCCACGACCAACGCCGCCGCCACCCCGCTTCCGTTGTCATTCGCACCCGGGGAGTTGGGTGTCGTGTCATAGTGCGCCCCGATTACAAGCGTCTCGTCGTCTTCTATGTCATTGTTCAGCTCGGCGACGACGTTCCGGGACGGCTGTTGCGCTAACGGTGATTTGGAGACCCTCACCTCTAGGCCGCCCCCCGTTTCCAAGGCCCGCAACAACCCCCGCCCCTCCCGATTACCGATCCCGATGGCGGGAATCCTGGTGTCTCGAAATACCCTATCCCAGGATGCTCCGGCGTTGGGCTCCTCATTGAATATCACCGCCGCCGCCGCCCCGGCCTCCCCCGCCCCCTCCACCTTCTCCCTAAGCGACACCCCCCCACCCCCCTCTATCAGCGCGATCTTCCCCTTCAGGTCGACCCCCGAGAAATCCTCTTCCGTGCCCCGGCCCGCGTACGCCATTTGCCCCTCCACCTCGTACCCCTCCGCGGCCAGGGATGACGGGTCCACCGGAAATGCAAACATCCACACCCTGTCCCCTTCCCTGTACCCGAGCCTCGACAGTCCCGCCACCGCATCCCCCGGCCCTAGCACTACGAGCCGGGTTGCGCCCCCAATCTCGACAGCCTCAAATTCCTGCAGCCCCACCTCATACCCCCACCCCGAGAACCGACCCGCAAAATACTCCGCCGCCCTCAACTCCTCATCCGTAGCGCTCTCCCTCGGACTAACCTCCTCCGCCAACATAACCGCCGTATCCCAAACCTTCTGCGCGAGGGGGTCGGGCGTGGGGGTGGGTGCCTCCGCAGGAGTCTGAACCGGTACGAGTGTCGCCGTTGGCGAGGCGGTGGGCAAGGGCGTTGAAGTCGGAGCCATAGTAGCCTCACTCCCACCACAGGCCACGACTAGGGCGAGGGCCACGAGAGCGGCTAGGGAGAGGATAGCGAGCCTAACGGCGCGGCGAGTCGTTAAAGAGTTCATACATATACTTTAACGTTGAGCTTGGAGCGGGGTTAGGGGTGGGGGGGACTTATGCCGATTGAAATGGATGCCTACCTCAACAGGCTCCTAAAGAATGGATACGTATAATATTAAGGTAAACGAACTTAAGCTTGGGGAATCTGATATAGTTGCGAGTCCTTGCCGCGCAAACGGATGCTTTTCGGGTTTGGTGTAGCGTGCGGAGGGCTGAGATGGAAGGATAACAAGGATATGGCCCTGAGTAAGCAGGAATTCGACACTATTCTCAATGACACTACCAAGACAATTGCCGAAGATATCTCGTGGGAGGGCACTCGGGATTTCTCGGCGCGAGAATTTCGAATCAACATTGATTCCGATGAGGGATACCCTATATTTGTTAAGGGTTGGTACAATCCTGCATCCGCAAAGTTGTCTTACGCCATCATCCATCGAGGAGTGGGCCGAATCTATGGCCTTGATTTAGGAGCAGAGCATCGCAACCCAGATGGTGAATTCGTAGGCGAGAAACACAAGAACTTCTGGGTGCCAGGCAGCCGAGACAAGTGGGCCTATGTACCCACCGATATTACCGAGACATGGACCCGACCAGTCGCTGTGTGGAATCAATTCTGTAGAGAGGCGAATCTGCAGCATTTGGGAACAATCCAGAATCCGGTGTCCCAAGGGGAATTGCTGTTATGAACGTACACGAGCTTTGCGGTGCCGTTGGCAAGACTTTGCCTCCTCTCTTCGTGTGCTCGCCCGCTCCGCAAGAGGGAGTGCGAGTACGTACCCCATTACTGTATCCAGACGGTGGGCTTGTAGACGTGTTCGTTCTGGAGCGTAGCAATGGTTACATTATCACGGACCATGGAGATGCGCTGGGCTGGCTTGGGTTGCAATCAGTAAGCCGACGCCTTTCTCCGAAACAGAATTTGCTGGTCAAAGATGTTTGCCAAACTCTCGGCCTTCAGTTATTCCACAACCAGTTAGTCCTGCGTTCGGTACCAAACAACTCACTAGGAGAATCGGTGCTTCGCGTTGCACAAGCAGCCGTCAGGGTCTCCGACTTGTGGTTCACATTACGCAGCCATTCACTCCAAACGACTGCAGATGAAGTGGACGAATGGCTAAGCGAAAAGCGAATTCCATTCGAACGCCAAGTGACAAAACAAGGCCGATCCGCCCAAAGCTGGACTATTGATTTTGAGACTCAGACCGATGATCGGACATCTCTAATTTTCCTACTAAACACGGGGTCTCGAGGAGCTGCCAGACGGATTGCAGAGCACGTCTTGGCAGGCTGTGTTGACTTGAGTCATCTCAAAGTGGGGCAACCCAACGTAACCTTCGTTTCTTTATTCGACGACACTGAAGATGTGTGGCGTCCGGAGGATTTCCAGTTGGTGGAGGATCATTCCGAAATAGCCCATTGGTCTCGCCCCGATGAGCTTGCCAGCATATTGAACCCTTCGTAAAGAACAATACGGAGGATTTTGTCCAGAAGATGATCTTGACTTGGCTCCTCCCCCTGAGTTACCTCGTGGGGGGATGCTAGGCTCAATCCAGCAAGCTCTTGTTTGCAAGGCAACTGCTCTCCCAAACTAAGCTATTACCCCCTACCACACGCGGCAGCAACTAATGAAAGCAAAATGAGAGCAAGTGGTATTACCTTAGGCACGCTCTAGGCGCGTCATAAACGTTCTCTCTAGCTTCATCATGCCCCCCACCCCCCAAATCCTCACCTTTCCTCCCCTCCTCCTTCCCGTAGGGATGGGTCGCGACCCGCCTCGGCGAGTGACATCAACCCCTTGACCTGTATGAACATTAGTGCTATTATCCCCACCGTTCGAACACCACCCTAACTACCTCAAGGAGGAACCAAAAACTAGGGAAGCCCACCCGACCCACCCGAGGACTCAACGCCCCAGCCCATCCCAACGTCCCCCACGCAGGGCCCGCGGCTCAAGCGACCGACGCCATCTCCTCATCCCACGGGTCCCGTGCCCCTTCCCTACCCCCAGGCGATGGAAGATGTCCTGGACTCAACCCGGCACAGGCCCTCCTAATGGAAGGGCCGAAGAGACGGGCCATAACAGCCGAAAGATGCAGTGCCTTTCTTGCAGGGCGCCCTACGTGGCCGGCATTGACCTTGCCGGCGAATCGAATGAGCCCCCCAACGTGGGGCTACAAGGGCCATCGAGCCCTTTCTGGTGGACGGGGAGCCCCCACACTGGGAGACTTTCTCCCCCCTGACCGCCTTCACAAACACAAGTGGGATGAGCAGGCCGGCCTCCCGCCCCCTGCGCCCGAGTCCCGGACCTTCCATCGCTGACCCAAAACCCTAACAAGACAATCAACCCCCCCACAACTGAATCCCCCACCCCCTCCCCGATGCGCTAACATATGTCCCGACACCACAATGCAGGCTCCACCGCCCGCGCTGATGACTGGGACAACACCGTGACTGAAACCGAGACCAAACCCTCCCTCGACTTCGTCCGCTCCGCCGTGGAGGCCGACAACACGTCCGGGCGGTTCGGCGGCAACGTCGTGACACGCTTCCCCCCCGAGCCCAACGGCTACCTTCACATCGGCCACGCCAAGTCCATGTGCCTCAATTTCGGTCTGGCCCAGGAGTACGGCGGCCGCTGCCACATGCGCTTCGACGACACGAACCCCGCCAAGGAGGAAGAGGAGTTCGTCGACGGCATCCTGGAGGATGTCCGCTGGCTCGGTTGGGACTGGGGCGAGCACCTCTACTTCGCCTCCGACCACTTCGACAAGATCTACGACTTCGCAATCGACCTCATCAACAAGGGCAAGGCCTACGTCGACGACCTGGACCAGGAGCAGATTCGCAAATACCGGGGCACCCTCACCGAGCCGGGTGTCGAGAGCCCCTACAGGAATCGCTCCGTCGAGGAAAACCTGGCCCTATTCCTCAGCATGAAGAAAGGCGAGCGCGACGAAGGCCAACGAGTCCTGCGCGCCAAGATCGACATGGAGTCGGGCAACATCAACATGCGGGACCCCGTCCTGTACCGGGTCCTGAAGACGCCGCATCACCGCACCGGCGATAAATGGGTGGTCTACCCAATGTACGACTTCGCCCACGGGCAGTCGGACTCCGTGGAGGGCGTCACCCACTCGATCTGCACCATGGAATACGAGGACCACCGGCCCCTCTACGACTGGCTCCTCGACTCCCTGGACGTCTACCACCCCCAGCAAATCGAGTTCGCCCGGCTGAATCTGAGCCATACCGTGATGAGCAAGCGCAAGCTGGCCCAGCTCGTGAACGAAGGGCACGTGAGCGGCTGGGACGACCCCCGGATGCCGACCCTCGCCGGTCTTCGCAGGCGCGGTTATACGCCGGAGTCCATACGCCGGTTCTGCGAGATTGTCGGTGTTGCCAAGAGGCAGAACGTCATCGAAATCGCCCTGCTTGAACACGCCATCCGCGACGACCTGAACACGCGGGCGGCTCGGGTGCTGGCCGTCCTGAAGCCCCTCAAAGTGGTTATCGAAAATTACCCCGAGGATCAGGTCGAGCATCTAGACGCGGTCAACAACCCGGAGAACCCCGACGCAGGAGTGCGCCAGGTGCCCTTCTCCCGGGAGCTGTACATCGAGCGGGGCGACTTCATGGAGGACCCACCGAAGAAGTTTTTTCGTCTGGCCCCCGGGCGCGAGGTCCGGCTGCGCTACGGCTACTTCATCACCTGCACCAATGTGGTCAAGGACGATGCCGGTGAGATAGTCGAGTTGCGCTGCACCTACGACCCCGAGACCCGCGGCGGTCAGTCGCCCGACGGAAGGAAGGTGAAAGGCACGATCCACTGGGTCTCGGCGAGCCACGCCGTGGAGGCAGAGGTGCGGCTGTACGAGCACCTGTTCACGTCGGAGCGCCCCGACGAAGAAGCAGACTTCCTCTCGACCCTGAACCCCGATTCGCTGGAGGTCGTCGCCGACGCCAAGGTCGAGCCCAGCCTCGCCGACGCCCGCCCGGGCGAAAGGTTCCAGTTCGAGCGGATTGGCTACTTCGCCGTGGACCCGGACTCCGAGACTGGATCGCCGGTGTTCAACCGCACGGTCTCGCTCAGGGACACATGGGCGAAGGTCAACAAGGGCGGCACCCCTCGCAAGTCGTAGGGTCTACTCCACTGTAGGGGCGCTTCCCCGCTGACCGCGCGCCCCCTACCGAGTCTTGTCCACGTGTACCGTGACTATATCCATTCCGTGGTACTTCTGGTGGCGTAACGACGACGCATAATGACGCAGCAGTCGGAAGGATATTTCACGAGTGTCAGCGATTTCCACTGATTCTCCCACGTATGCCAGCCTGTCCTCCAGGTTTTCCTCCCCCACCGTCGACACAAACTCCAGCTCCGCCCCTCCCCATGTCGCCCGCGCGCTCACACTTAAACTATGTGGTTTGTCTCTGTCTACGTCGTCGCCTTCTGCGGAAAGCAGGCTGGTCAACGTCTCCTCCCCGACCAATCTCAGCCGCTGCATCGACTCGGAGTCCCATCCGGCCTTCGTTGCAAACTCCTCAAGGAAATCATTCAACTTTGGCAAGGATTCAATATCCAGGGCAACCCTCAAGCGTTTTCGTCGGGGGCCTGTCAACTCCAGGAACACCATCATTATTACCGCAATCATCGCCCCCGCAGTCATCCCGTTGCCCAGCAGAATGCCCAGGAAGCCTTCTCCCAGCAGTTCAGGGAATATCCATCCGTTCTGGAACCCCGTTCCCAGCCAGAAAGACATCCCTACAAGGACGGCCTTTCGGTGATCGACCCCGTCCTGAATTATGACTCTCATTCCCTGCACGAACAGCAACCCGATGAGGACCGTCAAGAAGCCGGCAGCCACGGGGGCCGGGATCGCGATCAACACGGCCGTAAACTTTGGGAAGAATGCCACTGCCACGAAGATCGCTCCGATGATGACCCCCACCCGCCGGGCCGAGACTCCCGTCACCTCCGCCATGGCTACGCTTGTTCCGTAGGGCGTGCTGGGCAGCGTCCCCGCGAAGCCCGATAGAAATTTCCCCACTCCGTCGGCGTTCAGCGCCCCCTGCACCACCCGGTAATCCGTCGCCCGTGGCCTGCGCTGGGACACCCTCTGGATAGCCACCGAATTCCCGATTGTTTCTATGGAACTGACTGCAGTGAACAATACGAAAGCAGGAAGCAGTGCCCAGAACTCCGTGCCTGGGGTTACGTCGAGCCCCGGCCACGATCCCATCGGTACTCCAACCCACGGAGCGTCCAGTATCTGTCCCACGTCGTATAGGCCGAAGGGTGCACCCGCTAAGGAGCCCACCGCTATTCCGATTATCGGTGACCACAACCGCCAGGCCGGGGGCCCCCTCAGCACGAGCCCCGCCACCACCAGAATGGTCACACCCACCGAAATGGGAGCGGCCCCTTTGGAAACGCCTTCCGGGACCTCATTCAGGATGTCGAACATCACCGGCATGATCGTAACGGCTATCAGCATGATTACCGTGCCCGATACCACCGGCGTGAATATCCGCCTAAGCAGCGATAGCCGGGAAGCCAGCAGAATCTGAAACAGGGATGAGACCAGGATGAGGCTCGCCATGGTTGCGGGGCCCGCCTCGCTCAGCGCGTCTGCGCAGACGGCTATGTACGCCCCGGACGTGCCCATAATTAGTACATGCCCCGCCCCTACACGCCCGATCTTGACGGCCTGCAGCGCTGTGATGACCCCGCTCACCGCCAAGGCCGCAAACACGGCCCAAGAGACGTAGCTCTCTGGTTGATCAGCTATCCGCGCCACTATCACCACTGTCACCACCACACGCGTCACCATGATCGCAGAAGCCTGGATCCCCGCCCCCAGCGCTACCAGGTGCGGGGGCTTTTCATCCGGTTCGTAAAGTACGTTTTCGTTTTCGCGATTTGCTGAGGCCAATTACACCCCGGCCGCCTGAGAGTTCGCACTACTATGCTAGCGAGGCAGGCCAAGTGTACAGCATCGCAAACTCATTGGTGGGCAGCCTTGGACCGCTAGCGTTTACTCGCCCTCACTAAGTTCAACGGTCCAGCCTGCAGTACCGTCCACCTCCATCCACGGTGCCCCACCCCTCCCTTTTGAGACAGGCTCCTCGTGGGCGCCCTCCCCCCGAGCCGCGCGAGGTTTACCGAAGGACAAGTGGCCTCTGTCAGGAGGTTTTCCCCTACTCGTACCACCCCGAGGCAAATATCAGCCCGTCGTGCAGCACGGCCCATGTGTGCTTCTGACGCTCGTCCCCGGTCTCCGGGTTGAGCAGTACGTAGTCCACCCAGCGCCCGGCATCCGTGACGGACAACAAGTCGTCGCCGTAGAAGTACCCCGTGGAGTCCACGCGGGTGGCCGGGTCCCGGTTCCTGAACATCGGATTGTGGTGGCCTATCGCGTAGCCGAGTTCGTCAACTATGAAAACGTACCACTGTCCGTCCACGCTCTCTGTTGTGTTGTAGTAGGCAACAGTGGCTTGTCGCCCCAGCGCGTTGTACAGGTTTATCGCCGACTTCACAAAGCTCTGCGTGTACGCCGGGTTGTCGGCCTTCATGGGCCCCGCCTCATACCACCCCGACCCAAAGGTCAGCCCGTCATACTCCACCATCCATGAATGCTTAACCTCTACCCCGCCCGTGGCAGGATTCGGGAACGTGTAGTTGAACCATTCGCCGTCCTCGTCCGCTACTGCCACTACCGCGTCACCGGCCGGATAGTTGTTCGGCCCGACAGCTGCCGAGACGGGACGTCCTATGAGGTCAGCGTTGGCGCCATGAGCAATCATCGTCTCCTCTGCGTCGGCTATGAACATGTACCACTGCCCGTCGACGCTCTCCGGCGTGTTGTAGTGGGCGATGGTCGCTTCCAGCCCTTCAACCTTGTATTTCTCAATTGCTTGCTTCACGAACCACTGGGTGTACTCCTCGACTTCGTACTTCGCAGGCACGGGCTCCGGAACAGCCTCCCCCAAGCCCTCAGCAAAGCCCGCCCCGAACAGATCAAAGAAGCCCATTAGGGCATCCTCATCAATATCCATGGGGACAGCTTCTACCTGGGGCCCCGGAGGCCCGGCGGGGCCTTGGGATCCGGGCGGGCCCGCGAGTCCCGTCGGTCCTGCAGGTCCGGGCGGCCCCGCAGGACCCGGAGGCCCGGCGCGCCCCTGTTCCCCCTCAGGCCCGACATCCCCCTGGCACGCCACCGTCCCCAGTACAAGAGCTATAAGCAATATTGCCGTTATAAGAAGACGCATCTGTACCATCTCCCGTAATTTGAATTGCCGTCAGTGCCTATCCCGACTCCTTAGTCGGGACTACCAGCACCTCCGCTGAGCGTGCGGTAGGTTATCACAATCCAGGGACATCGTTAATCGCTGTAGCCGGCCAGTCACCACGACCTTCCTCACCACCCGACAAATTGGCCTCCCGCATTCAACGGTATAATCTAATTGAAAATAGAGAAATCTCCAGGAAATCTGACCTGTCTAACCCGCTCGTTGGGGGCATTTGAAGGCCGAGGATTTGCAGCTAAGTGAAAAGCAGGTGACACAATGGCCTTAATTCCTCCTTCCTTTATGAACTCGGTTGTTGCCTTGGGAATGCAGGCCCAGGACAAACAAGTTCGATTTATGGGGACCGGGTTCATGTACGGGTATCCCACCCAGGCTACAGACCAAAACGGTATGCCCACATACTGGACTTTTCTTGTAACCAATCGACACGTGTACACCAAGGCGCGTGACCGTGGCACGACGATGCATGCGCGCTTCAACAGGCCCATGGGCGCCGTTTCCCATACTTACCCGATACTATTGAAAGAGCCCGACGGTTCTACGTCCTGGACAATTCACCAGGAGGCGGACGTGGCGGTTCTTCCCGTCAATGCCGACCGGCTGCGGGCAGACGGCATCGAGTTCTTTTTCTTCGCCGCCGGTGAGCACACTTACACCCGGGATGAACTGCGTGCAATCGATGTGAGCGAAGGCGATGGGGTCTTTGTCTTGGGCTTTCCCCTGGGGGAAGCAGGCGATGAACGGAACTACGCTATCGTGCGCCAGGGAATCTTCGCCCGGGCCCAGGACTGGATTAAGGGCAATGCACAAACATTCCTGATAGACGCTTCCATCTATCCCGGCAACAGTGGAGGCCCGGTCGTCCTCAAGCCCGAGACCCTCACTATTGAGGGAACAAAACCTAACTGCAGGTCTGGGCTGATCGGCATGGTCTCCGCCTATATCCCTTATCAGGAAATCGCAGTCAGTACCCAGACCGACCGACCGAGAATGATATTCGAAGAGAACTCCGGCCTGGGCGTCGTGGTCCCCCATGACGCCATAACCGAGACCATAAAGGCGGCAGTCGGCAAACTGAACAAAGACCAGACCACCGGAACCAGCGCGCTCACATAATGGGAGGTAGTGCGACTAATGGCGATGAAACGGGCCTTCATTAGTTTTGACTTCGATCACGATGAGGAACTCCGAGATGCCTTAGTAGGGCAATCAAAGAATCCTGTGTCCCCATTTAGAATCGCGGATTGGTCGGTCAAAGAGGCGTTCACAGGCAATTGGAAAGCAAAGGTGCGTGATCGCATACGCAGGACAGACCTCACAATAGTTATTTGTGGAGAATTTACCCGTGACGCCAAGGGGATTGCGGCAGAATTGACCATCACCAGAGAAGAGGGAAAGCCTTATTTCCTGCTTTGGGGTCGCCCTAAGAGCACTTGCACTAAGCCAGCAATGGCTCTGAGCTCAGATAAAATATATAAATGGACTTGGCCTAATTTGCAAGAGCTGATTGCTGGACAAAAGTAGCTGCATGCCCTGCAATGCTGACAATGGCCTAGTTCGTCACACAAAAGCGACCTACGGAGATTCGTTTAAGCCAGATTTGCTGGAGCAGTACAAGTTGTATGTGCAGTCAGCTGAGAATGTTAGTGCACGGCGTGTCGCATCAAGCCGTTACTTGCTGACGATTAACGCTTCTCTAATTGCTTTGTACGGACTTCAGTCCGCAGGATTCGGGCAGAGTTACTGGACATTACTGGTTCCTGCAATAGGAATTCCTATCTCCATACTCTGGTATCTGATCATCAAGTCTCATGCCAACCTAAATCGCGTGAAATTCCACGTGATCCACGAGTTAGAGCAACATTTGCCGGCGGAAATGTACAAATATGAATGGCACTTGGCTGAGGAAGGGAAAGGCAAGGCCTATCGGGCCGTGACAACCATAGAACAATGGGTGCCTATTCTATTCACTTTACTGCACGTCGCTCTGACTATCATGATAAGTCTCGCAATCACTCGTGTCATAGATTGGACGCAGTGACCGCATCACTAGGGCCAGCATGGAGCGGGCGACCTTAGCCCGTCTATCGGACTCGTACAACGATGAGGATTTGGCCCAGATCTGCCGTCGCTTGTACACTTGTCACCCACCTCCCAGCCCTTCCCCTCGAGATAACGAGCCACCCTCCACCCCACCCCACCCCCCTTGCCCCCTCATCCACAAATCCTTCATAATCCGGCCATCGGGATCCTGACGCTGCAGTAGCTCAAGGAGGTCGTGCATGGGTGCTTTGAAGAGTTATGTAGTCCGAGTGGGTTCTTTAGAGCTCGGGATAGTCATCTTCTGGATGCTTTTCTGGCTCGCCAACGGATTAGCCAAGGTGATTCCCGGCGTCCATATCGGCGTGAAATTCGCCGAGAAGGGCGACACAAACTTCTTCACCGTCACCCTGGACAAGATGGGTTGGGGCACGAGTCTCGGCGAGTTTGCCTTCTACTTCACGGCGGCCTTTGAACTGCTCGTCGGGGTAATCTTCTTATGGGCCTTGATACAGTTCTTCATGCGAACCGGTTCGGCAGCGCGTCAGCCGTGGATACTGCTGGGGCTCTTCATCAGCGCCATCATATTCACCGTATTCGCCTTCTCGAACGTCGTTACGGCGACCAGCCCGGATGTCCTTTTCTCGCACACGGCCTACTTCGCCTCCGTTGGCGTATCGTGGCTGGTGATCGTCGGCCAGAGCATGTGGATGCGCTCAAACGGGAACGGCGAAAGCAACTAGCCGTCGCACGGTAGGGCCTTGAGGCCCAAACGTGTCAAGAGAGGACCGTCACGTCCCTTGATGCCGCGCGGGCAGAACGGGCTCCCCCTGGAAGAAAAACGCCTCTCGCCCTCCCGAGCCCCGCTTAAACGAAACCCCTCAGCTGTACCGTGCGGGCCACCCGCTCCACCCCGATATCGAAGGCCGCCTGCCTCAGCGACATCCCGCTTTCTCCGGCCCTGTCGGCCACGCCGTGGTAGGCCGGCACGATCCGCTTGTACAGCTCTTCGTTGACCCGCTCCTCACTCCAGTCGAACTGCTGGATATTTTGCGTCCACTCGAAGTAGGAAACCGTGACGCCGCCTGCGTTTACCAGCAGGTCGGGCAATACCTGCACTCCCCTTTCCTGCAATATCGTATCTCCTTCGGGAGTGGTGGGATGGTTGGCAGCCTCCAGGACTAACCGCACCGGGAGTCGACGCGCCTCTTCCTCTCCAATCACGTTTTCTATAGCGGCAGGAACGAAAACGTCGGCATCCATTTCCAGGACGTCGCCCGGCGCACAACGCTCACCCCCCGGGAACCCCTCCACCGAGCCATTGCCGGACACAAACTCGACCAGCTCGGGAATGTTCAAACCGGCGCTGTTGTGTACCGCACCCCGAACGTCGGCCACCGCCACGATTTTCGAGCCAGACTCATGGGCCAGGCGGCAGAACCACGACCCCACGTTCCCGAATCCCTGGACGGTTATCCGTGCCTTGCTCAGGTCCAGCGACATGTCCTTGGCAGCTTCCTGCAACACGTACAGGGCACCGCGCCCCGTGGCCTGCTCCCTCCCCACCGACCCACCAACCTCCACCGGCTTGCCGGTCACAACCGGCAGCGTGTAGCCGTGGATCTTGCTATATTCGTCCATAATCCAGGCCATGGTGTTGGCGTTAGTGCCCAAGTCGGGAGCAGGAATGTCCCGGTAGGGGCCCAGAAGGTGTTCAATGTTCTGAGTGTAGCGTCGGGTAACTGCATTGAGTTCCCGTTCGCTCAGGGCGTGTGGGTCAAGTTGAATGCCGCCCTTGGCCCCGCCGAAGGGCAGGTCCAGCAGTGCGGTCTTCCAGGTCATCAAAGAGGCCAGAGCCCTCACCTCGTCCTCGTCGGCCCGGGGATGGTATCGCACGCCTCCTTTGTAGGGACCCCGAGCCCCGTTGTGTTGCACACGATATCCGTGGAACACTTCAACGCGCCCATCGTCCATCCTCACCGGCAGCGATACCCTCAGGTCGCGCCACGGTTCCCGCAGCATCATGCATGTACCGGCATCCAGCCCGAGCCGCGCCGCCGCAGTCTCGAAGTGGAGCATCACGTCTTTCTGGGCGCTGCGGTGTTTAGCTTCGGCAGTCATAAAACCTCCGGAAAGTCCTTGTCAGGGTGCTAGGCCAGGTCTCGAGGCGGATAACCATATCCTCACGCGGGGGATGGTCGTGGGTCCCGGCAATGCGCCATCGCGTCTACACCATCATTATGCCCGAAGACAGCCCCATCCGCGGAATCACCCGACGTGGCAGCGACCCTACAGACCGCGCCACAGCCTACCAACAACAGTGCCGGGCCTCCTAGCTCCCACCCCTCGACCTCTCGCAAGTGAGTTAAGCGCGTCCACATTCTGAACTAATCGTATACACCAGACCCCCACCCCGCGTATCCTCCTCCCGGTCAACTGGTGGGTATAAGTGGATAGTAGATCGCACCGTCTTCGAGATGTGGTTAAGCGTGACTCTGGCAGGATGCTGTCCGAGGCTCGGGGAGTCTACCTTAGCCTTGTTGGAACCGTTGGTTCGGGAGCTGCGGACGCAACTGAGGCTAGTCCATCAGTTTGATGAGCCACCCAGACCTCCGCTGAAATACCACGCCTGCGAACCCAAGACTTGGGGGTGTTGACCTATCTGCTTCGACAGTTCGGCTGGGAACTCAGATTCGATGGCCTCGATTGCCTCGAAGATCAGCGGGCGGGCGAAGTCACCTGGGGAGCCGGACAGAAGCGCCATCCACACTGATGGGTAGTAACGGGCAAGTGTTCCCAAAGCAAATGAGGTCAAGTATAGCTTGAAGAATTCGTTGAGCTTGTCGCCGTTAGGGAAGTCCGCGATTCCATGCATCAGTGCTTGGGGCCCCTCTGTTTCATGGAACAGTGGAAACTTGGACTGATGAGCAGAGCTGGCTTCATGGCGAAATACCAATCCCTGCTGAGGGATTGGAAGTGTGAGATTTGGCCATCCTTTGGGCATTGGTTGAATGGTAACGGACCGTTGATCGACCAGTTTCAGAACCTCGTCTGGCGGCTTTGTAAACAGGAGGAAATGGGTTTCCGCCGCATAGGTGGTAACGATCGTCAGGAACCACTTTGGGTCTCTGCCGGTTACTCCCTGAAATGAGTGCATGGTCTGTTTGAGTCGAGAGAGCAAATCGCCCAAGGTCAGGAGTCCCCCGGTCGTGCAAAACTTGATATCGCCGAGGTCGTGCTGAAGTACTGCCTTTGACTTTGATTGGTGGCTGAAGTATTCCGTATGGTGCACATTGGGAATTGCTTCTACCAACTCAAGAAACGTGCCACGCTCGGCTTGAATTCCCAAGTCAAGAATATTTTTGATCCCACCACTCATAGTGCCTCGCCAGCCCACCTCTTTCACTCCGTGCGCCTGCGCCAGTGATTCTGATTTCTTGCTGGCATTCCTCAGGAGGATCGCCCCCCTGGACAAGGACAGCACCCCGTAGTAGAGGAGGAGCGGTTTGACGCTCATATCCGATGAGGATGCGCTCTTGAAGTATTCCCGTCCCTGGATGAAGAAGGCGTTAATTTGCCTTGTCTTGGCGGTGTTCATCTCCCTCTGGTGGGTCTGCTGATACCACGACCTCGCCAGGTCGTATGATTCGAACCGGGAGATGTTGTGCCATTCTTGGTTGGTCAAAGATTACCCCTCCTTTCGCTTGACGGGATGGAAACTGAGCAGGCGAGACGAATTCAGTCTCCTTGAGCCAGATAATGTGAGCTTACCTGCATTGTACTGCGAACTTTCATCCCGATTAGCCAACACACACCATATGTTGCGGTACTCTTGGAATCCAGCCCTTAACCCCCCCACCCCCCACCCCTCCCTGTTGTCTTCTCAACATCCCAGACTTATTCTGTCGTGCATGAGCCGGCCATCGATAGTCCTCCCGCCCGAGCTACAAACGTGCACTGCACCAACGACCCCGTGCCATTGCCCACCTGGATAAAGGAGCTTGCAAATGACCGATGTCTTTAGGGATAAAGTGGCACTTGTTACAGGTGGCAGCTCCGGTATTGGCCGAGCCACGAGCCTCGCTTTCGCCCGCCAAGGGGCCCGCGTAGCGATTGCAGACCGGGAGCCGACCGGCGCTGCAGAGACGGCTCGCATGATAGAAGATATCGGAGGCAGCGCCACAGTGTTCGAGCTCGACGTCACCAAGGCGGATCAAGTAGCCTCGGTTATAGACAGAGTAGTGCAGACCTACGGCAGGCTGGACTGCGCTTTCAACAACGCCGGTATCGGCGGTAAGGTCGCCAAAACTGCCGACTACCCTGAGGAAGAATGGGACCGGATAATTAACGTCAACCTGAAGGGCGTCTGGCTTTGTATGAAATACGAGATTCCCGTTATGGAGAAGCAGGGCGCTGGCGCGATAGTAAACACGGCCTCCATCTACGGGCTGGCAGGCGCGGCAGGCTACATAGCCTACAACGCCGCCAAACACGGGGTTGTCGGGATCACCAGGACCGCGGCGTTGGAGTATGCAACAGCCGGTATACGAATCAACGCAGTCTGTCCCGGCTACATCCGCACACCGATGACCCAGCCTGGCATCGACGCCAATCCCGAGTTCGAGCGAAAGATGGTCTCCCAGACCCCCATGGGAAGAATGGGTATGCCCGAGGAGATCGCCGAGGCCGTCGTCTGGCTATGCTCAGACGCAGCGTCCTTCGTCACCGGCCACGCCATGACCCCAGACGGCGGCTACATGGCCCAGTAGCTCGGCCATCGATCATCCCCGAATCCCTCCCACTGACCCATTCTTGCCTTCCCGACGCCCCAGGTGCTAACTTCCTCCCGTCGCGTTTCACCTATGCCTGGAGGAGGTGGCCCCTTGTTGGACATCTTGATCAAGAACGGCCTGGTGGTCGATGGTACGGGCAACCCGGGATTCTACGCCGGAGTGGGCATTCAGGGTGAGACCGTTGTCATACTCCGGGGAGACTACTCGCATATCGAGGCCACCCGGGTCATCGACGCCGCCGGCAAGGTGGTCTGCCCAGGGTTTATCGACATGCACGCCCACACCGGTCTCGTGATTCTGGCCGAGCCCGAGCACCATCCCAAGGTCCGACAGGGCATCACCACCGAGCTCGTGGGTGTCGACGGCAACTCCTACGCTCCCTTCACCTCCCACGATGACTTTCTGGACTTCGTCGAGCTGAACTCGGGCTTGGACGGGTCGCCACCCCTCCCCGGCCGCTGGTCGACGGTGGCGGAGTACCTGTCCATGTTCGACAACAAGGTGGCCGTGAACATCGCCTACGTCATCGGCAACTCCCCCATCCGGATCTGCGCCATGGGCTGGGACGACAAACCCGCCACCGACGCCGATCTCGCCAATATGAAAGCGATGATGCGCGAAGGCCTGGAGGAGGGCGCCTTCGGCCTGTCCACCGGCCTCGACTATCCCCCCGGAAGCTACGCCGACACCGATGAACTGGTCAGCCTCGCACGGGAGGCCGCCCGGCTGGGTGGCATCTATCACACCCACCTGCGCAACACCCTCGGCGATCGGTTTCTGGACCCGGTTAAAGAGGCGCTGGAGATCGGCCAAAGAGGGGGCCTCCCTTGCCACCTCACCCACTTCTATCAGCGGATCACCCATCCGGGAAGCGCCCGTCAGCTCCTGGACCTGGTGGAGGGGTCCGTCGACGGCGGGCAGGACGTGACCATGGACTGTTATCCCTACGAGTACAGCAGCACCCGGGCGTTGATCCTGATTCCCCAGTGGGCCCACAACGGAGGCCCGAGAAAGCTGAAGGAGGTCCTGCGTTCAGAGGAAGGCCGGGAGCGCCTGCGGGACGAGGTCCGTGCTCGGGGCACCGGGTCTTGGAACGACATCTGGCTGACCTACTTCAAGCATCCCCACAATCAGAGGTTTGAGGGACGCTCCGTCGCCGAGATTGCTGAGATGATGGGCAAAAGCGAGGTCGACGCCCTATGCGACCTCCTCCTCGACGAAGACCTTCAGACTTCCTACGTGTCCCCTGGGCCGAACCTGTCTACCCTGTCCGACTTCATGACCCATCCTCTCACCATGGTCGGCACCGACGCCCTTCTCCTCGGCGACTACCCCAGCCCGAGGACCTACGGCACCTACCCGACCATCCTCTCCCACTACGTCCGCGACGAAGGCTCCATCACCCTGGAGGAGGCGGTCAGGAAGATGACGTCCTTCGCAGCCCTGCGCCTGGGCATACCGGACCGAGGCATGCTCCTCGACAACATGAAGGCCGACGTCGTCATCTTCGACCCGGCCACCGTAAAGTCTCCGTCCACCCGCCACCGGCCAAAGCAATACCCCACGGGCATCGAGCACGTCCTGGTAAACGGCCGGCTGGTAGTAGACGACGGCGACCACACCGGCGCCCTCCCAGGCCGAGCCATCCGCCGCGGCCGCCCCTCCACCTGACCTTGGCGGGGCAGTTACCTCGGCCATCCCCGACCGCACCACCCTTCCACTGCGGCAGACTGCGCTCCCTTCGCTCCTTCTTGCTCGTCATGCCTCACCTCCCACCGCGGGATAGGCGGCGGGAACCGGAGCTCACAAGGGAAAGCGACTCAGCTTCCTTACCTATCGATGCTGTATTATAGTCTCGAAGATTCTCCCTGCCAGAAGGATGCGATTTGACTAGGACTACCATCAAACTGAAAGTCGTTCAGGATACCTGCCTCGGACATACTGTGTTCAGAGGGTCAGCGCCCGCTAAGGATATCGTAGAAGCGGGGTGGATAGACTTCCATGATCCAGACCAGAATCCCCTAGGGTATCAACGTGCTTTTGACAAAACTCGAAGTGAAAAGGCTCGCATATATGCTGAAGGCACAGCTGACGCTTTTTGGCCCGAGTCTATTCTCGCAATTCGAAGCGATGCCGACCTCCTAGAGGAGGAAGAGGTTGAATGGACGTTTACTCCGGACAGTCCAACAAATGACCATTACGGCACCTTAGAGGTCACTTACACACACGAATTGACAAGTAATATAAACGGTGAGGATGTGCCTTGGCGTAGGGCCTTCTCTCAGGTCGACTGCCAACATCGGCTGGGTTCGATGCGCGATTCAGACAAGCCCATCACCTTCTGCGTGATTCCGGGAATCAGTCGGCACCAGGAGGCAACATTATTTCAAGTTATCAATAAGAACCAGAAGGGCATTTCAACCTCCTTGGTGGATACCATAATCTTACTTACTGTTCCTAATCCCACTAACCATATGCTGTGGGCTCGGGATCTCGATGCTGACTTGGCCAGCCCTTTCCACGGTCTTGTAGACACGGGCGGGCGCGGAAGAAAAAACACCCTAATTACATTTCGCGGCCTTCGGAACAGCCTACAGCAACTGATTCCATCCAGGTACGTCGGCAACGGTAGCATCGACTACCAGCAGGGATATACGTTCGCCCGGAAT
The DNA here is from genome assembly GCA_965249275.1 of Dehalococcoidia bacterium. Taxonomy (GTDB): domain Bacteria; phylum Chloroflexota; class Dehalococcoidia; order Plut-88900; family Plut-88900; genus Plut-88900. The sequence goes on from CBDFLQ010000005.1 coordinate 93,045, forward strand.
TATTGGCAAGCTGTACATGACGAATGGCCAAAAGAGTTCGGCGATAAGAGCGCGTATAAGATGATGGTTAACCCTGGTGTGCTGGCTCTGTCACGCCTTGGTCGACTACTCTTCGAATCCAAGGTCGACGTCCAAGACTTCGGGAAATCTTCGATTGCAACCTATCTGCAAGGAGGTAAGCCCGATGTAGATTGGTCGGTGGCTGGCCCTTTCAAGGACGCAACAGGGAAGGGTGCCGTAAAGCTGGTGTTTAACCAGCTCAAGCAATGGTTCGGCACGCCTTGATGTCCGCAAGCCTGGACAGCGCCTCATGAGCGCTATCGTAGTAGGCAACGCAGCTTCTGTCCTCAATAGGATTCCAGCGGGATTGGCCCAAGCCTGCATCACCAGCCCGCCGTATTGGGGTCTGCGTGACTATGAATTGGCCCAACAGATTGGAAGCGAGGATAATTTATCCACCTACCTTCGCCGTCTTGCTCGCGTCTTCGCGAAACTAAGAGCCGTAGTGAGGCCTGACGGCGTTCTGTGGCTGAACATAGGTGACACCTATACCAGCGGAAACAGAGGGTGGCGAGCTGAGGACAAACGGAATCCCGCTAGGGCAAGAGGCTGGAGGCCCGACAACCCTCCGGGAATGAAGAATAAAGAGCTTGTTGGCCTTCCGTGGGAGTTAGCGCGGGTCATCCGCCGACGAGGTTGGTACCTTCGCTCTGAAATTATCTGGCAGAAAACCAACAACCAACCTGAATCGGTGAAGGATCGTCCGACAAGATCCCATGAACAACTCTTCTTATTCTCTAACGCAGAACAGTACTATTACAACAGTCAAGAAATCGCTGAGCCTGCGAACGGTGACGGACGGACGAAGAACCGCAGATCAGTGTGGCCTTTACAAACTGAACCGTTCAACGGAAATCACTTTGCCGTCTTCCCGACTGAATTGGTGCGGTTGTGTATTCTTGCCAGCACCCGTCAGGGCGACCTCGTTATAGACCCCTTTTTCGGATCTGGAACTGTCGGGGTAGTTTGTCGGGAACTAGGAAGACGTTTCCTAGGCATTGAACTAAACTCCGAATACGCCGAAATCGCTAGAACTCGCCTTGAGCTTCCACCCGAGTCCGTTATTAGGTCCCGCGCGACGGATTTGAGTTCGATATTGTCTTTGCTGAACACCAACTAAACCTAGTGTGGTTGGCACCGCTCGGAAATCTAGTCATCGAGCCTTGCCTAACGCCCCTATTGGGTCTACATTCGATACGGAACGTGGAAGACTCGGTCGGCTGATACCCCCCACCCCCCCCACCCCTCCAAGTCCCCCTCCCAAAGAATCCCCCAGCAGCCCCCCAACCCCTACGGTGTGAAAACGTCCCCTGGAAGGTTCTCCCGGAGATTCCCCCACCACCCGCGGTCCACTCCGTAATGGACCACGTATCCCGCTTCCTCATCCTCCCCGATCCTTCCGGCCATGCGAACGCGCTCGCCTACGAAAACCCCCTCAAAGACTTCCTCCGGTCCACGGACCAGCACCCACTGCAGGTAATCTCCCCGGTCCATCTCTACCACCAGCTCGCCGACGTCCTGCGACACCACCTCCCCGTCAACGCTCACGCACTCATCCAGGATCACGTCAAGCAGCACAAGTAACGACCCGGGTGGCGGGATAGTCGGAGAGTTCTCCGGACACGGTTCGACAGCCGGTGAGACCAGGTTGTAGCCGACCACGGCCGCCGCGACCAGCACCCCCACGCCGAGCAGCCGGAACACCCACTTGCAGCACCTGCCGCACCCCCCTCCGCCCTTCGGCGGCTCCTCTACCTGCCCCGCAACCCGGAACTTCCGATAGTCCAGCGGCGAACTCGATGGATCTGTCATTGTTTCCCCTCGCGCCTCCGTCTCAGGCGTGATGCCCTCAGTTAGTGGTCTCTCATACACCGTTCCCCCACCGACCTCGCTGTTCGCCGTCCTTTCAGCCTCCTCGATGTACCGCATCAGTTCCTGTTCTGCCTCGCTGCCTGGCCCCGCAGCCGCTTCTACCGCGCTTGCCGACCGTCCAGCGAGACCCCACGCCGGTGCGGACATAAAGCCGTGATAGGCTGCGCCCAGGTCGTGAGCCCCCAGGGAGGCTGCCTCACCTGAGCCGAACCATGATGGAGCCGGCGCCGAGACGTCCAGCCAGGGCTTAGCTGCATCCAGTGCGACTGCATAGGCCAACATGGAGTCGGACTCGTCCCGGCCTTGCTCCTGGTCGGGTCCGGGCAGGGATTCTTTCAAACCAAGCCACTGACCTATCTCATATGCCCCAGCGTCCGTTGGCTGCAGCTTACCCACGTTCGTCGGCGTCGCAACCAACAAATATATGAAGCCGATCGCCGCGCCGACCAGGGAGTTCGCCCACCATTGGGACAGCCATAAAGCCGTCCAAAACCCGCCGCCAACGCCGATCAAAATCCCGGCCAATGCTTCCAGTTCGAATCCATCACTCCCATGTTTCCTCATTACCCGCATCGCGTTGTCATCGAAGAAGCCTCGGTCCTGGAGGTACTTCCCCAACTGGTCGCCGATGACATCCTCCCGCTCGTTTATCACGTCATGCAGCTCTTGAATCGTTGTGGGGCGCGCTGGCAATCTGTTGCATATCAACTGCTCCCAGTCAAACTGCGCGGACCCCTTCTTCGACAGCCGGTACCGGTAGCTGCTACCTGTTCCGACGCACTCCAATTGCAGCGTGCCGCGCTGGCACATCTCGACTATCGCCGCCAGCAGCGTTCGGTCGCTGACCGTCCGGCCTTCCAGCACCGATACTGCCGCCGCCGACAGTTCGCTCGGCTGCTTGGTTACCGGCTCCGATGAGCCCGGATACTTGATCTCCTTCCAGGACCGGTACTTGCGCCACAGCAACAGTGAGAACAGCACCCCGACGCCCACGCCAATCGTCCGGAAGCCCCAGGCCGTCAGCTGCTTCCAGTCCATATCCCGGAAATCGGGGAATCCACTCTCGGCGATAGCCCCGCCAGGGTCCAGCACGAACAACAGACCAATGGCAGCAAGGGCCACCAGCGTTGCAATCACTCCCACCATGGGTCACCCTCCATCCCGGGTTGTTCCACTTGCGCTCGATAGTACAGGGAATCCCCCACCCCCCCACCCCCACTGTGTCATCCCGAGGCCCCGCGAGGGATCTGGGGCTGGGTCCCCCCTACCCGATAACCGACACATTCCTCCCCAACCTGGATAGCACCTCGAGGCCGCTGTCGGTCATCAGGATCGTCTCGATGAAGCCGCCGCCCGTGCCACCCTTCCAGCCAGGGTCGGAATCGAGAACCGTGAACAGGTTTTCGTAGTTCGTGATCATTCCCGGATCGTAGCTCGCAGTCTCGAAACCCGTGTCCGGGTCGATAAACGTGTGCCCGACCCAATCGGGAGGTATCGCAATCCCCATGTTGTAGCCGCTCACGTAGGCAACGTAGGGCCGCAGCCCCATCGAGTCCATGTACTCGTCCATGGCTTTCTGAGCCACCCCCGTGGGGTCGCCCGGTCTGACTTTCGAAATCACGTGATCGACGCTCCCGCAGGTCTTGTCCATCAGCTCTCGCCACTTCGGAGAGGGCTCGCCCAGCGAGAATAGCCGACCCAGGTCGGCGTGGTACCGATGATACGACCCGCAGTGGTTGATCCAGACCAGGTCGCCCTGCTGCAGCTTCCGATGGCTCGGCGCCGAGTGTCGAGCCCCAAACCGCGGCCCTGATCTCACCGCAGCGCGGATGGCCGGGTCTCCCCCACCCTCTTTCATCATTGCGTGGAGCGCCACCCCGGCCAGCTCGGTTTCCATCACGCCGGGGCGTATGGAACTGCGGACCGTCTCCATGGCCTTGTCCGCTATGGACGCCGCCTTCCTCATCACCTCTATCTCCGGCGCGGACTTGATCAACCTGACCCGGTCCACGACCCACGAGCCCTCCACAACCTTTGCGCCGGCATCAGCAAAGCCCTGCTTTATTTCGTTGATTACGACCCCGTTCGGCGCCCGGCTCCAGTTCTCGACACCCACGTTGCCCTTCAGCCAGCCGCGCCCCTTTAGAGAGCCCACTATATGCTCGGCGGGCGATTGCCCATCCCCGAAGTACTCGGCATCGTCGACCACGGCGTGCCACTCGACGGTCGGCTGATGGTAGGGAACTTCGAAGAAAACGGTCTGCCCGGAATCGGCGTGGACGGCTACGCTGACGGGACTGGTCAGGTAGTACCAGATCATGTCGTAGCCCGTCAGGTAAGTGATGTTGGGTGGAGACGACACGAGTAGAACGTCGATCCCCCGGCGCCCCATCTCCCGACGCACCTTCTCCACCCGTTCCCTGTACTCCCCGACAGGAAAAGCCGGCCCCCACCCCTCCCCCTCCGCCAACGCTCGACCATCAATCATCGCCAAAGTCCTCCTCGCAAGGGATTCCCAGCTCGACTCAACCCCGACTCTAGCCTAGGGTTCAGTCTGTGGCAAGGTTCGTCCAGGCGAGAGAAAGACCCCTCTTGCGCTAATGACCGGGGAGGTATCCGCTCATCCTGAGCAGGGTCGAAGGGTCGAGTGGATACCGGGAGGGGTTCCCGATAATAGACAGGTCACGGAAAGAGACCCCCATAGCGACGGATTTCAACAGGGTCTCCTGGCTCTAGCCTCGATTGCCCCACCCGACCCCCCTCATCTAGCACGCCGCCTACTTCACCGTCTACCTCGGGCGTGACTGGCCGATAGGCAGTGTTCCCCGGCTACCACACAGCCTTGAGTGCCTGCCCGACCCTAAGCCCGACCGCCACTGCGGTCAGCCCAATCGCCACCTGGAGTAACACGTTAGCTGAACCGGCGAAGTAGGCGTGGTCTCTGAACAACCTGATCGTATCGATACCGAACGCCGAGAACGTCGTAAACCCCCCGAGCACGCCTATGATCAGGAATGCCTGGACCTCGGGGCTCAGCGGCTTATGCGCCTCTGCGAACCCCGTAATCAGGCCGATCAGGAAACAGCCCACTGCGTTCACAGCCAGGGTCCCATAGGGAAACCCGGACCCGCCCAGCCCCCCATTCACCCACACCACCACCAGGTAGCGCGCCATCGCCCCCACCACGCCCCCCGCCCCGACCCAAAGAATCAGCAAGACCCGCCTATCCCCACTTCCATAACGTTCCGCCCCCAAGCCAGCTTATAGAAGCGCTTAGCGGCTGTCGCCGCGCTACTCATTACCATTCACTCCTACTCTAGCTTGGATCAAACTACCCGCCTACCTGATCACTCTTTGCGGGAATATTCTTCGACGAAAACCCCAGTCTAGGCATGGTTGTCCCCCACTCACGGGCAATTGTGATGCGTTTCCCTGGGGCTGACGATTCGCCGGATTGGGTGCGTCGATGTGGCACTTGTCCCGGTTTGCGAGGAAAGACCTACACTATGGAATCTCTGTCCAGAAGACTCTCAGCCTTTGCGCGATCATCGGGGAGAATTGCGACTGTAGTGTAGTCGCCGCGCCGCTCGACTATATGCAGGCTCTGAATGTTCACGCCGCCCTGCTTGAGCTTCTCCGCCACCTTCGCCAAAGCACCCGGCTCATCCCGCAAGCTGACTATCAGTGAGTTGTCCGTGACCGTCTTGAAGCCCGCGTCGGTGAGCGCTCGCAGCGCCTCATCGTAGTCGTCGGTGGTCAGCGAGATGGCGCCCTTGTCGCCCGTGGCCTCAGCGCTAATGGTCCTTATGTTGATACTGCTGTCTGCCAAGACCCGGGTGATGTCGGCCATTACGCCCACTTCGTTCTTCGCCATGACTATGATTCTCGGCATAACGGTGCGTTCCTCTATCTTTTATCTTTTTCTTGTTCTTTCTGCTTCAGGTAATCGTCCACGACTGCATCTATAGTCTCGCGCGTTACGTGGGGCATGGTCAGCATGTGAGCGATGTCCTCGTACGGGGCAAGCTGCCATTTGAGGATGACCTCCGCGGACGGCTTCGGGAACACAACGGTGACCGAGTTCCTGTTTCGCCACGCGGGTATGCCGCTGTCCGTGAAGCGACTGACCGCGTACTCGGCATTATCCAGGCATCCGGCTACAATCCGCTTGTAGCCGTCCAGCCCGTGGCGCTCGAAGGCGTACCACATCATGAGCGGGGTAATGGCGCTGCGGGAGCCCGTGAGAGTAGTGTCCAGAACGCCCACGTACTCGATGGAGCGGGCGATGCGCGCCACGTACTCCCGTTTGGTGAGAGCGATGCCGCAGGGCAGCGGTGAGCCAATCATCTTGTGTCCGCTTATGGACACGCTGTCGAAGCCGACGTCGAAGCCGTAAGGCTGTGGCTCCTCCACGAAGGGCAGGATCATTCCGCTCAGGGCGGCGTCCGCGTGGATGTAGGAGTTGGTCACCGCCAGGTCCTTGAGTATCGCCTGCACCTTGGTCACGTCATCCACAGCGCCCTTCATGGTGGTGCCAATGTTCGCCATGAATATGACCGGCGAGTCCCGGTTGATGCGTATGGTCTCGTATAGGTCGTCGTAGTCTATCTCGCCGTTGTCCTGGCTCCTTATCATGATGTTGCGAGCCTTGAGCAGGCGCATGATCTTCACCACGCTGTAGTGGGTGTCCTGGGAGAAGTACACCACGCCGTCAGGGAATATCTCGCGCCCCAGGTACAGGCCGTACATATTGCCCTCGGTGCCGCCCGAGGTGACGTAGCCCCAGGCCTGGTCCCGAGACAGGTGCATCATGTCGGCGAACGTGTTGATTACCTCGTACTCCAACTCGTGAGTGTTGCTGCCGAAGCCGCTGCCGTGGAACGGGTCTCCGACGTTGTTGGCGCTGTACTGCAGGAAGGGCAACAGCTCCGAGTAATCGAAGTCCTGATTGCACGGGTAGCCGACCTGCTGGGCGCTCAACTCCTCAAATTCCTTCAGCAAAGCGTCGAGGCGTTTCTGGGTTTGCGTTCTCATCCTATTTCTTCGACCAATATTGATTCCCGTATCCTCAGGCCCCCGTTTCCAATGTAGCCCCCCGCCCCGACCCAAAGAATCAGCAAGACCCGCCTATCCCCACTTCCATAACGTTCCGCCCCACCCCAACCCCTCCACCTCCACCAAAGCTCGACCATCAACCATCACCAAAGTCCTCCTAGAAAGGGATTTCTACCTCGACTCTAGCCGAAGGGTTGGGGCCGTGTGCATCACTGCCCAGGTTTAGGCCAGCGGAGAATAGCCTGCTCAGCAAGGCTATTTGTCCTCTCAATAATCTGCGTTGGTCCCCATGTCGCATACTGTTCGAGGACTTCCCTGGTAGTCCTATATATCGTCTCGTTCCGGAGACGATCACGAGCCTCGTCCCAGTCGGTAGTGCCTTTTGTCGAATTATCAGACTGGCTAAGCGGCACTAGATTCCCGAGCAAGCCGAGGAGCTTCTGTCGTTCCTCATCGTCGTTGGGAAAATCCTTGGCCCAGTTTCCCTTGAGCGATTGTGGGGCTAGATGATCAACTGTAATGGCGTCGAGTTGCTCGCGCGTTATTGGATTCTTGTGGTGAGCAGCAATCTCGAGCTCTGCCAACACATATCCATCGAGCCGGCGTCCGTAGAACGGTTTGCTAGAGATGTCACGTCGAAGCTGATCATCGTCTGGGAAGTCTATGGTCTGCGTCTGGAGGTGAGCCACAAGTGACGAAGGGTTGCCACCGTTCTTTCTCCATAGACCCTTGAACACCGCGTGGAGTCCGGTCGGCTCTCGACCTGAGAATGCCCTTCTCACCAAGAAAGACTCTACAATGCGTAGGCATTCAACAATGGCAGTTGAGGTGAGCTTCTCAAAACGTTGTGCTCTGAGCAACTGGATCAGGAATGCATAGGTTACGCGAGGTACTGGCATGCGTGCAAAACGCCTAACCCATTCTGTGATCTCAAGTGTGGCCGAGTAGTCATCTCCAGATGATAGGGCTTTGTACTCTGGCACAAATCTATTGAGGTCCTCGATGATGAGTTCTGCGGTTGTAGCTGAGTCATCGTCATCTCGAATCTTCTCGTCCCAATGCTGACTCAGTGCACGGAAGGCCCCAGCCGCTGTAGCGTTGTCATCTACTGTAAGTGTGAACGGATAGTAATAATTGTCGAGTTGTTTCCTATCATCGAACGATTCTTCAAAGGGCTCCCAGTGGTCACTAAACAATTTGATTGCAGTGGTCGGCTCTGCTGCGAGTCGCCGGAATACCTCGTTCTTCACAAGATCGCCAACCGTCAAGGCTTGGCCTTTTCGGTTCAATCGGTCGAATACCTCGTTAGGCTGATGTCGCTCAGCAATATTGATGGCTGCTATCTCCACCTTGTCGACTACAGTCCTTGCTAAGGCCTTAAGTGACTCCCCGTCGAATCCTTCCTCGCCCAAGCACCGCGCGCGCACTTCTGTTTGTGCTCGTTCAAGTGCTGCGGACATCCTTCCCGGTCTGAACCTCCCACCGTGTGGCAAGTCCCAGTCACTCTTCAACTTACGACATAGCGACACAAACTCCGGCGTGTCCGGGATCGTTGGAAGAAAGCGGGGTTTGCCCCTGGTTGTTGTTTTAGTGGACTTCAGGAATGTCTCTGCGATCGCTGTAGCTTCATATTGATGCCCGTGCTCCTGCCACTCGAGCGCGATGCCGAGGAGTGTAAGGAACAAGGTTGCGATCCGCTGCTGTCCGTCCAGCACCAAGAATCTTTCAAGAGACCCCGCGCTAGGGTCACTAGGACCCTCGTGCTTCAAGATGATGGCTCCCAAGAAGAGTGCCTCTGATTGTCCCTCCTCGACTAGTTTGATGTCTTCCCAAAACTCGTCAAGATTCTTACGATCCCACGTGAATCGCCGTTGGTAGAGGGGAGCGGATAGCAGTCGTTCAACCTCGAAAACGTAACGCACACTAATGCAACTATCTTGTTGTCTTGCCAGGGTCACGTGCGAACTCCTATTTTTGGATAATTTCTATTTTCAGGATGTACAGTGCCCGCATCTAATCGGGTTCTGACTGCGAGTCTAACATCACCGTAGCACCCCTATACCGATATGAGATTCTCAACAGTGCGAGGCCGAGCCTGAATACTACCGGTCAAGCGCCTTCCGGGCACCGTCAACCTGACCCCTTAGGTGCTTGGCCGCGTCGTAAAGGAAGTCGGCATACTTGTCGGCATCGTCAGCCATATCTTTCCTTTTGGTTTCACTTGATTCTGTGGCCAGCTTCCTGAGCCGATTAGTCAGCTTTACCTTAGCACCTCGCCAGCTAGAGACAGTAAGATAGCTCCGTGCCTCGTTCCAGCCAATCCCTAGTTCTTTGCTGATTTTCGTGATGATCATACCCCCCAACGCCATCTTATTCACCTTTTCCCTCAAATCCTCTTTGTCATTTGTTGGATGTGCCATCATGCCTCCTTACACGTTAAGCTCAAAGTGTGATACGTGGTGGGCGATACTGGACTCGAACCAGTGACCTCTTGCTTGTAAGGCAAGCGCTCTCACCAACTGAGCTAATCGCCCCATTCCCGGGTGAAATGGTGCGCTTGGCGGGGCTCGAACCCACGACCTCTGCCTCCGCAGGGCAGCGCTCTATCCAACTGAGCTACAAGCGCATCTTCGTCGCAGACTTCATACCGTCCGCTATTTCAACTATCGATGCCGACCTTCCAAGCGTTGGTGCCGAAGGTGGGATTTGAACCCACACGTCCTCGTGGGACACTGCGCCCTGAACGCAGCGCGTCTGCCGTTCCGCCACTTCGGCCCTTAACCGCACCCTCATGGTGGGCGATACTGGACTCGAACCAGTGACCTCTTGCGTGTGAAGCAAGCGCTCTAACCAACTGAGCTAACCGCCCGGCCTGGAGTGCCAAAGGCGCACCTTTAACCAGCCTAAATGTTAAGTCCACCCCTTTGGAGTGTCAACCGAGACTCTTTGAGGCAAGTGCAAAACTCCTGAGGTAGAGAGAATTCCATCTCACGACGGACAAGACAGAGGGTGTACCCGTTGCGACTCACCAGTTGTGGCCTGCTAGATTGTCGCGCCATTTGTGACATGAGTCGCTGCTATAGGCAGCGGTCAATCACTCCATCGAGGAATGGGCCGTCGGAGACGTTCACACCAACAGCATCGAGGGCGTCTGGAGCTTGTTCAAGCGGAGCATCATCGGGGCGTTTCACCATGTCTCGGAGAAGCATCTGGACCGCTACCTCGAAGAGCTCGAATGGCGGTTCGGAAACCGCGACAACGACCACATCTTTGTCGATACCCTCCGGCGCATCGTCCGCACCGACCCCCCTGACGTACGAGCGGCTTATCGCTTGACCAGCCTATGAGCCGGGTCGGAAGAGCTAATGTCCATTGGGCACCATAGGATCAAAGGGTTCTGCCCCAAATTCCAGGTGTAGTCGGTAAGTTTGGCCCCGCTTTCGGGCGTCCTGTTGAGCCCTCAAGGCTTCTCTGAACGCCTGTATCCCATCTCCCCATGCGTTCCTACAAACAGGGCACTCGCTCGGCACAGGCTTATCGTTCACTAGCGGGTAAACAACCTCTGACTTGCAGCACGGATTGATGCACTCAATGCGGATCGCAGTCGCCGAGGTTACCGACGGCATTCTCAGCCTCCTTCTTTCGATGTGGCAACTTCCAAGCTGTACTCTATCCATGCGCTCTATCATGTCTGGAGTATAGCACTCTCCCAAAGAGCGGCTGATTGACTATTAACACGGGAGCCTCTGATAGTTAAGAGCTAGACCCGTGATGTCAAATTCGGCTACAACGGTTTCGACATCGCCGGACGCCCCGAGTATCACATCTGCTCCGCGTGTTTCCATTTCCAACAGAACTGTCAGTATGGCTCTGCTATCCCGCTCGTCGAAGTAGATGGTTTCCAGATCGTCGCTACCCAGGTCTGTCCTAAACCATGTGCGGTCCTCTGAACCGGCTGCCCGAATCGAAAGCCCAACGTCTCCCAATGCTAACCAAGGACCACCACTATCGAATTTGTAGAACAATTCATCACCTTGGAAACACGAAAACCCCATCCCAGCTTCATCATAATACGACTCGTTGGTGTCGTCATAGGCTTCTAGATGTATGAATGTTAGATCAGAGGGAAAGCTAGCGCAATTTGGATACGCACTCGGGCAATCTGGGCCGAAGTATCTCCAGTCGCCGTTCCCAGCCGCGACGCTTGGTCGTGGCGTAGCTGTTGGGAACGGGGTCGCCGTAGGCAACGACACAGGAGTCGGAGATGGTATAGCAAGAGGGGTTGGCGTGGCGGTCGGAGTCGGGATAGGTGTCGGCGTCGGCGTAGCTGTCGGTAATGGGGTAGGTACAGGAGTCCATGTCGGCTCGGGCGTCCAGGTGGGTTCCGGTGTCCATGTGGGAGCAGGGGGTGGAGTCGGCGTTGGAGCGGGGGTATCGGTTGGGTCAGGGGTAGCCGAAGGCTCAGGTTTGGCAGTTACCGTTGGTAATGCGGACGGAACGGGGGTGGGCGTTACCGGAAGAAGCAGCATAGATGTTGCCATAGAGACTTCCGTCGATGGAGCGGTAGGCAAGGCCGTCGAAGGCATATCCGAGTCCTGCGCAGTTGTTGAAGGAGTTGGCATGGACGCTACGCTAGCGGTCGGGTCGGCTGATAGAGACTCGGGAACCTGTGGGTTGGAGCAGGTGAGAATCATGGCAACACTCAGGATCACGACTAGGAATCTCAAATGGAACCCCCTTGCGGCAAGGATTAGGCTTCTCTACCACAAGTCGCCGTCCTGGGACCGGGAGCCACAAGGGGGCATGAGGCCCATCCTTGCCCTGGTCCTGATCCTGGACAATTGCAACTCGTGGTAGAGTCTCCCCACCTTAAGGGCACGTCTACGCCATGTCAAACAGATGCGAGATTGACATGCATTGACAACCCATTTAACCTAACGCCGCTCTAACGAAATGTACGCTTAAAGGAGAGACTGATGAGCGGTAGGGATATGATACGCAGAGGGCTGGAACAACAGGATCATGATGCTGTCGTTCGAGCTGCCGAAGATGTCTATGAACAGTACGGCAAACACGCCCATATAAATCCCGGGCAGGAAAAGAACTATTCATGGAACGGCTACTGGATAGACATAATCGTTCCTATCGTGGCTGCTAAGGACGACAGGGCCTGGGTGATTGAAGTGGAAACCGCCGACTCAGTGACGGATGAGTCGGCAAGCGGCCAATGGCGGGACTACGATATAGCGTATGCAGAAGAGTGGTATTTGGCGGTGCCGGTTACGAGCAAGGCAAAGGCCGAGACACTATTGGGGGAACACGGCATTACGCATTACCGCATCGTTACTTGGGCAGCGAACACTGAGGGTGGTTATACATTCTGGGGGCTGCCTGGAATCTAGGAGACGGCGATCATGAATCAGGCGGCCAAAGACAAATTGGGTGTAAGCATACGGACCACGGCAACTGGAGAGTTACTGGTCTTTCGCTCCATATTCAATGGCTACCGGTATAGCGACGATGCATCCAGTATCAATGCCGTCAAACCTGATGACGCCCCGCAATTGCTGCAAGCGGTCCGTAAAGCCTTGGGCCTCGACTCCTAGCGAAAGGTCGATATAACCTAGATTTCGCTCTCCTGAGCCTGCTGATCAAGGCTATCCCATATCTGTAAGAATGCTGCTACCTGGGCAGCCAGTCCCAATTCAAAGTCTCGGGCTGTGCGTATAGGTGGGGGAATTTCTTGGCGCCGCACATCCCATATGCCTACGTTCCACGAGTCTGACCATTCTTGGCTGGAGCTACGGGCCATGTCCATCAGGTGAATGATGATCTGCCTAGATTGACGGCTTGGCCGATTGGCATTGAGCCACAACTTCAGCACTTCATAGTCCTGGCCGGTGCGTATACACACTTCTGGCCTAACTCCAATCGTTAGTCCATTAATGTCAACGCTGACGGGATGGACTGGCAATAATTCACCTGCTCTCTTTTTCCAGTATTCAATGTAGGCTTCACCTATTGCTAAGTAAGGTTGGCACTTGCGCTGGTCCGTCAGCCCGCTCACGAGTGAATGGAGCGCATCCTCAAAGTCTCTTATGTCCCTTGTAGCCCAATGGGTACGCCGGAGCTCCTGGAGTAAGAACCCGTAGAAGTTACGTCCCATATAGTCCTTGTAGGGATTCGCTAGTTGCATGCGGATTTCGCGGACAATTCCGACTTGAGCGGCTGGTCTCACTTCGTAGAACCGTGCAAACTGCGCCATCGATATTCTGGGCATTATCGGAACTCTCTTTTCTTGGTTGGATATCCTGTGTTCAATAGTATACACCCCATAATTTGGGGTAGCAACCCCATAATTGTGGTTAAGGTCAGATAAAGAAAGGCTTAGAACCTTACGACCATACAGGACATCTTCAAGGTAGACTTCTTTGCAGTTACGGCATGGGATGGCTATGTCGCCATGGTTCATCTGCGGAGGGCCTGCCCAAGAGGCTCCATCACATACCCGATGATGGAACCCATCCTGTTCAAACCAGAAATGGATGATGGGGCCTGCATTTCTAGCAGGCCAGATCAGGATTTCGTTCAGAGTTTGCCCTGACAATGTACAGATCAGTTTAGCCTATTAGCTCCTATACTGCGGCCGCTTTCTAGGAATTATATGGCTAAGCAATCCGCCTGACCATCCATCGCATTTCCTTAGCTCTCCCGTCGAGCAGATTCACCAGCGCGGTCGTCTGAAAGGTCAGCACAGACATAAGAGCGTGCAGAGTGATCTGCCGGAGTCCACGGAGACAGTGGCGCTCTAGGCGGCGCGACTCCTTGAGGGACTTGAAGACCCGCTCGATGGCTTGGCGCCGGCTGTAGAGATCACGCCACTCGGGACTGTCCCGCCGGACAGCCCCGAAGAGCCGGATATCACGCTTCGGGTCCTCCCAGACCTCTGTGTCACAGTGCCGGATGCCGCCCCGGGTGGAGGTCGCGAGATGACACCCGACACAACGGTACAGGTGGCCCCGCCGGGGATCACTTCTGACGTAGCGCATCGGGACCTGACCCAGACAGGTCGGAATCCCCAGGGCCGTATAGATGCCTTCATACAGAGCCGCTTTGGACGGCCGCCTAAGCGGGATAATTGGCAAGATGCCCTGCTGGTATAGGTACTGATGGTTCTGCCTGGAATCGTATCCCTTGTCGGCCGTCACGACCTTTGGGCGTAGCCAATCGTGCAGGCCTTGGGCCTTGGCAATCAACGGCGGGAGTTCTGGTGAATCGCTTCGCTTGGCCGTTGTGACTATCTGGGTCAACGGTATCCCGTACCTGGAGTCCGCCACCATGTGGAGCTTGTAGCCCCAGTACCATTCCTTCTGGGACTTCGCCCGGGCGCTGGTCTTGGCAGTCCAGCTGGCTTCGGGATCGCTGATGTGTGAGCGATTCGGATTGCTATGACTCCTTACGACCGTGGAGTCTACAGCGACCTCTTGGCCGAGGTCTGGCAGCAAGGAGGCGATCTCATGTGTAAGGCAGTTGAAAGCCTTCTCGACTAGGTCTGTGTGGTAAGAAAGACGCTGGATGAATCGGTTGAACGTCGTGCGGTGGGGTAGCTGGTTGAAACCGCAAAGCTCTTTGAGAGCCAGATTGGTCTCCAGTTCCCTTATCAACGCGTTGGTATGCGGCAGGTTCAGAAGGAACGAACAGCAGTAGGCTCTCCAGAGGGCCCGTAGCGGATAGCCAGGGCGTCCGGTTGGCCGGTAGGCCTGCAGTCGGGCCAACAGGACCCGATCGTCCAAGCAATCCAGTACTGCCTGAAGGTCAGCCAGGCCATGGGTGATTTGCTCCGGCTCACGCGGAGCACTATAATCGAAAGTAGCCACTGGAGGTGTAATCCCGATGCAGTGGTATTTGAGGTCACCGACCTGCCAGTCGGTGGCCTCTTTACTAAGGCGGTAATTATATCAGAACGCGCACTATCGTTCTACTATTTGGTGCCTGAAAGATGAGCGACGTGCGCATGGCCCGGACACTCTAACGTCCATCCGCTTGTCACCAGCAATGCAACCGGAATCGACACGGAAGCCCACTTCACATTGCTTAAGACGTTGATCACCGGGGATGAGGAACGCTTGTCGAAGCCCCAGGCAACGCCCACGCTCAGCATAGTCCTTGAATGGATTAGTTCTACGCTCACCCTTCAATCGAAGGGCCGAGGTGCTGCATTTCGCCTCCTTGCTAGCTACAATGGCACCCTTGCAACAGGGTATTAACTGGGTATAATGCAATATGAGGGCTTAACCGTGAGTCAAGCTCTGGCGTACGCGTGGACAGGGCAAGAACCATTTTTTGAGGAGGTGCAATGGATAAGAAAGACTTTGTTCTTTTGGCAGTGGCCGCTAGCCGGAACAAGGTTCTAACACCCGTACGGTTGCAGAAGGCACTCTTCTTGCTTGGACAAGCCCCTATCGTGCCAAAAGATTGGTACGACTTTGAGGCACACCACTACGGGCCATTTTGCCGCGCCATTTACAGGGACGCGAATAAGTTGCAGGAGGAAGGCTTGCTCATGCGCGTGCCCGTGGACCAAGGTGGATGGACAAACACCTACCTCACGGTTGACGGGGCAAAAAAGGCAGAGGAGGTGCAAAGAGACATGCCCGCCGCACATGCGGCCCATGTTGAGGCGGTTGTTGATTGGGTGGAAACGAAGTCTTTTGGCCAGCTCCTTACGTCAGTCTACGCCGCGTATCCCGATTACGCCGTCAACAGCGTATTTCGCGGCCAGTAACATATGACCCTAATCGTCGGAATCAAATGTTTAGATGGGGTAGTAATGGGAGCGGACAGCGCTGCTACACTAGGCCCGGCGATCCTTGGTCAGCCCACAGTCACCCAGACCGCAGCAAAGCTACGCCTTGTGGATGATGCCATCATCGTAGGCGTCTCTGGGCCACTAGGATTAGCCCAACTGTACGGCGAGCGCATAGACCATGCTTGGCGAAACATGGATCTGGGAAACACCAAGATAACTATGCCAGATGCACAGCGCAGGATTCGGGACGGGCTGCTTCCTGATATGGGCCAATCGGTCACTGTAGCGAAAGCGGCAGGCTTGCCAGCGATGGCTCTCACGAGTACTTTAGTTGCTCTACCGATAGGCGGGATTAAGGGTGAGCATGGTCTTATCTATTGCGACAACATAGGCACACCAGAGGCTATGGAGGATATACCCTTCGCTGCCATCGGCAGCGGACAGTCCCTTGCGGACCCCTTTTTAGCGTTTCTGCGCCGTGTGTTTTGGCCTGATAAGCTGCCAACATTAGCAGATGGGGTCTTTGCCGCAGTTTGGACGTTACAGCAGGCTATTGCAGTGACGCCTGGGGGAATCGGTGGACCAATTCAACTGGCGACCTTATCCAAGAAAGACGGAAAGTTGTCTGCTGAACTCATGCTAAGCGACGTTCTTGGAGAGCATCTGGAAAATATCAAACGGGCGGAACAATATCTTGCAGCTTTTGCGACGGAATCTCCAAGCGCAGCAAGTGACCCGCCTTCTTTCCCTCACAAATAACCCCAATTCCCTTAATATAAGGTTATGCACCCGCCCGCTCTCGGAAAGCCGGTTTACAACGAGCCGGATAAACATAAAAACAATTAAGCACTTCTCTCTGAAAGATGAGCTACATAGTCGTCGTAGAGACCGTCAGGTGGACCAAGTATCCAACCCAATTAGCGACTCTGCACCTACCAGGACGGCGCTGCTCGGCTCGGTATCGAGACGCCGATAATCCAGACCTTGACTACACCCAGGCCTTCGAAACTCCGGAGCAGGCTCAGGAGTTCGTAGACATCATCGGGATAAAGATGGAACCCTGCTTGACCTGCCGACCACTGCACGACCGGGATGCAATCTGAGTTTTGCACTCGCCTCGAGACTCTTTTACCCTCTCCCTCGATGGGAGAGGGCTAGGGTGAGGGTGATCCCCGTCCCCCGCCCCAATCCCCCCAGGGGCGGCCGGCCGGTCGCCCTGCCCGCCACTCACGCCCCGTGACACCAACCCTCTGATCCCGTTCACATAGAGGAGTGACACAACCCCCTTGACACGATACGTACCTATGTTCTATATTAGGCCAGGTCTAGACTACCTAACCCAACCACCTTAAGGAGGAATCACAACCCAGGGGGGAACCCCAGCCCCGGCCCATAACAAGGACTCAACGTCCAAGCCCATCCCAACGGTCGCCTAGCGACCCGCGGCTCAAGCAAACGCCGCCATCTCCTCGACTAAGGCCCCGGCTATCCCTTCCCTCTGTCCCCCAGGCGATGGAAAGACGCCCTGGTTCGCTATCGTTCCATGTGAGGCTCCTAACGGAGATGCCGCTCCTTCAAGCGGAATAGCGGTCGGATAGGCCCGGCGCCGAGGCCCTCTCGGTACACCGTCCGCTTAATCAAGCCGGGAGCCGGTGGTCTACGCGCTCCGGGTCGCACCGGCAAACTTGGACACATTACGCCTGCAAGAGGCCCGGCATCGGACGCTGGACGGGCCTCCTAGCCGCCCTATAGCGGTGCAGCCAACCCCCCGGAGTCGGACTCGGACCTGCTGGCCCTGAAGGTCCCTGCCCATGTCCGGCGTATACAGGGCCAAAGGCCGCAGCAGCGGCAAAAGCGGGCCGGACGCCCTTGCCCCAGGGCGTCGGAGCACCCGAAGCACATGAACGGGGGTAGCGTCCAGCCAGCGTCTTCCATCGCCAATCCCCTCCCAACAGACAGAACCGAAACCCACAAACCCCACAACTGAATAAAATCCCGGCGTGTCACTAATCTACCGAACGGCTGCACGGGCTTGAACCCCACCCCGCCACCCGCTACAATAGCCCCCGCAGCCGACCGCGAGCGGCGGTAAGCATCACAGCCCCGAGCCATACATAGACCCAATGGCCGGCATCCATATAGAGCCGGACCGGGTTGACCATACAGGTATAGCGAACCCTCGCGGTCGGGTTGCGAGGGTTTTTGTTGTACGACACGATTACCGACGTACCAGGCGTTCAGGTCGGTCATTACACCGACCCGGTAGCCGTCACGGGCTGCACCGTGGTCCTCTGCCCAGAGGGCGCGGTCGGCGGCGTCGATGTTCGTGGCGCCGCACCCGGCACCCGTGAGACCGACCTTCTTCGACCCCTTAACCTTGTCCAGCAGGCCCACGCCGTTGTCCTCAGTGGAGGCAGCGCCTACGGTCTAGCCGCCGCCGACGGGGTGATGACCTACCTCGAAGAGCGTGGCATAGGCTTTCCCGTCGGCGTCGGCGTCGTACCCATAGTGGCCTCGGCCATCCTCTTCGACCTGGCCATCGGCGACCCCACCGTCCGCCCCCGCCCCGAGAACGGCTACCAGGCCTGCGCCGCCGCCGACTCCACGGCCCCCACCCAAGGCTCGGTGGGTGCAGGTACGGGCGCAACAGTCGGCAAAGCCCTCGGCCCCGACCGTGCTGTTAAGGGCGGCCTCGGCTGCTCCAGCCGACGGGTTGGCGATTACGTCGTCGGTGCCATCGTCGCAGTCAACGCGCTTGGCAGCATCTTCAACGCCGAGACCGGACGCTTGGTCGCGGGCCCCCGAGGCGCGGACAACCTCGGCTTCCTGGACAGCGTCGATCTGTTGGAGAGCGCGGCGGCCCCGGTAGAGGCCTCGGCCCTCCGCAACACTACCCTCGCCGTCGTCGCCACCGACGCCCCTCTCACCAAGGAGCAGGCCAACAAGGTCGCGCAAATGGCCCACGACGGCCTCGCCATGGCAATCCGGCCCGCCCACACCATGTATGACGGCGACGTCGTCTTCGCCCTGTCCACCGGCAAAGCCACCCCCATCCCCGACGTCACCCCCTTCGGCGCCGCCGCCGCCCGAGCCCTCAGCAGCGCCATACTCAAAGCCGTAATCGAGGCCTCGGGCCTGGGGGGCGTCCCCTCAGTCTCAGATTTGAAGGTCAATGTCTAAACGTATTCAAGGAGTATTGATAACCTACCTAAATACGGGGGGTGTAGAGGGGCCCAGCCCCTTTGCCCGGATTCTGAAGAAGAGGTCCAGTCCCCTCTCCCTTGATGGGAGAGGGTTAGGGTGAGGGTGTTTCCGAACCACAAGGCAGGACTGGAAGAGTTCTTTCATAGCCCGTAGGTAGCAAGGTGCATGACAAAGGTTCCTGGAGTATTGACAGCCTACCGAAATACAGGGTGCGCAGAGGGGCGAAGCCCCTTTGCCGGTAGTCTGAGGGTGTCCCTCAGATATAACTTTCTCTTTCTCCCTTTCCGGGAGGAGACCCTGGCCCGTAGGTAGCAAGGTGCATGACAAAGGTTCACCAAGTATTGACAGCCTACCGAAATACAGAGTGTGCAGAGGGGCGAAGCCCTCTTTGCCGGGAGTCTGAGGGTGTCCCTCAGATACAACTCCCTTTTCCTTCCTTTCCGGGAGGAGACCCTGGCCCGTAGGTAGCAAGGTGCATGGCAAGGAGAATCGAATGAGGACCACCACGGCATCCATCATCAAGATGAAGCGGAACGGCGAGAAGATCCCCATGCTCACCGCCTACGACTATCCGACCGCCAAGCTCCTCGACGAGCTGGGCATTCCCATGATCCTCGTCGGCGATAGCCTTGGTATGGTCGTCCTCGGCTACGAGTCGACCGTCTTCGTCACCATGGATGACATGGTCCACCACACCAAGGCCGTGGCCCGGGGCGCCAAACGCTCCCTCATCGTCTCCGATTTGCCCTTCATGAGCTACCGTCAGGGGAAGAAGGAAGCCCTTACAAACGCCGCCAGACTTCTCCAGGAGGGCGGCGCCCAGGCCGTCAAGCTCGAGGGTGGTGAGTCCGTCGCCGACACCGTGCACCACATCGTCGAAAACGGCATCCCGGTCATGGGTCACATCGGGCTCACGCCCCAGTCGGTGAACCAGCTCGGTGGCTACCGCTGCCAGGGCAAGACCCCCGAAAAAGCTGCCCAGCTTCTCAGAGACGCCAAGGCCCTGGAGGATGCAGGCGCATTCTCTATAGTCCTCGAATGCGTCC
This sequence comes from Dehalococcoidia bacterium, assembly GCA_965249275.1. Classification (GTDB taxonomy): domain Bacteria; phylum Chloroflexota; class Dehalococcoidia; order Plut-88900; family Plut-88900; genus Plut-88900. Next base: position 113,091 of record CBDFLQ010000005.1, read on the forward strand.
CCGCTCCCTTGGCTCAACTCATAACCGAACGAGTCTCCATCCCGACCATCGGCATCGGCGCCGGTGTCTACTGCGACGGCCAGGTACAGGTGATTAACGACATCCTCGCCACCTGCCCCGACTACACACCCAGGCACGCTCGAACCTACGCATCCGTCGGCAGCTCCACCACCGACGCCATAGCCCGCTACCGGGACGACGTCCGTGGCTCTAGTTTCCCCACCGAGAAGCAGAGCTTCACCATGGATCCCAGCGTTCTCTCCGAGCTCCTGCAGTACGCCTAGCCCTCCCCGCATATGCAGGTCCTGGACACCATCACCGCATTCAGAACAGCCCGAGCCTCGGCCCCCGGCACCCTCGGCCTGGTCCCGACCATGGGCTACCTCCACCGGGGTCACATGGCCCTCGTCGAGCGCTCCGCTGCGGAGAATGACGTAGTAGCCGCCTCCATCTTCGTCAACCCGACCCAGTTCGGCGCGGGCGAAGACTTCGCCTTCTACCCCCGAGACCTCGACCGCGACCTCAGCATGCTCGAAAAGGCCGGTGTGTCGCTGGTCCTCACTCCCACTCCCGACGAGATGTACCGACCGGGTGCCGAGACCAAGGTCAACCCCGGCCCTATCGCCACCCTCCATGAAGGGGCCTCGAGACCCGGGCATTTCGTCGGCGTGGCGACCGTCGTGGCCAAGCTGTTCCATATCGTCAAGCCTGACAGGGCCTACTTCGGGCAGAAGGACGCCCAGCAGCTCGTCATCATCAAGCGGATGGCCCGGGACCTGGACTTCGACCTGGAGGTGGTCGGTGTCCCAACTGTCCGTGAGCCCGACGGCCTGGCCATCAGCAGCAGAAACGTCTACCTGGACCCCGACCAGCGCCGGGCCGCAACCGTCCTCTGGAAAGCCCTCGACACCGCCCAGTCCCTCTGCCGCGATGGCATTCTCTCCTGCCCCGAGATCAAGGCCGAGATGTCCCGCATCATCGGCGAGGAGCCCCTGACCCGCCTAGACTACGCAACCATCGCCCACCCCGAGACCCTTGAAGACCTCACTACCGTACAGGACGGCGCCCTCGCCCTCCTCGCCGTCCAAATAGGCAACACCCGCCTCATAGACAACCTCCCCCTTATCCTCTAGCCCTTGTTCCTGTGTCATCCCGAGGCCCCGCGAGGGATCTAGGACTTGCCCGTCCACATCTCTCCCTTGGGGAGGGGGGTCCGCTCACCCTGAGCAGAGTCGAAGGGTATCAAGAGTGGAACAGGGTGGGGCCTCCCACCCCCCCACTATGCTAAAATCTTCCCGCATTCCCCACCCCCAAACACGGAGCACCCCCGACCTTGAAGATACTGGTCACCAACGACGACGGCATATCCTCCCCTGGCCTCTGGGCCCTCGCCGAAAGCCTTAAAGAGATTGGCGAGGTCGTAGTCGTCGCCCCAGACAGGCAGCAGAGCGGCGTCGGGAGCTCCGTGACCCTGCACCACGCCGTACGCATGGCCCCGACTATGTTCAACCGAGACGGCATCAAGTCCTACGCCGTCGAGGGCACACCCGGCGACAGCGTCATCCTCGCCACCGAGAAGCTGGTCGAAGGGAAGATAGACCTGCTCGTCTCCGGCATCAACACGGGCTCCAACCTGGGGAATGACGTATTCGTTTCAGGCACAGTCGGGGCGGCTCTTCATGGTTTCTTCCGAGGCATCCCCTCACTCGCAGTCTCCGTTACCGCTCTCTACGACGTTCACTTCCCGGTCGCCGCCCGCATGGCCTATCTCATCGCCGCCAAGGCCCGGGACGGCAAGCTCCCGCCCCGAGCCCTCATCAACGTCAACGTCCCCAACAAGCCCCTGGACCAGTTGAAGGGCGTAAAGGTCACCCGCCTCGCCGACGGCTCCTACACTGAGGTCGTCGAGGAGGGTAACGACCCCCGGCGCCTCCACTACTGGATCAACCGCACGAGGCCCAACTGGACCATCCAGCCCGGCACCGACATCTGGGCCGTCTCCAACGACTACATCTCCATCACTCCCCTCCAGAACGACGTCACCGCCCACTCTTCCCTCCCGGATGTCACCGGCCTCGCCGAGAACATGTTCCAAGACCTGACAAACGGCCTAGAATAGTAGGGTCCGGAATCCAGGGCGGGATCGGGGGACTGTCTTATCCCCTCTCCCTCGATGGGAGAGGGGACTGGCCCGGTACAGACCGGGCAGAAAGGTAACACATAAACCGGGGACATGGGTAACACATCGTGGGATTGTATTAGGCAATCCCAGAGGAGGAAGATGTGTTGCCTTGGAAAGACACGAGCATAGAATCGGAGCGGTTGCAGTTCATCGAGCGTCACACTGCGGGAGAGGAGACTATTGCTGAGCTGTGCCGCCGGTCCGGGATCAGCCGCAAGACGGGCTACAAGATAATCGGCCGATACGAGGCGTATGGTGAGGACGGTCTACTTGACCTAAGCCGGGCTCCTCACAGCCATCCCAACGCCACTTCCATAGAGGTGGCTAAGCGTATCATCGAGGCGAAGCGCACCCATCCCACATGGGGCCCGAAGAAGATCGTCGCCTGGTTGCATTCCATCGAGCCCTACGTGCCCTGGCCTTCCTCCAGTACTGCGGGCGCCATACTGGACCGTGTGGGTCTGGTGAGGCGGCGCAAGCGGCGGCGCAGGGCTACACGCTGGGGCGAGCCCTTCGCCCACGCCCGGCACCCCAATGACGTGTGGGCCATCGACCTGAAGGGCTGGTTCCGCACGGATGACGGAATGCGGATAGACCCCCTTACAGCCCAGGACGCCATGTCCCGCTACTTACTGGTATGCGACCCTCTCGACCGCCCTGCCGGCCCGGAAGTCAAGCGCTCTCTGGAGAGAACCTTCCGAGAGTACGGCATCCCTCGGGCCATACGCACCGACAATGGTCCGCCCTTCGCCAGTGTGGGTCTGGGCAGCCTCTCACCACTCTCAGCATGGTGGGTCAAGCTCGGGATCGTACCCGAACGCATAGAGCCCGGTCACCCCGAACAGAATGGACGCATCGAGCGCCTTCACCGGACCCTCAAGGCCGAGACCGCAACACCTCCAAAGGCCAACTGGAGACGACAACGCAGAGCCCTCGAACGCTTCAGACACACCTACAACTTCGAGAGGCCACATGAGGCCCTGGGGCAGCAACCACCAAGCCGGCTGTACACGCCCTCGATCAGACCCTATCCCACACGTATCAGCTCGCCCGAGTACAACGCCGGTGTCACCGTACGTAGTGTCCGCAGCAACGGACAGATCAAGTGGAAGGGAGATATGCTCTACGTGAGCGAGTCCCTCAAGGGCGAACCCATCGGCCTGGTCCAGATAGACGAACGAACCTGGTCCATACAGTTCGGGCCACTCATCATCGGACTCCTTGATGACCCCACCAGAAGGGTCGACAAAACCCCAGTCAAAGTGTTACCTATGTCCTCGGTCTAACTGTTACCCATGTCCCCGGTCGTACAGTGAGGGTGATTTTGACGCGATAATGGAACTGGCGAGAGGTTTATAAGGACTATCTGGAGGTACAACCATGAACCCCGAAATTGAAGGCTACGCCCACTTCATAGACAAGCTGCTGAAGAAAGCCGACGAACACGCCGCTTCCCTCTCCACCGACGCCCTCAACTGGGAACCCCTGGACGCCGACACCAACTCCGTAGCGGCCATCGCCGCCCACATGTGCGGCGTCGTCCGATGGTGGGTGGCACAGGGTTTGACGGGCAAAGAAGTAGGCCGGCAGCGGGACACCGAGTTCGTCGCCCAAGTCGACGCCAACGGTGAGATCGACTTCTGGGGCGCCCGCAGGACCATCGCCGACGTCATCTCCGAGACCCGGTCCATCGCCGCCGACGTCCTCGCCAACCTCGACCCTGCCTCCCTCACCGAGCAGAGCGCCGTCGACACCCTGGGCCCCCGAATCAAAAGGTGGACCCTAGTCCACACCATCGACGAGCTTTCCCAGCACATCGGTCACATGGAACTAACCATCCAGCTCTACAACGCCCGGGCCTAGGCACTCCTGTACCGTCATTCCGCCCCTTTCTCCGTCATTCCCGACTCCGACCGGGAATCCAGGGGCCGGGATTCCGCTCGCCCTGAGCAGGGTCGAAGGGTCTCAAGAGCGGAATGGGCGGGGCGGCCTTATCCCCTCACCCTCGATGGGTCGCAGATGCGCCGAGGCGTAAGAGGGCTAGGGTCGAAGACTCGCCGGGGAGAGCCGTAGGCTCGCTGAGGAGAGTGAGGGTGATCTTCCCAAATGTGACACGACCCGATTGACGGGCTGGTGCGCAGGTGCTAGATTATTTTCCGCCCTGCCCCGACGGTAATTCTCGGCAACGTAGCTCAGCGGTTAGAGCGGGGTCTTCATAAGGCCTAGGTCGCTGGTTCGAACCCAGCCGTTGCCACCAAGTTCCTCATCCCATGTTTTGAGCATTTGCGACCCATGCTGGGCGTACATGTGTGCTATACTGCCTATTAGCTCCTCCACCCTAGCAAATGAGGCAACCCAACTACATGGTCACAGAACAAAACACTGCTTTAGCCGCTCAAAATTCAGTGCCTCTTAAGCTCGACGAGCCACAGGCTGATGCCGAGAACCCCTGGGGAGACGACCTTCTTGGTCGACAACGTATCGCCACACGGCTCACCAATCTTATCGCAACCCAAAAGCCACCGTTGACAATTAGCCTTCATGGCCAATGGGGAACCGGAAAGACTTTTGTGCTCACGCGTTGGCAGAAAGCCCTGGTAAGGAAGAACTATCAGGCCATCTACTTCAATGCGTGGGAAGATGACTTCAGTGATGACCCTTTGCTGGCCATAATCGGCCAGCTAGCAGATTACTTCAGCGAAGGCAACCTCAAAGAAACCTTACAAAAGGCGACCCAGAGTATCATCCCATTGCTCCTAAGTAATGCTTCCAGTCTTCTGAATCAGTTTACAGGATTGACAACCGAATTCGACCACAACTCGCCTACAAAGGGCGACCTACTCAAAGAGTATCGTCACCAACGCACTACCAAGGATCAACTTAAGGGGAATCTTCAAAGATTGGCTGCAGAGGTATATGACGATAGCAAGCATCCCTTGGTCTTCATCATTGATGAACTCGACAGATGCCGGCCTACCTTTGCCATTGAACTATTGGAGCGAGTTAAGCACATATTTGATGTGCCAAACATGGTGTTCGTGTTTGGCCTTAACCATGATGAACTCTGCAATTCATTGGCATCTGTTTATGGAAACATCGAAACAGACGTTTACCTGAGGCGTTTTTTTGATTTTGAGTTCAATCTCCCTGAATCTGATTCACAGGTTTTTGCTTTACATTTGATTGATACGTTTAAAATTGGCGATGCGTTCAAGCAACTTGGAGACGTGAGTGGCAGCAGGGTACACATGGCCGACTACAATAACTTTAGGAGGGTTTTCCCCGAGCTTTGGAATGCCTTGGGCCTTTCACTACGTGATATCCGCTACGGTATACAGCTACTTGCCCTCCTTACAAGTAATGTTCCTGCAGGCATGTTCACGCATCCGTACTTGCTTGCTGTCCTGATAGGAATAAAATTCACGAATCCTGATTTCTATCATAAGTTGGTCGGTGGAAACTTTCAGGCTAGCGAAATCATGGATTTCATCGACGGCATTGTGCAGCGAAACTCGCTCACAGGGAGTGTGACGGCCCATTTAGACCGAATAGAGGGCTTCCTTTATTGTGCCGACAATACAAATCGCGATGACCAGATGAGCGGAGAGAATGCGTATACTGAACTCATACGTTTGCGCCAGGGTGACGTTGAATCAGGGTTTCAAGTTATCTCGAAAAGGGCTCAGGTCGCTGAGCCTGAGCAAATCAGTCGAATAATTCGAGGAATTGAGGCTAGCCACGAACTAGATGTTACAAACAAGACTTTCGCTAATTTAGCGCCTTTCATTGATGTATATCAAGCTCAATTGAGACGCTAGATAGTCGCCTATCCCCCCACCCCCCAAGAACTTTTCCCCTAAAACAATCAAAATTCGTGCCTGGATGATCGCAACAATCAAAACCTTCCCCATCATCACACTCCCAGCCCTCCTCGCCCTGCTGGTAATCGCCTGTGGGAGCGGCGAACCCGATACCTACCGCATAGGCGTCATGGAGTCCCTCACCGGCGCCGGCGAGACCTATGGCACGGTCGCCCTCCAGTCCAAGCAGATGGCCCTGGACGAGATCAACGCCGCCGGTGGCATCGATGGTCGCATGCTGGAGTTCGTCGTTGAGGACTCCAAGTGCAGCGCCCAGGACGCCATCACCGCCTACACTAAGCTCACCAACTTGGACGGTATTAAGATCATCCTCGGCGCCTTGTGCAGCGGCGCGATGCTTGGCGTCGCCCCCCTCGCCGAGGAGGACGGCGTGGTCCTGTTCTCGGGCCTAGCCAGCAACCCCGACATCGCCAACGCCTTATAGTCCTCAGTGAATTGAAGAAGCTGCCAAGCAATAAGAGAAACCACAGAAGGCTCCCCACGCGGGGTCAAGACCAAGTCTCCTACAACGGCACCACCCTCGACTACGAAATCCGCCGCAGCCCGCGGCGCAAGAAGACCGTCGAGATCAGGCTGACTCCCCAGGGAGTCCTCGTGGCCGCCCCATCCAGGGCCTCCGACGACGCGATTCGGGACATCGTGCTCGACCGGGCCCCGTGGATCGTCAAAAGGATGTCCGATCTCCCGGAAGAGCCGCTTCCCAGGCGCTTCGTCACCGGCGAGACCCTCCCCTACCTCGGCCGCAACGTCGAGATGATCGTCGAGGACGGAGCGACTTCTTCGACCCAAGTCAGCCTCCACCAAGGTAAGTTTCAGGTCTCCGTGCGCCCTACTCTCGATAGAGATGTGCGCCAAGAGAGCATCCTGCAGGCCTTCGCCGCGTGGTACCGGGCCTGCGCCGAAGACCACATTGCTGAGGAAATGGACCTCTGGTGGCCTCGACTCGGGGTGGGTGAGAGGTCTCAGGTGATCATCGGGAACCAGCGCAGCCGCTGGGGAAGCTGCACCCCCGACGGCACCCTCCGATTCAGCTGGCGCACCATGATGCTCCCGCCTCAGGTCATCGAATACATCGTCGTACATGAGCTCGCTCACCTGACCGTAAAGGCCCACTCGACTGAATTCTGGGACTTCGTGTCCCGCGCCCTCCCGGATGTCAAAGATAGGCGCAAGCTTCTGCGGGAGGTCGGTCCGGCCCTCCCCCTGTAGCCACCAGATTGGCGCGCTATAGCCCGGTTAACCTGTGGCATAATTTACGTAGCTATGCTCCCTTTACGTCCGGCAACCGCCATCCTTATCCTGTTTGCGACAGTCCTGTTGATCACCCTTTTGGTCGCATGCGGCGGACAAACTGCCGACTCCCCCTCCCCGACTCCTGCTCCAATTCCCACACCCACACCGGCTTCAACAGCGCTTCCATCCCCCACCCCACCCCCTTCGCCTAGCCCACCAGCCGAACCTACGCCCACGCCCATATACGAACGGGCTATGCAGCTCCCCCACGATGAGGGCGTCCATGCCTCTCCCCTCGAGTGGTGGTACTTCAACGGTCACGTTGCCACGGAGGGCGGACGGGTATTTAGCTATCACTTCGTGACATTCCAGTCGGTCTTGGCGGATGGATTCACTCCTCGGTTGGCGCAACTCAGCTGGGCCGACCATGACATGGATCTCCACCTCACCGCGGAGCAGCCCGACCTGCCCATCCTGGAGACCACTTCAGGTGAGTTTGACCTATCTATAGTCGACTGGCGCATGAGCGGAGACAGCCAGACATATCATCTCTCGTTCCAGATAGGGGATTACACGGTGGAGCTCGAGGCCGATTCTCGGAAGCCAGCCGTGCTCCATCACGACACCGGGCTGGTCGACCTGGGCATAGCAGGCAAGACCTATTACTACTCCCGCACAGACCTGGAGACCTCGGGCACGGTATCGGTATCCGGCGACACCCTTCCCGTGACCGGGGTTTCCTGGTTCGACCATCAGTGGGGAGACTTCTCCACGGCGCAGATCGGCTGGGACTGGCTCAGCCTCAATCTGGACGACGGCTCCGACATCATGGTCTCGGTGGTCTGGGAGCAGGCGGAGCGAAAGCATATCGCCGCCTATGGCACCTACGTCCCGCCTGACTCCGCTCCGATACACCTGCCGGCCGCCGACATCTCCCTGGAACCCACCGGGACCTGGACCAGCCCCGACACCCAGGGCGTCTACCCCATGGGCTGGAACCTCCTCGTCGACTCCCTGGACATGGACCTCATTCTGACCCCTGCGATAGAGGAGGCCGAGTTCGCCATCAGCACCTTCATACCCATAATCTACTGGGAGGGAGCCGTGACACCGACGGGCAGTAAGGGCGGGATCGATGTATCGGGCAAAGGCTTCGTCGAAATGGTGGGCTACGTCCCGTCGGCGCCTATCGCACCGCCGACCACACCAGCCCAACCCTGACCGTCGCATCCTCGACAGCACTTACCAATTCGATGATGCAAACCGGATAGAATCGGCCTTAACCTTCGGTTAGTCTTGGCGGGAATCCAGGAGGCGCCTATGACGACAATGCAGAGACCCTTAGAAAAGGCCCGACTCGACCTCTTGTGGCAAGCCGTCCTCCAACGGGATCCGACCTATGACGGCTCCGTCATCTACGCCGTGCGCACCACCGGCATTTACTGTCGCCCCATCTGCCCCAGCCGCCGACCCTATCGAGCCAACGTTAGATTCTTTGCAGATTCCAAAGAGGCCCAGTCGGCGGGCTATCGAGCCTGCCTGCGCTGCTTCCCAGACCAGCCGCGGCAAGAGAATCGCAATAGCAGCCTCGTGAAACGTGTCTGCCATCAGATCGACTCTCACCTCGACCAGCACCCCGATGGCCTGCCTTCCCTTGCCCAGTTGAGCCAAGCCGTCGACATCAGCGCTTCCCACCTGCAGCGTGTCTTCAAGAAGGAAACGGGCCTGACGCCTCGGCAGTACGCGCACACCGGCAGACTGGAGCGCTTCAAGTCCCTGGTCCGGGACGGTAGCCCAGTCTCCGCGGCGATGTTCGACTCCGGGTTTAGCTCCTCCAGCCGACTCTACGAAGACTCCGACGGCCAATTCGGCATGACCCCCGGCCGATACAGGAGGGGTGGTGCAGGAACGACCATCGGATACCTGGTCGCGGAATCGCCACTCGGCTCTCTGCTGGTAGCGGCAACCGGCAAGGGGATCTGCTCCGTGAAGCTAGGGGACGACGCCTCAGTTCTGCTGAATGACCTGCAGACAGAGTTCCCGGCAGCCGCCTTCCAGGAGGGCGACGAGACCCTGCGGGGTTGGCTTGAATTAGTGCTGGAATACCTGGAAGGAGAGCGTCTCGGCCTCGATTTGCCCCTCGATATTCAGGCCACGGCCTTTCAACGCCGAGTCTGGCGTATGTTGCAGTCAATCCCCTACGGCGAGACCCGCTCCTACCAACAGATGGCCCTCGACGTGGGCCTAACCGGCAGTGCCGGCCGGGCCGTCGGCAACGCTTGCGCCTCGAATCCCGTCGCTCTCGTCATCCCCTGTCATCGTGCGGTGCGAAAGGACGGCTCTCTCGGAGGCTACAGGTGGGGCCTCCATCGTAAAGAGGCCCTTATTGCGATGGAACGTCGTAAGAGTTCCGAAGACCCCAACTGAGCGGCCTCGCCTGTCGATCTGCTGTTTCGACCGGTCTGTAGCCTATTGAGTTGGGGGTTGGGTCGCTCCCACCTGACGCAGCCACAGCGCCACAACCATCGCCAAAAGCGCCATCACCGCCACCCCAATGCTCACAACCGGCCACGGCGACTGCCCCAGCGTTCCCCCCAACTGCGACACCCCCATCCCGACCATCAGCAGCGCTCCCGTTATACCCAGGCTTCCCCCGGCCACCGCCCCCAGTACCAGCCCCTCGTTTCTCACTACCACGCCCTGCTCCCTGCTCTCAAGCCGCAGTTCCGCCAACTTCCCCTTCAGCCGCCTAAGATCTGCAGTCCTGTGCAATGCGGTCAGCAGAAGCAGCGACACCAGTAGCAGCAGTGCCACCAGGTACTGAGGTATCTCCGTTGTGAACATCGGGTACTTCCAGAACGACAGCCAGTCCACCTGGTTGTATGAAAGGGCCGCAGGCATCTGCGGCGCAAGAGCCGCGATACACACCAGCCAGAACGACACCCGTTGCATTCCGCGGGCCTGAAACACCCAGTACAGCCCTATCGGTATTCCGAAGATTGCGGCCAGGATCAGCGAGAACACCGTCGAGCCCCAGTCCTCCCACTCCCGGATCTCCAGTAGCCACTCCCATCCCTTCTCCACGTCCACCGCCGCTCCTCCGGTCTGCCAGATCATCCACGCCGCCACCCCAATCAGGTAACCCAACAGCGCCGTCTCCAAAATCCAGAATCTCACCATCGTCTCACGCTCCCAGGTAGATATGTTGCATGAGCGTAGTCGTGAAGTCCTGCTCTGCCGGGTCCCAGGAAACCACCGAAGCCCCTACCTCCCGGATCGGCTTGTACAGCTGCCGGGCTTCCCATCGCATCAGGTCTTGCGTCCGTGCCTCCATACCCGCTTCCCCTTGCCTGACTCCCGCCGCTTCCACATGCACCACTCTGACCGGGTTCAATCTGCGCGTCCGAGACCTGAGCGCCACAAGGCGTTTTATCCCCGCAACGAACCCGTCGATGGACTGGGTCTGACTCCCGTCACGAGGGTAGTGAACATCCAACCGGGTAATGGCGTAGACCTCCGGCTGAAGCCGGTACAGAAAGCTCTTGCACCACTCCACCGCCGCCGACAGGTCCTGCCTCGCGGGTCCCGGCTGAAGGGTGGTCAGCATATCCGTGAGACGTTTGAACTGTTTGCGGCCCAGGTCCGGCGTCAGGATATCGTTCGGGGTGTTGTAGATGTACGCCCCCAGCGTGTACCCCTGGGACAGATAGTACTGGGCTATGCTGCCCGCGGCCTCCACCGCATGGTCTATCAATGATGACAGCGTTGTACCCACTTCCATGTACTCAGCCCCGTCCAGGAAGATCCAGATCGCCTTACGTCCCTCAGCCTCGTACTGATTTACCAGCAGGGGATTGGCGCTGTAGGAGTTTCGCGCACTCGCCTTCCAGTTGACTATCCGCATAGGGTCGCCGGGGGAGTAGGGCCTCAGGTCCTTGAAATCGGTTGTGGAGGGACCCAGCGTAGCCACGTCCGTCCTGAAAAAGCGGGTGTACGCCCTCGCACGGACCTCCTTGACCCGACGCACCGCCTGAATGCGGGGCACCACCGAAAACTCCTGCGTTTCGCCCGCCGTGCCGCGGTTCCGGCGTTGAAGCCCCAGAGCGCCCTCCGTGTCCCACGACGTCTCTCCCAGCTCGTACAGTCCTCTCTTCGGGCAAAGGAACTCATAGGAAAGGTCGTAGGTCTTGGGGCCGGGCCACTTCCACACCGCCCGGAAGTTGTTGCCCTCTACTACCTCCATTTCCGCGGGAAGCTCATCGTGCACGTACAAAGTTCCGAGCCCCGATCTCACGTGCACCCTGCGCCGCACCTCCAGCCTGTCCCCCGCCCAGCACACCAGGCGCGTCATTTCTCGCTCTACCTCAATCCCTCCCGGGGGTGTCAGCAGAGTGCCCAGCAGGACTATGAGAAGCACGAATACCGAGCCCGCAAGCAGGATAGGGTTCCCGAACACCAGGGCCAGGGCCAGCAGAAGGAAGGCCAGCGCCAGCCACCGGGCTGGCAGCGCAGAGAGCATTAGGCGCCGTCCCTGCGGCCCAGCTCGGTCGGGACCGGGACTTGCGCCACGACTTCATCTATCACCGCCTCTGGCCTCATTCCCTGCAACGTCGCCTCGATGTTTAATATTACGCGGTGTCCTAGAGCTTCCGACGCCACCATTTTCACGTCGTCCGGTATGACGAAGTCTCTTCCGTGGATCAGTGCCATACTGCGGGACACCTTCAGCAGGGCGAGGCCCCCCCGAGGGCTCACGCCCAGGGACACGTGGGGATGCTGCCGGGTCAACCGCACCACCTGTGTGATGTAGTCGATCATCACCTGGTCCACATACACGTTTGTCTCTACGATCCGTTGCAACCCGACGAAGCTATCCGCATCGAGCACAGGTTCCACATCTTCGGTCGGGTCGTCCTTCTGCCACTGGATGCGTCGTTGCAGAATGCTGCTTTCCTGTTCCTGGTTAGTCGGATATCCCGTCCCGAGCCGGAACAGGAACCTGTCCAGCTGTGCCTCGGGCAGAGGATATGTCCCCTCCTGTTCAATCGGGTTTTGCGTGGCGATTACCAGGAAGGGCGGCTGCAGGGGCAGAGTATCTCCATCGATGGTGACCTGACGCTCTTCCATCGCTTCCAGCAACGCGGCCTGTGTCTTGGGAGGAGCGCGGTTGATTTCGTCAGCCAGCAGCACGTTGGTGAACACCGGTCCCTGGATCAGTTCGAATAACCCCGTGTTCTGGCGCCACACCTTCGCTCCCAGGATGTCCGCAGGGAGCAGGTCGGGCGTGAACTGCACCCTCTTCGTATTACTGCCGATTGCCTTGGTGAACACCTTCGCCAGCAGCGTCTTCCCCAGCCCCGGGTAGTCTTCGAAAAGCACGTGACCGTTGGCCAGGGCTGCAGCCAGCAGCTTCCTCAACAGCAGCCGATTCCCGACAAAGACCTCCGATACCCTGTCTATGATCCTGTCGCAGACCGGCCCCGCCTCTTCTACCTCTATTTGACTTTTACTCTTGTCCATTTTGTCTCTCCGGCCCTAATCTCCCGGCAGAATGCGTCGTCGCGCGACCCCCGCCGGAGTTGTACAAATCTTCTGGTCATCCCCCGCTCTCACCTTCCACCGAGTTCCCTCCTCCGACAGCACTTCTATTGCCTCTCCTTGTGGAATATTCGACGCGAAATAACGCCCCAAGCGATCATAGACTGACACTGGTGCGGCCAGAACGACTAGAGGCAACTCGCCAGCCTTTCCATCTCCAAACAGGTGAGACAGTGCTGCATCGATTATCCGAGCCCGCCGCTCCTTCTGCCTTTGGTCCATGCCTTCCCTCGACCGCAGCAAGGAGAGCGGACCACCCCGACCTCCATCCGTTATTGTCAGCACTGGGAACCAAAGCGCTACCGCCAGATCCAGGGGTGCGCCCTTCTGCCAATAGGCCGCTGCAAGGGTCATGGCCAGTGCCTCGGGCTGCGAGCCGTCCTCGACAAAGGGCCCGCTCAAATCCCTAATGCGCTGTTCTTCTATCTCCGGTGGGGGCTCGGGGTCTCGCTTGAGGACAGCATCCATGCGGCTCAACGATTCAGCTAGCGCCGAGGCCCGCCTCCGCATGGCTCGGACCCGCTTTCGAGGCCACGGGTCCCACGCAGTTGAGGTCTCGGGGTTGCGTCTCATGGGCTCGAACACGGCTGGAATCTCTTCCAGGGGCGTCCGATTGCGAAGAAGCAACCCCAGCATGTACCTCCAGAGATAGCCCCACCTTCCCGTCTCGACGTACTGCTTCTGCAGGTCCACCAATCCTTTGAGGCGCAGGTCTCGCCGCTCCTCCACAATCTGCACGTGCCGGGACCAGTGCGGCCACTCCGCCGGAGGGCCTCCCTCGGGGAGCACCTGCTGTCTCGCGTGGCTTCTCATCCGATTTATCGCAATTGCAGCAAAGAGCACCACCGCCATCCATTCATATATCGGAGCGAACCACATCACGTCGTAGACCAATGGACGTATCAGCAAGCCGTAGAGCGCCAGGAAGGCCCCCAGGAACGCGGTCCTGTATACGGACTTCGCCAGAAGCCGGGCCACGGCGCTCACAGCCCACACCGCGTTGGACGTGTAGTATCGAGCCATGAAAGACAGTCCCGCCGCGAAAAAGCCGCAGGCTACCGCCGCTCCCAACAATGGGAACCCGTGTCCCAACTCCGCTATCCCCGCGCCCATGAGCCAGACCACCGCCCCGACTGTGCTGTATCCCACGGCTTTGGCCAGAGGCATATACTCAGTCCCGCCCGAGTCCCGCGCCCCCGCTGGCAGCTTAATAACGAAGTACAACCCCGCAATGAACACCCCGGCTAGGTGCCGCGCCTCGTAGAGTTGCCCGAAATGGGGCTGTGTAGCGTATCCAATTAGAAGATGCGGCCACCTGTTTAGAAAGAGGGCGGTCACGTTTGGGAGGGAGCTGAGAGCGCCCCAAACGACCAGCCCTCCGCTCACCCCTGCGAGCAGGATCCCTGCCCCTTTGACTACCACCGGAGGCGGGATCCACCATCTCCTCTTGTTAGACTGCGCCATCATCTGCGCCGTACCACCGAGCCTTCCGCCCGCATAGCTGGCTGCCAGGGCCACCCACAGGGCAACTTGCAGCTCTCGGTTGGGGAAACCGTGCTCGGTCAGCCAGCCGGCGTGAAGTATCACGTAGACTATGACAAACGCTATGAGCCGGACCCAGGGGACAGGGAAGATCTGGCTGGCAACCAGGAATCGGACGCTCGACGCCCGCACTACCGCCACAAACACGAATATCCCGGTTAACCCACCGATCAAATTGTAGTAGGTTCCCGGGTCGGGCCGAGTCCCGGCAAGGGATAGACCTGCACTCATCAAGATCGCCATCCAAGCCCCGGCCCTAAGCAAACGTACCGCGATCCTAAGCGCCAGCCCTGTCCTTGCCCTGAATTCTTCCGGGAGTCTCAGGGCCTGCCTAAGTCTATCTTTGGGCTGTATCCAAGGCAGCAGACTCACCACCATAGAGATGAAGGCAGCGGCCAGCACGGGCCCCAGAAGCATCTGAAAGGCGAATTCCGTTTCAGGCAGTCGCAGCACTTCGAATATCCAAAGTGCCGACGCCGCAGCCACGATGGCTGCCGTGTGCAGCACCGAGACTCTAAGCCGGGCATCAATCCTCATCCCCACCTATTCCTCTCCCAACCGACGCCAGGCACGGTATGCCGCCTCGAACTGCCGCCTGCCTATGTCATGTTCACTGTAGTCCGCCTCTTCGAAACGGGCTATCAGTTCCTCCAGGGCTCTCTGGTCCACGGGAAGTCCGCTCGCAACCACCACCGACTCCATCTCCCGAGGGGTGGCCTTACCGGATATACCTGACACCTTCTGCCGCATTCCCGCCAGGAACAAGTTGTACCGCTTGACTATGTCATCCCTGAACTCGACCACCTCGAACCGACCACGGCCCTCCGATGGCAGATGCCCTTCGTCCCCCGTGAACTCTGCCTCCACTTGATAAACTCCCAGTTCGGCGCCCCTCCAGACCGACTCACAGCGACCATCATCGTCCGTGACCAGCTCTTCCATTTCACCCGTGTCACCGATTAGTACTCGAATTGACCGTCCTTGCAGCCCCCGCCCCACATCATCCAGCAGTGCTAATGTGACCTTCACTTCCTCCCCGACACCCCATATCTCCGGCAGGTCTTCCGCCGGTTTGACGAAGGAGACCTCCAGGCGAGTCGGCAGCAACAGCCGCAGCTCGAATTCTTCAAGTGTTTCCACTGAAGAGAACCGTTCCGTGCCCGCAAACTCTGCCGTGACCCGATACATTCCCGGCTCGTTCCCCGCCCACGAGGCAGTGCATTTGCCCTTCCGGTCCGTCACCAGCTCCATCTGCGCTTCCTCGTCACCCCACACCACCCGGATCTCCGCCTCCGCTATCCCCCTCCCCGACTCATCGGTCAACCTGCACCACACCTCTACTTCCTCCCCCACCTGCCACGCGTTCTCCGCATCCGCGGACGGGTCCACAAAGCCCATCTCCAGGCGCGCCGACTGCACAACCACTTCGACCGTGAGTGGTGGGCCCGAGGCAACGGCGGCAGCACCCGAAGGTCGGGCGGACGCCAATACTGTGCGTCTCCCAAAGCGTCGGCTTCCGAAATAACCTCCCCCAGCGCCTAGAACCAGCAGAACCGGCAGAAGCATCCATACCAACCACCCCAGTCCTCCACTCCTGACTTGCAGGCTCGCCAGATAGGAGACCGGGAGGTTTGTACCGTCTCCCTCGTAGCTGACTCTCAGCGGTACGATTGTCAGTCCTTCTTCGTCAGGGATGTCAACCATCAACAGCGCCACGCCAAGCTCATCCGTCACTGCGGACCCAGCTCCCGCGTAGTGGAGCCTAGCACTCGGAATGCCGACTCCATGGTCGTCCAGAAGCCTCGCTTCCACCTGCACCAACCGTCCGGCCCTCACTTCTTCCACGGGCGTCACCAGCAGGCTCGTCGTCGCCATCACCTTAACCGAGACCTTTGTCTCAGCCTCAAGCTCCGCCGCCGACACCTCCAACTCCATCTCCCCCAGCTCCGCATCAGACGGGACGGGCATCCGCACCACGAAAGCCCCCACCGCATTCGTGCGCGCTAACTCTTGTCCATTCAACTCAATGCTCGTGTCCGGCACAGTTTGGCCGCTTATCAGCGTCACACCCCTAATCGTGACGCTATCGCCCCGGGCCACGGATTCAGGCTCCTCTACCACAATCTCCGCCCTCCCTACCGTCACCGACAGAGTGGCCTGGATTGGTGCAAGCTCGTCCGTACCGGCAAATTTCACCCTGAGATCAGTTTCCGCTTCCTCTTCGAATGTCGTTTCCCAAAGGAATGACCCCAGGAGACTTGTAACCACTTCCACCGGCTCTCCCCGACCCGCGCTCACCATCAGGGTGTGCCCTTCCAGTCCTTCGCCGTCCGTCCCGGCTAGCGTTCCCTCAAGCCGGTAAGATGCACCCACCCGCACTACCCTGTCACCGCTCAGGTCCAGGAGGACAAGCTCTACTACACTAAGGGTATATCCGCTTCTGCCCGGCTCCAGAAGGTCGTCTCCCGTGAAGGTCGCCTCAATTGCATATCTTCCCGGCTGGTCCGTTACACCCTTCAGCTCGAACTCGCCCAGCTCATCGGTCAGTATTGAGGTCACGGCCTCCTCGGGCAGTGTGATGTCGACTTCCCGTTGAGACAACGGCGCCCCCCGGCTATCTGCCAGCGACCCCCTGATTACGTACTCCTCCCCAACCTGCACCTCCCTGTCTCCGCTCAATTTCAGGAAGACGGGCTCGGTCACGCTCAGGGTATATCCTGCCTTGCTCGGCTCAAGGACATCCTCACCAGAAAACGCCGCTTCAATGCCGTATCTACCTGGCCGCTCCGCTACGGCATTCATTCGGAATTCGCCCTGTTCGTCGGTCAGGGCCGAGGCCTTGACCTCTCCAGGCAATGTGATCTCGATCTGCTTCAATGCCAAGGAGTTCCCGTTGGAGTCCATCAACGTGCCATTGATCACGTATTCGCCCCCGACCTGTACCTCTCTGTCACCACTTAGCTCAAGGAACACCGGCTCGAATACGCTGAGTGTATATCCGCTCTTGCTGGGCTCAAGAATGCCACCCCCCGCAAAAGAGGCCTGGATGCCATAGACCCCTCGCCGCTCCGTCGACCCTCTTACTGTGAACTCACCCCGCTCCCGAGTCTGGACCGAGGCCACCTCCCCATCCGGCAGGGTAACTTCGATCGACTGCATGGCTAACACCCCTCCGCGAATGTTCCTCAACGTGCCGTTTATGACGAAATCCTCCCCTACACGCACGTTGTCCACAGCGTCGATAGTCAGCACACTCGGCATCGTGACCATCACATCTAAGCTGGCCTCGTTCCCCAGCATGTACCCTTCCTGCTCAAACGTCACCGCCACCGACCGCTGCCCCGTCCGACCAAACGCCCTTGTGAAACTGAAGGCGCCTCGGTCATCCGTCGTCACTTGGAACGGGGTTAGTCCCTGTATGTTCACGCGAATCGTACGACTGCCCACCGGGTCTCCCGCTTCCTCCGTCAACCTCCCCCGGAAAGTCCCTTCCGCGTCTATCGAAATCTCCGATGGCCCGCTAAACTCCATCTCCGTCCCTGAATAGACCCCTATCTCCGGGTCGCTCCATGACCCCTTATAGTCGTCGTTGCCTATCGCGTGCGCTATTAGTTGGTAGCTGCCCCCTTCGAAGCTATCCGGCACCAGGACCTCTATCTCGAACCGACCGTTTTCCGTCTCCGTAGTTCCCAGCCTCCAGCCACCTTGTTCCTTCGTTTCGTTGATGAATATTTCCACCTCCATCCCATCCACCGGAGCGCCGGATAGCGTATCCACCCTCCCCCCTATATCGAACGGCAGCCCTTTCCGCGTCTCCCTGGGCCATTGGTCGATCTCGATTACAGTCCCGCGCTTTATCGGATCACCCTGTGAATGGACTAGATCGCCCCTGGCTTGGATCACTCGGGAAGGTGCACCCCCTGATCCCGTCGGTTCGAAGGTCACCCATCCAATCCCCTCAAACGCCACCTCCGCCCACTGGTGCCCCTGGTCCGAATAGACCGTTTGGGTTCCGGGGGCCTCTACTATCGCCCATCCCGACACCACCCGTGCCGGGATGCCTACTGACCTCGCCATCACTACGAATGCACTGCTGTACACCCCGCATGTCCCCTCTCGATGATCGAACAGGAACCAGTCAACCGGGTCCCGGCCCTCTGGGGGAGCGTCATCAGACGAATCGGCAAACGCATAAGGGTAGGTGGTACTCAGATATCGCTCCAGCGCCTTGGCCTTCAGGTAGGGGCTGCTGTATCCCTTTGTAACCTCCTCCGCTTTCAGGCGGACCCTGTCCGGGACGCTGGAGGGCAACTGGGTATAGGTTGGGTCCGACGATACGGCGGCCCTTGCGAGTTGATCTTCGGAGAAGTGGGGTATCCTTGCCCTCCAACTGTATGTGGGCACGGTGTCTGCGGAGTAAAATGTTGCACTGTACGCCCAAAGAAATGTCCCAGTGCCGATGCTGTCCACGTGGAGAGAAGTCGGCAATGGTCCCTTGGGGAACTGCTGCAATGATCCGATAGGCGTCATGCTAATAGTTGTTGTATGGGTCGAAACGGGTTGTGTCTGGAAGCCAGCCAACAGCGACAAATCGAGCCGTTCAGCAGGAAGTCTCGAGAAGCCACTGCCTTCCTCTTCTATTTTCCCCTGCACCGCCGCCGGCACACTCTCGTTTGGATAGACCCAGAACCCGACAGGGTGCAACTGATGCCACCGGCCATTCTGGTACAAGTCTCCTACTGCAGTCCGTAGACGGTCTGTGTGACCCGCGCCGTGGACCTGGAATATGGGATTATGGGCAAGCCCACCAGATTGAGCCGTAGTAGTGCCGGGTACCCAATATCCCTGATTCTCGTACACCACCAGGGAAGCGCCGTTCTCCAGGGTAGTGATCGACGCCCCCCGCTCCTCCAGGATTTCCCGTGCCGCTCCCCCATAACCCGGCCTCGTGTCACCGAGGAGACGTTCCAAATTGAACAGTCCTACACCGCTGTCTTCATCCAGGATATCCAGGTTCTTCTCTATCTCACTCTCGATGGCCTGCCTTGCAGACTCAGATATTACCGATTGACCATCTCCTGCTGTGCCCTCGTCGCTTCCTTCGCCCTCTTCCCCATTCTCTGCACCTGCCTCCTCGACATAGAAGCCCGCCGTCCGGGACGGTGGCCCCGATGCCGTAGCCTCGAAGGACACCCACCCGATTTCATCCAACGCCACCTCCGTCCACTGGTGCGCCTGGTCCAGATACACCGTCTGCGTTTCGCCGGTCTGCCCGATCGCCCATCCCGACACCACCCGCGCCGGTATCCCTACCGACCTTGCCAGCACTACGAAGGCGCTGCTGAACTGGCCGCAGGTGCCTTCCCTGCTTTCAAATAGGAACCAGTCCACCGGGTCTCGGCCTGCCGGAGGCCCACCGGCCCCCGATTCTGCAAACGCATACACGTAAGCCTCTCTCAGGTACTGCTCAATAGCCTTTGCCTGGGCGTACGTCCCGGTATAGCCCTCCGTGATCTCCCTCGCCAGCTCGCCTACCCGTCCCGGCACGGTTTCCGGCAACTGCGTGTATACAGTGTCCTCATATGCCCCCGCCGCTCTCAACACCTCGTCCTCGAATTCCACTGCCCGCGCCGACCACACGACACGTTCGGCCTCGTTTTCGATGCGGACCGTGCTGCTATACGGGAAGTACACCCCCGGCTCTAATACGAACCGCATGTCCAGCGACCCCGGTATTACACCCGCTGCTATAACTGCCCCATCATTTGCTGGCGAAACTATGACTGACAGATTGACAGTCTGGCCAGTCAGATAGCGAGAGGTGGAAGATCCGGGCGGCGCAGGTCGGCTGGTCCCGCTCTGAGCATTCAGCACCACTTCCTGCAGCTGTTCTATCCCTTCGTATGGCGCTTCCACCGGGTCCGATTGCGCCCACCGCCCGTTTACGTACACATCCCCTGTTGCCGTGCGCAGATAGTTGAGCTTCTCAGCGCCACTCACCTCGAACACCGGCAAGTGCGGTGGCTTTCCCGCCTGCATCGTGGTTGTGCCCGCACCTAAAGCCAACACCTCATCATCCACTAACCCCACAAGTCCCCCACTCTCTAACCGGGTGACATCGGCCCCAAGCTCCTTAAGCGCTGCCTCCGCCGCCTCCCTAACCGCAGGGCTCGGGTCCGAAAGGGTCTCCATCAGCGCTCCTATTGCTTTCGAGCCTCCCAGGCCCGACAAAGCGCCAATTCACAAGCCTCTAACAAGTGCGGACTCATCCTCCTTCAGCGCCTTTATCAACGCGTCGATTACCTTATCGCCCTTCAATTTTGCCAAGGCATTTGCAGCTTCGGCCCGCACCTCTTCCGCCTCATCCTCATGCAGGGCTGATATAAGGGGATCTATAGCGTTCCGGTATCCTTCCTCTCCCAGTGCCTCCGCGGCTTTGGCCCGGACCTCGGCTGCCTCGTCGCTGCCCAACGCATCGATTAGCGGATCGCTCACGTCCGTTAATGTTTCGGGTGCGATCTCCGAGTACTCCAGCAGTTCATCTATCGTGTCCAAGCGATCGTCGAGGTCGGGATTGGAGAGCAGCTTATCGCCCAGCCGGTCCAGTTCGTCCTCCCATGCCTCCATCACCGTGGCCCGGAAAGGCGCCCCGTTATATGGTGTCGGTTCGAACCTTCTCCAGCCTATGCCCTCGAAAGCCACCTCTGCCCATTGGTGAGCTTGGTCCACGTAAACCGTTTGCCGTTCCACTCCCTCGCTTATGACCCACCCCGACACCACGCGCGCCGGTATACCCACCGACCTTGCCAACACCACGAATGCACTGCTGAACTGGCCGCACGTGCCTTTCTTAGTATCAAAGAGGAACCAGTCCACTGCGTCTCGGCCCTCGGGCAGGGCTTCATCATCCTCTGTCGCGAACGCGTATTCGTAGTTATCTCGCAGGTGCCACGCCAAGGCCCTCGCCTTCTCATACACCGACTCGTGCTCTTCAGTGATCTCTTCGGCCAGCAGACGCACTCTCTCAGGTACGTTTTCCGGCAGTCCAAGTGCTATGGGGTCCGAGTACGCCTGCGCCGCCTGTAGCTCATCTTCCGAGAACCGATGCACACCGGACATCCACCCATACTCGTCGATTTCTACGTCCGTCGAGAAAGTCCCGCTGAAAGGTCTGTAACGCCCGTCCGTATCAAAGAATTCCGCACCTATAGTGGTAGGCAGCGCTCCCGCCGGCACCTTTCGTCCCGGCTCATGTGCCGAAACGGTTATTCGCTGCCGGCTCGTTTCTTCAGCCGGGCTCTCCGGCCAGAGCAGCAGGGATGCTCCCGCGTCTTCCCACGGCAGGATGTCTACATTTCCGTCCTCTATTAGCACCGCATATACAAGTTGGCGGGTCGGCGTTCGTGCCGCGTAAGCCAGTTCCACAGGGTCGGTCCTGGTCCATCCTTGCCCCGTGTACTCGTCTCCTGCATCTGTGCGCAGATATCCCGTTGCGCTTGCGCCGCTTACCTCGAATACTGGCCTGTCGTCCGGTGTTGACACCCGGCTTGCGCTCGTCCCTGGCGCCCAGAAGACTCGGTCGCCTATATAGACCAATGCCGCGCCGCTCTCCAGCGGTGTCATCGAGGCGCCTATGTCACTCAGGATCCACCCCGCTGCGTTCTTCACCCCAATATCAGGATCTCCCAACGCCTCAACCAACGCCGTCTCCGTCGCAGCACTCACTTCCGGGTCATCGCCTCCCAATGCCTCAACCAGCGCCGACTCCGCCGCCGTCCTCACGTCCTCGTTACTGTCCCCCAGCGCCTCAACCAGCGCCGCGACTACTTCCGGATCAGCCATTCCCGCGAGCTCTGACAAAGCCTCGACCTTCTCATCCGGGCTCCCGTGTATCAGCACGTTGAAGTAGTCCACTTCACTCGATGCTTGGTCTTGCTGGGTCGTCTGGCCTGGCTGGCCCGGCAGGCCCGGCAGCCCTTCTCCCTCGGTGGTCCCTGTTGCGGGCCGCCAGTAGACGTTCACGGCGCCGGTGTAATCGGGTGTCGTCTCCACCACCGAGTGGTGTTTGAAGAGGTTGACCCCGTATATGGCGTCGGAGCCGAACATGCCGAATACCAGGGCTGCTGTCAGCCACGCCAGAAGAGGTATGGGCAAAAGCTTGGGCTTTGCTACCGCAACCAGGCCAACGGTCACCACGAATGCGGCCAGCAGCGTTAACCCTAACGGCGCCACACCCTCGGTCTTGACCGGGTGTTCTCCGTAGTCCACCCCGCCGAAGGGCAACCCCTCACCAAATACCATGGAAGCGACTAGGTAAACACCCGTCCCCAGCAACCCCACCGCGACTACTCCACCAGGCAGCAAGGCCGTCCACCGACGCCCCTCGCGATCTTTGAATCGGCGCTTAAGCAGAAGGAGAGCCGCGAGTCCCAGCAGGATGCTCATGGCCGGCGCCACCACGGCAATCAGACTTGCGCCGCTCGGTATTTCTGACGCGGTTGAGTCAGCCGCATCCTTGGTAGTTAGCAGGTCCCTGGGTCCGTCGCTGGTGAGCCCGCCAAAAAGCTCGAAGAGGAAAAACAGTCCACCAAGAGCCACCGCCAAGACCAGGAGCAGACCGAGATGGGACCTAACCTCCCTGAACAACCCCATCATCCGCCCATTATACGCACCTTTATTCAGATCACATCCTTGACACTTACCTGTCATCCAGGAACAAAAGACGCTAAGCGTATCGTTCAGCGCTTCTTACTTATTCCCCGCTCCTCGCACAAAAACTAACTGCCGACTGGTCTAACCAGTCGGCAGTTAATGCAAATGCTATGGATGGGGAGACTATGCGCTCGGGTCTTTCACCTTTCGCAGATAGGGCTTCACCGTCTCCCAGCCGTCCGGGAACAGGTCTTTAGCCGCCTCGTTGTTCACTGCCGGAACTATTATGACATCCTCGCCCTTAGTCCAGTTGGCGGGGGTTGCCACCTTGTGGTTCGCAGTCAGTTGGCAGGAGTCGATCACCCTGAGCAGCTCGTCGAAGTTGCGGCCCGTGCTCATCGGGTAGGTCAGGCTCATTTTGATCTTCTTGTCCGGCCCGATCAGGAACACCGACCGTACTGTAGCGTTGTTCGCCGCTGTTCTCCCCTCGGAGGAATCTCCCTCCGACGCGGGCAGCATGTCATACATCTTGGCTACGTTCAGGTCATGGTCGGCGATGATGGGGAAATTGAGCGGAGTTCCGGCCAGGTCCTCGATGTCCGAAGCCCAGCGCTGGTGGTCCTCCACTTTGTCGACGCTCAGGCCTATGACCTTGCAGCCGCGCTTCTCAAACTCGCCTTTTACACTCGCCACGTGTCCTAGCTCGGTCGCACAGACTGGCGTAAAGTCCTTTGGATGTGAAAAGAGCATCGCCCATCCGTCTCCGATCCACTCGTGAAAGTTGACCGAGCCGGAGCTGGTGTTCGCCGTGAAATCCGGGGCCGTATCGTTAATGCGAAGTGCCATATTCCCCCCTCTCCTCTAAAGTTGGTCGTCGACGCTCTCGCGCCGAAACCTGTCTAGGTCAGCTATGTGTCTCGCTCAGGAAACTTTAACAGAACTTCCACATTGGGGGTAGGCTAGTTCTCGTTACGCCCACTTCTCCTCGCAACATACGTGCCCGTCCCACAGTACAAGACTGCCCTAATGGTAGCCGAGTTTACGCGGGCCCCTGCGTATAAGGGACTGACTCTCACCCGGATGGCTCGGATGACGGCATCACCCGGCATGGCCGAGCCAGCATCCTTAGCGCCCGCCTATAAGTACAAACTCTAAGGATTAGGCCTTCGACTTGGAAGCGGACGAATCGCACCACATGTGGCAACCCGTTACGCCCAGGGTTATTGGCAGCATCACGTCCACAACCGCCCAGATTATCCACCTCTGGTGGTTACCGCTCGCGTCGGGACCACCCAGGTTGTCGGAGCCCAATCCCAGAAGTGCAAACCAGTTGTGCAGGAAAAGGATCGTGATGCCCGCGGTGAGGTAGAACAGCAGGTTGACTTCCAGGTATTTGCGGGTCACCGACTCTCCAGCGTCTCGGCCACCCTCCCTGCGCTTCCGATCGTAATTGAAGAGGAGCGCCACTCCCAGGGCGACGACTATGAGGATGTTCAAAATCCTCCAGACGCTCAGTGCATCGAAGGATTCGGGGAGGAGCGGATTGATAATGAAGTAGACAGCCACCACCACCGCAATGCCCACCATGTTGGCCCCGCCTATTTTCTTTAGTGCTTCCATAACTCCTCCTTTACCGCTCGTTCGCCGGGCCCGTTTCATGCTCGGGATCAGGGGCACGATCTGCCTAAACTACGGAAGATACGCTACGTTAACCCTCGTTTTGCGAGCATAGCATATTCAATATACAGGCTGCCGAACATCCCGTTTGATGATGTTAGGATAAGCAGTTTAGCCTAAGTGCTATAATGCCGACGCGGGAGTGTCTTCTATGATGGTCCGGAGGATGAAGGCTTGACTGAATATCTGGCGCGCATAAGTGCGCGCAAGCCCTTCTTGATCATTGCTATCTGGGCTGTGATAGGGCTGGTGGCGGGCGGGTTTGCTGTTGACGCCCAGATCGCCCCTTGGCCTCCGCCTCTTACCGACTTCCTCGACAGGGCCACCACCACCGAGTTTAAGCTCAGTAGCAGCGCGGGGTCCGGACGCGCCGACCGCCTCCTGGAAGACCGGCTCCGCGGCCCCAAACCCGTAACCGAACTGATAATCTTTCAGTCAAACTCCGTCACTGTAGACGACCCCTCATTCCGACCCAAAGCCCAGGAGGTGGCCAACGACATCCTGGCCCTCGGGCCCGATATCGTAGCCCTTCCTCCCGACTTCAATCCCGCCGCTCCTCCCCCCATCTCCGAAGACCGCAGCACCACGTTCTTCGCCGTGATCATGACCGGCTCCTTCGAAGACGCCGTGGACAATGTCCCAGAAGTTCTCCACGTAGTCGAGGAGGCAGACAGAAAGGACGGCCTCCGCGTTTTCATGGTCGGAGACGCCAGCACCGCCCACGACAACAACGAGCTGTCCGAAAACGACCTGAGGCGGGGGGAACGCGTCGGCCTTCCCATCGCCCTCGTTATTCTCATCGTCCTCTTCGGTACAATCGCCGCAGCCCTAATGCCCGTCGGACTGTCCATTGCCGCCATCATGGTTGCCCTCGGCATCACGGCCCTCGTAGGACAGGTCTTCGATCTGACCATCTTCGTCACCCTCATGATCATCATGATAGGGCTGGCTGTCGGGATCGACTATTCCCTCGTCATAATCTCCCGCTACCGGGATGAGCTTGCCCGCGGCCTCGACACCAAGCCGGCCATCGAGCGCGCCGGCGCAACCGCCGGCCGCACCGTCCTGTTCAGCGGCATCACAGTCGTGATCGCCCTGTGTGGCATCCTGATTGTTCCCTTCTCTTTCTTTCAGTCCCTGGCTATTGGGGCAATTCTGGTCGTACTGGTCGCCTTGGCGGCCACCCTCACCCTTCTGCCCGCCAACCTTGCGATCATGGGCCCGAGAATCAACCACCTGCCCATACCCTTCTTCGGCAAGTCTAGAATCGCGCCCTCCGAGTCCTCCGGGCAGGGCTTCTGGGAGCTTATAACCCGCATTGTTACCAAGTCTCCTATGATCAGCTTCCTTATCGTAGCCGCCCCCATGGCCGCCGCTACCTATTTCTATTTCGATATAGAAACAGGCCTTAATGGGGTCGACGCCTTCCCCGAAGGTACCCAGACCCGAGAAGCCTTCTTCGTGATGGAAGAGCACTTCTCCTTCGGCCTCGTCAACCCGACTGAAATAGTCATCGACGGCGATATTGACAGCCCAGCGGTCCGGCAGGCCATAGGCGAGCTTCAGGCCTCCCTGGCCGCTCATCAGGGCCTGGAAGTCGTTCCCGGTGAGACCGTCAACGATCCCCGAGACCTCGCCCTGTTTACCGTTCTCATTCCCGGCGAACCCCGCACCCAGGAAGCCGTCGACGTCGTCAATACCATCCGAGACCAGTACATCCCCGCCGCCTTCGACGGGGTAGACGCTGAGGTCTTTGTCGGCGGCATTAGCGCGGAAGCGACAGACGTGTACTCCATAGTCCAACGATACACGCCCATCGTATTCGCCTTCGTACTCGGCTTCAGCTTCCTTGTGCTAATGCTGGTTTTCCGCTCGATAGTCATCCCCATCAAAGCCGTATTCATGAACCTCCTATCCGTCGGCACCGCCTAAGGGCTCATGGTCCTGGTCTTCCAGAAGGGAGGCGCCGACTTTCTCGGCTTCCAGCACGCGGAGGTCATCGACGTCTGGATTCCCCTCTTCCTATTCTCCATCCTCTTCGGCCTCTCTATGGACTACCACGTCTTCCTCCTGAGCCGCATCCGCGAGCACTACGATCAGACCGGGGACAACGCCGAGGCCGTGGCCTACGGCCTCCGCTCCACCGCCGGTTTGATCACCGGCGCCGCCCTTATAATGGTCGCCGTTTTCGGCGCTTTTGCCAGCGGCAAGACCATAATCAACCAGCAGGTCGGGTTTGGGCTTTCAGTAGCCGTGTTACTGGACGCCACCCTCGTGCGCTCAGTTCTCGTCCCGGCCAGCATGGATATGCTTGGCAGACGCAACTGGTACCTCCCATCCTGGCTGAACTGGCTGCCAGACCTGAGAATAGAAGCGGAAGAAATTCCAGCTCTTAATGTTCAAGGTCAAGCCTTACAAGGAGGTGTCACCGCCAATGACAATCCCGACTGACTACACAATTGGTTACGAAAAGGCCCGCGCCGTCGCACCCGATATCGCAGATAAATACATCACACACACCCTTATTGGAGACCCCCTGGGCGAAGAGATGGCGGCAGACCTCGAGGCGTTCAGCGCATCTGAATCAGAGAGGCTCATTCAAGCGGCCATGAATGAGGAAGGTGAGGAGGCCCTGAGAGACGCCCCGGACTCCCTGCGAAGATTTTTCAAAGAAGCGGAAACCCCGCCGGAGTGGCTCGACTATTCCACATTTGCCCCGAGTGTCCGTATGTTTTACAGAAACTCGCAGATAGTCCTGGCGGCATTCGTTGCAGGAGTTCTAATAGAAGGCTTTACAACCAACATCGCAAAGTCCTTCTTCATTACCGGGCGGGTGCGTGACCAGGGCATCAGGCGTCTGGGGCAGAACAACCGTCACATGATGGAGATATTCCTCCCCGGCGGCATGTACAGGCATGGGGACGGCTGGAAGCTTTCCCTCCGCATCAGGATAGTTCACGCACGGCTTAGACGCCTCCTCAGCGCTTCCGAAGACTGGGATAAGGAAGCTTGGGGAGAGCCCATCAGTGCCGCTCACCTGGGCTACGCCATTACCGCTTTCTCGGCAAGGCTGCTCAAGCACATGAAGACCCTCGGCGCCAAATATAATAGCGAAGAATACGACAGTTTTATGGCGGTTTGGCGCTATAGCGGTCACATAATGGGCATCCCTCAAACCATCCTGTTCCAGGATGCCGATGAAGCTCTCAAGCTGTGGAAAATCGCCCTCATGTGCGAGCCCGATTCCCCAATTGAATCCATCGTGATGGCTCACGCGCTGGTCAACTCGGCCCCATTGATTGCCGGGGTCACCGAGCTGGAGGCCCGCCGCAGCCTGGCCCGGTACGTGTACCGCTTGTCCCGCGGACTCATCGGAAAAGAGTACGCCGAATCGCTGCTGTATCCACGCATCTCCCCCTTTGGAGCAGTATGGTGGTTCAGAACGCAGCAGCGCTACGGCCACATCCTGAGCAAGCTGTTGCCGGGTCGCCGCGAAGACAATAACTTCTCCAAATTCACGTCCCTGCTCAGCACTTCATTGTTCGACGAGGAAGGGATACGCTACACATTGCCCGACCGCGTGTACGCGGAAGAGTCCATCCACTGGTAGCGGGCGTGTCCCTCTACCACCGATCGCATTGCACAGGCAGTATTCTATCTTGACATAGAGATGCTATAATCCCGAATGGAAAATTCGTAGTCCTAAACCGCACCCTCCGCCTAGCCCTCCGGCAAGGAGGCGTGCTCAGGGTCGCGGTGCCCGATTCAGCATAGCCATCTAGGGAGACGGTCTCAATGGATACCAACGGTCAGGAAGACGGAGCGACCACTTGGGCGGTCGCCGACACTAAGAATCTGACGATACAGGGAGAAAAGAAGTCCGGGACCCTCATCGCAAAGGCTGCTGGGCGCATAGACGGCAGCAACGCCCGAGAATTTCAGGACGCCCTGGATACCTTCCTGGAAGGCGAAGTGTCCGCCCTTATTCTGGACATGGAGAATCTCACCTACATCAGTAGTGCTGGGCTCAGAGTCATATTGATAGTATCCAAGAAGCTGCAAAGGTCATCCTCCAAGTTCGGCATCTGCGCTCTCTCAGAGTCCATTGGAGAGGTATTCCAGATCAGCGGCTTCGACAAGATCATCTCGACCCACCGCACCCAGGCCGATGCGCTCTCCGCTATCAACAGCTAACGGCAGCCCTCGCCCCCGAACCAATCTTTATGCCTACCCCGAGCGCAGGGACCAGATCCGTTAGCCACGCATCTATCACAGGACACAGCTAATGGCTATGGAGCCGCCTTACAAAATCCTCGTAGTAGACGACGAACCGGACCTCGAGCCCCTCATGCTCCAGCGTATGCGCCGCGACATCCGACGCGGCCAATACGAATTTGTCTTCGCTCACGATGGCAATGAGGCCTTGGCATGCCTCAACGATCACGAAGATGTCGATATCGTCCTTTCGGACATTAACATGCCCGGCATGGACGGCCTCACCCTCCTGGAACAAATCCCCCACGTTGACCCCAAAATCCGCGCCGTCATGGTTTCCGCCTACGGCGACATGAAGAACATCCGCACGGCGATGAACCGCGGCGCTTTTGACTTCGTCACAAAACCCATCGACTTCGAGGACCTCAGGGTCACCATAGAACGCACTCTGCGACATATGATGGAATGGCGCGAGGCCCTGGCCTCGCGCGATAAGCTCGTCGCTCTCCAGAATGAACTTGACGTTGCCCAAAAAATCCAACAGTCCGTCCTCCCGACCGAGTTCCCCGTCAGCGACTATTACGAGATAGACGGCCACATGCAGGCTGCCCGGGAAGTGGGCGGGGACTTTTACGACGTACTGCGCCTTGAGAACGGCCGCGTCGGCCTCTCCGTGGCCGACGTCTCGGACAAGGGTGTTCCCGCCGCTCTATTCATGATGTCCACCCTCACCCTTCTCAAGGGCTCGGCCATAGGCGTCGGCGCCCCGGCGGCCGTCCTGACCGAAGTCAACGATCTCCTCAACGAGGAGAACGAGGCCGCTATGTTCGTCACTCTCTTATACGCCGTCTTTAACCCCGCCAACGGCCTGCTGAACTATGCCAATGGCGGCCACAATCCTCCCATCATTGTCCATCCGGACGGCACTTCAACGCTTCTCCCGGCTACCGGTGGAATCGCCCTCGGTGTAGCCCCAAAGTTCCAATACGAAGAGAGTTCCGTCATCCTGGACCCCGGGGACACTTTAGTCCTATACACCGACGGCGTCACCGAGGCTATGAACGCCGAAGGCGAAGAGTTCGGCCTGGACCGCCTCCGCGATCTCTTCACCAATGTCCCACCCAGGAGTCCTAAAGAGACCAATACAGCCATATTCGAAGCCGTCAGCGCATTCGCAGGTGACACCCCACAGTCCGACGACATCACCTGTCTGGCCTGCCGACGGAGCGAGTCCTGAGCCTTGAGCGCTAAGCTATCCCTCAAGTTCAAGTCCGACCGCGAAGAGCTCGACGGCATCACCGCCGCCGTTGAGGCATTCTCCGCCGACGAGGACTGGTCCACCGACCTCCTTTTCCGCATCAACCTCGTCATTGAAGAGCTTGTCCTCAACATCATTGACTACGGCTACGATGACAACGATCACGAGATCGAGCTCAACTTCAAGTCAGACACCAACTCCGTTACTGTCGACATCACGGACGAAGGCCGCGCCTTTGATCCCCTCAATGACGCTCCCGAACCCGACATCGACTCCCCCCTCGAAGAACGTCATGTTGGCGGCCTCGGCGTATACCTGGCCCGAACCATGATGGACGAACTCACCTATCGCCGCGAAAACAGCCGCAATCACCTTACGCTGGTCAAACGCCGCGAAGAGTAACCACAACACTTCAAGATTGAATCGACTAAAGAAAGGACCCGCACGTTGTGCGGGCCTTGATCTTTATCTCCTGGTTAAGTTGAAGAGGCTAGCACTCACACCAGCTCATATTCGAAGTACGTTGAAGTAACCAGATCGTGCAAGACTCGGCACTGGTCTCCCATTTGCTGTAGAAACTCCTGGTGGTTCTCCCGGTCCGGCCAGTCATAGTTAACAAGTGCTCCCAGCCAGCCCACGAGCCGGCGGGCCGCTGCACTCGAACCCTCGTCGGGTGCAGGCCCGAACCCCGACAACACCTCAGACGCACTGCCCAATGACCGGCTTAAAGAGCTGGGTAACTGGGGATCAGCCACCAGCAAATCCAACACCTGGCTCGCCTGCACTTCGACTCCATACTTTTGCCCGTACGCATCGAATGCATTGTATATTCGCAAAAGGCTCAGCCAGTCATAGTCCGATTCTTCCTCACTCGTGGCTTCGGCAGCCATATGTGCGAGAAGGAGCGACACCAGTTGCTGGGCCCGCTCCATGGTGCTCCCCAACTGCAAGAAGCGCCAGCCGTCGTCGCGGTACATCGTCGTCAGCGCCACTCCTTCAAACCTGTTTATGTCCACAATCGTCTCCGCATAGAATCCTTGCGGGGATGTGGCCCAGATGTCCTGTATCCTCATCTTTTGGATCCGTAGATAGGACAGGTTCAGGGACGTCCACATTTCCCCGCTTATGCGGTTGCGCATCTGACGGGCGTTCTCTCTGCCCATCCAGAAGCACTGCCACACCGACCCCGGATTCGAGCGTTCGAAGGTCAGGTCGTCCGCCAGGGTGAAGGAATCGGCGAGGATGAAGTCGTCATCGTCGCTTACGTCCAGGCTGCCCCCCGGAGGCGCCCTCCCGACACAGGCATAGATGCGCCGCCACCCGAAGTAGATTTCCCGCACCGGCCGGTCCACCAACGCCTCCGTCTGCAATTGCAGCAGGCGGCTCAGGTGACGCGCCCGCTCGAGGTAGCGCCCCATCCAGTACAGCCCTTGAGCGCTACGTGAGAGCATCCGCTTTCTTCGGCTCCGTTTCTTCGTCGAATTCTTCCGGCATCAAAATGAACTCGGGGTAGGACTCCATGCCCAGCTCCGCTACATCCTGACCGAGTTCCTCTACCTGCCTCGTAATCCGCACACCCAGCACCCTGTCCAATGCCCACCACACGGTAAACGCCGAGCCAAACACGAACCCGCCTACCGCAGCTATACCCATCAGCTGGATGTGGAACTGACCGCCGGATGTGAAGGTGACCGCCAATGTGCCCCAGATCCCCGCAATTAAGTGCGCCGGGATCGCTCCCACCACGTCGTCCAGCTTCATCTTCTCCAGCAACTTGATGCCGGCGGTACACAACAACCCGCCTATCGCCCCGACTACAACCGCCCAGAAGTGGTCCGTGCTCGCTGGTCCGGCGGTAATCGCCACCAGACCTGCTATAGCGCCGTTCAGCCCCGCAAACAGGTCTATTCGTCCCAGGATTGGCCTCGATACCGCCAGTGCAGTCACCACGCCCGCCGCCGCCGCCAGGTTGGTGTTAACCAGCACCACGCTCATCGCCACTGCGTCCAGAGCGCTCCCGAGCGCCAGCTGTGAGCCTCCATTGAACCCGAACCACCCAAGCCACAGGATGAAGACCCCAAGGGTGACCAGGATCACGTTGGACGGCGGGGTCGGTTTCACCCGGCCGTCCTTTCGGAACTTGCCGAGCCTCGGGCCCACCAGCATTATCCCGGCCAGTGCCGCCCAGCCTCCCGTGCTGTGGACTATCGTAGAGCCCGCAAAGTCTGAGAACCCAGCCTGTGCCAGCCAGCCGCCACCCCACGTCCACGCCCCGACTATGGGGTATATGAACGCCGTCAACGCCAATGTGAATAAGAAGAAGGGCAGTAGCTTTATCCGCTCTGCTATAGCCCCGGAAACTATTGATGCCGCCGTCGCCACGAAGACCATTTGGAAGAACCAGTCCGACATAACGGAGTAGCCGTTGCTAATGACCGCGCCGGTTGCCTCACTGTCTCCGCCTATCATCGCAACTTCATCCGCTGAAGGCCCGTACAGAAATTCGAACTTGCCCCACAACCCCACCTCTCCCACGTTCGTGTACATCAGGTTGTATCCGATGAAGAAGAACGCCAATCCCGCTATCGAATATATGCCGATATTCTTAAGGCATATCGTCGATGCGTTCTTTGTACGCACCGACCCCGATTCCAGCATCGTAAAGCCTGCACACATCCACATCACCAGGGCTCCCCAGATAAGGAATGCAAACGTGTTCAAGATGAACTGCGACTCCTCATCCACTCCCGCGGCATGGGCAATCGCCGGTCGGGCCAGGAAGACCCCGGCTGTAAACAGCGCAACCAAAGCAAGTAGTATCCTGGGGCTGCGAATCACAAGCATGTCTCTGGGCCTCCTCGCAATGTTTTGGTCTTAGGGTCTCTGATCAACGGTTTCGTCAATCTTCCAATACCCAGAAGTCCTTGCCACCGCCCCCTTGGCTGGAGTTAACCACCAAGCTCCCCCGACGCAGCGCCACCCGGCAAAAGGCCCCGGGGACCAGCCGAGTCTTCTGTCCGTGCAGTACGAAAGGTCTTAAGTCTACGTGCCGAGGCTCGAACTGCCCTTCGATAAGGCACGGCGCTCTTGATAGGGCCAGCACCGGCTGCGAGATGTAGTTCGCCGGGTCTGCCCGTACCTCAGCCGCGTAAGTTTCCCGTTCCTCAGCCGTCGAGTGCGGACCTATCAGCATCCCGTATCCCCCGGAACCCCCCACCTGTTTCACCACCAGGTCCTGAAGGTTGTCCAGAGTGTACTCCAGGTCCTCGGGGCGGCGGCAGAGCCGCGTATCCACGTTCTGGAGGATCGGCTCCTCGCCTAGATAGAAACGCACCATGTCCGGTACGTAAGCGTAGACGCTCTTGTCGTCCGCCACCCCCGTCCCGGGTGCGTTCACCAGGGCCACGTTGCCCAGCTTGTAGGCATGTACCAGCCCCGGCACCCCCAGCAGCGAGTCTTCTCGAAACACCAGCGGGTCCAGGAAATCGTCGTCCACCCGCCGATACACTATGTCCACCCGTTTCAGGCCATTGGTCGTGCGCATGTAGACCATGCCTTCTTTCACCACCAGGTCTTGCCCCTCCACCAGCTCTGCGCCTATCTCCTGCGCCAAAAATATATGTTCGTAGAATGCAGAGTTGTAGACCCCGGGCGTCAGAAGCACGATGGTCGGGTCCGTGCGGCCGCTTGGCGCCAGCTCCAGCAACGTCTCCCGCAGCGCACGCCCGTAGTGTTCCACTTCTTTCACCCGAGACGTCCTGTACAGCCGCCGTAGGCTTGCCTTCGCCGCCTTCCGGTTGGCCAGCATGTAGGAAACGCCCGAAGGCACCCGAAGGTTGTCCTCCAACACCTTCCACCCGTCGTTCGTCCGCACCAAATCGGTGCCACATATGCTTACCCACGTCCCGTAAGGCGCGGAAAAGCCTCGCATCTCGGTCCGGTATTGCGGACAGCCCATCACCACGTCCGCGGGAATCACTCCGTCCCGGATGATACGGGCCTCGCCGTATACGTCCTCCAGAAACGTATTGAGGGCCTTGAGCCTCTGGGTCAGCCCTCGTTCCAAGTCATCCCAGTCAGCTCTCGCCATGGCCCGGGGCACGCAGTCTATGGGGATGATTCGCTCATCGGCCTCTTCGTCTCCGTAGACAACAAAGGTAATCCCC
The DNA here is from genome assembly GCA_965249275.1 of Dehalococcoidia bacterium. GTDB lineage: Bacteria > Chloroflexota > Dehalococcoidia > Plut-88900 > Plut-88900 > Plut-88900. The sequence goes on from CBDFLQ010000005.1 coordinate 147,495, forward strand.
TCCGTCGAAAACGAACGCATGACCCGATCCTGGATATTGTGAAGCTCTTCAGCGGAAAGTTGGGTCAGGGTCTCGTATATCTGCCGGCAGTGCTCCCTTGGGGAGCCGTCCGGCAGGAACATCTCGTCATATATGAGAGGATCGAGTTCGTAAGTGTCAAAGTTCACGGCAACAACCCATTTACGAGAGGTGTGAGTATACCAGAGTATTTATCCACCACTGTGACTGTAGCCATCTCCTCTCGAACAACTGCTCTTTTGTAAGGAGCATTTACCTTTCTTCTCGGCACCCAGGTTGACGAAATTGCTGTAGATGAAATTGGAATAGCGTTAGTGTACAGTCCGTTGGGCCCCCTAAAATGCCCAATCCATATTGTCTATGATGCCCCACGGTCATACCCAGACGTATCACCGTGGGAAAGTGCACGATCTTTCTAAGGGCCGTGTTCATATGCTATCTTTTCGGCCCTAAGCCATGTGAGTTATCCATGAATAGCATCCCTGCACTTGACTAGGAGCTTGAGTTATAGCTAAGCCCATCAACAAGCATATCCGCTACGAGCCCGACGAGCGGCCGCCGTATCTAACATCCATCGGCACATCCATACAGGCCGGAACGCTCGGTCTCGGGATGATCTCCTTGATCCCCATTGCGATCGTCCACGCGGCCGGGCAGGAAGAGAGTTACCTGGAGTGGATGGTCTTCACCGTCATTGCCATCAGTGGTGTCGGCATGATCCTGCATGCGATCCGGTTCGGAAGGATCGGGGCCGGGCAGTTGTCCTTATTGACCACTTCTGCCACCTTCATTCCGGTGAGTATTGCCACACTTATAGAAGTTGGACCGGCCACCCTCGCCACGTTAGTAGTCTTCTCCTCGCCGGTAAATTTCCTGGTGTCGGCGTACCTTCCGTTGCTGCGGCGCATCATCACCCCTTTGGTCGCAGGCACTATGCTTATGCTGATTGGAGCCTCCTTCATGCCGGCCGCGTTCGAATTACTCGACCAAGTGCCGGAAGACAAATCGGCGGTCGCCTTGGCCGTGGCCAGCGCCACCGTGCTCACAGTCGTTTTGTTGATGCTGCGCGGTCGCGGCTTCTGGCGATTGTGGACGTTGGTTATCGGTGTTTCGGTAGGATCCACAATGTCTATATTCGTTGGCCTGTACGACATAGAAGGGATCAAGAACGCTGCTTGGATAGGCTTGCCTTCAGTCAGCGCTTGGCCCGGCTTCGACCTGAGCCCCAGTACTCAGTTCTGGGCGCTTCTATCGGTGTTCCTACTGGTCACCTTCGCCAATGCCGTCAAGACTATTGGCAGCGCCATCGTCGTAGAGCAAGCGTCGTGGCGCTATGAGCGCCCGGTCGGATACAGAACTGTGCAGGGGGCCCTCAACGCGGATGGCCTCACGAGTACGTTATGCGGTATTGCGGGAACACCACCGAGCACGTCAATTCCTGATACGGCATCGTTCATCGCCTTCACTGGCGTAGCTGCGCGTCGGGTTGGTGTTTTGACGGGACTCATATTTATAGTAGTGGCGTTTCTGCCAAAATTAACAGCCCCCCTGCTTGCCATCCCTAACCCTGTGGTGGGAGCGTTACTCTTCATCCTTGGAGCGATGATTTTCATACAAGGCTTCAAGATAGTATTTCAGGATGGCATAGACACCAGAAAAGCCATTATCGTAGGAGTGTCTCTCTGGCTCGGAATAGGCTTTCAAGGCAATCTGATTCTCCCCCACGATCTTGTCGGAGAGCTTCACATCCTTTTCGACAATGGCGTGATGATCGGAGGAATGACAGCTCTGCTCCTGACCGGATTCATGTGGCTTACCTCTCCCCGTCGGAAGAAACTCAATACCCGGCTTGATCCTTCCTCCGTACCAGAGATCGACGAATTCCTCTCTGAGTTCGCGTCGAAAATCGGATGGGACGAGGCAGCATCAGGAAAGCTCCGCGCCGCTGGCGAGGAAGCCCTGACCGCCCTGGTATCCTTGTACAAAGAGTCTGATACAGGCGAGACGCGAAAGTTGCTCATCCTTGCCCGCCGCGACGAGGACCTGGTGGAGGTGGAACTCATATCCGGGCCTTCCTCCGAGAACCTGGAAGTCAGATTAAGCAACCTCGCCGAACGGCCCGATACAGAGCAAGAAGAAGACATATCGTTGCGGTTGCTTCGCCACTATGCAACTTCAGTGCGGCACCGTAACTATCATAACGTCGACATAGTAACCATGCGCGTGGAGCAGGGTTGATCTAATGAATGCAGGTATCACCGCCGGAGCCATCGCTGCCATCGTGGCCGTGCTGGTATCTTTACCTCTAACGTCCCCCGACGACTCCCTCCTCAACTCGGCCTCAGTCGGCATCGCCTCCCTTCTAGTAGGCCTGCTCGCAGGTCTTATGTGGCGAATGCTTATCAACACTCAGGGTCGACCCACAAAGTTCGGGGTCCTTTGGGGAGTTTCATCCGTGACCGTCGGGGCGATGCTCCTGTCAGCCTTCGCCGTCCAGCTGGACAATCTGATCCCCTTCGCCCTTCCCCTGGTCGTCATCGTTTGCCTTATCACAGGCGTCTTGACTCCTCTATTGGGCCGCGACCCCTCGCCATTGCGCTGGTGGGTTGCTCCGGCAGCGGTTGCCGTAGTGCTCGCCCTGGCCATACCTCTTGCCAACGTAGGCGACGGAGAGTCCGGGAGGCTGGAGCTCCCCCCTAAGTCGGGCCTTGTACAACCGGCACCTTCAATGTACCTTGAAACCCTATAGCCGGTCCGGAGGTCCTGAATGCCAGTAACCCCGCCACGGGCCAAGACTTTTGTCGCCGCCATCGCCCTGGCCCTGATTCTCCTCCTCGCCGCAGCCTGCGGCTCTGTCGATGTCACCGTAGAACGCACAACTTCTACTCCCGCCCCGGACCCCACCCCTACATCGGCTCCCGCCGATGCTCCTGCACCTACGGCAGCTCCTGCTGATACACCCACCCCCACCCAACCCCCACCCGCCGAGCCCGGCTCATATGAAGGCGTCACCTACGTTGTCGGAGAAGGTTCGGAGGCTACCTTCACCGTGGAAGAGAAGCTGTCCAGCCTTCCCTTGCCCAACGACGCCGTAGTCCGCACCACAGCCCTTTCCGGTGAGGTCCACTTCGACGGTCGGCCCTCAGTTATCGAAATCCAACTCCACGAGCTCGAAAGCGACCAGTCCCGCCGAGACCGCTACATCCGCGAGAGGATGTTCCCCAACGACCCTGTCGCCACCTTCACCCTCCCCGACTCCCGTCCCCTCCCCGAAGGCTTCTCCGACGGCAATGAGGTCTCCATAGAGATAACCGGCCAGCTCGAACTTAAAGGCGTCCAGGCCCCTGTCATCTTCCAGATCGAGGCCCGGGACGACGGCGACGTGGTGCACATTCTCGGGCGCACCTCCTTCGTTTGGTCCGACTTCGGGATGACCGCCCCCATCGTCGGGAGCTTCGTCAGCGTCACAGACGAAGTCGCCGTCGAGATTCTCATCTCCGCCCGACCCTCAGGCGGTTGATCAGAAGACACGGTATGAAATTCGGTCTATTTATCAACGCCCAGCACCCGGTCGGCGAGTCCGTCTCTCAGCGCATCGCCGACGCCTCCGAACAGACCCGCCTCGCCCGCGAAGCCGGCTTCGACATGATATGTGCCGGCCAGCACTACCTCTCCCACCCATACCAGATGAGTGCCATCATCCCCCTCCTGGCCAGACTCACCGCAGACGCCGAGGGCATGGAGATCGCGGCTACGGTACTCCTCATCCCTCTTCTCAACCCTGTGGACGTCGCCGAGACCTGCGCCACCCTCGACGCCATGTCCGGTGGCCACTTCGTTCTGGGAATTGGGATCGGGTACCGGGACGAGGAGTACACCGCCTTTGGTATCCAACGCTCCGAGCGCATCCCCCGCCTCAACGAGGCCATGGATATCATCCGCCTTCTCTGGACCAAAGATGAGGTCGAATATAACGGCACCTATTACAAAGTTCCCAAAGTCCGGGTCGCCACCCGGCCCGTGCAAAAGCCCCATCCGCCCATATGGGTAGCCGCCAACGGGCCTCCGGCCATCGCAAGGGCTGCTCGCTGGGGATATCCCTGGGTCATCAATCCCCACGCCACCATCGGTTTGATTTCGGGCCAGCTTGATTACTACCGAAAGATCGCCGCAGAGGCCGGTCAGGCCATGCCCGCTACGCTGCCCATGATGCGCGAGCTCTACGTGGCTCCCGATTCCGCAACCGCCTACGCCGAAAGCCGACCCTACCTCGAGAGCAAGTACGCCGCCTACGCATCTTGGGGGCAGGACAAGGAACTCCCCGAAGGTGAGTCCTTCTCCGTCCCCTTTGACCAGCTTGCGCGAGACCGCTTCCTTATCGGCAATCCCGAGGAAGTCGTCCGCGAGATCCAGCGCTACCGCGACGAACTGGGCGTCAACCACCTGAACATACGGGTACAGTGGCCCGGGATGCCCCACGCCAACGCCATGCGTCAGCTGGAGATCCTCGGCAAGGAAGTCCTTCCCAGGTTCCGGTAGACGGGCCTGAGAAACATGAAGGCAGAGGCAATGAACCAGCTAGTAATACGAGACCGCACCACCGTCGGCATTGCCGTTCCCCAAATGTTCCCGCCCGGGCCCACAGACCTGGGCCTCATCCGGGAGCACTTAACCCTCGTTGAGCAGCTGGGCTACGAAAGCGTCTGGACCCAGCATGGAGTCTTTGCCACCAGCCCCAACCTGGACCCTTTCACCCTCCTCGCCTTCGCCGCATCATGCACCCAAACCATCAAGCTCGGCATCTCCGTCGTCGTCCTTCCCTACCACGATCCCGTGAATGTAGCCAAGATATCGGCGAGCCTGGACCAGATCTCGGGAGGTCGGCTCATCCTGGGAGTGGGAATAGGCGGGGACGGTGAATCCTACCCGGCCTTCGGATTCGACGCCTCCCACCGGATTGCCCGCTTCGAAGATGCTGTCACCCTGATCCGCAGGCTGTGGGCCGAGCCCAGCGTCGACTTCCAAAACAACTTCTGGAACCTGGATAACGTCTCCATAAACCCAAAGCCCGTCCAGAAACCTCACATTCCCATCTGGTTCGGCGCTTCCGCCGACTCCGCGGTCGAGCGTGCAGCCAGAATGGGCGACGGGTTCATGGGTGCAGGTGCCGCAAACGCCTCCGATATCGCCGCGTTCAGGAAGGTTCTCGCCAAGCTGCGCTCTGCCCTCGAAGAGAACGGCCGAGACCCTGCCGCCTTCCCCATCTCCAAACGGGTCTACCTGGCCATCGACGATGACAGGGAGTCCGCCAACAGAAAGATCCAGCAGTGGTTCCTGGACCACTACCACAGCGCCGAACTCGGGATGAAGGTCTCACTGATAGGCTCCGTGGATGAGATCGTTGACAAGCTCGGCCCCCTGGCCGAGGAGGAGCTGGACATGATCATGTTCAACCCAGTCTACAATCTCATCGAGCACGCCCAGGTAATCGCCGAACGGGTTGTGCCCCAACTCTAGCAACTCTGATAACCCGTCCATATTGTGCACGGATCGTTAATGCCTGCTATCATCTACGCTGTCTCATTCACGCCCACTATCAGGAGACCGCAGACATGCAGACCCTAGCCCAACTGCTCGACGCCGGGGCCCCGGACAAAACCGCCGTGGTAACGCCCAACGGCCCGAGCCTTACCTACCGGCAGCTCCGAGACCAGGTCGAAGAGTTGGCCTCTACCCTGTCCGCCGCCGGCCTCTCCAGTGGACAGGCAGCGTCCATAGTCCTGGGCAACGACATCCGATTCGTAGCCACTTTCCTCGCCGTGGCCCGGCTGGGAGCGGTCGCCGCCCCCCTCAACCCCAACTACACCGAAGAGGAGTATCGTTTCTACATGGAGGACGCAGGCGCTTCACTGGCCATACTCCCGCCGGAGGAGCACCCCGCCCGGGGAGCGGCCCAAGAGCTAGGACTTCTTTGCATCGAGGCCCATGACTCGGGTGACGGCGCAGTCCGCCTGACGCGGGACGGCACAACACTAGTGGGCAAGGGCCAGCCCGAAGGCCCCACCCCCGACGACATAGCCCTCTTCCTCCACACTAGCGGCACTACCAGCCGACCCAAGGGTGTTCCGCTCAGCCACGCTAACCTCGCATCGTCCCTCGATAACATCGTGGGAACCTACGGCCTCTCGGAAGAGGACAGGGCCCTGATGATAATGCCCCTCTTCCACGTCCACGGTCTCATCGGCGTCCTTTTCTCCACCTTCGCCAGCGGAGGCACGACCATCGTCCCAAGCCGATTCAGCGCCAGCAACTTCTGGCCCGTGGCCCTGGAGCAGGCCGCCACCTGGTACTCGGGCGTACCGACCATGCACCAGATCCTTCTCTCCCGCGCCGACAGCGACAACGCTCCCCGTGGCACGTTCCGCTTCATTCGCTCCTGCAGCGCCGCCCTGGCTCCCGCCGTTCTCGATGGCATGGAGGCTCGCTTCGACTCCCCCGTCCTAGAGGCATACGGCATGACCGAGGCATCCCACCAGATGTCCTCCAACCCCCTGCCTCCGGCTCAGCGCTTTGCAGGGACCGTTGGCCGAGGAACCGGTGTCCGGATCGCCATTATGGACGAGGCCGGGGGTATGCTCGCAGACGGGGACCGGGGCGAAGTCGTGATCATGGGGCCCAACGTCATGAAAGGCTATCGCAACAACCCACGGGCCAACGCCTCCTCCTTTACAGACGGCTGGTTCAGGACTGGAGACCAGGGCTTCCTCGACGATCTCGGATACCTCAACATCACGGGCCGTTTGAAGGAGCTGATCAATCGCGGCGGCGAGAAGATCGCTCCCCTGGAGGTGGACGCAGTCCTTGCCCAGCACCCCGCCGTGCAGGACGCCATCTGCTTCGGCGTCCCTGACGAAAAATTCGGCGAGGAAGTCCACGCCGCCGTCGTCCTCAACGGAGACGCTACGCAGGAGGACATCCAGGCCTTCTGCCAAAAGCACCTAATCGATTTCAAGGTTCCCAAGACCGTACACATAGTCGACACCCTTCCGCGCACGGCCACCGGTAAGATACAGCGCAGAAACGTCGCAGCACTGTTTAGCTAATATGCCTAAATCAAAGCCTCAAATCCCCCGCCCCTGGTCCCGAGCCCTCCTCTGGGCCGCGGCAATCACGTTGGGAATAGTCCTGGCTACTGCCGTTATCAACCCTCTCTTCGACCGCGTCGTTAACTGGGGGTTGCTAACCATATTCGCTATGCTGATCTTCATAGCGCTCGTCTCGGCCTTCCGTAGGCGCTGGATATAGCCACCCATCCCCAGGCGGGGGGCCGCTCACCCTGAGCCAGCTGGAAGTGCGCCTTTGGAGCATCGAAGGGTCGAGCGGAGGTGGCCCACGTACAGCCAATCCGTCACGCTCACCTTCATCCCAACCCAGCCTCTTTACCCTGTCATCCCGAGGCTCCGCGAGGGATCTGGGGAGTGGAGTCCAGTCCCCTCTCCCTTGACGGGTCGTAGATGCTGAAAGTGCGCCTTTGGCCTGCACCGAGGCGTGAGAGGGCTAGGGTCGAAGACTCGCCTAGGAGAGTCGTAGGCTCCCCGAGGAGAGTGAGGGTGATCCCATCCCCCGGCGCGGGGCCGCTCATCCGCCTCAGGCGGAAGGCACTCGAAGGGTCGAGCAGAGGTGGCCCACGCACAGCCAATCCGTCACGCCCACCTTCATCCCAACCCAGCCTCTTTACCCTGTCATCCCGAGGCTCCGCGAGGGATCTGGGGAGTGGGGTCCAGTCCCCCCTCCCTCGACGGGTCGTAGATGCTGAAAGTGCACCTTTGGCGTACACCGAGGCGTGAGAGGGCTAGGGCCGTAGGGATGGTTCCCGAACCGCCCCGCCGCATAGTGTGACGAGGCAGGTGCAAAACTACCAAAAAGAGTAGTTTAGCTATGAAAACCAACCAGAATGGCTCTCGAAAGGCCCTAGCCCGGCACCGGGACAAGATGAAGACGATAGAGAATCGCTGTGCGGCTAACGAAGAAGTCGTTGAAGACTACATCCCCGGCTTAGTGAGGTCGATGCCATGGTAGATTCGCAGCATGATTCTCATTCGGCCGAGGTCGTGGCAGCAGTAGGGGTGGTCTCGGAACAGGCCAAAGCAGCGGCAACTATCAGCAAGATGATGAATAGATGCCTCATCGGTCGTTGCTTTGCTGGAGTAACTGGTCCAGTATAGGCCCGAGGGTTTCGATGCCAATCGCTCCGACACGCATGATCCACTGATCGCCGCTCCGTATCAACAATGTCGGCACAGACTGAACCTCCAGGGCATCCCCAAAAGAGCCGTCAGCCTCCACGGCTTGTGCGTAGCGCTCTTCTTCGAGACACGCAGTGAATCGGGGCACGTCCAGCCTAAGGGTGCCGGCCAGTTCGAACATCCCCTCCCGCTCAAGAGGCCCATCCTGGTAAATCCGATCATGGAACTGCCAGAACGCACCCTGCTCACCGGCGCACTCAGAGCCCAGCGCCTGTAGCCGGGAGTGGGCGCCAAAGATGACGAAGTGGCGGTAGACCAACTTTACCTGACCCTGCTGGATGTAGGTTGGCCTGATCTCCAAACCCGTTCTTTCCGCCCACCACCGACAGGCCGGGCATTGGAAATCCCCGAACTTCTCCAGCGTAACCGGTGCTTCTGGGTCCCCGAGAACGTTCCAGCCACGGTCCTCAGGAGCTGGCGGCAGTGGCGGTGATGGCGTTGGGGTCGGCCTGGGTATGGCGGTTGGCGTCGGCACCGGCGTCGGGGTAGCGGTCGGCGGCGGCGCTGGAGTTGGTGTAGCACTCGGAATCGGTGAGGGCACGGCAGTAGGGGCCGAAGTCGCTGTTGGTGTGGTGGTAGGAGTTGCGGCAGGAGCTGCTATGGCCGCTGTGGTAGGCCGTGGTGCCATCGTGGGAGTCGGCATCGACATCGGTCGAGGCGTCGAAGTCGGTGTAGGCGCGGGCCTAGTGGGTATAGTCGTAAGAACGGGCATCGCCGTGGGAGTTGGCAAGACCGTAGGGGCTGTCGCATCGGCACAGGCCAGAGTAGCGACAACTATCAACGAGATGACCACGAATAGGTGTCTCATCTAATGTGCTGCATTATTCGTGCCCAAAGTGACCAATCGCCGACGAAATGGTCAACGAGCTTCTTCCAGACATCGAAGTAGCCCTGGCTGAAGGGCGAGTTGATCTCTTCCTTATGGTGGCCTCGGCACTGGAATGCCGGGGTCCTCCGCGTTTATGCCACCTCTATGTGAAACGCTTGTGCAATATATAAGGATTTCATGCCTAAAGTCAATAAGGATTAGGCACGAATTTCACAGGTGTAAAACTACCAGCAAACTCGTTAGCTCCGGCCTTCACACTAGGCGTAAACCTCCGATTTTCGAGTTTTGCACCCACCAGTGACACCAACCCCTTGACCAAATCAAAACATTTGTACTATATTGCACCCCAGGCCCGACACCCCACGTCGGCCCTAATCAGGAAAGGGCATAGGAGTCCCATGAGTCGCAATAGCCTTCATAGGCCCCGTCGACCCCGAGCGGTATGGGACCGCCCGGCCACCGGCACGCGCCTCCTCCCCAATCCTCATTCCCTTACCGTCTCCCAACTCAACCCCCACTACAAGCGCTGCCCCAAGGCCGAACGCCTCCGCCTCCGCAGCGATCAATCATCGTTCCGCCCGGTCCCAGTGACCGGCTATGGAAGGTTCCCGGACAAAAACTGGCTTGCCCTTTCCAAGGGCCCCTGCCAAGTGCGCGCCCCACTTACCCGGCGCATCATCCTCGCCCCCTCAGGCGACGCCTACGAGCACGGTGTCATGCTGCTCAACAGGGCCATTGTGCCCAGAGACTCCGCCGTCGTAGCCCTCGGAGGGCTCATTCCACCCAGCGACGGCAGAGAGTCCACGCCCCCATATCTCCGTATGGCCGGGCACTTCTGGTGGTCGAGACTGCCCCACACCGAGTTTCCCCCGCGTCTCCTCCACATCCTCTCAGAAGCACGGGGCTGTCGCAGAGCCGGCGCCGATGTGGAATATCCGCTGTCGTGGACATCACCCATCGGTACAGGCGTCGCCGCCTTCCTGCGCAACCATCCGGGACCTTCCATCCCATCCCCCTCCCGTTTTCTCCGTCATTCCTGCGGAGGCAGGCTGAAAGTGCGCCGAGGCGTGAATCCATCCCCGGAAGGGCAGGGGCCCCGCTCCTCGGGGCGTACCCTCCCCTCCCCCTCCCTCCCCCTTGTCCACTTCCTCTGTAGGGACGACAGGCCAGTCGCCCTCGGTGTGGGCGTCCCGAGTGGGGCGTCCACACCCCTCACCCCACCCACGAAAGGGTCTGCCTATTAGCCCATACCCTCAAAATGCCCCATGCCCATCCTGGGGAAACACCGCAAAACAATCAAAGATCACGCCTGAGTCCGCACATCAATCAAACCTCCCCCTTCATGCCTGGCCTGTCGGCCCAATCAGGTCATCAATCTGCAGCGGCTGTTTCCGTTGTCCCTCCTGTCACACTGGGTTAGAATGCCGGAGCGCGATTCTACACAGTCCCATGCCCGGAGGTAGCCATTGCCCTACGACACCCTGCTCTACGAAAAGACTGGTCAAATCGTCAAGGTGACCCTTAACCGGCCCGATGTCCTGAACGCCATCAGCGACGACATGGTAAAGGAGATACGACTGGCCATCGATGAGGCCGACGCCGATCCCGGAGTCCGCGTCGTCATCCTCACCGGTGCCGGGCGTTCCTTCTCCGCCGGCTATGACATCAAGCCCCGCGAGGACGGTCGCCCTGCAGCCGACCCACAGGGCTTTGAAATCGGCGACTACATCAAGCTCTGGTGGGACCGGGACGCCTACGATACAGACCAGTTCACCCATTTCTGGAAGCTGGGCGTGCCGGTCATCGCTTCCGTCAGGGGCTACTGCTTCGGGGGCGGGTTCTGGTACAGCATGGCCTGCGACATCACCATTGCCGCCGACAACGCCGTCTTCGGCCAACCCGAGGTCCGGCACATCTCCAATACATCATTCATGCTAGCCGCCCTTTCGAACTGGAAGCAGGCCCACCGCTGGGCCCTCACCGGAGACCACATGGGCGCCGAGGAGGCCCTCCGTATCGGTGTAGTCACACAGGTAGTCCCCGAGGCTGACTTGGAAGCCGTGACCTGGGCCCTCGCCGAACGCATAGCTCTGGTCCCCGAGGCCTCCGTCCGAGTCAACAAGGCAGTCACCTGGATGGGCATGGAGGCGATGGGACTCGGCGCTGCGATGCAGGTCAATGCGGCCCTCTCCAGCGTGGCACACAGCTCCCACGGCGGCCATCGAGAGGCTCTCTGGGACGCACAGTCCACCGGCGGCTTGAAAGGCTTCCTTGAGGCCCGTGACGGCCCCTTCCTCCCCGAGCCCTTCGGCCCCAAGTCAAGGAAGAAGAAATGACTGCTCCCACCCATGACGCCATAGTCATCGGTGGGGGCCACAACGGCCTCACCTGCGCTGCATACCTTGCCCGCGCCGGCCTCCGCGTCCTCGTTCTCGAGCGCCGGGACATAGTTGGCGGCGCTTGCACCACCGAGGAGCTCATTCCCGGCTACCGGTTCCCCGCCTGCGCCTACCACTGCCACATGCTCCAGGCCAAGGTCATCGACGACCTGCAGCTCCGCAACTACGGCTTTGACGTCATCCCCCTCGACCCCGTCAGGTTCCTGCCCTACCCGGACGGCTCCTACATCAACCTCTGGCGGGACACGGACAGGATGATCAGCGAGATCGCAGCGATCTCCCCCAAAGACGCCGAGGCCTATCCCGCCTGGAACCGGTTCTGGGAGAAGGCCGCAGGCCTGGTCCAGGACTATGTTCTCGCTCCGGCCCCCACTCTCGCCCAACTCTTTGACCGAGCGCGGGCCACGGGCGACGAAGACGTCCTGGAGACCATGCTTACTGTCAGCATGAAGGACCTTGTTGAGGAACATTTCGAGTCGGAGCAGATACGCGGCGCGTTCATCGGCGCCGCCGAGACCGGAGACCCAGCCTCAGTCGGCTCTGCCTTCGCCATTGCATATTTCCACATCGACCGGTTTACAGACCCCAAGAACATGGGCCTGGCAAAGGGCAGTATGGGCGCCATCACCCAGGCCATGGCCAGATCAGCAGCCAACTTTGGGGCCGAGGTCCGCACCGACTCCCCCGTCTCCCAAATCATCGTCCGGGATGGGCACGCCGTAGGCGTCGCCCTGGAGGACGGCGCCGAGTTCTACGCCCCAACCATTGTCTCCAACGCCGACCCCAAGCGCACCTTCCTGGACCTGCTCGATCCCGACGACCTGGACTCCGACTTCCGGCGCAGGGTCAAGCGCCTCAAGACCCAATTCTCCAGCGTGAAGCTCCACTGCACGCTAACAGGTCTCCCCGACTTCAGCCGCCACCTGGGCCCGGGATTCGATCCCAAGATGTTGGCCATGATCAAGATTTGCCCTTCCGTCGAATACTTCGAGGCCAACCTCCAGGATGCCCTCGCCGGCCGCTTTACCAACAGCCCCCAGATGTACATCCAGATACCCTCCGTCTACGACGACTCCCTTGCCCCTCCAGGCCACTACGTCATGTCCATGTGGATGCAGCTCCAGCCGGTCACCCTTTCCAACGGTGACTGGGACCACGCGCACCAGCAGATCTTCGATGTTCTCATGGATACCATGTCCGTCTACGCTCCTAACATCCGCGAAGTGGTCGACCAGTGGCAGGTGTTCACCCCGATGGATATCGAGCGGAGGGTCGGCCTCACCGACGGGAACATCCGCCAGCTCGACACCATTCCGGGCCAGCTCTTCTCTCGCCGCCCGCTGCCCGGGTGGTCGGACTACAACACGCCCGTAGACGGCCTTTATCTATGCGGCGGTGGGACTCATCCCGGCGGAGAGGTCACAGGCGCTCCGGGCCACAACGCAGCCCACGCCATCCTCAGCAACTTGGACCGCAGTTAACTCCCCAGCCTCGTCCCAATAAACTCCGGGCGCCCGAGGATGAAGGCCTCTATCTCCATCCCCCGACTCCCCTCCGGTTGCACTTTTTTCAATGCAAGCTGACCCCGGCCCGTCTGCACCACCACCCCTCCCCTCCCCTTCATCACCATCCCTGGGTCACCCACTCCTCCCTCGAAGGGTTCTGCCTCCAACACCTTCAATCTCCGTCCCGTCCACGTGGTGAAGGACCCGGGCCAAGGGTCATAGGCCCGAATTATTCTGTCTATCTCCACCACCGGCAGAGTCCAGTTGATCTCCCCGTCCCTCCGAGTCGCCTTCCGGCTAAAAGTGGCCAGCGAGTCGTCCTGCACGATTGGCTCGATCAAGCCCCGAACCCAGCCCCTCAGCGTTTCCACCAAGAGTCGCGCCCCCATCTCAGCCAGCCTCTTGGTCAAATCCCCAGTAGTTTCCCGCGGCCCGATCTCTAGGCTTACTGAGCGGAGAATCGGGCCCGAGTCCACCTTCGGCTCGACCTTCATTACCGTTACACCGGTCTCCTCGTCGCCCTCCAGAATCGCATTGGCCACCGGCGCCGGGCCTCGATGCCGCGGCAGCAGGGATGGATGGACGTTGAGGACACCATAGGTCGGCAGGTCCAGCGTCCATTTCGGGAGGATAAGACCATACGCGGCGACGACAACTACGTCGGGCTTGAGAGACTCCATCTCCGCTCGCGCGTCCTGCGTGGAAAGAGTTTCCGGTTGGAATACGGACAGACCCCGAGCCTCAGCCAAAACCTTGACCGGTGACTTCCTCGTCTTCTTACCCCTGCCGGAGGGCCGGTCCGGTTGAGTGTAGACCCCCACCACGCGCAACCCACTCCCGGCCAGGTGCTCGAGGGTCGGGACACCAAACTCGGGTGTTCCCATGAACACACATCTCAGGTCTTGGAAGTCTTTAGGAACCTTGAATCGTCACCTCTTCTTTGCCGAGCTTTGGGCGCATTATAGGGTCTCGAAACGGGGCAGGCAAAGCATTCCATGTCGGTGGGTCAGCCCCACGAATAACCCACCAAAAGACGCGCAAAATTTGCCTTACTCATTCATTGACACGCCCATATTGGGGGTATGTTATCCTCTCTCTGTTGGTGGAGGACCAACTCTTTTGCCCCCCTTCCCCCGGCGGCGGACTCGGTTCAACCGATCCGATTGGAGTAAGGGATTGCAGATGGATTCTTAGGCCCGGAGTTCCAGGCCTGTGCCTGAATACTGTGCCTCCCCCACCCCGGCTCGAGAAGAGTCATACCTTTGCCGTATCTCTTCGCGCCCAAAATAAGACTGGTTATCATCTGGCGGTAATGGAAGAAAATAACGCAAAAGACGTTTGGCGCGCAGCCCTTGGAGAGCTGGAGCTTCAGGTAACCCGACCCTATTTCGACACGTACCTTAAGGGCACCGTGGGGGTCTCGTCGGGCGAGGGCCGATTCACCGTGGGAGCGCCAAACGCCTTTGTCACGGAGTGGCTGCGCCTCAAGATGAGGCCCCGCATCGAGGAAACCATCCGAGGCCTAACAGGCATACCACTCATCGTCGAGTTCCTCGTATCCTCCCCACCGGGCCTCTCTCCCCAGACCTTCACCCCTTCCTCCGCGGTCACAGGCGGGCATGACGACGATGCGGACACGGCGGGAGCCTACACTCCTCCTGCAGGACACAAGTCCGCCCCTCTCAACCGAAACTATACCTTCACCTCCATGGTGGTCGCCCGATTCAACAGGGTCGCCCACGCTGCGGCCCAGGCCGTCGCAGAGAACACCGATTACCCGTTTAATCCACTCTTCATCTACGGAGACGTTGGCCTTGGCAAGACCCATCTTCTCCATGCCATCGGCCACAACGCCAGGTCTCGGAATCGGGACATGCTTTACGTCGGGGCGGAGCAGTTCACCACCGACTACGCCGAGGCGGCTCGAGAGCGAGACTTCGGCAACTTCCGGCGGAAGTACCGGGAAGTCGACTTGCTGATGGTGGACGACATTCAGTTCATCGGGGGCAAACGGCAGACCCAGGAGGGATTCTTCCACGTGTTCAACGACCTCCACGGCTCCAACCGGCAACTGGTGTTCGCCGGGGACAGGCACCCGAGGGATATCGAAGCCCTTGACCCCAGGCTCGTGTCCCGGTTCGAAGGAGGCCTCCTGGCGGACATCACAGCCCCAAGCCTCGATACCCGGGTGGCAATCCTCAGACTGAAGTGCTCATCCATGAGCGTCGATGTCCCGGGTTCGATCCTGGACATGATAGCCCGCATGGTCGATGGAAGCGTCAGGCAACTCGAGGGGGCTCTCAACCGGGTGCTCGCCTTAGCAAAGGCGGAATCCAAGCCCGTCACCCTGGCTTTGGCCAGCGAGGCACTTCTCAAAGGCGCCGAGCTGAGCCCAGCCAGCACATCCTCCGACGCTATCATAGAGTTCACTGCCACCCACTTCGGCCTCTCCATAGACGAGATCACCGGCAAGCGCAGGCTGAAACGCTACGTGCAAGCCAGGGACATCGCGATGTATCTCCTCCGAGAGGAGCTCCACCTGACCCCGATGAGGATCGGGGCGCTATTCGGCGACAGGACCCCCACCGGCGTAAGCGCCGCATGCCGCAAGATTTCAGAACGAGCGCTAGCTAGCAAGTCCATTAGGTTGGACTTAGCGCGAATAAGAGACACCTTATTCAGCAACTCTCGCGTCTAACTCGCCTAGCCTCGGGCCTAACCCACCCAGTTTCTATCCCAACCATGTCCCTCTGGGTTTACTTATTCATCCCCGGAATTCCCGCCACGTAACTTACTTTAATCCACAACCTGCCTTGCCGACATAGCTCGGATATAATATGTGTATTCCAATCACTAGATCAGGTATTGGATAAACAAAAGTACGGGACCGCGTCATAAGACAAGCCTAACAGTCAAACAACTCTCGGCCCATGTTCCATTTCACTACTGACTTTGCATGGAATAACCTTTCAGGGCAGTAAACCCAGACTACTCCTACTACTCTTGTTACATATATTCATCAATATACTCTATACAAATAAACTCACACTGGAATAAGAATAAAGACCCGAAGTATGTCTTTAGAAATAGGTCACAGGAATGCTCGTTGACAACGTGTCGGTTGTGTTATCCGGAGGTCGAGGTGGGAGAGGGGCGGTCACCTTTAGGAAGGAGAAATTCGTTCCTTTCGGGGGGCCGGATGGCGGAGGTGGCGGCCAGGGCGGATCTGTCCTCCTACACCCGACATACGAGGTTCGTTCTCTGTCCCACCTGGTTACCTCGCCTAAGCTTGCAGCTCATGATGGATGGGATGGCCGTCGGTCTAAAAAAATAGGAAGAGCAGGCGCTGATCTCGTGGTCTTGGTACCTGTAGGTACCGTTGCAGAGGTAATGGGTGAGGGGGCGGGCTTTACCTTGGATATGACGTGTGCCGATGAGAAGCACATCGTTTGCAGCGGCGGGGGTGGAGGAAGAGGGAACCGCACATATGCTACCTCTACCATGAAAGTGCCTCGGATGGCGGAGGTTGGGGAGCCGGGAGAGACACGAGAGGTACGCCTGACATTTAAGATGCTGTGCGACGTGGCTATTATTGGAGATCCCAATGCCGGTAAGTCGTTGTTGCTGAACAAGATGACCGCGGCGGGAGCAAAAGTGGCCGACTACTGGATGACAACCGTCGACCCCATTGTCGGTGTGATGGAGACTGACTGGACCCAGTACCGGCTCCTTGAAGTGCCTTCGGTGTGGTCGACTTCCAGCTCGGGGGATGGTGCTCTGAAACACGCACACAGAGCCTCGCTGGTTGCACTGGTATTGGACGCCACTGAGGAATCCCTGGCCGATTCCTACCGCCGGGTAACCGACGCGCTGGCTGCGAAGGACGAGTACGTGCACGGGAAGCCGAGGCTGGTAGTTGTGAACAAGGTAGACCTTGCTGACAATGAGCTCAATGAGGCCTCTGAGAGCACAGATGAATTTCCCGGGGCTGTAGCAGTGTGCTACGTATCAGCGGCCACTGGTGAAGGAATCCCTGAGCTGATGAGGCGCCTGGTGGAATTGGTGAAAGCGACCGGAATGGAATCCTCGTCACAAGGTTCAGCTGAGGTGCCGGTGCTCAGGCCCAAGCCCAAGGGTCGGCGTATCTCCGTGGTCAAGGATGCCGAGACCTACGTAGTCCACGCCGGAGAGCTCGAGAGGCTGGTCAGGGGCACCGACATATCCGACTGGGAGGCCCGCATGCAGCTCATGTCGCTGTTGGAAAGGGCAGGCGTGCACCAAGCCCTGCAGAAGGCTGGTGTTGTGGAAGGGGATACAGTAAGGATCGGTGGGTCGGATATGGAATGGACGTAAGAGTCGGGGTCCTAGGCGGCACCTTCGACCCGGTCCACAACGGTCACCTGATCATCGCAGAAGAGGCGCAAGCCAAGCTGGGCCTCTCCAAAGTCCTATTCATACCAGCAGGCCGACCCTGGTTCAAGGACGGCGAGAACGTGTCCGACATGGAATGGCGTCTCGACATGCTCAGCTTGGCTGTGGAGGGCAACCCCAGCTTCTCAATAGACACCCAGGAGCTGGAACGCCCGGGCGCCTCCTACACCGTCGACACCATAGAGCAGCTCGCAGCACGGATGGGAGACGACGTAGAACTCTACTTCATCATCGGACTCGATGCACTGGCCGAGCTCGGCAGGTGGAAGGAGCCTCGGCGGCTGGTCTCCATCTGTCACTTCGCAACCATGCGCAGGCCCGGCTACACGGATTTAGACATTGCCGCCCTGGACCGCGATGTGCCAGGAGTCTCCGACAGGATCCACGTGCTGGACAATGTCCAGGTGGACATCAGTTCCTCGGGGATCCGAAAGCGCGTTGAGGAAGGGCTTTCGATCAGGTATTTGGTGCCCCCGGCAGTCAGGAACTACATCAAGGAGAAAGGGCTCTACCGGGTCCCGAGCGGTTAGATATCCAGGTTCCGGACGTTCTTGGCGTGGTTCTGGATAAAGCGCTTGCGGGGCGGCACCTCGTCCCCCATCAGGGTGTTGAAGATGATGTCGGCTTCCATCTCGTTGTCTACGGCGACTTTAAGGATGGTCCTGGTCTCCGGGTTCATGGTGCTTTCCCACAGCTGGTCCGGGTTCATCTCTCCCAGGCCCTTGTAGCGCTGAATGGAGATGCCCCGGGTGTCGCTGTGACGCTCTATGAGGCCTGCCAGCCCGCTCCACGACACTTCTTCGTTCAGGTCCTTGTCCTTCTTGGTGACCCGGAAGCTGCCGTGGGTGACCACATCCTTCACTGATGGGTAGAACTCCTTACAGGTGTGCATGGGCGGAGCGTCGACGATCTGCAGCGGTATAGTGGCGCCGGTATCACCGCCCCAGGAGACTTCAATCTTCTGCGGCGCGAGCCCGTTGGAGGGGACATTGACGTCGAAGCCCCGGGCCTCGAATTGCTTAACCAGCCCACCCAGCTCGTCTTCCTCTACGTCCTCTTCCGTTCCCTCTTCGATGGACCCGTTCTTAACCAGGCCTTCCATCAGCCCAGGCGCGACCTCGTCGGGCAGGCCGACGTCCCTCCACGCCCCGCCGAACCGCTTCAGCGGCTCTATCAGCCGGGCGATTTCCGTGCCGGAGAAAGTCCTCTCTCCGTCGGAGCTGGTCACCTGGATGCCGCCGTAGGCCCGGCGGGCATACCAAGCGTCCTTCTCACCGTCAGAGAACTTCCATTCGGCCTTCTTGCCTTTGCTAACCCTGTACAAGGGAGGCTGGGCTATGTACAGGTAGCCCCCCGTTATCAGTTCGGGCATGTTGCGGAAGAAGAAGGTGAGAAGCAACGTGCGGATGTGAGAGCCGTCCACGTCGGCGTCTGTCATGATAATTACACGGTGATAGCGGAGCTTTGAACAGTCGAATGTCTCCTTTATGCCGGTGCCCAGGGCCGTTATCAGAGCCCGTATCTCTTCGTGGGCGAGCATCTTGTCGGGGCGGGCCTTCTCCACGTTGAGGATCTTGCCCTTCAGGGGGAGGATGGCCTGGAATTTCCGGTCCCGGCCCATCTTTGCCGAACCGCCCGCCGACTCTCCCTCGACTATGTAGACTTCGCTCCGGCTCGGGTCCCGCTCTGAGCAGTCTGCGAGCTTACCCGGCAGGCTTCCGCCGTCGAAGGCGCCCTTGCGCAGGACCATCTCCCTGGCCTTGCGTGCGGCCTCCCGAGCCCGGGCGGCGGTCATGCACTTTTCGATTATCCTCCTGGCGTCCTGGGGGTGCTCTTCAAGGTACTTCCCCAGCCCTTCGGACATGGCCGACTCGACAAGGCTCTTCATGTCGGCGTTGCCGAGCTTGCCCTTGGTCTGACCTTCGAACTGCGGGTCGGTCAGCTTCACGCTGATTACTGCGGTCAGGCCTTCCCTTACGTCCTCGCCGGACAAGTTGGTCTGGTCGTCCTTGAGCAGTTTGCCCTTGCGGGCGTAGTCGTTCAGGCCCCGGGTCAGTCCGGCCCGGAAGCCCGAGACGTGGGTCCCGCCGTCCGCGGTGTTGATGCAGTTGGCGAAGGAGAGGGTTGTCTCCGAGAAGCCGTTGTTGTACTGCATGGCTATCTCGATGCTGGACCCGTCGGCGATCTTCTGGATGGATATGGGCAGGGCGGGCACGGAGCCGCGGTTGCGGTTCATGTGCCGTACGAAGCTGGAAATGCCCCCTTCGAAGAAGAAGGTCATCTCGCTGTCGGGTACCGCTCTCCGCTCGTCCACCAGCCGGATTTCCAGCCCCTTGTTCAGGTAGGCGGTCTCCCGGAAGTGTTCTGTCAGCGTATCGAAATCATAGTCAAGCTCGGTAAATATCTCGGGGTCGGGCTGGAAGATGATCTTGGTGCCCGTGCCGTCTGCGGGCCCGACCTTCTTGAGCGCACCCAGGCTAAGCCCCTTCCGGTACTCTTGCGCATAAAGATTGCCGTTCCTGCGCACCTCTGCCCTCAGGCTGATCGACAGTGCGTTGACCACCGAGGCGCCAACGCCGTGCAGGCCGCCGGAGACCTTGTACCCGCCGCCGCCGAACTTGGCCCCGGCGTGGAGAATGGTCATCACCGTTTCCAGCGCCGATACGCCCGTTGTGGGGTGCTTCTCGACGGGGATGCCGCGGCCGTTGTCGGAGCTGGTGATGGAGCCGTCCTTGTGGATGGTAACCAGGACCTGGTCGCAGTAGCCGGCCATAGCCTCGTCGACGGAGTTGTCGACGATCTCGTAGATGAGGTGGTGGAGGCCGCGCTGGTCGGTACTGCCGATGTACATGCCGGGGCGGCGACGTACGGCTTCGAGGCCTTCGAGAACCTGGATATCTGCGGCGGTGTACCGCTCAGTTTCTTGTTTTAACGCCATAACGTCTGCTTGATGGCGCACGGAGCATACCGGGGTGGTCTGCTACCTGGGACTGGCCGTCTGGCAGTCGAGAGTTGGGCCTTCGACCGGTCACGGAACCGTGGGCAAAATAAGTACAAGTACAAAACCTCGACCAAAATAATTGTACCACAATGCCCTGTTTTTAGCTACCGTTTGTGCCTGTCAAAAAATGGTGGAAACACGGGGGCACGCGGCCCGGTAGATCGGGCTGTCGGATTGTCATGTTTTGAGGGCTTTTTGATTGTTACAATCAAAAGCTCGTGCCTGTTTGATTGATCTGGGAAGAAAGCCCGGCGCATCCTCGCTCGACCCTTCGACTGGGCTCCCGCCTCGGTGGATCTGCGACGGGATGAGCGACCCATCCCCAAGGAGGGGAATGCCCCGCTCCAGATTCCTTGAGGAGCCTCGGAATGACAAGGGAGCGGGGTGACGGCGTTGATTCAATTTGGGGTTTGGTTTGTTGGGGGTGGAGGTGGGAGGCGATGGAAGGTCCGAGACTCTTAAACAGGAAGACTACGACACCTGCGGCGGCCCCAGGGATCCGCCCCAGCGGATCTTCCAGGCCGGCGGCTATCCTGCGGCATCCCCACACATGTCTGAGGAGACGTGCCAAGTTCGAGGGAGTCTCTGTGTGGGGTCTATCCGTCCGGCAGCAGCGCTCGACTGAGCTGGGGGACGGGACATCGACTCTGTGCCGCGGTGCACCGAAGGGGAAACTCCGGTGGGAGCGGTGGTTGGAGTCGCATAAGGGCACTATGGCCGAAGAAGGCATGATGGCCCTAGAGGGCATGATAGCCCTAATGGGCACGATGGCCCGAGGAGGCGCTATGGCCTTAGGGGGCATAATAGCCCCAGGGAGCACGATGGCCCCAGGGAGCAGCGTGACGCTGAGCTCCAGAGCGTGGCCTGAGGAGGCGACGCCAAAACGCCCTGATGAGGGGGCGGTATATCGGCAAAGGCCCTTTGAGAGGGTGTGCCGCAAAAAGCCGATGGACCTTCCATCGCTTGGTAGGGGGTATCCGAGGGACACGATGGAGGAATGAGGACTTGGGAGGAGGCGCGTGCCGGTTGCCGTGCGGTCCCATACCGCTCGGGTGTGACGAGGCCTATGGAGGCTGGTGCGACTCATGGGACTCCTATGTCCTTTCCCTTGATTAGGCTCGACGTCGGTTGTCGGGCCTGGGGGGTAATATAGTACAGGTGTTCACATCGAGTCAAGGGGGTGGCGTCACTGGCCTGAGGCGAGTCTTCGATCCCATCCCCCCGGGAATAAATGGAGGGGCGCCTAATGGACAGGCTCAGACCACTGACTCGACCTGCCTACATTTGAACAAAGGCCAAAATCAGATATACGACTAGGAACAAGCCCAGGCCCAACCCGAGGATAGCGAGCCCATACACCATCTTGTGCAGCCAGCTACGCATGGGCATCAACTATCGTTATCGGGAAAATGAACATCTCTTTGCGGAAAGCTCCTTGAGTAGATTCAAGGCCGCAAGACAGATGATGAACAGTGCAAGCGGACCGTACCAGTGGACGTGCAGAATGAATAGAGGGTGCACATAGGGCAACCCGAGGTAGGCAAGGCCGAACAAGAGGCCAAGCCAACCCCATGACCTGCCACAGCTTCACCGCATCAGCACTCAACTGCCCTGATTCTGCCCGCTCTTAAACTACGGCTGTAGTGCTAGTGATGCAGCCGCACTAGCACCGGTTTGGCTCTCCCGGTCTCAAATTCGGCACAGTTTCGTTAGTATTTGAGACGTTGGTCCTGGCCGGACGTTGCGATTTCAGGACCATCCGACAGCACAAGCGACCACCCGGGGCTCTAGCGCTACGCTGAGAGCGCTGCGGCGACGCCCTCTATTTTCCCCGGCCCTGATGTAGTCAGCTCACTGACCGCTTTGACAATGTTCGGGTGCTGCAATCCAGATACGAGGAAGGTCCACCGACACGCCCGCTGCGTATTCGTCGTGATCTCCTCCTTCTCGGCAGCCGTGAACGTCCGTCCCGTCACCCTCTCAAGAGCTTCTACGTTCAGCCCAATCTGCTGTGCCAGGAGCCCGTCGATCGCCCCACCAAGCTCCAGAACCTCATCGATTGCACTCTCCCGCTCTTCAAGGGTCAGGTGCTCGGCTACTTCACTGATCAGCAACGTGTCCAGCTTGGCGTGCTGCGCCTCTTCAATCCAATGAAACCTCAGGAGATCCCGGACCAGCCCATCGAGGTCCGAGTCGTCGCGCACATGCTCTATGTAGTGGAGCTGGGTGAACCATTCGATAATCGCGGTCAATAGCATGACGGCCAGCTTTGACTTGCTCCGAACTACTTTCGCCACCTCTTCCCGGCCAGGGATTAAGCCGCACTCACTGCCGAAACCCCGGCCGAAGAGTTCAACCGATCTCCGAAACAGCTCCTGATGCTTGAGTTCTTCCTCAGCGAACCGCAATAACGAGCGGGCCCTGACTTCATCCCCATAGACATCATTCATAGCCTCTTCCGTGACGGTGGGGATTATGAACTCCTCCACGAACGCGAAGATGTGGCAGTAGGCGTTGCCCATAATCTGATTCAGCTGACGCCTCTCGTTGTCGTTCAAACATCCGATCTCGTCTACACCGGTCAGCCTGTTGGGCAGAAAGCGTTTCGAGAAGTCGAAATTCTTGTCGGCCAGGACATCGTCTTCCAACCAGGAGACCCTCTTCGAGATGTCAAGACACTCTTGGTACGTGTAGTTGTGTGAAAGCATGGGCTACTCCTCCTTGCACTTGGCCTTTTGCTGCGATTCTCCATACTCAGCTTACTGGATCCAACACCAACACAATAACATAGGTGACATACATAGGACTTTCACTCACGAATGCAGGCAAACTTTCTATCATGCCCGCAGATCCATCCGGGGAGCGGTCTGAGCCGGGTGACTGGTGGGCCACTCGGCCCGTACATTCGAAGTCCGCGCGTACGGCCTTCCTGCCGTCGCTTCGACAAGTGGCCGATATGGAAGGTCCTTATCTGGACCAACCCCGTCTTCATCGCAATCTTCCGCCGATGGAAGAAGTTCTGGTGCGGCTGGTACTCGCGTGCGGTGAGATAGGGCGCAGGTGGTTGGGTGGGCATGGGTTTAGGCAGACGGCGGGGCTCGGACTAAATCAGGGGAGAGGGGTGGGGTGGATGTGGAGAGAGGGCGTGGCAAAGGGAATCTATAGATGGAGGGGGTGGGAGTGCTAGGCTACGTGGGGGTTGGCTCAGGTGGTGAGAGCGCTTGCTTCACAGGCTAGAGGGCAAGGTGTCGAGTGCAGGGTAGGACCTGATTCCCCATGATGTTCCCTCTTCTGGCAAGTTTGACATCTCACTGTATTGATACCTAACATACGCGGCAGCATACCAATAAAGGCGGTGGAACTATGACCGACGCCTCCATAAAATCTCACGTCAAATACAACTTCATCAAGAGCCAACAATATCGAGATATTCAGATTGACGGTATCTGGGGAGGAGTCCATCCCGGAGGATATATACAGATGGCCGTCTTCAAGGATAAATCGCACTTGCCTGAAATGGTTGAATACGAAGTAGGTGAAGATGGCCGGATTGGTAAAGAATCATCTCGCGAGTTGCCCGATGGCATTACAAGAGTACTTGAAGTTGATATTGCGATGAACCTAAATGTCGCAATAGTAATGAGAGATTGGTTGAACCAGAGAATTAGAGAGTTGAGTCCGCGTGAAGCGCGGTGAAACCGGAAGACAGACCACTGACTGTAGAGGTGTGGATTGAATACCCAGACTCAGGGAGCGAGCATCCTAGACAAGTGCCCCATTCCCAAGGACTCTCCTCTTGGACACATGCGCTTCGAAGGCATCTGGAACTATGGAATACCTCTAGAAACCGCTGGGCCACCCAGTCATAGGCAATTAGCAAGATCTTCTAGCGGGATGGCCCCATTTAATGTCGATTTAGCTCTGTTGTTTCCCGACTTGCACGAGAACGTTGAAAACAAGTTCCAGCGCTTGTCCCGTCAGTGGAAGCATGACACAGGGCATATGTCAATGGGTTCGCGGATTGTAGCGCATCCAGCCTACCTCGAAATAATCGCAATAGGTAAGGCTGCAATTCCGCTAATTCTAGGAGATTTGGCAATGGAGCCGAATCACTGGTTTTCTGCACTGTCTGCAATTGCCGGCGATGGACCAAACATATCTGAGGAGGATAGAGGGAATATCATGAAGATTTCCCAAGCTTGGCTGGAATGGGGGAAGAGCAAGAAATACATTGAATAACAAATGCGAAAAAATTATTGGTGGCTGCCAAGATTGGTTGATTTCGACGTAACTAGTGAAGCAACTCTACAATACAATTGCATTGCGTGGGCACTGGGCAATAACTCCTCGTGGTTTGATCCGACTTTAGACTATGCCTACTGGCCTGAATGCATACCGAACGATGTTACCGTAGATTCCATTGTGGAGCTATTTCGAAGTGAGGGATTTGAGCGGTGTAAGGATGGCAGCTTAGAGCAAGGGTATGAAAAAATCGCTATCTACGCCCTCGAATATGAAGTCACTCATGTGGCACGTCAACTAGTCGATGGAAAATGGACGAGCAAATTGGGCAAATACGAAGACATAGTTCATTCATCTCTTGAGGACTTAGAAGGAGACGGGTTCCATTCGTACGGACGATTGACAGCATTTATGATTCGCCCCCATTAGCCCACTTTGGATTTGAAACCCCCACTTTGTGAATTGCGGCGCAATGTTGACATAAGGTTATTGGATCTTTAGTATGCTAGTTACCCTAGGGACTACGGGATTACACCCGAGAATGGAGGGTCGGATGAAAAGGATTCATCTCCTGTTTAGCCGTCTCGAAATTGATTGTAGCGGCCCCGCCGGAGACACAGGTATGGGCGGCATGATGTTGGGGGCGTCTCCGGTGGGGAACCGGAAGTCCGTCTCGAGGCCCTAACCAGCAAGCTCCCCTTACGGGATGCTCCTCCGGTTTAGATCACCGGAACAGAAAAGCCAGAGACGGCCAGCAATAATTTTGGTATCAATAGAGGCCCGGGTGCAAAAGCCCGGGCCTCTTGATATTCCTGGCTTTTTCCTCTTGTAGGACCTCCGGTCGGAGGCGGTCTGTGACGACATGGACGACTCCCCAAACACTCCACCACTGTAGCGCAGGTGTTGGTTTTGATGTTGGTTGGTGTGCATGCGCGTTAGATTCCTCGCGGAGCCTCGGAATGACAGGGGAGAAGGGTCTGGTCGAGGGAGAGGGGAGAGGACGCCCCCCGCTCATACTTCGAGAGCCTCCCGCCCCAGGCGGCTCTTCGACATCACAAGCGGCCACACCCCATCCGACCCAGGAAATGCGAGGTATCTCTATGCTTTTGAGAGCTCTTCCAGGAGCTCAAAAATCCTCGGGGCGGAGTCACGGGCCTGGGCTTTAAGCTCTTTGAGGTCTTCGACGGAGACCATCATCGGGCCTCTGCCGAAGCGGGGGCCGTGGTAGTAGCAGAAGCGTAGGGACTCCTCGCCGTCTTCGTAGCGGAGGAGCTGGATGGTCGGTTCCCAGTGGGGGCGCATCACGCTCACCTCTTCCACCACCTGTCCACCACCCCAGGGGAAGCTGAACGGTCTTGGTAGCTGTCTGTCCACGGCGTTGCGCTCCTACCCGGAGCCTAATCCCTGGAGCACCAGCATGATCTTCTCTTCCAGGGGGGTGGCGGGGTCTATGTTCATGCCCGACAGCGCCGCACGGGCCTCGGCCGGCGCGTAGCCCAGGGCCGAGAGGGCTGCTACAATTTCGTCGAGGTCGGGCCTCGGCGATACGGTTGCCTCTCCCCACTCCCGCTCCAGCTTACCCTTCAATTCGAGAATCAGCCGACCCGCTGTCTTTTTCCCCAGCCCGTTGACCCGCGTTAGAGAGCCCGTGTCCTCTGCGCCTATTGCCCCGGCCAACTCTCGAGGCGACATGGTTGATAGGATGCTTAGCGCGAGTCTCGGGCCCACCCCAGACACCCCGATCAGCATGACGAACAGATCCCGCTCCTCCAGCGAGCCGAACCCGTACAGCGACAGGACCTCTTCCCGGATGTAAAGGTAGGTGTGCAGCCGCACGGACCCGCCGACTGGCCCCACCGTCCCGATGGTCGAAGTCGGGGCGAAGACCTCCAGGCTCATGGGCCCGATGTCCACGGTGAGGGAATCGTCGGATATCGCTTCCAGGGTGCCGCGCAGGCCGGTAATCACAGTCCTACCCCTGCGCGCTCTCGGCGATCAGCCGTGCTCGGGCGCTTTGCTGGATATGGCACAGGGCCACGGCCACGGCGTCGGAGGCGTCCAGGGAGTCGGGGTACGCGTCCAGGTCCAGCTGGAGGCATACCATCTCCCGCACCTGCTCCTTGTCGCTGCCTCCGTGTCCCGTGACGGCCATCTTCACCTGCCTGGGGCTGTATTGAGAAACTCCGGATCCAGCCTCGGCGGCCGCCAGAAGGGCAACCGCGTTGGCCTGCCCTATAAGCATCGCCGAGCGGACGCTCTTGTAAACGAAGGGCTCTTCCACCGCCACCTCATCCGGCGAGTACTGCTCGATGAGCTCCCGAAGCCCGTTGTACAGCTTGTGTAGGCGTTCTGGGATTGGCCGGGAGGATGGGGCTTTCAGCACACCGCATGAGACCAGGCTGGGACCCGCGTCGCTGTCGTCCAGGACTCCGTAGCCCATGTTAATGGTGCCCGGGTCGACGCCCAACACTCTCAGCAGGACACCTCGCTTAATCTGTACCGGTCAGTTCTCTTCGCCGTACCTCTGCAGGGCCTCGGGTGGAAAGTCAGCGTTGCTGTAGACCCGCTGGATATCGTCCAAGGACTCCAGCTTGTCCATCAGCCGGAGGGCTTGAAGGGCGCCCTTTTCGTCCAGCTCGACCACGTTCTTGGGGATCAGGGACAGTTCCGCGGAGTCTATTGTGACGTTGTGCCCCTCCAGCTCCTTGCGGACCGACTCCAGGTTCTCGGGCCTGGTATAGACCTCGAGCACCGAGTCCTCGATCTTCACGTCGTCGGCCCCCGCGTCGATGGCCGTGAGGGCCACCTCCTCGGGGTCTTCCGATCCCGGTGCGATCATGATCACGCCCTTGGAGTCGAAGTTCCAGGCAACGGAGCCCGTCTCCCCCAGGTTGCCGCCGTTGCGGGTGAGGGTGCTGCGGACCTCCGCCACGGTGCGGTTCTTGTTGTCCGTGACGGCCTGGAGCATCAGGGCCGCGCCGCCGGGGCCGTAACCTTCGTAGGTCACTTCCAGCAGGTCGTCGGCGCTGCCCCCGTCACCCGAGGCCTTCTTTATTGCCCGGTCTATGTTGTCCAAGGGCATATTGTTGTCTCGTGCCCTCTGGACTGCTAGGCGCAGGCTGAAGTTGGTGTCTGCGTCGGGGCCCCCCCGGCGCACCGCAACGGATATCTCCCGGCCCAATTTGGTGAAGAGTTGACCGCGGCGGGCGTCGTTAGCGCCCTTCTGCCTTTTGATGGTGGACCATTTGGAGTGTCCCGACATGGCGTTTAACTCCCTGAAGATTCCCGAAACCAACGACGCTTCGGAACTTTATTATAGCGGATGAGCGGGGAGGCGCGGCTCAGAGCAGCTCCGTATTCTCCACGACCATCCGACCGGCTTCCAGGTCGATCTCAGCGACGAACTGCGGCAGGGCCGGGACCAGGCGCTCGCCGCCCGACCCCTTTATAAGATAGACGTCGTTACCGCCCGTTTCCAGCACGTCCGTCACCCGGCCAACCTCGTCGCCGTCCCTGGTGACGGCCAGCAGGCCGATTACCTGGAAACGGTAATACTCACCCTCGGGGAGGGGGTGGAGGTCGGACTCAGGGACATGCAGGGCGCAGTCACGCAGGTCGTCGGCTTGCTCCGGGGTGTCGACACCCTTCAGCTTCAGCAACCAGCGGCCCTTGTGGGGCTGGCTCGCCGAGATTTCGAAGGATTGGCCCTCGATGAGGATGGCGCAGCCCGGCGCGAAACGTTCTGGGAAGTCCGTTAAGGGATGGATGACGATCTGGCCCCTCAGTCCGAAGGGCTTAATGACACGGCCGACCGTAATTAGGCCGGGGGATTCTTGTTCAGGTTGGGACTCGGGTTCCATGGTGCAGGAAGCCCGTGAGCGGAGCTGCTATACGATCTCGAGGACTGCCCTAACTCCGCGCTTGGCTGCGCCAACGCGGAGCAGAGTTCTCATCGCCTGGGCAACCCGGCCTTCTCGGCCGATAACCTTGCCCTTGTCGTCGGGGGCGACTTCCAACCGGATGATTATCCGGTCGTCCTCTTCCTCCTCGGTCACCACCACGTCGTCCGGAGAGTCGGCGATGAACCGGGCGAGGTATTCGATCAGCTCTTTCACCCTTCCTTCACCTTTTCCAAGGTGCCGGCCCTCTTCAGGAGCTTGGCGACGCTATCCGTGGGCTGTGCACCCTTCCTGAGCCAACCGATCGCCTTCTCTTCATCAATGGTGAGAGCAGGCGGGTCGGGGATGGGATCGTAGTGGCCGATGTTCTCGACGTACCGGCCGTCCCTGGGGGAGCGGGAATCGGCGACGACAACCCTGTACTTGGGGTTCTGCTTGGACCCGACACGGCGAAGCCTGATTTTTAGCATTTATTGCTTTTTCCATACGTAATCGGAGCGCGCCTACACGGTGGAGGCGGCCCGAACGTTTTGTTTGGTAGAATTGCAGCGAATTCTAGCTTTGCAAGGCTGTCATTGTCAAACTAAGGAATGGCAGCGGCTCACGGTCGCGCAGGAACTCTCCCCTTGTCAACAACTATGGTAGTCCACCGGCCTCATCCCCGTCCTGAGACTAGCCGAGAAACGGTGCGTGACATCGCTGCGTTTCTTGAACGCGTTGGAGGGATTACTAATGCTTGAATACAAGGGCTACGTAGGAGAAGTCGTATTCGATGACGAGGCGGGGGTTCTACATGCCAGGGTAATCAACAGCGGCTCCTATCCGATAGCCAATGCCGAGGCCCCCGACGCGGAGGAGATCAGGCGGGAGTTCCGAATCTCCATTGACGAGTACCTCGCTTCTTGCAAAGAGTTGGGTATTGAGGCGGTCAGACCCTTTTCAGGAGATCTTCGTCTCCGTCTGGGCTCTGAGCTTCACCGACGGGCTACGATGGCAGCAATGGAAGCCGGTGTGAGCCTTAACGCCTGGATTAGACAGGCCGTCGAGACTGCAACCAAGATAAGAAACTAGCGAAGGACTTGAGGCAGGATATGGAGGCCGAGGCTCGGGCTGCTCTTGACCAGGGGCTTTCCCCTTGTCAACGTGAAAGGTGTTAGTTAGAGTAGCGAGACTTAAGGCCCGATTTGTAAAGAGGCTCCAGGTCGGAGCCTGGGAGGTTGCTCAGTTGTCCATTACACTTTCAGAAGCCGAAACTATCCTCGCCGCCGCAAAGGCGGAGGCCCGCAGCATGGGCGTGACCATCAGCGCGACTGTAGTGGACGCGAGGGGAGACTTCAAAGCCGGGTTCCGCATGGACGGCGTCGGGTGGTTTACCGCCGACGTCTGCAGGGGCAAGGCTTTCGCCTCGGCCAACTTTGGCGTCCCCACCACCGACTTGGCGGAGCTGGCCGGTAACCCGGTATTTCAGAGCCTGGTAGCCATGCAGGGGGGTCGCATGGTCCTTGGTAAGGGCGCAGTGCCCATCAAGAAGGGCGATGACGTGATCGGGGCCATAGGCGTGAGCGGCGGTACGGCCCAGGAAGACGAAGACATCGCCATTGTCGGGGCCCGGGCTATTTAGCGCCCGCACATATTAAGAAGACCCGCAAATATCGACCCAAGAACGGGAGCATACAGACATGGACTACGGCAAGATGGCCGTCGACCTGCACAGGAAGACCCGCGGCAAGATAAGCATGCACTCCAAGGTCCCGCTGGAGTCGGTGCTGGACATGTCCCTCGCCTACACCCCTGGCGTCGCCCAGGTGAGCCTGGACGTGGCCGCAGACAAGGCTCAGGCCTATGAGCTGACCAACAAGGGCAACATGATTGCCGTGGTCAGCGACGGCTCAGCCGTCCTAGGGCTTGGCAACATCGGGCCCGAGGGTGCGATGCCCGTTATGGAGGGCAAGGCGGTCCTGTTCCGCGAGCTGGCGGGCATCGACGCCTGGCCCATCTGCCTCGCCACCCAGGACCCGGATGAGATCATCATGATCGTGCGAAATCTCGCCCCCACCTTCGGCGGCATCAACCTCGAGGACATCTCGGCGCCCCGTTGCTTCTACATCGAAGAGAACCTGATGGACATCGGCATCCCGGTGTTTCATGACGACCAGCACGGCACCGCCGTCGTCGTCTTGGCAGCGGTGATCAATGCCCTGCAGGTGGTCGGCAAGAGGTTCGAGGACGTTAAGGTGGTATTCAGCGGAGCCGGCGCAAGCGGCATAGCCTGTGCCCAGATTCTGCAGGAGATGGGCACCACCAACATCGTGCTGGTCGACTCCCGCGGCGCAATCTACAAGGGCCGGGACAACCTTAACTCCATGAAAGAGAAGATCGCCGATACCACGAACTTCGGCCAGGAAAAGGGCTCGGTGCACGACGTCATCAAGGGCGCCGACATGTTCATCGGCCTCTCCACCAAGGACCTGATTGACGCTGACGACGTGCGGAAAATGAACAGTGACGCCATAGTCCTGGCAATGGCCAACCCCGACCCCGAGATCATGCCCGACGAGGCTGAGCGCGGCGGCGCAAGGGTGATCGGCACCGGCCGGAGCGACCTGCAAAACCAGGTCAACAACGTGCTGGGATTCCCCGGCATCTTCCGCGGCGCCCTCGACGCCCGGGCCGAGCGGGTCACAATGGGCATGAAGATATCCGCGGGCCGGGCCATTGCCAACTGCATAGAGGAGCCCACCCCCGAGGAGATCATCCCCTACGCCCTGAACACGGCTGTGGTGCCGGCGGTAGCGGAGGCGGTGGCACAGGCGTGGCGGGCTGAGTCTTCCTAGTCCACCAATTTAGAACTCGCGATAAGGCTCGGCCCTTCTAGAGGCCGGGCCTTTCCTTTAGTGGAAGCGTCGTCCTGCTCCCGCGCCATAGGTAAATCCTGAAAGAGCAACCCGCGGGCTCTCGGAAGCGTACTTTTTTGGACGGCGAACCCCCTCCCCGAAAGCCCCCAAAACTCGTCCCGCAACCCCCTTGACATGCTTTGTGAAAGATATTACAGTCTCATATATACGTCACTATAAGACATACATATATCTTTATAAATACGCAAGCATATAAATGTATGCACTGCAACGTACTGCCAGGCTCGTATGTGGCGGATGGGATGCTATGAACTTGAGATCATCGAACGGCGTTCAGGACCTGGAACGAGATCCCCTTACCGGGCTCTATACACGCGCCTCGGCCAACCGCATCGTCAAGATCGGCATCGAGGAAGCGCAAGGCGACGAGGGTGTCATTTCGGTGGCCCTCCTCGACATCGACCGCTTCGAGCACTTCGATGAAGAGCACGGGCTCTCTGCAGGAGACGCCCTCTTAAAGTCGGTCTCCGAAATCATTCTCGCCGCCGAGACGGGCGCCGACGCCATATCCCGATACAGCCGGGACACCTTCCTCCTCGTCTTCCCCGGCAGGGGCCCCGAGGATGCCCTCCTCGCAGCCGAGAAAGTCCGCTCCTTCTTTGACACCAACCCCCTTATTCTCGGCCATCAGGATGAACCCCTGGAGGTCAAGGTCTCCCTGAGCAGCGGCGTCGCATCCTACCCCAACCAGGCCCACGACGACCGGGACCTGCTCCGCAAGGCCCAGGGCGCGCTCGTCCGTGCCAAGGAGACGGGCCGGGGGCGCACCAATCTGTGGCAGCGCTCCAAGGAGACCCGCATGGCCCTGAAGACCAGCTACTACGCCCAGACCCAGCTCGACCAGCTTTCCGAGCTGGCCGACGAACTGTCCAGAAGCGAGGCGTCGCTCCTCCGGGAGGCCATGGACGACCTGCTCTGGAAGTTCTACAGCCTTCGAGTCCGGCCCCCCGAAGAACCGAGGGGCAAGAAGTAGGCTGTTCCAAACCTGAGATCAAACATTTTAGGAGGTTTCAAAATTGGAAAAGTTCGTGAAAGCCATGCCCAAGCGGCGCCTTACCGCTGTGCTGCTTGCAAGCCTGTTGCTTGTGGCAGCGGCGGCGGCGTGTGGTGGTAAAGACGCCACTTCGTCCACCGGGGACGCCACGACGGAAGAGCTGAGCGGCACAATCGAAATCGACGGCTCCAGCACAGTCTTCCCCGTGACTGCGGCGGTGGCGGAAGAGTTCCGCAAAGAGCACGGCGACGTGAACATCAACGTCGGATTCTCCGGGACTGGCGGCGGCTTCAAGCGCTTCACCGCAGGCGAAACGGTGATCAGTGACGCCTCAAGGCCCATCAAGGAGTCGGAGATTGAGGCGGCAGATGAAAACGGCATCGAGTACATCGAGCTCAGGATCGGCACCGACGGTATTTCCGTCATGGTCAGCCTCCAGAACGACTTCATCGACTGCCTGTCCATCGACCAGTTGCACGAAATCTGGAAGCCCGAGAGCACGGTCTTCAAGTGGACCGACATCAACCCCGACTGGCCGGACAACGACTTCAACCTCTACGGCCCGGGCACTGACTCCGGCACATTCGACTATTTCACCGAAGAGGTCAACGGTGAGGCCAAGGTCAGCAGGGCAGACTACACGGCCAGCGAGGACGACAACGTCCTAGTGCGCGGCATTGCAGGCGACCGCAACGCCCTGGGTTACTTCGGCTACGCTTACTACGCAGAGAACGCAGACAAGCTGAAGGTCATTGGCGTCGACAGCGGCGACGGTTGCGTACTCCCCTCTGCCGAGACAATCGAGGATGGCCGCTACTCACCGCTCTCCCGGCCCCTGTTCATCTACGTGTCGGTTGAAGAACTGAAGACCAGTCCGGAGGTCGCCACCTTCGTCGACTTCTTCCTGGACAACGCCCCGACCTTGGTCAGGGAAGTCGGCTACATCCCCGAAGCGCCCTCCGTCTACGACGAGGGCCGGGCACAGGTGGCTGCAGCCAAACAGTAAGCCATAAACAAGACAACAACCTAATTTCCCTCCGTCTTTAAGGGGAGTGGCGGCGCCCAAACGCGCCGGGGTGGGACAGCCGCTCCCCTCATTCTTGCCAAACAATTAGGGAAAGGCCCACAAAGCTCTTATAATGAAGCACTCGATCGTTGAGACAGGGGAGCCCACGATCCCTTCAAAGACAGAGACCCGGGCCCCTATGCGGGTCAAAGATAAGCGGCGCCGGTGGCGGGACCTGGAAGGCAACGCCGTCCGGTATATTTTCTTCCTCTGCGCTCTGGTATCGATTGTCACCACGGCCGGCATAGTCGTCAGTCTGCTTAGTCAGGCCGTGGGATTCTTCCAGGAAGTCCCATTCTGGGAGTTCTTCTTCGGCACTCGCTGGACTCCGATCCTCAAACCCAACTCTTACGGTGTCCTACCATTGGTCGGGGGCACGTTGTTGGTTGCAGGGTTGGCCCTTGCGGTGGCCATCCCAGTCGGCCTCGCCATCGCAATCTTCCTGGCCGAATACGCCCCCGACAAATTGAGAAGGACCATCAAGCCCGCCCTCGAGGTCCTCGCCGGGATTCCCACTGTGGTCTACGGCTATTTTGCCCTCACCTGGGTCTCTCCCCAGCTGCAGAACATATTCCCCGACATGCTCATCTTCAACGCCCTAAGCGCGGGCGTAGTCATGGGCATCATGGTAATCCCCATGGTCTCGTCCCTGAGCGAAGACGCCATGCTCGCCGTGCCCCGTTCTCTTAGGGAGGGGGCCTATGCCCTGGGCGCGACGAAACTGGAAGTCTCTCTCAAGGTCGTGGTTCCGGCGGCGCTGTCGGGAATCGTGGCGGCCTTCATACTCGGGCTCTCCCGGGCCATTGGTGAGACGATGCTGGTGACTATCGCCGCAGGAGCGACTCCCAACCTCACGTGGAACCCTACTGAGAGCATCCAGGCCATGACCGCCTACATCGTGCAGCTGGCCCTCGGTGAAGCCCCCCACGGCTCAATCGAATACCAGACCATCTTCGCTGTGGCGATACTACTCTTCGTGCTCACGCTGTCGGCCAATATGCTGGGCCACTGGTTTGTCCGCAGGTGGCAGGAGAAGTATTGATGCAGCGGACAACCGGCGGCTCCTTTGATCCACGCCTGGCCTTCCGCAAGGCCGTAGGGACCGGATTCCTTGGCCTCTTCATCCTGGCCCTGCTTGTCGGCCTGTCCGGCCTTGCTATCTTAATTATCCAGGTGCTCATCGAAGGCGTCCCCTGGCTCAGTTGGACTCTCGTGTCCAGCTACCAGTCCCGCTTCCCCGAACAAGCGGGTGTCCTGGCTCCCCTTATCGGCAGCCTATGGCTCATGGCGCTCACGGCGGCTTTCACCGTTCCCGTGGGTGTCGGGGCAGCGGTCTACCTGGAGGAATACGCCCCCAAGAACCG
Source organism: Dehalococcoidia bacterium (assembly GCA_965249275.1). GTDB lineage: Bacteria > Chloroflexota > Dehalococcoidia > Plut-88900 > Plut-88900 > Plut-88900. The sequence continues at coordinate 182,464 of CBDFLQ010000005.1, forward strand.
TTTGACCCAGCTAATAGAGATCAACATCTCCAACCTCGCCGGGGTCCCGTCTATCGTGTACGGACTTCTGGGCCTGGCCGTCTTCGTACAGTGGATGGCCATGGGCCGCTCTCTTCTGGCCGGGGGGCTCACCCTCTCGCTTCTAGTGCTGCCCATCGTGATTCTCACGTCCAGGGAGGCCATAAGGTCCGTGCCCCAGAGCTACCGGCAGGGGGCCTACGCCCTGGGCTCGACCCAGTGGGAAGTCACCAAGAAGATCGTGCTGCCTTCCGCCTTCCCTGGAATACTCACCGGTGTCATACTGGCAATGTCACGGGCCATTGGGGAGGCTGCGCCGATACTGGCGATAACCGCCCTGGTCTACGTGACCTTCGTACCGACAAATCCCCTGGACAGGTTCACCATCCTGCCCCTCCAGATCTTCGACTGGGTGGGCAGACCCCAGGAAGACTTCCAGTCCCTGGCCGCCGCAGGCATCATCATCCTGCTGGCCATGCTCCTGTCCATGAATGCATTGGCTATCTTTCTTCGCAACAAGTATCAAAAGAGGTCGGAGGAATAGAATGGCGGAGTCGGATGTCATCCTCGAAGCCCGGGACCTGCATATTTGGTACGGGTCATTTCGGGCGGTCAAGGACGTGACTATGGGCATCGAACAGAACAAGGTCACCGCGCTCATCGGTCCCTCCGGTTGTGGTAAGAGCACCCTGCTCCGGTGCTTCAACCGGATGAACGAGCTGGTCCCCGGCGCCCATATCGACGGCGAGGTCCTCTATCACGATGAGGACATCTACGCCGACTACATGGACGCCACCGAGATCCGGTCCAAGATCGGCATGGTTTTCCAGAAGCCCAACCCCTTCCCCAAGTCCATCTACCAGAACGTCTCCTTCGGCCTGCAGATCAATGGGTACAAGGGAGACGAGTACGCCGCCGTCGAGCAGGCCCTTCGCAGAGCGGCCCTCTGGAACGAGGTGAAGGAGCGGCTCAATGAGGGCGCCCTAACCCTTTCCGGGGGCCAGCAGCAGCGCCTCTGCATAGCCAGGGCCCTTGCCGTGGAGCCCGAGGTCCTGCTCATGGACGAGCCATGCTCGGCCCTCGATCCCATAGCCACCCTCGCCATCGAAGACCTTATCCGGGAACTCTCCACCGAGATCACCATTGTCATAGTCACCCACAACATGCAGCAGGCGGCCCGGGTTTCCGACCAGACCGCCTTCCTGATGATGGGCGAAGACCGCGCCGGCTACCTTGTCGAGCGCGGGGCCACCAACGATATCTTCACCAACCCCAAAGAAGAGAGAACCGAGGCCTACATAACCGGCAGATTCAGCTAGAGTTACAGGCGGTACCCCATGCCTAGAGTCGATTTCAGAAACGACCTTAAGCTCCTGGAGGAGGGCCTCCTTGATATGGGCAATATGGTCGAGGAGGCCGTAGATCGGGCCCTGGAGGCTCTCGCCAAGCGCGATCTCGAGGCTTCGGCCCAGGTGATTCGGGACGACGACCAGCTCGACCAGATGCAAATGGACATCGAGGAGAAGTGCATCGAGCTCATTGCCACCCAGCAGCCAATGGCAGGCGACCTCAGGGCCCTGGTAACGGTTTTAAGCGTCGTCAGCGACCTCGAACGGATGGGGGACTACGCCGAGGGCATCGGCAAGATCAGCCTCCTCATGGGCGACGAGCCGCCCATCAAACCCCTTATTGATATCCCCCTGATGGCCGAGAAGGCGAAGAAGATGCTCGAGGGCAGCCTCGAGGCCCTGGTGAACCGGGACGTGGAGCTCGCGGCTCAGGTCAGCGTTGATGATGATGAGGTCGACTCCCTCTACGACCAAGTGTACCGCGAGCTTCTCACCTACATGATCCAGGACCCCAAGAACGTACAGCGGGCCACCTACCTCCTGTGGGTCGCCCACGATCTGGAAAGACTCGCCGACCGTGCAACCAACATCGCCGAGCGGGTCATCTACCTGGTAACCGGCAAGCAGGTTACCGTAGAAGTCTCGCCTTCGACGGTCAGGGTCAGGGAGCAGCAAGGAAAAATCAGGAGGCAGACAATGGCCAGATCGCCGTCCGTCCCCGGCGCCTACGAAAAGTTCTACGAGCTGCTCCAGAGCGAGGCAGCCAACCTCAATACCACGGCCCACGCCCTCGCCGAGATGATGGACGACTTTACATCGGTTGAAGAGAAGGCTCTGAAGATCCGTGACCTGGAGCACACCGGGGACGAAATCATCCACAGCATCATGCGCCTTCTGCACGGCACCTTCGTTACGCCCCTCGACAGGCAGGACATCCAGAACCTGGCCGAGCGGCTGGACGACGTGGTCGACCACATAGAAGAAGCCGCTCGGGACATCCAGGAGTTCAAGATCGACGCCCCCACCCCCCAGGCCGCCGAAGTCGCCCACGTGCTTCAGCAGGCAGGGGTCGAGTTGGAGAAAGCAATAGGCTGGTTGCCTTCCATGAGAAGCCGTAAGGATGACATCCTGGAGTTGTGCCGCAGCATCAGCACCCTGGAGGAGGAGGCCGACCGGGTTGGTCGGGAGGCCCTCATAGAGCTGTTCAACGATGGCCGCTCCTTTAACGACGTGATGAAGTGGCGGGAGGTCTATCAACACCTTGAAGATGCGGCCGACAGCTGCCAAGGCGCGGCAATCGTCCTCGAAGGCATCGTCCTGGAGTACGCCTAGCTGCCTCCGACTCCCCAGGTTGTCTCCTTGCAAAGCTCTCTGTCCAAGCGCTGTCTCGCCGAGATCATCGGCACGTTCGGCCTGGTGTTCGCCACGGCCGGTGCAAATGTAGTCGATGAGCTATCCGACGGTCGGATCACCCACCTGGGAGTGGGCATTGTCTCGGGCTTGATCATCACCGTGATGATCTATGCCGTGGGGCATATTTCGGGAGCACATCTCAACCCCGCCGTGACCCTGGGCTTTGCCGTAGGCCGGCACTTCCCCCTGAAAGAAGTCCCCATCTACTGGGCCTCACAGCTGCTGGGGGCCGGCGGCGGCGCTTTCAGCCTCCGAGCCCTCTTCGGCGAAGTTGGGATCATGGGCGGCACCGTGCCCCGGGGTTCGACCCTTGAGTCCTTCGGCTTCGAGATTCCCCTGACCTTCATCCTGATGTTCGTCATCATAGCCGTCGCAACCGACTCTCGGGCCAAGGGGCCGCACGCTGCCCTCGCCATCGGCGCGACGGTGGCCCTCAACTCGATATTCGGAGGCCCGATATCGGGCGGGTCTATGAACCCGGCCCGGTCCTTCGGGCCTGCTTTGGCGGCGTGGAACTGGGGAGACCACTGGATCTATTGGGTCGCGCCGCCCATCGGGGCTGCTATAGCGGCGTTGGCGTATAATCTCCTACACTCTACTAGGGAAGACACGCCCAACTCGTAGCTGCTCAGTCGGCTATAACAAGGAGACCGCCATGCTCGACGTCAAGCCCATTCCCGACGGCTATTCAGTTATCACGCTGTATCTCATAGTAGATGACGCTGCTGGATTTATAGATTTTCTGTCCAAGGCCTTCGGCGCCGTGGAGAGGCTGCGGATCCCGATGCCCGGAGGCACCATCGGGCACGCGGAGGTGGAGATAAACGGGGCGGTGCTGATGGTGAGCGATGTAGCAGGCACTGACTTCCAGACTACCAGGTCCCTGATACACCACTTTGTCGAAGACGTTGACTCCGCCTACAAACGGGCCATAGACGCGGGAGCCACACTCATCGCCGAGCCGGAGACCCAGTTCTATGGAGACCGCATGGGCCACGTCCTCGATCCTTCCGGCAACCGGTGGGTGCTGTCCACGCATGTACAGGACGTGGACATGGACGAGGTTATGAAGGCTATTGAGGGGATGGGGGAGGGGTAGGGGTGTACGTTTCCTTTGCGTTGCACATGAGCCCGCATGCAACCTACAATGAGGACATATTCAGCATAGCCGCTTGCGGCACAACCGGGCAGGGAGGGCGAAAACATGGCTAACGAACCTCAAGTCCACGCTATCAACATTTCTAAGAGCCACTTTGGGGACATGGAATCCCAGGCCAATGCCAAGGTCATCGAGGACCTGGGTATCGAGGGAGACCGCTACGCTATCAAGCGGGGCATGAACCGTGCCAAGCGCCAGGTCCTCCTGATGGACAAGGAGACCCTCGAGATCCTTGGCCTGACCCCCGGCACAGTACGGGAGAATATCACCACCCGGGACATGGACCTCTACTCGCTGACTCCGGGGCAGAAGGTGCGCATCGGGGCCGAGGTGGAGCTTGAGATCACCGAGCTCTGCAACCCCTGCGAGCGTATGGACGAGATCCGGCAGGGTCTCAGGGAAGAGCTGGAAGGGCGTCGGGGAATGCTAACGCGCGTTGCCAAAGGTGGGGATATCGCTGTCGGGGATACGATTTCCGTCGTTAGCTAGCGGCTGTCCGGAAGCTGGGATTCTGGGATCACCCTCACTCTCCACAGCGAGCCTACGGCTGTACGACCGAGGACATGGGTGACAGTTAGACCGAGGCTCCGCGAGGGATCTAAAGCGTCGGCCCACCACCCACCTACCTCACCCCCATTCGACCTTCCCCGTCATTCGGCCCCCAAGCCGGCCGCAGATGCTGCAAGTGTGCCTTTGGCGTGCGCCGAGCCGGAATCCATCCCCCTTCATACCATCTCAGTTCGTAACAGCCCCTAACCCACCACCCCCCGCCCCACCAGCCCCTCTACCTCCTCCCGCGAAAGCCCCATCAACTCCTCCAGCACATAGCCGTTGTGCTCCCCCATCTTCGGTCCCGGCCGAGTCATCGCCAACGGCGTCCCCGACATCTTCCAAGGCTGCGCCGGCATCTTCGCCTGACCCTGCACCGGGTGCTCGTCCCACGTGAAGAACCCCCGAGCCGCCAGATGTTTGTCGTGATATAGGTCCGCGTTCGTAAATGTCGCCACAGCCCCTAACCCTACCCCCTGTAGAGCATTCATTGCCTCTAACTTGGAACGCTGTCCCGTCCACCCTTCGACTATCTCGTCCAGAGCGTCTTCATGCCCCTTGCGGGCCGACGCCGTGGCGAACCTCTCGTCCCGTGCCAGGTCATCCCTCCCGATTGCCGAGCATAGCCTCACCCATTCTTCGTCGCTCGTTATGACAATACTGATCCACGAGTCTTCCCTGGCGCAGCGATATATCCCGTGGGGCGCCATGCCGGGGGCCCGATTGCCCATCCGCTCCGCCTCTGCCCCATTCATCTCGTAGTCCATCAGCTTCTCAGGCTGGAACCCGATAACCGTCTCTTCCTCCGAAAGGTCGATGTACTGGCCCCTGCCTGTCCTCGACTGGTAATGCAAAGCAGCCAGTATCGCCGAGGCCCCCGCCACTCCCCCCGACGGATCGGGCATCTCGACCCAGTCGGACACGGCTTCCGCACCCGGATATCCCACTGAGGTCATAAGCCCCGAGATGTTGGACACGTGCATCCCGTAAGTCACCCATCGGGACCTAGCCCCATATGCCCCAAACCCCGAGAGCGCCGCCATGATCACTTGCGGATTTACTTTGATCAGATCCTTGTATCCCAACCCCAGCCTGTCCGCCACTCCGGCCCGGAAGTTCTCCGCCATTACGTCGCTGATGGCGACCAGCCTCTTGGCCAATTCCACGCCCTCGGGCTCGCGCAGGTTCAGGGTCACACTCAGGCTGTTCCGGTGCATCTGTGCGAACCACATCGCCGTGTCCGGGCCGGGGATGTTGTCCTTGAAGGGAGGGTAGTACCGCGCCAGATCCAGCTTGGCGCTGCTCTCTATTTTGATGACCTCTGCCCCCATGAACGCCAGCAGCGACACACAATGAGGCCCGGCCCACGACGCAGTAAAGTCAGCTACCCGAATTCCGTCCAGCACCCCCTTGAGCCCCACAGGCCCTCTGCCTGTCGACGCCAAACCTTAGATAGTCCCTTCCCGCCTGAGCCGCGCCAACTCCTCCCCCGAGCACCCAAGCCTCTCACCATAAACCTCATCATTGTGCTGCCCGAGCAGAGGCGCTGACACCCGTGTCGAGCTATCCGTCTCCGAAAACCTGAACGGCACTGAAGGATATCGCAGCTTGCCCGCCTCCTGGTGGTCCATCTCGACGAAAAAACCGCGCTCCTTCAGGTGTTCATCCCGGGCCAGCCGTTCCGCGGTCACGCCCACGGGGCTCGCCGGGACCCGGTTCTCGATGGCGCGCTCCACCACCCAATCCTTATTCTTGTCCTCCAGCCATTCCATGATGAAGGCATTTATGATGTCGTAGTTCAGCCGACGCCCCTCGGCGCTCTGCGTCCACTCCTCCCGGCTCCACTCCGGCTCTCCCAGCATTTTGACTAGCCCCACCCACTGGTGAGGCTCGATGGCGCTCAGGAGCACGTAGCCGTCCCGGCACGGAAGAATCCCAGAGGGAACCGACGCGGGAATCGCAACTTCCTTGCCCTGTATCCGGTTCTCGCCGTTGTAGATGGGAAAGCCGGCAGCCAGTATGAAGGCCATCGCCTCCTGCTCCGACACGTCGATGTGCTGCCCCTCCCCACCCCGGTCTCTGAAATAAAGCGCCCCCAGCGCAGCCGTCAGCGCGCTATATGCAGCCTGGAACGCAGGAAGAAATCCCGGCGCACGCACCGGATGCCCCGGAATACCGTAGGCATCCCGCTCCCTCCAGAGATATCCCCAACCCCCCGCATGCCACCGGTTCAGGTCGTGTGCCACGTAGTCCTTGTATGGCCCCTCCTGCCCGAAAGGGGTTATCGACACCATAATCAGACCCGGGTTCTCTTTCCTCAGCGACTCGTACCCCAATCCCAGCTCCGATAGCCTACCCGGAGGCCCATTTTCTACCAGTATGTCCGACCCCGACACCAACCGCCTGAACATCCGATCACCCTCCGCCGAGGTCACGTCCAGCATGATCCCCTTCTTGTCCAGGTTCATTGCGAGGAATAGGCCGCTCTTCTCCGGGTGAGCCTCACCGCCTGGAAAGGGCCCGTGGCCCCGCGCCCCGTCCCCCTCCGGTGGCTCCACCTTGATCACTTCCGCTCCGAGAGAGGCCATCAGCCGAGCACAATACGGCGCCGACACCATCTCCCCCAACTCAACCACCCGGATGCCATCAAGCGTTCTTTCTTCCATCAGCGCGTTAAGCCCCTAATCGCTGAAATAGGTGTCCTTCGCATAACAACAGCGGATCGGTGTCCAATCCCCCCTCCCCTCGACGAGTCGCAGATGCGCCTTTGGCGTGACCCTTGCATAACCTCTCTCGGTGGGGCCGGGGCCGCTCGTGCTGAGGCTCTCGAAGTATGAGCGGGGGGTGGAAGTCATGTGATCTGGACAGTACAGCGAAGGCAATTTGTAGTTACGCAAAGGTCTCTCGACGTGAGAGGGCTAGGGCCGTAGGCTCGCCTTGGAGAGTGCGGGTGATCCAAGGTCATCAAAGGCAGTTGCTCAAAGGTCTCTTGCCACAGCGAAGGAGCAAGGAATTATCCGGCTAAGGGTAGATGCCCCGCGTGTTGTGCGCCGCCACCACCCTGCTCACCCCCTGGATATACGCCCCCATCCTCATGCTAACCCCATTCTCCTTGGACGTAGCCAGCACCGACTCGAAGCTGTGCTTCATTATCGAGTCCAGCCGCTTCTCCACTTCCTGCTCTTCCCAGAAGTAGAACTGCAAGTCCTGCACCCACTCGAAGTAGGAGACGATAACACCCCCCGCATTGGCGAGAATGTCCGGCACCACGAACACCCCCATGTCCTCCAATATCCTATCTGCCTCCGTAGACGTGGGGCCGTTCGCCCCTTCCACTATTATCTTTGCCTTCACTTTCGCTGCGTTGGCGCCGCTTATCTGCCCCTCCATCGCCGCCAGCATCAGGATATCGCAAGGCAGTTCCAGCAGCTCCGCATTGGTTATCCGGTCCCCGTGCTTTGAGTCCCGCAGATTAGGGATCTCCTCCTTTTGGGCGAGCATCTCCCGAACGTCCAATCCCGATCCGTTGTAGACCCCGCCCGAGGCGTCGCTTATCGCAATTACTTTGCATCCCTGGTCCTGCAGCATCTTCGCCGCCACCGACCCCACGTTCCCGAACCCCTGCACCGCCACCCTCGCCCCTTCCATCGGCATGGATAGATGAGCCGCCGTCTCCCGGGCCATGTTCATGCATCCCCGCCCCGTCGCATCCACCCTTCCCCGCGTCCCTCCTACGCTGAACGGCTTGCCTGTCACCACCCCCGGCACCGAATAGCCTTTGTGCATACTGTAGGTGTCCATGATCCAGGCCATGATCTGGGCGTTGGTGTTCATGTCGGGCGCCGGGATGTCGCCTTCGGGACTTATGATTATCGATATCTCGGAGGCATACCGCCTGGTTAACGCCTCGAGCTCCCTCATCGAAAGCAGCTTGGGGTCGCAGGCCACGGCGCCCTTGGCTCCGCCGAAGGGGATGTCCACCACTGCGCACTTCCAGGTCATCCACATAGCGAGAGCACGCACTTCATCCAGGGTAACGTCCGGATGGTACCGGATCCCGCCCTTGGCCGGACCCCGAGACATGCTGTGCTGGACTCGATACCCTGTGAATATTTGTACATGCCCATCGTCCATGCTGACGGGAAAGTGAACGATCAGCTCCCTTTTCGGGTGTCGAAGTATCTGTCGGGTGTTCTCGTCGAGACCCAGGTAGTCGGAAGCGGTCTCCAGCTGTTGTAGAGCCGTATCGAGGGCTCCGTCCCCATTCTGTTTTGCCGGCTGGTCTACCGTTACCTCACTAGTCACCCCGAGCTCCTTTCAGGTGGGCTTAATCCTGTGCCAAAACCGGCGCAAGTATACAGCAAAACCCTTTGCCCCCTGATAGAAGAAAGGCCGATACAAGCTCATCGAGCTTGTATCGGCCTTTCAATTGATTCTCGAAAGATTACCGGAGAAGGGCTAGGAACTCATCCCGTGTGAGTCCAGCGTCTCGGATCAGGGCCCTTAACAGGCCTCGCCCTAGTGAGCTATGCCTGGGGACTGAGAGTCTGCGGCCACCTGGGCCTGTCAGTATCATGTGACTGCCCTATGTACGGCGCCAGACAAATCCTGCCTTGGCAACCGCACGCACGAACTCGTCGCCCGACATAACGGGCAAGCGGGGCACTACGCTGTAACTTCTACAACCTCATATTCAGAGGAGGAGGGCAGAGGCACACCATCTTCTCGCATAGTTGCAAGGTAACCTCTGATTGCTTCCCTCACGTTTTCCAGGGCCTCACGCCTGGTTCGGCCCTGACTGAGACATCCGGGAAGAGTGGGACAGCTGGCAACTTCCCAACCATCCTCATCCTTCTCAAATACCACCAACAACTTGAGAGCTTGGCTATCTCCCTCCCGTTTTGCCGGATTGTCTACCGTCGCCTCACTAGTCACCCCGAACTCCTTTCGACGTGGCCTCTTCCCGTACCAAATGCGCCGCAAGTATACCTTACACTCCCTATCCCATCTTTCCTCAGAATAGTCCTGGGGCTGTAGCCCGACACGCAAAAAGGCGTATAATTCCTCCATGTTCGCCACAATCGGCAGAAGCTGGCAGCTCTACAAGGTCTGTTGGAAGGTCCTCCTCCACGACAAAGAACTGCTCGTCTTCCCCCTCATCTCGACCATCGCCCTTATCCTCACCATCGCCGTGATCTTCGGTTCCGGCATGGTCTTCCGCGCCGCCGACTCCGTTGAAGGCGGCCTCGTCCTGGGCCCCGCCGACTTTGTCATAATGGGCGTCTTCTACTTCATCAACTACTTCATAATCATCTATTTCAACGCCGCCCTAATTGGAGCGGCCCGCATCCGGCTCCGCGGCGGTGACCCTACCATCCGAGACGGCTTCCGGGCCGCCAATTCCAACCTGATGGGCATCATCGGATGGGCCTTCATTTCCGCCATCGTCTCACTCATCTTCTACGCACTGGAAAAGGCCGCTTCTAACCGCGGCGGCTTCGGTGGCATCGCACTGATGATCACCACATGGTTGCTTCGCGGTGCATGGTCCGTCTTCACCTACCTCGTGATACCCGTGCTGGTAATCGAAGGTGTAGGCCCCATCGAGGCCATAAAGAGGTCGGCTGCACTCCTCCGTAAGACATGGGGTGAGCAGCTTGTCAGCAGGTTCGGCTTCGACTTGATGGTCATGATCGTCGGCCTGCCCATTGTCCTGGTGGCCGTCGCAATCGGGATTGTGATTCCCCAGCCCGCAGGCCTCATCATCGCCGTAGCCTTTGGGGTTGTGGCCCTCGGGGCCCTCATACTCGTGACCGCCGCCCTCAAGGCCATATACGTGGCAGCTCTGTACGAATACGCCACCGACGGCGTCCTCCCCGACTTCTTCCCCCGTGAAGTCGTATCCGACAGTTGGACCCCTAAGGGCGGCCCTCAGTTCAGCCAGTACCGTCCTTAGACTTCCGCCACCCCCGAGGCCACCGGACCTCCCAAGGGCGCTTTCGGACCTCCGCAAGCCACGAATTCTCCGTAGCCCGGCTTCTGCAGGATCTCCCCCTCCTTCATCACCACCTGTCCTCTCACCATCGTCATCCAGGGCCGGCCCTTCTGGCCCCACCCTTCGTAAAGGGTCAGTCCTGCATTGGTCTTCAGGTCCGATGCTGTGATAGTCCGCTCGTAGTCCGGGTCTATCAGTAGTAAGTCCGCGTCCGACCCTATGCTGATCGTCCCCTTCCGGGGGTACAGCCCGAACACCCGCGCCGGGTTCTCCGCCAACGCCCTGGCTATCCATGTTATCGACATCCCCCTCTTCACCACACCCTCGCTGTACATCAGCGGCAGCATAGTCTCCACCGACGCACTCCCGAAGGGCACCGTGTTCCCCTGCGCGTCCTGGAACACGTTGTCCCACCCCGACTCCTTCTTCTCCTTGTGCGTCGCCGAGTGGTCGCTCGCCACTATGGAGATTTGTCCGCCTTGCAGCCCTCCCCACAGGGCTTCCTGGTCAGGCCCTTCTTCCGGCCTTAGAGGAGGCCCGATCTTCGCATGGGGCCCCCACTTCTCCATCTCTGCATCGGACAGCAACAGGTACTGGGGACAGGTCTCGGTCCACACCCGCTGGCCGTTCTGCTGGGCATCCTTGATCTTCTCCAGCCCTCCCTGCGTGCTTAAGTGCACCACGTAGGTTGGGCAATTGGTCATCGCACCCATCTGGATCGCCCTATTAACGGCCTCCGCCTCGGCCCACGGGGGACAGGCTTGAGGGAAGAAGCGCGGATGCGTGCATCCTTCGGACATGAGCTTGTTCTGCAGGTAGTCCAGCACGTCGCCGTTTTCGCAGTGAAGCTGGGTCAGCCCGCCGTGACTCCCGATAACGTCCATGGCCTGGCAGATGAAGTCGTCAGAGCACATTCGGTACTTGCGTGTTTTGTAGGTCATGAACATCTTGTAAGACGTGACACCCATGTCGAAGGCCTCGGGGAGACCCTCCAGTATGTAGGGCTGCTTGTGTAGGATGAAGTGAAAAGCGTAGTCCAGCACCGACGCCGCCTTCGCCTCTTCCTTGATGCGCCTGATCGCCGTGGGAATCGTCTCACCGTTCAGGTCGTCGTATATGCAGAACACTATCAGGCTCGTGATGCCTGAATGGGCCGCGGCCAGCGGAGCGTCGACCCAGTCGTCGCACTTCAACGAGTCTATGTGCATGTGAGCGTCTATCGCGCCTGGCAGCACATACTTCCCCGAGGCATCTATGTACCGCTCAGCCTCCGGCAGCAACTCCCTCGGCCCCAGCGCCACGATCCTCCCATCCTTTACTGCCACACTCGTCCGTACCACGTCTGACGACGTAACTACCTCACCATCATGCACTATCGTATCTACGTGCCTGCTGTTCATAGGGTATTCCTCCTGAAGTTGGGGGGTCGCGCCCGTGCCGCTGCCCGTAATTCTAGTCTACCCTTCCTAGTATTTCACCCCCACGACTCCCTCCGTCCTCCCAAGATTCTTTCCGTCATTCCTGCGGAGGCATGAACCGATCCCCGGCGGCGGGGCCGCTCACCCTGAGCTTAGTCGAAGGGTCGAGCGGGGGTGGCGCCCGCAATGCCAATCTGTCGTGGTAGCCCTAACACCACTCCACCCCCTTCTCCCCCATCATCCCCTTCCCCCTCCCCACCTGGGATATACTACCCGTTAATCAGTCCCGCATATTCGAAGCCCTTGCTCAGCACCGAAAGGGGAATTCCCATGGTACAGCTAGGAAAATTAGTCGAGTCCGTCACCATCCCCGCCCGACACGGGCGCGCTGTCGTAGTGCGCGGAGGCCAGAAAGTAAAGGTGACCGATGTCGACGGCAAGCAGGTCTGCGACTTCTTCGCCCTCCGCGCCTCAAACCCTTCCGTATACCTCTCCGGCGTCTACACTCGCAGCACCATCGCAAGGGTGCGCCCCCGCGTCGGGGACACCCTATTCGACAACCATCGAATCGCCATCATGGCCTTCCTGGAAGACACTACCATCGGCATCCACGACATGCTCTACGCACCCTGCGACCCCCAGAGATACCTCATCGACTACGAGGTAACCGAGCATCGGAGCTGCAAGGAAAACGTTCTGGAAGCCCTGGCAACGCTCGATGTTCACCCCCCCGTAACCCCCGAGGTCTTCAACATCTTCCAGAACAGCAGCCCCGACGACGATGGCAACCTTTCCGTGAAGGAGCCCGTCTCCCGGGCCGGCGACTACGTAGTCCTGCTGGCCCTCGACGACCTGATCGTAGCCGGTTCGGCCTGTCCCCAGGACCTCAACCCCTGCAACGGGTTCAACCCCAGCGACCTCACCCTGGAGGTGTACGACTAGGGGACGGGCATCGCCAATGAAAGCCATGTCCTTCAGCGCTCCCGCATTAGTGGAGCGTAGGCCCCTCCAATTGACGGAGTCCCTGGCCCCCGAGCCCGGCCCCGGTCAGGTACTCGTCCGGGTCACGGCTTGTGGCGTCTGCCGCACCGACCTCCACATCATCGAAGGTGAGCTCCCGCCCAGAAAATCCCCCCTGGTTCCCGGTCACCAGGTAGTCGGGACCGTGGAGAAGTTGGGCCCCGAAGTTGAAGGCTTCGAAATCGGAGCCCGAGTCGGCATCCCGTGGGTACATCGGACCTGCGGCTGCTGCGCCTTCTGCCAACGTGGCCGCGAGAACCTCTGCGAGTCCGCCCTCTTCAACGGCTACAGCGTGAACGGTGGCTACGCCGATTACATCCTGTCTGATGAGAGTTTCACATTCCCCATCCCCGACGCCTTCCCCGACCTCCAGGCCACCCCCCTCCTCTGCGCCGGGGTCATCGGCTACCGCGCCCTCCGCCTCGCCGATGTCCCAACCAACGGCAGGCTCGGCCTATACGGTTTCGGAGGTTCGGCCCACGTAGTCATACAGATCGCCGTCCACATGGGCCTCGAAGTCTATGTCTTCTCCCGCAGCGAGAAGCACGGTGCCTTGGCCCGAGACCTCGGCGCAGTGTGGGTCGGAAGCGCGAAGAAAGGCCCACCCCGAAAGCTCGACGCCTCAATCATCTTCGCCCCCGCCGGCGAGCTCATCCCCCTCGCCTTGGAACATCTCACAAAGGGCGGTGTCCTCTCCCTCGCCGGAATCTACATGACCCAAGTCCCGGCCCTAGACTACACCCGACAGCTCTACGACGAAAAGGTCATTCGCAGCGTCGCCAACAGCACCCGCCAGGACGTGAAAGAGCTGCTAACCCTCGCCGCCGAGGTCCCCGTCCGCACCCGAGTCCAACCCTTCCCCCTGGAATCCGCCAACGACGCCCTAATAGACCTAAAACAAGGCCGCATCAACGGCGCCGCCGCCCTTACCCTCACCTAACCCCTCCCCCTATCCGTGTCACCCTCTATTCTTCTACTGTCATCCCGAGGCTCCGCGAGGGATCTAGGACTTGCCCTCTCACTTACCTACTTCATTCCACTTCCCTTCTCCCCTTAAACAAAGCGATATGGCTGATGCTGCTTAGCAGCATCAGCCATATCGCATCAAACAGGGCGGGTGGGTGGGAACCTATTTTCCCGCCGTAGGGGCACTTTCTAAGCTAGTCTAGTAAAACCACCCCAACCCCTTGTGCAGCCCTCGCAGGTAGGCTATCTGCCCTCCGTGCACCATCGCCTCGTTCACAATGACCTGAACGATGTTTGCCAACGGCACCGTACCATCGCCCATCATCGAAGGCACCTGCTTGTCCAGGTCCTCGGAACTCAGCGACGCCAGGTACTCCGCCACCTTCTTCTCCGTTTGCCCGAAGTACTCCTTCAGTGCATCCACTGACCCCACACCAAACGACTCCAGGTCCTCCGCCTTATGTCCGAAGCCCATACCCTTGGTTTCCTCGGAAATTCCGCACTTCTCCGCCCATCCATCGTTCCACAACTCCGCCGACCCGTCCAAAGACGATACTAACCCGTCCTCCGCCCGAGCCAGGTGCCACAGCAGCCAAACCATCGAGTTGCATTCCGAATTCGGCCTGGTCGCAACCTCCTCATCCGAAAGGCCGCCCAGGGCCTTTCTAATCATGCTCCGGTTCCCCTTCAGCAGATTCGTCAGCAGCTCATTGGCTTCCATATCCCCTCCGAATTGTTGCTCTATCTAGACTTCTGTTGCGCTCCCCGCGGTCGAACCCCGATTTTAACATAGCCATCCCGTCCCCCGATCCGACTAACGAAGTACGGTTATCCATGCCTTGACCTACCTCACAAAAACCGACAACCCTATAAGTTGCTCACTAAGGAAGCCCTCACCTGTGTCCCGCCAGACGGTTACCGTGTACACGCCGGGCTTTTGGATAAGCCCACTCACGTCTGCCGAGAAACTGAATCTTTCATCGGTCTCACTCCAAGAATCTGCGACTACTTCATTGCCGTCTAGGTTTGAGTAGTGCCACCCCGGTTCAGGGGGTTCAAGTATACGTATGACCGGATCGCCACATCTCGTCGTCTGCCCTCCCCCGACACAATAGCTGTCCAGTCTCTCTATCTGTGCCACAGACATCCGCACAGGTGTGGGATCGTAGTAGATGCTCACTACTTGCCCAATGTCGATTCCCCGCTCTCGTTTTACGAGTTCCAAGGAAAGAGTCCCATTCCGAGTAAGCGTGGGCCTCGACCGAACAGTTACTGCTCCTCCCTCGAAGTGCTGTACGAATGCCACTCTCTTCTTGTTCCAAAAGATGCCTATGTTGACTGCCCTGTGGCTCTCCCCAAGTATGTTATCCCGATGGCCCCAGTCCGCATGCGCATCGTCGTACATCATCGCCCACTGGTGATTAGTTATTGCTTCCTCTGGGTCTGATAAATTGCACCTCACCAACCACGAATCGCAATTTTGAGTTTGCCATCTTTGGTCGGTCCACCCACTGAAGGCCGCATTCTCGCTCGCGTAGCTCGTGCCCCCGTTCTGTGTGTAGACCATATATGGCTTACGGCCATCCACCCACCAGTGGCCCAGATAACCATGTTCGACCATGTCTTGGGCATGGAGCTGGGCAGCAATGTTGGAGCCCAAAACTACAGTTGATAGTCCATATTTGGCCCTGTCCTCGTTAATCAACTTCAAAGCATGCTCTCGCAAACACTCTATGTCGTTACTGCATGGCCGAGGCGTCGCAGTAGGCCGTGGTGTTGCCGTCGGAGCAGGAATAGTGGTGGGCCTTGGCGCAGGCGTGGGCACGGGTGTAGCGGTGGGAGTTGGGAGTGGAACAGGTGTAGAAGTGGGTATCGGGGTGGAGGTCGGTACCGGAGTTGAGGTCGGTATCGGCGTCGGCGAGGGCACCGGCGTCGGCGATGGCACAGGCGTGGGCACGACGCTGCACGACGGCAGTCCGAGGGTGTTCAGATCGTCGTCGTAGATAGCAGCCTGCAGTTCCTCCGATATGCACCCTGACAACGGGTTCCCCTCCACCAGCAGGCTGGTCAACCTGCCCATGTTGAACAGGTTGATTGGCACTACACCATTCAAGTTGTTGTCGATCAGATACAGGAGGGTGACCCTGCCATCCGAGTCCGTATCCACCCCATACCACTCCCTAAGGGGCGCGTCGCTGAGCCAGTTGCGATTGTCCGTCCAGTTCGAACCATCGGTGGCTTCATACAGCCGGACGAGTGCCTCCCGGTCGGTGGCCGGGGATTGCACGTCGGGTGGGAGGGGGAAAGGCACCGGAGTTGGGGTGAGAACCGGGGTAGCAGTAGGGCCAAGGGTTGGCGTCGGGGGCAGGGCTGTTGGAGGAGCCGGCGTAGACGTTGGGGACGGGACCGCTTCTTCTCCCTCATCAACAAAGTACGGCAAGGCCAAGTAGACCCGGACAACCCCTCCGGCAATCAACAAGACCAGACAAGCAAGAATTAGGCATCGCCGTATTTGCTTACATCCCCGATGTTGACCTCTTCCAGCATCTGTCTTACGTCCTTGAGTTTCTTCGGCAGGACGTCTATCTCCACCCCTCGAGGCTGATTCCCTAGCCCTCCGTTCCGCCCCGGCCTTTCGTGCGACTTCCCTTGCAACCCGAGCCTTCTCTACTGCGTCTTCCGCTTGACGTACAGTTTCCTTATCTCTCCGCTTACTCTGTGCTTCATGAGCAGCTTCCCTTGCTCTGCGGGCGGTTTCACTCTTTTCGCCTGACTTATACTCCCCACCATGCCGTCTCACCGGTCCCGACAGGAACCCTTTCCCAAAACACCTGGGGCAGCGCACCCACCGTCCGCCGGGATCACGACTCGCGTACTGCCCATGCACTCTGCCATGACCACCGCACAGGTCGCACTCGTACAGAAAAATCTCGTGACCCTGGTCTCGGTGCTGGCCCACGTGCGACCTGCAGAGTAGCCTCCAGTCCGTTTGGCAGTAGCAATACGCCGGAAGCCCGCAGCGAGGAACACTGCAATAGAAGCCCTCGCTCTGTTGGAACGCATTGAAGCGACCTTATCCTAGAACATTAAGCCCCGTTAATCGGCGGCCCCCCCTCCCCTTCTGACCCCGCCACCTCGCTCGGGTACACCAGCTTCCGTACCGGGTAGTTGATCTCGATCCCTTCCTCCCTGAACCTCCGGTGCACTCCCCGGATGATCTGGTCCCTGAGTAAGTACTGATCCACGAACCCCTTCACCTTATAGATGATCGAGAAATCGATGTTTGAATCTCCAAAGTTGCTGAACCTCACCGCCGGTGTATAGCTCATGTCCGCCCTGTCCGTCCGGCTTAACACGTCGTTGACAACCTCCAGGGCCACGTCGTTTACGTGCTGCAGGTCGCTCTCGTAGCTTACCCCTCCCTTCACTATCGCAAAGACAGAAGGATCGGGCCCCTGGTAGTTCGTCACCAACGACTCCGATAGCTTCCCGTTCGGTATGATCATCATGTTGTTCCAGAACGTCCTTATCTTCGTCGTCCGCCACCCCACGTGCACCACCCACCCTGACGCTCCGCTCTCCATCTCGATGTAGTCTCCTACCCCGATCCCACTCTCCGTCACCGTATACGTACCCGCTACAAAGTTTGCCAGCGTCGGCTGAATCGCCAGGGCCACGGCCAACCCGCCGATGCCTAGTCCGGCAATCAGAGGACTCACGTTCAACCCCTGCGACTGCAGGACCAGCATCACCACGAGGCCATAGATCACCACGCTGGACACCCGTTGGACCAGGGGCAGCACCCTGTCGTCCCAAGTGGCCGCCGTTTTCCCGGCAATCTCCTGGCCGTACCAGATGATCACCGCATCGATCACCCGCTTTATCAAGTAACCCACTACCAGGATCAGTGCGGAAAGCAGGCCTCTGTCTACCAGTTCCTGGTGCTCGTCCAGAAAAGTGGTGGCTGTCAAACCTATGTACGGGCCGAAAACCAGCACGAACAGGAAGACCGGCCGGCCTATCGCGCTGACCAGGAGGTCGTCCAGAGACGTGCTCGTCCTGCCCGTCGCCTTCCTGACTACCTTGCTGACAATGAAATACACCAGGAAGGCCGCCACTATAGCCACCCCGAAGTAGGCCGCTCCGAATGCGGCCTCCAACCCCGCCGACCCTACCGCAAATTCCGGAAGCAGGTATGTTGCCTCATTTTCGTTCATAGCTTTTTATCCCGTTCATTGAGAGTCCTTGGCCACTTCAGGCCATTATACTTAGCCGCCCTACTAAGGCGAAGGCCAAACCCCCTCTGGTCATCCCCCACCCCAGGGCGACCGGCCGGTCGCCCTGGGGTGGGCCCCCTGTTTCGTTCTCAATACCGGAACGTTAGAATAGGTGCCGCGCCTATAGAGCGCCGCCACAAGTAACCGGAGGTCTCCATGCCCGAACCCACCCAAGATATGGGGCTCGTAACCACCTTCATCGCCGAGTCCATCGGCCAGCCCGGCAAACGTACTTTCCGGCTCCTCTTGGGTTCGGATGCGGGCACTGCCGTCATCTGGCTTGAAAAAGAGCAGCTCCTGGAGCTAAGCCTCCATCTCAAACGGACAGTCGGCATGCTCGACGAGACCGAGCAGCCCCCCACCCCCAGCCAAGAATACCCGGGCCCCGAGACCCCCGTCGTAGAGTTCAAGCTCGGCAAGCAAGCTATAGAGTTCGACGAAGAGCACTCTGTCTTCCGTTTCTGGAACTACGACGTAGAAGATGAGTCCAACGTAGCCTCCCTGGTCTTCGAAGCAACCATAGCGCAGGTCGAGCACTTCTCCGATGAAAGCCTCAAGGTCTGCTCCTCCGGTCGACCCATCTGCCAGCTCTGCCACCAACCCATCGATCCCGACGGCCACTTCTGCGCCCGCTCCAACGGCCATCCCATCAACGCGGTCGAGAGGTTGCAGTAACGTGGCACGGGAGGATGAGGGCACCGAGAGCCCGGCCCCGCCTAGCATCGACCCTAACCTCCACCCCGATATCTGCCGCGACCTAATCCGTTCCTCCGCAGTCAAATGCGATCAGATTCTCCGGGGTTCTAACTACACCTTCCTGGTCGAACTCACCCTTGACGGTAAGCCCTTCGAATACGGCGTCTACAAGCCCCAGCGCGGCGAAAATCCCCTCTGGGACTTCCCCATCGGCACCCTATACAAACGGGAGGTCGCCGCCTATGTTCTCAGCGAAGCCCTCGGCTGGCACTTCGTCCCTCCCACCGTCATATGGGATGGCCCTTATGGTGAAGGCTCCCTGCAGCTCTTCATCCGCGACTCCCATACAACCCACTATTTCGAGCTTCGCGACACTCACCCTGAGCAGGTGAAGCCCATCGCAGTTTTCGATCTGATGGTCAACAACACCGATAGAAAAGGGGGCCACTGCATCAAGGACCCGGGTGGCAAGGTATGGGGCATCGACCACGGCCTGACTTTCAGCATCGAGTCCAAGCTCCGCACCGTGATCTGGGACTTCGGCGGTGAGAAGATCGCGCAAGACACCCTCACCCCGATAGCCCGGGAACTGGCCCGCTTCTACAACCCCGAGGGCCTTGCTACCATGCTCCACCCTCTCCTAGACTCCGACGAGATCGACAGCCTGGCCAGGAGAATGCAAGCCGTCCTCCAGGACCCCGTCTTCCCCATCCTCAGAAGCCGCTATGAAGTCCCCTGGCCCCTGGTCTAAACCCCCCTCGCCCCGAGCCCGCCGAAGACCCCACCCTGCTCTGTGTCATCCCGAGGCCCCGCGAGGGATCTAGGACTTGCCCACTCACTTACCTCCTACTCACGTCGTCCAACCCCCCGTGGTCACACCCCTAAGAACTTCCCCCAAAAACCCCCTTCACCTTATCCACAAGCGTCTCGTGTCTCGCGTACCGCGCCAGGTACCGCACCATCTCCTCACTGCCCACCATTATCGGCGAGTGCCAGTCCCTTAGGCGCGCGCCACCGCCCTTCCCCTCCCCCGACGCATTGCCAAACCTGCAAAACTCATGCCACTGCTTCTTTGCCCTGTCGTACGTCAGCACCGAGCCTGCCGCCTCTTTCGCCAACGCTATGCCCGCCGCCACGTCCCAGATCCGAGGTGCTGTGAACACCGAGTATTGGAAAACTCCGCTCGATGTCAGGGCCATTTCGTAAGCCAGGCTCCCGGGCCCACGCGCCTCGCCAATGGGCGCACTAGCGCCCGCATTCTTGCCGTACAACAGCCTGAAGTCTCGATGAAAAATAGCCAGTTGACCGGGCTGTGGCACCGAGTTCGATCGCACGGTAATCGGCGTCTCGTCCATAAATGCCCCACCACCCTTGCAGGCGTGGAACAGCGCTCCTTCGGCCTTCGCCGGCCAGGGCGTCCATATGCACCCTACCTCGGGCACACCTCTGTTCAATACCCCTATCGAGACCGCGTATATAGGCAGGCCGTTAATGTAGTTGAGCGTGCCGTCCAGCGGGTCCAGAACCCAAAGGAAGTCGGAATCCTCGGGCTTCTCGTCCGTCCCCTCTTCACCCACTATCCCGTGGCCCGGGTATCGACGCCTGATCTCTCCCTTCAGGTAAGCTTCGCTCTCCTTGTCCGCCTCCGAGACCAGGTCCGACTTGCTTCCCCCCTTCCCATGCACACCTCCCACGTGGCCAAAGTGCGACTCCAGTATCCTGGCCGCCCCTTTCGCCATCTCGATGGCCGAGTCTTTGATATCTGCCAGCGAGATGGCTTCTTGTCCCATTCCTTTTTCTACGCTCCTACAGCCCGGTATCCGAGTCCAGCAAAACGTCCCGAAGCAGCTCTACTGCAGCCGCCGACGCCATCTCCCGGTTTTCAGCCCGATCGCCGGAAAACCGCCGTTCTACACACACGTCTATCTCATTCCCCACAACCGCTACGAAGAATAGCCCGACCGGCTTGGCCCTTGTACCGCCCGTCGGGCCCATCACCCCCGTCGCCGAGACCGCCAGGTCAGACCCTATTAGCCGTCGGGCCCCTTTGGCCATTTCCCGCGCCGTCACCTCCGAAACCGACCCCTCACGAATCATTACTTCTTTGGGAATGCCCAGCACATTCTCCTTTATATCGTTGGCATACGCCAAAACTCCCCCAACAAAGAACCTCGAGCTCCCCGGCACGCTGGTCAGCTTGGCCGCTATCAACCCCGAGGTACATGCCTCCGCCACGGACACCGTAAGCCCTCGCTCCTTCAGAATTCCTGCAACTTCCTCTTCGATCAAATCTCCCCCTTCAATGCCCGTTTTTTATTACCTCCCCAATTATAGCCCCCAAACCTCCTCCTTCCCCTTTCCGGCACCCCGTCCCGGAGCCGTAATCGATCCCCACCTAAGACCCCACCTCCACACTGATATCCGTAGGCGTGCCGCTATTCGTCGCATTCTGGTCCTGCGGACACGCCGACACGCACACCCAGCAGTCCATCTCCACCCTGAGCAGCACGTAGTCCCCTGCCTTAGTCTCCGGCGCCGCTATGTCCATCCTACCGTCTATAAACACGCGAAAGTTGGTGAACAGGTTAACCGGCTGCGGTATCTCCACCCCTGGCACCCCGATGGCCTCCATACACTTCCGAAGGTTCTCCTCACAGCTGGCATGCCACCCCTCCACCCCCAATTCCCGGTACCTGCTGGGATTGCACGACGCGTACAGCAAGTCGTGAATTCCGGGGCTATGGTCCTCGACAAGCGTGAGGATAGGTCGGCGCTCCTGGGTATAGAACGCCTCTTCCTCCTTCGGAAACAGCCTGGAAATGGAGGGCCTCGTATGTTCGGCGCTCAGGTACTCTTTCACGTTCTCCACGTTGAAGGCAAACAGGTCCACGGCCTGCCCGCCATGCAGATCTATCACCTTAACCAGCTCACCCTTACTTGCCCGAAACGCCTTCCCTTCCCGAGCCGGTACATGGTAATCCAATCGTTTCTGCCTTAGCTCCGTCATCTGCTCACCTCCGCTCTCGATTCGCTTGTTTCCCATGACAGTTTAATCCGTCCAAGCTCCCGCATACACCCCCACCCCCTCAACCATCCCGATAACCTCACCAACACTTTTCAGACATCCTTTGCGACCTACCCAGCATCCCACTCTTGACTGTGTCATCCCGAGGCCCCGCGAGGGATCTAGGACTTGCCCAACCACACCCTTCCCCCTTTACGCCTTCCCATTCCTCGTGGTTGCCCTACCCCCTCCCCACTGCCCCCCAATCAAAGGATCACCCTATGTGACACCAACCCCTTGACTCCATCAGACCATACGTACTAACCTCCTCTTGGTCCCCGTCTGCACAGCCGACTCACTACCGCCGACATCCTCACCTCTTCTTTCCGAACGGTTTTCCCTCCGACCCAACAACCCCATACACCTAATCCTGAAGGACCTTGCCCAATTCTTAAACTCCAGCAGCCATTCCAACACCCCTCTCCCCGAGAATTTCTCCTTCCCTGGCCTATGATTCAAATTCCCTCCGACAAGCAGACAATCAGAATTCGTGCCTGCTGCCCGCAAACAATCAAACACAAAGCTGATTCCTTTGATTGCCCCCTTCGACTTTGATAGTAGTATGTCAACTTGCCCCCACGCCTTGCCTCCCACCCCCTATCCGCCTAAACTATCCCAGCATCTCTGGTATAACATTGTCTAATACACACAATAACCAATTGCATGGATTCACACCCTGGGGAGAATGGACATAGAAGGAGACATAGCAGTAGCCGACCACTGGGACGCCGGTCACATGGGCTGCGGTGAGGTTGTCATCATGCTCAGGATGCGATTTCAACCCCTCGCTCCTGGCCAGGTCTTCAAGCTCACGACCCAGGACCTGGGCGCCCACGAAGACATCCCCGCCTGGTGCCGGCTCACGAGTCGCCGCCTCCTCAAAGCCGACCACCCCCACTACTGGATCGAGCAGAAATAGACCTTGGAAGGAGTCGACATGTCCGGAAAGTTCTGCGTCAGCCTCACCCATGCCAAGGACAACACCGACAAAGCCACCGTGGCCTTCGTAATAGCCAACGCCGCCTTGGGTTCGGAGAAGGAGACCATGGTCTTCCTCAGCACCGAGGGAGTTCGTGTTGCCGAGAAGGGTTATGCCGACGACATCAACGAGGAAGGGTTCATGCCTCTCAAGGATCTGATGGACAGTTTCGCCGCATTCGGTGGTGATATCTACGTCTGTGCCCCGTGCTTCAAGAAGCGCGGCCTCGACGAGAACAACCTCGTTGACGGGGCCACGATAGTAGGAGGCGCCAAGCTCGTAGAGTTCCTCTCCGATAACAGCCCTTCCGTCTCTTACTGACCTCCCGCACCCGAGCCTCTCATGGACCCTATCGAACGTCACGTATACCAGCCCGACGTCAGCTTCGACGGCGGTGATCTCGACTGCGGCGGCGGTCTGCTCCTGCTCATCCGCCGTCACATCGACCCCATGGAGCGCGGCGGCCTCCTGGAGATCCTCTCCACCGACTCCACCGTCGAGGTCGAGCTGCCAGCCTGGTGCCGCATGACCAAGAACGAGATGGTCTCCTGGACCAAGAGGAATGGTCAGCGCAGCTTCCTGGTCTGCAAGGGTCTTATGGAAGAGCGTCGGCCCACGGCCACCCTCCCACCCCCCGCCTCCATAGGCGAACAGCTGCGCGTGAAGGTCACCATCCCCGACTCCCTCCCCCCACCCTCCCCTGCTCCCGAAATCACGCCTTTGTCGGTCATGGGTATCGGGAGTTGGCCCCGGCCCCGCTGGATGCTCCAGGCAGTCCACGACAGGCTGGAAGGGCGCCTCAATGAAGAGGACTTCCAAGCCACCGCTAACGATGCCGCTCGACTCTCCATCGACACCCAACTTCGCGCCGGTGTCGACGTGGTCACAGACGGCGAGCAGCGCCGCGACAGCTATGCCAGCTTCGTAGGCGGCCTTCTCGACAACTGCCAGCTCATCCCACTAACCGATCTCACCGCTATGGTCGACGACCCAGACAAGTTCGAGAAGGAGCTGCGCGCCCTCGATGTGCCCGCTGGCGACGTACGCCACCCTGTCGTCTACGGCAAGCTCGGCCGAAGCAAACCCCTCGCACTCCACGAGCTTGAATTCGCCGCCCAATGCACCGACAGGCCCATCAAGGTCGCCCTCCCCGGCCCTTACCTCCTCACCCGTACCATGTGGCTCGACTGCCTCACCGACCTCCCCTACGAGACCCGTGAAGACCTAGCCCAAGACGTCGTCCGGGTCCTCCGCGAAGAGCTACACTTCCTTCTTGCATCCGGTGCAGCCCTAGTCCAGTTCGACGAGCCCGTTCTCACTGAGGTCGTATTCGGCGCCCCAAGCGGCAACCGCACCTTCATGTGCGGTGCCCTCAGCGAAAAACTGGCCCCTGCCGCAGAGCTTGATTTTGCCGCAGGCCTCCTCAACGACGTCGTTACCGGCCTCCCACCCGACCGCCTTGGCCTCCATATCTGCCGCGGCAACTGGACTCGCGACGAGTCTGCCGCCCTCTCCGGCGACTACCGCCCCCTCCTCGACCTTCTCGAACAAGTCCAGGTAGGGACCCTATTCCTGGAGCTCTCAACCCCCCGCGCCGGTGAAGCTGCAGTTCTCCGTTCTCTCCCCGACGACAAGCGCATCGCCATCGGCGTCGTCAACCAGAAGCTCGACGCTGTGGAGAGCCCCGAGGACATCAGCCGGAACATAGACCTCGGCCTCAACCTCTTCGGAAGTGAACGCCTTCTCCTCACCCCTGACTGCGGCTTCGCAACCTTCGCCGACAACCCCGTCGCCTCCGCCACCATCGCCGAGGCCAAGCTCCGGGCCATAACACAATCCCGAGACCTGGTACCTGCATCATGACCGGCCCGGCTGGCCCTCCACCCACCGACGACGAGGCCATCCAGGTCCAGGGCTACCAGCGGTTCCGTGCCCCGGAAGGCCATTCCGGCCAAGGCATCCTGATCAACACCTCCCGCGGCAGCATATTCAGTCTTTTTCACCCCACCGAGACCATGGACGCCGCCGTCCTTTGGGTCTGGGGCGCCAGCGGGGGCGTCACCGGCCCCGCCGACAGCATTTACGTCCGCCTCGCCGAGCGCCTCGCCAGTGAAGGCATAGCCTCCCTCAGGCTCGACTACCGTTTACCCAATGACCTCTACGAATGCGTACTCGACACCCTCGCCGGGACAACCCTGCTGCTGGGTGTTGGCTTCAAGCGATTGGCCTTGGTTGGCCACTCATTCGGAGGGGCTGTGGTCATAGCCGCCGCCCCCTACAATGACAAGATAGTAGCCGTAGTGGGTCTGTCCAGCCAGAGCGCAGGTGCGCAACGTGTTTCGGAAGTCGCCCCCAGGCCCTTGCTCCTGGTCCACGGCGCCGACGACGCCATAATCCCCGTCCGAGCCTCCCAGTTCATCTATGACCTCGCCGATCAACCCAAGGAACTCCGCTACTTCCAGGGCGCGGGCCACGGCCTGAACGAGTGCCGTGAAGAGCTGGACGAACTCCTTCACGGCTGGCTTAGGGATAAGCTGGCTTAGGGACTAGCAGATGAAGCTAAAGTACGCTGTCGTCTATGAACAAACGCCCAACAACTTCTGCGCCTACGCTCCTGACCTGCCCGGTTGCGTCAGTACGGGCAAGACTTGGGACGAAGTCCGAGAGATGATGCGGGAGGCAATCGGATTCCATTTAGAGGGAATGCTGGAACATGGCGAATCCGTCCCGGAACCGCGAATGTCCATTGAAGACGCTAAGGCCTATCACAACGACCCTCTCTCCAAGCAAGAGCAAAAGGCCCTTGCAGCCTACGGCGCTGATGCTCCCAACCTGTCAACCACTTTCGACATGGCAGAGATTGAGGTAAACCTCGCCCCTACCCCCATGTCATCCCGAGGCCCCGCGAGGGATCTAGGACTTGCCCCTTCACATCCCTCTCGACCATCCCCTCCCTACCCCTCCTGATTACACACATCCAGCGCCGTAGCTGCCATCACCTTGGCGCAGGTGACCATGTCGCTGATGCGGACGTAGTGGTCCGGTTCATCTTCCCGTGCGTCCCAATCGCCCCCGGGTCCGTAAAGCACGCACGGAATGCCTGCCTTCCACATGTGGGTGGTGTCGTTCCCCGAGTAGGAGTTCGGGGTCTTGCTCCCGACGTAGGCCAACTCGCCCCCCGTAACCGCCCTGAACCCCCGAGCCACTGCCTTCACGATCTCCTCGTCCGTGGGCATGTTCATCGGCTCCATCACCGTGCGAAGAACTCTGTAATCTGCCGGGGGCGGCATCTCGATCTCATAGTCGAACTCGGGGTCCGACGCTTTGACTCCATCCAACGCCCGCCTCACCTCTTCCAAAACACCCGCAGAGGTCTGCCCAGGGACCATGCGCCCGTCAACTAGCGCCGTGCAGAAGTCCGGCACGAAGTTCGGGCCGTTAATAACATGGTTCCTCCCCTGTCCCCCGATAACCGCCCCAACGTGCAGCCGAGGCAAGGATGGCAGAGCCGCAAACGGTGTGTGCGAAAGCTCAAGCCCATTTATCGCCTCAATGGCCTTGGCCATCTTCTGAATGGCGTTGACCCCGCTCTCTTTCTGGCTTATATGCCGAGACTCGCCCAACACGTGTACCGCCATCTCCAGCCATCCCGCGTGGATCGTGAGTACGGTGTCCGCATCGTTCGGCTCCGCCACTATCGCCATGTCGGGCCGGTACCCGTGCTCCAGGGCGTACTCCGTCCCCACCCCTCCCTGCAGCTCCCCGACAACGCACGCCACCTGTAGGTCACCTTTAAGTGACGCCTTGGCCCGGCGCACCGCCTCAGCCGCCGCCACTATCGACGCAACACCGCCCTTCATGTTGTATATCCCCGCCCCATACAGCCGGTCACCTTCCACCGAGGACTTCCACGGGTCACGCTTCCAACCCATTGAAAGCGGGTCCTGGTCTATGTGCCCGTTCAGCATCAGGGTTTTCCCACCTCCCGTGCCCCGCAGCGTAGCAATGACCTGGTATCGGCCCGGATCGACCTCCTGAAGGTCGACCTCATATCCCCATCGCCGGAAGTTCGATGCCAGGAACAGCGCTATCTGAGATTCCTCGGTCTTGAAGCTGGGTATGTCGATTAGCTTCTTCGCAAGCCCGACAACCCAGTCTTCCTTTACCCGATTCGTTACTCTGTCTAAAGTTGTTGCAGCCATTCTCGACCTCCCCGGCTAGGCCGGCAGGTTACAGACTTCCAGTGCCGTTAGGGCGTGAGTCTTTGCACACTCGACCATTTCGCTCACGTTGACGAAGGTATCGGCCTCTCCACCGAGCGACCTGTCGCCCCCCGGCCCGTTCAGGACACACGGAATGCCCGCCTTCCAAAGGTGGCACGTGTCGTTGCCCGCGTAGGACCGAGGCAGTATCGCTCCGACATTCTCGGGTGGCGCACCCATGTGCCCTTCAATGGCCCGTGACACCGCCCCGACTATGTACTCGTCCTTCGGGATGTCCACCGGGTCCATGGTCACGGCTACTCCCTTGTATTTCGCAGGCGGTGGTATCTCCAGCTCCCATTTCAGTTCCGGGTCCTCGGCGCTCAGGCCGTTCAGGACCTTCCTCACGTCCTCCTCTACGGTCTCGGCGGTCTGTCCGGGGACTATGCGCACGTCCCAGATGGAGGTGCAGAAGTCGCTCACGTAGTTGGGGCCCTTCAGGTCGTGGTCCCGGCCCCGCCCCCCGATAATTGCCCCACAGTTTATCCTCGGCAGCCCCGGCAGTTCGGGGTGCGGCGTATGCCTCAGTTCGACTTTGTCCACCGCATCGATCACCTTCATCATCTTCCCAATCGCGTCGACCGCCTCTTCCCTCACCGTGATGTGCTTGGAGTACCCCAGGACGTTGATCGCCATCCCGATAACTCCGGCATGGATAGTCATGATAGTCTTCGACCCGAAGGGCTCGGCTACAATGGCCATGTCCGCCGTCACCCCGCTTTCGAGAGCGTGGACCGTCCCCACCCCTCCCTGCAGCTCTCCCACCACGCACGCCACTACTATGTCTCCCTTAAGCTCCACCTTAGACTTACGAATAGCCTCCGCCGCCGATATCATCGAAGCGACTCCACCCTTCATGTTGAAGGCTCCACCCCCGTACAGCCGGTCCCCTTCCCAGCTGGGCGTCCACGGGTTCCGTTTCCAGCCCATCGCCAGCGGGTCGATGTCTATGTGCCCGTTCAACATCAGGCTCTTCCCCCCACCCGACCCCTTAAGCGTAGCTATGGTCTGATACCGCCCCGGCTCCACTTCCTGTAGATCGACCTCATATCCCCTCCGCCGGAAGTACGTGGCGAGATACTTGGCTACCTTCTGCTCTTCCGTCTTGAAGCTCGGTATGCGGAGGATCCTGCTGCACAGGTCCACCACCTCCCGATCCTTGATCTTTCCCAGAACCCTATCCTTCACTGCTGCATCCATCGGTTTCTCCGTAAGCTATTGGGCTGGCAGCCTCACTCACCCGTTATTCTTCTACCTTTGTGACCGGCTTTGACAACTTTTCCTTCAACGGATTTGTTGGCCTGACGGGATACAAAGAGTCTAGGCTTTCCAATTCCGAGAGCACCTTCACCAAAGCACGACGCGTGGTAGGCCTGCAACCCTGTATCGCCTTAATCAGTTCCCGAACGGTTTTGTCGCTAGTCTCCTTCTTATTTTGTGCGAAGTCGTTTTGCGCATAGTTGATGGAAAACTTATCCATGCTGGTCAGCGACCCGAATTTGGGACGCCACCAAGTGGGACACAAATTCAGAAGGTCGACTTCTTCCCTAACCGTAATCACCACCACGTCAACGCCTCGCTTGCGTAGAGTATCCAATTTCCGGCATTTCTCTTCGCTGGGCGGACTGCTGACAACCACTTCGATGATTCTGAGCGGCTTGACTTCGTCGTCGCCGTAGAGGATGAGATCAGGCACGATGCCTCCCACACTGTCCCACTCCGGGTCTGGAACCTTGACACTCCCAACTCCGGCCCGCAGGTCGTGCGACAGCTCCCCGTCCGGTTCAAGTCTCGCCCGAATCTCCTCTCCCCTATCTAAGTCAGGGCGCGTCAACTCGTCGTAGAGCAGAGCTACAGCCCGTTCGTGCAGAGCACTGACAGGCCAAGCCTGCGTTCCGACATTCCTGGCCATGTCCCCGTTCTCGCTCATTGGGATACCCCCCTCCCCTACTTCTCCTGGTTGCACCAGTCCATCGCCGCCAGGGCATACGTCTTCGCCAGCTGCACCATGCTCGGCACTATGACGTAGGAGTCGGGCTCACCCTTCTGGTCCCGGCCGTTCTCGGCGCCCATCAGGCACACTGGAATACCCGCCTCCCAAATGTGGCAGCTGTCGTTGCCCGCATAGGATTGGGTCAGTATCGCCCCTATCTTGTCCGGCGCCCGACCCGAAACCTTACGGTAGGCCTTCTCCAGGTTCTGCACTATCACGTTGTCTTTGGGCACGTCCATCGGGTTCATGAACACCGTCATCACCTTGTACTCCGGCGGCACCGGCGTCACGATTTCGTACTCGAAGGTCGGGTCCTCTTCCTTGATCTTGCTCAGTGCCCGGTCAAGGTCTGCCTTGACCGTCACGTGCGACTGCCCAGGCACGATCCTCGCATCGACTATCACCGTGCAGTAGTCACAGGTGAAGTTCGGCCCTTTCAGGTCGTGGTTCCTCCCCCTCCCCCCGATTATCGTCCCAGCGATAATCCGTGGCAGATCGGGCAGGTCGGGCCTGTGCTCGTAGGTGAATTCTACGTTCTTGATTGCCGGTATGGCCTTTGTCATCATCTCCAGGGCGTCGACGGCCAGATGAGAGCGGCTCACGTGCTGCGACTGCCCGACGGTGCTGATAGCCAGCTCCACGACTCCTGCGTGAGTCGTCATTATGTTGTCTCCGTCGCCCGTGGGCTCCGCGACATACGCTCCGTCAGTTCTCAGTCCTTGGTTCAAGGCGTAGACCGTCCCCACCCCTCCCTGTAGCTCCCCGACAACGCACGCCACGACAAGGTCGCCCTTCATCGGGGCCTTGGCCTTCCGAATAGCCTCGGCAGCGGTGATGATCGCCGTCACGCCGCCCTTCATGTTGTTGATCCCAGCACCGTACAGCCGGTCCCCTTCCCAACTGGGAGTGAACGGCTCCCGCACCCAGCCCATCGCCAGCGGGTCGATGTCTATGTGCCCGTTCAGCATCAGGCTCTTGCCCCCACCCGACCCCTTCAGCGTCGCTATCGTCTGATACCGACCCGGCTCCACTTCCTGCAAATCTACCTCATACCCTCTGCGACGGAAGAACCCGGCCAGGAACCTTGCAACTTTCTGCTCTTCCGTCTTGAAGCTAGGCATGGAGATCAGGTCGCTGGCCAGCTTGACTGTCTGCTCGGTCTTGATCTGACGAAGGACGCGTTCCTCGACCGCTTGGTCAACCATTCTTACCTCCCGAGACACATGGGTTCTTTAGGAAGAAGGACTGTTTGCCCTTCTCAAGGACGAGGCGAGTATATTATCAGCCCCGACCACAAACAAGCCGAAACGCCACTCCACCCCCGTAGGTGCACCCCCTAGGAGCCTGTCTCACAAGTGGGGTGGGGTGTGGCAAGAGTGAAGGGCTAGATGGGGTGTCATTTGAGCAATGATCGGTCACGACGACTCATGCCGGGTGGCCGATGATTGAGTTGCGCACCAGCGATGGGATGAGATTGCGGCCCCATATGCGGGTTGTCCGGCCGTGCCATACCCGCCACAGGGTGCGCAGATTGAAGGCCGAGGCCAACAGGCCCCACTCGGCGGCCACGTTGTTGAGGCCCCGCAGCAGGAACCTACGCGCCGCCTGTTGCTCTTTGATGATCCCGAACACCGGCTCTACCAGCCCCTTCCTGCGACGGTACAACTCTCTGGCTTCATCGCTGCCCATCCAGGACCGATGACGACGCAAGGCTGTGTCGTGGGGCCCTATCTCAAGCCCTCGCCCATGTCGGCCGTCCCTCGTACACACCCCGAAGACCGGGCACCCTCGGCAGATGGCCCCCGAGGCCCGGTAGAGCCTCATCGGCATCCCACGGGTGCGCTTGATTCGGGTGAAGCGTAGTCGTTGTCCTTGCGGACAGATGTAGCTGTCGGTATCCTCATCGTAGGCGAATCGGTCCTTGTGATAGGGGCGGCCCAGTGCCCGACGCTGTGCCTCAGGCATCACAACTTTCTGCTCTCTGCGCCCACACTGCTGCAGATTGCTCCCTGAGTGATAGCCCGCATCGGCCAGCGTCGTCTCAGACCTGAGGCCGGTGGTCTCCTCCGCCCTCTGAAGCATTGGAACGAGTTGGGAATGGTCGTCGGGATCATCGGCTACCTCTACTGCAGTGATCAACATGCCCTTCCCGCCTGTGTCGGTCTTCGTCGGCGATACCATCGCCTGTGCGTTGTAGCAGGGCGCTATCCCCCGGCGAGTCCTCATCAGACGTGCGTCTTTATCCGTGAGGTTTATCTGTTTGATCTCACTGCGCTCCGAGAGTTCGTCCATAGCTCGGCGCACCTTCTCTCTCAGCGCCGTCTTCTCGGTCAACTCATCAGGCAGATGGACGGGTGCGGCATCCTCCCCCGTCTCGTTCTCAGCCTCCAGTTCCTTCAGCGACTGCTCCACACGCCTCAGCAGACGCTCCAATCCTTCTCCATCCAGGCTCCTGTCTCCCGTCGCATTCGCACCCACCTTCGTGCCGTCCACTGCCTGCAGCGTCAGGTCGATAAGGTCCATCCCGAGCGCCGTTTGCACTGTGCGCTTCAGCAGTTTACGCATCGACTGGCGATTGCTCTTGTAAAACCTCCACAGCGTGTTGTGATCTGGACGCTGCCATCCCGTCAACCATAGATACGGTATCTGGTCACGGCAGGCCCCCTCCAGCTTGCGGCTCGACCTTACCCCCGTCATGAATCCGTACAGCCACACCCCCAACATTGCCCTGGGATGGTACGCCGGCGCTCCCGTCCAGCTTCCGTCAATGTCTACTCCCATCTCTGCCCAGTCCTCCCGTCCCAGTGCATCGACGAACTCCGCCACGAACCGCACAGGATGATCTTCCGGCACCATCTCATCCAGGGTCGGTGGCAGCATCCACACCTGCTCTCGTCCCATCGGTCTCAGTGGCATCTCCATAACCTCCACTCAGAGCTTCTCCCCTCCTAGTTTACCCTCATGCATAAACCTCCACTCCCTTTTGAGACAGGCTCCCTAGCGGTTGCTCGTCCCTTCAGCTCCATCCAACTCCACGGCCTGCCGGATTATCCCTCCAAGGGCCGGTGCCTCCAGGTCCTCCACACTCCTGAGCTTCACGTGCCTCATCCGCTTCCCCGTGCCCTCGATCAAACCGTCGGGGTTCGGGAGCAAGGCTCCTTGCCACAGCCCCAGGGTAACGTATTTGTCCGCCTGTGAAGCTATGTAGAAGATCCTAACCTTCTTTTCAAAGAACGGGTTGCCCCACTTAATCGACTCCCGTAAGTCGAGCCCAGCCTCCAGGAACATCCGACGTAGCTCTACTGCCAGAGGCCTCAGCCGCGTATCCACCTCAACCAACCAGTCGTCAAAACTCTTCTTAGACGGCATAGTCGTATCCCTGTGCCCTATTTCGTGCCGGGAACCAGCGTGAGCAGGAACTGCAGCACCAGGTTGGCAGCGAGAAGCGAGGTTATTTCAGAAATATCGTAGGCGGGAGCCACCTCCACGATATCAAACCCAACCGCCCCGATACCCCTCAGGCTCTTGACCAGGGCCATCGCTTCCCGGCTGGTGAGCCCCGCCACCTCCGGGGTCCCGGTTCCCGGGGCGAAACCAGGGTCCACGCTGTCGATGTCGTAGGAGATGTGCACCGGACGACCCTTTGTGGCCGACCTTATCTTCTCGATAGTGGCATCGACACCCGTGTGCCAGAACTCCTCGCCCGTGATCACGGTAATGCCCGCGGCCTTTACCTCCTCGACTATCCCCATTGAGGGCCGTCCCCGTATCCCCACCTGCACTGACGTCGCCGGGTCCATGATCCCCTCATCCGAGGCGATGCGGAACATGGAGCCGTGGTGTATAGGCATATCCTTGGGCGGCTCCCAGAAGTCGGGGTGTGCATCGAAATGGACGAGGGATATCTTCCCGTGCTTCTTGTACAGCGCCCTCAGAATAGGAAGAGAAACCGTGTGGTCTCCCCCGAGGCACACCGGGAAGACGTCCTGGGAGATGATATCCGTGACGACAACCTCTATGCGCCTGACCGCCTCTTCAATGTACCCATAGGTGAGTTCGATATCTCCATAATCTACGATGCGGAGGCTCTTGAAGGGCTCGGTCAGCTCCGCCGCCTCCAGCCCGTGCTGCCCGACGTGCATGGACGCAGTACGTATACCCCTAGGCCCGAACCTCGCCCCCGAGCGAATGATGGTCCCCAAATCCAGCGGAAGCCCGACTATCGCCACGTCGGCTTTGGACAGGTCCCGGCTCCCGGGAATCTGCATAAAGGTGCTTGGGCTCCCGTATCGGGGCCCGTTTTGCCACGCTTCAGGCATCAATCGATTTTCTTCAGTGTTACCCATAAACCATTACTCCGGTTCTTGTCTGGTCACTTCCGGCATCGTTGCCGGAGATGTTAGCATATCGCTGGAACATCCCGGTGCCGTGCGACTAGAGGTGGACAAACTCAGGAGGTGACCCATGGCAACTTCTCTTATTGGAAGCTACGTTTCTGCGGATGGACACGTCGTGGAACCGAAGGATCTGTTCTCTTCCCGCATGGACCCGAAGCTCGTGGAAAAGGCCCCTCACATCGAGTCCCGGGACTCCGGCGACTTCTATGTCATGGAAGGCTTCGGAGAATTCGCCATCGGCCTTTCCGGCGAGGGCAGTGCAGCCACAGACAAAGCCGAGGGCAAGGAAATCCACATGGCTGGCCTCCGCTATGATGACACCCGACCCGGCGCCTGGGATCCCGCCGCACGGCTCAAAGATCAGGACCTGGACGGCATCCGCGCCGAGGTCATGTACCCCGGTGTCTTTGGCCTCTGGTGCTATAACGCCTCCGACGCCGACCTACACATCGAAATCGTCCGCGTCTATAACGACTGGATCGCCGAGTTCAGCGCCTCCGCCCCCGACCGCCTGGTTGGCGTCGGCATCCTGCCTATGAGAGGTTCGACCGAAAGCAAAGTCGCCGAAGTGGAAAGGGTCGCCAAGCTTGGGCTCAAGTCAGTGATGCTTCCCCTGGAAGTGGAGGGCGGCTACGTCAACATGGAGGGTGGCGACCGGCTTTGGGCTGCCCTTCAGGACGTCGGGCTGCCCCTCGGATTTCACGTCGGCTCCAGCACCAAGTCGGTCAGCGCTGACAAGTACCGGAGCCTGGGAGTAGGCGTAGCCGTAATCGAGCAGAAGATCTGCGCCGTGGCCCGTGGCCTCACCGACCTCATCCTCTCCGGCGTCCCCCAGTCCTTCCCCGGCCTCCGGTTCGTCATGGCCGAGGGCGGCATCGGCTGGATACCTTCAGTCCTACGTCTCAACGACCACTGGTGGGAAGACCACCGGCACTGGATGGAGCCCAAGCTGGAAGAGGCGCCGAGCAGCTACTTCTTCCGCCAGTTCTGGGCCACTTTCGAAGACGACCGCGCCGGCCTCCTCACCCGGGAACTCCTCAACGTCGACCACCTGATGTGGGGGTCCGACTACCCCCACCCCGAGGGTGTCTTCCCCTTCTCAAGACAGCAGATCGCCAAGGACTTCCACGACATCCCCGAACATGAAACGGTAAAGATCGTCGGCGACAACGCAGCGGCGCTGTACGGCCTGAATTAGGATCTCCATCCGTAAACTTGGGGAACTGCTCGCCCTAAGCCTGTCGAAGGGTCGAGCGTAAGCGCATGCCTAGTGCGTCATTCCTGCGGAGGGCACATTTGTGCCTCTGGTATACAGGCTGCAAGTACGCCAAGCTGAAAGTTTTCCTCCGGCGGAGCGTGAGCCCATCCCCCCACTTGTATGCTACCCTCAACGCATGAGAACTGCTTCCTTGGCCCTCCTTTTCCTCATCGCCGCCGCCCTCCTCTCAGCCTGCTCCACCGACCCGACGCCCACACTCATACTCACACGCACAGCCACTTCCCCGTCCCCCACCCCTGTGCTGCCGGACACGCCAACACCCGTGCGTGCCGTTCCCCACATCCCAATCCCGACCAGGGAACCCACGCCGACGCCTAATGTACAGTCCACCTTGCCAACCCTCACACCCACGCCGAGCACCAGCGGAGAGGCGCGCGCTCTCCTTGCGTCGGGTGCAGCGGCCCTCAGCGAAGCCAAAGGTGCCGCCTTTCAAATAGACGCCACACTTCAAGCCGGGACCGAAAACTTTTCCATTAATTATTCGGGGGACTTTGCTGTAATACAGTACGTTTCCACAATTGCCACCGTGACAACTCCTGAGGGAAACGTATTCAAGAGTCGCATAATCTCAGGATTCCACGAGTTCTATTTTTTCAATGAGACGACTCGAGAGTGGGAATCTTCAGACTATAGGGACGCGCCGTTTGTCACCAACATTGGCGCCCTTTTCGGATGGCGATGGGATATGCTTACCGGCTTGTCCCTCGGAGACCGAAAGACAATTGAGGGCGTTGAGTCTCAGGCGGTGTCGGGCCGACTGGATTCGCTACAGTTTAGTGGCCATCGTGGAGACTTTGAAGCTACTTATTGGTTCGGCGTGGAAGACAACCATTTGAGGAAGGTCTCTCTATCGGGCATCATCCAACTCGACGAAGAATATTCAATTGTTGGTGTCGACGCTCAGCCCGGGGCCCAATTGTCCTTGGAATTGACCGCCCGAGTGTTCGATCACGGCAAAAGAGTTCCCGTGCTTACACCGGACCCCTACTTTCCTGTCTATTCCGGTCACAAGGGGATACTGCTGGACGACGGCCGGGTCCTTATGGCGGGAGGATTTACCGGCTTCGTAGCCAACAACAACCTCATCATTCCCTCTCCTGTCGGTCCCGTCCAGATATACAACCCATCCACTGAAGAATGGGCTTTATTAGAGCCTATCGAAGGCCCAGGACTGCTCTATTCCATAGTCGAGCTGGTCGATAAGAAAATTCTCATGGTCGGAATGCGCAGTGACGAAGAAGGCGAAGTTGTCCCTATGGCCTCTTTGTTCGATGCCGCCTCGGACTCTTGGACCGCCGCCCCGCGGCCCACTGCCCTGAGAGCCCAACCTAACTTACTGCTGCTTCAGGACGGACGCGTCCTGATGACCGGAGGATGGGCCGTCACCGATAACGATGCCATGTTCTTCGCCGATCCCGAAAACTTGAACTCATCCGAGATTTTTGAACCCTCCACCGGACTATGGACGCAAGCGGCGCCCACTCACAAGGTGATGGAAGGACAGAGGTTATCCTTATTGGAAGACGGCCGCGTCCTGGCGATCGGGACGGCAGGGGATGCATATGCCCCGACATCTCATGCAGAAGTATATGATCCCGCAACGGACGAATGGAGCGTCTTGGAAAGCTTGGACCCCCACTATGTGCCCACCAATGTGGTCAGACTCGCCGATGGAAGGCTGCTGGTGACGGGCGATTACACCGCAACGGATAATGCGAGCATCGTACATCGCGCTGCTGGAGTAGTCACTCTCCAGCTTCCCGACGGTACCCTCCTAACCTTTGAGTATGACGACACCGGGATACAATCTGTCCAGCTTCCCGACGGCACCCGAATATCCAATGCGGACTTCGGGGCCCGGTTCTTTGGGGCTAAGTTGTATGATCCCTCCATCGACCTTTGGGCCCCCGCGGGAATGACGGCCCCTGCTGGACTGATGATCCACCCACGAGAGGCAGCCACTTTGACCCTACTATCCGACGGACGAATACTAGCCGCTGGAGGGGTGAAAGTGGTTCTACCGTGGAGATTCTTCCGCACTCAAGACCCTTCTAGCGAAGACCCAACATTGATCTCCTTCACCGAAATCTTCGATCCGGTTACCGGTCTGTGGTCATTGGGGCCTGAGCTCTCCGAACCGCGAGTGGACCACTCTGCAACCGCGCTGCCCGATGGACGCGTGTTGATTGCCGGCGGCATCGGCTTAACTCGGACAGAGAACCCGGAGATTTATCCGCTGGCTGCGTCCGAAGTTATAGACCCTAACCCTTAATTTCCTAAAACCCTATATAGCCTAATGAACAGGCTCTAAGGCCGCCAAGCCTCGGGAATCGGGCCGCTGGGCGGGTATCCACCCTGGTCGTCGTGGGTCTCCTCTCCAACCAGCGGAGGATTGAACACGCTCATCAGGTAGAAATCGGTGTTCGCCTGTATCTGGTGCCGGTCCTTGGGCCCGACTACGTATACCGTCCCCGGGGCAAGGTCCCACTCCTCCCCTGTCGTCTGGTCCTTCACAGAACCTTCGCCCTCCAGGATGTAGTTAGCCTCCACGTGGTTCTGGTACCAGAGGACAGTGCTCTTGCCCGCAGGGGCGCGGGGCGTAGATATTGTGAAGCCGCACCCGTCTTCCTGGGTGAGGTATCGATAGGCGTTCGCGCGGCCGTGGCCTATTACGATTACCGGGATGTCTTCCAGTCTTTTCACGTACATAGTTCGGCCCGCATCACCCTGCCAGGCAGGGGGGATATCGCCGGTTGGGGGGAAGGCGCCGTCCGCGTCGTGTCTCTCATTACCCATCACGGCGGGGCTGAAAATACTGACCAAGTGGACATCAGTCTTGGCCGTTAGACGATGTCTATCCTTAGGCCCGACCACGTACAGTCCTCCGTCCTCCAGGTCCCAACTATTGCCGTTGCTCAGGTCTGTCACCTCGATGACCCCTTTGATGATCAGATTCCCCTCCACGTGGTTCTTGTAGTGAAGGTCGATGGAGAATCCCGCCGAGAAACGGACGTCGGCAAGGGAGAAGCCGCAACCGTCGGCCTTAGTCAGGAGACGCCTGGCATGCAACACCTTGTCGCCGTCGCGTCGCACCATCTCTTTGTCGGTCCCGGCCAGATCATCCAGCCTTCTTGCGAACATAATTGCACCTCCAAATGATGTGGCCGCTCATATGTCGACCCCCCAGCGGAGGATCTTGGGCAGTACGAGCGGCCACCTGGTCCGCGGAATTTTCTGCCTATCGCGCTACGGCCGCCACCCCTCGGGGATGGGGCCGGTGGGTGGGTAACCTCCCTGGTCGTCGTGGGTCTCGCCACCGTATATTGGCGGGTTGAAGACACTCATCAGGTAGAACCCGGTGCTGGACTTCAACTGGTGCCGGTCTTTAGGCCCGACCACGTACAGCGTGCCCGGGTACAGGTCCCACTTCTCGCCAGTTGTCTTGTCTTCGACGGAACCCTCGCCTTCGAATATGTAGTTGGCCTCGACGTGGTTCTGGTACCAGAGGACGATGCCATCGCCCGCAGGGGCGCGGGGCGTGGATATAGTGAACCCGCACTCGTCATCATGGGTGAGGTAGCGGTATGCCTTGGTGCGCCCGTGGCTTATGCCGACCACGCGGGTCTCCGAGAGCCTTCTTACGAACATGGTCCGGCCGGATTCTCCCTGCCAGGCGGAGGGAATCTCGCCGGTAGGCGGGTAGGACCCGTCGGCGTCATGCCTCTCGTTGCCCATTGTAGGGGGGCAAAACACGCTGACTATGTGCGCATCTGACTTGGCCGTACCCCGGTGCCGGTCCTTCGGGCCGACAACGTAAAGGTCCCCGGGGCCCAGGACCCAGCTGTCGCCGCTGGTCAAGTCAGTCAACTCCATTTCGCCGGTAACGATGAGGTTTCCCTCCACGTGATTCTTGTAATGCAGGTCTGTGGACATGCCCGCAGAGATGCGGACGTCGGAAAAGGAGAAGCCACAGCCGTCAGCCTTGGTGAGCAGGCGCCTGCCCTGAAGTTTCTTGTCGCCGTCGACCCGCAGCATCTCCTTGTCCGTTCCGGCCAGGTCTTCCACTCTTCTAACGAACATAACTACACCTCCGGGTTTGGTCCTACGGCCTCCACGCCTCTGGGATGGGACCGTTGGGCGGGTAATTGCCCTCTTCGTCGTGAGTTTCGCCCCCGACAAGGGGCGGGTTGAAGACGCTGAGCAAGTACGTATCGGTGAACTTCACGGTCTGGTGTCGGTCCTTGGGCCCGACGAAGTACATGGTGCCGGGGGCCAGGTCCCACTTCTCGCCGGTGGTCAGGTCTTCCACCGTCCCTTCGCCTTCCAGGATGTAGTTCGCCTCCACATGGTTCTTGTACCAGAGGACGATACCCTTGCCCGCAGGGGAGCGGGGTGTCGACATGGTGAAACCGCAACCGTCCTCCTGGGTGAGGTAGCGGTAGGCCGTGGACTTGCCGTGGCTGATACCGACTACCCTGGTGTCCTCCAGGCGCTTCACGAACATAGTCCGCCCATTCTCTCCCTGCCATTCGGGTGGGATTTCGCCGGTGGGCGGGTAGGAGCCGTCCGCGTCGTGCCGCTCGGTGCCGAGGGTCGCGGGGTTGAAAACGCTGACGATGTGGATGTCGCTCTTGGCGGTGATCCGGTGCCGGTCCTTGGGCCCGACCACATACAAACCTCCGCCGCTCACGTCCCAACTGTTGCCGTTGTTGAGGTCTTCCACCTTCAAGTCGCCACTGACCACCAGGTTCCCCTCGACGTGGTTCTTGTACCAGAGGTCGATTGACCATCCCTCCGATAGCCGAACGTCCGACATTGAGAAGCCGCAAGCGTCGGCCTTGGTGACCAGGCGCCTGGACTGCAATCTCTTGTTGCCGTCGACGCGCACCATCTCCTTGTCCGTGCCGGCGAGCTCCTCCAACGTTCTTACGAACATAACTTCACCTCCAGATCCTTTTCATATATACGGGTCTCGGGGGACAGTCTAACTTAAACCGAGAAAGCGGACACTCACCATTGCCGGCTCTCTACGGCCTCCAGGCCTCAGGGATGGGGCCGGTGGGGGGGTAGCCGCCCTGGTCATCGTGGGTCTCATTGCCGACGAGGGGCGGGTTGAATACGCTCACCAGCGCGAAGGCCGTGTTGAAGGACATCAAGTGCCTATCCTTCGGGCCAACGAAGTACATCGATCCGGGAGCCAGGGCCCACTTTTCCCCCGTGTTCAGGTCATCGACGGAACCCTGGCCCTCCAGAACGTAGTTGGCCTCGACGTGGTTCTGGTACCACAACTCCTTCCCGTGGCCCTCCGAGGAACGGGGGTTAGAGATGGTGAAGCCGCAGCCGTCGGCCTGGGTGATGTAGCGGAAGGCTTGGGCACCCGTGCCCCGGACGCCGACGGCCTGGGCATCGGACTGTCTCTTCACGATCATGCTGCGGCCCGACTCACCAGCCCAGGCAGGTGGAACTTCACCGGTTGGGGGATAAGCGCCGTCTTCGTCAGGGGTCTCATCGCCTTTGAGCGCTGGGTTGAAAACCGTGACGGCGTGCAATTCGGTCTTGGTCGAGACGTGATGCTTGTCCTTCGGCCCGACCACGTACAAGTCCCACGCCCCGACCTCCCAGCTCTTGCCGGTGGCGTACTCCGTAACCGTGGCACTGCCGGAGACTATGAGGCTTGCCTCCACATGGTTCTTGTAGTGACAGTCGATCTCCCAGCCAGCGGAGAGGGTGACGTCGGCGAGGGAAAAGCCGGCGCCGTCATCCCTGGTTACTAATCGGACGGCCTTAAGCCACAGGTCTCCATCCTGCCATTTGACTTCCTTGTCGGTGCCTGCGAGATGGTCAAGGGTTCTTACAAACATGTCGGGTGTCCTCCGGCAGATATTTCGTATAAGGGGATAAAGACTAGTCCGGCCTCAACTCTCTCATGCGTACCTAGGTATCCACGCCTCGGGGATGGGGCCGGTGGGCGGGTAGCCGCCCTGGTCATCGTGGGTCTCATTGCCGACGAGGGGCGGGTTGAATACGCTTAACAGGTAGAAGCCGGTGGTGGTGTTAACCTGGTGCCTGTCCCTGGGGCCCACAAAGTACATGGACCCGGGGAACAGGTCCCATTTCTCGCCAGTGGTCAGGTCTTCGGCAGTCCCCTCGCCCTCAATTACATAGTTAGCTTCCACGTGGTTCTTGTAATGGAGCACGATGCCGTCTCCCGCAGGAGAGCGGGGGGTGGAAATGGTGAAGCCGCATTCATCTGCCTGGGTGAGGTAGCGATAGGCCTTGGCAGCGCCATGGCTAACGCTGACTTCACGGGTGTCCGCAAGTCTCTTGAGGAACATCGTCCCTCCCGAATCACCGGCCCATGCGGGTGGGACCTCGCCCGTCGGTGGGTATGCGCCGTCCTCATCGGGTTTTTCGTTGCCGATAAGCGCGGGGTTAAATACGGTGACGGCGCGCATCTCGGTTTTAGTTGACACGTGGTGCTTGTCCTTCGGCCCGACCACATACAAGTCCCCCGGGCCCACGTCCCAGCTTTTGCCGGTGGCATATTCCGTTAGCGTCGCGTTGCCGGAAATGATGAAGCTGGCTTCGATGTGGTGCTTGTAGTGGCAGTCTATCTCCCATCCTGCAGAAAGCCGGACGTCGGCGAGGGAGAAGCCGACAAGGTCGCTCTTGGTCACAAGCCGCGCGGCTCTGAGCCACAGGTCTCCGTCCTGCCATCTGCCTTCTTTGTCGGTACCTGCGAGTTGGTCAACGGTTCTTACGAACATAGGGTCACCTCCGGTTTGATTTTTCGTGTGGTATGGGTCTGCCGTGAGTCGTTCAATTTAAAGCGATGATTCGGGTCGGGAAACTATATTAAGAAATATCCTCACTCACTATTCTGTCTCTAAGTTGCATCAGCCTTGACTAAACATTTGCTCTAAAACCCACGGATTTGCAGAATCCATTAGTAGTTTATCTATTCTCAAACGGTCTTCTTTGTGTAGCAATTGAAGTGAATCAGGTGACATTGCAGCAACGCCAGAGGTTTCGCGCATCAACCTTTCCATGAAGCATACTCCAGAGGCATCCTCGGGCATTGATATCATTTCACTATAGCGAAGTGCTTCCAGCAGATCACTAAAATGCTTTGATCCTTTGGTCCAAGAAACTACACTGATTTTGTGCAAATTGTCTTGCCCGGGCAACACGGTTACTGAGACATCCTGCTTATAAGTGAGGGAAGCAGCAAAATGCAGCGTTGATCGAAAGGACTGTACACATTTGTCGGCAATGGGTAACGGGCGGTCTCCATAAGAGCTTTTCTTATACCAACTGATTCCCAGTCTTTTAGCAAGTTCATTTAAGCTTCTCTTTGTATTGAAGAACCTCCTCTTGTAGGTTATCCATACTGTGCGCGCCGCTCGGTTTTGGTGCCTCATTGTCATTCTGTCCCAGTGGTTTAGGAATGATTCACCTTGAGGAATTAATGCTGTATCGTACAGAACAGCGCGATATCCAGCTAGGAAACTGACACTATGGTCTGCGAAATCCAAGTCTTGGAGGTCTATCCTGTTGAACTGTTGATCATGTTGCTTACAAGCAAAAGTGCCAGTGCATGCTTTGTCTATACCGATTGGCTGTGGTTCAAATACGGATGGATTTGACAAGTCTATCGGATGCTCCGGACTACTCTGCATGAATAGGTGAGTCCAGTTTTGAGGACTCCAGTTGAATTCCAGTACCTTGCCAGAAATGTCTTTGAATAATCCCAGGACATTTCGTTTCGAGATGGCGTGACAGTTAACCGCCGGTTCAGAACAGAGTTTTCCATCCTCGTTAATCACGAACAAGCAATGACCACGATAATTCTGAAATGAGCTTCTTAATTGACCGAACCTTTTTGCTGCAACAGGTTTCTTATCCTTAGGTACGTATGTATCTCTTCTTTTGTTTAGTCCCAATTCCCTGCTGTGCCTACTTTCTTGGCGGTTTATCTCTGATCCTTTATTGGAACCCTGTTTTTCATTTTTTCGAGATGAATCCTCATATACCAGCCATGAAAGGCTGGATGTGTTGTGCCGTCCCATTAAGTGTCCTTGCTCAAAAACTCCAACGGCAGCTTGGACAGCAGTTCCAGCCCCGACTCCGTCATGACGAAAGTGTCAATGAGCCCCGCGGACCGGGCATCCTTGCCCCGAGAAAATATCTCGTAGTTGGTGACAAATCCCGGCTGCATCGGCTCGTCGACGAACCCGCCACCCACGACACGCGTGTGCCCCACCCAGTCGGGTGGCA
This sequence comes from Dehalococcoidia bacterium, assembly GCA_965249275.1. GTDB lineage: Bacteria > Chloroflexota > Dehalococcoidia > Plut-88900 > Plut-88900 > Plut-88900. Next base: position 225,575 of record CBDFLQ010000005.1, read on the forward strand.
AAGAGAGGCCAACATCGTAGCCTCCGCGGTCCACCTCACCGGCCAGCCCTAAGGATGCGAGATATTCATCAATGTTCTTGCCGATAGCCGTGGGCGGGTCGCCGGGCTTGACCCGATCCTGGACGTAGGGGATGCTCTCCGCGAGGGCCTTCATGCGCTCGCTAGCCTTCTCGGTGGGCTCACCGAGACAAAAGAAGCGGCAAAGGTCGGCGTGGTAGCGATTGTAGACGCCACACACGTCGGCAAAGATAGTCTCCCCAGCCTCCAGGCGCATCCGGGTGGTGGGCTTGTGGGGCATACGGAACCCCTCCTTGCTGACGACGCATCGGATGGCGGTTTCCTCGCCGCCGGCCTTGGCCATGGCGTACTGCATAGCGCCGTTGACCTCAAGCTCTGTAATACCGGGGGCGGCGGCTTCCAGCCCCGCCATGATTCCGATGTCGGCGATCTCGGCAGCCTTCCTCACACAGGCGACCTCCAGCGGCGACTTGGTGAGTCCCACGGTATCTACAATCCATGACCCGTCGACAACACGAGCCCCGGCTCCCGACATGCGCTCCTCCATAGCCTGCATCATCGCAGGCGAGGGTGCGTAGGCCCACTTTTCAATGCCGACGCAGCCGCCGAGCAGGCCTCGGTCTTTCATGGAGTCGATGACCGTTCCCAGCTGTGGCCCCATCGGGTGGAATGGGAAGGTAGCGTAGAAGACGGCCTCGTCGATGTAGCAGAAGTCGTTGACCATGCGCTCGTGGTAGGAGTCAAAGAAGAGAACCTTCTCGGAGTCGGCCCGGATGACGAGCCCCGTGGGCGAGGCATGGTAGAACCAGATTATGTCGAAACCCGTGAGGTAGGTGATGTTCCTGGGCGAGCTGACGTAGAGGACGTCGATCCCGCGGTCAACCATTCTCTGGCGCACCTTGGCTCGGCGGGCGTCATATTCGTCGTTGGGAAACACGGCCCCAAAGGTCCTTTCGTTGGGCAAGTCAGTCATTGTCGTCTCCTTATTAACTCACTTTGATGGCACTGGGTTATTCGAAGAATTCAAGAGAGTCTTCGAGGCTAACCAGGGTTAGGCCTCAGGCGAAAGAGAGCAAGGAATCATGGAACTTACAATACCGTCAGCCGACCGCGCGGGGCAAGGGGGAGATGGCGCAGTGGCAGTGTTATCATTGTGCAGATGCTAAGGGATTCGCGAAAATGAACGAAGCTACAGCACGGATAAAGATCAACGGACTGCTTGAGAAGGCAGCTTGGCGTTTCTTCCCTGAAGGGGATAACCCTGCCAACATTCAGCTTGAGCCGGGAGTCGCGCTCAAGCCATCCGACCTGGACCAAATTGGGAATGATTTTGAGAAAACAGAGAAGGGATTCATAGATTACCTTCTTCTGGATGAGCGTGGATTCCCCCTCGTTGTGCTCGAAGCCAAGTCAGAAAAGTTGCAGCCGCTGGCCGGAAAGGAGCAGGCCCGGAGATATGCCCGCTCCAAGAACTGCCGCTTCGTCATCCTATCCAATGGCATCCTGCACTATTTCTGGGACTTGGAGCGGGGCAATCCCTACATAATCACCAAGTTCCCAAAGCCGGAGTCGGTTGCTGGGTACAGTAAGGTTAATCCCGACCCAAAGCGATTGATTGCCGAAAAGGTAGATGCCGACTACATCGTTCTCAGCCAGCGGCCCAACTACCTTTCCGAGGCAGCGTGGAAGAACGAGGCCGAGCGACAAAACTTCATTAGCTCCAACAAGCTTCGCTTTCTCCGAGACTATCAGTCGAGGGCCGTCCATGCCCTTCAACGGGCCGTTAAGGACGGTAATGACCGCTTTCTGTTCGAAATGGCAACTGGCACCGGGAAGACGCTTACCGCCGCGGCCGTCATAAAGCTGTTCCTCCGCTCGGGCAATGCATACCGGGTCCTGTTCTTGGTGGACCGCCTTGAACTCGAGGTGCAGGCCCATAAGGTCTTCACTGACCTCCTATCGGCCGATTTCCAAACCGCCATATACAAGGAGAGGCGCGACGACTGGCGTTCGGCTGAGATCGTGGTCACCACCGTCCAATCCCTGCAATTCAACAACAAGTACCAGGCCCTCTTCTCTCCCACCGACTTCGACCTCGTGATTTCCGACGAAGCCCACCGCTCCATCAGCGGCAACGCGCGAGGGGTGTTTGACTACTTCGTCGGCTATAAGCTTGGCCTCACTGCGACGCCCAAAGACTACTTGCGAGGATCCGACAAGACCGGTCCCAACGTCCGTGACCCGCGCGAGGTGGAGCGGAGGCTGCTGCTGGACACCTACCGCACATTCGGATGCGAAAGCGGTCAGCCAACCTTCAGGTACTCACTTCTTGATGGAGTCAAGGACGGATACCTCATCAACCCCACCGTAATAGACGCTCGGACCGAGGTGACTACACAACTCTTGGCAGAAGACGGCTTTGTAGTTTCTTCCACCGATGATACCGGCGAAGAGCATGAAGAGACTTTCAAGCAGCGGGAGTTCGAGAAGCGGTTCTTCTCCGATGCGACTAACCAACTATTCTGCAAGACGTTCTTGGAGAACGCACTAAAAGACCCGGTAAGCGGAGAGATCGGCAAGTCCATCATCTTCGCTGTGAGCCAGAACCACGCCGCCCGACTCACTCAGACCCTGAATGAGATCGCCGACGCCATGTTTCCGGGCAAATATCAGTCCGACTTCGCCGTTCAAGTCACCTCCCGAGTTCAGGACGCTCAGCAGTTCACAATCAATTTTGCCAACAACAATCTGATGGGCTCGGGCAACTTGCTGTCCTCATACCGCACCAGCAAGGCTCGGGTCTGCGTAACCGTCGGCATGATGACCACGGGCTACGACTGCACGGATATCCTGAACCTTGGCATGTTCCGTCCCATCTTCTCCCCCACCGACTTCGTACAGATCAAGGGGCGGGGAACACGTAAGCATAACTTTCTTGAGCATCTGCATGATCCCGACGCCGCAGATGCCGTCGCCGACCCCGAAAAGACCACTTTCAAGCTCTTTGACTTCTTTGCCAACTGCGAATACTTCGAGACCGAGTTTAACTACGACCAGGTAATCCAGTTGCCGCGGCCTCAACCTCGCAGTGACGGGGGTGGAAACGGAGGGGACGACCCGCCCCCGACGATCTTCAGTGGCTACGAGCATATGGGCGAGGACATCCTAAAGGAAATCAAGGAAGTGCAAATCGGGTCTGAGGGCATGAAAATCGACCGCATGTTTTTTGACCGGTTCGCGGACGCCGTCAAATCGGACGACGCTGTCAAAGAAGCAATCGAGGCCGGCCAGTGGGACCGGGTCATCGACTACGTGAACCGGGAGGTCTTTGACAAGCCCGAGGAATACTACTCCCTGGAAAAGCTCCGTAGAGCCGCTTCCGTCGACCGCCGCCTCAGCCTGCGGGAAATTCTTGAAAAGGTCTTCGACCTCATTCCCGCCTTCAAGTCCAAAGACGAACTGTTGGAAGAGGAGTTCAACAAGTTCGTTGCCGACCACAAGCCTGACCGCTCCGCTTCCATTCTCGCCATCAAGACCTTCTTCAAGGCGTATATCACCAACGGGATCACCCGAGAGGCTGTTGACAATAAGGAGTTCAACTGCCTGGCTACCAACGCCGCGTTTACTATGAAAGACTATAGGGCGGTCCCCGAAAAATACCAGGAGCTCGTTCCAGAATACATCAAGGACTACGTCCCACTGAACCAGTTCGCAGCGTAAACCAGGTCATGCTGGACTCAGACACCAAACGCCGCATAGATACGGCCCGGGACATCCTGGTGGGCAAGGTGCCCGACCCCAAGAGCCAGGTCGAGCAGATCACCATTGCCCTCATCTATAAGTTCATGGACGACATGGACGCCGAAAGCGAAGAGCTGGGCGGCAAGCGGACATTCTTCGCCGACGGGTTCGCAAGGTACGGCTGGGCCAAGCTCATGAGCCCCGGCATCGGAGGGCACGAGACGCTGAACCTCTACGCCGAGGCCATAACCAAGATGCCGGAGAACCCCGGCATTCCCCAACTCTTCCGGGAGATCTTCAACAACGCTTATCTTCCCTACCGGGACCCCGAGACCCTACGCTCCTTCCTGAAAGTTATTGACGGGTTCAGCTATGACCACTCGGAGCGGTTGGGCGACGCATTCGAGTATCTCCTCTCCGTCCTGGGCGCCCAGGGCGATGCCGGGCAGTTCCGCACCCCGCGCCACATCATAGACTTCATGGTCTCCGTCATAGACCCGAAGAAGGATGAAGTGGTGCTGGACCCCGCCTGCGGCACCGCCGGCTTCCTCATCTCATCATACAAGCACATCCTGGTCTCCAACACCGGCGAAGACGGCAGCAGCACGCTAACTCCCGACGACAGGGGCCGGATGGCCTCCAACTTCAAGGGCTACGACATCTCTCCCGACATGGTGAGGCTATCCCTGGTAAACCTCTACCTCCACGGATTCGCCGCTCCCCAGATATACGAGTACGACACCCTGACCAGTGATGAGCGGTGGAACAAGTACGCCGACGTAATCCTTGCCAACCCGCCCTTCATGTCTCCGAAGGGCGGCATCAGGCCGCACAACCGCTTCTCCATCCAGTCAAAGCGCAGCGAAGTCCTGTTCGTGGACTACATGGCGGAGCACCTAACCGCAAAGGGCAGGGCAGGCATCATAGTCCCCGAGGGGATAATATTCCAGAGTCAGAACGCCCACAAACGGCTGCGCAAGATGCTGTTGGAGACATGCCTGGTGGCCGTAGTCTCCCTGCCGGCGGGCGTGTTCAAGCCTTACTCCGGGGTCAAGACCTCCATCCTGATACTCGATAAATCACTGGCGCGAAGGACGGACAGCGTAGCCTTTTTCAAGGTGGAAAACGACGGCTTCGACCTCGGCGACCAGCGGCGTCCTATAGACGCGAACGACCTGCCACAGACGGCCCGTGCGGTCCGGGAATGGCTGGATGGCCTCCGGTCAGCGCAAGGGGCTATGGTGCGGGAAGAAAGCGCCGTCTACACAGCCGGGCCCGGCGAGCATGGCATGACCGACCTGCAGGTCCTTATGGAGAGGGGGGCCGCTCTCTCGGCGAGCAAGGCGGAGATTGCCGCCGACGGGGAGTGCAATCTGAGCGGGCAGCGGTATCGAGAAAAGACTCTTCAGCATTTGTCAAAGTGGCCTATGGTGAAGGTCAGGAGCATCTGTAAAGAGATTCTCAGCGGAGGCACTCCGTCAACAAAAAACGAGGATTTCTGGTCAGGTTCTATCCCTTGGATTACAAGCGCCGATATTGTGGATATCAAGACTGCCATTCCACGCAGGCATATAACCAAGGACGCTATTGCAACTACGGCAACAAACCTGATTCCGAAGGGTAATGTGATAGTCGTTACGAGAGTCGGACTTGGGAAACTGTTCCGGAACAACTTTGACGTCTGCATAAGCCAGGATTCTCAGGGGCTGATACTTAAGGACTTGGCTGATGCTGACTACCTCGTACATGTACTGCAAAGAGCTGTCGTGGCATTTAAAGAGCTAGGCTAAGGCTCAACCATAAGGGGTGTAACCAAGAAGCAATTGGCGGACCTAAGCATTCCGCTCCCCCCGCTTCCCGTGCAACGGGAGATAGTGGAGGAGATAGAGGGGTATCAGAAGGTGATAGACGGGGCGAGGGGGGTGGTGGACAACTACCGGCCCCACATCTCGGTTGACCCGGACTGGCCACTGGTGCCAATCAAGTCAGTTGCGGATGTCGAAAGTGGATTTGGCTTCCCTATCGCTTTCCAAGGCAACCTCAATGAGGCTATTCCATTCCTTAAAGTCAGCGACATGAACTTACCAGGCAACGAGACGGTGATTACCTCTTGGAACAACTCAATCTCCAACGACGTTTTGAGGGAACTTAGGGCCAAGTCATTCCCCAGCGGGACTGTAATTTTCCCGAAGATCGGTGCCGCTATTGCTACTAACAAGAAACGTATCCTCAGTCTTGAGTCCACTTACGATAACAATGTAATGGGCATAGTTCCCAATACGCAAAAGCTGTTATCGCGCTTCTTGTACAATTGGTTGATTGGATTTGACCTGTCCCATTGGGCTAGTGACAGTCAACCGCCATCAATGAGAAAGACGATGGTTGAGCGGCACAACATTCCCTTCCCACCCCTCCCCACCCAACAAGCCATCGTCGCCGAGATCGAAGCTGAGCAAGAGCTTGTCAACGCCAACCGGGAACTGATAGCCCGCTTTGAAAAGAAGATTCTGGGCGTGATTGACCGGGTGTGGGGAGCGTCCTCCCCCGGCATTCCCGAGTAATCGGGCCGTAGGCTCGCCTCGGCGAGTGACATCTCCCCTTGACCCGATAAGAACATATGTTGTATATTCCCACCCATGACCACCTCTCTCCAACTCACCTTTCGTCCTGCCCCTTCGGCCCCGCGAAAAACTTTCGCGAACCTTCTAGGCGTCATTCAATCAAAACAGCTACGAATTCAATCAACCTTCAATCAAGTTCAATCGACTTTCAATCAAGACCAATCATCCTCCAATCAATCGTCAATCAAAGGGACGGCTCGCCTAAAGAGTCTTCCGCCAGTCCGCCGAGTCCCCCTCCTGGAAGCGGGTGAAACGGAAGGGGTGAAGATCGACGCTTGGTGTCTCTCCCATGACAAGCTGAGACATAACCAGCCCAGCCCCGGGGCCCATGGCGATCCCGTGGCCGCTCATCCCCGTGGCGAAGTAGAACCCCTTCACGCCGGGGACCTCCCCCAGAACAGGCGTAGCATCAGGGCTGGCGTCTATCCTGCCCGCCCACGTCCGCTGTATGCCCAGATCTCCAACCGAGGGCAGCAGCTTTCTCAAATGGCTAATCGACTGCTCGACAAACCGGCCATTGGGCTCAGGCTCAACCCCGACAGTGTGTGCGAAGGGGTGGGCTTTGGCCGGGGAGCCGGGCAGTGCCCTCAGCACATCATCGAACAGTTCCTTGCCGACGTGAACATTCATCGTCTTCTTCACCCGCAGAAAGTTGCGTATGAAAAGCCCGAAATTTTGCAAGGATTGAAGATCGACGTAGTAGTCTGACCTCGTGCCGTTCGATATGTAGAAGGTCCCGTCCCGCTTCTGCCGAAAAGTCACGTCCGGGGTCATCACCGTGCAGTGGGAGATAATGTCGGTGGGCTCGGTGCAGACGACGGTGCCTTTCACCACCCGCTGGGGCAGGTGAACTCCCACCATCCGCCCAACCTTCGATGCCCAGGCCCCCGCCGCGCAAACAACCTTATCCGTTTCAATTCGACCCTTGTCGGTGACGACGGCTTTAACGGCGCCACCCTCCACTTCTAACCCTTCCACAGCGCGCCCGGTGTGTAGAGCGACCCCACTTTCTCTAGCGGCCCAGGCTATCGCCTCGGTTGCGCGGCGGGGCTCGGTCTGGCCGTCGGAGGGAGTGTGGATTCCACCAACGAACGGTCCCTCGAGCGCGGGTATCTCGCGCTTAACTTCGTCCCTGGTTAGGACCCTGGTGTCGAGACCCAAGACTCGGGCCTCCCGGGCCCAGTCCTCGAAGTGAGAGAGGTCCTCTTCCGTGTAGGCCAGCTTGAGGGACCCTTCCTCAATCCATTCAACGTCCGCGCCTATTTCGTCGGTGAGCCCCGACCAAAGGCCCTTGGAGAACGTGACAAGGGGAAGCTCTCTCGGGTTCCGACCCTGCTGCCTGACCCAGCCCCAGGCTCGGCTGGACTGCTCGCCTGCTACCTCACCCTTCTCCACGATTGCAACTTTCACGCCTCTCTTGGCGAGGTAATACGCCGTGCAGCACCCGACAATCCCCGCCCCGATGATGACCACGTCGGCTTTGGAATCGTTAGTTGTCATAGCCTCCTCGGGCCCGGGCTGGTTGTCCATACATCAGCCGCAACGATTTGGAGAGCAATTGGTACCCCCAACGGGATTCGAACCCGTGATCTCCGCCTTGAAAGGGCGGTGTCCTTGGCCGCTAGACGATGGGGGCGCGCGAAAACCGGTCGGCTGAAAATCGCCCGCCGTATGAAAACACACGCAAGGTCCAGTTGCAACCGGGGAGGGGGCGCTGTCCTTGTGAATCAAGCGGGCATGGCCTATCATCCACCTATGCGGGGTCACGAATTCGTCGACCGCCTGCGCAGGATTGGCAAGGCGAGAGGCGTCGATATCTTTGTGAATCCGGAGCAGGGCAAAGGAAGGCATGTAACTCTTTACTTTGGTGGCCGCTTTACGACTTTCTAAGCCCCTCGTAAGGAAATTGGCCCCGGCCTTCTATCAGCCATGATCCGCCAGCTAGGTCTTACTCGCCAAGATTTCCGGTAGTCAACAAGGACAATATAGCGATGCGTTTTGTTTATCCTGCACGACTGCGGCGTGCCTCCGCCGATGAGATAGTTGTCTCCTTCCGGGACCTCCCCGAGTGCCTGACCTCCGGCAGGGACGAAGCTGAAGCCCTGTTCGAGGCTCAGGACGCCCTCGAAGAGGCTATCGCAGGCCGCATTGACGATGCCGAGTGTATCCCCATACCGAGCCCCAGGAAGAACGGAGAACGGCTGGTAGCCGTACCCACCGCTACAGCCGCCAAAGCCGCCCTTGCCCTTGCGCTACGGGACAGCGGTCTCTCTCATGCCGAGTTCGCCAAACTTTTCCGCACCGACGAGGAGTCCGTCCGTCGAATGCTCGACCCGCGGCACCGTACATCATCTGACCGAATCGGGAAAGCGCTCCATGCCCTGGGCCGACAAATCGCCCTAGAGCTTCGGGAACTGACTCCCGCCTAGGGGAACAGGGCAAGGGATTCGAGTCCCATCTCCTCGGGATACCCGGCCATCACGTTCATGTTCTGGATTGCCTGACCTGCCGCGCCCTTGACCAGATTGTCGATGCAGCTGACCACCATCACCCGCCCCGTCCGAAGGTCGAGGGTTGGATATACCAGGCAATAGTTGTTACCCCAAGTCTGCTTGGTCTGAGGTGGCGCATCCACGACCCTGACAAAAGGCTCGCCCGCGTAGAATTCTCGATATAGTCCTGTTAACTGCTCCCTGCCCTTCTCATCGACCGAAATGGAGGTGCCCGAAAGGGTGGCGTAGCAGGAGCTCAAGATTCCCCGGGTCATGGGTATCAGGTGTGGTAGGAAGGTGATCTGAGCATCGAGACTGGAGTCCAGCAGCGACACCTCCTGCACGATTTCCGGCAAGTGCCTGTGCCCGTCTATCCCGTAGGCCTTGACGTTCTCGTTCACCTCGGAAAAGTGGGTGTTCAGGCTGAGACCCCTCCCCGCCCCCGACACCCCGGACTTGCTGTCTATGATTAAGACTGGCTGGACAAGCTTCTCCTTTATCAGCGGGGCAAGACCGAGAATCGCCGAGGTCGGGAAGCAGCCGGGGTTGGCAACCAACCGGGCTGACTCAATCTCCGATCGATAGAGCTCGGTGAGACCGTAGACCGCCTCCTCCTGAAGCGCGGCGCTTGCGTGGGGGGTTTTGTACCACTCCTCGTACTCGGCAGGAGAGCGTAGACGGAAGTCGGCGCTAAGGTCCACGACCCGCGAGCGGTCCTCCACTAAGGGCACGACCCTTTCGCCACTGGACTTGTGGGGCAGGGCAGAGAAGACCATCTCCTCCCCATTTGGCTCGGCTTCGATAACCAGATCGATGTCGGAAAGATGGGGGAACACTTCTCCCAGCTTTTGTCCCTGGGCGCTGCGGCCCGTGATCGAGGTAAGCTCGATTTCGGGGTGGTTGTGAAGCAGCCGGGCCAGCTCGGCCCCCGCGTAGCCGGTTACGTTTAGAATTGCAGTCTTCAACTCAGCATCTCCCTAGGCTAAGGAAAGAGGCTACAGTCTGACAATATCCGGTGGGGAAATCAAGGCAGTGTACTCGTTCGGTAGATTAGTGACACACTGGCCTTTTCTTCAGTTGTGGGGGTTCGGTTTCAGTTCTGTCTGTTAGGTTTTGGGTTGGCGATGAAAGACGCTTGCTGGATTCGGCTCCCTATCTTTAGATAATGCGGGCTAGGAGGCGTCCCGGGAACGTGGGGACGGGGCTCCGCCGCCGCCTAGACCTGGAAGTATGGTCGGACATACGGGTCCGTCATCCGTCATAGGCTCCAATGAAGGTTGGCTGCGCTGTCCGCCGTAGGCGGATGCAGGAAGGGGAAAGTCCAGGGTCAGTTCCCCTCGCAGGAGTACGGGGTATCCAGTTCGCCGCCTGTATCCAGGAGCCGGGAGTGGCGGACAGTCCAGTTTTATTTGAGGAAGCGGACGGAGAGCCGAGCGGGCCTCGGCTACGGGCCGCCCCGTTCCGCTCCATGGGACGAGAGCTCCGAAAGGAGCCATAGGGACAATTACGGTCCAGGGCGTCTTCCATCGCCTGGGGTCAGGGAAGGGGGCGCGGGGCCCGGTAAGAGGAGATGGCGGCGTTTGCTTGAGCCGCGGGCCCCGTGTATGGGCCGTTGGGATGGGCTTGGACGTTGAGTCCTCGTTGTGGGCCGGGTGGGCTTCCCTGGGTGTTGGTTTCCTCCTTAAGGTGGGTGTCGGGTCTAGACTGGTCCAATAATAGAACATGTGTCTTATGAAGTCAAGGGGGTGATGTCACCCCTCTATGTGAACGGGATCAGCTACTATCCTCACCATGACACCATCTTATGTGTCACCAATCTTTGTGAATGCCTTGACAGATATGGACTAGTGTTTTATTCTGCGCCGCAGGATTTTTTCTAACAAGGTTAGCACATGCCTCACGTCCTGCGAGCGTCCTACACGTTTGGAATCTTCGCCATCATCGGGATTGCCCTGTTCTTTGCAGTCGGAGTCTTTGCCGACGACCATAATCCCGTGGACCTCTACCCTTCCGTTTCATGGGAGGGGGAGGAGATCACCCAGCCGGTTGTCGGGGAGTTCCTAACGGCAGCCCTGGTTGCCAAAGACCCGACCGGCATGTCCTGGCAGTGGGCCCGCTCCCAAGATGGAGAGGGCGGATGGGAGGACATTGAGGCTGCAACCTCTACGAAGTACATCCCCACCAATGATGACGTAGGGCGCTACCTCCGGGCAACAGTCTCCTATACCGATGGAGACGGCAACACCCAGAGTGCAGAGGCAAGCACCACCGATCAGGTGGTGCTAGAGAGGAGTGGTGTCCGCTGCCCATGGTGCGAACCTGAGCCGATATGGACGGCGACCTCCGTGCCCACTAATACACCCGTGCCCACTAATACACCCGTGCCCACCAGTACACCCGTGCCCACCAATACACCTTTACCCACCTCGAACCCTGACCCGTGTGACAGCACCAGGCACGCTCACGATTGCCACCCAGGGTACGAGACGCCAACACCGCAGCCGACATCCACGGCCGACCCATGTGACAGTACCAGGCACGCTCACGATTGCCATCCAGGGTACGAGACGCCAACACCGCAGCCGACATCCACGGCCGACCCATGTGACAGCACCAGGCACGCCCACGATTGTCACCCGGACTATGAGACACCCACTCCCACACCGACTCCCACACCCACTCCCACACCGACTCCCACACCGACTCCCACGCCTACTCCCACGATCATGCCTTGTGCAAATTGCCCCACCCCGACCCCTATTCCGACCGCCACGCCAACGACAACCCCATCTCCAACGCCTGACCCGGACGAGGAGGAAGAGACCGACGACAGCGAGCCGACGGGCGATTGCGCCGTGGCGATAGCCGCAAGTAGGTGGAGTGACTATAACACCGCGGCCCTTGAGGATGAGTGTGGCGTCCTGCTTGCCATCAGTGATGCCTCCCGGGGGTCCTCCAGCCTCAACTGGACGGGCGACTCGTCCTTTGACAGGTGGACTGGGGTGTCGGTCAGTTTCGTGAGCGATGTGCCCCGGATAATTGGCATCTACCTGAGCAACCGGGGGCTGGAGGGACAACTGCCCTTCCAGTATGGCCAACTCCGTCAACTCACGACTCTGTATCTGGATGGCAACAACTACTCGGGGGCTGTCCCGTACGAGATCAGTTCCCTGCCCAATCTTCTCTTCCTTAACCTGGCGGGGAACGCCCTCACCGGTAACATACCGGTCCCAAGTTCACGGACCATCCAGCTCCTCATGCTTTCCAACAACCAGTTCAGCGGGTCGATCCCGGGATCCCTGGGTACGAAAGTGTCCCTGCGACTCCTCGACCTCTCGAACAACAACCTGACGGGGTCAATCCCCTCGGAGCTGACACAGTTGGCAGACACGTTGATGAGCCTGCGGATCGCCGGCAACAACTTCAGCGGGTGCGTGCCACATGCCATAGCTCTGGCCTTGGGACAGATTCGCAACCATGACCTTGGACATCTCAACATACAGGTCTGCTACGCAGACATCATCGAGTCCCCGGGGCACGCAGCAAACTGCTTTAGTCTCGTGTCTTGGTCGAGCGGCCAGGGGGTCAGTGAAACCGTAAGGCTGACCTCCCCCAGCGGGTACGACCACGAGTTCCACGTCGAATCGTATGGATCCAACGGCGTCCTCCTAAGCCGTCAATGCCTGCAAGCCCGATTCGTGGGGGTTTCGACACCCGGGGCCCAAAGGCTTGAGTGGGGCGGGACCGTACACTACGTCCCGCCGAGGTTCTTCACGCTGTCCCTTAGTGAAATAACGAACCTTAATGCGAGTAGTTTCCGTGCTTCTCTCAACAATGACCTGCCCGCAGGCGCTGACTCGCAGGTCCTGTCCGTCGATACCTCCTGTACCCAATGTAGAGGAGGCAATGCCCAGCCTACACTTGGTCACTGGGTTGACTTGAAGCACAATAGTTACATGATGGCAGTGTATGGGTACTATACGTTTACAGTAGGCAACGTTAGCCAGACATTGAGGGCGTCTCACGAGTGGTCGCTGGAACCGCCCCACACCATCCCGACCCACTGGGGCAACCCCCTGCTCACTGCCGCAGAGCAAGCTATTGCGAACCAAGCGTGGGAGCTGGCTACCTACGCAATTCATCTGGGGTTTGATGCATTGGTCGCCGAATTGCAAGAGCAGTATGAGGACTGGATTAATTAGAGAGAGGAACCCATGAAGAAAAAAGCCCTTCTGCTTATGGCGGCATTAGCCATGGTGGTGGTAATGTCCTGCTCTACGCGTTTGGGGGCCCAGGATCTACGGGTCCAGGCCTGTCAAAGCGCCGAGGCGCTTACGGACTTCGATGTGGAGTCAACGGTAACGAATTACGAGGACGGGAAGGTGGTCATGACAGCCACGGCTGTTCTCCAGGTCGATGCTCCTAACTGGCACAGAGTGGACTCCGACGAAGAGGGGGTTAAGCGAGGCGAGTTCCTGTTGTATGAGGGCGACCTGTACTGGCAACAAGGAGATGAGGGGTGGACAAAAGTCGGAGATGAGTCCACCCAGGAAGGCCAGGACGAACTGCGCTTCCCCATCGGCCCTACCTCGATCTGCCCAACGCTGACTGCCTTCAGCTATGACGCTGACGAGAAACTGGGCGAGGAAACGAGCAAGCGGTTCTCCGCCCCATCACTAACCGGGCAGGAGTGGGGAGATGACGCCCCGACGAACTCCCCTTACCAGGCGAACTTTATCATCTGGATAGATTTCGATGGGTACATAGTCAAGTCGCAGTGGGACTTTATTTACCCTTCCACCATGTGGGATGAGCCAACACCGGACCGCTACATCAGGGTTACCAGTGTGCATTCAGGGCACGGTGAACCCAACATCCTGCCGACGCCATAAAGATGGACAGGAAGTACATCTGGCCGTTGGTCCTGTTCGTAGCCCTACCTGCCGTAACGGCCTTGGCATTCCAAGTAATGGAGGTGGCCTTCTTTAGATCGCTGCTCAGAGATTTGCTGGGGATTCCACGATACCTTTACATTGAGTGGGTCTTTGCGCTCATCTTCATTGCCGTCTACCTGCGTCTGATCCTGAGGCCGCCCAGCCCGATATTCCGTCCACTTGCGGGCATTGGGCTGACCCTGCTGATAATCCGCACGGCATGGGCGGACACCCGGCCGGCCACACGATAGACTCCCGGACCCCAGTGTGGACACCGGCGCGGTCGGGGTGATCGGACTATCGTTGGAGAAGCGGGCTCCGCTCCGGGTTGCCCTAAGCGCCCTGGAAGACCGAATCGCCGAGAACCTCTCTAGGCCGAACGGCCAATAAATGTCCGCGCCCGCCCTCCGTGCCACGACACTTCGGGCAGGGTCTTCGCGATGAAATTTCCCAGGGGGATATTGATAGTAGAATGCGACAGGCAAAGCTTTAGATTTGGGAAGGGAGGGCGCGAATATTTAACAGTTGGTTATGAAGTAACGAGGAGTCGTTAGCACTACACTGGCCTTTTGGCCGGACTATGAGGTAATGAAATTGATTGATGGATCGAATCGGACTTTCCGGGGCGCCAAGAAACAAAGGATGGCCCTGGGTCTCCTAAGTATATTTCTAGTACTGGTCATGGTGGCCGCGGCCTGCGGAGAGGCGGCTACGCCAACCCCGGCGCCCCCAACGTCGGCCCCCGCTACGGCGGTTCCCGCTACCGCAGTGCCTCCCACCTCGGCGCCCGACACTTCGGAGCCCGACACTTCGGAACCGGCCACCGCAATGCCCGAGCCCGCAGCGACAACTGCGCCTGCCCCGGCAGCGACTGCCACGTCTCAGCCACCCACTGCCGTTCCCGAGCCGGAAATAACCCTCAGACCTATTTCTGAATGGACTCCGGAGAACCCAGCGACCCTGGAGGAGATAGAAGCTGAATTAGAGAAGCGCAGAGGTGAGACCTTCACCTTCGTATCTGCAGGCGGTGCATACCAGGCGGCCGAAAGGCAGGCATGGCTGGACCCGTTGCGGGAGAAGTTCGGCCTTGTGATAATCGAGGATAGTCCAGAGCCGAGCGTAGCCCAAACGCGATCTAATGCGGAGACCGGCAACATCGTGTATGACATAATACCCATGGGCGGCGCCAACGCTGCTGCCCTTCTCAAAACCGATAGCTTGGGACAGTACGATCGGGCTATCGTGGATGACAGAGATCTGCTGGACATCTTTACGGCACAGGGACCGTACCTTGCTGGCGGAGCGATCACCTGGTCTACAGTTCTTGCCTATAACACGGATGTCTACCCTGGGGATACCGGACCCAAGAGTTGGGCCGACTTCTTTGATCTGGAGCGATTCCCCGGCCGTCGCGCTCTGCGGAATGCGGTCGCCTACGGGGGACAGTTGCAGATCCAGAGACTGGCCCGAGAACCCGAGTTGCTGAGCGGCCAAGAAGGAAGGCGGTCGGTCGCTACACCTACTCAGGAGGAGATGATAGAAGACTTCGCATGGTTTGACGAATGGACCGATGAGGCAGGAAGCGACATCGTTTACTGGTCATTGGGCTCTGAGTGCCCCGAGTTTCTAATAGCCGGTGAAGTTGACATGTGCTCCGCCTGGAACGGCAGAATATTCGATGCCGCCCAGACGGGGGCGCCCATAGCGGTCTGCTGGGAGTGCGGATTCATGACGGGGATTTCCGCCTATACAGTAGCGAAGGGCCTCAAAGAGCAGGACCCGGAGCGGTACGAGCTAGTCAACTTAGTTATCGCCTGGATCACGTTCCCCGAAAACAACGTGAGAATATCCCAGTTCATCACCTACGGTCCCGGTAACAGGAAATCATTCGCATTCATGGATGACCCGGCCTACGATCTAGTCCGGGACGAGCTGCCCACCTCGGGTTCAAACATCTCGTACGCCATACTATGGGATGAGACCTGGTTCGCAGCCAACTCGGACTGGGCCAGCGAACAGTTCGAACAAGCGATCCAATAGTGGGAGTGTGCCGGGGGCCAAGGACCGCGGCCTTTAGCTAACAGCATCCCGTAACGGCCTGCACATACAAATGAGGCCCCCGGCCCTGAACATTCAGGGTCGGGGGCTTCAGCTTTATCCCGGGTTGATCAAGAGTTCCCTAGAGGGGCTCTTGGACTGGTCCACTTGCGGTTGCTTTGTGGGCAACCCTCTCCCCTGGCCGGGTGAGAAGGAGCAATAAGAACAATTGGGGAGTCTATTTGCCTTTGCGCCGTAGCTCGCTGGAAGGGCACTGGTCCTCCAGGACACACAAGTCGCAAAGGGGCCTCTGCGCCTTACATACCTGCCTGCCGTGAGCGATGATGTAGATGTGCGCCCCGAGTACGTCATCGGGCGGGACCTTAGCCTCCAGAATGTCATGGGCGTCGTCCGCCGACACTTTGGCCCCGATCAGATTCAGCCGTTTCGCCACCCTGTGGACGTGGGTGTCGACGATCATCGCAGGCATGCCGAGGGAGAAGAGCAGAACACACCCCACCGTCTTGGGCCCGACCCCCGGCAGTTCCAGCAGCCACTTCTTCGCCTCTGCCAGCGGCATTTCGGCCAGGAAGGAGAGGTCCCAGGAGCCGTTTCGCTCAAGCACAGCAGAAAGAATTTCCTGGAGTCTCGGGGCCTTGACCTTGGCCAGCCCTCCTATCCTGATCGAGTCGGCTAGCGCCTCGATGTCGGCATTCAGCACGTCCTCCCAGGTCGGGAAGGTCTCCGTCAGCTTGGCAAAGGCCCGGTAGGAGTTGATGTCCGAGGTGTGCTGGGAAAGTACAGTGAAAATGAGCTCCGACAACGGGTCGTAGGGGCGAGGAGCGGTAGGCGGGCCATAGACGGGGCCCAGCCTCGCCATCAGCTCTGCAATTGGGATGTGCTTTACGGTGCGGCCCCTCAAGGGGGATGGTCTGCGGCGTCGGGCCGGGGGCTTGGTCTTTGGTGTAGGCATATGTCAACAAACCTGGACTATAGTCCACTCTATTCTACCGCTTGAGCGTTGGACTATCGAAGCATTACTAAAGGGTAGGCAGTCGCGATGCAGGTCGTCAAAGCTAATGGAACCAAGCCCCCTCGGCTAGTTCAAGCTTATCGCTGACTCTGCAGCGTTCGCCTGCGACCTCCTCCCACCGTCATTCCCGACCACGATCGGGAATCCAGGGTCGGGAGTCCGCCAAAATACGAACGGACAATAGGCCAATTGTGACATGGGCCTATTGCCTCGACCCCACACCACCACCCTATAATGGCGTATGTCCTTCCTCTTCCTTATCACTGTACCCTCCACCCAAGGGAACCGCGGAAAGTTTTCCCTCATATCAATCAAACAGGCACGGTTTTTTGATAGTCTCAATCAAATGCCCTATTTATGACAAGCAACTGCTCCCGTTCATCGAACGCTTACATCCTCTGGTCTAGAAACCCCAGACCCTGTTAAACTGCCTTTCCTGTCATTTGAAGTTCGACCCTCCGGAGGGAGCCCCATGCCCGACCTGCGTGACCAGATATCCGAAGCCCTGAAGGGTCACGGCGCCGACTACGTGGAGGTCCGTATAGAGGAAGGGGAGTCGACACGGCTGCTGTATAGGGGCAGAGAGCTGGAAGACGTGGGCATGACCACCAGCCTGGGAGGAAACGTCCGGGCGCTGGTGAACGGAGGATGGGGGTTCGTCAGCTTCAACAATATCGAAGGTCTGAAAGATCGGGTGGAGAACGCGGTGCGGCAGGCAAGGCTGGTCGGGCACGAGAAGAGCGAGTTGGCAGGCGTCGACCCCATCGTTGACATCGTTGGACCACAATTGGATAAAGACCCTCGCTCCTTGACACTGGCTCAGAAGAAAGACCTGATGGACCAGTACAACGGCATCATGTGGGAGGTTGAGGGCATACAGACAACGCTGATAGGGTACGGGGACGGCCACAAGCGGGTAGTCTTCGCCAGTTCGGAAGGTACCTACATAGAGCAGCAGAGAGTCGACGTGAGCCTGCGATTGTCGGCTACGGCACGGGACGGGGCGGAAGTGCAGCAGGCCGGCGTCAGTCTGGGCAGCAACGGTAACTTCTCCGTGGTGGAAGGACTTCACCAGCAGTCCCGTGACATAGCAGAGAAGGCAGTGAGCCTGCTATCGGCGCCCAAGGTCCGAGGCGGCGAGTACACCGTAATCCTCGACCCCGTACTGGCTGGGGTTTTCACCCACGAGGCCTTTGGCCACCTCTCCGAGTCTGACCACGTCTACGAGAACGACCGGCTCAAAGAGGTAATGGTCCTCGGGCGGCAGTTCGGGGGCGAACACCTGAACATAGTGGATGGGGCTGCCGTCCCGGGCCTGAGGGGCAGCTATAAGTACGATGACGAGGGCGTCCCTGCAACTCGGTCGTACCTGATCAAGGAGGGGGAACTGGTGGGTCGGCTCCACTCCCGGGAGACGGCGGGCAAGATGGGCGAGCCCCTCTCCGGCAACGCCCGTGCCATCGACTTCAGATTCGAACCCATAGTTCGAATGACAAACACGTTCATCGAGCCCGGCTCCACAACGTTCGAAGAGATGATCTCCGACGTGAAAGAGGGCGTGTATGCCTGCGACTGGTATGGCGGCATGACCAGCATGGAGATGTTCACCTTCTCAGCCCGGGAGGCGTATATGATCCGGGATGGGAAAGTCGCCGAGCTTTTACGCCCTGTGACCCTTTCTGGCAACGTCTTCGAGACCCTTAAGAACCTGGACGCTGTAGGCAACGACTTGGACATGAACCAGGGCGGCGGCTGTGGAAAGGGCGGGCAATCACCGTTGCCGGTGTCGAACGGCAGCCCACACATACGAATAGCAAAATGCCTGGTTGGAGGCGCGTAGTTGGAAGAGATTTTAAAGGCGGCCCTTAAGGTCGCAGACGCCGCTGACCTGTTCTGGGTGGAGAGCCGCTCCACCCCCGTAGCTTTCGAATCGAACCGTCTGAAGCATCTCCAGACCAAAGAGTCCCGGGGAGTGGGGCTGAGGATTATCAAGGACGGTCGCATCGGCTTCTCCGCCACCAACCGGATGGAGGACGTCGACGGCATAGTAGGCAGGGCCTTGGAGGTATCTCCCTATGGCGCCAGGGCTGAATTCAGCCTACCCACAACTGCCGAGCACCCCCAGGTTCCGACCTACGACCCCGAAGTTCCGCAGGTATCCATCGAGAAGATGGTCGAACTGTCTCAGGCCATGGTGGAGGGCGTCCTTGCCGACCATCCGGACGTGCTGTGTGACGCGGGCGTCTCGCAGTCTGTGGTCAAAGTGAGGATACTGAACAGCAAGGGGCTGGACGCTTCATACGAGAAGACGGTTTTCTCCCTGGGATTGGGAGGCACCCTCGTGCGGGGCACTGACATGCTCTTCGTCGGAGACGGAGAGAGTTCATGCCGGCCCATAACTGACGCCTCGGAGATCGTGGCCCGCGTCACGGGCCAGCTGGACCAGGCTCATGATATGGCCGAGGTCACCACGGGCAGCTTCCCAGTGGTATTCACCCCCGACGCAGTCGCCGGTCTGCTCCTATCTCCCCTCCTGGTTGGCTTCAACGGGAAGACCGTGCTGCAGGGCTCTTCCCCACTCGTGGGAAGGCTCGGCGAAAAGATTATCGATGAGCGTTTCTCCCTATATGACGACGGCACTATCGCCTACCGCCCCGGGAGCCGTCCCTGGGACGATGAGGGGATACCCACCAGGATAACGCCCCTAATCGAGCATGGTGTAGCCCGAAACTTCATCTACGACCTCAAGACGGCTGCCCAGGCGGGAGCAGAGTCCACGGGGAACGCTTCCCGCGGTGCGGGGTCACTTCCTTCCCCTTCCACGAGCGTTATTTCCATCGCCGAAGGCGACATGTCCTTCGAAGACATGGTCGCAGACATGAAAGAGGGCCTCGTCGTCGAGCGGTTCCTGGGCGCTGGGCAGACCAACATATTGGCCGGCGATTTCAGTGGCAACGTCCTGCTGGGCTATAAAGTTGAAAACGGGCGCATGGTGGGCCGAGTTAAGAACAGTATGCTCTCCGGCAACGTATACGAAACGCTCAACAACCTGATAGCTATCGGCAGCGAGGCGAGGTGGCGGGGTGGCTCACTCCGGACACCACACCTCTATTGCAGTAACGTATCGGTGGCCAAGACGGAAGGGTAGACGCAAGAAACGAATCAATACAGTTCTGCAAATAATTGACCACAATATGCGGCATACCTAAAATCTAGTCAGGAGTAGACCTACGAGCAACGAATCCATGAAGATCGCCTACCCGGTTTCCGCCGGGGGTGTCGTCTATCGGCAGAACGGGGATGGGGTTCAGATCGCACTATGTGGGCATGTCCGCCCCACCAGTTGGCGATTGCCCAAGGGTACCCCGGACCCCGGTGAGACCCGGGAAGAGACGGCCCTGCGGGAGACGCGGGAAGAGACCGGCCTTGAAGTTGCAATAGAAGAACAGCTGGGGAGCGTAACCTACTGGTTCGTGGCCTCCGGTGTTCGAAATCACAAGACCGTCCATTTCTATCTGATGCGGGCCACAGGAGGGTCGACGGACCTGCACGATCCCGAGTTTGACGTCGTAAGGTGGTTCGACTCAGATGAAGCACAGAAGGCGTTGACTTACAAGAACGAAGAGAAAGTAGTGGCCGAGGCGCTCGGCAAGATCAGGGACCGGCAGTGATATTACGCGGCGACAAGGTGGTGCTTAGGGAGAAGAGGCTGGAAGACGCCTACCAAGACTACCTCTGGCGCACCGATGATGAGCTGGCCCGCCTGGACGCCACGCTGCCTTTACAGACTCGCTTCACCAGCTACAGGGCTTTCTACACCGACGAGTTGCAGTTTCCACAGCCCTTCAAGTACAAGTTCGCAATCGACAGCCTGAAGGGCAGACATATAGGCAACTGCATGTACTATGACCTTGATCCTGACAGGGCCCAGGCCGAGGTGGGCATCATGATCGGGGACAAGGACTATTGGGGGCATGGCTACGGCGCCGACGCCGTTCGCATACTGGTCAAGTACCTGTTCAACGTGGAGGGCTTGAGGACCGTATATCTTCACACGCTGGAATGGAACGTGAGAGCGCAGCGCTCCTTCGAAAAGTGCGGGTTCATGGCCCGGGACAAGGTTAGGAGAGACGGCAAGACCTTCATCTTCATGGAGCTATCCAGGGCCAGGTGGGAGAGGCTCCCGATTTTGATTAACGGGCAGGCTGAGGCTGAGCCGTACTCAGTGGTCCGGGAACCTCATTCCTGATTTAGCCCAAAAACAGGTTAAAAAACGAGGGGCCGCCGGTTATCTAACCGGCGGCCCCTTAGTTTTCATTCGGGGCTTTATGGATACGAAGCCTACTTCCTGGGAGGCTGGGGTGGGCCGGGGTTAACCAGGTCCTCACCGATGGCTACCGGGAACTCACGAGCGATCTCGTCGAAAGTCCAGCGGCCCGACTGCTTGTACAGGTCTTTCACCTCGTCGGGGTGGCTCATCAGGCCAACGAATCCACCAGCAACGTGGAGGATTTCGCCATTGAAGTTCTGGGCCTGGTCGGTGCAGAGGAAGGCCACTGCTGGAGCTACGCCCTCGGGCGGGTCCAGCCTCTCGTCTTCGGCACCGCCCTGACCTGCTGCGGCGCGGATCTCTCGAGCTTTTCTGACCTCTTCGGTCAGCGTCATTCGGGTGGCGGCTGAGGGAGAGATTCCGTTGCAGGTGACGCCGTACTTGCCCAGGTCCTGGGATACGCAGCGCACTATACCGGCAATTCCATCCTTGGCCGCGCCGTAGTTGGCCTGCCCGGAGTTACCGAACAGCCCCGACGTGGAGCTGAAGCAGACTATGCGTCCGCCTCTCTGCTGTCTCATCAAAATGGATGCGTGCTTTATGCACGTAAAGGTCCCCTTCAGGTGGACGGCTATAACGTCGTCCCATTCCTGCTCTGTCATGTTGAAAACCATCCGGTCCCTGAGGATTCCAGCCACGCAGACCAGGATGTCGACCTTGCCGAAGTTGTCGACGCAGGTCTGGATGATGCTCTCGCCGCCTTCCATGGTGGCGACGGAATCGTAGCAGGCGACGGCCTCGCCACCGTTCTTCTTAATCTCAGCGACGACCTCGTCTGCAGGGCTCTGGGAGGCCCCAGACCCGTCAACCTCGCCGCCAAGGTCATTCACTACTACCTTGGCGCCTTCTGCGGCCAGAAGCAGCGCAATGCCACGGCCAATACCGCGGCCCGAGCCGGTTACGACGGCCGCTTTCCCTTTAAGTGTGTCTGTCATTCCGTTCTCCCTGATGTTCTAGAATTTAGCGTCCGTCCTACGAGGCTTTCCCTACGTACTGGTTCTTCACCTTCTTACCGAAGGAATTGGGGATAGCCTCCAGAAGCTCGTCGACGCTCCAGAGTCCATCCTTGGAAATTGCTCCGATGATTCTCGGCTGGGAGACCAGGGAGATCAGCCTGCCCCTGACGGAGAAGGTCTGACCGTTGACGTTGGCCGCCTTGTCGCTGGCGAGGTAGCAGAGGAAGGGAGCTATGTCCTCGGGATCCTGGGGCTCGTCGGAGAACTCTTCGGGGAGGCCTGCGGCCTGGCGGATTTCCCGGGCTTTACGCACTTCTTCGGTCAGAGTCATGCGGGTGTCGGCGGACGGGAGTATGGAGTTGGCAGTCACGCCGTACTTGCCCAAGTCCCGGGCCACGACCTTGGTCAGACCGGCGATGCCGGACTTGGCCGCACCGTAGTTGGTCTGGCCGGTAGTGCCCATAACACCACTGCTGGACGAGAAGGTGATGATCCTTCCGCCGCGTTGCTGCCTCATCAGAATCGATGCGTGCTTCACGCACGTGAAGGTACCCTTCAGGTGAACGGCTATGACGTCGTCCCATTCCTGTTCGGTCATGTTAAAGACCATACGATCTCTAAGGATTCCGGCGACGGTAACCAGAATGTCGATCTTTCCGAAGTTGTCGACGCAACTCTGGATGATGTGCTCGCCGCCTTCCATCGTGGCAACGGTGTCGTAGCAAGCGATGGCGTTGCCGCCTGCTGCCTTTATCTCATTGACGACTTCATCGGCAGGGCCTTGGTCTCCGCCGGAGCCGTCAAGGGCTGCGCCGAGGTCCGCGACCACTACGCTAGCGCCGTGGGCTGCCAACGCTTTGGCTACACCGCGGCCGATACCCCTTCCACCACCAGTCACCACCGCTGCTTTTCCTTCTAAAGGTTGGGCCATATTTTCCTCCTGCTCCCCATTCAGGGGCGGCCTGACGGCCGGTTTGGATCTATCTCTACTTATTTAATCCGATTCATAATTCGGGGTCGGGTATAAACCCGGTGCGCTCTAGCCTTTGGAAGGAAGAGCCACGGTGGCCTTGCCGGGGGTGGTGGCTTTGCCTTCGTTGTTCTCACCCCAGATCTCGCACTCTACAAGATTCTCGCCGCCTTCGACTGACTTACCGACGACCTTCCCCTTGATGTACATGGGTACGCCGGGGACGTCCATGCCTCGGTACTGGCAGCTGAGCTTCTTGAGCACGCCTTCATCGCCGATCCAGTCGGTTACGACCTGGCCGAGCCATGCGTTCTTGAGAGCTCCGTGGATGATGGGGCCCGGGAGTTCGTTGCCGATTGCGTAGTCCTTGTCGTAGTGGATCTCGTAGAAGTCGCCCGATGCGCCGGCGTACTGGACCAGCTGCCGGGGGGTGGGGTTCTTCTCAAGGGTGGGGATTTCCATACCCTCGGTCACATCTTCAAAATAAACCTGTCCCATGCTCTTTCCTCCTGGTGTTCAGCCTTGCCCTAGATAGGTCTTCGATATTCTAGTAGTAGATGCCCGTGTCACGGCGGGTAGCGACCATCTCCCCATCTTGGTTGGTGAAGGATATTTCCTTGACCTGGAAGGTCATCGTGCCCAGGCGGCCCTCTTTTTTGAAGACATTTGCAACCTTCGAAACTACGGTGATCTGGTCGCCGGGCTTGATAGCCTTGAAGTATTCGTACTCACTGCCACCGTCGAGCACCCGCTCATCGGGGTTACGGGGCTGGCTCTCGTCCTCATCACTGGGAATGAAGGCCCGGTTGAATGTAGGGGGGACGGAGACGCCCTGCCAGAGGTGGTTATCGTCACCAATAGCCTCGGCAAACCGTTTAATGTGACCCTTCTCGACGTCGTAGGTAACTGGGGAAGTCGCCTTGCCCAAATCCTTGATCATACGCTCGTAAATGGCATCGCTCATTTTGGCAACCTCTCGAAAATGGCTAGTAACTAATGTTTACGGTCTTCTCGGTAGCGACCAGCTCACCGCGCTGGTTGACGAAGGAATTCTGCCGAGTCTCTATCAGCATGGCCCCCAGCCTGCCATGCTTCTCGCTAAAATCGATAATCTGCTGGGTGACGGTGATGGTATCTCCGGGGCGGACAGGGACGGAATATTCCCACTCGCTGCCACCGTCCAAGCCTCGGGAGAAGGGCATTTCGAGCTCTTCCAGCTCGTTGGGGATGCACATACGGAGGAAGGTGGGTGGGGTCACCATATCCTCGCCGATCCATCTGGGGTTTGAGTCCCCAATGGCCTCCACGAACCGTTTCAAGTGCCCCTTCTCCACGTCATAGTGGGCAGGGGCGGAAGAGACGCCTACGGCGTTCTTCATCGCCTCAGAGATCAAGGGTTTATCTGTCACGTACTCCCCTAAGTGGGCCGAGAATCTTATACACTCAAGGCCGCCGGCGCGTCCCTCCGTTGCTTAGAATCCTCCAACGGTACATTGTAGGGCGCAAACCGGCGCGAAGTGTACATTACCGGTATTTTAGTGTCAAGATTTGGGGTAGTGGGCGGGTGGGGACACCGCCCCAGATTCCTCGCAGGGCATCGGAATGACAGGGGGAGGGGGTGGGTTATTCAGTTGTGTGGTTTCGGGTTCCGTTCTATTTGTTGGGGTGGTTGGCGATGGAAGACGCTGGCTGGACGCTGCCCCCGTTCCTGTGCTTCGGGTGCTCCGACGCCCTGGAGCAAGGCCGCCGGCCCGCTTTTGCCGCTGCTGCGGCCTGTGGCCCTGTATACGCTGGACGTGGGCAGGGACCATCAGGGCCACCAAGTCCGAGCCCGACTCCGGGGGGTTGGCTGCACCGCTATAGGGCGGCAAGGAGGCCCGTCCAGCGTCCGATGCCGGGCCTCTTGCAGGCGTAATGTGTCCAAGTTTGCCGGTGCGACCCGGAGCGCGTAGACCACCGGCTCCCGGCTTGATTAAGCGGACGGTGTACCGAGAGGGCCTCGGCGCCGGGCCTATCCGACCGCTATTCCGCTTGAAGGAGCGGCATCTCCGTTAGGAGCCTCACATGGAACGATAGCGAACCAGGGCGTCTTTCCATCGCCTGGGGGGTAGGGAAGGGTGCACGGGACCCGTGGGGATGAGGAGATGGCGGCGTTTGCTTGAGCCGAGGCCGGGCAATGCCGACCTACGGGATGGGCTTGGACGTTGAGTCCTCGGGTGGGTCGGGTGGGCTTCCCTGGGTTTTTGGTTCCTCCTTGAGATAGTTAGGTTGGTGTTCGAACGGTGGGGATAATAGCACGGATGTTCATAACGGGTCAAGGGGTTGATGTCACACTTTGAGGGGTGGGGAATGTAGAATACTGGGAGTAAGCGCGCGGCCGGTCTGGTGGCGTGCCGCCAGACCGAAGGAGATAAATTGAAAGAAAGATTCAGCGATCATTTAAGGAGTCTAGGCAGCTCGATCTGGGAGGCCCAGCATAACCATCCATTTGTCACGGGGGTCGGGGACGGGACCCTGGAGATTGAAAGGTTGAAGTTCTGGGTGCGGCAGGACTACTTGTACCTGATCGACTATGCCAGAGTCTATAACCTGGCCGCGTCCAAGGCCCCGGACCCCGAGCTTTCCGGCTGGCTCACCTTCCACGCCGACTTCACTCTAAACAAAGAGATGGCCCTGCATCGCTCCTACGCCCGTGACTTCGGAATAGGGGAGGAGGAGCTGGTGGCCGAGCAGAAGTCTCCAACATGCCAGGCATACACGGACTTCCTGATGCGTACGGCCGCCGTCGAACCCTTCGAGGCGATCATTGCTGCTCTTCTCCCCTGTTTCTGGGGCTACTACGAGATGGGCAAGTCCCTGGAAGAGCGTGGGTCTCCTGACAACGAGCTATATGTGAGGTGGATAGAGCAGTACACGGACCCAGGATACGGTGAGGAGGTGCGGAAATGCCGGGAGTTGACGGACCGGCTGGGCAAGGAAGCGTCCGCATCAACGGTAGCCCTGATGGAAGAGGCATTCGTGACCAGCAGCCGGTACGAATACCTATTCTGGGAGATGTGCTACAGTATGGAAAGATGGCCGGTGTAAATTACAGGCCATCGGCCGTGGGCAGGGTCCGGACGATGGGTGTGTACCAGTAGGTCTGCCGCATCCGCACCATGTCCTTGACCCTGCCGGAGGTCGTAGGTCTATCTACGCCGGGGCTCTGAAGCGTCGACACGGTGAGCGTTACCACCTCCGGGCGGTCCTCCGAGGCTACAGCCTCTCGGCGGAGCCCACCGTCGCCTTGCTTGTCGAACACACCGCTCCGACCTATGTAATCGCCTCCGCACCGGTTGGCGAAAGCGACGAAGGCA
This sequence comes from Dehalococcoidia bacterium, assembly GCA_965249275.1. GTDB lineage: Bacteria > Chloroflexota > Dehalococcoidia > Plut-88900 > Plut-88900 > Plut-88900. Next base: position 252,063 of record CBDFLQ010000005.1, read on the forward strand.
TTGTTCTCCTCGCTGCGGGAGCGGAGCAGGTGCCAATGCACATCATTGGCTTCCCTGAGGATGGGCTCTTCAAATGGAACATCAGTGGACCCCAGGCTCGTTACCCGGGGATATTTGAGGGCCGCAGGCACGCATATCAAATCGGCGCCCTTGACGCCGAAGGCCCTCGCCGCCTCTGGGAACATGGCGTCGTGCCCCACCATCAACCCAACCCGACCAGCAGGGACATCGAACACGGGGAACCCGCCGTCTCCAGGCGAGGCCCATGCTCGGTCATCCATCGACAGGTGCACCTTACGGTAGTTTCCAACCAGTCCTTCCGGGCCGACCAGCAAGGCCGTGTTGTACATGCGCCCCGAGTCCCGCTCGACGACGCTGGTTACCACAAAGGCGTCGTTGTCTCGGGCCAATGCGGTCAGCAGCTTCACCGAATCACTATCACGTAGAACTTCTGCCAGGGTGCGGGCCTGGGACTCAGTGGTTACAGGGCCGGATAGAGCGAGTTCAGGCAACACCAGGACTTCGAAGGGCGTGTCCAGGCCGTCAATCATTTGCCGGAGTGCTGCGAGGGTCTCCTTCCGAGTTCCCAGACTCCCTTCCATCTGGCAGACGGCGATAGTGGACTCCTTCCCTGCCGGAAGTCCATCCTGCCCGTAGAGGCTGAAATATTCGTCGGGGTTGAATAGGTAGGTGTTGAGGACCGAGTCGGAGTAGTGAGTCGGGCGCCGTTCGAGCAGCTTGTCTCCGGTCTCGTTGGCAGCGAACTTCTTGTCCCGGGCCTTGGCAATATCGATGTATCCATAAACGATTCCGTTCCCCGTGTCCCGGTAGGACTGTATGGCTCCGTCGGGGTCGATGACGGCGCTGCCCCCGGAGAACTCCACCGTGCGTTCGTTGCCCCAGCGGTCGGCGGCCACGAGGTAGACTCCGTTTTCAAAGGCGCGGGTTATCCAGGCCGGGGCGGGCGCCTTTTCGAGAAGCCAGTTGGTGGGAAAGCAGATCACGTCGGCGCCGCGCAAGGCGAGAACTCGCGCCGTTTCCGGGAAGGATGCATCCATGCAGATGAGACCGCCCAGGTTTCCGAGCTCCGTCCGAAATACAGGTAAATCCAGGTCCCCGTCCTTGGCCCAGGTGTTTTCGGAGATGAAGGAGTGGGTCTTGCGGTACTTTCCGACCACACCCTCCGGCCCGACCAACGCCAGCGAGTTGTAGTAGATGTCCGTCTCGGGGTCGACTTCCGGCATGCCTACTACGATGTAGCAGCCGTACCGAGCCGCCAGTTCCCCGAACCTCGCCGTCGTGGGGCCGGGAATGGGCTCGACGTAGGGGGCGATCTCAGCGCGGTCGAAGAAGCAATAAGCGGTTGTGGCCATTTCGACGAGTACGATGAGCTTGGCGTCGTTCTTCGCTGCCTCTTCCACCATCTCCAATTGCTCCAGCAGATTTCTCTCCTTTTCGAATAGGGTGGGGGCGTACTGGATGGCGGCGGCTTTGTAGACCGGGGTCTGGGGGAGGGGCTGATTATTGGGCATTGGGATGCTCCTGGCGGTTAGGGGATCGATGAGAGGCGATGTACGCGATTATTGTATCCGAGAATGCTACAGGCTAGCGGATAGGGCTGGGGATGTTGCCACAGGAAACCGGCGGGTCACTCACCTGATCCGTGCCGCTCACGACTACAACGTAGGACGGGCTAAACTGGAAGAACTGAGCGGGTGTGTCCACCATACTTATGGACTTGCCGTCAACGATGTCAAAAAGGAGATACTCGAACTGGCCGCTGGGCTCCCCACCTTCGGAGGGGCAGCTGCCCCGGCGGATGGCAGCGGCGAAGGGCCCGGGGCCCGCATCATGGAGGGTGACCGTGACCCTGGTCCACCAGTGGATCTGGACAAGGTGCAGGGCACCGTTCAGGCCCCCCTCTCCCACGGCGACCATGTCCGCGGAGCTTGCCGTTTTAGCTATTCTCTCGTCGCCCGTCCATTCCTCGGGGAGGGGCGGTGCGGCGCACAGTTGCAGGCCGGCGGCCTGAAAGTCTCTATCCGGGATATCCGCCAAATCATGGGGGATGCATCCCGTAAAGCGATTACCGCTGAGGGACAGCGACTGCATATGGGAGAGGCGGCCCAGTTCCGACGGTATCTCTCCGCTTAAGTGGTTATTGTCAAGGTTTAATCCAGCGAGGTAGGCAAGACTACCCAATTGCGGTGGTATCTCTCCGCTCAAATCATTCTCGCTGAGGTTCAGCCACTCCAGGTTGGAGAGGCGGCCCAGTTCCGACGGTATCTCTCCGCTCAACTCGTTCCCGTTGAAGGACAGCCACCTCAGGAGGGAGAGGCGACCCAGTTCCGACGGTATCTCCCCGCTCAACTCGTTCCCGAAGAGGGAGAGCGATTGCAGTTTGGAGAGAGTCCCCAGTTCCGGTGGTATTTCTCCACTCAACTCGTTCCTGCTAAGGTGCAGCCGCTCCAGGCGGGAGAGACTGCCCAGTTCCGGCGGTATTTCTCCACTCAACTCGTTCCTGTGTAGATCCAGCCGCTCCAGGCGGGAGAGGCGACCCAGTTCCGACGGTATCTCTCCACTCAACTTGTTCCCGTGGAGGTACAGCGATTGCAGATTGGAGGGGCCTCCCAGTTCCGGTGGTATCCCTCCGCTCAACTTGTTCGTGTGGAGGCCCAGCCCTTGCAGATTGGAGAGGCCACCGAGTTCAGACGGTATTTCTCCGCTCAACTCGTTCTCGCTGAGGGACAGCGATTGTAGATTGGAGAGAGCCCCCAGTTCCGGCGGTATTTCTCCGCTCAACTCGTTCTCGCTGAGGGACAGCACCCTCAGTAGGGAGAGGCGGCCCAGTTCCGACGGTATCTCCCCACTCAACTTGTTCGTGTGGAGGCCCAGCGATTGCAGATTAGGGAGACCCCCGAGTTCCGACGGTATCTCCCCGCTCAAATGGTTCCTGCTGAGGTCCAGCAATTGCAGATTGGAAAGACTGCCTAGCTCCAGTGGTATTTTCCCTCTCATCCCATTAAGAAAAAAGTCCATCTCAGTGATGCGGCCGCTTTCATCGGTGGTGATTCCAGACCATTGGCCGATAGGCGCATCGGTCAGCCAGTTATTGTTATCGCGCCAGTTCTGGCCGTTAGTGGCGTGATAGAGGGCAACTAGGGCCTCCCTGTCGGTGGCTGGGGATTGGGCCGGGACAGGGATGGGTGTTGGGGTCGGTGTAGGCGTGGGAGTTGAAGCAGGTGTCGGGACTGGCGTAGACGTGGGAGCAGGGGCAAGCGTTGGGGTAGGTGTAGGCATGGGAGTTGGGGCAGGCGTTGGGGCAGGCGTTGGGGTTGACGTAGGCATGGGAGCAGGGGTAAGCGTTGGGGACGGTGACAGTGTGGGCGTCGGGGTTGACGCATCGGAACAGGCGGAGACCAATATCAAAAGGAGTATTGCGGTTGCACTGAGCGGTCCTAAGATCGGCGCTGGCATTCCCCACCTCCAGCAAACGGGCCATCCATGGATTCTGGCGCTATCAGCTTACCTTCTGTAACGACATGACAGGGCATTTCGTTCCTGTGGTGTGAGGCCCGTCACGGCTCGTTCGGCTCACCACGAACGGATTCTCGTTGAGGGTAGGCGCCGGGGGACAGAGTGTCCAGGGTAGAGTCGGGATATATACTATCACTGATCCCAAGGGATGGTGGCCTGAAACATTGGATTTGAAGGGAAAGGGCATGGCTGAGACAGTAGCGATACCTGCTAGAAAAGAGTTCCCGAGGATTCTGCAACACACCCTGGAGCTTACGGGCAAAAAGGTGTCGGCGGAGAGTGTCGGGAAGCTCTACAAGATATTCAAGACGCTGCGCTGGGATTTCCCGGACTACGAGATGTCGGCGTACACGGTGCTGGACGCTGAAGGCGCTTTCGGGTATGCAGAGTCGATTGAGGGAGCGCCGGACGCACGGATAACTATGGACGCGGAGCGGCTGCACCAGGTGGTCTATGGTCGGGGGAACATGGCAAAGATGTTCCTTTCGGGGCAGATCAAGCTGAAGGGTGTGCCGATGTACAAACTGATGAGGTTCGTTCCCTTGCTGGGGCCTTTTCTGGACAGCTACCGGGAGGCGTGCGAGGAGGCATCCAGGTAATGTTAATCTAGCCGCACCCTGTGGACAGTCAACGAGGGCAGGCCATATAATGAGCCATCCTCATCGGTGACGGCGGTGCCCCAACTACAATGACAGAAGCCTCTACTAAACACGTCTCGACTTCCAGCACCCCTGCCAAAGCATCCGTGGCCGATGACCACCACGAGATCCCCCGACTCACCGTCGGGGAGATGGGCAGCCTGACCCAGACCATCCGCCGCCACATCGTTCGTATGACCGCGGCTGCGGGAAGCGGCCACCCCGGCGGCTCTCTATCGTCGGTCGAAATACTGACAAGCCTCTATTTCAAAGTTCTGCGGCACGATCCTCGGGACCCGGACTGGCCGGGACGCGACAGATTCATCCTGAGCAAGGGCCACTGCACCCCGGTCCTCTATTCCACACTGGCTGAAGCGGGATACTTCCCCGTAGAGGAACTGGCGACCTTCCGGCAGGTGGACAGCCGACTGCATGGCCATTGCCACAACACCACGCCGGGCGTCGAGCAGTGCTCGGGGTCCCTGGGGCAAGGGCTCTCAGTAGGGGTGGGGATAGCGTTGGCTGGACGGCTGGACAACAGCCCGCACAACGTCTACGTGCTACTAGGGGATGGGGAATGTGACGAGGGACAGATATGGGAAGCGGCCATGGCTGCCTCGCACTTCGGGCTGGACAACATTACGGTCATAGTAGACCGGAACGGCATCCAGAACGACCGGTGGACTCACGAGGTCATGAACCTGGAGCCCTTGTCCGACAAATGGCGGGCATTCGGTTGGGACGTGCATGAGGTTAACGGACACGATCTTGGCCAGATGATGGAGGCCTTAAGCAACGCTTCGCAAAGGGACGGGCAACGGCACGCCATCATAGCTGCTACGGTGAAGGGTAAGGGCGTCAGCTTCATGGAGAACAACCCCGCCTTCCACGGTAAATCTCCCAACCCTGACGAGCTGCGGCTCGCGCTTGAGGAGCTGGCCTGACACCTTGGTTACGAAAGTCGCCACCCGGGAAGCATTTGGCAAGACCTTAGTCGAACTGGGGCATGGCAACCCAAATATAGTCGTCATCGGCGGGGACCTGAACAAGTCCACCATGACCACTCTCTTCGCTAAGGAGTTCCCGGACAGGTTCTTCGACTGCGGGGCGGCAGAGCAGAACATGATGGGGATCGCCTCGGGGCTGGCGGCTTCCGGGAAAATCCCGTTTGCGAGCACCTTCGCTGTGTTTGGCTCGGGGCGGCCTTTCGACCAGATTAGGATATCGATAGCCCAGGCGCGGGCCAATGTGAAGATAGTAGTGACTCACGCCGGGATTATCACGGGCCCAGACGGTATGTCGGCGCACGGGATTGAGGATTTAGCCCTGATGTGTTCCCTGGTGGGGTTCACGGTGGTCGTGCCCGCCGATGCGGCGGAGACAGTGCAGGCGGTGCGAGCCATGGCCGATATGGACGGGCCCTGCTACCTGCGGCTCAGTCGCCCTGCGACGCCCATAGTCTGCCCGGAAGACTACCAGTTCCAAATCGGCAAGGCGACGGTATTCAGGCCGGGGAACGACGTCACCATCATGGCCACGGGCATAATGGTGGCAATGGCCCTGGAAGCTGCAGAGAACTTGGCCCGGGAATCCATCAAGGCCCGAGTACTTAACGTGTCGACGCTCAAGCCGTTTGATTTGGAGACGGTGGTGCAGTGTGCTCGGGAGACGGGGGCGGTTGTGACGGCGGAAGAGCACCTGAGGCACGGGGGTCTGGGAAGTATTGTGGCCGAGGCGTTGGGGGAGCACTGCCCCGTGCCCATGTCCGTTGTGGCAATCGACGATGTCTACAGCCCTTCCGGGGAGGCAGAGGAGCTATTGAAAATGCGGGGCCTTACCCCCGAACGGATAGCTGACGCGGCCAAAAGCGTAGTTACAAGAAGGAAATCGCTCTAGCTAAACAATAATCTTGGAAAAGAACAACTCAGGGAATGTGGGGACGCAGTGTAGGGTAGATGATGCTTCATGTTGGGAGAGGAGGGCAGTGTATGGAAGTCTATCGGCCAGAGGGGAGTAAGTAGGGACCGTGAGCACGGGAGACTGGCTTACGGTCAGATGGGGAGGGAGTCGAATGAGAAATGAAGCAAAGAGAACAGTCCGAAAGGTAAAGGTACGAAGGACTGCCCTGGGTTTTCTGACCATCCTGCTGGTCTTGGTTTTGGCAGTTGCGGGCTGTGGCGAGGCGGCAACTGCTACGCCCGAGCCCGCTGTGCCAACGGCGGCGCCCCAACCCACTGCAACGACACCACCCTCCGAGCCGGCGACTGCCGAGCCCGACGAGCCAGAGACAGCAATTAGACCTTTGTCCGAATGGACCGTGGAGAACCCCGCCACCCTGGAGGAGATAGAGGCGGAACTGGAGAAGCACAGGGGTGAGACCCTCTCGTTCATATCCGAAGGCGGTGCATTTCAGGCAGCCATAAGACGGGCATGGTTGGACCCTATGCGGGAGAAATTCGGGCTGGAGATAGTTGAGGAAAGCCCGGGGCCAGGCATAGCCAGAGTTCGAACCCAAGCCGAAACCGGAAACATTTCGTGGGACATAATAGACTTGGGTACCGACCAAGTAGCTGCCCTGCTAAAAACAGATAGCCTGGGCGAATACGATCCTGCAATTGTAGACGCCAGGGACCTCCTGGACATTGTTACGGCGCCAGGGCCATACATCGCCGGAGGGGGCATCACATGGTCCACTATTCTTGCCTACAACACAGATGTCTACCCGGGAGATACCGGCCCTAAGAACTGGGCTGACTTCTTCGATCTGGAGAATTTCCCAGGCCGTCGCTCCCTACGGAACGAGGTCTCCTACGGGGGACAAATTCAAATCCAAAGATTGGCCCGCAATCCCGAATTGCTGAACACTCCGGAAGGAAAGCGTGAAGTTGCCACGCCCTCTCGGGAGCAGATGGAAGAAGACTTCGCCTGGTTTAAAGAGTGGACCAAAGAAGCAGGCAACGATGTCATATATTGGGACACGGGCTCCCAATGCCCGGAGTTTCTGATATCGGGTGAAGTCGACATGTGCACCGCCTGGAACGGCAGGATATTTGATGCCCAACAGACGGGAGCACCACTGAGGATCTGCTGGGAGTGCGGATTCATGACGGGCACAGGCGGATGGACTATAGCGAAGGGCCTAAAGGAGCAAGACCCGGTAAGGTACGAATTGGCAAATCTCGTGGTTGCCTGGGCGACCTTTCCGCAGAACAACGTGAGGATGGCCCAGTTCATCACTTACGGTCCCATTAACAAGAAATCATTCGTGTACATGGATGCCCCGGAGTACGACGCCGTACGGGATGAGCTGCCTACATCGGGGGCAAACATCCCTTATTCTATTCTGTGGGACGAAATCTGGCTTGGGGAAAACCTGGACTGGGCCAACGAGCAGTACATAACAGCAACCCAGTAACAGTTCTTGAGCCGGAGGTTGAGGCCTGCGGCTTCTCGTAGCGGCCTACTCTTGATCGAGAGGCCCCGGAACTGAATATTCAGTTCCGGGGCCTCACCTTGTCCTTCAGTTAAAGCCTTGGCCGACAGTGCCATGACATTGCTATCGTATGACGCATTTGACAAGCCTCGTCTGCGGATAGTAACGTGGAAAGCACAAAGAAATAGACCACAAAGACAGTGAACGGGAATAGTAAGCCTCAAGCGGGGGCCAGAGAGTCGGGTTAGGTGTGAGCCGACCCCAGTGCAGAGGTTGAATGGGCCCGGGAGTCGCCAACCGAAACCCCGGTGTGAACCAGGAAAGTAGGCTTGGCCGGAGAGGGCACCGTTATCAGGGCCCAGGGTATCTCGTCGGGAGGCATCAGCGCCTTCCGGTGGACGTACCTGATCGAGATGTAGTCGGCTGACAACCCCAAACGCCCCTTCTGCCGGGAGGATGGGTGAGTCAAACGGGTTGGGGCCGATCAAATTAGGGTGGCACCGCGAGAAACCCCCTCGCCCCTAAGGGCGAAGGGGTTTTTTATGTCCGAGAGGATTGTGCCATGACGAGCATAGCAATAAGCAGATACACGCCAGACCTGGCTACCCTGGAAGGGCTTTCCAGCCAGGGAAACCTTGTCCCTGTATACAGGGAGATAGACGCCGATCTGGAGACTCCGGTCTCCGCCTACCTGAAAGTCGCCAGGGGGGACTATTCCTTCCTATTGGAAAGCGTAGAGGGTGGGGAAAGGCTAGCGCGGTACAGTTTCATCGGGACGGAGCCCTACAAGCGGGTTGTTACCGGGCCGGGCCAGACCGACGGAGACGTGGACCCTTTGAAGCTTGTCCAGGAAGAGATCGAGAGATCGTCGGTTGTAAGCGTACCGGGCCTGCCTCGGTTCCACGGTGGGGCTGTCGGGTACCTGAGCTACGAGGCGATGCATCACTATGAGGATGTACCGTCGCCGGAAGTCGACACCCTGGGCCTGCCCGAGGCGCTCTTCATGTTCGCCGACACTCTGCTAGTCTTCGACCATGTAAAGCACAGCATCAAGGTCGTTTCCCATGTCCGGCTGGACGGCGGGGATACATCGTCGGCCTACCAGCAGGCCGTAGACAAGATAGACAAGTTGGTGGAGAGGCTTCGGCAACCCATAGAGCCTGCCCTGGCCGCTCTTCGGGGTGGGCCCTCGACCTCCTACCCAACCGAATCCAACCTGACCCAGGAGCAGCACGAAGCGAATGTAAGTGCAGCCAAGGATTACATCCGGGCCGGGGACATCATCCAGGCCGTCCTGTCGCAGAGGTTCTCCCGCAAGACCGACGTCCACCCGTTCAACATCTACCGAACCCTCAGGACGGTGAACCCGTCTCCCTACATGTTCTACTTGAACATGGGCAGTTTCCAGCTGGTTGGGGCCTCGCCGGAGGTACTGGTGCGGGAGGAGGAAGGGCAACTGGACTACCGTCCCCTCGCTGGGACCAGGCCCCGGGGGAAGGACGACGAGGAGGACCTGGCCTTGGAGCGGGACATGACGAACGACGAAAAGGACCGGGCCGAGCACATAATGCTCCTGGACCTGGGTCGGAACGACATTGGGCGGGTGAGCATACCGGGCACCGTGCAGGTAACCGAGCTCATGGAAGTAGAACGGTACTCCCACGTCATGCACCTTGTATCCCACGTCCAGGGACGGCTGAGGCCCGACATATCCCCCTACGATGCTGTCTGGTCATGCTTCCCCGCTGGCACCGTTTCCGGTGCGCCCAAGCTCCGGGCTATGGAGATCATCGCCGAGCTGGAACCTGACAAGAGGGGCCCCTATGCCGGGTCTGTTGGGTACTTCAGTTTTTCGGGCAACATGGACACATGCATAACCCTCAGGACGATAGTGTTCAGCAACGGCGTGGCCCACTTCCAGTCCGGGAGCGGCATTGTTGCCGACAGCGTGCCCTATTCGGAGTACATGGAGACGGTCCACAAGTCCATGGCCATCAGGAGGGCAATCGATGAGGCTGAGGCCAGGTCGTGGTAGTATTTGACCGGTCATTAGGAGTACGCCGCATATGAAACTCGAGGGTAGAGCAGCGATAGTCACCGGAGGCAACCGGGGCATAGGCAGAGCCATTGCACTGGAGTTTGCCCGGCAGGGCGCCGACGTGGCGTTTAACTACCGGGGCGATGAGGCATCGGCGAAGGCTACTGCGTCGGAGATCGAGGCGTTGGGACGCAAGACCTTGGCTCGGCAGACCGATGTTACCGACAACGCTGCCGTCGAAAGCATGGTGGCAGAGGCCATCGACCTGTTCGGTGCTGTGGACATTCTGGTGTGCAATGCAGGGGTGGCGTCTCGAGGGAGCCACTTGGGAGAGACCGAGGCCCGCGAGATGCGTCGGTTGCTGGACGTGCACCTGTTCGGCGCTCTTCACTTCGCAAGGGCTCTGCTACCGTACATGAGGGACCAGGAGCGAAGCGACGTCCATTTCATTTCATCCACGTCACCCTTCAGGAGCGAGGCGGGGCACGGGCCCTATGCGACGGCCAAAGCGTGCGTGGAATCCCTGGCGATGACCATGGCGAAGGATGAACGTCAGCACGGGGTGCGGGTCAACGTGATTGCCCCGGGCCTGGTAGAGACGGAGATGGGCAAGCGGCTTGTAAAGGCCACCCAGGGAGTCGATGACATAAAAGATATTTACCCGGAATATCCGTTCGGGAGGGTGTGCCAGCCGGAGGATATAGCCAAGCTGTCGGTGTTCTTGGCGTCGGAAGACGGGGGCTATGTCTCGGGGCACGTGATCCACCTGGACGGAGGAATGTCCCGCTAAAAGAAGACTAAGAGGAGACAGACTATGGAACTAGAGGGAAGGGTTGCGCTGATAACGGGGGCGTCTCGGGGCATAGGGCAGGGGATCGCCAAATCCATGGCCGAGGCCGGGGCCAACATAGTAGTCAACTACCAGCGAAACAAGGCAGGAGCGGAGCAGACTGCCAGCGACGTCGAAGCGCTGGGCGCCAAGGCGCTCGTGTATCAGGCCAACGTAAAAAACCTCAATGAGGTGCGGGCGATGGTGGACAAGAGCGTAGAGACCTTCGGCACGGTGGACATTCTGATCAACAATGCGGGCCAGCACTATTCGAAGTCGGTCATTGCGGATGATGCTTTAGACGTGTTCCACGACGTAGTCGGGACGCACATTAACGGGTCTTTCTACTGCACCCAGGCGGTGCTGCCTCACATGATGAAGAAGAAGAGGGGAGACATCCACTTCATCAGCTCTCTGGCCACCAAGCAGCTGTGGGCGGACGAGTGGGCTTACGCCAGCGCAAAGGCCTGGATGAACACTTTCGTGATGACCAGCGCCAAGGAACTCAGCTTGCACGGGATCCGGGTCAACGCCATTGCGCCCACCATCGTGGAGTCGGATATGGGCCTGAAACTGGTCATGGACTGGGCACAGACGGACGACCCGCGGAACCTGGACGGCATAGTACCATTCGACCGGTTGATCCAGCCCCACGACGTGGGGAACATGTGCACATGGCTATGCAGCGACAAGGCCAGCCATGTCTCCGGTCAGGTGATCTACCTGGACTGCGGCATCGGGCCGGCTTCGCTCCGGGACTTCGTCACTCCTGAGGCTCGGGCGCAGAGATAGGATATGTCAGTAGGAGAATTGTTGCTCGATACCGCATCCCCGCCCCAGATTCCTCGCGGGGCCTCGGAATGACAGTTAATGAAAGCTCGCTGGAGGGCCGGGTCGCGCTTGTCACCGGCGGGTCCAGGGGAATCGGCAGGGCCATAGCTTTGGCTATGGCCAAGGCCGGCGCCGACGTGATGGTCAATTATGTCAGCGATGAAGAGTCGGCCAGCAAAACGGCGGACGAGATAAGGACGCTGGGCAGAAAGGCTATGACCTTCCAGGCTGACGTGGCGGATGCTGATGCCGTCAAGGCGATGGCAGGGGAAGCGGTGGAGGGGTTGGGCAAGGTCGACATCCTGGTATGCAACGCGGGCATCATACGTCGGGACAGCCACGTCTACGAAGCCGACCTTGAGGAGTTCCGAGAGGTTATAGAAAACCACATTATGGGCGCGTTTAACTGCGTCCAGGCCGTATTGCCGAACATGCGGCAGCAGCCTCGGGGGGACATTCAGCTTATCTCTTCGACAAACGTACGGATGCTGCCCCTGGGCCTGACCTCCTACAACGTCGCCAAGGCAGGTGTAGAAGTGATGGGTCGGGTTCTTTCCAAGGAGGAGAGGGAGCACGGGATCAGGGTGAACGTTATCGGTCCGACGACCACCGAGACGGACATGGCATCGGGACTGCTGCAAAGATACGGCTTCTCCAGCTTCCGCGAGGTAGATCCGTACATGCCCTTCGGTCGTATGGCCCAGCCTAGCGACACGGCCAACTTGTGCGCCTTCCTCGCCTCAGAGGCCGGAGGACATATCTCCGGGCAGATCATCTATGTAGACGCATCGCAGGACAGAAAGCCGACGCAGGAGTTCTTTTCGTCGGCGGCGGGACAGAGGAGTGGGATATGAGAGTTGAAGGGCGGGTTGCGCTCGTTACAGGAGCATCCCGAGGAATCGGGGCGGGGATAGCGAGGTGCATGGCGCAGGAAGGCGCAGCGGTAGTGGTGAACTACGTGCAGTCGGAGGCGCTGGCGAATCAGGTGGTGAAGGAAATCCGGGACGGCGGCGGGAGCGCTATCGCAATTCAAGCCGACGTTGGGAACTATGCACAGGTGAAGTCGATGGTGGAGCGCTCGATTGCCGAGTTCGGCAAGGTGGACATACTGGTTAACAATGCCGGCATAGCGGGGCCGTCGGTTCCGATGGCCGACGTAACGCCTGAAGAGTTCGAGGAGGTGGTGAGGAACCACCTGATCGGGTCTTTCAACTGCACCCAATGCCTGCTGCATCACATGCGGGGCCTTGGGCGGGGAGACGTGATCTTCATCTCGTCACGGCAGACATCCTTCTATCCGCCAAACTCGTCGCCGTACAACGCGGCAAAGGGTGGAATGGACGGCTTGGCCCAAGGGTTGGCTAAGGAGGAGCGCTACAACGGGATCCGGGTGAACGTAGTTGCCCCGGGCCTGGTGCCGACGGACATCCTGATGAAAGATTTAATGGCGACCACGGGCAAGGACAGCGTAGAGGAAGTTGACAAGGTTATGCCCTTCGGGCGGATGCTTCGGCCGGAGGACATTGGTAATTTGTGCACGTTCCTCGCCTCCGAACAGGGGAGCCACATTTCCGGGGAAGTGATCTACGTGCGAGGGGCAGTCGGGGGAGAGCCGCCGTCTTTCTACGTGAACGGGCCGAAGCCTTATTACGCTTAATAGGCCACCCAAGTCTTTAGGTACACGAGTACAGAATAAAGAGGACACATGAGACTGGAAGGAAGAGTTGCAATAGTCAGCGGCGGATCCAGGGGCATTGGGACGGGGATAGCGAAGTGCATGGCCCGGGAAGGGGCGTCGGTGGTGGTGAACTACTTCAAGTCCGAGGGGCCAGCGCATGACGTGGTGCGGAACATCGAGGCGGTTGGCGGGACCGCTGTGGCAATAAAAGCGGACGTGGGGGATTACGGCGAGGTGGAGTCCATGGTGGAGGAGACGGTCTCCAAGTTCGGGAAACTCGACATCATGGTAGCGAATGCCGGGACCAAGGGGCACGGGAAGGCGCTCATAGAGCTTACCCACGACGAATTCGCTTACACGATCCGGAACCACCTGATGGGGGCCTTCAATTGCTCCCGGGCGGCCCTTCCCCACCTTAGGAATGGCGTGAGGGGAGACCTAATACTCATCTCCTCCCGAAGCACGGACATGCTGATGGCCAACGACTCTGACTACAACGCAGCCAAGGCGGCTATCGACGCCCTAGCCAAGGGAGTGGCCAAGGAAGAGCGCTATCACGGGGTGCGGGTGAACGCGGTTAACCCTGGGCTCGTGCCTACGGACATGGCCTGGGGAGGCATTTCCCGGACCACGGGAATGGACACGTTCGAGGAAGTGGACAAGGGGATGCCGCTGGGGAGGATGGTCAGAGCGGAGGATATAGGGAATCTGTGCGTCTTCCTGGCATCGGAGGAGGGGAGTCACATATCGGGCGAGGTTATATACGTGCGGGCGGCGGTCGGGGCGGAGCTTCCGCCCAACTATCTGCCGAGTTCGGAGGCTTAGCCAGGCAATGTTAGCCCTGATAGACAACTACGACAGCTTCACCTACAACCTCTACCAGTACCTTTGCGAGCTGGGGCAGGAAGTGGAGGTGGTCCGGAACGACAAGACCACTATCGAGGAGATAGCGGGTTGGCACCCTGAGCGGATCATCGTGTCACCGGGGCCCTGCACTCCCAAAGAGGCCGGGATTTCGGTAGACGTGATCCGGCATTTCGGGCCATTGCTTCCAGTGCTGGGCGTGTGTCTAGGGCACCAGTGCATCGGGGCGGCGTATGGAGGGGTGGTTGGGTATGCGGGGGAGATAATGCACGGCAAGTCGTCGACGATCCATCACGATGGCAAGGGTATGTACCAGGGACTGCCAAACCCCTTCGAGGCCATTCGCTACCACTCCCTGGCAATCCAGCAAGAGGATTTCCCCGATTGCCTGGACGTTACCGCCCGGACTGACAACGGGATAATCATGGGGGTGCGTCACAAGGAATACAGCGTAGAGGGTTTCCAGGCCCACCCGGAGTCGATAATGACGCCCGATGGCAAGAACCTGCTCAGGAATTTCCTGGGGCAGGAAATTAGGGTTCCCGCATAAGCTGATGATCAGAGAAGCCATCGAGAAGCTGATAAGGGGCGCGGACCTCACACAGGAGGAAGCAGCCCAGGTCATGGAAGAAATCATGACCGGAGAGGCCACGCCGGCCCAATTCGGGGCATTCGTCATCGGGCTGAGACTAAAGGGCGAGACGGTGGATGAGATGACAGGCCTCGCGGCGGTGATGCGGGACAAGTCGCTTAAGGTCGACTTCAGCGGCCCGTCTGTCGACACCTGTGGCACGGGCGGCGACGACCTGGGCACGTTCAACATCTCCACAGCGGCGGCATTTGTGGTCGCCGGTGCGGGGATCGCCGTAGCCAAGCACGGGAACCGGGCTATGACATCCAAGAGCGGCAGCGCAGACGTGCTCGAGAAGCAGGGGGTCAAGATAGACCTGGGGCCGGAGGGTGTGAAGCGGTGCATGGAAGAGGTGGGAATTGGGTTTATGTTCGCGCCCCGCTTTCATCCCGCTATGAAGTTTGCCGTACAGCCAAGGAGGGAGATCGGGGTCAGGACGGTGTTCAACATCCTGGGCCCCCTGACCAATCCCGCGGGTGCCGAGGCTCAGGTGCTGGGCGTGCCCACAGACTCGGTGGGAGAGAAGATGGTACAGGTGCTACAAAGAATGGGCTCGGAGCGGGCTATTGTGGTGCACGCCGAGGACGGGTTGGATGAGATTTCCCTGAACAGCAAGACGAGCGTTTGGGAGCTTACTGACGGGGAAATCAGGCAATACACGATCTCACCGGAAGACTTAGGCCTCGCGCCCGCCTCGCTTGAATCTCTAGCGGGGGGCTCGGTGGATGAGAACGCGGAGATAATGACGGATGTGCTGAGGGGGGCGTCAGGACCGCGGAGGGACGTGGTAGTGGCAAACGCCGCCGGGGGAATTGTTGCAGGGGGCAAGGCAGCCGACCTCCGGGAAGGCGTGCAAATAGCCCAGGAGTCCATCGACAGCGGTCGGGCTATGGAGAAGCTGGAACTGCTCAGGAAAGTCAGCCAAGGGCTGGAGTAAGCCGAGGCGGAAAGCTACTAGCGGGATCATGGGCAAGACCGGAACAATACTCGACAAGATAGTGGCAGTGAAGCGCCTGGACCTGGAACGGGCCAAGGCTGAGATGTCGCGCTCGGTACTTGAGGAACGGGCCTTGGTGCAGAGTCCTCCCCGGTCCCTGATCGGGGCATTGCAATCGGAGGGAGTTGCTCTGATTGCCGAGGTTAAGAAGGCCTCTCCGTCCCGCGGGCTTTTGGCCCCGGACTTCGACCCGGTGGCCCTCGCCCGAACCTACGCGGAGAACGGCGCTGCCGCCATATCCGTGCTGACAGAGACACCACACTTTCAGGGTCGGTTGGAATTCTTAAGGGAGATACGAGAAGATTTGGGCAATGGCTGTCCTCCCCTTCTGAGAAAAGACTTTATCTTCGACGGGTACCAGGTCTGGGAGGCTCGGGCCTGGGGAGCCGACGCAATACTTCTGATAGCGTCCATATTGGAGGAAGATGAGATGGGAGACCTGTTGGCAGCAGCACAATGCTTGGGCATGGACGCCCTCGTCGAGGCGCACACGGAGGGCGAGGTGAAGGCTGCACTTTCGGCGGGAGCGTCCCTTATCGGGATCAACAATCGGGACTTGGCCACATTCGAGGTGGACCTGGATACGACCCGGAAGCTCAGGCCACTGGTCCCGGCGGAGAAGGTAGTGGTGGCTGAGAGCGGGATCTTCACGCGGGACGATGTGGCTATGGTGTCTGAGTGGGGTGTGGATGCGGTGCTAGTCGGGGAGGGGTTGGTGAAGTCGGGGGACGTGGGAGCGAAAGTGAGAGAGTTGGCCGCGGCGCACCTGGAGAGAGTTCCTCGTGACTAAGTTCAAAGTGTGCGGTCTCAGACAGGGTGAAGACGGACAGGTTGCTATCCGCGAGGGAGCAGGCTTTATAGGGCTGATCTTTGCCCCCAGCAAGAGGCAGCTAACGGCGGACGAGGCTCGGGAGATCCTGGGCATGGCTCGATCCGAACAAACCTCAGCAGACCGGCAACCGGAGGCCGTGGGTGTTTTCGTAAATGCCCCAGCGGACGAGGTCAACCGGATAGCCGATTACTGCGGTCTGGACAGATTGCAACTACACGGGGATGAGTCCTTGGAATATTGTTCAGCCATAGAAAAGCCCATCCTTAAGGTTGTGAGGATCGAGGCTGGGGCGAGGGGAGACGACCTTCTATCCGCCCTGGAGGATGAGCTTGGGGCAATAATTGCCGCCGGGCACACGCCGATGCTCGATACCGTGTCCAAGGGGCCGTACTACGGCGGCACCGGCCAGCCGTTCGACTGGGCTGTCGCGGCTGAGCTGGCGGAGAAGTTCGACTTTGTGCTGTCCGGAGGGCTGAACCCCGATAACGTGGCTAAGGCAATCGAGCAAGTGCGGCCCTGGGCAGTCGATGTGTCGAGCGGCGTGGAGACGGACGGAATGAAGGACCCGGAGAAGATAAAGGCCTTTGCACGGGCCGTCGTCCGTGCCGACAAAGCTATTACCAGAGGTCGGCCAGTCCCGAAACCAGCATGACTACTTCCCGCTCCTCTTCAACATACGCCTACCCCGATGAGTCAGGGCGCTATGGCGACTTCGGGGGCAAGTTCATCCCCGAGACGCTGATGCCCGCTCTGGATGAGCTGGAAGAAGAGTACCGAGCTGCGCGGGCCGATCCCGCATTCGGGGCCCGGGTAGCCGACCTTTCGGCCAACTACGCGGGCCGCCCGACGGCTCTCTACCTGGCCGAGACCCTTACGACGCAGGCCGGGGGCACGAAGATATACCTGAAGAGGGAAGACCTGGCCCATACCGGCGCACACAAGATCAACAACGTCCTTGGGCAGGGGCTCCTGGCGCAAAGGATGGGCAAGCGGCGTATCATCGCAGAGACGGGGGCTGGGCAGCATGGGGTGGCGTCGGCGACCATCTGCGCCATGCTCGGGCTGGAATGTATCGTTTATATGGGTGAAAAGGACATCCAACGGCAGGCGCTGAACGTGTTCAGGATGAAGCTGCTGGGAGCGGAGGTGGTGAGCGTTAAGTCGGGGAGTATGACGCTGAAGGATGCGATCAACGAGGCGATCCGGGACTGGGTGACCAACGTGCGCACAACACACTATCTGCTCGGGAGCGTGGTCGGGCCGCACCCGTACCCGATGATGGTGCGGGACTTCCAGTCGGTGATAGGCAGGGAGGCGCGGCAGCAGATGTTGGACGCGGAAGGTCGGCTGCCGGACTACGCTGTCGCCTGTGTGGGAGGAGGCAGCAACGCCATGGGCTTGTTTCACCCTTTCATTGGTGATGAGAAAGTACAGTTGGTGGGCGTGGAGGCGGCGGGTGAAGGGATAGAAAGTGGACATCACGCCTCGTCCCTGGGACACGGCAGACCGGGAGTACTGCACGGGTCGAATTCGTACTTGCTGCAAGATGCCCACGGACAGGTGATGGAAGCGCACAGCATATCGGCGGGGCTGGACTATCCGGGGGTCGGGCCCGAACACAGCCATCTGAAGTCTACGGGCAGGGCTTCCTATGTGTCGGTGACCGACGATCAGGCCCTGGAGGGTTTCCATTTGCTGAGCCGCTCCGAGGGCATAATACCGGCCTTGGAATCCTCACACGCGGTGTACCACGCTGTGGAGCTAGCCAAGACCCTCAGCAAGGACCAAATAGTCCTGGTGAACCTGTCGGGGCGGGGGGACAAGGACATAGATACGGTGGCGCAGGCCACGGGGGTGAGGATTTAGGGGGCGGCTAATTGGCGCGGGGCAAAAACCTATAGGTACTCTAGACCTGAGCCTTGCGATCAATCTCGGCCTTAGTTGCACGGTAGCTTGACTCCAGGTTAAGCCAGACTTGGGCTTTCAATCCGAGGACATTCTCCAAGGCGAGGGCTGATTCTCGGGTTATGGTTGTCTCGCCCGCAATGATGCCGTCGACAATTTCTACGGCGCACTCGAGACTTGAAGCTAATTCCGAGGGAGTCATTCTCCGGGCTTCTAGCTCTTCAGCCAGTAATTCTCCGGGGGGAATCGCTATATTGGAGCGCAAGCGGACTTTCTTCTCAGTCGCCATAGTGTCTTGAAACCTCTACTACCCGGACTTCGTTAACCGCCTCTTTTTCGACAATGAGTCGCCATCTATCGTGAATCGTTATCGCGAATTGGCCTGCCCGATTACCTCGTAGCGGGTGTAACCTGAGCGATCTGGCATCATATAAGTCTTCCAAACGTTCGGTAGCATATAACAACTCTATCCTACCGACATATTTGCGTCCAGCTATATCGCCCCATGTGCGCCTTGCATGGTCTAAGTCTTCGAAACATCTTTGTAATTTGGCGGTTGAAAACCTGACTTCCATGACGGAGCTTTTAACATTGAGAAGGTGGCACCATAGTGTCACCATCTCTTAGTAAGCGAGACATTGTGATCGATACGGTGGCTCAGGCAATGGACGGAAAGACCCCTTTGGAGACCCTACAATCCCTCTAATTCTGTCAACGAATTACCTGACATCTACAGGAATGACGGAGGGGGCGGGTCTCGTTCCGTTTGAGTATTCAGTTGTGTGGGGTGAGGGTGGGGTTATTTGTCAGACGGGGACGGCTCCTTTCGGTGGTGGAGGGAAGGCGACCAGCCAGTCGGCCATACGTGGGAGGGAATGGGTTCACGCTTCCCGTAGGCGGACTTGCGACAGCCCAGGTTGAGCGGCAAAAGGGGATGGATTCCGGCTCGGGGGCCGGAAGGATGGAGTAAAGGGGCGGGAATGACGGAACGGGAGGGGGAGGGGATGGAAGGTCCCGGACGGTTGCGCAGGAAGACGGCGACGCCTGTACCGATGCGTGTTGTCCGCCACAGCGGATGTTCCACATTGGCGCCGGCTTTGCGACAGCCCCGTGCTTCTGAGAGGATGTGGAGGAGACGCGAGGGAATCTCGGTGTGGGGCAGTCTCGACCACCAGAAGTGCCCGGCCATACGGAGATATGGGGGCGTGGACTCTCTGCCGTCGCTGTGTGGCATGGCCTCTCCGAGGGCAACGACGGTGGAGTCCGGTGAGGGGGAATTGCGCTCGGCCACTCGGAGGGGTGGTGGGAGCGGTGACTGACTGCCGTCGCCGGGTGAAAGGGGGTCTCCGAGAGGGACGACGGTGTAGTCCTGCAAGGGCGTGATGGCCCTTAGCCTGAGCCCGGGATATTTGGGCTCCTTGGATGCGCCGAGGGCGGATCCACTGCGCCCGGTGAGAGGGGCGCCTATCCGGCAGTTGCCTTTGGAAAGGGCAAGCCGTTTTTTGTCCGGGAACCTTCCATAGCCGGTCACGTAGACCGGGAGGGACAGTGATTGATCGCTGCGGAGGCGGAGGCGATGGGCCTTGGGGCAGCGCTTGTAGTGGGGGATGTGTAGTGGGACGGTGGGTGGAAAGGGGCAGGTGAAGAGGCGCGTGCCGGAAGCCGTGCGGTGCCATACCGTTCGGTTGCAACGGGGCCTATGAAGGCTGGTGCGACTCATGGGACTCCTTTAGTCCTTTTCCTTATTAGGGCCGACGTTGGGAGTCGGGCCTGAGGGGCAATATAGTACATGTGTTCAAGGCAAGTCAAGGGGTTAGTGTCACATTTGAGGGCGGGATGGGGAGGGAAGCCCCGCCCCAGATTCCTCGCGGGGCCTCGGAATGACGGGGGAGAAGGGGGTGGGTGGGTGGGGAGGGGTGTGACGGATTGGTGGGGCGTGGGCCGCCCCCCGCTCGACCCTTCGAGTGCCTCAGGGTGAGCGGCCCCACGCCGCGGGATGGATTCGTGCCTCGGCGCTGGCATGACGGAGTAAAGGGAGGGAGAGGGGACTGGACCCCACTCCCCAGATTCCTCGCGGGGTCTCGGAATGACAGTGTAAACGACCTCGCTTGGGAGTCAGGATAACCACGACGGATTGGTAGTGCAGGGCCACCCCTCGCTCGACCCTTCGACATTGCTCAGGGTGAGCGGCCCCGTCCCTAGGGATGCCCTCGCCCCTACGCCGCGGGATGAATTCCGGCTCTCGGGGGCCGGAATGACGGAGGGGAGTGGGGAGGGGTCTAGCTTGCGGCGATGGGTTCGGGTTGGCGCTTGAGGAGGATGGGGGAGAGGTACTGGCCGGTGTAGGACTCGGGGACGGCGGCTATCTCCTCGGGGGTGCCGACGGCGACTATGTAGCCCCCCTCATCACCCGCCTTGGGCCCGAGGTCGATAAGGTGGTCGGCGGACTTGATGAGGTCGAGGTGGTGCTCGATGAGGATGACGGTATTGCCAGTATCTACCAGCCTCTGCAATACCTTGAGGAGGGCGGCGGCGTCTTCGAATGAGAGGCCGGTGGTCGGTTCGTCGAGAATGTAGACGGTGCGGCCCGTGGCACGGCGGGAAAGCTCGGTGGAGAGCTTGACGCGCTGGGCCTCGCCGCCGCTGAGGGTGGTTGCGGGTTGGCCAATCTTGATGTAGCCCAGGCCCACGTCCCTCATGGTGTTCAGTTTGCCGCTAATGCGGGGGAAATGTTCAAAGACCCCGCAGGCCTGCTCGACGGTCATGTCCAGTATCTGGGCGATGGTGTAGCCCTTGAACTCGATCTCCAGGGCCTCACGGCCGTAGCGGCTGCCCTCACAGACCTCGCAGGGGACCGTGACATCGGGGAGGAACTGCATTTCGATCTGGTTGTAACCCTCGCCCTGGCAGGCCTCGCACCTGCCGCCCTTGACGTTGAATGAGAATCGGCCGGGCTTGTAGCCGCGGGCGCGTGCCTCGGGCATGGTGGCGAAGAGCTCGCGGATCGGGGTGAAGGCGCCGGTGTAGGTTGCGGGGTTGCTCCGGGGCGTGCGCCCGATGGGGGACTGGTCTATGTTGACGATCTTGTCGATGTGTTCGATGCCAAGGATATCGTCACACTGGCCGGGCCGGTCCTTGGCCTTGTAGAAGCGCTGGGCGAGCTTCTTGTAGAGAATCTCGTTGATGAGGGTGCTCTTGCCGCTGCCCGAGACCCCCGTCACGCACACGAATATGCCTAGGGGTATCTCGACGTCTATGTTCTTGAGGTTGTTCTCACGAGCGCCCTTGATGATGAGGGAACGGCCGTCGGTAGAGCGTCGGGAGGGGGGCACGGGGATCTTCCGGAAACCACCAAGATATTGGCCAGTAAGGGATGCCTCCGTGGCGATGATCTGGTCCAACGGGCCTTCGGCGACGATCCAACCGCCGTGCTCTCCGGCGCCGGGGCCCAGGTCGATTATGTGGTCGGCGGCGCGCATTATGGCCTCGTCATGTTCGACGATTATTATGGTGTTGCCCACGTCTCGGAGGCGTTTGAGGGTGCCGATGAGCCGGTGATCGTCGGCGGGGTGGAGGCCGACGGAGGGCTCGTCGCAGACATATAGGACGCCCATGAGGCTGCTGCCTATCTGGGTCGCGAGCCGAATCCTCTGAGCCTCGCCACCGCTGAGGGTACCGGCGGAGCGGTCCAGGGTGATGTAATCGAGACCTATGTCCCTGAGGAATACGAGCCGGGAGTGGATCTCCTTGAGAATCTGCTCAGCGATGGTGAGCTCTCGTTGGGTCAGGGGTTCCTTGACGCCATTCATCGAGGGGTCGGCGTTCTGGAGGGCGGTCACCCAGTCCAAGGCTTCGCCGATGGACTTGCCGGTGAAGGCCATGATGTTTATGCCGCCGACAGTGACGGCCAGAGAGGTGGGCTTCAGCCGGTTGCCTTCGCAGTCGGGGCAGGGGTGAGAGGTCATGTAACGTTCGATCTCAGTCCTGACCCAGTCGGACTCAGTTTCGGAGAAGCGGCGTTCGAGGTTGGGGATTACGCCTTCGAAGGAGGTCTTCCATTGCCAGACCTTGCCCTGCTTGTCGGTGTGGCTCATGGTCATGGGGTTGCGCTTGGTGCCGTAGAGGACGACGCCTATGTGCTCATCCTTGAGCTCCCGCACAGGGACCCGGGTGGAGAAGCTGTAGGCTCGGGCCACGGACTCGATCATGCTGGAATACCAGGAACTCATTGCGCCGGAGCGGGCCCAGGGCTGGAGTGCGCCCTCGGTGAGGGAGAGGGACTTGTTGGGAAGGACGAAGTCGGGGTCGACCTCCATGCGGGCTCCGAGTCCCGTGCACTTGGCACATGCGCCGTGAGGGCTGTTGAAGGAGAAGGTGCGGGGCTCGATCTCTCCGAGGCTGATGCCGCAATGGACGCAGGCGAAGTGCTCGGAGTAGAGGGTCTCCACGCCATCGACGATGCTGATCAGGACGACGCCGTCAGCGAGCTTCAGGGCAGTTTCGACGGAGTCGGCGAGGCGGGAGGCCTCGCCCTCGCTCTCGCCGACGACCAGGCGGTCTACGACGACCTCGATGGTGTGTTTCTTCTTCTTGTCGAGGCTGAACTGTTCGGAGAGGTCTCGGATCTGTCCATTGACCCTAACGCGGACGAATCCGGCCTTACGGGCGTCTTCGAAGATGGACTGGTGCTCGCCCTTTCGGCTGGCGACCATGGGGGACATGATCATAATTCGGGTGGCGGGTGGGATGGCCTGAATGGAATCGACGATCTGCTGGATGGTCTGGCGCGAGATCAGCCTGCCGCAGTTGGGGCAGTGGGGTCGTCCTGCGCGGGCGTAGAGGAGGCGGACGTAGTCGTAGATCTCGGTGACGGTGCCGACGGTGGAGCGGGGGTTGTGGCGTGCGCCCTTCTGGTCGATGGAGATGGCGGGGCTGAGGCCCTCGATGTAGTCGACGTCGGGCTTTTCCATACGTCCGAGGAACTGCCGGGCGTAGGCGGATAGGGACTCGACGTAGCGGCGCTGGCCCTCGGCGTAGATGGTGTCGAAGGCCAAGGAGCTCTTGCCCGAGCCGGAGAGGCCGGTGATAACCACAAACTTGTCCCTGGGGATAGAGACGTCGATGTTCTTGAGGTTATGCTCGCGGGCGCCTTTGACGAAGATGGTATTTCGAGGCACGGAATGCAGTCACCTAAACTAAGGGGGTCCGGGAGGCCGACGACAATTTTAGCATCGGGGTGGGGGGAGGGGAAAGGGTGTGTGCTCGTTCGGTAGATTAGTGACACACCGGGTTTTTATTCAGTTGTGGGGGGTGGGGTTTGATTGTTTTGGGGTTTCAGGCACGAGTTTGATTGTTTAAGGGGCGGGAAGGGAACCCTCACCCCCTTGATCCCCCTCTCCCTTAGGGCCTTCAAGGGAGAGGGGGAGAGAAGAACAGAGGCAGAGGTTGGCGCAGAAGCGCCAACCTCTGCCTCTAGTTCAATACTGGGGAGGGGATGACGGTGGGGAAGGAGTTGTTCAGTTGTTGGGTTTCGTTTTCCATTTTGTCTGTTGGGAAGGGGTAGGCGATGGAAGGTCCGGGACTCTTATGCAGGGGCGGGAGGCCGGCCTGCTCATCCCACTTGTGTTTTGTGAAGGCGGTACAGGGTGGAGAAAATCTCCCAGTGTGGGGGTTCCCCGTCCACCAGAAGGGCTCGATGGCCCTTGGAGCCCCGGGTTGCGGGGCTCATCCGATTCGCCGGCAAGTTCAATGCCGACCACGTAGTGCGCCCTGCAAGAAAGGCGCTGCATCTTTCGGCTGTTATGGCCCATCTCTTCGGCCCTTCCATTAGGAGGGCCTGTGCCGGATAAAGAGGGGCTACATCGGCTGCGATGGCCCTTCCCTCAGGAGGGCCTGTGCCGGGTTGAGTCCAGGACATCTTCCATCGCCTGGGGATCAGGGAAGGGGCACGGGACCCGATGGGGATGAGGAGATGGCGACTGTCGCTTGTGCCGCGGGCCCCGTGTATGGGCCGTTGGGATGGGCTTAGACGTTGAGTCCTCGGGGCCGGGGCTGGTGTTCCCCCTGGGTTTTTGGTTCCTCCTTAAGGTAGTTAGGGTGATGTTCGAACGGTGAGGATAATAGCACGGAAGTTCTGGTCAGGTCAAGGGGGTGGTGTCACACTTTTTGGGGGGAGGGGAAAGGTGGGTGAAGTTCGATAGAGATGGTCGGTGGGGGTTCATTTCTACAATCTCATGGACGTTGAACGGATCTCAGCCAACAACCTTCCGGAACATCAACCGAGTGTAGTGGAGAGGGAGGCGATATATGCAACCCCCCCTTTTCCATTTCTTCCATCCAGTCCTGCATAGCGTCCCTGGCGTTGATCAGAGCATCTTCGACTGTGTAGCCCATGGCGACGCAGCCGGGGAGGTCGGGGAAGACAACTCCGTAGGCGCCTTCACGACCATCCATGAGAGCAGGATAAGTTATGGGCCCAGCTTCCATATACAAACCTCCTATGATTTGTGGGACTTTGAGGACGATATTCTGATTGCATTCGTGCCTGTATCCTTGAACTTCGCAAGAATTTTCGTGGGGGCCGGGGTGGGGAGGCGGTTGAAGAGGAACGGGAAAAAGAGGTACATGGGAATGGGATATTATAGGTGAGGGGTTCGGGGGTGGGTCAATGGGCCGGTGTCACACGGGACAGGGCGTTGCAGGTTAGACGAAAGACAAGGGGAGAAGCATGAAAAACGGCGTGAAGGTATTTGATGCGGACATGCACATCATGGAGGACCTGAAGTTCGTGGAGTATATGGACCCGGAGTACCGGGACCGGGGCCCGAAAGCTGCCCCTGTCGACGAAAGCTTCCCGGACTTCACGGGGTCTACTCTAGAAGGGAAAGCGTTGTCGGGGCCCGCGCACATCTATCCCACCCCCGAGATGAGACCGGGAGCAGCCTTGTCCAGACGCTCCTTTGCCGAAGGCATGGCCAAATATGTCGAGGGCCGGGCCGACGGGTTTGGGCCCAAGTCACAGATGCTGGCCCTGGATACCGAGGGGATAGACATCGCGGCACTCTATCCTTCTTCCACGATATTGAGCTTTCCCACACCCAAAACCGACGGCCTCGATCCGAAGCTGTCGGCGGCGATATGCCGGGGTTACAACGACTGGCTGACGGACTTCTGCTCGATAGACAGCGCGAGGTTGAAGGGTGTCGCGGCTACGCCTATTCATGACGTGGAGGAGTCGGTGATCGAGATCAATCGGGCGGTGAAAGAAAACTCGATGGTCGCGGCATACATACGGCCCAACGTGATAAACGGCCGCAACCTTCACGATGCCTACTACGATCCTCTCTATTCGACGCTGGAAGAGCTGAATATCCCGCTGGTGGTACACGAAGGAACGGCGGGCGGGCCGCCGGGCGCCGACCAGCGGTTCCTGGGCAACTGGGTGATGATGCACATGGCCGCTCATCCGCTGGAGCAGATGCTTGGCAGCGAGAGCATAGTGGTGGGAGGGGTGCTGGAGAGGCACCCGAAGCTTAGAGTTGCGTTTCTGGAGTGCGGGTGCAGCTGGCTGGTCTACTGGCTGTGGAGACTGGACGAGGAGCTGGAAGCGTGGGGCTGGCACGAGGTGCCGTGGTTGAAGAAGAAGCCCAGCGAATATTTCATGGAGCAGTGCTGGGTGTCGATGGAAGGGGACGAGCCGGGGGCAAAGTACTACGTGGAGATGCGTGGGAATGACAGGCTGCTATGGGCGTCGGACTATCCTCACCCGGATGCCGGTTACCCGAATGCGACAGAGGAGTTCCTGGGTTTGGACGCGATATCCGAGGAGACAAAGAGGAAGGTGCTGTGGGACAACCCGATGGCGTTTTACGGGTTTTAGGGGGGAGCTTCAGGAACCTAGAAGTTAAAACGCGGAATTGATGATCATGCCCTTACAAACGTCTACAGGACACCGAAAATGAAAATAAGCACGATATTAAACCAGATAGATGCCGGAGCCATCGCACTACCGGTATTTCAGAGAGGTTACGTCTGGAATCGAGACCAAGTGAGAGGGTTGATGACATCCCTTTATAAGCGGCATCCTGTCGGCAGCCTGCTTACGTGGATCACTCGAACTGAAAATGCAGATGCAAGGGGGGAGGGCCCTTTGCAGGCGGGATACGTAAAGCTGATTTTAGATGGACAGCAGCGTATAACCTCCCTATACGGAATTGACCGAGGACACGCGCCCCCCTTCTTTGAGGGAAACCCCGCGACGTTTACCGGTTTGTATTTCAACTTCATTAAGGAGGAATTCCAGTTCTACGCACCCATCCGGATGAGTCAGGAGGTCGGTTGGGTCAGCGTGACAGAGTTAATGCAAAAGAGCATAGACCCCTTTATTGAGATAATTCAGGCCGATCCGAGCCTTGCAGGCCAATTAGGAACATACATTGGAAGACTGAACAAGATTTTCACTATTGGCGACATTGAACTACACGCTGAAGACGTTACGGGCGAGGATAAATCCGTGGACGACGTAGTGGAGATATTCAATCGAGTCAACAGCGGTGGCACAAAACTGACCAAAGGTGACCTCGCACTGGCAAAGATATGCGCAGCCTGGCCAGATGCCCGCAAAGAAATGAACGCCCGACTGGACAAATGGGGGAAAGCCGGATTCTATTTCAGTCTCGATTGGCTTCTTCGTTGTGTAAATAGCCTAGTCACAGGGGAGGCTCTCTTTGCAGCTCTCGACAAAGTCAGCGCCGTAGCCATTCAAGAAGGGTTGAAGAGGAGTGAAAAACATATCGACTATTTGCTCAACTTGATTGCATCAAGGCTCGGTCTTGACCACAGCCGCGTCCTCAAGAGCGTTTTTGCTTTCCCGTTGATGATTAAATATCTGGACAAAAGGGGTGGAACCTTAGCCAATCACAAGGAGCGAGACCGGTTGTTGTACTGGTACATTCACACTCTGCTGTGGGGTCGCTATTCCACTTCCACCGAAACAGTATTGAATCAAGACCTGGAAGCCATTGAGAATATAGAAGGAGGTCTCGATAGACTTGTGGCGGGGCTTCGCCGGGATAGGGGCGACCTCACAGTTACACCTGTTGATTTCGATCAATGGAGCATGGGATCCCGCTTTTACCCGCTGCTTTACATGCTAACGCGGGTTAGTCATGCGAGGGATTGGGATACCGGAATCGAGTTATCCAGCAATCTACTGGGCATACACAGCAATCTCGAGTTGCACCATATTTTCCCTAAGGCAAGGCTGTATGAAGCGGGGTACGCCAAAGCCGAGGTGAACGCTTTAGCGAACTTCACTTTCTTGACCAAGGAAACCAACCTTAAGGTATGGGCCAGGTATCCTTCCGAATACATACCGGCCTTCCTCGAACAGTATCCCGGCGCAATTGAGTCTCACTGGATACCAATGGACCCGGAGCTTTGGGAAATCGAAAACTACCCCAAGTTCCTGGAAGCAAGGCGAGCATTGCTGGCGAATGCTACTAACGACCTCCTTCGCGGTCTATATGAAGGATCAGCGCCGGAAGGCGTTGTCGTTCCGATGGGAGGAATTGCGGGTAAGGAAGAAGAGCAAGTGCTCCTCGACATCAATATATGGATCAGTGAACTAGGCCTTCCCGAAGGTGAATTCGGCTACGAAGTTACAGACATGGCAACCGGCGAACTGCTGGCGACTCTAGATCTGGCATGGCCGAACGGTATGCAGGAAGGATACAGTCAACCGGTAGCCTTGCTGATCGACGAGCCTGAAGAAGTGTGGCACCGCGCTAGCCACGCCGGATTTCGCGCATTCACGGATGTGGAATCCATTAAAGCCTACGTGGACGATGAAATCTTGAGAGTGAAAGAGTCAGCGGCGTAAGGGTCTTTGCCCCTAACTAGCCCTGTTGTCGACTAAAGCTTGAGCAGGGACTCCAGCCTTTTGCGGGCGCGGGTGGGGCCTACTACTGTTAGGTTGAGTTTTTCGGTGCGGAGGAGGGTATCGGTGACGCGGCGGACGTCCTCCAGGGTGACGGCGTCGACGCGGCGGACGACTTCGTCGATCATCAGGACCTGGCCGGTGACCATCTCCTGGGCGCCAAACCAACCGGCCACGCTACGGGTGTCCTCGGTGCGGAGGAGCAGGCGGCCTTTGACCAGCTCTTTGGACTTTTCGAGCTCAGACTCGGTGATGCCCTCTTTGAGCTTCTGAAGCTCGTTCATTATGCCGGCGAGGGTCTCGTTGGTGCGGGAGGGGTCGACGCCCGCGGCTACGCAGAGAGTGCCGCAGTCCAGGTAGTGGTTGTTGTAGCTGTAAACATTGTAGGTCAACCCCCGGTTCTCCCTCAACTCAACGAAGAGCCGGCTGCTCATGCCATCTCCGAGGACGACGTTCAGAAGGTCAAGCGCGTAGCGGTCCGGGTGGTTGACGGCCAGGCCCCTGACGGCGAGGCTCAAGTGGACCTGCTCAATCTTCCGGTACTCGACGTGCAGCCTCGGGGAGTTCTGATCGTCGGGGGCTGGGGTAAAGGTGCGAGGCTCGACGGGCTGCCAACCGTTCAGGCGGGAGGCAAGGGCCTCGACAACCTCGTCATGGTCCACTGCCCCTGCGACGGAGACCACCGTGTTGTTCGGCGAGTAGTGGGCGGTGAAGTAATTTAGGAGCTGGTCACGGGTGATGGAGTTAATCGAGTCTCGGGTCCCGCCGATGTCCCTTCCCAAGGGGTGATCGGGCCAGACGATCTGGTCGAGCAGTACCTCCCCCCACTGGTTGGGGGCGTCCTTGACCATGTTCAGTTCTTCGAGGATGACGCGTCGTTCTTTCTCGATGTCCTCGGAGTCGAAGCGGGAGTTGCGGAGCATGTCGACGAGGAGGTCAAGGGCCTCGGGAAAGTGGGGAAGGGCAACCTTGGCCCAGTAGGTGGTTACTTCCTGGTCGGTGCTGCCATTGAGAGAGCCACCTACGCCCTCGACGGGCTCGGATATCTGCTGAGGCAGGCGCCGCTTCTCTGTTCCCTTAAAGCAAAGGTGCTCGATGAAGTGGGAGATGCCAGCTTCGTTGTCGGCTTCGTATCGGGACCCGGTGCCAACGAGGATTATCATGCTCGCCGAGCGGGTGTGGGGCATGTTGCAGGTTATGATCCTCAGACCCGAGTCCAGGGTGGTCTTTCGGTAGGTCTGGTCGGCGACGGAGGGGGCGGTTTGAGTTTCAGCCAAGGGCATCTAGGAACCTCCAGAAGTGTGCCGAGGCACGGGTCCGCGGGAATGGTGGGGGCGGATTTACCATCGTGGGCCACCCCCCGCTCGACCCTTCGACGGGGCTCAGGGTGAGCGGCCCTGTCACGGGGAATGGGATCACCCTCACTCTAGCCCCCTCCCATCGAGGGAGAGGGAACAGGAGGGAGCCCCGCCCCAGATCCCTCGCAGGGCCTCGGGATGACAGGGACGACAGGGCGCCGGGATCAAGAGTCCCAGGAGACGTGGCCGTGGATGTCGTCAGGGTGGGAGCGTGACTTGAAGCCGGCGTGGAGGCGTTTGCCCTCACTGAGGATGCCTTCTTCACCGTGGCCCGGGTAGATGTTTGTGTCGTCGTCCAGGACGAGGAGTTTGCTCTCGACATTACCGAGAAGTTGCTGGAAGTTCTCGGGGCTGGTGGTGTAGCCGGGACCACCGGGGAAAAGGGTGTCGCCGCTGAAAAGGTGCTTGCCCCAGATAAGGGAAGTTGCGCCGGGGGTGTGGCCGGGGTTGTGGATGGTCCTGAATGTGATATTCCCGAAGGAGAAGGCACCCTCGTCTTCCAAGTGCTTATCAGCCTTGACGGGAAGCTCGCCTTCGTCGTCAGGGTGGACTACCAGAGGCACGCCGAGGGCGTCCTTGAGGGTCTGGGCGCCATCGATGTGGTCGAAGTGGGTGTGAGTGAATAGTACGGCCTGGACGTTGGTGTCCTTGGCCTGATCGAGGACGCGCTCGGGCTCGGCGGGGGCGTCGATGATTACGCTCTCGTTGGTCTTGGGACAGACGACGAGGTAAGCGTTGTTTTCGTAGTCGCCAGTGACGATCTTCCTGATCTCGATATCTTCGTCCTTGTGCAGTACGGCCATGATGTCCTCCAGAGGCGGCGTGTGCGGTGGTCAAGGGGTGGTGGTTGTGGGAGAAAGCTTAGCAAATGGGGGGTGGGGGTGCAATGGGGTAGAGGGGTGGGGACAACCCCCAGCCCCAGATTCCTCGCGGGGCTTCGGAATGACAGAGAACGAGACGCCAGAGGGGTTGAGCGGATTTGACGTATTGGCAGTGCGGGGCCACCCCCCGCTCGACCCTTCGACTTGGCTCAGGGTGAGCGGCCCCTCACAGGGAGGGCGACCACGGGTGTTGCCTGTAGGGCGGAGAGGTGCGTTGGGAGCCAGGATTCCCGATCGGGGGCCGGAACTACGGAAGGGTGGGGGTTAAGCGGATTTGACGTATTGGCAGTGCGGGGCCGCCCGCCGCTCGACCCTTCGATTTGGCTCAGGGTGAGCGGCCCCTCCCCACGGGATGGATTCCCGATCGGGGCGGGGGTTAGAGGAGGGGGGCGACCTTGTTGGCCATGAGGTCCATCTGGTGCATGAGGGTGTCGTGGGGTTCGACGCCGTGGCGGACGAAGTCAAAGACGAAGTGGTCGAGTCCCGCGTCCAGGTAGTTTGAAATGCGCTCGGCGCTCTGTTCCGGTGAGCCGGCAACGGTGACGCTGGTCGTGTCCACGGCGTACTCCAGGTCCATGAGGCCCGAGAAGTATTCTTCGATCTCGGAGTCCGACATTTCTCTGCCATCGGTGACTGTGGAGTAGATCCAGGCGCTGACCTTGGCCCTCCGGCCCCATTTGCCGATGGGGGCTTCGCCGAGGCGAGGAAGGTATACGTCGCTTAGCTCGTCGAAGGTGGGCCAAGGTGGATTGATGTACTCGCAGTAGCGTGCGGCGCGTGGGATGGACACTGAGCGGCCACCCCACCAGATGGGTGGATAGGGCTTCTGGACGGGTTTCGGCTCCATGGAAACGCCGTTTAGCTTGTAGAACTGGCCGTCGTAGGTGACTTCGTCCTCGGTCCAGAGGCGGGTAATGATTTCGAGCTGCTCGTCGGCGATGGCGCCACGTTTCCGTCGGTCGGCGCCCACGGCGTGGAAGGCTTCATCGACCATGCCAAGGCACATCCCTACTATGACCCTGCCGTTGGATATGACGTCCAGACTGGCGAAATACTTGGCCCAGTCAAAGGGAGGGAGATAGGGGAGGGGAATGGAATCGACGGCAATCCTGATTTTGGAAGTGGCAGCAATGATGGCGGGAAGGAGGACACGGGCGTCGAGGATGCTCTTGTTGCCGAAGCGGCCAAAGGGGCCAGCGTCGGGGATGGCGTTCATCAGGGGGACGTTGACGGAGTAGAAGCCGAGCTTCTCGGCGTACTGGGCGGCCTCCACAACCTCGGTCATGGTCGGGGGTTTGCGGCCCCACGGGAAGACGGCGACGCTGAAGTGGTCCATGATGGGCATGTGGATTTGCCTCCGGGCTTGTTTATTAGGGGGAGTATATCAGGAGGGATGGAATGGGACGCGTGAGTGGTATGAAGAAGTTCAGGGATACTGTGAGAGTAAGTGTTATGATCTGGCGACCGAATTTTGAATTGTTCATGTATTTCGAAAGGTGAAAAATGGGAAAGTACGTAGCGCTCTATTACTCATCGCCTGAGGTTATGGAGTCGATGAAGAATGCCTCTCCGGAGGACATGCAGGAAGGCATTAAGTCCTGGATGGCCTGGGGCCAAAAGTGCGGGGACGGCATCGTCGACTTTGGCTCGCCGCTAGGGGGTGGGATGAAAGTTGGGAAGTCGAGAAGCTCGCCGAGCGGCAGCGGTGTGATGATGTACTCGATTTTGCAGGCGGAGAGTATGGAAGGGGCGCTGGCCCTTGTGCAGGACCACCCGCACTTGAGTTGGCCGGGCGACGGCGAGATCGAAGTTTACGAGTGCATGAATCTCCCGCCTATGTAGGAGCGCGCTCCGAAGTCCTACCTCAACACATTCAGGGCCCTCTTAGTTACTCCGCGGGCTCGTGTCCCATCCCCCCTGAATAAAGAAACGTGGGAAACTGCTAAGCAGTTTCCCACGTTTCATATATTTAAGAGCGGCAAGGCCCTTCGCACCTGCTAAGCCACTATATTCACCAGCCGACCCGGTACGTAGACGACTTTCCGAGGGCCGTTCTTCATGAAGGCCCTTATTCGCTCGCTGGATAGGGCTATTTTCTTCGCCTCTTCCTCGGTGATGCCCGCCGAGACGGTCACCCGGTCTCTGACCTTGCCGTTGACCTGCACAACGAGGGTGACCTCTTCCTCTGCGGCGAGGGCATCGTCCCATTGGGGGAAGGGTTGATTGTGAATGCTGTATTCGTAGTCTTTTGCGGCCCACAACTCCTCGGAGAGGTGGGGGGCGGTTGGGGCGAGCATCAGCAACAACGCCCTTATCGACTCTCTCCAAGTCTCCCCGTCCACCGACCCTTCATCCAGGGCTCGGGCGAGGTGGTTGGTGAACTCCATCAGCGAGGCTAGTGCAGTGTTGAAATGGAACCGATCCAGGTCCTGGTGCACCTTCCTGGTTGTCTTGTGCAGCATGTGAATCGTCTGCTTCGACGACTTACCCTGCCTCAATTCCGGGTCGTCACGTTCCGCCAGATCCCAGACCCGGTTGTACCAACGCACTATCCCGTTTATCCCCTGGTCGACCCACTCTCCACCCTGGTCCCACGGCCCGATGAACATCAGGTATCCGCGAACGACGTCGGCGCCTACGGTGTCGACGTACTCATCTGGCGTGATGACGTTGCCCCGGGACTTACTCATCTTCTGCCTGTCGCTGATGATAATGCCCTGGTTGTAGAGCCTGACGAAGGGCTCGTCGAAGTCCAGCAAGCCGATATCCCGCAGGGCCTTGACGAAGAAGCGGGCGTAGAGGAGGTGCATTACCGCGTGCTCGGCGCCGCCGGTGTACTGGTCGACGGGCAGCCAGTGCTTGATCTCCTCGGGTTTGAAAGCCGAGTCCCCGGAGTTGGGGGAAGCGTACTTTAAGAAGTACCAGGAGGAGCACATGAATGTGTCCATGGTGTCGGTCTCCCGGCGAGCCGGGCCTCCACACTCGGGGCAGGTCGTATTCACAAACTCTTCGTGGAAGGTGAGAGGAGACTCTCCCGTGGGCCTGAACTCGGCGTCCTCCGGTAGCAGCACCGGAAGTTGGTCCTCGGGGATGGGGACTATGCCACAAGCATTGCAGTAGACCATGGGTATCGGGGCTCCCCAATACCGCTGGCGGGATATGAGCCAATCACGGATACGGTAAGAGACTGTGCCGCCACCGATGCCCTGCTCCTCCAAGGCTCTTGTAACCGCCTGCTTCCCATCTTCATTCCCAAGGCCCACGAACTGTCCTGAGTTGACCATCTCGCCGGATCCCGTATAGGCCTCCACAAGGTCCTCGCCGCTCCATCCAGGCGGAGCGATTACCGTCCTTATGGGCAGGTCATATTTCTTGGCGTAGGCGAAGTCCCGGGTGTCGTGGGCGGGGACGCCCATGACGGCACCAGTGCCGTAGGTGAGGAGTGCGTAGTCGGCGATGAAGATGGGGACCTTCTCGCCGTTCAGCCGGTTGGTGCAGTAGGCTCCGATGAATACTCCCGTCTTCTCCTTGTCCGTAGCAAGCCGCTCAATCTCGGAGCGCCGCCTCGTTTCCTCGACGTAGGCTTGCACCTCTTCCTTTTTGTCAGGAGTAGTGAGCTGGGCAACAAGCGGATGCTCTGGGGCGAGAACCATGAAAGTCACGCCGAACACGGTGTCGGGGCGGGTGGTGAAGACCCGTATTTCTTTTTCTTCCAGCCCATACTCCTCGATGCTGAATGAGATCTCGGCACCCTGGCTGCGGCCAATCCAGTTGGACTGCATTGTATTTATGCGGTCGGGCCACTGGATGCTGCTGAAGTCGAGGAGTTCGTCGGCGTACTTTGTGATCCTGAAGAACCACTGCTCGAGGTCTCTCCTGGTCACCGAGGCACTACAACGCTCGCAGGTACCGTCGGGGAGGACTTGCTCGTTTGCTAGGGTGGTCTGGCAGGTCGGGCACCAATTGGCCGGGGCCTTGTTCCGGTACGCGAGCCCTGCGTGGAACAGCTTGAGGAAAAGCCACTGAGTCCACTTGTAGTAATCTGGCAGGGATGTCACGACCTCACGGTCCCAGTCGTATACAGCGCCGATACGCTTGAGCTGGCGGCGCATGTTCTCGACGTTGCGCATGGTCCACAAATGGGGATGAATGCCGTTCTTGATGGCGGCATTCTCGGCCGGGAGTCCGAAGGCGTCGAAGCCCATGGGGTGGAGAACGTTGTAGCCCTGCATGCGCTTGAAACGGGCGTGGACGTCCGCGGGGGCCATGGCGTACCAGTGGCCGATGTGCAGGTTCCCGGAGGTGTACGGGAACATGGTCAGCTCATACCACTTGGGCTTGTCGGGGTCTTCCTGGACGCGGTACAGCCGGTCCTCAATCCACCTCTGCTGCCACTTGGTCTCTATTGCAGACGGGTCGTATCTGAGGGGCATTAAACTGTCCGTTCTCCTAAGTGCGAATCCTCCCGACAATCGCAAAAGCTACCACGGGGGGCGGGGGGGCGCAAGGATGGGCACTCGGTCGGTAGGGTAGTGGCCACCGGGTTTTCTTCAGTCCTCCTGAGGCGGATCTTCGATTGTGGGGTTTGGGTTTTGGTTTCGGTTTGATTTGTTTGGGAGGGGGCAGGCGATGGAAGGTCCGGGACTAGAAACCAGGCCGGGGGTAGCTGCCGAGCCGTCGGCGCCGGGCTGGATTATCCCCACACGTTGCCGGCTGTGGTCAGGGTTGTGTGGGGCAGATCCCAAATCGTGAGCGGCACATGACCGGACCGCTGACGTGGAAGATGCCGCCTGAGGCGGTCTTTCAGAACCGGCGTCCCGGTGCATCCGCCGGGTAGACGGGTGGCAGGGACGGCGGGACAAACAAGGACACGAGGGCCTTGCTAAACCGGGGGTCGGTTGACCTACCGGGAAAACCGGCGCGCAATGGGCCGGGGTAAACGCACCCGATGATGGGGGGCGTTGAATCGGCAGGGGCGTCCTTGGACGGGGCCTGCCGAGCAGAGTCTGTGGACATTCCATCGCCTGGAAGTAGGGGAAGGGATAGCCGGGGCCCTTGTAAAGAGGAGATGGCGGCGTTTGCTTGAGCCGCAGGCCGCGAGACGACCATTGGGATGGGCTGGGACGTTGAGTCCTCGGGTGGGTCGGGTGGGCTTCCCCCTAGGTTTTTGGTTCCTCCTTGAGATAGTTAGGGTGGTGTTCGAACGGTGGGGATAGTAGCACGGGTGTTCAGGTAGAGTCAAGGGGTTCGTGTCACACTTGGGGGGACACCGCCCCAGCCCCACAGGGGAACCCTCACCCCCTTGATCCCCCTCTCCCTTAGGGCCATTAAGGGAGAGGGGGAAATAAGAATAGAGGTCCACGTGCGTGCCCTGCACGCACGTGGACCTCTAATTCAGTACTTGGGGGAGGGGGATGGATTCCCGATCGGGGTCGGGAATGACGGGGAGTGGGGGAAGGTTGACGGGTGTCGGGGGTGGGGATAGGGTGGGGGGTTAGGGGCCATAAGCATAGGATATATGCTGGCCACAATAACTACCCATCACTCTATCAAAAGGGAATATTATTCTCGGATTTTAGAAAGCCAATCCCGTATCTTCTGTTCCATTACTGGATCTGGAGGCTGACTAAACAATTCTAGGTAGGGACGTTATTTTATGTTAATCACCGAACCCTCCACACTTGGTGAAACCCGCTCCCGGCTACTAACCCCGTCTCCCCACAAATAGCGAAGGTAAGAACGATGCCGATTACCGTGTTTCCCGAATATCAACAGGCATGCAAGATATGTGGACGTCGCATGGATGATTTAAGCAACTTGCGCGCTGTGATTGACGAGACACGGGAATGGATGAGTGGTGACCGAACCCCAGAGCGGCCTACACAGAATCGTGAACAGATGGAAGACATAACTGTCAAATATCAAGAAATTTATGGGGCGTTGTATGAGGCTTTACAATTCGCAGAGACAGTATTGTTCAACTGTGACGGTAATATGATTATCGCTGCCAGAGCTAATGCGCGAATGACGATGGACAGGTTTATGGCAGTTCAGCATATTATTGAGATAGGATTGGCATCGTGGGAACGATATCAGTATAAGCGAGGTATAGAGAACCTAAAAGACTACCCACACCACTTCGCTGACATCGTGATACAAGCTCTAGAAGCTCGCTTGGCACAATTATCCAAACAAGGTACTGTCGCCTCATCATATAAACCAAATAAGCAAGACTGGTATCCGCAGTACGCCGACTTATCACGATTCGGTGTACATTTCGAGATGGGCGCAGAAGGCGACCGAAAATCCGCAGATTATGGCCAGTTAGTAGGAGTCACGCATTTTTGTGTATGTGGTATCAGGGAGTACATGGAACCTGTGTGGGTAGAATATCGCGTAAACAGAAAGCCTATATGTGGGGTTCAAGTAGGGGCTGGCGTGGGGAGTCAATGGCGAAAAAGGGAATTTAGGAGAGAAAGTCATGATACGAAATAGGGGATGGAAGTGTCCGATTTGCAAGAAGTTCCTGCTTCACCTTGATATCTCAGAGTCGTTCAGGGAGTGCAGGAGTTGTGGGTTCATTGGTTGGTGGCTTGCTGACACCGTAGCGCCGGGGCCTGGCTTGGGCTACAAATGTGTAAATTGTCAGAAATCCACACTGCATTATTTTGCAACCAAGGCGGGTGTAGAGATTTACAGATGCACAAAATGCCTGTACTCGGGTGCTAAAGCTATAGATGGAGGAGTGGGAGGAGAGGCGCTGTAGATTCCTCGCGGGGCCTCGGAATGACAGTTAGGGAGGTGGGGGGGAATACTGGCGTGACGGTATGGCAGTCGTGGGCCTCCCCCCGCTCGACCCTTCGACTCGTCGCTCAGGGTGAGCGGCCCCTCCGACCGGGGATGGATTCCGGCTCTCGGCGGCCGGAATGAGGGATGGGGGTGGGTGGGGATGAAGTAGGCGAGTGGTGGGCTTGCGCCTCAGATTCCTCGCGGGGCCTCGGAATGATAGTTATGCAAAGGTTGCTGAAGGGGTGATCTATGCTCCCTCTGCTATAATCCGCTCAGTGGTCAATGTAGCTAAATTCCCCAGCGAGGTCCCCTGAAATGTCTCCCAAAACCATGTTCGAAAAGATATGGGATGCCCATGTCGTCCACCAAGACCCGGGCCAGGACGCTATCCTGTACGTCGACCTTCACCTTGTACATGAGGTCACGTCTCCGCAGGCGTTTGAAGGTCTGCGGCTGTCCGGCAGACCGGTCCGCCGTCCCGAGCTGACCGTAGCCACCGTGGACCACTCCATCCCTACCTGGGAGCGTACGCGTCCTACGGAGGACCCCATCGCCGCGCAGCAGATCGCCACCATGCAGAAGAACGCGAAAGACAACCGTCTGCCGTTCTACGACATCCACAGCGACGGACAGGGCATCGTCCACGTGATCGGGCCTCAGTTGGGATACACCAGGCCGGGAATGCTCATCGTATGCGGGGACAGTCACACGTCCACCCACGGGGCTTTCGGGTCGATGGGAATGGCCATCGGGACCACGCAGGCGGAGCACGTTCTCGCTACCCAGTGCGTTCAGCAAGCCAACCTGAAGACTATGGAGGTGCGCCTGACTGGCAGCCTGGCCCCGGGAGTCGCCGCCAAAGACATCATCCTGGGCATTATCGGGGAGATAGGGATAGACGGGGCGAGTGGCTATGCAGTCGAGTACACGGGTGAGGCTATCCGGGGCCTATCGATGGAAGGTCGGATGACCGTGTGCAACATGTCAATTGAGGCGGGGGCACGGATCGGGATGGTTGCCCCGGACGAGACCACCTTCAACTATGTCAAAGGCCGACGGTTTGCACCCAAGGGCGACGCATGGGATGAGGCGGTCGAAAACTGGAAGAAACTACCGACCGACGCGGGTGCTGAGTACGACAGAGTTCTCGAAATCGACGCCTCTGCGATGGAGCCGTATGTGACCTGGGGCACGAACCCTGGAATGGTGGCTCGGGTGACGGGCAACGTCCCGGACCCGGCATCAATGGACTCGCCTGTAGAAAAGGAAGCCACGGAACGGGCCCTGCACTACATGGGGCTGGAGCCCGGTGAGGCAATTGAAGAGATCAAGATAGACCGAGCCTTCATCGGCTCATGCACCAACTCCCGGATTGAGGACCTGCGCATTGCCGCCGAGGTTGCCAAGGGGCGTGCAGTCGATCCGAAAGTCTACGCCATGGTGGTGCCGGGGTCTTGGGCGGTTAAGCGTCAGGCGGAGGAAGAAGGGCTCGACAGGATATTCAAGGATGCGGGTTTCGACTGGCGGGAGGCGGGGTGCTCCATGTGCCTGGGCATGAACCCCGACATTCTGCAGCCCGGCGAGCGCTGCGCCTCGACGTCTAATCGCAACTTCGAAGGCCGGCAGGGCAAGGGGGGCAGGACTCATCTCGTCAGTCCCGCAATGGCTGCTGCTGCAGCGATTACCGGGCACTTCGTCGATATTCGGGAGTGGAAGTAGGAGGTTTCAAAGTGAAACTGACAGTAGTTTTGGAACCCAGCGATGAGGGCGGGTATTCGGTTTTCGTCCCCACTCTCCCTGGCTGCATCAGTGAAGGCGACACTCGGGAGGAGGCGTTGGGGAATATAGGGGAGGCCATTGAGCTGCACCTGGAGCTTACCGAACACGACTACACCATCGAGAAGAACTTGGAAATAGTAGAACTGGCACTCTAAAGCATACTTCAGTCGAGAATTGTGAAAGTATTTAGCCCCGAGGTCATATGCAACCATGCAACCATTCACCACTCTTGCCGCTAGCGTAGCCGTTTTGGACCGCACGAACGTCGATACCGACCAGGTGATCCCAAAGCAATTCCTGAAGCGTATCGAGCGCACGGGATACGGAGAGTTTTTGTTCTTCGACTGGGGGCGTCTTGAAGACGGGTCTCCCAACCCAGACTTTGAGCTGAACGCGCCTCAGTACCAAAACGCGGGCATCCTTGTTACCGGCCCGAACTTCGGGTGCGGTTCGTCCCGTGAACACGCTGTCTGGGCCATTTATCAGCACGGGTTCAAGGCGATCATCGCTCCCTCCTTCGCCGAGATATTTCACAAAAACTGCTTCCAAAACGGCCTCTGCCCTGTGCTCCTAGAAGAGGCCCAAGTCTCCGACATAATGGCGCGGGCTCGGGCGCAGAGCCCCGAGCCGTACTCCCTCACCATCGACCTAGAGACCTGTCTCCTCTCCGACGGCGAGGGGCTGAGTCTTCCTTTCGTCATCCACCAGGACAAAGCCACTCACGATTTCCGTCGGCGCTGCCTTCTGGGAGGCCTCGACGAAATCGAACTTACGCTTCAGCACGAAGACGCAATACTCGCCTACGAGAAAGCCCGCGGAATAGCATAAGGAAACCCGACTATGGACTGGCGGGAAGACTACAAGCGCAAGCTGTGCTCACCGCAGGACGCAGCGGCCATGGTCAAGTCGGGAGACCTGGTCCACACGGGACTCATCCCCATGCCACGGCTGATAGCCGACGCTATAGTCGCCCGCAGGGATGAATTCGAGCATCTCTACGTCACGATGGTCGGACCTGAATACGATCCTGGATTCCTAAGCAGTGCGAACTCAGACAAATTTTCCGTGACGGTCGAGCTTCACATTGGCATCGGCACCCTGGCCATCGACGCCATGGACGAACGTCGGATCGACTACTCCCCAGTCCTGTTCTCCACATGGTTCAAGCCCGCCATCGACCAGCACTTAAACGCCCGCACCCCCGACATCTTCCTGTGCACCGTATCCCCTCCAGACCAGAACGGCTATTGCAGCTTCGGTTCAGACCTGTGGAACAAGCGCACTTTCGCCAAGCTCTCCCGCACCGTATTAGCCGAGGTAGACGAGCGCTTTATCCGCACCTATGGGGATAACTATATCCATGTTTCGGAGATAGACGCATTCGTCGAGAACACGCCCCAGCCGATGTACGACGAGGAGTTGTACGAGATCATCTCAGCGATCCCGGACGCCGAACGCCGACAGGAACTTACCGAGATAGCTTCCAAGCTGGAGTTTGAGCGCCGCCGGGACTTCATCCCCCAGGTGGCCGGCCTGGACCTTGCCCAAATGCGCATTTGGGCTGCCTTCTACGCGGGCGTCTCCGACCCGGGCCCCAAGGCCCGCCGTATGGCCGAGTTCGTCACAGAATGCGTACCCGACGGCGCCACAATCCAGATCGGTACAGGTACTCCCTCCACGCTTCTCCCCACCCTCGGGGCGTTTGATGACAAGCACGATCTCGGCATACACTCCGAGATGGCGGCTCCCGGCCTGATCGACCTCATTGAGCGGGGTATAGTGAACGGCCGCTACTCCAACACCCACCCGGGAGTGGCCCGGCTCAGCGCCCTAACTGCA
This sequence comes from Dehalococcoidia bacterium, assembly GCA_965249275.1. GTDB lineage: Bacteria > Chloroflexota > Dehalococcoidia > Plut-88900 > Plut-88900 > Plut-88900. The sequence continues at coordinate 292,859 of CBDFLQ010000005.1, forward strand.
ACCAACATCAGGGAGCAGAAGTGGGCCGAATATAACCCGAAGCTCGAACTGCTGGAATCCAAAGACGTAGTGAACATTAGAGAGGTCTCGCAGATCGACAAGATGTTTACTATCAACAACGCACTGTCGGTTGACCTGGGCGGGCAGACCAACTCGGAGACGGTGTTCGGGGGGAGGCTCGTGGCAGGGTCGGGGGGCCAGACTGATCTGCACATCGGGGCGACACAGTCGAATGGGGGTCGTGGGATCATCCTGCTTCGGTCGACGGCCTTGGGAGGCTCGGTGTCGCGAATCGTTCCCCAGTTCGAGGAGGGGGCCATAGTCACCATACCCCGCACATTCGCGGACATTGTGATCACCGAGTACGGCGTTGCGCAGTTGATGGGCAAGTCGAATCGTCAAAGAGCTGAAGAGCTGATCAACATCGCGCACCCGGACTTCCGGGCCGAGCTGCGTCGGGAGGCGCGGAAACTGTTGTATCCATGAGTCAACGTGGACGGGCAAGAACAGGACTGTGCTCCTAGACGTAGAGCCAGTCATGCCCGACCCCACCTATTCCATGCCCTCGGCCTGAGCCGCCCATTTGCCATCCATCAAGCCAAAGCAACCCACGATTTCCCGCGCCGCTGCCTGTCGTACAGGCTGGACAAAATCGACCTCATTGTCCGGCACGAGGATGCTATACTCGCCTTCGAAAAGGCCCACTGCATAGGCTGAGGAGACACGACTATGGACTGGCGGGAAGACTACAAGCGCAAGCTGTGCTCACAGGAGGAAGCCGCGGCCATGGTCAAGTCGGGAGACCTGGTCCACACGGGAATCCTTCCCATGCCCCGGCTGATAGCGGATGAGATAGTCGGACGTCGTGACGAATTCGATCATCTCGACGTCACGATGGTGGAGCCGGAATACGATCCGGGCTTCCTGGAAAGCGCCTATTCCGACAAGTTCTCCGTAACTGTCGAGATTCACATTGGCACCGTGGCCAAATACGCTCACGATGAAAGGCGCGTTGATTACTCTCCCGTACTCTTCTCCACGTGGTTCAAGCCCTCCCTGGACCCGCGCCCGAACGCCCGGACCCCGGACGTATTCCTGTGCACCGTCTCGCCTCCAGATGACAACGGCTATTGCAGCTTTGGCGCAAACCTCTGGAACAAGCACACGTTCACCAAGCTCTCCCGTACCGTCCTGGCAGAGGTGGACGAGCGTTTCATACGCACCTACGGGGACAACTATGTTCATGTCTCGGAGATAGACGCGTTTGTGGAAAACACTCCTCCCCCCATGGATGACGAAGAACTTAAGGGCATCCTCTCCAGTATCGGAGACGAGGAGCGCCGAAACGAACTAGCGGAGGTTGCATCCCAGCTGGAGTACGATCGGCGCAGGGACTTCATTCCCCAGCTTGCCAGCCTGGACCTCTCACAAATGCGCCAGTGGGCCGCATTCTACGCAGGCCTTTCAGACCCGGGCCCAGCGGCAAGGCGAATCGCAGAATACGTGTCCGAGCTAGTGCCAGATGGGGCGACCATCCAGATCGGAGCGGGAACACCCTCGACACTGCTCCCGACCCTCGGTACCTTCGACGGCAAGCACGATCTAGGTATCCACTCGGAGATGGGCGCTCCGGGAATGATCGATCTCATCGACAAGGGAATAGTGACCGGCCGTTACACAAACACGCACCCGGGAGTGGCCCGACTATCTGCCCTGACCGCCACAAACATCAGCGAGCAGAAGTGGGCCGAGTACAACCCGAAGGTCGAACTGCTGGAATCGCAGGATGTGGTCAGTATCAGGGAAGTCTCGCTAATCGACAACATGTGCACCATCAACAACGCGTTGTCGGTGGACCTGTTCGGCCAAGTCAATTCGGAGACGGTGTTCGGGGGCAGGCTGGTGGCAGGGACTGGCGGGCAGACGGAGCTGCATATCGGGGCGACGCAGTCAAAGGGTGGCAGAGGGATTATTCTCCTAAGGTCGACGGCGTTGGGAGGGTCGGTGTCCCGGATAGTGCCCCAGCTTGAAGAGGGCGCAATAGTCACCATACCCCGCACGTTTGCGGATATGGTGGTCACGGAATACGGGGTAGCCCAGCTGATGGGGAGGTCGGACCGCCAGAGGGCGGAGGAACTGATCAACATAGCGCACCCGAACTTCCGGGCCGAACTGCGTCGGGAGGCGCAGAGGCTGCTTTATCCGTAGCTTGTTGCCTTCTTCGTGTCCTACTCATGGCTAGGCACGACTATATTTTCGTTGATGAGTCTGGGGACCTTGGGTACAAGAGTGTTCTTTGCCTAACTTACTAGCTAGTATGCATTGGAGGAAGGGGATCACCCTCACCCCAGCCCTCTCCCGTCAAGGGAGAGGGGGTAGGATTCCCCGCCCCAGATTCACGCCTGAGGCGCATCTTCGACCTCGAGGGGCATCGGAATGACAGTTAGGCTACAGCGAACAGGAGTGGGGAATAGCCGGAGAAATGTCGTGGGCTAGGTCGGACCTCCATGTTTCGGGAGATCTGCCTAGCCCGGTGATAGGCTGCAAATTAATGCAACCTATCTACCTATAAATTTAGTGAATACCACTGAGACTGTCAACATGGACTGGCAAGAAGAGTACAAACGTAAGTTAGTTTCTGCGGACGAGGCTGTCACTCTTGTAAAGTCGGGGGACCGGGTGGAGATTTCCATCTACCCCACCCCTACCCTTCTTCCCCCTGCTCTGGCCAAGCGTCGGGCGGAGCTGCGGGACGTTGAGACTGTCATGCCGGAACCCGTCTATCCCATGCCGTGGTTCGAGCCGGGATTCGAGGACTCGTTTTCTACAACCCTAGAGCTTCACGTAGGCATGGGGGGCGCAAGACCTATCATCGACGAGAAGCGCGCCGACTACTACCCCATCCTCTTCTCATTGTGGCACAAACCCTACATAGACAGGCCCGAGTCCGCGCCACCTATCGACGTGTTCATGTGCACAGTCTCGCCGCCCGACCAGAACGGCTATTGCAGCTTCGGCGGTCACCTGTGGAACAAGCGCGTGCTGGCCTCACACGCGAAAGTGGTCCTGGCCGAGGTCGACGAGACGTTCATCCGGACTCACGGTACGAACTACATCCACGTCTCGGAGATTGACCGCTTCGTCGAGAATCGGCCGGAGTTGATGCCTGACGACGAACTGGAACGCATCATACAAGACATGCCGGACGAGGAGGGGAGTCGTGAGCTCAGGGCCGTATCCACGCGAGTCGAGGTGGAACGGCGCTACGATTTTATTCCCAAGCTCGCACTTATGGACGGCCCCACTATCCGAGGGTGGGCCCAAGTGTACGGCTATCAGAGCGAAACGGAGCCAATTGCTCTGACCATCGGCAAATATGTTGCCGAACTGATACCGGATGGCTCGTGCCTGCAGGTCGGTGGGGGAACACCATCAACGCTGATCCCCGGGATGGGTGTGCTGGACGAAAAGCACGATCTAGGGGTGCACTCCGAGATGTCGGCGAGGGGACTGGCAGACCTGGTACGGAAGGGTATCGTCACCGGCAAGCGCAAGAACTTCCATCCGGGCAAGTACATAGTCTCCGCTCTCACCGCATGCTCCCAGGACGAGATAAGGTTCGCCCATAACAACCCGAGCTTCGAGCTCTACGACTCCCACTATGTCGTCAACATTGCCAACGTGGCGGCGAACGACAATATGGTATCCATCAACAGCGCCATTGCCATAGACCTGACCGGCCAGATCACCTCCGAGACGGTATTGGGGGGCAGGCTGATTGCAGGAACCGGGGGCCAGCCGGAGCTTCACATGGGCGCAATAAACTCCCGGGGAGGACGCGCAATAACCTGCCTGCGGTCCACGGCTGTGGGAGGTGTCGTGTCCCGCATCGTGCCACAGCACGACGCCGGAACTGCTATCACCGTCACGCGGGGGTTTGCCGACTACGTGGTTACGGAATACGGTGTGGCCAGTCTTTTGGGCAAGACGTTCAGGCAGCGGGCCGAGGAGCTGATAAGTGTCGCGCACCCGGACTTTCGGGCCGAGCTTCGGCAGGAAGCCCAGAAACTCTTCTACCCATGATCCGCTGATGGACTGGCAAGAGCACTATAAAAGAAAGCTCGTCACCGCCGACGATGCTGTCAAGCTGGTGAAGTCGGGGGACAGGGTAGAGATTGCCATGTCGCCAACTCCTACGGTGTTGCCCCCGGCCCTCGGGAAGCGCTGGCCGGAGCTCCAAGACGTGGAGACCGTAATGGCCGAACCGGGCTACCACATGCCGTGGTATGAGCCGGGTTTCGAGGAATCGTTTTCCACGACGTTGACCGTCCACGTCGGGGTGAGTGGGGGTGGAACGGTGCTCGACGAGAGGAGAGGCGACTACTATCCAAGCCTCTTTTCACTGTGGCACAAGCCCGCCATAGATAGGCCCGATGCAGCTCCCCCAACCGACGTTTTCATGTGCACCGTCTCGCCACCTGACAGGAACGGCTATTGCAGTTTCGGGCCTTACCTGTGGTACAAGCGGGAACTAGCCAAGCATGCAAGGGTGGTGCTGGCGGAGGTAAACGACACCTACATACGGACGCACGGGACGAACTATATCCATGTCTCGGAGATCGACCGCTTCGTCGAAAACTCGCCCAGGCTGATGCCCGATGACGAGATGGAGTCCATGATCCAGGGCATGGCGGACGAGGAGGCAAGAGATGAGCTAAGGGCCGTATCAGACCGGATCGAACCCGAGCGGCGATACGATCTAATACCGAGGCTGGTGAAGATGGACGCCCGGGTCATGCGGCGATGGGCCGAATCGACGGGGTTTCAAAGCGAAACCGAACCCGTTGCCCTGGCCATATGCCAATACGCCGCAGAGCTCATTCCGGACGGGGCCTGCCTTCAAGTCGGGGGTGGAACGCCATCTACGCTGCTTCCGAGCCTGGGGGTGCTGGACGAAAAGCGTGACCTTGGGTTCCATTCCGAGATGTCGCCGAGAGGGCTAATCGACCTGGTGCGGAAGGGAGTAATAACAGGCAAACGAAAGAACTTCCATCCTGGTAAATATGTCACCTCATCGCTTTCCAATTGCACGCAGGAAGAGATCCTGTTCGCGCACAACAACCCGATGTTCGAGCTGCGCGATACCTCATACGTCGTAAACATCGCCAACGTGGCGGCGAACGACAACATGGTGTCCATTAACAGCGCCTTGGCCATAGACCTGACCGGCCAGATTAACGCCGAGACGGTATTCGGAGGGAGGTTGATAGCCGGTACCGGGGGCCAACCGGAGCTTCACATGGGGGCGATTAGCTCCAGGGGTGGGCGAGCTATCACGTGTCTGCGTTCTACTGCGATGGGGGGAGTCGTGTCACGAATAGTCCCGCAGCACGACGCTGGAACGGCCATCACCGTGACCCGGGGCTTTGCCGACTACGTGGTGACCGAATATGGAGTTGCCAGCCTGTTCGGTAAGACATTCAGGCAGAGGGCGGAGGAGCTGATAAGCGTCGCGCACCCGGATTTTCGCGCCGAACTCCGGCGAGAGGCCCGGAAGCTCTTCTACCCGTGATCACTCGCCTGCCCTCCTTCCTGTCATTCCTGTTTCGACGGTCCCTACCCAACGACTACCTGACCATCCAACTGGAAAGGGCCTGTCGAGAAGATATCTGTCCCATCTGCATCTTCGAGGGCGAGTCACGGTACACCTGGCTCTGGTCATTCCTCTGGGAGCATGTCAACGACCCCGAGGCGCGGGACCAGTTCATAGAAGCGGGTGGCCTCTGCCCCGCCGACCTCTGGCGCGCCGTCGAGCTTGCGCGCCATGTCATCAAGAGCTCCCTTGGCGTTGCGATGGTGTTTCAACACCTGATCAAGATCATCACTCGGGCCCTGGAGACCGGACGCTCCAGCGCACCCTGGATAAGCACTTCGCCGTGGAGGTTTGACCTGGGCAGCGGTTGCCAAGCCTGCGCCACTGCAGAGAGCGCAGCGGGGTATTCAGCAACTCGGCTGCTCCTCGCCGCCTCGGTTCCCACCCCACCCAGCTGGCTTGAGTCGGCTTTCCTCCTCTGCGGCCGCCACTTTCAGGGCTTGGTATCCAAGGCTTCCAATTCAGAGTCCCGCACTCGGCTATACAACTTCCAAGACTCGGCGGCGAAAGCCCAAGGTACGCCTAGCTCCGCCCGCCACTTGGAGGCCGCGGTTAAGCCTCTTCCAGCCTTCTTCCCGGTGCCCGTCAAGTCCGAGAGCTTGTACGAGAACGCGTCGGAAAGGTGTCCAGTGTGCGAGCGCATGACTCGGCTTGAAAGGGACTCGTCTTCTCCCTCAACCACGACACTTCACTCCTGCCTGGCCCATTACCGGGCCTTCGCCAGGGTAGGGACGGCCCTATACGCCCGGTTTGTACCTGAAGACGATTCGCAAGCGGTTATTCAGCGTTCAGGCTGCCCTTCTTGCAGTCAACGCCAAGAACTCGAGAGCCAAGCCCTCGATTACACCGTTTCCCTAATTCAAGAGCGCGGGGCTCAGGACCTGCTCTGTCTAACTCACCTTACCCGGGTTTTGGCCATGCTTGCCAGGGATAGGGGTGCTGCGTTCATGCAAGACCAACTGGACCGGCTGAACACCCTGATAAAAGACCTGGACGACTTCATTGCGCTTCACGATTACCGGTACGGTAAGCAGCCGGCGGAGAACCCCGACTCTCCCTATCGGTGGGCACTCCGCTTCCTGTCTTCAGAGCCTTCCATTTATGCACATCTACTGCCTCCCGGCGGGTCCGAAAAGTTCCTGCGCTCGAAACGTCGCAGGCGGGCCTCGCTGCCCAATCCTTGACATAGCACCCCTCCTCTTTCTAAAATCCCAATAGGCCAATACGTCACAACGACAGGAATGACACCAGCCATGACTACAGCAACCCCACTCCCTACCATTCACGTTACCGAGCAGGCGGCCAAGCAAATGATGAAGATAGCCGCCAAGGAGGGCTACGACGAATTCGGCCTCCGCATGGCCGTCAAGGGCGGCGGCTGCTCGGGCCTCACGTACAAGCTCGGCTTCACCGAAACCCCCAAGAAGGACGACAAAGTCATCGAGGAGCACGGCGTCAAGCTTTTCATAGACTTCAAGAGCATGTTCTACTTGGGCGGCACCGTTCTCGACTTCTCGGGCGGGCTGAACGGCAAGGGATTCGAGTTCACGAATCCCAACGCCAAGACGACCTGCGGGTGCGGGAACTCGTTCTCGGTCTAATCGCAGTTCCAGCCATACCTTAGCCTCTTTGGGGTCTTCCAGTTGATTGGAAGGCCCCTTTCTTCTACCATTGAAGCGTAAAGCACTAGAAGGACTTGCCGTTATGACCCAGACAGCAAAGCTAACCACTCCCGAGACTGCCCTCCGTGCCGCCCGAGAAAGCGCCGTCTTCGCACATAAGCCGGCCCCCGGCATTCTCAGAGTGACCGGCGAGGACGCCCTGGACCTTATCAATCGCCTTTCCACGAACGAAGTCGAGGAGATGGCCGACGGTTCGGGGTTGTCCACCGTGCTCACCACCAACAAGGGCAGAGTCGTCGATTTGCTCACCATGTTCTATCTCCCCGACCACTGGCTGGTTCTTACCTCTTCCGGCAACCAGCAGAAGGTCATAGACTGGATAGAGGATTTCACTTTCGGTGAGGAGATCGAGGTAGAAGACGTTACTGCGGATACCGTCGTGCTCACCATAGTCGGGCCTCGTGCCCCGGACATCATGCACACCCTAACGCAGGCTGACTTCTCGGCTCTGCCTACCCACCATTCAGTCCAGACCACGATTTCGGCAACCGAGGTCCTGGTCTCGAAAGCCGACTCGGCCCTCGGCGAGGCTTTCACCCTTCTGGCACCCATCGCTTCGGCTCCGGCCCTCAGCGCTGAAATCCTTGCCGCCGGCGAGGCCTTCGGCATGAGAGAGATGGACGCAGACTCTTACGAGGCGTTCCGCATAGCTGCGGGGGTCCCGGCCTATGGCCCGGAGCTCGGCGAGGAAGTGAACCCCTTGGAAGCCGGGCTTTGGGATTCCGTTAGCTTCACCAAGGGCTGCTACGTCGGGCAGGAGGTCGTGGCCCGGCTCAACACCTACGAGAAGGTGAAGCGTTACCTAGCGATGCTGAGCCTTGAAGACGGGACTATCCCTGACGCCGGGACCCCATTAACCGTAGACGGCAAAGACGCCGGTAAGCTCACTTCCGTGTCCCCCATCCTGATTTCGGGCCGCAGGCCCGCGCTCGGCTACGTGAGAAAAGCCTATGCGAACCCCGAGACTGCGTTGACGGTGGAATCGGGTGACGGGCCAGTGGCTTGTGAGTTCGTAAGGCGGGTAGGGACTCGAGACTAGGGTTAGCGAAGCGGCAGTCCGAAGGTCTTCAGGGTAGATTCAAGAACGGTGGGGTCGTTGGTCGGGAGGGCGCAGGTGTTCCCCGCACACACGTAGACCTGGGGACCCGCTTCTCGTGACATCATCCCCTCTACCGCAGGCGGCAGTTGACCTGGACTGCTTTTTGCGGGGTCGTACAAGGAGACCAGCTTGTGGGGCCGATAGGTGGCGAGGGCCTTGCGCCAAAGCTCCTGGGTCAGGGGATCCCCTTCGGAACCGACTATCACCGCATGGGCGGGCGGATTGAGGTGCTGTTCCAAGGCCAGGAAATAGGTGCTGGCGAACAGGCCGTACTGGGCACCTATCGGCCCAAAGAGTTTCAGCGTCTGCTCAGCCTTTTCCCGGTAATCCTCCCGGTGAGTCAGGTAGTAGAGCCGATCCAAGGTGAGCGCGGCGACGGAGTTCGTGCCGGGTGTGGGAGAGTCCTGGATGGGTTTCTCGGCGCCCTCCAACCCCACCGAGCCTAGCTTCCAGTCCGCCAGATCGAAGAAGCCGCCTTCCACGTCGTCCCAGAAATGGACGATGGTGAAGTCCATCAGTTCTTGGGCGAGATCCAAGTACCGGGCCTCGCCGGTGGCTTCGTGGGCATCGATCAAGGCTCGGGCCATGTGGACCTGGTCGTCTAGGAGGCCGTCGACCTTCGCTTCTCCGTCGGCGAGGCTGTGGTAGAAGCCGCGCCCCGGCTTGTACGCTTCCTCGATGAGCCGGTCAATGGCCTTCAGCGCCGACTCCCTGCACCCCTCCAACCCCAATCCCTTGTACGCCTCCAGGTGTGCAGAGGCCATCATGCCGTTCCATCCAGAATAGACCGTCGTGTCCACGTAAGGCACGGGCCTATTTGAGCGCGCTTCCAGCAACGCTAGGCTCGACTCCCGGATGCGCTTGTTGACAAAGTCCTCGTCCAGCTGCAGCCGGCGGGCTATCGCGTCGGGCTGCATGTCGACGAAGAGGACGTTCTTTGCAGGGTTGTGGTGCATCTCACCTCTGGCCTCGACGTTGTAGAGGAGTGAAATGATCCGCGCGTCCTCGGGGGGCAGGGTCTCTTCCACCTCATCGAGCGTCCAGGTGAAATAGTCGCCGTCGTCTTCCATACCGACATCGGCGTCCTGGCTGGCGTAGAAGCCGCCGCGCTCGGGGTCGGAAGCCACCTCTGAAACCCACTTAACAATTCCTTCGGCGACCTCTCTGAACAGCGTCGATCCCGTGGCCTGATATCCGTGGACGTAGTTTCTGAGGAGCTCCGAGTTGTCGTAGGACATCTTCTCGAAGTGTGGAACTATCCAACGGTCGTCGACGGAGTAGCGGTGAAAGCCCCCGCCCAGCTGGTCGTAGACTCCGCCGAGGGCCATCTTCTCAAGGGTCTTGTTGATCATAACGCTCAGCCAGTCTTCCCGCGTCTCGTAGTATCGGCTCAGGGCCAACTCGATGGCCGAAGTGTGGGGGAATTTCGGGGCGCGGCCGAAGCCACCGTGCACCAGGTCGAACCCCTGCCCGATGGACTCCAGTGCAGCGTCCAAGGCGGAGACCCGGAGCTCGTGGCCCTCTTCGTGCTGGACGGTCAGTTTGCCCAGGTGTTCCTTTATTTTCCGGGCGTTTTCCAGCGCCGATTCCTTGTTGTCCCGATAAAGCTCGCTTACGCGGGTCAGCAGGGACTTGTAGCCGGGCCTGCCGTGCATGTCGTTCTTGGGGAAGTAGGTGCCGCCGTAGAAGACCTGTCCCCGTTCGGTGAGGAACGCGGTGAGGGGCCAGCCGCCCTGCCCTGTGATCGCGCCTACGGCGCTCTGGTATCGGCGGTCAACCTCGGGTCTTTCATCCCGGTCGACCTTCACGGCGATAAACCGATCGTTGATGATGGCCGCCACTTCCTGGTCTTCGTAGCTCTCCCGGTCCATTACGTGGCACCAGTGGCACCACACCGCGCCGATGTCCAAAAGCACGGGCTTTCCTTGCTCGGCAGCCAGGCGGAAGGGCTCGTCGCCCCACGGATGCCACCGGATCGGCTGGTCGGCTGCGCTTTTCAGATAGGCACTGGTCTCGTGGACGAGGCGGTTGGTGGTCATATGAATCTCGTTATCGTAGGTGAGTTTGGGAGTTATTCATGCAACGGGAGTTTTTCAATGAGGATGTCTCCATTATCACTGGCTTCTATTGTAATCCGGCTGCCCCATAACAAGTTCATTCCAACCATCGACGTTCCTTGGGATTCGACGATTATGACGTCGCGAGGCTCTTCATGCCAGTTAGCCCTACCCAAGTACGTGTTCATCACGGAAACTTCACCGTCAGCCAGAGTGAACCTTCGCTGCCCCATAGGTCTTAGCTGCAGGCGGCGTATTGTGGGTATGGGAAGGGATACATCACCGTTAAAGCCGGTATCCAGGACTGCGGCCATCGGCACCAAACGCCCCAACCCATCCAAGACTTCCAATCGAATTATTGGAGTCCTATCGGCAGTTACGCGGCCCTTAATCATGGACTGAAGGCCGAGTAGAAAGCCAGACGTAGGGCGTAGGATAGCCAACACGAACCGCCCAAGTCATGGCGTCAGGTCGTCGGTCCAGGAGGCGGCGGGTGGCGTCCGCGTCACGTTCGCCTATTTCGTAGTCGCCGGTGTAGACATCTATGACCACGAATTTTCCATACTGTCCGGGCTCAACCAGCGACCGAATAGTGCGCTCGTAGATTGCCGTGCCTCGGGCCGGAAGGTCTGCGGGCATCCGCTCAATAGGACTGATGCTCATGCCGTAATGCTAACACGGCTAAGTCCCAGGGTCACAACCCCGAACCAACGCTCTACCTACCCATGTATCACCGAGGCGCGTATTGGGCATCCCGAACAACAATGGTATATTACCTCTGCAGGAGGAGAATTCCCCATGAACAACCACAACAAATCAGCCGCCGACGTCAGGGCAGAGATCCGCTCCGGCGCCTTCGCCGGGATTACCGCGGGTCTCGCCCCCGGCGCCACACAGGCTAACCTGGCCATACTTCCCAAGGAGTACGCCTTTGACTTTCTCCTCTTCTGCCAACGCAATCGCAAACCCTGCCCACTCATTGAGGTGCTGGAACCTGGTCAGCCCGAGCCCTTAGCCTCGGCGCCCGGGTCCGACATCCGTACCGATTTGCCCGCCTACCGCATCTACCGCGACGGCGTCCTGGAAGCCGAGGTCCCGGAGATAAGCGAATACTGGCGAGACGACCTGGTGTCGTTCCTGATGGGATGCAGCTTCACTTTCGAAGAGGCCCTGATCCGGGCGCAAATACCAATGCGTCACATAGAGGAGGGGACGAACGTCTCCATGTACGTCACCAATATGGAGACCCGAAGCGCGGGCGTCTTCTCGGGGCCTATGGTGGTCAGCATGCGCCCCATTCCGCACTCCCAGGTAGTGAAGGCCGTCCAGGTCACGTCCCGATACCCGGATGTGCACGGGGCTCCCGTTCACATTGGGAACCCTGAGGCTATCGGCATCTGTGACATTTCCAAGCCCGACTACGGAGACCCCGTAGAAATCCGGGAGAACGAGACCCCTGTATTCTGGGCCTGCGGCGTGACACCGCAGGCCGTCGCCGAAAAGTCCCGGCCCTCCTTGATGATCACTCACGCCCCGGGCTACATGTTCGTAACAGACATACCCAACGAGACTACGGCGGCGCTATGACGATAGAAGACATAATCCTCAGCGGCGACACCCGCGGCGTATCGCGGCTCAGGAGGAGGCTGCCTGCCGACTTCTGCCAAAGCGCCGCCCAGTACGCGCTCGACTCAGAGGGGCCTGTGCTCATTCTAACGGGCTTCTACGTCAAGGGTTCATGGGAGTCCGACGGGCCGCCCGGCGCCGTTGCCATAGGTCGCGCGCTGGAGGCGCTGGGCCGCAAGGTCATCTACATCACCGATGGGGCCGCCCCCATGCTTCGTGGCCTGGTCGGCAGACCGAAGGACAAGGTCCGCGAGTTTCCCATAACCGGACGTGAGGCCAGCAAGATTGCAGCCAGGTCGATTCTGACAGCAGTGAAGCCGGGACTCGCCATATCCATCGAGCGATGCGGAATGACCAAGGAGTCCAAGCTCTACCTTAACATGCGCGGTATCGACATCTCCGAGCACACTGCGAAGCTGGACTACTTGTTCCAGGGCGTCAAAAAAAACGTCGCTATCGGAGACGGTGGCAACGAGATAGGAATGGGGTCAGTGTATGAGCACATCCCCGCCGTATCGACGCTAGTGCCAGATCCTGCGGTCACTCCCGCCGACCACCTGATCATCGCGAGCGTGTCCAACTGGGGGGGCTACGGCCTGGTAGCTTGCCTGTCAATTCTCACCGGCAAGGACCTTCTCCCCTCCGCGGAAGAGGAGTTCGAGATGGTCAAGAAGTGGATCGACCTGGGAGGCGTGGACGGGATCTCGGGGGAGAAGGTCTATACGGTAGACAACATGGATGCCGGACAAACTGCCAACATTCTGTCGCGACTCCACCAAGAAGTCGCAGCGGCGAGGGCGGCGGCATGAAGATCTGCTCGCTGCTACCCAGCAGCACCGAGATAGTGTTCGCCCTGGGGCTCGGAGGCTCGCTGGTCGGGGTGTCCCATGAATGTGATTTCCCCTCGGAGACCGCCTTCATTCCTTCCGTAACCTCCAGCGTGGTCAATGGAGAGTCGATGACCGGCAGGCAGATCCACGATGCGATCACCGGCCTCGTACACGGTGGAAGCAGCATCTACAACCTGGACCGCGAGCTGTTGGACGAGGCCAGCCCCGACCTTATCCTGACGCAGGAGCTCTGCGACGTCTGCGCCGTATCCTACAAACAGGTCGAGGCGGCGGCTTCCATGCTGCAATGCGACACCCGAGTGGTATCCCTGGAACCAAACACCCTGGACCAGATCCTGGATACGATACGCATCGTGGGTGAGCTTGCCGGGGTCGAATCGCAGGCTAAATCCGTTGTCTCCGGCCTCCGTGCTCGTATAGACAGGGTTGGAGAAATTGCCGCTCGGGCCCAACAAAAGCCCAGAGTCCTCTGCATGGAATGGATTGACCCAGTCTTCATCGGCGGGCACTGGGTGCCGGAGATGGTCGCTCTTGCCGGTGGAGAAGACGGCCTGGGCATTGCCGGGAAGCCATCCTTCCAGGTCGATTGGCCGCGTATTGCCGAATACAACCCTGCTTTGATAGTCGTCATGCCCTGCGGGTTCAGTGCAGGACAGGCTTTGAAGGAGTTGGAGCAGACAGTCTTGCCGGATGAGTGGCATGGCCTCGACGCCGTGACCGGCGGGGAGGTCTACGTGGTCGACGGCTCGTCGTACTTCAACCGTCCCGGACCCAGAGTCGTGGACGGGCTCGAAATCCTTGCCCAGATTTTCCATCCCGAGCTCTTCTCCCGCCCCGAGGCCAAGTTCGGAGGGCTGATCAAGACACCGTACCCCATCCGTACCGGGAGCTAGAGGTCTCATGACCGCCGATCGGGATGCCATATCAGAGGTGACTGCGGCCAATGAAAGGTTCTACCGCGCTTTCGAAAGCCTGAACGTTGAGCAGATGGCTCGGGTGTGGGTGCAGGACGATACCGCACAGGTTGTTCATCCCGGCTGGAGTATCAAGCTAGGCTGGGATGAGGTAAGGGACAGTTGGGCCGCCATTTTCGCCAACACGAGGTACATGGAGTTCCACCTGACGGACGTGCATGTACTGGTGTCGGGGCCGTGGGCACGGGTCACGTGTGTTGAGAACCTGAGAAGCGTCGCCGGTGGGCAGGAGAATATGGGCCAAGTCCAGGCCACCAACCTTTTCACCCTAACGGGCGACGAATGGTTGATGGTCCATCACCACGGCTCGCCTATTTTTACGGGCTGATTGGGGCTAAGGATCGAAGTCGTACCGTGATCCCTTGATGCACTGCATTATGGAACGGCTGTTAGGTCCCAATTCTGAAGAGTGTTAGCATTGGGGTGAAATGGGGATGAGGTGTCCCAATAGAGGTCAGGAACACCCTCACTCTCCTCGGCGAGCCTACGGCCCTCCCCGGCGAGTCTTCGACCCTAGCCCTCTCACGCCTCGGCGCATCTTCAACCCATCAAGAGACTTTTGCGTAACTGATGATCGCATCTGCTGTGCCGTCCAGATCGCCTAACACCCCCCGCTCATACTTCGAGAGCCTCAGCACGAGCGGCCCCACGCCCCTCCACCACAGGTTATGCAAAGGTCTCATCAAGGGAGATGTGACAGTGAAGATCAAACTTACGAGCGTATTTGTCGAGGATCAGGAGAAGGCACTCAGGTTCTATACGGAAGTCCTGGGCTTTGTTAAGAAAGAGGATTCCCCGATTGGGGAATTCAAATGGTTGACGGTTGTCTCCCCCGAAGAGCCGGATGATGTCGAGCTGCTTCTTGAACCTAATGAGAACCCGGCTGCCAAGAGTTACCAAAAGGCTCTGTTCGAGCAGGGTATTGCCCAGGCAGCATTCGCCGTTGACGATATTCACAAAGAATACGAACGATTGAAGGGGCTGGGCGTGGCGTTCATGATGGATCCCACAAGCGCAGGGCCGGCGACGATAGCCGTGTTTAATGATACCTGCGGCAACTGGATACAGATCTATCAGGAGTAAGCTTACTCCTCGATTCGGGCGAGGCGTCTCACTTTCTCCGCTGCTGCATCGAAGTCGTAGCCGTGGATGGTCATCATCTTCTGGGCCTGGGGGGAGCCCGCGCCGTGGTATTGGCTGACGAGGAAGTGGCTGGCGTACTCGTCGGCGGCCAGGTCTCGCACGAAGTTGTAGAGCCTTAATCGCTGGTCGGCGGTGGCCTTGTCGCCGCCCGAGAGGTACTTCCTGAAGGTAGCGTGGAGGTCGGGGTGATTGTAGTCGGTCTCCCAAGGCTGGGTCGCGATTATCGCGCCGCCGATATCGATGAGATGCTTGTACATGTCGCTGAGCTTGTCGGTGAACATGTACTTCGCGACGTTGGTGATCACGCCGTTTGGTATGGCCATGCCGTCGGAGATTGTGCAGGTCATGGCAGCGGACGTTACAAAAGCGTCCATTGAGCTTGCCAGCATGGCGAACTCGAAGAGGTGGTCACGGATGTGGGGCGCCCTTTCGACGCCGTTATACTTGGCCAGGAGATAGGCTGTACCCGCCAATACCTCCGCATCGTGTTTCATGGAGCACAGCGCCGAGTAGCGGAGCAGCAGACCCAAGCCTCGGGCTATGGGCTGGGACAGCCAGTCCTCTCCATTCTGGATGACGCGCTCCCAGGGCACAAACACGTCGTCGAACCAGACGAAGCACTCGGAGCCCGGCTCGTCATGGCTGATCGGGTACTCAAAGCTCGACCCCACCATCCGACGGGGTCTCATGAGCAGCTTCACACCCTCCGTGCCCGGCGAGACAACGCAGGTCACCGAATATTCCGACTCGTCGGGCTTCATTCTCTTGGTCGGCATAACCACGAGCTCGTGCATGTAGGCGGCGCCGGAGATGTGGGCTTTCATGCCCCGGATCACGATACCATCGTCCCGCTCCGCAACCTTGTGCACGTACATGTCGGGGTCTGCCTGCTGGCTGGGATGGAGGGACCGGTCGCCCTTGGTGTCGGACATGGCGACGGCCATGATCAGGTCTTCCTCCCGGAAACGGCGGTAGAGTGAGTCTACGTTGGTCTTGTACATGGGGTTGGCCTCGGCCAGCTCCCCGGACACCATGTAGAGCGAAAGCATGGCATCGCTCAAAGCTACCGCTGCCCCGTAGCCCAGTTGGCCACCCGTTTCCAGCGCTTTGGCCCGCTTGAGCAGGTCATCGGAAGTCCTGGGTGGGATCAGGAAGAGGTCCGCCGGGTTTCCAGTCTCGGGGTCGGGGGCGGTGAAGATGTCCTTCAGTGCCGGGTCGTGGAACCGCTGATACTCCCGGGAGAAGAAGAGGGCACCCTGCCGGGTGATGGGGTGTTCGGTGACGTCGGTGATCTTTTCGCCGTCGGCGTAGATTACCCTGCCGTCTCGGATGCTCTCAAGGTAGTCTTCGGGTGTTTTGAAGGTCTTGGTCATGGCGTTGTCTCCCCTGTTTGGTCTCGGGCTGGGTTTCTGAACCTTGACCCGCGCCCCTTACGATTCCTATACTCGCCCCGTGCGCCCCCTCAGCTATTCCCAGATATCAGCTTATCAGACCTGTCCCCTATTCTACAGGTTCCAATACATCGATAAGCTGCCGACCAAGCCGAGGTTCTACTTCAGCTTCGGTAACACGCTGCACCGTTGCGCGCAGTTTTTCTTCAAGAAGAAGGGGCAAGGCCCCCCGTCCCTTGAGGACTTTCTGGAATTTTATAATCAGGCATGGAGCTCGGCGGGGTATTTCAGCAGGAGGCAGGAGGCAGCGGACAAACAAACGGGCAGGGAGATACTCACGCAGTTCTGGGAACTCAACTCAAGGGACTATCATCTCCCCCTCGCAACCGAAAAGTGGTTCACGGTCAACGTAGGGGGTGTTCCATTCCGGGGCTACATAGACCGGGTGGACATATCACCAACCGGGGGACTCAACATCCTGGACTACAAGAGCGGGAAGAGGGACATATCCAAAGACGAGGTGGAGGAGAGCCTTCAGCTGAGCATGTACCAGATCGGGGCGCAGGGGACTTGGCTTCTACCAGTCGAGAAGTTGTCCCTGTACCACCTGCGCTCCAATACCAACGTGGAGGTCGAGGCCCGTGACGATAACACCATCAAACGGGCCGAGGACACGGTCACCACGGTTTCACAGTCAATAGAAAACAAAGAGTTCGAGCCCCGACTCAACCCCTCGTGCCCGTGCGAATTCTCCGAACTATGCCCGCTGTTTAATCCCGACGCGGACCCTGAGGCTCCCGGGTCCTGACCTTTTCTCCCTTGAGCAAGGCCTCGGCGGCCAGGACTATTGCGCCCAGTTCCACGGGCAGCGCAGTCAGCGCCTCATCCAGCACTTTTCTGGACTGTCTGGCATACCGCATGGGTTCGTGGAACAAGAGGTTCCCGTCCAGCATAGCCACCTCCTTCGCCACCCCGACGCCCGGGACGGAATTCCAGAGTCCGGAGAGGGCCTTTTCTCGAAGCGCTTCAGGACTCGCCTTTTGACCATTGCCAAGAACTGCCGAAAGCATCTCCGCGATGGACGTGTGCGTCACACCCGAATCGGCGAGGCGAAAGGCTTCCCTCAGCGGGCCTGGAGGAATGAACCGTGCCGCAATCCGGGAGCCGACCAGCCACGCCACTCCTTTACCCAACCCCGAGGCACTGGCGGTCTTGGCAAGGGAGTCGGCCCAGCGTTTGGCCGAGGGGCCTGACAGCACGCCGGCATTTTCCGATAGTGCCATCTCGGCCGCCTGACCTATGGCCGCAGCGAGAATACGCATTTCCATGCGTTTGCTTATGAGAACTCGGCGAAGGAGCATATCAAGCGCCTTCCAAGGGTTTTTCCATCCGGTGCATCTCTTCCGCGGTGGTGGCCAACCTTACGAGGAAGCCCCGTTCCGTATGCGTAATCCTGTAACCCAGTCGCTGGTACAGGTGTATCGCGCCCATGTTTTCGCCTAACACGTCCAGGCACATCTTCAGCTTTCCCCGGGACTTAGCTTTTTCCTCCGCTTTCAGCATCAAGGCGCTACCGATGCCGAGGTTCCGGAACGTCGGGTCTACCGCTATCGTGTCCACCTTGAATTCGTCGGGGGTTATGGAGTCTCCCCACGCCAGCAGGGTCAGGTTAAATAGCACACGGACCGTCTTTGGGGGCCAGAACGTAGTAAAGAGTGTCGAAGTCTTGAGCTCATAGAATTTACGTTCCTTTGTCTTAACGGCGAGAATCCCTGAAAGCCGACCATCCACTATCGCCGTCAGGCAACTGTCCCTGTCAACCGAGTCTCTAAAGAGGCGAACGAAGTCCTCAGCATTTCTGAAACCGATACGGAACTTCTTGGCGAAGGCTTCGTAAGTGACTCTAAGCGCATCGTCAACGTGTTCCTCCGCGAGCCCGTCTACGATTTCAACTGCCGGGGTCGTCATCAGTGCCTGAGTCCCGGCCGACATACACAGCCTATGAGCAAATTGTCTCCGCGGTCAGGGCCAGGACCCGGCTGCAGAGTTCCATCTCGTCGATGTCCGAGTAGTCGTTGCCGTAGGAGCCGCCTGCGGGCCCGTAAATCGGCGCGGGTATGCCTGCAAGCCACAGGTGGGCGTCGTCGTCGCCGTACCTGGCTGAAAGGGCCGAGGCTGGGAGTCCGACGCCTTTGGGATCGTTACCGGTCACTTTCCGGTAACTGTCGGACACCGCTCGTACAATCTCCTCATCCTCGGACATGTCCATGGGCGGGTGGTCCAGAATCCAGGTCTTGAACTTCCGCTCGATGGGGTTCACCAACTCGTATTCGAAGTCGGGATCTTCTTCGCGAAGCGCGCTGAGAGTAGCTTCCAGGTCGGCACGTATGGTGTCCGCGGTCATGCCAGGCACCGTGCTTATGGCGATGAACGCCGTGCACAGGTCACAATTCCGGCTGACGGAACGCATGTCGTAGCTTTCGCCCCTCCCACCGATAATCGAGCCGATTTTCAGCCACGGCAGCCCTTCGACAATCCAGGGGGCGTGGTTCAATTTCGTGGCGTATATGGCCTCAATGGCCTTCATCATCTTGGGGATTGCGTCCACGCCGGTAACGTCGGCGCCATGGGGGTGTCGGCCCTTCACGTGTAGGGAGAACTTGCTCATGCCACCGTGTTTGGTGACCACGTAATGTGCGCTGTATGGTTCCGTGACCACGGCCACGTCGGTCCGATAGCCGTTCTCTATCAGGTACTTGGTACCAAGGCCACCCTGGAGTTCTGCGAGGACGCAGGCCACCACGACGTCTCCCCGCAGCTTTACGCCTGATTTTATGATGGCGTCGGCGGCGTGGACCATTGAGGCCACACCGCTCTTCATGTTCCTTATGCCCGCGCCGTAAAGCCTGTTACCTTCGACCCACGGTTCGTACGGGTTCCGGGTCCAGCCTGCGGCAATAGGGTTGCTGTCCAGGTGGCCGTTGAACATGATGCTGCGTCCCCCACCCGACCCCCGAATTACGCCGACCGTCTGGAACCAGCCGGGCTCCACTTCTTGCAGCTCCACCTCGAAGCCTCGGGCCTTCATGTACTCGGCGACCCAGCGGGCTGCTGCGGTCTCTTCCCCAATGGGGCTCGGTATCTTGATCAGGGACTTACCGAGCTCCACAAGCTCGTTACGGTCGATCTTGCTCAATATGGGGTGGTTCGACGTGTCTTCCGGCATAGCTAGATAGCTCCCTCTTTCTCCAGAGCGGCAACTTCATTTTCCGAATAGTCCAGGAGGCCCATGAGCACCTCTCGGTTATGTTGACCGAGGGTCGGGGCGGGGGCGAAGGTCTCGTCCTCGGTGTCCGACATCTTGATCGGGTTCCCGGCGGCCTTGTATTTGCCGCTCACGGGATGCTCCTGCTCGACGACCATCTCGCGGTGCAGTATCTGCGGGTTGGACAGGGCCTCGGCGAAGTTGTTGACCTTGGCTGCGGGCACCTGTCCGTCGGCGAGCTCTTGCAGCCATTGCTCCACAGTCTTGGCAGAGAACGCTCTCTGGATGATCTCCTCCAGAGCCGCTTTGTTCTCATGCCTAAGGTTGGGCGAGGCGAAGCGAGGGTCTTCAGGAAGATCGGAGAATCCGTCCATACGGGAGATGATAACGGCCAGGTTTTCGTAGAATTTCTGGGTCGGGCAGCTTATTTGGACGTAAGCGCCATCGCTGGTCTGGAAGGCACCGATGGGGACGTTGGTCTCGTGGCTGTTGCCTACGGGATTCGGGAGGTTGCCGGAAACCAGGAACAGCTGCCCTACGTGGGCCTGGAGGGCGATCTGGACGTCAAGGAGGCTGATGCTTACCTCCTGTCCTACCCCCTTCTGCTCCCGGGAGTAGAGGGCAGCGAGAATCCCCTGCACCGCGTATAGGCCGCCGCCCAAATCGCCCATCGGGTATCCCATCAGGGCCGGGGGGCCTCCCTTGAAGCCCGTGACGCTCATTGCGCCGCCCATGGCCTGGATCATCCCGTCAAAAGCGGGATTATTCTTCAGCGGGCCCGATGTCCCGAAGCCCGATATGGAACAGTAGATTATCCTCGGGTTTATCTGTTTCAGGGCCTGGTAACCAAAGCCCAGCCTGTCCAGCACCCCGGGCCTGAAGTTTTCGAAGACCACGTCCGAAACCTTCACTAGGCCGCGGAATACCTCCTGGCCTTTTTCGCTTTTCAGGTTGAGCGTTAGACCCTTCTTGTTGCGGTTCATGCCTAAGAAATAGGCACTCTCTCCCTCCAGATAGTATGGCGGGAAGCGCCGGCTGGAGTCGCCGACCCCCGGCTGCTCGATCTTCAGGACCTCGGCGCCGAGGTCTCCCAAGATTCGGGAGCCGAAGGGCCCCGCCAATGCCTGACTCATGTCCAGCACCCTCACTCCGGCGAGGGGCAGGCTGCTACTGCCGTTACTACCCATAGGCTTTTCCTTCCAGGGCCAGTATGCCCTTGGTCTCTTGCCAAAGCTCTTCCAGCTCTGCGAAACCCATCTTCATGAGGTTGAGCCGACGTTCCCGGCAGAGCTCTTCCATCCGGGAGAAGCGCCGGATGAACTTCCTGTTTGACTTGCGCAGGGCCGCTTCCATGTCGAGGTCCAGCTTACGGCCCACGTTAACGAGGGTCGAGAGGACGTCCCCGAACTCCTCTTCTCTGTGCTCGGCCGTCGACGCCTCTTTAAGCTCCGCGATCTCTTCGTCGAGCTTGTCCATTGCGCCGTCCAAGTCGTCCCAGTCGAAGCCTGCGTTCGCAGCCCTCCGGTGGATCGATTGGCTGTGGGCGAGTGCGGGCATCGCCGATGGAACACCGTCGAGCACCGACTTCCGACCCTTTTCTTTCAGCTTGTTCGTCTCCCAATTGCTCTCTACCTCCTCGGCGGTAGCAGCTTTGTCATCGCCGAAGACGTGGGGATGCCGACGCACGAGCTTGGCAGTCAGACTGGACACTACATCTTCCACGCTGAACAGACCTTTATCCTCGGCAATCCGGGAGTGGAGCATCACCTGGAGCAGGATATCACCAAGCTCTTCCTTGATCTTGGCCGGATCGTCCTCGTCGAAGGCTTCAAGGGCCTCGTAGCACTCTTCGACGAGGTGTTTGCCAAGAGACTGGTGGGTCTGCTTCCGGTCCCACGGACATCCTCCGGGGGCGCGAAGCTTTGCCACTATCTCAGTCAGGGTATCGAAATTGGACTGGTCTTCGTCGTTCAAGGGCGTCCGGCTCCTCTCCCGCCCCGTAGAGGCGCCGAGGGCGATTATAACGGCCCGCCCCTTTCCTTGACAACAAATTGACCATCTCCCTACCATCCCTTAGATGACCCTACAGGCTCGGCATCTTGGCCTCGTTGCCCAGGCCTGCAATCGCCACCAGTCCCAAGCAGGAACTTTGTTATGGGCCTACGCCTCAATCGGGAGATTAAAGCATACTGCCCCGACTTCGTACCGGCCCGGCGAGTTCTCCGGGATTTGGGCGCGGTCTTCATTGAGGCTAAAGACCAGGTGGATTACTTCTACAATCTGCCGGTTAGCAGAAACGCCGAGGGAAAGCGTCGGCTGAAACTCCGTGTCGAAAACGGAAAGAGACAGCTAATCTATTACTGCGACCGCCAAGAAGGAGGCGCCCGGACCAGCATGTTTCAGCTGTGGGATATAGATGCCCCCAAAGTAGAGGAAGCATTGGATGCCGTCCTGGGCACCCGTGCTATAGTCCGAAAGCATAGAGAACTATGGCATAAAGAAAATGTCATCTTCAACTTGGATACGGTGGAGGGGGTGGGGCAAATTCTCGAGGTGGAGGTACAGGACAAGGATGGACACGACATCAACTGCCAAATTGAGGAGTACGGTCGTCTATTGGGACCTTTCCTAGGTCGCTACATCAACGGATCCAACGAGGACCTCGTAGCTGCGGCGGTACGCTGCCGCACATCTATCTAAACAAATACACAAATTCCTCGTCTCCTCCCGATACCACCAATGACACCCAACACTCGCGCCATCCATCTTTCCTTCCGATTTGCTGTGGCCCTCGCGGTCGTAGCCATCCCCGTGCTCCTGGTGACGAGCAGCCTGCGCTTTGCCATCAATGCCGGGGGCCTCTACGAGTACGGTTTCGACCGGTACAACATAAGCCTCCGCACTGGAATATCCAATGCCGAACTGTCGCGCATCGGTGAAGAGATTCGAGACTATTTCAACGACGATACCGAGCTAATCGATATCGATGCCATCATCTACGGAGATGTTCAGCCTCTGTTCACCGAGCGGGAAATCATCCACATGCAGGACGTCAAGGGTTTAATTCACGCCGTATATATGTGGCAGTGGATATCGCTGGGATACCTGGCCGCGTGCATGGCCGGTTACGCCTGGTTGAGGCGGAGGGAGGCGATTCCGGGAGCCGTGCGGGTGGGGTTCTGGGGAGGGGTGGTCACGCTGCTGATTATCGGGGCGTTGGGACTGGGGTCCCTGGTTGGATTTGAGGCCCTCTTCCTCAAGTTCCACCAGCTGAGCTTTGCCAACGACCTGTGGAGGCTGAATCCAAGAATCCACAACCTCATCGCCATGTTCCCGGAGCCCTTCTTCCGGGACGCCACTCTTTTCGTCGCGTTGATGGCTATCGGGCAGGCGTTGCTCCTGGTCTGCGTAGGTATCGGGGACAGGCTCAGCCGTCGATTCTCGATGCAAAGAGAAAGGGCCGCTGGCAGCGGCCCTCAATAATGCGTTTCCGGTTATTTAGCTTGCGCAACCACATCCAGTGGTAGAGCAGGGGCCTCAGCCCACGCCTGCGCCAGCAAGGGGAGTGACCGAGCCGTCGTTGCTCATCGAGAAGGAAGCGAACACCGAGAGTACCCTCTGAGCGCCGTTGTTACACGATCGACAGACGGCGGGCTCGTTGGCTTCCCGCATGGGTCTCAGCATCTCGAACTGATGGCCGCAGTCGGAGCATCGGTATTCGTAGAGGGGCATGGTGTTCCTCCGGGATATCTAAGGCCATACTAGTCAGCCGTTTAAGATTCTGTCAAGATTATGGCTCCGTATCAGCTGCTGGGACGCCTCGAGAATACTTCCCAACCAACGCAAACAACAAGCCAAAAATGCAGAAATCAACCAAGCAACCGTGGATGCCCGCCGACGAGTATGGGCGCACCCTTCCGCCCCTGTCCTTTAACCTGCTGGTACGGAAATTGTCACGGTCCATTCCCTTTTACGAGAACGTGCTGGGAGCGGAGGTTGTTTACTGGGACGAGGATTTCGCGGCACTGAGAATCGGCGGGGTCGACTTCATGCTCCATGCCGACCACACCTACGAAGACCACCCGTGGGTCGATCCGCTAGCTTCGGGGATGATGCGGGGTCTCGGGGCTGAGCTGAGGGCGCTGGGTCTGGATCCCGATGAGGTCGAGGCACGGGCGCGTGGGGCTCGGGCGACTATCGTGGAGCCGGCAAAGGACAAGCCACACGGGTGGCGGGAGACAATGATCGCGGACCCGGACGGGTACGTATGGGCAGTGGGGGTCAAGATCCCCTAATCCTCTTCGATACGACAATGAGGAACTCCTAGGAAAGCTATCTCCGTATGCCTGCAACGATTTTTGTACGATCTCCGATTGTGTCTGCACGGCCGCCTGTTTTGCTAGTGCACGGGGCTGCCAACTCGTCATCGGCCTGGAAGTTCTGGCAAAAAGCTCTCGCCCGGCGAGGCTGGAGCAGCTATGCGATAGACCTTCGGGGGCACGGTAAGAGCGGTGGCTCGGTGGACGGGGCACTGATGTCGGACTACGTCGCTGATGTCACGGAGGTGGCGAATGAGCTCTCGGTAAAGCCGGTAGTGATGGGATGGAGTATGGGAGGGCTGGTCGCCTTGATGACCGCCGCGGCGGGTCGGGCGAGGGCGTGTGTAGCTTTATCTCCGACCCCACCGGCTACCGAGCGGGACATGAGCGTCGAGATCCGCCGAGGTGTGTACGGCTCAGAGGAGTATGGAATCAGAAGCGCCGACCCAGCCATACAGCCTGCCATGTGCGATCTCGACGAAGAGGAACGCTCGGTTGCTCTCGGATCCCTATCCCAGGAATCCCGATCGGCGAGGGATGAGCGAAAGGCGGGAGTCGTTATTTCGTCAATGCCCTGCCCTTTGCTTCTAGTCACGGGGAGCGAAGACCGAGTCTTTCCGCGGTCGGAGTATGCAGAGATGGGTATTGGGGCCGAGCACCTGGAGGCAGAGGGAGCGTCACACTGGGGTCTCGTGGTCAACCGGCGCGTGCTGCCGAGTCTGGCAAGAAGTGTGACCGAGTGGTTGAACGGGAAGGTTGGGTAAGCCGGACCGTTCTTAGACTCGCGTCTCCGCCCCTAGGCCTTCCAGCAATCCCTTGACCCGGGCCAGGAACCTGATTGCCTGGTCGCCGTCCAGGGCGCGGTGGTCGAAAGATAGGCAGAGATTCATCATCGAGCGGACGGCGATGGCGTCGTCGCCGATGACGACGGGACGCTTGACTATGGCCTCGGTGGTCATGATGGCGGCCTGGGGCGGGTTGATTAGAGGCATACTCAGCACGGACCCCAAAGCTCCCGTATTGTTCACGGTGAAGGTGCCACCCTGCACGTCGGTGGGGCCCAGCTTGTCATCCCGCGCCTTTTCGATGAGGGAGTTCGCGTCCCGGGTAAGCTCGGCGACAGTTTTCCTGTCGGCGTTCTTGAGCACCGGTACGATCAGTCCCTTGTCTCGGGCGACGGCGATGCCGAGGTTGATCTCGTTCTTAAGGACGATTCTGTCGTCCTGCCAGGAAGAGTTGATCTCGGGAGCAGAGCGCAGGGCCGAGGCCACGGCCTGAAGGATGAACGGCAGGTAGGTGAGGTTCACACCCTCTCGACTACGGAATTCCTCCTTCAGCCCCTTCACCAGCGCCACGAGTCCAGAGACGTCCACTTCCATCATCGTCCATGCGTGGGGTATGTCTCGTGCGCTCTGAGTCATCCTTAGGGCGATGGCTCGTCTCACGGGGTCCAGAGCCCCGCCCGTGGCCGCAGCAGCGACTTCACTCCCTGCCCCGCGTTTCTCCGCCGCCTGTAGGACGTCGGCCTTGGTGATCCGCCCACCGGCACCCGTGCCTTGCAGAGAGGAAAGGTCAATGCCGTGTTCGTCGGCGAGTCTGCGCACCAGCGGCGAGTGACGTGCTTGCCGGTCATTCGTACTCTGAGTGGCGTTCTCAGGGGTCGGTGGTAGAGGCGGCGACACTGACTTAGGAGCTTCGGATACGACAGTGGCTTCGATGATCGCTATAGGGGTGTCGACGGCAACGGTTTCGCCTTCGGCAACCAGCAATTTGCCCATGAATCCGGCAGCCGGGGAGGGCAGTTCAAGGGTGACCTTGTCGGTAACAATCTCGGCTATGGACTCATAGCGCTCGACGGGGTCTCCGGGATGCTTGAGCCACCGGGCTATGGTGCCCTCGACGATGGTCTCGGCGACCTCGGGCATGGTGACTGTTACGGACAACGCGGGTTCCTTTCAGCAGGAAGATCTTGCGGACATGAGCAGGCGGTCAATATGCCGCGAGTTCTCTGAGGGCGGCGGCGATTTTGGCGGGATTGGGCAGGGCGTCGAACTCCATGGTCGGGTGAAAGGGCATTGATGGAATGTCCGGGGAAGCGACCCTCATCACCGGCCCGTCGAGATATTCGAAGGCCTCCGAGGCGAGTATGGCGGAAAGTTCGGCACCGTAGCCCAGGGTCAGGTTATCCTCGTAGACAATCAGCGCCTTGCTGGTCTTCTTCACGGAGTCGAGTAACGCACTTTTGTCGAGTGGTGAGAGTGTCCTCAAATCGACGACCTCCACGCTCACGCCCTCATCTGCAAGTTCCTCCGCGGCCTCCAGGGAGTAGTGCACCATAAGCCCGTAGGCGAATACGCTTATGTCCGTACCCTCACGCTTTATGTCGGCGACGCCGAGAGGCACGGTGTAGTCCTCGTCCGGCACCTCACCTTTGATGAGCCTGTAGGTGCGCTTGTGTTCCAGAAACATCACGGGGTCCGGGTCCCGGATGCTTGACTTGAGCAGGCCCTTGGCGTCGTAGGGAGTGGACGGGGCTACAACCTTGAGGCCCGGGATGTGAGCGAGCTGCACCTCGATGCTCTGGGAGTGGTACAGACCACCGTGTATCCCGGCACCGTAGGGTGTTCGCATAACCATCGGCACGGTGAATGCGCCGTCTGAGCGGTAGCGGAACTTGGCAGCCTCGTTGACGAGCTGGTCGTAGGCAGGGAACATGAAGTCGGCGAACTGTATCTCGGCGACGGGACGCATGCCGTTGACTGCCATGCCTATGGCTATGCCGACAATGGCA
The DNA here is from genome assembly GCA_965249275.1 of Dehalococcoidia bacterium. Taxonomy (GTDB): domain Bacteria; phylum Chloroflexota; class Dehalococcoidia; order Plut-88900; family Plut-88900; genus Plut-88900. Next base: position 319,710 of record CBDFLQ010000005.1, read on the forward strand.
GTTTCCGCGAGGGGGGTATCTATGATTTGGCGCTCCCCGAAGCGGGCCAAGAACCCCTCCGTAGCCCGGAAGGCCCCACCCATGTTACCAACGTCCTCGCCCATGATGACGACACTGTCGTCGCGCTCCAGCTCTTCGGCGAGGGCCTCTTTGATCGCCTCCAGAACCGTCTTTTCCGCCACGCTACACCCCGTCCGTGGAGTAGATCCGGGTGTACGCGCTAGCAGAGGTGGGATCGGGGCTTGCCTCTGCGGAGTCCACAGCCTCATCCAGTATCGTCATCACTTCTTCTTCAAGTTCAGCCGCGCGGGTCTCATCCAGAACAGTAAGGTTTATGAGAAGGTTTCTGTACCGGGCCACGGGGTCCGACTCCCGCTCTGCGCTAAGGTCTTCGGGCGTGCGGTAGCGGCGGTGATCGTCGTTGCTGCTGTGGGAACTGAAGCGGTGGACCTTGGCCTCGATGAGGGTCGGACCTTCGCCGCGGACGGCGCGGTCTCGGGCTTCTCTCGTGGCACGGACAACGTCTAAGACGTTCATCCCGTCAACCGTGACCCCCGGCATCCCGTAGCCCTCGGCCTTGCTTGATATATCCTGCACCACCATCTGCCTGGACTGCGGGACCGATATTGCCCAGCCGTTGTTTTCGCAGAAGAATATGACCGGCAGCTTGTGGACGGCTGCGAAGTTCATGGCCTCGTGGAAATCGCCTTTGCTGGTCGCACCGTCGCCGAAGTAGGTGATGGAGACCGCATCTTCCCCTCTGTGTTTGGAGGCGAATGCCGTCCCGACACCGTGGAGGATCTGCGTGGCGACACAGCTCGAGCCGCTGATAATGTTCCGCTCTTTGCTGCTGTAGTGGCCAGGGAGTTGGCGTCCGCCGCTGTACGGGTCAGCGGCCTTGCCGAGGGCATGAAGCACCATATCTTTCGGCTCGGAACCCACGGCAAGGGCCACGGCGAGGTCGCGGTAGTAGGGGACAAAGATGTCGGCGCCGGGCCTCATGCCGTAGACACTGCCCACCTGCGCTGCCTCGTGGCCTTCGCAGGAGACCATGAAGTAGACCTTTCCCTGCCGGCCGAGCAGCCAGAGCCGCTCCGACACGGCGCGCGCCGTGAACATGTCACGGTAAATAGCGATGAGGTCTGTGGGGTTGAGTCCTAGTTCGTTGGGGGAGACCTGAACGTCTACAGTTCCACGGGTCACAGCCATCACTCCCCTTTAGTCTGAATCGGGTGCTTTTACCAGCGTAGCATCCGTCAGAGGGGGGCGTCAAACGTCAGAATATGGGGCCTAAATTGCGCCCCCAACCTAAATGAGATATGCTTTTCTGCGGCAGTAATCCAGACCCGTTATTACCCACCTGACACCTACCGAAAAGCAACGCGGAGGAGACCATGAAGGCAATAGTGTTCGAAGAGCACGGTGAAGTCGAAAAGCTTCAATACAAGGAGATCCCCGAACCGAAGGTCGGGCCCAACGAGGTGCTCTTCAAGATCAGGGCCGCAGGCTGCAACTATAACGACATCTGGGCTCGACGCGGCCTTCCGGGCATGGAGATAATCATGCCGCACGTGTCGGGTTCCGACGCCTCGGGAGAGGTGGTGGAAGTCGGGAGCGAGGTGCGGAGCGTAAAGCCCGGAGATGACGTGATGGTCCACCCTGGCATAAGCTGCCGCAGCTGCGAAGCCTGCACCAGCGGCCAAGAATTCTTCTGCCGCCGTTACCGCATCTGGGGCTTCCAGACCGGGCCCCTGGACGGAGCGGACGCCGAGTATGGCAAGCTTCCCGAGGCCAACCTGATTCCCAAGCCTGCCAACATCTCCTACCAAGAAGCCGCAACGCTCCCCCTGATTCTCATGACCGTCTGGCGCATGCTCGTGACGCGGGCACGCATCCAGGCCGGCGACTTCGTCCTGATCTGGGGCGGGGCGGGGGGACTCGGGTCCATGGCGATACAGGTGTGCAACCTGTTTGGGGCCAGAGGGATTGCAGTGGTCGGGTCAGACGAGAAGACGGAGTACGCCAAGAACCTCGGCGCATACGACACGATCAACCGGAAGACCCAGAAGGTCAGGGACGAGGTGCGCCGGATCACAAACAAGGCGGGCGTGGACATCGTCTTCGAGCACACGGGAGAGCAGACCTGGAAGGACAGTGTAGGCGCACTCAAGCGGGGCGGCTCGCTCGTCACCTGCGGGGCGACCAGCGGGTTCATCGGCCAGACAGACATCCGATTCCTGTGGAACAAGCAGATGAACTTCTACGGCTCTCACATGGCTTCCAAGGGCGAGTTCCTACAGGGCATGAAGTTCGTGCAGACCGGGGAGATCAAACCGCTGCCCAGCACGGCCGTGCCTCTGAAAGATGCAGCCATTGCGCAGAAGACGATTGAGGACGGCGACGTGATGGGCAAGATGATCCTCATACCCGATCATGCCTAGCACCGACACTCTACTGGTCCGGAGCGCGCTTTTCGTACCCGCCATAAGGGAACGGTTCATCGAGAAGGCCCCTGATGCGGGCGCGGACATGATCTGTATCGACCTCGAAGACTCCGTTGCTCTCGCCGAGAAGCCGAAAGGTCGGGAGATGGCCCGGGACGCAATGCCCGGGATGAGGCGCACCGGCTACCTGATGGCTGTGCGGGTTAATTCGTTGCAGTCGGGGCTGATAGAGGCCGACCTCGACGCCGTGGTCATTTCGGATTTGCAGGCCATAGGATTGCCCAAGGCCGACGACCCGGAGATCATCAAGCGTGTCGACCACTATCTGACCATCCTCGAAAAGACTCGGGGCATACCCGTTGGGCAGGTCATGATATTCCCCTGGATAGAGACGGCCCTGGGCGTGATCAACGCTTACACCCTCTGCACCGCATCCCCCCGGGTGACGGCCGCTTCCGTTGGCGGTGAGGACCTGACCTCCGACATGGGGATGGAAAGGACGCGCGAGGGCCGGGAGCTCGAGTACGCCCGCAACCACGTAGCGACGGCCTGCATAGCGGCGGGCGTCGTGCCCCTGGACACGGTCTTCGCCGATTTCCGGGACACCGAGGGCTTTGAGGCGGACACAGTGCACGGCAAGTCCATCGGCTTCAAAGGGCGTTACTGCATACACCCTTCCCAGGTGCCCGCAGTGAATGGCATCTACCGCCCAACAGACAGCGAGGTCGAGAATGCCCGCAAGGTTGTCGGTGCGTACGAAGAGGGGACGCGGCAGGGTCTCGGGGCGGTGAACATGGGTGGGGTCATGGTGGACAAGCCGGTTTACGACCGGGCGATTTCTCTTCTCGGGCGGCTACGGTTGATCGAAAGCAAGGGCGGGTAGGGGATAGGCGAACGTGACGGAATGGCATTACGGGACCGCCCCCGCTCGACCCTTCGACTAAGCTCAGGATGAGCGCCCCTCACCGGGGAAGGGCAATTGGGTGGACGGCTAGAAAGTCCATGGTGTATGGGTCGGTGCTTGAGATTCCTCGCGGGGCCCCGGAATGGTGGGGGGTGAGGTAGGGTAGAGCGGAGGCTGTGCCCACCCGCGCCACGACATAGCCCTATGCCGTTGACACTTAGTTCACACAGTTCCGGACACTATGGACGCCTAGCACCACGGAAACTCACCATCCCTATTATTTGCCCTACTTCTCAAACTGTTCGGTATGCAGCCACTCAAGTCATTGTCGCTGAGGTCCAGCCATTTCAGGTTGGCGAGGTTGCCCAACTCCGCCGGTATCTCTCCACTCAATTCATTGTTGCTGAGGCCCACATACTCCAGGTTGGCGAGGTCACCCAACTCCGCCGGTATCTCTCCACTCAATTCGTTGTTTCCGAGTAATAGCCTTTCCAGGTTGGCAAGGTTGCCCAACTCCGGGGGTATTTCGCCATTCAAGTCATTGCCACCTAGGTTTAGCGATTCCAGGTTGCTCAGGTTGCCCAACTCCGCCGGTATCTCTCGATTTATATAGTTGCCACTGAGGTACAGCCATTCCAGGTTGCTCAGGTTGCCCAACTCCGGGGGTATTTCGCCATTCAAGTCATTGTCTCCGAGGTTCAGCTTTACCAGGTTGGCGAGGTTGCCTAACTCCGGGGGTATCTCTCCACTCAATCCAGTCTTACTGAGGTTCAGACTTTCCAGGTTGGCGAGGTTGCCCAACTCTGCCGGAATCTCTCCACTCAATTTATTCAAGCTGAGGTCCAGCAATTTCAGGTTGGCGAGGTTGCCCAACTCCGGGGGTATCTCTCCACTCAATCTATTCTCATCGAAGTCAAATACTCCTCCACCGAGATCCAGTACTTCCAGGCTGGTAAGGTCACCCAACTCCGGCGGTATCTCCCCGACCAACTCGTTCTCGGCAAGGAGCAGTTCTGTAACACGGCCTTCCTCATTAGTGGATACGTTGGACCATTTGTGCAGCGGCGCATCAGTCAGCCAGTATTCTTTGTCTGCCCAGTACTCGCCGGTGGTGGCATGGAAGAGCGCAACTAGCGCTTCTCTATCAGGTTCATCGGGGCCACATGCCGATAGCGCCGCCATGATAATCAGCCCAAGTAGGCAACAAAGGAGGCCGGTCAGCCATCTTTTCGGTTGCAACTTCATGGTTCCGCCTACGCCGTCTTATGCCCAATTCCTGTGATCATTGTACATACCGTCGGTGACATACGCCCCTTGCACCCCCACCCCCGAAATTCCCACCCTTGCCACCATCATTATTCCTTTAGCAGGAATGCATCCCCTCCCCCGTAGGTTCAATCCCTCGTGGAGATGGGATCACGACTCGGCTAGGGCGATTCGGGTGCTCCAGCCGGCGCCTCGCACTCCTCCGAGGCCACCCCCACCCCGGCTGGCACGAAGATTGCCGCAGAGACATCCGGAAACTCCTTCAAATGCACCCCTTCGCCCTCGGTATATCAGCCAGGTTGGGTTCCGCGATTAGCAGATCTTAGCACCGCGGTAACTCACCGCCAATCCATGCCTTACCTATCAAACTGCGTGGTATACAGCCACTCAGTTTGTTGCCTGCGAGGCCCACATCCTCCAGGTTGGCGAGGTCACCCAGCTCCCGCGGTATCTCCCCACTCAATTCATTGTTGCTGAGGCCCAGCGATTTCAGGTTGGCAAGGTCACCCAACTCCGCCGGTATCTCGCCACTCAAATTATTGGACCTGAGATCTAACCTGACCATGCTGATCATATTGCCCAACTCTCGCGGTATCTCTCCACTCAATTCATTGTGGCTAAGGAACAGCCGGCCCAGGTTGACAAGATCGCCCAATTCCGCCGGTAACTCTCCACTCAATTCATTTTGCTCAAGAACCAAGTCCTGCAGGTGGAAGAGGTTTCTCAACGCTGCCGGTATCTCCCCGCTCAAGTTATTGTCATGGAGAGTCAGAAATTTCATTTTGATCGGGTTTCCCAACTCCGCCGGTATCTCTCCACTCAATTCATTCTCACTGAGGTCCAGCCAGAACAGTTTGGTCAGATTGCCCAGCTCCGGCGGTATCTCCCCACTCAATCCATTCCTCCTGATGTGCAGTTGTGAAACACGGCCTTCCTTAGTAGTTACGCCGTACCATTCGCCTATCGGCGCATCGCTCAGCCAGTTTTCATTGTTACGCCAGCTCGGGCCATCCGTTGCGTTGTACAGTGCAACTAGCGCTTCTCTATCCGTTTCGGGCGACGTGGTCGCTGTCGGTCGCGTGTCGGAGCCACAGGCGGTCAGAAGACCCACTAGCACCAAGCCAACTAGCAAGAAACGCAAATGAACTAGAACCATGTACACATGAGTCATTATAAACCCCCTCCCCCCATAGTCGGGCCAACTGCTCCATGAATCGGCGGGCCGGTTATACGTGGAGTTTGGGCGTTTTGGTACAATACCTTCGTGCTTACTGATTAGCCCATCTTGATTCTCACGCCTTATCTCCCGGAGACCGACCCATGGACAGGATTCCCAGCGCCCTTGAGAGGGCCCTCGAAAGAGTAGAAAAGCTCGGCAGGGCTTCTGCTGAAGACCTTGAAAGGTCCCGGCTTGTAGAAGAGGGTCAGAAGCTGGCTGCTCTGTACCTGAACGGCGAGGCCAACCTGCGGACCGAGTTGAACAAGTACGAGGATAGCCCCGAGCGGGCAGGCCTGGCAGAAGGGATTGAGGAAGTCCTGATTCGAAATCTCGCCCTGCCCACCACAGACGCCGCTAAGGACCGCAACAAGCTAGCCATGGACGGACTCAAGATGACCAAAAAGGACCCGGGCGCGGTGGAGAACATATTCAGCAAGATGCGGCAGATATTCAACCACTACACGGGGCAAGGGGAGATGCAGCGCAAAGAGGCCCAGGAAAACCTGAAGCGGGATATGCAAATGCGGCTGTCCCAGATGGCCCGACAGCAGGGCATGCCCCCAATCGACCTGCAGCACATCGAGAGACACCCGCAATTTCAGATGGAGTGGCGCAAGGCCCGGGCTCAAATGGAGGCCCAGTACGACCTATACATGAAGGAGTACAAGGAGCAACTCTCGGCGCTGGCCTAGCTCCGATACCCGGCCATGGACGCAGACTTCGACCCCAAGGACGACCGCATCGGATACGCCATCGAGAACACGCACTTCCTGCGCGTCCCGCGGCAGCACCTCTCCACATTCGGGACCACCAACGTGCGCTACTTCCTGCTGACCACGCCCGCCTACTCGGGGGTCGTGCAGTCTTCCGAGGACACCGTGATCCGGGAAGGGCGCGTAATCTCGGAGCAGCCGAGGGTGGTAACTCCGGGGTACATGCTAAACCTGCAGGGATTCGGGGACGGGGCTCGGGACTATTTCGAGCGCCTGATCAACGAGCAGGGGCCCAACGTGCCCGGCATCCTCTACCACTACCGCAACGAGCAGGAGAACCTGAACATCGTCAGCGGCACCGTGTTGTCGGTAATGGACAGGATCGAGAAGGACGTGGGGGACGACCCGCTGGTCGGGATCATTCGTGGCATAGACGAGATGTGGGACGTATCGCTGTTGAAGTTCATCCACGACCTCACATCCCGCTCGCTGGAGGGCAACGTACGTGAGCTGCAGGGGTCTGGGCTGCTGGGTGTTGACTCCTCGGGGGCGACCGGGGACGCTCGACGGCGCATCGAGGATATGTTCATGCGGGTTGCCAAAAAGTCGGCCGACCCCGACGATCTGCGCCGGGAGCTAGAACGCTGGGGCCTCTTCTCCGAGTACGAAGACCGCTTCCTCAGGATGTTCAGGTAAGCCGGTCAGCCAGCCTTCTTACACAGCTCGCAGCCGCACAGCGATCTTAGCAACGCGAAAGAGTAGATTCCCGTTTCGTGGGCATCACTCCAGAGGAGTTGGACGGCGTAGCGCCCGATCTCGATGAAGTCCAGGATTTCGATGTCAGAGGACACCGAGTCGGGGTCAAGGATTCGGCGACCCGACCACTCGTCGATGCAGTTGGCGCACTTGCACTCTTCCCGGAGCCCTTTGAAAGGGTACACGCTCCTGTGCTCCTCGTCCCACTGCACCGCCAAACCCTCTCCCGTGAGTTCAATTAATCTTGGCTCTTCTATCATTGAGAATTGTACCCTCCGTCTATTAGAAAGCTGGCTCCGGCCACGTATTCAGCATCGTCGGAGGCTAGGTAAAGGGCGAGCTTGGCGACGTCCTCGGGCACACCCATCCGGCCCACGGGTATGCCATCTGCGTATTTGGCAGCGATGGCTGGGGAACGAGAGACGCGTCGGGAGCCGGGGGTGTCGATCACACCGGGGACGATGCAGTTAACACGTATCCCACGCTCGCAATACTGGCTACTAGCGGTTTTGGTCAGCTGGACTATGCCAGCCTTGGTGACTGAGTAGGGCAAAGAGAAGGTGCTCCCCCGGAGCACGACTGCCGATGAGATGTTGATGATGGCCCCACCGCCGCCTTTCAGCATGGCGGGTATGGCGTACTTGCAACTTAGGAAAGGCCCCTTCAGAAACAACCCCAGTCCCGAGTCCCACTCCTCTTCAGTTACCTCGGCGACGGGGCCGGTCTCAGTTTGGCATGCAGCGCCGTTCACCAGGATATCGAGGCTGCCGTGCCGGGCCAGGGTGTCATCCATGAGGGTCTTCACCTGTGCTGAGTCGGTGACATCAACGCGGCGGAACTCGGAGCCTGCCCCCATCTCCTTAGCCTCGGTCACCGCTTGCTCCCCACCTGCTTCGTCTACGTCGGCGATTATGGTAAATGCGCCTTCCTCGGCAAAGAGGAGAGCCGTGGCTCGGCTGATGCCCGATGCCGCACCCGTGACTATGGCCACCTTCCCAGCAAGCTTGCCGTTCATCATCTATCGCAGGTAGCCGAGGGCTGCGAGGGCGTAGATCTTCGCCGAGCTGATAAGGTCGTCCACCGGGACCCGCTCGTTGGGACCGTGGGCCATGCTGAGGAGGCCCGGGCCGAAGGCAGAGATGGTCGGGGTTCGGGCGATGGTCTGGAAGTAGGGTGCATCCGTGCCGCCTGTGAAGCCACCTATTTGCGGCTTGAACCCGAGCACCCGGTCTGTGGCATCGAGTATCGAGTCCACCAGAGGGTGATTAGCCGGTATCTCTGCCCCGTCAATCCAGCCCTGGCCATCGGCGAGGACCATCTCGACGTCGAGGTCGGGATCTTCCTTGCGGAGCTTGTCCAGGAAGCCGTTGAGGTCTTCCATCACCGTGTCACGGGTCATGCCGGGGAGGAGCCGGATGTCGTTCTTCGCCTCCATGTAGCCGGGGATGATGCAGTAGTTGACGCCGCCGTTCATAGTCTCGGCGAGGTTAATGGTGATTCCCTGGGGGTAGAGGGGGTGGGGTTCGTGTCGGATGACCAACTCCTCCGACATCCGGTAGAGCACCTTTGCCAGTTTAACCCCTGCATTCACGCCGTTCCTGATGTCAGACTGGCTGCTGTGCATCTGGGTGCCCTTCACCATCAACGTGAAGCAAATCGCACCCCGGCAGGCGGTGGCCAGGAAATCGAGGCCCGACTCCATTCCAGACGGCTCACCGATGAGGCAGGCGTCGGCCTCCGCCAAGCCCTCGCGGGCCATGTACTCGGCGCCGTAGTGACCGCCGTTCTCCTCGTCGGAGGTGAAGGCCAGGACCAGCTCCCCATTGAAGGGAGCTCCCGTCTCCTTGATGGCGATGGCCCCGTACAGCATGGCGGCTATGGGGCCCTTCATGTCGGCCGCTCCTCGGCCGTAGAGTTCACCGTCGATGATCTCTGCGCCGTAGGGGTCGGCGCGCCAATGGGAGCGCTCATCCTCTCCGACCGGTACGACGTCGGTGTGGCCGTTGTAGATGAGTCTCTTGCCGGACCCCTGGCCCTTCAGGGTGGTAATGACACTGGGCCGCTCCGGGTCGGAGGCAATGGTTATCGTGTCTCCCAGCGAATAGCGGTCTATGACCTGTTTCAGTGCCTCCGCGACTTCCCTCTCGCCGCCCGGGGGGTTCTCCGAGGGTCGCTGCAGGAGGGCCTGGGCCAGCCCAACGAGCTCGTCACGCCTGGCGTCGATGGCATCCAGAATCCGGGACTCGTTCATCGTCATCCCTCCTTGAAAGGTTGTTTGGGGTTCGGGGCTTGGGGGAGAGTATATATCAGGCGGTAAATCTTATGATTATCTCTGAATGTTTCTGATTGCTTCCGTGGCTGTTTGATTGATCCGGGGAGAATGTTCCCGCGGGCCTCGGGGGGATGAGCGTCGGGAAAAGGCGGGAATGCGTTGAAAGGCATAGGGCATTATAGGGAGGTGGGGTGGGGGTGGGGCAAGGGGTTCATGTCACTCGCCGAGGCGAGTCTTCGACTCTCCTCAGCGAGCCTACGGCCCCATCCCCTTTCACGCGGGAGGGGACACCCCCCGCTTGACCCTTCGAGTGCGTCAGGGTGAGCGGCCCCTCCCTGGGATTCACACCATGTCATACCTGCGGTTCTAAAGTCACAAACGAAGTGCACCACCTGATGAGGGTGCGTCGTGGGAAGAGGTGTTGGGGGTGGATAGGCCGTACTTCGTGAGCGCGCAAGTCCTAGGAAACCTCTGAACAAGTCTAAGGGCATAGGTAATAGGTAAGATAGGGAGAGTAAGGCCAAAGCTGAGGTGAGATTTGATGGAGCAGCCGACATTTGCAGACTTGGAATACGAGGGCAAGAAGCGAAAGACCCGCCGGGAGATATTTCTGGAGCGGATGGAGGACCTGGTTCCATGGGGAAAGTTAGAGGAGCGAATCCGGCCCTACTATTCCAGGGCGGGCCGTGGACGGAGGCCCTACGAGTTGTCGGTGATGCTGCGGATACACTGCGTGCAGCTGTTCTACAACCTGAGCGATCCGGGCATGGAGGACATGCTCTACGAGGTGGAGTCGGTGAGGCGGTTCGCAGGTCTGAGGCTGTCCGGCCCCTTGCCTGACGAGACTACGATACTGAACTTCCGCCATCTGCTGGAAGAGCAGGAGTTGGGTCGGGGGCTGTTCGAGGAGATCAACCGTCATCTGGAGTCTCGGGGACTGAGGCTCAGGGAGGGTACGATTGTGGATGCGAGCATCATCGAGGCGCCGGCGTCTACGAAGAACCGTGCTGGAGAGCGAGACCCCGATATGCACCAAGTGAAGAAGGGGAAGGAGTGGCACTTCGGTATGAAAGTGCACATTGGTGCAGACGCTGACACGGGGGTGGTGCACAGTATGAGTACGACAGCTGCGAACGTGCATGACGTGACGGAGGCGCACCGGCTGCTGCATGGAGGGGAGAGGCGAGTGTGGGGAGATGCGGGATATCAGGGAGTGGAGAAGCGGGCGGAGAATCGGGATATGGATGTGGAGTGGCGGGTGGCGATGAGACCTGGACGGCGTCGGAAACTGAGGGCGGGGAGCTGCGAGGCCTTAGCGGAGAAGAGCAAATCATCCATCAGGGCTAAGGTGGAGCATCCGTTCCTGTACGTGAAACGGCACTTCGGCTACGCCAAGGTCCGCTACAGGGGCTTGTACAAGAACACGCAACGGGTGGCGATGCTGCTGGGGCTGGCCAACTTGGTAAGGGCCGAGCGCCACTTAGCGGTGTGACGGAGGAGCAGTGTGGTCAAATCCGGGTCGATGGTGACTGGATGCCCTGACAGGCCAGAACATAGGATGCAAATAAGCCACCGAGACGCAACATTACGACCCAACCTCTCCCCAAAACTCCATGCAAGACAACCTAAGCTGGTTTACAGTGAGTTGTTCAGAGCTTCCCTAGATTCCTCGCGGAGCCGCGGAATGACACGGGGGGGGCAGGGGAGATGGGTGGGGACGGGGGCGGATGTGAGAAAATGCATATGTGAACGAGATGGATATAGACGTTCCCCGACCAGCGCCGGAGGACGGAAGGAACTTCTTGCGGGCGCGATGGAAGATTATTGTGCCGCTGCTTCTCTTATTTGCCGGGTTGGTGGCGGTGTTGGTGTGGGGGGCGCTGGACAAGGACTCGGCCACGGGGGGGAGCGGGGCGACCAGGCCGGGCAAGGAGGCTCCCGCATTCTCGTTGGAATCATTCTCTGATGGGATGGTGTCGCTGGCCGATTTCGAAGGGCAGCCGGTGATCATCAACTTCTGGGCGTCGTGGTGTGCACCGTGTCGACAGGAAATGCCGGCACTGGAGGCGACCTGGCAGCTGTTCCGAGAGCGGGACTTGGTCATTGTGGGTATCAATTTGCCTAAAAGTGACCCCGAGGAAAGCGCCCGAGCATTTCTGGACGAGTTCGGCATAAGTTATCCAAACGTCTTCGACACGAGAGGGTTTACGGCTATCGACTACGGGGTGTCGGGGATACCGGTTACATTCTTCGTGGACAGGGAGGGTGTCGTGACCCGGAGGTTTGTGGGGACGCTTACTGAGGGTTCGTTGATGGTGTGGGCGGAAGAGTTGGTGGGGGGTGGGGAACCCTCACCCCCTTAGTCCCCCTCTCCCTTAGGGCCTTCAAGGGAGAGGGGGAGAAAAGAATAGGGGCACCCATCTGCGCAAAGCGCAGATGGGTGCCCCTAATTCGATACCTGGAAACCACATCCAGAATCCACTTGACCCTTCGACTGTGCTCAGGGTGTGTGGCCCCGCCTCCCCAGGGGTGGGATAGGACCCGACACCACTCCGTCCCTGGATTCCTGATTTCTACAGGAATGACGAATAAGGGCGAGTTTGAACAGGGGGTCGGGGGAGATATAGAATAGGGCTAGTCTTGGAGGAGGCCTTTGCTTTGACGGAACCCTTAGATATAGCGCGTAAAATCCAAGAAAACGTTGAGAAGGTCATTATCGGGAAGACGGCGGCGGTCCGCCTGGCGCTGATCGCGCTGATGTGCAACGGGCATATATTGATCGAGGACGTGCCGGGGGTGGGGAAGACGATGCTGGCGAAAAGCCTGGCAAAGAGCGTCGGGTGCAGCTTCAAGAGGATCCAGTTCACCCCCGACCTGCTCCCCTCCGACATCACGGGCGTCTCGATATACAACCAGAAGACAGAGACGTTCCAGTTCATGCCCGGTCCCCTGATTGCCCAGGTAGTGCTGGCCGACGAGATAAATCGGGCCACGCCGAAGGCTCAGTCGGCGCTGCTGGAGAGCATGGAGGAGATGCAGATCACCGTGGATGGCGTTTCCCACATCTTGCCCAGGCCGTTCCTGGTGATGGCCACGGAGAACCCGCTGGAATACGAAGGCACCTTCCCGCTTCCGCAGGGGCAGATGGACAGGTTCCTGATGCGGATCAGCCCAGGGTACCCGACCGCGGCACAGGAGCTTTCGATCATCGACAATCAGAGGTTTATACACCCTATAGAGACCATCTCGGCGGTAAGCACCCCGGAAGAGATAATCACGCTGCAGGACGAGGTGCGAAAAGTCCATGTGGACCTCAGTTTGAAGAGGTACATAGTTTCGATAGTGGACGCGACCCGGCACGATCGGGACGTGTACCTGGGGGTGTCGCCGCGGGGGTCTTTGGGGCTGTTCCGGTCGTCGCAGGCGAAGGCATTCCTGGAGGGCCGGGACTACGTTCTGCCGGATGACATCAAAGAGCTGAGCAAACCCGTGCTGGCACACCGTCTTATCACGAACCCCGGGGCCCGGTCCAGGGACATCACCGGGGCATCGTCCGTGGCGAAGATACTGGAGTCGGTGCCTATACCGGGCGTAAAGGTCGGGTGAGGGGCGCCTTTCGGACGCCCATCCAGGTCGTTCTCAAAGGACTTCCGTGAAGTTCAACCGCAAACTGCCCGCCATGACCCGGCTGCGGGTCGTCATTATCCTGATCACCATCATCACTCTGATGGCGGTGTCCACCAACTACGGCCTCTACTACAAGATGTCCTACATCCTGGCCCTGCTCCTGGTCCTAAGCTACGGTTGGACTTGGCTGAACGGGAAGTGGGTGACCGTTACCGTAAAGAGGAACGTGGTTGCCGCGCGGGCGGGGGAGTGGCTGGAGGAACAACTGACGATAACCAACCGCTCGCGAGTTGTCCCGGTGGTCTGGATGGAGGTGGACGAGAAGAGCGACATGCCGGAGCACGGTGGAGAGATGGTAATCAGTCTTCCCAGCGCGAGATTCGGGCAGTGGAGCCTCTGGACACACTGCACGCAGAGGGGCAAGTACCAGCTCGGGCCCCTAGCCGTAATCAGCAGCGACCCCTTGGGCCTGTTCCAGAAGAGCCGATGGTTCGGGAAACCGCAACCCTTTACCGTTTACCCGTCCCTGGTCAGCCTGCCCAGTTTTGCGCTGCCGTCCAGCGACCTGCCGGGCGACTCCACATCCCGGCAGCATACGCAGGTGGTCACGCCAGCCGCGTCGGGCATTCGGGAGTACATGCCCGGCGACAGCTACAGCCGGGTGCACTGGAGAAGCACGGCACGAACCGGAAAGCTGATGGTCAAAGAGTTCGAGCAGGAGGAGTCGGCGAAGGTGTGGATCGTGTTGGACATGGAGGAAAGAGTGCACCGGGGCTCGGGGCCGGAGAGCAGCGAGGAGTACGCGGTCACGGCGGCAGCCTCAATAGCCGACAAGTACCTTCAGAGGGGACTGCCCGTGGGAATAACCGCGGTTGGCAACATCAAGCTGAACCTTGCTCCCAAGCCGGGAGTCAACCAGTTCGACCTGATAATGGACGGCCTGGCGGAGATCAAGGCCGAGGGGAAAGTGCCCCTTGCCGACGTGCTTAGAGACAGCGAAACCGTCTTCAATCGATACTGTACGCTGGTCATAGTGGCGCCGGGGCCGGAGGAGGAGTGGATGGGAACGGTGCAGCGGTTGTCACAGAAGAGGATACAGTCGGCGGTGGTGGTGCTGGACATCGAGAGCTTCGGGAGTGGGGTGAACGGGACAGCCAAATTGGCGGGCGGTGGACCTCTGGCCGGGGGGCAGATCCCAACATGCGTGTTGGCGATGGGAGAAGACTTGAGCGAAGCGCTGGCGATGGACTACGTGGGAAAGGCGGTGTGAGGGATTTGGTGAAGCGCATATGTTGTTTTCCCTCAAGGATCACCCTCACCTCTTCGACAGGCTCAGGGCAGGCTCTAGCCCTCTCACGCCTTGGCGCATCTACGACCCGTCGAGGGAGAGGGGACAGGACGCCCCCCGCTCGACCCTTCGACCCTGCTTCGGCCTCTGCGGATCCTCCTCAGGCGGATGTTCCATCTTCGACAGCACGAGCGGCCCCACGCACCGCGGAATGGATTGAGAAGGGTAGCGAATGGCAGTAGCGGCGCCTAATCTGAAGAAGCACACCCCGGACTTCGAGCCTCTGGGTGGCCTGCCGCGCTCGCAGTACGGGCCCAAGGAGGGGTGGCTTACCTTCGTCATAGTGCTGCTGCTGGTGCTGTCGGTGGTTTGGTCGGTGGAGACGGCCCACTGGCTGGATGGGATGCCTTCTTACAGCATGACGTCGATTATTGCGGTGCTCACAGGGATGCTGCTTGCCAAGATAAAAACACGGGCAATATTCCTGCACGGGGGCAGCATCCTGTTCGCATACGTTTTGATGGTCTGGCAGACACGGTATCTGACTCCGGACGGGTGGTTCATAGCCAAGACCAGCGACATGGTGAGCAGGTTCCAGGTATGGGTGACGGCGGCGGAGTCGGGGGGGATAAGCGCGGACCCATTGCCCTTCGTGATCATCGTATTCATATTCACATGGATTGTCACTTACGTGGCGTCGTGGTTCGTGTTCCGGTCGCTGAGGTTCTGGCCGGCGGTAATCCCTGCAGGTCTCGCGCTGTTTCTGAACCTGCTCTACCTCCCCGAGAAGTTCTGGGTGTTCTTCTACATGTTCATCCTGATGGTGATCCTGCTTTCCATGAGGATGTACTTTCTGCGAAAGAGGGCGGCGTGGGACCGGAAGGAGGTGCCCTACGTCAGGGGCATTTCGCCGGCGTTCGGGTTCACGACGCTGCTGCTGGCAGGGGTGATGATGCTGTCCGTGGTGCTGGTGCCTCGCACGGACTTCGGGCCCGACGTTATGAAGAAGGGCTGGACGGTCATGAGCATCCCGTGGAAGGCCATGGAGACCGAGCTAGGCAGGGTCTTGTCCTTCTTACCGGCACAGATACCATATACGATCCACAAGTTCGGGGATGCGTTCCCGTTCAGGGGGGCGAGCAATCTCGGTGACCACGTGGTGATGCAGATATCGTCGGACCAGCCGGCTTACTGGAGAGCAGCGACCTTCGACGTCTACACGCCAAAGGGGTGGCTGACGGGAGAGAGGGTCGACCTAAACAAGGCATTCCTGCCGGGAGAGGACGAGGAGATAGCCGTCTACAGCGGAACGGAGCTTTTCGAGCAGTCGGTGGAGATGGGTGTTAGCTCGGATGCGATCTTTGCGGGCGCGAACCCGCTGCACGCTAATCGGAGGTTCGAGATAGAGATCTCGCCGCCTATGACGTTCGAGATAAACCTGTCCGAGCCGACGGACTTCGAGGCATTTCCTGAAGAGCTGAGGCTCGTGGCCCGGGCCATAAGGGCGGATGCCGAAAGTGGCACGCTCACCTTCACCAGGGCTCTGGAGGCAATGCCGGAGGATACGATAATCCAGGAGATCGTGCGGGACGGAAGCAGGGCCAGCAAGGTCATCCTGTCCCGGAAGCCGCCCAACCCACCCGACATCACGGCACTCCGTCCCCACAAAGACCTGAACCCCACCGACACTTATGACGCCATCTCCTACACCTCCACGGCGTCGGAGGAGGCGTTGATAGAAGCGGGAACGGACTACCCGTCCTGGGTGACGGACAGGTACCTGCAGCTGCCGGACGATTTGCCGCAGAGGGTGCGGGGACTGGCGGAGGGGCTGACGGACAACAGGGACAATCCCTACGACAAGGCGATAGCGATCAGGAACTGGCTGAGGATCATACCGTTCTACACGACGGACATAGAAGCGCCACCGGAAGAAGCGGACGGAGTGGACTACTTCCTGTTCGAGACCAAGAGGGGGTACAGCAGCTATTTCTCGTCGTCGATGGTGGTGATGTTGAGGGCGGTTGGGATACCTTCACGGTTGGCGGTGGGGTACTCGACGGGCGGGTGGGACGATGAGACGAGCCGATACGTAGTAATCAGCGCCAACGCCCACTCGTGGCCCGAGGCTTACTTCCCGGACTATGGGTGGATCGCCTTCGAACCCGTCCCTCAGAACGACGTGATAATACGCGGTGGGTTCATCAAGGGAGATGAAGAGGAAGGCATCGAAGACGTGGCCCGTTTGATGCAGGGCGGCGACCCGCCGGGCGTGGGACAGGACAACCTCAGCCCCGTTGGAAGGCTATCTCTGGGGCCGATTCCGGGCTGGGGAATTGTGGCAGTCGTCTCTGTAATAGCCGGGGTGGCGCTAGTTTTCCTAACCCTAATCGTGTGGTTGGCGTACGGACTTAGAAAACTGGGGGTTTCGGCGCAGGTCTACGGGAAGATGGCAAGGATGGCGAGACTTGCGGGTCACGGGCCACGGGCCACGGACACACCAAGGGAGTTCGCGTTGAACCTGGCGGTGGCAATGGACTCAGTGGACGGCCACATCGAACGGATTGGTGAGGCGTATGGGGCTCGGAATTACAGGTCGACACCACTGTCGGAGAGCGAACGGGAGTCGTTGGCCGGGGACTGGGACGCACTGCGACGGCAGCTATTCATCTGGTCCATCAAACGCAGGCTGACCGGTTGGAGAAACAGAGAATGAAGTACGCAGTCTTAGAGACGCCGATGGGGTGGATGGGGGTGGTGGCCTCGGAGGCGGGGGTGCGGAGACTAACGATTCCGCTGCCGACACCCGACGAGGCCATGAGCGATATCCAGCACGATCTTGGCGGTGCGGAGCTCGACAACGACTATTTCATCGAATTGGAAGAGAAGCTGCAACGGCTCTTCTCCGGGGAAGACGTACTCGTGGAAGATGCAGACCTGGACCTGCCCCAGGCCCCTGAGTTCACCCGGGCCGTTTGGAAGGCCACTAGGGAAATCCCTCACGGGGAGACGCGCAGCTATGGCGACCTGGCAGCGGCGGTGGGACGGCCGCGAGGGGCTAGGGCGGTGGGGCAGGTGATGGCGTCCAACCCCGTGGCGGTATTGATCCCGTGCCACCGAGTCATCGCCAGCGACCGGGGGCTGGGTGGATACGGCGGCCACATCGAGATGAAGAAGCGGCTCCTGAGACTGGAGGGGGCTGAAGGGGTGCGGGGCCTTTCCTGAGCATCCTCTACAACTCGTGACTACTACACCAGGTCCCAATCCCGCGGACATCCAACCGCACTTTCCACTGCTGTTCAGCCCCATAAAGGTGGGAGGTCTCACACTCCGCGGCAGGATAGTGAACACGGCCCATGGGACGGGGTTCACAAAAGACCACCTCTTCACCGACCAGCACGTGCATTACTACGCGGAGCGGGCTCGGGGCGGGGCGGCGATGATTATCACTGAGAGCGCCTCGATACACCCAACGAGCAACATCGGGACTCAGGACACGCTCTGGGGATTCGAACGGGCCATCATCCCGTCCTATCGGAAGATTGCGGAAGCGGTGCACCAGCATGGGGCAAAGGTGGTAGTGCAGCTTAGCCACCAGGGCCGGCAGGGAGGCTCTGTAGAAGGGTTGCCGAGGTGGGCGCCGTCCCCGGTCGCGTCTCGAGAGTCGAGCTACGGCAACAACGAAGTCCCCCACGAAATGGACTCTTCGGAGATAGAGGAGTTGGTGAGGGCCTTCGCCCTATGTGCGGCATTCGCGGAGGAGGGCGGGTTTGACGGTGTGGAGCTTCACGGGGCGCACGGTAACCTGATCCACCAGTTCCTTTCGCCACTGACGAATCATCGGACGGACGAGTATGGGGGCGGGCTGGACAACAGACTCCGGTTTGCGCTGGAAGTCTTCAGGGCGGTGCGGGGAAGGGTGGGGCGGGGGTTCGTAGTCGGGATGCGGATAAGCGGTGACGAGTTCGTGGACGGGGGACTGGACCTGAGGCAGATGAAGGAGGCGGCAAGGCGGCTGACGGCGGAAGGGCAGGTGGACTACCTGAACGTGAGCAACAGCACCTATTCCGACCTGGGAAGCATGGCGAACCACATGCCGTCCATGTACTACCGACCAGCGCCGTTTGCCCACCTCTGGGAAGGAATAAAGAACTCGGTGAGCGTTCCAGTGCTGGGTATGGGTCGGATAAACACCCCCGGGCTGGCGGAAAAGCTGCTTTCGGAGGGTAAGACCGACCTGATCGGAATGGTCAGGGAGCTCATCGCCGATCCCCGGCTGCCGGAGAAGGCTATGGCTGGAGCGGTGGAGAAGATCAGACCGTGCATCGGGTGTATGCAGAGCTGCATTGGGCGGAGGACTAAGGGGAACTACATCACCTGCATCCACAACCCGGTCACGGGCAGGGAGTGGAAGTGGGGCGAGATATCGCCTGCGGCGGTGATCAAGTCGGTGCTGGTGGTGGGTGGGGGGCCGGGAGGACTGGAAGCGGCGACGGTGTCGGCGCGGCGTGGGCATCGGGTGACGTTGGTCGAGAAGAGTTCTCGGCTGGGGGGTCAGGCGCTAACCGCCTCCCGTGGCCCGATGCGAACCCAATTCGGAGAAATAGCCACGTTCGGAGAGGCCGAGGCCCGAAGGGCGGGGGTGGATATACGGCTGGATACGGAGGCAACGGTGGAGTCGGTGCTCGAATTCGGGGCCGACGTTGTGGTGGTGGCGACCGGGGCAGAGACGTACTTGGGAATGGAAGATTCGGCATCGGGGCCTGTTCTGATGACGTCTAACGAAGTGCTCGATGGAGACGTACCGCACAACCGCAACGTGCTGGTGGTCGATACCCAGGGCATGCATCCCGGGAGCGATGTTTCGGAGTTGCTGCTGGACCACGGGAACAAGGTCGAGATGGCGACCACGGCTCCCTACGCGGGCTCTAACCTCCAGCCGATGGTGTGGCGGGTAATTTATGAACGGCTGCTGTACAAGAGCCTTGAGGTGTCGGCGTTTACGGAGGTGGTGGGGCTTGGGGAGGGGTCGGTGACATTGAGGAATACTGTCACGGGGCAGGAGGAGAGTCGGGATGGGGTGGATGTGGTGGTGTTCGCCGACAACCGGCGGGCGGTCGATGGGCTGTACAAGGGGCTGAAGGGTCGGGTGGCGGAGCTATATGCAGTCGGGGACTGCCTGGCTCCGCGTACTGTTGAGCAGGCAATGTACGAAGGGCACGAGGTGGGTCGGGGGATTTGAGGTGGGTGGGGATGGGTTGCGCCCCACCACCCCACTGGGGGAACCCTCACCCCCTTGGTCCCCCTCTCCCTTAGGGCCTTCAAGGGAGAGGGGGAAAGAAGAATAGGGGCATGCATATGCGCTTTAGCGCATATGCATGCCCCTAATTCAGTACCGGGGGAGGGGAAAAGGAGGAGAGATTGGGGATTGGGCGATGTTGTGGGGCCTAGTTCGGTGCAGGTGGGGAGGGGAAAGGAAGAGAGGTTGGGGTTGGCGAATGTTATGTGGCTAGTTCGGTGCGGGGAAGGGGGAAAGGAAGAGGGGTTGGGGGTTGGGCGTCGCTATGTGGTCAATTCAGTACGGGGGAGGAGGGAAAAGGGGCGAGGTTGGGGATTTGGTGATGTTGTGTGGACTAGTACGAGAGGGAGGGGATGGATTCACGACTCGGCGCACGCTAAAGGCGCATCCTCCCAAGGCGGACGTTCCGCTTGCAGCATCTTTGTCCGGCTCGGGGGGCGGGATGACGAGGGGAAGGCAGATAGGTGATGGGGCAAGTCCTAGGGAAGCTCTGAACAACTCACTGTAAACCAGCTTAGGTTGTCTTGCATGGAGTTTTGGGGAGAGGTTGGGTCGTAATGTTGCGTCTCGGTGGCTTATTTGCATCCTATGTTCTGGCCTGTCAGGGCATCCAGTCACCATCGACCCGGATTTGACCACACTGCTCCTCCGTCACACCGCTAAGTGGCGCTCGGCCCTTACCAAGTTGGCCAGCCCCAGCAGCATCGCCACCCGTTGCGTGTTCTTGTACAAGCCCCTGTAGCGGACCTTGGCGTAGCCGAAGTGCCGTTTCACGTACAGGAACGGATGCTCCACCTTAGCCCTGATGGATGATTTGCTCTTCTCCGCTAAGGCCTCGCAGCTCCCCGCCCTCAGTTTCCGACGCCGTCCAGGTCTCATCGCCACCCGCCACTCCACATCCATATCCCGATTCTCCGCCCGCTTCTCCACTCCCTGATATCCCGCATCTCCCCACACTCGCCTCTCCCCTCCATGCAGCAGCCGGTGCGCCTCCGTCACGTCATGCACGTTCGCAGCTGTCGTACTCATACTGTGCACCACCCCCGTGTCAGCGTCTGCACCAATGTGCACTTTCATACCGAAGTGCCACTCCTTCCCCTTCTTCACTTGGTGCATATCGGGGTCTCGCTCTCCAGCACGGTTCTTCGTAGACGCCGGCGCCTCGATGATGCTCGCATCCACAATCGTACCCTCCCTGAGCCTCAGTCCCCGAGACTCCAGATGACGGTTGATCTCCTCGAACAGCCCCCGACCCAACTCCTGCTCTTCCAGCAGATGGCGGAAGTTCAGTATCGTAGTCTCGTCAGGCAAGGGGCCGGACAGCCTCAGACCTGCGAACCGCCTCACCGACTCCACCTCGTAGAGCATGTCCTCCATGCCCGGATCGCTCAGGTTGTAGAACAGCTGCACGCAGTGTATCCGCAGCATCACCGACAACTCGTAGGGCCTCCGTCCACGGCCCGCCCTGGAATAGTAGGGCCGGATTCGCTCCTCTAACTTTCCCCATGGAACCAGGTCCTCCATCCGCTCCAGAAATATCTCCCGGCGGGTCTTTCGCTTCTTGCCCTCGTATTCCAAGTCTGCAAATGTCGGCTGCTCCATCAAATCTCACCTCAGCTTTGGCCTTACTCTCCCTATCTTACCTATTACCTATGCCCTTAGACTTGTTCAGAGGTTTCCTAGATTCCTCGCGGAGCCTCGGAATGACAGTGTCGTTGGTGTGTCGACTGGAATGGACGAGGTCGGGGGTAGAGCGTGGTACAGAGTATAGTCGGCGCCTTTGGGGAATCCGCTTGTGTACTGGTGATGGGCACTGTCGCATGAGGGGCGCTTGGTCGGATAGACTTCGCTTATGAACGCTCTGCCCCTGGGGTTGATGTTGCTGTCCGCCTCTTTCCATGCGACGTGGAACCTGCTGCTAAAACGCTCCGATAACCAGGAAGCGTTTGTGTGGGGGATAGTCGTTAGTGGAAGCGTGATGTTCGTGCCCTTGGGCATCGTTCTGTTCTGGCTCTACCCGATAGATCCTCCGGGATACTTGTTCGCGCTGGTTTCCACGGGGTTTCAGAGTTTCTATTTCGTAATGCTGGGGCGGGCCTACTCCCGAGGTGATCTCTCACTGATCTATCCCGTAGCCCGAGGCATTGGTCCCATGCTGGTCCCCGTTCTGGCAGTGCCATTGCTAGGGGAAAGAGTGGCGTGGCCTGCCGTAATGGGCATCGCCCTTATCGTCGGTGGCATATATGTCGTTTCCTGGTGGGGCCGATTCCGGCAGATCCTTGCCAGGCCGTCCAGGTTGTTGCGGGAACGGAGCGTCGGCTTTGCCGTGCTCGCGGGGATGGCGATCGCCGGTTACTCGCTGGTGGACAAGCGCGGCGTGGAGCACGTTCAACCTTTCCTCTATATGTACATGCAGACTATTGGGGGCGCTATAGCCCTTGCTCCGTACGTAATCCGCAGGCATGGTCTGGCCTCGGTAAAACGGGAGTGGAGAACGAACACCAGGGCAGTTTTGGCAGCGGGTCTGCTGGTTTTTGTCGCCTACGGGCTAGCGTTGACGGCATTCTCCCTGGCGCAGGTCAGCTACATGGCTCCGGCTCGGGAGTCCGGAATAGTGATAGGGGTTCTATTGGGAGTCTTCGTGCTGAAGGAATCGTTTGGCAAAGGTCGACTACTGGGCTCGGGTTTCATTGTGGGGGGGTTGGCCTTGATTGCGCTGTCTCCTTAGGCTCGCGTCGGTGCGCCCTTGGGGAGGCCTTACGGTTAACAGGGCACAGGCTCGTCTACCTCTTCGCCTTCAATGGCGGTGAGGGCCTCTTCGAGCATGTGCTCCTGGACGAGGATGCCGCAGGGTCGGATGGAGACGCCAAGAAAGGCGCTGGTGTCGCCGGGATTGAGGCGAAATGGAATACCGTTGTAGGAGAGGAGGCCACCCCACATTTCGGCGATGATCTGGTCGGGGGCGGTGGCTACTAGGACCCACTTCATTTTCGGGCGACCTTTCCGGGTCTAGGCCCCGGCTAGTGTGATGGCGTCATCGCCGAGGCGGGGGGAGAGGAGCTTGACGAGGCGGGGGGAATACTCCACCTGGACGCCGGGGACCTCCAAGTGAGTGATTCGGGAGCGTTCTTCGATTTGGAGGAATAGGGCACTGGGGCCGGGACACTGCCTGGCTATGGTTAGGGCGTCTTTGAGCATCTCGGCGTCCTGGGTGTCGTCTCCCGTGGCGCGGATTTTGAGCCAGACTTCGCCGGGGGTGGTTGGAGGGGGATGGATTCCGGCCTCCGCAGGAATGACGGTGGGGGTGGGGTGAGCGGCACCATTTTCCGATTCCCGATTGGTTGAAACTGGTGCAGGTTCAGGATAAGCGGGCGGGGCTTCCCCATTCCGCTCGGTTGATCCTTCGATCCGCCTCGGCGGACCTGCGGCAGGGCGAGGGGAATCCTCACCGCTCCGATTGGCAGGCTCAGGGAGAACGGCTCCATTTGCTGTTGGTTCAATAGATGGTTCGACGCCGGAGGGAATGGATTCACGCCCCGGCGCACGCCGAGGCGCATCTTCGACATCTTCAACGGGCTCGGGGGCCGGAATGACGGGAGGAGTTTCGGACTCGTCGTCTTCGGTGGGGAGATCGAACTTTTGGACGGAGTTGCAGTGGACGGAAACACGGTCACCGTTTCGGAGGCGGACCCTACCTTCCACTTTGAGAATCGATCCATCAACCCAGAGGGCCTGGGTCCTTTGGTAGACCTCTTTCCAACCGACGACCTCAATGGAGCCGGAAATGTCCTCCATGACCGCAGCGCCGAAGGGGTCGCCTCTTCTTGTGGTGCCAGTTCTAAAGGAGGACAGCTGCCCGACCAGTATCACCTTTTGCCCATCCTGCTCGGGGCTGATATCTCCGCACATGTTGGGCTCGATGTCGCCGAGATTGCGGTTAATGCGCGAAATGGGACTTTCGGCGAGGCTTGCGCCGAGCAGCTCTTTCTCCCAGGTCTCGGATTCGCCGGGCTGAATTCTTATCCGTTCAAGCTCAAGCTCGGGGAGGGGGGTTGCGACGGACGCACCCCATAGGTCGAACATAGTCGTTTGGCCTGAGTTTTTCAAGTCCGATTCCCTCTGGGACATGGAGAGGATACGGTCGATTCCCCCAAGCAGGGAGCCTCGGTCTTCCAGGGAGTCCAGGGCCCCGACTTTTATTAGGCTCTCCAAGGCCCGCTTGTTGAGGTTGTGCAGGTTGGCCCTGCGGCACATGTCCTCGACGGACTTGAACGGGCCATCTTCCTGCCGGGCCTCGACGAGGGGGCGTACTGCTCCATCGCCAACGTTCTTGACCGCAGATAGGCCGAACCTGATGGAGCTGGACCCGTTGTCGCGCTCCATGGTGAAGTCGATGTCGGACATGTTGATGTCGGGGCGGAGGACCTGGATGCCGAGCTTGCGGCACTCTTCCACTGCCGAGGAGGTGTGATCGGACTGGCTGGGGTGGCAGGTGAGGAGGGCGGTCATGAACTCCACGGGATAGTTGGCCTTCAGATAGGCAGTCCAGTAGGAGATCATGGCGTAGCTGACGCTGTGGGCCTTGTTGAATGCGTAGCCGGCGAAGGGCAGTATCAGTTCGAACATGTACTCGGATAAATCCTGGGGGAACCCCTTGGCCTTGGCCCCTTCCAGGAACCGTTGCCGCTCCTCTGCCATGAGGGAGGCTATCTTCTTTCCCATCGCCTTCCGCACCACGTCGGCCTGACCGAGACTGTAGCCGGCAAACATTCGGAGGATAAGGAGCACCTGGTCCTGGTAGACGATGACGCCGTAGGTCTCCTCGAGGATGTCGGAGAGGGCGGGGTGGGGGTAGGTGACCTCGGCGCGCTGGTGCTTGGCTTCGATGAAGCGGGTTATGTGCTCCATAGGGCCGGGTCGGTAGAGGGCGATCATGGCAGCCACGTCATTGACGGAGGTCGGCTTAAGCTGCTTGATGTATCTACGCATCCCCGAGCTTTCCAGCTGGAAGATGCCGGTGGTCTCTCCGCTGGAGAGGTGGTCGAAGGTCCTTTTATCGTCGAGGGGGATGTCGTTAAGGGACATCCTGGCGCCCCCGCTCTTGGCGATGATGTCCAGGGCCTTGCCAAGGATGGTGAGGTTAATGAGGCCGAGGAAGTCCATCTTCAGGAGGCCCAGCTTGGCGATGGGGTCCATCGAGAACTGGGTTACGGCTATCTCCTCACCGTCGCTGCGGGATGCGCGCTGGAGAGGAACGTAGTTGGTGAGGGGTTCCTGTGAGATGACGATGCCCGCGGCATGGGTGCTGGCGTGTCGGGCCACGCCTTCCAGCTTCTGGGCGGAGTCGACGAGCTTGCGGACAGCGTGGTCCTGGTTGTAGGTGCTGCTAAGGTCGGGGCTGGCCTTCATGGCTTCGTCGATGGACTTGACCCCGAATGGCACCTGCTTGGCCACGTTGTCGACGATAGAGTAGGGCATTCCAAGGGCGCGCCCGACGTCCCTTAGGGCGGCGCGTGCGCCAAGGGTGCCGAAGGTAACGATCTGGGCGACGTGCTCGGCCCCGTACTTGCGGGTGACGTAGGCAATGACTTCGTCCCGACGGTCGTCCTGGAAGTCCAGGTCGATGTCGGGCATTTCGTTGCGCTCGATGTTGAGGAAACGCTCAAATACGAGCCCGTACTCGAGGGGGTCGATGTCGGTGATGCCGAGGCAGTAGAGGACTACGCTGCCGGCGGCGCTTCCCCGGACGCCGAACAGGATGCCGTTCTCCCTGGAATAGGAAGTAATGTCCATGACGACCAAGAAATAGTTAGCGAACTGGGTCTTCTTGATGACGTCCAGCTCGTCGAGCAGGCGGCGGCGGGCGTTCTCTCCCGCTCCGGGGTAGAGGCGCCGGAAGCCCTCTTCGCAAAGGGTTGCAAGATAGTCGTCGGCGTCTTCGCCGTGGGGGGTGGGGTAGTGGGGGAGGCGCAGGCGGTCGAACTCGATGGAGAGGTCGCACATATCGGCGATGCACATTGTGTTCTCAAGGGCATCGGGCAGGTCGGAGAAGAGCTGGCGCATCTCCTCGGGTGTCTTGAGATAGAGGGAGTCGTCGGACATCTTCAGACGCTTCTCGTCCTGGACGTTGGTGTTGGTCTGGATGCAGAGAAGGATGTCCTGGACACTGGCCTCGTCGCGGTGGATGTAGTGAACGTCGTTGGTGGCGACCAGGGGGATT
Organism: Dehalococcoidia bacterium; assembly: GCA_965249275.1. GTDB lineage: Bacteria > Chloroflexota > Dehalococcoidia > Plut-88900 > Plut-88900 > Plut-88900. The sequence continues at coordinate 345,718 of CBDFLQ010000005.1, forward strand.
TCGAGATCATGACTGAGGCGGAGGAGGCCCTCGTTGATAGGGGTAAGCATGTCGAGGTCGTGGCGCTGGATCTCCAGGTAGTAGTCCTGGAAAACTTCACGGTACCAGCGGGCGGCGGCATAGGCGTCGTCCATACGGCCTTCCAGGATGGCGCGCGGGACCTCGGCGGTGGGGCAGCCGGAGAGGACTATGAGGCCCTCATGGTGCTGTTCGAAGAGGGCCCTGTCCATGCGGGGCTTGTAGTAGAAGCCCTCCATGTTGGCCTTGGTGACCAGCTGTATGAGGTTGCGGTAGCCGGTCTCGTTCTTGGAGAGGACGGTCAGGTGGTAGGGTGACTTCTCGGAGGGGGTCTTGGTACGGCGGTTGCTGTGGGCGACGTAGACCTCACAACCGATGATGGGTTTGACGCCGGTCTTGCGGGCAGCGGAATAGAAATCGATGGCGCCATAGAGGTTGCCGTGGTCGGTTAGGGCCATGCTCTCCATCCCCAGGTCCCGGGCCCGCTGCATAAGGTTTGGGATGCGGCAAAGGCCATCCAACAGGCTGAATTCGGAATGGAGATGAAGGTGTGTATACAAAGATAAATGCCCCGCCCGGCACCTCCGATTATATCATCGGCACCCCCTGAAACGGCGCTGAAGAGGGGTTGTTTTCGGTGATTTCGGAGCAGTAGGAGAGCCTCGTTGACACCCCAAAACCGCTTTGCTAATCTCGACGCACTTTTGCTGTGCGAGGTTATGAAAAGTGATACTGGTTACGGGAGCGACGGGCTTTATCGGGAGGCGGATAGTGACGCGGCTGGTGGAGCGAGGAGAAGAGGTGAGACGGCTGGTGAGGCCGGTGCCCAACCCTCGAGCCTCGGGGCTACCGGCGGTCCACTTCGTCACGGGGGACGTGACCGATCCCGACTCTCTGCGGGCTGCCTGCGACGGTGTAGATATGGTAGTCCACACCGTTGCGGTAATCAGGGAGAAGGGCCGGACCACGTTCGAGGCAATAAACGTGCAGGGGACGCAAAACGTGGTGGAGGCGGCAGTGCAGGCCGGCGTGCGCAAGATAGTCCACCTGAGTGCGATTGGTGCGGGGCCCGACCCTCAATATCCTTATCTGAGGTCGAAATGGGAGGGCGAGGAAGCAGTAGTCAACTCTAAATTGAGACACGTTGTATTGCGGCCCTCGCTGGTGTTCGGGCCTGGGGACGAGTTTATAAACGCCCTGGCTGCAACGATCAGGGTCGGGCCGGTGGTCCCGTTTATCGGGTCGGGAAATACGAAGTTTCAGCCGATACACGTTGAGGACGTGGCACGGTGCGTGGACAGGGTGCTGATTGACGGCACCTACACCGGAGAGACCATCGAGATCGGTGGGCCGGACATCCTCAGCTACCGGCAGATAACGGACACGATCATCCGGAGGTTTGGCCGCATGCGGATTAAGGTGAGAGTACCAACTTCCATGATGCGTGCGGCGCTTCCGTTCCTGAAGATAGCCTCGCCTCACCCGCCGATCACTCGGGTTCAGTTGGACATGCTGAACATCGACAATGTGTCGGCGCACAGGTCCGTGGAAGCCAACTTCGACTTTCAGGCCCGCCCGCTAGATGGGAACATCGACTACATCCTGGACATGGGATGGAAGGAAGCCCTGTCCATAACGCTGGGACTCCGGCCCGCGAGAAGGTGACGGGGGGAACGCAAGTTTGACGTCCCCGGACACCCAGGGCTGTGTATGTTAGGCCCGACCTACATTTGGAAGGCTCACTATGACCTTACGTTTGCGTTCCATAGCCATACCGTTGGCGCTAATCATTTCACTGCTCGCGGTCTGGTTACTTCTCCAGCCGGAGCGGAGCTACGCGTGTTCGTGCATATGGCCGGACTCACCATCAGAAGAATTAGCGAACTCTGCGGCAGTATTCATGGGCAGAGTCGTCTCGGTACGCGAATTCGAACGAGGAGACAACAGTGCAAACAGTCTTGATCCGACGACTGTGGAGTTCGATGTTCAAACTGTCTGGAAAGGGTCGAATTACAGCACTATGTTCCTCACGACCTTTCGAGACGAGTCCGCCTGCGGTTTCCAGTTCAGAGAGGGGGAGACTTACGTTGTCTATTCGCACGACGGTTCGACCGTTAACATCTGTAACCGGACGCGTAGACTGTCGGATGCGGCGCCAGATCTGGCCGAGCTGGGGGAGAGACGCATGCCTGCTGAAGGTACAATAGCACCTACTCCTGTTTTGTCGGAGTACTGGCGCAGACTTTCAGAGGCAGCGGATGATACGACCGAGCAAGGAGAAGGAGATGCGCTGGCTCAGAGTACAGTCACTCCAACTCCCGTTTCGTCGCAGAACGAGAGCGGTGGTGGATGTGGTCGTTCAGCTGACAGGCCTGATATATCCGCCATAGGGCTGATGGTTGGCTTCGCTTTGCTCGGACTGAGAAAGAAACCGTCCGGCACGAGTTGACCCGCGCCGACCTTGAACCGAATGCCCCCCCAATTACCGGGACCCTGAGTCTGGAGACTCGGGGTCTTTCATTAAACGCTATCGGTAACAAATGCAACGGAGGCCTGTTGTAGCTGAAGTTGCACGACCTGTTCGAAAGGAGTCGAAGAGAAAGTGATCCAACAGGACAACTCGCCGATGGCCGACCTGACGGGTAAAATAGAATGAACGCTGTCGGCTGCGGTTAAGGAGACCTCTTGGACTATCGCTCCGCCCTGAAATACATACTGGGGCTCACCAACTACGAAAAGTCGTTGAAGGAGCTTTACTCGCCGGGGAATGTGGACCTGGAGAGGGTGAGGGAGCTGCTGAGGCGGCTCGGTTCGCCGGAGTCGGGGTTGGGGATTGTGCACATCGCCGGGACGAAGGGTAAGGGAAGCACGGCAGCGATGATTTCTTCCGTCCTGCAGAAGGCCGGGTACCGAGTCGGGCTATTCACCTCCCCCCACCTCCACACATTCCGGGAGCGGGTGCAGATAAACAGGGAGCCTATCTCGGCGGAGGACTTTGCGGGGGCGATGGAGAAGGTGAAACCCCACGTCGAGGAGATCAACGCTGTCGGGGAGCATGGTTACATCACAACCTTCGAGGCGCTGACCGCTATGGCGTTGCTCTACTTCGCTGAGAAACAGGTGGAAGCCCTGGTATTCGAGGTCGGGGTGGGGGGGAGGTTGGATGCCACGAACGTGGTCACTCCTGAGGTGAGCGTCATCACGTCGATAAGCCGGGACCACACCGAGCTGCTGGGCGAGACTCTGCCGGAGATAGCCGGAGAGAAGGCGGGGATAATCAAGGAGGGGGTCCCGGTGGTGGTCGCGCCTCAAGTGCCAGAGGTGGAAGAGGTGATTGGGTCGATAGCGCTGGAGCGGGGCTCGGAGATGGTGAACGTGGGCCGGGAGTCGGTGTGGAGGGCGTTGGGGCACGACGACCGGGGGCAAAGCCTGCTGGTACGAGGTTTCGAGAATGAATACAGGATCTCGATGCCTCTTCTCGGGGACCATCAGCAGGAGAACGCTGCGGCGGCTATAGCGGCACTGAGCGTGCTTCGACAGAAGGGGTGGCACATCTCAGAGGCTGACGTGCTGGACGGATTCGCCGACCTGCGTTGGCCGGGTCGGATGGAAGAGCTCGGGCGACGGCCTTTGGTTATAGCCGACGGGGCGCACAACGGGGACTCGGCGAGGAGGCTGCGGGAGGCGCTGCTGAAGTACTTCGAATTTGGGAAAGTGGTGCTGGTGGTGGGGGTGTCGGCGGACAAGAACGTGGATGACATAGCCTCGGAACTTCTGCCCCTGGCGTCGACGGTGATATTGACGAAGTCTCGGCACATGAGGGCGGCAGACCCAGCCGACATAGCGGGGGCCTTCACCCGACCTGATATAATCGTCGAGGCTACGGGGAGCGTGAAAGAGGCGCTGGAAAGGGCGCGGGAGATAGCCTCCGAGGAGGACCTGATCTGTGCCACTGGCTCGCTGTTCGTGGTGGGAGAGGCGATAGAGGCGGTGAAACGGGTGCCTGTGGAGACTTATTGAATGGGGCTCTCTAGGAACACTTTCACCCTCACCCTCACCCTCACCCTAGCCCTCTCCCATCGAGGGAGAGGGGACTGGACCTCCCCGCCGCCCCTCGGAATGAGGATTATGCAAAGGTCTCATCGACGGAGAGGGGATGGGACCTTCCCCGAGTATCCGGGGAGGCAGGTTGTGCAGGCTTGTAAGGAAGGCACACTCAGTTGACGACTAGTCCATCGGAAATTCGACCTCAGTTGACCGACTATAGGGGCCGACCGCGGGTGGTGGTGACGGGTCTGGGGGCGGTGACGCCGTTGGGGCGGACGGCCCAGGACTTCTGGAAGAACCTGGTGGATGGAGTGTCGGGGATAGGGCCGATGACGCTGTGCGACACGACGAACTATCCGACCAAGATTGCCGGGGAGATACCGGACTTCAACCCGAGGGACCGGCTCGACGCCCGGGACGCGCGGCGGATGTCGAGGTTCAGCCAGATAGCGGTGACGGCGGGGCTTATGGCCGTCGAGGACTCTGGGCTGAATATGGAGTCGGAGGACCCGTCGAGGCTGGGAATCGTGCTTGGCAACGGGTGCGGGGGCTTTCCGGATATCGAGGACGGGGGTCGAACAGTCGAGACCAGAGGCGGGATGCGGCTCAGCCCATTCTTCTTCCCGATGATCCTTCCCAACATGGCCACATCGCAGGTGAGCCGGATACTGGGGTTGAAGGGGTTCACGAACACGGTCACAACATCGTGCGCGGCGGGGACACAGGGGGTGGGAGACGCCCTGGAGGTGCTCAGGCGGGGCTCGGCGGACGTGATGGTGGCCGGAGGCACGGAGGCGGGGATCAGCCAGCTGGGGCTCGGGGGGTTCAGTGTGATGAGGGCGCTCTCCACCAGCAACGAGGTACCGTCGAAGGCCAGCAGACCCTTCGACGCGAAGAGAGACGGGTTTGTGCCGGCGGAGGGCGCGGGCATCCTGATAATGGAAACGCTGGAGCACGCTCTAGGCAGGGGTGCAAACATCCTCTGCGAGGTCACGGGCTACGGGGTCTCCTCCGACGCTTTCCACATGGTGCAGCCGGACGACGAAGGTTCCGGCGCGGCTCGGGCAATGAGCTGGGCCATCGAGGATGCCAACGTCCGGCCCGACGAGATCGACTACATAAACGCTCACGGGACGTCGACGCCGCTTAACGACTCGGTGGAGACGCGGGCGATCAAGAAGGTGTTTGGGGAAGCGGCGTACAAGGTGGCGATAAGCTCGACGAAGTCGATGATCGGGCATGCGCTGGGCGGGGCGGGGGGCATGGAGTCGGTGGCGTGCGTGATGACGATAGTTGACGGGGTGATGCACCCGACGATCAACTACGAATACCCGGACCCCGAGTGCGACCTGGACTATGTGCCTAACGAGGCGCGCCGGCAGACGGTGGGGAAGGTGCTGTCGAACAGCTTCGGGTTTGGGGGGCAGAATGCGTGTCTCGTGTTTGAGGGGTACGAGGGGTAGGATAGCCTCGATATCACTCTCACCCTAGCCCTCTCCCATCAAGGGAGAGGGGATTGGACCCCGCCCATTCCGTTCTTGAGACCCTTCGACTCGGCTCAGGGCGAGCGGAATACCCCACACCTCTGTAAAAGTAGATGACAATGGACCAGGCGCGTCACGCCTGGTCCATTTGCATTTCTCAGGAAATGGCGAGCGGTTAGCTCTTTACGTATTCGACGCGGGGGAGCATGGGGTCGAACATGCGCTCGAGGGCCATGGTGTGGCTGCACATGTTCCAGGAGGTGAAGAAGCCGCAGTCGCATCTGAGGATGCCGTCGTCATAGGTGACGTTGTGGCGCTGGTGGGCACCTCGGAAGCTAAGGCTGAAGTTGTTGAACTGCACCCTGTCGGGCTCTTCAGCGTAGGCCTTGGCCTTCTGTATCTTACCTATGAGACTTGACTGCATGTGCTCTCCTCACGGGTTCACTCTGCTGCGGACTCCCAAGGAATCTTGCGCCGGGCCCCGGGGCCTATTCGATTTTACCTCCCACCCTAACCTCGGTCAACGCGCGCAGGGCGTATGGGGCGGTTGCCATATGACTATCGAAAGAGTCACGGACAATCAAATGGGAACGGCTTTGTGTTTGATTGTTTGCGGGCAACAGGCACGATTTTTGATTGTTCCTTCTGCGCCGGGACTCTCGTTCTACATCGGGGGGGATATTCAGTTGGGCTTGGGTTTTGGCTGGTTTGTTGGGGAGGGAGTAGGCGATGGAAGGTCGGTGACTCTTGGGCAGGGGCGGGAGGCCAACCTGCGATGACCCCACGTGTCTTTTAGCTAGGCGGACGAGGTGAGTGGGGTGTTCTCGTCCACAAGACGCTTGGCTCGACCATTCGGAGGAATGGGAGCACGAACCCGCTGCCGTCGTCTACCGAACGGAACTCTCGGATGGTGACGACGGTGGAGTCCCATAAGGGCTCGATGGCCCTTAGCAAGCCCTGCATAGGCGGGCTGTTATATTTCGCTGAGCTATGCGCATAGCTTAGACTCGAACGCGCCGGGTGAAGGGTGCGTCGAGTAGGCCGGTCTCGCAAGCCTACATGCTGCTTAGAGTCGATGGACCTCCCATCGCCTGATGGGTGGGGGAAGGTTGAGCCGGGGCCTTAGGTATGAGGAGATGGCGGCTTTCGCTTGAGCCGTGGGGCGGTGTGGGCCGCCCTTTGGGATGGGCTGGGACGTTGAGTCCTCGTGTGGGCCGGGGATGGTGTTCCCCCTGGGTTGTGGTTCCTCCTTGGGTTTTGGGTGAGTGACGGGCCAGTCGAGGATGAATATAGTACATGTGTACAAGTCTGGTCAAGGGGTTGGTGTCACTTTCGGGCCTCACTCAGCTATGACGTCTATTGGCCTGGACGCACTGAGGCTCCTACAATGAAGGCCGAGCGGCAGTATCCTGACTGCATCAGATCATGATTGCTTCCAATCTTCAAAGGGTTGTCCACAACGCGCTTGGCCCGGAACCCGACTCACGGGTCGGCAAAGTCCTATCGGTGTCCCTGACTGCCCTAATTGTCTTGAACATCACCGCTCTGGTTTTCGAAACAGTCGATGAGATTCACGACCTATCGCCGCGGGCCTTTGGGGTCTTCGAGGCCGTGTCAGTGGGCGTGTTCACAATCGAGTATCTGCTGCGGGTTTGGAGCTGTGTCGCCGACCCAAGATATTCCCACCCGATATCAGGACGATTGAGATTCATCGCATCTCCCCTAGCCCTCGTAGACTTGATAGCCATACTCCCTTTCTACGCAGCCCTACTCAACCTTTTTGGGCTGGACTTCAGAGTATTGCGGGCAGCCCGACTCATGGGACGCGCAGCTAGGTTGGGGCAATATTCCTCCGGTCTACGAACCCTTGGACGAGTCGTGCAAGCCAAGAGAACCGAACTGGTAACGGTAATAATGGTGCTATCGCTTCTCCTGCTGCTGTCATCCTCCTTGATGTTCTACGCCGAAAATGACGCTCAACCTGACGTCTTCTCCAGCATACCGGAGACCATGTGGTCGGGAATCATTACTCTGACTACAGTCGGCTATGGCGACGCATACCCGATAACGGCGGTGGGACGTACGCTAGCGGGGTTGATGGCGGTCTTGGGAATAGGTCTTTTCGCCCTACCCGCCGGTATCCTGGGGTCGGGCTTCATTGAAGAGGTGCAGCATCGGGTGGGGCGGGGTAAGACGTGCCCTCATTGTGGGGAGCAACTATAACGAATAATCCCACGAAATCTAAGCAATGAGGGACGGGGACCAAAATCAAGTAGAGGCGACCGTTCAACCTCTGTGCGGAAGGATACAGAGTAATGGTATTTAAGTGGATCAAAGATATATTTGTAGGCGACTCTGGTGACGAGCCCACAAAAAGGGGTAGCTCTCAACGCATGAACATCGACATAGCATCCTTTAGCCGGGGCGATTATGTGGTTGACATTGTTGGGGAGTCTCACTACGTTGATGCACTTAAACGCGCCAAACAAGGAGCAGAAAAGGACGGGAGCAAGAACGTTGTCACCACTGTCCTTGTGCGAGAGCCCGACAACAAGTTCGATAAGAACGCGATACAAGTATGTGCAGTTGTGAACGAAGAAATGGAACCTGTAGGATATCTGAGTCGCAACACAGCTCGGGACTACCGCAAGGCCGTAGACCTGTGGCAAAGAAAGGGATACTTCGTCAGCTGCAAGGCTGCATTATTCAGCAGTGAGGGAAGGAAGGCCAATATAGGCGTTTGGCTGGACTTACCCACCCCCGATGAGATCGAAAAGGACTATGCTCAGCAATTCCCTGGCTAAACTAAGGCATCCAGCGACAGCTCTCTGCCTATTGATAGAAGAATTCCTTTGGGACTTTGGCCGCGTCTAGCGAAGGAAGGCGACCAGCCGGTCACCCCTACGTGGAAGGAAGCCATTCCAATTGGACAATGCTTCGACGGAATCAGGATGCGTGGCCCCTTGGCTTGGACTCACGCCAGCACAGCGTCTTCGGCAGGGTCGGGGATGATGGGGAGGGTGTAATGAGAGACGTGTGTGGGCAAGTCCTAGATTCCTCGCGGGACCTCGGAATGACAGGGGAGAATAGGGTGGGGTGGCGTCGGGCGGACGCGACTGATTGGCAGCGCGGGGCCTCCCCCCGCTCGACCCTTCGATCCGCCTCGGCGGACTTTCAGCTAGCTCAGGGTGAGCGGCCCCACCCAGGGCAACAACGAGGGTTTGCCCCTACGGGGGAGGGGATGGATTCCGGCTCGGGGGCCGGAATGATCCACCTAAGGCGGACAGGCTCCCCTAGGATGGAATGGGGGGGTTAGGGGTAGAAGAGTTTTTCGGCGGCTTTGGTTAGGTCTGGGCGGAAGTTGGGGTGGGCGATGTTGATTAGCTCTCGGGCGCGTTCTCTGTTGGACTTGCCTAAAAGCTGAGCAACGCCGTACTCGGTGATGATGGTGTCGGCGAAGGTGCGGGGTACGCTGACTATGGTGCCTTCCTCGTGCTGGGGGACGATTCTCGAGGATATGCCACCCAGGGCCGTAGACCTGAGCAGGGTGATGCCTCGGCCACCCCTGGACATAACCGCTCCCATCTGGAAGTCGAACTGACCGCCGGTGCCGCTCATCAGTCGACCCCCGAAAACGGTCTCGGCGTTAATCTGGCCGGTCAGGTCGACGGAGAGGGCGTTGTTTATGGAGACCATGTTGTCGTTGAGGGCGGCGGTGGTGGCTTTAGCGACGTAGTCGACATCAAGCTGCTCGATGAGGGGGTTCTCGTGAGCGTAGTCCAGCTCTTTGTAGGTGGACCCGAGCAGTGCCCCGAATATGGCCTTGTCCTTGTGGAGCGTCTTGCGGGCCCCGGTGATCACGCCCCGCCTTATCAGGTCGATCACACCCGGAATGCCCATTTCAGAGTGCCAGCCCAGGTCTTTCCTGTCGTCGAAGGCGCCGACAGTGGCGAGGAAGCGGCTCGGGGTTCCGGTACCGATCTGCAGGGTGGTTCCGTCTTTCACGAGCTCCGAAACGTAACCAGCGATTGTCTTGGCGTCCTCTGAGGGCTCGATCCAGCACTGGTACGCAGCGAAACGCTGGATCTGCTTCACGTCTCTCGACACCAGGTGAGGGAGGTGTTCGGAACGGTCTCGGGGGTCCATGTTGGGGACGAACTCGTCCAGGAGCGCACGCACATCTTCGTCTTCCACCGAGGCCAGCAAGTCCGAAGCCTGGGCATCGGACAGCTGAACGGGCGTGTTCTCGACGAACTTGTCTATCTCCGAGACGTGGACGTAGTTGTGCCCGTAGGTCCGAATCTGCGAGCTATCTACCTGGGCGATGACCTTCTTCGAACGCCTGACAAAGCCACGCTTGTTCCAGAGGTGCCCGCCGAAGCTGCAGTAGCCGTTGGCGTCGGGGGGAGAGGTGACGACCATGAAGACGTCCATGGGGGGCACGTCGCCGAAGTCGGTCGAATAGCGCTGGAACTGGGTGGAGAAGATCATGGGGATGTAGTCGACGATGCGGCGGTCGAGGGCGGAGCGGCCCATCTCTCCGAGGATCTGCTCGATGGTCACGGTGAAAGAGTCGCTCCAGCTGGGGTCGAACCAGCCGGGGTCTTCGATGGGAGCGTCGCAGGTTATCAGGATGTCCTTAAGCTCGTCGCGGCGCGCGGCAAGGGCGTGGATTAGGGAGTCGGGGTGTGGGTAGATGGGGATGTAGACCCGGTCGCCGGAGTTGACGAGTTGGACGGCCTCCTCGGGGGAGACTAGGTTGCGGTTATAGTGGTCTTGCCAGGTCACGGGAGTCTAACTTTCTTGGTGGGCCGTTTAGCTAACTTCGTAGGCTGCTCATTTGAAGCCCAGTTTCACCCTCACCCTAGCCCTCTCCCGTCGAGGGAGAGGGGACAGGACCGGTACAGACCGGGCAGAAAGGTAACACATAAACCGGGGACATGGGTAACACATCGTGGGATTGTATTAGGCAATCCCAGAGGAGGAAGATGTGTTGCCTTGGAAAGACACGAGCATAGAATCGGAGCGGTTGCAGTTCATCGAGCGTCACACTGCGGGAGAGGAGACTATTGCTGAGCTGTGCCGCCGGTCCGGGATCAGCCGCAAGACGGGCTACAAGATAATCGGCCGATACGAGGCGTATGGTGAGGACGGTCTACTTGACCTAAGCCGGGCTCCTCACAGCCATCCCAACGCCACTTCCATAGAGGTGGCTAAGCGTATCATCGAGGCGAAGCGCACCCATCCCACATGGGGCCCGAAGAAGATCGTCGCCTGGTTGCATTCCATCGAGCCCTACGTGCCCTGGCCTTCCTCCAGTACTGCGGGCGCCATACTGGACCGTGTGGGTCTGGTGAGGCGGCGCAAGCGGCGGCGCAGGGCTACACGCTGGGGCGAGCCCTTCGCCCACGCCCGGCACCCCAATGACGTGTGGGCCATCGACCTGAAGGGCTGGTTCCGCACGGATGACGGAATGCGGATAGACCCCCTTACAGCCCAGGACGCCATGTCCCGCTACTTACTGGTATGCGACCCTCTCGACCGCCCTGCCGGCCCGGAAGTCAAGCGCTCTCTGGAGAGAACCTTCCGAGAGTACGGCATCCCTCGGGCCATACGCACCGACAATGGTCCGCCCTTCGCCAGTGTGGGTCTGGGCAGCCTCTCACCACTCTCAGCATGGTGGGTCAAGCTCGGGATCGTACCCGAACGCATAGAGCCCGGTCACCCCGAACAGAATGGACGCATCGAGCGCCTTCACCGGACCCTCAAGGCCGAGACCGCAACACCTCCAAAGGCCAACTGGAGACGACAACGCAGAGCCCTCGAACGCTTCAGACACACCTACAACTTCGAGAGGCCACATGAGGCCCTGGGGCAGCAACCACCAAGCCGGCTGTACACGCCCTCGATCAGACCCTATCCCACACGTATCAGCTCGCCCGAGTACAACGCCGGTGTCACCGTACGTAGTGTCCGCAGCAACGGACAGATCAAGTGGAAGGGAGATATGCTCTACGTGAGCGAGTCCCTCAAGGGCGAACCCATCGGCCTGGTCCAGATAGACGAACGAACCTGGTCCATACAGTTCGGGCCACTCATCATCGGACTCCTTGATGACCCCACCAGAAGGGTCGACAAAACCCCAGTCAAAGTGTTACCTATGTCCTCGGTCTAACTGTTACCCATGTCCCCGGTCGTACAGACCCCCCGCTCATACTTCGAGTGCCTCAGCACGAGCGGCCCAGGCCCCACCATGAGAAGTTAGGCAAAGGTTACGCCTCGGCGCATCTGCGACTCATTGAGCAAGGAGGGGATGCTAGTAGCGGACTCGGCCGGGGAAGGTTAGGTTCCAGAAGGTGGCGGTGGGCTTGACCTCGAAGAGGTGCCAGAAGTTCTTGATGTTGTTGGGGTAGACTTCGCGCTCGAAGCGCTCCCAGTCTTCCTTGGAGTCCCAGCCCGTGACCTGAGAGCCGACCCTATCCTCCTCGGTCGAAAGGAGGACGCATACGAACCGGTTCCCGGGGGCTGCCACCAGTGGAGCCATGACCTCTCCCCTGTAGTGGCCGGCCACCGTTTCCACCTGCCCCTCGTGGAGCTTGAAGCGGCTGGTCCTGACGTACATAGGCGAGGGGTTGGCGAGGGAGTTTTCGTTGATCTGGAGGGTGCCGGGCCACCTGGTCTCCCAGTAATTCACCTCGAAAGGCCCGTCGAAACCGTCCTTCCATCGGGCGTAGAGGGTGGGACGCACCTCGCTTTCGAAGTGGTCGCAGTCTTCCTTGGATTCCCACGCGCTGACGAACAACCCGTTCTGCTCATCATCGGGCGAGGTCATGACGGCGAAGAGTCGGTTGCCGGGGGCTGCGGTAATGGGGCCCATCATCTGTTCACGGATGCCGGATTTTAGGTCGGCGAGGCCCTCGGGGGTCAGGCGGTACCTGCTGGTGCGTACGTACATGGCTCTCCGTCCAGTCTTTCGATTAGAAATTGGCGATCACGGGAAACTTGATGGTCCAGAAGGTGGCTACAGGAGGCTCTTCGAAGACGTGCTCCACCTTTCCGAAGATCTCCGGGAACACGTTGTTGAGATAGTTGTCGCAGGCCTCCTTGGAGTCCCATCCCGAAACCTGGGACCCGACCCTTTCCTCCTCCGCCGAATGGAGCACGAAGAGGAATCGGCTGCCCGGCTGGGTCACCACGGGCTGAACAACTTCCTCATCGAAGTTGTTATATACGTGAGAGACGCCCTCGGGCTTGAACTTGAAGCGGCTGGTGCGGAGGTAGCAGTTCGGGCCGGCGGCCTGCAGCGGGTTGAACTCGAGCCTGCCGGGCCAGTTAATCTCCCAGAATTTCGGGGTGGGGGGCTCGTCGAAGACCCACTTCCACTCCTCCCACACGGCGGGGTAAACCTCGTTCAGGTAGCGGTCGCAGGCTTCCCTCGAGTCCCAGCCGCTCATTTGCCGGACTTCGAGAGGGTTGTCGGCGTTCATGAGGACGGCGCAGAAGCGGCCGCCGGGGCTGTCGAGTATCGGGCCGGCCACGTTGGTCTGATAGCCCTTTTCTACGGAGGGAATGGACTCCGCCTTAAGTAAGGCCCGTCTATCCATAACGAACATATTAAGCTCCCTGGCGCCTGAGTCTCGGGATTAGAATGGCGGGGTCATTGTAGCACGGGGGTTGGTTAGCCGGGCCCCGGCTCCGGGGCCGCTTCCTTAGCGAAATGGTGCCTCTTACGCAGCGGTATCTCCTTCAACCCAACCAGGACTACGGCACCGAGCACCGCAAACACCGCCGCCACGATGAAAACCTCCTGAATCGACGATGCCAGGCTCTCTCTCATGGCCTCCACCACCGACTCCAGAACTGCGCTCTCGCCGAGCCCTTCCAGCCGCTCCTCCAGCATGGTGCGGGCCTCAGGGCTGATGAGGGCGTTGGGGTCACCGAGGTCTTCGGTCAGCGCTGTGCCCATCAGCTCACGGGTCTCGGGGGAGAGGTTGGCGGCGAGGTGGGTCGAGAGCCGTGAGGCCAGCAGCGAGCCCATCACCGCCACGCCCAGTGAACCGCCGATACTCCTGAAGAACTGGACGAAGGCGGTGACCAGCCCCATGAGTCCGTAGGGAAACGCATTTTGCACCACTATGGTGAACAGGGGGAAGGTTATTCCCAGTCCCGCGCCCACTATCACCATGTTCCTGGCCATCACGCCGCTGGACGTGGTGCTGTCCATCGTCGCCAGCAGAATCACCCCTGTCGTCATCACGCCCATGCCGAGCAGGGCGAGGTATCTATAGCGGCTCCAACGGGACAGGGCCAGCCCTGCCAAGGTGCTGCTGACAACCGCGCCGAGCATCATCGGCGTGAGCACCAGCCCCGAGTTGGTGGCGGAGTCACCGAGTACACCCTGCCCGAAGAGGGGGACGAATATGATGATCCCGAACATAGTCATTCCGCTGAAGAACGTTGACACTGCGACCACGGTGAATATCCGGTTCTTAAAGAGCGAGAGGGGGAGGAGCGGTTCCGGGGCGCGGGTCTCGATTAATAGGAACATCAGGAGCATCGCGGCTCCAAAAGCCAGCGACACAATGACCTGAGGCGAGCCCCACGGGTATTGCTGCCCGGCCAGGGAGACGCCCAGCATCAACGGGAGCAGCCCACCGATCAGTGCTGCAGCGCCCCAGTAGTCGACCTTCTGGTTTATACCTGTCCGGGACATCGCTGGCATGGCGGCGATGAGGGCAATCAGCGCTGCGCCGCCCACGGGCAGGTTTATGTAGAAAATCCAACGCCAGCTGAGGGTGTCGGTGAGGTAACCGCCGACGAGGGGGCCGACGATGCTGGCTATCCCAAAGACGGCGCCGATTAACCCCTGCCACTTTCCTCGCTCGGCGGGAGGGAAGATGTCACCGATGACGGTGAAGGTGTTGGACATCAAGACAGCCGCCCCGGCCCCCTGAACTCCCCGGAAGATGATGAGCTGCAGCATGTTCTGGGATACGCCAGCCAAGGCCGAGCCCAACAGGAACACCGCTATCCCGATAATGAACAGCAGCCTTCGGCCGTAGATGTCCGACATCCGGCCCACAACCGGCACCAGGGAAGTCGACATTACGAGGTACGCGGCAACAACCCACGATATCTGACTGATGCCACCGAGGTCGGTGACGATTCGCGGCAAGGCCGTCGCCACGATGGTCATGTCGAGGGCGGCGAGGAACAGGCACATCATCGTGCCGAGGAGGATGAAGACGATGCGGGTTCTACTGAGTCTTCCGACAGAGGACAAGGCCGACGTCGCGTCTGACTGCTCGGTGGGTCCAGTCTTTTGCGCGTCCGACTTGTTCATATCTCTCCGGCTGCTGAAGCGGGTAAGGGCCACAGCGATGCTACGACGCCGGGGTCGGCAAGTCAAAATCCGAATTGCCGGTGCTATCATGCGGCCAAAGTCAGCCACATTGAGACCTTTGCATAATTACGTATTGCTTCTGTTGTACTATCCAGATCACACGACTTCCACCCCCCGCTCATACTTCGAGAGCCTCAGCACGAGCGGCCCCGGCCCCTCCAACACTAGTTATGAAAAGGTGTCCGACGGGATGCAGAGTCTCTTCAAAGAAATTCCGAGGCTGGTACTGCATAACGCTAACGTGATAACCCTGAACCCGAGCGCGCCGCGGGCCACGGGGGTTGTGTGCGAGGGCGGGGTGATCACATCAACATCGGACGTGGACGTACGACTGGCACTCCGATCCGGGGAGTACGATGAGATTGACTGTGAGGGGCGTACAGCGCTTCCCGGTTTCATCGATGCTCACGTGCATTTTTTGGCCTATGCCTCGTCTCTGACCAGTGTCGACTGTTCGCCCCAGGCTGTAGCCTCCATCCTCGACATCACAGCCGCCCTCAGCGAGCGTGCCAAGAGAACCCCGGAGGGCGAATGGGTGCGGGGGGCGGGTTATGACGAGTTCCGGCTCCGAGAGAAGCGGCATCCGACCCGTTGGGACCTCGATCCTTGCCTTCCCGACCATCCCGTCAAGCTCGGGCATAGGTCGGGGCACGGGACGGTGTTGAACAGCCGGGCTTTGGACTTGGCCGGGATCAGTATTGAGACACCCGAACCAATCGCCGGTTTTATAGACCGGGACATCAACACGGGAGAGCCCACGGGCCTGTTCATAGATTTAGACGACTGGCTGGACGAGCGGCTCGGGCCCCAGCCTCGGGGCGAGGAGATGGAACCTGCCGCCCGTCAAGCCGCCGAGGTCTTCCTATCCAAGGGAATCACTTCCTTTCACGACGCATCTCCGTGCAACTCCCTCAAACGGTGGAGCTTCTTTCAGTCGTTGGTCTCGGGCCCCGGGCCTTTCCCCCGTGCAACCATCATGCCCGGCTTCCAGCACTTGAGGGAGTTCGTCGGGGCGGGGCTAGGGTTTGGGGAGGGGGATGACAGGCTGCGGGTCGGGCATTGCAAGATCGTGCTATCACAGGCGGGTGGGACACTGCAACCTTCGCCTCTGGAGCTCAGGGAGGCCGTGCGGGAGGCGGCGGCGGTCGGGTTCCCGGTGGCAATTCACGCCGTGGAGGAGGCGGAGGTAGAGGCCGCCATCAAGGCCATTGAGTCCATCGATGCTCCCGGCCTGGCTCACCGGATTGAGCATGCGTCCATCTGTCCCCCGTCCCTCATAGCGAGGATGAAGGCGAGGAACGTAACCGTCGTGACCCAACCCGCCTTCGTCTACCACAGTGGGGACAGGTACCTTGCCGAGCTGCCCGAAAGAGACATCGCCAACCTCTATCCGCTAAGGGCATGGTTGGACTCGGGGCTCAGTGTTGCAGCCTCGTCGGATGCTCCGGTGACGCCACCCGACCCGCTTCTCGGGATCCAGGCCGCAGTATTGCGCAGGGCTCGCACGGGCCAACCGGTCTCCCGAGAGCAAGGGGTATCCATAGCTGAGGCGATGGCCCTTCACGGTGGCACGGCATCTCATTACGGGGGTCTCGGGGGCCGGGTTGGTGTGGTCAGGAGGGGCGATTTGGCAGATTTTGTCGTGCTGGACCGGGACCCGATGAGTGTTCCGGCTGAGGAGATCGGTGGGATAGGGGTGTGGGTGACGGTTGTCGGGGGGTGGGGTGGCCTTCGGGGCCCGGTAGGGGAGGGGTGAGGCAGGGCCAAGGGTACAAATTGAAGGTGGTACTTTCAAATTGTACTGCGGTCGTCCGATGGCTATCAGAGAATCTGCGCCCATGTCTCCAAAATCTACCTGATTAGTCCCAAAACCAAGGTCGATTGGGGGGCAAGCGCCCTAGATTCCTCGCGGGGCCTCGGAATGACAGGTAAATGGGTAGGCTCTACCCTTTAGAGGGACTTTTGGCTTGTGTGGTAAGAAAAAACGCCGATGTTTCGGAACACCCTCACCCTAGCCCTCTCCCATCGAGAGCCCTTTGCGTAACTGGGGTTTGCAGCTTCTCTACCAGCCAGATCGCCTAATCTCCACCCCCGCTCATACTTCGAGAGCCTCAGCACGAGCGGCCCCGGCCCCTCCAGCACAGGTTATGCAGAGGTCTCATCAATGGAGAGGGGATGGGACGCCTCTCAATGTGCCTTTTGGAGGACTACGAAAAGGTGGAGCAAGGCCGGATATCTCTAGTTCTTCCTGATGAGAACGTAGGGCGGGAGCTCCATGAGGGCTTTGCGGTATTGGGTGTCGGGGAGGGGGGAGAGGGCATCCTCGGCTTTGCGGCAGAAGTCGGTGGCGATGGCGTAGGAATCCTCGATAACCGAGGAGTTGTTGATCATCTCCAAGGCTCGTTGCAGGGGCTTGTCGTCCCCCGGGGCCTGGAAGATTGCCTTCACCGGGTCCTCGTCGGGGTACCTTTCCTGGAGCAGCAGAGCCGGCAGGGTGAGTACACCATGGGCCAGGTCTGCCCCAACGGGTTTGCCGACTTCCTTTTCCGTCCCCTGGAAGTCGAGAATGTCGTCGATTATCTGGAAGGCCATGCCCAGGCAGTAGCCGAAGGTGTGGAACCTTTCGACCGTGTCTTCGGGAGCGCCGCTCAGTATGGCCCCGGACTCCGCCGCAGTGGTGAAGAGCGACGCTGTCTTCTGACGGATCCTCTCATAGTAGTCGTCCCTCCCGGTCGTCCAGTCGAAGGCGCCTAGTCGTTCCTGAAGCTCGCCGCGGGAGAGGTACATTATCGTCTCGGAAAAGAGGCGTATGACCCTGACGTTCTCGGTGGCGCAGACGAACGTCGCAGACTTGGCGAAGAGGTAGTCACCGACCAGAACCGCAGCGTTGTCTCCCCAGAGGTTGCTGATGGTCGGCTTTCCGCGTCGGATGGCCGCCTTGTCTATGGTGTCGTCGTGGACAAGGGTGGCGATGTGGAGAAGCTCGACGGCGCAGGCCATGAGCCGGGGTGAGGCGGGATCGTGGTCATGGAACTTGGAGGAGAGGATGGTGATGGCGGGCCTCGTGCCCTTGCCTATGCTCTTCAGAGCGTGAGCGAGCATAGCCGCCAGGCCGGGAAAGTCCTCTTCGGCGATGGCAACCAAGTCTGACCTGACCAGGTTAAGCTCTTCCCTGATCGGTTTGTAGATAGACAGCGACTTGGCAGAGGGCATGGGCAGACGTTGTCCTTAGCCCGAGACCTGTTCCAGCCTGGCGGTCTCCACCTCGGCCACTTCGTCTTCCAGCTTGGTGAACAGGGGTGAAGGCTTCTGAAGCTCGCGTCCAGGGACG
Organism: Dehalococcoidia bacterium; assembly: GCA_965249275.1. Classification (GTDB taxonomy): domain Bacteria; phylum Chloroflexota; class Dehalococcoidia; order Plut-88900; family Plut-88900; genus Plut-88900. The sequence continues at coordinate 364,001 of CBDFLQ010000005.1, forward strand.
GGGGCCTCGATCTTCCACTCAGAGCGCTCGTCCAACTCACCCAGGCCCAGGTAGCCGTGCAGCATCCGGGAACTGAAGGGCAAGAACGGATAGAGCATGGTCTTCAGGGCCGTGACAACGGAGATAGCACACCAGAGAGTCGTGGCGGCGGCGTCCTTGTCTTCCTTGACCTGCCGCCACGGAGCCTTACGGTCGAGGTAGCGGTTCGCCTCCTGGGCCAGGCCTACTGCCTGCCTGATGGCCTCCTTGAAACGGCACCGGTATAGAAGATCGTCAACTTCGGCGAAAGTCTGGTTGATCTTGTCGAGCATATCCGTTTCGTCGGAAGAGAGGGGTCCGGGCGACGGGACCTTGCCATCGAAGTTCCGGTAGGTAATTGTCAGCACCCGGTGCACGAGATTGCCGTAGGTGCCGACAAGCTCGCCGTTGTTCCTACGCACGAACTCACCCCATGTAAAGTCGGAGTCCGAGGTGTCGGGCATGTTGGCCGAGAGGTAGTACCTCATTAGGTCGGGGGGGAAGTTGTCCAGGTAGTCGTTGAGCCAAACGGCCCAGTTACGGCTGGTGGAAAGCTGCCTGCCGTCGATGTTCAGGAACTCGTTGGCGGGGACGTCATAGGGGATAGCCCGGCCGCCGTAGCCGAGCAGGATCGCCGGCCAGATGATCGTGTGGAAGGGGATGTTGTCCTTGCCGATGAAATAGTATGTCTTCGCGTCATCTCCCCAGAAGTCCCGCCACTTCTCGGGCGTGCCGCGGTTTTTGGCCCACTCTATGCTCGCCGAAAGGTAGCCGATTACCGCTTCGAACCAGACGTATATTCTTTTGTCGTCGAGACCCGGCAAGGGAATTGGGATTCCCCAGTCAATGTCCCGGGTGATGGCCCTGTCTTTCAACCCGTCCTTGAGCATCTGGAGGGTGAAGTTCTGCACGTTGGTGCGCCAGTGGTCCTGGGTCTCGACCCATTCGATAAGCCGGTCCTGAAAGGCGCTCAGCTTAAGGAAGTGGTGCTCCGACCTGCGAATCTCCGGCGTAGCGCCACAGACCCGGCACTTCAGGTCCAGGAGGTCGGTGGGATTGAGAGGTTTGCCGCAGGCATCACACTGGTCGCCGCGGGCCCCGGTGTTGGCGCAATAGGGACACGTGCCTTCCACGTAGCGGTCGGGGAGGTAGCGGTTGCAGCTGGGGCAGTGGGGGAGCATCATCCCATCTTTGTAGATGTACTCCTTGGAAAGAAGGTCCAGGAAGATATCCTGCACGACCTCCTGGTGGTTCTTAGTCCGGGTAGTGGTGAATAGGTCGAAGGAGATGCCCATCCGGTCCCAGGACTCGAGGAACAGGGCTTGGAACTTGTCCACGATCTCCTGGGGGGATACGCCTTCTTTCTCAGCGCGGAGGGTAATTGGGGTGCCGTGCTGGTCGCTGCCCGAGACCATCAGGACCTCGTTGCCCTTGGCGCGATGGTATCGGGCGAAGATGTCTGCGGGGAGGTAGGCCCCGGCCAAGTGGCCCAAGTGTAAAGGGCCGTTGGCGTAGGGCCAAGCGACTGCTACTAAGATGCGTTCGGACAATGCATAAGCCCTCGGGGGAACAGGATGATTCTAGCACGGGGTGGGGGGAGGGGCAATTCTCAGACCACCGTTGCTGCTCTCAGCAATCAGCAGCGTACGTCACTATCCCCGCTCATACTTCGAGAGCCTCAGCACGAGCGGCCCCACCCCAGGGATGGATTCACGCCTCGGCGCATCTTCGACCGGCTCCGGGGCCGGAATGACGGACCTCTGACCGTGTGGGGGTGATGCATGACGATTGACGTCATGCATCACCGTATTGTATATTGAGTCGGCATGATTCTTGGATACAGTGACAGCAGGACCCGGCGGTTTGCAGAGGGATTGTTCGTTCCTGCGTTCCAAGGTTTTGAGAAGCAAGCGGCAAAGCGGTTATCCATTTTGAACGCGGCACCGTTCCTGGACACCTTGAGAAAATTGCCAAGCAATCGTATAGAGGCCCTAAGGGGAGCGAGAGACGGGCAATATTCGATCAGGATTAACCAGCAATGGCGCATCTGTTTCACATGGGCGGGAGGTGATGAAGGGCCTTATGACGTTGAAATCGTGGACTATCACTAGAAGGGGAGAATAGGGACATGTTTAGTCGGTCGGTTCATCCGGGAGAAATACTCAAGGACGAATTGGAGGAGTTCGGCGTGAGCCAGGCGGCTTTCGCCCGCCAGATCGACGTGCCGCCGAATCGGGTCAGTCAGATAATCACCGGGAAGAGGTCGGTAACTGGGGATACGGCGTTGCGGTTCGGGCACTGGTTCGGGATCGAGCCTCAGTTCTGGCTAAATCTCCAAAGCCAGTTTGACTTGGCTACGGCAGAACGTAGAGCTGGGGCAGAAATCAAGGCTCTACCCAAGGCGACTCGGGAATAACGGAGGGGCGGGAGGGGATGGGAGGTCTCCTCAGCATCAGCGGCGAATGTTACCCCCTCCCCGCTCATACTTCGACGGGCTCAGCACGAGCGGCCCCACCCCAGGGATGGATTCACGCCTCGGCGCATCTTCGACCGGCTCGGGGGGCGGAATGACGGAACGTGGATGTGAGATATAAAGAGGACGTTGCGCAACCCCATTTGCCCACCTTCCCTTGCGGCGTTATCCTTGCCTCCGACCCAGGGAGGCCCCTTTGCCAAGCAATACACGCTACCGTTCAGTTAGAGGCACGGAAGACATCCTGCCCGACGCCCAGCCAAGATGGCGCAGTGTCCGGGACACTATGGTTTCCGTCTGCGAGCGGTATTCGTACGGCCAGATAGATACGCCGATCTTCGAGGACTACAACCTTTTTGTGCGGGGAGTCGGGGAGGTGACGGATATCGTGGAGAAGGAGATGTACCTGATCCCCGACAGATCGGGCAGCGACACCCTGGCCCTCCGCCCTGAGGCCACCGCCGCCGTCTGCCGCGCCTACCTCCAGCACGGTCTCCACACCCGGCCTCAGCCCATACGCCTATACACGGTCATGGCCCCGATGTTCCGCTACTCCAGGCCGCAGTCGGGGCGGCTCAGGCAGTTCCACCAGCTGAACGTCGAGGCGATAGGAGACCCTGACGCGACTGTCGACGCGGAGATTCTTGGGCTCTGCTGGCAGGTGTTCGCAGAGCTGGGCCTGACGGGCCTCACCCTCCAGCTGAACAGCATCGGCGATGCCGCGTGCCGTCCCGCATACGTGCAGGCGCTCAAGTCTTACTACGGAGAACGGGTCGAGCAGCTGTGCCGGGACTGCACGGCGCGGCTGGACAGGGCGCCACTACGGCTGCTCGACTGCAAGGAAGAGAGATGTCAGCCATTTATCGAAGGGGCGCCCCGCAGCCGCGACCTTCTCTGCGCCGAGTGCGAGGCCCATTTCGCCGACCTGGTCGGCTTTCTGGAAGCGATGGACGTGCCCTTTGTGCTCGACCACCGGCTGGTCCGGGGGCTGGACTACTACACCCGCACGGTATTCGAGGTACAGACTGAGGCAGAAGGGGGTCAAAACGCACTCGGGGGTGGGGGGAGGTACGACGGGTTGATAGAGGAGATTGGCGGTAAGCCTACGCCGGGTGTCGGGTTTGCGATGGGCATCGAGCGGATAATTCTCAACCTGGAGAAGCAGGCCGTGGCGGCTCCCGAGCCACAATTGCCCTCGGTCTTCGTGGCCTACGTCGGGCAGAAGGCAAGGGAGCGGGCGGTCGTGCTGTCCGCGGAGCTGGTTAGGGCGGGTGTTGCGAACGTGCTCGGTCCTGCATCGAAGAGTCTGAAGGCGCAACTGCGGCAGGCGGGGGGGATGGGGGTGCCTTACGTGGCGATCATCGGAGAGGATGAGGCGGAGCGGGGGGTGGTGACGCTGCGGAATATGTCGGAGAGGACGCAGGAGGAGGTTGGGGTGGGGGGGCTTGTCTCCGCGCTGCATCACTCGGGATCACCCTCACTGTACGACCGGGGACATGGGTAACAGTTAGACCGAGGACATAGGTAACACTTTGACTGGGGTTTTGTCGACCCTTCTGGTGGGGTCATCAAGGAGTCCGATGATGAGTGGCCCGAACTGTATGGACCAGGTTCGTTCGTCTATCTGGACCAGGCCGATGGGTTCGCCCTTGAGGGACTCGCTCACGTAGAGCATATCTCCCTTCCACTTGATCTGTCCGTTGCTGCGGACACTACGTACGGTGACACCGGCGTTGTACTCGGGCGAGCTGATACGTGTGGGATAGGGTCTGATCGAGGGCGTGTACAGCCGGCTTGGTGGTTGCTGCCCCAGGGCCTCATGTGGCCTCTCGAAGTTGTAGGTGTGTCTGAAGCGTTCGAGGGCTCTGCGTTGTCGTCTCCAGTTGGCCTTTGGAGGTGTTGCGGTCTCGGCCTTGAGGGTCCGGTGAAGGCGCTCGATGCGTCCATTCTGTTCGGGGTGACCGGGCTCTATGCGTTCGGGTACGATCCCGAGCTTGACCCACCATGCTGAGAGTGGTGAGAGGCTGCCCAGACCCACACTGGCGAAGGGCGGACCATTGTCGGTGCGTATGGCCCGAGGGATGCCGTACTCTCGGAAGGTTCTCTCCAGAGAGCGCTTGACTTCCGGGCCGGCAGGGCGGTCGAGAGGGTCGCATACCAGTAAGTAGCGGGACATGGCGTCCTGGGCTGTAAGGGGGTCTATCCGCATTCCGTCATCCGTGCGGAACCAGCCCTTCAGGTCGATGGCCCACACGTCATTGGGGTGCCGGGCGTGGGCGAAGGGCTCGCCCCAGCGTGTAGCCCTGCGCCGCCGCTTGCGCCGCCTCACCAGACCCACACGGTCCAGTATGGCGCCCGCAGTACTGGAGGAAGGCCAGGGCACGTAGGGCTCGATGGAATGCAACCAGGCGACGATCTTCTTCGGGCCCCATGTGGGATGGGTGCGCTTCGCCTCGATGATACGCTTAGCCACCTCTATGGAAGTGGCGTTGGGATGGCTGTGAGGAGCCCGGCTTAGGTCAAGTAGACCGTCCTCACCATACGCCTCGTATCGGCCGATTATCTTGTAGCCCGTCTTGCGGCTGATCCCGGACCGGCGGCACAGCTCAGCAATAGTCTCCTCTCCCGCAGTGTGACGCTCGATGAACTGCAACCGCTCCGATTCTATGCTCGTGTCTTTCCAAGGCAACACATCTTCCTCCTCTGGGATTGCCTAATACAATCCCACGATGTGTTACCCATGTCCCCGGTTTATGTGTTACCTTTCTGCCCGGTCTGTACCCACCCTAGCCCTCTCCCATCGAGGGAGAGGGGATAAGACCCGCCCCAATTCCGCTCTTGAGACCCTTCGACTCTGCTCAGGGCGAGCGGAATACCCCTACCCTAGGAATGGAAACGCCGTACTTCGTGTGCCGGTCCAAAGGCCGGGATGACGGGTAGGGACCACGAGGGACGGTTCTGAAGAGAGGTTAGTGGATGGGCAAGTCCTAGATCCCTCGCGGGGCCGCGGGATGAGAAGGGGTTGGGGGTGGTTTCTTCGGGACGCACTCCGTACCGGTTAGCGTGGAGGACTTGGGGGCGTGCTATACTCTAGCCTCGCCGGAGGAGCCGGCCCTCGCCTCGTTGAGCCATGACTAAACTCCGAGCAGCTCTCGCCCAGATCAACACCACCGTCGGCGACCTGCGAGGCAACACGGCCAAGATTCTCGAGTATATCGACCGGGCCCGGGCCGAGGGCGCCGATCTCGTAACCTTCCCCGAGTTGACTATCACGGGCTACCCCCCCGAAGACCTGCTCTATAAGCACAACCTTATTCGCGATAACCGCGAGCGTCTCGACGAGGTTATCGAGCATTCGGTGGGGATTGCCGTGGTAGTCGGGTTCGTCGATAGGGATGGGGAGCTTTTCAACGCCGCAGCGGTGATACAGGACCGGCGGCTTCTCGGCATCTATCACAAGATCCACCTGCCCAACTACAGCGTCTTCGACGAAAAGCGGTATTTCCAGTCGGGCAGTGAATGTCCGGTCTTCGACATCAACGGGACGTGCGTCGGGGTGAACGTGTGTGAGGACATCTGGTTCGAGTCGGGGCCGACCAACGTCCAGAGCAAGGCCGGGGCGCGGATCATCATGAACATCAACGGCTCGCCCTATCACCGGGGCAAGGGCCGGTTCAGGGAGCAGATGCTGGCCGACCGGGCACGGGACAACGGGGTCTACGTCTTCTACACCAACCTGGTCGGGGGGCAGGACGAGCTGGTATTCGACGGAGGAAGCTGCGTCTTCTCTCCGTCGGGGGATGTGCTGGCGCGAGGCAAGCAGTTCGAAGAGCACCTGCTTATGGTGGATATCGATCCCGACGCCACTCACCCCGCCGTCGACCCTGCACCCGAGCCCGCTCTCGCCGACCTGGAAGAGGTCTACGAGGCACTGACAATCGGGACGCGGGACTACGTTCGAAAGAACGGCTTCGAGAAGGTCGTAATCGGGCTGTCGGGGGGGATCGATTCCACATTGACGGCAACCATCGCAGCGGACGCCCTTGGGCCTGAGAACGTGGTCGTCGTGACAATGCCGTCCCGGTACTCGTCGGAAGGGTCGATCGCAGATTCTGACATCCTGGCGAAGAATCTCGGAGTGAAGCTGTGGAACATCTCGATTGAGGACATGTTTCAGTCGAGCCTCGACTCGCTGGACCCGCTGTTTGCGGGCACGGGGTCGGGCGTCGCGGAGGAGAACCTGCAGGCCCGGATGCGGGGCAACCTGCTGATGGCGATCTCCAACAAGTTCGGGTGGCTGGTGCTGACCACGGGCAACAAGAGCGAGATGGCGATGGGCTACGGCACGCTGTACGGCGATATGGCCGGGGGGTTTGCGGTGATCAAGGACGTGCCCAAGGTGCTGGTCTACGAGCTGGCCGAGACCCGCAACGCCCGGGGCCCGAGCCCGGTTATCCCTCAGAGCGTTATCGACAAGGAGCCCAGCGCAGAGCTGCGCCCCGACCAGAAGGACACCGACAGCCTGCCTCCCTACAGCGTTCTTGACCCGGTGCTGGAGGCCTACGTGGAGCAGGACAAGTCTCCGGCGGACATCATAGGCATGGGGTTCGACGAGGAGATGGTGAAGCGGGTGATCAAGGCGGTGGACCGGAACGAGTACAAGCGTCGGCAGGCGGCGCCTGGGGTGAAGATCACGCCGAGGAACTTCGGGCGGGACCGCCGGATGCCGATTGTGAATTGGTATCGGGGGTTTTGAGGGGAGGGGGTGATTCGCGATTGAGCGGAATTCCCCGCCCCAGATCCCTCGTGGAGCCTCGGGATGACATGGGGGCAAGCCCGCTGAGATATTGAGTTGTGGTGGGAGCTTGGTTTTGGTTGTTGGGAGGGGGCAGGCGATGGAAGGTCCGTGACTAGAAACCAGGCCGGGGGTTGCTGCCGAGCCGTCGGCACCGGGCTGGATTATCCCCACACGTTGCCGGCTGTGGTCAGGGTTGTGTGGGGCAGATCCCAAATCGTGAGCGGCACATGACCGGACCGCTGACGTGGAAGATGCCGCCTGAGGCGGTCTTTCAGAACCGGCGTCCCGGTGCATCCGCCGGGTAGACGGGTGGCAGGGACGGCGGGACAAACAAGGACACGAGGGCCTTGCTAAACCGGTGGTCGGTTGACCTACCGGGAAAACCGGCACGCAATGGGCCGGGGTAAACGCACCCGATGATGGGGGGCGTTGAATCGGCAGGGGCGTCGTTGGACGGGGCCTGCCGAGCATAGTCTGTGGATCTTCCATCGCCTGGGTTGCGGGGGAAGGTGAGCCTGGGCCTTTGGTATGAGGAGATGGCGGCGTTTGCTTGAGCCGGGCACTGCTGATGCAGAGCCACGGGATGGGCTTAGACGTTGAGTCCTCCGGTGGGCCGGGGCTGTGGTTCCCCCTGGGCTGTGGTTCCTCCTTGGGTTTAGGGTGAGTGATTGGCCAATCGGGGGTGAATATAGTACAGATGTACAATTCGGGTCAAGGGGTTCGTGTCACTTTTGGGGGGGAGGGGTTATCCTAATCCATCAAGGGATAGGGGAGAGGACAGATAATTGAAGGACAGCACACACGAACAAACGCTAAACGTCGCACTGGGCGAAGTTCTCAATGAACTACGGCGAAGCTGGAATGCCCGTAGCGAACGGACGGGGAACGTGCTAGTAGAAGGTGGCCGCCCCGACATCCTAGTGGAAGAGGCGAGCGGATGGCCTATCGTCATTGAGGCTGAACGCAGCAATCATACAGAAGCAGAGGCTGACGCCAAGGCGCGGTTAGGGCTTACGGTCGCCAATACCGGAAGGCAGATAGAAACAGCGATCGCCCTTGTCTACCCCTCCGAACTTCACACGCTTGACGGTTCCGCACTGCGCAAAGAGATAGGCCAAACCCAAGAGTTGGAATATGCACTGTACACCCGCCGAGCTGAAGAAGAACCGGAGCGTTTACCCACGCAAGGATGGATAAAGGGTGGGGTGCGGGACCTGGCGATGCTGGTACAGCGGGCGGCGGTGCCTCCACCCAGGATCGAGGCTCTGGCTACTGAACTAGAGAATGGAGTGCGGATTGCAGGGGACGAATTTACGCGGAGGCACAAATACGGAGGTGAATTGGGAGCGCGAGCAGCTAAGGTTCTGGGTCAGGATGATGATGCCGAAGGCCAGACACGCAGAATGGTTATGACCGTTATAGCTAATGCACTAGTTTTCCATGAGTCCCTGGCAGAGGCCGAATTCCTAATTGAAGAGAGCGAGGGAGGCCCTGAACGCGCAGTGCGACCCGTCGCCCACTTCCGTCCCGGAGGTTTGTTTGCCCACGCTGACCTTTGCTTGGAATGGGAACGCATCCTGCGCATCAACTACTGGCCCATTTTCTGGTCCGCCAAAGAGATGCTGGGCCTAATGCCCACCCACACGGCCCACGCAGTGCTAGACCGGCTCTGGCATACCGGACAGAAGCTGGTTGCGGGCGGTGTAACACGGTCTCACGATCTGACGGGGATAATCTTCCAAAGGCTCATTGCCGACCGCAAGTTTCTTGCGACCTACTATACCCGGCCTGAAGCAGCGGCGCTCCTGGCGGCTCTGGCTTTGCCCGCGGACAACCCACTGGGCGGGGCAAACTGGGGAGACGAGGAGACACTAGCCAGTGCACAAATTGGAGACTTTACCTGTGGGACGGGAACCCTGCTCTCGATGGCGTACCAGAGGATGACTTTGCTCCACGAATTGCACGGCGGTGACCCTCGCAAGCTTCACAGGCCGATGATGCGGCACGGGCTGGTAGGCCTAGACGTCCTTAACATCGGCGTTCACTTGACGGCGGCTATGCTGGCGGGAAGCCATCCCGATACTCCGTTCGATGGGGAATGCCTATTGACAATGCCCTATGGCAAGCAAGGCGACAAAAGTGTTGCTATAGGGTCCCTGGAATTGCTGGCACCATTTGTACAATCGTCGTTTATTGACACTGCAACGGCGGTGTCGGCAGGGGGCAGGTCTCCTGAAGCTGTTCAAGACATAGTGGATCGGACAGGGAATGGGAAGTTCGATCTGGTAATTATGAACCCACCCTTTGTGCGGTCCACTGGAATGGAAGGTGAGAAGCTAGCCAAAGGCAATTCGGCATTCGCAGGCCTAAAGAATGACAAGCCCACACAAAAGAAGATGCAAAAGCGCCTAGTCTCCCTTAGGGGGAGTGCGCCACTTGGTACTGGGAACGCGGGGCTTGCAGCAGATTTCTTGGATGTTGCATTGCGCAAAGCCAGGCAAGACGGGATCATTGCTCTGGTGCTACCGCTCAGCGCAATTAGTGGTGTGGTATGGGAGATGGCTCGCAAGACAATCTTCAAGGAATGCACGGATATCGTCACAGTAACCATAGCAGGTGCTCGTTCTGATGAGTCCTCTTTCTCTGCCGATACAGGCATGGCCGATTGCTTATTGATTGCTCGCAAGGGTGGGGAAGACGATGAGAAAAGGGGTATTTTCGTAGTGCTGCACAAAAGCCCGAGGTCAGCAGTTGAAGCCGAATTACTTGCAGCTGAGATCGCGAGAGTTCGACAACCCGGCCGCATGGCGACGGTGGAGCACATGGATGGTGAAAGCACAATTATCATAGGAGGGCAAGAATACGGAGTGGTTCTTGATGCTCCACTTCCTGAGTCCGGGCCGTGGCCTTTGGTGGGGATTCGGGATGCGGAGGTCGCCCATGTAGCTTGGACTCTCGAGCGAGGGGCTTTGGTGCAACTTGGGCGGCCTGGACACGAGTCTTTGAAGTTGCCAATCGTTGCCGTCGGAAAGATTGGTGGACGAGGGCCCTATCATGCAGACATCTACTGGAGTCAATCAGATGGAACTCCACGCGGCCCTTTTGAGTTGATTAGACCGGCGGTCAACCCTGTTCCAACATATCCAATGCTATGGGCTCACGACGCCAAGAAGGAGCGAAGACTGGTTTTGAAACCTGACTCCGAGGGGCGAATAAAGCCAGCATCGGGAAAGATGACTGAGGATCGAATCACGGATAAGGCTGCACAAATTTGGGTGACAGCGACACGGGCTCATTACAATCGAGACTTGCAGTTCAATTCGCAATCTTTGATTGTGGCGATGACTAACCGGCCTTGCATCGGAGGACGGGCTTGGCCATCGGTCATCTTTCAGGACCCGGAGTATGAATATGCATTTGCATTGTGGTGCAACTCTACGTTGGGCTTACTGATGCACTGGTGGGCAACCAACAAGACGCAATCGGGGCGTGGGACTACTACAGTCACGGGCATCCCTAACATTCCTACGGTAGATGTGCGAACGCTGACAAAGAAGCAGTTGGGCGAGGCAAAAGACGCTTTCAATGTGATGAAAGGGTTGCGCTTCCTTCCCTTCGACCAGATAGACGGGGATCCGGCTCGTGCAGAGTTGGACCGACGCCTGCTGGTGGACGTGTTAGGTCTGCCGGAATCGCTAGTGGTTGCTGGAGGACCAATAGACTTGTTGAGGCGCAAGCTAGCCCGCGAGCCACAGATTCATGGGGGTAAGAAGTCGCGGGTTGTGTTTCAAGATGATGGGGAACGGTCAGAGCAACGTACGGACCGTTGAGCAAGAAGGGAGAGCGGCCCCCCGCCCTCTGGATTCCTGATCGGGGTCGGGAATGACGGAGTGGAGCGGAATGCTCCATACCCTTGGCAAGGCTAGCGGTTGACACGATGGTGTAGAACACATATCCTAACGGCAGGTCGCAAGTAATTGTCCATGGGAAAGGGCGCGTGCTATTATCGCTACCATGACGACGGAAAAGACAAAGGCCCTGGATTTGGCCCTTGGGCAGATTGAAAAGCAGTTTGGACAGGGGTCTATCATGCGGCTGGGGGACGCCCGCAGCGGCATGGAGGTCGAGGCGATACCAACGGGATCCCTGGGTCTCGACATTGCCCTCGGGATCGGGGGGGTGCCCAAGGGGCGGATCTGCGAGGTATTCGGCGCGGAGTCGGCAGGGAAGTCTACTCTCGGTCAGCACCTGATGGCCCAGTCACAGGCCTCGGGCGGCATGGCGGCCTATATCGACGCCGAGCATGCTATGGACCCGTCCTACGCCGCCAAGTGCGGCATCATTGTCGACGAGCTCCTCATCTCACAGCCCGACACCGGTGAACAGGCCCTGGAAATCGCCGAGGCCCTGATTCGCTCTAACGCGGTGGACATTGTCGTGGTGGACTCGGTGGCGGCGCTGGTGCCGAGGGCGGAGATAGAGGGGGAGATGGGCGACACGCACGTCGGGCTGCAGGCTCGGCTGATGTCGCAGGCGCTACGAAAGCTTACCGCCGCCACGAGCCGCTCGAATTGCGCCGTGGTCTTCATCAACCAGCTTCGGGAGAAGGTCGGGGTCATGTTCGGGAGCCCGGAGGTGACGCCGGGGGGTCGGGCGCTGAAGTTCTATAGCTCGGTGCGGATAGACCTGCGGCGGATTGAGTCGATAAAGCATCAATCGGCGATAGTCGGGAACCGGGTGCGGGCCAAGGTGGTGAAGAACAAGGTGGCGGCGCCCTTCCGGGTGGCGGAGTTCGACATCATGTTCAATGAGGGGATCAGCCGGGTAGCCGACCTGGTGGACCTGGGCGTGCTGTACGGGATACTCAAAAAAAGCGGGGCATTTTACTCGTGGGACGGGACTCGGCTGGGGCAGGGTCGGGAGAACTCGAAGGACTTTCTCAGGGAAAACAAGTCTATGGCTTTATCCCTCGAGAACCTCATCCGGGAGGCTGCGGAGTTGCCCTTGCTACCAGTGCCGGCGTCGGTGAATGGGGCGGAGGGGGAGATGTTTTAGGGGTGTCCGCGATAGGACCTTCGCGTACCTATACTGTAGGCTTTCCGGAATCACCCTCACCCTAGCCCTCTCCCATCGAGGGAGAGGGGATAAGACCCTCCGCTCATACTTCGAGAGCCTCCCGCCTCGGCGGATCTATGACAGCACGAGCGGCCCCGCGCCCCCCAACACAGGCAATGCAGAGGTTACGCCTTAGTGCATCTGCGACTCGTCACGAGAGGGGGAATTACCCCACTACACCCTCACGGAGGTCTCTTATGGCCTCGTGGGCGGCGTTGTGGCCGGGGGCGCCTCGGACGGTGCCTCCAGGGTGTGTGCCTGCTCCGCAGAGGTAGTAGCCGGAGACCGGGGTACGGTAGTCGCTCATGCCACGTATCGGGCGGGCATTGAAGAGCTGGGCGAGGGCGTTCTCGGTGTGGAACATGTGCCCGTGGGTCAGGTAGAGCTTCTCCTCCAGGTCCTTGGGCGACAGGAACTGATAGTCGATGATGGCATCCGGGATGTTGGGGGCGTACTGGGCCAGGGTGTCGATACAGCGTTTGCCGAAGATGTCGCGCTCCGTTTCCCAGTCGGTGTCTCGGAGGTGGTAAGGAGCGTACTGCACGAAAACCCCCATGCTGTGCTTGCCCTCCGGCACGATGGTCGAGTCAGTCGCTGAGTGGATGACGCAGTACATGTAGGGCTCTCGGGACGTCTTCCCGAACTTGGCGTCGTCCCAGGCGCGTTCGAGATAGTCTACAGAGGGGCAGATCTTGAAAGGACCGATGTGCTGGGGCCCGAGCTCCTTGCCGGGGATGGCGGTGAAGTCGGGAAGCTCGCTGAGGGCGAGGTTGATCTTGAATACGATGCCCTCGCTTCTCACCGAGGACAACCTACGGCGGAAACTCTCGTCCAGGTGGTCGGGTTCCAGGAGGCCGAGGAGGCTGCGCTTGGGGTCGGCGTTGGATAGCACTACGCGGGCATTTAAGACCTCGCCGTTCAGCAGCTCCACCCCTGATGCCTTCTCATCACGAATGATTACTCGGGCTACCTCGGCTTCCGTGCGCACCTCGGCGCCGTGGCTGCGGGCACAACGGGCCAGGGACGCGGTTATCCCGCCCATGCCTCCGGGGACGGCGCCTATGGGGATGCCAAGCTCGGGCCAGTAGTGGAGCATCATGTAGACGCTGCCCGGGGAGTAGGGCCCGGCCGCCAGACCTACCACCCCATTCGAGCAGATGCTGGCCTTGGCTTCCTCGGTCTCGAAGCGGGCGTCCAGGAAGTCTTTCATCGGACTCACCAATATTTCCTGGAAGAAGTAGGCGTCCTCGGGGTCCGAGAACTGCCGGGCGATCTCCTCGACGCTGAGCGGGGGTCTCAGTTCGAGGGGCTTGAGCACAGCGGCGAGCCTGTCCATGCGCTTACGCAGGTCCAGGAATGCCTGACCGTCCTTTCGGGAGAACTTTGCGAACTCATCGAGAGTCTTGACGGGGTCGCTCCACCAGAGCATGTAGCGGTTATCGGGGTAGAGCTGCAGGGCCACGGGGTCGTAGGGAACCAAGGGGCCGTAGCCGAACTTGTGGAGCTCGAGGTCGGCGGCGATCTTGGGTTTAAGTAACCCCCCGACCATAGCAGCGGTCGAGATTCGGAAGCCGGGGAAGGTCTCCTCCGTCACCGAGGCCCCACCCACGACCTCCCTTCGCTCAAGGACCGCTACTTTCAGGCCAGCCTTCGCCATGTAGTAGGCAGCGACCAGCCCGTTGTGTCCACCGCCGATTATTACTGCATCCCAATCGGTAGCCATAGCTCGTCCCTCCAAAGCCCGTGCCGGGCGGATGTGGTCGGGGGTAGGTTAGGAATGGGGGGAGTCGGGTGTCAAGCGGGGTTCCTTACTTCACCTTACATTTTGCAATTGCAAAGCTGAAGCTCTAGAATGAGGTTCAAATATTTACCTATTACGTAATGCGTTACAATGATTCAAAACTTCACTGATCGAGAATCGAGAAAATTCTTCGAGGGCTTTCGATTCAGGGCCTTCCAAGACTCTGAGTATCATGCATATCACAGGTTGACGATCTTGGACAATGCAGCTTTCCTGCGAGACTTGGCAGCTTTACGCAGCAATAAACTGGAGTCACTCTCCGGCATTCGGGAGGGACAATTCAGCATATGGGTCAATCGAAAGTGGCGAATCTGTTTCCGTTGGGGAGATGAAGGGCCCTATGCAGTGGAAATAGTGGACTACCATTGAAGAGGTTTCTGGAATGAGCATGACCATATCGAACCGTATGCGGCCCGTGCATCCGGGCGAGATTCTCAAGGAGGAGCTACAGGAGATAGGCATGTCCGCCAACGCCTTGGCCAAGGCTCTTTGGGTTCCCGCCAACCGCATCACCTCAATACTCAATGGCAGCCGAGCTGTGACCGCCGACACCTCTCTCCGACTCTCCCGTTACCTGGGCACGAGCCCCGAATTCTGGCTGAATCTCCAGAAAACGTTCGAACTGCGCACCGCTCAAATTGCGTCGGAAATGCGCATCAACACGATGATCCAGCCACGCCAAGAAAGTCCGTTACCTACAGCTTCCTCAGATTAGCTCTCCAATGCCCCAGATCACCGATATCCGAGCCCAGAAAAACCGGCGGGACCGAGTCAACGTGTTTATTGATGGGCGCTATGCCTTCGCGCTGGACCAGATATCCATGTTCGACGCCCGACTCGAGATCGGACAGGATGTTTCGGAGGAACGTCTTGAAGAGCTAGTCGACAAGGCGGGGCTTGACTCTGCAATGTCGGTGGCGCTCCGATATCTCACCACTCGGCCCCGGAGTGAACGCGAGCTGCGTGACCGGCTCCGGCGTCGGCAGATTGGAGAGGTGGTTATAGACCGCACAGTGGAGCAGCTTAGGGCTAAGGGGCTGCTCGACGACTTCACATTCGCACAGTATTGGGTCGACCAGCGGGTAACTTTCAGGCCTCGCAGCCGGAGGATGCTGGAGATGGAACTGAGGCAGAAGGGTGTCGACGGCGAGGCCATAGAGGGCGTGACCCTGGACATGGACGATGAGGCTGAGGCCTACCGGGCCGCTCAGCGAAGGGCCCGCTCGCTGCCCGCCGATGACTTCGACGCCTTCTTCAAGAAGCTTGTCGCTCATTTGAAGCGTCGTGGGTTTGGGTATGGCACGGCTGCGAAGACTGCGAGGGGGTTGTGGGCAGAGGTGACCTCCTCGGGGGAGTGCTGAAACGGCCTGGCCCCTTGAGGCATTCATGGTAACAGCCACTGCGCCCGGAGATAGGGATCCCGGCGCGGGGTCTCCGGATGACGATTCAATCGGCATGTCTGCGGGGGAACCCTCTCCCCCTTGGTCCCCCTCTCCCTTAGGGCCATAAAGGGAGAGGGGGAGGGATGAACAGAGGCAGACGCCTGTGCGTTAGCACAGGCGTCTGCCTCTAGTTCGGTACTTGGGCGGGGGGACAGGAGAAGTACTAGTTGAAGTGGGGAATGACTTCTGAGGCGAAGAGGTCTAGGCTGCGCATTACCTGCTTGAAGGTCAGGGCCGGGAAATTCAGGAACAGGGCGAGATGCCGGCAGCCCGTCTCTGATATCAGCTCCTCGATCTGCTCCCTTACCGTCTCAGGAGACCCAACGAGGATCAGGTCGTGCTTTAGGTTGAAGTCGAAGTAGCTGAGGTTGTAGTCGTCGTCGGTTAGCTCGTGCTCGAAGGCCATACGGGTGCGGACCTTGCGGGGGTCGTGCTTGGCCCACTCGCCGAACATGTTGAACCCGTCACGCACGTCATTCACCGCCTCTTCGTAGGTCTCGGCGATGTAGGTGGGACGCATTACGGCCACCTTCTCGCCTGGCTGGAGGTCCTGGCCCTCGGTCTCCAAGGAGACTTCGTTGTAAATGCCCCACGCTTCCCTGATCTTCTCATACGACAGTGCCAGGCATATGTTCCCCATTCCCCTGCTTGCGGCGAACCGGTGGGAGGGTATGGAGTCGCCCATCTGCCACATGGGGGGATGGGGCTTCTGGTAGGGTTTCGGGTGTACTCCGAGGGCAATCAACTCTCCGTCGGGGGAGTGGAATCGGGTGTCGCGGGTGGAAGTCGAGGGCTCTATCCATCCCGGCTCAGGGAAGCGGTAGAACTCGCCCGAGTAGGTGAATGCATCCTCAGTCCAGGCCTTCTTGACGATGTCGAGGGACTCTGCGAAGAGGGCGTAGCTGCGGTCGTGGTCTCGGCGGTCGGCGTCGGGGTGGAACTGGATTGAAGCCCGGCTGTTCAATCCCCGGGCCACGCCGAAGTCGACGCGGCCCTTGGAAAAATGGTCCAGCAGAGCGACGTCCTCTGCGACACGGAGGGGGTGCCAGTCGGGCAGGATGACACCGCATTGGCCTATGCGAAGGGTGTCGGTGTGGGCGGCGAGGTCTTGCCCGAGCATCAGCGGGTTCGGCGAAGTCCCGAGCCAGCCATCCCATGCGAAATGGTGCTCGGCGATCCAGACCCCCGTGAAGCCGCCCTGTTCCAGCAGCCGGGCCTCGTCCCGCATCTCGTCGACCATTTTGTCCCACGGGTAGACGCTGCCGAGGTGGTAGTAAGGCGTGCTATCGAATCTCATGGGGCCTTCCTTCGCTGCTCTCTTAGGCTCGGGACCTAGGGGTCGAATGTTACCACCAAGGGGGGAGGGGTGGGGCAATCAGCGGGAGGGTTAAGTAGCCTAGTAGAAGATGGAACGGGTGGGGACTAGTCGCCATTGCACCGGGTCGGCTGCAAGGCGCAGGCCTTCAAGGGTGTAGGCCCCCAGGAGGGGTGGGGTGCCGTCTTCGCCGAATATCACCAATGAGACCTCACTGGCCCCGTCTATGGTGACCCAGACCCGTCCCATCTCCAGCTCAACGATTCGACCGTCCGCCAGTTCGAATTCGGCTTTGCCGATTGATGCGACGCCCAACCGGCGCAACATACCGTATGGCAACATGGTATAGGTTGCCCCGGTGTCCACCGTTGCCTCGATGTCCAGCACCTCTCCGCCGTCCATGCTGGTAATTTGTAACGGCGAGCTAAAAACTCCCATATTGGGAACCTCTTTCTAAGCTATGTCGCCTGGCTATGTCACCTGATGGCTGGAACTCAATCCAAACCTTACCAAAAGCTGCAGCAAGTTTGCCACACATCTCAATCCCTGTGGTATTTTGAGCATGCCCAACGGCTCAACTGGAGATGCTTGCCTTGAACATGACAAATGCCGACCAATCCTTTATCCGAAGGATGTACACCGCCGACAACCTACCTGTCTTGCAACGACTCCCCGACGCATCAGTCGACCTCATCTACCTGGACCCGCCCTTCAATTCCAACCGGGACTACGCTGCGCCTATAACGGTTAAGAACCCCAAGACCGGCAAGCGGGAAAAGCACCTGGCCGAGTTCAAGGACACTTGGACTTTCACTGATGACGACGCCGAGTGGTTATATGTTATTAGGTCTGACTATCCCACCGTCTATGCAGTGATCGAGTCAGTCAAAACAGCCCACAGCTTCCGCATGGCGGGCTACTTGTGCATGATGGCTGTCCGGTTACTCGAAATGCAACGCATTCTCAAGCATAGCGGGGCGATATATCTACACTGCGATCCTACCGCATCTCACTATCTGAAACTGCTCATGGACACAGTATTCGGCCCGTCAAACTTCAAGGCTGACATTACTTGGAGGCGAACTAGCAGCCATAACGACGTAAGGCGGAATTACGGTGCATTGGGAGACAACTTATTCTTTGGGAATTATATACAATAAGGCATCAGGAATTGGCCTGATAAACCATACCTATCGTGGACGACGGCCCAACGTCGAGGTTGTGTGACCTGTTGCCGTGTTATTTTCCGCCGACCACTCCCAATTTCGGGTCAACTCTTTCAGCCATTGGGCACCTTCGGCAGCATCAAAATCACTCGCACCGCAATCGGGCCAATTGGGGCGACCAGAATAGTTCATCTTCACTCCCTGCGCCGATGCAATGAACCAGACCGAATCAGCGTCTGTTCGCTCCTTAGAATTATCACGACCCCATTCAACGTACATTGAAAAGGGAGACACATTTACATTCGTCGGCCAAACAAAATCGTTCGGAAGATGCTCCAACAGCGCCTCCAGCGCCTGCGTCATCTGATGCATGCTGTCTACCACCCCGTACATGGACCCGCATCCCGAAGAACCTTCAATCGTCATAATACTCCTTGCTTACGAACATCTTAGCTATCCAACTGTCTCTTTTTCCCGCGTCTCGCCGTAGGTCTTTACTACTCTCTCGGGGTTTGAGAACGTGGGTTGGTGGGTAAGTGCCGGAACCGGCAGACGGGCTATCCTGCCAAGATAGTGGCCCTTCGTGGTCGTAGGGGTTCGATCCCCCTCTTACCCACCAACCCCTCTAATTATCCTCGAGGCGGGAAGGGATCGTTGCCGTAGCTGTCCTTCTCCCTGATCTTCCCGTCCTTGCCATGTAAGTAATACTCGGCGTCATGGTTTCGAGCAACCTGCCGGCCGTAAGAATCTGCCTCGGCCTGGGTATCGAAGGACTTCGTAATCCTCGATGCTCCGCCCTTCCGCACAGCCCACTTATCCCCATAGGGAACGGTGTGTTGAGTTTCTTTGCGTGCCATTACATTACCTCTGTTATCTAAGGTGCTACCTCTTTATGGTCCTTCCCGTCGTCCTGCTCCTCACCCTTCTTGGGATTCGGCCCCTTCACCACCGCCCGTAGCACATCCTCAAACGTGTCGGGTATGTGGAGCCTCTCAAACGGGCTTCTGTCTTCGCTCTTTTTCATCTTATATAGATTATACCCCCACTTGCCTGAGATTGAAACACCTGTGCGGTATGGCACTATAGAAACTAAGGGGGGGTAAGTAGACGGTAGACTTTACCCTCCCTACCTGTTGATAATTCCAATATAGAAGAAAGCCTTGGAGGTTAATCACATCTCCAAGACTCTCATCAGCCGTAGTGGTGGAACTGGTAGACACGCCCGGCTTGCACCCGGGTGGACTAATCGTCCGTGCAGGGTTCGAATCCCGCCTACGGCACCACTCTTCTTGATCCCTATTTTCATTATAAACACCTCTTCACCTTCCTGTAAATTCGTTGACGTCTACCCCCTGTGGGTGTACCTTGTCCCCGCTTAGGTAGTCTACCCGTACGCTGAACGTTATTTGGGCATGGGGCCGCTCATGCCCCCTTGCCAGTGAAACGGGCCAGGACTGCCTAAGCAACGGTCACCAGCCTAGCTGCAAGGGGGTTCCAATATGACAAAAAGCCGAATCGGGTTTTGGCTACTCATCTCTCTAATCCCTATGGGATTACTCACCTTCCTCGGATTCATCATAAGCATTGTTCTATTCATAGGGTCCAGTAGTGATGAACCAGAGGGAGCCGAAATAGCATGTACCTTTGTCTTCTTTGCTTCGCTCTTCTACTGGTGGGGTGCTCTCTTCACCGGCATCGGATTGAAGATATTGTCCAGGCGGGAAAATCAGCAGATGTTTGCTCAAGCTCAGCGATACGCCGAGGTACACGGATGGCAACCCATCTCGCAGTCCGCATGGAGAGCACTTAAAGCAGACAGAGCTTCCCTTGCTGTAAGTCGAAGCATTCAGGGGACGATGTATACCCTCACTATCGCATCAGGAGTGAACACCACCACTGTCACTAACTTCGCTACACCTCTATGGGCACTACAATTTGGTGACTGGTTATGGGAGAGAACGGGGGGCGAAAACATCACCCCAGAGACAGCACAGGCTCAACGGCAAGAATGGTCTCAGAACTTGGCAATCATTCCCACCGTCTAGCCATCCATACGGTAACTACACATTGGTAATTAAGTCGTCGTAGGTTAGTCGCTTGCCGTGCGTTCCCTTGATCAACCTCTTCATCTGGTCAAGGGTATCCATGGGCCGGTCGTTGTGCCGCCCAGCGAACTCGGTGGCATAGCGGCTCAAGTGTTTGGGAGAGACATGGTGGTAAGTACCCATAATCCCCCGCTTGAGCATGGCCCAGTGGCTCTCGATGCTGTTGGTCGTAACCTCACCCCTAACGTACTCCCCGGTGGCATGATCAACCGCTTCGTGCTTCAAGGGAATACCCCTGTAGGAGAGGTGTCCATCACTGTGCAAGGTAGCGTCCGGTTCAACGTTGTCGAGAACGAATCCTTGGAGAATGGGTTTCTTCGTAGAGGGAAGCACCTCGGCCTTGATCTGATTAGTTGGCTTATCCAAGAGCCCCGCCACGATGGCCTTACCTTTAGGCCCTCTCCCCATGCCTCTCCACTTCCCGCCAACGTAGGTCTCATCCACCTCGACAGGCCCTCCGAAGAGTCCCTGCTCTGACTCCCACGCCTTCCGTATCCTGTGCGCCAAGTGCCAAGCTGATTTTTGGGTAATGTTGAGGTCCCGATGCAATTTCATCGAGGAAACGCCCTTGAGGTTCGTGGTCATGAGGTAAATGGCGATACCCCACTTGGAGAGAGGAAGGTTGGAACCGTGCATGACGGTGCCAGTTTTGACGGAAAATTCCAGCTGGCAGTAGGTGCAGTGTAAGGGCTTTACCTTGCGGTTGGGGCGACGGGTGATCTCCATGCCGCCACAGCGGGGGCATGATATACCGCTGGGCCAACGAGACTCGATGAATAACTGCTCAGCCTTTTCCTCGGTGGAGAATAATTTAGTGACCTCCAGAAGGGACAAACCCTTCCGATAATGCTTACCTGGGGCGTTCCGTGCCATGCGCTGATCTCCTACTTCGGCTATCCTTGTTGACATAACTATTATAACACATCTCCTAATTTGTGTAAACAATGCCCAAGCAATGGAGAAAACATGGAAAATACTGCTAAAACTTGGACACAATTTCAGTGGAAATAGTATCATACGGAGGGCAGGGTACGCAAGGAATTTATGGCACCAGGAGGCACCAATGGTCCCCTATCGGGGAATGAAACTCAGCCGGCTCCACTTTGAATAGACGTTCTGCAAAAACGTCGTGGGGTTGGCTACAAGAAGGACATTTTAGACCCTTGCATACCCTGCCAATACAACGTGAGAGGACATGCCTGTTGGTGCAGGCCAGAATTTGCCAAACTCTTGAGAACGTTGGCATATCCAACGTTGCGGTTCGATTCCGATCCTCTCCGCCATCAAATAATTTGTATTATCATATAGATGAGGGGAGTAGTGGTAATCCGGTAGACTCTCGATGTTCCCAACATCGGCATTGCTTAGGTAGTGTGTGTCAGACGCTGGCACAGAGTTTTTACAGAGGAACCATCTACTCTCCTTCAAGATTATACATGTCGCAGTCCCTGGCTGTGTGACAGGAACGCCTTGGTACCAGCGTTGGGCTTTCAACCTGACTGCGCCTCCATATCTCCTCAATTTGAATGGGAAACAAGATGGACGACCAGACATATGTCACTGTTGGAGGTTTGGCAAGACCTCCTTGATGAATTAGCGCTCGTGTTCAGCGTCGCTTCATATCTGGTCGTCCATCTCCCACTGCTTGATGCCTTATTGTATATAATTCCCTATTCTTTTATACGAAGAGCACTAATTTCATATTTAATACTCAATACATGCCTTACTCCAAAGAGCACATGGAGAAATTTTACTCCCACATCGATAAAGACGGCAGAAAGTACAGCACTGACAATTTGAGAAGCCCTGCACCCAGACCTAATTTGACTTACGAGTACAAGGGATACAAACCTCACCCCAATGGGTGGACAGTGTCACTTGAGAGAATGAAGCGACTCGACGCAGAGGGGCGTCTTCATTTTCCGAAAAAGAAGGACGGTCGAATCCGCATAAAGAAATTCCTTGATGAAATGCCCGGCGTGCCTATGGGCAATATATGGGATGACATCAGACCTATCTCATCTCACTCTGAAGAACGCCTAGGCTACCCTACCCAGAAACCCTTGGCCCTGCTAGAACGCGTAATTAGGGCATCCACCAACGAGGGCGATCTAGTTTTGGACCCCTTTGCGGGTTGCGCCACGGCCTGTGTCGCAGCGGAGAAACTGAAACGGCAGTGGATCGGCATTGACGTGAGCGACCTTGCAGTCAAGCACGTCTTGGAGCGCATCCAGGATGGTTACAACCAGGGCGACTTCCCGGATATCCTTGAAACAGGGTTCCATCCCGACAAGGTGGATCACTTAGTTATCAGTGGGGAGGCACGCGCCCCGCGCTACCAAGACCGCAAGCCGGAGCTATACGTACACCAGAACGGCAGGTGTGCGGGCTGCCACCTCGAACTCCCGGAGCGCCTTCTGGCCGTGGACCATATTAAGCCGAGATCCAAGGGGGGCGCCGACGCTATCGAAAACCTTCAACTCCTCTGCACTGACTGCAACTCCCGCAAAGGCAACCGGGACATGAAATACCTGTTGGAGTCCCTAAAGAGGGACGGAATAATTTAGAGGCGAGGGCTTTCCAATATGACCATAGACATTCACAACCACATCTGGACCCGGGAGTATCTTTCCGACCACTGGTGGGATATTTACGCAAACTTTTTCTCTAGCTATATCACCGACTCCCCATTCTCGGGGACGCCGGAGGAGATAGACCGGAACCTGTTTGCCAAATGCTTTGATCCCGACGGCTCGGAGTGCATAGTGGAGATGGATGAGGCGGGGATAGACGTGGCCGTGGTCACGGCCATCGACGGGTCATGCGCGCTGGGGGAGGCGCCCAAGTCGATAGAGGAGCAGAACCGGGAGCTCGCCGACATCTGCGCCGCCTACCCGGAACGCTACATCTTCTTCTCGTGCATCGACCCACGGGCCCCGGGGGCGCTGGAGTTCGTCGAGCGCTCCGTCGAGGAGTGGAATGCCAAGGGATTCAAGTTTCACCCCAACATGAGTGGGCTGTATCCGTGGCACGAGGCGGCATACCCGATCTACGAACGGCTCCAGGCTCTCGGGCTTCCCGTCTTGTTTCACACGGGCCAGATGTTCGAGCCTCTCGATCCCAAGTTCAGCCAGCCAAAGGAGCTCATCCAAGTCCTCACCGACTTTCCGGATTTGAAAGTCATTGCCGCTCATCTCGGCATTGCGTCATGGCGGGAGTTGATTGAAGTGGCGCGGGACAGGCCGAACCTGGTGACAGACTTCTCGGCGTTCCAGCATGAGGCGGCCAACAACTATGGGAGGTTCTGCATCGTGCTCAGACGGGTGATCGATGGCCTGGGCGTCGATCGCGTCCTATTCGGGTGCGACGGCCCAGTGTGGACTCGATGGTATTCCCGCAAGTGGTGGGTAGACCTTGTGAGAAACATGCCTGACAACCCCACGGAGAAGGCGTCGTTTACTCATGAAGAGGTCGAGGCCATGCTTCACGGCAACGCGGTTCGGGTGTTGGGGCTCGGGGCCTGACACTGCAACCCCCACCCCAGCCCTGGATTCCTGCCTCCGCAGGAATGACGGCATAACGTGCGTTTCGCGTCGAGGCCATGCTGCACGGCAACGCGGTCCGGGTGTTGGGGCTGAAATCGTAGGCTTCTCTTACGCCCACGCGCCCTTCGGCCCGCTCGACCCTTCGAGAGCCTCCCGCTTCGGCGGATCTGCGACAGGATGAGCGGCGGGAGTGGTGAAACGGGGCAAATACGAGCGGTGGGAGTGTGAGATGGGGTCAGAGTGATTCTTCTCCTTTGTTGCCCGTTTACGCTATACGTATTACACTGGCCCGACACCAATCAGGGAGACCGAATGCCATGACGACCAAGCAACGAGCCACCTATGCCAGTATGGAGACCAGCACCCCCGAGGACTGGGCAATCATCAAAACCCATGGGTCCCAGCGGCGGGACAAGGTCTATAACTCCCTGATGGCTATGTTGAAACAGATGGAGCTATCCGACGACGGCGGGCCTGTCACGGGCCTCGAGCACTCCCTGCAGTCGGCCACACGGGCATACGAGGACGGCGCCGACGATGAGACCGTCTTCATCGCACTGTTCCATGACATCGGGCAGATCGTTTCGCAGGACAATCACTCGGAGGTCGCTGCGGCCATTCTCAGGCCCTACATCTCGAAGAAGAACCACTGGATCGTCCAGCATCACGGGGAGTTCCAGGGCTACTACTTCTGGCACCACGTGGGCAAGGACCGCAACGCCCGGGACAAGTACCGGGACAATCCCTACTACCAAGCATGCGTCGACTGGTGCCACAAGTACGACCAGAACGCTTTCGACGCGAACTACCCGACCAAGCCACTGGAGTTCTTCGAACCCATCGTGGAGAGGGTAATGTCCCGGGGGCCCTGGCAGGCGTACGAGACTGCGTAGCCCCTCCTCCACTCATACTTCGAGAGCCTCAGCACGAGCGGCCCCACGCCCCCATCAATACTTCAACTGGCCCCTGTGTCCGC
The DNA here is from genome assembly GCA_965249275.1 of Dehalococcoidia bacterium. Lineage (GTDB taxonomy): Bacteria > Chloroflexota > Dehalococcoidia > Plut-88900 > Plut-88900 > Plut-88900. The sequence continues at coordinate 388,755 of CBDFLQ010000005.1, forward strand.
TGGAGGTCTATCCTCGACAGTATGAGCGGCCCCACATCCCTCCCTTAATTGGCGGGGGTCAACATGAGGGGCGTTGTGCCACCTCTGAGCCTCCCGGCATCACTGACCGGAATATCCCCGGCAATGTCCTTATACGCTCGCGGTCTACGGCGAGGATTCCGACACTGAGGGCGACGTAGAGGGCGGCGAAGGCGAAGCGTGCTTCGTTGGAGCCTAAGAAGGCGAGAGATGTGAAGAGTTCTCCAACAAGCTGCAACACCAGTTGCGCGGTGAACAGCACGAATAGAGCGATAGCTCCTCTCAGCGAGATTGACAACTTCAGAATCAGTACTATCGCGAATAGTGACTGAGCCGCAGTCAAGAACACTTCTATCGCCTGCTGATTGTTCATCGCCAGCCCAACCACCTCCCACACCGATTGAGACTCAATCCAAGATATGTTGTAAGCAGTGGGCAGCGTAGCCACTAGCAGGGTCCACTGGTTCACCTTCGAGGACACCAGGATCCCAATCCCGTCCTCCCCTCTGTTCCTTAGCACGAATATGGCCGCGAGGAGCATCTCGGGGGCCTCCGAGGCCATAGGTGCGACCCACTGGATGAGCAGGAACTCACTAAGGCCGAGGCTGTGACCTGTCTCTTTAAGGCTTTCGACGAAAGGTTCGGCAACTATCAGAATTGTCCCTGCGGCTACGACAAATAAAGCTAATACCACGGTGCGGCGCTTTGCCGTAGGCAGTGCCCCTATCAGAGCCGAGGGGCCAACCAGCTCCGCCTCCACCACTTCCGACTTGAAGTTGGTCCAAACGAAGAGGCAGAAGAGGGCGCCGAGGACGAGGGTGTCGGCGAGGTGAAGCTGGCCCCTGAGAACGATAGTGAATGCGTACAGGGTGGCAATGAGCAGGATGGCCAGGGCAGGAGAGGCCCCGCCGCCGATGGACAGAGCCCTCTTGCGGGTCTTGAACCAGTAAATAAATACAACGAGGCTCCAGCCGATGCCAATGAGGAGTCGGTTGGCGCCGGTCATGTTGGCCGTGGCGAGGTTGGCGTTATCGGGGATGTAGGCGGCGGTCCAGGCCAGATAGACGTCGATGGCGTATTCGGGGAGGACGGCGACGATGGCGAGGACGGAGATGGCGAGGGCCTTGGGGATGTCGATCTCGGCGACTTCGGAGGCCCAGGACAAGAGGAATGCACTCCCGATTATGGCCAGCCCGAACAATGAAGCGGCTGCAACGTCCGGGAGGTGCGCCCCAGAGCTCCAAATAGCGAGGCCGGGGACTGTCGCGCCGATGGCAATCGGGATCCAGATGGCCTGTTTCATGGGGTGTGGGGGGTCGGGGGTGGGGGACTTGACATTATTTGAGTTTAAGGTAGCTGAAGTTCCGAGGGACTGATAGCACTTCCATTACCGACGGTTAATCGCATGCTTCTTATCACACAACTGCACTTGGCAAAAGCGATTATCGTCAGATTTAACACCTCCCCACTCGCCGAGTATGGGGAATTCCTTGAACCCGCGGCTTTCCATGTGGTCCTTAACCGCTTTGCGGACTTCCCGATTTTGAGTCTGAAGCGGATCGATGTAGTGATGGATGAGGTTGGTAAGCGTCGCGTGCATCAAATCCGTGGGTTCAACACTTACGAGTACGGAAGCGATTCCATCTGAATACTCGGCGTGGGAAGGCTGATCTGAGTAAACAAAAGGCGTTTCCGCTTGCTCTCTGAGCGACCTTGGCATTGATATATGTTCTCCTGGCTCTGGATGCGTGCCAAGAATCGGCTCACTGCCCTTGGTCGGCCTTCCGGCTGCCAAGGTTGGATGCCAGAGTAGCAGTAGTTTTAGTGCACATTGATGAGCTGCTTCCTTGGATATCGTTACATCCAGAAGACGGCCATCTCGGCCTGAGAATGCAGCTGTTACATCCTCCAAAATCCATCGGTTGCCGTCTGTTAGGGCACCGTAGAAGAGCTTTTGGTCCCAGGTGTATTTGAAAACTTGATCTTGATGGGCTTCCAGTGGCTCGTTCAGTCGCTTGGCCTCAATGAAAGCCCTCGGTTTGCCGTCCAAGCCAAGTAGAGCGTAGTCGGCCCTGCCATTACCCGCCTGATATTCAGGAGTTACCAATGCGGGGTCTGAGGCATCCCAGCCGAGCGCGTTCAGTACAGGGTCAATAAGTGCAAGGCGCGTCCGATATTCGTTCTGGCTGAGGGTGTTGCCGTGCTCGCGAATACGTCCTTGAACGGTTTGGATTGCGGTTACGAGGTCGTCCAGCAACATTATCTTGTTTTCACTCTTACCGTTTTCACCCTCACCCCCTCGGGGGACTCGGGGCAGGCTCTAGCCCTCTCCCATCGAGGGAGAGGGGACAGGATTCCTCCGCGAGGTGCCTGGGAGGATTGCGCAAAGGTATTATCGAAGGAGAAGGCACCGGGTTTCAAGAGCACTCCCGATCATGTACGCCCTAGCCGGTCAGGACTACCAGGGTTATCAGGAGGGCGATTTGGGTTGCGCCCATTGCCACTATTGCCAGAAACTGCCAGTCAAACCGGCCATTGATTTCGCGTAGCCCGGCGGACAGCCTCTGGATGCCCACGGCCCGCCTCTCAGGACACGATTTCCAGTATCTTGAATTTCATCGCGCCAGCGGGGGCTACGACAACCACCTCATCCCCATTCGACCTGCCGAGCATCGCCTTGCCCACGGGGGAAGCTATGGATATCCTGCCCTCGGAGATCTTGGCTTCGCTGGGCGAGACCAGCTTGTACTGGACCTTGTTGCCGTTAGTCAGGTTCTCCAGTGCGACGGTGCGTCCTATGGCCACCCTGGAGTCTGCGCTCCGAATATGGTCTTCGTTCAGCAGCTCCGCCGTTCGAACTAACGCTTCCAGCTCCAGGATCCGGGACTCTACCCGGCCCTGGTCTTCTCTAGCGGCATCCAGGGGAGCGTTCTCCCGGAAGTCCTTGTCCGCTGCAGCCTTCATTATCGCCTCGGCGAGGGCGCCCCGCCTCGACTTCAGCTCCTTAAGCTCGGTCTGGATCCTTTCGAAGCCTTCGGCGGTAAGCTGGGAGACTACCCGTGCGCGCTTCGGCCCTTCTTTGGAGGTGGTCTGGGACTTCCTGACCCTAAAACTTGGGGCAAGGCTTATGCGGAAGGTGCCCTGCTTGTGGGCGAAATTCAAAAAAGCCCGCACGTGAGGCGAGCTTTCCGTTGCTGCCATTTTGCTCAGGTCCTGGGCATAACGCTCGACTTCCTGACCCGTGACGTTCACTGCCGGCCGGTCTTTGCCGCACCACCTCACAAATTTTGCCACGGCGGGTTCAATCTTCATGCGTTTCTTTTGCGTGAGGGTCTCAAGGTATTGGGTTGCCAGGTCATCAAGGGTCAGATCGGTCACACTATCCATTCTCAGTTCCCGCTCGCGTTGCTAAAGAAGGTCTACAATGAAGATCGTTCAAATCCACCTGCCAGAATAGCGGCCCACCCCTACCAACGCTTCACAAACTCAGCCGTACAGGGTCGGCTGCCAGGCTAACCACTTTCAAACAAGTATATTACAGGCGAACAACCGGCACAAACGGACTCGTCTTCGACACTGTCCGTCTTTCATAATATAATGGCTTTGGAGGCATACAGGCGTACCGGGAAAGCCGCATGACATGAGAAGCAGTTTTATCTATCTCATCATAATCGTCGCGATCGTCGCGATTGTCTTCACGCTCTTCCAGCCATCCTACGGCACGGAGGACATTGATCTGTCCGACGTCATATCCATGGCCAAGAGCAATCAGATCAAGGAGATAGAGGTCGACGGGGACAAGCTGACCATCACGGCTCTGGACAATCAGCGCTACGAGTCCCGAAAAGAGCCCGGCTCCAGCATAGTCGATACTCTGACTGACAACGGCGTCGATATCAGCGCCGGACCCAGCATCCGGGTCAAGGAGAGGAGCCAGCTCAGCAGCCTCTTCGGGCTCTTCCTCAATTTCCTGCCCCTGATCTTCTTTGGCGCGGTGCTTCTCTTCCTGCTCCGCCAGGCGCAAGGCGGCAGCAACCAGGCCATGGGCTTCGGCAGGAGCCGAGCCCGTATGTTTGTAGGCAGCAAGACGACCATCACGTTCATGGACGTCGCCGGTGTGGAGGAGGCGAAGCAGGACCTCCAGGAAGTAGTGGAGTTCCTCCGATTCCCAGAGAAGTTCGCTGCCCTCGGGGCAAAGGTGCCGAGGGGAGTACTGCTGGTCGGGTCCCCGGGCACGGGCAAGACCCTTCTGAGCCGAGCCGTTGCCGGAGAAGCGGGTGTCCCGTTCTTCTCCATAAGCGGCAGCGAATTTGTCGAGATGTTCGTCGGAGTGGGTGCATCCCGGGTGCGGGACCTGTTCGACCAGGCCAAGCGCAACGCTCCGTGCATAATATTTGTAGATGAGATAGACGCCGTGGGCCGACACCGGGGCGCGGGTCTCGGGGGTGGGCACGACGAGCGGGAGCAGACCCTCAACCAGATACTGGTCGAGATGGACGGCTTTGATTCGTCGACCAATGTCATAGTGCTGGCCGCCACCAACCGCCCCGACATCCTGGACCCCGCCCTGCTGCGTCCTGGCCGCTTCGACCGGCGCGTCGTCCTAGACCTGCCCGATATCAACGGCAGACGGGAAATCCTAACCGTTCACTCCAAAGGCAAGCCAATGGCCGATGACGTGGACCTTGAAGTGCTGGCCAAGCAGACCCCAGGTTTCAGCGGCGCCGACCTTGCCAACCTGCTCAACGAGGCCGCTATCCTTGCAGCCCGCCACTCTCAGAAGACCATCACAACCCGGCAGGTCGAAGAGGCCATAGACCGGGTTATCGCAGGCCCGGAGCGCAGGAGCCGCCTTATCAGTGTCAAGGAGAAGGCAATCACCGCCTACCACGAGGTCGGGCACGCATTGGTGGCCCGAATGTTGGAGCACTCCGACACCGTTCATAAAGTCTCTATCGTGGCTCGGGGTGGGATGGGGGGATACACGCGGCTCCTTCCCTCCGAAGACCGCTACCTCTACAGCCGCTCCCAGTTCAAGGCCATGTTGGCCACGGCACTCGGGGGGCGGGTCGCCGAGGATCTGACCTTCAACGAGATCACTACGGGCGCCTCCAACGATTTGGAACACGCCACCAAGCTGGCCCGGCGCATGGTCACCGAGTACGGAATGAGCGACACCCTCGGGCCCCGGACTTTCGGGCACAAGGAAGAGCTGGTATTCCTGGGCAAAGAGCTGTCCGACTCGCGCAACTACAGTGAAAAGATCGCTGTCAGCATCGACCAGGAGATCCAGGACCTGATCCAATTTGCTGAGAACACCGCCCGCGACATCCTTATCGCCAACAAGCTCAAGCTGGGCCAGCTAGCCGAGTACGTCATGCAAGTCGAGACCCTGGACGGAGACGACCTTGCCGCTGCCTTCGATGCGGATGCAACGGCTGATCTCACGGTTGTCGTGCCTGCGGTGGTGGCTGCCAAAGCCCCTCCGCCTGCCGTCGAGCCCGAGAAGGACACACCGGCGCCGGAACAGCGCGCTCCCGCCTCGGACACCCCGTCCCTGGAGCCGGAGGCGGGCCGGACTTAGGCGTCCGCCCATCCCTCCGTTTCTGTTCTACGCATCCTGAAACTCTCGCCAGTCGATTCCCAACTGCCTAATTGCTGAGCGCAGTGTTCCCATTTTCAGGTCTCGTCCTCCCCAGTCCGGCAGTGGGGCATTTTTTCGTGTTTCAGGGTTGAACCATCTTCTATGAGAACCTCCGCTTCTAGTCGGGACTTCGTGGCATCCCAGACTCGACAGCTTGCGGGTGACCTCCCGGTATCTCACGGCGCGGGAACGGTTATGACAGCCTCAATGGATAGCGAGCCGTTGGTCTCGTCCACCTGAATAATCGGCGGCAAGGCGCGCCCCTCGTCCTCGTAGATCTCCAAAACGACCGCAAAGGCGTCCTCTGCGTTGGCTAAACATTCCGGGATAGTCTCGCCTTCAGTAATAAGCTCCGGGAGCAGGGGAGAGGTAACTGTATATCCTCCTTCAGGCTGAGGCTCCAGTACCAGAGGTATTCTCGCTATCATGGGGCAACTCCAAGAGCGGAGCAGATCACTTCTGCCGATTTTGAGGTTGTCATATTTTCAAACACCGGACGCACGGATTTCATTCGTCCATGCTGGAGAAAAAGAGTAGGTCTTCAGTAAAGCTATCCGAACCCCCTCACGCTGTCAAACTCCCCACCCCGGATACCCCGTCTCTGGAGCCGGAAGCGGGTCGGACTTAGGATTCGGTCTCGGTGAGAGGGGGCTAGGGAGTGACCTCGTACTCCAGCTCCACGAGCTTTCGGCCCTCGTTGTAGACGTGGAGCCGGTATTCCCCAGGCGCCCAGAGATCCGATGGTGATTGCCCTACTTGCAACCACCATGACCATAAGCTGCCGTTGTGTCGGGCGTCTGCAGTGAACGTCACGGTGCGGCGCCCGAATTCAAATCCGTCTTCGTAGTAGTGCACCAGCTCCAGGGGGACCTCCGTATTCGAACCGACGTTATAGTCCCAGCGTAGCAGGAGCCAGAGGTAGTCGTCCACGGCCTCGGCGGAGATGCTGGTTAATGGCGTTCCTTCCTGAGTTGCGGACAAGTAAGCCGTGTGGATGCGTCCGTTGATGGTGCGGAGAATGGGATTGGTTCGGCCGATCTCTTGGTCGGAAGGGGCATAGGGTTCGGTTCCGTCATACCAGCGGGCGGCTATTGTCTCGACTATGGAAACATCTTCATCCTCATCGCCCTTAAAGGCAGTCCTGACGTGCTCTATCCCGACCTCCGTGTCATCCTGCATCTCAACCTCGTCTTCGATTTGAGAGAGCAGATAGAGGTCTCGCAACCCTTCTCGGAAGCTGTCTTCGTCCAGATTGCGGTACAGGTCTACGAAGAGGCGTTCGCCCAGCGCATAGTTGCAGGTGAATGCACTGTCAGTGCCATCCTCGCTTGTGACGTCCAAGTTTTCCAATTCGGCGATAGTGCGCACATAGCCACAGGGGTCATTGGTAACCTCTATAGACCCACCGGTACGAGCGTTTTCGGAGGTGGATGCCATGAAATCCGAGGCACCTTCGTCAACCCAATTGCTGTTGCCGCTCCAATAGTAATGGGCTACTTCGTGAGCAACTAGCGAGCCGGCAAACTCCGCCTCATGACTTCCGTCATCGACATCGTATTTGGGCAGGGTGACGATATGCGTACCGTAGTAGTTGCCACCGAACGTTGGGGTTACAGCATCACCGACGAGCCAACCAACATAGTTGGTAGGAAAGGGGACACCCATGAACTCCTCGGCATGGAGTACGGAGTGTTCCAGCAGTTCCATGCTTCGGTCTGCGCCTGGGCCTGTGCGGATGATGGCAAGGTCGGTCTCCCCGGCCAGGGGCAATTCGATGACGCGCTCTTCCAAGGTGACCTGATCAGGATCGAGCAGGGTATCGATTAGTATCGGGTTGGTGTCGCTAACTCCGTAGAGAGAGGCGACAATCTTGGCCCAGTCGTCGGTGATGCCGTCGCTGAGGGTCGGGTGGGAGAGGACGCGCTGGTAATCAGCTTGTCTAAACCACGCCATATCGACAAGGGATTCCAGGGCCGATACATCTGGCGGTTCAAGGGTTTCTAGGAAGGGCATGTCGACAATGCGCGATGCCTGCCCCTCGTTCTTATGCGAGAGATATGAGAGTTCTTCAAGCGCCTGTGCCTCCTGCTCCCCTATGCCCTCCTGGACCCATTCCAAGGCAACGACTGACAAAGCGACCTCTGCATCATTGAAGCCGCTGAACCAGTCAATCGCTTCAGCCTCTACGCCCGTAATGCCATCCTGCACCCAGCCCAACTCAACGACTGACGACGCAAGCCCTGCGTCGTCATTAGCGATGTAGGACAACTCTTGGATCGTCTTGACTTCTATCTCTTCAATGCCATCCTGCACCCAGCTCAGGGCCACGACTGATGACGCAACCTCCTCATCACCAAAATTGTTCATCCAGCGAACTGCTTCAGCCTCCAAGTCTTCAATACCGTCATGCATCCAATCCAAATCGACGATGGATGAAACGACTGGACGGCTTGTCACTGCGATATACAACAAGTCCTGGATCACCTCTGACTCTCTGGCATCAAGGCCATCTATAACCCAAGGCAATGATTTGATCTCCCTTGCCAAAGCAGGGCTGCCCTGGTCCAGCCAACGGGAGTTTACAAATCCATTCCAGACGGCCGCGGAGAACGGTGTGGGCGAAGGCGTAGGGCTAGGTGTGGGCGATGGGTCCGGGGCCGGAGTAGGCACGGGTGTTGGTGTGGGCGAGGGGGTAGGGCTAGGCGTGGGCGAGGGGGTAGGGCTAGGCGTGGGCGAGGGGGTAGGGCTAGGCGTGGGCGAGGGGGTAGGGCTAGGCGTGGGCGAGGGGGTAGGGCTAGGCGTGGGCGAGGGGGTAGGGCTAGGCGTGGGCGAGGGGGTAGGGCTAGGCGTGGGCGGCGGGGTAGGGCTAGGCGTGGGCGAGGGGGTAGGGCTAGGCGTGGGCGGCGGGATAGGGCTAAGCGTAGGCGAGGGAGTGGGGCTAGGTGTGGGCGAGGGTGTCGGGATTGGCGTGGGTGAGAGTGTCGGGCTCGGTGTAGGTACCGGCTCAGGGGTGGGTGCGGGGACGGGTGTCGGCGTGGGATTGGGCGTAGATATCGGGATGGACGTAGGTTCGGGTGTAGAAGCCGAGGTCGGGCCAGCTTGCACCGTGGCTTCAGTGATTGGCGTCGCCATGGCCGTCGGGGGTAGGGTTTGGGGGATGGTGGGCACGGGAGTGGGCAGCGTACTTCGACATCCCATCAAAGCCACAAAGCTGATAAGAATCAATATCGATATATACAGTTTCATATTCCTCCCTCAACCTCGCGAGAACAAGCCCCTAGTTCGCGAGACTCCTGCCATACCCGTGAGTATCAGGAACCCCGCAACGAACCCGCCGATGTGCGCCCAGTAGGCCACTCCCTGCGAGAACTCGCCGCCCAGGGAGATGAACCCGCTGAAGAACTGGATGATCACCCATATACCGATGAGCATCCACGCGGGTATCGCTACCACGGTGATCAGAATCATGAAGACCACCGTTTGTATCCGGGAGTGGGGGAAGAGGACAAGATAGCCACCCAACACACCCGCTATCGCTCCGCTGGCCCCGATGGTCGGTATTGCGGAGTCCATGTCTATGGCCACCTGTGCCGCAGAGGCGAACAGCCCCGATATCAGATAGAACGCCAGGAACTTGACGCGGCCCATTCGGGCCTCCAAGTTATTTCCAAACACCCAGAGGAAGAGCATGTTCCCTATAAGGTGCATCCAGCCGCCGTGCATGAACATGGAGGTGAAGAGGGTTACCCAGGGGCCCGGGCCGCCATCGTAGACGTTTCGAATGTCCGTGAACTGCACCGTCCCGTCATTACCGATCCTCAGCGCGTGCCGGGCCAACGTCCCCGACACCCCCTCCACATCCAGCACAGACCTATCGCCTTGCTCCAACAGCGCCGTCACCTGCTCCCCCAGGTCTCCCCGCCCCGTGAGCTCGTATGGAAGAACGCCATAGTTGTTGTAGAAACGGGACAACCCGAAATCGTCCAGCAGCAGGATTTGATAAAGGAAGACGAGGATGCACACGGCCATGATGGCCACGTTTACTACGGGGATGCCCTGTCTGGGGTGATCGCGGTCTGATATGGGGAACATTGATGTAGTAGAGGGTCCGGGCTTTCTCGGATGGTCTGATGACTACATTAGAGAGTCGGATTTGGGCTGTCAATCGAGCCACGGGACCTGCGCCAAGTGATAGAATAAGCCGCCATGCCGACCCAACCAATCGAGGCCGTCATATTCGACATGGACGGCGTACTGGCAGACAGCGAACCCCTATATCACCTCTCCATGAACCAGGTGCTGCAGGCACACGGACACTCCCTGACCGACGAGGACAACCGTATCATCCTGGGCACGACGGTCATACACACCTGGCAGTGGCTCAAGGACCGCTTCGAGCTCGACGGGGAACTTGAAGAATGGATTGGGGTATATGACCGGATAATCCTGAAGAACCTCAAGGAAAATGTCGAGCCGTCTCCGGGGCTCTATGACCTTCTCGACACGCTCAAGTCCCGTGACCTGCCCATAGGGCTCGCCTCTTCCTCCCAGGCCAACTGGGTCGATACCGTGCTCACGACGCTCGACGTCAAGGACAGGTTCAGCGTCGTAGTCTCGGGCGACATGGTTACCAACGGCAAGCCCGCCCCCGAGATCTTCCTGAAGGCGGCGGGTGATCTCGGGGCTGAGCCTTCGCGGTGTCTTGTTTTTGAAGACTCGCCGCACGGGATTCAGGCTGGGAAGGCCGCAGGGATGACGGTGGTGGCGGTGTTGACCGACCTGACTCGGGACCTGGACCTCTCGCTGGCCGACCGAAGGATCGAGTCTCTGTCGGACTTCGATTTCTCGCTGTTGGGGTGACTCCTGCCTAACTAGTACGTAAAATTCTGGCAAGTTATGAGTCACCCTCACTCTCCTCGGCGAGTCTTTGACACTAGCCCTCTCACGCCTCGGCGCATCTACGACCCATCGAGAGACATTTGCGTAACTCCCAGAGCGGGACCGAATTGGCTAGCTTTTTCATTCTAAACAATCGTGAATTCCCGACCCTGGATTCCCGTTTTCACGGGAAAGACGGTTATGCAGAGGTCTCATCGAGGTAGAGGGGATCGGACATCCCCCCGCTCATACTTAGACGTACTCAGCACGAGCGACCCCTCCCCATCAGGGCAAATTGACGGTCAATAGCGGCGCCCGCTACACTACGGCCACTTTCCTTGTGAGGATAAAACCATGACCGAACCGACTCCCAAGACCCTCCTCGGCCCTGGCCCTAGCAACGTACATCCCCGCGTCTACTCCGCTATGTCGGGGCCCGTGCTGTCTCACATGGACCCCGACTTCTGGGCCATCATGGACGAAACCGTAGAGCTTCTGCGGGAAGTCTTCCAGACGGGCAACGGCCTGACGCTTCCCATATCGGGTAGCGGGTCTGCCGGGATGGAAGCCGCCTTATTTAACTCCCTCGAGCCGGGCGACACCGTGGTAGTCGGTGTAGCGGGGTTCTTTGCTTCCCGAATCGTCGAGATCGCGCAGCGCTGCGATGCCCATGTAGTCCCCGTCGAGGCTGAGTGGGGTAAGGCTGTTTCCGCCGCTGCCGTCGAGGAAGCCCTGGCCGCTCATCCAGAGACGAAGGTAGTGGCGCTGGTACATTGCGAAACGTCCACAGGAGTATTGCAGCCCCTGGAGGAGATCGGGCAGCTGGCTCGGGCCCACGGGGCACTGTTCCTAGTCGACAGTGTCGCCTCCCTCGGCGGGCAACGACTCCCGGTCGACGAACTGGGAATCGACATCTGCTACAGCGGCAGTCAGAAGAGCCTGAGCTGCCCTCCGGGTCTCGCGCCCATCACCATGAGCCCTCGCGCTGTCGAAGCCATGAAATCGCGCAAGACCCCTTGCAGAAGCTGGTACCTTGACCTGTCCATGCTGGACGAGTACTGGATCAGCGGCCGGAAATATCATCACACCGCCCCCGCATCCATGATCTACGCGTTGCGGGAGTCGCTCCGAATCCTGGTCGAAGAGGGACTGGAGAACAGTTTCGCACGGCACCAGTTGAACGCCGATGCACTACGGGCAGGTGTCGATGCCATGGGCCTGTCCATCGTGGCCGACGAAGAAGTACGCTCCAACACCGTGAACGGCGTCCGCATGCCCGATGGGGTGGATGCCAACGCCGTACGCATGGCCTTGCTGAAGGAACACAACATCGAGACAGGGGGCGGACTCGGGCCGTTCGCGGGGAAAGTGGTAAGGGTCGGGCTGATGGGCTATTCGTCGCAGGAAACGAACGTACTCTTAGTACTCTCGGCCTTGGGACGGGTGCTAAACGGCTTGGGCTACGAGGTTGCGGCCTCGGCGGGAGTGGGTGCGGCGAGTCGGGTGTACGGCGGAGCGTCCTAGCCCGACTTCTCTTCCTGCCGGTACGCCTGGTCCAGCAGTTCAACCACGTGGTAAGACCGCGTCGTCTGGCCGTTCTTTCGCAACCCCAAGTCGAGCTGCAGCATGCATCCGGGGTTGGCCGTGGTAACGAAGTCCGCATCAACTTCCATCACATCCCGCATCTTGCTGTCCAGAATCTGCATCGAGAGATCGGGGTTGACGATGTTGTAGATGCCCGCCGCTCCGCAGCACTTGTCGGAGTTGCGCATCTCAGAAAACTCCACGCCGGGAATCGAAGACAGCAGCTTGCGCGGAGCCTCCTTTATTCTCTGGGCGTGGGCCAGATGGCACGAGTCCTGGTAGGTGACCCGCTTCTTGAAACCCGTCTGGGGGGGGACGAGGGGGAGGGCGGCGAGGAACTCGTTGACGTCCTTGACCTTTGAAGTGAACGTCTTAGCTTTCTCGGAGTACCGAGCATCGTGCTCCAGGAGCTCATCGTACTCCTTCAGCATGGCCCCGCACCCCGCTGCATTGACGACCACGGTGTCGGCGCTTTCAAAGGCGTCGATGTTCTTTCGGGCCATCTGCCGCGCCGCCTTCCGTTCGCCGCTGTGTACATTCAAAGCGCCACAGCAGCCTTGCGCACCCGGTATGTCGACCATACACCCGTTTTTGGAGAGAACATTCACCGTGGCCAGGTTCACGGGCCCGAACACCAAGGGCATTATGCACCCCGAGAACAGCGCAACTCTTTGCTTCTGTTCTCCTTCTGCCGCCACACTCTTCGCTCTTCCACGGGGATACGGGCTTAAGGCCAGCTTTGGCATCATAGATTCCATCTGTGAGAGGCGGGAGGGCAGCAGCGACAGTATCCGGGACTTCCGTACCAGCCATTGCACTCCCGATGCCTGATAGAGCGCTAGCATCTGAAAGGCCAAGCCGAGTCTGCGCTTGTGAGGAAACATGTGCCTGAAGACGAAGTTCTTGACAGTCCTTTCGATGAAGGGCTGGGAGGTCTGTTCCTGGATGCGGGCCCGGGTCTCGGTCATCAGGCTCCCGAAGGGCACCCCGGAAGGGCACGCTGCCTCGCAGGCGCGGCACAGGAGGCAAAGGTCCATGTGCTCCACCAGCTTGTCCGTGTACCCGAATCGACCCTCGGCCACCGCTTTCATAAGGGCAAGTCTGCCCCTTGGAGACTCGGTTTCCAGGCCGAGCTCCAGGTAAGTGGGGCATTCGTTCAGGCACAGGCCGCAGTGGACGCATCGGTAAAGCTCATCAGCGGTTACTCCGCCTACCGACAGGTCAAGGAGGTCAATTACCGATTGGTCTGCCCTCACCAAAGTCCTATATTCCCTTCACAAATCTGCCAGGGTTCAGTGTCCCGTTCGGGTCGAACTGCTCTTTAATCCGCTTCATCAGGTCGACCTGGGGCCCTTCGAAGCCCCACACGTCGATACGTTCCTTCAATTGTGCCGGGCAGACCTCGACGACGCAATGGCCGTTCAGCGCCCCGGTTATCTCCCGCATTCTCTTCACCCGGGTCTCAATCTCATCAATGGAGAGGCCCTCGTCCCACCAGTACCCGTAGACGACTCCGTTGACCATGTTACAGGAAACCGCCCAGTTCTCGCCGGAAATCTGCTTAATGCGGTTCACGAGGGTCACGGCGTCGGAGGGCAGGCAGGTGGCCTTGATTATCATAGTTGCGGGGGACACGGGGCGTCGTCCCGCGTCCCGGACTCTCTGCCACACCTCTGCTGTTCCCTCGGCGTCCTTTCGGGTCACTCGCCAGCCATTCGAATCGCATAACTCTACGACGCTCCGGGCTTGACGCTCAACCGCGTCACTCATACCGCCTATCTGCAACACCACCGAGTATCCATCCGAAACCCCCACCCCCTCCCCACCGATTAGCTGAAGGGCCACGGGGGTTACACCGGCTTCGCGCAGACCCTTCACAAAGGCTCCGGCCTCCAGGGGGGTCTTGCACGTAACGACTTGGGTGCAGGTTTCCTTGAACAGCGGGGCCAGCTTGAAAGCCGCCTCCACGATGATGCCCAGGGTCCCCAACGCCCCGGTGTACAGCTTGTTCATGTCGTACCCCGAGACGTTCTTGACCACCTTACCGCCGCCCTTGGTCACGTCGCCGTTCGGGTTCACGACCTTTATGCCGATCAGCCTGTCTCTGATCGCGCCGAATTGCGCCCTAATCGGGCCGCTGGAGTTGGCAGAAAGGATACCTCCGATGGTCGCTCTGTCCGGCAGGGGCGGGTCGAGGGGCAAGAACTGGCCATTTTCCCCCAACTCTTCCTGCAAAGACGCAAGGGTTATCCCCGCTTCTACTACCACCGTGAGGTCTGAGGGCTCGTAATCCAGGACCCGGTTCAGCCTTGAGGTGCTGATAACGAGATCGTTGCCACGAGGCCGGTTGCCCAGCCCCATCGCCGTTCCTCCACCCCAGGGCACGACCACCTTCCCATCCCGGTCCGCCGCCGAGAGGAGATTGCTCAACTCCTCGATGGTGTTGGGAAAGACGACCGCTTCCGGCTCTAGGCCATCCACAGCGTATCCTTTGACACCCTGCCCGTGAGTTATTTTACGGTTGCGGGGAATCCGGTCGATCTCCCATTGCAGGGTGTGGGGAATGGCCATGACGCTCTAACGCAGGGTGTCGGGCTCGGCCTACGACCCGGACAGCCAATCCTTGAGCACCTGGATGTGGTCCGGGGTGGTACCGCAACACCCACCTATGATCCGCGCTCCTTGCCCGCGCCACTCCCTGGCGTATTCGAGGTACTGCGCAGGGTTCAGGGCGTGGTCCCTGCTTCTTGGGCTGCCGTGGCCGGGGAAATGGGCATACGCGCCGAACGTTCCCGCCCAATTCTTTTTGACTATTTCCAACCCGGGCCCGGTTTCGCCCACGGCGGTGTGCATCACAAACACAGCATCGATGTCTTTGTCCTTGATGGCGTCCATGGCTTCCTGAAGGGACACTCCCCCGCTTTTGCCCTCAATTCCAAGATACAGTTCGCCTTCAACCGGGACCACGGAGTATCCGATCCAGACTGGAAGCCCCAACTCCTTAGCGACATCGATCACAGCCAGGGCATCCGATATCCGAATCAGCATCTCCCCTACCGCGACGTCAGGGCCGCCCTTGGCCAGCTCGCCAAGCTGCTCACGGTAAGTTTCCACCGCTTTTTCGTAGGGCACCGGAATACTGGCTTCCAGTTTGGGGGACATGGTAGATACGGAAGCTGCAATGACAACCGAGTCCTCCGCGCCGGCGTTCTTCCTGGCCTGCACGGCCATGTCGATTGCCGACTTGTTGGCCTCGGCGACCTTGTGCTCGAGCCCGCCGGCAGCCAGCATGTCTCGGCCCGTGGAGAAGGAGTTGGTGATAATAACTTCGGCGCCCGCTTTTATGTATTCCTCGTGGACTTCCCTGACCACCTCAGGGTGGGTGATCATCGGGCCACCCGACCATACTTTGGGGCTGGATATTCCTCTTCTTTCGAACTCCGATCCCATCCCGCCGTCTATCAACACCGTTTCACCGGCCGCAAGCCGGGCCTGCATCTTTTCAAAGTTGTTCATGTTCGCTTTCCTTGCAAAGTGCTTTAGTAGTTTAAGTCATGGCCTCTAGACATACATCCCCGAAACCTGGGGCACGGGTCTATGAAGCGCCGACTCTTGATGCGAAGGCGCTTCGTCGGGGAAGATCTTGCCAGGATTGAAGGTTGCCTTAGGGTTGAAGGCTGCTCGCAGGCGTTTCATGGCATCCATGTCCTCCTGGGTGAAGGCCCAGGGCATGTACATCTGCTTCTCCACTCCTATGCCATGTTCGCCCGTCAGCGCGCCTCCTACGTCGATGCAAGCCCTCATCACCTCTCCGCCCGCTTGTATCACTCTCTCCTTGACCCCCGCCTCGTGCTCGTCGAAAAGGATTATCGGGTGCAGGTTGCCGTCCCCGGCATGGAATACGTTGCCGGCCAGGACCTGGTAACGGCTGAATATCTCCTCTATTTTCTTCATCACTTCCGGCAGCTTGCTGCGGGGGACCACTCCGTCCACTATGTAATAGTTGGGGGCCACGCTTCCCAGGGCCCCGAAGGCGCTCTTACGCCCGGCCCACAGCCTTTCCCGCTCGGCGGGATCGTCGGCGGCGCGCACCAGGGTAGCTTTGTTGGCCTTGCAGATTTCCTCAATGGCCGAGGCTTCCTCCCTTGTCGACTCTTCCAGCCCCTCCACCTCTATGAGAAGCACGGCCCCGGCGTCCATTGGGAACCCTGCCTTTATCACCTTCTCCACGGCCCGGATTACCACGTCATCTATCATCTCAAGGGCTGCAGGAATTATGCCCGCCCCTATCACTGCCGAGACCGTGTTCGTTGCGTCGATAGGGTCGTCGTAGACTGCCAGCAGGGTCTTGACCGACTCGGGCTTGGCCATGAGCCGGACTATCACCTTGGTGACCACCACGAATGTCCCTTCTGATCCAACGATGGCTCCCGTCAGGTCGTAACCCGGCACATCCCGCACCTTGCTCCCAACCCACATGAGGTCGCCGTTGTGCAGCACTACCTCAAGGCCCAAAACGTGGTTGGTCGTCACACCATAGGAGAGGCAATGAGGCCCTCCCGCATTCTCAGACACGTTTCCGCCGATGGTGCACGCCTTCTGACTGGAAGGGTCGGGGGCGTAGTAGAGCCCGAACTGGCTCACGGCAGCGCTCAGGTCCACGTTCACGAGGCCAGGCTCCACCACCGCAACGAGGTTCTCCGTATCGACCTCCAGGACTTTCTTCAGCCGGGTCAGCGGCAGAAGGAGACCGCCGGTCGAGGCCAGGGCGCCGCCGCTTATGCTGGTGCCCGCGCCCCGGGGCACGATGGGTATTCCCTCCCGGTGAGCGATTTTGACTGTTTTAGCCACTTCCTCGGCGGAGCCGGGTACGACCACTACTTCCGGATAGCCGGTTGCCTGGGAGCCGTCATATTCGAAGACAATCAGGTCCTCGGGGGCGTACAGGACGTACCGCTCCCCTACCACACCGATGAGCTCTTCGATTATTTTCTGCGGGATCATTTCGTCTGTTCCCTAGAAGTTGGCTCGTGCCCTAAGGGGCAAGGGCCTCAAGATTTCTAACAATCCTACCACCTGATGTATTATTAGGACATGGCAGAAGAACCGAGAGAAAACAGGGAGCCGTCTGCGCGCCCTAAACCGCCCAGCCCATTCGTACCTATGCAGAAGGGCTTCCCGCCTAAGAAGAAATAGGAAATGCTGCTCTGGTAAAAATCCAGACTAGCAGAAATATTATTTCAAGCGCTGCTGCGGGAAGCGCCAATATGAACGCGGTGCCCTTGCTATCCAAGTGACGACGGTTATCATCCCACGCTGTTTGTACCCATTCGTAAATCTCCAACTTGAATGTATCTGCATCGAAATCCCAGTAAAATTTTCGAAGCAAGCCAGGACTTAATGTAGCCAAGGCATTGAAGTCCCTTGCTCGAAAACCTTGATACACCCAGAACCCCACCCACAGGAAAGCCCCTACTCCCAGATACAAAAACCAATTAGGCCAATAATGCCAAATCGTCAATCCAGGTTCTCCTGGAACAATAGGCAAAAGGCCTACAACAATAATCGACACCGCAAGGGTGCCGATCAGTTTTGTGTCAATTGAAGAGGCCTCCCGACTTGACGAGTCCAAAGCCTTGATCGCCAAGTTGTAAGCCGAATTTAGCGTCTTCGGTTCTACTGAACTCATCCAGCCTCTAAGAGTTAACGTCCGTAGCGTATCAATCTAATTCGGGGCTTAGTCTATCACCCCACCCCTTCACCGACTATAATCCCCTTCATGAAAATCGTCGTTGCGCCCCAGGCGTTCAAGGGGAGCCTCGGGGTGTTCCAGGTCTCCAATGCAATAGTCGCCGGCGTCCGTCGCGTCTTCCCCGATGCCGAAGTCCTCATCTCTGCTATGGCCGACGGCGGGGACGGCACACTTGAAGTCCTCATGCGAGGCACGGGCGGACGCACTTACGAGGACACTGTCACTGGGCCCCTCGGCGAGCCCGTCAAGGCCCTCTGGGGAGTACTGGGCAGCACTGATACCGCCGTCGTGGAGATGGCCAACGCCTCCGGGCTGGCCCTCGTCCCCAGGGACAGGCGCGACCCCCTAATTACGACAACTTACGGCACAGGAGAACTGATCCGACGAGCCCTCGACAACGGCTACCGCAAGTTCATCCTTGGTGTCGGGGGGAGCGCCACTTGCGACGGCGGTGCAGGCGTCGCCAAGGCCCTGGGCGTGAGGTTCCTGGATGAGTCCGGGGCCGAGCTTCCCTTTGGGGGTGGTCCCATGGCCCGGCTCGCAAAAATCGACGTCTCGGGTATCGATCCACGGGCCATCGAGTCCATCTTCCAAGTCGCCACCGACGTCACCAATCCGCTCTGCGGCCCAGAGGGTACCGCTGCCATTTACGGCCCTCAGAAGGGAGCAACTCCCACCATAATCGACCAGCTGGACGCCGCAATGGGAAACTTCGCAGACGTGGTGCGCCGGGACTTCGGCATCGACCAGAGGGACGATCCGGGGGCCGGAGCGGCGGGAGGGCTCGCCTACGGCATGAAGGTGTTCTTCCCGACAGAGCTCAGGGCGGGTGTAGAGGTGGTGGCCGACGCCGTCAAGTTCGTCGAGCAGCTTGAGGGCGCGGACCTGGTCATCACCGGCGAGGGGCAGATCGACGGGCAGTCATCCTACGGGAAGACGATCATGGGCGTCGCCTCAAGGGCCAAGGGACTCAATATCCCGGTCATAGCCCTCGCAGGCAGCCTCGCTCCCGAGTACCGCTCCATCTACGAGCAGGGTGTTACTTCGGTTATGAGCATCGCGCCCGGTCCGATCGCTCTTGACGCCGCGATCCACGACGCCGATGCCCTCCTCACCGAGGCCACCGAGAGATCGCTCCGCATGGTGTCTATCGGAATGGGCCTCTGAGCCACATTCAGACCAATAAGATCACGAAAATGGGGGCCTAGTTGGAAAATGTCACCGGCCCGGACGCCGAACTCAGGGGCTGCAAGTTCCCGGTCTTGGACAAGGGCTACGTTCACCTCCTCGACTACATAGGCGGCGACGAGCGGATCCTGGACGCGGCCCGGGTATCGACCGGCGCGAAGTCGGACCCCGAACGTGACCGCCGCCTCATCTTCTTCCTTATGGAGAACAAGCACGGCACTCCCTTCGAGCATGTTGTGTTCCAGTTCGTTATCAAGTGCCCCATATTTGTCGCACGTCAATGGCTCCGTCACCGCATAGCCAGCTACAACGAGCGCTCGGCGCGCTACCGCATCTTCAAAGAAGAGTTCTATGTCCCATCCCTCGAGGACCTTCCCGGCATCTTCGACGACGAAGACCTGAAGGAATACGAGGAGATGATGCACAGCGAGCACGAGTTCTATGAGCGTATGCTGGAGAAAGCCAAGCCTTTCAAGGAGCATCGCAAGCGCACCAGGGAAGTGTTCCGGGGAGTGCTGGGTACGGCCTACTACACGGAGTTTTACTGGACGCTCAACTTCCGTGCACTTATGAACTTCCTGGAGTTACGGCTGGGAGAAGGCGCGCAGCCTGAGATCCGCGCCTACGCCCTAGCCATCGAGAAGATTGCCCAACGCGTCGCTCCTCTGGCATTCGAGGCCTTTGACGAGTTTTTCCTCAAGCCCGCAAGGGTCCATGGCTAGCTCACCGCGACTTCCCGGCCTTTGCCTTGTCACCGATTCCTCGGTAGCTCTTCATGCGCCTTTAGAAGAAGTGGTGGCCGAGGCGGTGTCGGGTGGGGTGGGGATGGTGCAAGTCAGGGAGAAATCCCTGTCTACGGGCGAGCTCTGCGAACTTGCAGCGAAGCTGCGTCTAGTCACAAGGGGCAAGGCGCTTCTCATGGTTAACGACCGAGTTGACGTGGCCCTCGCCGTCGAAGCGGACGGTGTTCACCTTCCCTCCGAATCTCTGCCTGCCTGTTTCGTGAACAAGCTTGGTGGAGGGAGGCTGTTGGTTGGCAGGTCTGTGCACAGTGTTGAGGAGGCCCTGGTTGCCGAGAGCGATGGCGCTGACTATCTAATACTCGGGACAATCTACGGCACTGCCTCCCATCCCGGCCGCCCGCCGTCGGGACCCGGGTTGATAGAGGCAGTCAAGACTCGGGTACGTACGCACGTCTATGCCATCGGCGGGATCAATGCCTCCAATGCTGGGGAGGTGATGAGCGCTGGGGCGGACGGCGTTGCCGTCATACGCTCAATTCTGGGAGCGCCCGATCCTCGCACTGCAGCTAGGGAGATTGCGGAGATAGTTGAAGGCCACAGATAAACTTTGGAAGAGAGGTCCCGGATGCTCGATTTATCGGATAGTCACACACATTTGGAGGACTATGGGCCGCAGCTCCCGGAGGTCGTGCAACGGGCGCGGGATGTCGGGGTCAGGCGGATCATCACTGCCGGAAGCTCTCTGGAATCTTCCAGGGCCGCCGTACAGATAGCCGAGGAGTATCCCGACATCTATGCAGGTGTCGGCATTCATCCCCACGCCGCCCACCTAAACATCACCGAGGCCACCTTCGATGAGCTTCGCAGTCTGGCCAAGTCCAGCGAGAAAGTGCTCATGATCTGCGAACCGGGTCTGGACTATTTCAAGAGCAAGGCGCCCAGGGAGGTGCAGCAGGACGTCTTCCGCCAGCACCTGCGCCTGGCCCGGGACCTGAGCCTGCCTGTCGTGTTCCACAGCCGGGAGGCCTATTGGGACTGCCTACGCATTCTTAAGGAGGAGCGGGTCTACGAGGTCGGGGCTATAATGCACTACTTCGTGGCCGACCAGCGAATCGCCGAGGAGTGCATGGACATGGGAATCTATGTTTCCTTTTCGAAGACGCTCCTCAGCCTCCACCACCTCCATCCCATCGCCAAGTCCCTGCCCCTTGAGTACATGGTCATCGAGACCGACTCTTTCCCCCAGCCATGGAGAAAGAAGAACCCGTTGGAACCTGCCCAGCTGCTGCGCGTCGCCGAGAAGATCGCCGAGCTGCGCGGCATAACCGTCGAGGAAGTGGCCCGTCATACGACGGCCAACCTAAAGTACGTGGTCGGGGCTAAGTTACTATAGGTGTGTCGTCCCGATTGGCCCACTCACCCATTGAACCGTCGTAGTTGCTGACGTTCTCGTAGCCGAGGAGTCGGAGGGCAAACATTACGTGCGCCGCACGTATTCCGCCTTGTCAGTAGGTGACTACCTTCTTTTCGGGAGTGATCCCCGCCGACTCGTAAAGCTGCCTTAGCTCTCTGGGCGGCAGGAAAGTCCTGAACTCGTCATCGGTGACGGCTTTCGTCCACTCGATATGGGTGGTGTCGGGTATGTGACCGCCGCGCTTGTTGCCCCGGGTCAGGACGCCCGTGTATTCGGCGTCGGTGCGGACGTCCAGGGTAACCCATGCAGAATCGTTGAGCCGATCCTTCAACTGGTCGAGGGTGCAGTTGTAGTCAGGCAGCAGGTTTGACGAAAATGTCGCAGGCCCGTGGGGAGACATAGGCTTGCCGCTGTGATACAGAGACAGGGGCACGGCCTCGACGGGTCGACCCTCGCTTATCCATTTGTTCCAGCCACCGTTGAGCACCCGTACCTTCTCGTGACCGTGCATTCTCAATAGCCACCAGAGACGGCCGGCGTAGAGGCCACCCCAATCGTCGTAGGCGATCACGTCGTGCTCATCGCCGATGCCGACTGCGCTCATTGCCTCGGCGAACCGGTCGGGGCCCATGACCAGAACTCTGTTGTCCGGGTCCTTGAAGTAGTCGCGGTTCAGACCCATCGAGCCGGGGATGTGGGCTCGTTTATAGGCGTCGATAGGACCCATGTCAACGATCCTCAGATTGGGATCATCCAGGTGCTCTGCGAGCCACTCTGTCTCGACCAGTAGGTCGGGCCTGTCGTGCTTGTTGTCGTTAGTCATGGTGTGTCCTGTCTATTCAACTCCCGCCGACTGCGTTTTCGAGCGCCGCAACATCGTAGCCCACCACGGGCGTCGACCCACCTACGACTATCGGCCTCTTTAGCAGTGCCGGTTCCTGGGTCATGAGGTCCAGCTTCTCGGCGTCAGAGAGGGCGTCGATGTCCAGGCCCAGCTTCTTCACTGCCCTGCTCTTGCGGGAGAAGAGCTTGTCCATCGGGATGAGCTCAAGCAAACCTTCGATCTCTTCCCGAGACAAAGGTTCCTTGAAGATATCCCTCTCTATGTGGTCGATCTCCTTCTGCGAAAGAAACTCTTTCGCTCTTCTGCAGGAAGTTCAGGAGCGTTTTGTGTACAGAGTGATCTCGGGTGCAGGCATAATCTCCTCCTGATGCATATGATGCGGTTTATGAGGCCATTCTACGCGGCCCCTTCCCTCTAAGTCCAGAAGCCCATTCTCCCCCCAAATTGACACTCCCACCACCCGACTATAGAATAAGGGCCGCTTTCCGGGGGAATATTATCAACTTCGTTGCCTATGGACTGGGACACGCGCCCCTGTCATGGCACACCCCGTTAGTTACAGGAGGTCGATAATGGCAGATCTGTCCCGTATGGCCGCGATCGTCGGAGTGGATGAGTCCGACGAAATAGGCAAAGTACCCAACAAGTCCCGTCTCCAGCATGGCTCGGAGGCCGCCTTCAACGCCCTGGACGACGCCGGTCTTTCTCTCTCGGATGTCGACGGTCTATTCGTCGCCGGCCCGTCCCCCTATAACATGGCCGAGTACATGGGCTTCACCCCCAAGTACACTGACGGCACCAACGTCGGCGGCTCCTCTTTCGTCATCTACGTGGAGCACGCCCTTGCCGCGATCAGTGCAGGGCTTATCGACGTAGCCCTCATCGTGCACGGCGAAGCGGGACGGAGCACTCGGGCCTACGCGGGGGACGACCCCAACATGCCCATCGCACAGTATGAACACCCCTACGGCCTGGTCATCGAGCCTCACGCTTACTCCCTGGCCTGCACGCGCTACATGCACGAGTTCGGCGAGGAGCGCACTCGCAACGCCCTGGCAGAGATAGCCGTGTCTACCCGTAAGTGGGCGCAGCTCAACCCCAAGGCCTACATGCAGGACCCGATGTCCATCCAGGACTACCACGACTCCCGCTGGATATCCTGGCCCTTCCACCTCCCCGACTGCTGCCTCGTCACCGATGGCGGCGGCGCAACGGTCATCACTTCGGCGGCGGTGGCCAAGAGCACTAAGAAGAGTCCCGTCTGGATCCTCGGGGCAGCCGAAGGTCACGACCACGGCGAGGGCATCCTGCAGCAGAATGACCTCGCTTCGACTATAGCCAGGGAGACCGGGCCTCGGGCCCTGGAGATGGCGGGTCTCAAACACTCCGACATCGACCTCGCCATGATCTACGACTCTTTCACCTATACGGTCCTCATCACCCTCGAGTCCCTCGGCTTCTGCGGAAGGGGCGAGGGCCCCGACTTCGTCGCTAACCAGCGCACAGCTCCCGGCGGCGACTTCCCAATGAACACCAACGGCGGCGGACTTTCCTACTGCCACACCGGCATGTACGGCATGTTCCTCCTGCTGGAGGCCACGCGGCAGCTGAGAGGCGAGTGCGGAGATCGGCAAGTCGCGGGCGCCAAGACCAGCTTGGTCAACGGCACGGGCGGCACCCTGTCCTCCACCGGCACCATTGTCCTGGCCTCCGACTAGCAGGAACCGGCGAGCTACTTCGTAAGAGGAGAATAAATATGGCAGACTACAACCTTCCCGTCCCCGTTCCCCAGCCAGAGTCCGACTTCTACTGGGAGAAGGCCAAGGCCCACGAGCTGTGGTTCCGCAAGTGCAACGCCTGTGACAAGGCCTACTTCTACCCCCGGGACTTCTGCCCCACCTGTCACACCAAGGACGTTTCCTGGACGCAGAGCAGCGGCAAGGGCTCCATATACGCCTTCACCATCGTGCATCGGTCCCCGCCCCCGTTCCGCGAAGTGTGCCCTTACGTGGCCGCCCTTGTGGAGCTTGAAGACGGCGTACGAATCCCAACGAACATCGTTATCGACGACCCGACTCCCGAGAACGTCTCTATAGGGATGGCCGTAGAGATCGTCTTCGACGACATAACCGACGAGATCTCGCTGCCCAAGTTCAAGCCTGCCTAGCTCCCGCTGCCGGTTCCTTCTTGGAGTAGCGCAAACGGGGGCCCATCGAGGCCTGGGAGGTGTGAGATGGCGACTCCGCCGTGGAAACGTAAGGCCAAGCGCATGGCTCGCGCCGGTAAGTCCATCTCGAAAATCGCAAAAGAGGTGGAGGTAGACTATTCGGATGTGTGGGGCTACGTGCGCAATGTCCAAGGCACTGAATTTGCTAGCTGGCAGGGCGCAAAGCGGATAGTAAATAACCGCCTCAAGGATCTTGTCGATGAAGAGGACCCGGGACAAAGAGAACATCTGACGAAAGATGTGATCCAATGCGTGAATTATCTATACAAAGAAGCAAGGCGTTTGAGTCGCAAGATTGAGGGTGCCAATAAGGCATCTGACCAAAAGTAGCAGGCACAACTGAGGAGGTCCTTAATGGCTGACCTTTCGAGAAAAGCCGCTATCGTCGGTGTGGACGAGTCGAACGAGATAGGCCGCGTCGCCAACAAATCACGCATGCAGCTCGGCTCTGAGGCTGCGTTCAATGCCCTTGACGACGCCGGGCTATCACTCTCGGATGTTGATGGACTGTTCATTGCTGGCCCATCTCCCTACTCGATGGCCGAGTACATGGGTTTCACTCCCAAGTACACGGACGGGACCAACGTGGGAGGCTCCTCCTTCATCATCCACGTAGAGCACGCCCTGTCCGCCATCAACTCCGGCCTCATGGACGTGGCTATCATAATCCACGGAGAGGCGGGCCGAAGCACCCGGGCCTATCCGGGAGACGACCCCAACATGTCCGGGGCGCAGTACGAGGATCCCTACGGTTTCGTCATCGCGCCCCACGGCTATGCTACAGCCTGCTCCCGATACATGAACGAGTTCGGTGAGGACCGGACCCGAAACGCTTTGGCAGAGATCGCAGTCGCTACCCGGAAGTGGGCGCAGCTCAACCCCAAGGCCTTCATACAGGACCCCATGTCCTTCGAGGACTACCACGACTCCCGCTGGATTTCCTGGCCGTTCCACCTCTTCGACTGCTGTCTCGTTACCGACGGCGGCGGCGCTACAGTCATCACCTCCGCGGCTGTGGCCAAGAACACCAAGAAGAAGCCCGTCTGGATCTTAGGTTCTGCAGAGGGGCACGATCACGGAGACGGCATTGGACAGCAGGCGGACCTCTGCTCGACCATCGCCCGGGAGACCGGGCCGCGAGCCCTTTCCATGGCAGGCCTCACCCACTCCGACATCGACCTCGCCATGATCTACGACTCCTTCACGTACACCGTCCTCATCACCCTGGAGTCTCTCGGCTTCTGCGGCCGGGGCGAGGGCCCCGATTTCGTTGCCAACCAGCGCACGGCTCCCGGCGGCGATTTCCCCATGAACACCAACGGAGGCGGGCTCTCCTACTGCCACACCGGCATGTACGGCATGTTCCTGCTTCTGGAAGCAACCCGGCAGCTGAGGGGCGAGTGCGGAGACCGACAGGTGCCGAACGCCAAGACCTGCCTGGTCAACGGCACGGGAGGCACCCTATCCTCCACCGGCACCCTGGTGTTGGCCACCGACTAGCCTTTCCTACGAAAACAGAAACAGGGGAGTGCTCTAGAGCACTCCCCTGTTTTTTATATCGGAATATTCGTGGTTAGTTCAGGGAAAATCGGAGAATCAAGAGGTTCGGTGAATAGAGGGCGGGCCAACAGTGAAAACTGTCGTTCCCATCTAATCGATCAAACCTTGAATGAAGACCGCCAGCGTGGTGGCAATGGCTACGGAACTGATGACCATACCTACCATCCACCTAATTATGCGAGGCTCGATTTGGCCAATATCAGCCCTTAGGCGTGACTCAAGACGCGCGAGGTCTTCTTTGGTAGCAAGAGAGTCCAGACGTCCCTCAATATAGCTAACCCGCTCTTCAATAGTCATCATTTTGTATTAGCTTGTGGCCGAGAATATAATCACCCTATAGCACATAAGCCCCACCCGTCAACTCTCTCGTTTGTTATGTCCAGACTTTCGTCGGCGCCCGGGTCAGTTCAGGGAGAATCGGGGGCGCTCCGAGGAGTCGTCCTTACGGCTGCCTCGAGCCTCTTTCTTCCTTCTCTCCGACAAGAAGAGCTCCAGGCTCAGGTTGGTGGACTGAAGGAGTTTTAGTTCTTCCTCCAGCCGCACTGTAGCGGACGAGGTCTCCAGAAGACCCTGCTTCTCACGCGTCCCGGTCATCAGCTCCGCAGCAACGGTGTAAGACAGTCTCTCCGGGTCTTCATCCAGGTCAACCGTACCTTCTCCCATGCCTCGCAAGGAGGCCAACAGCGACCTGTAGGTCTTGAAGTGGCCCACCACCCGCGTGGTCAGCTCCTCGGGCGCCGACTCCTCCGTCCTCTCCAGCACCTCGATGCTTCCAACCATGTACGGCGTTATCTGTTGGATGTCTACGATGCGGAAGACCTCTTCTCCGACTGCGCTCACGAGCATACGGCCGCCGCCCTGCGGGACCACGTCCATGATTCTGGCAACCGTACCTATCTCAAAGGGCACGGCCGCTCCCCCCACTTCCTTCCCGGACTTGATCAGCACTACCCCGAATGTCATGTCCCCTTCCAGGCACTTGTTCATCATCTGCTTGTACCGCTCTTCGAATACTCGGAGAGGCAGTGACATGCCGGGATAGAGGACCACGTTGAGGGGGAATAGAGGCAGGTCTCGAGGACCGGAGTCGGGCATAAGCTATCCCTGGGCCGCGGAGTCTGAGGTCTCGCGCTCCGGCATTCGCTTGCTGATCTCGCCTTCTATGAAGGAGAAGTCCTCTTCGGAGAACAGGTGGACGTTGCCCTGAAAGGCCAGATGCCAGTGCTGCGGAGGCCATCTCTTCACGTATTCCAGGTGCGGTACTATCGTCTTGGCGTCCACGTACGTTCCCGGTTCGAGGATCAGCTCGGGCTTGATGCCGAACCGGAAGGGGTACTCCTCGCCCTTCTTCTTGCTGTTCCAGATCGGGGCGTGATCTTCGTAGTAGGGCGACGTTATGGTCGCCGTTCCGCCGAACTGCTGCACGCCGGTCAGGTAATAGAGTACCCGGTCCCCGGGCTCCATCTTCTCCGCCTTCTTCCGGTGCCGGCTCTTGATCCCCTGTACCAGGAATCCGAGCTCTCGAGAAATCTCGAAGTTCTCCGCTGAGCTAACGATCATCCAGTATTTGGGCATTTTCGAATACTCCCTTCGGGCAGTCAGATCAGGCGGGCTAGCCGCCTATGTGGTACATCTCCACCTTTTTGGCCCGGCTCCCGGACAACGAGGCCCGATCCTCCGAATACCGGTCCGCCCTGTGGGCCCAGATACCTTTTATGATATCGGTGAGGTCGGCGTCGCTGGCGCCGGCCCGCAGGGGGCCACGTAAATCGTCGCCCTTCGAAGCGAACAGGCAGGTGTACACCTTCCCCTCCGCCGAGATGCGGGACCGGGTGCAATCGCCGCAGAACGGGTTGCTCACCGAGGATATAACCCCGATCTCGCCCTTGCCGTCGGCGTACCCGTAGCGGTCCGCCACCTCGCCCCGGTAGCTCTTGTCCACGGGCTCCAGGGGCATCTCACGGTCGATTATCCCGATGATTTCCTGGGCGGTTACCACCTGATCGGAGCGCCACTGGTTCAGGTTGCCCACGTCCATAAACTCGATGAAGCGGAGGATGTGCCCCATATCTTTGACGCGCCTGGTGAGGTCGACAATTGTGTGCTCGTTGACCCCCTTCTGGACGACGACGTTGATCTTGATGGGGGCTAGGCCCGCTTCCTCGGCGGCCCGGATACCCTCCAGCACTCGTCCGGTACCGAAGCCTCGGCCATTCATTTGTCCGAAGATATTGTCGTCCAGAGTGTGCAGGCTAACCGTGACCCGTTTCAAGCCCGCGTCCCGGAGCTGCTGGGCCTTCTTGGCCAGCAGGAAACCGTTGGTGGTCAGGGCCAGGTCTCCCAGTCCTTCTATCGAAGCCAGCTGAGCCACCAAGACTTCGAGCTGATCTCGGAGGAGGGGCTCGCCGCCGGTAAGCCGTATTTTGCGGACACCCAGGCCGACGAAGAGTCGGGCCACGCGGCTGATCTCTTCGAAGGTAAGAATGTCGTCTTTCGGGAGGAACCGGTACCGCTCGCCGAAAATCTCCGCGGGCATGCAGAAGGTACACCTGAAGTTGCACCTGTCGGTGACCGAGATACGCAGGTCTCGCAACGGCCTCCCGAAGAGGTCGAGAATCCCGTCTGCCTGCTCTGTGGAAGTGTCTTTACTCATGCGCTGGAAATGGCTATACCACCCCTCCCCAATCCCCATTTTACCCCCGAGGGTCGGGGGTGTACAAATTGAGGAACTAGCGTATCAATTTAATTTATCGTGAGGAATCTTGAAGGAATGGATTTAGCGCACTTGTGTAACACATATTTGACATATCCTGATCCCTAACTCAATATTGGATCCACATCCCCCCGCAAAGAGGCCCAACTGCGCCTTCTCCTAATCCCTTTAGTCCTCGCTCTTCTTTCCGTGCCGCTTGCCTGCCGTGACACCGGCTCGGTAGAGATAGTATTGCCCACCCCGGGATCCAATTCCGGGATTGTTGTATACGTCACCGGTGAAGTGAACAATCCAGGTCTTCAGATCCTTCCCCCGGGCCAGAACCGGCTTCTCCACGCGATAGATGCCGCGGGCGGATTCACTGAAAACGCCGACCAGGCCAGCATCAATGGCGCACTCATCATCTCCGATCAGGAGCACATTCGCGTTCTCCCCGTTCCCGGCAACACCCCGTCATATAACATCCCCGGCACGCTCGTAGACTTGAACGCCGCCTCCTCCGAAGAGCTGCAGACCTTGCCGGGAATTGGGCCTGGGAGGGCTGACGCCATCATCGACCATCGGGAGAGTCACGGCCATTTCACTCGCATCGAGGACATCCTTGAGGTGTCGGGCATTGGGGAGAAGACGTTCGAGTCGATCCAGCACTTAATCAGGGTACGATAAGCCTTCGTATGCCTGATCCAGGCTGCCCATGACCCTCGTTTACATCAGCGGGGCTCTGGTTGCGGGCATACTTGCCGGGTCGAAGATTGACCTACTGCCCTGGCCCTTCTTCATCGCCGCGAGTCTCGTCCTGATTGCGGGCCTTCTCCTCAGAGCGCAGCCAAGAATCATCTATTTGTTCCTGCTCGCTGCGCTGCTCGTAGGCATAGGTCGGGGCGCGATTGCGCCAGTCTTCGGACCTCCCGAGCAACTCCAGGCCCTCGCTGATTCCTCCGCCATCGTGGTTTCCGGTGTAGTCGTCGACTACCCGGAGTCACGAGGCGCCCTCACCCAGTTCCGCTTCTCCATTCAGCGTTACCGCGCCGACGGAGGCTGGGTGGAGGCTTCGGGTCTTCTGCTGGTTAGGGCCAAGCCCTCCATCCCAATGATCGAGGAGCGGAGCCCTCCCTTCTTTCGCTACGGCGACACCCTGGTCCTAAAGGGGCATCTCGAGCAACCCCCCGTCTTGGAGGAATTCGACTGGCGGGAACGTCTCGCACGCGAGGGTGTCCACTACCTCATGCTCCGCCCGGAGGTCGAATTGACTGGTGGTGGAGGGGGTGTGCGTGCCCTCGGGTGGGTCTACCGAGTGCGGGAGGAGATGGCAGCGTCCCTTGGTAGATCTCTGCCGGAGCCCAGGGCCTCTCTGGCCCAGGCACTGCTGCTCGGTATACGGGACGGCCTTTCCTCGGAGCTTAGGGAGGACTTTGCCAAGACCGGCACCACTCATCTGTTAGCCATCTCGGGGCTTCACGTGAGCATTCTGGTGGGGTTGGTGAGTCTAGGCAGTGCCGCTCTACTGGGCAGAAGGGGGCAGATCTACATCGTCATACCCCTGCTTTTCGTGT
This sequence comes from Dehalococcoidia bacterium, assembly GCA_965249275.1. GTDB lineage: Bacteria > Chloroflexota > Dehalococcoidia > Plut-88900 > Plut-88900 > Plut-88900. Next base: position 418,873 of record CBDFLQ010000005.1, read on the forward strand.
GGGTTTACGCTGTGCTTACGGGATTCTCACCACCGGTGGTCCGAGCGGCCATTATGGCAAGCCTCTACCTGTGGGCCATATTGCTGGGCCGCCAGCGAAGCGGCTTGACTGCACTCTCAGCGGCCGCGGCGTTAATGGTCACGGTTGATCCCGACCTGCTCGAAGAGGTGTCCTTCCAACTCAGCTTCGTGGCTATGGCCGGTCTGCTTCTGCTAGGCCCGTGGTTCCGGGCCGGGGGCCTGAGGCTTGTGGCTCGATACTGGGAGCCCGAAGGGGTTGCCGGAGGCGTCGTGAAGTTTTTAGTCGAGGCTTCGGCCATCTCCCTGGCAGTCATCCTCGCCACCTTCCCTATCATCGGCTTCAACTTCCAGTTCCTTTCGCCCGTTGGTCTGCCGGCCACCGTCCCTGTTCTGCCCGCCCTGCCCTTTGTCCTTGTCTCCTCTCTCGCAGTGGCCGTTGCTGGTATATTCTCGGAGACTGCGGGACAGATCCTGGCATGGGGAACCTGGCCGTGGCTTTCGTGGATGACGGGGGTGATCCGGGCGTTCGCCTGGGTGCCGGGGTTGAAGGTCGACGTCGGGCCCGCCGACCTCTATTTCACGCTGTTCTATTATGCCTTCTTACTCTGCCTCCTATGGTGGGCGCGGCGGATGTGTCCTCGCGCCCTGGTCCAATCCGAGCTGCCCGAATTCCCGACACTGCGCGCCACCGCCAGCCCAGGCCTCTCGGCCCTTTTCCGTCAAAAGCGCACTGTCTTCCTCGCCCTTGTCATCATCCTTACTATCGGCGTCTTCTCCGTGGCCGCGGTCCGGCCCACCGAAAGGCTAAGGGTGACCATCCTCGACGTAGGCCAAGGTGAGTCGATACTCATCCAGGGCCCCGACCGTCTCACCGTGCTGGTAGACGGCGGCCCGAACCCCGCTACCCTGGTTCTCGAACTGGGACAGCGTTTGCCGCACTGGCAGCATTCGGTTGACCTGATAGTGCTCACGCACCCCGATTCTGACCATCTCTCGGGGCTGATGGGCCTCCTGGAAAGGTACGACGTCGATCACGTCATCCAATGCGGGGCAGGCTGTACCACAGCGGGAAACGAAGCCGACCTTCTCTCCTGGACGGCCCTTCTGGGGCGGAGCGGAATCTCACCGCTGGAGGCCGAGGCCGGGACTCGGGTGCTGCTCGGGGAGGACATAGGCCTTCAGGTCCTGCACCCTCCGCCGCGGCCGTTAGCCGGGACAAGCGCGGATTCCAACAACAACTCGGTGGTGCTCAGACTGGAGTACGGGGACGTCAGCTTCCTGCTCACGGGGGACATCGAGGCCTTCGCCGAAAGCTACCTGTTGAGACAGGGTGTCCCTTTATCCAGCAGTGTGATGACTGCGCCGCACCACGGCAGCCGATCTTCCTCCACCCCCGAGTTCATAGCCGCCGTCGACCCTCAACTGGTTGTCATATCCGCTGGCCTCGACAACCGGTACGGGCATCCACACCCCGAGACCCTCGTCACGCTGGCTCAGCATGTTTCGGCGGAACGTATTCTGATTACGTCGGAGGTCGGGGGTATTCAGATAGAGACCGATGGCACGCGCCTCTGGCTCACGACGGAGAAATAGACCCTACCTGAACCGAGGCAGTACCGTTTCGGCGAACTTTTCGTAGTCGGCCTTTACCTCTGTCAGGGGGCGGGCTGCGTTTAGCACGAAGTGGGTTACCCCAACCTTCATGTGGTCTTCGATGGTCTGGACGCAGTCGTCGGGAGTTCCGACCAGGATGGCCCGGGGGTCGGGGAGGTGGGGCTCAAAGCCGTACCGCTGGGCGAGAGTTGTCCTCACCGTCTCCAGAGCGCTCTCTCGGCTTTCGCCCATAGCGAAATATAGGTGCACTGCCTTCGTTATCCTGGAGGTATCAGTTCCGTACTTGTCGGCGTAGCTTTCTATGCGGTCCCACAGCCGGACGTATTCCTGCACACCCGGGTTGCTAGGCACAAACCCCTGGCACCATCTCGCCGCCCGACGCAATACGCCTTCAGCCTCGCCACCCGCCCATAGCGGCGGGTGCGGCTTCTGTACGGGAACCGGGCCCATCTCGATGTCTTCGAAGGAGTGGAACCGGCCCTTATGGCTTACGGGCTTCGCTGTCCACAGCTTGGTCATTATCTCCAGCATCTCGTCGGTAATGGCCCCCCGCTGCCGAGGGTCGACGCCGCATACTGAAAACGCATCCATCCGGGAATTCGATGACCCGCCTACCCCCACCCCCAGCACAACCCGGCCCTCGGAGAGAAAGTCCAGGGTCGCCGTCTCCTTGGCCAGGATGGCCGGGTTCCTCAGCGGCGCGAGCACGACGCACGTCCCAACCGTCAGCTGCTTGGTGTGCTGCACGAACGCGCCCAAAGCCAACATGATGTCTAGGGCCGGCATCTCGTTTACCAGGCCCTCGGTGACCCACAGAGAGTCGTAGCCCGCGTCCTCGATGGCATGGGCGAACTCGGGTATCGGGACCACGGGATGCAGTCTGCTGTAGATTACACCGAACTTGGGGTCGGGCATTTACGTCTCCTGTAACTCTTTAGCCCCTGGCTATTTGAACCGGGGCATTATCTCCGTGGCGAATATCTCAATTTGACTCATGTACTCGGGCCTTTTGCACACTGGGTTGAACGCAAAGTGTTCAATGCCGCACGAGATGAACCGCTCCATGGCCCTCAGGCAGTCGTCGACCGTCCCGATGGCCGCCTGATGAGGCAGCACTTGCATTGAGCGTCCGGTACGGTTGCTCATGTCTTCCGAGGCCAGCGCCGACGCCTCAGCCTCGCTGTCCGCAACCCTGAAGTACAGGTGCATTGCCCGGGTCACGGACCCGGGGTCTCGGCCAAACTCTTCGGCGTAGCGTTCTATCTTTATCATCGCCCGATGGTACACCGCAGGGCTGCATACGGCCGGCATGAACCCATTCCCAAAGCGTCCCGTTCGCCTAAGCGCCCCTTCCGAGTGACCACCCACCCAGATAGGGGGTCCGGGTCTCTGCACGGGCTTTGGTTCCATGTACATGTCCTCGAACTCGTAGAACCTGCCCTTGTGGCTGAACGGCTCGTCCGACCAGAGGCCAGCCATAATCTGCAGGGCCTCGTCGGTGCGGGCTCCCCGCTGGCGGGAGTCAACGCCCGCGGCCTCGAATGCGCGGGTGGCAGTCGGGCCTGCGCCGACGCCAAAGATGATCCGGCCCTCGGACATGTAGTCGAGCGTCGCTACCTCCTTCGCCAGGATAGCGGGGTGTCTGTGCGGCACGACTACCACGCAGGTGCCGAGCATAATGTCCTGGGTATGTTCAACGAAGGCCCCGAGGGTCGGGAAGCAGTCTAGGGCGTGCTCTCGGGTGATCATGGTGTCGGGGATCCAGATGGAGTCGAAGTCCATCTGCACTGTCGTATCGGCAAATTCCTTTACGCTGACCAACTCGTGTATGCGGCTGTAGAGCGGGCCAAACTTCACTTCTGCCATCAAATATTCCGTTCCTTCAAAAGTTCCCTCTGGCTAGATGTGGCCTATGTATAACTACTCTGTAGAGGTGCGAAACACTTTCACCCTCACCCTAGCCCTCTCCCTCGATGGGAGAGGGGACTGGCCCGGTACAGACCGGGCAGAAAGGTAACACATAAACCGGGGACATGGGTAACACATCGTGGGATTGTATTAGGCAATCCCAGAGGAGGAAGATGTGTTGCCTTGGAAAGACACGAGCATAGAATCGGAGCGGTTGCAGTTCATCGAGCGTCACACTGCGGGAGAGGAGACTATTGCTGAGCTGTGCCGCCGGTCCGGGATCAGCCGCAAGACGGGCTACAAGATAATCGGCCGATACGAGGCGTATGGTGAGGACGGTCTACTTGACCTAAGCCGGGCTCCTCACAGCCATCCCAACGCCACTTCCATAGAGGTGGCTAAGCGTATCATCGAGGCGAAGCGCACCCATCCCACATGGGGCCCGAAGAAGATCGTCGCCTGGTTGCATTCCATCGAGCCCTACGTGCCCTGGCCTTCCTCCAGTACTGCGGGCGCCATACTGGACCGTGTGGGTCTGGTGAGGCGGCGCAAGCGGCGGCGCAGGGCTACACGCTGGGGCGAGCCCTTCGCCCACGCCCGGCACCCCAATGACGTGTGGGCCATCGACCTGAAGGGCTGGTTCCGCACGGATGACGGAATGCGGATAGACCCCCTTACAGCCCAGGACGCCATGTCCCGCTACTTACTGGTATGCGACCCTCTCGACCGCCCTGCCGGCCCGGAAGTCAAGCGCTCTCTGGAGAGAACCTTCCGAGAGTACGGCATCCCTCGGGCCATACGCACCGACAATGGTCCGCCCTTCGCCAGTGTGGGTCTGGGCAGCCTCTCACCACTCTCAGCATGGTGGGTCAAGCTCGGGATCGTACCCGAACGCATAGAGCCCGGTCACCCCGAACAGAATGGACGCATCGAGCGCCTTCACCGGACCCTCAAGGCCGAGACCGCAACACCTCCAAAGGCCAACTGGAGACGACAACGCAGAGCCCTCGAACGCTTCAGACACACCTACAACTTCGAGAGGCCACATGAGGCCCTGGGGCAGCAACCACCAAGCCGGCTGTACACGCCCTCGATCAGACCCTATCCCACACGTATCAGCTCGCCCGAGTACAACGCCGGTGTCACCGTACGTAGTGTCCGCAGCAACGGACAGATCAAGTGGAAGGGAGATATGCTCTACGTGAGCGAGTCCCTCAAGGGCGAACCCATCGGCCTGGTCCAGATAGACGAACGAACCTGGTCCATACAGTTCGGGCCACTCATCATCGGACTCCTTGATGACCCCACCAGAAGGGTCGACAAAACCCCAGTCAAAGTGTTACCTATGTCCTCGGTCTAACTGTTACCCATGTCCCCGGTCGTACAGCCCTCCCATCCGCCTCCCGGAATAGATATGCGCAGACGGGATGTTGCTCTGAATTTTAGACCCGATGATACCCGAACACTTCTTTTTTGACCTCCTCCACACTGCGACGGGCGAACTCCCGTACTTTCTCCCTGTCCCCTTCCTCCAACCTGGGCCCCGACGCATCTCTCAGTGTCTCAATTCCTGATCTCTCTCTGTAAGAATCCGGTGTTTCCTGTGGCCATTCCCGGCCCAGCATGACGCCGTAGGCCAGTGCCCAGCACCGGGCCACGGCCTCCACATCATACCCCCCTCCCCCGAGGGCCAACCACCGCCCCGGCTGTCCGGCGAGACCGGCCAGAGTCTCCACTGCCTTGGTGAAACCTTGTGTCGATATCAGCAGGTGCCCCAGTATGTCCGAGTGGTAGGTGTCGATGCCCAGTTGGGTTACAAGCACATCCGGTTCGAAGGCGCGGACCAGGGGTGGGACTATCTGCCCGAAGGCGTCCAGATAGATTTCATCGTCGGTGTAGGGGGCCAGGGGCAGGTTCACCGCGTAGCCGGTCCCGGCCCCCGTGCCTGTCTCATTGGGGTACCCGGTCCCGGGAAATATGAACCTCCCAGACTCGTGGACCGAGATGGTCAGCACTGCATCGGTGTCGTAGAAGGCGTTCTGTACGCCGTCCCCGTGGTGAACGTCGATGTCCACGTAAGCGACCTTCATCCCCCGATCCACCATCCGCTTGATGGCGACTACTGCGTCGTTGAACACGCAGAACCCGGAGGTGTTTCCCGCAGCCGCATGATGCAGACCCCCTCCCGGGTTGAAAGCAGCGTCCACCTCTCCATCCAGAATCATGTCCGCCGCCAACAGGGAACCCCCGACCACCAATGTCCCCGCATCGAACATTCCCGGATAGGTCGGGTTGTCCCCGTACTGGCTGAAGTTGTAGCGGCCCGGGTCGACCAGCATTCGCCCCTCCCCGAAGGCCTTGACCGCGGCCACGTAGTCGGGGGTGTGGAACGTCTGGACTTCTTCATCGGTGGCGTGACGCGGGTCGACGAGTCTGCCGTTCTCCACCTGGAAGGCCCCGCACTCCTCCAGGAGCTCGTAGGTATAGCGCAGGCGGACCGGTTTGAAGACGTGGTCCTCCCGCAGAACGTGCCGCGACATGGAGTCCCGATATATGAAAGCGCCGCGCCTTTCCGTCATTTAGACCTCCATCTCCAAGTCTTCGTGCGCCGCCTCTATCTTGATACCCAACCCTTGTGATGCTGTCTTGAGGTCTTCTCTGATCTCCATCTCATACCGGGGGTTCAAGTGGACCGCCCACACTGTCGGAACTCCGCCGTTGCTTTCCTCGATTTTCCCCAGCTCGGCGGCCAGGAGACCAGGAGTTAAATGGTTCCGAGCCCGGGCCTCGGTCTCCATCCGGTCCGGATACGACGTCTCAATGAAACATACGTCAGGCGAGACCGCATCCCACCCATCCGAGAAGCCGGGGCCCGTGTCTCCGCTGTAGAAAAACCGTCGGCCGTCGGGGCTTGTCACCTGGAACCCGTACGTCGGGGGGCCGTGGGGGACTCGGATCGGCAAAACAGAGAAGTCTCCCACGACATTCTCAAGTCCCGGTTCAATGGGGTTAAAGCGGAGGGAAGGGGCGTTGGCAGGGATGCTGGTGTGGTCGGGGTAAATAGAGCCGTTTACGAGGTTCGCTGAAAGGCTGTCCAGCACCTCGGGACAAGCGTACACGTCCGTAGTCGACCCACGGGTGTTCAGGCCGAAGGTGAGCAGGTCTCGGCAGTGATCGAAGTGATGGTGGGTAATCAGAATCGCCGCCACCGACTCCTGTTCCTCCAAGGTCAAGCCTGACGTAAGACTCCCCGCATCGACGGCCAAGACACCGTCTATCAGGAACGACGTGAGCCTCGTGTCCCGGGTCTCCAGTTGGTGCGCTCCCAGGACTCTAACCCTCATGTCTCATTCTGCCAGCAGCGCCTCCAGAATGTACCGCGCCGCGGTCTTGTCCAGGGGCTCGTTGTTGTTGCCGCACTTCGGCGATTGTATACAGCTGGGGCAGCCATACTTGCACGGACACCCTTCCAAGGCGTCGAGGGTGGCCCTCCAGAGCTCCCGTATGAGCTCGAAACCCTTCTCAGTTATCCCCACCCCGCCCGGATGCCCGTCGTAGATGAATATCTGCGGTTTGCCCGTGTCCATGTGCATGGGTGTCGAGAGCCCGCCGATGTCCGCTCGGTCACACATGGCGAACATGGGCAGCAGTCCGATAGCGGCGTGCTCCGCTGCGTGCAGCCCCCCTGGGAAGTCGACGTGGTCTCTCATTATCCGGTCTTGGGCCCATATCGGGATGTCGAACCACAGGGCCTGCGTGTGATAGGTCTGGGACGGCAGGTCCAGGATTTCCTCGCCCAGGAACTCTTCCGTTATCCTTTTCTTTTTCTTGTACCCCCATATGGTGTTGGACACCTCCACCCAGCCCCGATACACAGCCACCCCTGCAGATCGCTTCGCCTCTTCCACCTGCACAATGCGGAGATCGGTGACGTGGTTGGTCTGCGTGTAGTAGTCAACGTCGGTTGGCCTGACGAAGACCAGTGTGGCGTCCATGTCCAGCTCCGTCACCAAGAACGATTCTCCCTGGTGGAGGTAAACGGCGCCGGGATGAGCTTGCGAAAACGCCGTGCCCTCGTCCACGGTCTCGATCACCCGGCCCGACCCCTCCAACACCACCTGGTAGTTGCGCCTGGATGCGGAGCGGATGTTCACCCCTTCCGCCGGATAGTCTATCTCCGGTGTTAAATGCAATCTCCCCTTGACCTGCTTCAACGACCCTTCCTCTTCCAGCCGACGCATATTCTCCTTCATCCCCTCCCCAAATAGCTCCACGTCCGACGGGGACAGAGGCCATTCATAGGCGGCACACAAAAGGTGAGGTTCCAGTATGTACGGGTTCGACGGCGCCACCAGCGCGTGCTCGTGGGCCTTGTCGAAGAAGTCTGATGGGTTGCGCATGAAATATTGGTCAAGCGGATTGGCCTGCCCGATCATGACCGTAAGCGAACCTCCGCCTCGACGCCCGCTCCGTCCCGCCTGCTGCCACGCGCTGGCTATGGTGCCCGGATATCCAGTCAGGATAGTCGCGTCCAGGTCCCCGATGTCCACTCCAAGCTCCAGGGCATTTGTGGTACAGACCCCCAGAAGCTCCCCGTCTATCAGGCCCCGCTCTATGCGCCGCCGATCCTCCGCGAGATACCCCGCCCGATAGGGGCTTATGCGCTGCCCCAGCTCCGGCAACGTCCTATCGAAGTTCTCCTTGGAGTACATGTAGATAAGCTCCGCGACACGCCTGGTCCGGGCGAAGGCCAATGTCCTGATCCCCCGGGCCACGAGGCGGGTGAACAGGAAGGTGGCCTCGGTAGTCGTGCTGCGGCGCGCGCTGCGGGCTTCGTCGATAATCGGCGGGTTCCAGAACGTGAACGTCTTGTTGCCGCTCGGTGACCCGTCTTCCGACACGACCTCGAAATCCCTTCCGACAAGGGCCTCGGCGTGCTCCTTTGGGTTCGCTATTGTCGCCGAGCACAGTATGAATTGCGGTGAAGACCCGTACAGCCGACACACCCTCCGCAGCCGCCGCAGTATGTTCGCCACGTGAGACCCGAACACCCCCCTGTACACGTGCGCCTCGTCGAGAACGACATATTTGAGCCGGCTCAGCATCCGGCTCCAGTTCTTGTGATTGGGGAGCATGCCGAAGTGGAGCATGTCCGGGTTGGTGAGCACTATCTGCGCTGACCTCCTGATCCGCCCTCGTTCCTCGGTCGGCGTGTCTCCGTCGAAGGTGCTGACCGTGATCTTGCCAAGTCCACGGTCGGCCTGCAACAGCTCATTTAGCGCCCGCCACTGGTCCTGGGCCAGGGCCTTGGTGGGGAACAGATATAGCGCGGCCGTCCCCCTATCCTCCAGGATATGATTCACGACGGCCGCGTTATAGATAAGGCTCTTGCCGCTGGCAGCGGGTGTAGCGACCATGACGTTAGCGCCCTCGGACAGAGCGCCCAGGGCTCGGGCCTGGTGGGAGAAGAGGGTTCCCAGCTTCAACGCCGAAAGCGCTCGTTCCAAGGCGGGCTTGAACTTGGCCCTGGCCCCGCTATAGGAGCCTTCCTTATGAGGAATAGCCTCTACGTGGACTATCTGTCCATCGTAGTCGGGGTGCCTTTTTATTGTTGATAGTACGTCAGAGGTGTCCAACTGCAATCACCGGGGCCGGAGGGCTAGAACACCTCCAGCAGCTCCGTTTGGTAGTCCAGCACCTCGGCATCGTGACTTATAGCTTCGATGAAGCTCAGGACCCGGTACAGCACGTCGTTGACGAATGCGGCGTCGTTGCCCACGAAGCTGAACCCGATTGTAGCCGACTGCCACCGTTCCTGGTCGTCCACTTCCGCTATGGAGATGTTGAACTTGTTTTGCGCCCGCGCCATCAGAGACTTGATTATCCGTCTCTTCCCCTTCAGGGACCCGTTCTCCGGCAGCCGGAGCCGTATAAGACAAACGCCTGTCTTCATCATTGAGGATGTCTCATAAGTCCGTTCAACACAGAACGATTGGATGTATTTGACCAATGCAACGGATGCCGTACGCACGAATCTAGGTTGCAAAAAGCGAAAATAGGATGCACGGCAACTTTTGAGACAGTCTTAGTTGGGAAAATGTAGGGCATATGTGGTTGAGTGTCTGCCAATTTACCATAACTAGCCCTTCTACCCTAGTGCGAGCGTCTATAACGGCTCTCTTCGTTTACCCGAAATCCAAGCTATATAGATATTCACCGACTACAGTAAACAGGATTACGTAACCTACGACGCTAGCTAAGGCGTAAACCAATGGCATGAGATGCCTGCGCTCAAGTAAAAGCGATCCCGTCTGATAGCCCCGGTGGTTTGGTGTCCTGCTTGGTCCGGTATAAAGACCTACGAAAGGCTCATCCGCCATATATTGGCGCTCCCGAGCGATCAGATTGGTCAATGAAATTATCCAAGCGAAGCTCATTAGCCCACATGCAACGGCTAATATGAAATATCTCGGGTTTATATATTCATCGGGTTCGCCTATTAGTGCGACAACGATTAAGTAAAGACCTATTGTTGATATAGGACCAAACAGCCAGGCTAGATACAAAATTACGTAGCCTAATTGAACTAGGCTGGGTGGGAATCGCTTTCCTTTCGCGACCGCCATCATATGTAACCAGGGAAGCAGGAAGGTCGCGGAATAGATCGCACCGGCCAAGAAATAAGTACTGGGGTTTAAGCCCCGGCTACGCGTCATTTTCCGCGACACAAGAGCAGCCAAGGGAGCAAATGCCAAACCGATACCGGCTATGAGCGACATGACATTAGCAACTATGAAGAAGAAAATGAATAAGACGATTAAGGCGAGAGAAACGAACATAGCAATGCCGAACACCACCGCGAAAGTGATTACCACACAAATGAATCTGTGCAAGTCTTCTCGCTCTACCCACATTTGCCAGTTCCTTGCGTTAATGTTCGGTTAAGAGATACCAGCTGTAGATAAATGCTCTCACTCGAAATCGGCCGCAGATGCGTTATCATTAGGAGCAGGTAATTTCGGAGACCCGACTAGGGCAGAAGAGAGGGATATCCCCTCAGAGCATCACGATTATGATACCACTCATGGTTACCAGGATTCCGACGCCCGCCCGCCAGTTCAACCTCTCTCGGAGCACGATCATGGAAAGAGGGGCAAGTATCAGCAGCTGGACGTTGAAGATCACCATAGTCACTGCCGCTCCCGCCTCCTTGAGGGCCACGAACATGAACGTAGTGCCGAGACCCAGGCTCAGGCTTCCCGAAAGGATCCCGAGCCCCACGTTCACTCGATTGAGCCTCGGGCCCCTGGGGCGCAGGCCCCGTGTATGCACGCCGGGCCCTGCCGGGCGAGGGTGATGGGTCTCGGGAGTGGGATGATAGGCGACGTTGGGTTGGGCGATTCGCCGTTCCCGCCTGTGCCCGGAAACTTCCGCCGTCAATTTCTGCCCTTGCTGCATCCCCAGTGCCGTAACCAGGAACGCCGCTATTACGACCATCCTCGCAGCGTTTCCGGTCACCGCGTCGACGTCCCTCAGCCCCTCCCGCATAAGCCCGACCCCCAACACCCATAGAGATACGATGAACACGAGGGTCAAAAACTTGCGGGGTTTCAGGAGATTCTTCGCCGGATCCACCGAGGACGACCCTGTCTGGCCCAGCAGGTAAATCCCGCCGACTACGAATCCCGTACCCAACAGGGTAAGCAGGGTAACTTCTTCGTCCAGTAACAGGGCGCCTGCCCCCACCATGAGCAAAGTATTCACCGCCTGCGCCATCGTGCTTGTTTTCGCCACGTCCACGGTGCGAAGGAATTTGAGGAACAACGTGTCCCCGATAAGGGTGGTAACCAACCCTCCCATCACTATGAGGCCCAATCCTCCGTAGTCGACGGAGGGTAGGCCGGCGGGGGCTCCGGAGGCGAAGAACAGGATGACCAGGAACGTAGCTGCTCCCATGGTCCGCGTAGCGTTCAGCGACACTACAGGCATACGTCGGGTCAGGTACTTGTTCAGCACGCTGCTGCAGGCAACGGTCGCCGCGGCCAGCAGAGCCATTATTTCACCTAATCCCAAACGCCAACCCCTCCCAAGACCCTCACAGCACTACCAGCACTACGCCAACGGCGGTCGCCGCTATACCCATTATGGTCTTCCAGCCCAGCCTTTCCCTCAACAACAGCGACGACAACAGAATGATCCATAGCAACTGGGTGCTCATCAATGTCGATGTAACCGCAAGCCCAACCCGGTCAAGGGCTACCAGCATTAGAAGACTTGCCACTCCCATCGAGAGGGCACCGTTAATAACCGGGAACAAGAGCGGCAGGTAGCTCCTCCCCCCGAGTTTCACCACCCTGACCCTCGCGGTACCGATGAGCGGCCCCCCACCTCCGAATATCGGCCCCAATCCAATACGCACCTGTTCGTCGGGAGGGTGCAGGGCAATCTCGACACGCTGCAGCCCCGCCCAATGTCCAGTCCATCGGGCCGCCGCGACCTCGGGCATCGCGGTCAGGGTGGCCTCGGGAGCGTAGGATCCAGGCAGGTCTATCCTGTACCTCAAACCCCCTCTCCCTCTGCGCCTCTCCACCTGCTCGAAGGCGCCTCCAATCTCCCGGATGTTCGCCCCTAACTTATCCAGCTGATCCCAGTAGACGGGCGGCCTGATACGGGCTGGGATTCGGCGCATTGCAGGCTGACGCGGGGCCCGGCGTCGGGCCCAGTAGGGAACGTGGAGCAGCCTGGGCATACGGAACAGGTGGCTCATAGGACTAGGACGTTGCTGTGCCCTTCTGCGCCGACGCGCCGCAAGGCTCTTGGGAGACCTGCTTGGGACACGGGTGTCGCTGCCAAGGAGGAAGTCCATGTCGTATGTGGCCATCATTGAGAGCAACAATACCACCGGGGCCAGCCTCACGGCATTCGCTATCACCGAACCCACTTCGTCCACGGCAATCTTCTGCAGGGCCGTACTCCCGACAAACGTGGCTACGATAAATAGCATGAAGAGCATCCCCTTCGGCCCCAGGAATCGGGCCTGGGAGGCTTCCACTTGACGCCTCTGGGAGAAGGTAAGGGCATACATCCCTATCACTATGGCCGCAATGCCAGCCAGCCTCATCAGAGACGAATCTTCTCCCAGCAGAGTGAAGCCAATCAGCACTGCCAGCAGGGTCTGCAACCCGCTGGTAAGAGGAGTAACTTTGCTCACGTCCACCGACGCCAGAAATCGGAAGTAAAGCGGCATCCCTATGCACAGCCCCAGGACGGACCCGGCAACGGCCAATGCCAGATAGGCCACCGGGGTGTCGGGCAGCTTGGACGCCTCCCCCATGACGAACATCAGCAACAGGGCGAACAGAGCGCCACCCGCGGCCGAAAGCGAGGACAGGGGCAGGGGCCTGAACCTCCGGGTCATCAACTTGTCGACCACCGCCGTCATCGAAAAGATGAGGGCGGACAGCAGAGCGGCCAGCTCTCCCACCGGCATTCCGGTCAGCCTTTCTCCGGTCCGCTATTGCCTCTGCCGATGAGACCTTCGGGCGCCTCGGGTCCCGAGGGCTGGGAGTAGGGCCTGACCTCTCTCCCTCGATGGGTCGTAGATGCGCCGAGGCGTGAGAGGGCCAGAGCCATAGGCTCGCCGAGGGGAGTGAGGGTGATCACGTTTCCAGTCTCACCTATGTGCAAGGACGTTTTGGGACTCCTGTCTCTGCCATCTGCTTACCTTCATGACCATCTTAAGCGCGAGCAACGATAGTCCCACCACCCCACGTTTACAAGGGTTTTTTGAGCGGGTTTCAAACCTGAAATCCTGCACACTCGGGGCCCGGGACGCCCTTCTATCACTACTGGATGTATCCCGAAGTCTTGACACCGCCAAATCATGAACATATACTTTCCGTTACACCTCGGAAGGAACAGGTATAGCCGGGTAGGTCCGGCCAACGCCCAATTGACGTACTGACAATCAATAACAACTTGATGAGTACTCTAGAGCGGCTTGAGGAACATCGGGCCGCTTGTTTGTCTGAGGAGCACATTAAAAACTGAATAGAGAAGAACGTTCTGTCCGGGTCTTAATGTAGGTCAAGCTACTAAGGGCGCACGGAGGATGCCTTGGTGCCAAGAGCCGATGAAGGGCGTGGCAAGGCTGCGAAAAGCCTCGGCATGTTGCCTAGCAAACTAGCCGGGGATTCCCGAATGGGGCAACCCTGCCCGGTAAAACCGGGTAACTACCGGCCGAACACATAGGCCGGAAAGAGGCAACCGGGGGAACTGAAACATCTAAGTACCCCGAGGAAAAGAGATTATTCCTTCAGTAGTGGCGAACGAACGAGGAAAAGCCCAAACCCGTAGGACTCAGTGGGCTGGGGCCCTATGTTCTACGGGTGTTGTAAGGCATGTCTGCTCAACCCCCAGCGCGAGCAAGGAGTTACAAACCAAACCCTAGATGAAGGTGGCTGGAAAGCCCCGCCGTAGAAGGTGATAGTCCCGTAATCGAAAGGGAGAGGCTCCTGACATGTTCTTGAGTACCACGGGACACGAGAAATCCCGTGGGAAGCTGGGGAGACCACTTCCCAAGGCTAAATACTCTTGGCAACCGATAGTGAACAAGTACCGTGAGGGAAAGGTGAAAAGCACCCCGGGAGGGGAGTGAAATAGAACTGAAACCGTGTGCCTACAAGCGGTCAGAGTTCGCCTTAGGGCGAATGATGGCGTGCCTATTGAAGAATGAGCCGGCGAGTTAATCTGCGTGGCTTGGTTAAGCATCTCTGATGCGGAGCCGTAGCGAAAGCGAGTCTGAATAGGGCGTCCAGGTCTCTTCGGAGACCGAGGTCGCGTGGATTAGACCCGAAACCGGGTGAGCTACCCATGGCCAGGATGAAGCTCCGATAGTCTCGGAGTGAAGGTCCGAACCCGTTACTAGTGCAACAGTATGGGATGAGCTGTGGGTAGAGGTGAAATGCCAATCGAACCCGGAGATAGCTGGTTCTCCCCGAAATGTATTGAGGTACAGCCTCGGGGGTTCAGCCGTGGAGGTAGAGCTCTGAATGGGCTAGGGGGCGAAAAGCCTACCAACCCCAATCAAACTGCAAATGCCACGGTTCCATACCCCGAGAGTGAGACAGTGGGGGATAAGCTTCATTGTCGAGAGGGAAACAGCCCAGACCACCAGCTAAGGTCCCCAAGTATAGACTAAGTGTTAAAGGAAGTAGGGTCGCAGAGACAGCCAGGAGGTTGGCTTAGAAGCAGCCATCCTTTAAAGAGTGCGTAATAGCTCACTGTTCGAGGGATTCTGCGCCGACGATGTACCGGGGCTCAAGTCTATCACCGAAGCTGTGGCTCCGATCCGGTCCGCCGGGTCGGGGGGTAGGGGAGCGTTCTCTTCATGCCTTAGTTCCGGCGAGAGTTGGGGCTGAGGTGCTATGAAGCCGTGGCGTGAGCTGCGGTGGAGCGGAGAGAAGTGAGAATGCCGGCATGAGTAGCGTAAGACGTGTGAGAAACACGTCCACCGTAAGCCTGAGGTTTCCTACGGAAGGTTAATCCGCGTAGGGTTAGTCGGGCCTAAGCCGAGGACGAAAGTCGTAGGCGATGGACAACGGGTCAAAATTCCCGTACCGCTGCTAGATCGTTTTAAAGCGAAGGGGGGACGCAGGAAGGTAGGCGGAGTGTGCCCAATGGACATGGCGCATCCCTGACTCCGGACTATGCCGGGATAGGCAAATCCGTTCCGGATACAAGTTGAGAGAAGGGGGCAGTCTTAATTTCGGTTAAGGCGATTTCGCTGATCCCACGCTGCCAAGAAAAGCCTCGTCGTTATGGTCTAATAGCGCCCGTACCGCAAACCGACACTGGTGGGCGCTCCGAATACGGAGAAGGTGATCGAGAGAACCCTCGTTAAGGAACTCGGCAAAATAACCCCGTAACTTAGGGAGAAGGGGTGCCCTTAAGGGTGAAGAGACGCCGTTTTGGTCGCGGCGAAAGGGAACTTGGCCGATTGGTCGGCTTCGGCTGACTTTGATCGTCGAGTTTCTGGAAACCGCGCCCTGGCGTCACAGTAGCCTTTGGGGGTCGCAGATAACCGGCCCAAGCGACTGTTTAACAAAAACACAGGTCTCTGCTAAAGCGAAAGCTGATGTATAGGGGCTGACGCCTGCCCAGTGCTGGAAGGTTAAGGGGAGAGGTCATCCCGTAAGGGAGAAGCTTTGAACCGAAGCCCCAGTGAACGGCGGCCGTAACTATAACGGTCCTAAGGTAGCGAAATTCCTTGTCGGGTAAGTTCCGACCCGCACGAATGGCGTAACGACTTGGGCACTGTCTCAACGAGGGACTCGGTGAAATTGAAGTACCCGTGAAGATGCGGGTTACCCGCGGCAGGACAAAAAGACCCCGTGGAGCTTTACTGCAGCTTGGCATTGGATTGGGGCCAGGAATGCGTAGAATAGGTGGGAGGCTATGATCTCCGGCTTTCGGGCTGGGGGGAGCCATTAGTGAAATACCACCCTTTTCTGATCTTGGTTCTAACCAGAGAACAAGCTCTGGGACCATGCCTGGTAGGCAGTTTGACTGGGGCGGTCGCCTCCCAAAAGGTAACGGAGGCGTTCAAAGGTCCCCTCAGCACGGATGGAAATCGTGCGTCGAGTGCATTGGCATAAGGGGGCTTGACTGTAAGACCTACAAGTCGAGCAGGGACGAAAGTCGGACAAAGTGATCCCACGGTTCCGAGTGGAAGGGCCGTGGCTTATCGGATAAAAGCTACCCCGGGGATAACAGGCTGATCTTGCCCAAGAGTTCACATCGACGGCAAGGTTTGGCACCTCGATGTCGGCTTGTCGCATCCTGGGGCTGAAGGCGGTCCCGAGGGTTGGGCTGTTCGCCCATTAAAGCGGTACGCGAGCTGGGTTCAGACCGTCGTGAGACAGGTCGGGCTCTATCCGCCGTGGGCGCAGGAGACTTGAGGGGAGCTCTCCCTAGTACGAGAGGACCGGGAGGGACAGACCTCTGGTGTGTCAGTTGTTCCGCCAGGAGCATCGCTGAGTAGCCAAGTCTGGAGTGGATAAGCGCTGAAAGCATATAAGCGCGAAGCCCACCCCAAGATTAGGTGTCCCACTTCGAGAAGAAGGTAAGGTCGCAGCGAGACTAGCTGCTTGATAGGCCGCAGGTGTAAGCATGGCAACATGTTTAGCTGAGCGGTACTAATCGACCGAGGGCTTGACCTGCATTATGACACGTGCAGAACGTTCTAATTCTCTATTCAACACAGCGGATCGGGCTCATACCCACCGCATATGACGCGGGGTGGAGCAGTGGCAGCTCGTCGGGCTCATAACCCGAAGGTCGTTGGTTCGAATCCAACCCCCGCTACCAAAGACAGAAAAAGGCCCCCGATTGCTCAGGGGGCCTTTCCTTTAGCCAAGGATGACATTTGTGTCCGTATATCTCATTTTCCCCTTAGCTCTTGTGCAGTCCCTCCGGCCTTGGCATCCTTGGCGCTTCGTTCAATCTCATCAAAGCGTTCGGGCCTCCTGGATGGCTTCACAGAGCCATAAGCAGACTCCAAACTGAAGGAGGCTGCAGCAAGTCTCCCTTCGGCAGGGATGGTCGTCTGGTCCTCCTGTGTGGCTTTTGCAACGATCTTTCTCATTTGCATACCCTAATTATCTAGCATTGATTCAATGCAAGGTCATTATAACTTTGGTTACTAGAACCTCAGGCACACAACCCGAAGGTCGTTGGTTCGAATCCAACCCCCGCTACCAAAGAAATAAAAAGGAAGGCCCCCGAGCAATCGGAGGCCTTTCCTTTTTCAGTCCCAAGCCCTGTTTTCATTGAGCTGTAGGGCTATAATCCCCCACATGAACACCCCCGATACCAAGGTGGTTAAGGACCGCTACCGCCGCCTCGCCTCCGATTACGATAACGCCATGAGCTTCCTCGACCGCGTCCGAGCCGCCGCCTTCGAACACCTCGACCTCAAGCCAGGCGAATCTGTCCTTGACCTCGGCTGTGGCACCGGCATCAGCTTTGAACGGCTTCATCGGGACGTCGGGCCGCAGGGACGCATCATCGGGGTGGAATTCAGCCCCGATATGCTCGAGATGGCCCGCCGGAGGGTCGAGCTCAACGGCTGGCGCAACGTGACCCTCATCGAGGGCGATGCCAACACCGTCGACATCCCCGGCCCCCTCGATGCAGCACTGGCCTTCTTCGTTCCCGAGATCCTCAATTCGCCCGTCGCCGTTCGCCAAGCCCTGGACTCGCTTTCTCCCGGCGGCAGACTTGTAGCATCCGGCGTGAGGCACGCCCGCGGTCCCCTGGGTCCGCTGTTCAATTTCTATTTCCAGGCGAGGTTCAGAACCTGGCGATGGGTGGGCGTCAGGCGCGTCATCCACAGGATGCTCGGCAGAGGCCAGCCGTATGCCGTCCTGGAAGCCTCCGCCCCCAACCTGGAGCGCTGGGACTATATGCTCGGCTGCGCCTACGTGGCACGGGCAACCAGGGAGTCCCAAACCTCTGGGCACGCGCGACCTCAGTCGAACGCATAGCCGGACGCTCCCGGCGATCTGAATTTGGGACAACGTATAATCGCCCATATGAACACCTACGACGCCCAAGCCCAGAAAGACCGCTACAGACGCCACGCCGCCGAATACGACAAGGGGAAGCGTTTTTCGGATCGCATCCGCCACCACGCCATCCGACGCCTGGACCTCAAGCCCGGCGAGTCCGTTCTTGATCTCGGCTGCGGCACGGGCCTCAGCTTCGAAATGCTTCAGCAGGGTGTCGGGCCACAGGGAAGGATTATCGGGGTTGAGCTCAGCCCGGAGATGCTTGAGATAGCACAGGAGAAGGTCGAGCGGAACGGCTGGGAGAACGTGACCCTCATCCAGGGCGACGCCCAGACAGTGGAAGTCCCCGGCCCCCTGGATGCTGTCCTTGCCTTCTTCGTGCCAGAGATCCTCATCTCCCCGCCTGCTGTCACCCGTGTTATCGACGCATTGGCGCCCGGAGGCCGGCTTGTCAACGGTGGAGTGAAGCACGCCCAGGGGCTCTTGGGCCCGCTATTCAACCTCTATTTCCAGGTGCGGTTCAGGACATGGCGATGGGTCGGGGTGAGGGGATCGATGAAAAGGGTCTTCGCCAAGGGCCAACCCTATGACGGGCTGGGAAAGGTCGTGCTCAGGCTGGAGCGTCAGGACTACATGCTCGGGTGTGCGTATATTGCGCGGACGGTGAAGGGCCAGACTTGCTGACCCCTACGCACGGAACCTGAGAGCCCTAGCTACCCGTCTCTGTTGCGCGTCCAACGTGATGAACGTCACTACTTGGGGGTCAGCCGCTATGTGAAGCGCTGTGGCCAGATGCCACAAGTCTGCACCCCGAACGTAACCCGCTTCCAATACCTTTGAAATTTCGAGGGTTAGAGGACGGTCAGGCATAACCCATCTGATGCCTGACAGGATCTGGGCATCATATCTTCTTCCCGTTCTAAGATACGCCGCGCGGACCTCGGCCTCGAGTAGATTAGATGACCGAAGATCGGAGAACTGCTCCATGTGTCGCTCAGAGTCAGCCTGACCAGCTTCCCCAAATGCGACCGCAACAATAACCGAAGAGTCTACATAGGCAGTAGTCATCAGTCCCTTTCAGCTAGGAACCGCTCCAATGCCCCCGGGATGTATTCTCCGCCCTTGAACGGAACCCTTTTCTGGCGTGGGCCCACCAGTACTCCGCGACGCTCCAGCTCCCGGTCTCTCTCCTCTTGGGTTTGTTTACGCGTCTCTAGAGGCCGGATTTCGGCCACCGGCTCACCGCGGTACGACACCGTTACCGTCTTTCCTTCCCGCACCTGACGCATGACTTCAGAGAATCGGGCCTTGGCTTCGTATGTTGTGTATGTGATACCCATAGTTGCAATTATAACTGGTCAGACTAGTCTATTCAATTACACTTTCGGATTTCTTCCCCCGCAACACCACCCCACCCCCCTCCAACTCCCCAATCTTCTCCTCCGAATAGCCCATGCTTCTCAGCACATGTTCTGTGTGCTCACCCAGCATCGGGGCCCTCTCCCCCACCCCACCCGGCCTCCCACTCAACTTCACGGGAGTGTCGATCATCCGCGTTCTCCCGACCCCCGGATAGTCCACCTCAGCCATAAATCCGTTCGCCTCGATCTGCGGGCTGTCGAAGACATCCTTTGCGCCGAGTACCGGGGCGCATGGGACGTCGTGCTCCTCCAGCACCTGCAGCCACTCACTCATCGGGCGTGTCGAGAACACACCTGCCAACACCTGGAACAGCACACTGCCGTTTTTTATCCGGCCCAGGGGTGTCGAGAATCGAGGGTCATCCAGAACGTGCGTTATCTCTAATGCTTCGCAGAGGCCGCGGAACTCCTTGTCACTGATGACCACTATGTTCACCCATTCCCCGTCGGAGCACTCATATGGCAGATAGAGGGGCTGGTTGGCATAGTCCTCCCCCGACTCCCCACCCGACTCCACCTCCGAGTCGGCTCTCACCAAATCCACCGCCTGCATCGCCATCGACATGTGGAGCAGCGACGTGCTGACTTCCTGTCCTTCCCCCGTCTTCTCCCTGTGCATCAGCGCCAGCGCTATGCCGTAGCACATCGCCCAGGGCGCTGACATGTCCGCCGCCCAAATGCCCGCATTCCTCGGGATGCCCTCGGGCCCCGACCGCCGCATCATCCCCGAAAGCGCCTGGAATATCCGGTCGTAGCCCCGTTTCTCAGCATACGGGCCCCGGTCCCCGTACGCTCCAACCCTCGCGTACACCAGCTCGTTATTCACGGCCCGCAGGCTTTCGTAGTCGTAGCCCAGGCGTCGGGCGACTGGAGGACGGAAGTTCGCTATCAGGACATCCGACCGTTCGACGAGAGCGTAGACAATCTCCTTACCCTCGGGCTTGGAGATGTCGACGGCTACGCCCTTCTTCCCCCGGCCCACCACCGGCCAGGACCGGCTCTCGCCGTTGGGGAGGGGAGGACTGCTGAAGGTGCGTCGGGCCTGGTCGCCCCACGGGGGCTCGACCTTGATGACATCCGCGCCCTGATCGGCCAGGTACGCCCCGATCAGCGGC
This sequence comes from Dehalococcoidia bacterium, assembly GCA_965249275.1. Taxonomy (GTDB): domain Bacteria; phylum Chloroflexota; class Dehalococcoidia; order Plut-88900; family Plut-88900; genus Plut-88900. The sequence continues at coordinate 439,521 of CBDFLQ010000005.1, forward strand.
GCAGCCCACATGGACGCAATGTCCAGGACTTTTATTCCTTCAAGCACTCCTGGCATCGTGGTATCCCTAAGCCGAGCCCCTACTCGGCATTGTTATACACATAGAACGGTTTGCCCTGTCCGGGTTCCCAGGCCTCGTAGAAGCGTTTGATGTAGGGCTTCAGCTCCTCGGCGGTGCGCCGCCGAGAACGGGCCTCTTCCGACAGGGGCCTGGCCAGTTCACCCTTCAGGCTCTGCATCATGCGCTTCTCGTCGACGCTGATGATCCGGCTCCCTTCCACCATTACTCGACCGTCTATCATCACCGTGTCCACGTCGGACCCCTTCGCCTTATACACCAGGGCATCGACTATCGGGGATTCCGGGTCCAGGTAGGGCTCGGTGATGCTGCCCAGCCTTATCGTTATCAGGTCGGCCTTCTTCCTCGGCTCCAGGGCCCCGACATCATCAAACATCGTGGCCCGGGCCCCGCCCAACGTGGCCATGCTGACTATCCGGTCGGCGGTTAGGGTCGGGGAATTCACTCCGGGGTTCCGGTGCAAACGGTGGGCCAGGCGCATTTCCTGGAGAAAGTCCTCATCCTCGTTCAGCGATGTGCTGTCCGTGCCGAGTGCCAGGTTGAGGCCCCGTGCCGCCATCTCCGCCACGGGTGCAATGCCAGTCCTCAGTCTCAAGTTCGAGCTCGGGTTTGTACAGACGTGCACGCCCCGCTCCTTGACCAGATCCAAATCCTCCCCGGTCAACCAGACTGCGTGGGCCAACGACACGTCGGGGCCGAGGAATCCCAGGTCGTCCAGGTGCGCCAGTGCCGTCTTACCATAGATCTTGAGCCCGATGAGCTTCTCGTAAACGCTCTCCACCAGGTGGATGTGCAGTCCCGTCCCCAGTCTCGTAGCGGTCGCTCTCATTCTCTCCAGAAGCGCGTCCGAGCACCAATGAGCGTTCGCCGGAGAGAGCATGACCCGCACGAACTCGTCGTCGTGGTGTCTGGCGTGGAGGGACTCGGAGAGCGCTATGTAGTCGTCGTCACTGATATGCTCGTCGTCCAGGACCTCCTTGGCCCGCGCCGCGAGGTCGGTGGGCAAACGGCTCAGAAACACCGACTCGTCCTCGGCGATGATGCGGTATTGGCTCTCCACGTACACCGAGAAGTTGACCCTCATCCCAGCGTCGGCGAAGGCGGTGAGAGCTTTTTCGCAGTCCTCCGGTGTCTCCGCCGCAGCCCCGGGGCTCAGGTTGAACATAACCGTCGTCACCCCGGATCGAAGCATCTTCATGCACGCGTACAGCGTGTCCAAGTACATGTCGACAGATTTGCGGCCCCAAGAGTCGGCCATCCAGTATTCCAGATGGTCGTCCAGGCTGCCCTTCATCAGGGGGCTGACCCCCTTGCCGTGATGGTGCGCATTGATCAGGCCGGGCATCACCAGGAAATCATCCCCGCCCAATACCGGGGCATCCGGGTGCTTTTGGCTAAGCTCCTGAAAGGACCCGACCTCCTGGATCACTCCATCCCGTTGATATATCGCACCGCCTTGCAACACACCGGTCTCGTGCCCCGAGGCACGGGTAATGAGATATCTTCCGTGGACTATGGATGAAGTCATGGGCTGTCTCCTCACCGCACTGGCAAGCTGAAAACAGGATAGCATACACCCCGGCCCCTGCCGCCCGGCTTGACACTTCATCCGGCCCGTCCGTACCATTTCCTCGGCAGGCCTTTGGTTTAACCCTTCGGAGGCCCGCTTTGTAAAAGGAGAACCGTCTTGGTTATTGCAGCAGGCCAAAGAAAATTCAACGTCATCCGCAGCTACGTCGACACCAAGGCCCCGGCGTTCCAGGAGAACAGGGCCCACCAGATCGGCCTGTTGGAGCAGCTGAGGGAACGGCTGGAGATCGTAAGGAAGGGTGGGCCTGAGTCCTCCGTCGCCCGACATAAGGGCCGAGGCAAGATGACCGCCCGCGAGCGCATCGAAAAGCTTGTCGATCACGACAGTCCCTTCCTCGAGTTCAGTCCCCTTGCCGCCTGGGAGATGTACGACGGCGTTGCCCACTCCGCGGGTATTGTCACGGGCATCGGCATGGTCAGCGGACGCGAGTGCATGATCATGGCCAATGACGCCACGGTTAAGGCCGGCGCCTACTACCCCCTCACCGTAAAGAAACACCTCCGCGCGCAGGAGATCGCCCAGCAAAACCGGCTCCCCTGTATCTACCTGGTCGACTCCGCAGGCGCATTTCTACCCCTCCAGGCCGACGTCTTCCCCGACAAGGAACACTTTGGCCGGGTCTTCTACAACGAATCGGTAATGTCCTCCCAGGGCATCGCGCAGATTGCCGTGGTCATGGGCTTCTGCACCGCCGGCGGCGCCTACGTTCCCGCCATCGCCGACGAGTCGATAATAGTGAAGGGCACGGGATCCATATTTATCGGGGGGCCGGCCCTCGTGAAGGCCGCCACCGGCGAAGAGGTTACCGTCGAGGAGCTGGGCGGGGCCGACGTCCACACCCGGATCTCAGGTGTCTCCGACCACTACGCCGCCAACGACGAAGAGGCCATCGCCATCACGCGGGAAATCGTATCCGGCATCCCCGTAAAGAAAGAGCTGCCCTGGGAGCTCACCCCACCCCGCCCACCCGCCTACGATCCCCAAGAGCTGTACGGCCTCCTCCCCAAGGACCTCCGAACCTTCATCGACACCCGAGAGATCATCGCACGCCTGGTCGATGGCTCCGAGTTCCAGGAGTTCAAGGCCCTCTACGGCGAATCCCTTGTCTGCGGTTTCGGCCGAGTCATGGGCTACCCCATAGGCATCGTCGCAAACAACGGCATCCTCTTCTCCGAGTCCTCCCAGAAGGGCGCCCACTTCGTAGAGCTTTGCTGCCAGCGCAAGGTGCCCCTGCTGTTCATGCAGAACATCACCGGCTTCATGGTAGGCAAGGAGTACGAAAACCGTGGCCTGGCAAAAGACGGGGCGAAGCTGGTCATGGCCGTCTCCAATGCCCAGGTCCCAAAGTTCACCCTGATTTTCGGGGGGTCTTTTGGGGCGGGGAACTTCGGCATGTGCGGCCGGGCCTACAACTCCCGGCAGCTATGGATGTGGCCCAACGCCCGCATCTCCGTGATGGGGGGTCGGGAGGCGGCCAACGTCCTTCTTACCCTTCGCGTCGACAACCTGAAGGTCAAGGGCGAGTCCATGACCCAGCAGGAGCAGGACAAGTTCAAGGCTCCCATCCTGGAACGCTACGAGGCTGAGGGCAGCCCCTACTACTCCACCGCCCGCCTCTGGGACGACGGCATCATCGACCCCGTCGACACCCGCATGGTCCTGGCCCTCGGCATCTCCGCCGCTCTCAACGCCCCGGTTCCCGAAACGCGCTTCGGCGTCTTCAGAATGTGACCCCAACCCGAAAGTAACTCTCATGTTTGACAAAGTTCTCATAGCCAACCGGGGCGAGATCGCCGTTCGGGTGATGCGCACCTGCCGAGACATGGGCATCTCCACCGTCGCCGTCTACTCCGACGCCGACAAGGACGCCCTGCACGTCCGCTTCGCCGACGAGGCCGTGCGCATCGGCCCGGGACCCGCCACCGACAGCTACCTGAATATAGATGCCGTGGTATCCGCTGCCCTCAGCGTCGGGGCGCAGGCAGTTCACCCCGGCTACGGCTTCCTCTCCGAAAACGCCAGTTTCGCCGAGGCCTGTGCCGCCGCCGGTATAGTGTTCATCGGCCCGTCCCCTCACATCCTGCGCCTCCTGGGAGACAAGTCGGAGGCGAAGAAGCGTGCCCAGCAGGCCGGTGTGCCCGTGGTGCCAGGCTTCTACGTGGAGGGGCTCGAGCCCGAAGCCATAGAGCAAAAGGCCGGGGAGATCGGTTATCCCGTCCTCATTAAGGCCGCTTTCGGGGGTGGGGGGCGGGGAATGCGCACCGTATCGGAGGCCGGCGAGCTTACGGAGGCCATGGAAGGCGCACGACGGGAGGCCATGTCTTCTTTCGGGAACGACACCGTAATCCTCGAAAAGCACATCGTTCGGCCTCGGCACATTGAGGTTCAGATCATCGGCGATTCCCACGGCAACCTGCTGAGCCTCGGAGAGCGTGAGTGCTCCGTCCAACGCCGCTTCCAGAAGGTTATCGAAGAGACACCCTCGGTGGCCGTCACCCCAGAGATTCGAGAGGGCCTCGAAAGCTCCGCCCTCGCCCTGGCTTCCGCCGTAAACTACACCAACGCCGGTACAGTCGAGTTCCTCCTTGATGCCGACGGCAATTTCTACTTCCTTGAGGTAAACCCCCGGCTCCAGGTCGAGCACCCGGTCACCGAGTGGGTAACCGGCCTGGACCTCGTTCGGTTGCAGCTGCTCGCCGCCGCGGGAGAGCATTTGCCTATCGACAAATCGGCTGTCCAATCCCGTGGTCACGCCATCGAGGCCCGGGTCTACGCAGAAGATCCCGGAGCGGGCTACCTGCCCGGCGCGGGCCCCTTGCTCCGCTTTTCGCCGCCCTCTCTGCCCTGGGTACGCCACGACGTCGGTGTGTACCAGGGTTTTGAGGTACCCGTTTTCTACGACTCCCTTCTCGCCAAGATCGCCGTATACGGAGAGGACCGGGGCCAAGCCATACGCCGCCTCCGCGAGACCCTCGACGCCTATGTCGTGTCCGGCGTCCCGACCAACCTGCAAATGCTCCGTGTCATCGCCCAGGACCCTGACTTCAATGCGGGGGCCATAGACACCGAGTACGTCGGGCGGCAGATCGAACCCGTCCTTATCCCTTCAGATGAGCTTCCCGTCCAAGCCCTCGCTTCCGCCATAGCCCACGAGCTTGTTTCCTCAGGGTTGGCAGGTTATGAGTCGGGGGAAGAGGTACCGGAGGCCGGTGACGTCTGGAGAAGGCCCGGGCCCTGGCGGATGGGTCGGCTCGACATGTCCTATGCTTTCACCCATGCGGGAAGCGGTGTCTCTGCGACGGTCACCAATAAGCCCGGCTCAACGGCCTGGGCCGTTCACACTCTCGACCACGACTTCGAGCTAGTCCTATCCCCCACTCCCAGGGGCGGCACCCAAGCCACTATCGAAGAGGAAACTTGGGCCGTAGAAGTCACGCCCACAGATGGCGGCTTCCTGGTGCACTACGCCAACTCCGACTATCTGCTGAGCAGGTCAAGCCAAGTCTACACGGGACAGGCCGGGGGTCTGGCCGCGGGTCCCGGGTCCGAGACCGGGATAAAAGCGCCGCTTCCCGGCGTCGTTGCCAAGGTCCGGGTGCAGGAAGGTGATGAGGTCACGGCGCGCCAGACTCTCATTGTTCTGGAGGCCATGAAGATGGAGCATTTGATCACCGCCCCCTACGACGGCGTCGTAGCGAAAATCTCCTGCGAGGCCGGCATGCAGGTGACCAAGGGCGCTGTGCTTCTGGAGATGGAACCTGCCGGCTCCTAGTGGGTCATGAATCCGCCGCCGTCCATGTTTATGGACTGTCCGTGAATCCAGGATGAGGCTTTCGTGCACAGGTAGGCCACGAACTCTCCGACTTCTTCGTCGGATCCGTTCCTGCGTATCGGCGTCTCCATCGCCATCCTGTCCAGCCAGTCCCCGACCTTCAGGTGGTCCAGCCGTGAGGTGTCCACCCAGCCGGGACAGACGCAGTTGACGTTGACATTGTATTGTCCCAGCTCCCGGGCCAACGTCTGAGTCATCCCCACTTGCGCGAAGTTGGCGGCGCAGTACGCCAGCGTGTCTTCACCCCCCGACTTCCCCGCCACCGATGCCACGTTGACGATCTTGCCACCCTGCCCCTGGGCAATCAGCACTTTAGCTACGGCCTTGGTGCAGAGATAGGTGCCTCGGATCTTGATATCGACTACCTTCTGGAAGATATCGTCATGCAGCTCGATGGTCGGGACACGGTCCGGGCCGCGGGCGAAGGCAGCATTGTTAATCAGGATGTCGACGCGGCCCAACTCCTTGACGGTTTTCTCGACCATTTCCGCCACATCGTCGGCATTGGCCACGTCCACGACCAGCGGGAGGGCCCGACGCCCCAGGGCGCGTACCTGCTCCGCCGTGCTCTCGATATCCTTCCACCCGACGGCCTTCTCGGCTTCGGGATAGCGGGAGGGGTCTCGGCCCGTGCCTGTAGGCACCACGTCGGCGCCCAACTCTGCCAGGGCCACCGCGGCCGCTCTGCCTATACCCCGCAACCTGCCCGCGCCGGTAACTATCGCTACTTTGCCATCAAGCTCACCCACGGTCGGCTCCTTCCGTTACCTGCCTGTGCCAATCCCCGTCTAGATCTCCAACCCGTACATCCGCACACAATTGTCCCACAATATCCGGCGCTTGGTCTCCTCAGAAAAGCCAGTCCCGAGAAACGCTTCCACGGCCTTGGGATACTTGGAATCCTTGTGTGGATAGTCGGTTGAGAATACCACGTTCCCCTCCAGCCCCGACCCTTCGATGAAGCGGGCCGGCTCTTCGTCGGCCTCCACCGAGACCCAGCACTGCCGCAGGAAGTACTCCGTCGGTTCCAGCGTGAGTTCCGGGGACTCGTGCCTGCCGACAAGCTCGTAGTGTTCATCCAGCCGCCACAGCATCCACGGAGTCCATGAGCAGTTGCCCTCAAGGAACCCGACTCGCAGTTTAGGGAACCGTGCCAAAACCCCGCCCCCCACCATGCTCACGAGGGCCAGCATCATCTCCATCGGGTGAGTGCATGTGTGGTGCATCAGCCAACTGTCTTCGAGGAATTGATCGCCTGTCTGTGGGACACTGGCATCCGACCCTTCATGGAAGCCTAAGGGGACGTTCAGGTCTTCGATCTCGGCCCAAAGGGGATCGTAGCAGGTGTCGTACCAGTTGCGCCCGTTGACCACGTTCGGCCGCATGAACACGGCCTTGAAGCCCATCTCCATGACCGAGCGCCGAGCTTCTTCAACTGCACTTCCCACGTCGAAGGGAGAGACCATCCCCGCCCCGAGCATCCGGGCGCGGTCCGCAGCGCAGAAGTCGAATAGCCAATCGTTGTAGGCCACGGCAATGGCCGATGCCAGCGCCGGGTCCATCCCGTCAACGGCCAGGGCGTAGAGCCCGCGGCTTGGATAGAGGATGGCCAAATCCAGGCCCTCGCTGTCCATTGCTCTTCGCTGGGAAGGGCCGTCCCAGCCATTGGCAAGACCGTCGGCGTAGCTGGCGAGCCAGTTTGGGTCGTCCGCCAACTCTATCTCCCACTGGGCCTCGGCGGCCATCTCTCGACCCTCGACCCGCATCACGAGGTCACCGCGGTGGCGAGGGACTGACTTGGGAGATCGGTCGGAGTACGCGGGGTCGATGTAGCGCTCCCAAAGGTCGGTCGGCTCCATGACGTGCATATCGGAGTCGATTATGCGGAAGCCGTTCTTAGACATGCCCACCCCCTCCAGCGTTTCCCCGCCATTCTACTACATCCCTAGTTTCAACCTACCGTGTTAAGCTAGGCGCCATGTTTTCGCCAAGGGGTCAACATTACGGCTGGACCCTACTGGGCATGTTCGCCTTTAACTACTCCATGGTCGTCATCGCCATCGAGACTATAGGCTTCCTGCTTCCGCAGATGTCCGACGAACTCGACCTCTCCCTAACCGAGCAGGGCTGGCTCAGTGCCTCCGTCATGTTCAGTAACCTCATCTTCGAGGTGCCCTCCAACTGGTTCTTCTCCCGTTTCCGCCCCTGGCGCTCCTCCGTCGTGTCCTTCGCCGCCGCCGCCATCTTTGTCGGCTTCAACGGGATAGCCCCGACCCTTGCCATTCTCTTCATAGCCCGGGTGAGCCTGGGAATGACCTACCTGAGCACCCAGGCATCCCGCACCATACTCGTCATCCACTGGATTCCGAGCCGCCAATTTGGTATGGCCAACGGCGTCCTATTCAGCATCCTGGAAACGGTCATCGGCGTCGGATTCATCGTGGTTCCCGCCATACTCTGGCTGGTCGGGGATTGGCGAGAAACTCTCTACATCTGGGCAATAGTCTGTGGTGTCGGCGCAGCCCTATGGTTCTTATGGGGCCGGGACCGGCCCAGCGCCGAGCTGCCTCAGCCCACAGGCGGGGAAGCCGGCACCCCCCTGACCGTCATATTCCGCTACAAGGAGCCTTGGATACTCGGGGCGGGGGTGGCGGGCATTACCGGGGCTCGGTCCGCCTACGCCACTTTCTGGCCTACCTACCTGGACGATACATACGGGACGGCCCTTGTCACCGTAGGCCTCATCCTGGGTATCGCCAGCATGATCAAGGGCCCCATGATCCTGGGAGTGACCCTCTCCTCAACCATCGCCGCCCGCACTCCTTACCTTCTCGTGGCATGCGGCCTGGCAATGTCCGCCAGCTCTTTCGGCATGCTGTTCAGCGGGACGGTGCCCCTCCAGTTTCTCTCGGGCATTATCAACGGAATGGCGATGTGCTTCATCCCCGCGATGCTTACCGTGATCTACCGGCTCCCCGGCATCAAGGAGCGGGAAGTGGCGGTAGCGGTGGCCGTCTACTTCAGCTGCCTGTGGGCGGGTTCGGCTCTAGGCCCGTTGATCACCGGTACTGTCGGAGACATATTCAACGATCTCGGCACGGGGCTGCTCGTCGCCGCCTTCGGCCCTTTGACCCTCTCCACCTCGGGCGTCATCCTGGCTTTAATCGGGCGGCGTCCGGAAGCCGAGCCCCCACCCATGCTTCCGTGAGTGCATCAAGGTTTTACCCATGATGCATCTCCTCCGCAGGCCCACCGACTCCCCCACCTACGCCTGGGTGGTTATCGGCACGTTCCTCGCCAACTATTCTCTCGTCGACATTGCTGCCCTGACTATCGGTCTTCTCCTCCCCTCCATATCGGACGAGATGGACCTGAGCGGTACTCAGCAGGGGCTCCTCTCTTCCGCGGTGGTAGTCGGCAACCTCGTCTTCGAAATTCCTGCCAACGCGTGGCTCTCTCGCTACCGGCCCTGGCGCGTGGCCAGCATCGCCTTTATCGCTTCAGCCTTCTTTACCGTCCTCAACGGCTGGTCCCCGAACTTCATCATCTTTCTGGCCATGCGGCTCCTCCTCGGCTTTGCCTATGTCGTCTGCAAGGTGCCCAGGACCCTCGTACTGCTCCAGTGGGTTTCCCGCCGACGCATTCCCCTGGCCAACGGGATAGTCTTCAGCGTTATCGATAGCATGAGCGGGGTCGGGTTCATCGTAATCCCCATCGTCCTGGGTATCCTGGCGGATTGGCGGCTAACCCTCTATGTCTGGGCCGCCATCATCTTTGCCGCAGCCCTTGTCTGGCTGGTCCTCGGCAAGGACCGCTACACGCCCGAGTATCGGGCCGGCATCCAGTCCCAGGTCGGGACTCCGCTGACGGCCATGTTCAAGTATAAGGAGCCCTGGTTAATGGGGTTCGGCACCGGTGGCGCCATCGCCGCTCGGATCGGGTTCACCACCTTCTGGCCCACATTCACGCAGGACGTCTTTGCCATCTCTCTCACCTTCAGCGGTATCGTGATTGGCATGGTCTCCATTGCCAGCACCCCCGGCAAGCTCGCCGTTTCCATCATCCCGTCCCTGGTCAAACATCCTTCAATGGTGCTCTTCGTCTGCGGCTTTCTCACTTGTGGGTCCTTTGTCGGCATGTTGTATACCGACTCCCTCGCCTTGCTCCTTTTCCTCGGCTTCATCAACGGCATCGGCTTCTGCTACTTCCCACTGATGGTGACCGAGCTTTACGAACTCCCGAACATCCGCCCCCGGGAGCTCACCGTCGCCGTGTCGGTGATGTTTACCCTCTTGTGGGTTGGCGGTTTTCTCGGGCCCCTGGTGGTCGGCGTCATCGCCGATGCCACCCAGGATCTCCGGTACGCCCTGTTCATAATCTCCTTCGGGAGCCTGAGCCTCAGCATCTCGGCGCTCCTTCTTTCAGCCTTCGGAAAGCGCACCCCGATTGACTTACACTCTGACCCTCCTTAGGATGAGCCGGTAATTACGCCCCGACCCTGGGGCAGGGGGTGCTATATGTCCACATCGGTTTCCCTAGGCAGCGGAGAGTTTACGTATGCGCCCCAAGAGGGCTGGGCGCAGCTTCCCGACGGCTGGTCTTTCAAGGAGTGCGCCGACGTCGCCGTAGACTCCAACGACCGCGTCTACGTCTTCAACCGCGGGGAACACCCCGTTATAGTTTTCGAAGCCGACGGCTCTTTTGTCGGGTCTTGGGGAGAGGGCGTCTTCACCACCGCTCACGGCATCACCTACGCCCCCAACGACACCATGTACATGGTCGACCAGAAGGACCACAGCGTACGACGATGCACCCTCGACGGACGCGTCGTGTCCACTATCGGCGTACCCCACGAGCCTTCCACCCGCTGGAGCGGCCACGCCTTTAACGAACCCACCAAAGTGGCCGTTTCGCCCAAGAACGGAGACCTATTCATCTCCGACGGCTACGGCAACTCCCGCGTCCACAAGTACAGCCCCGACGGACGCCACCTGTTCTCATGGGGAGGCCCGGGTATCGACCCCGGGGAGTTCGTCATCCCCCACACCATCCTGGTAGACAACAACGACAATGTGATAGTCGGCGACCGGGAGTGCAACCGCGTCCAGATTTTCGATACAAAGGGCAAGCTGCAGCACATTTGGAAGAACATCTGGAAACCCGCGGGCATGGCCCTTGGCCCCGACGGCAACCTCTACATCGCCGAGCTCTGCGGAGACTCCTATTTCGCCGATGCACCAAACGTCGGCAACCGGGTCAGCGTCTACACCCTAGACGGGAAGCTTTTGGCCCGACTCGGAATGCCCACTCAGGGCGAGGGGCCCGGACAGTTCCTCGCTGCCCACGGCATCACCGTCGACTCCCGCGGGGACGTTTATGTCGCCGAGGTATCCTGGACAATGGTCGCCAGGCACTCTGAAAACCCCAGGGAGATGCGCAGCCTGCAAAAGCTGGTCAGGCAGTCCGGACCGGAGGTCGGCTAGGCTAGAATGGACCTCCACGTTTCCGCACTCCCCACCCCCCTCAAGGAAGAGAGAACGACTTGGGACTCGTAATAATCGCGGTCATCATCATCCTTGTGGTCATGATAGTCCTGGTGTCGCGGAAGCAGGCGGGCAGGCCCGCGGTGCCCGGCTCAGGCAATGTCATATCGCAAATCAAGCCCCTGGAAAGATTCGCGAGAGTCAACATCGGCAACGCCTTCCATGTCGAGATCAAGGAGTCGACCCAGTTCAGTGTTTCTCTCTCCGCAGACGACAACGTGATCAACTTGGTCGAGGTTGAGAAAGAGGGAGATACCCTCCGCATCGGTCTCGAGGCCGGCGATTACAGCGACGTGACCCTCAGAGCCCGAATCACCATGCCCGAGTTGCTGGGCGTCATGCTCACAGGTGCAAGCCGTGCCACCCTGGAAGGTTTCGCATCCGCCAACAATCTCAGCATCAGCCTGTCGGGGGCCAGCGTTTTGGAGGGGTACGTCGAGGCCCGGGAGGCCGACCTCCGCATCAACGGCGCAAGCAAGCTCACTCTTGCCGGTTCCGCCGACAACCTCCTGGTCCGCGCATCGGGCGCCAGTGTCCTGGAACTCCGGCACTTCTCCATCGACCGCGCCTCCGTGGTACTCAATGGCGCAAGCCAGGCCGCCGTAAACGTGCGCGGCTCCATAGAGAACGCCGAACTCAGCGGCGCTTCCGTGCTCATCTACGATGGAGACCCGGGGCTGGGAGACATCCAGACCTCCGGCGCATCCAAGATCGAACCCCGGCAGAGCGAAGAAATCCCTCACTCTTGAGTAGGCCGTAGGGAATATGCTCTACAGAAGCCGAACAAACCGCAAGATCTGGGGTGTCGCCGGAGGTCTCGGCGAATATTTCGGCACCGACCCGGCCACCGTTCGAACCATATTCCTCGTCTTCCTCCTGATGGCGGGATTCTCTGTCATTCTCTACCTATTCCTGGCCGTGATGATGCCCCTGGCCCCGGAACCCACCCCCGACTCTCCGGAACCCGAGGAAAGCGGGCCCCATCCTTGCGATGCCTAGCCCGCACCCGGCATGCCCTCGCTAGCCCTCCCCAGCCCGGCTCGAGCCGTAGTCGAAAGCCCTCATTACAAGTGGTGGGTATACGCCGCGGTTGCCCTCGGCACCTACTTCACCGTGGTGGACCAGACCGGCATTAACATCGCCCTGCCCTTCATCTCCGACCAGTTCGGTCTCGACATCCCAACCGTCCAGTGGACACTCCTCGCTTACGTCCTCACCACTGCAATCATGTTCATGCCCGTCGGCCGCCTCGCCGACATCATCGGGCGCAAGAACGTTTTTCTAATTGGCTTGAGCATCAACATCATCGGTGCGGCCATTGCAGGCACGGCGACTATCTTCCCGATAATCGTACTCGGCAAAGTGATACAGGGGATTGGCGTCGCTGGCATCCAGGGCAACGGAATGGCTATCATCGCTTCCAATTTCCCGGATAGCGAGCGCGGCAAGTCCATAGGTCTCTACACAGCCATCATAGGATCGGGGCTCACGTCGGGGCCCATAATCGGCGGCTTCCTCGTCCACTGGTTAAGCTGGAGGGCGGTATTCCTGGCAAACGTTCCAGTGGGAGTGCTTGCCATTGGCCTCGCCCTCCTGACCTTCAAGCCCATGGTCTCCGGAGCCGGGGGCGCGTCCGGGTTGCGCACCTTTGACTGGCGTGGCGCAGCCCTGTCCGCAGGGGCATTTGTAGGCTTCCTCATGGCCATGAGCAACGGGCACCGATTCGGTTGGAGCTCGACTCCCATCCTGGTCAGCTTTGCGGCGGCGGGTGTGCTGTTCGCGGCCTTTATCTGGTGGCAGTTGAAGGCCACCTACCCGATGCTCGATCTCAGTCTCTTCAGAAGCAAGGTCATGGCCATGGCCGTCTCGGCCCGGACGCTCAACTTCCTGGCAACCTCCTCCGTGGCATTCCTCATGCCCTTCTACATCATCAACGTCATGGGCTACTCACCGGACCGGGTCGGCCTGCTGCTGGCCCCCGGCGCCCTGTGTATGGGCGTAATAGGTCCTTTCAGCGGCTACCTGTCGGACCGCTTCGGCAGCCGTATAACCGCCACCATTGGCCAGGGCTTCGAGGCCTCCGCCCTTTTCTCCCTGTCCCAGCTTTCTCCCGACTCCTCCCCGGGCTACGTGCTCATGTGCCTTGTGCTGGCCGGCATAGGCGCAGGGTTCTTCAATGCCTCGAACGGCACGGCCATCATGAGCTATCAGGACCCGTCCAAGTTCGGAATAGTGGCGGCCCTGCTCAACGTCATCCGCACTTCCGCCAACATCACCGGCATCGCCGTCGGTACAACCATAGTGACTATCATCATGGCTTCCCACGGCCACGAACCGAAGCTCCCGCTCACTACAGGCGACGCGTCACCGGCAATCAACAGCGCCTTCGTCTCGGGCCTCAACCTGACCTACCTCATCGCTGGCAGCCTGCTCCTGGTATCGATTGTCCTGTCCGCCCTCCACGGCTCGGCCCGCAGGGAAGTTGCTATTGGAGGAAAGTCGCCAGCCCGCACCCGCCGGTGACGGCCAGGAAAGCACATTGTGCTTTACAATACCGTCGGAGAACGGAGACAAATGACTACCCCAAACTCTGAATACGGAATGGAAGAGATCCCTATCGCCAAAGCACGTGAGATGCTCTCCCGACTGCCGGAGTTACTGCTCGCCGAGAATCGGGCAGTGGCGCTCACGCGGCACGGCAAGCCCGTGATGGCCATGATGTCGTGGGACCTATTCGAGTCCATAACGGAGACCATGGACATCATGGGCGACCCCGACTTGATGACCGCGCTCCGTCAAAGCATAGAGGATGCGCGCGCAGGACGTTTCATCTCCCTGGAACAGGTCAAAAACGAACTGGTCTAAAGGCCACCCTGGCCCGGGCCTCGTGAAGAGTGGAGGTGCGCGGACTGGTGTCTAGCGCTTGTCTACCGCCACCTCGCCGCGAGCGATCACGAGTTGTAGGCGGCGTAGGTTCTCGATGTTTTCCAGGGGATTGGTCTCGATGGCTATGAAGTCTGCGAACTTCCCGGGCTCGATGGTACCTAACTTGTCACCCGCTCCACAGACTTCCGCGGAGGTCTGGGTGGCCGCCACTATCGCACCGTAAGGCCCGAGCCCCACCTTAGATAGCATTTCCAGCTCCATTAGAGCAGCCTCGCCCGGAGGTCCCTGGTCCGAGCCGCTGGCTATCTTCACCCCCGCATTCAGCGCCATTCGGAAGGACTCATCGTGGGTGGGGGCAAAGAAGTTGGCCCGCTCCCGGAACTCCTCGGGAAGGGGATGGTGCTGACAGTATGCCGCGGCGGCATCGGAATCGGCTTGCTCGGGGGTCAGGTGGCTCAGGGCCAGGGTAGGAACGTAGTAGGTGCCGGTGTCGGCCATCATCTTGGCCGCTTCCTCATCCATCACGTAACCGTGCTCGATGGACCGGCATCCGGCGTTGACGGCCCACTTTATGGCCTCGGGGACGGTGGCGTGGACGGCGGCGGGGATGCCCCGCTGCTTTGCGATGGTTAGCGCTGCCTCCATCTCCCCACGGAGCATCATGATGTTCGTCATCACGTCGTGCCCCGAGCCCATTATCCCCCCCGTGGTAACAAGCTTGATGTGGTTCACGTAGTGCATGATCTCGTTACGCACGGCGTGAATGAAAGCGACCGGCCCGTCGATAGGCGTGTCCACGTCAGCCATGTGCCCGGCCGTAGTATTCAGGGCGTGACCGCCGCAGAAGAGCCGAGGCCCCTTGAACTGTCCGGCGGAGAAAGCATTCCTGAGCGCAACGTCGGCCCACTCCTGCACCCCGACGGTCCGCAGGGAGGTAACACCCATGTTTAGGGCATCCATACTGTTCCGGGCATATGCCAAGACCCGGGGAATGAGGTCGAGTGCGTCTTCCTCAACAGCCTCGTGGCCATAGGTGCCCTTGTTCAGGTGGGTGTGCACGTCCCACAGGCCCGGAAGCAGGTACGCCCCATCGAGGTCGACAACCTGGTCGGCGTCGGTAGCCGGGCCGGAGGTCACCTGCCGGATAACCCCATCTTCCACCAGAACGTTTCGCTCGGTGCGGACCTCGGGGGTGGTGGCGTCGATTATATTTACGTTTTTAAGCACCAGGCTCATGGGAGATTCCTCCTGTGATGGGGTGAGTATAGCATCAAGTAGAGAGCCACTTATCCCCGCTCACGGAGCATAGGGTATACTTGCTCCATTCACCCCATTTCAGCTATGACCTGTTCTCAGGTACCGCCATGAACGATCGCCTCGCAGCCGAAATAGAGCGTGTCCACTCTGACAAATCCATCCGGACCTTAGACGAAGCCAATGTCAAGCAGGGTGTCATATTACCTATCCTGAACGCCTTGGGTTGGAACCCTTTCAATACCAACGAAGTCCGGCCTGAATACCCTGTGCCAGGTGGTAATGTTGATTATGCCCTTCGCCTCGATGCGAAAAACAAAGTTTTCTTAGAGGCAAAACGGCCCAGTGAGGATATAAGTAAGCATCAAGTGCAACTTCTCAATTACTCATTCGCAGATGGAGTGCCACTGGCGATCCTCACCAACGGCCTAGACTGGTGGTTCTACCTACCTCTCCGGGTAGGGAGTTGGGAAGAGAGGCGCTTCTGTAACATCGATCTAAGGGATGGCGATATATCACCAAAAGTGGAGTTGCTAACACGATATCTCTCTAAAGTGCACATTGGTTCCGGGGAGGCAATTACATCGGCCGAAATGCACCTGGACATCGTGCTAGGTTTCAGGGAGGTAGAACGAGCCTTGCCCAGAGCGTGGGAACAGCTAATCACAGGTCCGGACGACATCCTTGTAGAGTTACTGGACGAGAAAGTAGAGGCATTGTGCGGCCAGAGAGCCGGGCAGGACAGGGTAATCCGCTTTCTCGCCGACCTACCTTGGCACGCCTCTGAGTCCCTTGTTTCCCACATCCAGTCTAAACCCTCCCTGCCAAAGCGACAAACCCCTACAGTTCGTCACAAGATAATCGCTAGTTTCACCGGAGACCGATATACATGGGAGCACCGTAATTACACCTTCAAGAAGATCGCAAGTTTCACCTTCAAAGGCGAACCTTGTGCTTGTCGCTCATGGCCAGGAATGTTGGTTGCTCTGGCCGAGATGATTTACCAGCGGCATCCCGAGGGATTCCACCAGGTGATTGAGAGCAGCAACCACTACTTTGGACGTAGTCAAGAAGGGATGGCCAACCCTAACCCCGTGGGCAACTCTGGCTACTATGTGGGAGTCGGATACAACACTAACACCATTTACAACCAAAGATGCCGCGACCTGCTACGCAAATTTGGCTACACCCAGCAAGACCTCGTCATAGAAACAATCTAGTCCCCCCAACTGGACCCCACCCCAATGGTTGAAACCCGACCCGCAACCCTAACCTACGAAGACTACCTCAAGACCCCCGACGACGAGCGGTGGGAACTCCTCCGGGGAGAACTGATAATGGTACCTGGCCCCACCTTTGCCCACCAAAAGATCGCCGGACGCTTGTTCCTATTCCTGAACGCATTTGTAGAGGAGAAGGGACTTGGAGACGTCGTCTTTGCTCCCTTCGATGTAGTCCTCTCCCGCAACAATGTGTTGCAACCCGACCTCCTATTCGTCTCCAAGGACCAACAGTCCATCATCACCGACGCCAACATACAGGGCGCGCCCGCGTTGGTTGTAGAGGTCATCTCTCCGTCCACGGCAAGCAAGGACCGTGAATTGAAGCGGCGCATCTACGCAGAGCATGGCGTTAGCGAGTACTGGCTCGTTGACCCCGATGCCCGCGCCATATCTGTTATGTCATTACAGGATAAGGACTTCCGGGAAGTCGCTAATTACGGCGTTGGAGCAGTCCTGTCCTCCCCGACATTAGATGGCCTCGCACTTGATCTGACTCGCATTTTCCCGTCTGCCTAGCCTGCCTCAGCCCTCAATCCGGCAAATGTGATGGGAGCCTCGCACCTCTAGTCCACTGTCGTTTCGCCTCATCTCTTTTTCCGTTTGCCCCCAAGCCCAGTGAGTTATCATTGTATTAAGGGGCTAAACGCCATACACGAAGCCCCTCCCTAAACAAAGTCCGGCATCCGGGAGCAAAAATCATGGCCAATAACAAGAATCCTTACGACGTAGTGATAATCGGGCAGGGGGCCTCGGCCTTTGGGGCGGCGTTGTACTCGGCTCGGTACCAGATGAAGACCCTAGTCATCGGCGACGAGTTCGGGGGCGAGACCGCCACGGGCAGCATCATCGAAAACTACCCAGGCTACTCGCACATTGACGGGTTCGACCTGATGCTTGCGATGAAGAAGCAGGTCGAGGATCTTGAAGTCGAGATAGTTACCGACGAGGTCAAGGAGATTCAAAACGACGGCAACTGCTTTATCTCTACAGCCCACGAAGGCCAATACCAGAGTACGGCGGTCATCCTTGCCGTGGGCCGGGAGCGCCGCAAGCTGGGCCTTTCCAACGAGTCGGACATGCTGGGGAAGGGCGTCTCCTACTGCTCGACCTGCGACGCACCCCTATACCGAGACCAGACCGTGGCGGTGGTCGGGGCTGGAGACGCGGCGATAAAGGGAACGGTGCTGCTGGACAAGTACGCCTCTCGGGTGTACCTGATATACCGCAAGGACAAGCTCACCCGCCCCGAGCCCGTAAACCTGGCGATGCTGGAAAGAGCCGAGAACGTGGTCCAGCTGGCCGGCACCAACGTCACGGGGCTGCTGGGTGACGAGAAACTGGAGCGGCTGGCCCTGGACCAGCCCTATGACGGCGTAGGGGAGTTAGATGTGGACGGCCTGTTCATCGAGATCGGTGCAGACCCGAGGAACGCGTTGGCCAGATCCCTCGGCGTGATGATCAACTCCCAGGGCGAGATCATGGTCTCCAAGATGATGGAGACAACGGTGACGGGCGTGTTCGCCGCGGGTGACGTGACCGATGCCACCGGGGAGCTGAAGCAGACCATCACCTCGACGGCCCAGGGGGTTATCGCAGCGACCTCGGCGTACAGGTACGTGTCGGAGCACGGTAACATGTGCCAAATGCACGCCGCCGGTTTCGAGCTTGCCGCGGTGTAGACCGTCGCGGCTGGTCGTAGATATACTTCACCCTCCTAGATGCGATCTCCCTTACAGAAGGAGCCGACACTTTGCGAATAGCCATAGGTGCCGATCATGCCGGCCTGCCCCTCAAGCAGGAACTGGCCCCGTGGCTCGAGGCACAGGGCCACGAGTTGCTCGACTTCGGAGCCCATGACTTCCGCCCGGGAGACGATTACCCGGACTACGCGGAAGCCGTGGCCCGCGCCGTGGCGAAGGGAGAGGCCACGAGAGGGATCATGGTCTGCGGAAGTGGCGTTGGAGCGTGCGTCACCACCAACAAGGTGCGTGGAGTGCGAGCCTGCATGTGCCATGACACCTACTCGGCGCACCAGGGCGTGGAGCATGACGACATGAACGTCCTGTGTCTTGGTGCAAGGATCATAGGTGGAGAGCTGGCGCGGGAGGTGGTTACGGCCTTTCTCGGGGCGCAGTTCTCGGGGGAGGAGCGGCACAAGCGTCGGCTTAACAAGCTCCTAGCCGTGGAGAGAAACAACCTAGCTAAGGACGGCTGAAAACATGCCAGACCCCAACGAAAACGCCCCCCAGAGATGTGATCTGCTTATCCGCGGTGGCTATGTCATCACCATGGACGCCGACAACTCCAAGCATCCCGTCGGCGCCATCGCCATCCGTGGCCGCGAGATCGTAGCCGTGGGCCCCGAGGCCGAAGTCGTCTCCAAATACAGACCCTTGCGCACCCTCGATGTTAAGGGTGGGCCGGTACATCCCGGCTACATAGACCTTCACTACCACGTCTCGGGGCACCTGCCCAGCAAGCTGCTGGAGGACGGCGTCGCCTCCTCCGCGGGCGCCGGGCAGTGGATTGCCAGCCGCTATCAGCGCTTCTTCAACGCCCTGGGAGACGAGGAGGAGTACGCCAGCGCCATGCTCGCCGGCCTGGATATGCTGCGCAACGGGTTCACCTCTTTCGTGGAGCCCGGTACCGTCCACAGCACTGACGCCGTCGCCGAGGCCTGCAACGCCCTCGGCATCAGGGCCTGGGTTGGGGACCCGTGGCTCTGGGACGTCGGCGGCGAAGGGCACATGGTCATAGACCGCGCCCCCTTCGACACCAAGAGGTCGCTGTCGCTACTCGGTGGTGAGCTAAAGCGCAACAGCGACCCCGACACCCTGGTTAGGGGCCACGTCGCCGTCTACGGCAGCGGCACCCAGACCGACGAGCTAATGGAGGCCGGCAAAGCCTGCGCTGACGATAACGACGTCACCTTCAACTCCCATCAGTCCATGTCCGAGGGAGACTCCGAACGGAGTGGTCGGCACGCCTACCTCCACTGGGCCGAGAAGGGCATCCTGGACTCCAAATGCCTGTTCGTTCACAGCAACGTCATCCGTGATCCCGAAATGCAACCCATCCTGGACTCCGGGCTAACCATCGCATGGGTCCCGGGCAACTCCTTCTACTATGGTGTACGCAAGAGTATCCCCAACCGCATCCCGGAGCTCTACCACCGGGGCCTCAACGTCGGGTTCGGGATGGACGTAAACAAAACCTGGGTATTCGGGCAAAACACCCTGCTCGCCTACAACATCGCCCGTGAAGAGCGACAGGTCCTCTATCCAGACGACCTGCTGAAGATACAGACCATAAACGGGGCCCGGGCCCTGAAGGCCGAAACCATGGTCGGCAGCATCGAGCCCGGCAAGAAGGCCGACATCGTCATCCGCTCCCTCTCCGATCCCTGGAACTTCCCCGTCCACCACATCGAGCGGGACATCACCCTCTACAGCCTCACCCGGAACGTTGACACCGTCTTGGTCGACGGCCGCATAGTGATAAAGAATGGCCGCCACACCATGATCGACGAAGAGGTTGTCTACCAGCAGGCCCAGAACGCTGCGGAGACTCTGCTGGCAGCGGGATCTCCGTAGGGGACGACTCGGGCTGACTTCCATTCGAATTCCTGCGGGGAAGAGCCGCTCGTGCTGTCGAAGACCTGCCGCGGCGGCGGCATGTCGAAGCATGAGCGGGGTGTGGGACGAGTGTCTTCTTCCCCACTACCCTGAGGGCGCGTCGTGATATGATAGGTCAGTTCTGAATGTAGCAGTAACGACGCCTGCCGCTCACTGACCGACTATTGAACTTCTTTCAAAGTGCAGTTAAGGTGTCCACACCTTTCAGGAGGAGGGTATTATGACAACTAAAGTCATTACGCGGCCATACCTTACATTAGGTCATCACGAGTCATTGGATATATGTGTTGCTCGGTTCGAAGAACTTGGGCTTACCGCTTACGGCAAAACAGGGGACGAGGCGTACGAGAACCTTAGATCCCTTTACAGCCGCTTCATTAAGCTTGCTCTAGTCAACGACACACTCAAAGCACAGCTTGACCACTCCGGAGTGGAGTGGTCAATACAGGAACTTGACGAATCCGTTGCCCCAGAGAAAGAGCAAGCGCTATCAGAGTACCTTCGTCAATTACTGGAAGGCTTAGGGGAAGGTGACGTGGCATCAGAGCCCACCCGTGAAAAGGTTGAGATGGTGTCCTAAGGATGTTTATCCCGTACGCGCTCTTGGTTCATTACCTGACCGAACATGGCTGGCAACAAGACAAGAAAGACCCTAGCCTCTTTACAGACAACCGCGGATGGATATTTGGTTTTGATTCTTATGAAGGACTGATATCAATACGCCATGCCCTGGAAACTATTGCAGTATGGAGTCCAAAACGCGCTCATGAGGCGGGGCGGTGGCTCTTGGCTTTTGCGGAGGATGAGGTAAAGGGCATTTTGGAGCCCTATGATTCTTCTTACGAACTTCCCGACTCCGCCTCTGATACTCACTAGCGCATAAATCACTACAGCTTGATAAGAGGTTAGTGGGCGGCGACTAACACTCACGGAATACAATATAAGTGCTATCGGTGTGGTGATTTGCCATAGCACCTTGATCTAATGGGGTGGGGCGGAGGCCCTACCCATCCCTGAACCTCGGCAGGACCTTGTTGCCGAACATGTCCAGGGCGCGCATCGTGTCATCGTGGCTCGTCTCTCCTGCCTGGATCATCAGCAATAGTTGGTCAACTCCGAGCCCCATCCACTTCTCGACTCCCCGGCACGTCGAGTCCAGGTCCCCGCCTATCACGATCCCGTCCTCGATTAGCTGGTCGTTGTTCCGGTTCAGCACCGACTCAAGCACCCCTTGCCTCTTGCCACCCGCGGCCTCCTCGTAGTACTTGCCCCCGTGGCTGCCGAAGCGGAGCTTCTGGAGCGGTACGTCGTTGTCGCCGAAGTACCACCTGGCCGCAGCACACGCCTTGTCCCTGCCCACCGCGTAGTCCCCGGCCACGTTGCTGATGGCAAAGGCTGCGATCTTGTGGTTGGCATACCCTCCGACGGGCTCGCACTCGGGCATCGCGTCCTGGTAGGCCCTGATCGCCGGTATCATCTTCTCCGGCTCTATGGCGCTGAACCCCAGGATCCCAAGCCCCATCCGCGCCGCCTTGGCGAACGTCGCCGGCTGGGTAGCTGCCAGCCACATTGGGGGGTGGGGCTTCTGCACGGGCTTGGGCACAAGATCCCGCTGTGGCAGATCGTAGTGCGCGCCCTTCCAACCGGGGAACGGGTCGTCGACGAACATAGAAGCTATGATCTGGATCGACTCGTCCCACAGCTCCTTTGCACCCTCGGCATCGTAGCCAAAGGCCTCGGAGTGGTAGATCGAGGCTCCACGCCCAGTACCCAATTCGACACGCCCACCCGACAGGACATCGAGCGTCGATACGTACTCCACCACTCGGAACGGGTGATTGCACGGCAGCACCACCACCCCAAGCCCCAGCCGAATCTTCGACGTGTGCTGGGCCAGGGCCGCCAAGAACAACTCGGGCGCCGAGCTGTGGCCTATCTCCGGGTAGAAGTGGTGCTCCGTCTGCCAGTAGTACTCGAACCCCACCTCCTCCGCCAGCACCGCCTCTGCCATAGCGTCCTTGTACAGCTGAACCTCGGCGTTCTCGGGCCACGGTTTGGGCATCTGAAGCTGATTAAAATAGCCGAATTTCATGCCAATATCTCGCCTTCTATTCCCTCATTCTATAGTACCTTTACACAACCCTAGTGCCAGAGAGTGGAGAGTTCCCGCCCTCGCTCCCTTGATGGGTCCTAGATGGGCTTCAGGCGTGAGAGGGTTAGGGTGCGGGTGTTCCTAGGATGCCGTGAGCATAACACACGGGTCGGCGATGATGTCCTTTACTGACTGTTCTTCCATTATGGGCATGCTTTCATTATCGGCGTACTCACATCTCAAAAGGAGGCATACGTGCGAGTAAAATGGCTCCTGTTAGTTATGGGCCTCGCTGTATTGCTCACAGGGTGTTCCCAACTATCAATAAAGAGTATCTCGGAGATTCAGTGCGAGGATCTCATCCCAGAAATCATCTCCTTAAGCGAGAGTTCCGATAACCAAACGGCACCGACGATCCTCAAGGTATATGATTCCCAAGAGGTCGGTCGCAGCACAGATCGATTGGATTGTGAGGGAGATGCCAGACTATCCACGGGAGATTGGCGGATAAGCTTTCACTTAGAAGAAGATAGGGATGGCGATAGGTTCGTCGGGTACCAAGTGAAACTATTCAACTGATTGATTCCACCGTCTGGGCGCAGGCTCAAAAGGATAGTCTACCCATCTTTTGCGAAGCTGCCAACGCCGATTGTTGAGAGCCAGATGTGGCGCAAACCGGGTCTCCAGTTCTTAGAAAACTCGATGGCTAAGTCTTTCCACTGCATTATGAAACACACCATCTAGCTGCCCCTACCCTCTTAACGCCGCCCCGGTCTCCCGACCCAGCTTCTCCAATAGCTGCGCCTGCACCATGTTCACTTCATGCTCCCCCAACGTCCTGCTCGGCGACTGGTACAGCACCCGGAACGCCAGCGATTTCTTATCCTCCGCTACCTGGTCCCCCGTGTACACGTCGAACAGCTCTACCGAGGTTACCAGCGGGAACGACTCGATCACATCCTGCACCGCCGTCGAAGGTGTATCCGCGTCGACGATCAGGGCCAGGTCTCTAAGCGCACCGGGGTACCGGGACACGGGCCTGTATCTCTTGGTTGCAGGGAGATGTGCCAGGAGCCGGGCCATGTCCACCTCGAACACGTGCACCGACGCCCCCTCTATGTCGAACGCCTCTACCACCTGTGGATGCACCTCCCCCAACACCGCCAACCGCTCCCCTCGCGCCGATATCTGCACGACGCGTCCCGGATGCAGTCCTTCACCTTCGTCCCTTTCGAACTGCGCCTCCACCCCCAGCCGGCCGAGCATCATCTCCAGCACTCCCTTTGCTCGGAGGAACCCGTCCATCGGGTCGTCCGGGTCGCCGGTCACGACTCCCGTCAGCACTTCCTGCTCTTCCGGCAGGTCCCTATTCCTTGGGATGTACACCTTGCCCGCCTCGAACATGAGCAGGGGCCCGTGGTGGTACTTCTTGTTGTGCTCCACGTTGGCCAGTAGCCCCGGCCTCAGGCTGAGACGCAGGTACTCCTGCTCGACACGGAGCGGGTTTGCCACCCTCAACGGCTTCATCTGCGCCAGGTGAGTGAGGCCCGCGTTCTCCAGCCCCTTCACGTCCGACAGCGAGTAGTTCACCACCTCTTGCATACCGGAACCGGCCAGCAAGTCCTTCACCCGATCCCTTAAGCTCCGGGCATCGTCGGGTTCGTTTGGCGGGATCCGGCCCGACAGCGGCGTGGTGGGAATGTCGTCGTAGCCACGGATTCGGGCCACCTCTTCCACCAGGTCGTCCTCGATGCCTATGTCGGTGCGCCAATAAGGCGCGTCGACCTTCAACGTCCCCTCTCCCGCGTCCTCGCACCCGAATCCCAGAGATTCCAGAACCCCGCGCACCGTCTCTAGCCCAATCGGGATGCCGAGGACCTGCTTAATCCGCGCCTCGGTGATGTGAAGTGAGGCACTCTCCTTCTCCCCGGGGTAGACATCGATGATCCCCTCGGCGACCGTGCCTCCGGCCAACTCGGCCAGCAATTGCGTTGCCCGGCGCAGGCCCCTTGGAGGCAGTTCGGGGCTCAGGCCCTTGTCGAACCGCAGCGACGCTTCGCTCCGCAGTCTCAGCCGCGTCGACGTTCGCCTGATATTTACGTTGTCGAAGTTGGCCGACTCCAAGAGCAACGCCGTCGTGCCTTCCGTGACCTCGCTGTCTCCCCCACCCATCACCCCCGCCAAGCCGATGGGGCCATCCGGGTCAGAAATGACCTGCATTTCCGGGTCCAGGGTACGTAGCTCACCATCCAGGGTCAGGAGCCGCTCCCCGGCCCTCGCCCGCCTCACAATTATCTTGTGGTCTTTGATCTTGTCGTAGTCGAAGGCGTGAAGGGGTTGGCCGTACTCCATCATCACGTAGTTCGTGATGTCGACCACGTTGTTGATTGGCCTCATGCCACATGCCTTCAGCCGTTCCTGCATCCACACCGACGAAGGCCCGACCTTCAGTCCCGTAACAATACTGGCCGTGTAACGGGAGCACAGGTCCGGGTCTGCTATCTCCACCGACGCCAGGTCAACCGCCGCCCTTGCTTCCTCCTCATAGGTCACATTCGGCGGCGTAATCTGCTCGCCGGTAAGGGCCGCCACTTCCTGCGCAACCCCGAGCATCGACAGGCAGTCAGGCCGGTTCGGGGTGAGTTCAAGTTCCAGGATGCTGTCACCGAGATAGTCGAAGAGCGGCATCCCAGGCGGTGCGTTCTCCGGCAAGACGAGGATGCCCTCGTGCTCCTCGGACATCCCAAGCTCTTTCTCGGAGCAGATCATGCCGTTGGAGACTACGCCCCGGATCTTCGCCGCCTTCAGCTTGACCGACTTCCCCGAATGGCCGTCGAACAACTGCGCCCCGACCTTGGCAAATGCGATGTTCTGGCCCGCGGCCACGTTGGGGGCGCCGCAGACCACCTCATGGGTCTCGCCGGGCAGGTCGACGGTGCACAGGCTAAGCCGGTCGGCGTTCGGGTGCTTATTAACCTCGCACACCTTCCCGACACACACCCCTTCCCACGCCTCCCCCACCTCCTCCACACTCCCAACCTCCAGACCTGCCATCGTCAGCTTATGGGCCAATTCCTTCGGCTCTAGGGACACGGGCACATAGTCCCTGAGCCATTTGAGAGATACTTTCATGGGGTGAGCGCCGTTAGGCTCCCAGCTCCTTCCCCGCCGCCGACTCCACCACCGTGCCCTTGAAGAAGTCTGGGTTCATATCCGCGTAGAGGTGCACCGCATTGGTGAAGGTGAAGTCCCGGAAGTCCTCGGCCGTTATCAGCTCGTCTTCCACCATCTCGTAGGCTTCCTCCACCACTTCCCGCATGTCCGGCACATCCCAGTGCCCGATATCCGAGCTAAACACCGCCTTCAGCTTTGCTCCCATCGGGTTTACCTTCGAGTTGAAGGCGTGGGCGTTCATGGGATCATCCGCCTCGCAGCCGTAGTAGAAGGGCTTTATGAACAGGTCCAGCATCTCCTCGGCCCGCTCCATGGGCACGTCCGACCAGTCGTCCAGCTCCTCGGGGGCAGTTTCTCCGGCCAGGTAGTGGTCCCGTATCTCCTTAAGCCGAGCCTTCTGCGAGGGTTCGCCGTTCTCCTCAATCATGCTCATCAACGAGTCGACGTCCAGGTGCCGGGGGTCGAGCTTCATAATGTCGACGCCGTTGCGCTTTACCCAATGCCCCACCATGTCCGCATAGAGACGGCACGCCCACCCGACGCCCCCCTCCAGGAAGGCGATGTTCAGGCCCGGGAACCGCTTGGTGACGCCGCCCATGAACAGCGCCTTCGCTACGGGCTCGTGGGCCAGGGCGAAGGTGGCCATGTGGTTGTACATGTAGTTGGACGTGGAGCGGGTGCCCCAGCCCAGGTTGGCCGCATGGGAGGCGGGCGCTACGTTGAGCTCCAGGCACTTGGCCCAGAACGGGTCGTAGTCGTAGTCGCTGTCCATGCCGATCAGGTCCATGCGGGAGTTGACGTAGGCCAGGTGCTCCGGGGCGTCGGCGGCCTTGGCGAGGGGGCGCAGGGACCGACCCTCTATCATCGCCACCTTCATACCCAATTCGTTGACGGCGTATTCAAGTTCCTCTATGGCGACTTCCGGCGTGTGCATTGGAATGGCCGCCGCCGTGGTCATTCTCTTGGAGTAGCTGCCGTATACCTCGGCGTGGTAGGCGTTCACAGCCCGGCTCCCGACCTGCCTCACCTCGGGATCGGGAATGCGGTCAAGCACCAGGCTGCGCGTCGGGTACAGGACGGCGTAGTCGATGCCGAGCTCGTCCATCCGCTCGTTGAGCAGTCTGGGCAGGGAGGCCGTGGCCCGGTCCAGGCTGTTCTCGGTGGGCATGACCCACCAAGCAGGCGCCGTGGCGAACTCGTGTCGCCGCTGCTCAGCCGACATGTTGAACCACCGCAGGTTCCACGCCTGTCGAAACGCTTCCTCGTAGCGCTTCTTGATGTCCCCTCCACCTATCTTCTCGACAAAATCCAGGAGGATGGGCCCGATCTCCAGGGTGTGGCCGTCGGAATCGATTATCGGATGCCCGAGCTTGCGCCTGATGTCCTGACTGCGTGATAGCGTTGCACTGATCATTTTTGTCTCCAATTCGGGGATCGGGTACTTATCGGCCCAGCAGCTTCCTGGCTTCTGCTTCCACGGCTGTGCCGTCGAAGAACCCTGGGTTGACCTTGCCGTAGAGGTTTACGGTGTTGGTAAACATAAAGTCCCGGAAGTCCTCTTCGTTGATTAGCTCGTGCTCCACCAGCTCGTAGGCTTCCTCCACGACCTCCCGCATGTCCGGCACGTCCCAGTGCCCGATGTCCGAGCTGAATACCGCCTTCAGCTTTGCGCCCAGCGGGTTCACCTTCGAGTTGAAAGCCCAGGCGTTCATCGGGTCGTCCGCCTCGCAACCGAAGTAGAACGGCTCCACGAACAGGTCAAGCATCTCCTCGACGTTCTCCATGGGGACGTGAGACCAGTCGTCCAACTCGGCAGGGTGGGGATCGGGGGTGGCGTACATCTCCCGGATCTCATCGATCTTCGACTGCATGATCTCCTCGCCGTACTCCCGCACGAGGTCCAGCAGCATTTCCTGGTCGAGATGCCGGGGGTCGAGCCTGCCTATGACCCGGGCATTGCGCTTCTCCCAGTGACCTATTATGTCCGAGTATAGGTTGCACGCCCAGGCGACTCCTCCCTCAAGGAAGATGAAGTTCAGGCCCGGGAACCGCTTGGTCACCCCACCCATGAACAGTGCCTTGGCGAAGGTGTCGTGGCCGTGGGCGAAGGCGCTCAGGTGGTTGAACATGTACTTGGAAGTGGAAACCGCACCCCAGAAGAAGTCGCTGCCGTGGGATGCGGGCGTAATGCCCATCTCCTGGCACCTGGCCCAGAAGGGATCATAGTCGTACTCGCTGTCTAAGCCGATCACGTCGATGTAGCGGGCTACGTCCTCGGCTTCCGGGTGCTCCTGCAGGTGCTTGGGGATGGGCCGATTCACGCGCCCCGGCAGCATTATCGTCTTCAGCCCGAGATCGTTTACCGCGTACTCCATCTCCCGGATGGCAATCTCCGGCGTATCCATCGGTATCACCGCCGCGGGCGTCATGCGGTGAGAATAGGGCCGGTAAAGGTCCGCCGCGCAGGCGTTCATTGCCCGGCACACGATAAGCCTCTGCTCGAAACCCTGGATCCGGTCGAACCCGAGACCCAGCGTGGTATACAGGACCGCGTAGTCCATTCCCAGCTCGTCCATGCGCTCGTTCAGGATCTTGGGCACTGTAGCCGTGGCCCGGTCCAGTACGTTGGACGTGGGTGCAAACCACCAGGGCGTCGCCGGATGCCAGTTCTCCTTACGCTCTTCCGGCGTCATGGTGAACCAGGTCTTTCCCGCCGACCCCGTCTCCGTCGAGCCCTTCATCATCTCTTCGAACAGGTCACGGGCGTCGGCGCCGCCCTGCTCATATACGTAGTCCGAGAGCACGGGCGTAAGCTCCAGCGTGTGCCCATCCGAGTCGATTATCGGGTGGCCCACCTTGCTCCGTATCTCCTGGCTCCGGGAAGATCTCGTAATTACCATTGTCCGTTCCTCCGCTCTCCATCTGTTCGCCGCGCTATGAGAATAACCTATATATTCCAAAATAGGGCATGGGCGCTTAATGGATTAGTCATCCCAGGAAGCACCTAACTGCCGGATCATATCGTAGGTATTGATACATTTAACGGAATACTGATCACACACGTTGGGGATCTTTACCTGCTGAGAGCTTGGCCGGACACGCGACTCTAAGGTAACTACTACACCTCGCTCAGCAATCGCGTGAGCTATGACCCACGGATCGGCCCGACGCAAAAACCTGCGCCTAGCCTGGTTGTCGGGATAGCTCCGCACCACATAACTTACCACCCCCCTGACCTCCTTTTGAACAGCTATGCTGGGGTCAACGAACATCCCTGAATTCTTACGCTCCTTGGCCCAATTCACTATCTCATCCTGCCCATCCAACAACTCTTGGTAAACTTGAATGGGACATGCGACTTGGCCACCTTCAACAAGTTCATCGATCATTGTCCAGAACCGAGGTGCAATGTCGAAATCATATGGTCCCTTCTTTCCCTCAATGAAGACATTGCTGTCCAACCAAAAGTTAGTCAAGACTTAGAGGATCCCCGAATATATGCTCCGCAATGCTTGGGAGGGTCTTAACTTTCACTCCCAATAAGTCAGCTGCCTCACTGCTGAGCAGGGATCCTTCCGCCGCTCTGGAAATGACGGCACCGGTAAACTCTGCCCCATTACGAGCAGTCACAGTGTTGCGGAAATCCCCACCTGATGAACCCGTCTGTTGCGCCTTTCCTGCTTGTTCTACGAGTCGGCTATAGGCGCCTCTGTACTCGTCAATCCGCAAGAAGGCCTCGTCATGAGCTTTGCGCAAGATCACCATTGGGCTCACCTTATAGTGGCCGCTCAGGTTGCTCAGGTTGTCTTCCCAAGCTGGACGGCCAAAGACCCAACGGGATCGAAAGTCCTCTCTGGGAACCAACGTTTCAGCAGCAACGCGGTTACAGAACTGCTCTAAAGTGCTGTCTTCCCTTTCTCGGCTTAGACCGTAGTCTGGGTTAGATATCCCACCTTGTCCCAACCAGATATGGGCTAACTCATGTGCGAGAGTGAAGATTTGTGCCCCTTTGAAATCCCCGCCATTTATGAAAATTAGCGGAGCAATGTGATCGCTTATTGAGAAGCCGCGGAATTCATCGACATCCAGTAGACGGTGATTATTGTTGCCGACTACACCGCTGCGCATCACCATGATCCCAGACTTCTCTGCGTTGCGACTCAGTTCCCGCATAAACCCTTCACGGTCGGACGCCCGCCGTCTCGCAGCATCAACATCAATCACCTCGCGAATATCGCTGGCCACTACATCCTCTGGATCAGTTGTACCGAAGCGGCCCACGAAGGAGAGCTCCTCTACTCCCTGCGACTCCCGATATTGTCGATACCATTCTTGTTTGCCCAGCACATCGTTAAGTAAGTCCAAGAAGTCGGCGCTGGGTTCTTTGGAGTTTTGACCAGGGATGATACGGAAGTCGGGAAGCGGCAGTTCTTCAATCGGAGGCTCGGGCAGGTACAGATAACCGAAGGGAACGTACACAGCTTGGGCGAATAGCTGGGCCTGCCTAAAGGTGGGTCGTTTCGCCCCATCCTCCCAAGCGTCGATTGCCTCCGGCTTGACGTTTAACCTACTAGCAAGTTCTCCGACTTCAAGTCCACGCCGTAGCCGTGCCCAAGTCAGCACATCTGGAGTGACCAGCGCCTCGGTCATCCTTCTCTCCATTCGCGGGATTCAGACCATACATTAGTAGACAAAGGGGCCATTCCCTACACCCCGATAGAACAAAATATTGGCTGTTTATCTCTGACGGGTGCAGTCCCCTAGCTGTCACACCTGCAAATTTTAACGCCATTCCCGCAGAGACGGTCGCTAAGGTGAGGGTAACCTCTACCCGCCCTTCAACTCCCTCGCCGCCAGCTCTTCAACCACTGTGCCCTTGAAAAAGTCCGGGTTCATGTCGCCGTAGAAGTGTGCCGCATTTGTGAAGGTGAAGTCCCGGAAGTCTTCCTCCGTCATCAACTCATGCTCCACCAGCTCGTAGGCCTCCTCGACAACCTCCCGGACGTCCGTCACGTCCCAGTGCCCGATGTCCGAGCTGAATATCGCCCTCAACTTCGCTCCCATCGGGTTGACCTTCGTGTTGAACGCATGCGCGTTCATCGGGTCGTCCGCCTCGCACCCGAAGAAGAACCGATCCACGAACAGGTCGAGCATCTCCTCGGGCCGCTCCATCGGGACCCGGGAAAAGTCGTCGATTTCTTCCGGCGCCGGCTCACCGGCTAGGTACAACTCCCGTATCTCTTCCATCCGGGCCTTTTGGGACGGCTCCCCCTTCTCCGCGATGAAGCCCATCACCGCTTCAACGTCGAGGTGCCGGGGGTCGAGCTGCCTTATTCCAGCCGCGCCCCGCTTCTCCCAGTGCCCGATGATGTCGGAAAACAGCCTGCACGCCCACCCGACTCCCCCCTCCAGGAACGCCACCCTTAGCTCCGGGAACCGCTTGGTCACCCCGCCCAGGAACAGCGCCTTCGCCATCGACTCGTGGGCCACCGAGAAGGTGTTCAGATGGTTGTACATGTAGTTGGAGGTCGAACGGGTGCCCCAGCCCATGTTGGCAGCATGGGAGGCCGGGGCCACGTTCAGTTCGACGCACTTGGCCCAGAACGGGTCGTAGTCATAGTCGCCGTCTATGGTGAGTACATCCATCCTCCGGCCCACGTTGCCAAGCTCCGGGAACTCCTTTCCCACCTTGAACAGCGGCCTCATCGCCCGGCCCTCGATCATCGCAACCTTCAGCCCAAGCACGTTGACGGCATACTCCAGCTCCTCTATTGCCATCTCCGGTGTCTGCATCGGGATGGCCGCCGCTGGTGTCATCCTGTCGGCATAGGGGCGATAGATCTCGGCCAGGTAGGCATTGAGCCCCCGACATCCCGCCTGCCGGACCTCGGGGTCCGGTATCCGATCGAAGAAGAGCCCCTGCGTCGGGTACAGCACTGCGTAGTCTATCCCGATCTCGTCCATCCTCTCGTGCAGGAGTTTCGGGATAGTCGCCGTTACCCTGTCCAACGTCTTGGGTGATTCGAACCACCACCCCGGCGCCGTCACGAATTCATAATCGCGCTGCTCCTGCGACATCTCGTGCCAATGGACGCCGACCGCCTGCGCCAACCCTTCCTCATACCGCTTCTTCATCTTCGCTCCCCCCACCTCCCCCACGAACTCCACCACCAGGGGCATGACTTCCAGCGTATGCCCGTCCGAGTCGATTATCGGGTGCCCCAATCGGCTCCGTATCTCCTGACTTCGCGACGGCTTGGTGCTAACCATTCAACACCCCCTCCGCCGCCGACTCCACCGCCGTGCCCTTGAAGAAATCCGGGTTCACCTCCCCGTACATCTTCACCACGTTTTCGAACACGAAGGCCCTGAAGTCTTCCTCGGTCATTAGCTCGTGCTCCAGCATCTCGTAGGCCTCCTCCACGACCCCCAGCATGTCCGGCACGTCCCAGTGCCCGATATCCGAGCTGAACACCGCTTTCAGCTTGGCCCCCATCGGATTAACCTTTGAGTCAAAGGCCCACGCGTTCATCGGGTCATCGGCTTCGCATCCGAAGTAGAAGGGCTCGACGAACAGGTCCAGCATGTCCTCGACGCTATCCATGGGAACGTGAGACCAATCGTCGGTGTTGGGCGGGGTGGGGCGGGGCGCTGCGAAATTGGCCCGCACCTCGTCCAGATGGTCCAATATTCGGCCCTCACTGTACTCCCGAGCCAGCTCCATCGCCAGTTCGATGTCCAGGTTCCGGGGGTCGAGCCTCCCAATCTCTTTCCCATTCCGCTTCTCCCAGTGTCCTATCAGGTCCGAGTACAGGTTGCAGGCCCAGGCCACGCCACCTTCCAGGAACATGAAGTTCAGACCCGGGAACCGCTTCGTCACCCCGCCAAGGAACAGCGCCTTGCAGAACGTCTCGTGGGCGTATGCAAACGAGCTAAGGTGGCTAAAAACGTAGTTGGATACGCTCACGGCCCCCCACCCGGCATCGCTGCCGTGGGACGCGGGCACAATCTTCAGCTCCTGGCACCGCTTCCAGAACGGATCGTAGTCATAATCGCTGTCCAGACCGATCACGTCCATCTTCCGGATGTACCGCTCGGCGCCCGGGTACTCATCCCGGTACTTGGCTATGGGCCGCTCCACGCGGCCAGGCAGCATAATCACCTTCAAACCCAGCTCATTGACAGTGTATTCCATCTCCCGGATGGCTATCTCCGGCGTGTCCATGGGCACGATGGCGGCGGGCGTCATCCGGCGCGAGTACGGCCCGTAAAGGTCCGCTGCGTAAGCGTTTATGGCCCGGCACACGATGAGCCTTTGCTCCTGCGGCTCTATCCGGTCGAACGCGAGACCCGTGGTCGTGTAAAGCACCGCATAGTCGAGACCCAGCTCGTCCATCCGGTCGTTGAGGACCCTGGGCACCGTGGCCGTGGCCCGGTCCAGCGCGCTGCGGGTAGGCATGGCCCACCATGGCAAGGCCGGCACCCATTCCTCCTTCTTCTCCTCGAGGGTCATCTCGAACCACGTTTTCCCATTTTCGAGGGCGGCATTGCCCGTCTCAGCGGCACCTTCCATCGACTTGTCGAACAGGTCGCGGGCGTCGGCGCCGCCAACCTGGTACACGTAGTCCGAGACCACGGGGGTAAGCTCCAGCATATGCCCGTCCGCATCCACTATCGGATGCTTCAGGCTGCTCCGTATCTGCTGGCTCCGTGAGCCCTTCGCGCCTACCATTTTCCGATCTCTTCTCCCGTCATTCCCGTGAAAACGGGAATCCAGGGGTGGAGTGTCAACACTTACCCACCATTCAACACCTTCGCCGCATCCGACTCCACCGCCGTGCCCTTGAAGAAGTCCGGGTTCATGTCTGCGTACAGGTGCACGGCGTTGGTGAATACGAAGTCCTCAAAGTCCGAGTCGGTCATCAACTCATGCTCGACCATCTCGTAGGCTTCTTCCACCACCTCACGCATGTCCGGCACGTCCCAGTGCCCGATATCCGAGCTGAACACTGCCTTCAGCTTCGCACCCATCGGGTTCACCTTCGTGTTGAAGGCCCAGGAGTTCATCGGATCATCAGCTTCGCAACCGAAGTAGAACGGCTTGACGAACAGGTCGTGCATCTCCTCTTTCGTTTCCATCTGCACGCGGTGCCAGTCGTCGACCTGGCGTGGAGTCGCGTCCCCTGCGTCGATCATCCGCCCGATGTCGTCCCGTCTCGACTGCATCGACTTGTGCCCATGTTTGTCGATCAGATCCAGCATCATGTCCTTGTCGACGGTGTTGGGGTCGAGCTTCCAGATCTCGCGGCTGTTCCGCTTCTCCCAGTGGGAGATGATCCCAGCGTACAGCGAGCAGGCCCACCCCACCCCACCCTCCAGGAAGGCCACGTTCAGATCGGGGAACCGCCTGGTCACACCGCCCATGAACATGGCCTTGCAGAACGCCTCGCTGGCCTTTGCGAACGCGCCGATGTGGTTGTACACGTAGCTGGATATCGAGCCCTGCGCCTCCCACTCGAACGCACTGGCGTGGCACGCCGGAGCAGTCCCAAGCTCCATGCACTTAGCCCAGAACGGATCGTAGTCATAGTCGCTGTCCAGGCCCAGGGGGTCCAGCCGATGCACGTGATGGGCTATGCCCGGGGCCTCAGCCTCCAGCTTCGGTATAGTCCGGCGTACGAGACTGGCGATCACCGGGACCTTCAGCTTAAGCGTCTTTATCGAATACGCCAGCTCGTCGATGGCCTCTTCCGGGGTGTACATGGGGATCATGGCAGCGGGGGTCATGCGGTCCGAGTACTCGCCGTAGATGTCGGCGTGGTAGGCGTTCAGGGCCCGGCAGGAGATGCGCCTTATATCGTCGTCACTCTCGTCCTGGAAGCGCATCAGGCCCGGCCGCCAGGTCGGGTAGATCACAGCGTAGTCGATGCCAAGCTCGTCCATTCTACGGTGCAACAGGTTAGGCAGCGACGCCGTGGCCCGGTCATAGGTGTTACTGGCGGGCATTCCCCACCACGCCGGGGCGGTGAGCCAGTTGTAGCGCCGGGCCTCGTCGGACATCTCGACCCACTCTTGCTTCTCGCTGAACTTCAGCATCTCCCCGAACCGGTCCCTGACGTCCCGGCCCCCGATGTCCTGCACGTAGTCGAGCAGCGCGGGATTCAGCTCCAGGTTGTGCCCATCCGAATCTATGATCGGGTGGCGCAGCTTGCCCCTTATCTCCTGGGAACGGGACGGCATTGTACTTACCATGGCGGGCCTCCTAAAACTGTCTCAGGAACCGTATGTCGTTCGAATAGAAAAGCCTGATATCGTCTATGCCGTACTTGAGCATGGCTATCCGCTCCGGCCCCAGACCGAACGCGAAACCCGTGTACACGCTCGGGTCGTAGCCCACGCGCTCAAGCACCTTGGGGTGCACCATGCCTGCACCCATTATCTCTATCCACCCGGTCCCGCTGCACACCCGGCACCCTCGCCCCTCGCAGAGGAAGCAGTCGATGGACATGTCGACTCCCGGCTCGACGAAGGGGAAGTAGTCGCAGCGGAACCTGACCTTACGCTCGGCGCCGAAGAGCATTCTGGCGAACTGGAACAGGGTGCCCTTCAAGTCGGCGAAGGTTATGCCCTTGTCGACCGCTAGGCCCTCGACTTGGAAGAAGATGCTTTCGTGGGTGGCGTCGGTGGCCTCGTAGCGGTAGACGCGGCCGGGGACTATGACCCGGATGGGGGGTTCCCGACTCTCCATCACCCGTATCTGCATCGGCGAGGTGTGAGTACGGAGCAGCATGGGCCGCTGGCCGTCGTCAGTCTCGTAGTCTATCCAGAGGGTGTCCCACATGTCGCGGGCAGGGTGGCCCTGGGGAATGTTTAGCGCCTCGAAGTTGTAGTAGTCCCACTCAACCTCCGGCCCCTCTACCACCTGGAACCCCATGCTGTTGAAGGCCTCGCATATCTCCCGGAGCATCTGGGTAGTCGGGTGCAGGCGGCCCAGCTCGACGGGATGTCCAGGCAGCGTGACGTCGATGGCCTCCCCGAGCCTCTTGGAAAGCTCATCCTGCTTGAGCGCCTCTTCCTTGTCAGAAAGGGAACCCTCCAGCCGGTTCTTCGCCCTGTTCGCCGCCGACCCCGCCTCTCGCCTCTCCTCCACCGGCAGCGAGCTTACTCCCCGCAGCAGCTGGGTCAGCGACCCCTTCCGCCCGAGATACGAGACGCGCCACTTTTCCAGCGCCTCGGGCTCGGCCAACGGCTCAAGCTCCGAAAGGGCTCTTGAAGTAAGCTCTTCAACCTGCTGCATCATGGTCATTTAAAAGTAAAACGTGTCTCGGAAGTGGGACATTCGCCTCCGGAGAATCGTGGGCAATTATAGGTACGTACGCGGAAGGGGGCAACGTTGCCCTCGCCACCCGTCTTTCCCGACCCCGATCGGGAATCCATCCCAGGGAGGGGCATTCCGCTCGCCCTGAGCTGAGTCGAAGGGTCTCAAGAGCGGAATGGGGCGGGGGGGATTATCCCCGCCATTCCCGGGCGATCCAGATTGGGCCTAGTGTGCGCCTGTGGCATGAATCCGGAGGCGGGGTGGGGCCGCTCGTGCTGTCGTAGATCCGCTGGGGCGGGAGGCTCTCGAAGTATGAGCGGAGGGCTGAAGCTGCCAGATCGCATTCACCCAACTAACCTGTCTCCCCAAACCTCAAAAGAATGCACCAAATACCCAAATTCATAGTCCTCTACCGTTCCCCCTTCCCCGCTGCCGACATGCTAAAGAGCGTCACCCCCGAGGAGATGCAGGAAGGCATGAAACTGTGGAAAACGTGGGTAGAAAAATGCGGCGACGCCCTCGTTGAAATGGGCTCGCCGCTGGCGCAGGGGCTGTCCATTGGCTGCTCCGGTAACTCACCCACCACCCCCAAAGGCAGCGTGACCGGCTACTCCATCATCCAAGCTGACACCCTTGACGAAGCCCTCAACCTCCTCGAAGGCCACCCCCACCTCGGCTGGCACGAGGACTGCCGCATAGACGTCCAGGAATTACTGGAGATTTAGGCCCCGGTCCGTCATTACGGCCCCCAAGCCGGAATCCATCCCCGAATCCCATCTAATCGCCTTGGCCCTACTCACATATAGGCGGTGCGCCGCCACCACTGGTTTTTGGTAGAGTAATGCGATAGATAGGCAATAGAGGTAAGTCTGGATGCAAGTACTAGGGTCAAAAACTGGGTTTGAGCGGAGCGCCAAACGGTGCCAACAGCAATTCCGGGATTCGTCGCCAACCATCAGCAGCCACGGACGGTCACCCAAGGATGAAAAAGGGTTACGTAATCCTCACTTGCTGGCCAAAGGCTGGGAAGTTGAAAACCTTTACCCCGGTATCCGTGGTGAACGCGGGGCCATAGACTTCTTCAAACGGCGTGGGATGAAGTGGTGGAAAAGTTCCAGAAGCTGTGATGATAGTAAGTCGGACAGACCTACACGCAACATGGCCAGCTCTCAGGTGGCATGCGTCAATTTTCTTCTGCCGCTCGCAGATATACCAGGAGCCCTACGGGCATTGCTACACGCCATCGACGATGACGTTATAGACGTCGTGCGCATCCCGGGGCACTCATCTCTAGTGGAGTTCGAATGGAACGGGTTGAATTGCTCTCTTGAAGGCGGCCAAATGCGAGGTGCTCAGAACACTAGTATCGACGGTTTTATCGTCGCCGAAACGAAATCAGGGAAAAGGCGAGCATACCTGCTGGAGTGGAAGTACGTTGAACAGTACCTTAGCCCCAACCCAGACTTCAAAGGTGACGGGACGGGAGGAGACACTCGCCGGCGGAGATATGCTAAGCGTTTCCACGCACAATTCTCATCATTCAATTCAGCCGCCGCCCCTAATTTGGACGACTTCCTTTTCGAGCCTTTCTATCAGCTAATGCGTCAGAGGCTATTGGCAGACCGGATGGTCCAAGACCGCGAACTAGGAGTTGACGAGGCTAAAGTAGTCGTAGTCGTCCCGAAAGAGAATTGCGCTTATCGCACCGTTTCCAGCGGCAAAGACACGACTTCACCGCTACTGGCCAAGAGATTCCCGCAGTTGGAAACTGTAGAGGAAGTTATGCGCGCTAGCCTCAAGAACCCGGATACTCAGTTCGGTATGGTGGCTCCATCCTCCTTGGTGGATGCCCTAGCCCGAGATCTGCCTGACGAAACCGCGGATTGGGCCGGGTATTGGCGGTGCCGCTACGGCGTGTGACAACGCTCCCGATCCATTGGCGTCTCGGAGCTCCCACCCCATCCCTCTCCCCTGTGCCACCAGCCCTCCCCATTGTGACATCACCCCCTTGATCCAATCAAAACACTTGTACTATATTCTACCGCAGTTCCGACACCCCACGTCGGCCCTAATCAGGATAAGGAATATGGAACATCCGCCTCTGGCGGATGGAACGCCCGCCTTTGGAGGATGGAACATCCGCCTCTGGCGGAAGGAGTCCCATGAGTCGCATAAGCCTACATAGGCCCCGTCGTCCCCGAGCGGTATGGGACCGCCCGGCCAACGACACGCGCCTCCTCCCCAATCCTCATTCCCTCACCGTCTCCCAACTCAACCCCCACTACACGCGCTGCCCCAAGGCCGAACGCCTCCGCCTCCGCAGCGATCAATCATCGTTCCGCCCGGTCCCAGTGATCGGCTATGGAAGGTTCCCGGACAAAAACTGGCTTGCCCTTTCCAAGGGCCCCTGCCAAGTGCGCGCCCCACTTACCCGGCGCATCATCCTCGCCCCATCAGGCAACGCCCACGAGCACGGTGTCATGCTGCTCAACAGGGCCATTGTGCCCAGAGACTCCGCCGTCGTAGCCCTCGGAGAGCTCATTCCACCCAGCGACGGTATCGAGTCCACGCCCCCATATCTCCGAATGGTCGGGCACTTCTGGTGGTCGAGACTGCCCCACACCGAGATTTCCTCGCGTCTCCTCCACATCCTCTCAGAAGCACAGGGCTGTCGCAGAGCCGTCGCCGATGCAACATGCATCGGTGCAGGCGTCGCCGTCTTACTGCGCAACCGTCCGGGACCTTCCATCCCTTCCCCCTCTGCCCCCTCCCCCGTAGGGGCGACCGGCTGGTCGCCCTGGGGTGGGGCGCCCTCCCTCGCCACCCAAGAAAGGGACCGCCTACTAGCCCATACCCACATAATCTCGCATGCCCATCCCTTCTCCATCGCCGACTCCCCCATCCCAGGAAGATGACGGAAAATTTTCCCGTAGAACAATCATACAGGCACGAACTTTCGATTGAATCAATCAAAAGCCCCCACCGGGACAACCCCCTCACCCAATAAAGGAGCCAGCCTACTAGCCCACACCCCCAACCCCTCCCTCCACAATTGAAGATGGAACATGCGCCTTTGGAGCATCCGCCTCAGGAGGACTAAATTCCCCCGTTGACGCCCACGACAAGGCAGGTTACATTTGCCGGGCCATCCAGCTTGAAAGGAGCCTTAAATGGAGCTAGCCCCGGGCCTTCACTCCCTGCATGTCCCCATAGAGGAAGGATCTTTCTTCTTCAGACACTACCCGCCCAACTCCTATCTCCTCACCGAGGGCGAAGGCGCGCTCATCGACACGGGCAACGGGGACGACATCTCCATTAACAGCAGGCTCGACCAGCTCAAGGAGCTCGGGAATCCCGGCTTCGGGTACATCATCCTCACCCACCCCCACGGCGACCATCTCGGCGGCGCCGAGCGGTTCAAGCAGCTGGCAGGGGCCAAAATCATCATCCACCGAGATGACGCCGACACGGCCAACGAGGCTTTTGAGGACACCCGCGTCGACGAGGCGTTTGAGGACGGTGACGTGATCAACCTGGGGAGTATCGAGCTGGAACTGATTCACACGCCCGGCCACACCCACGGGCATACCTGCGTCCTGAACCGGAGCAATCGATCCCTCTTCACCGGCGACCACATCCTCGGCACCGGCACCACCGCCGTCAGCCCCGACCGCGGTGACATGGCGAAGTACATCGACTCCCTGCGAAAGCTTCAGCCGCTGAATATCAGCGCCCTATACCCGGGCCACGGGTCTCCGGTGAACCAGCCCCAGACCAAGATCAAGGAGCTTCTCGACCACCGGATGGAGCGGGAGAAGCAGGTCCTCACCTACCTCTCCGAGGGCCGGGACACCATCGAAAGCCTGGTCAGGGCCATCTATCCGGAACTCGACAAGGACCTCCTCTCGGAAGCCGAGGGCCAGGTCAAGGTCCATCTTGTGAAGCTAGTCAACGAGAGGCGGGTCGAGGCACGGGGCGAGAAATACGGCGTGAGGTAAACGTAGAACTGCCGCCGCCCTCACTCAGCACTAGGAGTTTGACTGTTATGTTGGACCGGGACTATGCCTATCAGACTGGCAAGCGTAACGAAAAAAGGCATCCCAATGCGTGCTCCTGCCAGCAGTGCACGAATAAGCGGCTGGACAAGCTCGGCTTCCCCCATGCAAATGAAACGCCCCTGGAGGCGGCATTGCGACGGAAGGCCGACAAGAAACGCAAACGTAGAAAAAAGTGAGCTTGACCCAGGGATGCGCCGAGGATAAAGCCCTCGCAACCCCTCCCAAGTTGCCTAACTGAGAGTATCGACCCTAAGAAATGCCAAGCATTCTTTAGGCTGTTTACCCAAGGCTAGATAACAGCGTCGGCGTCTATCTCCACGACCATGTCGGGGTGTACGAGGGCATCGGTGCCGAGAAGCGTGCAGACCGGCTTGATGTTGCCGAACACCTCGCCGTGGGCAATCCCGACCTCCTCGGCGTGGTTCTGAACGTCGACCACGAAGACCCTCGTCCTGACCACGTTCTCCAGCGAGCCGCCCGCCTGCTCAACGTACCCTTTGATCAGCCCGAGGACGTGCTTGGTCTGCTCGTAGTAGTCGCCGGGTGCAAACACCGACCCGTCCGCCGACGTTGAAGCGTTGCCCGCGATGAATATGTGGCTGGTTGGGTTGTCGACCCTGACGGCTCGGCAAAACCCGAACTTAGTCTCCAACGGCCTTCCACTCTCGACTTGTGATCTCTCTCCCATACTTCACCTCCATTTGCATTTACCTATAGAGCATACTCATTTTACGGATTCCCAGTTAAGGGGAATATCTCGCTCTCACAGCTGCTGAATGTCGTCAGGACAAGGAAGTCCTCCTCACTATTCCCACCGATCACTTCCCGGTAGACCTCCACCCCTATTTCCGCCTCAATGCACTGCTGGCCGAGCACTGGGAGAGCGCGCACTACCTCTCCCAATTGCTCGGGGCTTAGGGCCCCTTCCATTAACCCGTCCATCAAGCCAACATGGATGACATTCTCGGGCACGGAGACATCCACGTCAGTTCCGAAGTCGGAATAAACCGAGGTAAACATCGTCTCGGGGTCTTCCACCCGTGCCTCGATGCGCAGCGGAAACAGGTCCGGCTTGCTTATCCACATCTCCAACTCCGCCTCTCCCACCCCGGGGGCGAAACCGACGGCCTGTCTGAGGTCTCCCGTCCCCTTCGCAATGAGCCGGTAGGCGTTCTCTCCATCGATTATTCCTTCTCCCAACAGTGTAAAGCTCTCCGCCGTTTCCCGGATTCCGCCAAGGTCATAGGGGAAGTTCTGGAAGTTGGAATTGCGGTGAAGAGTCTCGCCTCCGAAGTCAAACCACGCCTGAAAACCGGGATATAGCACATACTGGGACTCCCCAATCTGAATGATCTCAATCTCGACGTTGTTCGCGGAATCGAGGAGGACCTGTACAGCGAAGCGACCTCTCTCCAAGGGAAATATGTCGGTTTCGGATCGTGTGTCGGCGCCGGACCCTTCGGCGGTGATAGTGACGCGGAAGAAAGAGGCAGCCTTCAGGTTCTCATCAGCCGAGCGGAATATCGAGGGCGCGTCCTCCGCAGTAGATCCAGGCACAGAAGTTGGGGTGAGCAAGAGTCCTTCACACGCTAGCGCTCCAAAGGCCAGCACAACCAAGACAAACACCAAAGCCCGTTTCATCCCCGACACCCTAGCACGCCCCCGACTGACGCGCTAAGGGTCACCTCCCTCCCCAGCTAACATCTTGCACATTTCTCCGGCTGCCACCTCCTCGGCAGTCGGGGGTCGTTCCCCCCACCCGACCTCGAACAGGGCTTCCAGCCCTACGGACCCCCTCACACACTCGGCCAGGTCTCCTGTCATGTCCCCGCGTGGAATCGTGAGAATAGTGAGATCGAGGCTATACAGAGCTTCGGCAAGGCCGCTTCTGGCAAAGATGTCGGAATAGGAGAAAATCGGCTCCTCGCAATGATCGAAGACCCACAATAAAACGCTGTCGAGGTCGCTGGTCCCCGCAACCAGTTCCTGGTAAGGGGCGACGCCGATTTCATTCTCCACGCATTTCTGCCCTTCTGGCGGGAACGCCCGAACAACGAGGCCTTTCTCCTCTGGGTTAAGGGTCCCGTCCAGCAATCGCTGCAGGTAGTCCAGGTCCAGGACCGACTCGGGCGCGGAGATGTCCACTGCCGACCCAAACCCCGAGTACTCTGCGTTGAAATACTCCCCATTCTTGTCGAACCGCGCCTCAATGCGCAGGGGAAGCAGGTCGTCCCGGCTTATCCATATCTCAATCTCAGTTACCTCGTCCCTCGACCGGGCCCCGACGTTAAAGCCCATTGCTTCATCGAGCCGCCTCGTCGCTGTACCCGTGACTCGATAGACAGGCCCGACCTCAATCGCCTCGGAGCTTCGCACCTCCAGGTCACCTGTCCCTTCAGCCAGGAGTGCCAGATCATAAGGGAAATCTTGGGCTGTCCTGCGCGCCCAGGTCGTCCCGCTGTAGTCGAACCACACGCGGAAGCCGGGAGGTCGAGAGTAGGGAAGGCCATCCACGAACAGAAACTCGTCTGCGTTTGTCCCTATCCGGGTAGCCCAGGATTCGTGGACGTACCCCTTGTCGGGAGGCACGATCTCGGCATTGATTTCGGTAGTCACTGCGCCGTTCTCGATAACTACCAAGACCCGAAAAGATGCCTGTGCCCGCAAATTCTCGATAGCCGACTCAAGAATGTGGAAAGCTCTCGATGGCGTAGGTGTCGGGCTTGCTGTCGGGACAGGTGTCGGCGCAGGAGTTGGAGTGTCGGTTGGGGTCGGGGATGGGGTGGGCGTAGTGGTCGAGAGCGAGGTGGGTATGGGAGCAGCGGTGGGTGTGGGCGTTGGCGCCGGGGTCGCTGTCGGGACCGCACCCCCGCACCCGAGCACGGCAAACACTAACCCGACCACGATAAGGACCCACAAAGGCTTCATCACCCCACCCTACCACACCCTCCCCCCGACCCCGTTGCTATAATCAATGGGCAATGATCACACACAACCTGTTAGAAGGCCTGAACCCACCCCAGAAAGAAGCCGTCGAGAACGTCGACGGGCCTCTGCTCATCCTCGCCGGGCCGGGGAGCGGCAAGACCAGGGTCATCACTACCCGCATCGCCTACCTGATGCGCGTGGTCGGCGTGTACCCAAGCCGCATGATGGCCGTGACCTTCACCAACAAGGCTTCAAAAGAGATGCGGGAGCGGGTGTTTGATCTCGTGGGTGAGGACACCGAGCGGCTCACCCTCGGCACTTTCCACGCCATCTGCGTCCGGATTTTACGAACCAGCGGCGAACCCATCGGCCTCGACAGAAACCTCGTCATCTACGACGAGGACGACAAGGCCTCCATCATCAAGGACGCAATGAAGGACCTGAATATCGACCCCCGGAACTTCCCGCCCCGGGGCATGAGCTCGGCCATCTCGGCATCCAAGAGCCAGATGATCGACGCCCAGGACCACCACCTTCACGTCCACAGCTATTTCGACGAGGTCGTGGGTCGGGTCTTTCAGCGTTACCAGGCCATACTCGAAGAGAACAACGGCGTGGACTTCGACGACCTGCTTCTCAAGGCCGTACAACTCTTCGACCGTTCCCCCGAGACCCTCGAAAAGTACGCCAACCGCTACCGCTACCTGCTGATAGACGAGTTCCAGGACACGAACGTCGTGCAGTACAGGCTGGCAAAGCAGATGGCGAGCCAGCACGGGAACATCTGCGTAGTCGGCGACCCGGACCAGTCGATTTACTCATGGCGCCACGCCGACATCCGCAACATCCTCAGCTTCGAAAAGGACTTCCCCAAGGCCAAGGTGATCTACCTGGAGCAGAACTACCGCTCGACGCAGACCATCCTGGAGTCTGCCCACAACGTCA
The DNA here is from genome assembly GCA_965249275.1 of Dehalococcoidia bacterium. Classification (GTDB taxonomy): domain Bacteria; phylum Chloroflexota; class Dehalococcoidia; order Plut-88900; family Plut-88900; genus Plut-88900. The sequence goes on from CBDFLQ010000005.1 coordinate 483,138, forward strand.
TCGCTGCCAACCAGCAGCGGAAAGAGAAGAACCTCTGGACCGACAACGGGCAGGGCGTCCCCATCACTATGTCGGAGGCCTACAACGAGCAGGACGAGGCCCAGACCGTCGCCAAGGAGATCGAGCGCCTGATGCGGGACGACGATCACGACCTTGGGGATATAGCGGTGATGTACCGCACCAACGCCCAGTCCCGCGTACTGGAGGAGTCCTTCCTGAGGTACGGCATCCAGTACCGGCTTGTGGGCGGCACCCGCTTCTACGAACGTCGGGAGGTGAAGGACATCGTCGGCTACCTGCGGCTCGTGCACAACCCCTACGACTCCGTCAGCCTGCGCCGGGTGATCAACGTGCCCAAACGGGGAATCGGGCAGAAGACGGTGGACGGGCTGATGATGTGGGCGCAGCAGCTGGGCATGCCACCCTACACCGCGCTTCAACTGCTGGCTCACAACTCAGAGGAGAATGGCAATGGGCCCGAGCCACCCTTCGGCAGCGCGGCGAGACGCTCGCTGACCAGCTTTCTGGTAATGCTCGACGAACTGCTGGAAGTGGGCAAGGGGGGCGACGTGGTCCATCTCATCAGCATGGTGGCGGAAAGGACGGGCTACAAGGACTTCCTGCTCGACTCCGAGGACCGCGGAGAAGACCGCTGGGAAAACATCATGGAGCTGCGGTCCGTCGCCGCCGAGTACCGGGGCCTGGAACCCGGCGAGAGCCTGACCGCCCTGCTGGACGGCGTGGCCCTGGTATCTGACACCGACGAGCTGGACGGCAAGGCAAACGCCGTGACCCTGATCACGCTCCACCAGGCCAAGGGGCTCGAATATCCGGTGGTGTTCCTGGTCGGGATGGAGGAAGGACTGCTTCCTCACCGCCGCTCCATCGACGACCCAGACCAGATGGAGGAGGAGCGTCGGCTGTGCTACGTGGGCATGACTCGGGCCAAACAGCGGCTCTACCTGCTGAGGGCCTTTCGCAGGAACATGATGGGGTCCAGCAACGTCAATCCCCCTTCACGTTTCCTGGAAGCCATCCCCAAGGGCCTCACTGCCAACTTCTCAAAGACTCCCCAAGGCTACCAGACCCGCGCCGACGACCTGTGGTGGTCACCGCCGAAGCGAAGGGTAGCCAAAGAGGGCGAGTTCTCCGCCGGAGACCGGGTCAAGCACGGCACGTTCGGGGAGGGGATAGTGGTCTCGTGTGCGGCGTCGGGGGACGACCAGATGGTCACGGTAGCCTTCAAAGGCACCCTCGGCATCAAGAAGCTGCTCCAGAGCTACGCCCCCCTGGAAAAAATCACCTAGCCTAAACCGTCATTCCCGTCCCCGAACAGGAATCCAGATGGGCGGGGTGGGGTCATATCCCCTCTCCCTTGATGTTACCCTTGCATAACCCTTATTCCGGGCGGCTGTGCGGAGGTACAGTCCCTTCTCCCTCGATGGGAGAGGGGATGGGGGTTAGCGGCGGCGGACGTGGGAGCGGCCGGCGCGGGCTACCAGCTCGTCGTTCTGGTTGAGGAAGTTGTGCTCGACGACTATGAAGGCCATGTCACCTGAGCGGCCCGTTTTTCGGTAGACGTCAGTGACGCGGGCTGTGCAGGTCAGGACGTCGCCGGGACGCACGGGTAAGAGGGGTTCCACCCACTGGCCGGCCATGTAGATGGTGCCATCGAACTGAAGGTCAAGGTCCGCGGGTTCGTCGAGGCGGACGAAGGAGGCGACGAAGGAGGGAGGGGCGATGATATCGCCGTGGGGGCCCGAGGCGGCAGCTTCTTCGTCGACAAAGAGGGGGTTGGTCTCTCCGATTGCGCGGGAGAAACCGAGCACCATCTCTCGGGTGACGGCGTGGGTGGCCTTGAAGTAGTCTCTGCCTAATACCTCTCGGTTGAACTGAAGGCTATCCTGGGATGCGGGTCTGGCGGCGTTCATCGGGTAGGCGTGTCTCAGTCCTGGGCCTTAATCTCTTGGACGACTCGGTCTCCGGACTGGACGGCGCCGTTGGTAAACCCGGCACTTGTGTAGTCGCCGCAGAAGTGGAGCCTACCGACGGGTTTCTGCAGCAGGGGATAGATCTCGGTGTGGCCGGGTTTCCAGAGGGGTATGGCGTGGTTCCAATGGGCGACGTCGGACTCTACGATCTTGCCGCGGACGGCAGGGACCATCTCCACAAGGTCGTCAAGCAGGACTTCCGTCACCTCGCCGTCCGAGCGAGACATGAGGTCCTTGGCAACTGCGTTGCCGGTGTAGACGCGCAGGATCCCCATGCCAGTCTTGCTCTTGTAGTCATCGGGATAGGTGAAGGAGGGGTCAGTTATAGCGCAGACCTTCTGGCCGGAGACGGGAACCCGCCATACGCCTTTGCCGATGAGGTTTTCGGAAAGCTCATCTACCAGGAAGGCAGCGGTGGTCATGGAGCCGTATTCAATTTTGGCGAGAGCCTCCCGTTTCCAGTCGGGGAGGTCCTGGGTGCAGTTGAGGGTGATGGGAGCCGGGGTGGCCATGACGCAGCGTCGAGCCTGCACGGTGTCCTTCTTGCCTCCGCGGTCATAGGTGACCTGGACTCGATCCTCCAGCTCTTTCACTTCGAGCACTTCGGCGCCGAGAACCGCTTTGTCACCGAGCAAACGGTGGAGGGCGATGGTAACTTGGTTGGTCCCGCCCTCAACGAAATATTCGTCGGCCATGAAGAAGAGGATGACCATGAGGGGGTGGAAGGGGGTGACGGTGTCGGCGCCCATGGTGCTGGCGGTTACGGCGAAGACGTCCCACAACTCGCGCACGGATTTCGGGGCGTTGCCTAAGAATTCGTCGACGGTGGTGGAATTGAGCTCGATGACCTTGGGGTCGGTGGGATCGAAGTCGGCGTTTAAGAGGGACTTGTACTTGCGCCGAGTCTTCCAGATGTGCCAGGCGAACTTGATCTTGTCCAGGAAGGGTATGGGCATCTTGAGAAGGAGCCCGTACTCGTTGGAGGATGCGACCAGCTTGCCATTCATATAGAGGGGCAGCTTGGACTTGGCAATAAGGGTGCGCTTGACTCCTATCTCATCAACGAGCGTGGCCAAGGGGCCCGTGTCCCCGAGGACGACCTGGGCCCCGGCGTTGTAGACGTAAGGGCCGAGCGTGCGGGATTCGGTCCGGCCGCCGGGAATCTCCTCCTTTTCCAGTAGGAGGATGTTTCGGTCCCGCATGCGGTAGGCAGCGGTAAGGCCGGCAAGGCCACCACCTACGATAACGAGGTCAAGGAGGGAGTCTGGAGTGTTTGGTGTATCCGGCATGACGGGTCTATCTTTGGGCTAGGCCGCCGGTTCCTGTTGCAATTCTCTCAGCACGCGTTGGGCAGAGAGAACTGCGGCCTCCAAGCCTCCGCTGACAGTGTAATCGCCGCAGTAGTGGATGCGGCCCGTGGGTTGCTTGATCTGCTCGGCGATTTCGAGCCGGCCCACGCGCCAAGGGCTGATGGCGTGGGGCCAGTGCCTTATGGAGGTCTGCACGATCTTGCCCGCTATGTCAGGGAAGGCGGAGACAAGCTCCTCAGTGAGGACTTCAAGGGCTTCGCCGTCGGACATCTGCTGGAGCTCCTTGGAAGCCTTGTCACCCGTGTAGACTCGCAGGAGCCCCTGGCCCGTGCGCTGCTTGACCTCCTTGGGGAAGGTGAAGGTGGGGTTGGTCACCGAGACGATCTTCTTGCCGACAATCGGTACGCGCCAGACGCCTTCGCCGAGGAATCGCTCCGAATTCTCGCTGAGAAGGAAACCGGCGGAGGTCATGGCGCCGAAGTCGACCTTGGCAAGGACATCGCGCTTCCATTGAGGCATGTCCTTGACGATGGGCGACACGAGGGGGCCAGGAATGGCGATTACGCAGCGTCGGGCGGTAACGGACTTACGCTGGCCGGCGTGGTCGTAGCTGACGCGAACGGCGCCGTTTTCGTGGACTATCTCGTCGACGCTTGCAGAGGTCTCGGTCTTGTCTTTGACATTGTCCCAGAGGGCCTTGGTCAGCTCCCACGTGCCGCCATTAACGTAATATTCGGCCTCCGCGAAGTGAAGGAAGGTGTTGATGGGCTGGAAGGCGGCGACCTGGTCGGCGGTGACGGTGTTGGCGCCCTTGGAGAGGGTGTCCCAGATGGCGCGGATATCGGGGTGATAGGCGCCCATAAAGCTTTCGAGAGTCTCGCCGGAGAGCTCCTGGGTCTTCTTGTTATAGGGGTCGGGCTCCTGGTCGACGAGCTCCCTGTATCGGCGGCGGATTCGGAGGACCTTGAGACCCATCTTCACCTTTTCGAGGAAAGGTATTGGCAGTCGCCAGAGGAACAGAGGCTCGCCCAGGGTTTTGGGTTTGAGGGGGGCCGTGATGAGCTTGCCTTTCATGTGCATCGGCATTCGGGTTTTGCCGATGAGGGTCTTTTCTACCCCGATCTCCCGGGCGAGCTTTGCCGTTTCGCTTTCGTCGCCGAGGACGACCTGGGCACCGGTGTTGTAAACGTATTCGCCCATCTTGCGGGAGATGGTGCGGCCACCGCACACATCCTCTTTTTCGAGGACAAGGATGTTCTTGTCTTTAAGCCGGTAGGCAGCAGTCAATCCCGCTATCCCCGCTCCCACAATTACGGCATCAAGGACATTGTTGTCGTCTTCTGGCATTTGCTTGTATCCCTACCGATAGTATTAATTTACGAGGCCGCCCTGCGGCTGCCGACTACATGGCCTCGGGGTCCGCGGGCAATAATACAACATTGGGGTGGGGGGCGGCGTCGGTGTGTACTCGTTCGGTAGGTTAGTGACACACTGGCGTTTTCTTCAGTCCTCCAGAGGCGGATCTTCGATTGTGGGGTTTCGGTTTCAGTTCTGTCTGTTAGGTTTTGGGAAGGCGATGAAAGACGCTTGCCGGATTCGGCTCCCTACATTTAGATAATGCGGGCTAGGAGGCGTCCCGGGAGCGTGGGACGGGTCTCCGCCGCCGCCTAGACCTGGAAGTATGGTCGGACGTACGGGTCCGTCATCCGTCATAGGCTCCGATGCAGGGTTGGCTGCGCTGTCCGCCGTAGGCGGATGCAGGAAGGGGAAAGTCCAGGGTCAGTTCCCCTCGCAGGAGTACGGGATATCCAGTTCGCCGACGATGTCCCGGAGCCGGGAGACGGCGGCAGCCCAGTTTATTTGGGAAGCGGACGGAGAGCCGAGCGGGCCTCGGCTACGAGCCTGTCTCAAAAGTCGCCCCATGCCCCTCTTCCCGCTCTTATACGACTTGGATTCGTGCCTACGGCACCCGTCGCATTGGTCAAGAATATCCAATCGGGCTGTGTCTAACGGACTTATGAGACAGGCTCCTACGGGCTGCCCCGTTCCGCTCATGGGACAAGGTTGCTCCGTAAGGAGACTTTTAAGTACGGTCCAGGGCGTCTTCCATCGCCTAGTAGTCAGGGAAGGGGGCACGGGACCCGGGGGATGAGGAGATGGCGACTTTCGCTTGTGCCGCGGGCCTGCGCGAGGGCCGTTGGGATGGGCTGAGGCGTTGAGTCCTCTGGTGGGTCGGGTGGGCTTCCCTAGTTTTTGATTCCTCCTTAAGGTGGTTGGGTTAGGTGGTCTAGACCTGGCTACAATATAGAACATAAGTACTTATGATGTCAAGGGGGTGATGCCACTCTCTATGTGAACGGGATCACGGTGAGTAACAGGGACCGCGCCACTCCATTCCGCCCTAGAGACCCCCTTCGAGAGCCTCAGGACAGGCTTCGACTAGGCTTACGCCACGGTCGTACGCCAAAGGCGCACTTGCAGCATCTTCGACAGGGCGAGCGGAATTCCCCGCCTTGAGGACAGTTAAGAGTTTCAGGGGCCGGAATTGCGAGGCAGCTTCCCAGCGGTGCGGGCGGTTCGCTCTAACCGAAGTCGAGCATCCAGTTGATGCCGAACTTGTCGGTGCAGGAGCCGAAGTAGGAGCCCCAGAACATGTCGCCCAACGGCATGGAAACTGCGCCGCCCTCGGATAGCTTGGCGAAGAGCTGGTCGGTTTCCTCCCTGCTGGCGGGGGCGTAGGAGAGGGAGAAATTGTTACCCTGATTAACAGTCATGCCAAAAGTTGATGGCATGTCGCTGCCCATGAGCACGTTGTCGCCGATGGTATAGGAGACGTGCATGATGCCATCTCGCTCCTCCTCCGGAATCTGCATTTCCGGAGGGCCGTCGCCGAAGGTGGTTATGAGATCGAACTCGCCGCCGAAGACTGAACGGTAGAATTCAAAGGCTTCCCGACAAGTTCCGTCGAAGTGAAGGTATACGTTAAGTGACATCTATTCCTATCCTTATGTTTACGGTCTCGCTTTTGTCTGCGGGCATCTATTTTAACTGACTTTCCAACTGGCACCTAAACTCACAAACGAAGTGCAACACGTAGTTAAAGAGCCGGCTGGGCGTTACGTTAGGGGAGGTGTGAGTGGCAGGGGCGGCCCCACCCCATTCCGCTCTTGAGACCCCCTTCGAGAGCCTCAGGACAGGCTTCGACTCGGCTCAGGGCGAGTGGAATGCCCCGCCCCTAGGTCGGTTTACAGTATCGGGGGGCGGAATTATGGAGGGAGTAGGTGGTATATAATGGTGTACTTGGGGGAGCCATGCCTTTAAGTCGAGAGGAAGTAGAGCACATAGCCCTGTTGGCCCGGGTCGGGATGACCGAGGAAGACCTGGAGACCTTCGGGGGGCAGTTGTCCCACATATTGGAGCAGTTCAGGGTGCTCGAAGAGGTGGATACGGAGGGCGTTCCCCCAACTTCTCACACCGTAGACGTATTCAGCGTTTTCAGGGACGACGAAGACCGACCATCTCTGCCCTCGCAGGACGTGCTGGCCAACGCACCCCGCAGAGACGACGACTATTTCAGGGTCAAGCCGGTTCTCGGTTGACCTGACCCATGAGCAGACAGCAACCCCTTCACGACCTAACGATCCACGACGCGGCGGACCTTCTCGCGGCGCGGGAGATCACGTCTACGGAGCTTACCGAGGCGGTACTGGGTCGCATCGAGAACGTGGACGAGAGGGTGAAGGCGTTCGTTACCGTCACGGGCGAAAGGGCTTTGGCTGACGCCAGGGCCGCAGACGCCAGGGTTGTGTCGGGGAGGCTGGGGCCTCTCGATGGGGTGCCGATGATGCTCAAGGACAACATCTGCACCACCGGCATCCGAACCACTTGCTCGTCCAAGATGCTGGAGAATTTCGTTCCTCCTTACAACGCCCACGTGGCGGAGCGGCTGCGGGAGTCGGGGGCGGTGCTGGTGGGTAAGGGGAACCTGGACGAGTTCGCCATGGGGTCGTCGACGGAAAACTCGGCGTTCTACACGACGCACAATCCCTGGGACCTGGGTCGGGTGCCGGGGGGGAGCAGCGGAGGAGCGACGGCAGCGGTGGCGGCAGGGGAGGCGATGTACTCATTGGGGTCCGACACTGGAGGTAGTATCCGGCAACCGGCGTCGTTCTGCGGGGTTGTGGGGCTGAAGCCGACCTATGGCGCAGTGAGCAGGTACGGTTTGGTCGCTTTCGGGAGTTCACTGGACCAGATAGGCCCGGTGACCAAGGACGTGACCGACAGCGCCCTTGTGATGAACGCCATCGCAGGGCACGATGCTCGGGACTCGACGTCTGTGCCATTTCAGCCTCCCGACTACACCGAGGCCCTGCTCCCCGACATCAAGGGGATGCGAATCGGGGTTCCGAAGGAGTACTTCGTCGAGGGGATAGGGCGGGACGTGGTGGACGTGATGGGAAGGGCACTGGCGAAGCTGGAGGAACTGGGGGCCGAGGTCGACCGGGAGGTATCACTGCCGCACACGAAATATGCTTTGGCGGTGTACTACATAATCGCACCGTCTGAGGCGTCGGCGAACCTGGCGAGGTATGACGGGGTGAAGTACGGTTTCTCGGCGCAGGATGCGGAAAACATGTGGGACGCGATGGAAAAAACTCGGCAACAGGGGTTTGGGCCGGAGGTGAAGCGCCGGATCATGCTCGGGACTTATGCGTTGTCGTCGGGGTACTACGACGCGTATTATCTGAAGGCGCAGAAGGTGAGGACTCTGATCAGGCGGGAGTTCGATGAAGCATTTGAGCGGTACGACGCGCTAATCGCCCCGACTTGCCCAACCCCGGCCTTCGCCCTCGGAGATAAAACGGACGACCCGGTGCAGATGTACCTGAGCGATATCTGCACGATCCCGGCAAACATAGCGGGGATACCTTCAATCTCGGTGCCGGCGGGGTTTTCGTTTGGGCTGCCGGTCGGGATGCAGATTATGGCGAAGCCATTCGGGGAGCCGACGATATTCCGTGCGGCCTATGCGTACGAGCAGTCCATGGGGTGGCGGCACCTGCGGGCGCCGGTGTAAGGCCCAACCGAGGCTGCAGCATTTTCTAATTGCCCCCAACGGTAGTTTGATATACTCGCAGCGGCTTTTCCGATATCCCCTTTACGAAGGTGAGTATGGGCAATCGCGACGTTTCTGCAGCCTTGGAATACCATAACGCTACCAAGCACTCTTACTGGAGTGTACGGAGCGGCCACGGGTTGGACTGGCCGAACCAGCCACTGCCCTTCAAGATCTACAAGGATGTCGATAGCGTCCGGTTGCCCACGGACGGCAGTCCCATAGCGGCAAGTGTAGCGGAGACGGTTGGCGCAGAGCCCCTGCCTCACGACACAGCGTCGATGCCGGACTTAGCCTCGCTGGCCCGGCTCCTATACCTCTCTGGGGGGATCACCAAGAGAAAGCCCTACGCTGGCGGGGAATTGTATTTCCGGGCTGCGGCCTGCACCGGTGCCCTTTATCACATCGACCTATACCTGGTGTGTGGAGACCTGCCGGGCCTCGGGGCGGGGGTGTATCACTTCGGGCCGAATGATTTCGGGCTGGTGCGGCTGCGAGATGGCGACTACCGGGGTGTGCTGGCTGAGGCATCGGGCCACGAGACGTCGGTAGTAGAAGCTCCGCTTACGCTGGTGCTTGCGGATACGCACTGGCGGAACGCCTGGAAGTACGGGGCGCGGGCGTACAGGCACGCTTTCTGGGATGCGGGGACTTTGCTGGCCAACACGCTGGCTGCGACGTCGGGGGCCGGGGTGCCTTCGAAGGTAGTTACCTCGTTTGTGGACGAGGAAGTTCATCGGCTGTTGGGGCTGGAGGTTGAGAAGGAATCGGTAGTAGCGCTGGTGCCGTTGGGGAGGGCCTCAGAGGCCACACCCGTAACACCCCTACCGGTGGACGTCCTTGAAATGCCCACCGAACCTCTTTCGCCGAAGATGGTGGAATACCTGAGCATTTATGAATTGAACAGAAACTCGTCACTGGAATCGCCGGAGGAAGTGGCAGACATGAGGGGCAGGACACCGACGTTGCGAGCATACGAAACGGCAGGCAAGATGGTGCAACTGCCGCGAGAAGGAGACGTGAGGGTGCGAGGTCTGGAGGAGACCATCTTGCGACGAGGGTCCACGAGGACGTTTGCTCAAGACCCAATCTCGGTAGAGGAGCTGTCGGCGGCCCTGCACTACTCGACGAGGGGAATCGACGCCGATTTCCTGTCGCCGTATGGAGCTTCGGTAAACGAGCTATTCCTGATAGTCAACGCGGTCGAGGGTTTGGCCTCGGGGGCGTACCGCTATGATCGGGAGCAGCACGGGCTGGAACTGCTGGAGGAGGGTGATTTCAGGGGGGAGGCGGGGCACCTGGGCCTGGACCAGCAGATCCCCGCCGACGCCAGTGTCAACGTGTACATGCTGGCGGACTTGAAGCCGGTGTTGGATGCTTTCGGGAACCGAGGGTATCGGATGGCACAGCTGGAGTCGGGGATAATAGGGGGTCGGTTGTACCTGATGGCCTACGGGATGGGGTTCGGGGCAAGCGGGCTGACCTTCTACGACGATGAGGTCATCGAGTTCTTCGGGCCGGCGGCCGAGGGGCTGAGCGTGATGTTTCTTATGGCCTTGGGCCGGTCGGTGAAGCGGAAAAGGGGTGGGGCGGGGTAAGGGTCAGGAATATGATGGTAGGGAGAGCTTTGCTTAATTCGATGACAAACCCTCTGTGAGCCTCGGCCACTCCCTCCCCTCGCTCATACTTCGAGAGCCTCAGCACGAGCGGCCCCAGCCCCGGGAACCAGGTTATATGCAGATCCTAGCGAGGGAGAGGGGACCGGATGCCTCATGCGGTCCCGTGCAGTGGTGTCATACAGAGTTAGCGTAGGGGTTGATATGTTTCGAAGAGAAGGGAGATATAGATGAAGACGGCAACTTGGCAGTACTTCACCCTGGAGGAATACCAGGGCAGGTTGGACGCTCTAAGGGCGCGGATGGAGGCGAAGGGTGTGGACTGCATGATGGTACACACGCCGGAGAACCTGTATTACCTAACCGGGTACCAGACCCCCGGCTACTATTGGTACCAGACGTTGATAGTAACCATGGACCGGGAGCCGGTGTTCATAACCCGCCTACTGGAGAACTCCAACGTAGAGCACCTGACTTGGGTGGAGGACAGCCGGCCCTACGGGGACTCGGACGACTGGGTGGCTCGGACGCGGGACACACTGGAGGACCTGGGGATGGGGTCGAAGAGGATAGGGGTGGAGATGAGCTCCTGGTTCATAACCATCCAGGACTACGACAGGTTGAAGGGGATGCTGCCGGACGCGAAGTGGGTGGACTGCTCGATGATGGTGGAAGAGGGGCGGATGATCAAGTCGCCGAAGGAGATCGAATACATTACGCAGGCTGCCCGGGCCACGGAGGCAAGTGTACTGGCGGGGATCGAGGCGTCGGCGGTGGGGGCTACGGAGAACGAGGTCGCCGCGGCGGTGTATGCGGCGCAGATAAAGGCGGGAAGCGAATACACGGGGCTGCCCCTCTTCGTCACCGCCGGTAAGAGGTCGTTCCTCGGACACGTGACATGGTACCGGGAGACGATACAGCCGGGGGACACGGTGTTCCTGGAGCTATCGGGTTGCATCAACCGGTACCACGCCTCGCAGATGCGGAACGTGTACCTGGGTGATCCGCCGGAGGGATCCATAAAGGCGACGGGCGTGATGGCTGAGGCCCTGGAGGAGATGATCAAGTTCATAAAACCTGGGGTCACGGCGCACGATGCCCACATGGTGTGCAAGAACGTCATTGGGGGGGCGGGGCTGGGGGTGGAGCTGACTCACCGGGCAGCGTATTCCATAGGAATAGCGTTTGCGCCGGACTGGGGCGAAGGGCACATTATCAGCATGAACGAGGGTGAATACCGGGAGTTGAAGGCCGGGATGACCTTCCACCTGATACCGGCTATTTTTATACCGGGGCTGTCGTCGGTGGGGGTGAGCGAGACGGTGTTGGTGACGGAGACCGGTTGTGAGCCGATAACTGGGAATGTGGAGAGGAAGCTGTTTTCGAAGTAGAGGGATAGACCTTCCAGTCACAAGAACGGGGATCACCCTGGCCCTCTCCCATCGAGAGACCTTTGCGTAACTCCGGGCGGGGGCCGGGACACCCCACCGATTCCGCTCTTGAGACCCTTCGACTCAGCTCAGGGCAAGCGGAATACCCCGCCATCTTAGGCGGGGTTAGGCAATGGATCAACAAAGAGAGAGGGCAACGGAGGAATAGGTGAAGAAACCGAACTGGCAGTATTTTGAGCTGGAGGAGTACCAGCAGAGGCTCGATGCACTTCGGGGGCGGATGGAGGGGTTGGGGGTGGATGCGGTGCTGGTGAACACGCCGGAGAACCTTTACTACCTCTCGGGTTATCAGACGCCGGGGTATTACTGGTGGCAGACGCTGGTGGTGCCGATGGACCGGGAGCCAGTGTCGGTCACGCGTAGGGTGGAGGACTCGAACATGCGGGAGCTGGGGTGGGTCGAGGACCGGCGCCCGTATGAGGACTATGAGGACTGGGTGGAGAAGACGCGGGATGTGCTGGTGGACCTGGGGCTTGGGGGGAAGACGATCGGGATGGAGCTTGGGAGTTTCTTTCTTCCGGCAAGGGACTACCTGAAACTGCAGAGCCTGATGCCGGGGGCCAAGTTCGTGGACAGCACGGGACTAATCGAAGAGGGGCGGATGATCAAGTCTCCACAGGAGATCGAATACATGCGGCAGGCGGCTAAAGCTGCAGAGGCAGCTACGCTGGCCGGTATAGAGGCGGTGGGGTTGGGGGCAACGGAGAATGACGTGGCGGCGGAGATGCACAGGGCACAGATCAAGGCAGGAAGCGAGTATACGGGCTTGCCGATTTTCGTGGCCTCGGGGGTGCGGTCTACGATGACGCACGCCACCTGGTACCGCAGGCCCCTGCAGGAAAACGAAGTCGTGTTCTTCGAGGTGCCGGGGTGCGTAAACCGTTATCACGTCGCCATGATGAGGGAAGTGTATATAGGGGAGCCGTCGGAGTTGATGGTGAGGGGTATGGATGTCGTGACCAACACCCTCAGGAAGGCCAAGGAGAAAATCAGGCCGGGGGTCGTGGCGGGGGACCTTTTCGAAGAGATCAAGGAGATGCTGGACTCGGCGGACCTGGGGGCGAAGCTGGAGCGTCGGGCGGCGTACTCGATAGGCATAGCCTTCGCTCCCGACTGGGGTGAAGGGCACATCATCAGCATCACGAGAGGCGAGGAGCGATCCCTGCAGGCAGGCATGGCCTTCCACCTGATTCCCGGGGTACGGATCCCGGGGTTCGGGGGCATCCTATGCAGCGACACGGTCCTGGTCACGGAGGACGGTTGTGAGACGCTGACGGGTGGGGTGGAACAGAAGTTGTTTGTGAAGTGACTATTGGCGATGCGCGGCTTAGACTTGGGAACACCCTCATTCTCCTCAGAGAACCTACGGCCCTAGCCCTCTTCCGTCGAGGGAGAGGGGAGAGAACACCTCCCCCGCCCCAGATTCCTCGCGGAGCCTCGGAATGACGGTAATGCAAGGACCTCTTTTGGAGACAGCTAAGGAGTGGACATGAGAAGCCCCAAGTACCAGTTCTTCACGCTTGAAGAATATCAAGGACGGCTGGATGCGCTGCGACGGCGGATGGAAGAACGGGGGATTGATGTTCTGCTGGTCAACTCGCCGGAGAACTTGTATTACGTTTCCGGTTACCAGACTCCCGGCTACTACTGGTACCAGACGCTGATAGTGACGATGGACCGAGAGCCGGTGTTCATCACCCGACTCAATGAGGAGTCCAACATTGCGCCTCAATCCTGGGTCGAGGATAGTCGGCCCTACGAAGACCACGAGGACTGGATAGCGCACACCCGGGACGTGCTGATGGACTTGGGTAAGGCAGATGCGCGCATCGGGGTACAGTATGACTCGTTCTTCCTGACATCCAGGGACGAGAAGGGGCTTGCGGCTGCCTTATCGTCGGCGAGGTTTGTCGATGGGTCGGGGCTGGTGGAGGAGGGGAGGATGGTGAAGTCGGCACAGGAGATCGAGTACATAAGGCAGGCGGCGAAGACGGCGGAGGCGGGGTTGAGGGCGGGGATCGAGGCTTGCCAGGTGGGGGTGACGGAGAATGACGTGGCGGCGGAGATTCATCGGGCGCAGATCAAGGCGGGGAGCGAGTACACGGGACTTCCGATATTCATAAGGACGGGGGAGCGGGACTCGATGACCCATTCGACGTGGTATCGGAACGTGATACAACCCGGAGACAGCGTGACGATAGAGATGCCGGGGTGCATCAACCGCTATCACGCAGCGACATACAGACAGATATTCCTCGGTGACCCGCCTGAACTGCTGCTCAGGGCAAGGGAAGTGGGAAGCGAGGTTATGGCGAAGGCGAAGTCGGCGATCAGGCCGGGGGTCCCGGCGGGGGATATACACCGGCTGGTGCAGGAGAGCCTCGAAGAGGCGATGGGCTCGGGGAGTAAGCGAAACAGCCGGGCGGCTTATTCTATCGGAATAGCTTTTGCGCCGGACTGGGGCGAGGGGCATATTATTAGCATGACCGAAGGGGAGACCCGGCCACTTCAGGCGGGAATGACCTTTCACCTGCTGGCGGGACACGTGGCCCTGCAGGGTCTCGACAGGGTGAAGAGGGCGGTGAACAGTGACACGATTCTCGTCACGGAGGATGGGTGCGAGACGCTGACGGACGGGTTGGAGCATAAGCTGTACGTGAAATAGGTCAGGGGAGGTGACATCATGAAGTTTGGGATTATGCTGCCGCATTCGGGGGCTCTGGCGGGGGTGGAGGCAATCAGGCGGGTGGCGCTTGAGGCCGATGACCTGGGTTTCGACTCGGTGTGGTGCCACGACCACATTACTTACGATACGGACTGGTTTCTGCACCGGGGGTCGGGGCTGATTGAGCAATGTGAGGGGATCGAGCCCCACTTCTACGAGTCGATAAGCACGCTGACCTGGGTGGCGGGAATGACGCAGAACGTCAAGCTGGGCACGGCGATATTGGTGCTCCCTCTGAGGGACCCGAGGGTTTTGGCTCGGCAGGCAATGACGTTGCAGGCGTTATCCGGGGGGAGGTTGATGCTGGGGGTCGGGATTGGGGACTACCCCAGCGACTTCCGGGTGATGCAGATACCCTACGACGAAAAGAACCGGATCACGGATGAGTACATCAACGTGCTGAATGCCGCCTTCCAAGGCGGGCACGTGGACTTCCAAGGGCCGAACATCTCGTTTGAAAATGCTTCGTACTTCCCGAAGACGACACCCAAAGTGCCGGTGCTGTATGGGGGTGGGGTGGTGTATCCACGCCCTTCTCGGGTCCCGAAGCTGTACGAGCCTGCCATGCGCCGCATTGCCGAGCGGTGTGACGGGTGGATACCAGAGGGGCCTCCTCACGTGATGGCGGAGGGCATCAAGCGGATACGAGAGCTGGCGGCGGAGTCGGGGAGGGGGGACGTGGACTTTCAGGTGACCGGATACATACCCCTGTACATAGACGACGATGCTAAGGCGCAGGCGATGACAAGGAAGACTCTGGTGACAGAGATACACACCTTCGAAGAAGGGTTGGCGGGGTCTCTGGTGGGGTCGGTGGGTCGGATTTCGAAGGTGATCGAGGCTTACCAGGAGGCGGGAGTCCATGGGTTGGGGATGAGGTGCTGGGCGGAGAACCTGCCGCGGTTTGTGGAGATGATGAGGACGTTTGCGAGGGAGGTTATGCCGAGGTTTTCGTAGGATGAGCGCCGAGCCAATAGGCCTTGGATCAGAAGTCTTGGTTAAATGAGACTAACGTCTGCCTTTCTTCTGCTGACGGCGTTGGGCACGGTTCTGAGTTGGAGATGAAGTAGCGGGAGGGCTGGGCTGAAGCGGCATGGGAGGTCGAATGACTGCTTTGCGCATTATCTTAATATACGCGCTCCCCTTCCTATGCTCAATCAGCTTGATCGCATCAGTGTCGTTGAATGTAACGTCTATCGCCCAATAGAGGGCCATCACTGCATCTTCAAACTCCTTGCTCAAGTCCGCTAGTAACCGAACCCTCATTAATGGTTCGAGTTCCAGAAGTTGCTCTATCCACACAGGTCGGGAGTGGCTGTGGAAATTGTTGTGGTCTGCCAACCACTTGGCAATCCTTTCGGCCTTTGTTGATGCATCAGGCTTACCCTTAAACATATAACAGCTTAGCCAATCGGTTACGAGTGTCTCGGACAACTCTATTGCGTTGTGGCATTCTTGCAGAAACCCAGGGCCGTATTGCCGGATGATGGGGAGCCATACCCGCAACTTGGTGGGGTCTGTGCCAATGTCGGATCCGGCCCGCTCAAACTGATCAATAGCGGCTCTTGCCGGGACAGTTACTGGCCTCTGCTCAGTAACAAATTGAAGCTGAGGGTCAATGGGGCCTAGTTCGGCTGCCTCTCCAAGTAGGACTTCGTTGCCGGAAAGCGCAAGCATTGTAGCCGCGCTCTTTGATGTGTGTGGGATTAGGAATCGAATGGGATCGAACCGAGCCCTGAGCAAATGCACTATAGATTCTGTAGCTGTTGGAGACCCGCCGGGGCTATGAAGCAACACGTCCAAGGGGCCATCCGGGATGTCGGAAATTGCCTGAAGAAAACCCGTCTTGTCCTGTAGCTGAATCTGCAATCCGGCACCGTATTGTGCAGCCCTATCGATGTCAGTGAAATCCGCGGCGTAGACAATAAGGGGAATGCTACTGATCTTCTCAACGGTTGCTATTTTGGCTCGTCTAATGTTGTCATGCTGCGCTACGCCTAGGTTTTGACTCGCTTCATGAATTTCAAGGCGGATTTGGTCCCAAGTCATTGTAGGAAACTATCTGATGGTGCTGTCTGAGGTGATAATCTTCGGCTCGTTTTCGGCGAGCATTCGTTCGTACTCATCGACGGTGATATTAAGGAAGTCGAGTTCTTTTACGAAATCAGGGTCCACTTGTGAACTCCATTTGTTGATTTGATCGTCGAACTGATTGGACATCGCCATTGTGTTTACCTCCATACTGATTTTAGCATTTCATCGGGTGCTTCGCTGGAGTATTACAGAGAAACAGGGGTCTAGCCGACGGTGGGGGTGGGGGAGGGTAGGCGGTAGAGGGCCAGGGCGTTTTCGCCGAGGATTTTGCGCTGGTCGGCTTCGGGGAGGGTGGAGATGTTTTCCTTGACCTTTCTCAGGGGGTCGGTGTGACCCTCGGGGTGGGGCCAGTCGGATCCCCACATGAAGCGGTCGGCGCCGACGATCTGAGCCACGGCTCCGAGGCCCTTCTCGATGGGCTCGGCGCTGATCCAACACTGTCGCTTGAAGTACTCGCTGGGCTTCATGGTGAGGATGGTGTCGAAGCCGAAGCGGGAGAACTTGAAGTCCAGGAAGTCGAGCCAGTGGGCGACCCAGGTGGAGCCAATCTCGACCATGGAGATGCGGAGGTTGGGGAACTTTTCGAAGACGCCTTCAGTCATCATGTTGGTGAAGGAGAGGAAGGGGTCGCCGAAGACCATGGACTCGACGAAGAACTCGGGGCCGAGGCCGGGGTGGTCGGGGTAGAGGTGCTTGCCCACGTAGTTGGGGTTGAAGATGACGTGGAGCGTTATGGGCATGTCGAGGTCCTGGGCGGCAGCCCAGAAGGGGTCGTAGTAGGAGTCTCCGTAACGGATGCCGTTGACGGGGGCAGGGCAGATGAAGGCCCCTTTCATGCCCTCCTTGGCGGCACGTTGGAGCTCGGCGACGCCGAACTCGACCTCTCTGACGGAAACGTGGGCCACGGGGAAGAGCTGGTCCGGGTGGTCTTTGCAGAAGTCTACGAGCCAGCGGTTGTAGGCCCGGCAGTAGGCGTCGGAGATTTCGGCGTTTTCGCACTCGGCTTCCCAGCCCAGGCCGAGAGAGGGGAAAAGAAAGGTCTTGTCGACGCCCTCTCTGGCGAGGTGCTTGATCCTTTCATCGGGGTAGGCAGCCCCGGGAGCGATAATTGCGGCCTCCGCGTAAGGGAGGGTGGCGTGCTCCATCATCCAGTCCCGGTCCTTTGTGACTCCGGCGATACGGCCGAGGGCGCCGCCGTTGTAGCCGCTGCTCATCTTGCCATCGATGTCCAGGTATTCGAGACCGAGCTCATCTAATTCGATGCCCATGGCGCGGGAGCGGTAGGCGGGGTCGATGTAGTCACGCCACATATTGGCGGGTTCTATGATATGGCTGTCGGAGTCGACAATTGTTCCTGCTGACATGGCAGATGCTCCTTTTCGGCTAGCCCACGGCGGGGGCGGGCACGGACAGGCCGTACATGGCTAGGGCGTTTTCGCCCAGTATCTTGTTCTGGTCGGCTTCCGAAAGGGAGGCGATGTTCTGCTTGACTTTGTTGAGGGGGTCAGTGTGGCCCTCGGGGTGGGGCCAGTCGGAGCCCCACATGAAGCGATCAGTCCCAACCATTTGGGCAACGGCCCCGAGACCCTTCTCGATGGGTTCGGCGCTGACCCAGACCTGACGGCGGAAGTAGTCGCTGGGGGTCATGGTCAGAGGCATGTCGAAGCTGAATCGGTCGATCTTGAAGTCCATCATGTCGAGCCAGTGGAGGAGCCAGGTGCAGCCAACTTCGACCATGGATAGTTTCAGGCCGGGGAACTTTTCGAAGGTGCCGTCACCCATCATGCAGGTAAAGCTGATGAGGGGATCTGCGAAGGTCATTACGTTGTTGAAGAACACGGGGCCGAGACCAGTTTCGTCTTCGGGATATGAATTGCGGCCCGGGTAGTCTGGGTTGAGGACTACGTGGAAGGTTATGGGCATGTCCAGGTCCTGGGCGGTGGCCCAGAAACGGTCATAATACTCGTGGCTGTACCGGATCCCGTTCATGGGGGCGGGGCAGATGAAGGCGCCTTTCATGCCGTCCTTTGCAGCCCTCTCCAGCTCTTTGATGCCCTCGTTCACGTCTCGTACCGTGACGTGGGCTATGGGGATCAGCCGGTCGGGATACGGCGCACAGAAATCGACGAGCCACCGATTATAGGCCGTGCAGTAGGCGGCGGAGAGCCTGGGGTCTTCGCACTCTGCTTCCCAGCCCAGGCCTAGGGTCGGGAATAGGAAGGTCTTGTCTACTCCGTGCTTGTCCAGGTGGGCGATTCTTGCGTGAGGGTCCACTGATCCTGGGGCGATGTTCTTGAGCTCATCGTAGGGGAGAGTGGGATGCTCCATCATCCACTCTCGGGTCTGGTCGACACCCCCGATCCTGCCCAGGGTGCCACCGTTGTACCCGATGCTGACCTTCCCATCGATGTCCAGATATTCCAAGCCGAATTCATCCACACTGATTTTCAGGGCCCGGCTACGGAACTCGGGGTCCATGTATTCCTGCCACAAGGTGGCCGGTTCCATGATGTGGCTGTCGGCGTCGACGACTATTCCTGATGCCATCTTCGATACTCCTTACGCTAGGCTGAGGCGTTGGGCACGATGCGGATGGTGCGGGGCTTGAACTCGGGTTCGAGGTAGTCCAGCCACATGGAAGCGTGTTCAGTAACGTGTCTTTCGGCATCGACTATAACGCCGGTCGACATGCTGGTGTGTTCCCCCCAGAGCAAATACAGCAACGAACGAATTCCGAGTATACATTTGAGGGAAATGTCGGGTCAACACGGCGCCTCATCCGCACATATGGAGTACGGCGTCGCGGGCCGAAGGGGGCTCGTCCCGGTGGGGATTTTTGATTGATGCGCGGACTCAGGCGTGATTTTTGATTGTTTTAGGGGGAAATGTTCCGGTTTTCCCCGGGATGGGGACGGGAGATGGGGGGATAGAGACCTCATAGGATGGCGCATTATACGAAATTGGGGTGGGGGTGGGGCAATGGGCTCGTGTCACATTGGGGGAGGGCTTTGCGCGACGGATTGGCAGTGCGGGGCCGCCCCGCTCGACCCTTCGACTCTGCTCCCGCCTTAGGCGGATCTTCGACAGGGTGAGCGGCCTCACCTCCTCGGGGAGGGGATGGTGTAGAATTTAGGTATATCAGGGATAGTCGGAGGGAGAATGCTGAAGGCAGGGACTCGGGCCCCGGATTTTGAGGCGGTGCAGCATGACGGCGAGAGGTTTTGCTTTGCCGATTGGCGAGGCGACAGCCCCGTAGTCATCTATTTCTACCTGAAGAACTTTACTGTCGGCTGAAACCGTCAAGCTCGTGGCTTCCGTGACGCATATGAGGCTATAAGTGGGTACGGGGCCCAGGTTGTCGGGGTTAGCACCGACAGCCCGGAAAGCCACGACCGGTTCCGGAGCTGGTTGTCGATCCCTTTCACCTTGCTGTCCGACTCCGACAAGAAGGTAGCTCGACTCTACGACGTTGCCCGTAGGATGGGGCTTGGGGTGTCTCGGGTGACCTACGTTATCGATAAGTCGGGGGTCATCAGGGATGTATTCCATCACGAGGTGAGAATCGGCAAGCATGTGGAGGACGTGCTGGAAGGGGTGAAGGCGCTGGACAGGGAGAGGGGAGGGTGACCTCAAGGGATCGGCCTTACTGGAGAGAGGGGAGGGAATGGATTAACGCTCTGCCAAAGGCGGACTTTCAGCTCGGCGCACGCTATAGGCGCACTTGCAGCATCTGCGGCCTGCACTCCATAGGCGCATCTGCGACCTACGCAGGAATTACGAGTGGAAAAGGGGGCTGGTGTAGAATTGAGTTATATCAGCCATATGCGGAGGGAGAATGCTAAAGGTAGGGACCAGGGCCCCGGATTTCGAGGCGGTGCGGCATGACGGCGGGACGTTCAGACTGAGCGAGCACTTTGGCCGTCAACCCGTGGTGCTGTATTTTCACACAGGGGCCTTCAGCGTCCTCTGAAATATCCAGTCCAAGGGCTTCCGTGATGCGGATGAAGCCTTCCAGGGATACAACGCCCTAGTCGCCGGGATCAGTCCCAATACCCCCGAGGTGAATGCACAGTTCCGGAGAGAGTTTGGGATGCAGGCTGTTCTGCTGTCCGACCCGGAGAGAAAGATCAGGAAAGCCTATGATTCGCTGCGGGTGTTCGGGGGGTTCAGGACGGCTTACCTGATTGATAAGTCGGGGGTGGTGCGGGGGGCACATGAATACGTGGTTGTGGGGATAGGTCGGCACGTGAAGAAGCTGCTCAAGGGGTTGGAGAAGCTGCGGGAGGAGGAGTTGGTGGGGGGATTAACTTCGTAGGCATTCGACTGACGGGTGTTGTGGGAGTTGGGTTACTGTCACTTTCCTCAGCGAGCCCCAATTGGGTAGCTTATTCATACCTAGTCAATCGTGAATTCTTGTCCCTGGGTTTACGCCACAGCGCACCTTCGGCCCGTTTTCACGGGAAAGACGGTTATGCGGGGGTCTTGCCTCGGCGCACGCGAAGGGCGTATTTGCAGAATCTGCGATCCTCCAAGGGCGGGCCTTTGGCCCATCGAGGGGCCCTTGCGTAACTCCGGGTTGGGGCCGAGAAGCCCCGCCCATTCCGCTCTGGAGACCCTTCGACTTGGCTCACGCCATGGCGCATCTTCGACAGGGCGAGCGGAATACTCAGTCCCAGGAATGGAAATGCCATACTTCGTTAGCAGGTTCAGGGGCGGGAATGAAGGTTATGCAAAGGTAACGCCAAAGGCGCGTCTGCGAACCATCGAGGGAGATGGGAGAGAATCACACCTACAGAGCCGGACTCCGTAGATGTGGCGAGAATACTCTGCCGGGCTTGTAAGAGGATCAGGTAACGGCTTCTTCCATGCGGCGTATGAAGTCTCGGATGGCGCGGAAGTAGGCGTCGGTGTCGACGAACATGATGTCGTTGTGACCGGCGCCGGGGATGGTGAAGAAGGTCTTGTCGGTGGAGGCTACGGCTTCGTAGAGGTCCTGGGGGTGGGAGATGGGGACGAGGAAGTCACGGTCGCCGTGGATGATGAGCAGTGGGGTGTCGATGCTCTGGACCCGGGCCCAGTGGTCCTGGAGAAGCTGGGAGATGACGGGGGTCTCGGCGATACCGAGCCTTTGAGGCATTCCACCGACGTTGGCCGAGCCACTTTCGATGATCATGCCCTTAATCTTTTCTCGGGCGCCCGCGGCTATCTCGACAGCGCAGTAGGCGCCGAGGGACCGGCCCATCACGTAGATTGAGGGAGCGTAACCGTTTTCGCTCAGAAACGTCTCCAAGGCAGCAAGGGCAGTATGACTGTCTTCAACCAAGGCGGATACCGAGGGTTCTCCCTGGGATTTGCCGTAGCCTCGGTAGTCGGTGACGAAGAGGTTTAGGCCGATGTGGTTGTAAAGGGAGGAAATGGCGTCGTATTCGGGGGCGACTTCACCGTTGCCGTGGAAGAAGAGGATAGTGGGGCGTTGTTTATCTTCGGGGAAGAAACGGCCGCATAGCTGGACCCCGTCATGGGAAGGGAAGGTGTGGTCCAGGGCGCCGGTTGGAGGGGGTGAGGAGTCGGGGCGGGGGTAGAACATGTAGTGGGTGATTTGGGGGAGGTCGAGGAGGGTGTAGTCGAGCTTGTTCAAGGGTCGGGCTCCTTTGAAGGGTCTGGGAGCATGTTAGGTTATTGTGGCGGGGAGGGGAAGTGAAGGATTTTGGGCTCTCGGGAGGGTATTGCCTACCTGCTCTGTTGAAATTCGATTCACCCTCACCCTAGCCCTCTCCCATCGAGGAACCTTTGCGTAACTCTTCGCGAGGGGTCGGGACACCCCACCCATTCCGCTCTTGAGACCCTTCGACCCGGCTCAGGGCGAGCGGAATACCCCGGCCCCGTGCTTCTTGGCTCGGGGGTGGGGTGGTGGTGGGATTAGCGCCGCAGGGTTCGGCCACGGAGGGCGAGGAGGGCGAGGGTCATGCTGACAGCGCCAACACCGAAGACGGCAGCCAGGCCCTTGAGCAGGGCCTCGGGGTCCCAGCCGACCATGAGCAGGGATCGCAGAGCTTCGAGGAGGTAAGTGACGGGGTTGAAGGCCGCGATTGCTGCGAGCCAGCCAGTCATGGCCTCCCTGGGGAGGAATGTTGTGGTCAGGAAGGCGAATGGGAAGAACAGGAGGAAGGAGGTGTTGACCGCGGCGGGATTGCCGGTCTTGAAGGCTATGGCGTAGGGGAAGCCAGTGTAGACGAGACCCCAGGCGCCCGAAATCAGTACGAAGATTATTACCCCAAGCACGCCGCTTTCAAAGCGGACGCCTACGGCGAAACCGAGGACGATGACGGGGATGGTGAGCGCGACGACAAGGGCGAAATCGGCGACCATGAGGCCGAAGAGCATGGCAAGCCGATTGACGGGGGTCAGGGAGAGGCGGTCGAAATAACCGGACTGGATATCGATGACTAGGGTGACGGCGCGTGAAACTCCGGTAACGGCGAATATGATTGCTACGGGGAGTTGGAAGGCCTTGTAGTCGAGGCCGGGTAGGGTCTCGGCGAGGTCCTGGAGGGCGCCTACGTTAGCGACGAAGAAGAAGACGGGGATAATGAGTGCGGGGATAACGCTCTCGGGGTCGCGTTTGGTGGAACGGAGGGCACGTCGGGCGACGGCGGCGACTTCGTTGATGAATCCGGCTTTCCGGGCTCGGATTTGGGTGCTTTCGTCGACTAACGTGGCCATATGTCTGATCTCACTGTCACTCTCTTCCATCAAGGGAGAGGGGATTGGAAGGGGACTCATCATCTAGGCGGGCGCCGGTGGCCTGGAGGAATACGTCGTCTAGAGTGGGGGTGCGCAGGGTTAACTCCTTGATTCGGGCCCCGGACTGGCTGAGGGCGAGGGCTACGTCGCCCATGGCCGCTACGCCATTTGTCACACCAATGGTGAGGGCATTTTCGTAAATTTCGACTTGCTCCACCTGCTCGACTGAAGAGAGGGACCGGGCTGCGGCTTGGGAGTCGCCTTTGATGGTTGCGACGATGATGTCGGCGCCGATGCTGCGCTTGAGCTCGGCGGGGGTGCCCTCGGCGACGAGTTTGCCGAGGTTGATGATGCCCACGCGGTCAGCCAGACTGTCGGCTTCTTCAAGATAGTGGGTCGTGAGGAAAATGGTGACGCCGAGGTCAGCGTTGACGCGTCGGACTTCTTCCCAGACGCGGGCTCGGCTGACGGGGTCGAGGCCGGTGGTGGGCTCGTCGAGGAAGAGGACTCTGGGGTTGTGGACGAGGGCGGTGGCGAGGTCGAGCCTGCGCTTCATGCCGCCGGAGTAGGTGCCTATGAGCCGGTCTATGGCGGGGCCGATGTCCATGAGGGGCTCGAGGGACTTTATGCGCATGTCGATTTGCTTGCCGGATAGGCCGTAGAGACGGCCCTGGAGCTTTATGAGTTCTCGGCCGGTCTGCTTGTTGTCGAGGGAGGCGTCCTGGAGGGCTGCACCTATGTGAAGGCGGACCTGCATGGAGTCGGAGACGATGTCATAACCGGCGACGGTGGCTCGGCCCCCGGTGGGCATGAGGAGGGTGGTCAGCATCCTGACGAGGGTTGTCTTGCCCGCGCCATTGGGGCCGAGGAATGCGTAGATCTCGCCTTCGGAGACGGAGAGGTCAATGCCGTCGACGGCGCGGACGCCGGAGAAGTCGCGGGAGAGGGAGTCGGTGTGGATGGCGTGCTGTTGCATGGCGCGTTCGTATCAGTTGTAAAGACGGTAGATTTTAGAACGGAAAGAGGGGGAAGGGTAGGGGGGAGGATCATCCTCACCCTAGTCCCCTGTCGTTGGAGAGAGAGGGGGCGGGACTCCTCCCCTTCACTTATCAGGGATGAATCGGTTCCCACCCACCCGTCCTGTTTTATTGATTTATCAGCCATGTTGCTTTGCAATATGGCTGATAAATCTTTACTAATTGGAGGGGAGATTGGGCTTGTTGCGCGGAGGCGATGTATGTGAGTGGGAGGCTTACGCTTTAGATCCCTCGTGGGACCTCGGGATGACAGTATGCAAAGGTCACGTTTCAGCGCATCTGCGACTCATTTAGGGTAGAGGGGACAGGAGCCTCGGCCCAGCTCGACCCCTGGATTCCGGTTAGGGGGGAGTGGGGGGTGAGTAGCGTGCTGGGCGGGAGGGCGATTAGCCAATCGCCCCTACGGGAGGGGACGCCGCCCCATTCCGTTCTTGAGACCCTCTTCGAGAGCCTCAGGGCAGGCTTAGACTCCGCTTACGCCACGGCCGCGCGCCAGAGGCGCAGTTCTAGCATATCCGACGAGGTGAGCGGCCCCGCGGGACCCCTGGATTCCGGCTCTCGGCAGCCGGAATGACGGACGGTGGGGTGGGGGTCGGGAATGACGGGATGGGATGGATTCCCGATCTGGGGTGGGGACGCGGTGGGGGTTAGGGGTAGAAGAGTTTTTGGGCGGCGGCCTGGAGTTCGGAGCGGAAGTCTGGGTGGGCGATGTTTATTAGCTCCTGGGCGCGCTCACGGATGGACTTGCCGAGGAGGCGGGCGACTCCGAACTCGGTGATGATGATGTCGGCGAAGGTGCGGGGGATGGTAACTACTGCTCCTTCGTCATGGTTGGCGACAATGCGGGACACGGCTCCGCCAACGGCCCGGGAACGCAGGAGGGTGATGGCCCTGCCGCCCTCCGAGAGGACGGCTCCGATGTGGAACTCCGGTTGGCCTCCTGTGCCGTTGTAGAGCCGAGAGCCGAATACGGTCTCCGAGTTTATCTGGCCCGTCAGGTCAATGGACAAAGCGTTGTTGATGGAGGTCATGTTCTCGTGGGCGGAGATGGTGCGAGATATGTTGAGGACCTGTATCGAGTCGTGGAGCTCGATAAGGGGGTTGTCGGCGGCCCAGGCTATTTCGTCGGCCTTGCAGCCGTCCATGCCGGTGAAGATGGCCTTGCCTCGGTTGATGGTCTTGCGGTTACCGGTGATAACCCCCTTTCTAATGAGGTCGATGACGCCGGGGGCGCCCATTTCCGAGTGCCACCCGAGGTCCTTTTTGGAGTCGAAGACACCTAGCTGGGGCATGTAGGCGCTGGGAGTGCCGATGCCGATCTGGATTGTGTCGCCGTCGCGGATGATTTCGGAGAGGTGTTCGGCGATACGGCGGACGTCCTCGGCGGGGCGGTCGAGGCCCCTGGCCCGGCCGAACTCCCTAATCTGGTCGGCCCGTCGATTAACAAGCATGGGGAGCACTTCGGCGAGGCGTTCTTTGGGGATAGCGCCGGCGATGTTCCTGAGCTCTGCCTTGGCCTCTTCGTCTACGGCCTGGTCTATGAGGGAATCGGTCTCCTCGGGGGAAAGGATGGGTGGGGTGTAGTCGACAAGGTGGTCGATTTCGGAGACGTGGATGTAATTCTGGCCATAGGTGCGGATGGCGCTTTCGTTGACCTGGGCTACGACGGTGCGGGCGTATTTGGCGGACTGGCGTTTGCCCCAGAGGTCGGAGCCGAAGCTGCAGAAACCGTTTCTATCGGGGGGCGAGACTACGGTTAAGAGGACGTCCAGTCCCTTCGACTCGGCGGGGCGTTCCTTGAATGGTTTGATGAGGAGCGAGAAAGGGGACGGCAGATAGTCGATGCGGCGCTCGTCGAGGGCGGGACGGGCCACGGGGCCGAGGAAGGTCTCGGGGATGGGGAGGAAGGAGTCCTGCCAACCGGGCTGGAACCAGCCGGGATCAAAGGCGGGGGAGACGCCGCGTATGACCACACCGGAGAGCTCGTCTTTGCGGGCGGCGAGGGCGTTGAGGAGGGGGCGGGGCGGGGGGTGTCGGGTGACCAGGACTACGTTACCGGACTGGACGTATCGGGCAGCCTCATCGGCGTCCACCAGCTTGTCTGCGTACGCTCGGCGCCAGTCGAAAGGAGTTGCTGTCATGCTGCAATAGCGGCCTTATTCAGGGTAAGAGATGAGTTCGAGGAGGTTGTCGTCAGGATCGAGGAAATAAAAACATTGGTGGTCACCCCAGTCGACGGGGCCGTGGACGGGGATGCCCTCGGCGGGGAAGCGAGCCTGGGCCTGGGCGAAATCAGTCTCGCTGACGCGGAAGGCCCAGTGGCCGCGGCCTCGGGGTTCGGTGAGTTCTCGGGTGGCGGGTGGAAGGTCCGAACGTTCGAAGAGGGCGAGGTCGTTGTCGCCACACTTCATAACAGACATGTGTCCAAATCGAGCATGAAGCTCCATGCCCAGGGTCTGGGCATAGAAGTCGAGGCTGCGCTCCATATCGCTGACCTCTATTCCGAAGTGGTCGAGTCCCTTTAGTTTGAGCATGATTTCCTCCGCCTAAGCTCCGGGGCGCAGATAATACGGGGTTGACAAAAGGGTGGGGGGTAGTTATATGGATAGCCGCAACAGCCGTCAAGGATACTTGCCGAGGGATGGAAGGGCAATGGCCGAAGAGATTACGACTTCAACAATCTCATATGAGGCGGGTGGGGAAGAGGTGACGGGATACCTGGCTCGGCCTGCCTCCGGGGAGCCTCATCCCGGGATGATAGTTATACAGGAGTGGTGGGGCGTGGATGGGCATATCAAGGACCTCGTGGAGAGATTTGCACGGGAGGGTTACGCAGCGCTGGCCCCCGACCTGTACACGTATGCCGGGCATCGGGTGACCAAGGATGCCGACGAGGCGGCCAAGCTGGCCGAAGAGCTGCGTTACGACACGGCGATGGGCTATTTGAGGGGAGGGGTGGAATATTTGAAGGCGACCGGGGTTGCGGCGGACAGGATAGGGGCGGTGGGCTACTGCCTGGGCGGGAGCTATGCGTTGTTGATGTCGTGCCAGGACACGGGCATCGGGGCGGCGGCGGCGTATTACGGCCAGATCGTGAATGAAGAGCCGACGGAGGAGAACCCAGTCAATCCGATAGATATGGTGCCCCAGATGTCATGCCCGCTTCTTTTCGTCCACGCAGGACTGGATGAATGGATTACCTTAGACCACGCAGACAGGCTGCGGGAGGCAATGGCGTCGGCGGGCAAGGAGGGAGAGGTGAAGTCCTACCCGAACGCCCAGCACGCGTTCTTCAATGACACCCAGCCAGACATCTACAACGAGGATGACGCCGAGGACGCCTGGGAACGCACCTTGAAGTTCTTCGGGAAGCACCTGGCGGCTTGACGGGGCTCGGGGTTAAGCTTTAGTCTGCCGCTTCGTTGAAAGGACTGGGTTTGAGGCCAAACAACGTTCGTCTTGTCATCTACGACGCCCCATGCGATAATTAGCGTTCGAGTCTATGCGTAGAATACTAGATGTAGTAAAGAATTTCAGGCT
This sequence comes from Dehalococcoidia bacterium, assembly GCA_965249275.1. Classification (GTDB taxonomy): domain Bacteria; phylum Chloroflexota; class Dehalococcoidia; order Plut-88900; family Plut-88900; genus Plut-88900. Next base: position 510,762 of record CBDFLQ010000005.1, read on the forward strand.
GGTCTGGCGTCTCTTCTGGGACCAGCGCGTACCTTTGATATTGAAGCTGGCCATGCCCATGTCACTGGGCTATCTGGCCCTCCCCTTCGATCTCCTCAAAGACGTTATCCCCGTGGTAGGGCGTTTCGACGACCTTCTCATCCTTGCAATTGCCTCCCTAATCTTCGTACGGCTAGCGCCGCCGCAGGTTGTGCGCGAGCATCGGGAGTCGATTTGGGGCTCGGGGCTGAAGGAAGGCGACAAGGTCACCGAAGGCGAATACCGGATTCTGAATGACGACGACAGCGATCAAGGCCCGGCTCGAAAAGGGCGCTGATAGCGCCATATTTCAAGGCAACAACCAATCTAGCTCGGAAGCAACCAAGAACCAGGAGAATAGGATATGGCCCGACGACCAGGCGGGGGGGGCGATTTTGACCGGATGCTCGATGCCTTCGGCCCCGCTGCCCGCAACATAAGCAGGCGCTTCAGAGGCCTGGGCTTGATAATGGCACTGTTAGTGATCGGCCTGATACTCGTTATCTGGCTGGGCACGGGCATTTATCAGGTCGACACCGGACAGCTAGGAGTAGTCAGGCGGTTTGGCCAGGAAGTAGGCCAGACGAACCCGGGACTACATTGGCACTGGCCCTCGCCGATTGAGCGAGTGGATAAAGTGAGAGTTGAAGAGATCAGACGGCTCGAGGTTGGATTCCGGGTAGTGGACCCCGGGCCTCCTGCCACCATCACTCCCTTCCCTGTCGAATCCCTGATGCTCACGGGTGACGAGAACCTGGTGGACGTGAAGATGGCCATCCAGGCCCGTATTAACCCCGGGTCGGTCGGGAACACACAGTTGGAAGTGGATAATCTGGTTCCGCGGCGAGACAGGGGGGCCTCGGCGTTCCTGTTCAATGTATTCGACCCCAACGGGTCGCCGGACCAGGTGACATTGAGAGACGCTGCAGAGACCGCCCTGCGCCAGGTAGTTGGTGAGGGGTCTCTGGACGATGTACTTACCGAAGAGCGAAGCGTGATCGAAGACCAGGTCAAGGGCATCCTTACCGACCTCATGGTCCTGTACGGCACGGGGTTGGAGATTGTCCGGGTGCAGATACAATCGGTGGATCCGCCCACCCAAGTACAGGCCGCCTTCGACGACGTGGTGGCAGCCAGAGAGGACCGGGTACGGCTCATAAACCAGGCGGAAGCCTACAGGAACGATATTGTCCCCAAGGCCCGTGGTGAAGCCGAGCAGATAGTCCTTAATGCGGAAGCTTCTCAGAGGGCCAGGGTAGCGGAAGCGCTAGGTAAAGCGGCGGAGTTCGACGCCATACTCGCAGAGTACCGTCAGGCACCGCTGGTCACCCGATACCGGCTCTACCTGGAGACGGTGGAGACGGTACTAGGCGCTACCAGGGAGTTTGTGCTCACGTCTAGCTCTTCGGGGGAAGACGTGTTGCCGATCCTAAACCTGAATTCATCCGACGAAGAGACAACCAATGCTGCGGCGGCCGAGACTCTGCAATAAGAGCCGCAGCAAATAAACAGGAGCTCGAAGCGAATGCCTAAGGCCCTTAAATACGCAATCGGACTTGTAGTCCTAATAATCATCGCGCTGATAGTGATACCCCAGTTTCTCTTCACCGTGGATGAGACAGACCAGGCCTTAGTGCTGCGGTTTGGTGAATTCAACAGGCAGTTGGTGGAGCCGGGTCTGAAGACCAAGGTGCCATTCATAGAGACGGTCACGAAGTTCGACAAGAGATTGTTGCGCTTTGACGCTCCGCCGGAGACGCTCATTACTCTGGACAAGAAGAACCTGATCATCGACGCCTACGCGCGGTACAAGATCACCGACCCGAGGAAGTTCTTCGAAACGGTCCTGGATGTTCCCGGAGCCGACGCCCGCCTCAGGGACATTATCTCCGGTGAATTGAAAAAGGAGATCGCGTCCTACGACCAGTCCGACATCATCTTGAACCAGAGACGGACAGGAACCATCGACGGCGTTCCGACGATCGTTCAGACGGTGAGGGACGTCAGTAGGGAGAGTGCGCGTGACATCGGCGTCCAGATAATCGACGTGCGGATCAAGAGAGCGGACTTCACTGAAACGATTAACCAGAGCATATTCCAGAGGATGAATGCTGAGCGGCAGCAGGAAGCAGCGCTGTTCCGAGCGGAAGGCGCCGAGTTTGATTTCAGGATCCGTGCTTTGGCGGACAGAACTAGAACGATCACTGTTGCGAACGCGATGCGGGACTCGGACATAATCAGAGGTTGTGGAGAGGCGATAGCGGTTAAGATCTTCGCGAGCGCCTTCAACAAAGACCCTGAATTCTACAACTTCCAAAGGAGCCTGGAGGCCTATTCCAATGCCCTGTCCGAGCAGGACACACTAGTATTGGAAGCCAATTCCGACTTCTTCCGGTATCTGAACAACTTCGAGGGACGACTGAACGGAGAACTCCCGCCACTCTTCCCGGGTTCCGAGGGCGAATCGACCCTTAGCCAGACCGGCTTAGCCGGGGCTGCGAGCGAGGAAGTATCCCTAATTGAATCCTACACCACTGACCTGGTAACAGATTTGATCTGGGAGTGCGAGCGGGGGAGCGGCTTCATACAGGACTTTGCGGGAACCGTCGAATCGGTAGAGGTTGTGTCCACGTTTGAGGCCGGTCTAACGACCACGATCATTGAATGGAACGTAAACGGAGCGGTATTCAAGCTAATTGACTTCGAGACCGAAGTGATAGGCGAAGCCGAGTTGGATGACATTCTTCCCAGCAGCATCACTGCAGACGACGTAGTAGGCAGAGAGGTTGAGGTGGTGACACGTCGGGAGCCCGACGAGTCTCGGCTTGCCATACGGGTAACGTTCAAATAGCCCGACAGAATATACAAGAGGATGACAATGAGGCCGGTCCGCCATAGGCGGACCGGCCTCAAGCTTTTAGTCAGGGCTGGGGGAGAGAGGCTTGGAGGCGCGGGTACTGGATATGACGCTCTTGACCCGTTTTTCGAAGGCAGAACGGGGAAGGAGGATGCGGTGTTGACAGGTTAGGCAACGGACTCCGATGTCGGCGCCGAGGCGGTAGATCTCCCAGTCGCTGCCTCCGCAGGGGTGAGGCTTGCGCATCCGAACTACGTCTCCGAGGGAGAACTCTTGAGGCATTGCGTTAGGCCTTTGCGGCAGCCTCGACTCGGCATTCGTTGATGCGGTCTCGAAGGTCGAGGGCGGCGTCCCGGGCGCGTTGGGCGAAGTCGGCGCCTTTGGAAGCGTAGAGGACCTGTCGGGAGGAGGCGATGATGAGGCCGGCGCCGTTTGAGTCCAGGCCGTTGGTTACGGAGGCACGCAAGTCTCCGCCCTGGGCCCCGATGCCCGGGAGAAGGATAGGGAGGTCTGGGCACTGCTGACGGACCCGCCGAAGCTCATCCGGGTAGGTGGCGCCGACAACCAGGCCGACGTTGCCGGAGACATTCCATTCGTTGCACCGCGCGGCGACTTCCATGTAGAGAGGTCGTTGCTCACCATTGTCTCGGGAGACGGTCAATAACTGGAAATCGGCAGCGCCCGGGTTGGAGTTGCGGCAGAGGACTAGGACTCCTCTATCGGCGTAGGCTAAGAAGGGGGCGAGGGAGTCGCTGCCGAGGTAGGGGTTAGCCGTGACTGCATCGAAGCCATAGTATTCGAATAGGGACGCTGCGTACGCCTTAGCCGTGTTGCCGATATCTCCGCGTTTGGCGTCCCCGATGACGGGAATGTCATCGGGGATGTGCTGCAGGGTGCGGCGCAGGGTCTCGAGGCCGGGGGGGCCGAAGGCTTCGTAGAAGGCCATGTTCGGCTTGTAGCAGCAGACCAGATCGTGGGTGGCGTCGATAATGGAGCGGTTGAACTCAAAAATATCGTCAATGGGCATGAGGCGGAGGTCGGGGTCCAAGCCTACGCATAGGAGGCTCTGGTTGGCCTCGGAGGTGCGGCGGAGCTTGTCGACGAAATTGTTGGTGCTCATGGGATAATCGTATCATCTATGCGAGGGTGGGGGGAGGGGGATCACGAGAGTCGACCTTATGGGGGTAGGGCGAGCGGATTCCTACCTGCTTATAGAAGAGCCTTTTCTGAAAGAGCGAGCATTTTGCAGATATGAGGATGGCATCAGGGCTAAGGGAGGGGCGGTTTGGGGAGAGGTTGAACAGGTTTTTGGCTCGGGTGGAGGTGGATGGGAAGGAGACGATGGTGCACGTGCCGAACTCGGGGCGGATGAGGGAGCTGTTCGTGCCGGGTGCGACGGTGTACGTGTCTCCCGGCGTTACGCCCGGGCGTAAGACGGCCTTCGATCTGTGCCTGGTCTCGATAGACGGTGTTCTGGTGTCGTGCGACTCGCGGCTGCCGCCAGCGGTAGTGGCTGAAGCGCAGAGATTGGGAAGGATTGAGGAGTTCGACGGGTATCCTGTGATCGAGAGGGAGAGGACCTTTGGGGACAGCCGGCTCGACCTTTGTTTCTCGGGGCCGAGGGGTCGGGTGTACGTGGAAACGAAGTCGGCGACGCTGGTCAGTGGCGGGAGAGCGCTTTTCCCGGACGCTCCGACTACGCGAGGGACGAAGCACGTTCGGACGCTGATGAAGGCGGTGGACGAAGGACACGGGGCGGCGGTGGTATTCGTGGTGCAGAGGGACGATGCGACCTGCCTTTCGCCGAACAGGGATGCGGACCCGGAGTTTACCTCGGTGCTGGAGGAGGCGCAGAGTAAGGGAGTTGGGGTGTACGCGTATGTGTGCCGGGTGACGTTGGAAGAGATAAGCCTCGGGGCGAGGGTTCCGGTGGAGTTTCGATGAGCGAGGCAACGCCCGGCGATACGGGGACGATAGTGAGGCAGGTTTATGACCTGTTGTACGAAAGATACGGACCGCAGGGCTGGTGGCCAGCCAAGACAAAACTTGAGGTTGTACTGGGTGCGATATTGGTGCAGTCGACTGCCTGGGGTAATGCGGCGAAGGCGTTGGATGCGATAAGAGAGGCAGGAGCCCTTGACGTGGCGGTTCTGGCTCGGTTGCCGGAGGGGGAGATTGGGGAGTTGGTGAGGTCGTCGGGGTTCTATACGGTGAAGGCACGCCGGGTGAAGGCTTTCGTGGAGCACGTTATGGAGGGGCACGGGGGCGACCTGGATGCGATGCTGAATCAAGACGCGGCGGAGTCGAGGAGAGAGCTGCTGGGGATTCATGGGATAGGAGAAGAAACGGCAGACTGCATCGTGTTGTACGCGGCTGGGAAGCCGACATTTGTCATAGATGAGTACACGAGGCGGATCGTGGGGCGGCTGGGTGTGGGGCCAGGAGGGCGGAGGACATACTCGGATTACCAACGGCTGTTCGAGGATGCAATGGTGTCGGATGCGGGGGTGTTTGGGGAGTACCATGCTTTGCTGGTGATGTTGGGGAAGGACGTCTGTCGGAAGAGCCCACTGTGCCTCGGGTGTGCCTTGAATGAGGTGTGTGAATATGGGAGGAGGAAGTGATAAAAATAAGGTCACTTCCTACGAGGACTAAAGTCGGCTATCATTCCCCAATCTAAGCTATGATTCACATGCTTAACCCGATCCCGCTTTCGTCCCTAAAACGATTGGCGTATCGCGGCGCTGATTGCTTAGCCCTACAGAGACCGCAGACCCACAAATTTCCCTGGAACGAGGTGATCCTATGATAGGCAGAATGTTGGGCGCTGCCCTGTTGAGGGTAGACACTTACGAGGAGGTGGAGAGGGAAAGTAGCGCTACTCTACAAGCGCTGCTAGTGGTTGTCCTCGTCACCATCGCAAGCTTGGGTGGCGCGCTGTTAGGTGGCGACAAAGTCGATGTGGTCAGTGCAGTGATCGTCGGGCTAGTCCGGGGAGTGGCCAGCTGGGCCCTGTGGGCGCTGGCTACCTGGATAATCGGCGCCACTATATGTAAGACGGAGCATACCGAAGCCGACTGGGGGCAACTGGCTCGCTGCACGGGGTTCGCTCAGACGCCGCGGATTCTAAACGTGCTTGCCTTCGTACCCGTCGTCGGAGGGCTGATAGTCCTGGTGGCATCCATCTGGAGTTTAGCGGCAATGGTGGTTGGAGTACGGCAGGCTTTGGACTATACGTCGACTTGCCGGGCTGTGATCGTGATACTGCTCGCTCTGATTCCGGTAGCCATCTTGAACGTCATCGTAATATTGCTCACGGGCGGATTTGAGGACCTGGCGTAGAGACGTCTTAGGTCTGGACTGACAACGTAGGAGCGCAACTCTCCGCTGGGCGAAAATTCTAGCTAGTCGAGGGAAGCGACGATGCGTTCGGCGAGCATGAGGGTGGGGAGGTTGGTGTTGGCCCTTGGCACGACAGGCATGATCGAGGCATCGGCGACGTAGAGGTTATCCAGGCCGTGGACCTTTCCTGTCGGGTCGACGACTGCGGCAGGGTCGGAGTCGGGGCCCATTTTGCAGGCGCCCACGGGATGGTAGTAGTGGAGGCTGTTGCGCCGCACTGCCTCGGTTGAAACCACATTGGCCGTATCGTCAAGCTCCTTCCCGATGAGCTCGACAAGCGATGGTCGGGCGGCGATCTCCCTGCTCATGTTCACCCCGTCCATGAGTACAGCTATGTCGTTGTCTTCTGGGTCTGTGAGGTACCCCGTGTCGATAACCGGACTGCTTTGGGGGTCGGCGTCACGAAGAGTCAGATGGCCTCGGGACTTCGGGGCCATGTTGGCGACGAGGATCTTGCACTGCCAGTGTCCTGAAGGGTCGGGCCTCGGGGATGCGACAGGTGCGAGGTGCAGGTCGAAAGCCTGACAGCAGCGGCTGCTACGGGTCTTGGCCAGGCTCTGCTCCGCGAAGACGATCCTGCCGGAGGCGGTAAATTCCTCCATGAGAGAGTTGAAGAGCGGGGTGCCGTGGTAGCTCAGGTTGAAGCCAGGGTGGTCGTGGAGGTTGGCCCCTACACCGGGCAGATCGATCAGGGTGGAGATATCCAGCTTGGCGAGGTCTTTGGAGGGGCCGATGCCTGAGCGCAACAGGACTGCGGGAGAGCCGTAGGCTCCGGCGCAGAGGACTACTCGCCCCGCCTCGATTGTCACCTTTTCCCCTGCATGGACTACATCGACCGAAGCTACTCGGGAGTGAGCCACGTTGATCTTGTCCACCAGGACATCGCCCACTATAGTGAGCCCTTTTTTGTCCCGGACGGGGTCGAGATATGCTAAGGAGGCGTTCCAACGTATCCCGTTCCAGATGTTGACCGGCGACATAGCAGCGCCAACGTTCTCGTCCATGTCATTCAAGTCAGTGGTATGGGGAATCCCACTGTCGACAATCGCGTCGAGACAGGCTGCGTGGAACGGGGTTATCTCTTCCGGCGCGAATTCCCGCACACGCAAGCGTGCTGTCGCCCGTCGGAAGTGGGGAAGTAAGTCTTCCGTCGACCAACCGGCGTTGCCGACAGCGGCCCAGCCGTCGTAGTCGGCGCGGCTGCCCCAAAGCGCGATGCATCCATTGTGAGCCGAGCAACCGCCTATCACTCTGGCGCGCTGGAGTGAGTGGCCGGGTTGCCCGGAAGAAGCGGAGCTGATGTACGACCAGTCGTGGGTGTCGGCTACGATGCGGCCATCAAGGAGCTCAGTCGGCCAGCGTTGTTCTGCAAAGGGACCGTAGTCGGGGCCGGCCTCGAGGAGCAATACTGACTGATCGCCGCGTTCAGCAAGGAGGCCCGCTACGGCAGCACCGGCAGTGCCGCCACCGATGACTACAGTGTCCGAGTGGCAGGGAAGCTGAGAGGGTGTCATGGGGTCAGTTAGTCGGGTCTAGAGTTGGCGGACTGTAGATACCGGCATATTACACGAGAGGCAAGGCACTCCTGCTGTGTACGCCGCCGATGGCGATTATCCCGGTGGCGTTGTAGCCACCGATAGCGACTACACCAACGCTGTTGACGCCGCCGATGGCTACTACTCCCAGGGCGTTAACACCGCCGATGGCAACGAATCCCATACAGTTAATGGGGCCGATTGCGACCAGGCCCATTGCATTCAATGCGCTTATCGCGACCAATCCAATGGAGTTCCAGAAACCCGCCGCGACCACCCCAATGGCGCTCTGGCCTGCGGCGACGATATCTACGGTGAACCACCATACTTGTCTTGGTTCCGACATTTGCACCGCTCCTTTCAAGGGGACTATACCATCGATTGCCAACCCGAGGCCCTGGTCCGATACAGGCATCGAAGGAGAGGCGGTCAGACGGTGACAGTATCTCCCATGGAGGAAATATCGTAGCCGCCGAGGGCTTCAACCTGGCGTCGGGAGTAGGGCTGTTTGAGGGTCTCGATAAAGGCCTGGACCATGGGGAGGTTGAGGAAATGGTTGGGGATTACGAAGTCGTAGCGCTCCTGGCCGAGCGAGACGAAATCGAGGCCACGGGCTTCTGCGGCGGAGCGGACGCCAATGCCCGCGTCGGCGAGACCGACGGCGACGGTGTCGGCGACTGCCAAGTGTCCCTCGGCGGTGCGTTGGTAGCCATTTATGGAGTCGGGGGTGAGACCGGCTTGGGATATGAGGCGGTCCATTAGGGCTCGGCTGCCGGATCCCTCCTCACGGTTGATGAAGGAGAGGTCGGGGCGGGAGAGGTCGTCGATGGAGGCGACGTTCCTGGGGTTGCCGGCAGCTACGATAAGGCCCTGCTCCCGAACGGCGAAGGTGATGACGGAACAGGGAAAGGGGGCGAGGCGTCGGACCCAGGACACGTTGTACTGTCCGGTAGTCTCGTCAAATAGGTGGCAACCGGCGACGTGGGCAGTGCCGGCAGCCAAGTAGGAGAGGGCGGTGTTGCTGTCCTCGCCGAGGCGGACCATGCGGAAGTCTCGGAGGGCCAAGTCTCGGGAGAGGAAGGGTATGGCGGGGTCGCCGCCCGCCAGGACCAACGTATTGGCCTGGTCCAAGGGTGCCAGGAGCCGGACCGATACGCCGTCAGGGGATTCGGGAGTCATTGCAATGCCGTCGGCGGGGGTCATGGTGTAGCTGGTGGAGCTACGACCGGAAAGGGGACGGGCCAAAAGCCTGCCGCCCACAGAGAAGAGCTGTACTCGGGAGGGTATGGGGGATGGGTGGGGGGTGGGGACCAGTTCGGCCCTAACAGTGCCGCCCTCTTCGAAGGGTAGGAAGAACAGGGACTCGACGGTGCAGCCAAGGGCGCGGGCGAGTCGTAGGGAGACCTCGGTGGAGGGGACGGACTTACCGGTTTCTATCGCGACGTAGGCCTGCCGGGAGATGGTGGCCTGTCGGGCGAGGGCGGTTTGGGAGAGGCCGGCGGTGAGTCGGGCGGGTTTGAGGTTTGATTTGAGGGTCGGCATGATGTTGATAAATTGTAATGTGTGATTGATAAATTGACAAACAAGATTGTCATAAATAGAATGCGGTGGATTTTGGGGGAATGCGGAAGGCAAATGTGTGCTGAAGGAGGGCGACCAGCCGGTCGCCTCTACAGGGAATATGTTTCTGGAAATATTGCTTTTGGGATGAGAGCAACTAAGAAGGGTAAATTCGAGGAACGGGGACGGTGGGTCGCCGCGTTCACCTTGGCGCTGGTGGCTGTGGCGCTCCTGGTGGGGATGGCTTGCTTCCAGGACACGAGCCGGTCGCTGGTGCTGACTACAACCACGAGCACATATGATTCGGGGCTGCTCGACTACATCATCCCGCCGTTCGAGGAGGAGTACAACGCGAACGTGCGGGTTATATCGGTGGGAACGGGGCAGGCGCTGGCAATCGGGGCACGGGGGGATGCCGACGTAGTGCTGGTGCACGCCCCATCGCTAGAGGAGAAGTTCGTGGCGGATGGGAACGGAGTGAATCTGACCTACGTGATGTACAACGACTTCGTGATACTGGGGCCTCAGGAAGACCCGGCAGGAATATCGGGGCTGGAGGATGGGCCGGAAGCCTTCCGGAGAATAGCAGCTACTGAGTCAATATTCGCGTCTCGGGGGGACGAGTCGGGGACGCACGTAAAGGAGAAGGAGCTTTGGGTGGAGTCGGGGGTGGGGGCGCCGGAGTCGGAGGACTGGTACCTGTCCCTGGGGCAGGGGATGGGGGGCACACTGACCACGGCCAACGAGCTGGGGGCATATACGCTCACCGACAGAGGCACGTTCCTTTCGAGGAAGAACTTGAATCTGGAGATCCTGGCGGAGGGTGACGAGACGTTGTTCAACCCCTATCACATCATCATAGTGAATCCCGAGAAGTACATACAGGTACAGAACGAGTTGGCCGAGGCGTTCGTTGAGTTCCTGATTTCCAGGGAGACACAGGAACGGATCAGGGAGTTCAGGCGGGAGGAGTACGGGCTTTCTCTGTTCAACCCGGTGCACCTGGAGGGGGTGGGGCCATAGGAGCGCCAAGTGGAAACGGGGTGCGTGGGGGTTTTGGGGGGAGTCGCATTACACTCACTTTCACCCTCACCCTAGCCCTCTCCCATCGAGGGAGAGTGGATAGGACCCATCCCCGGGATTTCGTCTGTGTGGGTGGTGTGGGCTGATGGATGAGATAGCATCGGGGATATGGCAGGCGATAAAGCTCATCGGGAGCCTGGACCCGGAGGTCCGCCAGATAGCGCTGTTCTCTCTCCAGGTCTCGGGGCTGGCGTTGCTGGCAGCGGCGACGGCGGCAGTCCCGTACGGCATATGGCTGGCGTTCAGCCGGTTCCCGGGGCGTCGGGTCCTTATAGGCCTGACCTATTCGGGGATGGCCTTTCCGACAGTGGTGGTGGGGCTGATAGTGTTCCTGATGCTGTCGCAGCAGGGGCCATTCGGGCTGCTAGGTTGGCTCTTCACTCCCTGGGCCATAGTGGTGGCCCAGTTCATCATCGCCTTCCCGGTGATCGCGAGCCTGACCATGTCGGCGATACTGTCGATCAACCCCGGGATGCGGTTGCAGCTCAGGAGTCTGGGGGCGACTCGCGCACAGGCGACACTCGCACTGCTGGGAGAGGCTAGAGTCTCGATGATAATAGCGTTGGCGGCGGCGTTCGGGCGGGTGGTGACGGAAGTCGGGGCCGTGATCATCGTGGGTGGAAACATTGCCGGGAACACGAGGGTGTTGACGACGGCTATAGTGCTTGAGACGAGGAAGGGGGAGTTCGCCGCGGCGATAGCGCTGGGCATCATACTGCTATTGATCTCGTTCACGATCAATTTGGTCGCGACCCGGCTGCAGGGAAGGGCGTTGGCCCGATGAGCGAGAGCATTTACAAGCTGGAAGGGCTGGTGAAGCGGTATGGGGAACGGGAAGCGTGCAATATAGATCACCTGGAGATAGAACGGGGTGAGGTGCTGGGGCTCATCGGGCCGAGCGGGTCTGGGAAGAGCACGCTTCTGAGGATGCTGAACTTTCTGGAGCCGCAGAGCTCGGGGGTGATACGGTTCTCGGGAGAAGCGTACGACGGGAAGACGCAAGTATCGCTCTCGGTGCGGAGACGGATGACGCTGGTGTTTCAGAGCCCCCTGCTGTTCAACACGTCGGTACTGGGGAACGTGGCTTATGGGCTGAAGCTGCGGGGGGTACGGGATGCCAAGGCTCGGGCGGCGGAATTCCTCGACCGGCTAGGCATGGGATCGTTGGCGAAGGAGCACCCGTCGACAATCTCGTTTGGGGAGACGCAGAGGGTGGCGCTGGCGCGGGCGCTGATAATCGAGCCGGATGTACTGCTGCTGGATGAACCTACGGCGAACCTGGACCCATATAACGTGGCACTTGTAGAGGACTTGATGATGAAGGCTCGTAGAGAGATGGGTACGACGATAGTGTTGGTAACGCACAATGTGTTTCAGGCGCGTCGGCTGGCGGACAGGACAGCACTGCTGCTGGACGGGAAGGTGGTGGAGGTGGGGCCCACGGAGTCGCTGTTTTCCGAGGCGCGGGACCCGAGGACTAGGGCGTTTCTCGGGGGGGAGATGGTGTATTAGGGGGGTGGGTGGGGGGATGAGGCGGTTATTTGGGGGACCAGAAGGCGAGGTGGCCGGGGGCGATTACCCTGGGGGGAGAGGCGCCGTCTATCGAGACGACCTGGATGGTGCTGCCGCCGGTGCCGTTTGCATCCGGGTCTCGGGCGGAGTAGACGAGGGACCGGCCGTCGGGGGACCAGAGGTTGTTGGAGTAGGCATACTGGTCGAAGAAGGCAAACATTACGAAAAGCTGCTCGGAGGAGGGGACGAAGTCGGTGAGCTTCTTTTCGGCCTTGCCAGACCTATCGTTGACGTACCAAGAAATGGTAGCAGCGGGGCGGTCGATGCCCACGTAGGCGACCATCGAGCCGTCTGGGGACCAGAAGAAGGCAGCGATCTCGCGGTTGGTGATCTGACGGGTCTCGCCGGAGTCAACGTCGAAGACGGCAAGCCCACCGTAGGTGGGGATGCCCAGGCTACGCGCCGGGGTCAACTCTGTGTATGCGATCTCGTTTAACGATGGGGACCACAGGAAGACCGTGAGGATGCTAACGCGGTCGACTTCGATTTTGGAGTTGCCCTGGACATCGGTAATGACGAGAGTATCAGCGCCAATGGAGCCGTCCACGAAAGCCATTTGCCGGCTGTCCGGGCTCCAGGCGGGGGTCCTGAAAGAGACGGATTGGGCATCGAGGGAGGCCCTTTCCAAGTCATTGCGGGTATCGATGAGGTCGACGGCGTCGACCAAGTGGTGGAGGAGGTACTGCCCGTCAGGGGACCATGCCATGTAAGAAGGAGCGCCGAAGGAGAGGACCTCGGGGTGGTGGGGGTCATGGGTCTCGATCATGTAGAGGACGAGGGAGGTGGGTGTGGGGGCGAGGAAGGCGACCCTGTCGCTGCCGGGGGCCCAGTAGATGTAGTGGGGACTGCGCTGGGCTACGAACCTGCCTATGGTGTCGTCGGGGTCCTGGAAGACTTTGTCGGGGAGCCCGCCGGGGATATCGACGAGCCAGAGTGCGCCCCCGAAGTCGCCGTTGTCGGAGAATGAGGTGAAGGCGAGCTTGGAAGCGTCGGGAGACCAGGTGGGCCAGTTGTAGACGGTGTGGCTGGCAAAGGATGCGCTACCGGCAAGGGAGGCGGTCTCCCCGGACATAGGGATTGAGACCAGCTGCTGGTCTGTGCCATCAGGGCGGATGGTGTAGATGCTGTCGTCCAGGCCGACGAAGGCGATGAGGTTCACGTCGGGTTCCGGCGCGGGGGTAGGAGTGGGTGCGGGAGTGGGTTCAGGAGTGGCGGTAGGAGGCGCGGATGTGGGTGAGGGGGGAGGGATTGTGGGTGTGTCATCCGGGGGCTCCTCATTGCTACCGCAGGCCGTGAGGACGAGCGCAAGTAAGAGAATAAGGGGAAGGATACCCGCACTTATGCGGGAGCATCTGATCACAACCCCGTCCAGTTGACCTCTGCGAGGTCGAACATCGGGCCCTGGGTGCAGACCATCTTGCGGCCCGAGTGGGTGGCCACGGCGCAACCGTAGCAGATGCCGAAGCCGCAGGCCATGCGCACCTCGAGAAGGACCTGGGTTGGGGTGGAGATGTTGTAGTTGCGCCAAGTCTCCCAAATGGCCCGGTACATGGGCACGGGGCCGCAGAAGAAGGCCTGGTCTGCGTTCTGCATGATTTTTGGCAGGGCTTCAGTGATAAGACCCTTTTCCCCGGTTGAGCCGTCCTCTGTAACCTCAACGACGGTAACGCCGTCGGGGACCCAGTCCCGGGGATAGAGGAGGGAGGCTTTACGAGCGGCGGAAACGATGGTCACGTCCTTTCCCGACGCGACGGCCTGGTCGGCCAAGGCGATCAGGGGAGCGAGGCCAGTGCCACCACCGCCCATGACTAGGTTCTGGGCAGAGGGATCGATGCTGTAGCCTCGGCCCAGGGGCCCGAGCACTCTTATCTCATCACCTGCTACCCGGTTGGCGAGCCAAGTCCGGGCGGCGCTCCCCGTATTGAAGAGAAGCGCTGTAGAGTCAGGGGTTATCCAATCTGAGGCGAGGGCAGGATCAGCTGCGAGAAGGTCGGGTCCGTAGCGGTGAATGCTGATGGCTCTTCTGAGAAGAGGGTCCGAAGTGTCGCCGCATTCGGCCATGACGAACTCACCGGGGGTCCGGCTTTCGGCGACTGAAGGAGAGTCGACCCACAGGCAGTGGACGCCGGGGGCGATGGTGTGGTTTGCGAGGACCTTGGCTAGGTGGTCTTCCATCATTTGGGGCTCGATTCCAGATAGGCGCGCAGTGGTTTTACGGAAAAGCTGAGGGGCCCGTTTACGAGGGCGTCGACGGTGGCTCGGGCGGTGTCCAGGGAGGTGAAGCATGGAATACGTCTCTCGGCGGCGGCGCGTCGTATCTGGAAGCCGTCCCTGAGAGGGGTGCGGTGACCGGTCAAGGTGTTGACTACGACGTCGACGGTGCCGTCCTGGATGATGTCAACGATGTCGGGGGTGCCCTGTCCGGCCTTGACCACGGCGGTAACGGGAAGGCCGATGGCCTGGATCATCTCGGCGGTGCCCTGGGTGGCATAAAGTTTGTAAGAGAGGGAGGCGAACATCCTGACGATGTCCAGGGCTTCGGCCTTGTCCCGGTCGGCAATGCTGAGGAGGACTGCACCCTTGGGTGGGAGCATCATGTCGCTGGCCAGGAGAGCCTTGGCGAGGGCGGGGCCGAGGGAGTGGTCGATGCCCATGACCTCGCCGGTGGACTTCATCTCGGGGCCGAGGAAGGTGTCGACGCCAATTAGCTTGGACATGGAGAAGACGGGGGCCTTGATAGCGACGATGTCTTTCGCGGGCCAGAGGCCGCCACTGTAACCCTGCTGCTCCAGGGACTTGCCCATCATAATTCGGGTAGCGACCTGTACGATGGGTACGCCGGTGATCTTGGAGAGGAAGGGGACGGTGCGGCTGGCACGGGGGTTTACTTCGAGGACGTAGACGAGGGTGTCTCCCCGGTCACGTTCATCTGTGTCGGAGGGTTTCATTACTACATACTGGATGTTCATAAGACCTTTGACCTGAAGGCCGAGGCCAATGCTGATAGTGTAGTCGATGATAGCGTCTTTCTGGGCGGGGGTGAGGCTGGGGGCGGGGTAGACGGCCATGGAGTCGCCGCTGTGGACTCCGGCCCGCTCAATGTGCTCCATGATGCCGGGGATGAGGACCTGCTCCCCATCGCAGATGGCGTCGACCTCGACCTCCATGCCCTCGAGGTACTTGTCGATGAGGATGGGGCGGCCCGGGGCGACGTCTACGGCGGCGGCAACGTAACGGATTAGCTCGGTGGCGTTGTGGACTATCTCCATGGCCCGGCCGCCTAGTACGTAGCTGGGGCGCACGAGAACGGGATAGCCGATGCTCTGAGCGACGTTAAGTCCGGCCTCCACGGAGGATATGCCGGCGCCGGGGGGCTGAGGGATGCCGAGACGGTTGAGGAAGTCCTCGAAGCGGTGGCGATCCTCGGCCATATCTATGGTATCGGAGGAGGAGCCTAGAATGGGCGTTCCCGTTCGATGGAGAGGCTCGGCGAGGTTGATGGCGGTCTGGCCACCGAACTGGACTACGATCTCGGCGGAGTTGCCGTTGCCGCCTGCCACGCCAGCATTTTCGTTCTCGAGGATGTCTCTGAGGCTTTCCTCGTCGAGGGGCTCGAAATAGAGTCTGTCGCTGGTGTCAAAGTCGGTGGAAACGGTCTCGGGGTTGGAGTTGACCATGATAGACCCGGCGCCCTCCTTCTTGAGGGCCCAGGAAGCGTGGACGCTGCAGTAGTCGAACTCTATGCCCTGGCCGATGCGGATGGGGCCGGAGCCGATGACGACAGCCCTGCGGCCAGGTATTGCCTCGGCCTCGTTCTCCTGCTCGTAGGAGCTGTAGAAATAGGGGGTCTCGGCAGCGAATTCGGCGGCGCAGGTGTCGACCATCTTGTAGACGGGACGGAGGCCCCAGAATTGGCGGAGGTCGCGTACCTGCTCGGGGAGGCGGTCGGCGAGGGTGCCGATGTAATCGTCGGCAAAGCCGAGGCGCTTGGCAGAACGCATTAGAGACGGGGTGAGGGGTTCCTTCAGGAGGCGTCGCTCCATGTGGACTATGTTGTACAGCTTGTTTGTGAACCAGGGGTCGATGCCGGTGCGGCGGGATAGGTCGTCGGGGCTGAGGCCTCGGCGGAGGGAAGCCATGAGGGCCCAGATCCGATCGTCGCTGGGGTCCGTGGGGACAGTGCCATTGGCGCCATTTTCGTCCTGGGCCCAGGCTCGGTCTTCCCAGAGGAGGCGACGTTGGCCGGTTTCAAGGGAGCGGACGGCCTTCTGCAGTGCGGCCTCAAAGGAGCGGTCAACGGCCATGACCTCGCCTGTGGCCTTCATCTGGGTTCCGAGTCGGCGGTCTCCGGAGGCGAACTTGTCGAAGGGCCAGCGGGGTATCTTGACGACGCAGTAGTCGAGGGAGGGCTCGAAGGCGGCTCGGGTCTTGCCGGTGACGGCGTTGGGGATTTCGTCCAATGTCTTGCCGACGGCGATCTTGGCGGCGACTCGTGCAATGGGATAGCCGGTGGCCTTGCTGGCGAGGGCGGAGCTGCGGCTGACGCGTGGATTGACCTCGATGACGTAGTAGGCGCGGCCATCTACGGAGCTCTGGCCGAAGGCCTCAGCGACGAGGGGGCCGGGGGCAAGGGCGAACTGGACGTTACAACCGCCCTCGATGCCGAGGGCTCGGATGATGTTGAGGCTGGAAGAGCGAAGCATCTGATAGTCGCGGTCGGAGAGGGTCTGGCTCGGGGCAACGACGATGCTGTCGCCGGTGTGGACGCCCATGGGATCGATATTCTCCATGTTGCAGATGGTTATGCAGTTGTCCGCAGAATCGCGCATTACCTCGTACTCAAGCTCTTTCCAGCCTTCCAAATATCGCTCAATGAGGACCTGGTTGATGGGGCTGGCTGCGATACCGCCAGCGGCGATGGTTGCGAGCTCGTCTCGGGTGTGGGCAATGCCGCCACCAGTGCCGCCAAGGGTGTAGGCGGGGCGTATTACGAGGGGAAGTCCGAGCTTGTCTTCTACAGCCAAGGCACCATCTACGGTCTCGACGGTGGCACTGGGAGGGGAGGGCTCGCCGATATCGTGGAGGAGCTGCTTGAATAGCTCACGGTCCTCGGCCTGGCGGATGGTGCCTAGGGGTGTGCCTAGCATGCGGACGCCGTACTTTTCGAGGACACCGGCGTCGGCGAGCTCGACGGCGAGGTTCAGGCCGGTCTGACCGCCGAGGGTCGGGAGCACGCCGTCGGGGCGCTCCTGCTCGATGATACGGGATAAGACGTCGACGGTGAGGGGTTCGATATAGACGATGTCGGCGATGTCCTCGTCGGTCATGATGGTAGCGGGGTTGGAGTTGACGAGGACGGAAATGACGCCTTCTTCGCGTAGGGCCTTACAAGCCTGGGTACCGGCGTAGTCGAACTCGGCGGCTTGACCGATGACAATAGGGCCTGAGCCTATGACGAGGACTTTTGAGGGTTTGGGGGGCATGTTAACGGGACTCCATTGCAGGTTGGGCCAAGAGCAGGGAGGAGAGTTCGGCCAGGGAACTAATCTCAATAACGGATTGAGGTTCCTGCCCAGTGGCGTTGCGGTTGAAAAAGACGGGCGTGGCTCCCGCATTCAAGGTGCCCAGAACGTCGTTTTCCCATGAATCGCCGACGTGAAGAAGCTCATGGGGCTGGCATCGAGCTTCGTGCATTGCTATTTCGAAGATGCGGGGGTCGGGCTTATCAACGGCGCCGTGGTCTTGCGAAAAGACCTCGAAAGAGACTAAGTCTTCGATGCCGAGGACGTTGGCGCGGCTGTTGCCGTTGGACAGGAGGCCGAGCTTGAAATGTCGGGCCAGGAGCTCCAGCGCGGGTCGGGCGTCGGGGAATATGGTCCGCGCCTCCTCTCGACGCTGGAAGTAGATCTTAGTCAGGTAGGAGCCAAGGGAGTCGTTGGGACGGCCTGCCTCTCGGAGGGCCTGCTGCATCGACTTCTCTCGGATTGTGTCGAGGTCTGTGTCATTGCCCCACATCTGCTGGTGGACCTGGTCTCTGATGGTCACTATTTGATCAACGGTGAGGTTTTGTGCGGCCTCTGGGTCGATGCGCGCGAGCTCGTTCAGGACTTCCTGAAGGGCCTGGCGCGTGAATCGCTCGAAATCCCAGAGGGTGCCGTCGACGTCGAAGGATATGGTTGTGATTTGGGAGAGGGAGGTCACTAGTCGGGTAATTCCTCGATTTTCATAAGTTGAAAAGTGCTCAGTTTAAGGCTGAAGAGGGCTGGTAGAGCCGGAGGTCGGGGATTCGGTTGAAGCCCTTGTCAAATGTGTATAGCGGTACGTTGTGTCGGATTGCGGTGGCGGCGATGATAATGTCGGCATCGGGGAGAGAAAGGCCCGCGCGCAAAAGTCGATTGCTAAGTTGGCCCGCTGTCACCCAAACCATCTGGTCAGTCTCCAAGAAATCAAGGGAAACGATCCGTTCGGTGAGGGCGCCCAATTCTTCCAAGCCTAGGGCTCCCTGGATGTATTCCATAATTACCGGGCCAGTCACCACTGCTTCTCCAGAAGCGAGAAGGTTGGTCAGATGGAGGGTTGTTTCGGCGTCGGGTATCCTCTGAGCTTGGATTAAGACGGAGGTGTCGAGCAAGATCGTCAAGATGTGCCATCCCTTAACGAATCGAGAAACGCTCGGCGGCTCTCGTCGGCGGCCAACTGCTCTTTTTTACGCTTCTTGTATCGCTCGTAGTCCCGGTCGCTCATTGGGTTATTGCGCCAGTATTCGAGCAATTCCTGGACATGCTTGCGGCGGATGTACTCCTTGAGAGCGGTATTCACGGCCTTGCTCTTAGTCTTCTCACCTGTGGCATCGACCACGGTCTCAAGAAGCTTGCTGTCGATGTTAAGAGTTGTTCTCATACGCTATACGCACCTTTCGAAAGCATCATAATAACGCGTCATTCTCAGCATCATTATAGCGCATCATATTCAGGTGCATCATTTCTTCTGGTCCTTGACCATGTCCAGGAAGCGTTGGAAGAGGTAGACGTTGTCGAGGGGGCCGGGTGAGGCCTCGGAGTGGTACTGGATGGAGACGATGGGATAGTCCCGGTGGGTGAGGCCCTCGACGGTTTCGTCGTTGAGGTTGAGGTGGCTGACCTCCAGGGAAGGGGGCAGGCTGTCGGCGTCCAGGGCATAACCGTGGTTCTGGGCGGTGATGTGGACGCGTCCAGTGACTAGGTCTTTGACGGGGTGGTTCGCGCCTCGATGGCCGAACTTGAGCTTGAAGGTCTTGCCCCCGAAGGCTTTGCCGAGCATCTGATTACCCAGGCAGATCCCCATTATCGGCTTGACGCCGACCAGGGCGCGCACAGTCTCCGAGATTTGGCCGAGGAGGGCGGGGTCGCCGGGGCCGGGGGAGAGTAGAAGGCCGTCGGGGTCGATCTGGAGGATGTCCTCCGCGCTGGTGGCGGCGGGTATCACGGTGACCCGGCATTCGAGCTTGTTGAGGATGCGCAGGATGTTGTATTTCAGGCCATAGTCCAGGGCGACGATATTGTAGGAGGTGGGGGTCTCGGTGGGGTCCCAGGTGTAGGGGGCAGGTGTGGAGACCTCGGAGACGTAGTTGACGGAGCCGTAACTGGGAAGTGATGCGAGCCTTTTGAGGGCGGACTGGGGGTCGTCCCTGGTGATAATGCCCATCATCACGCCGCTTGAACGTAGACGCCGGGTGACTGCCCGGGTATCGACGCCCGAGATTCCGGAGACACCCTGGGAGGCGAGGAACTGGGCCACTGTGGACTCGCTGTTCCAGTGGCTAGGGAGATCACAGTCCTCGCGGACTATGAGGCCGCGCACCTGGATTTTTTTGGATTCGACGGTCTCGGGGTTTATGCCGTAGTTGCCGATAAGTGGGTAGGTGAGCATGACTATCTGGCCGGCGTAGGAGGGGTCAGTGAGGATCTCCTGGTAGCCGGTCATGCTGGTGTTGAAGACGACCTCGCCGTGGCCTTCGCCGTTTGCGCCGAAGGACGTGCCCTGGAAGGAGCTGCCGTCCTCCAGCACGAGCCAGGCGGGGTGGTTTGAGTTGTTGGTCGGGTTGGTTGAGGTCACGCTAATCTTCATTCTCCATTTGGCGGTCGGGGACACGGTATCCGGGCCGGTAACCGAGGCTGGAAGCCTGCTCAAAAGATTCGAAGTAGACGAGGTTGCCGCCGCGGAGGCGTCGGGAGGGGTGACGGCCGGCTTTGTGGTATACCTTGGTCCTGACGCTGCCGGCGGCTTCGGCCCTTGCGTCCCGGCGGCAGTAGCGGCAGCGGAGAACGGTGGGGTTTTCGTCGACACGGAAGAACTCGGGGACGATGTAGGCGCTCTCATTGTTGGAGACGCAGGTCGGGTTGGGGCACCTTATGCCGGCGTCTGACTTGTAGGGAGGATAGGTCACGGGATAGGCGAAGCTGCCGTAGTGGGCCTGCGCCTGGGGCTGGGATACGCCAAGGAGGCAAGCCAGAAGGGACATGCGGACTGGGACGCCATAGGCAGCTTGCTTGAAATATATGCTCCTGGGGTTTTCGTCGAGGGCATAATCGATCTCGTCGACGCGGGGGAGGGGGTGCATTATCAGGGCGTTTCTGAACTGGGGGCGCTGCATGAATCGCTTGTCGAGGCGGAGGCCGCCGCCGGTGGCATCAGCTGTGGCCTCGGGGTGGCGTTCCTTTTGCATACGGCTGGCGTAGACCACGTCCAGGCTGGTCTTAGCTCTTCCCGTATCGGCAGCCTTGCCTCCCTTGGGGTGGGGTGGAAGGAGGTGGGGCCGAGTGGGCGTCTGGTATATGGCGTCCATTTCCTTGAAGGAGCCGGACGCGTTGCCCTTACCTTCCGATACCGTACCCATGTACTCCCGGTTCAGCCTGTCTTTGACGTAGTCGGGAAGCTCATAGCCCTTGCTGGGCATGAACATGATGTTGGCGCCGAACCGGGCGAGGGCGTAGGTCAGGGAGTGGACAGTCCTGGCGCCTTTCAGATCGCCGCAGAGGGCTACGGTGATGCCGCGGATATCGCCTTTCTCACGCTTGAGGGTGTAAAGATCGCAGAGGGACTGGGTGGGGTGCTCGTGGCTGCCGTCTCCGGCGTTGATAACGGGTACGGAGGCGTAGTCGGCGAGGGCCTGCGCGGCGCCCTCCCAAGGGTGTCGGATGACTATGACATCGACGTAGCTGCTGACGACGCGGGCGGTGTCGGCGAGAGTCTCGCCCTTGGCTATGGAGGTGGTGTTTATGTCGGCGGCGGTGACGACATTGCCGCCGAGCCGGTGCATGGCTGTTTCGAAGGAGAGCCGGGTGCGGGTACTGGGTTCGTAGAATAGGCTGGCCATGACCATGCCTTTGCAGAGGTTGGACTGGCCGCGGATGTCGGCGTGCATCAGGTCGGCGAGGGAGAAGACGGACTCGACCTCGTCGTTGGAGATGTCGTCGACGGTGATAAGGTTGCGCCCCTGGAGGTTCATGTGAGTTTGAGACCTCCGGCAAAGCGGGCTCGACCTTGTACAGAAACAGCATTACCGAGCAGCACGACCTCGTCCCTGCCATCCATCTCTTCGAGGCGGACCTTGACGGTCTGAGCGAGCGAAGTGGGTATATTCTTGCCCACGTAGTCGGCGCGGATGGGGAGCTCGCGGTGGCCTCTGTCGACGAGAACAAGGAGTTGAACGGAGCGGGGTCTTCCGAGATTGACGAGGGCGTCGAGGGCGGCACGGATGGTGCGTCCGGTAAAGAGGACGTCGTCGACGAGGACTACGTCACGATCGGTGACGCCGCCGGGTATGGGCGAGCCTGTGCCGTTGGCAGGCTGAGCGGGAGTGCTTCGGTCGTCGCGGTAGGGAGTAGTGTCAAGGGCGGCGACGGGGATTTGGCCGTTGTCATTGGAAGAAATATTGCGGGCGATGCGCTGGGCGAGGGGGAGGCCCCGGGTGCGGATACCGATAAGGAGAAGGTGAGAGGTGTCCGGGTGGGCCTCTACGAGCTCATGGGAAACACGGCGGAGGGACTTGCCGATGTCGGCGGGGGACATTAGGACGGTGTCGGTCAAAAAAATACCCCTGCTAAGGGGCGGCAAGGGTGTAGGCCGAAATCGGCTGCGGTAATCCTGTTTTCCTTGCCAGCCTCTCGGGACTGAATTAAAGGTCCGTTACCGCGTTTACAGGTTTGTCGGGCGTTGATTGCGTGGGGGTATTTTAGCGCGGTTGTGGGGGGTGGGGCAAGGGTGGGGGGCGTGCGTGCGTGCGCGTTGTGGGGAGGGTGCGACGAATTAGCAGTGCAGGGCTGCCCCCCCGCTCGACCCTTCGACTGTGCTCAGGGTGAGCGGCCCCTCCCCTGGGGATGGATTCCGGCTCTCGGCAGCTGGAATGACGGATGAGGAGAGAGGATGGGGAGGTCGGTTCGCGAACCGACCCGACGGGGAAGGGGGGAGGGAAGGAAGGCGAGGAAGGGCGTGGGAGGGCAAGTTCTAGATCCCTCGCGGGGCCTCGGGATGACAGGGTGTGAGGGGAGGGTGCGGTAGGTGGAAAGGGTTGGGGCTGTGGGGTATGGTATCCGGGCAAGCGGGAATTTAGAGCATACGGGAGGTACTGTCTGATGGAAAAAGTACGGATAATGCCGAAGGGCCATTGGTACTGGAGCATGTCGGTGCCGTTTTCGCAGGGGTGGAAGGTCGGGAAGATGATATTCGTCGGGGGGCAGATTTCGGCGGACGAGCAGGGCACACCGATAGCCCCGTTCGATATCGAGGAGCAGACACGGATCGTGTTTGAGAACGTGCGTACGGTGCTGAGGGAAGTCGGGGCGGACATGAAGGACATAGTAAAGCTGAACACTTACTACGTGGACGACTCCAAGGGTGACGATTCTCGGAAGTTCTGGGAGAAGATGACACACGTGAGGAACCAGTACATCCCCAGTCCAGGTCCCGCGGCGACGGCGGTGAAGGTGGCCGGATTGGCATATGACGGTCTGGTGATAGAGGTGGAGGCGATAGCGATTGTGGACGAGTAGGGGAGGGGAATGGCGAGTGTCGAGGCTTTGTTGGAATGGGGTTGATGGCTAGAGGGACGCCTTAGATCCCTCGCGGAGCCTCGGGATGACATATAAAGGGCCTCGGGACGGCGCAAAAGGAGTGTTGCGATGGCGCAAAAAGAGGCGTCGTGTGACGCGATAAAGAATGTAGATGTAACAGTACCAGGGGGTGAATTATGAGAGGTAGCGCAGAAGCCGTGATCATCGGCGGTGGGCTGATGGGGACAAGCATTTGCTTCAACCTGGCGTCGAGGGGAGTAAAAGGCGTCTTGCTGGAAAAAGAAGGGTTGGGGGCAGGTTCGACGGGAAAGTCTTCGGGGATAACTACAGGGTTCAGCCTGCTGCTGTTCACGCACGGGGGTGGATTTGGGTCGGTGATTTCCCTTCTCGCCAGGGAAGGGCAGAGGTGGCTGAGGAACTTCAAGGAACTGGTGGGAGCGGAGTCGGGGTTCAAGGAGGTGGGGGTACTGTTCATGGCGCAGGAAGACTTGAAGGAGGCGATGACGGAGACCTTCGCCAAGGTGCGGGATCTGGGCTTCGACTCCCGGGTGATCAGCCGGGAGGACCTGAAAGAGATGGCACCCTACCTGGACCCCAGAGATGCAGGCTTTCTGGGGTTGGAGGCTAGCGCCGGTTATGCGGACCCGCCGGGAGTGGCCCAGGGATATGCGTCGGCTGCGGGGAGGCTGGGGGCCGAGATATCGCTGGGGAATGCTGCGCTCGAAGTGGAGGTACAGGGGGGTCGGGTGACGGGGGTGGTTAGCGAGCAGGGTCGGATAGCTACGGATACGGTAGTGGTAGCAGGAGGCCCCTGGAACGGGCAATTGATGAAGAAACTTGGCTACAACCTGCCCCTGCAACCCACCAGGCACGAGGTGTTCTTCCTGAAGAAGGGCCCCGGGGCCCCGACCACGCACCCGGTGGTCTTTGACCTGATTGGCATGACCTACATGCGGGAGGAGAGCCCGGACCTGATGCTGGCGGGCGACATACAGAAGGACGAGCACGTAAATGACCCGGACAGCTTCCACCAGGGCACGACAATGGAGCAGACGCGTACGATATGGGGACGTTTAGGCGAACTTATGCCGTCGCTGACAGATGCTGAGCTGTTCACGAGTTTCTCGGGCCTGTACACGAACACGCCTGACAACCACCCAATCATCGGAAAGGTGGATGGAATCGAAGGGCTGTACATAGCAGCGGGGTTCAACGGTTTCGGTTTCAAGATATCTCCGGCTGTGGGCGTAGCGATGGCGGAGCTGATCACAGGGGGAGAGGCGAAGGTGGTGGATATCAGCGCGCTGGGGATGGGGAGGTTTGCTGGGGTGGAGGCGTAGCAGATAGGGCAACCACGATGGGTCGATAGTGCGAGGCCGTCCCTCGCTCGACCCTTCGATCCGCCTCGGCGGACTTTCAGTTGGCTCAGGATGAGCGGCCACCTTTGCGGCACTATGTCGAAGGGACGACCTGCACCGTAATGATATCTGTGTCGTGGTATTTATTGTGCTTGACCGAAGATGCGTAATGACGCAGGAGGCGGAAGGAAATCTCGCCCTCGTTCCGTAGCTCAGGCTGTTCGTTCATATAGGCCAGCTTGTCTTCCAGATTCTCACCCTCAGCAGTCACTACAAATTCCATCTCAATGGCGGAGTCTGCGCGACGGGCAGCGACAATCAGGCGCTTTTTGGCATCCTCTTCCGAACCCTCATCCTGCGATAGCAGACTCGAAAGAGTTTCTTCCCCGGCTGACCTGAGCCGGTTTGTCGATGCCTCGTTCCAGCCGGCGCTTGCAGCGAATTCCTGGAGGAAGGAGTCAATTCCGGGTAACGGCGAAATGTTCATGGCGACATTCAACCGCTTGCGACGTCTGGAAGTGACATCCATGAGCAGAGTGAGCAAAATTACGCAGACCGAGCCGGTTGTCATGCCGTTGCTGAGCAGAGTCCCCAAAGTTCCAGTCAGCAGGTCGGGCAGAATCGCCTGGTTCTGAAAACCTATTCCTAACCAGAGGGACACTCCTACAACTGCGGCTTTTCGTCCATCTATGCCGTCCTTGAAAACGGTCCTCATGCCCTGAACGAAGAGGAGCGACAACAGAAACACCAAGTACGCCACCAAGACGGGGCGTGGAGTGGCGACAACCAGCGCCAATAACTTTGGAGAGACCGCTACTGCTATCAGGATCAGGCCTCCATAGATACCCATGCGACGCGCTGCGACGCCGGTGAGCATGACCCGCGCGGAATTGGTGGCTCCGATCATATTGGGAAGCGTGCCCAGAGCGGCGGCCAGAAGATTGGTCAATACCAGCAGATGGTGCGCCCCTTGAACTACACGGAAGTCAGTGGCGCGGGGCCTGCGCCAGGCCACCTGCTGAATCACTACGGTGTCACTGATCGAATTGATGGTGGTTGCCATGTTTACTATTACGAATCCCGGCAAAATCCCCCAGAAGGCTGCGTTAAAGCTCAGGTCGAAGCCTGCCCAGGGATAGCTGGGAAAACCAATCCAGTGGGCATCCATGACTAGCTGCCAGTCGTATGCGCCGAAAGGGACCGCTATGACGCACCCTACAACGATGCCGATAACCGGCGCCCATTGCTGTAACTTGGGCGACGCGAATAATCTCAGCATCATCAGGATGAACAGAGTGGTACCTGCAAGGATGGGGGCTGCCACGGAGGGAGCGCCTTCCGGCACATCAGAAAGCCTGCTTAGTACGACGGTTATTATCGTCGAGGCCAGCAGCATCAGGACGGTCCCGGCGACCAACGGGCTGATGACACGCCGCAGCCAGGAGAGCCGGGCGATGAACACAAACTGTATCAGCGATGAAGCGACGATCAGGGTCGAAAGCAGCGCCGGACCGCCGGCCAACAGCGCTGAGATACAGATTGGTATGAAGGCGGATGCAGAAACTACGCTGAGGGAATATCCCGACCCGAATCTCCAGAATCGAAAGATCTGCAAGATACCGCCTATTCCACAGACCACGAGAGCCGAAAAGAAAATCCAGGACAGGTAACCCTGGGACTGCCCACCCGCCACGGCGATGATCGACGTAGTGGCAGCCATTGCCGCCATGCGGGTCATGACAGTCTGGAATCCAAGAACCAGAGATGCCGGATGGCTCGGCCGCTCATCCGGTTGATAGAGGATATTTTCGTTTACCTGTGGCATTGGGAGTTTTATGCTTTTCGATCAACTCGAAGGGGTGCGGTCTTCATGGGAAGTGGACTTGGACGCGACCGGGGTTGAATAGATGGCGCCATGCTGCGACAGGGCGAACGGGGGGCTGGCCGGGGAATAGTGGAGGGCGTCCACCAGAGTAGCCCCCAACAGGGGAGGGGATGGATCCCGGCTCGGAGGCCGGGATGACGGAGGGAGAGGGGATGGATTCACGCCTCGGCGCACTTTCAGCCTGCCTTTGCAGGGATGGTGAAGGGGATTACCAGTGGAGGTCTGGGTGGCGGGCGGCCTGCGCCTCGTCGAGGCGGGAGGAGGGGGTGGTGTGGGGGGCGGTTGTGACGATATCCGGGTCGGTCTCGGCCTCACGGGCGATGGACTTCATGGCGTCGACAAAGGTGTCGAGGGTGCGTTTGCTCTCACACTCGGTAGGTTCGATCATGAGGGCCTCGGGGACGACCTGGGGGAAGTACATGGTCGGGGGGTGGAAGCCGTAGTCCATGAGGCGCTTGGAAATGTCCAAGGCCCGCACGCCCAAGGCCTTCTGCTTGGATGCCGAGAACACGACCTCGTGCATGCAAATGCGCTTGTTGGGGAGCAGGTAGTCTTCCTCCAGCCTTGAGAGGAGGTAGTTGGCGTTCAGGACGGCATTTTCGCTTATCTCCCGCATTCCGGGAGCGCCTAGGAGCCGGATGTAGGCGTAGGCCCTGAGGACGACACCGAAGTTACAGTGGAAGGCGCTTATCTTACCGATGGACTTGGAAGGCCGTCCAAGCTGGTATTCGGGGCCGGGGGAGCCGGGCGGGGACTTGTGTACGACGGGTGCGGGCAGGAAGTCGGCGAGGGACTCGGCGGCGCATACGGGCCCTGCGCCCGGGCCTCCACCACCGTGAGGGGTGCTGAAAGTCTTGTGCAGGTTGGAGTGGACGACGTCGAAACCCAGGTCACCGAAGCGGACTCGGCCGAGGATGGCGTTGAGGTTAGCGCCGTCGCCGTAGACCATTGCGCCGACATTATGGAGGGCGTCGCTGATTTCGAGGATACGGGGATTGAAGAGTCCGAGGGTGCTGGGGAGGGTGAGCATGAGGGCGGCGGTCTCTGATGTGGCGAGCTCTTTAAGGGCCTCGACGTCGAGGTTGCCCTGGGCGTCGGAGGGAGCGGTAACGAGGTCGTAGCCGCACATCTTGGAAGAGGCGGCGTTGGTGCCGTGGGCGGTGTCTGGGATGAGGATTTGCCTACGGGTGTCACCTTCGCCGCGGGACTCGTGGTATGCGCGGATCATGAGGAGGCCTGCCATCTCGCCGTGCGCGCCAGCAAGAGGAGCGAGGCTGACGGCCTTGGCGCCGGTAATCTCGGCGAGGAGGTTTTGTAGGCCGTACATGATGCCAAGGGCGCCCTGGACCGACTCGGCAGGCTGGAGGGGGTGAATCTGGGCAAAGCCCGGGAGCCGGGCGACTTCCTCGTGCCACTTGGGGTTGTACTTCATGGTGCAGCTGCCGAGGGGGTAGAAACCGCTGTCTATGCCGAAGTTCAGCTTGCTCAATCCGGTGAAGTAGCGGACCAAGTCAAGCTCACTGAGCTCCGGGATATCGAGCTCGGTGCGAAGGAGACCTTCCTCGGGGAGGGGGGCGGGGGGCACATCAAGCGCGGGGAGGGTCGTGCCCCGTGCGCCGGGGGCGTGGAGGTCTTTAAGGGTGAGCCGCCTGGATTGGGTGTCGGTGGTTTCGGTCATGGCTAGGACTGGGCTTTCAGTGCTTGGACCAGGTGGTCTATTTGGTCCTTGGTGTTCATTTCGGTGGCGCAGAGGAGCATTCCGTTGGGGACTGTGTCGCTGACGTCCAGGCCGCCGATGATCTGGGCGTCGAGGAGGGCGGCGTTGATCTCAGATGGGGACTTGGGACACCGGACTACGAATTCCCGGAAGAAGGGGTTATCAAAGGGCAGGGAATAGCCGGGAAGCTCGGAGATCTGGGAGGCGGCGTAGTGGGCCTTGTGGTAACAAAGCTCCGCGACGTGGGCAAGACCCTTGGGCCCGACGGCGGTGAGATAGGCGGTAGATGCGAGCGCGACGAGGGCCTCGCTGGTGCAGATATTGGAAGTGGCGGTCTGTCGCCGGATGTGCTGTTCACGGGTCTGGAGGGTGAGGACGAAGCCCTCGCGGCCACGGTCATCGGTAGTCTTGCCGACGATGCGGCCGGGCATCTGGCGCAGGTGCTTCGTCTTGGCCGAGAAGAGACCGACGTAAGGGCCACCGAAGGTGGTAGGAGAGCCGACGGTCTGACCTTCGCCGACTACGATGTCGGCGCCGTAGTCTCCGGGTGACTTGAACATGGCGAGGGCGACGGGGTCGGCAGAGACGACCAGGAGGGCCTTGGCCTCGTGGGCTGCCTCAGCGTAGGGAGTCAGAGATTGGATTCGGCCGTAGAAGTCGGGGTACTGGGTGATTACGCAGGCGACATCTTCGTTGACGGTGAGGGCGTCCGGTGAGACAACGGTCATGCCGATGTTCTGTGGACCCATGTAGTGAGCGATGATATCCCGATAGAGTGGGGATACGGTATCCAGGACTACGACGTTGCGGCGTCGGGTGACCCGGCAGGCCATGAGAGCGGCCTCGGCGAGCGCGGTGGAACCGTCGTACATACCGGCGTTGGCAACGTCCATGCCGGTGAGGTGGCAGACCATGGACTGGAAGTCGTAGGTGGTCTGGAGCGTGCCCTGGCTGATCTCGGCCTGGTATGGTGTGTAGGAGGTATAAAATTCGCTGCGGCCCGTGACATGGCGGACCACGCTGGGGATGTAGTGGTTGTAGGAGCCCGCACCGAGGAAGCAGGCGTAGTCATCGAGATTTGCGTTCTTGAGGGATAGGGCGCGGAGTTCGCGGATGAGCTCAAGCTCGGAGAGGGGGGCGGGGAGGTCGAGAGGGGGGTCCCGGTGGGACTCGGGGATTTCGAGGAACAGGTCTGCTACGGAGGCTACACCGGCGGACTCCAACATGGCCTTGCGGTCGGCGTCAGTGTTGGAGATGTAGGGAGAAGTCATGGCTTATCTGAGTCGTCGGTTGTGGGAGTATGGCGCTGTCTTTACTCGGACTCGGCGGTGAGGGCATCGTACTGGTCGGCGGACATGAGGTTGTCCATTTCGGAGAGGTCTGAGAGTTGGACTTTGAGCATCCACCCGGCTTCGTAAGGCTCCTCGTTGACGAGCTCGGGGCGATCCTGGAGCTCGGCATTTACCTCGATGATGTTGCCGCTGACGGGGGCGAATAGCTCAGAGACGGCCTTGGGGGACTCGATCTCTCCGAAGGACTTGAACTGCTCGAGGTTTTCGAGGTCGTCGGGGAAGTAGACGAACACGATGTCGCCTAGCTGGTCCTGGGCGAAGTGGGTGATACCGACGAGGGCTACGTCACCGGACTCGATCTTGACCCATTCGTGCTCTTTAGAGTACCTCCGGTCGGTTGGGTTCATATCTTCTCCGCCAAGGCCTGATGACCCTCCCTCAAACAGATTCTGCGCTAAATGGCGGGAAACATCAAGGCGGAGCTAGGGGTCGGGCCTGGGGCGGCGGTAGAAGGGCATGGGCGTCACTGTGGCAGGGACGTGCCGGCCGCGGATATCGATATCTATGTTCGTGCCCTTGCGGGCGAGGTCTATGGGGACGAAACCCATGCCTATGTCCTGGTTGAGGCTCGGGGCACGGCCCCCGCTGGTAACCTCACCGACGGGCTGGCCTTCGTGGAGGATGGCCTGGCCGTGCCGGGGGATGCCTCGGGCGTCCATGGTGAAACCGACGAGCCGGCGATTGGGTCCTTGTTCCTTGACCTTGAGCAGGGCTTCCTTGCCGGTGAAGGGACCTGCTGTGAGGTCCACGAAACGGCCCAGGCCCGCTTCGAAAGGGTTTACGGACGTGTTCATGTCGTTGCCGTAGAGCCGGAGGGAGGATTCGAGGCGGAGGCTGTCTCGGGCGACGAGGCCGCATGGTTCGACACCCGCGGCCCGGAGTCGGTCCCAGAGGGGGATGGCGGCGTCGGCGTTAACGATGATTTCAACTCCGTCCTCGCCGGTGTAGCCGGTGCGAGCGATGAAAGTATCAGGAGTTGGGACGGCGATGGAGAAGATTGGCGCGTTGTCGGGGTTGAAGGGTAGAAGGGACTGGACGATAGATGCGGCGCTCGGGCCCTGGACGGCGATCATGGTCGTCTCCCGAGTGTGGTCGACCATGTTGGCATTGGGGAAGTCGGAGATCTTATCGGTCAAGGTCTGGACGATTACGTCACGGTTGGAGGCGTTGCATACGATGAAGATGCGCTGGTCCGGGAGCCGGTAGACGATGAGGTCGTCGAGGATGCCGCCGTCGGGGTTGCAGGCAATGCAGTAGCGGGCGTGGCCGGTCGGGATGGAGGTGACGTCGGCGGTGACAACGGAGTCGGCGAGGGCCTCAGCGTCGGAGCCATTTAGGAAGAGCCTGCCCATATGGGAGACGTCGAACATGCCGGCGTGGGAGCGCACGGCGTGGTGCTCCTGGATGGCGGAGCCGTAGCGGGCAGGCATGTCCCAGCCGCCGAATTCGATCATCTGGGCGTCGAGGGAAAGGTGGGCGGGGTGGAGGGGGGTGGTGTTCATTGCGTGTTCGCCTAATTTCAGGCGCGTCTACTTTTCATTCACCCTCACCCTAGCCCTCTCCCGTCAAGGGAGAGGGGACAGAACTTCATCCCCACCTCTTGCGAAAGGGTCAGGCGAAGGGATGGAGGGGTGGTTACTTGAGGGGGGAATAGGAGGTCGGGCCGAGGAAGGTGTGGAACTCCCGGGAGACGATCGCGCCGTGCTTCTTGCCGACATCTTCGCGTCCGGCGAGCCAATCGGGGTGGTTGAAGAAGTCCTGCCACTTCTCCTCGCGCTCGTTGAGGGACTCCCAGGCGAGCATGTAGGAAAGGGCATTGGTGTAGTCCCCGGCCACGGGGGTCCAGGCCCCGACCAACCTCATGCCGACCTTTTCGAAGACCGGTACGGCAAGGCTTTCCATAACCTCGTTGAGTGCGGCCATTTTGCCGGGCGTGGCCTCGTATCTTCGCATCTCGTAGATCATCGGTGCACCTCCTTAGTGGTGGGTCGAGACGGGTGCATGTTACCACAGGGATGGTGGTTCATTGAATTTTGATCTAAGGGACCAGGACCTATCGAGACACTGGCAGGTTGACAAGTCGTGAAGCTAAGATAATGTAGAGGCAAGATATACATAGGTTGGAGATATATGCTTGCAAAGACACGTTCCCACATCGAGACGGAAGAATACTGGGAAAACTTAATCAAGAAGAGTGTTTCCCGTTACTTTCTACTGGGGATGCTGGCCGAGCGGCCGATGCACGGCTATGAGCTGGCTGCCAGCATAGAAAGCTGCTGTGAGGGGTGGAGCAAACCGACTTCAGGCATGATTTACCCGACCATTAAGGAAATGACCGAGAGCGGCCACATTGCGAGCAGGGAAGAAGTAATCGGGGGACGGCTCAGGAAGGTGTGCGAGCTAACGGAATCCGGCAGAGAAGCCTACAAGACAGCAGCCGGAGTCTGGGCTCGGCTACTGCCCTATCTGGAGCAATCGGTCAAGAACGCGGGAATCGAGATTAAGAAGGCGGAGGTTGATTAACTGCAACCGGCATGTAATGAGGGCTGACTCAAGAGGAGGATACAGACATGGTGAACATCGACGAAAAGAAGATCAAAGAGGTGGTTAGGGAGCACTACGGGGGGTTGGCTCGGGGGGCGAGGTCCCAGATAGGCCAGGCGGGCACGGCGCCCGAGATGGCACTATATAGCGAGGAGGAGGTTGCGGCGCTGCCGAGCGAGGCAGTGCAGGCGTCGGCGGGGTGCGGGAATCCTACGGCTTTGGCGTCGCTGAAGGTTGGGGAGACAGTGGTGGATTTCGGGAGCGGGGGAGGGATCGACTGCTTTTTGGCGGCACAGCAAGTCGGGGAGGGGGGCCGGGTTATCGGGATCGACATGACGCCCGACATGATCGCCCTCGCGAACAAGAACCGGGACAAGCTCGGCTTGGCTAATGTGGAGTTTCACCTTGCCGAGATGGAGTGCACACCCTTGGGAGAGAGCACGGTGGACGTGATCATATCCAACTGCGTGATCACCCTGGCCCCAGACAAGGATGCGGTGTTCCGGGAGGCGTACCGGATTCTGAAACCCGGCGGAAGGATGTACATCTCAGATATGGTGCTTTGGGAGGCGCTGCCACCGGAAGTGCAATCCGACATGGCCCAGTGGGTGTCCTGCGTGAGCGGGGCAGACTTGAAGGAAACGTACATGGCACGGTTAAAGTCGGCGGGATTTGAGGAAGTGCGGATAATGTCGGACAAGCAGTCTGCTTGTTATCCAGAGGCTGTCCGGGACATGGACATTGTGGCGGTTAAGCCGGGATAGGGGGCAGGAACACCCGCACTCCCCTTGGCGAGCCTACGGGCCTAGCCCTCTCACCTCTGCGGCGCACCTACGGCCCGTCGAGACCACCTTACGTCCCTCCCCCCGCTCATACTTCAAGAGCCTCCCGCCCCTGCGGCTCTTCGACAGCACGAGCGGCCCCGGCCCATCCGACACTGGTTATGCAAAGGTATCATCGTAGGGGGGAGGGGATGGCGGATGTGAGTGGGCAAGTCCTAGATTCAGCGCGGAGCCTCGGGATGACATTTGACACGAGGAGCGTGTCAGGGGGATTGGTCGGGGGGTGGGGTGGCGGAGTAGTAGCCAGTGAGGAGGAGGTCTAGCTCCAGCATCAGCAGCTTGTTCCAGGCGATGCCGGCTCGAGTGGCGAGGTCCTTGTCTTCCAGGTCCTCGAGCAGAATTGTGCTGACGGTGGTCTGGACGAAACTCATTGTGCCCACCATGAAGGGCCCCGGGACCCGGCCCATGGGCTTCTGCATCCGGTGGCTGTGAGAAATGCCCATCGCGACCATGTGCCAGGCGAAGGAGTAGTCAAGCTTGGCGTCGGCGGTGCGGGCAAGCCACCGAGCGAGGCCCCTGCGCCGGTTTTCGACTCGCTCCTCGTCGATTGAGCCATCGGGCTTTCGGAAGAAATCGTGAGTGCCGGGCTGCTCCAGGAGATGGTCGTAGACGACCTTGGTTACCTCGTCGGCGCGGGCGATGACGGTTGGGCCGGTGGAACGGATTAGCTGGGCGTCCTCCTCGGTGAAGCCGATAAACTCGGCCATCTGGAGGAGATGGAGGTCCATCTTGCGGCCCGATTTTCGGGTGACGGGGGCTTGCATTTGTCCAGTGTACTATACGGGACAATGACGGACACCCGCCTTGACACGGGTAGCGCGTTATCTAATATGAGGCAACCGCTTTTCGGCTCAAAGAGAGTCGAGTCTGGAGAATGAAGATGGCAGAAGCTCGTTTACCTACCGAAGAAGAGGTCTTGGGGTATGCGGAGACATGCTCGAATTGGGGGCGTTGGGGGGCGGAGGACCAACTGGGGACGCTGAACCTGGTGACGGATGAGAAGAGGCGGCAGGCGGCAGGGCTGGTGAGGGATGGGGTGTCGGTGTCCTGCGCCTGGACAATCAAGACGGATATGCCGGGGGAGCACACGTCCCGGGTGCTGCACTACATGGTGGCGACGGGGGAAGCAGGCGCGGATGCCACGTGGTCGGGGGACTTCCTGGGGATGGCGTATCACGGCAACTGCATAACGCACGTGGATGCGCTGTGTCACGTGTTCACGGGTGGGAAGATGTACAACGGCCTCCCATCAACACTGGTGAACAGTGAGAATGGGGCAGAGGCGGAGTCGATCACGCTGCTTTCTCAGGGGGTGGTGACGAGGGGGGTGCTGCTGGACATAGCGAGGCTGCGGGGCGAGGACCGGATCGAATCGCCGGTGGCGATTACGCCGGATATATTGGAAGAGGCGGAGGTGTCGGAGAGAGTGAGAGTGGAATCGGGGGACGTACTGCTAATTCGGACGGGGCACCTGGCTCGGTACTACGACGGTATCGTGACCGACACGTCTGACCCTAAGCCGGGGCCGCACGTTTCGTGTCTGCCGTGGTTCCGTGAGAGGGGAATAGCGATGCTGGGCGGCGACCAGAACAACGAGGTCTCGCCGAGCGGGTATGCGAACATCGGGGAGCCTATACACCAGGTCGGGATACCGGCGCTGGGGCTGTGGCTTATCGACAACATGAACCTTGAAGAGGTGGCGCAGGCGTGTGCGGAGCGGGGTCGGTGGGAGTTCATGATTGTGGTTGCGCCGCTCAGGTTTCGGGGGGCTACGGGGAGTCCGGCGAATCCGCTGGCGGTGTTTTAGTCACCAATTGGCCCCTTATCGGCTTTTCGTGTCATTCACCTTAGGAGTTGAGAAGTGACAGCGAAGTTTGTGGATATAGACGGGCACATCATGGAGCCGGCCAACCTGTGGCTCGACTATATCGAGCCGGAGTACCGGGAACATGCGTTGCGGATATCGGAGGATGAGGACGGGCTGGAGTATCTCAATGTAGACGGGAATAAGTCGTACTTCGGGCGAGGGGGGTCGTTGGGTGCACTGGGGGCTATCGGGCAGGACGTGAGGCCGTATCTGGAGCCGGGCCGGATCTCTTGGGAGGAGGCGATGGTCCCGGGAGGGTACATCTCCGGCGAACGGGTGAAGGTGATGGACGCCGAGCGAATCGACGTCACGATGGTGTACCCATCACTGGGGCTGATGTGGGAGTACGACTGCGACGACTACAGGATCGCGGCGGCTAACTGTCGGGCGTACAACAATTGGGTGTTCGATTTTTGTGGCGGGGCGCCGGAACGGCTGGTCCCGGTCGCACATATCCCTATGGGGGACGTCGATGAGGCAATAAAGGAGATGAAGAGGACGGCGGGGCTCGGGGCTAAGGCGATGATGGTAGGGTCGGACTTTCACGAGGGCAGGACCTACGGACACTCATACTATGACCCGTTCTGGGCGGAGGCCCAGGCGATAGACATGCCGATAACCATCCACCCATCGACGGGGAAGGGGTCTCTGACATCGGTGGCGTATCCCAACAGGGAAGAGCTGACGGTCTGGTGGGTGAACATCCACGGGGGCGAGAACGTGAAGATGAACTTCACCAGCCTCTTCAATCATGGTACGTTCGACAAGTTTCCAGACCTGAAGGTCGTGATATTGGAGGCGGGTATCGGGTGGCTGGTGTGGTGGCTCGACAGGCTCGACGAGAAGTTCGAGGTCAACGGGTTTACGACGCCCATGCAGGAAGTCCCGAGCACCTACTTCAAGCGGCAGGGGTTCATATCGATGGACCCGGATGAGAGGCTGGCCAAGTTCAGTATCGAGGTTCTGGGGGCAGACAAGTTCATGTGGGCCTACGATTTTCCGCACTCGGACTCGATTCTCGACCCGGTGAGGGAATTGGAGGAGAATCTGGCGGGGTTGTCGGAGGAGGACCAGTTGAAGGTGTTTGGGGAGAATGCGGTGGAGCTGTATAAGCTGGCGGTGTAGAGGACTCTTTCACCCTCACCTATCGAGGGACCTTTGGACAACTACTATTTCGGAACTCGGATCACCCTCACCCCACCCCCCTCCCATCCCGAGGCCCCGCGAGGGATCTACAGCATCCCTCCCATATACCACCTCATTCGTTGCCATTACGCCCTTCTTCTCCCCCCTCCCGTCATTCCCGACCCCTATCGGGAATCCATCCCCCTCCCACCAGTACTGAATTAGAGGCCCACGTGCGTGCTCTGCACGCACGTGGGCCTCTATTCTTCTCTCCCCCTCTCCCTTGAAGGCCCTAAGGGTCGAAGATGCGCCTTTGGCGTGAGAGGGGGACAAAGGGGGTGAGGGTTCCCCGGTGGGGCTGGGGCGGGTCCCCTTTCTCCCGTGTCATTCCGATGCCCCGCGAGGAATCTGGGGTGGGGCGTCCTGTCCCCCTCCCACCCCCCCCGTCATTCCCGACTCCGATCGGGAATCCATCCCCCTTCCCCCCCAGTACTGAACTAGAGGGAGACGTTGGCGCAGACGCGCCAACGTCTCCCTCTGTTCTTCTCTCCCCCTCTCCCTTGAAGGCCCTAAGGGTCGAAGATGCGCCTTTGGCGTGAGAGGGGGACAAAGGGGGTGAAGGTTCCCCGGTGGGGCTGGGGCGGATCCCCTTTCTCCCGTGTCATTCCGATGCCCCGCGAGGAATCTGGGGGGGGCGTCCTGTCCCCCTCCCCTTTTACTAGGGATGGGGCCGTAGGCTCGCCTCGGCGAGTGACACGAACCCCTTGACCCTACCTGAACACCCGTGCTATTCTCCCCACCGTTCGAACACCAACCTAACTATCTCAAGGAGGAACCAAAAACCCAGGGAAGCCCACCCGACCCACCCGAGGACTCAACGCCTCAGCCCATCCCAACGG
The DNA here is from genome assembly GCA_965249275.1 of Dehalococcoidia bacterium. Classification (GTDB taxonomy): domain Bacteria; phylum Chloroflexota; class Dehalococcoidia; order Plut-88900; family Plut-88900; genus Plut-88900. Next base: position 547,429 of record CBDFLQ010000005.1, read on the forward strand.
TCGCCTAGCGACATGCGGCTCAAGCGACCGGCGCCATCTCCTCATCCCACCGGGTCTCGTGTCCCCTTCCCTGACCACCCAGGCGATGGAGGGTCCATCGACTCTACGCGGCACGCCCCCTTCCAGGGGCCCCTGCCGAATCGGTGCCCCCTATCAGGGGAGCGCCTATGCGTCGGCATCTACTTTGCCGGCGAAGCTAAACGGCCCGGCGTTACCGGGATTAGGGCCATCGAGCCCCTACGCGGCTCCACCGTCGTCACCATCGGCGAACTCCATTCCGCCCATGACGACTTCGAGCCGAATGCTGTCCCGCACAGCGGTCGAGCGCTGATGCGGGACGGATTGCCCCACCCAGGGACGCCCTCGACACCGGCAAGTCCCCAAAGGCATGCGTGGGGATACGGCAGGACAGCCGCCGATGTGATAGATACGCTGTGGTGGACCACAAGCGTCGGCGTAGGTGCCATCGTCATCCTGCATCAGAGTCCCGGACCTTCCATCGCCTTCCCCTCCAAAACAAAAACCGAAACCCCAAATCCCAATCGAATATGGAACATCCGCCTCGGGCGGGTCCGCCTCAGGAGGACTGAATAACCACCCCATCCTCCTCATTGTACCCGCCGTGGATGTGGAGTAGCATTCCCCCCAATCGTCAGGCGCATTTTAGTTAAGGAGACAGGAAATGGGCGCTACTTTCGTGGACATAGACGGCCACATCATGGAGCCTTCGAACCTGTGGCAGGATTACATAGATCCCGAGTACCGGGACCACGCCCTGAAGATATCCAAAGACGAAAACGGGCTTGAGTACCTGAACGTTGACGGCAACAAGGCGTTCTTGGGGAGGGATGGGGCTTTCGGGGCCCTGGGCGCGATCGGCAAAGACGTGAGGCCCTACCTGGAGCCCGGACGCATCTCCTGGGACGAGGCGATGGTGCCTGGAGGCTACATAGCCTCCGAGAGGGCCAAGGTGATGGACGAGGAGCGGATAGACATTACCCTGGTCTATCCCTCCCTCGGCCTGGTCTGGGAGTACGACTGCGACGACGTGAAAGTTGCGGCGGCCAACTGTCGGGCATACAACGACTGGGTGTTCGACTTCTGCAGCGAAGCCCCGACACGCCTCATCCCCGTGGCGCACATCCCGATGGCCGATGTGGACGAGGCGATCAAGGAGATGAAGAGGACGGCGGCGCTCGGGGCCAAGGCAATGATGATTGGGTCGGACTGCACCCCCGGAAGGCCCTACGGCCACCCTTACTTCGACCCTCTGTGGGAAGAGGCGGTGGCCCTGGACATGCCCATGACCATTCACCCTGCCACGGGGCGCAATTCGGTTTCGGCGGTGGCCTACCCTGACGCCGAGGACCTGACCCCCTGGTGGATCTTCCTCTACGGCGGCGAGAACGTAAAGCTGAATTTCAGCAGCTTCTTCAACCATGGCACTTTCGACAGGTTCCCGGACCTGAATCTGGTGATCCTGGAGTCGGGGATAGGGTGGCTCGTGTGGTGGCTTGACCGAATGGACGAGAAGTTCGAGATCAACGGCTTCACCACCCCCATGAAGGAAATCCCCAGCTACTACTTCAAGCGCCAGTGCTTCATATCCATGGACCCGGATGAGCGCCTAGCCAAGTTCAGCATCGAGGTCCTGGGGGCCGACAGGTTCATGTGGGCCTACGACTTCCCGCATTCCGACTCGATTCTCGACCCCGTGAACGAGCTGGAGAAGAACTTGGCAGATCTGCCGGAAGAAGACCAGCAGAAGGTGTTCGGGGGGAACGCGGTACATCTGTACAACCTGGCAATGTAGAGAGAATCACCCTCACCCCAACCCTCTCCCGTCAAGAGAGAAGGGACAGGATATCTTTTCAAAGCGACATGAAGTCTGAAATTCGCGTTGTGCATGGTGTGGATGTGCAGTAACATTCCCGTCAATCGTTGGGCCCCCTGTAATTAAGGAGACGAGAGATGAACGCTACCTTCGTGGACATAGATGGTCACATCATGGAGCCTTCGAACCTGTGGCTGGACTACATCGATCCCGAGTACCGGGACCACGCCCTGAAGATATCGAAGGACGAGAACGGGCTTGAATACCTGGATGTTGACGGGACCAAGTCGTTTTTCGGGCGGGGTGGGGCGCTGGGGGCCCTGGGAGCGATCGGAAAAGACGCGAGACCCTACCTCGAGCCGGGTCGTATATCTTGGGACGAAGCTATGGTCCCGGGAGGGTATATCGGTACTGAGCGGGCGAAGGTGATGGATGAGGAGCGGATAGACATAACGCTGGTCTACCCGTCGCTGGGACTGCTTTGGGAATACGATTGCCCTGACGTAAAGGTTGCGGCGGCAAACTGTCGGGCATACAACGACTGGGTGTTCGACTTCTGCAGCGAGGCGCCGACCCGCCTGGTACCCGTGGCGCACATCCCCATGGCCGACGTGAATGAGGCGATCAAGGAGATGAAGAGGACTGCGGCATTAGGGGCGAAAGCGATGATGATCGGGTCGGACTGTACCCCCGGAACGCCGTACGGGCATCCGTATTTCGACCCGCTGTGGGCGGAGGCCGAGGCTCTGGAAATGCCTATGACCATACATCCGTCGACGGGAAGCAACTCGGTGTCGGCGGTGGCGTACCCGAATCCGGAGGACCAGACCGCATGGTGGCTCTTCCTCTACGGCGGCGAGACGGTGAAACTGAACTTCAGCAGCTTTTTCAACCACGGCACTTTCGACAGGTTCCCGGACCTTAAGGTGGTGATCCTGGAGTCGGGGATCGGGTGGCTGGTGTGGTGGCTGGACCGCATGGACGAGAAGTTTGAGGTGAACGGTTTCACCACGCCCATGAAAGAGATTCCGAGCACTTACTTCAAGCGGCAGGGGTTTATATCGATGGACCCGGACGAGCGCTTGGCGAAGCTCAGCATCGAAATCCTCGGCGCCGACAGATTTATGTGGGCCTACGACTTCCCGCACTCGGACTCGATACTGGACCCGGTGAGGGAGCTGGAGGAGAATCTGGGAGACCTGCCTGAGGATGACCAGTTGAAAGTGTTCGGGGGGAACGCGATGGAGTTGTATAAGCTGGCTTCTTAGCAACCAGCTGTAGCTCGGGCCCCTTACAACAGGTCTCGCTCGAACTGGGAGGTAAGTAAAGATGTCCGCGCCCAGACTTATCGATATAGACAGCCATGTGCTGGAGCCGCCGGACCTTTGGGTCGAGAATATCGAGGCGAAGTATAAGGACCGAGCGCTTCGTTTTGAGAAGGATGAGAAGGGCTGGGAATACATGTGTGTGGACAATGCGCACCACCACGGGTATTTCCTGGACGGCGGGATTTTCGGGAGGGCGGGCGCGGGCCAACCCGACCGGCCTCATCCGATTCAAGACTATCTGACACCTGGGAAGGTCGGGTATGCGGAGGGACGACCTCCGGCCGCCTACGACCCCGATGAGCACGTGAAGGTGTTGGACCAGCGGGGGATAGACACGGTGATCCTGTACCCGACGCTGGGACTGACGTGGGAGACTGTGTGCCCTGATGCGGGTCTCGCTTTGGCTTACGCCCGGGTCTACAACGACTGGATCGCTCAATTCTGCAGCACCAACCCCTCTCGGCTGGCGCATGTGGCCCACGTTCCACTTCGGGACATGGCGGGGGCTGTCGAGGAGGTGAGGCGGGTGAAGGGGCAGGGGGCGAAGGGGCTGATGGTCTACGGTCGGCCAACGAATGGTGGCTCGTATGGGGATGCGTACTTTGATCCGCTGTGGGACGTGTGCCAGGAACTCGACATGCCGGTGTCGCTGCACGCTACGGGGAACCCGCGGCATTTTGGGAACGAGTTGTACCCACAGTCGGACCACACAGTAACGTGGTGGGTGTACATGTGGGCTGCGGAGGACGTGAAGCTGGGGTTTACATCGTTCTTCCAGGGAGGCGTGTTCGAGCGGTTCCCGGGATTCAAGCTGGTGGTTACGGAGTCAGGGAGTGGATGGCTGCCACACTGGCTGGAGCGGATGGACGAGTACTACGAGCTTTTCGGTTTCACGACGGGTATGAAGATGAAGCCGACGGAGTATTTCAAGCGGCAGTGCTGGATCGACATGGAGCCGGAAGAGAAGGAAGCACATCGGCCGATTGAGTTGCTCGGGGCGGACAGGTTCCTTTGGGCAGGTGACTTTCCGCACAGCGACAGCAGCGCTGACCCTGTGGGTGAGTTGAAGGAGAACCTGAGTTCGCTGCCGGAGTCGGACCAGCGGAAGATCATGGGGGAGAATGCGGTAGGATTGTACGGGTTGTAGGGTTAATCTCACCCTTACTTTGGTCCTCTCCCCGTCAAGAGACCTTTGCAAAAATGCTGGTCACGCCAGTGGTGCCATCCAGATCACCTTACCTCCTTCCCCCCGCTCATACTTCAAGAGCCTCAGCACGAGCGGCCCCGGCCCCTCCGGCACGGGTTATGCAAAGATCGCATCGAGGGAGAGGAGGCTGGATATCACCCTCTGCCCCAGAGATAAAAATGGAAACAACAAGAATTACAGCATTCTTGTTGTTTCTTTAACAGTAGGGGACGTACGCTTCAGGAGACTTGAATTTTGACGATGTCGAATGGCGAGCCCAAGATTGTGGATGCGGATGGGCATGTGTTGGAGCCTCCCGGGTTGTGGGAGGAGTACCTGGAGCCCGAGTACAAGAACCGCGCCATTCGAATCGCCACTAACGAGGCGGGGCTGGAGTATATCGAGATTGATGGGAGGCCGTCAGAGGCGGGGGCGGTGGGGACATTGGGGAACGTGGCATCGGCGGGTAAGTCGATGGAGTGGAGGCTGGAGAATAGCCTGAAACCAGGCGCCTTCACCTACGCCGACGGTCTGAAGATGGCTCCCGGCTCCTGCGACTCCCATGAACGGATCAAGGTGCTGGACGGGGATGGGATCGACGTTGCGGTGCTCTATCACACGATCATCGTTCAGACGCAGTCGGAGTGGAAGGACGCGGAATTGTCGGCGGCGTATGCCCGGGCGTACAACCGATGGATAGTGGATTTCTGCGAGCCCTATCCGGACAGGCTCATTCCGATTCCTCACCTTTCCATGCTCGACGTAGAGCTTGCAGTTGCCGAGCTTCAGAGAGTGGCGGGGCTCGGGGCCAGGGCGGTCAATATCGGTATGGAAGCCCCGGAGGGCCGGCCATACGGGGACTCTCTCTACGACCCGTTTTGGGCCGAGGCCCAGGAGTCGGGGCTGCCGGTTACCATTCATCCCCACGATAGCGTCAAAGCTCCCGGGGTCATCCAGGGCTACTACAAGATCACCTACTCGGACACCTACTGGTGGCATCTAACGACTGCGGTCCTGGATATGCCGCTGGCAGTCGCCTCTTTATTTCAGGGTGGAGTGTTCGAGAAGTTTCCGGGGTTGAAGATAGTGATATTGGAGTCGGGGTGCGGGTGGCTGCCGTGGTGGCTTGATCGGATGGATGAGAAGTTCGAGATAGCCGGGTTCACGACCGGATGCAAGCGGCCCCCAAGCGAGTATTTCAAGGAGCAATGTTGGATCTCCCTGGACCCCGATGAACATTTTGCCCCGGCGGTCATAACGCACGTTGGGGCGGACAGGTTCATCTGGGCATCGGACTATCCACATGCGGACGGTGTGCCGGACCCGGTCAATGAACTCAGGAAGACCCTGGAGGTGCTGCCGGAGGTCGACCAACTTAAAGTGTTGGGGGAGAATGCGGTTGGGTTATATGGGTTGTAGGGGAGGTTCACCCTCACTCTTCTTGGTGAGCCTACGGTCCTAGCCCTCTCAGGCTTGGCGCAACTCCCGGGCGTGGGGCTAGGACACCCCGCCCATTCCGCTCTTGAGACCCTTCGACTCGGCTCACGCCACGGCGCATCTTCGACAGGGCGAGCGGAATACCCCGCCCTTGGGGATGTATGTGCCATATTTCGTGAGCATCCTACGCAGGAATGGAGGTCATGCAAAGGTCTCGAAGAGGGGTATGACCTCTTCTCCGAAGAGCTGAATCTGCTCCTGCATTTCGGGGAAGGTGTCGACGGCGAAGTCCTGAATAATGATGTGGTCGATTCCTTCCCGGCAGATGTTCCGTATCTGCTCGGCGACTTCGGATGGGGTGCCGACGCACCTGGTGAATCGGTAGGATTTGCTGCCCAGGCCACGGGGCCCGTTCATGAGCAGGCTGTTTTGGAACCTGTCGACGGCCTTTTCGTGGGTAGGGTCAACTCTAAGGGCTATGGTGTGGGCCATTTCCAGGGTGGAGGGGTCTCGGCCTGCGTTTTCGGCGAGGCGCTTGACGGTTTCAATGCGCTCGCCGAGGGTCTGATCCCCCACGTTAGTTAGCATCCAGCCCGTGCCCCATTTGACCACGCGCTCCGGGGTCTTGGGCCCCGTGCCCGTGATGTATATGGGGAGGGGGTCCTGGAGGGGTTTGGGGTGCAGGGAGATATCTTCGAACCCATAGTGCTTGCTGGAGAAGCTCGCGGGATCTTGGGTGAATATCGCGTGTAGGGCTTCAAGGGCCTCTTCGAACATCTCGCCGCGGTGGGCGTGTTTCTGGCGGGGCTTCACGTTGACGAATTCGTCGCGGTAGTGGCCGATTCCTACAGCCAATGACACTCGGCCCTTGCTGAATACATCCAGAGTCGCGACCTGCTTGGCGAGGGCCACGGGCTCACGCTGGGGCAGGGTGAGGGCGGCGACCCCGAGCCTGATACACTTTGTTACAGCGGCAGCGCTGGCAAGGGTGATGAGAATTTCGTAGACGTTAGGAGGCTGGTCGTAGCGATAGCGGGCGCCCCTTGGGGTGTTGAGGTGGTCGTTGCCCCAGGCGGAATAGAAGCCGAGGGACTCGGCTTGGGGGAACAGGCCAATGATCTGCTCCGGGGTCGAGAAGGCGGAGGGTATGTAGATGCCCTCTCGGCCGGCGGGGACCTGGATGCCGAACTTCACCATGAGTTTGTGCCCGTTTCCATTGGGTGGACTAGATAGTAGTATAGCTTTCGGGGGCTGGGAGAGTGGGGGGTTAGGAAGAAGGTGAGGGGGCAAGTACTAGATTCCTCGCGGAGCCTCGGAATGACAGTGAAAAGGGCCTCGGTTTGACAGGGGAGAGGTGGGGAGGGCGACCACGAGAGTCGCTCCTACGGGGAGTGGGAATGGAAGAACGGAAAGAGCACGAATGGAGGGGTAAGAATGAAAAGAATAGAAATGGACTATTCGAAGAGGTGCTGGGAGGAACAGGAGAAGGTACACAACCGCTGGCACCCGGATATTCCGCCAGCGTTAGAGGTGGAGCCGGAGGAAGAGGTCTACCTGCAGACCAGGGACGCGCTGGATGGACAAATAACCCCGGAGTCCACATTGGCAGATGTGCCGGGCATTGACGGCGGTGTCGTGCACCCGATGACAGGGCCCGTGTACGTAAAAGGGGCTAAGCCGGGAGATTTGCTGGAAATCGAAATCATCGACATAGTGCCTGGGACTTTCGGGTTCACGGGGATACTGCCGCATTTCGGGTTTCTGTCGGACCTGTTTACGGACCCATTCCTGGTGAAATGGTCGATGGACGGGAAGCACGCGGTGTCGGAGCAGCTGCCGGGGCTGCGGATCCCGGAGGCGTCGTTTATGGGAACAATCGGGGTTGCACCGTCAAGGGCAGCTATGGAGGAGTGGCGGGAGAGGGAAGCTCGGGCGGCGGAGGCGGGGGGATTCGCGGAGCCGCCGGACAAGGCGGGGGCGGTGCCGACGTGGGAGCCGATAGCTTCGGAGGGGCTGAGGACGATTCCGCCGAGGGAGAACGGCGGCAACATGGATATCAAACAGCTGACCAAAGGCGTTCGGCTACTGTGTCCGGTGTTTGTGGACGGGGGGATGTTCTCGGCGGGGGACGGGCACTTTGCACAGGGGGACGGAGAGACGTGCGGGACGGCGGTGGAGATGGCTACGGCGATTCACGCTCGATTTCGGATAAGGGAGGGAGCGGCCGAGAGACGGAACATCCGGTTCCCGATATTCGAAGCGGACAACTACTGGACGTCGCCGGAGATGGCGGCGCCCAAGCGGTTCATTGCGACTACAGGGATGCCGATAGAGGATGGTCGGAACGAGTCGGGGAATATAACGTTGGCGACCAGGCAGGCGCTACTGAACATGATCGGGATAATCATGGAGCGGGGGTACTCCAGGGAGCAGGCGTACTGCATAACGAGCGTGGCGGTCGATTTCAAGGTGAGCGAGGTGGTGGACTTGCCGAACGTTTGCGTGTCGGCGTTTCTGCCGTTGGACATATTTGAGGGGTAGGGGGAGAGGCCCCCACCCGGAATCCGCTCGACCCTTCGACCTGGCTCAGGATGAGCGGATTCTCCCCGCCCTAGGGGTTTTAAGGAGGAAGGTGAATGGGAAGTCCTAGATTCCTCGCGGGGCCGCGGAATAACAGGTAAAAAGAGTTTTGGAATGGAGAAGGAAAAATGAAGAGCATAGAACTGGATTATTCGAAGAGGTGTGGGGAGGAGCCGGAGAAGGGGCACAATCGCTGGCACCCGGACATCCCGCCGGCGCTGGAGGTCGAGCCGGAAGAGGAGGTGTATCTCGAGACCCGGGACGCCTCGGACGGCCAGTGCACCCCCGACTCTACGTCAGAGTCACTGCTTGGGTTTAGCCGCAATGTGGTGCACCCGCTCACGGGGCCCGTGTACGTGAAGGGCGCCAAGCCCGGCGACCTGCTGGAAATCGACATCATAGACATCGTGCCCGGTACTTTCGGATTCACGAGCATTAAACCGGGCTTCGGGTTTATTGCCGACCTGTATGGCGAACCGTTCCTGGCGAAATGGTCGATGGACGGGAAACATGCGGTGTCGGAGCAAATTCCCAACGTGAGGATCCCTGAGGCGTCGTTCATGGGTACCATAGGCGTGGCTCCTTCCAGAGCTTTGATGGAAGCGTGCCGTGAGAGGGAGGCTCGGGCGGCGGAGGCTGGAGGGACGGCGCTGCCGCCGGAAAAGATTGGAGCGGTGCCTTCCTGGGACCCGGTGGCATCGGAGGGACTGAGGACCATGCCGCCCAGGGAGAATGGCGGGAACATGGACATTAAACAGCTGACTCGTGGCGTTCGCCTGCTGTGCCCGGTCTTCGTAGAAGGAGGGTTGTTCTCGGCGGGGGATGGGCATTTTGCACAGGGGGACAGCGAATGCTGCGGGACGGCGGTCGAGATGTCGGCGGCGATTCATGCCAAGTTCCGGATAAGAGAGGGAGCAGCAGAGAGGCGTAACATCCGGTTCCCGATATTCGAGTCGGACCAGTACTGGACATCGCCGGAGATGGCGGCGCCGAAACGGTTCATAGCGACTACGGGTATGCCGATAGAGGATGGCCGGAACGAGTCCGGTAACGTGACTCTCGCCATGAGACAGGCGCTTCTAAACATGATCAGCCTGCTGATGGAGCGGGGGTACAGTCGGGAGCAGGCGTACGTAATCTGCAGCGTGGCGGTGGACTTCAAGGTGAGCGAGGTAGTGGACCTGCCAAACGTGTGCGTGTCGGCGTTTCTGCCGTTGGACATATTTGGGGGGTGAGGGGGGGAGAGGAATCACCCTCACTAATCGAGAGCCCTTTGCGTAACTGCAGATCGCATCTCTGTTGTTCCATCCATATGCCCTAACACCCCCCTGCTCATACTTCGAGAGCCTCAGCACGAGCGGCCCCGGCCCCGCCAACACCGGTTATGCAAAGGTCTCATTGAGGGAGAAGGGATAGGACGGTACAGACCGGGGACATAGGTAACAGTTGTTCGGGGAGATAGGTAACACATGTTCGGAGACATGGGTAACAGATCGTGGGGTTTTCCCTGTGAGGGGTGTTCGGTAGGGAGGGCGACCAGCCGGTCGCCCTCCCTACCGGTAGAGGGAGGAGTTCGATTGAAGGGTGGGGGGTTTTTGGGTAGAATCGGGCGGCGGGGGAGCCACTATGGCCCTATCTCTCACGCCTCGGCGTACGCTAAAGGCGCACTTGCAGCATCTACGACTCCTATCAAGGGAGAGGGGATGGACGGAGGAAATAATTGAAGTTTGACAGAGTAATTTCGGCGGATTCCCATGTTGTCGAGCCGACGGAGCTGTGGTGGGACGCGATAGGGAAGAAGTTCGGAGAGCGGACGCCGCGTATCGTCAATGAACACCTGGGGAAGAAGGGCCGTTTCTTCTACACGGGGGCTCAGTATCTGAAGATAGACGAGACCGAGGCCGAGATGGCGGATATGGGAGACCTGGTCGACGCGGGCAAGGACCCGGCGAAGCGGGTCAAGTTCCAACAGGAGGCCAAGGTCGAGGCGGAGGTGCTGAACCCGACATTGATGATGCTGGCGATGCAGGGCCGGGACCGGGAAGTGGTAAGGGCGGCGGCGCAGACATATAACGACTGGCTGGCCGAGTTCGTGTCGTACAGTCCCAAGACGTTGATCGGGATCGGGGCGGTGCCTATGGAGGACGTGGATTGGGGGTTGGCGGAGCTGGAACGGGTATCGAAAAAGGGCCTTAAGGGTGCCATGATCAACGTCGTTCCGCCTGAGGGGTCGAAGCCGTACAGGGACAAATACTACGATCCGTTTTGGGCGGCGGCGGAGGACGCAGGGATTTCCATCACTTTGCACTCTATAACGGGTCGGGTGCCGGACCCCCTGCACTTCCACACCAGGGAAGACATGGAGAGGGCGCCTAGCACGTGGGTCGATCTGTTCCTGGAGTTGACTACTACGCTGGCTGACGACTTCATCTTCGGGCGGATACTAGACCGGTTTCCAAAACTGAAGCTGATCTGCGCCGAGTGGGAGATATCCTGGGTGCCGATGTTCATGTTCCGGATGGACCAGGTGCAAGGGGCAGCGGCGCACCGGATGCCGATGGAGAAGCTGGACATGCTGGCCAGCGACTACATAAAGAAACGGATGTGGCACGGGATGATCGATGACCCGTTCGGGCGGGACGCGGTAAATCACATTGGGGCGGACGGGGTGATGTGGGGGTCGGACTTCCCGCATATCCGGTCGATAGGGCTGGATGCGCATGCTTCACTGGAACGGATATTGGACGGTCTTTCGAGCGAAGACCAGGAGAAGCTGGTCGGGGGGAATGTGGCGAAGGTGCACGGGTTGTAGGGGGGAGGGAGTCACCCTCACCCTAGCCCTCTCCCGTCAAGGGAGAGGGGATTCCGAAGGATAGGAGAAAAAGAGATGGGTGAAAAGAGTGTGATGTTCAGGCCTCGGAGGTTGGGACATGCGAATTTGTTTGTTGGGGAGCTTGAACGCTCGATGGAGTTTTACACGAAGGTGTGCGGGCTCAGCGAGGTGTTCCGGGAGCCGCCGATCAAGGCAGGGTTTTTGAGCAACGGAAGTTCGCACCACGACGTGGCCCTGATCGAGATATCGGCGAGGGCGCGGAAGGCCGGGGATGGGTCGAGCCTGATATCGGAGAAGCGAGGCATGAGGCCTGGGCTGAACCACTTTGGGTGGGAGATGGAGAACGAGCTCGTGTTGCTGGAGGCTTATGAGCGGGCGCTGGAGTCGGGGCTGCCGATCCACAGGACGGCGGACCACCAAGTGTCGCACAGCGTTTATCTATTTGACCCTGAGGGCAACTACCACGAGTTCTACGCTGATGCCGCCAAGGACTGGCGAGAAGTGTGGCGAGACGGGAATACGGAGGTGTTGACGGTCAAGTGGACACCGCAGACGGCAGAGCGAAGCACGGCCGCAAGGTACGCTGTAGACCCCAACCTCGTGCCTAACCCTGGAGCGATAATACCGAGCAGACAGGTGGGACACGGAGCGATTGTGGCCCAAAACTACGAGGGACTGGTGGACTTCTACAAGGACGTGGCAGGGCTGGAAGTTGCTCACGCGGGGGCGGATGGGTCTTATACCGTGTTCACGGGTCCCCTGGACAGGCATGACCTGGTGATACTGCCTTTGACTGAGGGCCGAGAGCCGGGGATGCACCATGTCGGGTTTGAGTTGAAGAGCGAGGAGGAAGTGGAAGCGGCGGAGGCAGCGGTGAGGGCCAAGGGCATAGAGCCGGAGGTTAGCATCGACTCGTCGACGAAGAGGAGTTTCTTCCTGCTGGACCCGGACGGGTTACGACTGGAATTCTATGTGTCGAGGGATGGGGATTGGGAGGAGGTGTCGGGGGTGGATGTTGCGTATCAGTTGTAGGGGATGAATTCACGTCTCAGCACATCTACAACCCTTCAAAGGACCTATGCGTAACTGCTGATCACGCCAGTGGTGCCATCTAGATCATCTTACCTCCCTCCCCCCGCTCATACTTCGAGAGCCTCAGCACGAGCGGCCCCGACCCCTCCAACGCAGGTTATGCAAAGGTAACGTCTAGGGAGGGGGGATAGGACGATATGAACATATCGAATGTTATAAGCAGTGTTGAGGCACATGCCGCCGGGTGTCCCCTGAGGGTGATAACCGGCGGTTTTCCTATGATTCCCGGCGAGTCGGTGGTGGAGAAGACCCAGTACCTGCGGGACGAGATGGACCATCTTCGGACGGCGGTGCTGTTCGAGCCTCGGGGACACAGCGGAATGTGTGCGACGGTGATAACGGAACCTTCGATGCCGGGGGCCGACGTGGGGATGATCATCCTGGAGCCGCAGGGATACGTGCCTATGTGCGGCCACTGCACTATAGCGACATGCACCGTGCTGGTGGAGACGGGCATGGTGGAAGTGCAAGAGCCGGTAACCAGGATAAACCTGGAGACGCTGGCGGGGCTCATCGAGGCGCGGGTGCTGGTGGAGGGGGGAAGGGCGAAATCGGTGACAATCCAGAATGTGCCGGCGTTTCTGTATGAGAAGGATGTGAGTGTAAACACGAGGGAGTTTGGCGAGGTCGTGCTGGACGTGGCTTATGGGGGGATGTACTACCTGCTCGTGGCTGCGGAGTCGGTGGGGCTGACACTTGGGGAGGGGGAGCTGGAGAAGATCATAGCCTCGGGGATTAGCATAAGGGATGACGCCCTGGAGCAGTTGGAAATAGTGCACCCTGAGCCGAATGGCCGGGAGCAGTCCTACTTCGGGGGCACGATGCAGGTGCAGTTCTACGGGCCTCCTACCCACCCAGAGGCCAATTCCAAGAATGTCGTGGTGATACCGCCGGGGAGCATCGACCGGTCGCCGTGCGGGACGGGGACTTGCTCTCGGCTGGCGGTGATGTACTCCGACGGGAAGATAGGCAAGGGTGAAGAATTCGTTTACGAAAGCTACATCGGGACGCTGTTCCGGGCTCGGGCGATAGGAGAGACCATGGTCGGGGACTACCCGGCAATAGTGCCTGAGCTGACAGGATCGGCATACGTGACTGCGATGCACCAGTTTGTAATAGACCCTGACGACCCGCTAAAGCACGGCTTTTTGATGAGCTGACGGCCGGGTCTCGGGGAGAGGAGACAAGGGCGAACAGACAGATGAAATTCGGGATATGCTTCGCACAGTACCAGGATGGTGTGCAGGTGCGGGAGTCGGTGCAGCTGGTGGAATCGGTTGGCTACGACTCCCTGTGGGTGACAGAGAACGTTCACAGCGGACCGGAGGCTTTGGAACCCATGGTGGTCCTGAGCCAATTCGCAGCGTATACGGAGCGGATCACGATAGGGCCTGCGGTGGTGCTGCTGCCTCTCCGGAACCCTGTTGGATTCGCACACGCTGTGGCGACGGTCGACCACCTCTCGGAAGGGCGGTTCATACTTGGGGTTGGGTCGGGGGGGAACGCGGTTGAGGGGTATAAGGCCTACAGTGTGCCCTTGAGCGAGCGGGGCAAGCGGTGCGACGAAACGCTGGAGATAATGACCAAGCTTTGGACTGGAGAACCAGTCACCTTTGAAGGGAAGTTCTCGCAGTTTTCGGACTACGCCCTGGGGGCGAGGCCGTATCAGCGACCTTTTCCGCCGATCTGGGTTGGGGGAGATGCTCCGGCGGTGCTTCGGCGGGCGGGGCGGTGGGGGGACGGGTTCATACCCGCGCACACGGCGCCGGCGGACACGGCGGAGATGTACGGGAAGATAGAAGGATATCGTCGCGAGTGTGGGAGGGAGTCGAGGGAGTTTGCGAATGGGATTTACCTGTACGTGAACTTCGGGGATTCTGCGGAGAGTGCACTGGAGGTAGCAAGGGCGACGCTGCTGGCTCGATACACGTACCCGGTTTACCATATCCACGCAGGGGTGAATGCCGTTCTGGGAACGGTGGAGGAGTGTGTGAGGGTGTTGAAGGAATACGAAGCAGCTGGGGCGACGCACGTTATTCTCGACCCGGTGTGTCCGGCGGGAGAGGTCCCGGCGACGGTGGAGAAGGTGGCGCGGGAGATAATGCCGCATTTCAAATAGCAGAGGTGAATTAACATGTCAGACATCAAGTTCGGGGTGACTTATTCGGAGCGGGCGGACTTTACGGACCTTCCGGCGTACGCTCAAAAGGTTGAAGAGCTGGGGTTAGACTCGATTTGGGTGACGGAGAACATAGGGTCGAGGGCTCCGGCGTTGGAGTGTTTCACGGCGTTGTCGTTCATGGCGGCCCATACGAGCAAGCTGATGGTGGGAACGTCCGTGATGCTGCTGCCGTTGCGGAACCCTGTGATGGTGGCGCAGACGGTGGCGAGCCTGGACATCCTGTCCGGGGGAAGGGCGGTGCTGGGAGTCGGGGTGGGTAATGAAGGGCCCGACTTGAAAGCATACGGGGGCAACGTACGACACAGGGCGAGCTGGTCGGACGAGGCGTTGGAGGTGATCAAGAGGTTGTGGACAGAGGATTCGGTGACGTTCCACGGAAAGCATTTTGACCTGGATGAATACCAGTTGGTCCCCAAACCGGTGCAGAAGCCTCACCCTCGGATACATGTCGGGGGAGGAGCGGCGTCGGTGGTGCGGAGGGCGGGCCGTTTCGCCGACTCACTAATCCCTGTGAGCAAGACACCGGAGGAAGCAAAGGCGATGTTCGAGCGGGCGGAGGAGCAGGCGCGGGAGTCGGGGCGCGGGGACCCGGAGATGACGAGGGTGATGCACCTGTTCCTGTGCTTCTCGGGGAGTGCGGAGGAGTCGGCGGAGATAGCGTCGGGGGTGTTTACGCGGAGATATGGGAGTTCGACGACCGTGCCCGCGGACGCGCCTCATCTGCTGGGAACGGCAGACCAGATGCGGGAGATGCTGCAGGCGTTCGTAGACGTCGGGGTGACGGAGTTTGTGTTGAATGTCGTGTGTCCGCCGGAAGAGGGGATATCGCAGGTTGAGCGGTTTGCGAAAGAGGTGATGGCGGGGTTTCGGTAGGGGGGAGTCAAGTGATGGGGTAGTGTGACTGGCAGCAAGTGAGGTGGCTGGTAAGCCGACGCCTTAGATCCCTCGCGGGGCCTCGGGATGACATGGGCTAAAGGGACGAGGAGGAAGGGATAGTCGCTCGAATTCCTGATCGTCCTGGGGCATCTGGAGGAGTAAGTCACTGAAAGTCGGGGCGTTGGCCTTCTCCAGACGGCAGAGGCGCTCGTATTCCTCGGCGGACAAAACGACCACGGCGGGTTTCCCCCGACGAGTCACTAACTGAGGCTCGCCTGATAGCGCATCATTGACCAGTGCGCTGAACTTGGTCTCCGCTGTATGTATATCCCATTGAGTCATGGCTTTGTACTGCTAGATTATAAGACACCCGTTTATTGGGGATGAACGTTTCTTAGTATATAGATTCGAGGAGGGAAGGGGATGGATTCCGGAGGTTGGGGGCCGGAATGACGGGTGGTAATTCTGTTGCGCCCCTTCCGAGGTGACGGGGAGAGGGCAGGCACGAGACCAGCCCCTACGGGGAATGGGAATAAAGAGGGGCACCCTTACCCGTCGAGGGACCTTTGCATAACTACAGATTGCCTCCGGCGAGCTGTCCAGATCAATTGATCTCCACCCCCCGCTCATACTTCGAGAGCCTCAGCACGAGCGGCCCCACGCAGGGGGGTTATGCAATGGTCTGGTCGAGGGAGGGGGGATGGTGTGGGGCGTTGCGTGGGGGTGGGGGGTCTGATATTCTTTTTCAGCCCTTGGATAGGGGCTTTATTACTAGGAGGTATCCCATGACCGGCAAAGGCCCCGAGACTATCGCGTACAGGTCCGAAGCGTCGCGGTCCAAACAGCTCTACGAGCAGGGCCTGAGGGTGCTGCCGGGGGGGAACAGCCGACACTCGGTGACGATGAATCCGTACCCGATCTACGTGAGCAGTGCGAACGGGTTCAAGGTGAAGGATGTCGAAGGGGAAGAGCGGCTGGACTTCATCAATAACATGACGTCTCTGATCCACGGGCACGCGCACCCGTCGATCGTGGAAGCCGTCAGCAAGCAGCTGGAGAGAGGCACGGCATTCGCGATGCCGACGGAGCCCGAGCTGGAACTGGCGAACCTGCTGGTCGACCGGATCGACTCCATAGACAAGATCCGGTTCTGCAACTCGGGGAGCGAGGCGGTGATGCTGTCGATCAAGGCGGCTCGGGCTCGGACGGGCAAGTACAAGATCGCCAAGATCGAGGGCGCCTACCACGGGAGCTATGACTACGCCCAGGTGAGCGAGGCCGCCAACCCCGGCGAGTGGGGCGACCCGGTTATGCCGACAAGCGTGTCGGAGCTGAGCGTATCGCCTGCGGTCACCAATGAAGTGATCGCGATGCCCTGGAACAACATTGACGCTTGCGCCTCGATAATAGAGCAGCACAAGGACGAGCTGGCGGCCGTGATTATCGACCCCCTGCCTGCGGCGCTCGGGTGGATTCCGCCCAAGCCGGGGTTCCTGGAGTCGATAAGACGAATAACGCAGGACTACGGGATACTTCTGATCTCGGACGAGGTCATCAGCTTCCGGCTCTCCTATAAGGGAGCGCTCGAGCAACATGGGATCAATCCGGACATCACCGCGCTGGCTAAAATAATCGGGGGCGGGTTCCCTGTGGGGGCGGTGGCAGGCACGGACGACGTGATGGAAGTCTTCGACCACAGGTCGGGGCACCAGGTCCATCACGGAGGCACATTCAACGCGAACCCGGTGACGATGACGGCGGGCCTGACGGCGATGAAGATGATGACGCCGGAGGCGTTCGACCGGATAGGCGGGCTGGGCGACTACGTGAGAGGTAAGCTGAACGACCTGGTTGTGCGGAAAGAAGTGCCGGCGCAGATCACGGGTTCCGGATCTCTGTTCTGGTTCCACCTGACGGACAAAGCGATGAACGATTTCCGGGACTTCTCGGCCTCCGGGCCGGGGCAGGAGACGTTCAACAAGTTTACCCACGAGATGCTGGGCCACGGGATTATCTACGCGGGCCGGGGGATGAGCTGCATCTCGACGGTGATGGGACACGAGGAGATGGATGCGTACGTGGATGCGGTGGATGCGTCGCTGGATGCGATAGGGTACTAGGGGCAAAGGGGGAGACATTCACTCCCTCAAAAGAAAACGCAATAACCGGGCGTCACATGTGCAAAAAGCATGTGACGCCCGCATTGTAGGCAGGAGATGGAGCTGCCAGAGGGGACACTCTCCCTAGCAGCGTAAGAATGGATAATTGGCTTTCCCATTTAAAGGTCCTCGACGTCAGCAACGGCATTGGGGGGGCTTTTTGTGCGAGGCTGCTGGGGCGGGGAGGGGCGGAGGTCTTGAAGGTCGAGCCTCCGGTCTCGGGGGACCCGGTGCGGGCTTTGGCGCCGTTTTACAACGATCTACCGGGGCGGGAGAGCAGCGGTCTTTTTCTCTACCTGAACAGCGGTAAGCGGAGCATAACCCTAGACCTGACCAGAGCCTCGGGGAGGCGGATTTTCCGGCGCCTGGCCGAAGAAGCGGACGTGCTGGTGGAGAGCTTCGATCCGGGGTATCTGGAAGAGATGGGGCTCGGATATGACGAATTGAGATCCACGAATCCGGGGCTGGTACAGATTTCGGTGTCGGATTTCGGGCAGTGGGGCCCGTATGCGGGGTACAAGGCAAACGAGCTGATTGAGCACGCGATAAGCGGGCTGATGTACCCCACCGGGTTCCCCGACCAAGAACCAGTGCCGTCAGGCGGGCTACTGCCTCAGTTCAAGTCCGGGATGTCGGGGGTGATAGCGGCGCTTTCAGCCCTGCATTGGCGGGAGGTGTCGGGGGAGGGGCAGCAGGTGGACGTGTCGATGTTGGAGGTGGCGGCGAATTTCCTGGAGACGACGCTCGTGCTGTACACGTATCAGGGGGTCGTGAGGGGCAGGACGGGCAGTTCACTTTCGCCGCCGACGCCCCTGTGCGACATGTACCAGACCAAGGACGGCTATATGATCGTGACCTCTCTAACGCAACAGCAGCGGCAATCGCTGTTCGAGATGATAGGGCACCCGGAGTTGGTGGACTCGTTCGAATCAGCGCTTTCGAGAGCCATACCGGAAGAGGCAAAGCAGACACTTTGGGACTCCATCGGGGCATGGTTGGGGGAGATGGAGAGTGACGAGGCATTTGAGCTATCACAACTGCTGAGGATACCTTGCGCCAAGGTCGACACGCCCAGGGACATGCTCAGAGACCAGCACCTGAGAGAGCGCGGGTTCTTCAAGACGCTGGAGCACCCGAAGTTTGGGGATATTGCGTTTCCCGGCACGGGGCTGACGGTGATGGGGGAAGAGACGCCTGCACCGGAAATGGCTCCGGCACTGGGGGAGGCGAACCGGGAGGTGTATCAGCAGAGATTGGGGATATCTACAAGGGAGATGGCGATGCTGGGCTCGGGGCAGGTGATATAGGGATGGGAGCTTGAATTGAAACATCTGCCGTTAAGCGACGTAAGAGTCGTTGATCTCACCCGGTATTGGGCAGGGCCGTACGCGACGCAGCTCATGGGGTCGCTGGGGGCGGAGGTGATACGGGTCGAGGCGACCGTATACGTGGATGCGGTGAGGTACATGCTTCCACCGGACGGGATAGAGGATACAGAGGACCCACATAACCGGGGCTCCTATTTTCATATGGGAAACCGGAACAAGGACAGTATCGCTCTGGACCTGCAGACTGAGCGGGGCCGCGACCTTATGCTGGAGCTGGTCTCGATTGCGGATGTGGTAATCGAGAATTACAGCGCACGGGTGATGGGTAATCTGCGGTTGGACTACGACGACCTGAGGAAGGTGAGGCCGGACCTGATAATGATAAGCATGCCGTCCTTCGGACGGTCTGGGCCTTACAGGGACTACGTGTGCTTTGGAGAGGCCCTGGAAGGTATGACGGGGCTTTCCCACCTGACGGGGCACCCGGACGGGCCGCCGGTACGTTCTTCGGGGGCGTTCACGGACCCGGCGTCGGGGATGTGGGGGGTGTATGCGGTGCTGGCTGCTTTGGAGAGGAGACGGCGGACGGGCAAAGGGGCTCGGATGGACCTGTCTCAGCAGGAGGGCTACATCGGCCTGCTGGGTGACGCAGTCCTGGACTACACGATGAACGGGCGGGTGCGGAAGCGTCTCGGGAACCGGCACCCTTCCAGGACACCGCAAGGCGCGTACCGGTGCAAGGGCGAGGATGAGTGGGTGGCGATCTCGGCGGGGAGCGATGCGGAATGGGAGTCGTTGTGCCGGGCACTGGGTCGGGAAGACCTGCTCGAAGAGCAACGATATCGGCATATCTTGAGCAGATTTCGGCTGCAGGAAGAGATTGACGAGGCGATAAACGCGTGGACGTCGGGGTTGGGGGCTAGGGATGTGATGGCTCGGCTGCAAGGGGTGGGTGTGCATTGCGGAATCGTCTCCAAGGCAAACGACCTATTCGAAGATCCACACTTCAAAGAGAGAGGGTTTTTCGAGACGACGGAGCATGCGTCGGTGGGGGAATACTCTCACTTTGGCATACCGTTCAAGATGTCGAAGACGCCGGGAGGGAGCCATGCACCGGCACCCCGATATGGCGAGCACAACCGCCGGGTGTTCTGCGATATGCTGGGATTGGGGGAGGAAGAGTATGCGGGGTTGCTCGGGACGAGGGTATCTGCGGAAGCGCCGTTGATCGGAGACTAGCAGGGCCAAGGGAGAAGCAGATGGGCGACAGCAGTGACATAACCGGCGAAGTGGCGATAGTGACGGGTGCGGCGCAGGGAATTGGGAGAGGTATAGCGCACGTTCTGGCGGAGGCGGGTGTGAAGATCGTGATTGGAGACATTCAGCCCGCGGACAGGACGGTGTCGGAGATCAGGGGGATGGGTGGGGAGGCGGTGAGCATGGTTATGGACACAAGCCAGCCCCGGGAGGCGGAAGCGCTAGTGGAGCGGGTGGTCGAGGAGTACGGCCGGCTGGACATCCTGGTGAACAACGCGGGGATAGATGCGCCGAGGGGCAACGCGTGGGACCTGCCGGACGAGGAATGGCGTCGGGTGATAGACGTGAACGTAAACGGGGTGTTCTACTGCTCCAGGGCGGCGCTAGGTCCGATGATGAAGGCAGGCAAGGGGTTCATCGTTAGTATGAGCTCCCAGGCGGCGCGGGTCGGGGAGCCGGGGATGTCTCCCGCGTACAACGCCAGCAAGGCGGCGCTATTGGGCATGACGATGGAGTTTGCGATACAGGTGGCTGACAAGGGGATCAGGGTGGTGGCGCTGATGCCGGGGGCGATCGACTCCCGGGAGCCGGGGTGGAGCGAGGAGAGGAAAGCCGAGGTGCTGCTTGAGTATCCCCTGGGTATCGGGACGCCGCGGGACATAGGGGAGATGATTCGGCACCTGGCGAGCCCGGCGGCGAAATGGGTGTCGGGGACGGCGGTACAGCTGACCGGGGGATATCAGAGAGGCGTGTCATGGTTTTAGATTACGAAGTGCGGGACAGGATTGCGTATATCACCCTGAACAGGCCGCGGGCGATGAACGCGATGAACGAGGAGTTGAAGCAGAAGCTGGCCGATGCGATAGAGGAAGTTGACCGGGACCCGGATGTCTGGGTTGCGATTGTCACGGGAGCAGGGGGCAAGGCTTTCAGCGCCGGGGGAGACCTGAAAGAGTACGTGAATCGGGAGTTGGAAGGGCCGGGGCAGCCGTACACGATGTTCAAGCACTACGATCAACCGATGTCGGTTAAGCCGTTCATTGCGGCAGTCAACGGGTATTGTTTAGCCGGTGGGCTGGAGTTGGCGCTTGCCTGCGATATCAGGATTTCGTCGGAGAGTGCATCGTTTGGGTCGCCGGAGGTGAGATGGGGGCTGCTGCACGGGTATGGGGCGATGCGCCTGCCGAAGATGGTGGGGATGGCGGAGGCTATGGAGATTCTGCTGACGGGGGATTTCATTGATGCGGAGAAGGCGTTGCGGATCGGGCTGGTCAGCCGGGTGGTGGCACAGGAAGAGTTGATGCCGACGGCGGAGTCGATAGCGCGGCGGATATGTGAGAACGCGCCTTTGTCGGTGAGGGTTACGAAGGAGCTGGCCTACCGGGGTTCGAATATGCCTCATAGCGAGGGCCTGCACCTGGTACACACTCTGATGAGCGCGTTGTACGAGAGCAAGGACAGCAAGGAAGGGCCGCGGGCGTTTTCGGAGAAGAGGAAGCCCGAGTACGGGGCTCGGTAGGGGGGAATCACCCTCACCCTAGCCCTCTCCGGGTGTATAGACCGGGGACATGGGTAACAGTTGTTCGGGGAGATAGGTAACACATTCTATCGACTTAGATCCCGCCTCGGCGCATCTTCGACAGGGCGAGCGGAGTACCCCGCCCTTAGGAATGGAAAGTCCGTACATCGTGGGCGGGTTGTGGGGTGAGGAGCGTGCGGGGCGTTAGGGCGATTGGCCAATCGCCCCTACGGAAGGGAGAGGGGACTGGCCCCCCACCGCTCATACTTCGACGGGCTCCCGCCGCAGGCGGATCTTCGGCAGGGCGAGCGGCTCGCCATCCTCCCGACGCAAAAGTCCCGTTGAGGGGGAGGGGATTGGGGGCGGTTAGAGGGATTCGAGTTCTGAGCGGTGGGGGATGGAGGAGCTTGCGCCGGGGCGTTGGACGGAGAGGGCGGCAGCTTTGTTGGCGAAGGTAATGGCGTCGGCGAGTGAGGCGCCTTCGTTGAGGCGGGAGGCCAGGGCCCCTAGGAAGCAGTCGCCGGCGCCGGTCGGGTCCAAGGCGTGGACGGTAGAGGCGGGGGTCAGGTAGGTATCGTCGGGGGTGATTGTGAGGGCTCCGGCAGCGCCCAGGGTTACTATCACGGTCCGAGGGCCACGTGCCAAGAGCATACGGGCAGCTGATACCAGCACTTCGCGGTCTGTGGAATCTATGGGCGTTTGAGCCATCTCGGAGAGCTCTGTTTCGTTGAGGCACAGGATGTCGACGAGGGAGAGCAGGGATTCGGGGAGGGGAAGGGCGGGGGCGGTGTTGAGTATTGTGGTGACGCCGGACTCGGAGGCGATGGTGAGGAAGCGGTGGATGGTCTCGACGGGTATTTCAAGCTGGACGAGAGCTACGCCTGCATTGGCTATGTGTGCAGCGAGGGGGTCGAGGGTACTGGGGGCGAAGCGAGAGTTGGCTCCCGTGGCAACGACGATGGTGTTCTCGGCGTGGGAGTCGACCGTGATAAGGGCGACGCCTGTGGGGTCAGGGGATGAGGTTACGCCTACAGTCTCGATATCCTCGGCTCGCATGAATTCCAGAAGCTCGTTGCCGAACGGGTCGTTGCCGACGCTCCCGAGCATGTAGACGGGAGCGAGGCCGAGGCGTCGGGCGGCGACGGCCTGGTTTAGACCCTTGCCTCCCGGGACCCGGGTGAGGCTCGTCGCGAACACCGTTTCGCCGGGCCGGGGCATTCTTTCGGTGGAGGCGATCAGGTCCATGTTGATACCACCCGCTACGACGATGGGCTTGATGATAAGATGCTCCTTTCTCGGGGACTGCTACGGGGGCAATATACCCCAACGAATGCTTCGGTTGGTACATTCATGGAGGAGACTTCAATGGCTAGACCCATCATTTTAGACGTAGACGCAGGTGTCGACGATGCGCTGGCGATATTGCTGGCCCTGGCCTCGCCGGAGGTGGAGGTGATTGGGATTACGACAGTGAGCGGGAACGTACACGTGGACAAATGCACGCCGAACGTGCTTCGAATACTGTCGTTTGTGGAAGAAGAGAAGAGGCCAAAGGTGTACAAGGGGGAGTCGGCGCCGCTGGTGAAGGAACTCTATACTGCGGCTGCGGTCCACGGGGAGGATGGGCTGGGGGACCTGGGAGACGATTACTACCCCGAGCTTGATTGGGGACTGGTGTCTGAAATGGGCGCAGTAGAGGCTATGGCGGAGATGGTGGCAGGGAGGCCTGGGGAGGTGACGGTAGTGGCCACGGGGCCCTTAACCAATGTTGCAAGGGCGATACAGGAATTTCCTGAGAAGATGGCGCAGGCGGGAGAGATAGTGAACATGGGAGGGGCAGTGGATGCGGCTGGGAACATCGAGCCGATATACGCAGCGGAGTTCAATACCTACGTGGACCCGGAGTCGTTGGATGTAGTCCTGGAGTCGGGTATAGCGTTTACCCTGGTGCCGACGGATGCGACTCACGGGATCGGGCTGATGCGCAGCGCGGCGAGGGAGTGGTTTGTGGAGAAGGGAGGCAGGGCGGGCCGTTTCGCCTACGACTGCTGCCAATTCTACATGGACTTCACGCAGGCACAGAGCGGATTCGACGGGACGTACATGCACGACCCGATGGCAACCGCAGTGGTAATCGATCCATCGCTGATGACAGCGGCGCCGCGTCGGATATATGTAGAAGTTAGGGAAGGTCTGACACGGGGGATGACGGTGCCGTATCGGCTCCCGGGAGACAAGCAACCGGAGCCTAACTGCCGGGTGGCTTCCTGGGTGGAGGGGGAGCGGTTTATTGAGATGCTGCTGACGAGGGTCGGTGGGTTGGGGTGAGGGGTACGTGGGTGGCCGTGTTGGGGAAGGTGCGGGAGTACAGGTGGGAGCTTTGGCTGTTCTTTGGGGTGGGGGTTGTTGGATCGATAGTGGGCTCCCTCGTGCAAATAGCTGTTGGCTTTTTCATCTACGGAAACTACGGATGGTCTAACTTACCGTTCTTCATAGCTAGCTTTGCAGTGTTGGCGATTTCGTACAGGTGGGTTAGACGGTTACAGCGCCCGATGCTCAAATTGATGTGGCACTTCTCATTGGCAGTCGGTGTCCTTAGCATCACCTTCAGCGTGATTCAGGCGGGAGTGTATGTGACCTTTTACGATGAATCGGCTAGGTCGTATGGGCTTTACTCGTCGTTGACGAGACCCGTGCAATCCGTTGTAGGAATTTCGATTCTCGTTTGGTTTGCCAGACAGGCCTCGCGTGACGGTTTCCGCAAGGCCTTGGCACTCATCAGTATAGCGGCGTCCAGCGAGGTAAATGTCCTTGATGTGTTTGTCTATGTGTTTCGGTTCTTAGCCGGCTTTGGGACCGGTCAATTTGGATTCCTATTAGCAACGATTCCGCTGGCGCTGTTACCGGTATGGGCACTCAAGCGCGTGGACTCCGGGAAACGCATGCCGAGCAAGGGAATTGCAGTCCTATTCGCTGCCGCGTGGCTGTCATGGGTATTGCGTTTCCTGGGGCCGATTGATGAGCCGGGGGATGGTTTGATCGCTGTTGCTGTGAGCATCTCAACTGTGCAGGTTGTCCTATATGCGATAGTGATATGGATAGCGTACTCAGTGCGCGTACGGATACCTGTTCAACCTGAACCTATCGAAGGATGAGTGGAGCTAAGGCCGCTCTGTCTCTTCGTAGCGGGCGAGGACGAAGAGTAGGGAGCTGAGGCGGTTGAGGTAGCGGGGGATTTCGGTGTTGGTGAGGATGCCGTTATCCATGAGCTCTACGGTGCGGCGCTCGGCGCGGCGGACGGTGGAGCGGGCGAGGTCTATGGCTGCGCCGGCGGGTGAGCCGCCGGGCATTACGAACTCTCGGGGGAGTTCAATTTTCTCGGAGAGGGAGTCGGTGGTCTCTTCAAGCTTGTCGACCATGTCGGCGGTGACTTTCTGGAAGTGCTTGAGGAATTTGGGGTAGAAGTCGGTGTCGATGGCGATCTCGCCGCCGACGGTGAAGGACTCTCTCTGGAGGGCGAGAAGGATTTCCCGGACATCCTGTTTTGGGGATAGGGCGCGCCCGAGACCCATGGCGGATACGGCTTCGTCGAGTGCGCCATAGGCCTCGCAGCGGGGGTCGGCCTTGGAGACTCGGCCGCCGTAGAGGAGGCCGGTCTGGCCGCCGTCGCCGAATCCGGTGTACATGGGAGGGGTCTTGGGCATGGGTGAATTATAGCAGGGAGGGGATAGGAACCCTTACCCCCTTTATCCCCCTCTCCCTTAGGGCCTTTAAGGGAGAGGGGGAGATAAGAACAGAGGGATGCATTGCCGCTTTGCGGCAATGCATCCCTCTAGTTCAGTACTGGTTAGAAGGGAAGGTTAGGGGCATGGACGAGCGTGATGTGCCTGTGCTCGCCCATAACGCAGTACGAAGGGATAGGCAAGGATTAGGAAATAATCAGTTCGCCAGTCGATGTGGTGGACAGGAAAGGAGACAGAGTTGTCGTTGCCAGGGGATCGGGGAAAATTAGGGGGATTGGCTATGCTCGCGTTTCCTTTAGATAGGTGCGGGTAGGGAAACCCTCACCCCCTTGGTCCCCCTCTCCCTTAGGGCCTTTAAGGGAGAGGGGGAGATGAGAACAGAGGGAGGCATAGGCGCAAAGCACCTATGCCTCCCTCTAGTTCAGTACTGGTTTGGAAGGGAGAGAAGGTTAGGGACGGGCATGACTTTAATGAGGGATGGAATAACGGTAGTTAGAGAGCGAGGCATTCTTTGAGGTGGGTTAGGGAGAGGTTGCCGCCGCTGAGGATTAGGACGGTCTTTCGGCCTTTGATGCGGTCTTTTAGGGCTTGGGCGGCGGCGAGGGGGGCTGCGCCTGCGCCCTCGGCGAGGTTGTGGGTCTTTTCTAGCATCTGGACGACGGCGAAGCGGATGTCGTCCTCGGAGACGAGGACGTAGTCGTCGAGGAGGTCACGGATGACGGCCTGGGAGCCGTCGAAGGAGATGCGTACGGAGATGCCCTCGGCGAAGGTGGTGGTTGGGGAGTCGACTAGGCGGCCCTCTTTCCAGGACAGGTAGGGGGAAAGTGCAGCTTCGGAGGAGACACCGATGATTTCGAGGTCGGGCCTGATGGCCTTGCCTGCGATGCAGAGGCTGGATGCGAAGCCAGCGCCGCCGATGGGGACAATGACGACCTCGGCGTCGGGGAGGTCCTGGAGGATTTCGACCATGCAGGTCCCGAGGCCGGAGACGAAATCGTGGTCTTCGGCGTCGTTGAAGAGGCGGTAGCCCTTCTCGTCGGCGATGGTCTGTAGGTGGTCGCGGGCTTCGTCGTAGTCTGCGCCGTAGGTCATCAACTCCGCGCCGAAGTTCCGGATGGCCTCGGCCTTGCCGGGATTGGGGTTAGAGGGCAGAGCTATGACGGCATGACAGCCGAAGAGTTGGCTGGCGTAGGCCACGGACTGGCCAAAGTTGCCGGTGGATGCAACGGCTACGCCCTTCTTCAACTGTTCCGGCGTGAGGTTGGCTATGGCGTTCAGGCCACCCCTGATCTTGAAGGAGCCGATTGCGGTGTGGTTTTCGTGCTTGACGTAGGTCTCGGAGCCGAGGAGGGCGTCGAGGCCCGGGTAGTGGTGGAGGGGGGTGGGGGACATGTACCGCTTGAGCAGTGCGTGGGCCTTGGTTATGGCCTGGATGTCGGTTGTGTAGGTCATTGGGTTGCACTCAGGGAAGCTTTAAGCTCTTCGATGGAAGCGTTGCCGCCTGACTGAATAAGGGCTACCTTCTTGCCCTGGAGCCGCTCTTTGAGCTTGAGGGCGGCGGCTAGGGGTGCGGCACCCGCGCCCTCGGCGAGGTTGTGGGTCTTTTCGAGGAGGAGTGCTATGGCCTGACGGATTTCGCTGTCATCGACGGCTACAAAATCGTCCAGGAGATCGCACATTATTCGGAAAGGTATCTCGTCGGTGACCTTGACGCCGATGCCCTCAGCGAAGGTGGTCATTGGGGCGTCGACCAACATGCCCTGCTTCCATGAGAGGTAGGGCGAGGCCGCTTGGGCGCTGCACACAGCTATAACCTGGACGTCGGGTTTGAGGCCCTTGGCGGCGACGGAGACGCCGGAGGCGAGACCGCCACCTCCTACGGGGAGGATGACCACGTCGACATCGGGGAGCTGGTCCAGGATTTCGAGCATGATAGTGCCGCTGCCGGCCATGAATCGGGAGTCGGTGGAGTCGCTGACGTACTCGCAGCCGCGTTCAGAAACGATTGAGCGGATTGCGGCGGGATCGGCATCGTAGACGGTGTCGCTGAGGACCACCTCTGCGCCAAAGGCTTTGATAGCCTCAACCTTAGAGGGGTTGGGGTTTTCCGGAAGAACGACGATGGCCTTCGCGCCGAATATGCGACCCGCATAGGCCATGCCCTGACCGAAGTTGCCGGAGGAGGCTACGACTACGCCGCGCTCTTTCTGCTGAGGGCTGAGCTGGGACATCGTGTTGAGGGCGCCACGAATCTTGAATGCGCCGAGCCGGGTGTGATTTTCGTGCTTGACGTAGGTCTCGGAGCCGAGGAGGGCGTCGAGGCCGGGGTAGTGGTGGAGGGGGGTGGGGGACATATAGTTGGCGAGAAGGGCGCGTGCCTTGTAGATGTCCTGGAGGGTGGGGCGAGTCATAGGGGTGATTGCCTTATCGGGGGTTAGACTTCGGTGGGGACGAGACGCCAGTCGTATGGGGCCTGAGCCATGACCTCGGGGCCGTTCTTGGTGATGAGAAGCTGCTCTTCCAGCTTGACCTGCTCCGTGCCGTTCTCGCGGCCGAAGCTGGCCTCCATGCAGATGACCATGTTCTCCTGTACTTCTCCTACGTCGTTGCCGAAACCGGTGTCGTTCACGTCGGGGAAGTAGAGGGCGGGCCACTCGTCTGACATGCCTGCGCCGTGGGCGAGGACAACGTAGCGGTTTCGCTTGTACTCGTCGGGGACTTCGGGAATGGAGTTGGCGATGTCGATGAAGGAAGCACCGGGAACGAACTTGGGAATGCCAGTCTGAACAAACTCATAGGCGCGCTTGTAGGCGTCGAGCTGTTCTTCGTTGGGTTTGACGTCACCGCATAGGTAGGTGCGGGAGATATCGGCGAAGTAGCCGAGGGGCCCGGCCATGTCGGTATCCATTGCGACGAGGTTGCCGGGCAGGACGACGCGCTCGGTGGCCTCCCGGTGGAGCCAGGGGTTGGTGTTGCCGCCGGAGGCGAGGAGCTTGCCGTCGATGCGTTCGCCGCCGTACTCAAGGTTGGTGCCGGACATGATGGAGTAGAGCTTGTTCTCGGTGACGCCGGGGACTATGGCATCCCGGACGCGGGAGACGGCAACGTCGGCTATGGCGCAGGCCTGTCGGATGGCGGCGATTTCGTCTGGGGTCTTTATGGCTCGGGCCCAGCCGACGGGCGCCAGAGCGCCCTCTACGCGGATGCCGAGATCAGTAAGGGCAAGGATGCTGTCGGGATCCATGCGGTCGATGCCGAGCTTTTCATCGGCAATGCCGAGCTCATCAAGAAGGGCCTTGAACTCTTCGGCCCACTCGAGGGTAGCGGCCTGGGTGTAGGTGCCGCACTGCCAGAACTCGAAGGTGCGGATCCAGCGGGTGTCGGCATCATCGCCAACAATGGAAGCTTCGAGGCGGCCCGGTTGTAAGATGATGGGCTTACCCTCCCGGGGCACGAGGACCGACTTGTTCTTGTGGCGGAGCATGAAGCTCTCCATGAGCCGAGTGCCGGAAGCGTAGCGCATGTTGACCGGGTCCCAGAGGAGGATGGCGCCGAGGTCGGCCTTGGCGATCTCGGACTGGAGGCGGGCGATGCGGTCGCGGCGCATACGTTGTACGTCGATGCGCTCCTCAAAGTCGACCACCTGGCGGCCGAGAACGTCTCTTTCGTGAAATTGCTTAGGCGACATGATTAGCCTCCGGGGTTCGGGCTTGTGGAAGTCACGCGCTTAGTCCATGAAGCGCCAGTCGAAGGGGGCCTGGGAAAGGATCACGGGCCCGTCCGCCTTGATGAGAAGCTGCTCTTCCAGCTTGACCTGCTGCAATCCGTCCTCCCTGCCGAAGCTGGCCTCCATGCAGATCACCATGTTCTCCTTGATCTCGCCGGAGTAGTTGGAGGGTTCGTCGGGGCGAGGGTCCTTGAAGTAGATGGCGGGCCATTCGTCGGACATGCCTGCGCCGTGGGCCATGAGGGGATAGCGGTTGCGGTTGTACTCGGGGGGGATGGTGGGGGCCTTCTCGGCGACCTCTGCGAAGGATGCGCCGGGGACGAAATAGGGGATGGTGGAGTAGATGTAGTCGTAGGCCCGCTTGTAGGCGTCCATCTGCTCCTCGTTGGGCTGTACATCGCCGCAGAGGTAGGTGCGGGAGATATCGGCGAAATAGCCGAGGGGCCCGGCCATGTCGGTGTCTATGGCTACGAGATCACCGGGCATGACGAGGCGGTCGGAGGCGTCCCGCTTGATCCAGGGGTTGGTGTTTCCGCCTGCGGTGAGCAGCTTGCCGTCGATGCGCTCGCCGCCCCTGGAGACGTTGTAGTGCAAGAGGAGGGCGAAGAGGTCGTTCTCGGTGACGCCGGGCTTGATGGCTTCCTTGACCTTGGCGAGGCCGACGTCGGCGATGGCGCAGGACTGGCGGATTAAGGAGATTTCATCGGGGGTCTTGATGGAGCGGGCGCGGGATAGGGGCTCCAGGCCGTCGGCCAAGGTGAACTCGCGGTCCAGAAGCGCATTGATAGTAAAAGCGTCGAGTCTATCGATGCCGAGTCGACTGGAAGAGATGCCAAGAGAGTTGAGGGCATCTCTGAGTACCTGGGCCCATCTGAGGGTGTTGTCACGGGTGTAGTCGCCCGTCATCCAGAATTCGACACCGACGGCCGGCATGACCTCCGCGTCCTGGGAAAAGAGCTGCGCGTGGAGCTCGTTGGAGTCGAAGAAGACGGGGCGACCCTCCTGAGGGATGAGGGCGTGGGCACCCTTGAAGCGGAGGCCGAAAGTCTCGTTGAGCCGGGATCCGATGGCGTAGCGGATATTGACCGGGTCGAACAGGAGGAGGGCTTCGAGGTCTGCGGCTGCCATCTCGGACTGGAGTCTTTGGAGCCGGTCCTGGCGGAGGCTCTTGATGTCGACCCTCGATTCGAAGTCGACTACCTGGGTGCCAACAAGGTCTTTTTCGTGAGTCTGAGCGGGTGGAGTCAAGTCGGGCCTCCTTTACGATCGCGCCACAGTCGGGGATGGTGCGATTATAGCAGAGAGGGGAGTCCTGCTCAGCCGGGGAAAGATGCAGGAATGGGAGACGGGAAGGGAGAGATGTGCTAGATTTTATTTAAGGGGCTTTAGCCCTTGCGAACCTGAAAAATCGGAGGCAGAAAGTTGGACATAGACATTGCAACGGTAGATAAACTGTTGACTACTACGAGGACGGTGCGGAAGAGGCTGGATTTCGACAGGGAGGTGGAACCGGAGGTGATGGAGCGGTGCATCGAGATTGCGATGCAGGCGCCCACGGGATCCAACCAGCAGCATTGGCATTTCATGGTAGTCACGGACCCCGAGAAGAGGAAGGTAGTGGGGGACTGCTACAAAAGAGGCTATTACCCCTACCGGGCGATGAGGGAC
Source organism: Dehalococcoidia bacterium (assembly GCA_965249275.1). Lineage (GTDB taxonomy): Bacteria > Chloroflexota > Dehalococcoidia > Plut-88900 > Plut-88900 > Plut-88900. The sequence continues at coordinate 578,178 of CBDFLQ010000005.1, forward strand.
GAAGACCCGCCCAAGTACGAGGCTGATGATCCCAGGGCGCAACGTGGAGGCCTGATCAGGGACTCGGCGACGCATCTTGCCGAGAATATGCATCGGGCCCCGGCGTTGGTGCTGGCGTGCTGCGACGGCCGAGTGGAGAACGATGGTGTGACGGCGCAGGCCAGCCTGTACGGTTCGATTTTGCCGGCGGCGTGGTCCCTTATGCTGGCGCTAAGGGCTCGGGGGCTTGGGGCTGCGTGGACAACGCTTCACCTTCCCAATGAGAAGGAAGTTGCGGAACTTCTAGGAAACCTCTGAACAAGTCTAAGGGCATAGGTAATAGGTAAGATAGGGAGAGTAAGGCCAAAGCTGAGGTGAGATTTGATGGAGCAGCCGACATTTGCAGACTTGGAATACGAGGGCAAGAAGCGAAAGACCCGCCGGGAGATATTTCTGGAGCGGATGGAGGACCTGGTTCCATGGGGAAAGTTAGAGGAGCGAATCCGGCCCTACTATTCCAGGGCGGGCCGTGGACGGAGGCCCTACGAGTTGTCGGTGATGCTGCGGATACACTGCGTGCAGCTGTTCTACAACCTGAGCGATCCGGGCATGGAGGACATGCTCTACGAGGTGGAGTCGGTGAGGCGGTTCGCAGGTCTGAGGCTGTCCGGCCCCTTGCCTGACGAGACTACGATACTGAACTTCCGCCATCTGCTGGAAGAGCAGGAGTTGGGTCGGGGGCTGTTCGAGGAGATCAACCGTCATCTGGAGTCTCGGGGACTGAGGCTCAGGGAGGGTACGATTGTGGATGCGAGCATCATCGAGGCGCCGGCGTCTACGAAGAACCGTGCTGGAGAGCGAGACCCCGATATGCACCAAGTGAAGAAGGGGAAGGAGTGGCACTTCGGTATGAAAGTGCACATTGGTGCAGACGCTGACACGGGGGTGGTGCACAGTATGAGTACGACAGCTGCGAACGTGCATGACGTGACGGAGGCGCACCGGCTGCTGCATGGAGGGGAGAGGCGAGTGTGGGGAGATGCGGGATATCAGGGAGTGGAGAAGCGGGCGGAGAATCGGGATATGGATGTGGAGTGGCGGGTGGCGATGAGACCTGGACGGCGTCGGAAACTGAGGGCGGGGAGCTGCGAGGCCTTAGCGGAGAAGAGCAAATCATCCATCAGGGCTAAGGTGGAGCATCCGTTCCTGTACGTGAAACGGCACTTCGGCTACGCCAAGGTCCGCTACAGGGGCTTGTACAAGAACACGCAACGGGTGGCGATGCTGCTGGGGCTGGCCAACTTGGTAAGGGCCGAGCGCCACTTAGCGGTGTGACGGAGGAGCAGTGTGGTCAAATCCGGGTCGATGGTGACTGGATGCCCTGACAGGCCAGAACATAGGATGCAAATAAGCCACCGAGACGCAACATTACGACCCAACCTCTCCCCAAAACTCCATGCAAGACAACCTAAGCTGGTTTACAGTGAGTTGTTCAGAGCTTCCCTAGGTATTCCGGAAAACGTGACTCAGGCTGCGCTTCTCCCTGTGGCGTACTACACGGGTGAAGACTTCAGGCCCGCCAAGCGGTTGCCAGCCCGGAAGATGATCTACTGGAACGAGTGGGGAGCTACCCGATAGGGAATATTTAAATGATTGCACTACACGGAATCTTTGAAGAACTGCACCTTGAATTACTATACCGACTTGGGTATAGTAACCCCACATGGAGCCAACAGCCCAACGGTTCATAGACGCTCAGGGCTGCGACATCTGGCTGACGGATGAGAGACTTCGCCACATGTTGCGGAGACACCCAGAAATGGCCTTCCAGCTTCGGCATATCGAAGAGACATTGGAGAGGCCGGATGCGATAAGGGAGTCGAAGTCTGATCAGTCGGTGACCCTCTATTACCGACTCTATGATGATCGGCAAGGTAGAGAGAGGCATCTCTGCTTGGTTGTGAAACGAGATGAGGACCGTTCCTTCATCCTGACGGGATACCTGACCCGGAGAATTAGTGGAGACCGACAATGACGGACAAGAAAGTATCGATCTGGTACGACAATCAGGGTGACATGCTGGAGGTGATGTGGGCATTCAGGGAAGGCTACTTTACGCCTACGGAGGATGACCGTATTCTCAAACGAGTTGACGAAAGTGGCGAAGTCATTGGGTTTCTGATACACGAAGTGAGCACACTGAAGCAGCCAAGACCCTTGGAGTTCGAATTGGCGTCGGAGCCAAATGAGAGCGAGATAGGGGGTGTCACGGTTAGCCAGGCCGCAACTGAGCTAGGGGTTTCCGAGCGTAGGGTGCGACAGTTGGCTAGGGCTGGGAGAGTCCGGGGCGCTGTGAAACTGGGACAGGGTTGGTTGATACCGAAACCCGTCCGCGTGGCTCCCGGGGCCCGAGGGCCGGTTGGGGTGGCTAGGCATCGAGTTTAGGCATTGTCTTGGTCTGTACCTCACCTTGATGTACTTGGTATTTGCTAGTGTGTGGGCTGACCGGCGTTTGGCTTGACCCGGTGCTAAGAGGGCTCCACATCTCAACTTTCTACGAATGAACCCCGCAACCATCAAAAACAGGGAGGAGTCGTGACATGGCGGAATTTTTTGGGACCCTAGAACGCATCGCAGCTGACCTATATCCGTGGCGTTGGCCTATCCTGGCCGCGATTCTTGTGATAGGTGCAGCGGCGACGTACTACTCCTACCGACGCGAGCTGCACCTGGCTGTGTGGCGGCGGAGGCGGCTGGCAGCGATCATTGCGACACCGTTGCTGATAGTGTTCGGATTCCTGGCATGGGGCCTGGGGTCGCCTCTGTTCATCGACGAGACGGTGGAAGAGGAGTTCCCGTTCGCTTACACGGCGGTCGTGCCTGCTGACATGGAAATGGAAGACATAGAGATGACGATGGCCGTGGTAGCGGCCATGGATGACGAGCCGATGATGGAAGCGATGCCCGAGATGATGATGGCAGAGGAGGAGAGCAGCGAGGCTGTAAAGCTGAAGGAGGGCAACTTCCGGGACGCCGACAGCCTTCACCGAGGAAGCGGCAAGGCGATCATATACGAGGCCCCGGATGGCAGCCATCTGCTCAGGCTCGAGGACTTGAACGTAACCAATGGGCCCAGACTCCACGTTCTACTTGCGGTCCACGAGGACCCCATGAGGGTTAGCGACATCAAAGACAACGGCTACCACGACCTGGGCAGGCTGAAAGGGAACATCGGCAACCAGAACTACCCGGTGCCCGCCGGCGTAAACGTTAATGCGCAGATGAGCGTCATTATCTATTGCAAACCCTTCTCGGTGATATTCAGTGTTGCGCCGCTCATGAACTGATTCTAGGGCCTGTGCGCGTGGGGGATCTTGTTTGGGTGGGACTGGTATTGTGCTGGGGTTGGGACACGTACAGTGAATGATGCGAGAAAGAAGTTAACTGCTATTCGTCCGGGGGAAATCCTGAATGAGGAATTCCTCTTGCCGATGAATATCAGCCAGTATCGCCTGGCGAAGAGTATTGGCGTGGACCCGAGGCGGATTCATGCGATCGTTCACGGCGAGCGTTCCATAACTGCCGAGACCGCTCTCCTGCTTTCGCGCTTCTTTGGGAACTCCAGGGAGTTCTGGATGGGGATCCAGAGCCAGTATGACCTGGATATGGCTGAGGACCGTTTAGGCGACAGGCTGGCTTCCATCGCAGAGCACGCATCTTCCTATTCAACTCAGGAAGAACCTGTCGACTAGGGAATGAAGAACACCCATAAGGCGAGGCAAGCCGGGGGTTTTGGCTTTATAATGCCTGCCGTGCCCCTGTAGCTCAGAGGATAGAGCAACGGTTTCCTAAACCGTGTGTCGGGTGTTCGAGTCACCCCAGGGGCACCATTTCATAAAGAACACTCGGCTTTTTAGTTAGGTTATCTTCGCATCAATCAAGGGCGCGTCTTCGGGCGCGCCCTTGCGCATACGGGTGGTATCATGTCCAATAATCTCGACAAACAAAGGCACCTGCAAGGAGGGCCCGCAATGAAGTTCGTGGACATAGACGGCCACATCCTGGAACCCCCCGACCTGTGGACGGAGAACCTGGAGCCGGAGTATCGGGGCCGGGCGATGCAGTTCAAGAAGGACGAGGAAGGGCTGGACTATTGGGTCATCGACGGGCAGGTGCACGGAAAGCTGGTGAAGTCCACGTCGGCGAACCTGGCGACCATCGGGAAGAGTGCGGAGTGGCGTAAAGAGCATATTTTTGAGAAGCACGACGTGAGCTACGACGACGGCCGGGCCATGGCGCCCGGGGCGTGCGACCCGGGCGAGCGGGTAAAGCTCATGGACGAGGAAGGGATCGACGCTTCATTCCTGTTTCCGTCCCTGGGGCTGTCCTGGATGGGTACCACGGAAGACCCTGGGCTGGCGGCGGCTTATTGCCGCGTCTATAACGATTGGATAATCGATTTCTGCAACGCCCAACCCGGAAGGCTGTACCCGTGCGTTCTGCTGCCCTGGACCAACGTGGGGGAGAGTGTGAAGGAGCTCAAGAGGACGTCGGGGCAGGGGTCCCGGGCGGTGATGGTGCCTTCGTTGCCGCCGGGGAACGTGGCCTACGGACGGAGTTACTGGGACCCCCTGTGGGCCGAGTTCCAGGAGCAGGGAGTGCCCTTGAGTCTGCATCCATCCTCCGGGGGGACGAGCGGGGGGAACCTTCTGTATCCCGAGTTCAGGATGCCCAGCTGGTGGACCTTCGCGACCAACGGTGTGGACCTGCCGCTGGGGTATATGAGCTTCTTCCAGGAATCGGCGTTCGACCGATTTCCTGAGTTGAAGGTGTTGGTATTGGAGTCGGGGTGCGGGTGGATGCCGTGGTTGCTGCAACGGATGGACGAGAAGTTCGAAGTGCTGGGATTTACGACGGCCATGTCGGAGAAGCCCAGCTACTATTTCTACCGGCAGGGATGGATAGACATGGACCCGGACGATGAGATCGGGGCGGTGATAATCGGGCTGCTGGGAGCTAACAAGGTGATGTGGGCGTATGACTATCCGCACTCGGACTCTCCGCTGGACCCGGTGATCAACCTGAAGAAGACGCTGTCGGCGCTGCCGGAGGAGGACCAGAGGAAGGTGGCAGGGGAGAATGCGATAGGGTTGTACAATCTGGCGTTGTAGGAAGTGACCCCCTCGCCCCACCCAAAGATATCTATTTACCACAAGGGGACATCCCATCTCTCCTGCCCAAAAGAACTGAAGGGCTAACAGCCCCTGTGCGTTTTCTGATCTATCCTGATCAAGGAAGATAGTGATTTAGTAGAGGTGGCAGGCGACGGAGTGGCCCTGGGTGGTCTTCTTTAGGACGGGGGTGATTTCCCGGCAGACGTCCATGGCGAAGGGGCAGCGAGGATGGAAGGAGCAGCCCTTGGGAGGATCGATGGGGCTGGGGACGTCGCCGGTGAGGATAATGCGCTCGCGGGAGGCCTCGACTACGGGGTCGGGGATGGGGACGGCAGATAGAAGTGCTCGGGTGTAGGGGTGTTTTGGGTCTCGGTAGAGTTCGTCCCTGCCGGTAATCTCGACGATCTTGCCCAGGTACATGACCGCGACCCGGTCCGAGATGTGCCTCACGACGGACAGGTCGTGGGCGATGAAGAGATAGGTGAGGTCGAAGCGTTCCTGGAGAGAGCGGAGCAGGTTGATGACCTGGGCCTGGATGGAAACGTCGAGGGCGGAAACGGGCTCGTCGCAGACGATGAAGGTCGGGTTAACGGCAAGGGCTCGTGCGATGCCGATCCTCTGGCGCTGGCCTCCGCTGAACTCGTAGGGGTAGCGGTCCATCATGTTGGGATTGAGGCCCACAACCTCGAACAGCTCCTGCACCCTGTTCTTTCGCTCGTTGCGGTCGCCAATCTTGTGGATGATGAGAGGCTCTTCGACTATGGCGCCGACGGTCATGCGGGGATTTAGTGAGCCGTAAGGGTCCTGGAAGATGACCTGAAGCTCTTTCCTGAGGGGACGCATTTCCTTGCCGGAGAGCTGGGTAAGGTCCTCGCCCCGGAAGCGGACTTCACCGCCGGTGGGCTTGAGGAGCTGGAGAATGCACCTGCCGATTGTGGTCTTGCCGCAACCGCTTTCGCCGACGAGGCCGAGAGTCTCGCCGCGCATGATCTGGAAGGATACGCCGTCGACTGCCTTGATTTCGCCCACCCTGGACTGGAATATGACGCCCTTGCTTACGGGAAAGTGCATCTGCAGGCCACGGACGTCGAGGAGGACGTAGGGGTCGGGTATCATCATGAGACGGGCTCCGGGGTGCGACGGGTGACGTCTACGAGGCATGCTGCGGAGTGTCCGGGCCGCTTTAGTTCCAGGAGCGGGTCAGTGTGAGAGCAAGCGTCGATGGCAAAGGCACACCGGGGTCGGAATGAGCATCCCGCAGGTCGGTGGGCGAGGTCGGGGGGTGCGCCCTCGATGGGAACGAGTTGTTCCCTGATGGACTCGTCGAGGCGGGGGACGGAGGCGAGGAGGCCGAGGGTATAGGGGTGGCGGGGAGTCCCGTAGACGTTGTGAGCGGAAGAACTTTCGACGATTCTGCCGGCGTACATGACGTTGACGGAATCGGCGTAACGGGCCACGACGCCGAGATTGTGCGTGATGATGACAACCGCGGTGCCGCGCTCCTTGGAGAGCCGGCTGATGAGCTCGAGGAGCTGGGCCTGGATGGTGACGTCGACGGCTGTGGTGGGCTCGTCGGCAAGGAGCACTTTAGGCTCGCAGCTGAGGGCCATGGCGACCATGACGCGTTGCCTCATGCCACCGCTCATTCGGTGGGGGTAATCGTCGAGCCTGCGTCCGGGGTCGGCTAAACCGACCTCTTCGAGGAGCTCGCCGGCTCGGGTGTTGGCGGCTCTTCCGGAGAGGCCGAGGTGCATTTCGAGGGCCTCGGTCAGTTGACGGCCAATGGTGAGGACTGGGTTGAGGGAGGTCATGGGCTCCTGGAAGATAATGGCGATGTCCTTGCCGCGCCGGCGTCTCATCTGGTCGTTGCTGAGCTTGAGCAGGTCTTGGCCGTCGAGAAGGACCTCACCTTCGACGATCTCGCCCGGGGGTGAAGGGATGAGGCGCATCAGGGAGAGAGCGCTGACGGTCTTGCCGCACCCGCTCTCGCCGACAAGGCCCATTGTTTCCCCGGCTCGGAGAGAGTAGGAGATGCCGTCGACGGCCTTGACCACACCGTCCTCGGTGTAGAAGTAAGTCTTTAGGTTTTTGACCTGTAGGAGCGGTGGCATGGATTGTTATTCGCGGCGGGGGACTCGGGGTGGGTTGGGATGCCGTTACTTACCAGTTTACCAGTGCACGGGGCAGTATAGGCAAGCGGGCGGAGAGATTAAGGTTCGGGCGGTCGCCAAGGGGTAAAGGGCGGGACTTTCTCACTGAGGTTTAGTTCGGAGCTCGATCCAATAAGGCCGATCTACTGTAATCGGGTAGATGCCAGATCCGTGGCACTGGGTGTGGCGAGTGGAATAACTGGGGTCGAAAACCTGAATTCTCACCAACCTCACTTTATAACCCTGAGTAGAAACTCTCTAAGCTCTTGCTCGTAGCGCGCGGAGTCTACGTTCCATGAGTTGGTGTGAGTGGCATTCGGATAGACAGTGTATGTCACTAGATCAGGGCGGAGTTCAGCCAGCTTGTTGCTTGTCTCGATAGGCACGTAGGTATCTTTTTCTCCATGAATCAGCAGGATAGACACGTCGAGCCGGTCTGCATTCTTAAGGTAGTCCATGGCGTCCCAGTCCAAGCCGAACCGGAGCGTGGTAATCCATTTCCCCGCAGTTGTCACGAAACCAGGCAGATGGCGTTTACGAGCTCCGCTGTCCACCGGCGCTTTGAAGTCCATCATGGGGGAGTCGATTACAACACCGGTAACCGAGCCGGATAACGGTGATTTGTAAAGGAAATTCACGATTATGCTGCCGCCCATACTGTGGCCAATCAAGACAACGTTGCTGGCGCCCGACTGGGACAGGACGTACTCCACTGCAGCGTGGAGGTCTTGCCATTCGGTCAGGCCGAACTGGTAGAAGCCGCTTGGGTCCTGGGGTTGTCCTTTGTCGTTACGATAGGTGATGTATAAGGCCGGGAGGCCGAGGTCATGTAAGACAGGCAATGAGGGCAGGCCGTCTCCCGGAGTTCCGCGATGTCCGTGGACAAATATGGCCCATGTGTCGTGTACTCCTTCAACCCGCCATGCGTCCTGAGTTCCCAGCGGGGTCTCGTATTGAACCTTTTCGTACTCGATGCCAAATGCTAGGAAAGGATCGTTCGGGTAGATGCTGCCCGACACGAAGGCTGGGGTGGAGCTTGGTGGGTCTCCATCTCCAATCGTGAATTGCCGGAGCAGGAAGTGGCCTCCGTCCTCCACGATGTCTCCGATCATTCCGCTTCCGCCATCCCAGCTGACTCCCCACTTGCCGGGACGCCTCCAGGCCCCACGTTCAGGGCCGTTCTCTAGCCTTACCACGCCCTGACCAAAAGCGGAGGCTGTGAGGTTGTACTCCAGCTTGTATTCCCTGACCTCCAGCGCACGGTCTTTCAGCACACTGGAGAAATACCAGGCCGTACCGAAGTAGAAGACTGCGAGGAGGCATAGGACGGAGAGGAGCAGAATTAATATCAATTTACGGCGATTTCTCCGACGAGTCGGCAGATGCAATCCGAGCCTATCTCCTCTGCTGATATATCAAGGACAACTCGATTGAACTATTGGATTACTCCATTGAGCACCAGGAGCATTGGAAACCCTAGACATAGTTAAGTCTTCTGCGGGCCGTTACACCCTAGTGTTTTAGCCAGTATGGAGCTTGAGATTACAGGTGTGGAGTTGGCTAGTGGAAGCGCGACATTCGACCTTCCATGTTCGTATGAATGTCCAGCAACACCGTGGCCCCGTCCGCGTTTAGCTGTTGAGCTTTCATAAGTGATGGGGCTACCTCTGAGGGGTCCGTGACGGTAATGCCTACCGCTCCCAGGCCCTCGGCTATTTTGGCGTAATCGCCGGTCATCTCGGTTGTGCCGAACAGTTCCCGTGCCGTTGGATAACCTCCCGGATAGGTAGCCATGCCGCCGTTGTTCAGGACAACGGTGGTGATTGGGGCGTTAGCTCGGACAGAGGTCTCGATGTCGAGACCGGACATACCGAAAGCGCCGTCCCCCATCAGGTTGAGACAGAATTTGTCGGGGTTCGCGAGTTTGGCGCCAATCATCAACGGGATGCCGTAGCCGAGGTGGGTACTCTTACCCCAACCTATGTAGCTGTGTGGGACGGTTGCTGTGTAAAAGGGCATGATCGAGTCCCGGGGGGCGCCTGCGTCATGGGTGACTATGCTGTTCTCTCTGTCCAGGGTCCTGTCCAGCTCACCGATTACCCTGTAGGTGTTGATGGGCACTTCGTCGGATTCCAATAACGGCTTCCACTCGGCGAGCCAATGCTCTCTGAGCTCAGCTATTGCAGTGCTAACTTGATTATGGCCGTTGCGTCCACCCTCGCCGATTATCCCCTTCACCTCCTCAATCATCATCTGCAAGGTGAGTTTAGCGTCTCCGGGAAGGCCAACGGTGACCGAATAGTCCTTGTTGATGTCGTCAATGCCTTCGACGTTATGGATGATGGTCTTTCCTTCGGGAATGGGCTGGCCATAGGGGGTCCTGGTCATACTTGAGCCGACGGCGAAGAGGACGTCGGACTCTTGTAACCATCGCCGGGCGGGCAAGGTAGTTGCTCCGCTGCCCGAGCCGAGAGAAAGAGGATGGCGCTCATCAAAGGAGGACTTGCCGGGCATGGTGCAGTACACCGGGATTTGAGTGAGATCGGCCAGCTTTTTCAGTTCCTTGGTCGCATCCGCAAGCAGTACTCCCATACCGGACCATATGACTGGCTTTTTGGCGTCCAAGAGCAGTCTGACAGCATCCTTGACATCGTTGGTTGAAGGTCGTTGAAGTGACCTGCGGGGCGGTTGATAGCCAGGCATCCCATCCGGGACCTCCTGGGCACCGATATCCTCGGAGATTTCGACAATCACCGGACCGGGAGGTCCGTTACGGAGGGCATGAAACGCACGGCGCATTACGTCGGAAACCTGATCCGGTTGAGTGATGACTTCGCCACGTTTGGAGACGCTCTGGTAAGAGCGAACGGGCGAGAATTCGGGTCGGACGGCGTACCGGGCCAAGGCTGGGCCTGCAGGAAGGTACAGGATGGGAACGTTGTCGGCGTAGGCCTGGGCAATACCGCCCATGGAGTTCTCCGAACCGGGACCTCCCTGGGTAATGACTACCCCGAATTTCTTCCGGTCATTTACGCGGCTGAACCCATCGGCGGCCATGATTGCACCGCGCTCCTGTCGGAACATGATGGTGCGAATGCCTTCTTTGGCAACCAATTCGATGAGTTGGTTGGAGGGGAAACATGAAACCCACTCTACGCCTTCCATTTTCAGGACTGCAGCGACGGTCTCAATCACGTTCATGACTTTCCTCCTTCAGGGTCCAAAAACCCTTCCTGAGGGGGCCAGGCCCAGACGGGTCCCAGTGATCGGGCGTGTATGTGATCGACTACGGTGTGGGCTGCCACTTCCGAAGTCCCGAGCCGTCCAGCACCGACGGATTGACACAGGACAGGGGCCAGCGGCCGCCCAACACCAGTGCGATCTCCCGTCCTACCCGACGCCTGGACCCTACCTCAAATCTGGATGAAGCCGACGCCACGTGGGCAGTAAGTGTGACGTTCTCCATGCCGAGCAAGGGGTTGTCAGGGGCAGGCGGTTCCTTTTCCAGGACGTCCAGCGCTGCGTGAGCTATCCATCCTTCGTCCAGGGCCCGTATCATGGCTGCTTCGTCCACGGTCGCGCCCCTGCCGGTATTCACGAAGATTGCCTGTGGCTTCATCAGCCTGAATTGCTCCTCGCCGACCAACCGGGTCGTGCCACCGGTCCCGGGCAGGTGGTTTGAGATGATATCCGATTTTTGCAACAACTCTGTCAAGCTGACCGGCTCCGCGCCATGTTGGAGTATCGTAGTCTCCTTTACGAATGGATCGTAGGCGAGGATGCGGAGGCCAAACGGCTTCATCAATGGCACAACGGCCCTGGGTATGTTCCCAAAGGAGATCAAGCCCAGGGTCTGCCCGTATAGCCGGGGCAACTGATATAAGGTCGGGCGTCCCTCAGGCCAACGGTGCTCCCGGACCATTTTGTCCACGAGCAGCAGCCGGCGGTAAGCTGCCAAGATTAGCACTGCCGTGTGCTCGGCAACCTCCTGGATGAAGGTGTCGGGGCAGTTGGTTACCGGGATACCCCTGGCCGTGGCCGCCCGAACGTCGACTATGTCGGTGCCCACGCTACCGAGAGCGATGATTTTGCATTTCTCCAGTCGATTAATCACCTTTTCCGTAACGGGCATACCCCTGACTATGAGGGCGTCGGCGTCTTTGGCAGTTTCCAGGAACTCTTTGTCTGACACAGCGTTAGCTTCCATAAGCTGGACATCAACGCCCTGCAGCCCCTCCATCTCGAATGTGAAGTCGGCAGTAAGGTTGGGACGTCCCTGCGCCACGATCTTGTACTTCGCCACTTTGACCCCCTGAGAATCGTTTTATGGTTGCTGTTGTCGGCCCGTGGATCGGGGCCGACCCTAGCTTATGGCAAGGTGCAGAACGTGTCCAGGGAACCGAAACGATGACTGCGCTCTATCGTTCTACGATGTACATTTTTTATACCGGCACTGGTCAATGCATGGCTGCATGCATCGTGCCAGGGGAAAGGATGAAGGGATTACAGAGCGCGTGATGCCCGGATTTTTGTGGGGTCGCTAATCTGTGATAACATCGCTGTATTCCTGAGCGCTTCGTAACTTACCTGTTAGCCGAGTTAGAAAGGGAGCAACGCCATGTCCGAATACGACCTGGTTATCCGTGGCGGCACTATTGTGGACGGGACGGGTGTTCCCCGATACGGGGCTGATTTGGCGGTCAAGAACGGAAGAGTGGCCAAAATAAGCGGCAGGATCAGCGCCGGAGGCGCGAAGGAGATCGACGCCCGGGACTGCATTGTGGCGCCCGGAGCCATCGACATGCACACCCATTATGATGCTCAGCTTAACTGGGACCCCTATGCATCGCTGTCGGGCTGGTTCGGGGTGACCTCCCTGACCATTGGCGAATGCGGCTTTGGCTTCGCTCCGACCAGGCCCGAGGACAGGGACCTGAACATGCGGATGATGAACCGCATCGAGGCCATTCCACTGGAGTCGATGCGGTTAGGTCTTCGCTGGGACTGGGAAACCTTCCCGGAATATATGGACAGTCTGGACCGCCAGGGACTGGGCGTTAACGTGGGCCCAGTGTTCCCATTCTCACCCATGCGCGGTTACGTACTTGGCATGCTGCCCGCCAGGGAGAGGACTTCGGTGACGGATGCAGAGCTAAACCAGATGAAGCAGATGTTCCACGAGGCTATGGAGGCCGGAGCTTTCGGGTTCTCCTTCAACAAGAACTACGAAGACCGTCCGGAGGACGGCGGTTCCCTTCCCAGCCACGTGGCATCCGAGGAAGAATTCCTTGCTCTGTCGGAAGTTCTAGGGGAATTCGGGGTGGGCCACATGGGGCTGACACTGGGCTTGGGCCTCAACCAGGAGGAGCGCGGCTCGGTCCTCGACCTTACCGCCGATATGATGAGGGTGAGCGGCCGTCCCTTCAGCTTGCTGAATGCTAATGATGACGGGGCGGATTGGGTGGACGCATGTCGCCGCGAGGGGCTCCCTCTGATAATGCAGCAGACGAGTACCGCCCCTGCGATGGAGTTTAAGCTGGCGGAATTCAACCTGTACGACTTCATGCCCAACTGGATTCAGCCCCTGGTGGGTGACGTAGAGGAGCGGTCTGTAAAGCTGAAGGACCCTGAGACACGGTCGGCCATGAGGCAAGACATAGAAGACGCGAAACGCTCGGAGTCCGCTTCATCACCGGCCTATCGCATGACCGACTGGGGCAGGATGAGGGTGTTGCAGGTGTTCCAGGAGCGGAACGAGCAGTACGAAGGAATGACAGTTGAAGAGGTGGCCAAGCTTCAGGGGAAACACCCGTTGGACGCCTTCCTGGACCTGGCTTTAGACGAGGAACTCCAGACTGAGTATATTCTTCCTCCGGAGGATACCCCTGAGGAAGTGAAGGCGCGGAAGCCAGCGCTCCTCGATCCTCACTCCCACATCTCCGTCTCCGATGGCGGCGCGCACACCAAGTTCAACACTCACAGTACGTGGCCTATATATTGGCTGAGTCTCTGGATCCGGGACAGAGAGATCATGACGCTAGAGCAGGCCCACTACAAGATGAGTGCGCTGCCGGCCTGGATAACCGATTTCAAGGACCGGGGCACTCTCCGGGTAGGGAACTGGGCGGACGTAATTGTCTACAATCTCGATGAGCTTGGTTTCGTATACGACAAGCCCATCTTCGCCAACGACTTTCCAGGTGGGGAACGCCGCTTAGTCCAAAAACCTACGGGGCTTCGCTATACGATAGTCAACGGCACGGTCACCTTCGAGGATAGCGAATGCACCGGAGCGCTGCCGGGCAAACTGCTCCGCAGCTACGACATGGTCGGCTAAACAACGACTAGGTTCCGGGCGAAGCACTCGGCCTCTACGGGCGACGCCGTAGTAGTCTACAGAATACAATGCCTACTACGCGGGGCATGGTGGCTTGGCCGAATCTCTACCCCGGGACTTTGACCAGCTTCTGCATGGAGCGGAGTTCACGCGGCGGGTCCATAACGCTGCCGTAGTCGCTCCAGGAGACCTCAGCGACATAGATATCGCCCTTCGAATCTACTGCAATGCCGTGGGGAGCATAGAATCGGCCGGTCTGCGATCCGTAGCTTTCCCGCCCTATTCTGGCCAAGACCTCGCCCCTGGTGTTCATCACTGTAATGCGGGGGCCTAGATCGGTGCCTATGTCATTGGACCCGATCCCGCAGAAATATTCGCCAATATAGACCAGTTCCTCTCCGGATCGGTCATCTATGTAGATCGCAGCGGCCCGGGAGAGGTTGACCCACTGGGTTTCGTACTTACCCTCTGAGCTAAATGCCTGAATCCGGTGGTTCTCGCGATCAGCGACGTATACCCATCCATCGCTGTCGACCGCCAGGTTGTGGACTATGTTGAACTGCCCCTCGGCGGTACCTGATTCGCCCCAGGAAAAGAGGAGCTGTCCATCGGGGGCGTATTTGTGCACCCGTGCGTTGGAGTAGCCATCAGCAACGTAGAAATCGCCGGTCCTCTTGTCGAAAGCCACGTGAGCGGGTTTAGAGAAGGGTATGCCACTCATCTTGGGACTAGGGCAGTTTGGGGTGCCGAGGGTCATAAGCAGCTTGCCTTCGGGGGTGAGTTGTCGGACTGTGCTGTCCCCGTTATCGACGCAAAAGACCGTGTCATCGGGGGCGATGGTAACCCCGTGGGGGTTGCTGAATAAGCCCTCGCCCCACGTTCTCAAAACGTTTCCTTCGGAATCGAATACGATCATGGGACACGTGCCACGGTTGAATACGTAGACGTGGTCCTTGGAATCAACGTCGACTGAGGTGCCTTCCTTGTATGTCCATCCGTCGGGGAGGTTGCCCCAGTCTTTGCCGGAAACGCTGTACGTGAAGCGGTTTTCTCCCAGGATTACGGGACCGGAGACTTGGCCCTTGTCTGAATGGGCTTCCGCTCTAATCCCATATTCCCAATCTTGCTGTTGATCTGCCATTTCCTCCTCTTTTCCGGTAGTTTCCTGCCCTGTTAACCGTGATTATCGATTTATGCAATCGTAGAAGACGGCTTCGCATATGTGTCGCCCGCATCCCTAAAATACATGGGGGTGACAATCATTTGAAGCTCTCCATGGAAGGCTATTGCCGACATTGTGCCCATTGTTCAAATTTCAATTCGCCCCATATATAGGTTGATCTAGTCCCTTCTGTTTCTTAGGGTGGCGCAGACACTACAATCCATATATAGTACCAGCTCGAACAGGCAAGATTGCCGGATCAAAGGAAGCCCGTAATAAGCCTATAACCCACGGCAAACCCGGCATTAGAGTAGGTCCGTGGAATAGCGACACGAATAGCTGGACCGTACGGAGGATTTGAATTGTTTTACGCCCATAGAGTGAAGCGGATTGCGACAGCAAAGGGGATGGTATTCAGCATCCTGTCCCTTCTATTAGTAGCCATGCTTGTCGTGGTCGCTTGTGGAGAGGCCGCCACCGCAACTCCGGAGCCCGACACCACCACCGAAGAACCCCAACCGACCGCCGCCCCTCAACCCACCGCCGCCCCCCAGCCCACGGCCACAGCGGTCTCCGGGCAGGTGGTGACTGCAACGGAAGAGCCGACCGAACCGGAGCCGACCGAACCTGAGCCGGAACCGGAGCCGAAGCCGGTATCGACGTTGAGGCCAAGGGATGAATGGACGGTGGAAAACCCCGCAACTCTGGCCGAAATAGAAGCAGAATTGGAGAAGTACCGGGGCGAGAGCATCATTGTCCTCGGGCCGGGAGGCGCCTACACGGCCGCAGCGAGACAGGCCTACTTCATTCCTTTGTTGGAACAATTCGGCATCGAAGTGATCGAGGATACCCCCACCCCGAATCAGGCTAAATGGGTAGCCGCTGCGGAAACGGGCAATATAGAGTGGGACGTGTCTACCCTCGGCGTTGCGGACGCCACGGCTGTCCTCAAGACCGACAGCCTGGATGAGCTGGACTTGAGTGTGGTCGACACCCGGGACCTGCTGGACCCCATCAAGGAACTCTCTCCCTACATGGGCGGCGGAGACGTTACCTGGTCCATCGTCATGGCCTACAACACCGATGTATATCCCGAGGGCACAGGCCCCGAGTCGTGGGCAGACTTCTACGATCTGGAGAAATTCCCCGGCCGCCGGGCCCTCCGCCACGCCGTGGCGTGGGGAGGACACATCCAGTTCATGAGGCTGGCCCGTGAACCCGAGCTGCTGAATTCGCCGGAGGGCAAACAGGCTGCTAACACGCCAAGCCGAGAGCAGATGGAAGAAGACTTCCAGTGGTTTGCCGATTGGACAGACGAAGCGGCCGGCGACATTATCTACTGGTCAAGCGGATCACAATGCCCCGAGCTGCTCATAAGCGGGGAAGTGGAAATGTGCAGCGCCTATAACGGTCGAATCTTCGATGCGGCCAAGGAAGGCGCACCCATACGGGTTTGCTGGGAATGCGGCCACATCATCAACTTGAGTGGATTCGCCCTGGTCAACGGCATGAAAGAGCTGCATCCCGAAAGGTACGAGCTGGCCAACCTGTTCATCGCCTGGATAACCTTCCCCGAAATTAATGCAGAACTATCCAAGTACATCTCATACGGGCCGGTCAACCGGAAGGCCATTCCGTTGTTGGACGCCCCCGAATTTGACGAGGTACGGGACCATCTGCCCACTTCCGGGGCTAATGCTCCCTTCGGGATCATGCTGGATGAGGTCTACCTGGGAGAGAACCTGGCCTGGGCTGAGGAGCAGTACATCCTGGCAACCCAGTAGGGCGCCGGGAGTTTAGGCAACCCGCTTTCTGACAGCCTTTGGCTTTTGGATGAGCAGCTAGCAAATTAGGGGGCGGTGGCACGGGCTAACCCGTGTCACCGCCCCTCTCCCGTTCAACTATTGCTAAGCTCTTGAGCAGGTCTACTTTCCCATCTCAGCCGCTATTGGTCCTTGAGTGGAATAGTAGCCGCGACGCACGCCTCGTCGCCGTACACCCCCGTCGTATGCCCCTGTCCCGTGATGTCTTCCACCAATCGGGCGTCGCCGGGCCCGAATACGTGCTTGCTCCCGTCGCCCAACCCAATCTCCAGCCGCCCCGAGAGTATGATCACGAATTGGCGTCTCGGCGCAGGATGCCAGTCCAGGTAGTTGCCTGCAGGCTGTTCCTGGAAGCTAATCTGTGTACTGTCCACACCCTGTGTCCAGGCAGGAGTCTCCGCCAGGCTTATAGTCTCGATGTGGGACTGGCCATCTTCCCCGGTATATAGTCGAAAGGTTCCCATTGTTAACTCCTAGTCCTTCTCTGGCTCCGTGGGCGGGTCTCGGGTCTTCTCTAGGATGTCTGCAGCCTCGTGGGCGCTATCTTCTCATATTTGTTAGGGCCCAACGAGATTTGGAAGTGAAGTTATGCCAACATGGGGTGTACCGTAGGAGGAAGACGGGGTCGGGCTTCCTCTCTCCGTCCATGCAGGCGAAGATGGGCTCTGCGGGGGGCACGAGTGCCTCTAGCGCAGGATCGCGGAAACACCGGCTCGCTTCCCAGATTCCTAGCGGCCATCCGGAACCAAGGTGCAGACCGATCGATATAGTAATGATTAAGCGGTATTGCTGACATGAAATTCGGGGTAATGCATTCTGACACCTTTGACGCGGTCAAGGCTGTTGACATGGCCGTTCGGGCCGAGGGGCTGGGATACGACTCTTTTTGGACTACCGATTTCGTCCTCGGCCCCCATCCCGACCCAATGGCGCTCCTGGCGGCGGCGTCTCAGAGAACGGAGCGCATTCTGTTGGCTACGGCGGTGTTGGTGCTCCCATACCGGCACCCTGTTGCCCTCGCCAAGACCGTCGCCACCATAGACGTCCTGTCGAAAGGGAGATTGGTGCTGGGGCTTGGAGTTGGGAGCAATAAGAAAGAGTTCGATGCCATGGGTCTGGATATCCACCAACGAGGGAAGATGGCGGATGAAAAGCTGGCGTTGCTGCGGCGGCTTCTATCGGAGGAAGGGGTCACCCACCGCGGCAAGTTTCATGAGGTGGAGGGCGTGGACGTCGGGCCGGAGCCCGTGCAGCGGCCTCACCCTCCGATTTGGCTGGGGCCGCTGTGGAAAAACGGACTAGTTGAGGCGACGGTCAGAAGGACGGGAAGGCTCGGGGACGGGTTCATACCATCCTCGGTGCCGGTCTCTCGATACGCAGCCGAGCGGGAGAAAGTGCGCGCTTACGCAGAGCAGGCCGGTCGGGACCCGGACGCCATAGAGTTTGGGACGGTGCTCTGGTTCTGCCTGGACGATGACCGGGAGCGGGCGTGGAAGATTCTGGAAATGGAGTCGGACCGCTGGAGGATCGATAGGCCGACGATTCGGGGGCAGGCGAATGTCTCAGGGCATGAAGAGGACTGCGTAGCTGCGATACAGGAATACGTGGATGCCGGGGTTACGCACTTTGTGATGTATGCGGCAGTCCCATCCTCCCAGACCATGCAGCAGTACGAGCAGTTCGCACGTGAAGTCCTGCCGTTGGTAACGGGTATAACTCCAACAAAATAATCTCTAGCTATCAACGGGGTGGCGTCTGACTGCCTTGAAAGCCTCACATCATCCTTACGCCCAACACGCCCATGCCACAGGGCAACCTTAAGGCTCAAAGGGGTACGGGACTAGGTAAAGTGGGAATGGCGACCCCGACCGGATTCGAACCGGCGATCTCCACCGTGACAGGGTGGCATGTTAGTCCGCTACACCACGGGGCCAAAACCGCTCAAAAGGAACAAACGGGTGTTTATTATATCGCAGGGTAGGAGGTGGTGGCTAGCCGCATTGACAACGCAGCTTCCCCGTGCCTAGAATCGGGCGCGTTTCACGGCAGGGCCGCACGCTCGGGTGTCGGAGATGGTAAACAACCGACTCGGGATGGTGCAGGTGATTTTTAAGCGTAAACGAGGAGGAGAAGCTATGGGCAAGAACGGTTACAAGGTAATGGATTCCGACCTGCATGTATTGGAGCCGGCAGACCTTTACACTACCTACATGGACCCCAAGTGGGGAGACCGGATTCCCAGGGGCGAGCGGCCCCGCCCGTACGGAGGTGTGTACTACACTACAGCTCAGGGCGAGCGAATCCGGCGGACGCAGAACACCAACACTCCGGACCTTGATGCCAGGGTTGCCGACAGATTCAAGATAGGCAGCGACAGGGACTTTGACTCCGTGTCCCAGCTCCAGGCAATGGAGATGGAAGGTATCGACGTGGCAGTCATGTTCCGCACACTGCCCCTCCACACCGACGATGCCCACGAGCCTGAATACGCCAACGACCTGAACAAGGCCTGGAACGACTGGATCACCGACTTCTGCAATGAGGACCCGGCCAGAATGAAGGCCGCCGGTCTTATCACACTCCACGACGCAACCCTGGCGGCACAGGAGATGCGAAGAATCAAGAATGATCTTGGACACGTGGCGTCCTGCCTAACACCTGAGCCGGTGCTCGGGCGGCAACTGCCGGAGCCCTATTTCGACCCCATATGGGAGGAGGCGCAGGACCTCGATCTTCCCGTCACATTCCATCCCAGCTTCTCCCCCAACCAGGTCCACTGGTCCAACCGGTTCGCGACTCTCGACAAACTGACGTGGCTAGGGGAGACATTCGACCAGCCGATGGAAGATATGCTGGCGACCATCTACATGACCGCCGGAGGCATCCTGGACCGCTTTCCCAAGATGACCGTCGCCATACTGGAAGGCAACTGCAGCTGGCTGCCCTGGCTTCTCTACCGGCTTGATGAACGGTATGAGTTGTATGAGGGGTTGGACGGCGTCATCAACCTTTCGGAGAAACCCAGCGACTTGTTCAGGAGGCAGTGCTTCATCTCCGTAGACGTGGATGAATACATGGTCACCGACGTAATCAGATACTATGGAGATGAGCACCTGGTGTTCACCACCGACTACCCCCACTCTGACTGCAAGTTCCCCCATGCCACAGACACTTTCATGGAAATGGAAGGCGTCAGTGATGAGTCCCGCAAGAAGATTCTGTGGGACAATTGCGCTCGGCTTTACAGCCTGAACTAGGGGAAATACCGAAGATCAAAAACGGCTGGTGCGCTTAGCGCACCAGCCGTTTTACTTTATCTGTGGGGGGCCGGCGTCAGCTACCGTAAACCGGAGTGCACCAAGCGCCGTACTTTTCATTCTTGCCCCGGATGATGTCCACGTAGGTGTCGGCAAGCTGCCGGGTCACGGGGCCCACCTTTCCGTCACCTATGGACCGATGGTCTATCTCGATGACGGGCGTGATGTGGGCTGCGGTGCCTGTCAGGAACACTTCGGAGGCGGAATAGAGTTCGCTCCGGTCTACCTGGCGTTCCCAGGAAGGCATCCCCATCTCCTTCTCAGCGATCTCCATGACGGTGCTTCTGGTAATGCCAAGAAGTACGCTATCGGCGGGGGATGGAGTGACCAAGGTCCCGTTATCCACTACGAACAGGTTCTCACCGCTGCCCTCGCAGACGTGCCCGTCCTGGGTGAGCATGATGCCCTCGTCGAAACCGTTGAGCATGGCCTCGGTCTTAGCCATAGCGCTGTTGACGTAGATGCCGGTGACCTTGGCTCGGGGGGGAATCATGGTGTCCAGGGGCCTGCGCCAGCTGGAAATGCAGCAACGGATGCCCTCGTCCCCGCTGAAGTAGGGCCCGAAGGGGGCGACGAAGATGAAGAAGTCGTTCTCCACGTCATGGGACCGGACCCCCAGCACCTCCCCGCTTTGGTAGACCATGGGCCGGACGTATATGTCCTCCTCGAACCCGCACATCTCGACAAGCTTCAGGGTGATGTCAAAGAGCTCGTCTACGGAGTAGGCCAATGTCATATTGAGTATGCGGGCACTCTTGTGAAGCCGCTCAAAGTGCTCTTTGACACGGAAGAGGTAGATCTGCCGGTCTTCCTGGTTCCAGTTGCCGCGAATGCCTTCGAAGACGGCGGTGCCGTAGTTGAGGGCGTGGGTCATGATTCCGACCTTGGCCTCGGCCAGCGGTACGAAGTCTCCTTTGAAAAAGGCGAAGGGCGGCATTTAGAACTCCTCCTTAGTGGTCACGATGGTCCCTAGAAAAGCGATTGTAATAATAATCACTTTCTGAATGAAAGACAAAGGCGGGAACCATTATCCGTAGGCCACAGCCGAATGTGTTTCTTTATCACGATTCCGAGCAAGCGCCAAACGGTAACTGGATTCGAGGTTGGACCAGAAATGGGCGTCGATGCCCAGTGCCTTCTCCAGTCCGATTGCAGTCTCCGGGGTAATCGACTTTTTGGCTTTGATAATCTCGTTTATCACTTGGGGCGGCCTTTGCATCCTTGCTGCGAGTTCCTTTTGACTCATCCCGCGTGCTTGCAACTCTTCCTCCAGTATTTCACCTGGAGGAATCGGCATGTCTGAAAAGACGCTCTGGTAATTGCTCAACCCTACGCGGTTCCGTTGCCGGGATGGTTAGGGAGTTCACGGGTGTAGCGCTCTGCCATGTCTATGCCCAGTTTCTTGAGCAGCTTCTTATCCTTGGCCTTGTCCTCCGCCTCGTGGGCACGGAGGAGGGTGTCACCGCCGAAGGTGTTGACCATTCTTCCGGCCATTGTTGCGACTTCGGGTGGTGATTCGCCGTTCTTTACCATCCGCACGCGTTTCCTGAGCCCCTTCCGGTACATGGTTACCCCCCGGTCTTCGGCTCCCAGGTGCTCCATTGCATGCACGGCGATGGACCTTTGGCTGATCATGGCCTCGAAGTCACCCGGGCCTCGCTGCATGTCATCGTACTCACGGCCTCCGCGGTTGGCACGCTGGGCCAGTGAGAACCGTCTTTCGGGGGGCACCTTTGCTCCGTCGGGCACCAGGTAGAAGTCGATCTCCACGCAGTTGTAGTCGTCCACGGGAACAGTCCACAACAGGGTGGTGGGGAGATCGTGGAACTCCTGTTCATCAGGGCCCCACTCGTAGGGAAGCGTAGGCGGGGCGCCCAGGCATCCCAAGTTGGGCCACAGGAACTCGATGTTACGCACCCATACAGTGTCGGGGCTCACGCGGCGGACATCCATAGTGATGATGCCGGTGGGACTTTCCACGAAGGCGAGCTCTCCGTTGATGGCCAGCTCCTCTATGGGGGCGCCGCTCTTGTCCACGAACTGTATGCCCGAAATGGTGGCGTGGAGGAACTCCTCGTGGACGGGGTCCAGCAGGTTGTCCATAACCTGGAGCCAGTTACAGGGCTTCAGGTTGGGAATAATCCCATCCTCGGTAGGTTTGAGGTGGACACCGGGCTCGAGGTGATAACCGGGGGAACTGAATATATCGAAGTTGGGGAACTCAGGAGTCTCGTCCGGGGGGCCCATGTAGGCGAATACCAGACCGCCGTACTCGATGGCCGGGTAGGCCCCGTGGCAAAGGCGGTCCTTCAGGGTACTGGTCTCGGGCTCACCGGGGGTTTCGAGTATCCTTCCGTCTATGTCGTAGAGCCATCCGTGATAGCAGCATCGGATGCCTCGCTGCTCGACCTTACCGTATTCCAGTGAAGTACCGCGATGAGAGCAGTGGGATTCCACGATGCCGACCCGTCCATCCCCATCACGAAAGGCGACTAGTTCTTCGTCGAACCTCGTGATCGGCACCGGCAGGTCGGTTATCTGCTCACTCAGGAGGAGGGGCTGCCAGAACCGGCGGAGGTACTCGCCCATCGGGGTGCCGGGCCCTACGCGGGTAAGCTCGGCATCGTCATCCGGCACCTCCCTGTGCAGGTACCCGCTGTACGGTTTCGTTATAAACGGCGCTTTTTTCGGTGGCATAACGTCTTCCTCCCGATCTTTCTCCAATCGTAACGAACCCACCCTAACCCACGGCTCCTATCTTACATTCCCCTATCCCATCGTCAACCTCGCGCACAGGCGCAGGGTGTCGTTCCCGGTCAGGAGATTTGGCATTGCGCCGATAGATGTGCCTTGTGGAGTGGAGTGTGGATCGGGCCGCTGGGGGTGAGTATGCTAGACATGAGTACGATATCCCGGACTTCGAAGGCCAGAGTGTCTTTTGCCTGATCGTTGAGGATGGCCTCGGGGAGGGGGATGAACCCATTGCCTCGGGCGCGGCCGAGAGTAATGTGGGGTTTGAAGGCACGTTGTTCTCGTGGGAAAGCGTCGGCCTCCAGGGTGTCCTGTAAGCGGCGATGGGTGAGAGCCAGGGATTGCGTGTCGCCTTCCAGACCAAGCCAGATGACTCGGGGTCGGCGGGGGCTGGGGAATGCGCCCAACAGGCCTGTTCTCAGGCGGAGGGGCGGGGAGTTGGCAGCTACGGCATCGACTATTCGGGAGAGGGATGGGAGGCGGTCATTGGGCACGTTGCCGAGGAATGCGAGAGTCAGGTGGCAGGTTTGAGGGTCGACCCATTTAATGCCTCGGGGCACGAGGCCCTTCAATCGCTCGACGTGGGATGCAATGAGGTCTTTCACCTTATCGGGTATCTCTATGGCGATGAAAGTGCGCGTCGCGGCGGGGCGTGGGTCTTTAGGGGTGCGGGTCACCGGTCTGCTCCCGTACCTGTTGGAGGAATTCTTTGACGCCCCGGAACCAGTGGAGGATGTCGTCCTTCTGGTAGTGGGCGTTGCGTCGGCTGGTGGAAGGAAGGACGTAGATTTGGGTTCGACCGATTAGTTCGGGGCGGGGGCCTGGGGCGGCGCCCGGTCCGAAGCAATGGGCGTAAGCTGTTATTCCGTTGAAACAGGCTACCAGGGGTTGGAAGCGCTCTAATTTCTCGATCAGGATGGAGGCGCCGACAGCGAACTCGGAGCGGGGAAGGTCAGAAGCGGCGTTGGATGGACGCTTGGCGACGTCGGTAAAGCCTATGCCTCGGTAGAGGAGAGATGCGTCCATGTCGGGGGTTGCGGGTCCTTCTACCAGGCCTGATTCGCTAAGTGCCCACCAGAAGAGATTGCCGGGGCGGGCGTAGTAGTGGCCCTTGGCCGCGGAGTAGCTGCCGGGGTTGATGCCTACGAAAACGAGGTCGAGTCCCGGGCGGAGGAGGTCGGGGAGGGTGTTCAGCCGGATATCGTCGTTAGGACTAATGATGATGAGCCACCTTAATTAAACGGTGTTTTAGAATTAGATTAGGGGAATAGAATGATGAAACGAGCACTTGCACTAGTGGTCTTTATATCTGCACTGGCCATAATGCTCTCATGCGATAGTAGCGCTCGGGAACCCGTTGTCGGGCCGGAAGAGGAGCGAATAAAGTCGGAGCTAAGCGGCCGTTCATTTCGTCAGTTCGAGCCCTCCAAGGACGCCAGCCCCAGAAAGGGTGTAATTCTAGAGTTTTTCAACGGAATTCGTCTCTGGGCACAGTACGCCGAAGACGGGGACACCAAATACGAATGGGAGATTTACTCGACAGATTATCGCATTGAGAGCAGGGGCGAAGGCTCGGAACTTGAGGTCTTATTCGTCAATCCAAAGTCGATGCAGGGGATTCCCGCCGAGTGCGAGAGCTGCATTGAAACGTCGGGTCTGTCCATCTCCATCAGGGACATTTTCGACAGCGAAAGGATATCATTCAAGGTGAATGACCCCGAGGGCGATCTTCCTCTTCCGTTTCCCGTTTTCGGTGGGTGGACGAAGTTTGAGGAAGACGAGTATTTCGAATAAGCTGTCCTAGAGACCTAGGAGCTTGCGGGCGTTGCCGCCGAGGACGGCGGCCTTGGTCGCGGCGTCCAGGGACTGGGTTTCAACTTGAGCCAATAGCCTTTTGTGGGAGATAAGAGGGTAGTCGGTGCCGAAGAGGACCTTGTCAAGGCCGACGAGGTTGACGGCGTTAGAGAAGACGTCTGGAGTGTAGAGGAAGGGTGAAGCGGCGGAGTCGAAGTAGACGTTGCGCATGGACTCGGAGATCTCTGGCATGAGGGCATAGAAGGGGAGGCCTCCGCCCCAGTGGGCACAGACGATCTTGGCCTCGGGGAACATTTCGATGAAACGGCAGAGTTCGTCCGGGGTGACAGTGCCCTTGCCTGCGTAGGCGTGGCCCACGGGCTCCGAGGAGTGGGTAAGGACGATTAGGTCTCGGGCAATGGCGATTTCCATAGTGGGGGCCATGACTCGTTCGTCGTCTAGCCGGTAGCCTTGGGAGTAGGAGTGAAGCTCGCCGATGCCTCGGGCCCCAAGGTCCGCGCACCTTTCTATCTCTGCGACCGCAATCTCGCCGAGGGCAGGGTTGACGGTGCAAAAGGGGACTAGGCGGTCTGGGAAAGCCTTGGCGGACTCAAGGATGTAGTCGTTGGCCTCTATCGCGAAGTCGTGGACCTGCCAGCCCATGCCGAGGGTCACGGCGACGTCTATGCCGTCCCGGTCCATTTTCTCGACGAGTTCCTCTGCGGAACTGAGTCGGGCTTTGGGGTCGGAGTAGAGGTGAGAGAAAGTGGCGTCGCGTTCGAGGTATGTGGTTCGGTCGTCACGGACGCTGCCGGGGAAGATGTGGGCGTGGAAGTCGATGATCATGTGGTGATTGTAATGCCCTTTCGTGTCGTTGGCACCCCGACCGCTAAGAATAATAACTGGGAATATTGCAATTCGTATTGAATCCCCCTGCCAGTGGGCTGATAATGTGCTCAATGAGTGAGAAAACACATAGCGTCACCCTTATTGAAGGGGACGGGATCGGGCCGGAGGTGGCGGCGGCGGCGGTGCGGGTGCTGGAGGCGGCTGGGGCGTGTATTGGATGGGACAGGCAGGAGATCGGGGTGGCGGCGAGGGAGCAGTACGGTGTACTTCTTCCGGGCAAGGCCCTGGCGTCCGTGCAGAAAAACGGCGTGGCCCTTAAGGGTCCTGTCACCACCCCCAGCGCCGAGGGCTACCCGAGCCTCAATGTTACGCTGAGGAAGAGCCTGGACCTCTATGCCTGCCTGAGGCCGGTTAAGAGCCTGCCCGGTGCACGAAGCCTGTATGAGGATGTCGATCTGGTGGTAGTACGAGAGAATACAGAGGACCTTTACGCGGGCGTGGAACACGAAGTTGTACCCGGTGTTGTCCAGAGCGTAAAGGTCATTACAAGAGCAGCGTCGACCCGCATAGCCCGATTTGCATTCGAATACGCCGAGGCCCACGGCCGTAAGCTGGTGACCGCGGTACACAAGGCGAACATAATGAAGCTCTCCGATGGACTTTTCCTGGACTGCTGCCGGGGGGTGGCCAAGGAGTTCCCGCAAATCGAATACACGGAGATGATCGTGGATGCGGCCTGCCAGCACTTGGTGCTAAAACCGGGGCGGTTCGACGTGCTGGTGATGGAGAACCTGTACGGGGATATTATCTCGGACCTGGCGGCGGGACTGGTCGGGGGGCTGGGCTTGGTGCCGGGGGCGAACCTAGGGGAGAATTGTGCGGTGTTCGAGGCGACACACGGTAGCTGGCCGGAAGGCGCGGGCAAGGGACTAGCCAACCCAACCGCATTTATACTGACCTCGGCCATGATGATGAGACACTTGGGCGAAGATGTGATCGCCGAGCGGATCGAGAGCGCCATCCAGGACACCTAC
The DNA here is from genome assembly GCA_965249275.1 of Dehalococcoidia bacterium. Lineage (GTDB taxonomy): Bacteria > Chloroflexota > Dehalococcoidia > Plut-88900 > Plut-88900 > Plut-88900. The sequence continues at coordinate 604,548 of CBDFLQ010000005.1, forward strand.
CTGGACGGCGGCTGTCTCACACCCGACCAAGGCGGCTCGGCGTCGACGACCGAATTCACCGATCAGGTCATACGCTGCCTCTCCGGCGTGCCCGCCTAACGCAACCCCCATGCTTACCAAGCGCATAATCCCATGCCTGGACGTAGACCGGGGGCGAGTCGTCAAGGGTGTCAGCTTCGTTAATCTCCGAGATGCTGGGGACCCGGCGGAGATGGCGGCCTTCTATGATGCCGAGGGCGCCGACGAACTGGTCTTCCTGGACATCACGGCAAGCTCCGACGAGCGGAACATCATGATCGAAGTCGTGAACAGAGTGTCGGAGCAGGTGTTCATACCTCTGACCGTGGGTGGCGGCATCAGGACGACGGAGGACATGCGCCGCATCTTGGACGCTGGAGCCGACAAGACGGCGGTCAACACGGCGGGAGTGTTGGACCCAACGATCATTGAGGAGGGCGCACGGGCATTCGGGAGCCAGTGCATAGTGGCGGCGATTGACGCAAAGCGGGTAGACGGAGCCCGCTCTGAACGGGAAACCGACCTGGCCCTGGGACCCGGGTCCCGGTGGGAGGTGTACACCCACGGAGGGAGGCGGCCCACGGGTATCGACGCCTTGAAGTGGGCGGCCAGAGTTGCGGAGCTGGGCGCAGGCGAGTTGCTGGTAACCAGTATGGACGCCGACGGCCAGCAGACGGGCTACGATCTGGAGCTGAACCGGCTTATTTCGGAGTCGGTGCCGGTGCCTCTGATAGCCAGTGGAGGAGCGGGCAATTTGGCCCATCTGCACGACGCCTTGGTAGACGGCAAGGCGGACGCGGCGCTGGCAGCCAGTATCTTCCACTATGGGACCTATACCATAGCCCAGGCAAAAGAGTACTTGACGGTGCGAGGAGTGCCCAGCAGACCTGCTGTGCAGGAGGAATCAGTGGATGATCAAGCTTGATGACAAGGGGCTGGTGCCCGCGATAGTGCAGGACGCCGACACGGGGCGAGTGCTGACCCTTGCCTACATGAATCAAGAGTCGCTGGAGAGGACTCGGGCATCTGGGCAGGTGTGGTTTTACAGCCGGAGCCGCCAGGAGCTATGGCACAAGGGCGAGACTTCGGGGAACTATCTGAACGTGCGGAGCATCAGTGTTGACTGCGACGGCGACGCTCTACTCATCGCGGCGGAGCCCACGGGCCCGGCCTGCCACACAGGCGAGACGAGCTGCTTCTTTGAAGGGCTTCCAGACGAGACTCCCGAGTTCGATCAGCCGCCGGGAGATATGCTGGCCGAACTCTTTCAGCTGATCGAGCAGAGGAAGCGGGACAAACCCAAGGGCAGCTACGTTTCCAAACTCCTTAAGAAGGGGCCCCGCAAGATCGGCAAGAAGGTGGTTGAGGAGGCTGGAGAGGCGGTCATTGCCGCCCTGGACGAAGGGCGCGAGCGTACGGTAAGCGAGGTAGCCGACCTTTGGTTCCACACCCTGGTCCTGCTGGCCTCCGTAGACGCGACCCCAGAACAGGTCTTTGAAGAGTTACGAAGAAGGCAGAAGTAGGCCCTTCCAACAGATTGCATGATAAAGCCGCCCCGAGCACGACGCTCGGGGCGGCTTTATCATAATGGGGTAAAAGGTTCGAGGCTTGTCATAAAAGTGAGGAGGCTACGATGGCAGAGAGTGGTGGGAACAACTGGGGCAGATGGGGTCCTGAAGACCAGCTGGGGGCCCTGAACCTGCTAACTCAGGAAAGGATGCTTAAGGCCTTCCAACTGGTCAAAAGGGCCGATATATACAGCCTCGCAGTGCCGCTAGAGCGGGACGGGCCCCAGCTCCCGGATTTCCACAAGACCTGGAAGACTCACCACTTCTGGCACATGGAGAACCCAGAGATCAGCTTTGTGGATGACATGGTTGCTATGGAGGTCCATTCCGGGACGCACATCGACGCCCTGGGACATGTGTGGGCCGAGGCCGAGATGTACAACGGCCACCCGGAAAGCGAGATTACAAGCCGGGGGGTCGGGAAGAATGGGATAGAGAATGTGCGGCACATGGTGGGGCGCGGCATCATGCTGGACCTGCCGGCCTACATGGGTATCGAGCACATCGGGCCGGAGTACACGGTCACTGGTGAGGACCTGGACGGCGCCGCCAAGGCCCAGGACGTGAGCATCGAGTCGGGGGATATCGTGCTGGTGCGCACGGGCTGGTACGCGTTGTTTGAGAAGGATAGGGCAATGTGGGAGTCCCAATTCCCGGGGCCGGACGGCAGTTTGAAGCCGTGGCTCATTGAACGGGACATCTGCGCCCTGGGGGCGGACCATCCGACGGTTGAGGCGAAGCCTCCCACATATAGCTCTGCGCCTCTACACAGGTACGCGCTACGGGACCTGGGTATCTACCTTATGGAGAGCCTGGACCTCGAAGAGCTAGCGCGGGACCGCGTTTATGAGTTCCTGTTCATCGGGGCGCCCTTGCGGATGACGGGAGCGTCGGGGTCGCCTTGGAACCCGCTGGCGATTGTGTGAGGTAGCCCGAACCAACCCATAAATCCTACTTATAGGCGAGGGATGGATTCACGCCCCGGCGCACTTTCAGCCTGCACGCCACAGGCGCATCTGCGGCCTTCGCAGGAATGACGGTTAGCGAGTGGCTACGTTCGGCATTCCCAAAAGGAGAGTAGACTAGCCGGCGTGGGCCAGAGCGCCGTTGGATGCTATCTTTTGGCCTGTGGCGGGGTCGACCTCCGTGGGGCCGGGGAGGTCAAGCTCGGCGGCCATCTCCCGGACGGCTGGGATAACCTCTTCCTTCATCAGACGGAGGCTCCGCATCTGCTCCTCGTGGGTCATGGCGCCGTCGCCGTCCCAGAAGATGACGATGCCGGGCCGCAGAGTTTCCAGGACGTGTCGGATCTTGGGGAGGACGGTCTTGGGGGTGCCTGCGGAGATGCTGTAGTTCTCGATCTGCTCCTCGTAGGGGACGCTCTCTACACCGCCCCGGTATTTGGTGGCGGCGGTCCGGGTGGGGAGGACGCGCCTTCTAGAGGTCATGCCAGGGAGAGAGGCGAGGGCTAGGTTGGTTGTGCCCTCGTTGCCGGCGAGGAACGGGTTGCTCGGGCCCTGGACGTACTTGCGGGCGGCCTCCTCGGCGAGTTCTTCGGTCTCGTCGACATGGACCTTCCATAGGTAGCCGATGTTCTGGGGCCCCGACTGATAGCCAAGCTCGGCGGCCCGTTCGTGGTAGAGCTGGAAGGCCTGACGGGTCGGCTCCAGCTTTGTTGCGAGCATGACGTAGGGGAAGCGCTTTTCCGCCGCCCACATCAGGGAGTCCCGGCTCACGACCCCCGGGAGCCAGATGGGGGGATGAGGCTTCTGGTAGGGCTTGACCCACGGATTGACGTAGCGGTAGTGGTAATGCTTTCCCTCCCAGCGGAAGGGGCCCGAGGTGGTCCATGCCTTGATGATGAACTCATGGGCCTCCTGGAAGCGCTCCCAGTTGTAGGCGGGGGGGATGTTGTGGGATACCATCTCCCGCCCCGTGCCCCGAACCCATCCGGGGATGAGGCGGCCGTGGGAGATGAGATCGATCATGGCAAGCTGCTCGACCAGCCAGAGGGGATCATCCCAGAGGGGAAGGATGTTGCCGAGGAGGACGATCTTGGCGTTCTTAGTGATGCGGGCGAGGATAGCGGCCTCGACGTTGGTGGCGCCGCCCATGCAGAAGGGGGTGGAGTGGTGCTCGTTGAGCATAAGGCCGTCGAAGCCCGCTTCGTCGGCGTAGATTTTTTCGTCGAGGTAGCGGTTATAGAGGTCTGCGCCGACCTCCGGGTCGTAGATCTCGTTGCTGAGGGTCAGGTCCTTGATGGGCAGGCCGGTAGCCCCGAAATAGCCGGACTTGGGGTCCTGGTAGGGTCTTTCGGTAAAGTGACCTATGAACATGGCGTCCTCCTGCCCGCTGCGAGGGTCCCGTGCCGTGGATTATACACGGGGGACCGGGGCTAACTGTCTTTGAAGAAGTCCAGGACCAGCTTAAGGAACTCGTCAGGGGCTTCTATCTCGGGGCGGTGGCCTGAGCCCTCGATAACTACCAGCTCGGAGCCCGGTATGGCCTCTTTGTACGCCTGGCCTGCGCTGACAGGTACTATTGCGTCCTTTGCGCCCCAGACCAGAAGAGTGGGAATGCTTGCGGCGCGGCCCAGGAGGTGGGGAAGGGCGGGATCGTGCATGTAGGGCCGCCAGCTAAGTCGCACCGACTGCTCTCGGGCGACCTCCCAGGCCTCGGCAAGCTCGGGGGACGGGGTGTCGGGGCAGACTGTGCGGAACTCTTCCGTGGCGAAGGTGTCGGCGACGGTTAGCTTGATGTAGTCGGAGGCCGTCTCCATGAACATGTCGAAGATTTCACCCTCCGGGGGTTTGATGCCCGCGGCCCCGACGAGGACCATCTTCTTGAAGTGGTGGGGGCAGAAGGCGGCTATGGTTGCCGCAAGCCATCCCCCGAGGGACAGGCCGATGACGTTGGCCTCCCGAATCCCCAGGTCGTCGAAGGCCTGAAGGTACCAGTTGGCCATGTCCCTCATGGTCATTATCCAGTCGAGTCGTGTCGACTTGCCGTATCCGGGGTGGGAGGGGACCGAGACCTCGAAATGCTCAGACAGGGCTTGCTGGTAGCGGAGCCAGGCGTGCTGTCCCAACTCGTCGTGGAGGATGATGAGGGGAGGGCCCGAGCCGGCCTTGAGGACCTGGAGGTCGGCGCCGGCGACGGGGATGATATCTTCGGTGTAGGTGGCTGTGGCTGGAGTCATAGGGCCACTATTGAGGAAGAGGGCGGGGTTGTCAAGAGAAAAGAGGGAGGGCTAGTCCCACATGCCGGTCGAGAAGTATCTTTCGCCGATGTCATTGAAGATGGTGACGATCCGGCCTTGCTTCTCACGCTGGGCCACCTGGCAGGCGCCCTGAAGATAGGCCCCCGAGGACTGACCCACGAATATACCCCTGGAGGCCAAGAGCCGAGACATGTCGTGGGCGGCGTCTACATCAATCTCGATACGCTCGTCGATGATGGTCTCGTCGAGGATCTCCGGCACTATGGCCCCTTCGCCGAGGGGCTTCAGGCCCTCTACGCCCCGCCAGTCTCCGGGGACTATGCAGATGACCTTTATGGCCGGATTATCCTTTTTGAGCCGCCTGCCGACGCCCGTTATGGTGCCTCCCGTTCCCACGCCCGCTACGAAGTGGGTGATACCGGGGGCCTGGGCCATTATCTCTTCTGCGGTGCTTTCATAGTGGGCACGCCAGTTGTTGTCGTTCTTGTACTGGTCGCAGAAGAAATAGGCGTCGGGGTTTTCGTCGAAGCGACGGCGGACTTCACGTAGGCTTTCGTCGTAGCCGAGAAGGGAGTCGGTGAGCACGATGTCGGCGCCATGGGCACGGATGCGCTTCTTACGCTCCTCACTGGCGTTGGCAGGCATTACCAGCTGGACTTTGCACCCGAGGATCGCGCCGATCATGGCGTAGGCGATGCCGGCGTTGCCGGAGGTCGAGTCCAGGACCACCTTGTCCCGGGTCAGTTGGCCGGACATCATGGCCTCAATGAGCATCCTGAGGACGGGCCGGTCTTTTATGGACCCGCCAGGGTTTAGCTGCTCGTATTTGGCCAGGATCTCGGCGCTGCCGAAGTCTAGCGGAAGGTCCAGTTTGACCATCGGCGTATTGCCGATGGCCTGGAGGGTTGGGTAAGCGGCGAGGAAATCCTGGAAGGCTTTGGGCTGGGGCAAAAGGCCACCTCATTCGGGTTAAGAGTTTACCACCTATTTTACATCGGTAGTGAGAGAGAGCCCCATAGCCTCATGAATTGGATGAGCACAAGAAAGCCCCGACACTCGATGCCGGGGCTTTCTAAAGGTCAAACTACAGAGGAGGAGAGATGTGGAGGAAGGTGTAGACGGACTACTCCTCGTCTTCCTCTTCATCCAGAGAGTCTTTTTGATCGTCTAAGATACGGATGCCGTGGGGAACAGTGGCGTCCAGGGGGTCTTCGTCGGGCCCCTCGTAGTCCTTGTTCCAGGCCTGATGGCTCTCCAGATCGTCGTCGTCCTTCTGCCAATCCGGTGAGGCCTCTGACTCATGAAGCAGCCCGGCCCTGCTCTTGAAATAAGGCCGGAAGCCGTCCGCCGACTTCGAAGGGAAGGACCTCTTACCCACCTGGTCCGGGGCCACGAGGGTTTCCCGGAGCATCACCTTCACATGGCCTTCTCTTGCGCTGGTTATGGCCCCCTGATACTTGTTGCCCCCCCTGACCAGTTCCGACAACCGGAAGGCAAGCTTCGGCTCCACCTGCCCGATATAGTCACCGTTAAGGGTATCCACGGATAGCTTCCCGTCCTGAATCCGCAGCTCGACCGATTGCCCGCTCACGAGCCGTTTCAGCGTCTCGGGGTCGCCCAGTTTTACGAGGTCCGTCACGCTGGACTTGCCCGTATCTTCAATGAACTGCTGAGGGGACATCTCCGCCGTGACAGCCTGGCACACCGGTCCATCCTCCGACAGGCCCTCCAGCTTTTCGAGGTTCTTGCGGGCGATGCCATTGGCCGGGTCGAGTCTAAGGGTCTCGGCGAAAGCGTCCCGGGCCCCGGAATAGCGGCCGAGTTGTACCAGGGCCTTGGCCATCCGGTTCCACGCGGCACAGTCGGCAGGATCGCGTTCGAGGATCTGGCGGTTCAGGTCAAGGGCGTCGGTCCATCGGCCCTTGGTAGCCATTTCTATGGCGCTACGTGCCAGGGCGGCGGGGCCGGTGCGGGCGATTAGGGTATTACCAGATGTTGTTCGCATGGTTATCCAGTGTGGGAATCAAGATTTGTGAACCGGGGACTCGGGAACCGGGCATCCGGCGCTGAGCGCCGGGCAGGAATTCTACGGAACCAAATTCCGGTGCTCTACGAGCATGCAGCGATCCATTACGACTCCCAGACCCGCCTCCCGGGCCTTAGCGGCAGCATCTTCGTTAACAATGCCAAGCTGCATCCACACGGCCTTAGCGCCAATGTCGATGGCTTGATCGACAACGGGGGGCACATCATCCGACCTGCGGAAGATGTCAACTACGTCGACCTTCTCGGGGATGGAAGCGAGGTCGGGGTAAGACTTTTCGCCGAGGATGGTGTCGGCCCTGGGATTGACGGGCACGATGCGATATCCCTGGTCCTGCAGGTATTTTGCCACTTCGTGGCTATCCCTCTCCGGCTTGGGAGAGAGGCCCACAACGGCTATGACTTTGCTCTTTTCGAGTATGTCTCGAACGGTATTCATGAGGGTTCACTCAAGGTAGGGGCAATTTTGCAAACAAATTCCAGACAGCGCAAGGGGTTTTTGGCGCAACTTTTTGGAATTCTTTCCACATCCCACTCCATACCACGGGGAATAGGCTATGGACGATTGCTCTCGCCGACCGGCCATAACCTAGCTTCTAAGAGGGGATTGGAGGGATGGAATGCGGCTCCAGGGCTGGATTGATGGAGCGATCAGGTTGTCACCGGGTGCGATAGCGTCCGCGGAGAGCATTTAATCTAATTGCCGTCAGGTCGGAGAGCATGTGGAGAGTGTCCCTGATTGGACGCACCTTGCTGCCGATACGGTAATGCCAGTCTATGGGGACTTCCACTACCGGGATACCGGTGCGTCGGGCTAAGTAGAGCACTTCTACGTCGGATCCGAAACCGTCCAGCAGTTGCACATTGAACAGAGTGTGGGCCCGAGTCCCGGCGAAGCACTTAAAGCCGCATTGGGTGTCAGTGAAACCGGCGCCTCCCAGCCTGACGAGAAGATTGAAGGCTTTGCCCATTAGCTTACGCAAGGGTGGCTCGCCGAGTCTGCGGGCCCCGGGGGCCGACCGTGAGCCGATGGCTATGCCGGGTCCGATGAATTCGGGAGGGAGGAAGCGCGACAGCTGCTCTATTGGCATGGATAGGTCGGCGTCGCATTGAAAGCGATACTCTCCGGCGGCGGCCTGTATCCCCACACGGACGGCGTGGCCCTTGCCGCGATGAGGCTGAGATATCAGGCGAACACCCTGGATTCGGGAGGAAGCGTCCGTCACGAGGCGTGCGGTGGAGTCGGAGCTGCCATCGTCAACGACGATCACCTCCCAGGAGTAGGTCTGCCGGGCCAGCCAGGTTGTGATTTTAGAGAGGGAGCCACCGATCCGGGCCTCTTCGTTGAAGGCCGGGACGATGACGGAGAGGAGAGGGACGCTTTCAGGGAAGGCTATAGCTCCGCCCCTTCCACGTAGAAGGCGTCGTAGAGGACTTGGACGGCCTTCGTGACGTTGGCTCGGTCGACAATGCAGGTGATACGGATTTCGGAGGTGGTGATCATCTGGATGTTTATTCCGGCCCGATGGAGGGCGGTAAACATCCGGGCGGCATAGCCGGGCGCGTCCTGCATTCCGTTGCCGACGATACTTACCTTGCCCAGTTCAGCGTTGGCGACGATACCCTGTCCCCCGAGCTTCTCAGCGACGGGGCGGACGATCTCCTGGGATGCGGCGAGGTCTCGCCGCGAAACGGTGAAGGTGAGGTCGGTGATGTTGTCCGCACCGGCGTTCTGGACAATGGTGTCGACACTGATGCCGGCGCGGGCGAGGGGCTCGAATAGGGAGGCGGCGATGCCGGGACGGTCGGGTATGCCCATGACCGTGATCTTTGCAGTGTCGAGGTCATGGGCTATTCCGCTCAGTCTGTTTCTTGATTCCATGGGCTCGCCTCCGTGGATCAGTGTGCCCTGCTCGCTGCTGAAGCTGGAAGCGACCAGGATAGGTATGCCGTAGAATGCCCCGAGCTCCACCGACCGGGGGTGGAGCACGCCGGCGCCGTAGCTAGCCAGCTCGAGCATCTCCTCGAAGCTAAGGTCCACCAGTTTGTGGGCGCTTGGGACGACGCGCGGGTCGGCGGTGAAGACGCCGGGTACGTCGGTGTATATTTCGCAGCGCTCGGCCTTGAGGGCGGCTGCGAGGGCGACGGCGGTGGTGTCGGAGCCGCCGCGGCCGAGGGTGGTAGTCTCCATGTCGGTAGTCATGCCCTGAAAACCGGCGACGATGACGATATTGCCCTTCTCCAACTCGCCGAGGACCCGGCGGGTCTCCACCTGCTCAATGCGGGCGCGGCTGTGGGAAGCGTCGGTCTGGATGCCGGCCTGGGCGCCGCTGAGGCTGATGGCCTTGGCCCCGAGCTCCCGGAGGGCCATGGCAAGAAGGGTGCAAGATACGATCTCGCCGGTGGACAGGAGGAAGTCGAGCTCACGGGGGCTGGGCTCGGGGGCGATCTCGTGAGCGAGCTCTATGAGCCGGTCGGTGGTGTTGCCCATAGCCGACACCACGGATACGACTTGATTGCCGGCATCGGCGGCGGCGGCGATGCGCTTGGCGACGTTGATGATACGGGTGGAGTCGGCGACGGATGTGCCACCGTATTTCTGTACCAGGAGGGCCATGGCCTAGGCCTCTCCTTCGGGCACTACGGAAACTCCGGCGGCGGATGGCCGGGTGATGCGAGTGGATGCGCTTACGCCCTGGCGAACGGCCTCCTGAAGCATAGCCTCGGCGATGGTGTCCGGTCGGGATTCTGCGAGGGCCAGGATGGTGGAGCCGCTGCCAGACAAGAAAACGCCACGGGCCCCGGCCTCCATCGCGGCGTCGAAGATGCCGGTCATGGGTGGGAACAGAGGAGCCCGGTAGGGCTGGTGGAGCACGTCCTGGGTGGCGAGGGCGAGGTATTTCGCGTCGCCGCGGCTGAGGGCAAGGGCCAGCAGAGCGGCGCGTCCGATATTGTGGACCGCGTCCTGCATGGGTATTTGCTTGGGCATGACGGCGCGGGCCTTGTCGGTGGGGATTTCAACGTCGGGGACCAGGAGGACGGCGCTAAGGCCTTCGTCGACGGGACAGGGAACGGATATGAGCCGGTCACCTTGCCGTATGACGATTTGACAGCCGCCGAAAAGGGCGGGGGCAACGTTGTCGGGATGGCCCTCTATGGCGTCGGCGAGACGGAGCAGCTCTTCCAAGGGCAGCGGCCCGCCGAGGAGCAGATTGGCGGCGACCATGCCTCCGGCGATAGCTGCGGCGCTACTGCCGAGTCCCCTGCGCAGGGGAATTTCGTTGTGGCAGGCGACGGCCAAGGGCGGGAGTTCGGCGTCGGCTGCGTTGTAGACGGCCGCCACGCCTCGATACACCATGTTATCGGGGCCCGTACTCAACTCCACGGCGCCGTTGCCGCTAATACGGATGGAGAATTGGTCCGACCGTTCGATGGATATGGTGTTGAAGACTTCCAGGGCCATGCCCAGGGAGTCGAACCCCGGGCCCATGTTAGCCGTGGTGGCAGGGGCCCGGACCGTTATCTTGTTCAGTGACGCACCCATTTCAGTGGGGTATTTTAACCCATCCCCTGTGCCGTGGAAGAGGAGACATGTAGTTGATAGTGCGGATACTGTGGCATGTGCTTTACTCAAGCTGGGGGCAGAGGCATTTGATCCCGTTCACATAGAGGGGTGACATAACCCTCTTGACATTATAAGACGTATGTTCTATTATTGGGCCAGTCTAGACCCGATACCCACCTTAAGGAGGAACTAAAAACTAGGGAAGCCCACCTGGCCCACCCGAGGACTCAACGTCCAAGCCCATCCCAAAGGACGGCCCACACGCCGCCCCACGGCACAAGCGAACGCCGCCATCTCCTCATCCCCACCGGGTCCCGTGCCCCCTTCCCTGACCACAAGGCGATGGAAGACGCCCTGGACCGTACTTGAAAGTCTCCTCACGGAGCAACCTTGTCCTATGGAGCGGAACGGGGCAGCCCGTAGCCGAGGACCGCTCGGCTCTCCGTCCGCTTCCTCAAATAAAACTGGACTGCCCGCCACTCCCGGCTCCTGGATACAGGCGGCGAACCGGATACCCCGTACTCCTGCGAGGGGAACTGACCCTGGACTTTCCCCTTCCTGCATGTCTCGCAGCGCAGCCAACCCTTATTGGAGCCTATGACGGATGACGGACCCGTACGTCCGACCATACTTCCAGGTCTAGGCGGCGGCGGAGCCCCGTCCCCACGTTCCTGGGACGCCTCCAAGCCCGCATTATCTAAAAATAGGGAGCCGAATCCAGCAAGCGTCTTCCATCGTCAACCCAAAACCCAACAGACAGAACGCAAACCCAAACCCCACAACTGAAGAAAAGGCCGGTGTGTCACTAACCTACCGAACGAGTACAGCATTTGGACGGAAGCCACTAGACCGGTATAATGGCCCAGTATCCTCCCTTAGCTCGGGGCGTGGCGCAGTCCGGTAGCGCGCATCGTTCGGGACGATGAGGTCCCGGGTTCGAATCCCGGCGCCCCGACCATCCAACTCCTCCCTGTTCCCGGTGGCAGATCCTTTTGGTGCGAAAGGACGAGAGTCGATGGACGAGCTGTTTTATTGGTCCGCCCAGGCCATGGCCGATGCATTGCATAGGCGAGAGGTCTCGTCTAAAGAGCTGACCGAGGCCCACCTCGCCCGCATAGACGAGGTGAACCCCCTGCTCAACGCCGTGGTGCTGGTAGATGCGGAGGGGGCGTTGGCAACGGCTGATGAGCGTGACCGGGAGTCGGCGCGAGGCGAGAGCAGGGGCCCTCTGCATGGCCTGCCCATCACCATCAAAGACTCGCTGGACACGGTTGGGCTGGTCACGGCGGCCGGGACGGAGGGCAGGTCTGGATTCGTGCCTGATGAGGACGCTACTGTGGTTGCTCGGCTGAAGGGCACCGGGGCGGTGCTCCTTGGCAAGAGTAACACCCCGGAGATGACCATGATGTGGGAAACCTACAACATGGTCTACGGGCGCACGAACAACCCCTACGACCTGTCGAGAAGCCCCAGCGGGAGCAGTGGAGGAGCGGCGGCCATAATCGCAGCGGGGGGATCGCCCCTGGACATGGGCACGGACAGCGCGGGCAGCATCCGGATGCCCGCCCACTACTGTGGCATCGCCGGGTTGAAGCCGACCCAGGGGCGGGTGTCCCGGGCAGGTCACGTTCCGCCGCATGGGACGGGGGCCGTAGGGCCGCTGAACCAGGTCGGTCCCATGGCACGGTACGTCGACGACCTGTGGCTTGCTCTGCCGGTGATATCGGGAGTCGATGGACGAGACCCGGCAATAGTACCGATGCCGCTAAGTGGACCCGACTCAGTGTCGCTGCACGGAATGCGATGCGTGTACTTCACGGGGATCGGAGACGTGCAGCCGGACAAGGCGACGACGAAATCCGTGGAAAACGCGGCGGCTGTCCTAAGGGAGTCGGGGGTGGACGTTCGAGAGGGTGTGGTCCCGGGCATGGCGAAAGTGAACGCCCTGTGCGACCGCCTTAGCTCCGCCGACGGTTACTCGTGGCTGCGCCGTCAGCTTGATGCGGCGGGGACGGTGAACGTGGACCCGGTGCTGGTGGAGCGCATGGGGAAGGCCAAGCCGATTTCTTCGGCGGAGTTGATGGCCTTGCTGGAGGAGATGGACCAGGTCCGGGGAGAAATGCTCGCCTTCATGGATGACTATGACCTGGTACTTTCGCCGACGGGCTCCGCTCCGGCCCTGCCTCACGGCGAGGCCAACAGAGATGATTACCCGGACGCCGTCTACACCAGGCCTTACAACCTGACGGGATGGCCGGGCTGCGTGGTAAGAGCAGGGGCCTCGCCGGAGGGACTGCCCATCGGGGTGCAGTTGGGTGCGTTGCCTTGGCGCGAGGACATCGTTCTGGCTGCCGCAGGGGCCATAGAGTCCGGGCTTGGGGGCTGGCAGCCTCCGGCGCTGCCCCTCTGAATCGCATTTGGGAATCGGGTACTATTCGTTAACGCGGGTTTCGGGAGGGGCATAGACCTCATCCAGTTCTGTAGAAGGGGGTTTGACATGGCCAGGAACGGTTTTAAGGTGATGGATTCGGACATGCACGTCATCGAGCCTAGCGACCTGTGGCAGAACTATATCGATCCCAAGTTTCGGGACCGGGCCCCGAAGGGGTTCGATCGCTACCTGGGAGACATGCAAGTGCTGGTGGAGGGGCATCTCCATCCGGCAGACCCGGGCGACAGGGGAAACCAGATCATCGAGGAGAAGGACTTCCACCGGGTCTACGCCGACCCATACTCCAACGGCTGGGACTCCGCCTCCCAGGTGAGAGCCATGGATGCCGAGGGGATAGACGTGGCTTTCCTCTATCCCAGCCGCGGCCTCTTTGCCCTGGCCCTCGACACCATGGACCCGGGGCTTGCCGACGCAATAGCCAGGGCCTATACCCGCTGGATGAGCGACTTCTGCGCCCCGGCCTCGCAGCGCATGTGGGGAGCGGCCATGATATCCCCCTTCGACGTTGAGTCGGCGGTGGAAGAGGTGCGCCAGTGCGTAGACTCGTTAGGATTCAGAGCAGCGTTCATGCGCCCCAATGTGGTCAACGGCCGCAACTGGCACGATCCCTACTACGATCCCCTCTGGCGGGAACTCGAGGCGCGGGACGTGACCATGGGATTCCACGAGGGCGCCACCACCGCTATGAACCAGATCGGCAACCGCTTCCCGGACTACTCCATGTACCACGTCTGCTGCCACCCGATGGAGATGATGATCAGCGTGGTGGACACCATAGGCGGCGGCGTGATGGAGCGGTTTCCCAACCTGAGGATAGGTTTCCTGGAGGGCAACTGTTCCTGGCTGCCGTGGCTTCTGTGGCGCATGGACGAGCACGACGAACTCATGGGCATGAACCAGGGGACGGAGCTAACCATGACCCCTACGGAGTACTTCAAGCGGCAGGGGTTCGTCTCATTCGAGGCGGACGAGATCACGGGCCGATATCTGTCTGAATTCGGTCTCGGGGACGTTGCGGTATTCTCCACCGACTATCCCCACAGCGACTCCAAGTACCCCCACGCCACGGAGGAGTTCCTGGAGATGCCCCTCAGCGAGGATATGAAAAAGGCCGTGCTATGGGACAACTGCGCCCGGCTCTACAACCTGAACTAAACGTCTCCCACATCTCATTTAAGAGTGAATACCCTCGTACTGTCGGCTAGCCGACAGTACGAGGGTATCTCTTCAAGAGGGAAGACGGACGCTCTGGCGGGGAGCTATTGGAACCTCTATCCGGTAAGGGGGTGGGCCATGGGGAGGTTGGGGTGGACTTCCAAGTCCCAGCCGGAGCGTTCGCCGGAGAGCAGGCGGCGGTAGGCGCAGGCGGCGATCATCGCCGCGTTGTCGGTGCAGAAGATGGGCGGCGGGCAACTCGTATCCACGGGGCTCCCTTCGATCATGGCTGAACGAAGGGCGCCGTTGGCGGCAACCCCTCCCGAGAGGAGGACACGGCGTACGCCTTCTCGTTTGGCCGCACGGGCTGTCTTCTCTACCAGCACGTCCACCACGGCCTCCTGAAACCCGGCGGCGACGTCGGCTAGCAGGGGGTCGGGATCGGTTGCATCCACACGGTCGTCGATGCTGTCCACGGCCAGGCCCATCTCCCTGGAGGCCCGTATCACTGCCGTCTTGAGGCCGCTGAAGGAAAAGTCGTCACTTCCCTTGAGCCAGGCCCTTGGGAAATTCTTGGGTTGACTGCCCTTGCGAGCAACCCGCTCGACGACGGGTCCGCCGGGGTACCCGAGGCCAAGGACCCGTGCAACCTTGTCAAAAGACTCGCCGGCGGCGTCGTCCCGGGTGCGGCCCAGGAGCAGGTAGTCGCCGTGGTCCCGCATCAAGACGAGGTCGGTGTGGCCGCCGGAGGCGATGAGGCAGAGGCAGGGAAGCTCGGGGCCCGCGTCCTTCGGGCCTTCCTTGACCAGCCAGTTGGCGTAGACATGACCCTCCAGGTGATTGACTCCAAGCAGGGGCAGTCCGTGGGCCAGCGCGAGGGCCTTGGCCATGCTCACGCCGATGAGCAGAGAGCCCGCTAGTCCCGGGCCCTTGGTCACGGCTATTGCGTCGACGTCGTCCCAGCCGATCTCCGCCTGTTCGAGGGCCAAGTCGACTACCGGTACTATTTGAAGCATGTGCTGTCGTGAGGCGACCTCCGGTACTACGCCACCGTACCGGGCGTGGATGTCCACCTGGGTTGATATGACGTTGGAGAGGACGAGGGCGCCGTCCTCAACGACGGCGGCTGCGGTCTCATCGCAGGAGGTCTCTATGCCGAGTACTAGCATGACTGGGGTATTATACCGCCTGCCGGTCAAGACGCGGCGGTCAGGGCCACGTGCCTCGGGACAGCCCGGCCCAGGGGACATTCGGCACACCAGCCATGACGGCATGGCCCCTCTATGAGATGAACGAGGCCCTGCTCCCTGCGGGCCGTCATTGGCACCCCGAAGGGTCTTCCGATGCCCAGTTGCGCGGACATGTCCTTCAGTTTCCGGTTGCCGGGCCCAGGGGGCGCCAGTTCGAAGAGGAACGATGCCGTTCCTGCCAGGGCCTCGTCACTCCGTTCGAGCCCGAAGGCGCGGAAGAAGGGGAGAACGACGTTCACAACCATCTCACGGGCGCGCTCGCTGCCTATGGCGGGTGGGGCGGCGGTCAGGTCTATAAGCAAGCCGGGGTCTTCGTGATGGGCGGCTATGAGAAGCGCTCTTTCGAACCCTTCCACCAGCCCTTCGTCCATGAATCGGGCCAGCGCATCCCCCGCGCCCAGAATCCTGCGGGAGGGGTGGTTCGCCGGTCTCACGCCGGCAAGCCGCCAGTCCGAGGGCCGCATCTCCCTGGTAAGCAGGCACCGGCGCCATATATCTTCAATGTCGGACCCCGCGTCCTGAAGCAGGCCCGCCGTTCCCAGGAGCCAGGCAGCTATGGCCCGAGGTCGCTCCTCATGCGGGGTTGATGCGGCCAAGGCTTCAACCGTGGACCACGGGAACAGCCGGGCTAGGGCTAGAAAGGGCGCCCGGTTCTTGCTGTAGCCCAGGGCCCGCATCATGCCCTGGTAGAGGACCTCCGACGGCGGCCAGACGGCCATCTCTCCCTGGAAACGGACGGCCTTGGCTGCGAAGCGTTCGTCTCCCGCCTCGTCCAGGAGCCGAGCCACCTGCTCGGCGCCCAGCGCCGAGGCTATCTCATCACACCCTTTCAAAGGTGGATTCCCCGTGACTCCATCCCCGGAGTCCGCCTCTGCGGACGTCTGCAGGCAGCCCTTAAGGGGGGCTGTGGGGACGTGCTCGCCGTCCTCCCGTTCAGTCCAGAGGGAGTCGGCGTCCCAGACCACGTGGAGGACGACGCCGTTGTAGGCCGGGTCCCGGTGATGGCCATGGGACATCCAGTCCCGGGCGCGAACGTGGATTTCCATGTCTCCCCGGAGCAGACCGCGTCCCTCAACGTCGACCGAGGCATCCAGGAAGTCGGGGCCCGCGCCGCCGTTGCGCCGGCCGGGGAAGACGACCTGGGTCCGCGCACCGTCGACGGTGCGGAGCTTTCTCGGGTCGTAACCGCGCCGGGCCCACACGCCGTATAGAAACTCCTCATCCGGCGGTCTGTGTATGGTGAGGTCACTCTTCACTTGGAGTCTTCGCCCTCCTGGCGACCCTCGCCGCGGTCTGTGTTGTAGGCGGGGCCGCTTTCCTCGGAGACCATGCGGAGAAGGGTGATGGAAGCGCCCCTCGGAGCGTAGATCCCGGTCTCCCACTCGCTGATGGTCTGCTGCCGGACGCCGAGGCGCCGGGCCATCTGCTGCTGGGTCAACCTCATGCGGCTCCTGAGCTCCCTTACGGCGTCGGCGTCCCAGTTTCGGGAGTAGGGATTTTCTTCGGTCATTGCTTGAGTATACACGGAAACGTGTAAAGCGGCGCTCGACTAATGGCAAGCAGGTGAGAACCCTCGTCTGAAATCGGCTGCAGCATTGGAACGGGGAAACCACTTCAAAAGGAGGAGTCGGAAGACGACGTTTAACGGTAAGGCGGTCCAAAGTTGCTCTGACCTCAGCTGCCATACGGCGGTTGATCAGAGGCGAGCGTTTGACTTGATTTCCGTAACGTGTATAGTATCTTCATCGTACCCAATGGGCGCCAAGGGTGGCGGGGGCCCACTTGAAGCTAGAAGAAACACGGTCCGAAATGCAGCATACGCGAAGGCAGATACTCGACTGCATCAAGCTCAATGGCGGCATGAGTGTCGACCAGCTGGGCCGAAAGCTGCAAATCATGTCCGTCACCGTCAGGGCCCACATCAACGTCATGGAGCGCGGCAACCTGGTCAAGGGCCGGGAGTTGCGTACGGGCCGGGCGGGTCGCCCACGCATCGTCTACTCCCTCACCGATCAGGCGCAGGAACTCTTCCCGAAGGACTACGACCACCTGGCCGTCAGCCTGATCAGCAATATGCGCAAGCTTTACGGCAATGACTCCGTGAAAGAGGTGCTGAAGCTGGTTGGGGAGGAGATCGCCGCGTCCAACGCCGATGAGGTGCAGTCGGAAGATCTGGGCGACCGGATCAAGGGTGCGACCCGGATAATGAACAAGATCGGGTCCCTGGCCACGTGGGAGAAGGGCGAGAACGGGTTCATGGTCACCGCGCACAATTGCCCCTATCTGCAAGTGGCAAACGAGTGCGCGGACATATGCGACATGGAGGTCTCTTTCCTGGAGGAAGTCCTGTCACGGGACGTGATGCTTGAATGCTCGGTCGTGGGTGGGGCTCACAACTGCCAGTTCTTTATCGCAGAACCCTAACAAGAATATATCCGGCTTAGATTGGGACGGACGTTTTGAAGCCCCTACCGGCAGGGGCTTTTCCTATGACTCCCGCACAACGACACGAAGGCTACCGACTGTAGGAAGAGGATACCCAGATGGCTGAATTTGTGACCGTTGCAAAGACCTCGGAAATCGAGCCGGGGCAGATGATCCTCGTGGAGGTTGACGACGAGGACGTGGCGGTAGCCAACGTAAACGGCGAGTATTACGCTTTCGGGGCGGAGTGCCCTCACGCAGGTGGTCCATTGGACGAAGGTGACGTAGAAGGCAACATTGTGGTCTGCCCGTGGCACGGTGCGGAGTTCGACATGACTACGGGAGAGGCGCTTACCATGCCTGCCTCGGATAGCATCGCCACCTACAAGGTCAGGGTAGACGGCGAAGAGATCCAGCTATCGTCGGGATAGCCCGCTCGGAGCGCTGGCGGCTTCTTCGTGCCCGATCCTAGCCCAAAGTATTGAGCAGTATGCCTGCCAGTCCCAGGAACAGCAGGAAGCCGCAGATGTCGGTTATCGTAGTTACGAAGACCATTGAGGCTACGGCTGGGTCTACCTTGAAGAGCTTAAGGCCAAGAGGCACGGCTACACCACTGACCCCGGCCATCACCATAGTTCCCAGCATGGCAATGCCCAAAGCCAAACCCAGGACGATACTGTCCTTCCACAAGTAGGACACGACCCCAACCATCACACCGAGCACCAGGCCGTTGGTCAGCCCCAGGACGAACTCCTTGACGAGCGCCCTTCTGGAGTCTCGGAAGCTGATGTCGCCCAGGGCGAAACCCCTGACCATAAGCGTGATGGTCTGAGCACCCCCCACACCCCCCTGGCTCGCCACGACGGGGATAAAGGCGGCCAGTATCACCATCCTGGCTATGGTTGATTCGAAGAGGCTGATCACCACTGCGCCGATTCCGATGGTGACCAGATTCAGCACGAGCCAAGGAAGACGGTTCCTGAGGGAAGCCGAGATGGGGGTCGCTAGCCGCTCTGGCTGGGAAAGGGCTGCCAGCCTGTACATGTCCTTGGTAACCTTCTCCTCCATCGCGTCCACGGCCTGGTTCATCGAGATGGCTCCGAGGAGTGTGCCGTGTTCGTCGGTCACGGGAATGCTGGACAGTTTGTGCCGGAGCATCAGTTGAGCGCATTCCTCCTGGCGGGTGCCGGGCGCCACGTAGATGAGCCGTGAGTCCATCATGTTTCGCATGGGAGAGTCGGGTTCGGCCATGATGAGGTCTCTCATGGCGGCCGCACCCTTGAGACGGTCCCACATGTCGACGATGTAGACCCGGTCGGTAGTGTCAATGGAAGGGCCGCTCTTTCGGAGCCAGGCCATGGCCTCGGAGACAGTCATCCACTCCTTGAAGGCGATGAACTCGGGGGTCATGAGCGCCCCTGCGGTGCTTTCGGACTGTTCTATTAGGGGTACGAGAGCCTCGGGGTTGGAGACGGCGTCCAGTACCCTGCCGGCAAGGGGGACGGGAAATTCCCGGATTATCTGGGCGGCAGCGGCAGTGCCTGCGTGGTCGAGCCAAAGGGCGACCAGAATGGGGTCCGCTCCCCGTATGATTTCCATAGCGTCACTCACTTCCAGGACGGACAGGACGCGGCCTGCAGCCTCATGGGTGAGGCCCGAGAAGAGGAGCTGCCTGGACCTGGTGTCGATCTGGAAGAGGACTGACGCCCTCTCGGGTGGCTGAAGCGCCTCCAGGGCAATTACCGCCTGATGCAGGTCTCCCCTGTGAAGGTGTGACCTTATCTCCTGGACGGGTGGCGGAGGGGGGCTAATCTGTTGGTTTATCTGATCTAGCATGGGCCAGGGGTAGAGCCCCAAAAAACAAAGAGGCAGTCACGTAGACCGCCACCTACTTTGCGAAATTGGATTTGACCTTCAGTCCCGTTGGCCCCTGGCCCTTAAGGCACCCTCCCCAGCGGGACTGCTGAAATGTATTATTTGGGTTGTTCTACACCCTCCGATATTGGATTCTCCTCTGATTTTGACATAAAGAATACGGGTTAGCAAGCGGGTTCACAACGAGAATTCTGCCGATTTCTCCGGTGTTGCACCATCGGTGATTGGAGATTGTTAACCGGAGAAAATCGAGGGGCCCCCGGCATTGCCGGGGGCCCCTTCTTTCGCTATCCAGGTGAAACGGGGTCTAGTTCGTAAGGGACTGCTGCCAGCCGACCCACTGTTCGCCCATGACACTGCCTACCTGACCATCATGGTTTTCGTCTTCGACGAGGGCGTAGGCCACGTTGCCCGCCGAAGTGGGAAGGTGGTCTCTCACGTCGTCGAAATCCGGGCCGTTGAGGATGGGAACGGAGGCCAGGTTCATTGGGCCGTAGCTGATGTACTTGGAAATCTCAGCGTTCCTCTCGGGGAATGAGGTCCAGGCCATGAAGAGCTGGGCCAGTTCAAACACGTCGGCGTCCTGGTCTTTCAGGCCTCTGGGTATTGCCCAGGAGTCAGTGTTTATCATGTGCCCGCAGGTCCAGCAGATTGCAACCGGCTCACCCTGGGACGAGGCGTCGTAGATACGTCCATTCCAGGCCGTGCAGAGGTCGATCTCCCGGGATATCAGGTTGGCCGGGCAGTCTACACCCGAGCTCCACCAAACCTTGATCTCGGATCCGATCTCGTCCATGACCTCGTATGCCTCTTCAATCTGCTCGTCGGACAGCCGTGTGAGGGAGGCTCGGCCCTCGGTGGTCTCCAGAAGCTCCGGGTACCTGGAGAGAAGGGCGAATCTAAGACTGGTCTTCCAGCTCCACTCCGGGGCGGCAAGGGAGCGTGCGCCCGGGAAGCCTTCGAAATCGAACACGTCGGCCATGGTCTGGGGATGCCGCCCACCCCATTTCTCGTCCACGGACTCCAGGCTGTAGGCGACCACGTTGGACCAGGTAATGCCTCCACCGCCGAAGTAGTCGGATATACCGGCTTCCAGGAAGTCCCTGGTATCGACAATGCTGAAGTCCAGCGGTTCCAGGTAGCCATCGGTAGCGGCTTGCCAGGCGGCCTGTCCGCCGTAGTCCAGCACGTGCCATTGGAGGTTGCTGGTCTCTACCTGGGCTCTGACCTTGGCGTAGTTCATTGTGTCGGTAATGATTTCCACACCGAACTGGTCCTGGAAGGGGACAAAGTAAGCCTGACGCTGGGCCGCTTCGTAGGCGCCGCCCCAGGTGGAGAATACCAGGGACTCACCGCGGTGGGACTGAAGGGCAGCCTCTATCTCTTCCAAGGTTGCCGGGTTTTCCACCGTCCACTCGGCCATGGCTCGGGGGCCGGGAGGCTCTGGCATTGCCGTGGCGTCTGGCATTACCGTGGCGTCTGGCATTGCCGTGGCGTCCGGCATTGCCGTGGCGTCCGGCATTGCCGTGGCGTCTGGCATTGCCGTAGCCTCTGGCATCGCTGTAGCCTCTGGCATCGCGGTCGGCTCTGGGGTTGCCGTCGCAGTCGCGCCACAGGCCACCGCCACGAGCAATGCAACCAGAGCAAGTCCCAACACGGCAAGCGTCAGCTTTCCGCGGCCGGGTCTGCTATATGTTTGTTTTACTAGCTTCATACAAGGTCCTCCTTGATACTGGTTGGACTCAGATGAACTCCGATAGGGACTGAGTATGCACGAGCCCTGCGACAGGGCCTCTGCCACCTCGGCGATGTACCGCCGCAAGGCCCGCTGGATGGAATTAGGATAGTGGCGAGGAATAAAGCTGTCAAGCTGGGCGCGTCACACCCCAGCCTATTGGGAGAAGCGGGGAATGATATGCTCGCCGACCTTGCGGAACATGCCTATCTTATCGATGAGGGTGTAGGCGGTCATGGAGATGGTCTTTATCCCCAACTCGCCCAGTATCTCGATCCTTTCGCACATCTCGGAGGGGGTACCGGAGATGTGGTAGAAGTCGATGAGGCGCTGGGTTACGACGTGGGAATGGGGAGCATCGACCCTCTCGGCGACGTCCGGGTCCAGGGCCTGGGCGAAGGTGCGGGAGTCGTTGATCAGGGCCTGGACGGAGCCGGGTTCGTTGGCTTCGAGGGCTTCCCGCAACTCGGCTACGTCAGCATCGTCCCTTTCGAGCATGTCGCAGAGGTCTGCGTAGCTGGAGGGGTAGGCGGAGGTCTCGCGTCGGGCGGCCTCTTTGGAGTCGGCGACGTAGAGCATGGTGCGGGCCCACGTGTCTATCTTGGAAAAGTCCCGGCCGGCCCTTTCCGCTCCCTTGCGCAGCTGATTAAGCTCCCATTCGACGTACACGGGATCGGTGCAGAGGGAGATCAGTCCGTCGGCGATTTCGCCGGCAAGCTGCATGGTCCTGGGCCCGTGGGCCGAGAGGTAGATGGGCAGTGGTTCGCCGATCCAGAAGGAGCGCATCTTCACGCCCTGAAACTCGGCTTCCTCACCGGCCATGAACTTTCGCATGAAGTGGACGGCCTCCCGCATGACGGCGTGGGTGACCTTCTTTCGGTTCTTCACGATGGGATTGCCCGTACCCAGACCAATGAACGCCCGCCCATCCGACAACTCGTTGATGGTGGCCGTCATATTGGCGATGACCGAGGGGTGGATGGTCACCGGGTCCACGACCCCGTGCCCTATCTTGATCCGGTTCGTGGCCTGAGCGGCCAGAGTCATCATTATGTGGACGTCTCGGGACCTGATCGGGGAGTCGACCAGCGTGAGGTAGGTGAACCCGCTGTCCTCTACCACCTTGGCATGCTCCCCCACGTTTCTTGTGGTGAGGGTACCCCCCATCCCGACGCCGAAGTGCATCTTCACGGCAAGCTCCTAGCCCCGCGCCTCGACTCCGGCAAGCTTTTCCAGGACCTTGACGTAGGCCTGCGTACCCTCGTTGCCGTAGCCGTCGTTTTGGAGGACGTTGTAAAACTGCTGGATAAGACCGGTTAGCGGCAGGGGAAGCTGCATTTCCCGGCCTGCCTCGCTGATCAGGCGGAGGTCTTTGTGCATGAGCTTGACCATGAACCCGGGGTCGAAGTCTCTTTTGAGAACGCGTGAGCCCAGGTTCTGGAGCTGCCATGAGCCTGCCGCCCCACCGGCTACGGCTTCGAACACGGGGCCAAGGTCTATGCCGGCCTTCGCCCCAAACACCAGTCCCTCGCAGACTGCCGCCAGCGTTCCACCGACGATAATCTGGTTCACCAGCTTGGTCACCTGACCCATGCCGTTGGCACCGGTGTAGATGATTGTTTTGCCCATAGCTTCGAATACGGGCATACAGCGGTCGAAGACCGGCTTTTCTCCTCCGACCATTATGGACAGGGTGCCCTGGATAGCGCCCCAGGACCCGCCGCTGACCGGGGCATCAAGCATGCTGACGCCCTTCCCGCCCAGGGCCTTGGCGATATCCTGGGTGATCTGAGGCGATATGGAGCTCATATCGATGACGACGGAGCCCTCGGCGGCGGCTTCTATGACTCCGCCCGACCCGAGGATGACCTCCTCAACGTCCGGGGAATCGCTGACCATGGTTATAGTGACGTCGCTATTCCGTGCGACGTCGGCTGGGGAGTCGGCTACGGTGGCGCCCATCTCTCCCAGTTCCTCGGCCTTGCTCCGGGTCCTGTTGTAGACAGTGAGGGGGAAACCCGCCTTGAGGATGTTGGAGGCCTGGGCCTTCCCCATAATCCCCAGGCCGACGAATCCGACCCGGTCTTGCTTCGCCATCGATTCCTCCTTGTGTGGGCCGGTCACTGGATTTCGGGGTCGAAGTCCATGCCTATGTGGCCCTCGGCCTCAAGCTCGGCGTATTCCCGGTCCGAGACCTTTAATATTTCTTTGTAGACGTATTCATTGTGCTCCCCGAGACGGCACGGAGGGTTTCGGACCACGGGCGGGGTGCGGGACATGTTGAAGATGAAGCCGGGGTAGTTGTGGGTGCCCGCCTCCGGGTGAGTAATCCTGTTGAAGAAGTCCCGTTCCTTCACGTGGGGATCGGAGTGTGCGTCTCCGGCGTGCATGACAGGGCCCGCGGGCACACCGCAACTTTGGAGCAGATGGAATGCCTCGTATTTGTCGTGCTGGACAGTCCACCGGGACAATTCCTCTTCGAGTTGGTCCGCGTTCTTCCAGCGGGAGTACTGGTCGGAGTAGCGTTCCTCCTGGCACCAGTCGGGATTGCCCATAGCCTCGCACAAGCCGCGCCATTCGGAGTCGGTGGAGACGGTAATGTTGATCCAGCAGTTTTCGCCTTTAGCCGGGAACGCGCCGCACGGGGCCGAGCCGAAGTGATTCCTGTTCCCCTGAGTTCCCTGGAGCCGACCGTTCAGCGTGTAGTCCATCACTGCCTCTGCGAGGAAGGACACCGCATTCTCGGCTTGGGACAACTCGATGAACTGGCCCTTGCCAGTTCGCTTCCGGTAGTGTAGAGCGGCCATAACGGCGAAGGCGCCCTGGACACCCGCGGCGTAGTCGCCCATATAGATGGCGCTGTTGGTTGAGGGGTCGGAGTCCCGGTATCCCCGGATGAGCGAGTGTCCTATCACCGATTCCAGGTGCACGCCCAGTGCACGGTAGTTCCGGTAGGGTCCGACGCTGCCGTAGGCGGGCACTCGGACCATGATGATGTCGGGGCGGATAGCCTTGAGCATGTCGTAGCTGATATTCAGCTTATCCATGGTCTCGGTGACGTTGTTCTCGTAGAAAATATCGCACTCTTTTATGAGGCGTTCGAGCATCTCCCTGCCCCTGGGCTGCTTGAGGTCGATGGTCACGCTCTTCTTGTTGCGGAACAGGTTGTTGAATCCGGGGCAGCGGTTCCAGGGTCGGGGGCCGGGATCGTTGTCGGGATAGCCACCCAGCATGGGCAGGAGATTAGGGACAGCCTCCTTTGGGGGCCTGGCTACGAAGCCCCGCGTCATCGGCTGCCAGTGGTGAATGTTTTCGACCTTGATGACCTCGGCACCGAGGTCGGCGAGGATCTGGGTGGCGAATGGGCCGGCCCATACGACGCAGAAATCGAGTATACGGATGCCTTCCAGTGGCAGCCTGGACGCACTCTTCACCTTTCCATTGACCTTAGATGCCATTGGTTAGATAACGCCCCTCTCCCGGAGCCTTGTCAGGTCATCCCTGCTGTAGCCCAGGTGCCCGTACACCTCTTCCAGGTGCTGGCCAAGCTCAGGGGCGGGACGTCTCATCTGGCGCGGGGTCTCTGCCA
Source organism: Dehalococcoidia bacterium (assembly GCA_965249275.1). Lineage (GTDB taxonomy): Bacteria > Chloroflexota > Dehalococcoidia > Plut-88900 > Plut-88900 > Plut-88900. The sequence continues at coordinate 629,442 of CBDFLQ010000005.1, forward strand.
TCCTGGTCGGAGCGCCCGGATAGGAGATGGGGCCCGTGTGGGGGTGGTCGAGCGTGGTCCAGAAAGCCCTGCCGGTAAACTGGGGGTCGTGAAGCAGGTCACTCATGGAGTAAAGGGGGCCGCAGAGGACTCGGGCTTTCTGCCCCTCCTCCCATATCTCGCGCTTGGTGCGCCCCATAAGCCAAGGAATGAAGAACTCGTTGAGCTCTTCCTGGAGCTCGGGGTCGGCGCCCGCGCCGGGCTCCAGCCACTTGGGGTCTTGCAGGAACTCGGGGTTGCCCAGCATCTTGACGACTCTGGGGAAGAGGTGCCCTCCGCCGGCCATCTCGATATAGCCGTCCTTGCAAGGCAGGGTGCCGGAGGCAAAGGCGGGTCCGGCCCAGCCGGCCTGCTGCGTGCTAATCCGCCCCGAATAGGCGTAGGCCATCAGTGCAGCGTGACGGCGGTCCACTCCCCCGAGCTGGGTCTCAAATATCGAGATATCCAGGTGCTGCCCCTCATCGTCGCGGTCGGCGGCCCAGAGAGCGCCCATAGTGGCGGCGGCTGCCGTGGCCCCGGCTTCGTACTGGGTTACGTTGCCGCCCTGCTTGAGGGGTTCGCGGCCCTCCATGCCAATGGAGTGCATCTCGCCACCCATGCCGAAGAGGACCAGCTCGGAGGCCTTGTAGTCGCGGTAGGGCCCCGATTCACCGAAGTTGCTTATGGACGTCATGACGAGACGGGGATTGATTTCAGAAAGAGCATCATAGCCCAGGCCCCAGGCGTCCATTACACCGGGAGCGTAGTTCTCGACCAGGATGTCGGCTTCCTTGACCAGCTCGTGGAGGATGAAGCGGCCTGACGTCACTTTCAGGTTTAGGGTGACGCTCCTCTTGTTGGTGTTGAGGTGGAGGAAGAGACCGCTCTTTTCGTGGTGAGGGTCGTCTTCGTAGAAGGGGCCGAGACGCCGGGCCGGGTCTCCGCCGTCGGGCCTTTCGACCTTGATGACGTCTGCGCCGTAGTCGGCCATGAGCTTGGTGCAGAAAGGCCCTGCAATGTACTGGGTTAGGTCGAGGACCTTTACACCTTCAAGCGCTTGGTCAAACATAATTCGCTTCTCGAAAGGAGCCGGTTATCCTGCCGGTCAGGGAGTGTTTGATTAACTAGTCGACAGCGGGTTTGAGTGGCTGGCGGCCCCGAATTTCAGGCCTCTCGTCAGCGTGGACAATCTTAGCCACGAGGTAAGGGGGCTGTCAACGAAAGCATGTCATAGTCGTGCTATAATCAGCCCCCTAATCCCGGCAGCGGCGCCGATGCGTCAAGGTGGACCTCATGCACCTGGAACTGGCCTCCTACGATGTCAAGGACGTTGTCTTTTCAGATGAGGACGGCCTCGTAAAAGGCGTCCTCCACGTGGACAAGGCCGCTCTCCTAGACCACCTTTCCAAGGTCTCGCCGTTTGAGGCTATCGAACTCGACATAGCCAGACCCGGCGAATCCGTACGGATTATTCATACGTTGGACGTGGTGGAGCCGAGGGCCAAGGCCCCGGGAGCCGGCCGTGTATTTCCCGGACTCCTGGGCCCGCCATTGGGCGCGGGTGAAGGGAGAACGCTCCGCCTAAATGGGGTTGCAGTGGTCGGGGTGGCGGAGCCCTTCGCCGGAGAGGACCACTGGGCCTTCCGGGAAGGGGTCATCGAGATGTCGGGGCTGGGGGCCGAGCTGTGCCCGTTTTCCAAGACCGTCAATCTTGTGGTGAAGTTTGTGCAGGAGCAGTCGGGGGAGGGGGTGCGGGAGAAGGAGAACTTCCAGGTTGATGCCTGGGACGACGAGGGAGAGCGTGCCATTGAGGCTACGAGGCTTCTAACAGTCCGAGCTGCCGAATATCTGGCCCGGGCAGCGCACGAGGCTGCACCGGACAATGTAACTTCCTATGACCTCACTCCTGCAAAGGAAGACCTGCCGAAAGTCGTATACATCCACCACAACGTCGGATCGTCCCTTTACGGTTGGTCTGACTACTCCTCCGACCACGCCATGCTTCTTCATCCCAACGAGATAATGGACGGCGTACTGGTACTGTCCGACCGTTTTGTGGAGCCGGCGATCCGGGATTGCACCTACTTCCACCAGAACAACTCGATAATTGAGGAGTTGTATAGTCGGCACGGGAAAGACCTGAACTTCGCGGGAGTAGTCTTCTTCACTGGGCACTCGGCGACATTGGAGGACAAGGAGCGTGAGAGCGACAGCGCGGTGAAGCTGGCCAACGCGGTCGGGGCGGATGTAGCGATCGTATCTCCGTTCAGGAGCGGTCACAGTGGGGTGGCCTTCATGATGGTGTGTCAGAAGTGTGAACGGTCCGGGATAAATGTGGCCGTGGGAGTGTCGCAGCTGGTGGCAGGGGCGGGGGAGCCGGGGTTGAACCACTGGGTGCCGGAGGCGGATGCGATGGTGGTGTCGGGGAATGACAGGGAGACGATGAAGCTGCCGGCGGTGGAAAGGGTTATAGGGGGCACGGAGCTTCTGAACGGCCTGGGAAGGGCCGATGCTGAGGTGGAGATAGAGGTGCGAAATCTGTACGGGCTCTCGGCGCCGATGGGGCCGACGCGTTTGTCGGCGGGGCTCTACTAGACGAAGGGGACGAAATGCGGCTTGAACTGGCGTCCTTCCAAGTCCACGACGTGGAAATCTCCTCGGAGACGCGTCTTTCGGGGAAAACGCTGTACGTCAACGAGATGGAACTGAAAGAGCATCTGCTCCCCGACCCGTATATCGAGGACATCCGGATGGAGGTGGCGAGGCCGGGGGAGAGCACCCGGATAGTGCATGCCGTGGACGTGGTGGAGCCGAGGGACAAGGCGTCGGGGCCGGGGACGGTGTTTCCGGGGCGGCTCGGGTCACCGACTCAGGTGGGAAGCGGCACGACGAACAGATTGGCAGGGATGACAGTAATCGGGACGGCGGAGCCTTTCGTTGGAGAGGAGTACTGGTATGCGCGGGAGGCGATCATCGACATGTCCGGGCCTGGGGCGGAGTTCTCACCCTTCTCCCAGACGGTAAACCTGGTGCTGCACTTCATACCGAAAGCGGGGGGCGATGAGCTCGATCCGGCGAGGCGAAAGCAGTTCATAGTCGACACCCGGACCCGTGATGCCGAGTTTAGAATGAAGGCCACGCGGCAGCTGTGCCTAAAAGCGGCCAAGTTCCTCGCCGGGAAGGTGAGGGGCATGACGCCCGATCACACACAAACCTACGAGCTCGGGCCGGTGGACCCGGAGCTGCCGGGAGTCGTCTACCTGTGCAAGAGCCTGGCTGCCAGTTTCTACGGCTCCTTCACGACGACCCGGAACTGGGTAATGCCTATGCACCCGAACGAGTTGATGGACGGGGCTGTGTTGAACTTCGGGTTCCTGATTGCAGCCAACTTCCGCGACTGCACATACTCATACCAGCAAAACACCATAGTGGAAGAGCTTTATTCGCGGCACGGCGTCGACCTAAACTTCCTCGGCGTCCTCTTCTACTCCGCTTTTCCGTACACGCTTGAAAACAAGGAGCTGGAGGCGGGGAGCGTGGTACGTACGGCGAAGATGCTGGGGGCGGATGCGGCGATCATCGCACCTCTCAGCGACGGCCATCCCAGCGTCGAGACGATGATGATCTGCCAGATGTGTGAAGAGGCGGGGATCAGCACGGCAATCGGGGCGGGGGAGATGACGGTAGGGGAGGGAGACCCGGGCTTTACGCACTGGGCCCCCGAGGCCGACGCCCTGGTGATTGCAGGGGACAGCCACAACAAGGTGAAACTTCCCGCCATGGACAGGGTGATAGGCGGGAGCCGGGTGCTGCACGGGGACCAGGAGGCATCGGGGGAGATAGAGGTCGAGGCCCGGCAGATGTACGGGGCCAGCAACCCGGGTGGTGCGACCAAACTTATGGGTCGGCTGTATTAGCCGTCCTACCTCCCGGTGAAGGCAAAGTTGTCAAACGCCCACACTCCTCTATACGACCTGCGTGTCCTGGACCTATCCAGCAATCTGCCGGGGGCGTACTGCGCCCGATCCCTCTGTGCATATGGGGCCGACGTGATTCACATGGAGACGCCCGGTACAGGCAATACCCTTAGGGGCATCGGCCCGTTCTACAGGGACATTCCACATCCTGAGCGGGGCGTATTGCACAATCACGTGAACTGCGGCAAACGCAGCGTGACGCTGGACTTGGAGTCGGGGGCGGGGCGGAGGATGATGCTCGGCCTTACGAAGGACGCTGATGTCATTATCGAGGACTGGGGCCCCGGAGCGATTGAAGCCCGGGGCCTGGGCTACGAGACCCTGGGCGAAGTTAACCCTGATCTGGTTATGGTCTCCCTCAGTAACTTTGGACGCACGGGTCCTTACAAATACTACAAAGCATCTGAACTTATATCATCCGGCCTATCAGGGCCTCTGTACATCAACGGCGCCCTGGATAGGGAACCGGTCAAAGCAGGTGGCAGGATAGTCCAATTTCAGGCGGGTGTTGTAGCAGCCCTCCTGACAATGGTGGCCGTCCGCTCGCGGGACCGATCGGGAGTTGGCAGCCGTGTTGATCTTTCTACTATGGAGACCCAGGCCGGCACCGCCGACCGCTGGGTGCCGGTCCTGCTCCACTACGCCTACACCGGCCAGATAGCGGAGCGAACGCGGGGAATAGTACTTGCCGGGGCCGGAGTGGTACCGACCCTGGACGGATATGCCAACACCCTTAATCCAACCACCCCCAGTCGGCTGAAGAAAATCATGACCATGGTAGGCAAACCCGACCTTGTAGAAAACCAGGAGTTTGCCGACCCGGAGCAACGGCTCGCCATGGTAAATGAAGAGTTCCTTCTATGGGCGCTTCAGCATTCCACCGATGAGATCGTCTACGCGGGATTGCGACACGGGGTGATGATCGGGCCCGTCCACACGCACGAGTCGCTCCATCAGGACGCACATATGCTGGTCCGACGTCCGTGGATTGAGGTGGAGCATCCCGAAATGGGGGTACAACCTTTTCCCCTCAGACCGGCGCAGCTATCCACTACGCCGATTCAGGTCTCGAGGCCCGCTCCTTGGCTGGGGGAGCACAACCGGGACGTGTACCGCGGAGAGCTGGGATACAGTAAAGCGGAGCTGGCAAGGCTGGGGCGGATGGGGGTGGTGTAGACTACTTATCTTGTAGAATTTCTTGTGTCACTGCCGCACTTTTCACTATGCCAATTATTCGAAATAGAGTAGAGGCAAGCAGATTCAACGACCTGCTAGCCTTGCCTTATGAATTGCGTCTGCAAGACTTCGAACTTGCAATGCAGGACGTGTACGACTTCTTCTTCGACGTGAACGCTCATCTCACCGGGAAGGGCCTCCAAAGGTTGGACGATATGCTGCGGCCCGCAATAATGTCTGGTGTATTGTCGGATATGCTGACTGCCAGCTTGGCCAAGCACTCACGCGTCCTTACGGAAAATCGTTATCACAATGGACATCCGGATCTTGTAGTTCAAGGGGTGCACCCTACCAATGCGGTCAAGGCTGGAACACACGGGGTGGAAGTGAAGACAACACGTAAGGCCGGAGGCGCCGTAGACACCCATGGCGCTCGGAACCAGTGGTTATGTGTGTTTGTATATCAGGTGGATACGGAATCGGAGCCAGCTCTGGACCGGAGGCCCATGACTTTCACCGAAGTTTATCTTGGACACGTCACGGTTGACGACTTCCGAAAAAACCCGCGCGGCGAACTTGGCACACGAACGGCAACACTACACAAGGATGGAATCCGGGGATTGCGGGAGAGATGGGTATATAAAGCAGGTTGAGCCTAGTCCCAAGAGACCTGTGTAAGTTTCGGGATTGAGCCACGGGCCATTTCGAAATATACCTCGTCTTTCTCCACGCCGATGCTGGAGTAGCCCACTGATTCCGCAGCAGCCAGAGTTGATCCTGCCCCTGCGAAAGTATCCAAGACGACCCCCTCTCCGAGAGGTAAGATCGAGCGTACCAGTTGTCTTAAGAAGGCCTGAGGCTTGAGGCTAGGGTGTGGAGCTAAGTCTCGCTCTGATTTCCTTGTTGGCGAAGAACGAATCACATCCCCGAATGGCCGGTCTCGGCAGGGGCGCCGAAATCCCCCGGCATTCCATCTCCGCAAATTATCCTGGACCCTGCCCTCCAAGGGTTTGCGACAAACGATCCAGGGTTCCCACATGGAACGAGGCATTACACTTACGTTGGGGAACTCGTCGTGAGCAGATTTCGGTCGGTCCCCTCCCCGTAAAGTCATTGTCAGCCGCACAATCTCTCCCCGGCGCTCGAAACCGGCATCCGCCAAAGCTGTCGACACCAAGTAAGAGACTAGAGGATTGGAAGCCACAACTACGTTTGCTCCCGGTACAAGCTTGGGTATGAGCAGCCGACCCCACACAAAGAAAAAGGCCCTGATTTGGTCAAGTTGTTCCGGAGTTAAAATAGTAAATCGAGGCAGGGGAGAACGAACATGGCCGTCAAAAGAAGGGGGGATGCGCCAGACGCCACCCTTTCCGGTCCGGAGCTTGGCCTGCTGTTCTCGAGTGTATTCGTGAAGACCATAAGGAGGATCTGTGACAACCGCATGTATGCTATTGTCATCTTGTTGGCCCAGCCAGTCGAAGCAGTCCGCGTGATAGAGAGTGGCCGCCCCGAAAGAAAATGGGGGACTCCATTCCCTTTCCAAACGCAGTTCTCTCTGGGTCCCGAGAGATGCCGCTGACCGGAGTGCGTATACCCCGCGTTCCTCCCGTATGAACCTCGTTGGTGTATTCAACCTCAGATAGGAGCGAACCGAGGAAGCTCGGGTAGGGCCAACCACCTGCGTCACTCGCCCTTCGATCTCCTTGACGGACAAGTGTTTCGAAGTGAGGGACATTACCTGGATTATGCCGTCCCTTACGCGTCCGGGTGCATATCTGCTTCGATTCTCTGTCATTTCAACTTGAATAGTAGACGTCTGGACGTCTGTAGTCAAATCTAATGCTACTCGCCCTCTAGAGCGTTCGTATTGACATCCCCTTAATATGAATTAACAATTCACTGCCGTGAGCATGCGTGACAACCCGTCGACACTTCGACAGAGTGGAAACAAGCGCCCATCCTTTCCCTTGGAAGGGATACGAGTGGTGGCCATCACGCAAGCGTGGGCCGGGCCCTATGCCGGGACCTTATTGGCCGACTGGGGCGCTGAGGTGATACAGGTAGAAAGCCGGGAGCGTTTCCCCGTTGGCACTCGAGGGTTGGTTGTAGATGGGAAGGGTGTAGTGCCTGAGAAGGAGCGCATGTGGTCAAGAGGTTACCCAGACTGGGACGGGGGCGAGAGGCCGTGGAACCGGTACGTGGGATTCAACGCTCTGAATAGGAACAAGTTGGGAATTACCCTCAACGAGTCCCGGGAGGAGGGCCGGGAACTGCTGCTCGATCTCGTGTCCATTTCGGATGTCGTGCTGGAGAACAACCCACCCTCGATGTTGAATGATTCCTCGCTAGACTATTCCGACCTTCGTAAGATCAAACCCGACCTGATTATGGCCAGAATGCCCGGTTATGGACAGACCGGCCCCTACAAGGAGATGAGGGCTTGGGGTTCCCATATCGAGGGATTTATAGGTCATACCTGGGTCCGCAGCTACGGCGACATCGACCCGTCCCTGAAGGACGACGTGTATCCCTCGGACGCGGTGGCGGGAATCACAACGGCGTTCTCGATACTCGTTGCACTGCGGCATCTACAGGCCACAGGCGAGGGCCAGCTTATCGACGCGCCTCTCTCCGAGGGCTTGATACCGTTCCTCGCCGAGGCTTTCGTGGACTACACGATGAACGGGCGCGTCCAGTCGGCCATTGGGAACGCGGACACGTCCATGGCGCCGCATAACGTGTACCGGTGCTCGGGGGACGACCTGTGGGTCTCGATCAGTGTGGGTAGCGACGAGGAATGGGAAGGGCTGGTGCGGGCAATGGGGCAGCCAGCGTGGGCGTCGGATCGAAAGTTCTCTCACGTGCTGGGTCGGTGGAGATGCCAGGAGGAGATCAACGCTCATATTGGTGAGTGGACGGAGGGTCTCACTTCAAGAGAGGTGATGGAGAGGCTTCAGGCGTCAGGTGTACCAGCCGGGATGGTCCACAATACCGAACAAGCATACGAGGACCCGCAGCTGGAGACCCTCGACTTCTTCCAGGAGGTCACCCACCCGGAGGCGGGGACTCACCGGTATCCGGGAATCATTGGACAAATCTCGGGCTTTCCCAATCGCATCCGGAGACCTGCTCCGTGCCTGGGAGAGCACAACGAATATGTGTACCGGGAGCTTGTGGGCATGTCCGCTGAACGGTACAGGCAACTGGAAGACCTGGGCCAGATAGGTGATGAATATCTGACCTAGGCCGGGTAGCCGGGCCCGCTTACTGCAGTCTTCGTATCTTGCCAACTCCCTGCTCAGCGAAGCGGGTCAGGCGGAAATCGTAGAGAGACAACGAGGGGGTGCCGTCCAGGATAAGCTCTGAGATCAGCTTGCCGGTTATCGGGCCGAGGGCGAAACCGTGACCGCTAAAGCCGGTGGCCAGAATCAGTCCCTTGACGCCCGGCGCCTCTCCGAGGACGGGCAGGATGTCGGGGGTGATGTCGATGAGGCCGGCCCAGGTCTTTACGAATCGCAGGCCGCTCAGGTGGGGCATGTGCTCGAAAAAGGCCTTGCGCATGCGCTTGATAGTGTTCCAGTTCACCTCGGGCTCCACGCCCACGGTAGTCGAGAAGAACTTCCGGTTCTGCACCGTACCGGGCACATGGCTAAGCACGTCGTTCAGGAGTTGGCTCCCGACGTGGAAGGCTATCTGCTTTCTGAACTGGCTTAGGCCCGGCAGGAAGTATTTCAAGTCCCTCACCGAGGTGAGATCTAAGTCATGATCGGCCTTGAGGGCGGAGCCAGCGCCCAGGAGGATGTTGCCGTCGGCGGTGGGGCGGAATGAGACCCTGGGAGACCAGACAAGGGGGGCGCGGTAGTCGGGCATGGGCTCTGTAATGGTGACGTGGGTCCGGACTACCCGCACCGGAACCCTCACGTCGCAGGTCCTGGCCAGACGGGGAGCCCAGACGCCGGCGGCGTTGACCACGATGTCGGCCTCTATCTTCTCGCCGCGTTCGGTTATGACGCCCTTGACCTGCCCGCCGGAAGTCTCGATACGCTCCACCGAGCAGCCGGTACGCACCGTGGCACCGTTCTCCTGGGCGGCCCTGGCGAAGGCATTGGTGGTCTTGACGGGGTGCGCATAGCCGTCGCTGGGTGAGTACATACCGCCGATGAACTTGCCAGAGAGCCCGGGCAGTATCTCCTGGGCCCGCTTGCGGTCCACTATGTCGGATTCCAGGCCATATTCCCTGGTGATTCTGACGGTGTTCTCAAAGTCGGCGAGCTCTTTGGCATTAGAGGCGAGAAGAATGTTGCCGCCGCGAATGAAATGAGTCTCGGTGCCCAGGTCTTCGCTGAGCTTGTCCCAGAGCTTCAGGCTCTCGATGGCCAGGGGAACCTCGGGGGCCTGGCGGCCCTGCCGCCGGACGGCGCCCCAAGTCCTGCCGGAGGCCTCGTCGGCGATCTGGCCCTTTTCAAGAAGGATGACGTGGGCGCCACGCTTGGCGAGGTTGTAGGCGGTAGCGCAGCCGGAGATTCCTCCGCCTACGACTATAACGTCGGTCTTAGTTGCCATTCCTAATACGCTTTCTCACTTGGCCTGGGCGTACCACTGGAGGAGGGGGTGAATTTGGCGTACCAGCTCTTCTCCCTCGGGGCTGATGGCGTTCTTGGCCAGATCTGCAATGGTAACCGCGGCGTTGGACTGATGAAATACGGAGCGAGCCTTTTCGAGGGTCGGCTCATCGTCAATGTAGACTTCCTTGATGCTGGATTCGGTGTCGGTCCAGACTAGCTTGACCGGGTCTATGGGGCCCGAGTACTCAATGCGGTCGCCGCCGATCTCCTCAGGGAACCAGAGTCGGTGGCCGTTGGAGCTGCCCAGTTTGACGACCTGAGGCTCGATGTCTTTGCTCACCTGCTGCAGACCGTTGAGCCTAGCCAGAGAGGCTGTCAGCCTCATAACCGGGCCGAGACCCTGCTCGTCGCCGGAATTGGAGCCATCGCTTCCAAGGGCTACGTTCACGCCTTCCCGCAGCATCGTGCCTATGGGGGTGATGCCGTTCTGCAGCTTCATGTTGCTGAGGGGATTGTGGGAGACGGAGACCCCGCGGTCGGCGAGGAGTTCGATGTCATCCCGGGACACCTGTACGCAGTGTGCGGCCAGGGTGCGCTCCGTGAGCAGCCCAAACTTGTCCAGTCTCTGGACGCCGCTCATTCCCCATTGGTGCATGGCGGCCTCGCGCTGGACGGGGGACTCTTCGACGTGAATTTCGAGGGGGATGTCTAGTTTTGCAAGAGTGTCCCTGGCGGCTTCGAGGAGGGCGTCGGTGCACCAGACGGCGTTGCCGAGGGCTAGGCCAATCTGTACCCGCTTGCCGCTCCAGCCCTTGATCAGTTCGACGAGGGCTTCAAGCCGGGGTTCGAAGGGGAGTGGTTCGATCCGGGCAAGGACTTCTTCCGGGAGCGAATCGTCTGGGATGGCCTTGGGGTATTTGGGGTAGAAGCGCCGGGTGTAGATGCCGACGGGGAGATTGTCGATGTTGGGGAAGACCCAGGCCCGTATGCCTAGGGACTCGTAGGCTTGCGCTACGCCGTAGACGTTCTCCTCGGTAATCGGGGAGTAGAGGTGATCGATGATTGCGGCGTTGCCGGCGCTCAGGTTCTCCAAGCCACAGGCCAAGGCGCAGGCGATTTGCTCAGGGGCAGAGAGCCTGCCGACATTGGACGCCAGTCGGTAGGCAATCCAGATATCAAAGGGAGCAGAAGCTACCGAGCCTTTGAACGGCATCGAGTGGCTGTGGGTGTGAGCGTTGACGAATACTGGGAAGGTGTTGTCTGGCAAGGGTTTCTCTCCCAAGGCGGTAAAAAAAATTATAGCATGGGGAGAATGGCCTAAAGGGAGGGGCGGGTCAACTAATCTCGATTATGAGGTTGCCGTGGGCGTCGATGGTGGCGGAGCTGTCGGGGTAGACGACGGTGGTGGTGTCCAGCTGCTGAACGATGGAAGGGCCTTGCAGCACGGCTCCCGCGCCGAGGGCGTCACGGTCGTAGATTGGGGTGTCGGTGAGGCCGCCGGATTCGGGGAAGTAGGCTTTGCGGGTAGTCCGGGGAGAAGGCTCACCCTGAGACGTTACCAGCTCCGGACCACCCGGCATACGCCCAGGCGCCTGAGACAGGACAACGCGTAACGTTACTAGTTCTACAAGATCATCCGAGTCCCGGTGGCCGTAGACCCTTTCGTGGAGGGTGTGGAAGTCCTCGATGACTTGGGCTATGGCTTTATCGTCCACATCCTTGCCCTCGATGGAGACCTCTAATTCGTAGGACTGGCCTACGTAGCGCACCTCCACGGACTTGGCCGTAATTACCGGGCGTCCGGGGACTGCGTCCCTGTCCATCTGGGAGCGGCAGGCGGCTTCCAGAGCATCGAAAGCCATTTGCAGTTCTGCAGAGACGGCTTCGACGGCCTTAACACGGAAAGTGCGGGCCCTTTCATGCTCCAGGTTGGCAACAAGGAGCCCAAATGCTGAGAGAACGCCCGGGTTTAGTGGGACCAGGACCTTGCCGGTGTTGGTCTGCTGTGCCAGCCGACCCGCGTGCACGGGCCCCGCGCCCCCGAGGGCTACCAGGGAGAAGTTGCGGGGGTCATAGCCGCGGAAGACGGAGACCAGGCGGACTTCGTCGGCCATGTGGTTGTTGACTATGGTGTGGATGCCATGGGCGGCGTCGAGTACGTCGATGCCGAGGGGTCCAGCGATGTTGGTTTGGACTGCCTCTTCCGCCTTTTCCACCGACAACTTCATGGAACCGCCGGCGAAGTAGCCGGGGTCTAGGTATCCGAGGAGGAGGCTGGCGTCGGTGACGGTAGGCTCGGTGCCGCCCATATTGTAGGCAGCTGGGCCGGGCGAGGCGCCCGCGCTCCGGGGTCCGACCCTCAAGGCTCCGCTGCCGTCCACCCACGCTATGCTGCCGCCACCCGCCCCGATGGTATTGATATCGAGCATTGGCTGGCGCAGAGGGTACTTTGCGATCTTGCCCTCGTTGGAGAGGACGGGCTTGCCCTTGTCCACCAGGGAGATGTCGCAGCTGGTGCCGCCCATGTCGAGGGTGATTAGGTCGGTAAGATCGCTGAGCTTGCCGGCGTGGACGCCACCGATTACCCCGGCTGCAGGCCCCGAAAGGACTGTGGATACGGTGTTGGATAGGATGGTTTCGTCACTGGTGATGCCGCCGCGGGAGTGGATGATGTGGAGCCGGGCCTTGACGCCGCTTTCGGAGAGGGAGTCCCGGACTTGCTGGATGTAGCGTTCAAGCACGGGCCTGAGATAGGCGTCGAAGGCGGTTAGGCAGAGGCGCTCGTATTCCCGGAACCGGGGGTCGAGCTCGGAGGATAGGGAGATCCTGAGACCGGGATGGGCATTGAGGATGATGTCCCGGGTACGCTCTTCGTGGGCGGCGTTGGCGAAAGAGAATAGGTAGCAGACGGCTATGGCTTCGACATCGTGCTCGGTTACTAGGGTCTCGACGGCCGTGGCAACATCGGCTTCGTTGAGAGGAACGTCGACGCCGCCATTGGCGTAGATACGCTCCTCGATACCAAATATCCTGCGGCGAGGGGCGAGGAAGACCGGGGTCTCGGGCTCGATGAAGACGTCGTACATGTCGGAACGCTTCTGGCGCCCGATGGTCAGGACGTCCTCGAAACCCTTGGTGGTAAGGATGCCGATGGTCGAGCCACGGGCCTCCAGGATGGCGTTGGTGCCGATGGTCGTGCCGTGTGCAATGCGGGATACGTCGGCGAAGGAGGCGGAGGCCAGGCGTCGGACGCTGTCCGCGCCCTTCATAAAGCCGTCGACGAGCCTGGGGGGGGTCGAGTGGACCTTGGTGTACTGCAACTCACCCGATTTGTTGTCCAGGGACACTACATCCGTGAAGGTGCCGCCGATGTCGATGCCGATGGTTATGGACATAAGTGGAAGAGTATGGACTGAGAGGGTTAGTTAAGGAATCCGTAGAGGCGGCCGGTGTTTTCGCAGATCACTTTACGGCGGGCGTTTTCGTCTTTAAGGCCCTTCAGGCTGAACTCGATGGTCTCGAGGGAGTCGGGCCATACACAGTCGTTGTGGGGGTAGTCGTTGCCCCACAGGACGTTATCTTCGCCGACCAGTGAAAGGATATCTCCGGCGATTCCTTCTTTCTGGAAGGTGGAGAAGCCTTGTCTGTACCAGTAGGCACTGGGCTTCATGCTCAGGCTCTTGATGCCTTCACTTTCGTGGTCCATGCGGTCTATGACGTAGGGAATCCAGCCGATACCCGCTTCGCCGAGGACGAACTTGAAATCGGGGAACCTATCGCAAGCCCCCGACATGATGATGCTGCTCAGGTGCTCGATGCCGTCCAGCTGGGCCATGGTGAGCAGGACGGTCCAATAGGCGTCGAAGTACTCCTTTTCCTTGGGTTCCTTAGCCTTGGGCAAGTTTTCGAGGAGGTGAAAGGAGAGCGGCATATTACATTCCACCGAGGCCTCCCACAGGACATCCCAGTCTGTGTAGAAGATAGGAATGGAGGCGAGGCCGGCGCGGAGCTCGGCGCCCTTGAGGCCCAGGCCCGCGGCCCTTCTGAGCTCATCGGCGGCGGCCTGGGGATTGTGGTGGGGCAGGCAGGCCAAACAGGCCAGCCGTTCCGGATTGTGGCTGGCGAAGGAGGCGGCCCAGTCGTTGTAGATGCTATATACGAGGGAGCGGGCCTCCATGTCACGGATCTGATCGGGGCCGAAAGCCATGCCGTAGATCACCTCAGCGTCGATGCCGTCCAGGTCCTGGTCCTTGACTCTGAGTTCGGGGTTGGAGGGGTGGTAGATGCCTCGGCGGGAGTCCGCGGAGAAGCCGACTTCTTCCAGCCGCTGCTCCCTGTGGAAACCGGCGGGATTTGTCCAGGACTCTGCCCTAAACACTCCCACGGGGGTCATGATCTTGCCGTTGGCCTTCCACACGGGACCCGAGGATGCGTCCTCTACGTGGGGCATCTTGTCCTTCCACTGAGCCGGTGCGTTGTCCACAAAGAGGTCGTGTGGGAGCCAGTTAAGGTCAACATGCCCGTCGCCGGATATTATGTTGTAGGTCATCTCTTCCCTCCCGTGTAAACCCTGCTTCATCAGACAACCGGACATGCGAAACCTCGGCACCTTGCCGCGGGCGTTCCGAGGCGGGATTTACTCTAGCACGCAGCGATTGGGCGTCGCAAGGGAATGTACATTTAGTTGTTGGGGTGGGGGTTGGGTTATGGGCTAGCGGGCGGCCTCCTTTGGGGCATAGGGTGGGACAACGGAAGGGGCCGCTCCAGATTGATGATCCGGTTGGGCCGACGGGCCGGGGTTTTTGATTGATGTGCGGACTCAGGCATGAACTTTGATTGTTTTTAGGGAAATTCGTTTTTGGGGAAGGCATGGGCTAGTAGGCGGCGCCTTTCGTGGATGGGGGGAGGTGGGGCAACCAGCCTCGATGGGATATTGAGTTGTAGCAAGGATTTGTGGGTTCATGTCTGTTCTGGAAGGGCAGGCGATGGAAGGTCCGGGACTAGAAACCAGGCCGTGGGTTGCTGCCGAGCCGTCGGCGCCGGGCTGGATTATCCCCACATGTTGTCGGCTGCGGTCAGGGTTGTGTGGGGCAGATCCCTCCGTGAGCGGCACTTGACCGGACCGCTGACGGGGAAGATGCCGCCTTAGGCGGACTTTCATAACCGGCGTCCCGGTGCATCCGCCGGATAGACGGATGGCAGGGACGGCGGGACAAACAAGGCACGAGGGCCTTGCTAAACCGGGGGTCGGTTGACCTACCGGGAAAACCGGCGCGCAATGGGCCGGGGTAAACGCACCCGATGATGGGGGGCGTTGAATCGGCAGGGGCGTCGTTGGACGGGGCCTGCCGAGCATAGTCTGTGGATCTTCCATCGCCTGGGTTGCGGGGGAAGGTGAGCCGAGGCCTTTGGTATGAGGAGATGGCGGCTTTCGCTTGAGCCGAGGGGCGGCGCTTGGGCCGCCCTTTGGGATGGGCTGGGACGTTGAGTCCTCGGGGCCGGGGATGGGCTTCCCCCTGGGTTGTGGTTCCTCCTTAGGGTTTAGGGTGAGTGACGAGCTAGTCGGGGGTGAATATAGTACAAGTGTTTTGCTTTAGTCAAGGGGTTCGTGTCACTTTTTGCCAAGTGGGATCACCCTCACCCTAGCCCTCTCCCATCAGAGGGAGAGGGGACAGGACGCCCCGCCCTCTCCGCCTCCGGGGATGGATTCCGGCTCGGCGGGGGGTGCGCCTTCAGGAGGGATGGGTTCCTGCCTCCGCAGGAATGACGGGGGAGTGGGGGGTGGGTGGGTGGGAGGCGATCACGTGGTACTGCTCCTATGCGGGCACCCCCCCGCTCATACTTCGAGAGCCTCCCGCCTCGGCGGATCTTCGACAGCACGATCGGGCCCGCCCGGGCCGTGGATTCGCGCCTGAGGCGTACCCTCCAGAGGCGAGTGGGGCACTTGCAGCCCGATCGGAGTCTGGAATGACGGGAGGGAGGGGGTGATATATTATGGGCAGGTACTGGCGAACGCATAGTTGGAGGGGAAATTATGGCGGACTACAGGGTTATCTCATCGGACAATCACATAGTGGAGCCGCCTAACTTGTGGCTTGATAGGATGGAACCGGGGTTCCGGGACCAGGCCCCGGCCATGCGGGATACGGAGAAAGGGCCGTTCTGGTTTGTAGAAGACAAGCCGACCTTCAACGTCACAAGCATGGCGAGCCAGGCCGGGAAGCGGTTTGAGGACGCCGAATCGCTGCAGACCGTGGATGCCTGGGAGAATGCGAGGCCAGGGGCCTACATCCCGGAAGAGGCCATTAAGGACATGGACTTCGACGGGATAGACGTCGGGATCGTATATCCGAGCCTGACCATATTCCTGTACGCGTTCGTGGAGGGGAGCGAACTGCTCTCGGCGATACTGCGGGCTTACAACGGTTTCGCGGCGGATTACTGCCAGGCCCAGCCGCGTAGGTTGAAGGGAATCGCCACGATAAACATTGACGACGTGTCGGTCGGGGTAGAGGAACTGAAGCGGTGCGCGAAACTCGGTTTTGTAGGCGCGGCTATACCGGAATACATGGCGGCGCGACCTTACTTCGATGAAGCTAACGAGCCGTTATGGGCCACCGCCCAGGACCTGGGGATGCCGCTGGGACTGCATATCTCGACGGCGAGGATCCAGGCGGGGCGAGGGTGGGACCGAGAGCTGGACGCCTTCAACTTCTCCACCCTGATGCTGGACAATGCCGACTTCTGGGTGAGGGTATCGCTGACGGAGATGATATTAAGCGGCGTGTTCGAACGCTACCCCAATCTGAGGGTCGGGGTTGCGGAGCACGAGCTCAACTGGGTGCCCTACTGGATAGAGCGGATGGACTACAGCTACAGCGAACGGGCGGCGGGACGCGAGGGGTTCCAGCTGAAGAACGGAATGGTGCCGAGCGACGTGTTTCACTCCAACTGCTTTGTCGATTTCCAGGAGGACGCCCTGGGCATCACCCACCGGGACATCATAGGGGTGGACAACATAATGTGGGGATCCGACTACCCCCACACAGAGGGCACGTTCCCCAAGTCACGGGAGTTTATCGAGAACACGCTGGCGGACTGCACGCAGGAAGAGAAAGAGAAGATAGTAGCGGGCAACGCGGCGCGGATCTACAAGGTCTAGCGGGTCTCTCAGCATACACGGGGCGGGCAAGGGGGAGGAGAGTACCCCACCCATTCCGCTCTAAAGACCCTTCGACTCAGCTCAGGGCGAGCGGAATTCCCGACCCTTGGACAAGCTGGAATGACGGAGAGGCAGTCTAGCGGGTAGCTTCCTCGATATCGGTCAGCGAAAGCTCAATGCCGAATCCCGGCGCGTCGGAGGGTACCAACATGCCGTCTTTGGGGAATACCATCCCGGGATTTGTGCGGTAGCCGTCATTCTGCGGCTCACCGGGGGCGGTGATGATGAGGCACTCGGCCCAGGTGGCGCTGGGCATGGCGTAGGCAAGGTGTTGGCCGTAGGAGTCGCCGCCGGCTAGGTGGGGCATGACCTGTATCCCTGCGGCCTCGGCGAGGTGGCATATTTTGACAGAGGCGGTCATACCTCCCACGTAGCGGATGTCGGGCTGCATGATGTCGACAAGGTGCATTGCAGCGGCGGCGGAAAAGGGGGCGAGCATATACCAGCGCTCTCCAGAGGCAAGGGTCTGCCACGGGAGCCGCTTTCTCACCGAGCGGTATCCCTGAAGGTCTTCCGGGAGCAGGTAGTCCTCAATCCATTTTAGCCTGTAGGGGCGCAGCCTCTCGGCGAGACGGACGATGAAGTCCTGGTCGGACTCGACGCCGTAGCAATCGAGCATAAGGTCCCGGTCGGGGCCGAGGAGGTCGCGGGCGGCGGCGATTATCTCTTCGGTCTCTCCGATAATGGCGGGGTCATGGGTGTCGGTGGCTGGAAGGCCGATCTTGGCGGCTCGGAAGCCGAGCTCCTTGAACCACTCGATGTCGGCGCCGGTGGCGTAGCAGAAGAGAGCATCTTTGGCCGGGCCACCGAGAAGCTCGTAGACGGGTCTGCCGAGCAGCTTGCCCTTGAGGTCCCAGAGGGCGAGGTCCACGGCGCTGATGGCGTACCCAGCGAGGCCGGCGGCGCTGTAGTGGACGGAGGAGTCGACCATCATGGTCCATAGCCTCTCGGTGGCCATGCAGTTTTGGCCCTTCAGGAAGGCTGCGTAATGGTCGTTGATGATGGAGGCGACGGGGCCGGCGTTGCTGGTCATTCCCAGGCCCCAGGTTCCGTCCTCTGCGGTGACGACGCAGGCGACGTGTCCCCAGGGCGGGAACCGGTCGGGGGCCCAGACCCCGCCCCTGGTGGACATTTCATGATACCAGTCGGCCTTGGGAGTCTCGGGGCCGGTTAGGACCCTGTCGTTGGTTATCGAGGCTGCGTGGACAGATTTGATTTTCATGGGTGGGTCGCTTTCAGCTATGTCTTTCAGAGGGTGATTCGCGAGTCGCCCCTACGTGGGGGTCATTCTATGCGTTCGTCGCTCGAGATACCGAATTCACCCTCACTCTCCTCGGCGAGTCTTAGACCCTAGCCCTCTCCTGTCAAGGGAGAGGGGATAAGAGTACGCCACTGATCGCTGTGGAATTGGGTGAAATAAGAGCTTAGAGGAGGAGGCTGGAGGGTTTTTCCAGGTAGCTTTTGATTTCGTTGACGAACTGAGCGGCCTCTGCGCCGTTGACGACGCGGTGGTCGGCGGAGATTGTGCACTGCATGATATCGGCGATGGTGATCTGGCCGTCCCGGACGACTGGCTGTTTCGTCACGCTTCCCACGGCGATGCTGGCGCTCTGCTTGGGGTTGATGATGGCGATGAAGCTATCGATCTGGAACATGCCAAGGTTGCTTATGGCAATGGTGGCCTCGGTGTACTCCTGGGGCTTGAGGACGCCATTGCGGGCTCGGGTGCTAAGGTCCCGGCTGGCCGCCGAGATATCTTTCAGGCTCTTGCCTCTGCAGTCGAGTATCGCGGGGGCGATGAGGCCGTCTTCCAGAGCTATGGCGACGCCTATGTTGAGGGATGGGTTGTGCTTTATTTTGCCGTCGGCGTAGTGGGAGTTGAAGGCAGGGAACTTGGCGAGAGCAAGGGCGGAGGCCTTGATAATAAGGTCGTTGACGGTGAGGCGGGCCTCGCCGGCCCAGAGCTCGTTAAGTTCCTCGCGGAGGGTCATGGCGCGGGTCATGTCTATGCTTGCGGTGACGTAGAAGTGGGGCATCTCCTGCTTGCTCTGGGTCATGCGTCGGGCTATGGTCTGACGCATCTTTGAGAGCTCGCTGACATCCGCCACTGCTGACGGCGCGGGGGCCGGGGCCTGGTCTGCCTCGGCGGCGGCGAGGACGTCCTCCTTGGTGATTCTGCCTTTGGGCCCCGTGCCTGTGACCGTGGAGAGGTCTACGCCCTTCTCCTCGGCTATGCGTTTTGCCAAGGGGGATACGAGAATGCGGTCACCCTTGGAGGGGGCGGGGGGAGTGGGGGTGGGCTCAGAAATAACCGATGCAGGCGTGGCTGCGGTGGAGGGGGTGGGAGAGTCACCCTCACCCTGACCCTCTCCCGTCGAGGGAGAGGGGATTTGAGGGAGGTCTTCGTCGGCGGAGGCGATGATGCCAATGATCTGGCCGACGGGTACGGTGATGCCTTCCGTGACTACGATACGACGCAGGAGACCGGAGGCGAAGGACTCGACTTCTACGGTAGCCTTGTCGGTCTCTATCTCGACGATGGGTTCGCCCCTGTCGACGTTATCGCCTTCCGCCTTGAGCCAGCGGACGACGGTGCCCTCCTCCATATCGAAGCCCATCTGGGGCATTATTACGTCGGTGGCCAATGGTCTGCCTCCTATGAAATCTAGGCGATTGCTGATACGTAGAAAGGCGCGAAAAGCTAGAAAAGGCGGTGGACAGCCTCGATGACTCGGGCGTCGCTGGGCATAGCGGCCTGCTCCAGGGAACGGGCGTAAGGCATGGGAATATCGAGAGAGGCGACCCTTTGAACGGGGGCATCAAGGTATTCGAGGACGTTTTCCATGATAAGGGCGGAGACCTCTGCGCCGATGCCCATGGGCTTCCAGCCTTCCTCGACGACGACGGCCCTGCTGGTCTTTTTCACCGACTCGACAATCGTATCGGTGTCCATGGGTCGGAGGCTGCGGAGGTCTACGACCTCGGCTTCTATGCCCTCCTCGGACAGCTTCTCGGCGGCGTCCAGGGAGACCCTGGTCATCCGGGAGTAGGTGATGATAGTGACGTCCGAGCCCTCGCGTTTGATGTCGGCCTTGCCGAAGGGGATGGTGAAGTCGGGGTCTTCGGGGACTTCGCCTCGGGACCCGTATAGGAGGGAGTGCTCTATGAACATAACGGTGTTCGGGTCACGGTAGGCGGTCCTGAAAAGGCCTATGGCGTCGGCGGGGGTGGAGGGTGCGACTACGCGGAGACCGGGGACGTGGGCGTACCAGCCCTCGAGGCTCTGGGAGTGGGAGGCGGCAAGCTGGTTGCCACCACCGCTGACGGTGCGGATGACAAGAGGCACGGTGACCTGACCGCCGGACATATAGTGGAGCTTGGCGGCGCTGTTAACGATCTGGTCGATGGCAAGCAGGCTGAAGTTGATGGTCATTAGCTCGACGATGGGGCGGGAGCCTCCCATTGCAGCGCCGATACCCGCGCCCACTATCACTGATTCGGATATGGGCGTGTCCTTGATCCTCTCTCGGCCGTATTTGTCCAGGAAGCCCTTGGTGACGGCGTAGGCCCCTTCATAGGTGCCGATATCCTCGCCCATCAAGAAGGCGCGGGGGTCGTTGTCCAGAGTCTCCTTGAGGACCCGGCTGATGGCTTTCCTGTAAGTGATTGATGCCATGTCGGTGGGTGTCTAGGCGTATACGTCGTCGGAGATGGATTCGTAGGGAAGGACGGGGCTTTCGTCGGCGAAGCGGACTGCGTCCTCAATAACTTCGTCGGCCTCGGCTTCAAGGGCCTTCATTTCCGTTTCGTCCAGCAGGCCAAGCTCTTCCATGTGGCGTTTCATGCGGACAATGGGGCCCTTGTTGCGCCACTCCTCTTCCTCGGTCTTTTTGCGGTAGACCATGGGGTCGGCCATTGAGTGGCCTCGGAAGCGGTAGGAGATCGCCTCAATGAAAGTGGGTCCCTGGCCCTTGCGGGCCCGGTCGACGGCCTCCCTGGTCGCTTCCATCACCTCGAAGACGTCCATGCCGTCGATCTTGCCGGGGGTGTTGATGCCGTAGACGGGGGCGAAGCGGAAGATATCGGTGCCGGCGAAGGTGTCGGAGATGGGAGAGCCCATGCCATAGCCGTTGTTTTCGCAGAAGAAGACGACGGGCAGGTTCCAGAGGGCGGCGAGGTTGAGGGACTCGTGGAACTCGCCCTCGTTGACTGCGCCGTCGCCGAAGAAGCAGAGGGTCACACTATCCTTGCCCTGCTGCTGGGCAGCGAGGCCGAGGCCCACGGCGATGGGCATCATGCCGCCGACTATGGCGTAGCCCCCCAGAAAGCCTCGTTCGGCGTCGAACAGGTGCATGGAGCCGCCCTTGCCCTTGCTGGTGCCGGTGGAACGACCGAAGAGCTCGGCCATTATGCGCCGGGGCTCGATGCCCCGGGCGAGGGCGTGGCCGTGCTCCCGGTAGTGGCTGACTATGTAGTCCTGGGGTTTCAGAGTGGAAATCGAGCCTACGGCCATGGCCTCTTCGCCAATATACAGGTGCAGAAATCCGCCGATTTTGCCTCTCATGTACATTTCTGCGGCCTTCTCCTCAAATCTGCGGATGAGCAACATCTGTTTGAGGAGGTCCGTATACTGCCATTTTTCCATGATGGGCTTGCTGAGTACTTTCATGGCCTGCTCCGCGTCCCGCTACATGTGAATAGCCTGGCCCATTGCTGCCAGTGCTGCTTCCTTAAGGGCTTCGGAAAGGGTGGGGTGGGGGTGAACCGCGAGGCCGATATCCTCGACCGTAGCATCGAGGGCCTGGGCCACCGACACCTCTCCCAAAAGCTCCGTAACCTCCGGCCCGATCATATGGGCTCCAAGTATCTCGCCGTACTCTGCCCCGGCGACGACTTTTACGAACCCCTCCCTGTCACCCAGTCCCAGGGCTTTTCCGCTGGCCATAAAGGGGAACTTGCCGACTTTCACGTCGAGGCCGCGCTCTCGGGCCTGGGCTTCGGTAATGCCGACGCTGGCGACCTGGGGTTGGCAGTAGGTTGCCCTGGGTATGTTTTCAGAGACCAGCTTGGTTGTTGGGAGGCCGGCGATGGTCTCGACGGCGATGTGACCCTGGGCGAAGGCCGTGTGGGCGAGGAGAGGAGCACCGGTGACGTCTCCTACGGCGAATACATTAGAAAGATTGGTGCGCATCACGTCGTCGACCGCGATGAAGCCGTTTCGCATCTCAATGCCAAGCTCCGGCAGGCCAGTGCCCGCAATGTTGCCCTCCAGCCCTACGGCAACGAGAACTTTGTCGCAGACGACCTGGGAGGTGTCGGGGCCAGTGGATACCGTGAGGGTGCCTACGCCGTTGGTGAAATCTGAGGCCTCGACACGGGAGCCGGTCATGATATTGATGCCCTGTTTCTGGAAGGACTTTTCGAGGGTTTCGCTGATCTCAGGATCCTCGTTGGGGAGGAGGTGGGGCAGGAGCTCGATGATGGTAACCTCGCAGCCGTAGGTGGACCAGAGATATGCGAACTCGGCGCCCGCGGCGCCGCCCCCGACAATGGCCGTGCGTCCGGGAAGCTGCTTCATCGCAAGGGCTACGCGGGTGGTGATGATACGTTCGCCGTCAACGGGGAGCGGTGGCAAACCTTTGTTGAGAGCACCGGTGGCAACGATGATGTTCCCGGCTTCGATCTCTTCCTGGCCGTCGACCAATACGCGGCCGGGGGCAGGAATCGAGGCCATTCCGGGGATAACATCGATGCCGTAGCGCTTCATAAGGGACTTCAGGCCGCCTACCAGTCTCTTCACCACCTGGCGGCTGCGGTCGACGGCCTTGCCGTAATCGACGGTGAGGTTGTCGAAGGAGATGCCGAACTCGTTGGCTCGGTGGAAGAGAGAAAGGACCTCGGCGTTGCGTAGGAGGGCCTTGCTGGGTATGCAGCCCCAGTTCAGGCACAGGCCCCCGACCTCTTCCTTTTCGACTATGGCCGCGCGGAGACCGAGCTGGGCCCCGCGGATGGCGGCCACATAGCCCCCCGGGCCCCCACCAATGACGACTATGTCATAACTTTTCATGCTTACAGGATACTACCTAGACCTGCTCGTGAGCGTGGTAGGAGCTGCGGACCAAGGGGCCGGACTCCACGTGACGGAAACCCATCCTCCGGCCTTCTTCCTTCAGCTCGGCGAACTCCTCGGGGGTGTAGTAGCGAGATATGGGGAGGTGCGACTCGGAGGGGCGGAGGTACTGGCCTATGGTGAGGATGTCGCAGCCGACGTCATGCAGGTCGTGCATGGACTGCAGCACCTCTTCAACCTCTTCCCCAACACCCATCATCATGCCGGATTTGGTCAGCTTATCCGGCGACTTGATCTTGGCCCTCTCCAGTAGCTGCAACGATCTTTCGTATGTGGCCCGGGAGCGGACAACCTTCTGGAGACGGGCGACGGTCTCGATGTTGTGATTTAGGATATCGGGTCCGGCGCCGAGGACCGTGTCCAGGCTGGACTCGGAGCCGCCAAAGTCGGGTATAAGCACCTCGATACGGGTTTCGGGATTGCGCAACCTAGTCCTGGTAATCACCTCGCCGAATGCAGAGGCGCCGCCGTCGGGCAGATCGTCCCGGGCCACGGAGGTAATGACGACGTGGGAGAGGTTCATCTTCTCGACGGCTCGGGCGACGCGCTCGGGCTCCAGGGGGTCGTTCCAAGTGGGCTTGCCGCTGGTTACGGCGCAGAAGCGGCAAGCTCGGGTGCAGACGTCACCGAGGATCATGAAAGTAGCGGTGCGGTTCTGCCAGCATTCGAAGATGTTGGGGCAGTTGGCCTCCTCACAGACCGTGTTGAGGGTCATCTTCCGCATCAATGACTTCAACTCCAGGTAGTTGGGGCCAGTCTTGAGGCGGACCTTCAGCCACGGGGGGCGTCGGGAGGGTGGGGAGGATTTTGTGGAGATAGTTGTAGGGCCCATATCTAAATTATTCGCAGGCCAAATACCAGGGGACACTCCGAGCACATTATACACTTTCGGCCCGTAGGCAAATTTATGCCTATTGCCATCCCCCCCTGCACCCCAGCCCCGGGCCTATTTGCCCATTCATGTCCCAGTGTGAACGGGGAAGGGAATCAAATCAGGTTGCGGGGGAGTCGGGGGTGGGGTGCAGAAATGAGCTCTTAATGCCCTGTAGTTGAGCCCCATAACTTTAGAAGCTAGTGCGTTACTGATATGTAATAGCAATAATGATTCATTGCTACTGCTACCCTGACTGCCACTGGTCATTGGTACGACTTGACAAGAGTTTCAGGTGATTTTATGATGTCGTACAAGCTAAGTCGATCACCCTTAAATGACTGACTAAAGATACTGAATATCAAGTGAGACGCACCGCACATGATATTACATGCCAATAAATTTCAGCTGCCAGCTATTGCTCTGACGCTAGTCTTGGCGGGCATCTTGGCAATTGTGGTGGTCGCAGGTTGCTCGGGTGGGGATGGCACGGACGGTGGGGGAGAGTCAGATGTGGTCCAGGTGGTCACTACTATCAGCTTCATAGCAGACTGGGCGGAGAACGTGGGTGGTGACCGGGTGGAGGTGTTCAGCCTGGTACCGACCGGCGCCGACCCCCACGGGTTTCAGCCCGGGGCCAGGGACGTTGCCAAGATCGCGGATGCCGATATCGTATTCAGTGTCGGGCTCAGTCTTGAAGGATCCTGGTTGAGGGAACTGTTGGAGAATGCGGCTCGGGACCCTTCCACCATCATTGAACTCAGCGACGCCATAGAGCCCATTGAGTTTGCTGAATCTCACAAGGAAGACGTGGAGCTTCTTGAGCACATTGGTGAGGCCGTTCATGAGGTGGAAGAAGGGGAACTCACGCCCGATGCCGCTATCGAAGAGATAAAGGGTCTGCTCACTGCTGCCGATGAGGAAGAAGAGACCGCGATGGTCCAGGCAATAATTGATCAGGTGGATGGCGGCGCGATGGACCCCGCAGATGGCATCGAGGAGATCGAACACCTTCTTTCCGAAGGAGAGGATGAGCACGAGGGCCACGGGCATGGTGTAGAGGACCCGCACTTCTGGTTCGACCCGCTCCGGGTGAAGCTGGCAGTTAACGAAATCACAGCCCGTCTCTCAGTCCTGGACCCTGATGGCGCTGATGGCTATGTAGCAAACGCTTCCGAATACAACGCTCAGTTGGACGAGCTGGACGAATGGACGCAAGATCAGGTTGCTTCCATTCCTGATTCCCAAAGGTTCCTTGTGACCTCCCACGACAGCTTCGGATACTTCGCAGAGAGGTACGGGTTCGAAGTGGTGGGGGTTATTCTGTCCACGACCACGGAAGTGGAGCCGTCGGCGGAGCACCTCACGGAACTTGTTGAAGTGGTGGAGAAGTACAACGTACCGGCGGTGTTCGGAGAGGCGACAGTAAGCGAGCGGCTAGCCACATCCATCGCCGAAGAGTCGGGGGCGGAGCTCATATGGCTCTATTCCGGGTCTCTCGGGGTAGATGGGAGCGGGGCAGAGACTTACCTGGACATGATGCGGACGAATGTCGAGCGCATAGTCAGGGCTCTCAAGTAAGCGTCGGCAGTATAAAGGCAACGACAAGGCAGGACGGCAGATGGTAAAGACAGTTAATGATCCGGGCATAAGCATGGAAGACGTGACAGTGCTGCGCGGCGGCCACACTGCGTTGACTGAGGTCACATTCTCCGTGGGGCCGGGCACTCTGATGGGGGTTCTGGGGCCCAATGGCGCGGGCAAGAGCACCCTGTTCGAGGCCATAGTCGGCCTGCTGCCCCTTAGTAAAGGCACGGTGAAACTTCACGGCTCCGCCACCGAAAAGGCTGGAGTGTCCTACGTGCCACAGCGAGACAAGATCAACTGGCAGTTTCCCGCCACTGTCCAGGACGTGGTGACCATGGGGCGAGGCTGGAATATCGGGTGGTTCAGGCAGCCTGGGAAACAGGACCGTGAGATAGTACGCGATTGCCTGGACCGGGTAGACCTGTGGGACAAGCGCAAATCTCTCGTCACCGAGCTATCCGGGGGGCAGCGGCAGCGGGTCTTTATAGCTCGGGCCCTGGCACAGGAGGCCAGCATAATCCTGCTGGACGAGGCCTTTAGCGGGGTAGACGTCGGGGCGCAGGAGGGGATTATCGAGGTGCTCCAGACCCTTCGGGACGAGGGTAGGGTAGTTTTACTGGCAACCCACGACCTCACCAATATGGCCCAACGCTTCGATCAGATTCTATGCATCAATCACCACGTTTGCGCCCAAGGCCCGCCCGATGTGGCGTTCACGCCAGAGGTCCTTGAAGAGCTTTATGGCTCTCACGGCATCGAGTTTGCCGTCAACCACTTCGACCCAACACTCGGGGGCGGGTGATGGACTACATATTCGGGCCTTTCGAATACAGCTTCATGGTGCGGGCGCTGATTGTGTCCGTGCTCGTGGGGGTGATGTGCCCGATCCTGGGGGCCTACGTCATCACCAGGGGACGCTCCTTCATGGGCGACGCCCTGGCGCACTCCGTGCTGCCCGCGATGGTGGTCGCCTTCCTGCTCGGTATCAGTCCTTTCTTCGCAGCAGTGCCGGCGGGAATTTTGATTGCACTGTTGATGGGGGCAGTGAGCCGGCGCACGGGGGTCAGCGAGGACACATCGATCGGAATAATTTTCGCGGGCATGTTCGCGCTGGGACTGGTGATGCTTTCCAGGGCGACGAATATCAACGTTGACATAGAGGACCTGCTTCTCGGACAAGTTCTCGGGGTTTCACAGACGGACGTATATGTGTCGCTGGGCCTGACGGCCCTTGTGTTGGTGGGTCTTTACGCGTTTCACCGACAGCTGGTCTACACGACGTTCGACGCGGTGGGTGCGGCGGTGGTTGGAATAAAGACCCGGTTTATCGAATACGTGCTCTTAGCCCTTCTAGCTCTAGTTATTGTTATCGGAATACAGGCGGCGGGAATCGTGCTGGTGATGGCGATGCTGATCACGCCTGCGGCGGCTGGGTACTTGCTGGCGAGACGGTTTGTCGGGGTGATGGTCATAGGGGCGGTTATTGGAGCGTTATCGGCGATAGCGGGTCTTTACCTTTCCTACTACGCTGATCTGCCCTCGGGCCCGGCCATGGCACTGGTAGCGACAGGATTCTTCGCTGTAGCAGCAGTTGTAAAGAAGGGCATATTCGCCAAGTCTGGAGGTTGAGACTGACATCTTGGGCACCCGGACAATCTAGGCCTGGGGCAAGATGTACAGCTTAGGATCGAGTGGAGACTGCCAATCCTCCATAAGTATGGTACAAGGTATAGAAAACCATGCCAAAGGACAGCCTCACGCTGGTGCGGTCCTACCGTTGCGGTAATAAACTTAAGCTATTGCGGTTCCTGCGAAAAAGGTTACGGGAATCCGTGCGCAATTAAATCGGGAGCCACTTCCTTCTACGCGTCTTGGAGCGCACCTTGGATACCGGATGGTCCTCGTGGTGGTCTTCCTTGCATCCTACGACTGATTCCTCCATCTGCACGGTAGCATGGGTGATGCCGAAGTTATCGTGCGCCAAGTCTTTGATCCGCCTCAACAGGCCGTCCCTGTCTCCGGGGTAGGCAGGATCGACAAGCACGTGGGCGGTGAATGCCACCATTCCTGATGTGATAGTCCAGACGTGAACATCGTGGATCAGGGTCACGCCCTCAAATTCTTCGATGTCGCTGCAGAGCTTGTAGACATCCAGGTGCTCGGGGGCGGCTTCGAGCAGCACGTTAACTATCCTGGCGATCAGGCCCCGGGTGCCGTTCAGGATCAGGGCGACAATGACGATGCTGATGATCGGGTCGGCGATGGTCCATCCGAATCCCATTATCAAGGCTGCGGAAATCACTACGCCCACCGAGCCGAGCAGGTCTGCCAGAACATGCTGGAAAGCCCCCTCAACGTTCAGGCTGTGCCCCGATGCCCGCTGAAGCATCCAGGCGGCTACGACGTTGACCGCAAGACCCCCCAGCCCTACGTAGAGCACGAGAGGCCCCTGCACCTCCAAGTGTCCGGCACTCAGTTCGTGGAACCGGTGGTACGCCTCCACGCATATCCAGGCGGCAATCAGCCACAGGCCGATCACGTTGGCCAATGCGGCGAGGACCTCTGCCCTGTAGTAGCCGAAAGTACGGGTGGCCGATGAAGCCCGCTCGCCGATCCACATGGCTACCAGGGCCAAGACTATAGATAGCGCATCGGTGAGCATGTGGCCGGCGTCGGCGAGAAGGGCGAGGCTGCCGGAGAGGATGCCGCCGACCACCTCGGCGACCATGTAGCTGGAAATCAGGGTAAGGGCAAGGGCCAGGCTGCGGCGGCTGGCGCCCCGCAACTCGGCGGCATGGTCATGGCCGGCGTGATCATCGTGGTCGTGACCGGCGTGGGAGTCATGGTCGTGTTCTTTTTCCGACATAGTGTCTCCCCCAGTTGGCGTCATGTTAGCTTGATATGCATAGCCTGTCCACACGGAATCCCTATTACCCATTTACATCTATTTCTTTGGTATAATCCCCACTCGATGGACATTCCCCGTAATAAGCTAGTTTCCGGAAGGAAAGGGGAGAATATACCTGTTATGAGCAAATACAAAGTGCTTTTAGGAATTCTGGGACTTGCCCTTGTGTTGGCAGTTGCAGTCGCTTGTGGCGGCGGGGACTCTGAGACGACGTCGGGTGAAAGGCTTGCCGCGGTGCAGGACCGGGGCAATGTGATATGCGCGAGCAGGAACGACGTGCCCGGATACGGGTACCTTGACGAGGCCGGAAACAACGTTGGATTCGACATAGACCTGTGCCGGGCCTTAGCGGCGGCGGTCCTGGGCGATCCCAACGCATTCGAGATCCGGCTGATAACCGCGGCGGAACGGGGCCCGACGATCCAGTCCGGCGAAGTGGACATGCTCGTGCGGACCGTTACCTGGACCACCTCCCGTGACGCTAGCTGGGGTAACTACGTTCAGACGATGTTCTACGACGGCCAGGGGTTCATGGTCCCGAAGGCCTTGGGAATCTCAAGCGCCCTGGAGCTCAAGGACACAAGTGTTTGCGTGACGCAGGGTACTACTACGGAGTTGAACCTTCAGGACTTCTCCAACCAGAACAACCTGAACATTACTCCTCTTACCTTTGAGGACACCGACGCTGTCCTAGCCGCCTACGAGAACGGTCAATGTGATTCCTTTACAAATGACAACTCTCAGTTGGCCGCGCTGGGCACGGCATTGTCGGACCGGGACGCTCACACAATTCTCCCTGAGACTATCTCGGAAGAGCCCCTAGGGCCTGTTGTTCCTCACGGCGATGACCAATGGTTCGACATTGTAAAGACCGTCATGGGCATCCTGATCTACTCCGAAGCCTACGGCGTAGATTCCGGCAACGTGCCCACCGCGATCACGGGCGACACCAAGGTTGACCGACTGTTTGGTCTGGAGGGATCCTTCGGACAGGACGTACTGGGCCTCAAGAAAACGGCAGCCCAGGACGTGATTAGATCTGTTGGAAACTACGGCGAGATTTACGAACGCAATTTGGGACCTGGCGGGATAAACCTGCCGAGGGAGAACGGACGAAACGCACTTTGGGCCGACGCCCCGTGCACGGATTGCCCAAAGGGAGGTCAGATCTACGCAGCGCCGCTGCGTTAGTGCCCCACTGGACTTAAACTGAAGCTATCAGAGGGGCGGCCAAGCAAATGCTGGCCGCCCCTCACTGCATTTAGGCATGCACAAGTTATGGGTTTGCAATAGAATCGGCCTGACACCGGGCCCGCTAATTGGCAGAATTTGATTACATCACGGCTTCCTAACATCACTTATAAGGGCATACCGGTCTGGCGGCACGCCCAGGTAATCCAGTGGGTCGCACAGATCGTTTCGGGGATCCTGGTGGTTGTCCTGGTCGTATGGTTCTTTGCGAATATAGCGAACGCGATACGGGACCGGGACATACCTTTTGGCTTTGGATTTCTGGGACGGGCGTACCAGACTCCCATAGGTCAGCATTTCCTGCCTTTTGAGTCGTCTGATTCGTTCCTCTATGCGATGGTTGTTGGGGCGACGAATACGATTTTCGTCTCGGTGATAGGGGTAATTGCGGCGACGGCGCTTGGGGTATTCATTGGCGTGTCTCGCCTATCCGGCAACTGGCTGGTATCGAAAATCGCCCTGGTCTATATCGAATTCTTCCGCAACGTGCCGCTTCTGATTCAGCTTTTCTTCTGGTTTTACATAGTGTTGGCGTTGCCACCCGTGAGAGAGGGTTATGTTATAGCCGACCGGTTGTACTTGAACAATGCTGGGGTGTCCGTACCCATTCCAACCGGGGACGGGGTAGCTCAGGGACTGATTTGGCTAGTATCTGCGGCTGTGGCCATAGCTGTGGGCGTGCTGGCGCACAAAGCAATGGCCAGGCGGGAAGAACAGACAGGGTCAACGTCCTATCCAATTTTGACAGGTGTGGGTTCTACCGTTCTGGTTGGCCTTGTTGGGTGGTTCATCATCACGGCGATAAACGGAGGATTCCCACTTACCATTACGACGCCGGCTCCGCATGGGACTTTTGGGAGGCTAGAGGGTGGCTTCGAACTATCGGGTGGACTGATGGCCTTGCTGCTCGGACTGGTGATGTACACTGCGGCATTCATTGCAGAGATCGTGAGGGCGGGGATACAGTCGGTGGGGAAGGGGCAGACGGAGGCTTCACGGTCCTTGGGACTATCGGGGATGGGGACTATAAGAAGCGTAACCTTTCCCCAAGCTCTCCGAGTCATTGTGCCTCCGACCATCAGCCAGTATTTGAATCTGACTAAGAACAGCAGCCTTGCGGCGGCGATCGGCTACAGCGAACTCACGAACGTGGCCAAGACGATGACGCAGACGGCGCCTGCGGTGTCGATATTCATATTGGTGATGGCGGCCTATCTTGCCATGAGCTTGACCTACTCTCTGATAGGGAACTTCTATAACCGGCGGATAGCCTTTTGAAGAAGACGTGTGACATAAAGCAGCGAGATGGCAACGAACTCTAATTTAGGTGGTCCGCCGTCTCTGCCTCCGCCTCTATTGAATAGAGGGGTGGTGGGATGGGCGCGCGAAAACCTCTTCAGCGCGTGGTACCACGCGCTGTTGACAGTAGTGACCGCCTGCCTGGTGCTCACAGGCCTATGGTATGGGCTGGGCTGGATCTTGCTGGATGCACAGTGGGGAGTGATACCGACCCTAGGGGGGCGGCTCGTCATCGGCCCGTACAACATCGAAGCGGCGTGTGAAGGGCAAAACTGCTTCTGGAGACCTCAGGCCGGCCTAATGCTGGTCATGATGCTGGCCGGGTTGGCATGGGCAACTGCAGGAGGAGGACTGACGAAGCGAATCGTAATCATTGTGACTACCGCGCTGGTGGTATTCGCGTTCTTGCCTTATAACCTGGACCGGTTGGACCTCGATGTCCGGTTGCTTCTCCTGGCCAATGTGCCTGCAGTGGCAATCGGGTGGGCACTGGGTCGGTACACGCGTCTGGGGACATCGAAGGGAATCATCTTACTCGGCATTGCCTTCTTCGCGCTCATCCTGATTCTGTTCCGAGGAGTGCCGGGCATACCGGGGCTTCAGCCTGTCTCTGTAATCTATTGGGGCGGAATGATGCTGAACCTGCTGCTTGCGGTGGTGGGTATAGTGTTCAGTTTTCCGATAGGGATAGCGCTGGCGCTGGGTCGGCGGTCGAAGCTACCCGTGGTAAAGATTATCTGCGTGGCGTTCATAGAGGTTTTTCGGGGCGTGCCGCTAATAACGCTGTTGTTCATGTCGCAGGTGCTGGTGCCGTTGGCCTTCCCCCAGGACTTTCCTGTAAACAGCCTATTGCGTGCCGCTATTATCATTACGTTGTTCAGTTCGGCTTACACTGCCGAGAACATACGGGGCGGACTACAGGCACTGCACCCAGGCCAGGCGGAAGCGGCGAGGGCGTTGGGCCTTGCAAGCTGGCAGACGATGATTTCCATTTCCCTGCCACAGGCCATCCGGAACGTGATACCTGCGATTGTCGGGCAGTTCATCGCCCTGTTCAAGGACACGACACTGGTCACGATAATAGGGATGTTAGACATACTGGAGTTCAGCAGGGCGTTCATACAGGGGAACCCGCAATACTTATCAAACCAAAAAGAGCTGTTTGTATTCCTAGCCTTCTCATTTTGGATATTCACATTCGGGATGTCCTACGTTAGCCGCCATGTCGAACGGCATCTAGGCGTGGGAGAGAATTAGGCGAGAGATAGTCGAGGGTTGGATATGACTTCCACAGAAAGCAAGAACAGCTCCGAGGACATAATCATCTGCCGAGACGTGCATAAGTGGTACGGGGAGTTCCACGCGCTACGGGGGGTGACGACGACGATCAAGAAAGGGGAGGTTGTGGTGGTGTTCGGGCCATCGGGGTCAGGGAAATCGACGTTCATCCGCACAATCAACAGGCTGGAGGAGCATCAAAGGGGACAGATAATAGTCGACGGCATTGAGATGTCGGACGACGTGCGTAATATCGACGCCATTCGCCGGGACGTGGGGATGGTGTTCCAGTCTTTCAACCTGTTTCCGCACCTGACAATCATGCAGAACATAACCCTGGCCCCGACTAAAGTTCGAAAGTTACCGGCGTCGGAGGCGGAAAAGATCGCGATGGAGCTGTTGGAGAGGGTCGGGATCCCGGACCAGGCAGACAAGTACCCCAAGGAGTTATCTGGAGGGCAGCAGCAGCGGGTGGCGATAGCTCGGGCCCTGGCTATGAAGCCGAACATCATGCTGTTCGACGAGCCGACGTCGGCGCTGGACCCGGAGATGATCAAGGAAGTGCTTGACGTGATGAAGGAGCTGGCGGAGTCGGGGATGACGATGATTGTCGTGTCCCACGAAATGGGCTTTGCGCGAGAGGTGGCGAACCGGATGATGATGTTCGACGAGGGGATGATCGTGGAGGAAGGGACGCCACATCAAATCTTCGAAGATCCGCAGAGCGACCGGACTAAGCTTTTCTTGTCGCAGATTCTCTAGCAGCTTCAATCTGTCCTATAATAAACAGGTGTACGCTGACCGCAGGAGCATCTTGTCGTGACCCAAGCCGAACCTAGAGTATGGACTGTAACTGAGGCCAAAGCCCGTCTGTCGGAGATCCTGCGCCTTTCCGAAGAGGAGGGGCCGCAACGTATTGGGACGCGGAAGTCCTTCGTAGTTGTTCCCGAGAGTGTATGGCAGGGTCACGATTCTCCTCCCAAGGCTGACGCCTTGCCGCGCAAGCCTCTTGGACAGTGGCTTGTTGAAAACCTGCCTTGCGGGGTCGAACTCGAACTTCCTAACCGTAAGGAAACTGGCCGGCCGATTCCCTTTGTAGACTACTAATGAGCGGATACCTCCTGGACACAAATGTTGTGTCTGAGGTGATACGAGTTGTTCCGAACCCTAGTGTGTACACATTTTTCGTTGAGCAAGACGACCTATGGCTATCATCCGTTGTCATCCACGAACTTGAGTATGGAGTGCAGCGCTTGGCGGAGGGTCGGCGGAGGACAGATCTGCGTGCAAATCTATCTCATCTGACAACCGAATACGGAAATCGGATCTTGACATTGGATCGCGATGGGGCGGAATTGGCAGCGAGATTTAGGGTGGATTCTGAGCGATCCGGCTACGCCCTCGGCTTGGCGGATGCGTTGATTGCCGGCATTGCCAAGGCCAACGACCTGATAGTCGCAACCAGAAATGTGTCTGATTTCCGATCGATCGACATCGAAGTCTTCAATCCTTGGGAGACTTCTTAGTCAGCCTCGCTCTTGCTAGCCGAGCTCCTTCCACCATAGCCCTCAATTTACTCCTGGCTGATGAGCCGCTTATTGGAACGAGCCCGCAGTCGGGGGCGGCTTTCAGTTTTTCTGCGGGATGGCACTCGGCCGCTTCCAGGAGTCGGTTGGCTATTCGATCCGCATCTTCCACCTCTTCCGACGTGTTGGTTATGCACCCGAAGAGCACCGTCTTCGATGGGCACAGAGCCAGGAGATCCACGGAGAGAAACGGGGCCTCGAATTCCAGGGCTAGCTGATTTATTGAAGAGCGCTCGAGGGCCGGGAGGATAGTCGGGTAGCTAGGCACTATGGGGCGGGGGACTCCGGGAAGGGGGTAGCTGTAGCACACGTGCACTGCGGTTTGAGCGTTCACCCCGTGTGCTGACCTGTCCAGGGCCTCGATACCCCAGGCAAGGACTTTATCCGGGTATCGGCTGAAGACAGGTTCGTCGAACTGGATCACCGATGCGCCCTCCAACGCCAGGGCTTTCGCCTCCATGTGCAGTGCATCAGCGACGGCTATAGCCATGGATTCTTCGTTGCCGTAGAACTCGTCGAGGATGGAATCGCAGACGGTCATCGGGCCGGGGAGGGTTACCTTGACTGGTGTGCGAGAGTGTTTAATCGTGAAGCGCAGGTCATCGACCAGCATGGGGCCCGGCCAGGTGACGGGGCCGGTGCATCGGCCCACCTGGGCCAAGCGTCTGCCGCCTCTTACCCACTTCTCCCCAAATGTTTCGTAGTCGAACCCGTTTAGCCTTCGCACCACGTAGCTCAGGTAGGACTCGCGTCTCTGCTCGCCGTCGGTTATCTCGTCAAGACTGGCTGACTCTTGCATCCCGATGGCAAGCCTAACGGCGTCGTCATGCGCCTCCCGAAGCTCTTTCCCAGAATAGGCCCACGTACCACCCTTTCCGTGCAGCCCTTTCACTTCCGTAGAAAAGCCGGAAGAATCATAAAGCCAAGGCGGTTTAGGAAGGCTGCCAATGACAGTGGTCTGAAAGGGGATACTCATGCCGGCGAATATATCACAGGGACGCAGTGGACCGGGCCTGCTTTGCCGGAGGGGACGAGGCTATAATTTGGGCGGAGACACGTAATGAGAGACAAGGACGAAATACGGAAGGACGTTTGGCAGTCGATGAGGGACGCCGGTGTTGCTGCGTTTCCGGGGGCTGTGGGTCGGATACCAAACTTCACGGGCTCGGGGCGAGCACATCTGCAGCTTGCCGAGTTGGATGTGTGGAAGAACGCCCAGGTGATCAAGTCGAACCCCGACCTGCCGCAGAGGCCACTGAGAAGGCTCGCTCTGGAGCAGGGTAAGACCGTCTACATGGCCGTGCCCCGGCTCACGCAGGAAAAATGCTTTGTTGAGCTGGACCCGGCGCGTATCAGTGACTACCGGTTGGCGAGCAGCATCAAGGGCGCAGCACAGCTGGGCAGGTTGGTACACCCTGACGAGATGCGACCAATTGACCTGATTGTCTGCGGGTCGGTGGCGGTGAACAGGGAAGGGGCTCGGTTGGGGAAGGGAGGCGGGTTTTCGGACCTTGAATACGCTGTTGCCCTGACCCTCGGCCTGATATCTAAGAGTACGCCGATAGTCACTACCGTTCATCCTGTACAGCTTTTGTCGGAAGAGCTGCCCATGACTCCACACGACATATCTCTCGACTATATTGGCACGCCGGAGGAGTTGGTACGCTGTGATGGGGAGTTCCACAGACCCTTGGGGATCATTTGGGAGGACCTCGGAGAGAAACTGGACGAGGTGCCCATTCTTCAGGCACTGCGGGCAAGGGAGTTCAGGTAGTCTGCCTACGTCGCCCCTACGGGCTTGGGGTTATTAAGTCCTCCTGAGGCGGACCCTCCAAAGGCGGATGTTCCATCTTCGATTGGGGTTTGGGGGTTTGGTTTGGTTGTTGGGGGGTAGGCGATGGAAGGTCCGAGACTCGTGTGCGGGGAGGCGGGAGGCCAGCCTGCGATGACCCCACGTGTCTCTTAGCTAGGCGGACGAGGTGAGTGGGGTGTTCTCGTCCACAAGACGCTTGGCTCGACCATTCGGAGGAATGGGAGCACGAACCCGCTGCCGTCGTCTACCGAACGGAACTCTCGGATGGTGACGACGGTGGAGTCCCATAAGGGCTCGATGGCCCTTAGCAAGCCCTGCATAGGCGGGCTGTTATATTTCGCTGGGCTATGCGCATAGCGTTGACTCGAACACTCCGGGTGAATGGTGCGTCGAGTAGGCTGGTCCCGCACGCCTACATGTTGCTTAGAGTTGATGGACCTTCCATCGCCTGATGGTTGGGGGGGGGTGAGCCGGGGCCTTTAGGTGAGGAGATGGCGGCTTTCGCTTGAGCCTGGGAGCGGCTAACGCCGCTCTTTGGGATGGGCTGGGACGTTGAGTCCTCGGGGGCCGGGGATGGTGTTCCCCCTGGGTTGTGGTTCCTCCTTGGCCTTGGGGTGGGTAACTGGCCAGTCGGGGGTGAATATAGTACATGTGTTTTGCTTTGGTCAAGGGGTTCGTGTCACATTTTGCCAAGTGGAATCACCCTCACCAGCCTCAGGGATATATTGAGTCCCGCCCACCCGCCCTGTTTTATTGACATATCAGCCATGTTGCCCTGCAACATGGCTGATATGTCGTTACCAAGGGGGAGGGGAAGGAAGGCGAGGAATGGTGTGAGAGGGCAAGTCCTAGATTCCTCGCGGGGCGTCGGAATGGTGGGGAGAGGGGGTTGGGTGGAGAGGTTGAGGGTGGCCGCGACGGATTGGCATAACGGGGTCGCCACCCCTCTCGACCCTTCGACGGTGCTCAGGGTGAGCGGCCCCACCCCAGGGATGGATTCCGGCTCTCGGCGGCCGGAATGACGGGAGAGAAAGGGGTATGGGGCTTTCTAGGGACGCGACGGATTGGCAGTGCGGGGCCGCCCCCCCGCTCGACCCTTCGACGGTGCTCCCGCCTCGGCGGATCTACGACAGGATGAGCGGCCCCTCTCCAAGGATGGATTCACGCCTCGGCGCACGCCACAGGCGCACCCTCCCGAGGCGGACGTTCCGCTTGCAGCATCTTCGACCGGCTCTCGGGGGCCGGAATGACGGGGGGAGGGGGTGGGGTTTATGGAAAGGTCTTAGTGTGTGGACGCCCTCAAGGGGGTATAATATTCTCGCTCCATAGTTCAAGGTTTCCAATTCACCCTTGACCACATATACAAACTTATGGAACGCCCGATTTTCAAAGCACCCGGCACGCCAGTTGAAGAGCTGGACACGCCTGCCCTGATAATTGATCTCGATGCTCTGGACCAGAACATTGAGACGGTACATTCCTTCTTTCGGGGGCAGGAAGCGGGGCTGAGGCCCCACGTCGAGGCGCACCGTTGTCCGGCAATAGCGAGCCTGCAATTGGCCTCGGAGGGGACGGTGGGGGGGATATCCGTCAACACGGTCGGACTGGCAGAGCATTTCGCCAACGCCGGTATCAAAGACATTTTCGTGGCCAACCCGATAGTAACCGGGCTGAAGATCGAGAGGTTGTGCCGGCTGGCGCGACGCGCCTCGATAACCGTATTCGTGGATAACGCACGGAATGCCGAGGCCATCTCCAGCGCTGCATCGTCTCTCGGTGTCACCATTCGGGCGGTTGTGGGCATAGACACCGGTCTGCACGTCTGCGGAGTCGAGCCGGGGCACGCGGCACTCGACATTGCCCAGGCTGTTGAGCGGCTTGAGGGCCTTGCATTTGCCGGGTTTGCTACCTACGAGGGTCGGCTTTCATCCAATGACCCTGGCCAGCTAGCCGAGAAATCTCGGGACGTTGCCTCGATGTTGGTTGATACCAAGAGGATGGCGGAGGGGTCGGGGCTGAACGTAGAGGTCCTTTCGGCGGGCGGGACGCATAATTACGAGATCATGGGCGCTGTCCCGGGCATCACCGAGGTTTGTGCGGGGGCCTACGCCCTGCTGGATTGCCGGTACGTGCCCCAACGACCCGAGCTCAGACCCGCGGCCCGGATCATGGCCACGGTAACCAGCCGCCCGGAGCCGGGCCTGGCCATAACTGACACCGGTCAGAAGGCGGTGGGAGCCGACACGGGCCTCGCCGCTTTGGATGTCGAGGTCAACGCAACCCTTAAATCGCTCAGCGCCGAGCACGGCAGCCTTACGCTCCACGATGATGAGGCTGAAAAGTTGCATATGGGCGACCACGTCTGGCTTGTCCCATCGGATATCGGGACGTGCGCGAACCTGTACGACTACATGCACGCGGTGAGGAACGGTAGACTGGAGACGGTCTGGCAGATCACGGGCCGAGGGCTTTACAGGTAAGCCCTGGCCTCACGGAGGTATATCTTGGAGAACTACAGACCCGCGGTAGGCACTTCGATTCAAGAGCTCGACACGCCATGCCTTCTGATCGATATGGAGGCCCTGGAGCATAACTACCGCTTCGTTGCCGAGACCTACAAGGACTCCCAGTGCAAGATGCGGGCCCACGTGAAGAACACCAAGAGCCCGATCGTGGCACATTTGCAGATCCGGGAGGGTGGCACGGTCGGTGGGGTCTGCACGGCCAAGGTTGCCGAGGCGGAGGTTATGACGGAAGGCGGAATAGAAGATATTCTCATTCCGAACCAGGTGATCACCGATGACAAGATCACCCGCCTGTGCTCCGTAGCCGAACGGGCCAAGGTTACGGTTGGAATAGATAACGCGGAGAACGTTCGGAATCTATCTCGGATAGCCTCCGAGCGGGGCGTCAACATCGGGGTGGTGATTGAAGTCGACACGTCGATGGGACGGGCAGGTATACGGAACAAGGAGCAGGGCGTCGAGCTGGCCAAGCTTGCCCACTCGCTGCCGGGGGTCGATTTCAAGGGAGTGATGAGTCACCAGACCCTGGACGGCTCACCCGACAGGGAGACCCGCTACATCTGGGGCCGCAAATACATCCAGCAGTGCCTCGACGTGAAGGATGCGATAGAAGCCGAGGGCATTCCCGTAGAGGTTGTGTCATCGGGGGAGACCTTCACCATCGACGTTGCCGCCACCATTCCCGGCGTCACGGAGGTCGAAGGGGGTACGTATGCCCTGATGTCCCACAACTTCGACTATATGGACGACCTTCGCTACGCTGCAAAAATCCTGTGCACGGTTGTCAGCGCTCCGAGACCCGGGATAGTCGTGGCGGATGTCGGGTCACGGGCGCTTGCTTCGCCGGGAGGAGTCAAGCCCTTCGTCGAAGACATGCCGTATCTGACTGCTGAAGCACTGCACGAGGAGCACATAGTCTTCAAGTGCGACGGAGGCCCGACGCCGGAGGTCGGGGATAAGTTGGCGCTCATCAGCGGGCAGCAGGACATGTTGACCAATCGCTGGGACCAGTACGTCGCCGTGCGGGATGGCTCAGTGGAAGCCGTCTGGGACATCACGGCCAGAGGCTGCCACAACTAGCACGGTGTGGTTCAAGGGAAACATACACACCCACACCACCCGGTCCGACGGTGACTCCGAGCCCGAAGTCGCCGTGGACTGGTACCGGCGAAACGGCTACGACTTCCTGGTACTGACCGACCATAACCACGTGACGCTTTTAGAGCACGGGACCGGAGCGGCGCAGGGGCCTTTGATGATCCCCGGTGAAGAGGTCTCTGTGGAGCTGAACCGTGGGGAGACATCGATTCACCTGGGTGCGATTGGGATCAGGAGTTACATGGAGCCCGTGGACGCCGGTGATATCGTCCCGACCCTGCAGGCCAACATCGATGCCGTCCACGCAGCCGGTGGAATCGTCTCCCTGAACCATCCCAACTACACCTGGGCATTCGACGACCGGCACATAGTGCAGGTCTCGGGGGCGAATCTGCTGGAGATATTCAACGGTAATAACGTACTCAACAACTATGGGGGTGGAGGACGCCCGGGCTGTGAGGAGATCTGGGACATGGTGCTCACCGCCGGCCGTCCCATATTCGGCGTAGCGGTGGATGATTCCCACCACTTTCAGGGTGACTTCAAGCCGAGCCTGGCCAATCCGGGCAGAGGGTGGGTGATAGTCGATGCACCAGCGCTGGAGCGGGACGCTGTAGTGGAAGCCCTGGAGGCGGGGACGTTCTATTCCTCCACGGGTGTTGTGCTGGACGAGTTGGTCATCACCCCGGACAGAATTGAGGTTGCAATCTGCCAAGAGTGGCACATGGCCTACGACACCGAGTTTGTCACGCGGGGCGGACGAGTGCTGGACCGTGAGTACGGGCTCCGGGCTTCCTACGACGTGCGGGGAGACGAGGGATACGTTAGGGCTCGGGTGCTTGGCTCAGACGGGTCTCGGGCCTGGACGCAGCCTCTCTTTCTGCCATAGCCGCAATTTTCTGCGGAACATGCTCCCTCCTCAATTTGACAGTTTTGTTCTATCAGTATAATAATTGACTTGGAGGCGCTCCTTTGTCGGACGAGTTAGTCCTGCGCGGAGCCAAGTCCATAGTCCCGGCGTTCCACGATAACCGCAAATAACGAGACCCGATTGCCGACCAATGTGGAACTTTGCCGGACAACCCCGTTAGTTGCCTTTGTATCCTGTATCCTTCTATGACCTGTAGAGTCCCATGCAAACCCTGAACATCGAAAGAAAAGTTTCCGCCCGAATCCCCACTCCCGTCGCCGAGTTCAGGCTCTTCTATTACTCGAACAACCTGGACGACAAGGAGCATGTCGCTCTAGTCACGGGTGACGTCACCGATGGGAAAGATGTGCTGGTACGCGTCCACTCCGAGTGCTTTACCGGAGACGTCCTTGGTTCCATGCGCTGCGATTGCGGCAGCCAGCTCAACCTTTCGATTCAGCGCATAGCGGCAGAGGGGCAGGGTGTGGTCCTTTATCTGCGCCAGGAAGGCCGCGGTATCGGGCTTCTGGAAAAGCTAAAGGCTTACAACCTGCAGGACGTGGGCTACGATACTGTCGACGCCAACATCCTCCTGGGTCATGTCGCCGACCTGCGCGATTACGAAGTCGCAGCGCTCATTCTGAAGGACATCGGCGTCAAGTCCGTACGGGTGCTCACCAATAATCCCTCAAAGATCGACGGGTTGAAGAAGTTCGGTATCGAGGTGTCCTCCAGGGAGGCCCTTCAGCCGCGTATCACCGTTGAAAACAAGGATTACATAGAGACCAAGGCTTCGCGTCTCGGCCATCTCCTGGACCTGCCGTCCTTGCCGAAGCAGATGGAGTCGGGGGCCAATGGGACATCTCACACACCTCGCGAGACGAAGAGACGCAACGCTGAGTCGGGTCTTCCGTCGGTGACCCTGTCCTACGCCCAGAGCCTCGACGGCTGCATCGCCGTCAAGCCGGGCAGTCCAATCCGCCTCAGCAGTCCCGAGTCGGAGGCGATGACCCACAGCGTTCGGGGTGTCCACGATGCCATATTGGTCGGCATCGGGACCGTACTAGCGGATGACCCGGGGTTAACGGTCAGGCTTGCTAAAGGGGTACAACCCCAACCCGTAATCCTGGACAGCAAGCTGAGGTTTCCAATTGATGCCCAACTCCTTGGCGGCAGCAACCTGCGACCCTGGATCGCAACTACAGAGCAGGCATCTACAGATAGGATAAAGGCCCTGGAGGAAGCAGGGGCCCGCGTCCTGTGCATTCCGTCCAACAGCAGGGGTTGGGTCGATTTGCCTGCCCTTCTGGCCCTCCTTGCCAGTGAGTCTGTCGGTAGCGTCATGGTGGAAGGAGGGGCTCGGGTCATCACCAGCTTCTTCACCGAGCGGCTGGTAGACCACGTGGTGCTCACCGTCGCGCCTGTTGTTTTGGGCGGCATGAGGGCGGTCAAGCCAATGGAAGGCGCCTACCCCGAGTTCCCCAGGCTAGCCAACACTGGCTACAAGAAGGTGGGCGACGACATGGTCATCTGGGGAGACCCTGTCTGGGACCGTCCCCTCGAGGGATGACCCCATGTCCCACGCCGCCCTAGTTTTCGCTGCCCCATACCGCGTCGAGGTCCAACGCTCCGTTCTCGGAACCCCTGGCCCCGGCGAGGCGTTAGTCAAGACCCTAGTCTCGGCTATCAGCTCGGGCACGGAGATGCTCTTGTATCGGGGCCAAATGCCCGGCGAGATGGCGGTTGATGAGTCCATAGCGGCTTTGAACGGGACTTTTCAGTATCCAATCAAGTACGGCTATGCGGCGGTCGGGAGGGTGGAAGAAGTGGGGTCAGGCGAGGTGGGTGTCGGGCCGGGGGACGTGGTGTTCTCGTTCCGTCCCCATGAAAGCAGTTTTATCTCTCCAACAGCAGAATTGATAAAGGCTCCTGATGGCATTTCGGCTGAGGATGCTGTGTTTCTGCCCACCATGGAGACTGCCGTGAACCTCGTGATGGACGGCCAGCCTTCCGTCGGGGAGCAGGTGGCGGTATTCGGGCAGGGGGTGGTCGGGCTTCTGGTCACGGCGCTCCTTTCGGAAATGCCCCTGGCCAGCCTAGTGACGGTAGACCAGCACGAGAGGCGCAGACGGGAGTCGTTAGCCTTGGGAGCGACTGCAAGCCTCACGCCAGATGACTCGGGTCTCATGCACGCGCTTCAGGGGAGCCGGGACTACAGGGGCGCCGACCTATCATTTGAGCTTTCGGGTAACCCCGCTGCCTTGGACCAAGCGGTTAAGACTGCCGGGTACAACGGACGGATAGTCGTCGGGTCATGGTATGGGACCAAGGAATCTCGGCTGGACCTAGGGGGGCGATTTCACAGAGACCGCATCAGGCTCATCAGCAGCCAGGTCAGCACGATCGCTCCCGAGTGGTCGGGGAGGTGGTCCAAGGCGCGCCGATTCGATCTTGCATGGTCGATGATAGAGAAGCTGCGTCCGTCCCGGCTCGTGTCTCACACATTCCCACTCAACGACGCCGGGGCTGCCTACGAACTGCTGGACCGGGACCCGGCCAACGCCCTTCAAGTCCTATTTACCTACGATATCTGATTCCCGCACGGGAGGAGCACCAATGTACACCGTATCGGTCAAACGGGACTTTATAGCCCAGCACTACCTGGTGGGTGGGGACTGGGGGCCCGAAAATGACCTCAACTCTCATCACTTTGAAATAGAGGTGCTTCTAGAGGGGCCTGAGCTGGACGAGCACGGATTCCTGGTCGACATCGTGGACATTGAGACTAACCTGGAAGACCTGGTTGACCGCTACGAAGACCACACGCTGAACAGCTTTGACGAGTTCGAGGGCCTTAACCCGAGCATTGAGCACTTTTCGCGTATTGCTTGCCAGTCTCTCGCCGGCTCAATCAAGACCGCGGGCCTCGCCACCATCACCGTCAAGATGTACGAAGACGCCGACGCCTGGGCATCCTACCGGCTCGAGCTCTAATGCACATCGGCCTGGTCGTTTATGGCGACCTGTCTACCGTGTCGGGCGGATTCCTGTACGACCGGAAGCTGGTGGAATATCTGCGGGAGTCGGGGGACGAGGTGGAGATTATCTCGCTGCCCTGGCACGGGTACCCACGTCTGCTGGCGCATAATTTCTCGCGTAGTTTGCGCAGGAAAATCGACGGGTTGGGGTTAGACTTGCTTTTGCAGGATGAGCTTAACCATCCCTCGCTGTTTCGGCTGAACGGGGCTCTTCGGGGTCTCCCCATCGTGTCAATCGTCCATCATCTGCGGTCCAAAGAGGCCCATTCCCGTTGGGCAATGCCTGTCTACCGGTGGGCCGAGACCCGCTACCTTTCCTCGGTGGACGCCTTTGTATTCAACAGCCGAACGACCAGGGCTGACGTCGCCAATGCGATTGGCAGACTAAAGACCAATGTCATTGCCTATCCGGGAGGCGACCGGCTGAATCCGGCCATCACGCCCCTGAATGTCATAGAACGAGACAGCGCTGCCGGTCCTCTTCGCCTCCTGTTCCTTGGTAACCTGATACAGCGCAAGGGGCTCCACACCCTGGTATCAGCGCTAGCTATATCGGGACCCGGGTGGCGTCTCGACGTGGTGGGGCCGGACGCTGATCGTAAATATGCCTCCAAGGTCAGGGCACTGGTCTCCGAGAAGAGCCTGTCCAACAGGATTACTTTCAGGGGTGCACTGGATGACGAGGCCCTGGCAGAAGTGTTTCGGGAATGCCACGTCCTGGCCGTCCCGTCCACCTACGAAGGGTTCGGAATCGTCTACATGGAAGGGATGGGGTTCGGGCTCCCGGCTCTAGCGACGACTTCCGGAGCTGCGGTTGAGACCATCCAGCACGGTCATAACGGCTTCCTCATCGCACCCGGTGACATAGCGGGGCTTTCCCAGCACGTAACTCGACTGATCCAGGACCGGACCCTGCTGGCCGAAATGGGACAGACGGCCCTGAACACCTACGCCGCTCACCCGACTTGGCAGCAAAGTACAGAGACCATCCGCCGTTTCCTACTGAAAATCGCCCGCTGAGAATTGCGCTGTGCCCAATCCCGGAACTGCTGACTACCACCGATATTTGGCGGCCAAGAAGTCCATTGACGACAGGTCTCTCAACCCACGGGTTTGGGAC
The DNA here is from genome assembly GCA_965249275.1 of Dehalococcoidia bacterium. GTDB lineage: Bacteria > Chloroflexota > Dehalococcoidia > Plut-88900 > Plut-88900 > Plut-88900. The sequence continues at coordinate 673,814 of CBDFLQ010000005.1, forward strand.
TCGCTGGCCCGTGCGCTCCCCGGCACCCGCCCGACGGACGTGTTGGAATTGGGCGCGGGTATCGGTTCGATGGTGCAGAGGGTAATCGAACGGGGGCTGTTAACGGAATGCCGATACAGAGCCGTTGATTTGGAACCTGGGAACGTGGCGGAGGCTATGCTGAGGTTGCCATCCTGGGCTCGAGAGTGGGGCCTCTCTGTTGAAGAGTTGGGGGAGGGGGGGCTGCGGTTCTCGGGGGTGGGGACCTTGATGGACCTATCATTCGAAGCGGCCAATGTCGTTGATGTTCTTAAGAGGCCTGACATCAGCGGGGTCTACGATCTGGTGATAGCCCAGGCGTTTCTCGACCTCGTGGACCTGGGTAGCGTCTTGCCGTTGATCGGTGCGTCACTCAGGCCTGGGGGACTAATCTACCTCTGCATAAATTTCGACGGGGGCACCATCTTTGATCCGATTATCGATGCTGAGTTGGATGCTCGGGTAGAAGCCCTCTACCACCGAACGATGGATGAGCGCGTGAGCGACGCCAAACCCTCGGGGGACAGCCGTACGGGGCGGAGGCTTTTCTCGGGGCTGAGAAGAATCGGAGCGCAGGTGCTGGACGCGGGCCCATCCGACTGGGTGGTGTACCCCACAGCTGACGGCTATGCCGGGGACGGCGATGTTTTTCTACACGCGATCATCGATACCGTACAGGGCGCACTCGAGTCCAGCGAAGAGCTTAGTCGAGAAACTCTAGCTGAGTGGAGCCGAGTGCGGCACGCGCAGGTTGAGGCTCGGGAGCTGGTGTATATAGCTCACCAACTGGATGTGTTGGCGCGCGTTTCGTGACCTTATTTGCTTTTTCGCCAAGATTCATTTGCGGAACTGCCTACTTAGACTAATTGGCCGGTTGCAATAGCCTTCCGCCGCCCCCCCGCTCATACTTCGAGAACCTCAGCACGAGCGGCCCCTCCCGCGGACCGGTGAGATACGAAAAGGTTCTCTATGGAACGGGTAGAATGGTTGCCGCGGAGGCAAGGCAAAATTCCGTTGCCCCAGAGATGAGGTCATTCTATAGATATAGCGGTTGAAATAGTTCTTGGGGCGGGGCTGGGGTTTGCAGTCGGGGTGACGGGGGTGGGTGGGGCGGCGCTGGCGGTCCCGAGCCTCGTGTTCTTCCTCGGCTTCTCCACGGTGGAAGCCATAGCCACGACGTTTCCGTTTACCGCCGCCGTTAAGCTGGCGGGTTTTGCCCAGCACAGCAAGCAGGGCACATTTCACTATCGTATAGGGGCTGCACTGCTTTTGGGTGGTGTTCCGGGGGCCGTGGTTGGGGTGGCACTTCTTTCGAGACTCTTCGCAGAATATGGTGATTCGCTGGAGGTGTGGGTGAACCTCTGCATCGGGTTGCTGGTGCTCATAGGGGCTGCTCTTCTGGTCGTACAGATAAGGCTGAAACGCAGGAGCGTGGAGCAGCAAGGAAATGGGTTGAGCCCGAAGAAATGGTTGGCGGGGTCGGGGGTGGGGGGTGCACTGGGCCTGATCATGGGCGCAACCTCGGTGGGGGCGGGCACGCTGATGACCGCGCCCGTGCTGCTGATATTCCGCATCTCTGCGGACAAGGTGGTGGGTACGACGATTGGGGTGTCGCTGGTGCTGATGGTAATCGGGACGCTGGGGTATCTGAGCCAGGACCTAGTGGGCTGGAGTACGGTCCTGTTCCTGAGCATCGGGGCAGTGCCTGCAGTGATAGTCGGGAGCAGGCTCACGACCCGAATCCCCGAAAGGGTGCTCATCGCGGCACTTACGGCCATGATGCTGACGGCGTCCGGGAGCCTCCTGGCGAAGGCGGCCCTGGGGTTCTGAAGCACGGGCCACAGTTGACACCAGGCCGCCATCTCAATATGTTTTGACCCACACCTATTTCCCGAGGAGTTAGCCATGACTAAAGAGCAGATCACCGCCGAAGGCATCTATTCTACCGAGGCCCTAAAGTTCGCTCATGGGATCAAGTCAGGCAATGTCCTATACACCTCTGGGATTGTGGCTCGGGGGCCGGACGGCGAGATCGTGGGCAAGGGAGACGTCGAGGCCCAGGCACACCAGGTATATCAGAACCTGGAGGCGATACTGGCGGCCGCCGGGGCCACGTGGAACGACGTGGTCAAGTACAACACCTACCTTGCCAACCCCGAGGACAGGCAGAAGGCGCGGGAGGTGCATTTCCAGTATTTGCCCTACTACCAGAGAGCAGGGGCCACTGTATCCATGCCTCTGCTCCTCTCCGACTTGCTTATAGAGGTCGACCTGATCGCCTATATCGGCCAGCCGAAGTTCAGCCTCAGCAACGTGCCGGACACCTTCGTGCCTCTGGGCTCTCCTCATTCCGTCCGGGTTGGGGACACTATCTACGTTACCGGTCAGCAGCCGATTGCAGGGAAGCAACCTGTACTATCGGGCGGTAAGCTCGGGAACGTCGCGTCCCATGAAGCGGAAACCATTGGCAAAGGTGATTTCGTTGCGCAGGCCGAGGCTGTCTACAAGAACTTCGACAACATCCTCAAGGCCAACGGGGCCGATTGGACGAACGTGGTATGGAGCCACGGATACGTCACCCGGCACGACGTGATCAACGACTACCGGGATGTCCGTTACCGCTACCACCGTTCCGGCCAAGTGGCTGCGACGTCGGTGGTGTGCGGCCTTGTAGGGCCTGAGTGGATGATCGAGTCGGAGATCATAGCGTCGATGGCGCCGCGTGAGTCTTTCACGGTGCCTGGGGTCTCGGTGTCACCGGGTGTGGCCCACGCTGTGAGGGCGGGAAACACTCTCTACGTTCAGGGACAGGTAGGCAGGAACTCGCAGGACGAAACGGTGGGCGCAGGGGACTTCGACGCCCAGGCTGCCCAAGTCTACAAGAACCTTGACGATATTCTGAGGGGAGTCGGGGTTTCCTGGGACAAGGTGGTGCGCATCAAGTCTTACCTGGTAGACCGGGCCCACGGCCCGGCGGTCAGGAGGGTGAGGGACCGATACCTGAAACCCGGGGCCTACACCAGCACGACCGTGGTCGCGGGTTTCTTCAAGCCCGAATACATGCTGGAAGTGGAAGCGGTGGCCGTCCTCGACTAGCCCGCTAGCAGTTTGTCAGGGGGCTGTGAAGCGAACCCACCGAGTCGGGGGAGATGACCACTACGCGTCGCTCCTCGCCGGGCTGGTGGAAGGGGTACTCGTCCAGGCCGAGGTATTTCTTGGCAAGCTTGTCGATGTGCTTGCCCTCGTGATCGGGTTTGATCTCGGTGACCCGGCCCCGGACAAAGACGGCTTCGTAGGGCTTGTCCTGGCCGATAATCGAGACTGCGACACGGGGGTCTCTGCGAAAGTTTTTGACCTTGATCGTCGTCTCGTCGCAGTTGATCACTATGTCGTTTCCTACAGCCTCGCACCATACGGCGGATGCCTGGGGCGATCCGTCCCGCATGAGGGAAGTGACGTGGGCGAAGTTCTTGCCCTGGAATAATTCTCGTGCGTCATCCGGTAGGTTTACAGTCAATTTTGCTCCTCCATGTATAGGTCTTTACGTGAGTGTTCTAAAAGCAGGATCACCCTCACCCTAGCCCTCACGCCTCAGCGCATCTGCGACTCATTGAGGGAGAGGGGACAAGACGGCTTTTATAGTCACCGTTGGCAGGGATAACTGTTGGTCTCATGTAGGATTAGTGCAGGCCGATTTCTTTGAACAGCCACGCTGAGGCCAGCGACTTGCCTTCCCGGAAGCGGCGTAGCGAGAATATAGACATGTCCACGAGGGTCGTGCGGCCCGTGGTGACTAGCTCTGCCATCAGGTCTCCGGCCACCGGGCCTTGCTGCATACCCAGTCCGCTCCAGCCGACCATGTTGTAGAACCCTCCGACCTCCTCGCTTTCCTCGAAGATGGGGGAGTCATCGGGCGTGATGTCATATGCGCAGGAGTAGCCGCCCCGGTGCGTTGCCTTCTCCAGCGTCGGCAGGGCCTGAGATCCTTCTATACGGTGCCGGTCTACAAGTTCCGGTGCAGCGTCTTCGGGCATAGTGTCGGGGTCCACCATCTCTGCATCATCCCGGATTTCCAGCGTGTTCAGTACGTTGATGAGGTTGCCGGGTTCGCACCTGAAGATGTAGTCGCTGCGTCCGTCGTGGAAGATGGGTCTGAACTCGGGCATGGACCAATGCCTCTGGTATATGACGCCCTGGCCCCGAGTCGGGGTGATCGGGATGTCGATACCCACCATCCGCCCGATAGCCGGGCCCCAGATCCCCGCAGCATTTATCACGACAGGGGCCGAAATGTTCCCCTTGTCGGTCTCCACCGACTGTACGCGCCCACCCGAAAGCCCGATTCCAGTTACCTTGGTCTCCTCGTTCACCTGCACTCCCTGTTCTCTGGCGCGAGCCGCGAACGCCTCCGTCACGCCTCCCGGGTTTGAGTAACCGGCGTCGGGGAAATAAACGATCGGACCCAGGGCCTCGGTGTTCAGGCCGGGGACCATCTCGGCTAGCTGGTCGGGATCGAGGTACTCGCTCCGCATTCCGACTTTGCCGGTTAGCGCTACCATTTCCTGCATTAGGGTCCTGTTGGACTCGGGTTCGGCCCAGACCCGGCCCACGTTGCGGAACTGGCCGCCGCCACCAATGATCTCGTCGAAATTCAGGTATATTTTCGAGGACTCGTGGATGATTTTTACGGTCTCCTCCACGCCGTGATAGGGACGTAGGTTGGCCAGGGAGCGGCCGGTCGGGCCGGAGGCGAGGTATCGTTGTTCGACGAGGACGACGTCCGTGACGCCGCGTTTCGCAAGGTGATACGCGGTGCTGGCGCCCATCACACCCCCGCCTATTATCATGACCTCTGCCGTGCTTTTTACCATGAACCAGTCCTTCCCTTATAGCCGTGGAAAGCCGGACTAGAATATATGCCGCCGCGTCCGAGCGTCAACACAGATCGTAGCTTGACGGGGGAGGTGGGCAAAACCCACAATTACCAGTCAAGTCGCCAAAACCACAGAAGGAGCCTGTCATGGAAGAAGCACACGAGTCCCTGGTCTACGTCAATGGAGAGCTTGTTCCGGCAAGCCAGGCTTCCGTATCGGTATTCGACAGGGGCTTCCGATGGGGAGATGGCGTCTACGAGATGGCCCGCACCTTCAGCGGCAAGATCTGGAAGCTGCGCGACCACCTGGACCGACTCTACTGGTCACTCCAGTACACGAGAATCGACCCGCGCATCGACATAGACGCCTTGGAGGCTGCGACTCATGAGCTGGTGGAGACCAACTTCCAGAGGTCGGGGCCGGAGGACGTGGGGGTGACCCACATAATCAGTCGGGGAGTCGTGGAGCCGACTCGGCAGGCGGAGCTAGAGGCAACTGTCGTAATCTACACCGAGCCTCTGGCCTTTGCGATGTACGCCAAGTGGTACCGTGACGGTATCAGGATGATCACACCGGCGACTCGCCGCACGCCGCCTCAGAGCCTTTCCCCTAAGGCAAAGATATCCAACAAGATGAACCACATGGTCGCCGATTTCGAGGCGAAGGCGATCGATCCAGAGGCCCTGCCCCTGATGCTGGACTACGACGGCAACGTGGCCGAAAGCAGTGGCGCGAATTTTCTATTCCTGCGTAAGGACACGATTTACATACCCAACCGCAGGCACGTGCTGGGGGGGATTACGATGGACTCGGTGCTGGAGATAGCCTCGACACTCGGGTTCAAGACGGAGGAGGGAGACTACACACCCTTCGACGTATACAAGGCTGACGAAGCGTTTATAACCACGACTCCCAGCCACATATCCCCCGTGGTGTCCCTAAACGGGATTAAGATCGGGGCTGGGGTGCCGGGGCCCGCGTTCCAGCAGATCACCCAGGCCTGGAGCGACATTGTGGGGATTGACATCGTGGACCAGGCAATGGCGTATGTGAGGTAGGGGGTAGGGGTCGTAGTCACCCTCACCCTAGCCCTCTCCCATCGAGAGAGAGGGTACTAGACTCCCCCAGACGCCGGGAATGACGGGGGGAGGCGTTAGGAGAGGAGCTTGGTGAGGGCGTATTGGCCGAGGTGGCGGTTTTCCTCAATGGTGTCGGGGTTGATGTCGGAGTTGTAGGCGATGAGGGGGATATCGCGTTCGTGGATGGAGGCGTGGGAACGGAGGCCGGGGCGCATTTCGATCTGGGTCGGGTCACCGAAGACGAAGTTCTTCTCGGCGTTGACGAAGATGTTGCCAAGCCTTCCTGGGTGGAGGCGGTATTCGAGCACGGCTTCGTCGTGGCTGAAGGCGCTGTGGACGCCAGGGGTCTCGCGGAGGATGGCCAGGGCCTCGGCCGCGTGTTTATCGTCCAGGTATACGAAGGTGCATCCCCCCAAGTTGGAGTGCTGAAGGACGTAGCGGTCCTTGATTATGGGCACGGGGTTGGAACCTATGCCGCGGGCTGCGAGGATGCTTTTCAGATCTACCATATGATCCTTGGCAGACATGCCGTGGTCGGCGGTCAGGAGGAGGGTGACATCAGGGTGGTTGGAAAGAAGCTCTCCAATTGTGTCGTCGAGGATGGTCATGTGGCGTTGGGACTCGGGGTGATCGGGGGGAAAGGTGTGCATCGCGTAGTCGGTAGTAGCGATGTAGACGACGTCGAAGGGGCTCTTGGACATTAAGTGGTCGGCGGCCTGGACTATCCAGCCGTTGACTTCGAGGGAGTAGATGGGGGGTGGGGGGCCGAGAACGGATACTGCCTCGTCCAGGGGCTGCTCCGAGGAGAAGCCGACGGTGGCGTGAGCCCCGATGAGGGTGCGGAGCTTGTCCTTGGAAGAAACCATCAGGGTGCGCTTGCCGAGCGATGAGGCCTTCTGGAAGAGGGTCTCGGCGAGGATGAAGTCGGCGGACTCCATATAGGTCTCAAGGCCGGTGTCGGTGTCGAGCCAATAGTTGCAGTTGATGCCGTGGGACTCGGGATAGAGTCCGGTGACGAGGGAGACGTTGTTGACGTTGGTGACGGACGGCATCATGGAGCGGCCGATTTTCAGGAAACCCTTGGCGCATACCTCGTCGATGTTCGGGGTCTTGCAAGCCTGGAGGTACTCGGGGTCAAAGCCGTCGATGATGATAATTACTATAGGGTTGTCCATGGGGGAATCGTAGCACAAGTGGGTATGGGCTACGACATCAGCTGGATGTAATCAGTTTTGGGAGATTATCCGACGGGAGATTTGGCCTGGGTGGATGGAGTCTCGAGGTTGGCGGGCGAGGTCTCCTCTTCGGAGTCGGGGTGAGGGGATTTCTCGGTGGGCATGGGACGAATGACGACCTGCATGCCCAAGGCTCGGGTGAGGCGCATTATGGTGGCGAAGCTGGGGTTGCCGTTGGGCGAGAGGGTTTTATAAAGGCCGGCCCTGCTCATGCCGACCTGTTGAGCGAGTCCGCTCATGTTTTGGGCTCGGGTAACGTCTTGCAAGGAAGCTCGTATGACGTTGCCGTCGCCGGGGTCCTCTTCAGAGCAGGCTTCAACATAGAGTCGGGCGTATTCTATGTCCTTGAGACGTTTGGTAGGATCCCAATATGTGTATCCGTCCGGTAACTTCACATTTACCCCCATTCTCTAGCCAATTGGCGTGCACGTTCTATATCTCGGCGTTGGCTGGACTTATCGCCACCACAAAGTAGCACGATGATATTTGGGCCGTTTCGGATGAAGTAAAGACGATAGCCGAGTCCGTAGTGGATGCGTAGCTCAAAAACACCGTTGCCTACGGCCCGCGTGTCGCCCAAGTTGCCTTCGGCCACACTCCTCATGCGTGCGTCAATCTTTAATTTGGCAGTGGTATCTCTAAGCCTGCTAAACCACCCAGTAAATGTATTGCTTTCAATAATCTGGAAGGTCATATGTACCAACACGCATTGTAAACTATAGTGGACACTTCGTCAAAATGAAATACAAGGGGTAGGGGTGGGGTGTGGTAACATTCGGGCATGGGAACAGGTGTGTTTCATCCGGTTGTAAAGGCATGGTTCGAGGAGAAGTTTGAGGGGCCGACGGAGGCTCAGGCGCAGGGTTGGGAGTCGATAGCGCAAGGGAAGCACACGCTGATCTCGGCGCCGACGGGGTCGGGTAAGACGCTGGCTGCATTCCTGAAGTGCATCGACGACCTGATCTGGGAAGGGCTGGACTCGAGGCTGGAGGACGTGACGCAGATAGTGTACGTCTCCCCGTTGAAGGCGCTTTCCAATGACATCGAAAGGAATCTGGCGGGACCGCTTTCGGAGATAACGGCGAAAGCGGAGGAGATGGGGATAGCGGCGCCGGAGATCCGCGTGGGGCTGAGGACGGGGGACACGAAGGCCTCACAACGGCAGAGCATGGCCAAGAGGCCGCCGCATATCCTGATCACCACACCCGAGTCGCTGTACATCCTGTTGACTTCCAAGAGCGGGAGGCAGGGGTTGATGGGGGTGAAGACATTAATCATCGACGAGATTCACGCGGTGGCTGACGACAAAAGAGGATCACACCTGAGTCTTTCGATGGAGCGGCTGTGTGCGCTGGCCGAGGGCCCGGTGACCAGGATCGGGCTGTCTGCGACACAGAGGCCGATAGAAGAGGTGGCGAGGTTCCTGGTCGGTAACGCTCATATTGATGAGAAGAGGAATCCCGACTGCTTGATAGTGAATGCCGGGCACGCCCGGAAGATCGATCTGGCTATCGAGATGCCGGGTTCGGAGTTGGGGCCGATTGCGAGCCACGAGCTGTGGGCGGAGACGCTGGACAGGGTGGTGGAACTGGCCGAGAGGCACGAGACTACGCTGGTCTTCGTCAACACGCGTCGGTTGGTGGAAAGAGTGGCGCATCAGCTAACGGAGCGGCTCGGGGAAGAGGCGATAGCGGCCCACCATGGCAGTATGTCGCGGGAGAGGCGGTTCCAGACGGAGCAAGCCTTGAAAACGGGCAAGACGAAGATATGCGTGGCCACAGCCTCTCTGGAATTGGGCATCGACGTGGGGCTGGTGGAACTGGTCTGTCAGATAGGGTCGCCGCGGTCTATCGGGTTGCTTATGCAAAGGGTGGGGCGCTCCGGGCACACGATCAAGGGAACGCCCAAGGGTCGGATGTTCCCGTTGACCCGGGACGAGTTGGTGGAGTGCATCGCCCTGGCTCGAGCCGTGCGTCGACAGAACCTGGACACCCTGTCAATCCCGCCTTGGCCGCTGGACGTGCTAGCCCAGCAGATAGTAGCCGGATGCGTGGCGGAGGACTGGGATGAAGATGAACTCTTTGAGATGCTCCGCAAAGCCTATCCTTACCGGGACTTGCCGAGGGAGAAGTACGACGAGGTGGTGAAGATGTTGGCCGAGGGTGTGGCCCCGAGGGAGGGCAGGAGGACGGCGCACCTGCATCGGGATGGGGTGGCGGGCAAGTTGAAGAGTAGGAGAGGGGCTCGGATACCGGCATTGACGAGCGGGGGGGCGATCCCAGACACCGCCGACTACGACGTCGTGGCAGACCCCGAAGGTGTTTTCGTAGGGACGGTCAATGAAGACTTCGCAATAGAGAGTATGGCCGGCGACATATTCTTGCTGGGCAACACGCCGTGGCGTATCCGCAGGGTGGAGAGTGGGCGGGTACGGGTGGAGGATGCCCAAGGCCTGCCGCCATCGATTCCTTTCTGGTTGGGGGAAGCGCCGGGTCGGACGTGGGAGCTTTCGGAGGAGATTACGGAACTGCGCAGCGGAATCGAGGAGCGGCTGGGAGACAATGGCAAGGCAGAAGGCTGGGTGACGGAGGAGTCAGGGGTGGGAGGGGAGGCGGCTCGGCAAGTGGTCGAATACTTAGATGAGGGGAGGCGGGTGCTGGGGGGCGTACCCTCGGGGAACAAGATATATGCCGAGCGGTTCTTCGACGAGTCGGGTGGGACGCAAGTGGTGATACATTCGCCGCTCGGGGCGCGGGTGAATCGGGCCTGGGGGATGGCGCTGCGGAAGCAGATATGCCGCAGCTTCGACTTCGAGCTTCAGGCGGCGGCGACGGATGATGGAATCAACTTCTCGTTGGGGCCGAATTTGTCGTTCCCCCTGGAGGAGCTGTTCAGCTATCTGAGCACCAAGAACGTCGAGAAGGTATTGACGCAGGCGGCGTTGCAGGCGCCCCTGTTCCAGACTAGATGGCGTTGGAACGCTACGCGGGCCTTAGCTATCATCAAGTTCTCCGGTGGAAAGAAGGTGCCGGCTCCGCTGGTGCGGATGAGGTCCGACGACCTTTTGGCGTCGGTGTTTCCAGCGCAGGTGCAGTGTCAGGACAACGCGCCGACAGCCGATATCGAGGTGCCGGACCACCCGCTGGTATTCGAGACGGTGCGGGACTGCCTGACCGAGGCTATGGACCTGGAAGGGCTGACCCGGCTGCTGGGAGACATAGAGCGAGGAGCGGTGGAGGTGTTCGCACGGGACACGCCTCAGCCCTCGGTGTTTTCCCACCAGATATTGAACGCTATGCCCTACGCCTTTCTGGACGACGCCCCGCTGGAGGAGCGGAGGTCCAGGGCGGTATCGTTGAGGCGGGCGCTGCCGGAGGACTCCCGGGACCTGGGCTCCCTGGACCCGGAGGCGATAGCTGCGGCGGTTGAGGATGCGTGGCCACCGGCCCGTGACGCCGACGAGATGCACGACCTGCTATTGAGCGTCGGGCCGATCTCGGATGGTGAGATAGCGGTGAGGTATGGAGATGGGGATGGCGGAGTCGTTAAGGAGTGGTTGGAAGAGCTATTGGAATCGGGGAGGGTGACGACGTTTCGGAGGGCGGACGGGTCTCGGGCGTGGGTGGCAGTCGAGACGGTACGGGAAGTGATGCCCGCATACCCGGAAGCGGAACTGCATCCAATACCACCGGAACGTTTCCTGAGCGACACGGAGGCAGATCCCGGAGAGGCGGCGGTGAGGTTGGTCAGGGGCCGTACAGAGGTCTCAGGGCCTCAGACTGCCGAGGAGATCGGGGAGATGCTGGCACTGCCGGAGGGGACTGTTAGGGCAGCCTTGGCGCAACTGGAATCGGAGGGACAGGTATTGAGGGGGTCGTTCAGGCCGGGTGCCATCGTGGAGGAATACTGCGACAGGCGTATCCTGGCCCGGATACACCGGGCGACTGTATCGAGGCTGAGGCGGGAGATCGAGCCGGTTTCGGAGTCGGTGTTCATGCTGTTCCTGCTGCGCTGGCAGCACGTGGAGCCGGACAGGATGTTGAGTGGGGAGTCGGGGTTGATCGAGGTTATCGAGCAGCTGCAGGGATTCGAGGCGGCGGCGGGAGCTTGGGAACCGCATTTGCTGAAGGCCCGGGTGGCGGGTTACGAGCCTTCGATGCTGGATGACCTGTGCTTTGGGGGGGAGGTGGTGTGGGGCCGGATGACACAACGCAGGCATATGCCCGATCAGCCTATATCCAAGGTGGGACTAACGAGGAACGGGCCGATAACGCTGGGGCTTCGGGAAAACCTAGATTGGCTGGTGGACCCGACTCCCGAGGATGATGAGGGGTTGGGTGGCGCGGCTCGGGATATCCTGAACGTCCTCACGAAGCGCGGGGCCTCATTCCAGTCCGACATTGCCAAGCTGAGCAAGCGGCTGCCTTCGGAGGTGAAGGACGGTCTGTGGCAACTGGTGGCGGCGGGCCGGGCCACGGCGGACGGATTCACGCCCCTGCGGCATGTGAACAATGGCCCGCCCCCGAGTATGCGCCGCAGCACCCGATTGCGAAGGAGGGCGAGGAATCGGCCTTCGACGACCCGTTGGTCCCTGCTGCAACCCTTGGGAGATGGCGAGACGTCTGCAACGGAGAGGGCGTTCCAACTGCTCCGGCGTTATGGGGTGGTGTTCTACGAGATGCTGGCCCGGGAGCCGATGGCGCCGACGTGGCGAGAGCTAGTGAGAATATACCGGCAGGCCGAGGCTCAGGGGAAGATCAGGGGAGGCAGGTTCATTTCGGGGCACGTGGGGGAGCAGTTTGCGCTACCGGAGGCTATCGAGATGCTGCGGTCGACGCGGAAGCAGGAGGGGTCGGGACGGTATGTACAGGTGTCGGCGTGCGATCCGTTGAACCTGGTGGGGATTATCAGCCCCGGGGCCCGGGTGCCGGCGGCGATGGGAAACCTAGTGGTGTACCAGAACGGGGTTGCAGTGGCGTCGGTGGAGGGGGGACAGGTTGAATGAGAGGTCGGCATTGCCTCGGAGTGCGAAGTTGGAGGTTCTGGGGATGTCGGCGGCTGGGAGGTCAGGGTCGGAGGATGCGCGGGGTGGGGTAGGGATGGGCGCGGGTGTAGATAGGCGAGACGACGCTTGAGATTCCTCGCGGGGCCTCGGAATGACAGGGGTGAAGGGGCTCGGTTGGGAATCAGGACTACCACGACGGATTAGCTGTCTGGGGCCGCCCCCCGCTCGACCCTTCGAGTGCCTCAGGGTGAGCGGCTCCGCCTCGAGGATGGATTCACGCCTCGGCACACTCCAAAGGCGCATCCTCCTTAGGCGGCCGTTAGGCTTGCAGCATCTTCGACCGGCTCTCGGCGGCCGGAATGATCCGCCTAAGGCGGACAGGCTCCCCTCGGGAGTGGTAGGGAAAGGGTGTACGGAAGCGGCTAGGCGTCCATCCTGAGCGTCCGGGCTTCTTTGCCTTCGCCCATCTTGTAGACGGCGGAGTACATGTTCCACCACATGTTACGGCCTTCAAGGGCTGCGCGTCGTACGGAGGCCTTTTGCTCGGGGGTGGTGGCATGAGCGGCGGCGGTGCTCCAGCCGGTTTCTGCGTGGACCTCGTCGGCGCCGACGTGGACGGCGAAGTATGAGGCTTGCGCTTCGGTGTAGCCGTATTTGTCGATGAGGCCCTTGGTGACGCCGTCGCAGAACTCGGTGAACATATCCTCAATGCCCATCGATACGAAGCTGAGTGCTTCCACCCATCTGCCGCGCATGGCGTAGGCGGAGACGGTGTCGGGGTAGACCTTGGTCTCTGGGATCATGGGACGGGCGTCGACGTCGTCTTCCGAGAAACCGGCGGCGGCCCCGGCCCGGATGGCCAGCTCCCAGTGGGAAGGCACTTCAGGAGTGCCGGTCAGCTCACCGAAGAGGTTCTCGGCGAGTTCCATGCGGGTGTGCCTCGGGGCCTGGGGGATGATGAGCGAGAGGGAGGAGATGCCCTCTTCCACGGTGTGCTTAAGTTGGGCGCAGAGCTCGGCGAGGGTGTTTGGCTTAAGGACACCGTTGACGAGGTCGATGTAGATGGGGTGGTTGACGACGGCTTCGCTTTGGATTTCTTCTCTCAGGTCTGCCCAGAAGGTGTCGGTGGTCATGGTGCATCTCCGTTGGGGGTGGTGTGGGGCGATTTTAGCATAAACGCATAGGAGTCTTTGGGATCGAAAAGTCGGTTGGCTTAACTGATGCGGGTTGTCGCTCTGGATTCCCGTGTCGGGGCACGGGAATGACGGGATATGCGGGGTCTAGGTTTCTTGGGAGCGGGTGGGGATGATGATTAGGACCAGGGCGGAGGCCACGATGGTAATTCCGGAGAATACGAAAGTGGACTGTATTGATATGTGGTCGGCGATGAGGCCGCCTATCACGGCTCCGAATGCGCCGATCGCCATGGACGCCGTATAGATCAGGCCGACGGATGTGCCGTGAACCCCGGGAGGCGACAGGTCAATGGCTGTGGCAACGAAAATTGGGAGGTAGGTGAAGGTGACCGCGGCGATGGCAATAATGGTAAGGAGCAGTTGAATCCCTGGGTCGGCGAAGGCGAGCGCCACGCAGAGGAGGCCGAAGATTGTCAGTTCAGGCACGAGCACCGACTTACGACCGAACCGGTCCGATACGAATCCCATGATCGGATGTGTTGCTATGCCGACGGTATGCAGGAGGGAGATGTACACGCCAACTTTGAAGGTCGAAAACTCGAGGTGTTCCCTCAGATATATCGGCAGGAAGGTTACCATGGCGTAGTCGCCCATGCTTACTACGCCGCACAGTACCAACACGGCTATTAGACGCCGGTTCTTGAACAGCGGTACAACGGCTGAGAAATATTCTTTGCTCGATGTTGCGCCCCGCTGGCCTTTCATGCCTCGGAGAGCGAGCCATACGACAATCGCGGCGAGGGCGGCGGGGAAGAAGCTGTACTGGAGAAGCTGGGGCCACAGGATGACTGAGAGTAGCCCTCCAGCCACCAAGGGGCCCAGCACCTCTCCCACACTGGCCCCTGCCCCGTGCATAGTGAGGGCCAAGCCTCTTCTTGCAGGGAAACGTGCGGATAGAGCGGCTATGGCCGTAGGGTGCCACATGGAAGTGCCCACGCCGACCAGGATCACAGCCAACGCTATAGCGTAGTACGTTTGCAGAGACCCGGAGGCCAGGTAGCCGAAGGCGACCAGCATAATAGCCGCCAGCAGTATCAGCGGCCGCTTGCTGCTGTAGCGGTCGGCGATGAAGCCGCCGGGCATTGCGGCAGCGCCGCTGCTGACGTCCCGGGACATGACGAGGGCCCCGGCGGCGAGGTTGCTAAGCCCCAACCCGACCTTGATCTCGGGAAAGACGACCGAAAAGGCAGCGCTGTACAGGTGTTTGAGCCCGTGGCCCGTGACCATGGTGAACGCTAGCAGTTTAGGGCCTGGTTCGCGAGTGGGGGGCTGGGTGGAGGGGTCCATCGTCAACACCTCCGTTTAAGGAGGTATAGAGCCTCCGTTCACTATGCGCGGGCTATGGGCGCGGATTCCGTGTTGTCGCGGGTTGGGACGAAGATCAGCAGGAATGCGGCGGCTATGACGACTATGCCGGCGAAGATAAAGGTCGACGGGAGGGAGACTTCGTCGGCGAGGAGGCCGCCGAGGATCGCACCGATACCTCCGAATAACATGGAACCGGTGTAGACGAGGGCCACGGAAGTGCCGTGGACGCCGGGGGGAGAGAGGTCTATGGCGTAGGCGACGAAGATGTGGTGGAAAGTGAACATGACTGCGCCGATAGCGATGATGGTCAGGATTAGTTGAGGGCCCTCGGAGGCGTAGGCGAGGGCGATGCAGAGGAGTCCGAAGAAAATCATGCCTGGGACAAGGGCGATCTTTCGGCCGTACTTGTCGGAAATGTACCCCATAAGGGGGTGTGTAACTATGCCTATGGCGTTCAAGAGCGAGGCATAGATACCGACCTCTAAAGAAGAAAACCCGAGGTCTTCGCTCAGATAGATTGGGACGAAGGTTGTGATGACGTGATTGCTCATAGAGCGAAAGCCCGAGAGGACGATCACGGCGATAAAGGCCCGGTTCTTGAGCAGAACGCCGGAGGTGGCGAAATACTCCTTGAGGGAGGTGACACCCTGCTGGCCCTTGAGATTCCTGAGAGCAAACCACACCAATACGGCGGCGAGGGCTGCGGGGATGAAACTGAGTTGAAAGAGTTGGGGCCAGGAGATGAGCAGAAGCAAGGCGCCGGCTATGAGAGGTCCGAGGATCTCGCCTGCGGACCCTCCCGACCCGTGGAGGGAGATTGCAAAACCAATCCTGGTTGGGAATCGGGCCGACAGGGAAGCGATGGCGGAGGGATGCCAGAGGGATACGCCGATGCCGAAAAGGACGATGGAAATGGCGACAGCGAAATATCTCTCCACAGCACCGGCTGCGAGGTAGCCAACAGCTATAAAGGCCAAGGAAATGGTGAGGATTATGGCCCACTTGCCGCTGAAGCGGTCGGCGAGGAAGCCGGAGGGCATTGTGGAGACCCCGGCAGAGACGTCTCGTGCAGTGACCAGGGCGCCGGCGGCGAGATTGGACAGCATGAGGCTGGCCTTGATCTCCGGGAGGACGATCATGAAGGCGGCGGCGTAGAGGTGCTTGAGCCCGTGGCCGGCTACCGTGGTTGTGGCAAGGAGAGTGCGGCCCTCGTTTGACGATTGGGGGGTAGTAGGAGAGTCCATAGAGTTAGAGGCGGGCTCCGTACCTGGGGTTGGGGCCGAGGGTTTGCTTGACAACACCCTGTGCGGCCTTGAGGAATCGGATGATGATGCCGCGGGTCTCGGTAGGGTCAATCATCTCCTCGACGCCGAAGGCCTCGGCGGTCTTCCAGGGGGATGCGGCCTTGGCGCATTCGGTTCTCGACCTCGGCGACTAGGGCAGCGGGGTGGCCGGAGGCCTGGATCCGGCGTCGGTGGGCTGAAAAGACGCCGCCCTCGATGGGGATGCCTACGAACTCGGCAGTGGGCCAAGCGAGGCGGAGGTTCAGCCGGCTGGCGTTGCCCGTAGCGAGGCCGGCCATGCCGTAGCACTTGTGCAGATAGATCGTGACCATGGGGACGTTTGCCTCAAGGAGGGCCTGGAGGGCGCGCATCCCTTTGCGGAGAGTACCATCCCTCTCGGCGTCGAGGCCGATCATGAAACCGGGGATGTCTACGAAGTAGACCATTGGGATGTGGAAGGTGTCGCAGAACTCTATGAAGCGGGTCTTCTTCTCGGAGCCCGGGCCGTCTAGGGCGCCGCCGAGGTGCATGGGGTTGTTGGCGAGAATGCCGACGGGGTAGCCTCCGAAACGGGCGAAGCCGCATACGAAGGCCGGAGCGCGGTGGCCTCCGATTTCGAAGAAGGAGCCGCGGTCGGCGATGACCTTGATGATGTCACGTATGTCGTAGGCGGCTTTTGGGTCCTCGGGCATAATTTCGAGGAGGACCTCGTCCTGGCGGTCGGGGGGATCATCGGTGGGTACGTAGGGGGGCATCTCCCAGACGTTCTGCGGGAGGTAGCTGAGGACGGTCTTGATCTGGCGAATGGCGTCGGCGTCATCTTCGGCGATGTTATCCACGACACCGGAGATGACTGCGTGGACCTCGGCTCCGCCCAACTCGAACTTGTCGATGCGGTGACCCAGGGCCCGCTCGACGAGGGGAGGGCCACCGGCGAAGATGCAGGCGGCCCTGGTCATTACACTGAAGTGGGAGACCACGAGTCGGGCTCCGGTGACCCCTGCGCAGGCGCCCATGGCTGCAGCCATTACCGGGACCTCTCCCATTAGTTTGTAGGTAGGATCGATACTGATGCCGCTGACGAGGGGAGGGGAGCCCGCGTGAGCTTCCCAGCCGACACCGCCTCCGACGCCTTCCATGAGCATTACAAGGGGGATGCGGTATTCGTGGGCGAGATCCTCAACGAAACCAGCCATGCCGCCCTTGAGCCGGTCATGGTGGATCTCAAGTACACCGCCTTCGACGGTGAAGTCCTCTCCGCCTACGGCAACGTCCCGGCCATTGACCTGGCCGAGACCCATAACGTAGCCGGAAGCGGTGGGCGGAAGGCGGTTGCCGTCGGGGTCGAAACGATCATGGACGGCAACGGTACCGACTTCGAGGAAGGAACCGGGGTCTGTGATGTGGCCGATACGCTCTCGGATGGTCCAGCGACCTGCGGCACGTTGCCGGGCGATGGTCTCAGGGCCGCCGAGCTTTAGAGCGCGCTCCCGGGCCTCGACGAGCTTGGTTCGGGCGGTTTCCCATGTGAAAGCAGACGTTGGCGGCTCCGTGGGTTGGGTGGTTGAGTCCATAGGTTAGAGGCGGGCTCCGTATCTGGGATTGGGGCCGAGGGTTTGTTTGACAACACCCTGTGCGGCTTTGAGGAAGCGGATGATGATGCCGCGGGTCTCGGTCGGGTCGATCATCTCCTCTACGCCGAAGGCTTCGGCGGTCTTCCATGGGGATGCGGCCTTACGCATGCGGTCCTCAATCTGGGCGATATAGGCGGCGGGGTCGTCTGATGCCTGGATCTGGCGTCGGTGGGCTGAAAAGACGCCGCCTTCAATAGGCATGTCTCCCCACTCGGCGGTGGGCCATGCGAGGCGGAGATTCAGTCGGCTGGCGTTGCCCGTGGCGAGGCCGGCCATGCCGTAGCACTTGTGCAGATAGACCGAGACCATGGGAACGTTGGCGTCGTGAAGGGCCTGGAGGGCGCGCATCCCTTTGCGGAGGGTGCCCTCCCTCTCGGCGTCGGGACCGATCATGAAGCCGGGGACGTCTACGAAGTAGATCATGGGCATGTGGAAGGTGTCGCAGAAGTCTATGAAGCGGGTCTTCTTCTCGGAGCCCGGGCCGTCGAGGGCGCCGCCGAGGTGCATGGGATTGTTGGCGAGAATGCCGACGGGGTAGCCTCCGAAACGGGCGAAGCCGCATACGAAGGCCGGGGCGCGGTGGCCGCCGATTTCGAAGAAGGAGCCGCGGTCGGCAACGACCTCGATGATGTCCCGTACGTCGAAGGCGGCCTTTTGGTCCTCGGGCATGATTTCGAGGAGGACCTCATCCTGGCGGTCAGGGGGGTCGTCGGTGGGGACGTAGGGGGGCATCTCCCAGACGTTTTGGGGGAGGTAGCTGAGAACGGTCTTGATCTGGCGTATGGCGTCGGCGTCGTCCTCGGCGATGTTATCCACGACACCGGAGATGACTGCGTGGACCTCGGCCCCGCCCAGCTCGAACTTGTCGATACGGTGACCCAAGGCCCGCTCGACGAGTGGAGGGCCGCCGGCGAAGATGCAGGCGGCCTTGGTCATGACGCTGAAGTGGGAGACGGCGAGTCGGGCGCCGGTGACACCCGCGCAGGCGCCCATGGCTGCGGCCATTACTGGGACCTCTCCCATTAGCTTGTAGGAAACGTCGATTTTGTGGCCGCTGACAAGGGGAGCGTGGCCCTGGTGCGCCTCCCAGCCAACACCGCCTCCGACGCCTTCCATAAGCATGACAAGGGGGATGCGGTATTCGTGGGCGAACTCTTCAATGAAGCCGGCCATACCGCCCTTGAGTCGATCATGTTGGGTGTCAATCACACCGCCTTCGACGGTGAAGTCCTCTCCGCCGACAGCCACGTCCCGGCCATCAATCTGGCCGAGACCCATAACGTAGCCGGATGCGGTGTCCGGAAG
Organism: Dehalococcoidia bacterium; assembly: GCA_965249275.1. Lineage (GTDB taxonomy): Bacteria > Chloroflexota > Dehalococcoidia > Plut-88900 > Plut-88900 > Plut-88900. Next base: position 692,751 of record CBDFLQ010000005.1, read on the forward strand.
GCGGTTGCCGTCGGGGTCGAAGCGCTCATGGACGGCTACGGTGCCGACTTCGAGGAAGGAACGGGGGTCGGTGATGTGGTCGATACGCTCGCGGATGGTCCAGCGTCCAGCGGCGCGCTGGCGGGCGACGGAATCGGGGCCGCCGAGTTGTAGAGCGCGCTCCCGTGCCTCGACGAGCTTGGTTCGGGCGGCTTCCCATGTGAATCCGGCCATAGGTCGCTCCTTGGGTGAGGGGTGGGGCTATGGTAATGGGAAGGGCGAGGGGTTTTCAATAGGGGAGGGGAAGTCGGGATCACCCTCACTCTTCGAGAGGCCTTTGCGTAACTCCCAAAGCGGGACCCAATTGGGTATTTTATTTATGCTAGTCAATTGTAAATTCTCGACCCTGGATTTCCGTGCAAACGGGAATGACAGTTATGCAAAGGTCTCGTCGAGGGAGAGGGGATAAAACCCATTCCCCAGACCCAGGCAACCACGAGGAGCCTGTCTCAAAAGCTGGGGGTGGGGGTATGAGAGAGTACACCGGGGTAGGTTAGAGACTGAGTGTGGAGGTGCTAGAGATGCCACTTCGCCCGATGGGCCGATAGCAGATGTGGGTGATGCCTTCGACCCTGGATGAGATGGCTCTGAAGGACCATCCTGTGCGGTTAGTGGTGGCGTTCGTCGAGGCACTGGACCGGGAGGACTGGGTAGAGATGGGAGTTGACATCAACGTAGGTCAGACGGGAACGTCGGCATACCATCGCATGGCATTGTTGGGGGTGTGGGGTACGGATTCACGACAGGGGTTAGGTCGAGCCGCAAGCTGGAGGGGGCGGGGGGTGTTGGGGACGGCCCTACAAGAGTTTCCGGCACCGCCAGCCTCACCTGAGCCCCGGTCTACAACCGCCGCTGGGGAGAGGAGGACAGCGACTGTCGGATATTTACGTACAACACTTCGCTAAAGGGGTTTGCGAGCCAGGAAGCAGTACAATGGCGTGAAGATTCCGGCCCTGCCGCCCGCGACACAGGCGTTCGCGGTCCGATCAAGCAGTCCGACCACATCCGTAGAGCCTTTCGGGAACACTCTCAGCGCCTCGGCCAGCCTGGATGCCCCGATGAACACCTTGCGGCCGAGGGGGGTCCTACGGAGACCGTTGTTCAGGGTCCTGCGCCGCGTCTCCATGGGCTGATACCACGGCGTGATCAGAATGTTCTCATCAATGGCCCGGTTCTTCCCCTCGACGACAGAAAATCCAACCTTTTCGAGGGCTCGGTTCACCTCGCTCATGGCCGCGATATCCTTGAGCGCGATGCCATGCATCAGGTCCCGCTTGATAGCCCGGTGACGATTATCGTTGGGGTCGAACTTGTCCGTCATGCACATTTCCTGACCCCAAAAGAGGGCTCCGGGTTTCAGCACGCGGTATATCTCGGCGAACGCTCCCGCCTTGTCCGGCGCATGGCAGGTCGATTCGATAGCGTAGGCGCGGTCGAACGTGCCGTCCGCGATGGCGCCCATGTCCATGAAGCTGCAAGCAAGGTAGTCGACCATGTGGTCGAGACCCGCCTCGGAGGTCAACGATTTTGCCTTGTCCAGCTGGATTTCATTGCTGTTGACCCCGAGGACCCTGACACCGGACTCACGGACGACATTGCGCATCGGGCCGCCGATCCCGCAACCGACATCGACCACCGTCATCCCCTCGCGCAGTTCCAGCTTGGCTATCATGAGTCGCTGATGCCGGATCTTGGAGTCTTCCACGCTCTCCTGGGGCGACAGCGGAGCGAAGTGCAGGGATTCGCCCCAACCGAACACCATGAACTCGCTGCAGAGGTCGTAGTATTCCTTGACGGTTGCGACGTGGTCGTAGGCCTTGGCGTCGGCATCATTGGCAGACGCTCTATCGAGCCATCCATCGAAGTGCTGCACGCGACCGGCGACGTTCGACCCACGGTACGCGGCCTTCAGCCCATTGGATAGTTTGCGAAGTTGCATGGCAGCGTTTCTCATAAAACATATAGTACTAGTTTCAGTGAATGTTGGAAACGCCACGAGGTTTCATTACGCCGCGAGAGGAGTTTCCCCACCGCCACCACCTCCACCGGCCTCACCTGAGCCTCGGCCTACAACAACCATTGCGGAGAGGATGACAGGCGCTGTCGGATATTTACGGATAACACTTCGGTTGATTGACATTGGGAATGGTGTACAAATATCATCGCGTCTGCTCTCCGCGAGGATTTGGCATTCGTATATGAAGAACTATTCTTTCCTAAATCTGATACGCAACTCGTTCAGCCACCACGAGAACTGGCCTCGGGTGTGGCGCAGCCCTCAGCCTAAGGAGCGCTACGACGTTGTAATCGTGGGCGCCGGAGGGCACGGGCTGGCCACGGCCTACTACCTGGCCAAGAATCACGGAATTACGGATGTGGCGGTGGTGGAGAAGGGCTATCTGGGGGGCGGGAGTGTCGGGAGGAACACGACGATAGTCCGGTCCAACTACCTGTGGGACGAGACTTCCTTCCTCTACGAGCACGCTATGAAGCTGTGGGAGGGCCTGAGCCAGGAGTTGAACTTCAACCTGATGTTCAGCCAGCGGGGAGTGCTTAACCTGTGCCACAACCTGCAGGAGCTTCGGGACACGGCGCGGAGGGTCAACTCCAATAAACTCAACGGTATCGACGCCGAGCTTCTGGATACGCGCCAGGTTGCTGAGCTGGTGCCGGTCCTCAACACGTCGCCGGACATACGGTATCCCGTGCTGGGGGCCTCCTACCAGAAGAGGGGAGGGACGGCACGTCATGACGCGGTGGCCTGGGGGTACGCACGGGCGGCGGACGACCGCGGGGTCGACATCATCCAGAACTGCGAAGTTACGGGGATTCAGGTCACCAATGGAGAGGTCACGGCGGTCGATACGACTCGGGGTGTGATAAAGGCTGGGAAGGTGGCCCTGGCCGTGGCGGGCAACACCACCGTTCTCGCCGACATGGCGGGTATCCGGCTTCCCATATCCACGCACCCTTTGCAGGCCCTGGTCTCGGAGCCGATCAAGCCGATTATCGACAGCGTTGTGATGTCCAACGCCGTACACGCCTATGTCAGCCAGACCGACAAGGGGGAACTGATCATCGGGGCGGGAATCGACTCCTATAGCGGCTACGGGATGAGGGGCAGCTATTCCGTCGTGGAGGAGACCGTTGAGGCTGTGGTGGAGATGTTCCCGATATTCAGCCGATTGCGGCTTCTGAGACACTGGGGTGGGGCGGTGGACATCTGCCCCGACGCCAGCCCGATTATCGGGAAGACTCCGGTCAGGGGACTGTACGTCAACTGTGGTTGGGGCACGGGCGGATTCAAGTCGACGCCGGGGTCGGGGTGGGTATACGCGCACACGATCGCTCAGGACCAGCCCCACGAGCTAAACGCCCCGTTTACGCTGGACAGGTTCGTCACGGGAGAGCTTATCGACGAGCACGGGGCGGCAGCGGTGGCGCACTGAGAATCGGGACACGATCATGTTTTACATAGAATGCCCATATTGCGGACCCCGGGAAGAGACCGAGTTCTCCTATGGTGGAGAGGCGCACATAGCTCGGCCCATGACCCCGAACGAGCTTTCCGACGAGGAATGGAGTCACTACCTGTTTGGGCAGACCAACACCAGCGGTCTCTACCGCGAAAGATGGATGCACAGCGCCGGGTGCCGGCGCTGGTTCAATGCGGAGAGGGATACGGTCAGCTACGTAATCAAGTCGGTGTACAAGACGGGTGAACAGCCGCCGGGAGGGCAGGAGCAAGATGGCTCGCAATAAGCCTCAACCCTTCCGCCTTGACAGCGGGGGCCGCGTCAACAGAGACAAGCCGCTGAGCTTCGTTTTCAATGGGCGCACTTACCGAGGTTACGAGGGCGACACTGCGGCGTCGGCGCTGCTGGCCAATGGAGTGCACCTCGTCGGGCGGAGCTTCAAGTATCACCGGCCTCGGGGGATCGTGGGGGCGGGGCTGGAGGAGCCGAACGCACTGCTGCAGGCCGGCACGGGAGCGCGCACAACTCCCAACCTCCGGGCTACGGAGGTGCAACTCTCCGATGGCATGGTACTGAAGAGCGTGAACTGCTGGCCCAGTGTGAATCATGACTTCGCCGCCATTAACAGCAAGCTGACCCGATTCCTGCCTCCCGGCTTCTATTACAAGACATTCATGTGGCCCCGCAGTATGTGGAAGACATATGAAGGGGTCATTCGCAAGGCGGCGGGACTCGGGGAGTCTCCTAGGGCCCCGGACCCCGACAAATACGACCGAATGAACGCTCATTGCGACGTTCTGATTGCCGGGGGAGGGCCGTCGGGCCTCGCGGCGGCGCTGGAGGCGGGGGCGACGGGGGCTCGGGTCATATTGGCCGACGACGGGACCGAGTTTGGTGGGAGCCTCTTGTCTTCTCGGCGCACCATTGAAGGCTTGCCCGCCTTAGACTGGGTTAAGGATGCGGTGCGTAGGCTTTCGGAGATGGCGGAAGTGAAGTTGATGCCTCGGAGCTCGGTATTCGGGTACTACGACCACAACTTTCTCACGATTGCTCAGTCCTTTACGCCGGAGGAAGCTGCCTCCCACCCCCACCACCCCAACCAGCGCATATGGCGGGTGCGGACCAAGAAAGTCGTTATCGCTGCGGGTGCTTTCGAGAGGCCGTTGATATTTCCCAACAACGACGTGCCTGGGGTGATGCTGGCGTCAGCGGTGTCGAGCTATATCAACCGTTATGCGGTCCTGCCGGGGCGCAGGGCTGTGCTCTTCACGAACAACGACAGTGGATACCGCACCGCCCTGGACCTGGCCGACGCGGGCGCGGAAATCAGGGCGGTGGTAGACCTCCGGCCCAATCCCCAAGGTGCATTACCTGCCCTCGTTAGGGACAAGGGAATCCATGTTATTGGAAGCCATGCCATTGTGGATGTTAAGGGTGTGAAGAAGGTGAAGGGTGTGGCGATCATGGACTTGGACCAGAGGGGCACGGGAGTGCGGGGGAATGCGAAGACCTTAGACTGTGATCTACTTGCGGTTTCCGGGGGGTGGAACCCGACGGTACACCTTCACTCACAGTCGGGTGGAAAGGCCCGGTTCGACGAGAAACTGGGAGCGTTCGTGCCGGGTGAATCGGTGCAAGAGGAGAGGAGCGTTGGGGCGTGTGCGGGTGCTTTCGACCTGGCATCGTGCATTGGGGGTGGGCTGACTGCGGGTGTGGGGGCGGCTCGGGAGGCGGGTTTCGGGGATGGTGTTGTGCAGACCCCGCTCCCGGCAACTGATGACGTGACGGAAGAGCCTCCCAAGACCGTTTGGTTGGCGCCTTCCCGCAAAGACCCGGTCCATGAACACAAGCAGTTCATCGATCTGCAGGAGGACGTGAGTGCGGGTGACGTGGTACTGGCCGCAAATGAAGGTTATGACTCGGTGCCGCTTCTGAACCGATACACGACTCTCGGGTTTGGGACGGACCAGGGGAAGCTGGGCAACGTAATCGGGATGGGGGTGCTGGCCGACCACCTGGGGAAGGACATTACCGAAGTAGGGAGCGTTACGTTCCGGCAGCCCTATGCGCCGGTGACCTTCGGGGCGATTGCGGGCGGGGAAGTGGGGGAGATGCTCGACCCGGTGAGGAAGACGGCGATTCATCCCTGGCACGTGGCTCACGGGGCACTGTTTGAGAACGTTGGACAGTGGAAGAGGCCGTGGTATTACCCGAAACCTGGGGAGTCGATGCAGGATGTGTTGAACCGGGAATGCCTCGCCGCTCGGCATGCCGTGGCTATATTGGACCAGTCGACGCTGGGAAAGATCGACGTTCGGGGGCCGGACGCGGCGGAATTCCTGAACAGGGTCTATTCCAACAACTGGCTGAAGCTCGGGGAGGGCCGGGCGCGATATGGGCTGATGCTCGGGGAGGATGGGATGGTGATGGACGACGGCGTCTCCGCCCGTATATCCCCCGGACGCTTTCATATGTTCACCACTACCGGTGGTGCGGCCAACGTCATGTCCTGGCTGGAACAGTGGCAGCAGACCGAATGGCCAGAACTGCAGGTATATCTCACTTCCGTCACCGATCAGTGGTCTACGATGTCGGTTGTCGGGCCGAGGGCCCGGGACACGGTGGCCAAGATATGCAACGACATTGAATTTTCGCATGAGGCTTTCCCGTTCCTGTCGTTCAGAGAAGGAACCGTGGCCGGGGTCCCGGCCCGGGTGTTCCGCATCAGCTTCAGCGGCGAGCTCACGTTCGAGATAAACGTGCCCGCGGACTACGGGCTCCACGTCTGGGAGTCGGTGATGGAGGCGGGGGCGGAGTTCGGGATCACGCCCTATGGCACTGAGACGATGCACATTCTCCGAGCGGAAAAGGCGTTCATAATCGTCGGGCAGGACACGGACGGGACGGTGACGCCGTCGGACCTTGGGCTGGACTGGCTGGCGTCGAACCGGAAGGACTTTTTGGGTAAGAGGTCGCTGTCCCGGCCGGACATTGTGAGAAAGGACCGGAAGCAACTGGTTGGGTTGAAATCGGAGTATCCGGTCAGGGTGATACCGGACGGGGCCCAGATAGTGGATGATCCTCGGGGCCCGATCCCCATCAAGATGATAGGGCACGTGACTTCGAGCTATTACAGCGCAACTCTTGGACATCCGGTTGCTTTGGCGCTGGTAAAGGGAGGCAAAGCTCGAATAGGGCAGCGGGTGTACATACCGCTCCACGACGGCAATTCGATAACGGCGAGAGTAACCAATCCTGTGTTCTACGACCCGAAGAACGAGCGGCAGAATGTCTAGCGAATCCAGCGAAATGCGCCGGAGCTCTCCACTGGTGGAGTTCCTTGCCGAGCACCCACCCGTTGAGGCCGACGAATCGCGGGGCGTCGAGATGGAGGAGCGGGCGTTCTGGGGGCACGTCAACTTGCGAGGAGATGGGACCGACGAGGCGTTTCAGGCCGGAGTCGAGAGTGTTGTCGGGGCGCGGGCGCCGATTGAGCCCAACACGGTGTCGAGGGTCGGGGATACGTTAATTGTATGGCTGGGGCCTGACGAATGGCTGGTTGTCTCACCGCCCGACATCAAGGATGGTCTTTCTGCCAAGCTGGAAGAGGCGTTGTCCGGGCTTCATGCCTCGGTCAACGATATTTCGGGTGGTCAGACGATCATCAGGCTGCGCGGGGCACGGGCGCGGGACCTGCTGAACAAGGGATGCCCGTTGGACCTCCATCCTCGGGCGTTCGGGGTCGGGCAGTGCGCCCAGAGCCACATAGCCAAGTCCAATGCCCTTATCATTCAAGTTGACGATAGGCCGACCTACGACGTTGTGGTGCGGCGCAGCTTCGCTGACTACCTGGCCCGATGGTTTAACCACGCGGGCTTGGAATACGACATCGCGGTCGTTACCAGCTAGAAAAGCGAGTAGGGGCAACGGCCCGCATGAAGATTATCAACATCCTCTCCACCCGACCCACCCTCTCGTTCGAGTTCTTCCCTCCCAAGACACCCGCCGGAGTGACCTCTCTCTACAGGACAATTAAGAACCTCAAACGCTTCTCGCCCGACTTCGTGTCGATGACTTACGGGGCGGGTGGATCGACGAAGGCCATGACTGAGGAGCTGGCGCTGCGGATCAAGGAAGAGGAGCGGCTGCTGGTCATGGCCCACGTTACCTGCTCTGCCCAGACCCGAGTTGAGGTACACGAAGTCCTGGCTCGATACGAGGCCGGGGGTATCGATAACGTGATTGCACTGCGCGGCGATCCGCCTCGGGGGCAGGATGCTTTCTCGCCCGTTGAGAACGGGTTTCCACACGCGACCGACCTGCTCAGGCACATACGCAGCAACTTCGACTTTGGTCTCGCTGCGGCGTGCTACCCGGAAGGCCATCCGGAGGCCTCGGACCTTCGCACGGACATTGAGTATGTGAAGCGTAAGGTGGACGAGGGGGCTGAGTACCTGATAACCCAGCTGTTCTTCGATAACTCGGACTTCTACCGATTTTTGGAGATGGCGCGGGGGTCGGGAATAGGGGTCCCGGTGATTGCCGGGGTGCTGCCGATCCTTACCGGTGCTCAGATACGCCGTTTCACGGCGTTGTGTGGCTCAGCGATACCGCGGGACGTCGATGATCGGCTGGACGCACTGGGTGAGGATGATGATGCGGTGCGGGAGATGGGGATCGAGTTGGCCACTGCCCAAATTGCTGATTTGAAGGCTAACGGGGTGGAAGGGATTCACTTCTACGCACTGAATCGGGGGTATTCGATTACGAAGATATTGGAGAATTTGGGGGAGTAGGGGTTTAGGGGGCGCGTGAGTGGGCAAGTCCTAGATTCCTCGCGGGGCCGCGGAATGACAGTAATATAACCTTGGCTGTGGAAGAGGAGCCATGTGTCACAGTGAACGGGGATGGATGGGATGGATCCTGGCTCGGGGGCCGAGGTGATGGAAAAGGCGCGAGGGGCGGGGGGTGGGGTGGTAGTTGGGACAAGGGCGTGACGGATTGGCAGTCCGGGACCTCCCTCCGCTCGACCCTTCGACGGTGCTCAGGGTGAGCGGCCCCACGCCGCCCTGGAATGAAAGTTTTCCTGCGCGGGAATGATGGGGTGAGTGGTGAGTGGTGAGTGGTGGGGAATATTCTCATCGAAGAGGACCCTCATTAGAAGGTCGGTTTGACCAGACTCTCCCTCTCGCTATCCAGTACAGCTTCCACCTGCGACCTTTTGACACTGGGGAACCACTCCAAGAACTCACCAATCGACGCGCCATCCTTGAGGTTTTCGAAGAGGGCGGATACCGGCACCCTTGTACCTCGAAACACCCAGATGCCCCCCATCCTCTCAGGGTCTCGTTCCACGACGCTGCTAGTCTCCCATACTGTCATGACTTGTACTGCCCTTCCCAGTGCCTATAAACGACGTTGGCTTGTCCGTAAGTTGTAAACATTATATCTCGGAGGCGGCACTGACTGAATTATTTGGGTGGTGGTGGTTGGGGCAAGCGCGTGACGGAATGGCAGTCCGGGGCCTCCTCCCCCCGCTCGACCCTTCGACGGTGCTCAGGGTGAGCGGCCCCTCGCTGGGGATGGATTTACGCCTGAGGCGCACTTGCAGCCCGATCGGGGGCATGGATGACGGAGAGGGGGTGGGATTGGGCTAGCCGGTGGGGTGGAGGCGTTTGGCGGTGTGGCGTAAGGATTCTGCGAATTGGGAGACCTGCCATCGGCGCACTTCGGGGGCGTGCATTTCTTCGTCGAGTGTTGAGGGGTTGCGAGCCAGTCTGTCCAGGCTGTCGGCGGGCCATATGAGTGACTGGTCCAGTGACAACTCTTTTGCCTGAGCTGAGCGCCAGACTTTGAGTTGTTTGAGGTTGGCCATCTGCTCGTGGGATGGCCTCGGGGGGGAGGGTTTTCGGAAGGCGCGCCGGTCCACGGGTTCAGACGCAATGCCCTTGGCCACCGCCTTGGCTATTGCTTTGCCGTACCGACGCACCCCGAATTGTCCGATTCCCGAGATGCTCTTGAGGTCGGCATTCGGGTCCTGGGCTATCGCCGCCAGGGCTTGGTCTGGCATGACGCGGAATGTCGGGCGACCCAGCTTGAGCGCCGCAGACTCACGGAAAACGGCCAGCTCACGTAGTATCGCCAAGCCCCTGCCGTCCAGCCCTGAGTTTCCCTTGATGGATATGAAGGCTCTCTGTGGTTCGTCGGGAGGGGAGTAGCGCACATCCTCGAAGCGACGGCACTCCTCTTCGACCCATTGGCTGCGCCCGAGGGCATCGGTGCGGCGGACGAGCTCGTCCGTAAGCCTTTTTAGGTGCAACACGTCGGAAGCGGCGTATTCCAGGGCCTCATCGGACAGGGGTCTTAGGCCCCAGTCGGCGCGCTGGAGGCGTTTGTGCTTGGCCAGCTTGAGGCCGATGACCTCCTCGGCGACGTTGCCTAGACCCAGCTTCTCCAGCCCGAGAAACCTTGCCCCGATGGAGGTATCGTAGAGATTGACGATGGTGAGGCCCCATTCCCTGTCGAGCGTACGGATGTCGTTATCTCCGCTGTGGAGGATCTTCTTTATCGAAGGGTCATGGAGAATGCGGCCGAGGAGTTCGGCAGTATCGACGGCAAGGGGGTCGACCAGGTAGCAGCCGGTGTCGGTGGCCATCTGGACGAGGCAGACGCGTTCGGGATAGCGGAAGAAGCCGTTGGACTCGGTGTCGACGCTGACGAAGGGGCTGCGAAGTATATCGTTGGTGATGCGTTGCAGGGCGTCGGGGTCTGCGACGTACTCAATATCGGGCCTGGATGGCATACTTAAATTCTAGGGCATGGGGCAAGCCCCCGTTTATTCCCTTTCCAGAACTACGATTTGGGTCGGGGTGAGGGGGCCATTGTTATAATCTGAATGCCTAACCCCCGGAGGTGTAATCCTGGCCCGCGATATCCATACTTCTCTCTTCTACCGTTTGGGCCGTTGGACCTACAGATACCGCTGGCTGGTCATTGTGTTTTGGGTGGTTGTGCTTGCCGGGGTCGGGGTGCTAGCGCCGAGAGTTGGGACGGTGCTTACGTCGGGGTTTGGGGAGCAGGATACCGAGGCTCGGCAGGCTTTCCAGATCCTCGAAGAGGAAGGCATCCTCAACGAGGCCGTAATCATCCTGGTCTTGTCCCACGATAGCCTCACCGTACAAGACCTCGTCTATGAAGCACAAGCCCAGACCGTTCTCTCCGCAGTGGGCCGTTATCAGGGTGTAGCCAGGGTCGACAGCTTCTTCGCGACGGGCAACACGAACCTGGTCTCACCCGATGGGCGAACCACCTTCGCCATTGCCGGATTGGACATTCCATTGGATGACGTGCTCGACGAGGTGCCGAAAATCCGGGACTCGATTCCTGATGTCGAACTGGATGTTTGGGTAACCGGGGGCTCGGCGATCTTTTCGGACATCAACGAGTACACGGGCCGGGACCTCAGGCGCGCGGAAATCATCACCTTCCCGGTGGTGGCGCTGGTCCTCCTGCTCATCTTCAGGACAGTGGTCTCGGTAGCTGCGCCCATAGCCATCGGGGCGATGGGACTCGGGATCACGTTGGCGGTTATCTACTTGCTGGGACTCGTGACTCCGATGTCGGTCTTTGCGATGAACACGGCGACTCTGCTGGGGGTAGGCGCTGCCATAGACTACTCGTTGTTGATGGTGAGCAGGTACCGGGAGGAGCTGTCGGATAGAGGTGTGGAGGAAAGCGTGGCGGTGACGGTGGCGACTGCGGGGAGGGCGATACTCTTTTCGGGGATTACGACGGCCCTGGGGCTTATGGGCTTGCTCATATTCGAGCTATCGATGCTGAGGTCGATCGGGATTGGGGGGATGGTGGTGATTGCGGCGTCGGTGGTGGTGGCGCTCACGTTGGTGCCGGCGCTGTTGTCGGTGATCGGGAGGCGGATAGACGCGTTGCCCATCCTGCCCGAGCGCCTATATCGTAACGGCCGGTTCTGGAGAACCCTGGCGTCGTGGGTCATACGACGTCCACTGCTAGTGATGGTCCCGGTGATTGTAGTGCTACTGGCTTTGGGAATCCCGTTCCTGCAGGTGAAGCTGGGTATCCCGTGGGCCAGCGTTCTGCCTGAGGAGGCGGAGTCGAGGCAGGGGTGGGATAAGGTATCAGAGGAGTTTGGGGAAGGGGCACTTGTACCGATACTGGTTGCGGCCCGGTTCGAGGAAGAAGTAGTTAACCCGGACAATGTAGCCGCGCTCCACCGGTATTCTCAGATGGCAAGGGAACTTCCGGGCGTGACGAGGGTAGAGGGCATCGTGGATGTCGGGCCCGGGTGGACGGTGGAGCAGTATCAGGCCCTGTACGCAAGCGCAGAGGCAAGGGGGTCTCCGGAGTTGGCCTCGGCGCTGGAGGAGTTTGGCGGTGGCCGGGTCACGATGGTCAGCATCTACACCGTCTACGAGATGAACTCGGAGGAGGCGCGTGACACGGTGCGGAGCCTTCGGGCATACGAGGGAGAAGGAGAGTTCCTGGTGTCGGGGGCGACGGCCAGCTTAATGGATGCGGTTGACGCCATGTACGACGCCTTCCCGTGGGCCCTTGTGCTGGTGACGGTCTCGGTATACATCGTATTGGCCGTGCTGTTCAGGTCTGTGGTTATCCCGTTGAAGGCGCTTGTTATGAACGGCATGAGCGTGTTCGCCAGCTACGGGGCACTGGTGTTCATCTTCCAGCAGGGGCACCTGGAGGGGCTGCTGAACTTCACGTCGACGGGGTTTCTGGAGGCGACCATCCCCATCCTCCTATTCACGATCCTGTTTGGCCTCTCCATGGACTACGAGGTGTTTCTGCTGACACGTATCAAGGAGATTTACGATGAGTCGGGGGACAACGCGTCCAGCGTAGCATTGGGTTTGGAGAAGACGGGTCGGATAATAACGAGTGCGGCTTTGGTGTTAATACTGGTCGCGGGGTCGTTCACGTTTGGGGACATCATAATCATCAAGGCGCTGGGGCTGGGGATTGCGCTGGCGATATTCCTCGACAGCACGGTGGTGAGGGCTTTGCTGGTGCCGTCGCTGATGAAGGTGCTGGGGGACTTGAACTGGTGGGCACCGGGGTGGATGAGGAGGGGGTAGTCCACAGCCACACTACATGGAATGATCTTCCAGATGTCCTGACGAGGGATTGACTAGGCCGTACTTCGTGAGCAGGTTCGGGCGCTGGAATGATTAAGCGGGTGCAGGCCACCTGGTCCAAGACTAGGCCAATGTGGACGAACGAACCAATAGAATAGACGTAAGGGTACAGTTAGAAGGCACTTCTACGTCTTCGGATGAACTGGGAGTAGCCAGTGGAAGGCCATCTCTCTCTGACTCGATGGCATAGTCTCGGAGGGCTTCCTCGGCGTTCTGGACAACTTGGTCGGGCGTGTCTCCCATGGCCACTATTCCGGGCAGGTCCGGGAATACAATGCCGTAATCGTCTCCCCCGCCTTCGATAATTGCCAGATACCTCATCTATGCAATTCCAGCGAAAGGGGATTACTGTCCATTCTTGGAGGGTTTCTCCGCGGGTGAGGGTTCGTCAAAAGGTTCACCGGATGCTAAGGCTTCCTCCCGGCGTTCCATCCACGACATCCATTCCCTGTCACGCTCTGCTTCTCCCTTTTGCTTCCCTTCCTGAAAGCGCCTCTTGGCATATTTTTCATACAGCATTCCAGCTCCCTCCACAGAGGCATATATGGTCAAACTCAAGGTTACAAGAACCGCTGCCATCCGCTCCAGTACGGATAGCAGTGCGCTCAACACTCCTACCGTTTCGCCATCCGTTGCCTCATGCCAAATCACTAAACCGAGACAGGTCAGGGAAATCATAATAAACAGACCCAGACCCAATCCCTCTCGGGACTTGTCCAAGTCACCCAATCTTAGTATAAACCCGTCATTCTACCCATAGCTGGAGTCCTGGCTACCCCAGGCCCGAGATGAACTCTTCGATGGCGGGGTTGACGATGTCGGGGCGTTCGAGGAGAACGCTGTGGGTTGCACCTTCTATGATGACGGTGCGGCAGTTGTCCAGGTTCTTTTCCAGGTATTTGGAATAGACAACGGGAGTCATGACGTCTTCGGTGCCGCAAATGGCGAGGGTCGGTAGCTTGATCTCCGAGACACGGTCCATGATGTCGAACTGGTCGCAGGCAGTCATGTCGTTGTAGGCGACTGCGGGGCCGACTTCCAACTTCTCACGGGTAACGATTTCCCGGACCTCGGGAGTGTAGTCGGCAGCACCGTCGATGGCGGCCTGGTTCCACGGTCCGGGGTCCCTGATGCCTTCCTGATCTTCGGCGAGGTAAGCGGGGTGAACGCGGAGGCGCGCGCCGCTGCCGATGGTGATGATGCCCTTAAGCTCATCGGGATAGTTGACGGCGTACTGCAGGGTGATGCCGCCACCCATGGAGTGGCCGCAGAGGACCACATCCTCGTAGCCCTTGCCCCAGATGTAGCCTCGGAGCCATTCGGCGTAGGCGGGGATGGTCTTGCAGGGGGTGCCCTCTGGGTGGCCGGGTAGGGCGACGGCTTCGGAGCCTTCGAAGTGGCGAGTCTGGTAGTAGTAGGACTGGGGCGAACCGCCGGCCCCGTGGATGAATATCAGCTTCATTGTTTTTCCTCTACTTAGACGGGATGTGGCCGTTGGAGCCAGCCCCGTTGACCTGTTCGGTCTGGCCTTCGGAGCAGGCAAGAGAGGCGACGCTGTCGCCTGTGTCGGGCTTCATGATGTTCACTCCCTGGGTGATTCGGCTCAGCACGCGGATCTCCTTCAACATGGTGCGGAATACCGTCCCCTGTTCGGATATGACCATCAGTTCGTGGGCCCGGTTCACGACCATGGCTGCCACCAACGGCCCGGACTTTTCAGTCACCTTAAACCACAACACTCCCGTTCCGCCGCGTTTCTGAGCATGATGCGAATCGAGACGTGTCAGCTTGCCGACTCCGTTTATGGACATCACTATGAGGTGATGATCGGCAAGGACAAGGTCCATTGCAATGGCCTCGTCCCGGCCTTGCAGCTTTATGCCTCGGACGCCACCACTGCCTCGGGAGGCGCTGCGCAGCAGTCCGACGTTGGCCATCAGAGCCTGGCCCAGCTTGGTGATGATGATGTAATCGTCTTCATCGGTGGCTAGCGTTGCAGATACGAGCTCGTCTCCTGGCTCCAAGGAGAATGCCTTCAGACCGTTGCTGCGGATATTGGCGAAGGCCTCAAGCGGAGTCTTCTTGATCTCGCCGCCTCGGCTGGCCATGAGTATGTAACCCCCGGCCTCGAAGTCCTTCACCTGGATGGGGGCGGTGATCATTTCGCCCGGCTCCATGTTAATCAGGTTGTTGACGTGCAGTCCCTTGGCGGTGCGGGATTGGGCGGGGGGGACCCTATGGCACTTGATGGATGTGACCCGGCCCTTGTTGGTGAAGAACAGGAGGATGTCGTGGGTGTCGGCGAGCATCATGTTCTGCACTACATCGTCGCCGCGGGTCTCCATGCCGGCGACACCCCGTCCACCGCGTCTCTGGACACGGTAGGTCTCCTTGGGCATGCGCTTGACGTAGCCGCCGTGACTCAGGGTCACGACGACTTCCTGATGGGGTATGAGGTCCTCGTTGGTGAAGGCGCCGGCTTCCTCATCGATGATTACGGTGCGGCGGGGGTCGGCGTACTTGGCTTTTATCTCCAGCACGTCGTCCCTGATGAGGAACATGACCTTGCGGGGGTTATCCAGCAGGTCTTCGAGGTAGTTGATCTTCTTTATGGTGTCGGCGTATTCCTCGTCGATCTTCTGGCGCTCGAGCTGGGCAATTCGGCGCAACTGCATGTCGAGGATGGCCTGAGCCTGGACCTGGGTCAGGTTGAAGAACTGGATCAAGTTGGTGCGGGCGTCCTCGACGGTCGGAGACTGGCGGATTGTGGCGATTATGGCATCCAAGTTGTCGAGGGCGATCTTGAAGCCCTCCAGGATGTGAGCCCGCTCCCGAGCCTTGCGCAGCTCAAAGCGGGAGCGCCTGACTATGACTTCCCGCCGGAAGTCGATGAAGCTCTCCAGGGCGGACTTCAGGCCGATGACGCGAGGGGCGCCGTCCACCAGGGCGAGCATGTTGATGAAATAGGAGGACTGCATCGGGGTGTTCTGGTAGAGGTTGTTGAGCACCACGTCCGGGTACTGGTCCTTTCGGAGCTCGATGACCACCCGTAGGCCTTCGCGGTCCGACTCGTCTCGTATCTCGGTAATGCCCTCGATGCGGCGGTCCCGGACGAGGTCGGCGATTTTTTCGACGAGGGACGCCTTGTTGAGCTGAAAGGGAAGCTCGGTGACGATAATCTGACTGCGTTTGCCCTTATTGGTCTCTACGATGTCGGCCTTGGCGCGAACTATGATCTTGCCGCGGCCGGTGGTGTAGGCGTTGCGGATACCCTCCCGGCCCCAGATCTCGGCGCGGGTGGGGAAGTCGGGGCCGTGGACGCTATCCATAAGGTCGTCGATGGAGGTGTCTGGGTCGTCGATGAGCTTGACTAGGGCGTCGCACAGCTCGCCGAGATTGTGGGGCGGGATGTTGGTAGCCATACCGACGGCGATGCCGGAACTTCCGTTCATAAGGAGGCTGGGGATCCGTGCGGGCAGAACAGTGGGTTCGCTGAGGCTGTCGTCGAAATTGGGCGTGAAGTCGACGGTCTCCATGTCGATGTCGGCTAGCATCTCGGTGGCGACCTGGGCTAGGCGGGCCTCGGTGTATCGCATGGCTGCGGGTGGGTCGTTGTCGACGCTGCCGAAGTTGCCTTGCCCGTCGACGAGCATGTAGCGCATGGAGAATTCCTGGGCCATGCGGACCATAGCATCGTAAACGGGGCTGTCGCTGTGGGGGTGGTATTTACCGAGGACCTCACCGACGATACGAGCGCTCTTCTTGTAGGCGCTGTTGGGGTTGAGGTGGAGGTCGTTCATGGCGTAGAGAATGCGGCGGTGGACGGGTTTCAGGCCGTCGCGCACGTCTGGGAGGGCCCGGGACACGATGACGCTCATCGCGTAGTCCAGGTAAGAGCCCCGCATCTCGTCTTCGATTTTGATAGGCCTGATTTTTCCGATGTCGGTTACCATCGTAGACCTCTAGACGGTGATACTGGAGAACCTTTCTGCGGCCTCGGCGAGGGCGTGGAACAGGTTCAGGTTTTTGGGGTGGTTTTCGGACTCTCTTTCGGGGTGCCACTGGACTCCGAAAACCCAAGTGTGGGAAAGGGACTCCACGGCCTCTATCAGGTCGCCATCAAGGACGTAGGCGGAGGCCAGGAGGCCGGGGGCCTTCTGGAACTGGGTGAATCCCTGGTGATGCCTGCTGTTGACACGTAGAATCGGGGCGCCACCGAAGATCGCGCCCAGGCGGCTGCCGGGGGCCACGTACACGTCGTGGAACACGGACTTGACCAAGTCGGGCGAGCGATGTCCTTTGATTTTCCGGGTCAGTTTGCCGCCCATCACGACGTTCAGGGCCTCCATGCCTCGGCATACGCCGAATACGGGCATATCCCGCTTCAATGCTTCTTTCAGCAGGGGCAATTCGAAGGCGTCCCGTTCCTTGTCGGGGGTCGCGTCAAGGAAGGGTTCTTCGTAGTAGTGCGGATCGATATCTTCGCCGCCGGACAGGAGGAGACCATCAACGCTATCGAGGATAGAAGGGAAGTTAACGTCGGGATCGGGGCGGAGGATTATGGGCTCAGCGCCGACTTTCTCCAAGACCCTTATGTATCGGGCCCCTTTGGCTTTCCTGGATGCGGTTATACCTACTATCGGCATGTGGGAAACGAGGTCTTGACGGACGGGTCAAGGTAACTGAAGTGAAGCGTAGAAAACCTTCACTTCAGGCACGAACATAGTATCATTTTCCAGGCAATTAGGCAACATAATGTACTAGTTCGGCACGTCAGGGGCAGGCAAGGGCCTTTATTCGGTTGTGGGTTGGATTTTGGTTCTTATTTGGGAGGGTTTGGCGATGGAAGACGCTGGCTGGACGCTGTCCCCGTTCATGTGCTTCGGGTGTTCCGACGCCCCGGGGCGAGGGCGCCGGCCCGACTACGGCGGACTAAAGCCGCCTGCCGCTGCTGCGGCCTGTGGCCCTGCATACGCTGGACATGGGCAGGGACCTTCAGGGCCAGCAGGTCCGAGCCCGACTCCGAGGGTTGGCTGCACCGCTATAGGGCGGCAAGGAGGCCCGTCCAGCGTCCGATGCCGGGCCTCTGCAGGCGTAGTGTGTTCAAGTTTGCCGGTGCGACCCGGAGCGCGTAGACCACCGGCTCCCGGCTTCATTAAGCGGAGGGGGTACCGAGAGGGCCTCGGCGCCGGGCCTATCCGACCGCTATTCCGCTCGAAGGAGCGGCTTCTCCGTAAGGAGCTTCACATGGAACTTAACGAACCAGGGCGTCTTTCCATCGCCTGGGGGTCAGGGAAGGGGCACGGGACCTGATGGGATGAGGAGATGGCGGCGTTTGCTTGAGCCGCAGGCCGCGGGACGGCCATTGGGATGGGCTTGGACGTTGAGTCCTCGGATGGGTCGGGTGGGCTTCCCTGGGTTTTTGGTTCCTCCTTGAGATAGTTAGGTTAGTGTTCGAACGGTGGGGAGAATAGCACGAATGTTCATCTAAGGTCAAGGGGGTTGGTGTCACTCCTATTGAGGAAGGCGACCGGCCGGTCGTACCTACGGAAGTGGGGTGAGGTTGTATAATTGTCTGTATGGCGGCGTTTAGGTGGGTAAGGCTGTTTCTCGGGGTGGCGATGTTGGTTGCAGGGCTGACGTTGCTGCTTAGTCCCGCCCTCGCCCAAAATTCGGAAGAGCAAGTCTACGTACTCACCTACGACGGAGATATAGGCCCAAACGCGGAGCGGTATTTTTCTCGCGGCATCGAGATGGCGGAGGTTGATGGGGCGGCGTTGGTCGTCATCAAGCTGGACACGCCGGGGGGGTCGCTTTCCTCCACTGAGAAGATTGTGGAGAGGCTGCTCGGGGCGGAGGTGCCCGTGGCGGTGTACGTCTATCCACCTGGCGCCTTTGCGGCCTCGGCGGGGACGTTTGTCACGGCGGCGGCTAACTTTGCGGTGATGGCTGAGGGCACGTCCATCGGGGCGGCTTCGCCGGTCGCCGCGGAC
Organism: Dehalococcoidia bacterium; assembly: GCA_965249275.1. Lineage (GTDB taxonomy): Bacteria > Chloroflexota > Dehalococcoidia > Plut-88900 > Plut-88900 > Plut-88900. The sequence goes on from CBDFLQ010000005.1 coordinate 711,444, forward strand.
GGAGAAGACCTGCCCGATACACTATCCGAAAAGGCCATCAACATAACCGTAGCTATGGCCGAGGGCATCGCAGAGAAACGAGGCCGCGACAAGGAAGCCCTGACCAAGACGATCACGGAGTCGGAGGCGTACACGGCGTCAGTGGCGGTGGAAGTCGGGTTAGTAGATTTCGTGGCTGTGAACATACAAGACTTGCTTGAACAGCTGGACGGAAGGGAGACGGAGACGGCGTTAGGAACGGTTACGATGCGGACCGCGGGGCTGGTGGAGCGTGAGGTCGATAGGAACCTCGCTGAGAAGTTCTTCTCGTTCGTCGCAAATCCGAACGTTATAGGTCTACTCCTGACGTTTGGCTCAATAGGCCTCTTTGTGGAGCTTCTGAACCCGGGGCTGATCGTTCCCGGGGTCGTTGGGGCGCTGGCGTTAATCGTAGGGCTGGTGGCTCTTGGGGCGCTCCCGTTCAACTGGGCGGGTGTGGTGCTGCTGGGCCTGGCAGCCATACTGATCTTCCTGGAGATACAGGTTCCGGGGATAGGGTTCCTGGGGGTGGGGGGAGTGATCGCGTTCGTGCTGGGGGCGCTGCTGCTATTCTCGGTTGGGGAGCCGGACTGGCCGGGGGCCCCGGTGCTCAGGATCAGTTTCTGGCTCGTGGCCATACTCTCCGGGATGATGGCGGTATTTGCCCTGGTGATCGTAGGGGCGGTGGTAAGGACGCGAAAGCTGAAATATGCCTCGAGTGTGGAGCTACTTATCGGGCAGACGGGACAAGTGCTCTCGGAGTTGAACCCCGTGGGGAACGTGCAGCTGAAAAGCGAGACGTGGAGCGCGGTGTCGTCGGGGGAGGGGTCAATAGGGGTGGGTGATAAGGTGGAAGTGGTCGAAGTCGACGGTCTGACTATCAAAGTCCGCAAGGCGTGAATTAGAAAGGAGCCTTAAATGGCGACACCGGTATTGTTCCCAGTAATCATCGTAAAGCAGTATGAAAGGATGGTCCCCTTCAGGCTGGGGAAGTTCTACGGGTTGAAGGGCGCGGGTCTGCGGCTCCTGATCCCGTTTATAGACAGCTTCCAGAAGGTCGATCTTCGAGAAGACGTAATCGACGTGGCGAGGCAGACCAACATAACCAAGGACAACGCCCCGATAGGCATCGACTTCTTGATCTACTACAAGGTAGTGGACCATGAGGCAGAGAAGTCGGTCATCGAGGTCCAGGACTTCCGCGCCGCGATTGTAGGTATGGCCACGACAACCCTTAGGGCCGTAATTGGTGACATCCCCCTGGATGACGTCCTCGCCAAAAGAGAGGAGATCAACATGGTCCTCCGGGTCAAGCTGGATGAAGTCACCAGCCGCTGGGGCGTGAAGGTGACGGCTGTCGAGATCCGGGAGATCGACCCGCCCACCGAGATCCAGCACGCCATGAACAGGCAGATGGCCGCCGAGCGGGAACGCCGAGCCGTAGTCACCGAGGCGGACGGCCAGAAAGAGGCCAACATCACAGTCGCAGAGGGACAGAAGCAGGCAGCGATCCTCAATGCCGAGGGCCAGAGGCAGTCAGAGATACTGAAGGCTGAGGGCAATAGGCAAGCGGCGATTCTCAACGCCGAGGGATTCAGCAATGCGCTGGACCAGATATACAAGGTAGCCCAGGGGGTCGATGCGAAGACGATGAGCCTCCAATACTTCGAGACGTTGAAGGAAATTGGGGCCAGCCCCTCCACCAAGTTCATCTTCCCGATGGAGTTCACCAACGTTCTGAAGCCCTTCATGAACCTGGCCGCCAGCGCCGATGAGGATGCGGCCAACGGGAGGTAGGAACGCGGCTGGGGAGTAGACCTATTATGTGGTGGGAAAGGGCTGCGCTCTTTCCCACCACCGTTTTGATGGGTGGGTGATATACTCGCCTCCCTGCTTCAAGCGCATATGGCTAAGTCCAACGACAACTCAACATCCGTCCGCGGGCGTAATGTCTCAGTCGCATACCGTCGGATAGTGGTGAAATTGGGCAGCAACCTGCTTGCGGGGCCCGACCGAGGCCTCGACCTGGGGTGTATGGCCTCGCTAGTTGGGCAGATAGCGACTATCAGGCGGGAAGGGATGGAGGTGGTGCTGGTGACGTCGGGGGCGATGGCGTCCGGGAGGGAGATTCTGGGCCGGGTGCCGGAGCACAGGGGTGTGCCGCTGAAGCAGGTGCTGGCGTCGGTGGGGCAGGGAAGGTTGATGCAGGCGTACGACAGGCTGTTCGGGGAGCACGGGATAACCGTTGCGCAGGCCCTGGTGTCGAGGGGGGACCTGTCGGATAGGCTCGGGTACCTGAATGTGCGGAACACTCTCAACACTTTGCTGGAGCTCGGGGTGCAGCCAATCGTTAACGAGAACGATGTTGTTGCCGTCGAGGAGATCAAGGGGACGCGGTTCGGGGACAACGATAATCTATCGGCGATGGTGGCGAACCTTGTGGACGCGGACCTCCTGATGATCCTTTCGGACGTGGCGGGGTTGTACACATCGGACCCGAGCCTCGACCCGGAAGCGAAGCTCATCCCCAGGGTGGAGGCGATCGATGAATCGATTACGTCTCTGGCCCAAGGTACGAAGAGCGCGGAGGCAGTCGGTGGGATGGTAACGAAGCTGCAGGCGGCGAGCCTGGCTACGACATCAGGGGTGGACGTGGTGATTGCCAAGGGTCGGATGGAGGACGTGATACCCCGCCTGGCCCGTGGAGAGGGATTGGGCACTTTCTTCCCCAGCCAGACGACGAAGATGGAGAGCCGGAAGCGGTGGATGCTGAGCGGGCTGAACTCCCGGGGCTCGGTGCGGGTGGATGGGGGTGCGGTGTCGGCGCTAAAGAGGGGAGGGAAGAGCCTGCTGCCCGCGGGTGTGGTGGAGGTGTCGGGGAGCTTTGAGCGGGGAGACGTGCTGATCATTCTCGACGGGGACAGCAACCGGATCGCATGTGGGCTGGCCAACTATGGGGCGGGGGATGCGAAGGCGATAGCGGGACGGCAGTCGGGGGAGATCTTAGAAGTTCTCGGGTACGAGTACGGGGCGGAGCTGGTGCATAGGGATAACTTGGTGTTGCTGTAGGGGAGGGGGGGTTTGTACTGGATCTGGCTCTAGGTTGATTTTGAAACAGCGATATTTACAACTTCCGTCGCATATTTGTCTTAATGCGTATACCAGCTAATGACTAAGAAGCGTTTGTCTACCAAAATCAGACAAATGGCCGAACTACAATACGCCGAGATTGTCGGACGCCTTTATGCCAGTGAACATCTGGAGTCGGAAATAGAGAACGTTTCCGACCCTCGCGTATTGTATGGATGGAATCTGTTGACTCAAGAAGTACTGATCCGGCTTGCGGAGGCGTCCCTAAAGTTGCTCTACATGGTTTACTTCGACCACGAACCGCCGCGTGGTCGCGATGGTCACGATCTTGCGGTCCTTTGGGGAAAATTCCCTAAAGAAGTACAGGACGAAGTAGAAGCCAAGCGTCAGAATTATTCCGGCGGCGATCGGCGAATCAGTTTCCCTGACTATAATTTTGATGACTTCCAGGACGTCAGGTATTTGTACGAGCGCCTATTGGGAGGTCAGGCCAAGTCGTTTGAGACGCGACGATTGTATCTAGATTCGTTCGCCGCTAGAGACGTGGCGGAAGACTGGTTAGGCAACATAACGACCTGGCCTTGGGCGGGATTGGTAGACCTTGCCTTAGCTGGCTACGAGATCATTCCAACTGCGGAGGATAAGTTAGATGTTTGGGTCAAGAATCCGATTAAGCCTATGGATTGGGCAGGCGCGATTATAGAACTCAAAGATGGCCGATATATCTGGACGCTTTTCTGCGGCTTCACTAAAGGCAACGGTGAGAGAAAATCTTACAAAATTAAAAGCCCGTGCTACTCATGGCCGCTCGAAGATCTATTGGCCAATACTGTCGAGGAGTGCGCGGAGAAGATTCACCGGGCCTATCAGGAACCCTGTCCTGCATTGCTCAAGGCCATAGAGGAAGCGACTGAAATGAAGAGTATCAACTAAAGCGCGAGTGCACGGCATAAGAGTTGCGTAGTCAATTGCACACAATTATTAGGTAAATAGTGGTAGGCAAAGGCTACCCGGACGGGCTCGTGGTATATTATTCAGGCTAAGATGCACCTACCTCAAGTGTGCTGAAATTGAAGCAGAAAAAATGACTACCAGCGTTAAACAGGACCTTAGGGCGCAGGCTTTGGCGGCTCGGGGGTCGGGGCGGAGGTGGGTTGGGAGGGTGCGAAGAGGTGGTTTGAAGTGGAGTTGCTTAGGTCTGGCTAGTCGTCAGCTATTCCCACCCGGCATAGGAGACGCCTTCGGAGAGAGATTTACGTTGGGTCGGGCCGTTTGATCCCGTTCACATAGAGGGGTGACATCACCCCCTTGACATTATAAGTACTTATGTTCTATATTCTAACCAGGTCTAGACCACCTAACCCAACTACCTTAAGGAGGTACACAACACCCAGGGAAGCCCACCCGACCCACCAGAGGACTCAACGTCCAAGCCCATCCCAACGGCCCTCGCGCAGGCCTGCGGCACAAGCAAACGCCGCCATCTCCTCATCCCCACGGGTCCCGTGCCCCCTTCCCTGACCCCCAGGCGATGGAAAGACGCCCTGGCCTTCACGCTCCCACCCTGCTCCCTGTACGGGAGATTGCATCAAGGGTGACCCGAGCATACACTCCGCGGACCGCCTAACCCCCATGGAGAACCGTCTCGAACGTCGGGCCGCATTGCTGGAGATTGGCGCTACGGCGCGGGGGTGCCCGGAGGATATTCGCTCCTGTCCTTTTCCGGCGAACTTGGACACTATTAGTTAGGCTGTGGGGCCTCGCACAGCTGGATCCCTGGCCCCGACGTGCCCCCACGGGCATACAGCCCCCATAAGGAGCCTCTGCCGGACGTCTGGCCCGAGAATTGTCCGTGTATACCATCTAGCATCAGGGCATACTGGCTGCAAGTCCACGTACAAGCAGCTCTGCCAAATGGGCGTCTTCCATCGCCAACCTCCTCCCAACAGACAGAACGGAAACCAAAACCCCACAACTGAATAAAACCCGGTGTGTCACTAATCTACCGAACGAGTACACGTTCTTGCCCCTCGGCGGTCAAGTCCTGATAATAGGAGAGCAATGACTACGAGTGTTAAACAAGACCTTAGGGCGCAGGCTTTGGCGGCTCGGGGGGCGGGGCGGGAGCTGGGTCGGGCGAACAGTGCAATTAAGGACCGGGCCCTGAGGAACATAGCGCGAGCCCTTCTCGAAAAGCAGGAGGATATTGTCGCGGCCAACCGTCGGGACTGCGAGACGGGTGTTGCAACGGGGTTGTCGGACGCTCTGTTGGACCGGCTCCTGCTTACGCCCGAGCGGATTCAAGCTCTCGCTGCGGATGTTGAGGGCATTGCCGTGCTGCCCGACCCTGTAGGCGAGACGTTCGATATGCGGACGCTTCCGAATGGGCTGCAGGTCGGGAAGAGGCGTGTGCCATTGGGCCTGATCGGGGCCATATATGAAAGCCGCCCGAATGTGACCATAGACATATCTTGCCTATGTCTCAAGTCGGGCAACGCGGTGCTGCTGAGGGGCGGCAAGGAGGCCATCAGGTCGAACCTTATCCTCTCCTCAATTGTAAGGGAGAGCCTGGTCGAGGCTGGGGGGCCGGGCGAGGCTGTTCAGTTCGTCGAGTCGACGGACCGGTCCCTGGTCGGTGAGATGCTCGGCATGAAGGGGTTGATCGACCTGTTAGTGCCCCGGGGCAGTGAGCAGTTCATACGCTACGTAGGAGAGAACGCTTCGATGCCGGTGGTAGAGGGTGGGGTGGGGGTGTGCCACACGTATGTGGACAAGTCGGCCAATCTGGACAGTGCGGTAGCCATAGCCTACAATGCCAAGGTACAACGCCCCTCCACCTGCAACGCCCTGGACACCCTCATCGTGCACTCCGCCGTCGCCCACGAATACTTACCTCGAATCGCCCGCGCCTGGAGTGAGAAGGGCGTAGAGATACGGTGCGACGAAAGGGCCCTCGACCTGCTACAGAGCGTGCCCGAGGCCCGGTCAGTCCCCGCAACCGAGTCCGACTGGGGTACGGAGTTTCTTGCCCTGGTCGCCTCGGTCAAAGTTGTAGACGGGCTGGACGAGGCCCTGAACCACGTAGAGACCTATGGGTCGGGGCATTCAGAGGCGATAATTACCGAGGACTACTCGGCGGCGCAGAGGTTCCTGGATGAGGTGGACGCGGCGGCCGTATTTGTAAATGCCAGCACCCGCTTCACTGACGGCGGCCAGTTTGGCCTCGGGGCAGAGGTGGGGATCAGCACGCAGAAGCTGCACGCTCGGGGCCCGATGGGGCTCCGGGAGATGACTTCCTACAAGTGGATAATTCTGGGCCGCGGTCACGTCCGGCCCTAGACCAGAGAGGAAACACCGCACATGGCCCCCTACCGCTTCGAAAGAGAATGCCGCACCCCGCACTCAGAGACCTACACGATCATCGATGATGAGAGCTCGGCGGGACGGGTCGATCTGCACTTTGGCGCCAGCGTGGTACACGCTACGCTCTGCGTACTTGAGAACATAACCCAGGAGGGCGTCCAGGAGCTCATCGATACAATCGACGAGGAACTAGTTATGACGGCGGACGCGTCTCGGGGCGACTTCATAGTCGCGGTGTACCAGGGCCGGGAGATCGGTGTGTTCAGCGACGAGGACTTCGACGAGGAAGAGGGCGGCGGCAGCGCTCAATAGCTCTGGAACAGCTTGCCCCAGCCTGTCTTCATTGCCTCCCTGATGCGACGTTTACCGATTAGGTTCATCCAGAAGACGTTGTGATACAGGTTCGAGGCCAGGTAGGCCCAGGGCACCAGGGGCGAGCGCAGCAACAGCTTCTCCAAGGGCTTGAGAGGGCCCCAGTAAATCAGCTTCTGGCCCCTGCTGGCAAAGGTGTTCTCCGATCCGCTGAACCCCCAGTTCACACCCGACAGGTCTTCCCCCGCGATCTCTATCTCCCTCGGGTCTCCGCACCCTAAGCCCGCGTCGTGGGCGAGGCGTATGAACTTGATGGACATGGGGTCGAAGCCCATGAGCTTGGCGGCCACGGCGTCTATCGCCACCTGATCGGCACTGGCCAATAGCAGGTTCTTGACGTGCCACCTCATGGCTCGGGGGCCGGGGCCGTCTCCGGCGAAGGAGCCGTCCATCATTGCGAAGATACCGGGATGTATCTCTTTCTGGATTGCCAGGAGGTCGACTAGGGTCTCGTGGATGACGGAGTGGGTGTAGTGGCGTTTCCTATTAAGCAACCCACCGAAGGCGTTTTTCATGGCCCCGGTCATCCTGGTGAAGACGTGGGTCTTCATGGTGGGCAGCTGGACTACGTTCTTGCCGATGAAGGGCTCGGGGATTTGAATGCCGTCAGGGAAGATGTCGTCGAGGGCGAGCATCTTGGCCTTGGGCCGGTACTCGATCCAGCGGACGGGATCTTCCTCAAGGTGCATGTTGGGGAGGTTGTACTTGTCGGTGACGACCTTTTGCTTGTTACGAACCTCGCCTTCCCGGGCGTCGACGACCACGGTGCCGTTGTGCGCGGCGATGAGGTCGGTGTAGCCGTTTGACTGAAGAGCCTTGACGGCGCCCTCTATCTGCCAGGGTGGGGTGGAGCAGGCGGGGTAGTAGTATTGCCAGGAGATGTTGATCTTCAGAAGGGTGGGGAGGTCCCTGGGGAGGTGGTCTTCCATGCCCGCCAGCTCGGCGAGGCGGACGTAGTCGTCTAGAACGGTCTCGGGGGTAGTGAATACGGCTGCGACTGTGGACTTTCGGGTTGCCGAGGTTGCGGCCGGCACTGTCTTTTGAGCGGGCGAGGTTTGGATTGTCATTAGGAAATTATAGCGTCGCGGGGAGGGGGGGTACAATTCGAGGGAAAGGGATGGGTGCTACGGCCACTCTACGCTAATATTTCGATCCTCTAAAGGCGGACTTTCAGCAGCACGGGCGGCCCCTCCCCAGATTCCGAGGCTCCGCGAGGAATGACAGTTGTACAAAGGGCTCAGCAAGGGAGAGGGGATGTAGGAATCGACAGGGGGGAGAGGGGAGATTAAGATTGACGGCGATATGGTGAAGGTGTACGACGTAATTGTGATAGGCGCGGGCCACGCGGGGTGCGAGGCGGCATTGACCGCGGCTCGGATGGGCTGCGACACGCTGGTCCTGACGATGAAGCTGGACCATATTGCTCTCATGCCGTGCAATCCGTCCATCGGGGGGCCGGCGAAGGGACACCTGGCTCGGGAGGTCGATGCGCTGGGCGGCGAGATGGGGCGGAACACAGACAAGACCTTCATACAGATCCGGATGCTGAACACGGGCAAGGGGCCCGCGGTGCAGGCCCTCCGGGCGCAGTCGGACAAGGGCCTTTATGCGAGTGAGATGCGGAGGACGTTGGAGCGGCAGGAAGAGCTGACGATTCGGGAGGCGTTGGTTACGGGGATAAGGCCGGGGGGAGGGGATAGATCCTGGGTCGGGGGTGGGGATGACAGAGAGGGGTTGGGGAGGGGAGGTGTTGGGGTAGGTCCTAGATTCCTCCCGCCTCGGCAGGCTTTCAGCGCGGGGCCTCGGAATGACATGAGTGATGGGAGGGGTGGGGTGATACGGCTGGAGACGAAGTCGGGGGAGGACTATTTGGGGAAGACCGTGATTCTGACGACGGGGACGTCTCTGGCGGGGAAGATCATCATGGGGGAAAGAGCGTACACGGGGGGTCGGGCGGGGGAGCCGGCGGCTACGGAGATATCGAGGTCGCTTAGAAATCTAGGTTTTGAGCTGGGGAGGCACAAGACGGGCACGCCGCCGAGGCTCGATGCCCGGAGCATCAACTTCGAAAAGGCGCGGATTCAACCGGGTAGCCCGACTCCACTTCACTTCAGCTTCTGGGGATTTGACGATGAGAGCCTGAACTTTCCAACTCCCAACCCGGTCTACCCTCGGGGGCCGGAGTCGGAGTGGCGGCGACAGATGGCGTGCTACCTCGTGAGCACGAATCCGAAGACCCATGCGGTGATAACGGCGAACCTGGACAGGGCCCCGATGTTCAACGGGTTGATAGAGGGGGTCGGGCCACGATACTGCCCGTCCATCGAGGACAAGGTGGTTCGGTTTGCACACAAGGACTCCCACGGGTTGTTCCTGGAGCCTGAGGGCTGGGAGACGAATGAAGTCTACCTGCAGGGCGCCAATACCAGCCTGCCGGAGGATGTGCAGAAAGCATTCGTTAGGTCGATAGCGGGGCTGGAGCGGGCCGAGATACTGAAGCCCGGATACGCGATCGAATACGATTTTGTGCTGACGGACCAGATCAACGCTACGATGGAGTCGAAACCGGTGCCCAACCTGTTTTTGGCGGGACAGGTGTGCGGGACCTCGGGGTACGAGGAGGCGGCGGGGCAAGGGATTGTGGCAGGGATAAACGCCGCGCTGAAGGTCAAGGGGCGGGCCCCACTGGTCCTACGTCGAGACCAGGCGTACCTGGGAGTGATGATCGACGACCTCGTGACCCGGGACCACTTTGAGCCCTACAGGATGCTCACGTCTCGGGCCGAACACCGGCTGCTATTAAGGCAGGACAACGCCGACCAGAGGCTCGCTCCTATCGGGTATGAGGTTGGCCTTCTAAGCGCAGAACAATACGGCATTGTGGAAGAGAAGCGAGAGAGGGTTGCTCGGGAGTTGGGGAGGCTGGGAGGGACCTATTTGCCACAGGACGGGAGCATGGACACACACCTGGAGAGTCGGGGGTTGGCGCCCGTTCGGAAAGCGGTGACGACTCTGGAGTTTCTCCGGCGCCCGGAGGTCGATTACGACACGGCCCTGGCGCTGGGGCTCGGGGACCGGGAGTTGAATGAGGAGTGCAGAAGCCAGGTGGAGATAGAGGCCAAGTACCGGGACTACATAGCGAGACAGAGTCGGGAGGTGGAGCGGATCCAAAAACTGGAACAGCGCCCGATACCCAGTGGTGTTGACTACGGCGAGGTGCGTGGCCTGTCCAACGAGGCGCGGGATAACCTGAGCAAGTTTTTGCCGTTGACGGTGGGGCAGGCGTCTCGGGTGCCGGGGGTGGGGACTTCGGACTTGAGCCTATTGCTGGTGTATTTGGAACGGAGAAGAGATAGGGCCAGAGCAATCTGATCCCCGAGAAGGTGAAAAGCAAGGGGGCCGGTCGTGCGACCGGCCCCCTCTTTTTGTCTAGCTTGCTTAGTACCCGCTAATTCTTGCCTTGAACTTCGAACCAGATCTCTGCTTGTGCTCCACCGATCATGCCGTCTGAGGCCTCATCCATGAGGATGGCGTAGGGGAGGTTGGCGTCGGCGGTGGGCAGGTAGGGCCGGTGAGTGTCGAATTCCGGCGCTGCGAGGAAGGGGCCCGACTTCAGGTTAGTGGGGCCATAGGGTTGATAGAGCGCCTGACTTGCGGCGATCTCAGGGTGCTGCGACCAAGCGAAGAAGAGGTTGATGAGCTCCCAGCGCTCGGGTTCCAGTTCAGCGAGGCCCTTGGGGGACCACCAGTTGTCTGTCAGCACATCGTGGCCGCACTCCCAACAGATGTGGGCGTTAAGGTCAGTGTTAACGACGGAGTCGAAGGCGATTCCGTTGTCAGTCTCGCAGACGTCCAGCTCGCCGGACTGAATGAGGGCCGGGCAGTCGCTGGCACCGGCAAAGAAGACGTCGGTATTGGGAATCATTCGCTCTTCGACGACTTGCCAAGCTCTTTCAAGCTCCTCGGGGCTCATGGCGGAGAGGCTAGCTCTGCCCTCTTCGGTGTCGAGGAGGGTAGGGTCATCGATGAGTAGTCCGAAGCGGACGCGGTGCTTCCAGGCCCAATCCTGGGAGAAGATGCCTCTGCGTCCGGGGAACTTCTCCTTGTCAAAAGCATCGGCCATGGTCTTGGGACCGTCGTCACCGTAGGTGTCCTTGCTCCACATTACCATGTGGGAGAAGGCGGAACCTCCGCCGCCGATCCAGGGGGCGTCACGGATGTGGGGGAATAGATCTGTCTTATCCACGATGGCCAAGTTGAGCTCTTCCAGGACTCCCTCCAGGCCCATTGTGATGGAAGCCTGACCGGAGCCGTCGATGATGTCCCAGGTGATGTTGCCGGTTCGGGCCATGGCCCTTACCTTGGCGTAGTCGGGAGGGCCGTCCTCAACGACTTCAACGCCGAATTCCTCGGCGAAGGGTACCAGGAAGGCCTGGCGTTGCATGGCCTGGTATGCCCCGCCCCAGGATGCAAAGGTGAAGGTACCGCCGCGGTGGGCCGCAAGAGCTGCCACTACTTCCTCATGGGTGCCGGGATTGTCGGTGGTCCATTCGCTTATGGGGCGCAGGCCGGTGGATGGTTCATCCGGCTCTTCCATCATTGCTGTTGGCGTAGGCTCGGGCATTGCCTCATCCGCCTCAGGAGTGGCGGTGGCAGACTCGCCGCAGGCGGCAACGATCAACAAGGCTGCCAAGGCAAGGGACAAGAGCCCCAGAACCAGCCATTTCTTACTTCCATATATTGGGGTCAGATACTTCATAGTCAAACCTCTCCTCCACTGCTAGTCAAAGCCCACGCTAATCAAATTCACAGGAAGCGATGCTGGTCTTCCTGCAGGCGGCTTATCGGCCGCTACGAATGGTCCATAAGCTACCTCCAGAACGGGTAACATGGCCGGGAAACGGCTGTGGTCTTTCTAAAGGCCGGTCGAGAGAGGGTGAGAGCCCAAGGTGCGAGTAACTATTGTGGGGGGCCGATCATACGACCGGCCCCCCACTTTTGGATTGCCTAGAACTATTTAATACTTGCCCTGAACTTCGAACCAGATTTCTGCCTGTGCTCCGCCAATGGCTCCATCCGCCGCCTCATCCATTAGGATGGCGTAGGGAAGGTTAGCGTCTGCGGTAGGCAGGTAGGGCCTGTGGGCGTCGTATTCAGGCGCTGCGAGGAAGGGAGCGGACTTTAGGTTCGTAGGCCCGTAGGGCTGGTAGAGGGCCTGGCTGGCCGCGATTTCCGGATGCTGGGCCCATGCGAAGAACAGGTTGATCAGTTCCCATCTCTCGGGCTCCTGCTCTGCCAGCCCCCTGGGGGACCACCAGTTGTCGGTCAGCACGTCGTGGCCACACTCCCAGCAGAGATGCCCGTTTAGACCGCCGTTTACAATAGCGTCAAAGCCTACACCGTTGTCGGTCTCGCAAATGTCGACATCACCCGAACTGATCAACGCCGTACACTCGACGCTAGGGAAAAACACGTCAATATTCGGGATTATTCGTTCCCTGGTTATCTCCCATGCCTTGTCGAGCTGCTCGGGGCTCATAGCCGAGAGGGATGCGCGGCCTTCTTCCGTATCCAAGAGAGTGGGATCATCCACTAGCAGTGCGAAGCGGACCCTGTGCTTCCAGGCCCAGTCCGCACCAACCAATCCGCGCCGGCCGGGGAACTTTTCCACATCGAAGATGTCGGCCATGGTCTTGGGTCCGTTATCGCCGTAGGTATCCGCGCTCCAAATGAACAAATGGGAGAAGGCGGAGCCTCCGCCGCCGATCCAAGGGGCGTCCCTTATGTGGGGGAATAGGTCACTTTTGTCCACGATGGCCGGGTTGAGCTCTTCGAGGACTCCTTCGAGGCCCATAGTGATGGAAGCCTGGCCGGAGCCGTCGATGATGTCCCAGGTGATGTTGCCAGTGTGGGCCATGGCCCTGACCTTGGCGTAGTCCGGGGGGCCGTCCTCGACAATCTCGACGCCGAACTCCGTGGCGAAGGGGATCAGGAATGCCTGCCGCTGCATGGCCTGGTAGGCAGATCCCCAGGATGCGAAGGTGAAGCTGCCGCCGCGGTGGGCCGCCAGGGCTGCCACTACTTCGTCATGGGTGCCGGGGCTGTCTGCGGTCCATTCGCTTATGGGGCGCAGACCGGTGGAGGGTTCATCCGGCTCTTCCTCCATCATCGCTGTGGGCGTAGGCTCGGGCATTGCCTCCTCGGCTTCAGGAGTAGCCGTGGCTGACTCCCCGCAAGCGGCAATGATGAGCATGGCAACAAGGGCGAGGGACAAAAGCCCAAGGACCAGCCATTTCTTACTTCTATAGACGGGAACGGAATGTGTCATATTCTTACCTTTCAGCTAATGCTAACCGATACATTCGGAAGGTCTGGGCGCTTCCTGCAGATAGCTTGTCTGCCACTATGGATAGTCTATAAGCTGCCTCCCGAAAGGGGTGAGTGCCCAGAGACGGCTGCACCCTTGCGATGAACCAACGGGGCAAGGTGAGCCCTAAAAGGGCGAATTACCGCTACGGGGGGCCGGTCGTATGACCGGCCCCCCGACTTTAGGCTTGCCTGCAACTACTTAATTCTTGCCCTGAACTTCGAACCAAATTTCCGCTTGGGCACCGCCGATCTCTCCGTCAGACGCCTCGTCCATGAGGATGGCGTAGGGAAGGTTGGCGTCGGCGGTGGGCAGGTACGGCCTTATTCTGTCGAACTCAGGCGCATCGAGGTAGGGCGCCGACTTCAGGTTGGTCGGCCCGAAGGGCTGGTAGAGTGCCTGGCTGGCCGCGATTTCCGGGTGCTGGGTCCAGGCGAAGAACAGGTTAATGAGCTCCCACCTCTGCGGGTCCTCCTCCTTGATGCCTTTGATAACCCACCAGTTGTCGGTCAGCACGTCGTGCCCGCACTCCCAGCAGGCCCCGACATTGAAATCTTCCTCCACGATGCCATTGAATGCGGCTCCGTTGTCCCCCTGGCAGATGTCAACCTCCCCGGAGTCGAGGAAGGCGATGCATTCGTAGATGCCGGCAGTAAAGATGTCGATAACTGGGATGAACTGCTCTTCAACTATCTGCCAGCCGGTATCCAACTGCTCGGGAGACATGGCTGATAGCGAAGCCCTGCCCTCTTCGGTCTCAATCAGCGTGGGGTCGGTGGCCAGGTGGGCCCAGCGCACCATGTGCTTCCAGTTCCAGTCCTGGGGAATCATTCCGCGTATGCCGGGGAACTTATCCCTGTCCAGGTAGTCGGCCCAGCTGGAGGGCTGAGGCCCGCCGTCCGGGTAGGTGTCCGTGCTGTACATCAGGACCATGGAGTAGGCGGAGCCTCCGCCACCGATCCACGGCGCGTCACGGATGTGGGGGAACAGGTCTTCCTTGTTGATGATGGACTCGTCGAGCTCTTCCAGCACGCCCTCGAGACCCATGGTGACGCCGGCCTGGCCGGAGCCATCGACTATGTCCCAAGTTACATTGCCGGTGTGGGCCATGGCGCGTACCTTGGCGTAGTCGGGAGGGCCGTCTTCGATGATGTTCACGCCGAACTTCTCGGCGAAGGGGATCAGGAACGCCTGGCGCTGCATCTCCTGGTAAGAGCCTCCCCAGGAAACGAAGGTGAAGGAGCCGCCCTCGTGGGCCGACAGCGCCGCCTCGATCTCCTCGTGTGTGGCGGGGTTATCGACGGTCCACTCGCTCACGGGTCTTAGAGCGGTGGACGAATCATCCGGCTCATCCTCTTCCATCATCGCTGTAGGGGTAGGCTCAGGCATTGCGTCTTCGGTTTCCGGGGTGGCGGTGGCGGACTCGCCGCAAGCTGCAACGATGAGCAGTGCTACCAAGGCGAGGGACACAAGGCTCAACGCCAGCCACCTCTTTTTCCTATATAACGAGATCGTGTGACTCATACTTAAAATTCTCCTCCAAAGTGATAGTAGCAGTGTCAAGAAGATGCACGCACCCTCTCCCAGGCGGCTTAATTGCCGCTATGGATCGTCCATAATCCACCTCCAGGATAGGAGCGAACACCCAAGGACAGTACATGCTAGCTAAGTAGCGAATCAGGCCGGGAAAGGTGGTGAGAAGGGGGAAGAGGGTGGTGATTCTGGGCGTCTGTTCAGGACTCGGCAGCGGGATCCGGGGTCACCTTTCTGCAATGGCCAATGACGCTAATTATGGTTTTGGATTATATGGAGCAGTATGGGGATAGTCAAATGGGGAGAGGGTGAGTACAAGGCCTGCTCATAGGCGGGAGGGCAGGCACAAGACCTGCCCGTACGGGGGAGGGGGCTGCCTTGGCTAGGATGTGAGGCGATAGAGGTCTATGGCGTTGAGGCCCAGAACGTTGGCCTGGGCGTCGGGGGGGAGGGGTTTCAGGCTCTCTCGCAACTCATCGACGGCGCCGAGCATGCCCTCCGAGTGGGGGAAGTCGGCGCCCCACATGAATTTGTTAGAACCGAACCTCTCGACGACCAGGGGGGCGAGCTCTTCGTCGGGGTCCATGGAGGTCCAGACCTGGCGCTTAAAATACTCGGTGGGGTACATCGACATCTCGTTGGTTCCGGGGAAGGCATCGAGTATGCCGTCCATCCTTTCGAACCAGTAGAGCATCCACGCGCTGCCCGTCTCCAGGAGCACGACCTTGAGGTCAGGGAACCTATCAAAGACGCGTCCGGCGATCATGCTGCCGAAGCCGAGGTGAACGGCGGGGGGTTCTTGAAGCACGAAATACCAGATATCGGAGTCGGGGAGGTCATTGAGCGTGGTGTTCGGGAAGTTCGGGTTGTAGAAGGGGTAGAGCCCGCCGACAACGTGCAGAGTCACGGGTATTTGAAGCTCTTCAGCGGCTGCCCAAAAGGGGTCGAAGGCCGGGTCTCCGTAAGAGCGGCCGTTAAGAGGGAACCCGCTGATGAGGGCTGCTGTTACGCCTCGCTCCGCGACCCGGCGCAGCTCAGCGGTGCCTTCCGCTATGTCCAGGAGTGTGATGTGGGCGATGGGCTTGAGGCGGTCCGGGTAGTCGCTGCAGAAGTCGAAGACGTATTCGTTGTAGGCACGGGCGTAGGCGGCGGCTACTTTGGGGTCCCGAACGTCGGTTTCCCAGTGGAGGCCGAGGGTCGGGTAGATGAAGGAGGTGTCGATGCCTTCCTGATCGAGGACCTGGACTCGGGGGCCGGGTTGGTGGGAGGCGGGAACGTTGATCAGGCCCTGCTCATAGGTCACAGCTCCCGGCTTCAGGTAGAGGTCCCTCTTCTCCTCGATGGACTTGCCCGCGGCCATGCGTCCGAAGCGGCCTTCCCGGAGGAAGAGGTTATGGGGCATTCGGCCCTCGACGCTCATGTATTCCAGGCCGCGATCGTCGACTTGGATAGAGAGGGCCAAGTCCCGGTATTTCGGGTCCAGATACTCGGCCATTAGGGGCAGGTTTTCCCAGATGTGGCTGTCTATGTCTATGACGGGTCCCGGCATGGGGGTGTTCCTCCCTCGTATTGGGGTTGAGGCGCGGCTTTATGCTATCGGTGATGGGGGTGTGGGGTCAAACGGGGGGAGGGATGGATTCACGCCTCGGCGCATCTTCGACCGGCTCGGGGGCCGGGATGACACCATAAGAGAAGTTGCTAGTTGGTGGTGAGGTCGACTTTGATGAGGGGGGCGCCGGTGACGCGGGCATCCAGCTGGTCCAGGGTATCCTGTTTGGAGCAGATGGCATGAAGGATTCTGCGCTTTTCTGCGGGGTCGGTGATGGGGGTGGCGAGGGCGGGGAGGTCGGCGACGGCAGTCTCTTTGAGGTGAAAGGTCAGACGGGGGTCGACGAGGATATTGGCGTACCAGCCTCGGGTGCCGGGGAGGCCGGTAATGTAGAGGATGCCGTCCAGGTTGTGGAACCAGATCTCGACCCGGTGGGCGTCGCCGCTCTTTCTGCCGGTGGTTGTGATATCGATGATTAGGTCTTTTCCCAAGGCCTGTTGGACATTGGGGTCGAGCATGACGTCGGTTCTCCTATGCGGGGGCAACGGTCCAGCCGATTCGGTTTGAAGTTGGAGCTTATCCGGCTTCGAGGCGTACTCTTATCAAAGGGGATTCAGCGACTCGGGCTTCGAGAAGCTCCGGCTCACCCAAGTTATCGCATATCCGCTCCAAGACTCTGTGTCTTTCCGCGGCGTCGGTTATCGGAGTAACGAGGGCAGGGAGGTCGGCTTTTGTTGTCCCTTTGAGATGGAAGGTCAATCGAGGGTCGTTGAGGATATTGGCATACCAAGCCCGGGTCCCGGGCAAGAGCAGGCCGGCGATGTAGAGTGAGCCATCCAGGTTATGAAACCAGATCTCGACCCGGCGGGGTGAGCCGCTCTTCTTGCCTGTGGTGGTGATATCGATGATGAGGTCTTTTTCCAAGGCCTCTTGGACTTTGGGGTCGAGCATGACGTCGGTTCTCCTAGTGCGGCTTGAAAGAAATCTAACAGGCCCCGTATCCGTTGTCACCTGCCCACGGGACGGGTGCGGTTGACACCGCGAGAATCGGACACTTAACATCGTGAGCGGAGGGGAGATTAAGATGTCTGTTTTTCCGTCCGTCGAGTGGTTTGAGGAGGTCAGGGAGGTTGTGAACCCGAGCAAGGAGTTCCGGGCCCTGGGCAACTGTGACGCGAACATGGGGGTGAAGGTAGGGGACAGGGCCTTCTCCCTGAAGTTCGAGGCGTTTTCCTGCGAGGAAGTGTCCGAGATTGGTGCCGAGGGGCTGGCGGACCTGGACTTCTACCTGGAGATGTCGTCGAAGGACTGGCGGGAGTTGCTCAGCAATATCGAGTCCAACGGCAAGGCAGATGGGGAGCATAGCTTGAACACTCTTGACCTGACGCGGGAGGGTGGGATTTTGCGGGTCAAGGATGACTTTCTGCGGCAATCTTTTCTTCGATATCACCTTTCGTTCCAAGCCTATTTCGACGCTTCTGCCCAAGTGGAGACAGTCTTCGCCTCTTAGGTCGACCTTATGCCACTGTACGAATACAAGTGCCTCGGGTGCCAGCATGTGACCAGCCGTTATTGGCGCAACTTTTCACCGCCTGAAACGATCGCTTGCGAGGGGTGTGGGGACGCTGGAGCGGAGCGGCGGTTCTCGACCTTCGCCTTTCACAAGTCTGCGGAGACGAAGATGGCGGAACTTGACCCGAAGTACGACAAGATGGTCGACGAGGCGTTCAAAAACTCGCCTGCCACGTCGGACCCCCAGCATTACTTGGACAAGATGGCATCATTCGACGGCGTACCGGACTAGGGCATCTCCCCACTGCGCTAAACTAGGCCGATGAGCATGGAAGTCGGGGTGTGGGTGGGAGCCGGTTTATCAGTTTCCGCATTACTTGCCTGGGGCTGGCTTACGCTTTTCAGAGGCCGGTTCTGGGCGACGGACCAACGGCTAGAAGTTCTACAGGCCAAGGAAGGTGGTTCCTGGCCGGGGGTCGTGGCGGTGATCCCGGCCCGGAATGAGTCCGAGGTCATTAGTCAAACAATTCCAACAGTCCTTGCCCAACGCTACCCGGGTCCTGTGTCGGTCTATCTAGTTGACGACCGGAGTTCGGATGGAACTGCTGATATCGCTAAGGCCGCCGCCAGAGAAGCCTACAAAGGGTTTTCCTTCAAAGTGGTGATGGGCAAGGAAAGACCCGAGGGGTGGGCGGGGAAGGTGTGGGCACTGCAACAGGGCGTCGAGGCGGCAAAGACAGTCGACCATGAATATTTCTGGTTCACCGATGCGGATATAGCCCACAGACCGAATGTGTTGGCGTCTCTCGTGGCGCGGGCGGAGGAAGAGGGGTTGGATATGGTCTCGGTGATGGCGAAGCTGCATGTGTCTACCTTCTGGGACAGGCTTCTCATACCAGCCTTTGTGTTCTTCTTCGGGAAGCTATATCCATTTCACTGGGTGAACGATCACGAGAAGAGTATGGCAGCCGCGGCGGGAGGATGTGTGCTGGTGAGGAAAGAACGGCTGGTGGAGGGTGGGGGTTTTGAATCGATGAGGGACGCGATAATCGACGACTGCACTCTTGCTCGGTTGGTACGCGGTCCTGAGGGTCGGGGGAGATTGTGGTTGGGGATGAGCCAGGAGGTGCAAAGCGTCCGGCCCTATGACGGGCTCAGAGGCATTTGGGACATGGTGGCGAGGACGGCTTACGTACAGCTACGTCACTCGCCGATCCTGTTGGCGGGTACGATTTTGGGGATGGTGTGGCTGTATCTCGGGCCTCCGGCGGCAATGGGCGCAGGGATAGGGTTAGCTGCCGTTGGGGTATGGGACACGCCGACGTGGGTGTTGTTGGTCTCGGGAGCGGTGGGGTGGGGGCTAATGTCGGCGATATACACGCCGATGTTGAAGTGGTACGGGCTGAACCGTTGTTGCGGACTACTGCTGCCTACGGCCGGCCTTCTGTACACGCTGATGACCGTGGACTCGGGGCGGAGGTACTGGATGAGAAGGGGCGGGGGGTGGAAGGGGCGGACCTACTAAGCCAAGTGCCGGTCAGACCAGCTCTCGGGGGCGGCGGTCCCATTCGGCGGGGAGGAAGAAGGCAGCGATGGTCAGTGTTACTCCGGCCATACCCACGATGGTCAGTGCAAGGCGCCGGTCGTCGGAGAGTTCGTGAAGTACCCCCGCCGCTATGGGGCCGCTCATAGCTCCGACCATCAAAGCCGTCCTTAAGAATCCCATCGCCACGGCGATCTCCCGGGTCCGGATGCCCTTCAATTGGAAGGGTATGGTGAATATCACCGGGAAGAAAGTGAAGCTGAGGCCGTGTAGCAGTGATAAGACCACCAAGACCGGGAAAGACCCGGAATAGAGTAGGGCTACGGTAGTCACAGAAATCAACGCTCCGCCCACACGCAGAGCCGTTCTACGCTTACCAGTCTTGTTGACCATAAGGTTGATGCCCAGCCCGGAGGGACCGGCAACCATGCCGCCGATGGCCCAGATCAGGGCCGAAGTCTGGATATCAATGCCGTATGTGTCTTTCATGTGGCTGGGCCAGAAGGTGGCAAAGGAGGAAAAGGTCATCTCGACTCCCACCAATCCGATGGCCAAGAGCCACAGCTCCTTGTAGCGAAGGGCGCTCCTGATGGATACAGGCTCCTTACTTTCCTTTTCGGTCTCGGCGTCGGGCATGGGACGCTCTCTACCTACGACGAACCAGACCACGGCTAAAGCAATGGTTGCATAGCCGAGGACCTGCATAGTCTTGCGCCAATCGTCGTCCAGAGCCTTCAGGATGACCGGTATGAGGATAAATAACGCCGCGCCGATGCCCCAGAGCAGCTCAATAGAGGCGTTGGCAATCAGTATCTGCCGGGGCCGTATCCACATCCTGAGGAGCAGGGTCCGGGCGGGTTCTCTTAGGGTTATGGAGAGGCCGTATAGCAATCTCGCCAGCAGGACGAAGCCGTAGACGGGGGCCCAAGCCTGAAAGAAGATGACGCAGACTGCTCCAACAATGGAGACCAGGGTGAGCAGTTTGGGGGGGAAGCGGGAAAGGTAGAGCCCGAAAGGGATGGACAAAATGAGGACCGTCAGCTGGGGCGCTGCTCCGAGGAGGCCTTCCCGGACGGGGGTGAGATTGAGCTCCTCACGCATGGATGGCAGGAAAAGGCCCAGGGTCTCCATGACCAGATACCCCCACATGTGGATCGCCATCCAGGTGAGGATAACTACCCATCCGTAAATGGGGCTTTGGAGCGAATTGGCAATCCGCGGGACTGCTTGTGCCATGATGCGGGCAATCCTAACACCGGCGGGGTGGGAGTGGGGCCTTAGCCTGAGAGAGTGGACTGCAATATCAATTATTGCAGAGGATTCTTTTGTACTGCCTGGCCGGTTAGGGCATGGGCCGCGATAGTAATGAGAGAGTCACTGGGTGATACAAATGCCCTTAGGCACAGAATGCCGGTGCCTCAACGGGCGTTCACGCGTGGGGTGGAAGGGACCTTGAACCGTAGCGTTAGTGGAGTTAACTTTCCGATGTATCGTCGGTAAGCGGGGTAACCTCACCGATGGGGGCAGTTGGGTATCCAAGTTCCAGGGCTAGCCGGTAGCGGCCTTCCAAGCCAACCCAAACGTGAGCCGGGATTTCCAAAACCGCCTCCAATTCCACGGCTGTCCTTGGCGTCAGAGCCCTCTTGCCCAGGGCGATTTCGTTGATAACGTGGAGGGGGCGTTTCATTTCGGCGGCCAGACGCCTCTGGCTCATTCCTCGGGCCTCCAGCTCATCCTTAAGCATCAGCCCAGGTGGAATCGCGATTTTAGGCATTACCTGCGAAATGTCCGAGGAAGCCGGAATTTTGGGCACTCCTGTTTTGGCTTCAGTCGCCATAGTGTGCACTCACCTCTCTAACAACTACCGATTGGTCACCAACCGGCTCGATTATCAATCGCCAGCGTCCCTGGAGGGTCATGGCCCATAAACCGCTCATGTTTCCCTTGAGGGGATGCACCCGAAGCGCTCGGGATTTCATCAGGGCCTGCAAACTGTCTGCTACAACCAATAGCTCAATCCTGTTCACATACCTCAACCCAATGCTCGGCCCCCATTCACGAATTGCATCCGATGGATTGTAAAAGCGCCGTTCAAGTCTCTTGTTGGCAAAATCCACTTTCACTACTGGAATAATGTACCACCATCGGTGGTACATAGACAAGGTGAAGTTAGTGGCGCGGGGGAGTCGCTCTTCTCCCTTAGCAGAAGCGAGGCCTTGCAGGTCGAAGTCGGCCCAGACGGGTCTAGCGGTGGTTACGCGCCCACTTACGGACCATTCCGGGATCCGGTTCCTGTTTGAGGCAGCCTCGGGCGCCGCCTAGGCGCTGGAAGTCTCGGGAGCGCTTGGCCAGGTTTCGGCGGAAGAGGATCAGGCCCCTGTCGAGGAGGCCGAGCTTCTGGGGGCGCTCCAGGTTGATGTGCTCGGTCTTGAAGACGATGAGGTCTTCTTTTTCGTTGATTGCGACAACCCGGGCAGGCTTGTTCCAGAGGTAGTACCAGACGTCCATCCAGAACTTTCCGAGGAAGGTCTTGGGAGTCTTGCAGACGGTGAAAGTCCAGACCCGGGTGTTTTGCTCGTCGACGGGGACGCCCCATCTCAGATGCACCAGGCTGCCGATGCAAACCCTGATCTTTGTTGGCAGCTGGAGGTTGTGGTTGTAGGTGGCCCAGGCCTTTTCTCCTGTGGCGGTGGCGATCATGCCTGCGTTGGGTGTCTTAGGTGCGGAGAGCTTACGCCACCAGGTCTTTCGGGGCCATTTGCCAAGGCCGGGGTATTCTGCCTGGCCGAACTTGGCCTCGGCGGTCTTGACCCAGATATTGTCCTCGCCTTCGGAGACGATCTCGGTGCCGCCGGTAGAGACGGACTTGGGCCGCCAGAAAGGTAAGCGGTAATCGACGAATCGCCAGAAGTTCAAGCCCCGGTGGAGGTAGAACTCGTGGTAGTCGATGCCCTGGTTCATGGGCTCGGTCCAGTTGGTTTCCCACGTCTTGACCCTGGTGTATTTACGTCCGGTGAGGGTCGAGTCGGAGAACTCGTAAGGGAGGTCCTCTTCGAAGGGGACAGGGTCGGTCTCTCCCATCCAGACCAGGACTATGCCCTGCCACTCGGCGGTGGGGTAGACGCGGGTGCGCATCTTGTTGACCAGGGGGGACTCGGTGCTCTCGATGAGGCCGGCGACGCAGTTACCCGTCTCGTCGAAAGTGTAACCGTGGTAGGGACAGGTGACGGTCCCTTCGAACTCGCAGAAGCCGCGGGAGAGTCGGGCGCCGCGGTGGGGGCACCATTCGTTGAGGGCAACTATTTTGCCGTTCTTGCCCCGGAACAGGACGAGTTCATCTCCGAGCATCTTGATGTTCTTGGGCTTGCGTCCCACTTCCTTGGTCCAGACGCAGGGGTACCAGTACTCACGGAACCCGACCTTGGGAACGTAGTCAAAGGGGCCTATTTGCGTTGCGCCGTAGGACTCGTCCTGGACATCGGGGACGTGGACGGCTGGAATCTGTCGTTCTCTTCGTGTAGTTACTACCATAGTGCCTAACCCCTCGCTAAAGATCTGCATCCGGGGACATGGGTGTGAGGATGATTCTACCAGACGTTGGGCCGGGCAACAAAAGGGGGTTGGGGTTCAATTGTGGGGGAAGGGTGTGTGGGTGTGGGCTAGTGGGTGGTTCCTTTCTTGGGTCGGGGGAGGGGTGTGGACGCCCCGTTCGGGGCATCCACACCCTGGGCGACTGGCCGGTCGTCCCTACTGGGGAAGTGGAGAAGGGGGAGGGGAGGGGGCAAGGGGCGAGCCCCACCCCAGGGCGACCAGCCGAGCCTGTCTCAAAAGTCGCCCCATGCCCCTCTTCCCGCTCTTATACGACTTGGATTCGTGCCTACGGCACCCGTCGCATTGGTCAAGAATATCCAATCGGGCTGTGTCTAACGGACTTATGAGACAGGCTCAGCCGGTCGCCCCTACGGGGGAGGGGGCAGATAGAGGGGGAAGGGGAGGGGATGGAAGGTCCCGGACGGTTGCGCAAGAAGACGGCGACGCCTGTACCGATGGGTGTTGTCCGCGACAGCGGATGTTCCACATCGACGCCGGCTCTGCGACAGCCCCGTGCTTCTGAGAGGACGTGGAAGAGACGCGAGGGGATCTCGGTGTGGGGCAGTCTCGACCACCAGAAGTGCCCGACCACCCTAAGGGATGGGAGCGTGGACCCGTGACCGGCGTTCGTAGACCGGAGTTCTCCGATGGTGACGACGGTGGAATCCCTAAATGGTGCGTTTGTTTTAAGTCGGAGGTTGTCCGACTGTTCGGACTCGCCAGCAAGGTCTAGGCCGGGGGAGTCCGGAGGTGGCGCTATGGCCCAAGGAGGAGACATGACGCTGTGCTCCGGGGCGTCGCCTGAGGAGGCGAAACGGATGCGCCGGGTGAGTGGGGCGCGCACTTGGCAGTGGCCCTTGGAAAGGGCAAGCCAGGTTTTGTCCGGGGATCTTCCATAGCCGGTCGCGTGGACCGGGCGGGACAGTGATTGATCGCTGCGGAGGCGGAGGCGATGGGCCTTGGGGCAGCGCTTGTAGTGGGGGATGTGTGGTGGGACGTTGGATGGAAAGGGACAGGGGAGGAGGCGCGTGCCTGTGGCCGGGCGGTGGCATACCGCTCGGTTACGACGGGGCCTATGGAGGCTTGTGCGACTCATGGGACTCCTATGTCCTTTCCTTATTAGGGCCGACGTTGGAAGAGTCGGGCCTGGGGGGCAATATAGTACAGATGTTTTGATTTAGTCAAGGGGTTCGTGTCACTTTTGGGGGCGGGATGGGGAGGGAAGCCCCGCCCCAGATTCCTCGCGGGGCCTCGGAATGACGGGGGAGAAGGGGGTGGGGTGGGTGGGGAGGGGTGTGACGGATTGGTGGGGCGTGGGCCGCCCCCCGCTCGACCCTTCGACGGTGCTCAGGGTGAGCGGCCCCTCCCTGGGACGGATTCCCGATCGGGGTCGGGAATGACGGGTGAGCGTGGGTGGAGGGAGGGTTGTGCAGAAGCATGGGGGCGGGATAGCCTTTGGGGGGAGGAGTCATGCCTGTATTAAGCGAGGGAACCGGAAGCCGTAAGGAGATTATCGGGGTGGTGCACCTGCTGGCGCTGCCTGGCAGTCCCGGCTGGCAGGGAGACCTTGACGAGGTCGTGCAGCACGCACTGCGGGATGCCGAGGCCCTGGCCCGGGGCGGTATAGATGCCGTGATATTCGAAAACTTCGGGGACGTTCCTTTTCTGACCGGCTCAGTACCGCCTGAGGCCATAGCCGCGATGGCTGTCGTAATCGATAGAGTCGCCAAGAGAGTTGACGTGCCATTTGGGGTGAATGTGCTTCGTAACGACCCGATAGCGGCTCTCGGGCTGGCCTATGCAACGGGGGGAGAGTTCATCCGGGTGAACGTGCACACGGGCGTAATGGTTACTGATCAAGGGATTATCGAA
Source organism: Dehalococcoidia bacterium (assembly GCA_965249275.1). Classification (GTDB taxonomy): domain Bacteria; phylum Chloroflexota; class Dehalococcoidia; order Plut-88900; family Plut-88900; genus Plut-88900. Next base: position 736,254 of record CBDFLQ010000005.1, read on the forward strand.
GGTGGGGCTGCAGAGACGGTTAGACGGCGGTCGGGGCTGGGCGCGGATGTGAAGCTGCTGGCCGACGTGTTGGTAAAGCACGCTGTTCCTCTCGGCGAGCAGGATATCCGGGACGCGGCGAAGGCGGCTGTGCAGAGAGGACTAGCCGACGCTCTGATCGTGACTGGGCCTTTTACGGGGGAGGAGGCAGACATGTCGGATGTGAGGGCAGTAAAGGAGGCGGTGCCTGAGGGGATGCCTGTGCTGGTCGGGAGCGGGGTGACGGAAGAGAATATCGGGGCTTACATGAAATGTGCGGACGGCGTAATAGTGGGGACGAGCGTGAAGGTGGGTGGGGTGGTTTCGAATGCGGTGGACTGGGAAAGGGTGGCGAGGCTGGTGTCGGTGGGGAGGGGGTGAGCACCTCAATTGATTGTCTTCACAAAGCAAGGGCGTGCCCCTCCCGCTCGACCCTTCGACTTAGCTCAGGATGAGCGGCCCCACCGCTCTGGAATCCGGCTCGGAGGCCGGAATGACTTGTGGGGGGTGGGGAAGTGGGGGAGAGAGAAAGCCCCGAAGCACTTCGGCCTATGGCCGTCCCGGTGGACAACCCGGGAGCTTCGGGGCCCGGCGTCTGCACGGATTCCGCAAACGGAACCCAGGGGGACGCCCCCTACGTGTCAAACCGTTTACGTTACAGACACCTCACAAGTCCGTCTATCATCAATATCCAATTGACCACCTCCTTTCTGAGTGTACCCTCAATATAAATGCAATTGCGGTGCGCGCGCAATACTGGTTTGCGGCAAATTTCGGTTGTTGCTGAAAGATTGGTGCAGGTCTATCATTCCGGGCAATTTTTAGTAGACGGAAAAGGGGCGCAACATGGACTCGGCGAATGGAGAAGAGGCGCGACCTATGGGGCCCCTGACCGGGATACGAGTCATAGAACTGGCCGTCTGGCACAATGGCGGGGGCGCGGGATACATGCTCGGGGACCTGGGGGCGGACGTTATCAAGATAGAGCAGCCCGTGACCGGAGACCCGAGCAGGGGAGTGACGCAGGCCTTCGGGCACAACCTTGAGATCCCCGGCGGCCGGGCCCTGTGGTTCGAGATGGTGAACCGAGGCAAGCGGGCCATCACCCTTAACTTGAAGAGCGCCCAGGGGAAGGAAGTGCTCCGCCGGCTAATCTCCAAAGCCGACGTCTTCTTCACCAACTTCACCATGGACGTGGTTGAGCGGCTGGGCGTGGACTACGAGGCCCTTTCGGCTATAAACCCCAAGCTGATATGGGCGATCAACACGGCCTACGGCACTCGGGGCCCGCTGGCGAACAAGCACGGGTACGATTCCTCGATACAGGCGCACAGCGGCTACATGTTCCGTATGGGTAATGCCGAGGGCGGGGAGCCATTGATTGTTGGGGGAGGGACTTTCGACCAGATGGGCGCGACCATGCTAGCCTACGGGATCATGGCGGCACTGATTGCCAGGGAGAGGCAGGGGGTGGGGCAGGCGGTGGAAGCCTCGATGCTCGGGAGTGCCATTCACCTGCAGCACGACAACTACCACATGTACCTCTGGAAGAATGACGCAACCTTTGGGACTTCCAGCCGTGCGTCGTTGGACCCGTTCGTCAACTGGTACCGGTGCTCCGACGGCCAGTGGATAATGCTCAACGAGCCGCATCCGGAACGGGTCTGGCAGGAATTTTGCTCCGTGCTGGAGCTGGGTGCGTTAGTCGACGACCTGAGGTTCAACACGCTGGCCGGCAGACTGGAGAATGCGGCTGCATTCAGAGACATCCTGATTGAGACATTTGCAGCGAGGCCGAGACCGGTGTGGGCCGACCTGTTTGTGCAGAAGAAGGTGAAGTTCGTCTACACGCTGGTCAATACGGTTGCGGAGGCTGCGAAAGACCCCCAAGCGTTGGCCAACGAGTACGTGGTAGACACCGAGCACCCGACGATGGGGGCTACCAAGACCACGGGACCACCAATCAGATTCTCCAAGACTCCGGCGAGGGTCGGGACAGGGGCCCCGGAGTTCGGGCAGCACACCGAGGAGGTGCTAACCGAGGTTTGCGGGTACGACTGGGATGAGGTGACCGAGATGCGGGAGTCGGGGGTAATCTAGCCGCTGCCCCTATAATGGCTGTCGTAACCATGGCAGTCATTTCTCAAGAATCGTCTCCGCATCGTCTCGCCGCCCAGGATGCGATCCCCCGTTACCGATGGGTGGTGATTGGGGCGATGGCCTCAGGCGTCTCCACGTCGATGGCGATGCTCTTCTTCATCGGCCTGCTCCTGCCGGACATTTCCAAGGAGCTTGGGCTGTCGCCGACGATGCAGGGGTTGGTGGGCTCCTCGTCGCTGATCACCAACCTGGTGCTGGTGATGCCCATCAATACGTGGAGTTCCCGATTCAGGCCGCGGCGGATGCTCGCCTTCGCGCTGTTTTTGGTTGCGGGGTCGATCTTCATCCAGGCTCGGGCGCCGGTGTTTGCGGTGCTGCTCCTCGGGAGGGGGTGCCTGGCCCTGGGAACGATGTTCACGCAGGCCCCGAGGGTGCTGTTGATTCAGCAGTGGTCCAGCAGACGCCAACTGGCCATGACCAACGGCATCCTTGTTGGAAGCGTGGACTTGATGATGGGGATCGTGTCGTTCCTTACACCGCTGATCGTGGTCTGGACAGGGGACTGGAGAAGAGCGCTGAACGTGTGGGGCTTCGTGTGCCTGGCCCTGACCCTGGCCTGGCTGGTGCTTGGCAGGAACCGGGGGACGGGGGAGGAGCGAAGAGGAGCGCCTTCCCAGGAAGGCACACCGCTGAAGAGCGTCCTGAAATACCGGGAGCTGTGGTACGCCAGCATCGGGCTGGTGGGAGTGGTCCTGGCGGAGATGGCCTTCAACGTGTTCTGGCCGACCTTGGCAGAGAGCCGGTTACACCTCTCGGGGACAATGGTGGGGGTAGCAGTGGGGGCCTCGGCGCTTGCTGCTGCGCCGAGCTCGATAGGCGTAAACGCAGTGGGGTTTTTCAACCGGCACAGGTCCCTTGTCCTGGCGGTGTGCGGCGTCGCCAAATTCGTACTAATCGTGCTCCTGCTCTACACAGAACCTGCGGGACTGGTGATCCTTTTAACGATACTCAAAGGAGTGTTCTCGGCGTTCTTTGCCGTGATAATGGGCATGGTGTTCTATCTGCCCAACATCAAGCCGAGAGAAGTGGCCGTGAGCCAGGCCTTTCTGCGGATAGCGATCTCCTTAGGAGCGGCTATCGGGCCCCTGATGGTGGGATTCATCCAGGAGGCTACGGGGGACCTGCAGCGAGCTTTGCTTTACACCTCATTCATGCCACTGACCCTAGTCCTGAGCTCAGTGCTGCTCCGGAAACCGAGACGAGCGACAGAGGGCTAGCGGCGGGCAAAATGGGTCAGGGAAGATTACTGAACAGTCATGCCAGAGCAACCTGAGTCCCCATTCCGGCCTGAGCACTTTCGTAGGGACGACGAGAGGCCGGATGCCGTGTTCTACGCCGCGCCACGGCTGGTTGTCCACATCGATCAGTTCGCTATCAAGGCGATTGGAGAATACCTCTCGGGGGTGCTGCCCTCCGGCGGGGTGATACTGGACCTGATGAGCAGCTGGCGGTCGCATCTGCCTGAAGGCCAGCCGAGGGGGAAGGTGGTCGGGCTGGGTCTCAATGCAGTCGAGATGAGGGAGAATCCGCAACTCGACGATGCCTTGGTCTACGATTTGAATGCCAATCCCACACTGCCTTTCCGAGACGACACGTTAGATGCGGCGATATTGACGGTATCGGTGCAATATTTGACCAAGCCGGAACTAGTGTTTCGGGAGGTGGCAAGGGTGCTTAGGCCCGGGGCCCGGTTCCATGTGATCTTCTCGAACCGGATGTTCCCTACGAAAGCCACGGCGATATGGAAGGCGCTTTCGGAAGAAGACCGGGGGCGGCTGGTGGGGGCGTATTTCCGTCGGTCGGGGGGGTGGGGGGAGCCGGAGGCGAGAGATATCACTCCAAGGCTCGGGATTTACTGTGATCCGGTGTATGTGGTGTCGGGGGCGGTGGTGGTGTAGGCTTGGGGTCAATTACGAGGTGAGATTATGCCTATGGCAAACCCGTGCCACCCGGGAGAGATAGTCAAATATGAATGCTTGGAGCCGTTGGGGCTGACCGTGACTAAGGCGGCTAAGGGCTTGGGTGTAACTCGCTAGGCGCTTTCAAATGTGATTAATGGAAGGGCTGGGGTGTCGGTGGACATGGCGATCCGGTTTTCGAAGGCGTTTGGGTCTACGCCGGAGACCTGGCTGGGAATGCAGATGGCCTACGATCTCTGGCAGGCCCGGGACAGAGTCAAGGAGATCAAGGTCGAACGATTCGCCGAGCCGAGTGTAGTTTAGCCGGAGTCGGCGTCTTCGGTGATGCCGACTGTGCCGAGGGCGGCGATTATCTCTTCCCTGCTGAGGAATGCGCCGAACTTTATGTGGCGGACCACTCCCTTGTCATCCAGGATGTAGGTCCAGGGCAGGCCGGGTACCTGGTAAGCTGTGGCTACCTGTCGGTGAGTGTCCATGACCGTCGGCATGGTTAGTCCCAGCAGCTCCTTGTAGGCTTTGACCCTCTCCGACGATTCCCGGACATCCACCGTAAGCACCACCAAGTCGTCCCCGAGAGAGTTGTAGATACTCTCGATCTCAGGCATTTCGAAGCGGCAGGGCCCGCACCAGACGGCGAAGAAGTTGATGAAGACGGGTTGGCCTCGGAAATCGCTAAGAACTACGACATCACCATTCTCGGTCTCGAGCCGGAAGTCGGGGGCGAGGTAGCCGATCTCGCTGCCGATGGGGAGGCCGTCTGGGTTGGGGGTTTCCTTGATGCCGAGCCTAGTGTTTGGGTCAGCGTCCGCCTCTGTCTCCGGGGTGACTGTGGGGATGGGGGTGGGCACGGAGGTGGGGGTGGGGGGTGAGACTTCTTGCGTAGGCTCGGGGGTGGGGGTGGGAGGTTCCTCGGTGGCGGTGGGACTGGCGCAAGCGGCCGCGGCGAGGATCACGAGGGCCAGGGCCAAGACCGGGATTTGTAATAGTCTGTTGCTGATCATGGGTTGGGGTTATTATAGCCCGGTTGGGGGAAGGGATGGGTTCAAGCTACGACGCACCTGCGGACTGCCTACGAAGGAGCGACGGGCAGAAAAGCGGAAAATTCGGATTAAAGGTCGGAGATGATGGCAACGGTTATTAAGAATACGACCATCGTGACGGGAGGGCCTGGTAGGACCATTCTTCACGACTCGGCGATTGCGATTGAGGACGGGAAGATTGCTGCGCTGGGAAACTCGGAAGAGGTAGGGGCGCGGTTCCCGGGGGCGGAGGTGGTGGATGGTCGGAGGAAGGCTGTGTTTCCGGGCCTCATAAACGCCCACACTCACCTGTTGAAGACGGCTAACCGCGGCATCCTGGAGGACACGGGCTTCCCCACAACCCTCCGGTTCCCGGAGGACACCCGAGCCCTGATGGGCAAAGAAGAAGATAACGTCTTTGCCGTGCTCGGGGTTATAGAGTCGATACGGAGTGGGGCGACATGCGTGCTGGAGATCGAGAAGGACATAGCGAACTATGTCCAAAGTCTCGCCGACACGGGGATGAGGATGGTACTGGCAGAGTACGTAGAAGACGTGGACATGGAGCTGGTTCGCAGGAGCGAGTACAGCTACATCCCCGCCAAGGCGGACGAGGGGATGCGGAAGAGTGTTGACTTGATCGAGGGTTGGAATCGCGGAACCGAGGGTCGGGTCACGTGCATGACTTCCCCGTCGACACCCGAATACTGCTCGCCGGAGCTGTTGCAGGATTGCCGCCGGACGGCTGACCGGTATGACATCGGGATGACGGTCCACCTGAGCGAAAGCTACGATGAAGTACAGGCGGTGATGCGGACCAGGGGCGTGAGGCCGACCCAGTACCTGTACGTTAACGGCGCCTTGGGCCCGAGAGTGGTGGCCGCGCACTGCCGCTACCTAGATGATTCGGAGATTGCGTTGATGGGGCAGACCCGGACGAATGTGTCGTTCAACCCGGCCATTGCCGCACGACGAGGGGCGGCAGCCCCGGCCAGGGAGTTGGAAGAGGCGGGTTCCAACATCGGAATGGGGTCGGACAACATGGACGAGAACATGCTCCACGTGCTGAGGACGGGTCTGTTCGCCGAGCGGGTGCGCCAGCACACTCCGATGTCGCCGCAGCCGGAGCAGGTATTGGAGTGGGGGACTATGGGGAGCGCCCGTGCCCTGGGGCTCGGGGACCAGGTAGGCAGCCTGGAGGTGGGGAAGAAGGCCGACCTGTTTATGATAGACACGTTCAGGCCTCACCTGGTGCCGAACCACCGGATTGTCTCGGCGTACATACACAACGGGCAGGCCGACGACGTGGAAGCGGTGATGGTCGACGGACGATGGCTGATGAGGGACGGGAAGCTGTTAACCATCGATGAGGAGGATGTCGTGGCGCGGGCCGAGGAGATGGGTCAAACATTATGGCGCCGCTTGCTGGACAGGAATCCCTCGGTGCCGTTTCCCTTCTCGTTGCCGCCTCGGTAGCGCCATCCGACTCATCCTGATAATATCTCCCCGTTCCCGGTTCTGAAGGTCCCATCACATCAAGGAGGACGGATATGCCTATAGTCAGAGTAGAGATGCTGCCAGGCCGGAGCGAGTCACAGAAATCGGACCTGGTTAAGGCCATGACCGACGCCATGGTCAACATAGCGGGCACTCCCTCGGCGGAGTCGGTCCACGTTATCATCACGGAAACCGCCGGCGAGCACTGGGCCATGGGTGGCGAGATGCTTTCCGAGAGGATGAAGGCCAGGGCGTAGCGGACCTTTCCTTCCCTAAAGGACAATGGCCGTATATATTGGGGATCACCCTAGCCCTCTCCCATCAAGGGAGAGGGTATAAGACTCCCCCGCTCATACTTCGAGAGCCTCCCGCCTCGGCGGATCTGCGACAGCACGAGTGGGCCCAGCCCCTCCAATACGAGTTATGTGAGGGTAGTTCCTTCCGAGAAAGGATATGGGCTTAGTACATGGGTGACATAAGCAGGTTCAGCGCGTATTTGTACGGGTGGGGAGCGACGCCGCCAACACTGGACTCCCTGTCGGATGTGGTGAAGCAGCTGGACCGGCTGGGGTACTACTCCGCCGGATTCCCATATCACATGACCCTGCCCCACGCCCCGATGTTCGAACAGTTCAGCAGTCACCACCTGTTCGACCCACTGGCTTTACTTCCGTCCCTCTTTGCAGTCACGCAAAACCTGCGTCTCGGGATCCATTCGCTCATCCTGCCCTTGCTCCCGCCCTATTTCTGGGCCAAGAACCTCTCGACGATCGACGTGATGTCCGGGGGGAGGCTGATACCGGGTATGTGCATGGGATGGTCTCCTGGGGACTTCAAAATGGCCGGGGTGGAGGAGCATCACAAACGCAGGGCTCGGGTCACGGATGAGCAGATGGAAGTGATCACCCGACTCTGGACTGAGGACGGCGTCGATCACGAGGGTAAGTATTACCAGCTTTCGGATGTAACCCTAGACCCGAAGCCCGTGCAGAAGCCATACCCGCCGATATGGTATGGCGGGGGCATTCCGTCGATACCGCGAGCGGCACGGTATGCCACCCATATTCTCCCCGCCCCGATGCCCGTCGAGGAGATAAGGGAGCAATGGATGCCGGCAATCGAGGCGGAGAACGAGCGGGCTGGGTCTTCCCTAAAGATCAGCCTGATGAACTTCGTTGCTATAGTGGACGACGAGAGCAAGGTTGAGAGCGAAGTCGTGCCGCAGCTGCGGGAGTGCATTCGGCTGACTGCGACGGGGGTGAAGCCGGAAGATATGACGATAGTCGGCTCCCCGGAGACGTGTGCGGAGAGGGTGAGGGGTTTTCTGGACGCGGGTGTGGATCACTTATTGCTGGACTTCAGCTATCGAGGGTCGGCGTCTGCGGAGTACCAGCGGGAGCAGATAGAGCGCTTTGCGGAAGAGGTAGTGCCTCTGGTTTAGGGCTGGATGCCTGCTGTGGCAAGGCCGGACTCACCCTCACTCTCCTCAGCGAGCCTACGGCCCTAGCCCTCACGCCTCAGCGCATCTACGACTCTCATCGAGGGAGAGGGACAAGACGCCTCCCCCATTCCACTCTTGAGACTATTCGAGAGCCTCAGGGCCAGCGGAATGCCACAACCTTTTATTCACGCTGAGGCGTACCTCCGGCCTGCGCGCCAGAGGCGCATGTTCCAACTTCGCAGGAATGAGATGGGAGTATCGGGATCAGGCTAGGGGGATTCCTTCGGTGAGGACGGAGTCGCGGAGGACTTCGACGAGGTGCCGGGCGCGGCGGCCGGTGCCGTGCTCGACCTGTTGCCGGCAGGAAACGCCCATGACCGCCACGTCCCACTCCTGACCCTTGGCCTCGATGGCTGGGAAGAGCTTCATTCCGCCTATCTGCATCGATAGGTCGTAGTGCTCCTTTTCGTAGCCGAAGGCTCCGGCCATGCCGCAGCACCCGGAGTCGATAACCTCCACCTGGTGGCCGGGGGCGAGGGAGAGGGCGGTCTTGGCTGCTTCTACCCCGACGAGGGCCTTCTGATGGCAGTGGCCGTGGAACAGGACTTTACGCGGTTGTCCGGAGAAGGCCAAATCCAAGGCTCCCTCTTCCGATATCTTGGCCAGGAACTCGTCGATCATGAAGGTGTTTTCGGCCACGACCTTGGACTTGCTATCCTGGAGGAGGTCGGGGTATTCATCACGGAAGGCGAGAAGGCAACTGGGCTCACAGCCGACTATCGGGGTGCCTTTGGAGGCGGCTTCAAACAGACGGTCGACGTTGTAGCGAGCGTTGCCTCGGGCGCGCTTTAGCAGACCCTTGGAGATCATGGGACGGCCACAGCATCGCACGTTGGCGAGACGCACTCGATAGCCTGCCAGCTCCAGCAACTCGACGGCGGCTATGCCGACGGACGGGTAGTTGTAGGTCATAAATGTGTCGTTGAAGAGGATGACCTCGCCTCGGGACCCGGAGCTGAGGGGTCGGTGGTTTTTGAACCATTGCCCGAGGCCGGGGCTGGCAAAGGGAGGCAGTGCGCGGTTCTTGTGTATGCCGAGGAATCGGTGGTTGAGGCTTCGGACTCCGGGGAAGTTGGCGAGCCAGTTGGAGAAGGGGGCGAGAGCGGACCCCAGCCGGTTTATCAGGCTTATCTCGGAGAAGATCCGGGCTCGGAGGGGAGTGCCGTTGGCGGCATTGTACCGTTCCAGGAACTCATATTTGAGCTTGGCCATATCAACATTGGAAGGGCATTCGGCCTTGCAGCCCTTGCACTCAAGGCAGAGGTCAAGGGCGTCGTGGAGGCGCTCGCTGATCATGGTGTCGTGGGGGAGGGCGCCGGATAGGGTGGCTCGCAAGAGATTGGCGCGTCCACGGGTGGAGTGCTCCTCTTCACGGGTGGCCTGGAAAGAGGGGCACATGACGCCGTCCGACTTCCGGCATTCACCCATGCCGTTGCACATCTCGACGGCCCCGGCATAGCCTTCGAAAGACGAGAAGTCCATGCGGGTGTTGAGGCTCTGGGCCCGGTATTCCGTGCCGTAGCGCAGGTTCTCGGACATGGGGGGGCACTCGATGATCTTGCCTGGGTTCATTATGCGCTTGGGGTCGAAGGCGTCTTTGAGCTCGACGAAGGAGTCGTAGATCTTCCGGCCGAACATCTTCTCGGTCCAGACGCCTCGGACTATTCCGTCGCCGTGCTCGCCGCTGAGGGAGCCGCCAAACTCGAGGACGAGGTCGGTTATAGCCTCGGCGATGGACTCCATCTGCCGGATGCCGGGGCCATTCTTGAGGTTGACCAGGGGTCGGATGTGGAGGCAGCCGACGCTGGCGTGGCCGTAGTAGGAGGCAGTGGTATGGTGGGCTTGGACGATCTGGTCGAAGCGGCGGCCAAACTCTCCGAGCCGGTTGGGATCCACGGCTGTATCCTCAACGAAGGGGATGGGCTTGGCGTCGCCGCGGACGCCCATGAGCAGACCGAGACCTGCCTTGCGCACTGCCCAAGCCTTGGCCTGGTCTTCTTTCTCAAGCAGGTTGACGCAGGCGTAGCCGAGCCTCTTGCGCTCCATGTCGGCCTTGAAGCTCTCCAGCTTTGACCGGACTTCCGATTCCGAATTGCCGAAGAACTCGACCAGGACCAAGCCTCCGGGGTCTCCCTGCAGGAAGTCTATGTAGCGCTTGAGTCCGAGGGACGCCCGAGTCTGCCGGATGATCATGTCGTCTATGAACTCCACGGCGGAAGGTCCGTGTTCGATGATTGCGGGCGTGGCGTCGCAGGCTTGGAAGATGTCCTCGAAATGGAGAGCGGCGACGCCGGTGGCGTTGGGCAAGGGTTCGAGCTTGACCTTGGCCTCGGTGATGGTGCAGAGGGTGCCTTCGGAGCCGACGATGATGCGGGCAAGGTTAAAAGGGTCTGGGTCCAGGAATTCGTCGAGGTTGTAGCCGCTGACCCGGCGCATGATCTTTGGGTAGCGGGCTTCGATCTCTGCGCGGTTGGCCTCGGCGAGACGGGCAGTCTCACGATAGGCGTTGCCAAGCAAGCCGGGCCCCGAGAGTCTGTACTCCAAGCTACTTGGTGATATAGGACCTAGCCGCGCTCTTGTGCTGTCGGAGAGGATGGTGTCGAGCTCCAGGACCTGATCGATGGTCTTGCCGAAGAGGACGGAGTGGGTGCCGCAAGAGTTGTTGCCTATGCCGCCTCCAACGGTTGCACGGTTAACTGTCGAGGGGTCGGGGGCGTAGTGGAGGCGATGTCCGGCAACCTGCCGGTTGAGGGCCGCAACTACGATGCCCGGCTCCACTCGGGCCCAACCCTCCTCCGGGTTAACCTCCAGGAGCCGATTCAGATGCCTGCTGAAGTCCAGGACGATGGCGTGGTTGACGGTCTGGCCGGATAGGCTTGTGCCAGCGCCACGAGGCAGGACGGGGATGCCCTCCCGGTTGGCGAGCTCGACGACGGCTACGACGTCGTCGGCATCGCGGGGAGTGACGACACCGACGGGTTTCATCTGGTAGATGCTGGCGTCGGTGCTGTAGAGGGTGCGGGAGAAATCGTCGAGGCGGACTTCGCCGGAGACGCGTCTTTCGAGTTCGGCGGCGAGGTCTCGGGCGAGGGTGGTATCGGCGCTGGTGGCGAGGGTCACGGGATTGGGGCCTCCGGGGGGTTGACTATAATCAGGGCATCAGGACCTTTGATTGAATCACTAACTCAGGCACGATTATTGATTGTTTCGAGAAACTTTGCGCGTCACTTAATGGACATTCAGTGCTTTTTCTCCATTGGAAAGGATAGGGTGGGGAGGTGGGGGGATGCAAGGGGGTGACGGCTCAGAGCAATGTTGACACCCGTGAAGCGCCTCAAACATAATGCGGCCCATCTCCAATTACACGGCTCGGCGGCCGTGTGTTCTGAACAGGGAGGTTTCGTATGGCTACAAAGCTCAAAGGCGTACACTGGATGCTGGCTACGCCGTTCAACGAAGACGAAACGGTGGACGAGGCGAGCATCCCGAACCTTGTCGGAAAGGCGCGGGAGTCGGGGTGTGAGGGTGTGGTGGCGCTGGGTGTAATGGGAGAAGCACACCGCTTGACTGACGCTGAGGGGAGGGGGGTGGCAGAGGCCGTGATCTCGGCGGCGAACGGGATGCCGGTGACGCTGGGAACGTCTGGGCCGAGCACGATGGTTGCGATAGCGCGGACCCGGGAAGCCAAGGAGATGGGCGCAGCTGCGGTTATGGTCGCGCCTCCGCCGATGCCCAAGACCAACCTGGAAGCCGTATACGCTCATTACTACCGGTTGGCCGAGGCAGTAGACATCGACTTAGTGGTGCAGGACTATCCGAAGACCACGGGGGTACACATGCCGCCGGAGTTCTTCATGAGGCTGGCCGACAACATTCCGTCAGTACAATACTGCAAGATCGAGGCGCCACCCACGCCGCCGAAGATTCGAGCGATAAAGGATCTAGCCGGCGACAGGCTGGCATTGTTCGGGGGGTTGGGCGGGCTGTTCCTGGTCGACGAGCTGGCGCAGGGGGCGTCGGGGGCGATGACGGGTTTCGCGTTCCCGGAGACGCTGGTGCGGATCTGCCGGCACATGGCGGAGGGTGAAACGAAGGAAGCAGAAAAGCTTTTCTATCAGTGGCTGCCGATGGTCTTGTTCGAAGTGCAGGAGGGAATAGACCTGAGCATCCGGAAGAATGCTCTCCATTACCGGGGGCTAATAGGGAATCCGGCGGTAAGGCATCCCGGGCCGAGGGCCGGTGAGGCGACCGTAAAGCAGCTGATAGAGCATATCGAACGGATGGAGTTTTAGACAGTGCCACCATCGCGAGGCCTTTACGCAACTCACAGTACTAGACCACATTCGGAGGACCGCGTAGCAGCTTCCATGCCAAAAGCCCCACCCCAGATTCCTCGCGGAGCCTCGGAATGACAATTGGCAAAGGTCTCATCGCGGAGGACCCGCAATGAAGAAGCTGCGCTACGACGTGATAGTTGCGGGTGGGGGGTCGGCAGGGTGTGCGGCGGCAAATGTATTGTGCCGTGCCGGGCTGTCGGTGGCGTTGCTGGAAGCGGGGCCCGACTACGGGCCGAAGGCCGAGGGACGGTGGCCTAAAGACCTTCTCGATCCCCGGTTTGATCCAGACAGCCACGACTGGGGCTATTACGCGGAACGACTCGATGGGTCCAAGTTCATCGAGCTTCGAGCGAAGGTTATGGGCGGGTGCTCTTCCCACAACGATTGCGCGGCGATCTGGGGCGTGCCCCGGGACTACGATGCCTGGGCCGAGGCTGGCAACCCCGGCTGGAGATATGAAGACCTTTTCCCGCTGATACAACAGATTGAGGGTACGGCAGGGGACTCGGTGACGCCTTACAGGGGCACACAAGGGCCGTTGTATACGAAGAGGATGCAGGAAGAGGAGCTTTTGCTATACCAGCGGGCGTTTATAGAGGCGAGCCTTAACGAGGGTTTCGGTAGGGTGGTGGACATGGGCGGGCCGGAACCGGGCGAGGGCGTGGCCTCTTACCACGGAAACGTCAAGGATACGGAGCGCTGGAACGCGGCGTTTGCGTTTCTCGACCCGGTGCGGGACAACCCCAATCTGACCATCTGGGACCACACGATGGTCGACAAGGTGGTAATTGAAGGGGCGAGGGCCGAGGCGTTGATCGTGAAGTCTCGGGGGGAAGATGTGGAGCTTCGGGCAGACACGATATTGCTCTCCACGGGGACCCACGGGACTCCGCCGATTTTGATGAGGTCGGGGGTGGGGCCGCGGGAAGTGCTGAAAGAGGTCGGAATCCCGGAGTCGGTGGTGATGGAGGGTGTCGGGCGCAACCTGCATGATCATCCGTCCTTCTATATCAGCTACAAACCGACAGACGAGGGTTGGGAGCGGGTGGTCCGGGACTTGGGAGAAGATAGCGTGTACCGGGGTCAGGTGATCCTACGGGCCCGGAGCCCCGTGTGCCAGGAAGACCTGCCCTTCGATCTGCACTTGCTGCCGAGTCAGGTGCCCAGGACGCTGGAGTCCCGCACCTTGCAAGGGTTCATCTGTCATATGGCGGCCCGGTCCCGGGGCCGGGTGTGGATTACGAGCCGGGACCCGAATGCTGCCCCAAGAATCGCAACCAACTACCTGACCGACGAAGGGGGCCGGGACAAGGCTGCCCTGATATACGGACTCAGGCTTCTCCGCAGGGTTGCAGAGGCGGCGCCGATGTCCTCGCTTATCGAGAGCGAGGTTGAACCTTGGGGAAGCAAGCAGACCGACGAGGAGATAGTAGGCGAGCTTCAGGAGTCGATAGTGAACTATAGCCATGCGTCAGGGACGTGCAAGATGGGGCCTGCCTCGGACCTGGGGGCGGTTGTAGATGCTGCGGGCAAGGTGCACGGGATGGAAAACTTGTACGTCGCAGATGCCTCGATAATCCCGTTAATACCCTTGGCCAACACGAATCTGACGAGCATGCTGATTGGGATGAAGGTGGCCTCGGGGCTGGTGGGGTAGGGGTGGACTTTACTTCAGCAAGTGCGGTTTGGGCGCATCGCTCATACTTCGATCCTCCTCATACGGACTTTCAGCGGGCTCCGCATGATCGGGTGGGTCTAGGCTTAGCCTAGCTAAAATGGCAGTTGGGGACTTGGAAGAATCGAGGGTCGGGGGAGGGCTGCCACCCGTAACGCCGGATGAACAGGCCCGGCTGCTGGGGCCCGTTCTCAAAGGGACATCCCGGGCTTTCTATCTGACTCTTCGCATACTGCCAGGCAACCTCAGGACTCCGGTGGGACTTGCCTATTTGCTGGCGCGGACCGCGGACACGATAGCCGATACGAAGACCACCTCCGCGCAGGACAGGCTGGCCGCACTCCTCGACTTTCGGAGGCAAGTAGACGGGCCGGGGGACTTAGGGGAGATCGAGGCACTGACACGGTCGGTTAGGGTGGAATCCTCGCTGAAGTCAGAGCAAGCGGAGAGAGAGTTGATCAGGTCGATGCCCAAGGTCATATCGATGCTTGAGGGTCTTGGGGAGATGGACCGGTTTCGGGTACGGCAGGTCGTCGTGACGTTGACCCAGGGGATGGAGATGGACCTGACGTATTTCCGCCAGGAAGGGGTGTCGGGCTTTGAGACGGCGGAGGAGATGGATGAATATACCTACCTGGTGGCGGGTTGCGTGGGACAGTTCTGGACCGAGATGAGCATGGACCACAATCCTGGGCTCGGGGGCTGGGATGCCGGTGAGATGAGTGAGAAGGGGGGCAGGTTCGGCAAGGCGCTTCAGTTGACGAATATCCTACGGGACGTGCCGAAGGACCTGCGTATGGGTCGGTGCTACCTGCCGAGGGAAGTGCTTGAAGGGTGCGGGCTCTCGGCGGGGGACTTGCTCGATGCCGGGGCGAGTGGCAAGGCGAGACCCGCGCTGGTGTGGGGCATCAACAGGGCCCTGGTCCACTATCAAGCCGCTGGGGAGTACCTTCACGCGATTCCGATAAGGCACTATCGACTCCGGTTGGCCGTGGCTTGGCCGTTGCTGATGGGACTGGGGACGTTGGCGGTGCTAGCGAAAAATGGAGAGTGGCTTGATCCATCGAGTAGAAGCAAGGTGAGTCGGGGGTGGGTGTATCGGATGATGGGGGTGTCGGGGGTGAGGGTGTTGTCCAACAGGTCGATAGCCGGTTGGGTAGAGCGGCTGAGGGGAGAGGTTGTGCGGTCGTTGTGATGGAGATGGTTTGAAGATAGAAGTTCGAGAGAGTTGCGGACAAAATGGCGGGGCGGTTTTTGAGGGGGGGTGAGGGGAGAGTCCACGATGTAGTCCGGATATAGATCTCGAGGGTTCTACGGGATACCGACGCCTTCCATGCTCTACCAAGTTCACTCTTCAGTGAATTTATTGATCCTTCAACAAGGCCCAAAGTCCTGATTATTGGTTGCTATAATGCTATCATATAGACATGGACAAGAGGCTATCGCAAATGAGGCGCAACCCCCGCAACGTCCGGTTTGACGACCTGCGGAAAGTCTGCGACCGTTACTTTGGAGAGCCGCGGCAAAGCGGAAGTCACCTGCTCTATCAAACGCCTTGGCGGGGCGATCCGATAGTGAACATTCAGTCCAGGGGAGGAATGGCAAAGGCGTACCAGGTCCGCCAAGTCCTGAAGGCAATAGACAAGCTGGAGGAGATTGATGACTGATATTGCTGACCGATACGCTTACCGAGTCGTTTGGTCTGAGGAGGACGAGGAATTCGTCGGGCTGTGTACCGAATTCGGGTCGATCAGCCACCTAGACAATACGCCGGAAAAGGCGTTCGCAGGTATTCGTGAACTGGTGGCCTTCTCTGTTCGGTGGCTGCGTGAGGAGGGCAAGCCGGTTCCCGAACCTCTGTTTACACGACGTTACAGTGGAACTCTCACGCTTCGCGTCCCCCCAGACACGCACCGCGCCCTCGCGATGGATGCTGCCGAAGCCGGGGTCAGCATGAACCGATTGGCCGTCGAACGTCTATCATTGCGGCGTTAGCAATTACGGGAAGCATAGGCAAGTTTTGGAGCCGAGAGTTTGGACAGGCGAGCGCGGCACAGTTCGGCGTATTGTTCAGCAAGGTGAGTCGGGGGTGGGTGTATCGGATGATGGGGGTGTCGGGGGTGAGGGTGTTGTCGAACAGGTCGATAGCCGGTTGGGTAGAGCGGCTGAGGGGCGAGGTTGTGCGGGCGTTGTGATGGAGAAGGTTTGAAGATAGAAGGCGCGTTGACGCTCGCGGGCTCGCCGGGAGAGGTTTGGACTGCCCTACACGATCCCGACACCTTGGCTCGTTCGATCCCCGCTTGCAAAGGCGTAGAGAGGGTTGATGATGAGGTATTCAGGGCGGTCTTCGAGGCGGATTTCGGAGGGATGAAGGGCAGTTACGAGGGAGAGATTCGATACTGTGAAGAGACGCCGGATTCGTATAGCCGGGTGCTGATCACGGGGGAGGGGCCTTTGGGGCCGGTGTCGGGGGACGGGGAGGTGTGGCTTTCACCGTCGGGGGAGGGAACGATGGTGAAGTATCAAGTCGAGGTGAAGTTGGGTGGGGGGTTGGGGTGGCTCGGGGGGCGGATGTTCGAGGGGGTGGCGAACAAGATGG
This sequence comes from Dehalococcoidia bacterium, assembly GCA_965249275.1. Classification (GTDB taxonomy): domain Bacteria; phylum Chloroflexota; class Dehalococcoidia; order Plut-88900; family Plut-88900; genus Plut-88900. Next base: position 752,979 of record CBDFLQ010000005.1, read on the forward strand.
CGGAGCGGTTCTTTGAGGGGGTGGGGAGGGGGCTCTCTTCCGCTCCACCCCACTTATAAACTGAAGCATCACTAATTGCGCCGTAATAAGTGATGCTTTCTAGCCGATGGGGGGGATGGATTCACGCCTTGGCGCACTTACAGTCTGCCTACACAGGAATGACCGAAGTGGGAAGTGCCGGTGCAGGCTAAGAAAGGGCTTCGGCGAAGTCCAGGTTGAAGAGGAACTTTTCGCCGGTCCATTCACCTTCGGCGATTTCGACTTCGTGGACGTACATGCTGTCGGCGTCCAGGAAGACGGTGTTGCCAGTGGTCTTGATGGTAAGCCCGCTGGGGCTCTTGAACTGCATGTCGGCCGCTATGCTGTCTTGCTCGGCGTATGCCATAGAAATCACCCGGGTTGGTAAAGGTTGAGCCGAAATGCAGGTCGTTACGGCTATCAGTCGATGTAATATATCGTAGAAGACGGGGGGCGGCAAGGGGAAGGGCAAGAACCCCCTCCTCCTTTATCCCCCTCTCCCTTAGGGCCCTCAAGGGAGAGGGGGAAGAATGAACAGGGGCGAGCGTCGGGGCATTGGAGTAAGGTTGGAGGAAAGAACGTTGACAACATTGACGCAGGAGCGGTGTGTGGCCTGTCGGAGAGATGCGCCTCATGTTACTGAAGAGGAGATCGCCGAGCTTCATCCGCAGGTGTCGGAATGGGAGTTGATAGACGAGGGGGGAATTCCCAAGCTGGATCGCACGTTCAAGTTTTCGAACTTCGGGGATGCTCTGGCGTTCACAGAAACCGTGGGGAGCGCGGCAGACGCCGAGGGTCACCACCCGAGACTGGTGACCGAGTGGGGCAAGGTGCGTGTGACCTGGTGGACGCACAAGATTCGGAACCTGCACCGCAACGACTTCATTATGGCCGCCAAGACGGACGGGTTGTACGGGTAGGCGGTGTGAACCTGTCACCCTCACCCTAGCCTTCTTACGCCTCGGCGCACCTGCGACCTGGCAGGGGACCTTAGCGTAACTAGGCCGTAGAGGTCCGGAACACCCTCACTCTCCTCAGCGAGCCTACGGCCCTAGCCCTCTCCCATCGAGGGAAAGGGGATCAGACGGTACAGACCACCCCTCCGCCGCCTGGAATATGGGTTGTGCAAAGGTCACGCCAAGGGAGAGGGAATGTGACGAGCTCCGACTTCGTTTTATGAGACGTTGTGAGTGGGCTTCTCTATGGTTGCAAGGCTAGGAACGGGAGATGTCGGGTTTGCCTTTGGGGTTCTCCCAGAGTTCGATTAGGACGCCCTGCGCCTGCTTAGGGTGAATCCACCCGACTCGGAAGCCGTAGTCGTTGGAGCCGATGGGCTTGATGAGGTCGTAGCCTAGGGGTTTAAGCATCTCCAGGTCGGCGTCCAGGTTGTCGGACTCCAGGCAGATGTGGTGGAGGCCGTCGCCCCTTTTTCCGAGGTAACGTGCCACGCCACTGTCGTCATTGATGACCTGGTTGACCTCGATCATGCTTTCGCCGATAGGGATGTTAAGGATGCGAACGTCTTCTTCGACGAGGTCGAACTCCCGGCCGGGTGTGAGACCGAAGTGGTCGCAGTAGAGCTTCTTGGTCTCGTTGAGGTCTTTGACGAGGAGGCCGACGTGGTGCAGGCGGATGAACATGTAGGAATTCTCCTATGTGTGAATGGGGGGTTAGTCAGGGATGACGGCGATGAGCTCAATCTCGAGTCGGGCGCTGGGGGGGATCAGGCCGGCGAGGATGCCGGTGCTGGCCATGGGCGAGGTGAGGTATGTCTGCATGACCTTGTAGACGGGGTCGAAGTCGTTGATGTGGGTCAGATAGACGTTGCGCTTGAGGACGTTGTCGAAAGACGTACCGGCCTCCTCGAGGATGGCCTTGAGGTTCTCCATGACCTGGGTGGCCTGCTGCTCTATACTGCCCATCTCGGGGGTGGAATGGGGGTTGCCGCCGACGTCCGGGGGGTTGGCGACCTGGCCGGTGATGAACAGGAAGCCGCCGGCCTTGGTGGCGTGACAGGTGGTGCTGGAAAAAGCCTTGCCGATCTTGGGTGAATTGACGACCTCTTTCTTCATGTCGGGGTCCTCCTGTGGGGTTGGGTGGGGACATTATAGCGCGAGGGTGGGGATTAACGGGTTAATCGAATAGGTCGGAGTGTGTACCAGTACGTACCAAAAGCAAGTCACCTTCTTCTCGAAACCAGATCAAAAGCCAATTCGGTTCGATATGGCATTCCCAATAATGAGACCTCCGACCGGACAAACGGTGGGGCCTGTACCGTTCAGAGAGGGGCTCGCCTGACAAAAGCAGTTCTACTACCGCGCACAGTTTGTCGAGGGACTTGCCTCGCCTCTTTGCCCTGCTGGCGTCCCTTCTAAACTGCCTCGTTTGGAGAAGCCGCATCTATGCTTGCTCGAGGCTTTCCTTAAACTCCTCGAGACTGGAGTATTCGATAAGGTCCTCTCGGTTCTCTGCTTGTCGCATTGCCTCGATTGTTACTGCGTTGGGAATCCTTACAGAAAAGGGAAGGCCATGGTGGATGGCAACCTGCTTGTAGAACAAAGTTATGGCCTCTGTGGTTGAGAGGCCGAGCTCAGAAAAGAGCTCTTCTGCACGTCGTTTCAGTTCCGGCTCCACGCGAGCACGAACCATTGCGGTTTTGGGCATCACGCACCTCCTATACAGTTTAGTGCCCCAATTGGGGTACATTCCATTATAGCATCTTCAAAAGAGGGCGACCAATCATCTGGTGCAGGGAACATAGGAACATAAATGCCGGCCACTGTTGCCATACCTCACAGGCGGGATTAGGCTAGGCGGACATCACCAACGTACGCTGTGCATCGAAAGGAACACGTAATGGGCTCTACTCCCCTTGATTCCGCTTTTTTCAAAGACCTGTTCGGCACCGACGAGATGCGGGCTATATTCGAGGAGCGCAACCAACTGCAGAGATGGCTGGATGTCGAAGCAGCGCTGGCCCGGGTGGAGGGGCGCCTGGGGGTTGTTCCACAGGAAGCCGCGGACGCCATCGTTGCCCATTGCAACACCGATGAGATGAGCATAGAGGCGATCAAGCGCGACATGGACGTGACGCGGCACCCGATTGTGCCGGTAATCAAGGAGCTTGAGCGGCACTGTCCGGGGGACTCGGGTGAATACATTCACTGGGGCGCGACTACCCAGGACATCATGGACACGGGAGTAGTCCTGCAGCTGAAAGAGGCAATGCCGATCCTGATGCGCGACCTGGGCCGTGTGCAACAGGCTTTGATTAACCTGGCAAAGGAGCATCGGGGGACGCTGATGGCGGGTCGGACGCACGGACAACAGGCGCTGCCGATCACATTCGGGTACAAGGTGGCAGTGTGGGCGGACGAGATGAGTCGGCACATTCAACGGATGAAGGAGTGCGAGCCCAGGCTGCTGGTGGGGCAGTTCAGCGGGGGAGCGGGGACGCTGTCATCGCTGGGGGGGCGGGCTTCGGAGGTGCGGGATGCGCTGATGGAGGAGCTGGGGCTCGGCAATCCTGTTATTACGTGGCACTCGGCGAGGGACAATCTCGTGGAGTTAGTGGTGGTGCTTTCCATGATAGCAGGCAGCCTGGCGAAAATGACCCATGAAGTCGTGCTGATGCAGCGAACCGAGATGGGCGAACTGGAGGAGAAGTTCGGGCCGGGGCAGGTGGGGAGCAGCACGATGCCTCAGAAGCGGAACCCGACCTGGTCGGAGCAGGTTATCGCAGTGGCTCGGACCATTCGCGGGCTGGCGGGCGTTGCGCTGGAGGGGCTGGAACACGAGGACGAACGAGACTCGGCGGTATGGCATAGCGAGTGGCACTTCATTTCTGAGGGGTGCATCCTAACCGCGGGCGTTCTGAACCTGTCCAGCGTGATTTTCGAGAACCTACAGGTGAAGCCTGAGCAGATGCGCCGGAACCTGGACCACAGCCGGGGGTTGATCATGTCGGAGGCCGTGATGATCGGGCTGGCGGAGTCGCTGGGCCGGTTTACGGCGCACGACGTGGTCTACGAGGCGGCGCAGAAGGCGTTCGAAGAGGGTCGGTGGCTGAAGGAGCTGCTAATGGAGGATGAGAGGGTGACGAACGTTCTGTCGGAGGCCGAGATAGACCGGCTCCTGGACCCGGACTCCTACCTGGGGTTGGCTAAGGAATTCGTTGATCGGGTGGTGGGGTAGGGGTAGGCGTGAGGGGCGTTTCCCTCGTACAGCTAGCTCAGAATGCTCAGTGCTAGCCGAATTTTCGGTATTTCCTGCCCGTCATCGAAATAGCACTCCACAGCTTCTCTAATGTTGCAGCGCAACTCATCAAGGGTGTCGGCCTCGGTGAGGATGCCATACTCCAAAGCACTGGCGGAGTAACCACCGTCGATTTCGTCCTCGGTTACTGCGAATGTAATGTCAGGTAAGTTGATTGGATTCATAATTTCACATAGAGGATTGTGTAAGGCAGGTTACTTGAATGCCGGGATGACTTCCTCTACGAAGGCCTGGAGGCCTTCCCAGTCGAAGGGGGCGCGGACGGAGATGTTGACCTGGTCGGCGCCGACGTCTTGCAGAGCGCCGAGGCGCTCGATGGCGTCTTTGGCGGTGCCTAAGATCATTCCCTGTTCAAACTCCGAGAGATAGTCCCGGTCCTTGTCGTAGTTCGCGTCATCGGGTCCGGCCTCCCCGCGGCCCCACTTCTCTTCGAACTCCCAGCGCTTTCGCTGGGCTGCCTTCTCGTCGGCGCCCATGTAGAAGCCTACGTTGCAGGAGCGGACGATGTCGGCGGGGTCCCTGCCTTCCTGTTCGCACAGCCTATCTAACAGCCGGTTTTTTGATTCGAAAGCGGCGTCGGGGATGTAGGTGGCGTTCCAGCCGTCGGCGTATCGGGCGACCATGGGGAGGATACGCCTTTCCCCGATACCGGCAATCCAGAGTCTCGGAGGGTCTTGGACGGGTCGGGGGTACACGTGGGCGTTATCTATCTGGAAGTGCTTTCCCTGGAAGGTGGTGGTCCCGTTGTGGAGCATGGAGCGCGTGATTTGCGCCGCTTCCTCCAGGATGTCCATCTGGGTCTTCATGGCAGGTAGATCGAGTCCATAGGCGACGTATTCCGGCCCCCAGGGGCCGTAGCCGATTCCCAGCTCCAAACGCCCGTTGCTGACGTGGTCAATGGTGACGGCGGCTTTGGCCAGGAGGCCCGGGTTGCGGGTCCCAACACAGAATACGAGACAGCCCACGCGGACGTTTTTGGTCTCCGCCGCGAGGGCGGTCATTATAGAAACGGCCTCAAAGCATGGGCCTTTGCCATCGATGACGGGGGTCTCGTAGAAGTGGTCCCAGACGGAGACCCAGTAGAACCCTGAGGTGTCAGCCATGTGCCAGAGCCGTTTCAAGTCTTCGTAGGAGCAGTCCTGGGGACCGGCATGGATACCTATTTTCAGTGCCATATCAAATCCTCTTTTGAAGGAGCGGTCAGCTATTTACGGAAGTGGGGCATTACCTCTTTTGCGAATGTCTCGACGAGGGTGCGGATGTCACGGGGGTGGCATCCGGGGTCGAGCACAAAGTTGGTGACACCGATTTCTGCGAAGGACTCGATGGTAGCGATCATGTCCTCGGGGCGGCCAACGGCGTAACCCCCGTCCGGGTTTACGGAGTGCTTCTTATTGAGTCGAGCACCTATTTCCCTCTCCGCGGTCTTAATGCCTTCCTCCCGGCTGTCGGCGAGAGCACCCCAGGTAAGGAGGCCCCAGCCGATGGATTCCGGGTCCCGGCCTGCGGCTTCGGCGTGGCCTTTAATGGTGGCCTGGGCGTCCCGAAACCGTTCGACGGGGGTCTCGGTGGGGAAGAAGCCGTCGCCCAGGCGTCCGGCCCTGCGCAACACGCCCTTTGGGAATCCGTTCATGCCGTTGGCGCCTATCCAGATGGGGACGGGCTGCTGGATGGGCCGAGGGCCCATCGTGAGGTCCTTGAAGCTGTAGAACTCGCCGTCATAGTCCACGTTCTCACCGGCGAGGAGCCTGCGGGTGATGTCTATGTACTCGTCGGAGATCCTGCCGCGCTTGTGAAAGTCGACCTGGGCTATTTCGAAGTCACGGGCCACGGCGCCGATGCCTACGCCCAAGGTCAGCCGACCATCGGAGAGAACATCCACGGAAGTGGCGTCCTTGAACATCTGGAATGGGGAGCGGAATGGGGCGAGGGTCACGGCGGTCCCGAGCCTCACGTTCTTCGTTTCCCGGGCGGCGGCTGCCAGAAGGACGAAGGCGTCCAGGTAGGGGAGGGTCACATAGTCGGGGACCCAGAAGTAATCGTAGCCAAGATCGTCGGCCATGCGGGCGAGTTCAAGGGCCTCGGGGCCTTCTTTGGTCGGGAAGAAGAGGGGGCCGAATTGCAGTGTGTTCATTAGTCAGCACCTTTGAGACGTGGAATCACTTCGCGGCCGAATTGTTCGGTCTGGGCGGTGGTCTCTTCGGGATCACAGCAGGGGGCGAGGATAAGATGAGAGACGCCTAGGTCGGCGAACAGCTCTGCGGTCTCGATGCAGTCCTCGGGAGTGCCGAGGCCGTAGCAGGCGTTATCCTGGACTACCCACGGCACGCTAAGCATCCTGGGGATTACCCGGTTGGCCGTGGCCTTTGCCTGTTCGCGGGTGGGGCCCAGGCATGTCCACATGGTCCCGGCGTAGCCAATGGCGTCGGGGTCTCGGCCTGCGGCTTCTGCGTAGGAGCGGACCTTTTCCTTGGCGTAGGGATAGTAGCTTGTGGGGGTGTCGGCGGGAAAGATGAAGACATTGGCGTATGTTCCGGCGCGCTTAAGGGCGGCGTCGGCAATTTTGCCGGTCCATCGAGCCCCGATCCAGATGGGTACGTGTGGTTGCTGGACGGAGTCGGGGGAGAGGGTGAAGTCCTCGAAATTGTAGTAGTCGCCGGAATGGGAGATGGACTTCTCGGTGAAGAGTCGGTAGAGGATATCGAGGCGTTCGTTGGAGACTCGGCCCCGCTCCCGGAGGTTGGGGATTCCTTCGACCTCCAGGTCCTTGGGAACGACTCCCCCGAGCCCGAGGCCGAGAACCAGCCGACCGTCGGATAGGATGTCGGTGGTGACTGCGGCCTTGGCGAGCTGGATGGGACTACGAAGAGCCAATCCAGCGACGCCCGTGCCGAGCCTGATGGTCTTGGTGTGTTGAGCGGCCGCAGAAAGGACAGCGAAGGGCTCCAGGGTGGGGATGGCCAGGAACTCGGGGGCCCAGAATATGGCGTAGCCCCAGGCTTCGGCATCGATTCCCTGCTTCACGGCGCTCCGTTCATTGCCGCCGATTTGTGTGACGCCGAACTCCATGGCGGTCACGAGGCAACACCCGATCTGAAATGGGAGTTTACTTCCCTGCCGAACTGTTCGGTCTGGGCTGTAACCTCTTCGTATTCGCAGCAGGGATTCATGAGGATGTGGGAGACGCCCAGGTCAGCGAACTGTTCTGCGGTGTCGATGCAGTCCTCGGGGGTGCCCATGCCGTAGCAGGCGTTATCAGGTACCACCCACGGCACGCTTAGCATCTCCGGTATTATCCGGTTGGCAACCGCTGTGGCCTGCTCACGGGAAGAGCCGAGGCACGTCCACATGGTGCTGGCGTATCGCATGGCGTCGGGGTCACGGCCTGCGGCCTCGGCATAGGCGCGGATCTTATCTTGGGCGTAGGGATAGTAGCTGGTGGGGGTGTCGGCGGGGAAGATGAATACGTCGGCGTAGGTCCCGGCCCGCTTGAGGGCGGCCTCTGTCAGCTTTCCCAGGTAACGGGCCCCGATCCAGATGGGGACGTGGGGTTTCTGTACGGGGTCGGGGCCGAGGGTGAAGTTCTCAAAATTGTAGTAATTGCCGGAATGGGAAACGGTACGCTCAGTGAAAAGACGGTAAAGGATTTCGAGGCGTTCGTTGGAGACTCGGCCACGTTCCCGGAGATTGGGGATGTTCTCGACCTCCAGGTCTATGGGGATGAGCCCCCCCAATCCCAGTCCAAGGACCAACCGACCGTTGGAGAGGATGTCTGTGGTCACCGCCGCCTTGGCCATCTGGACAGGGCTGCGAACGGCCAGGCCTGCGATGCCGGTCCCGAGCTTAATGGTCCTGGTGTGCTGGGCAACGGCAGAAAGAACGGCGAATGGCTCCATCGTGGGTATGCCCAGGAACTCGGGGGCCCAGAATATTGAATATCCCCAGGCCTCGGCGTCGATTCCCTGCTGCATTGCGCTCCGCTCGTTGGAGTCGAACAGGGTGACGCCGAATTCCAAGCCGCTCATGAATTGTCCCTGGTCCTGAAGTGGGGTATGACTTCTTTGGCAAAGACTTCAAACATTTCGAGCATATCAACGGGGGCGCAGGCGGGGTCTACGACGAAATTGGTGACGCCGATGTCGACGTAGCCCTGGAGGGTCTCGGCCATTTCCTCGGGCGTGCCAAGGATATAGCCGTTCTCTGCCTGTACGTCCCACTCGGACTCGAGACGCTTGCTAATCTCTCGGCTGGCGGTCTGCCGGGCTTCTTCCTTGGAACTCCCGGGGCAGGTCCAGGCGAGGAGTCCCCACTTTATGGAGTCAGGGTCGCGTCCGATCTCGGCGGCGCGGGCCCTGATGCGTTCCTGGGCCTTCTGGAATTCCGGGATGGAGGTGTCGGCGGGGTAGAAGCCATCTCCGTAGCGAGCTGCCCGGTCAATGACGCCGCTGGGGAAGCCGTTATTGCAGATGGACCCAATCCAGATGGGGATACCTGACTCCTGGACGGGCCTCGGCTCCATGGTGAGGTCGTCGAAGGAGTAGTAGTGGCCCCGATGGCTGACGTTCTCTTCAGTGAGGAGCCTTCGGGTGATGTCCAGGGTCTCGTTGGAGATGCGGCCGCGCTTTCGCATGTCGACCTGGGCGACATCGAAGTCCCGGGGCACGGCGCCGCCAATGCCCACGCCAAGGGTGAATCGGCCCCCGGAAAGCACGTCCACCGTGGCCGAGGCCTTGGCCAGCTGGAAGGGGGTCCTGAATGGGACTACTACCACGGCGGTGCCCAACCTGAGATAGGTGGTGTTCTGGGCGACGGCGGAGAGGAGAACGAAGGCGTCCATGGGGCTGAGGGTCACGTAGTCGGGGACCCAGTAGTAGTCGTAGCCCCAGGCTTCGGCCTTGCGGGCGAGTTCCACCGGGTCGATGTATTTCTCCATCGTGGTATAGAGGGGCCCGAACTGTACGTTGGTCATAGCAAGACCCTTTCGGGGTGGGGATTCGGGGGTCATTTTAACGGAAAGGTGGATGTATGTCAGGGGATGCGGTTCTTCAGTGCGTCGGAGGGTATGCTGAAACTGTATATGCCACAAGCACAGGACGGGCATGAGACCCGCCCGTATGGGGATAGGGAAAAGAATCGGGGGCGGGGTGGATGTAATCTGCACCATGATATAATCAGTCGCCCATCAGCCACGACAAATGCGACCTGGGAGGAGCATCCGAAATGAAACTGGCTTCTAGAATGAGCAACCTGGGGACCGAGACCGCGTTTGAGGTCCTGGTAAAAGCCAACGCCCTGGCCGCCACGGGTGTCGACGTGGTGCACCTTGAGCTAGGAGAGCCAGATTTCGACACTCCCGGCCACATTATCGGCGCGGCGAAGGATGCGCTGGATGGCGGGTTCACCCACTACGGCCCTGCCGCCGGTCTTCCCGACGTTCGTGCAGCGGTTGCCAAGCACACATCCGAGACCCGGGGCATTGACGTTTCGCCAGACAACGTTATCGTCACGCCGGGCGCAAAGCCGATAATGTTCTACACCCTGACTGCCCTTGTGGAAGAAGGGGACGAGGTCATATACCCGAACCCCGGATTCCCGATCTATGAGTCGATGATCAAATTCTCGGGGGCTACGCCTGTACCCATGCGCCTGTACGAGGAGGAGGGATTCAAGCCCGACCTGGATGAAGTGAGGCGATCCATAACCTCCCGCACACGGCTGATAATCCTGAACTCGCCCCACAACCCGACGGGTGGGATGATGGATAAAGAGGATTTAGAGGCCATTGCAGAAATGGCAAAGGAGCACGACATCCTGGTGCTCTCCGACGAGATGTACAGGGACATAGTCTACGACAGCACTCACACGAGCATTGCCGAGTTACCGGGGATGCTGGAGCGTTCCATAATCCTGGACGGCTTTTCGAAGACCTACGCCATGACTGGGTGGAGGCTCGGGTACGGTGTGTTCCCGCCGGAGCTGGTGCCCCATATCTCGAAGCTGATGGTGAACAGCGTCTCTTGTACGGCGCCCTTTGTGCAGAAGGCGGGCGTCGCGGCATTAGAAGGCTCCAAGGAAGAGCCTCAAGAGATGGTCGCGGAGTTCCGCAGACGGCGGGACATGACCTGCGACGCCCTGAACGAGATAGACGGCATCCGGTGCTTCAAGCCAGAGGGAGCTTTTTACCTGTTCCCCAACGTCTCGGACCTCGGGCTTTCGGCGCAGCAGTTCGGGGACCGATTGCTCTACGAGAACGGGGTGGCGGTGCTTCCGGGCATCTCCTTCGGGAAATACGGAGAGGGATTCGTACGGATTTCCTTCGCTACGAGCATGGAGAACCTGGAGAAGGGCGTGGAGGGGATACGGAAGTTTGTGGCGACGCTGTAAGGGTAGGTTCATCGACTACAACCTGAAATAACCAATAAAAGGAAAGGGTTGGCACTATGCGCCAACCCTTTCCTTTGGGAATTATCTACCGTTCTAACCACTACGGGCGAAGAAAAGAAGTAGCACGACGAAACCAAGAATACATAGACCTAGCCCTATTGTGGCAAGTTCGGCTCTCTTCGTCACCATGTGCATCTTCGGGCCCGTGAGTTTCCTCTCTTTATCTCTCCACAGCAGGTGCCTGACGGCAAAGATCCACCCAAAGAATGTCGCAAGGAATACGAATATAGGCATCGGCTTTTCCGTTCTGACCACCAGGTAGACATAAAGTTAGTCCCCGGTACTTGCGATACAGAGGGCTCTGCGGCGGCACGGGGCGGGACTCGGCGGCATGGTGTCACAATCCAGGCGAGTATAGCCTTCCAATGAAGGCTGTCAAAATTCCTCACAGGGCCTCGGGATGACATGCGAGAGGGGTTTTGCAAAGTGAGGGTATTGAAGAAATGAAATTCGGGATAATGCATTCGCACATCTACGACCCAATCGAGGGTGTAGACATGGCGGTCCGGGCAGAAGAGTCGGGGTACGACTCCTTTTGGGTGACGGACTTTGCCCTGGGGTCAACTCCAGACCCAATGACGCTCCTGGTGGCGGCGTCCCAGAAGACGGAGCGCATTCTGCTGGCAACGGCGGTGATTGTACTTCCGTACCGGCACCCCCTCGCCCTTGCCAAGACTGTAGCTACAGTAGACGCGCTATCGAAGGGTCGGCTGATATTGGGGTTGGGGGTAGGGAGCCGTAAGGAAGAGTTCGACGCCATGGGGCTGGACATTCACCAGCGGGGAGCGATGGCTGACGAGAAGCTGGCTTTGCTGCGACGGCTGATATCGGAGGAAAGTGTGACACACCGGGGTAAGTTTCATCAGATGGAGGGGGTGGTAGTTGGGCCGGAACCCGTGCAGCGTCCTCACCCACCGATTTGGACTGGACCGTTGTGGAAGAAGGGCCTTGTAGAATCGACACTCGTAAGGGCGGGAAGGCTTGCCGACGGCTTCATACCGACCCTGGTCCCCGTGTCCGAATACGGGGCAGTGCGTAACAAGGTGCGCGCCTACGCAAAAGGGTTTGGCCGGGACCCGGACGCGCTGGAGTTTGGGACAGTGCTTTGGTTCTGCCTGGACGACGACCGGGAGCGGGCGTGGAAAACGCTGGAAGCGGAATCTAACCGTCGGCGTAGCCATACGGCGGCGGTGCGGGGGGAGGCGAATGTCTCGGGTAACGCCGAGGACTGTGCTGAGGCGATCCAAGAGTACATCGACGCGGGGGTTACGCACTTTGTGATGAACGCGGGTGTCACGCCGGAGCAGATGATGGAGCAGTATGAGCGGTTTGGGCGTGAAGTGCTGCCTTTGGTGAGGGGGATTTCACCCTCTCCGGCCTAAGGCGGACCTACGGTTTGTAGAGGGAGGGGAAACGTGACCTCCCATCGCTCATACTTCGAGAGCCTCAGCACGAGCGGCCCCGACCCCTCCAACACGGGACGGGGTCGGACCTAGTCCCAGCCGCGGGATGTTCGTTAGCGGAAGTGGGGGACTATTTCCTTGGCGGCGCGTTCGTATTGTTCGACGATTTCTTCGGCGGGGGAGGCGGAATCGAGGATGAAGTGGGTGACGCCGATGTCGACGTATGCCTGAATAGCCTCGATGCATTCGTCGACGGTGCCGGCAGCAGCAGCCCGGCCATGGACTAAGGGGTAGTCCCGGTCCAGTCTGTCGGCGAGCTCTGCAAATCCCTTGCGTTCGGCGTACTCACGAGAGTCTTCCATGATGATGAAGATGAAGATCCCCCATTCGATGGAGGAGGGGTCTCGGCCGGCGGCCTCGGCGTGGCGGGAGATGCGTTCCATGGCGTCTTTGTACTGCTCGATGGTGGCCTCGGTCGGGATGAAGCCGTCGCCGTACTTGCCGGTGCGTCGAAGGGCGCCCTCTGCCCAGCCGCTGCCGCAATGGGCCCCGAGCCAAATGGGTATCCGGGGCTTGCTGATGGAAGGGGGGCCGATGGCAACGTCTTCGAAGGAGTGGAAGCGTCCGTGGTGGGTGACGGTCTTGCCATCCAGGATATGGGACATGATGTCCAGGCGCTCATCGGAGACGCGGCCCCGGTATCGGATGTCGAGTCCCATCACGTCAAACTCCCTCGGGTTTGCGCCTATGCCGACACCCAGGAGAAGTCTCCCGTTGGAAAGCACATCCACGGACAGGGCCGACTTGGAAAGCTGAAGAGGGTCCTTGTAGGGAAGGACCATGACGGCGGTGCCGAGTTGGATGGTGGAGGTGCGTTGGGCCGCGGCGCCGAGTACGATGAGGGCGTCCAGGCGGGGCTTGAGGACGTAGTCGGGGACCCAGAAGGAGTCGTAGCCCCAGGACTCGGCTTTCTCGGCGAGTTCCACGGGCCCCATGATGTCTTCGATTCGGGTGTAGATGGGGCCAAACTTTACTTTAGTCATATTGTCCTCCAGTGTCCTCAATGGGCTGGGGCGGGCGACCGGCCGGTCGCCCCTACAAGGAGAGAGAGGTCATTTCAGCGGAACTCAGGAATAACCTCTTTGGCGAAGCGAGCTACCGCTTCGTACGGGTAGGGAGTATAGAGGGTGATGATAACCTGGTCGACGCCGATGTCGGCGCGGGCTTGCACCCACTCCAGCCAATCATCCACGTCGCCGGTCATGGCCTGGCTCTGGCCTCGAAATAGGAGGTCGGGCTGATCGATGGCGATCTTTGCCAGGAAATCGTCATAGGACTTCTGCCGTTCGGGAGGAACGAACTGAACGAGGACGGTCTTCTTGATATCGTCGAAGTTTCGGCCCGCATCGAGGCAGTGTTGGCGCAGCACATCGAACTTGTGGGCAACGAGCTCGGGACTGCCGTAGGTATTCATCTGATCGGCGTGCCGGGCCACGGCGCGGAGGGTTAGCTTCTCGCCTCCGCCGGCGATCATGATGGGAGGGTAGGGCTTCTGCACTGGCTTGGGATTGAAGGGGGCATTTTCCAGGGTGTAATGGCGTCCGTGGAATGTTACGGGGTCGGGGGACTGCCACAGGAGCTTGGTCAACTGGACGGCCTCTTCCATTTGGGTTACGCGGTCGCGGATTGAATCGAAGGGAATGCCATAGGCTAGGTGCTCCTCTGTTGCCCACCCTGCCCCTATGCCGTAGGTGAGCCTGCCTTCGCTCATGATGTCTACGGTTGCTGCGATCTTGGCGAGCATCACGGGGTGCCGGTAGGTGTTGTCGCAAACCAAAGGTCCGATGGGAATGTTCCGGGTGAAGGAGGCTAGGGCGGAGAGCAGGCTCCAGCATTCGAGGACAGGGCCAGGAGATAAGTCGGCGTCGCCGGGTGTAAGGACGTCGGCAACCCAGAGATGGTCGAATCCCAAGTCCTCGACGGTTTCGCACATGCGGCGGAACTCAGGCCAGGAGGTGTTGGAAGCTCCTACCAAACAGGCGAATTCGATAGGCTTTTTCGAGGACATAGTAGAAGGTTCTCGGGATTAGATCTGCTTGACAAGGAACTCCCTGGGGAAGCTGGTGAGGGTTTCAGTGCCGTTGTCGGTGATAAGGACGGTCTCGCTGAAGCCGGGACCTGCGACGCCCGGTATGAGAAGGGCAGGAGTGAGGTGGAAGGTCATGCCCGGCTTTAGGAAGCGTTGGTCGTCGGGCTTGATGTCCATGATATGGCCCTCACCCCATCCCGGCGGGTACCCCACGCCGATGGAATAGCCGGTGCGGTGGTTGAAGAGGTGTCCGTATCCAGCCTTGGTGATGGCGTCGCGGCAGAAGGCGTCGGCGTCGTGAGAGGTCATGCCGGGGCCCATGTTATCGACGGCGGCGGTGACCCCGGCTATGGAGGCCTCGGCGACTCGTTTGACCTCGTCGTCAGGCGGGCCGAGGGAGATGGTACGCATGAGGGATGCGCTGTAACGCTTCACGTTGGCGGATATTTCGAAGAAGACGGGGTCGCCGGGCTCCAGGGTGACGTTGGAGAAGGTGATGTGGCCTCGGCTCGTACGTTTGCCGGAAGCGACGTAGGGCTGACCTGCGAAGTATATGCTGCCCTCGGCGTAGAGGGTGCGGGTGAGCTCTCCGGCGACGTAGTTGTCGGTGACGCCGGGTTGTGCAGCGTCGATGCCGGCCTGCATTCCCTTGGCGACTATGCGGGCGGCTTCCCTGATAGCCTCAATTTCCAGGGGAGACTTCACAACTCGGCTCTCTTCGACGATGTTGCCGCCGTCCTTGATCTCGGCGCTTGGGAGGAGGGAGACGGTCTGCTGGTAGTCACGGAGCTGGAGGAACCAGGAAGTTGACTCGAAGCCGACGCGCTTGTCGGCATAGCCAAACTCGTCGATGGCGTTGCAAGTGGTAACCACTGGGTCTTCGGTATCGGAGAAAATGCGGTAGTCGTCGAGCCATGTTCCCAGGGTGACGTTGTCGGTCTCCAGCTCACGGGTGACCATGATCGGGTCCCGGTCGGCGGGGATGAGTAGACACTGATATACGTAATAGCCGGTGGTGTTGTAGCCGGTGAGGTAGTTGATGTTCTCCGGGGTGTAGGCCAGAAGGATATCTATGTCTCGGGAGCGCATCCGCTCCTGGACTGAAGCCAGACGAGTCCTGTACTCCTCGACGGGAAAGGGGATGTCTCTGTGCTCGGCCATTGCGATTCTCCTATCTGAACTCCGGCATAATTTTGCGGGCGAAGGTTGTGAGGGACTCGAGGGGGTAGGGGGAGCGCATGGTCAAGATAATGTGCTGGGTCCCGATTTCGGAGTGGCCGCGGACCCAGTCGCGGATGGCGTCCATATCCCCTACCACTCCGCCGTTCCCTCGTGCCACCATCTGCTCCGGCATGGTCTTGGAAAGCCGGTCCATCCACCAGTTCCAGTCGTCCATCTTTTCCGGTGGGATGAAGGCGGCGTTGACGGTCTTTTCGATCTGGGAGGGGTCACGCCCGACGTTGCGGCAGTGTTCTTCGAGGACTCGGTATTTATGGGCGGCTATCTCGGGGGTGCCGTAGATATTCATCATGTCGGCCCACTTGGCAGCGACCTTGAGGGTGCGCTTCTCGCCGCCTCCAGCGATGAGGATGGGGGGGTGGGGCTGTTGGACGGGTTGAGGGTCGAAGGGGGCGTTAGTGAGGGAATAGTACTTGCCAGCGAAGTTTACGGGCTCGTCGCTGGTCCAGAGCTTCTTGATGAGTTCTACGGACTCGTCGAGGCGGCTGATCCTCTCGCCGACAGTGTAGAAGGGGAAGTCGTAAGCGGTATGCTCCATCTCGAACCACCCGGCTCCGATGCCGAAGATGAGGCGTCCGCCGCTGATGATATCGACGGTAGTAGCGGACTTGGCCAAGAGGACAGGGTTGCGGTAGGTGTTGCCCGTAACCATAGGGCCGATGGTGACGTTCTTGGTCATGCGGGCCAAAGCCCCGAGAAGGGCCCAGGCCTCTAGGCACGGGCCTTCATTGCGGGCGGGGTCGGAGGGAATAAGGTGGTCGTGACACCAGAGGGAGTCGAAGCCCAGCTCCTCGATTAGGACGGCAGCCTCTTCAATCTCGGGCCAAGTGACGCGTTCCTGGCCTACAGAAACGCCGAACTTCATACGGGGCTTGGTAGTCATGGCGAGGCCTTTCGGGGGTGGGGTGGTGTGGGGGGATTATAGCGTTCAGGTTAAGGGAAGTGGAAGCAGGAATTCGCACCGTGTTCCACTGGCTCTGGCTAATCTCGCGTCGAGCGTGGCCAGGGGACAATCCATAGACTCCGCCATCGCCACATACCACGCATCGTAGGGGGTCAGGTTGAAGCGTAGTTCCCAGACTCGTTGGGCGTAGGGGGCAAATGGGTACAGGTCAACTCGCAGTGAACGGGCTCGTTCGAAGGCTCCACTAGCTGCCAAACTCGATAAGTGGCCCTGAAACTCAAGGCGTCGTAACCCGTTAGCTGTTTCGGTCAAGAGGAATGCGGGCGCCATAATTTGCTCATCTTCCAATACGTCTGCCGCCCACACGCCTTCCGCACTCGAGCGCACAAGGGCTCCGATCAGTGCTGAGGAGTCTAGGACAACGGTCAACCTCTGTCCGCGTCCCTAGCCTCAAGAATTGCCGATACAGGAATGTCGAGCTCCTGAGTCTTCTTCCACTCGCGCACTTCCCTCACCCACTCTGCTACCGACGGGCGAGAAAGGATCCGCTCAAGCTCCCCCATCAGGTACTTCTGCAAGGACTGCCCCTGCTCAGAGGCCCGAGACGCCAATTCGTCCCGCATTTCCTCGGGCACGTCTCTAATTGTGATCTTGACTGCCATGCCAGCATTATGGCGGCATAGATGCCATGACGCAACGTATAAACTCGAAGCCCTGAGTCCCGCCTCGACCTTTGATTGCCACATTGAAATCCGTTAAAGTTAATCCGCATCAGAAATTATCCTTGGAACTCGCCCGAATGGACCTCAAGAAATACATCGCCGACGTGCCGGACTTTCCGAAGTCAGGCATTCTCTTTCGTGACATCACCCCTCTCCTTCAATATCCACCAGCGTTCCGATATGCTCTCGACCTTATCAAGCAGGGCATTGAGGGGAACAGTATCGACGCTTTCGCGGCGATAGACGCTCGGGGCTTCCTGATAGCGGCGCCACTGGCCCTGGAAATGGACAAACCACTGTTGCCGGTCAGGAAAGAAGGGAAGCTGCCGAGGGAGACGGTGAAGGTGAGCTACGACCTGGAATACGGGTCCAATTCCATGGAATTGCATCGAGATGCGGTTTCGGTGGGGGAGCGGGTGCTGGTAGTCGACGACCTGTTGGCGACGGGGGGCACGGCGGAGGCGACAGTGAGGCTGGTGGAGGAGTTGGGTGGAGTGGTGGCGGGACTGGCGTTCCTGGTCGAGCTCAAGGACTTGGGAGGTCGAGACCGTATCAAGGGTTATCCGATAACAACCGTCATCGAATATTAGGGGGGCGGGAAAACACCCGCCCCCTTCCATTTTGGGGACTCTTAGACAAATCAAGGGTGAGACTAAGGAGGGGGCAGAACAAGCGGAGTTGGGACACGGTCCCAAGGCGCGGGAAAGGCTGACTGAACAGGGATATGAGAAACAGCGCAATAGAAGGCATCACTTTCGACCTGTGGAACACGCTGATAGTGGACGTGGCGGGGGGTGGTGTGGCCCGGGCGAAGAAGCGAATCGATGCGACGACAGACATCTTGTCAGAGTACGGGGTGGACAGCACAAGGGAGAAGGTGGCGAAGGTCTACTGGGACTCACAGCAGAAGTTTGAGAACGTTCGGATACGGGGCCTGGACACCGCATTCGAAGTGCAACTCGACGACTTCCTGGACTCGATAGAGCCGGGCCTTTCGAAATCGCTGGTGACCGAAGGGAAGGAGCGGGTGTCGGAGAGGCACCTGAATGCGTTTCTCGAGCATCCTCCGGCATTGATGCCGGGAGTATTGGAGACCCTCTCCACACTCACCGATGAAGGGTACAAGATCGCGTTGATATGTAACTCGGGGACGACGCCGGGCAGCCTGGCCCGTAAGTTCCTCGCAGACATCGGGATCGCTCAGTACCTGAGGCACCTCACCTTTTCGGACGAGGAAAGACTGGCCAAGCCCGCGCCCAGCTTATTCCTGGATACCCTAGAGGCCATAGGGGTTCAGGCTGAGAGCTCGGTGCACGTAGGGGACAGGCCGGAGACGGACATACTGGGGGCGCAACGGGTCGGGATGCGGGCGGTGCTGATAGGCGGAGCTAACTGGGACCACGTACCTGCGACGCCGGACGCCTGCGTGGCCCAGCTGGCGGAGTTGCCGGGGGCATTGGCCGGGTTGTAGGGGGGACGCCTGCCACAGGCAAGCTATTGGGTGGGGAGGGGTGGCTGCCACCAGGATGGGGTCTCGGTGATTTCGATTTCGATGACCCACTTTACCCATTCGAAGCCGCGTCGGCCTGGGGCCACCAGGCGAACTGGAAAGCCGTGGCCGTGGGACAACCGCTCGCCGGTGACGTGGGTAGCCAACAGGAAGTGTTGGGCGTCGTCGAGGGGGAAGCGCCTATAATAGCCGGTCACCGAGCGCACCAGGACACTGCGCGTAGTGTCAGAAGGGCCGACCTGAGACAGGACTCGGGAGAGGGGGACACCGTCCCAGCGCTGTTTGGAAAACCAACCTCCAGTGCAGTCGATGGTTGCGGTCTCTTCGGATAGGCGGGTGAGGTCTGCGTAGGTGAGCGTGAATTCATTTTCCACTTCGCCGAAGATTCTTAGCGACCAGGTGTCGGGGTTGATGGGTTGGGGGCGGTCGTTGAGCCAGGAGACAACTGGGTAGTCGTTGCCAGAAAAACTGGCTGCTTCGTAAGACCCGGTGAAGCGCCTGGCAGACCCGGCTAGCGACCCCGCCCGAGATATGCCTTCGGAAAGCTGCCAAGCTGCGAAGCCCACAACAGCCAGGCCGCCGATCCTGAGCACTGACCGGCGCTCGGCCCAGAAGGATATGGGCGGGCCCCGGAACATGTACCAGCCGTGCCAGAGAAGCAGGGGAGCAAGCACGACTCCGGCGTAGATGTGCCAGCTCAGACCACTGAACATCCACCAACTGAAATCACCGAAGATGGACCATACGAGCCCTAGGGCCAAAGTCACGGCCAGTACGACTGCAAGGGCCAGGGATGCGATACGAACGGGTCTCTTCTTCGGCCACTTGAAGGATCGGGCGATGTTGGCCACTTTCCAGGCCAGCACGGCGAGGATGCCGTAGCCGGAGACTCGGTGGAGCTGGATGTATATGGCGCGGTCTTGAGAGCCGGAGATTAGGCCGAAGAAGCCTGAGAGCATGTCGGCGAGGATGAAGAGGAGGAGGAGGATGTTGGCCCAAGGGTAGCGCATGAGGGTTCCTGCGGCAGATGTATAGAGGGGCTAACCAATTATACGTGTCGGGCGCCGACGGATCCGTCCACCACTCTGCAGTCACCGGACAACGTAGACCCTAAAAGGAGTCAAGCAGAACGGCGGGCTAGAAGGAAATCCGTTGCCGGGCTTGTATTAGCCGATGAGGTTTTCGACGGACTCTCTGACTGAGGCAGCGGCAAGGGCGTTGTCGAGGGTTGCGATTCTGGCTTGGCGTCGTAGAGCGGTCTCAAGATAGGCGGCATCGTAGACGGTGAGTTGGTGACGCCTTGCCAATGCGAGAACGACTTCTTCGTTGTGCTCCCTGTCTATTACGATGCCAAGAGCGTCAAGTCGACTGAGGAAGTGTCCGGTATCCTGGGATTCGATGCGCCCTCGCCGTTCGGCACGGACAAGGATGTTGCGGACCTCATACCAGAAAATTCCCGGTACGATAGCCTGCTCTCCAGCAATGAGGGATGCTACATTGTCTACAGCCTCGGGGGTCTCCTCGTCGGGAAAGCACCAAGCCAGGGCCACGGACGCGTCTATGACGATGGCCACTAATACCGACCTTCGTCCCGCATCCTCCTGATCTCATCTCGCGATACCTTGGGGCGTTTTCCTCTCTCAGCCAGCATCTTATTTGCGAGTGACAAACGCCTTGCTTCCTCGATTGCGAGGGAGTCTCTAACTTTGGGGCTCTTGTTTGCAACCATTTACTCGACCATCCGGGCAGTCGCAAATTCAGCAGATTTCAGCCGACCACCCACAAGGCATTTTACCCTCATCGGGAAGGAGCGATGAAGCCTAGTTCACTATCTCGGCGAGTTTCATGTCTATGACCTCATCCCAAGAGTAGTCGCAGATCTCTGTGAGGACCTCTTCGGTGTGCTGGCCGAGGTCAGGGGCGGGCATCCGCAGCTTACCGGGGGTCTTGCTCAGCTTGACGGGGAGGCCGACGTAGTGGAGCTTGCCCTTGTTGGGGTGGTCAAGCTCGGCGATGAACTCGTTTTCGAGGACGTGGGGGTCGTTGATGACCTCGGTGTACCTGCGGAGGCGGGCCCAGGGTAGGTCTGTCGAATCAAGAGCCGGAGCCCAGTGCTCGATGGTCTCCTCGGCGAAGCGGGCACGTAGGATTTCGTATAGGTCGGGGGGAGTTGCCGTTGGTACGCTTGGCTTGGGTGTCGAAGCGGGGGTCGGTTTCCAGGCCGGGCGAGCCTACGGCCTGGCAGAGGCAGCCCCATTCCTCGTCGGTGCCCTC
>CBDFLQ010000006.1:0-956491 GCA_965249275.1 Dehalococcoidia bacterium
CAACTGGTCAAGGCAGGGAAGCATCCCGTTTCCGCTTCGCCCAGGACTTCTACTCCTTCCACGGCACTAGCCGTCAGACCTTCGCCAAGTACTACAACCGGTTCCTCCTCTCCCCCTCCGACAACGCCTTCCTCCCCCGTAAGCGGGGTCCCGGGTGGAAGTCCCGCCGCACCCTGCCCTACATTGAGCAGAAGGTCATCAACGAGCGCCTTAACGGTACCAACCGTTACGAGATCTATGCCATACTCAAACCCATCCTTAAACACAACACCCCTAAGCCCTCCACCATCTACGCCATCACCAGACGCCACGGTTTCAATAGGCTCACAAAGCCGATGCAGCAGTCGAAGCGCAAGATCATCAAGACCCGGGCAGGAGAGCTGGGCCACCTGGACAGCCACTACCTCAGCCGGGATACCATCGTGGGCACTAAGCACCGCTACTACCTCGTGGCCCTCATCGACGCCTTCACCCGTCTGGCCTGGGCCGAAGTGGTTGGAGACATCAAGAGTCTCTCCGTGATGTTGGCTACTCTGAAGTCCATCAATTTCCTTAACGTGGAGTACGGCATCCAATTCGAGGCTATCCTCACCGACAACGGCCCCGAGATGGCCTCCCCAAGGAACACCCAGGGCCACCCTATGGAACGCATGCTCAATGAACTGGGCATAAAGCACCGCTACACCCGCCCTTATAGGCCCCAGACCAACGGGAAGATAGAACGGTTCTGGAGAACCTTGAACGAGGACCTGCTGGAGGGGACAACCTTCGAGTCGGTCTCGGAACTGAAGGACGAGCTTCAGCAATACCTGATCTACTACAATACTCAGAGACCCCACCAGGCAATGGACGGAAAGACCCCTTTGCAAACCCTTAAATCTCTCTAATTCTGTCAACGAATTACCTGACATCTACAGGAATGACAGGGGGGCTGGGGTGGAGGCGGGGGTGAGGGCGATGTATTGGCAAAACTGGGCCTCCCCCCGCTCGACCCTTCGATGCTCCAGAGGCGCACTTTCAGCATGCTCAGGATGAGCGGCCCCTCCCCAAGGATGGATTCACTCCTCGGCGCATCTTCGACCGGCTCTCGGCGGCCGGAATCACGGGGGAGAAGGGGGTGGGTTCCTGCCTACGCAGAAACGACGAGGGGCAAGGGGGGTGGGGAATAAGGTGTTGCACAACCATCACAAATACGACACGATAGTGTTGCCTCATCAGCCCTCAACAAGAAGGAGCACATCATGACCGAATACAACACTATCCTCTACGAGAAGCAGCGCAAGGGCGTCCTCATCACCCTCAACCGCCCCGAGACCCTGAACGCCATCTCGCAAGAGGTCGCGACCGAACTCAGTCATGCCCTCTACGCCGCCGACGCCGACCCCGAGGTCCGCGCAGTCGTAATCACCGGCTCGGGCCGGGCCTTTTCGTCGGGCTACGACATCGGAGCGGGACGCCCAATGGAATGGCCCTCGGGACTGCCAGAAGGCGCCAACATCGCCGAGCAGATTGAGTTTCAGCGGAACCATGACAAGCAGGAGCAGGCCAACCTCCTGCAGATTTGGGACATGGGAACGCCCGTCATCGCCGCAGTGAACGGCTGGTGTCTCGCTGGAGCCTCCTGGTACGCCCTCGCCTGTCATATGACCTTCGCCTCAGACCAGGCCGTCTTCGGTCAGCCCGAGGTCCGTATGGGCGACGACACAAACTTTTTCTGGGTGCTCAACGCCGGGTACAAGCACGCCCTGCGTTACGCCCTCACCGGTGACCACATCGACGCCCATGAAGCCCTCCGCATCGGTCTGATCAACGAGGTCGTGCCCCACGATCAGCTTATCGACCGCTGCTTCTCCATCGTCGAGCGCATCGCCATGAACGCCCCCGAGACCGTGAAGATTAACCTTCAGGTCGCCACCCAGGGCCTGAACATGATGGGCCTTCGCAACGCCCTCCTCCTCAACAACGAGATGAAGGCCCTCGCGCACCTCTCCCGCAGCCGAGACTTCTACCAGCCCCTGGACGACGCCCAGCGCCGCGGCGGCCTCCGCGAGTTCCTCAAGCTCCGCGACGGCCCCTTCATCCCCGAGCCCTTTGGCCCCAGGTCCAAGCCCCGGGAATAGTTTCAAGGACCCAGGAGAATTCCCATGAATGCCAGGACCGCCGACGCCGTAGTAATCGGGGCGGGGATAGCCGGTTGCGCCACCGCTTACTACCTCTCTAAAAAGGGCCTCAACGTAGTAGTCGTCGATAAAGGCCAGGTCGGGGACGAGCAGTCCAGCCGAGCCTGGGGTTTCGTGCGCCAACAGGCCCGTACCGCCCGCGAGCTGCCCCTGATGATTGCCGGGGCCACCGTATGGCAGGAGATGGAGCGCGAGCTTGGCGCCGACGTCGAATGGAACCAGGGTGGCTCACTCACCCTCGCGGGAGACGAGGAGATACTCGGCAGAATCCGAGCGTGGCTGAAGGTCGGCGAGCAGTTCGGCATCGAGACCCGGTTCCTGACCAACGACGATGTGAAAGAGCTCCTTCCAGCCATGCGTGGCGAGTGGCTCGGGGCCATGTACACCCCGAGCGACGGCCACGCCCAGCCCCACAAGGCAACAAACGCGATTGCCATCGGCGCACGCGAGCACGGCGCCCTTTTCAGGACAATGGAGGCCGTCGAGGGCATCGAGGTGACCGACGGCCGGGTCTCCGCCGTAGTCACCGAAAGGGACCGTATCGTCACCCGGAACGTAGTCTGTGCAGCCGGGGCCTGGTCCCACAAAGTGTCCAGTATGGTCGGGCTTGCACTTCCTTACCGGATGGTGCGGGCGAGCGTCGGCCAGACTAATCCTACAGATCACGTTACCGACATGGCGGTCATCGGGCCCCGGATCGCTTTCCGGCAGAGGCCCTCGGGCGAGTTCTATATCGCACCGGGTCCCGGGGGCACCGACTACGACGTCGACCTGGACAGCTTCAAACACATCCGTCTCTTCATGCCAAACTTCCGGCGGAACCGGGAAATGTTCCGTGTCCACGTCGGGAGAACACTGATAAAGGACGTCCTGAGAAGCCTGCCCGGCTCCTCCTCCCGCCGACACCCCTTCGCCCACACCGTCGGCGTCGAGCCGGAGCCTAACAGGAAGGTTATCGACAAGGCCCTGGTCACCTTCAAGTCCATGTTCCCCGATCTTCAGGACCTCAAGATTGAACACTATTGGTCGGGTCGCATCGACGCTACCCCCGACGCCCTCCCCGTTATAGGCGAAGCCGACTCCCCAAAGGGTTTCTACTTCTGCACGGGGTTCAGCGGTCGGGGCATAGGCATCGGGCCGATCGCGGGCAAGGTCACTGCCGAGCTAATCGCCGACGGCAAGTCTTCCGTTGACATCCATGCCCTCCGGCACAGCCGATTCGAGGAAAAAGACATGGATATGATCAAGGCTGTGGTCTGACGCCCCCCCGATGACAACACGCCACTCGAGGTTCGACCTCCCCAGGCAACACCCGCACCCCGAGTCTGAAAAAAAGAGAATAGCCAGTCCCAAGGCACTCCTGACAGCCGATCCCCTCGCCTGGTTGATGACCCTCCACCCGCTCATTGTCGGGTTGATATTTCTGGTTCTCGGGTGGGGTTCGCTTCTCCTCATAGCTTGGCGTCTCGAAGTTATTACCAGCGTCTTCCTACGCAGCCCGGCCTTCATGTTCGGTGACCTCGTCCTCCTGCCCCTCGCCACCGCCATCATGTCTTCCTTCTACCGGTCCGCCTCCATCGAGATACCCAGGGAGTCGGGGGTCGGAATTACAATCGCTAGTGCCCTCATCGCAGCCATTTCGGCGGGGGCCACGGCGGCCTTCAGCATCTTCCTATCCGAGACCTATCACGGCATATGGTCGGTGCCCCACAACCTTTTCATCGGGCTCTTCGCCTACGTCTTTGTATCTTTTCTTCCCCGTGCTTTCTACGAAATTGCCTTCGGCTTCAAGACAAGGAAGACCTACCTCCTTGCCCCGATAATGCTCCTTCCGATGGCCCACATCACGCTCAAGTCCTTCCTCGGCGGCTCACTCCCGTAGGGGCGGTTCGAGAACCGTCCTCCCCCCTTCCAACCACCCCGCAAGGAGAGGCAACCCCTCATACTTGCCCCTTTACAAAGGCGGGCGATGTTAGAATACCCTCAATTCAACTATCACACTTCAACCGGAGGCAATGCCATGACTCAAGCTGCCGTATCCAACTGGGGAAGATGGGGCGCCGACGACAGTATCGGAGCCCTTAACCTCCTTACACCCGACGTGATGCTCAAAGCCGTCAAGCTCGTTACCAAGGGCAAGGCCTACAGCCTCGCCGTGCCCCTGGAGCGTAGCGGTCACCAGCACGTTCCCTTCCACAAGACCTGGAAGGTCACCTTCACCTCCCCCGGCCCCGACGTCAGCTTCACTGAAGACGTCCTCACCATCGACACCCATTCCGGCACCCACATCGACTCCCTCGGGCACACCTGGGCCGAGGGCCAGTTCTATAACGGCTACTCGGAGGAGCAAGTCTTCAAGGCCGGTGTTCGCAAGATCGGCATCGACCAGGTGAAGACCATGGTCGGCCGCGGGATCATGCTGGACGTTCCCCGGTACCGGGGAACCGAGCACATGGGCCCCGGCGAAGTCTTGACCGGCGAAGAGATGGACGCCGTCGCTGCGTCTCAGGGCATAGCCATCGAGCCTGGGGACATCCTCCTCTTCCGCACCGGCTGGCACACCGTCTTCTACAGCGACTACGCCCTCTGGAGCTCCGGCGTCCCCGGCCCCGACGGCTCCCTTGCTCCGTGGCTCAAGGAAAGAGACGTTTGCGCCATCGGGGCCGACCAGCCTACTATCGAAGTACAAGGGGCTGTCGACGGGTATGGGGCCAGCATGCTCCATCGCTTCGCCCTCCGAGACCTCGGCGTCTACCTGCTGGAAAACATGAACCTGGAAGAGCTGGCTCGAGACCAGGTCTACGAGTTCATGTTCGTCGGCGCACCTCTCCCTCTCACCGAGGCCTCGGGCACCCCTTGGAACCCCGTAGCGCTGGTGTAACCGGCTAACCCGGCATACCGTCTAAATCGAATCGACACCTCAATCGGAGGAACCCAGACAATGGCAACCACCCCATTTCCCAACCTGTTCAGTCCACTGACCATGCGAAACGTCGTCATTCGAAACCGCATTGTCAGCACGGGCCACGCGACGGTCCTCGCCGAAGACGGTATGCCAGGGCCCAAGCTCAACGCCTACCAGGCCGAGAAGGCCCGAGGCGGTGCAGGCCTGATCATCTGCTACGGCTCTGCTGCCGTCCACGATTCCTCCCCTGCTTTCGACTGGGGTGGCGTCGAACTGTATAACGACAAGGTAATCCCCTACCTCATCAATGCCTCTGCCGCCGTCCACAAGCACGGCGCAAAAATCTTCGCCCAGATTTCTCACCGGGGCCGACGCGGCGCCTCCGACCTGTCCTGGACGCCCCTTCTAGCCCCCTCCGGCCTCCCTGAGCGCGTCCATAGGGAGACGCCTCACGAGATGGAGATTGAGCAGATCAACGATGTAGTCCGGGCTTATGGAAAGGCTGCTGGCCGGCTCAAGGCCGGTGGATTCGACGGTGTCGAGATCATGATCGGCTCGGGACACCTCCCCGAGCAGTTCCTCTCTCCCTTTTCCAATAGGCGCACCGATGCCTATGGCGGCTCGCTCGAAAACCGTGTTCGATTCTCAAAGGAAGTCATGGAGTCGGTCAGGGAAAACGTGGGAGAGGACTTCGTGGTAGGCCTTCGGGTCGGGGGTGAGGATGAGAGAACCAAGGGCGGCCTTTCCCGTGCCAACCAACTCGATATAATCGAAATTCTCGAGGCCACGGGCCAAGCCGACTACCTGAGCGTCGTAGGTGCGACGCCTGAATACATGATGGGGCAGTCGGAGGCCGTGCCTGCGATGTGGTTCAAGACGGGCCTTTGGGTCGACTGGTCCGCCGAGGTCAAGCGCAATAGCAGCCTCGCCATCCTAATCGCAGGCCGGATCACCGACCCCATGCAGGGCGAATGGATCGTGTCCGAAGCCAAGGCCGACCTGGTAGCCATGACCCGGGCAATGATCGCCGACCCACACCTCGCCAACAAGGCTCGCGAGGGCCGTGTCGAGGATATTCGCCCGTGCATCGGCAGCAACCAGGGCTGCATCGGGCGTCTTTTCCACGGTAAGCCCATCACCTGTATCCACAACCCGGTCATCAGCCGGGAGACCGAGCTTGCTGTCGTCAAACCCGCCAAGAGCAAGAAAAAGGTTGTAGTCGTTGGCGGCGGGCCTGCGGGCCTGGAAGCCGCCCGAGTCGCCGCAGAGCGCGGTCACAACGTAGTCTTGCTCGAAAAGAAGCCGGTCCTGGGAGGGCAGATCACCCCTTACACCAAGGCCGCGGGCCGCGAGGACTTCGGGGCGATAACCATCTGGCTGGAAGAGCAGGCCCGAAAGCTGGGCGTCGACATCCGACTCGCCACCGAAGCCACCGCTGACTCCATCCTCGCCGAGTCCCCCGACGCTGTCATCATAGCCGCCGGCTCGGTAGCCCTGCCCCCCGACATCCCCGGTGCAGAGTCGGGGCCCGTCGTCACAACCGAAGAGGCCCTGACCAAGGAAGTGGACTGGGGTGACAAAGTGCTGGTAATCGATCAGGACGGTCATCACAAGGGCCCCGCCGTCGCCGAGCAATTGGCCTTGCAGGGCAGCAAGGTTGAGGTAGTCTCCGACCTCTTCACCGTCGGCGAGGACATCGACATCAGCGTCAAACCCCTGGTCTACCAGCGTCTCTACACCAACCACGTCACCCTCAGCCCCAACACCGAGGTTAAGGAGATCCGGGAAGAGCAGGTTGTCCTTCGGAACATCTACAACAACGAAGAGCGCACCGTGGAAGGCGTCACAACGATAGTCCACGCGGGTCTGCGTCGGGCGCAGGACGACTTGTACAAGACACTAAAGGGTAAGGTAGATGACGTCCGGCTCGTCGGCGATGCAATGGCCCCCCGCCGCATCCACGACGCCATTCTTGAAGGGACTCGGGCTGGGAGGGCTGTTTAACTTTCCCCTTCCCGTGGAGCCGTTCAGCCGCTACCCCTGAAATTGTAAAGAGGTCGCTAGATCGGACGGGGTCGGGGCGAGCGGTTCTCGATACACGTCTTCCGGGTTTGACCCGTATTGCAAGTCCAACTAGAATGCGCCCTCCCATCAGTGTTGTCCTTGAGGGCAGGGGCAACACGAAACGCGGAATCCCAGCAGCACAAAAAAAGGAGTTTCATGACCCGTTTTTGGATGGTCTCAATATTAATCGGTCTCGTTCTGGCAATCTCTCTAGCCGGTTGCGGCAGCAGCAGCTCGGAATCCGGCGAGGCTGGTGACAATTCAGAGAATGGAGAGCACAGTAGCGGCTCAGAGAGTGGCGAGGGCGGCGACGACTCGGAGAGTGGTGAGCACAGCAGCGAGTCGGAATCCGGTGAAGACGATGGCGAAGAAGAATCCGGCACCCAGTTTTCTCTAAACGAGACCTTCGATGAGGTTCGCGCCGGCGCCCGGCTGATTCTTCGGTATGACTCGACCTCCAACGCATTTGTGGGCATGGTCGAAAACACCACGGAGACCACCCTAGCCCGAGTCAGGGTAGAGGTCCATCTCTCCAACGGAATTGAGCTAGGCCCGACGACGCCCGTCAATTTGGCCCCAGGACAGATAGCTGACATCACCCTTCCTGCGAGCAGTCAGCCCTTCACCTCCTGGAGCGCCCACCCGGAAGTCGGATGACCCCGGACTAGCTGGAGGGAGGAGGATGGTCTCAGGCGGCATTGTTAGACTGAAGACATGGCTACTGACAAGTCTTTCACCATCCGACAAGAAGATCCCCGAACTGAGGCGGTGCGCATGCTCATCGGGGAGCTGGATGCTTATCTGGACCCGCTGTACCCGAAGGAAAGCCAACACGGATACAGCATCGAGAAACTGGTGGCCCAAGGAGTCGAGTTCTTCGTGCTATTCGAAGACGAAACACCGGCCGCTTGCGGAGGCGTGCAGTTCTTCGGCGACCCAAACGGAGCTGACGAGGACTACGGTGAAATCAAGCGCATGTATGTCTGCCCCGAGTTTCGTGGTAGGGGCTACGCCAAGAAGATGCTCCAACACCTGGAAGAACTGGCTACGACCAGAGGGTTTCCCAAGGTGCGACTGGAAACCGGGATTTCCCAGCCGGAAGCCATCGGCCTCTACGAACGGAACGGTTATTACAAGATCCCACCGTTCGGAGACTACTGGGACGACCCGCTCAGCTTCTTCTACGAGAAGAACCTAGGCGGTTAACCGCGAACTTCCGAATGCAGAGCGCTGCCTCCCTACGCCAAATACCCTCCGTCCACCTTCATCAAGTTCCCGTTCACGTACGAAGCCGCATCCGAGCACAGCCACACCACCACCTCCGCCACTTCCGCCGGATCTCCTTGCCGATGCAGCGGCGTTCCCTCGAGGAGTTGGCGGCTCTTGTTCGGGTCGGCGCCCCAGAGCCGCTCGACCATCGGGGTGTCTATAGTGCCGGGACATATCGCGTTGACCCGCACCCCTTGCCCTCCAAACTCCAGCGCCGCCGACCTCGTAAGCCCCGCCACCCCGAACTTGCTCCCAGTATACGGCCCTAACCGCGAGCTCCCTTTCAATCCGCTTATCGACGACGTGTTGACTATCGCCCCTCCGCCTGCGGCAACCATCACCGGAATCTCGGACTTCATGCACAGCCACACGCCCTTCAGGTTAACCGAGATCACCTTGTCGAAATCAGCCTCCGAACATTCGACCAGGCTGCCCGTCGGGCCCTCGATTCCCGCGTTGTTATAGGCGTAGTCCAGATGCCCGTGGCTCGCCACCACGCGCGATACCATCGCCTCCACCTCAGCGGCCTTGGACACGTCGACCCGCCAGAAGTCCACCGTCGCCCCAAGCTCACCTGCCAGCCGTACCGTCTCTGCGCCTCCGGCTTCGTCCAGGTCGACGGTCGCAACCGTGGCCCCTCTCTTCGCAAAGGCCAGCACAGCCGCCCTCCCAATCCCCGACCCCCCGCCGGTCACCAAAGCCACCTTGCCAGTCATATCACCAGCCATGAGATACCTCCATTACAGGTCCCATTTCAAACCCGACGCCCCTAAAGATGTCATTCCGAGGCTCCGCGAGTAATCTAGGACTTGCCCAAGCACGAATAGGTTACATGAACCCCCAGTTCACACCATCCTACCACTCTCGCAATACCCTCATAAACCGGAATGTTAGAATACCCCCATGAAAGCCATCCGAGTCGAAGAACAGGGCGGCCCGGAGGTCATGGTCTACCGGGACTTCGAACTGCCACCCCCCGCCCCCGGCCAAGTCCAGATCAAACAGGAAGCCATCGGCGTCAACTTCCGGGACATCTACCAGCGCAGCGGCGAGTACCCCATGAAGCTGCCCTACACCCCCGGCACCGAGGGCTCGGGCACGATAACAGCCCTTGGCGATGGGGTAACCGGCTTCAGCGTCGGGGACCGGGTGGGCTATTACGGGGCTCTTGGGGCCTACGCCGAGATAACCAACGTCCCCACCCGACGCGTCATCAGCCTCCCCGAGGACTGCTCCTTCGAACGCTCAGCCGCGGTCATGGGGCAAGGCACTACCGCTCACTATCTCGTCCACAGCTGCTACCCGCTTAAGGAAGGCGAAACCTGTCTCGTCCATGCCGCCGCCGGGGGTCTCGGGCTTCTCATGGTCCAGATGGCCAAACGCCTTGGCGCGACCATCATAGGCACGGTCTCGACCAAGGCAAAGGCGGAGGCCGCAAAGGCCGCGGGGTGCGATGAAGTCATCATCTACACCGAGCAGGACTTCGAAGTAGAGGTGAAACGCATAACCGGGGACGCCGGAGTACATGTCGTCTACGACAGTGTCGGCAAGACCACCTTCGATCAGAGCCTCCGGTGCCTAAGGCGAAGGGGTTACCTGGTCCTATGCGGTCAGTCCAGCGGCCCAGTACCCCCCTTCAACCCCCGAGTCCTGAACTCCCTCGGCTCCCTCTACCTGACCCGGCCCTCGGGCGTCGACTATTCATCGACCCGTGAAGAGCTCGAGTGGCGCTTGAACGACGTTCTATCGTGGGTCGCCTCCGGCGAACTTAACGTCACCATCGACTCCATAGCCCCCCTC
This sequence comes from Dehalococcoidia bacterium, assembly GCA_965249275.1. Classification (GTDB taxonomy): domain Bacteria; phylum Chloroflexota; class Dehalococcoidia; order Plut-88900; family Plut-88900; genus Plut-88900. Next base: position 10,219 of record CBDFLQ010000006.1, read on the forward strand.
CCCCAAGCCCCCGACACCCACATCCGTCTCGCCAGCCGGGCCACGATAGGCAAACTGCTACTCAAGCCTTAGTCCCCGCATCCCGAAGGCACAACTCTCGTGGTTGTCCGGTGGATGCGGGTTCCTCGCCGGTTGACAAACAACCCACCCTATACTACAAACTCAACCTACCGCTTACACCTGCGTCTAATATGGCCCACGGAGGTCCCATGGCTGAACTGCTTCTGGTCGGCACGACCCATTACCCTCCCCTCATCTATCCCGACGAGGGCATGTATTCCCAGCTACGCAAGCATGTCGAGAGCGACCGCACGCCACCCGACATGAAGATCGAAGCCAACTGGCCGGAGGCAATGCAGCAGGAATATGGACCCAACGGGGCCAACGCCCAGGCCTCTGCTGCCGCCCACCGGGACCGCCTCGTCTCATCATTCCGGGCCCTCCGCAAGGAGATCGACGACTTTAACCCCGACTTCGTCCTGATCTGGGGCGACGACCAGTACGAGAACTTTCGCGAAGACCTCGTGCCTCCCTTCTCCATCTATATCAGCGACCAATTTGAGACCCAGCCTTTTCATAGAAAATGGTTCACTCCCGATGGCACCCAGGTCTTCAACGTCTGGGATGAGTCCATCGACAAAACATTCACGCATCGCGGCCACCCTAACGCCGCCAAGTATCTGACTACCAAGCTGCTGGAGTATGGCTACCCGATGCCCTACTCCTACAAAAACCTGCACTTCAGCGGCCTGCCCCACGCCTTCATGAACACCCTCCTGTTCCTGGACTACGACCGCACGGGGTTCGACTACCCTGTTGTCCCCTTCCACGTCAATTGCTACGGCTCGAGCGTCGTGCGGAACAGGGGCGGCAGCTTCCTGAACGCCGAGGAAGGCGCCGAACCCGACCCCCCTGCCCCTTCCCCCAAACTCTGTTTCGATGTCGGGGCGGCAACTGCCAAGGCGCTTTTGGAAAGCCCATATCGGGCAGTTCTCATCGGCTCATCCAGCTGGTCTCACGCATTCCTTACACCCAAGAACCACCTCCTCTGGCCCGACAATGACGCCGATCTCGCCCGCTTCGAAGAGCTCCGGGACGGCAACCAGCACCTCTGGGCCAACCTCTCCCTCGACCAGATCGAGGAGTCGGGGCAGCAGGAGTTGCTGAACTGGGTTTGCCTGGCAGGCGCCCTGACTGAAACCGGATACCAACCCGAGATCGTCGACTTCATGCAGACCCATATATTCAACTCCTCCAAGTGCATGATGGTGGCCAGGGCCCCCGCCGCGACCCCGGCCGGCTAGCACAAGGACAATGGAAAGCAGGATGACATGGTAAGCACTGCTCCGAGAACCCAGGAAAACATTGGCATCGCGGAGGTGGCTCCCCAGAGAGGGGACGAAGTCTTCGGGGCGTCACAGGTCGGGCCCTTCGACTACGTTCCCAAGGTCGGCTTCCGGGAGTACTGGTACCCGGGCGTCTGGTCGAAAAAGGTCGGTAGTAAGCCGGTTAACCTCAAGATGCTTGGCGACGAGCTTGTCCTATTCCGGGGCAAGGACGGCAACGTTGTTGCCCTGAACGAGTGGTGTCCCCATCGCGGGGCCCGGCTCTCACGGGGCTTCTGCGAGTTCAAGGGCACGGTCACCTGCCCCTATCACGGCTACACTTTCGACGAGACCGGCAAGTGCGTGGCCGGCCTTATCGAGACTGAAGACTCCCCGATGGTCGGGAAGATGCGCTCTCGCAAATACCCCACCGCCGAGTGGCGAGGCATCGTCTTCATCTGGATGGGCCAGACCGAGCCCGTGCCCCTGGAAGAAGACCTGCCCTGGGAGTTCAAGGATCCCACCCTCAATGATCGCCGCTACACCCGGGTCAAGGACTGGGAGGTCAACTGGACCGAGCCCGTCAACCAGGGCGTCGACTACCACGAGTTTTATCTGCACCGGAACGTCAACTTTTGGCGCTTCGTCGACTGGCGGCTCCCCTTCTGGCGACCCAAGCCCGTCTACACCGGCGGCGTGAAGATCGTCGAAGAGGGGGACGACTTCGTAACCCTTCACCAGAAGAACGTAATCTTCGGAGAGGCGGAATATCCCGGCCTTGGCAAATGGCCGCGAAAGACCTGGTGGCGAAAATTGAAATCCCCCGATGCCCCTGTATCGGGCTCAATTCCCACTGCCAAGGGAGAGGATGCCTGGGCCACTTACAACCACAACGCCGAGCTTCCCAGCAAGGTCCGTGTCTGCGTCGGCACCTTCGTTCACATGCGATGGGGCATCCCCCTGGACGAGTACAACACCCGCATGTGGACCTTCACCCTCTGCAAAACCCCCAAGACCTTCCTCGGACGTTTCTGGCAGGACGTCTGGTACTACTTCTGGCGCAAGCCTGCGGCGGTAGTGGCCATCAACGAAAAAGAGGACCTGGTGGTCTTCAAGAAGGAACGCCTAAACCTCGAAGGCCCGCAGAAGCTCTCGGGGCTCGACGTTGGCGTGATCCGGTTCCGCAACCACCTCGCCCGACGCTCCCGTGACTTTCGACGCCTCGGCGGGGCCCACGGTTGCCTAAAACAACCCCCCGACCCCCAGCTCGCCTCCCGTCACAACGGCTCTTCCGGCTAACTACTCCTTCACCCGAGATTGCAGGCCGTCCCATGCACGCTATGACTACTCTTGATGAATTCGAGGACTTCACTAGCCTTGAGATGAGGAGGAGGATCGTGGACTCGGTCTTCGAGTCCATTGATCTCCTATCCAAAGAAGCCCGTGACTCCATAAAGGACGCCGTTGGTCCCATAGATGGATTCAGGCCGGGCAAAGACGTGCCTAAGGGCATGCTCAGGGCCGAGTGCCATAAGCTTTCCAAGAAATTGAACTTCTTTTCCATGGTCATCATGCCAGTGTGGGCAGAGGCGAACCCGGACTTGCTAAAGCTGGTCTCCAATCACATGAATGGCTGCCCTCCTCCCAACGCCGACAAGAAGGCACTGGACGACTATTCCTCCGAGCAGGTTGAAACACTGGCCCGCCAGCATGATCAATATGACAGGGAGGACCTGCTGATCATGGTCCGATATTGCGCAGCGGATACGGACTCTTCTCTCTTCGGCGAATCCGCCCCGGCCGAGATGGGCTCGCCCTATGCCTCCGTCCCGGGCATCGGTATTACCCAATTCCTCTTATGGCTCGCCTATATCCCTGCCGACGCCGCCGAGTGGGACGTACTCGTGCCACGATTCGCTTCCGACCTCACGGACCTCATCTCCCGCAAGGCAGGGGAACGTTCCGCCGTCGCAAAGCTCTCCACGGGCCTCACCGACTTGAAGACCCTCCACACCAATGCACTCAGCTTCTTTCAGGCCGACACCTCCAACTGGTCCCCCGCCAAAATCGCCTGGGTCGGCTCCCAGGATGCCCTTCAGCAACAGGCCGCTTCCCTCGGCCAAGCATTGGAGGAATATTCTCAGGCTGACCGCCGCGGCAACAACTTGACTGAAGAGCGCAACCTTCGCGAGCAGCGAGATCAACTGGAGAAGGCCATCGAGTCCCGCATCAAGCGCATCAACGAACTACTCCAGGACGCCAATCCTCCCGAACAAGCCCATCGGCGCACTACTCTCCAGGAATTCCTGGATGATCTCAATGCCCTGGTCGAGGACGATGCCGATGTCCCCGATGCGGGTCCCGAGCGGCAAGCCGGATCCGACGCCCTCTCCAATGCCGGCGAGAAGGAGCGCGCCCTGGAAGAGCAGTTGGCAGGACTGGAGAACGAAAACCGAGGGCTGGAGGACGAGGTGCGCCGCCTTCAACGGCAGGTAACCTTGTGGCGCAGCAACTACGAGACCGAGCGGCGAAGCAAGGACGACTCCGAGCCCGACCCCATACCGACGGAGTTTACCAGCGTCGCCCACGTCCTGGAAATCGCTGAGCGCCGCTTCGCCGATAGACTTGTGTTCAAGTTCAACTCGGCATCGGAACCCGACTATCCCTACGACACTCCCGCCGACGTGTGGAACGCTCTCGAATGGCTTGCCACAGCGTATTACGATTCCCACACCGGAAAGATCAGTATCCCCAACCTAAGTGACTCCCTGCGCGACGTGTCCCGCTTCCGGTACACGCCCCACCAGTCGGGCACCACTATCGGCATGTACCCGGACTCCTACTACACCCGAATAAACGGTCACAAGGTGCTTCTAAAGGAGCACATGGGAGCAGGGATAGACCGGAGCCCGACCAATTCCATCCGGATAGCCTTCAACTGGGACAAGCAGTCCGGCAAAGTGATCGTCGGGTACATCGGCCTCCACCAGCACAACCGCAAGACCTGACCTCTTTAGTTAAACCCGTACAGGTTGGCCGCGTTCTCGCAGACTATCTTCCTGAACACTTCCGGTTCCAGGTGCCCGAGTGTCTCTTCGATCACCTTGCGGGACTCGGGGAACACGCCGTCCGGGTGCGGGTAGTCGGAACCCCACATGATGCTGTCCACCCCGATCCTGTTCACTTGGTCCATCGACACGTACTCGTACTGGAACGTGGAGAATCCCTGCCTTCGCCAGTATTCGCTAGGCTTAAGGTTCAGACCCAGGCGGAAGAATTTGTCCTCGTACTCCATATCCATCCTTTCGACCACGTAGGGGATCCATCCAATCCCGCACTCCCCAAGTACGAACCTGAACCCCGGATACCGCTCGCACGCCCCCGACAGAATCACAGCCAACACAATCTCCGCGCCGGACAGCTGGAACGTCACGGTGCTCATCCCCTGGTGTATTGTTCCATATTCGGCTTCGTCCTCGGGGTCCGGGCCCCGGAGCTCGAGGCCCAGGGCATGGAACGACACCGGCATACCAAGCTCTTGCGAGGCTTCCCACAAAGGGTTCCAAGCCCCGTGGTACATCGGCTTAGTCATCTTCTTCACGTTGATCTCGGCTCCCCGCAGCCCCGACTCCGCCGCAAGACGCAGTTGACGCGCCGCATCCTGGGGATCGTGAACGCTTAGACACCCGAGAGCGGCAAGCCGCTGCGGGTTCGCCTTAACGAAATCGCCGACCCACGCGTTGTAGACGTCATAGACCGTTGCCAGGACCGCCGGGTCCTGGAACCCGGGAATTGAGAACGCTCCCCCACCGATGGCGAGAATGCCATACATCACTTCCGCGTCGATGCCATCTATGTCCTGGTCCTTGACCCGAAGCTCAACGCTGGAAGGATGGTATATACCTTCGTCTATGCCAGAGAAGAAACCGACGTCGTCCATTTTGTCCAGCAGCTTGGACTGGCCGCGCACGTATTTGCTGAAGTTGCCGGTCAAACCCCCACCCCCGACCCCCGCTACATCGGTGTCCTCCACCATCCATCGGGGCCCGGCATCCGTGTCCTTTACGCGGGGCATCCTGTCCTTCATGTCCGCCGGAGCACCCTCAACGAACATATCCCCCGGTAGCCACGTTATGTCGAGATGCGTGTCTGCGGAGATGAATTCGTAGCTCATTTTGCATTTCCCTTTCTCATTATGTAACGTGACCCCTATTTATCCTCTCACAAAAAGCTCTGTTGGGAAATCGGTAATTACCTCGTGCCCCGACTCTGTGACCGCCACTGTTTCGCTGGTCCCGACACCGTACTCGCCGTGCTCCCTTAGCGCCGGAACCACGTGGAATACCATGTTGGGTCGAAGCTCCCGTTCGTCGTGGTGCTTCAAATCGATGATGTGTCCCTCGCCCCACGTTGGAGGATACCCGACCCCCAGCCCGTACCCCACCCGTTTCCTGAAGTGCGGCTCGAAACCCCGAGCGTCTATCACCTTCTGGCAAGCCTCCTGGACATCCCGAGACCGTGTCCCAGGCCTAATGGCCTCGATGGCTGCTTCCATAGCTTCCTTGCAGGCGTCGTGCATCCGCTGCAGCTCGGGGCTCGCTTCCCCAACCGCCGCCGTCCTGAACAAGGGTGAAGTGTACCGGTTGAAGGTTGCGCCTATCTCGATAGCCACGGGGTCGCCTCGCTCCAGAGTCCGCCGGTGATACGTGGTATGCGCTATCCCCGACTTAGGTCCGGCGGTCACAATCGGGCTGTTGCAGAAGAATTCGCCGCCGGTGTCGGTCATCGCACGGTACGACTCGGCGGCCACGTCGTTCTCCGTCTTTCCCACCTCTATAGCCTCTATCGCCGCCTTCATCCCCGCCTCCGTACACCGCGCCGCCCTCCGGAAATAGGTCAACTCCAGCTCCGATTTGATCAGGCGCACCGACTCCACGATACCCGTCCCATCCACCAAGCGTCCGCCGACTAAACCATCCAGTTTGTTGTACGAGCCAACAGTTAAGAATGGGCTCGTCTGCTCCGCCCCGAGACTCGCGTTCGAAAGGCCGAGGTCGCTCAGTGTGCGGGCCACTGCGGCCTCGGGGTCCTCGTGGTCCTGGTAGGTTTCAATCGACTCGAACCAGGCTGTTGCCAAGGCGATGGGCCGCTCCAACAGGCGGAGGACCAGAACAGGCTCCCCGGTAAGAGGAACAACCAGGCATTGCCAGTTGTTGAAGCCCGCCGTGTTATATCCGGTGAGGTAGAAAAGGTTGGCCGGAGAGAACTGCAGCAATGCGTCCAGCCCCTTCTCCTCCATCCCGCGCCGCACCGCAGACAACCGTCTCTCGAACTCCTCTTTCGGAAAGGTCTGCCCGAATTGCTCTCCGTATTCCAAGCTTGCTCCTCCTTCTTGTCTAAGCCCCAACCCCTACACCGTTGGCATCACCCACCCACCGAATCGTTCCTCGACGTGCGCTAGCACTGCCAGGACCACGTCTTCCCTCCAGGGTCGAGCCACGATCTGCACATTGATAGGCAGTCCCTCAGGTGAAGTGCCCGCCCGGACCACCCCGCCCGGCCACCCGGTGAGATTGTACGCCGACGTATGGCTGTACTCCCGGTAAATGCCGCCCAGCTTCCATGTTCCGTGATGCGTAGCCGGGAACGCCGCAGTGGGACATACGATGATGTCGTAATTTTGCATGTAGGCCAGCATGTCTGATCGGTAAGCATCCAGCTCTTCCAGAAGCAGCATCAGTTCGGCGCTCGACACAGGTTCGACCGTCCCCTGCCTGCGCCCGATCTCCTCGCTGACCTTCGTCGTTCCCGCGGCATCCAGCATCCTCTGAATCCATGCGCCTCCGTCGGCGTATTCGATGCTCTCGTAGAGCCTGGTGGCCTGCTTCAGCGCTTCCGGCACCGACTCCTCGACCTCCACCCCTGCCTCCCCCAGCGCCGAGGCCACGGCCTGGACCATGGCAGTCGTTTCCGCCGTCGGTTCGATGTTGCCGTTGTTGGAATGGAATGCCGCCCTTAGCCCCTTGATCGAGACCTCGGAGGGATTAAGCAATGGCATGGGCACGAGCCCCGGGTCCCGGCCGTCGGGCCCAGCGATTACTCGCAGGACGAGGTCCAGGTCTTCAACGTACCGGGTCATCGGTCCGATGGTAGTCAACGCGTCCAAAGCTCCCATCCCCCACGGCACGATATGTCCCGTCCTCGACACCCGCCCGGAGGTCGGTTTGATCCCCGCAATCCCACAGACGTGGGCCGGGGCCCGTATGCTTCCTCCCGTGTCGCTGCCCAGGTCAAAGGGCACTCCGCCGGATGAGACAATTGCCGCTGCTCCGCCGCTGCTGCCGTTCGGATTCCTGTCCAGGTCGTAGGGGTTGTTGGTGCGTCCGTAGATCAGGTTGTCCGTCTCACCGTGGAGGGTTAGTTCAGGCGTGTTGGTCTTGCCCAGAAGAATTGCACCCGCCCCCCGAAGCCGCTTCACTACCGTGGCATCTTCTTCGGGCACGAACTTCGCCCTGCCAAGGGTACCGCCCGTGCTTATGACACCCTCGGTGTCCAGGGAGTCTTTGATCGTCATCGGGACTCCGTGCAAGGGACCTAGGGAGTCGCCCTTGGCCCGTGACTCGTCCGCCGCCTTCGCCTCATCCATCGCCCGGTCGGTGCAGAACTGCACCACCGCATTGAGCTTCGGGTTCACTTCTTCGATCCGGCTCATGCAGCCTTCGACCAGCTCCACCGCAGAGACCTCTCCCTTGCTAACCAGGCCCGCCAACGTCTTCGCAGACGAATAAATCACGTTCTCCATACCAGCCCTCCCTCCGAAGCTAACAACGTGCGACAAGAGTAATACTCTCCGCCCCATTCTTCAATCACACCGTCATTCCAGCCCCCGCGAGGAATCTGAGGCATTTCTCTCGCCAATCCACCCTTTCTGTACCCATAAACGAGTGTCCGATGTTCCTCCTCTTTCTCTCTATGTGGGGCTAGGTTAAGGGTGTTGTAGTATCTATTCTCCGCTTGCACAACCCCCCACCCATCCCATATCCTCCCACCCAACCTATGAATTCGCCTACCCCACCCGAAAGACCCCTCCAAGGTATTGAAGTCCTCGACCTGAGCCTCGGACTCTCAGGCGGCTACTGCACCAAGATGCTCCGAGACCTCGGCGCTGAGGTCATCAAGATCGAGCCCCCAGGCACGGGAGACGACACCCGGTCCCTGGGCCCCTTCCTCAACGACGACCCTAACCCCGAGACCTCGGCCCCCTTCCTTTATCTCAACCAGGGCAAGAAGAGCATCACCCTTGACATCGCCCGCCCCGAGGCCCGGCCCGTCATCAAACGCCTCGTCGCCGAGTCAGACGTCGTCATTGAGTCTTTCAAGCCTGGCTATCTCTCGGGGCTTGGGCTGGACTACGAAAGCCTTTCGAAGATAAACCCGACGCTGATAATGGCCTCCATCTCATACTTCGGTCAGGAGGGCCCGTACAACCAATATGAGGGCTCGGAGATCGTGGCCTATGCCTTTAGCGGCTACATGTACATCACAGGTGACTCCGACCGCGAACCCCTCAAGGCCGGCGGCTATCAGTCCGAGTACCACGGCGGCATCTCCGCCGCCATGGCCGTTCTCGCCTCTCTAAACTACCGAGACCTCACCGGCGAGGGCCAGTACATCGACGTTTCGACCATCGAGGCCATAGCTTCCACATTCGAAGGCGTCTCTTACTATTCCATGTTCGAGCATGAGAACGTCCTCCCCCGACGGCAAGGCACCCGGCTCATCCACACCAGCCATCGCGCCCCCTACCCTTCCACCCTTCTCCCCTGCAAGGACGGTTGGGTCCACGTCCACTATTCTCCCTCCTTCCCAGAGGGCCTGGCCGTGCTAACCGGGAACCAACGCCTCGCCGAAAACGATCTGATGACTGCTCTGTCGGGTCACGCCGACGAAATCGACGAACTGGTCGTTGACTGGATGAAAGACCTGACCCGCGAAGAAGTCTACGAGCGCTCCCAGGAATTGCGCATACCCTTCACCAAGGTCCAGTCCATCCCTGAGGTCATGTCCGACCCCCAGAACGAGGCCCGTACATTCTTCCGCGAGGCAGACCATCCCGTCGCGGGAACCCTCAAATATCCCGGCACGCCCCTCGCGCCTTGGGCGGAGGATGAATCCCCTGGTCGTGCGCCTCTTCTCGGAGAACACACCACCGAAGTCCTCCGTGACACTCTCGCCTTATCTGACGCCGAGATTGCCCGCCTCCGGAAACAGGGGATTATCTAGCCATGCGTACGGACGCAAAGCGTATCCTTCCCCTCACCGGTGTCCGCGTTCTGGACTTGACCAACGTAATAGCCGGGCCCGTAGCCACTCGGGTGCTCGCCCATCTCGGAGCGGAGATCATCAAGATTGAGCTTCCCTGGGGCCGCAGCGTCGGCAACATGGCCATCTTCACCTCCGACAAGTCGCAGGAGCGCTCCTATAACAAGAACGCCGGCTTTAACGAGGTCAACCGCGCGAAATGCAGCCTCTCCCTGGACCTCGCCGACACACGCGGTAAGGCCCTGTTCGAGGAGCTTGTTTCAATTAGCGACGTCGTCATCGAGAACTACAGCCCCCGGGTCATGCCTAATCTCGGACTAACCTACGACCACCTCCGCACCCTCCGCCCCGACCTCATAATGGTCGCCATGCCGGCCCTCGGGCGTCCCGGCCCCTGGAGCAATCACATATCCTTCGGCCCCGGCACCGAGGGTCTGGGCGGCATGTGCCACGTCACCGGCTATCAGGACGGCGCGCCTAGCAAGCCCGGCAATTTCTACAGCGACCAGACGTCCGCCTTCCACGTCGCCACCGCCATCATGGCCGCAATTTGGAAGAGACGCCGCACGGGACAGGGCAAGCAGATCGAGATGGTCCTGCGAGACGTGACTATGGCCGTGATCGGCGAGTATTTCCTCGAATATCAGCTCACGGGCCGGTCCCCGACCCGCATCGGCAACCGACACCCTTCCATGGCCCCCCACAACGTCTACCGCTGCAAGGGTGACGACGCCTGGGTCGTCATAGCCGTCACCTCCGAGGCCGAGTTCGATAGCCTCTCCGACGCCACGGGCAACGCCCAGTGGAAAACCGACGACCGCTTTTCCACCATGTCGGCCCGACTCCAAAACCAGGACACCCTCGACAGTCTTATCGAAAAATGGACGGGCGAACGCACACCCCAGGAGGCGATGCACCATCTCCAGGCCGCAGGAGTCAGGGCCGGGGCAGTCCTCAAATCAACCGGGGCCCTCGCCGACCCCCAATACCAGGCCCGCGGCTTCATCGACCATACCCACCACCCGGAGGCCGGAGACTTCAAGCACCCCGGCGTATCCTTCAAGTCCTCCAGGCCCCTAGCCGACTTGGGACGTCGTGCTCCTCTCTTTGCAGAGCACAGCGATTGGGTCCTCGATGACCTGCTCGGCGTCCCACCCGAGGCTGCTGAGACCCTCCACTCCGAGGGTGTCGCTCCCCTTGTCCCCGTCACCCGGCAATAGCCACCAAGCCCCCTTAATGGCACAATAGATTCGCAAACGCCCTCACCTCTCCGAAACGGAGGTCAAAGCTGATGTCCCTAAAAGACAAGTACTGTATCGTCGGGGCGGCAACCACTAAGTTTGGCCGTGTCCCGGGCGTCTCCCCCCTCCAGTTCACTGTGGAGGCCGCCAAGCTCGCCATTGAGGACGCCGGCCTTGAAAAGAACGACGTAGACGCCGTTCTCTGCAAGTACCCCCCGACTGGCTTCAAGGGCCTCTGGGCACACAAGGTCTCCCAGGCCCTCGGCATCCAGCCCGTCATAGCCGCGACCATCGACCAGGCGGGTGCGACAAACCTCGGCCTCGTCCAGTACGCAATGATGGCCATCGAGGCGGGCCTCATCACCACCGCCGTCTGCTGTTACGGCGACAACCCCCTCTCCGGCAATCCGGGCACCTACGGTCGACCCGTCGGTACCGACGCCGCTTACGGCATGATCGGTGCCCCCGGCGGCTACGCCATGATTGCCCAACGTCACATGACCGAGTTCGGGACCACCAGCGAGCAGCTCGGCGCCGTTGCTGTTTCCACACGAGGCTGGGCCTCCAAGAACCCCAACGCCCACAAGCGAGATCCCTTGACCCTGGAAGACCACCAGGCCTCTCGTTATGTCACCTGGCCTCTCCACCTCCTGGACTGCTGTCTCGTCTCCGATGGCGGGGCTGCCGTTGTAGTCACCTCCGCCGACCGGGCCCGACACCTCCGCAAGCCTCCCGTCTATGTCATGGGCATCGGCCAGCACCACATCGCCTGGGACCTCCCCCACCGCCCCACCCTCACCACCAGCGGCGCCAAGATTTCCGGCGAAAAAGCCTTCCAAATGGCGGGCATCGGCCCCGGAGACATCGACGTCTGCGAGATATATGACTGCTTCACTATCGTCCCCATCATCACCCTGGAAGACTACGGCTTTTGCGCCAAGGGCGAGGGCGGAGCGTTCGTCGCCGACGGCCGCACGGGCCCCGACGGTTCCCTCCCCATGAACACCGGCGGCGGTCTCCTCTCCGAAAGCGGCATGGCCGGTATGCAGCTCCTCGTCGAGGGCGTTCGGCAACTGAGAGGTGAAGGCGGCGACCGGCAGGTCAAGGGCGCCGAGACAGCTCTCGTTAGCGGACAGGGCGGAATCATGCACACCCACGCAACGGCAGTCCTGCGGAGATAGCACATGACCACCGACTACGCCAAACCCCTGCCCGAAATCACCGCGGACAACCAACCCTTCTGGGAGGGCTGCAAGCAACACAAGCTCCTTCTCCAACGCTGTTCTCAGTGCAGCCACCTCAGGGACACCGCACCCATTTGCCCAGAGTGCTGGTCTGCCGACCACGATTGGGTCGAGGCCTCTGGGCGCGGTACCGTTTACTCCTGGATAGTCGTGCATCAGCGCTATAGCAGAGCCTTCGAAGACGACCTGCCCTACAACGTCACCATCGTCGAGCTTGAAGAAGGCCCCAGATTGCTCACCAACCTGGTAGAGATTGACAACTACGACATCCGCCCGGGCCTCTCCGTAGAGGTCGTATGGGACGACGTGACTGAAGAAATCACCCTCCCCAAATTCCGCCCCCGCCCCTAGCCCCCACCCCCCGCAAGGAGCCCCGACATGGCCCTGATATATGAAAAGAAGGGCAAAATCGCCTATATCACCCTGAACCGACCCGAGGTCATGAACGCCATGGACCCCGAGATGTACCAGGCGCTTTCCGAGGCTTGGGTCGACGTCCGGGATGACCCCGATATCTGGTGCGCAATCATCACCGGCGCCGGAGACCGGGCCTTCACCGCCGGGGCAGACCTCAAGAAGACCATCCCCCGTGAACAGGAAAAGTGGCGCTTCTGGCAGACCCAGGACGAACAGATTCTCAACCGTGGCCTCGAGGTCTGGAAACCTGTTATAGCCGCCGTCAACGGCTACTGCCTCGCTGGCGGCATGACCCTCCTCCTAGCCACCGACCTCCGGGTTGCTGCCGACCACGCCCAGTTCGGCCTCTCCGAGGTCAAACGCGGCATCCTGCCCGGCAACGGAGGCACCCAGCGCACCCTTCGCCAGCTCCCCTACCCCGTCGCCATGTGGCTCCTCCTCTCCGGCGAACACCTCACCGCCCAGGAGGCCTACCAGTACGGCCTCGTTAACAAGGTGGTCCCTCTGTCGGGGCTGATGGAGGAGGCGGAGCGAATGGCCGACGTGGTCTGCAAGAACGGCCCCCTCGCCGTCAGAGCCATCAAGGAACTCGCCGTCCGGTCACAATATATGCCCCTTGATCACGGCCTCCGGATGGAAGAGGCCATACAACAGGTTCTCATGACCACCGAGGATGCCAAGGAAGGCCCTCGGGCCTTCGCAGAGAAACGTCCCGCCGACTTCAAAGGCCGCTGACACCCGCACCCCTCCCAGGAGAGCCGACATGTCCGACTCCACGGAACGCTACCAACTCCCCGAACAGCTCAGGATGGCCGCGGGCGCCGTCCGGGACTATGTCAGGAACGAGATCGTCCCCCTTGAGCAGCAGATCCCCCACGACTCAATACATCTACCCAAAGATGAATATGACCGGCTGGTCCCCGTTGCCAAAGACATGGGCATGTGGTGCACCGGGGTCCCCACCGAGTTCGGAGGTGGGGGCCTTTCGCTCTTCTCCCAGGTCGTCATCGACGAGGAGATGGTCCAGCACGCCGCCGGTCTCTACTGCCCCGTATATGGCACTATGGGCGAGCCCCCACCCGAGATTATCTTCGCCGGCAACGACTACCTGCGCGACACCTACGGCATCCCGACCGTCCAGGGCCAGCGCAAGGCGTGGTTCGCAATCACCGAGCCCAGCGGCGGCTCAGACCCCGCCCGTGCCATCCAGACCCGAGCCGTCCGCGACGGCGACGATTGGGTAATCAACGGCAGCAAGGTTTTTATATCAGGAGCGCTCTGGGGCGACTGGGGTGTCGTCTTCGCCCGCACCAACCCAGAGACCCGACGCGGCGTCACTGCCTTCGTCGTCGAAAACTCGTGGCCCGGCTTCGATTTGACTCCGATACCCGTCATCCGCGCCTACACCCCGGCACAGCTCTTCTTCCAGGACTTGCGCGTTCCCGCCCGAAACGTCCTGGGCGAGGTGGACGGGGGTTGGGATATCCTCGCCAACCAGCTGCTTGCCCGGGGCCGCATACCATACTCGGCGGCAAATCTTGGCGTCTCGGTTGCCGCTCACAGAATGGCCGTCGCATACTCCAAGACCCGCGAGACCTTTGGCGCACCCCTCTCCACCCGACAGGCCATCCAATGGATGCTCGTCGACTCCGAAGTCGAAATCCGCACCTGCCGATGGCTCACCTGGGAAGCCGCCTGGAAATACGACGCCGGAGAGGATTTCCGCCAAGAAGCGTCAATCGCCAAGCTCCATTCCGCAGAGGTGCTGGCCCGGGTCGTCGACCGCTCCCTCCAGATCCACGGCGGTTATGGTGTGACCCAGGAAATGCCCTTCGAACGCTGGTATCGCGAAGCAAGAGTCCGGCGCATAGGCGAAGGAGCGCAGGAAGTCAACAAAATGCTCATCGCCCGTGAAATCCTAAACCCGGGCGGCGGTCGCAGGTAAATTCTGTATGTTATCGACCAATTGTAACTGCCTGTTGTTGCATCTTTACATCGGTTTTCCTTCATTTGTGCGTGAATGCCCACCATTGAAAGCATGAGACTATGAGGATAATTCTCGCTATTTTCATTATGGTTATGGCCGTCGGGGCAGCGTGTAATGACGCAGAGGAGCCAGAGGTTGAACCGAGTCTGGCCGCCGACCAGCTCAAAGCCATTATCCAGAGAATCGAAGCCCTAGAAAGCGCCGCAGCGATTCCGAGTCCGGAACCGATCCAGACGGCCACGAGAACCCCTCCACCGACTCCGGTTGCGACAGCGACAACCCCTCCGATCATGGCTCCGACCGCGACAGCCCTTCCCACTCCTGCTCCAACTGCGACACTGTCGTCAACACCGATACCGGTGGGTCGGCAGGACATTTGCTACCGGAGCTTACCTGTCCAGGAAGCGCTGATAAACAAATTTTCGAACACCTACCTGTGTGCGGCCATTCAAGTCGCGGAGCTATTTCGCGTTACGGAGCTTAATATCGAAGCAGAGGGCTATCCTCTGAAAAGGACCGACTTTGCCGACATGCCCAACCTCAAAAGGCTTGATGTGGATACAGACCTGGGCGGCTGGACGCCGGACGCATTCCACGACCTATCCGGATTGGTGCATCTTCGGCTGAACTTCGACGTGTTTGACTCTAGCCTAACGGCCTTGCCTGAAGATTCTTTTAGTGGCTTGCCATCAGGATTGATGCAATTGGAGTTCACAATAAGCCCGCGTCACTCCGATTGGGACGAAAAGCAAGCGATAGAATTTCCATCCGACTTGTTTGCTTCAGTTCCTCACCTTAAACATCTGGTCATCTATCTCAACAACAATGGACGCGGCGCGCACTTGGAGCTTGATCCCCAAGCCTTATCTGGCCTAAGTCAACTGGAATCCCTCTACCTTCGCGGGCCATTTGCTGCAATTCCGCGTGAAACGTTTGCCGACTTAGCGTCGCTAGACGATCTGCGATTGGAGTACTCTATCAGCCGCGACCCCCACGTCCTCTACTTTCCAACACTAGAGATGGTATTGAAGTTTAGCGAGTATTGCAGCAGGAATTCAGATATCTGCGTAGTTGCAGGGCTATTAAACAGTGCAGAAGGGTAAATTACACCCTTCTAAGCACCAAATCCTTTGCAGCGCACTGAGATGTGGCTAATTGAAGTTTCAGACTAAGGTTGTTGACTAAAACTCGCCCGTCGGCTCCATGCCCAGGAAGAACTGGCCTGCCTTCTCGTAGTGCTCCATCCGACCTTGGATCTGCTGAGTAATCACGTGGGCATCCTGGAACCGACGCTGTATCGGATTGTGTTCAAAGATCGCATCCGACCCGCACAGGTTGTACGCCATGTCCGCCACCTGCGCCCCCGTCCGAATCGCATGCGTGCTCGCTAATCGTATCTTTATGCGTTCTTCCAAAGTTAGCGCCCCCGACTTGCAGACCGACTCCCATGCCCCCTCCGCAGCCTCAAACAAAAACGCTCTCGCCGACCGCCATGTCGCCTCCGCCTGGCCTAAAGCCCGTTGGAACGTCGCCTTCTCCCTGAGCAGCGCGCCCTCGCGCTCCGGCCTCTTTGTACACCCCAGCTCGATGGCTGCGTCCAGCGCTGCCCTCGCCACCCCCAGCGCCACGCACCCGAAACCCGAGCAAAAGATCAGTGTCATCGGCATCGCGTACAGCGGTCCATCATCCCAGGGCGGCGCGCCCCAGTCGAATGTGTAGGATTCCGGCACGAAGAGGTCTTCTATTTCGAAGTTGAAGCTTCCCGTGCCCCGGAGCCCGTTCACGTCCCACACGTCGACCAGCTTCACTTCCTCTTTGCGCATGACGAGCAAAAGGTCGTCCCCGCTCCGGGACCCCATCCTCGCCCCGATCTTGTTCTTCGGGACCAGGGCAATCATCCAGTTGGCGTGATGACACCCGCTGCTGAACCGCCAGCTGCCCGTGAGACGGTAGCCACCTTCGACGGGTGTCGCCTCAGTGCTCATCGGCGGACCATTGGCCAGAACGGCCCGCTCGTCGCTCCAGATTTCCCGGGCCGTAGACTCCGGGATCTTGACCGACTGCAAGGGGAGCACCGAGTTTTGGTTAACACACCACCCCGTCGAGCCGTCTGCCTCGGCAAAGGCCTGTACCACGTTCAGGTAGTCCGGATATTCCATCTCGTATCCGCCGAGAGACCGGGGCACGAGCATTCGAAAGAACCCGCCGTCGGTGATCGCCTCCGCCACCTCCTTGGAAAGCTCTCGATTGAGATCGCCTTCCCCAGCCGTCTTCCTGATCAACGGCCCGAGATCCCGCGCCGCCTCCAGGAATGACCCGACTTTGCCGCGCGCTACTGCCATCTCTACTCTTCCCTCATAGGTAGCCGTCTCGGCGATTTCAGCATTCGTATGTACCTCGAAACGCCGGTCTTATATCTGGCTGTACCCCGACCCCGGCTTGGTAACTCCCACGCCCTGCCCCTCTCCCATCATCCCGTATTCCTTCAATATCTCCTGGGTGTAGGTAACCCTGCCCGTTATCTTTTCCTGGGGCTCGGTGGCAAGGAGTAGCGTGGCCTTTGCCATCAGATCAGGGTGCTCTCCCTTCGGGTCATCCATGCTCGACACTAGCTTGTGGTAGAGAGTGCCGGGGGTCGGCACCACCACCGACGGCGAAAGGCACGTCACCGACACCCCGTACTCGAATACCTCCAGCGCCAGCCCTTGCGTGAACCGCTCCAAAGCCGCCTTCTCTGCCCCGTAGGTAGTGTCCCCTATATTTTCCTTTGACTCATCGTTATACGGCCCTCGACCGGGCCCTATGGCTGAACTCGACGATATGTTCACGATGCTGCCGCCCTTGGCCTCGATCATGTCGGGCAGGACCAGTTGACTCAGCAGAAAAGGTGCGTGCACGTTCACCGACCACGTCCGCAGCCACCGGTTCAGGGGATAATCTTTGATCGGAATAAAGTAGGTCAGGGCAGCGTTGTTGACCAGCACGTCGGCGGGGCCATAGGCCGCTTTGGTCTCTTCGACCAGCCGTTCGCAGTCCTCTGGCAGAGAGATGTTCGCCGCAATTGCCGTCGCCTCTCCCCCCGACTCCCGGATCTGGGCGCACGTCAACTCTAGCGAGCCTTCGAGGATGTGGTCTCCCTCTTTGAGGGTTCGCGCCACACACACTAGCTGTGCCCCCTCCTTCGCAAACAGTCGGCTGATCTCCGCCCCGATCCCCCTGCTCGCACCCGTAACTATCGCAACTTTACCGTCCAGTTTACCCATTGCTTACTCCTGTACCCGAGGCTTCCATTTCCCACCTCGCGGCTCGGCCCATATTATCATGTATTTCCCCACTCATACCCTCCCAGAGTGAGTTAAGGGGGAGTCCGGTACCCTCTACCTCGATGAGAGAGGGCTAGGGTGAGACCTCCCTCCGTTCGCTCACCTCAGCCTAGCATTAGAGGTAAGCCCCCTATCGATAAACCCCCTACACATAGAGTAATATGCCCACACCTCAAGTCTCATCAATGCGGGAGAAGAACATGGCAACCTACGACTACAAGACCGGCCTTCAAGAAATCGGCGACGGCGTCTTTGCTTACATCCGGGAGGGCATCGGCTGGGACATCTGTAACTCCGGCCTCATAGTCGGCGACGAGGAATGCCTTGTAGTCGACGCCATGATGGTCGGCAGCATGGTCAGGACTTTCCTCGAAGATGTCCGCAAGGTCACCGACAAGCCCGTCCGCTACGTAGTCGACACTCATCACCATGCCGACCACGCCTTCGGCAACCAGTTCTACCGCCCGGAGGCCAACGTCATCGGCCACGAGGGTTGCCGCGACTCCCTTATGCGCCGGGGCGCCGACCCCGACGTCCTCACCAAACGCTGGCCCCAGTACGAAGACGACTGGCGTCAGTTGGAGTTGACTCCTCCAAACGTCACCTATGAAGGCAATATGACCGTTCACCTCGGCAACCGCTCCGTGGAGCTCATCCACCCCGGCCCTGCCCACACATTCGGCGACACACTCATATACCTGCCCGATGAAAAGATCCTCTTCACGGGAGACGTGGCCTTTCAATACCTCGTCCCACTCGCCGCCGACGGTCACGTATCCAACTGGATCAAGGTTACGAAACGACTCCGCAACGACATGGATATCGAAACCATGGTCACGGGGCACGGGCCGGTGGCCAAGAAGGAGGCCATCGGCTGGACTCACCGCTATTTCAGGGCCCTGAAGAAGCACTGCAAAGAGTATTTCCGACTGGGCAAGAGCCCCGATGATGCCGCCGCCGACTTCTCTCTGGGCGAGCTCGAAGGCTGGCAAGAGCCGGAAAGATCGTACATCAACGCCCGGCGTATGTTCCTGGAAATGCGGGGAGGCTCCTTCGAGGAGCGCACCGGGTGACCCAGGTCAAGGCCCCATTCTTCCGCGCCCGAAGGCTCGGGCACGCCAACCTTTTCGTCACCGACGTCGAAAGGTCTCTCGACTTCTACAACCGTGTCGTCGGCATCGAGGAGGTTTACCGCAAGGCCGCACCGACTGACCTTCAGGGGCCCGCGGTCGGGGGCTTCCTCAGCAACGGGAACACCCACCACGATATCGCCGTATTCCGGCACCCCTCCGCCCCCACCCTCAATCACCTGGCCTTCGAGCTTGAGTGTGAGGCCGACCTGATCGAAGGTTACCGCGCTGCCGCTGACGCCGGTACAACCTTTCGCGTCTCGGACCACGACATCACCCGCAGCCTTTATACCCGTGACCCCGATGGCAACGGCATCGAAATCTACTCCGATTCCACGAAGGAGTGGCGGAAAATCCGCGGGGACGGGCGCACTGTCCGCTACGGGGAAGCTCCCTGGACCCCCGGCGACCCATCCCGCTTCACCTCAGTTGACTCCCGAAACTACCACGAAGATCCGGAGCTACGCCGCGTCGACCAAGCGGTCTTCCATCCGAAACGCATAACCCACGCCGTCCTGAATGTCGGTGATATGGAAGCGTCCTTGGCTTTCTATACCGGCATCCTGGGACTCCAAGTCCACCGAGGCAGCCCCGCCGACGGCTATGTGGTGCTCGGCGGAACGACCGACGGGGAACACATCATCCTCATCCCCGCCCCCGACTCAGAAGCCGCGGGCCTCCACCACGCCGGCTTCGAAATGTGGAGCAACGCCGACTTGAACCAAAGCAAGTTCAGCCTTCAAGATACCGGCTTGACCCTTGCAGAGGAAATAAACACAGACGCCCGCCGTTCCCTCTTCATCCGGGACCCGGACGGCTTCCTCCTCGAGTTCTACACAGAGTTGCAGCCCAACACCCCCTGCCCCTTCGCTGGCCCCAAATAGGCCCCTCTTTATACCATCCCGAGGCCCCGCGAGGGACCTAAAGCGCCTATCCAATATTCTCGTGCCGACAATACAGTGCTGCCATTTTCATTAAAAGACAAGTCGACCATTTGGACCCGAATCGCCGCCCGCTGATCCTGAGCATATCGAAGGGCTAGTCGGGTCTACCGGCTCCCCCCCACCCGACTCGGCGGCCTCTCCAAAAACTCAGCCGCCAACCTGAGCCCCGTCTCCCTCACTAACTCCCTTTCCTCCTCCTCTGACCCCGCAGGTGCAACCCGCAAAATCGTGTCGCTTCCATATGTCGAGACCTGGCCCTCGCCTTTGGTATTCAGCCCCTTCGGGTCCTCCCCCCGGGCCACCGCCCGGATCCCTTCCCGCATCATCCTTCGCATCTGTATTACACCGCGGTCCGTAGTCACCAGGTGTTCCAAAGCGTGTCGGGCTATCAACCTCTGCCCGACCTGCGCATCATAGTCCGCAGGATACCGCTGTCGGTCTTCATATGACCGAGCCCGTCCAGCTAGTTGGGCCGCAACCGCAAACCCCGGATTCTTCGTGTATTTATCTTCCTCACCCTCCGGCACCCGAACAAACGTGAACTCCAGGGTTTCAGTGTCGTTCTTGGGCACCCGCCAACGGAAGATGCGGGGCAGTGCGCAGAGCATCTCCTGGCCGTTCGCGTATTCGGGAGGCAAAGCCCGTGGATCGGGAATTTGAGCTATGTTTGGAATTACCCACTCGATGGTCCGCGACCAGATGTCCCCTCCGACACGGCGCGTCTGGAAGCAGTTCAGGCCCGCGGGCGTCTCCATTACGTCGAATGCACCAACGTCCTTCAGCCCTTCCATGGGCCGGCCCTCGACGTCCGTGAACTGCACGTTGCTCACCCGGGCATGGAGAAAGCTCTCGTGCACCGGGTCAACTACGTTGTCCATGATCTGCAGCCAGTTGCAGTGCTTTACGTTCTTGGTCCCGACCTCCAGCCGGAACCCCGGTCTATCGAATACGTCGTAGACGGGAAACGGGGGTCGTCTATCGGGCGGGCCCATGTAAGCGAATACCAGTCCTCGGTACTCGTGCACGGGGTATGAGCCCTGTCGCAGCCTGTCCTTGAGCGTCGAGTCCGCAGGTTCTCCCGGCGTTTCCAGGATCGTCCCGTCCACGTCGAACTGCCAGCCGTGATAGCAGCACCGGATTCCCTTGTCCTCGACCACCCCGAACTCCAGCGAAGTGCCACGATGCGGACAATGCAATTCCAGCAGCCCGACCTTCCCGCCCTTGTCCATGAACGCGACCAGGTCCTCGCCCATTATCTGAATCCGCAACGGCAAGTCTCGTAGCTCATCCGAATGAGCCACCGGCTGCCAGAATCTGCGCAGGTACTCGCCACACGGAGTCCCGGGGCCCGTGTGTGTAAGCTCCGCGTCCTCCTCCGGCACCTCACTATGGTAGTAGGCGCCATAGGGCTCGGTCAGGAACGCCGGTCTCGTCGTGGTCATGCTGGCCTCTACCGGAACTGGGGCATGATGCTGTTGGAAATCTCCCGCATGTTGCTCTTCTGGTCGATGATCGCGTACTGGACGCACGATACCCCGTTCAGGCCCAGTTCTTGAAGGTCGTATATCTTCTCGTCAATGTCCTCGACGGGCCCCGACAGATTGATGGTGTCAATTACCCTCTGCGATGCCAGGAGCTTGTGCTTGGCGTGCAGAGACTCGTGCTCGTAGGGGTTGAAGTTTTCGTGTATGTTCTGGAATTCGGCCACCAGGCCCGGACTCTTCTTCTCCAGCCGCCGGTACAGTTCCTGGGCCTCGGGTGTGTTGCGTTTGAAAATCGAGCGATAGAGTCCATTCGCACAGGACGACGCATAGGAGGCAACCTCATGTTTCGCCTCCTCCTTGGAACCGGTGATGTACACCTCTGTCCGAGCCCAGGTCTTGATCTTGGAAGGGTCACGACCCGCCCGATTGGCCCCTGTCTCAATCTGCTCCAGGTTCCACTTGATGATCTCCGGCTCACCAGCCCCGAACATGAGAATCTCGTCCGCGACCTCGCCGGCAAGCTGCATTGCCCTCGGCCCGAGGGGCCCCATGATCACGGGTATCGACTGGCCGTTGAACGGCGTGTTCCTGATCCACTCCGAGTGCCACGTCTGGCCCCACAGCTCCGCATCCCCTCCTGAGGTGTATGACTTCAGAAAGTTTACTGTCTCTCTTTGCATCTTCAGGCTAACCGGCCCCCGGGTCGCCTTCCCCGCCTCCCTCGCCCCCGCCCCGAGGCCGATGAACGCCCTGCCCCCCGTGAGTTCCCGCAGGCTCGCAGTGAAGTTGGCGATGACCGCCGGGTGGTACATGAACGGGTCGCACACACCCTGGCCGATATGGATCCGCCGCGTGTTCATCGCCGCGATGGTCATCATGCCGAAGCATTCCCTCGACACGTTGCTCTGATCGACGAATGTTAAGTGGGTGTATCCCCCCTCATCGGCAACCTTCGCATGTTCAGCGATCTCATCGAACCGCAGCTCCGCCCCCAGCCCGATCCCGAAGTCCATTCTCGCCATTGCATTTCTCCTATTTCGTCCTGTTGGTAGGCCCCGCGTGGGTGGGATCTGCGTCCGCTCCCGGCTTCTCCCATTATTGCTTGGCGCCGAAGCGGAGCGTTAGTAGGCCAACCCTGGTTGTAGTCATGCCCGCGTCTATCGGAACTGAGGCATGATGCTGTTGGAAATCTCCCGCATATTGCTCTTCTGGTCGATGATTGCATATTGGACGCATGAGACTCCGCTGATCCCTAGCTCGTGCAGGTCGTAAACTCTTTCGTCTATGTCCTCCAAGCGTCCCGTCAGGTTGATGGAGTCGATCACCCTCTGCGTCGCCAGGTATTTGTGTTCGGCATGCAAAGACTCGTGCTCGTAGGGGTTGAAACCCTCGTGGATTTTCTTGTACTCATCCACCAGGCCGGGGCTCTTCCTTTCGAGCCTCTGGTACAGGTCCTGGGCCTCAGGTGTGTTGCGTTTGAAGATCACTTTGTACAGCTCGCTTGCACAAGACGCCGCATAAGAAGCTACCTCGTGTCTCGCCTCCTCCTTGGACCCTGTAACGTAAACCTCTGTACGAGCCCATGTCTTGATCTTGGAGAAGTCCCGGCCCGCCCGGTTGGCCCCCGTCTCGATCTGCTCCAGGTTCCACTTGATTAACTCCGGCTCCCCTGCTCCAAACATCATGATTTCATCGGCAACTTCGCCGGCAAGCTGCAAAGCTCGTGGCCCGAGGGGGCCCATGATCACGGGTATCGATTGTCCGTTGAACGGCGTGTTCCTGATCCATTCGGAGTGCCACGTCTGGCCCCACAGCTCCGCATCTCCTCCTGAGGTGTAGGACTTCAGAAAGTTTACCGTCTCTCGTTGCATCTTCAGGCTAACCGGCCCCCGAGTCGCCTTGCCGGCCTGCCTCGTCCCCGCCCCAAGACCAATGAACGCCCTTCCCCCGGTAAGCTCCCGCACACTGGCCGTAAAGTTGGCAATGACTGCCGGGTGGTACATAAACGGGTCGCACACACCCTGCCCTATATGGATCCGGCGCGTGTTCATCGCCGCGATGGTCATCATGCCGAAGCATTCTCTCGACACGTTGCTCTGATCGACGAATGTCAGGTGGCTGTATCCCGCCTCGTCGGCTACCCTTGAATGCTCCGCAATTTCATCGAATCGCAGCTCCGCCCCTAGCCCGATCCCAAAGTCCATCCTCGCCATTGCATCCCTCCTGGCTCATCCTGCTTACGGGCTCCTCGCTCCCCGAAAAATATCCTTATGCCGCCGACCTGTCAAACTTCAGGATGTTCCCGCAAAGGCACGAATATCGAAATCCGGGCCTCGGGTCCCACCTCCCGCGTGTAGTGTCCCTCCCCTGCTACATCCTCGGCAATCAGAACGTCACCCGGGCCTATCACCCGCTTGTCCCCGTTCCCAACTTCTATCTCAACCGACCCGGTCAACGTGAAAACCGCAACCTGTCCCGGAGCGTGGTGCCACGGGTTGGACCGCTCCGGGTCGAACCGCTGCACTACTATCCCGCCATGTATGACCGCCCGGGCATCCTGCGGCCATCCACTTTCCAATGCCTCAAGCTCCGGCTCGATATCCTCGAAGTGTGACCGGCCATCTTCCCCTTGGTACAATCGTACAATTGCCAAATTCTTCTCCTCATTCATATTCGTGAAGCTGTCCTCTCTTACCCGTCATCCCCACCCCATCCGTAGTATCATACCCTCCCTTGAGATACCTAATCAGCTTCGACGTAGACGGCACATTGGAAGTCGGAGATCCGCCGGGACCCATCACCCTGGCCCTCGTAAAGCAGGCCAAGGCCCTTGGCCACGTCATCGGCAGTTGCTCCGACCGCACCCACTCAGACCAGGCCAACCTCTGGCGCACTCACGGCATCGAAGTCGAATTCACGTCCCTGAAGTACGAGCTTCCCGAGGTCCTCGCCCGCTTCCCCTCCGACCGCGCAATCCATGTCGGAGATTCCCACGTGGACCGCATGTACGCAGAAAAAGCCGGTTTCACCTACCTCACCCCAGACCCCGACGCCGTCGCCGCACTCCTTACCCCGGAATAACCACTCCCCACCAAATCCTTCCCCATCACCTCTCGTCTGTCATTCCGAGGCTCCGCGAGGAATCTAGGACTTGCCCACGCTCACTACTTTCTAGGTCCTACTCCCCCCGCTCGTTTCGCGCGGCGTAGGCCTGGGTGCTACCACGCAAACGCCCTTTTCGGATTCTCGACAGTGACTTGCCGTATCACCTCTTCCGACACCCCCGCCTCCCGCAGCCACGGCAAGAACGTGCGCTGTATGTGCCCATAGTCCGGCGCATGGTCTTTTTCTGCCGTCGGCCCCGACTCCGGCGCCCTGCCGACCTCTTTCACGAACAAGTCATGGGATAACATGATCTGGTCCTGATACCCCAACCCAAGCAACCCCGACACCATCGCAGAATTAGTCCTGTCCGACACCACGGTCTGGATACCGATTGTGTCGAACGCTACGAAGCAGCCACGCTCCAATATCTCAACGATTTGACCCACGTTCGTAGTCTGCGAAACATGCCCGATTATGCACCGTTTAGGGTCGGCCCCAGCAGCGACCAGCGTCTCAATGTGCGCTAACCCCACATTTCCCGAGGGCCAGTCTGCCGAGTCTGTATGCGTGCCGATCGGTGTGCCCAACTTTGCCTGCACGCGCGCCGCCGACTCCAGGACCCGACGATCGCGTTCGGAAAGGAGCTGGTCCAGAGGCGCACTGGGTCCAATGGGCCGCTCATGAGGCTGCAGCCGCGTCCCGACCTTTATTATCCCGCACCTGACGCCCTCATCCACTGCTCCTTCCTCAATTTCCCGCATGAAGAAATCTTCTATCGCCTCTGTGCTCTGCGCCTCCCAGTAGGCAGGATACCCCCACGCTCCGAATATGCCTGTGCATGCCACTATGTCCCACCCCGAGGCCCGGGACAGTTCCACCATCAGCCCCATGTCTCGGCCCAGATCGGCGGGCGCCCAGTCTACAAGACCCGATATCCCAAACTCCTCTCCAGCTGCCTTCAGTTGCGCCGCCCCTTCCTCGACGGCCTTCCCTCGGTCGAAGACCGACGCGGGGTCGGACGGAGCCCCGAGCAGATGAAAAAAAGTGTGCTCGTGGGGAAGAATGTGCCCCATATCCGCCGGGTCTTTGTCGCCTAGAACGGTCCTGATTTTGGGCATCTCATCTCTCCATCAAACTGTTGGCTACTTACATGGGAATTCACTGGGCTACCATGCAAGCGCCCTCTTAGGATTCTCGACGGTTACCTGCCGGATCGCTTCCTCCGACACCCTCGCGTCCCGCAGCCACGGCACGAACTCCCGTTGAATGTATCCGTAGTCCGGCGCGTACTTAAGACCGGCATTCGGCCCGCTCTCCGGCACCCTACCGACCTCTTGTACATGCAGATCATGGGACAGCAATATCTGCTTTTCGTATCCCAGCCCGATCAACCCGATCACCATCGCCGCCTTGGTACGGTCCGTCACCACGATCTCGATTCCTATGGTGTCGAACGCCACGTAACATCCCTTCTCCAACACTTCGATAACGTAGCCCAGATTAGAGGTGTGGGAAGCGTGGCCTATGATGCATTTCTCGGGGTTCGCCCCGGCGCCCGTCAGCGTTTCAATCTGCTCCAGACCTACGTTCCCCAGACGCCAATCTCTTCTGTCGGTGTGCGTCGTGATCGGGACACCGAGTTTGCCCTGCACCCGAGCCGCTGCTTTCAATACCCTTCTGTCTTGATCAGAAAGAAGCCGTTCCCCACTAGACACGGGAGCCGTCGGTCTTTCGTGGGGCCGAAGCCGGGTCCCGATTTTTATAACTCCACACCTCACTCCCTCGTCAATTGCTCCATCCTCGATTTCTCGGGTAAAGAACTCCTCAATCGCTGCATCGCCCTGTCCTTCCCAGTAGGCCGGATAACCCCAAACACCAAATATCCCTGTCGCCGCGACAATGTCCCACCCAGAGGCCCGGGACAGTCCCATCAGCAAGCCCATGTCCCGGCCAAGATCATATGGCGCGCAGTCCACCAGCCCCGACACTCCCTGCACGGCGTTCACGGCCCTCAGCTTGGCCGCGCCTTCCTCCACAGCCTTCTCCCGATCAAATACCGAAGCGTGGTCGGACTTTGCCGCCAGGAGGTGGGGAAAGGTGTGCTCATGGGGAAGAATATGCCCCATCTTCGCAGAGTCTTTGTCACCTAGCACCGTTCTTATCTTGGCCATGTCAATTCTCCAGTTTCTCGCGTTTGTCGACTCCCTGCCCGATTATATCCCACACCCCACCCCACCTTTCCCCGATTGACCAATCCCATTACACTACCTTCAATCCAAGACCGCGGGAGATTGCCATGCCAGACACAGGAATCGTCGAAAGGCTAAGCACAGGCGAGCCCATGCTCATGGACGGAGGCACGGGCTCCGAGATTCAGCGTAGAGGCGCCAACGTCCTCATCGACGCCAGTGCCGATTCCGAGATCCTCGCCTGGTCCGCCACCGCCAACGTTGACTATGCCGACGTCGTCCAGCAGGTGCACCAAGACTACTTGCGCGTCGGCGCCGAGATAATTATCAGCAACAATTTCTGGGCCACCCGCAGCCGACTCGGCCTCATTGGTCTCAGCGAGCAGTGGGAGAAGTACGCCTATGCCGCCGGCGAAAATGCCATCCGCGCCCGAGACGCCGTCAACCCCAACGCCTACGTCTTAGGCGGCATCGCCGCTCCCTACACCCAGGACTACCGCAAACCCTATACCCAGTCCGACGTCAAGACCCTAGGCTCCGAGCGCTACGCCGAGGAGTTCACCGGCCCCGGCAAAGTCCTCGCCGACCTGGGAGTCGACGCCCTTCTCGCCGAGTATGTCGGCTACATCGAGGACTGCGTCGCCGCCGTAGATGCCCTGGCAACCATCGGCCTACCCGTATTCCTGGGAGTCCGGCACATTACCGAATACGGCTGGATGCAATATGGCGAGACCCTGACCGATCTCGCAAAGGCCCTGGAAGGTCACCCTGTAGAAGGCGTCCTCCTGATGTGCTCTCGCCCCGAGTGCGTTTCCGTGGGCCTGATCGGCCTAAATAAAGCTTTTGATGGGGTGGTCGGGGCATATGCCAATGTCGGATATAACCCCATGGCCCCCGTCAGCGGCCGCGTCCACAAGGGAGGCGACCTCCTTTCCGGCTACAGCCCCCTCCGCCTCGCCGACTTCGGGCAGGACTGGCTCGACATGGGCGCCAAGATAATCGGCGGCTGCTGTGCCACGGGCCCCGAGCACATCATTGCCCTCAACAACGTGATGCACCCTTCCCCGCCCCTTGTCGCCGACCACGCCGGTTATCACGTGCAGTCGTCCGTTTGACCCATGCAGAGCGCTTCCCTCCCACCCGAGCCTCAGGCCACCGCCCCTGACGGCTCGGCTATCCGCTTCCTAATGAAAGGCAGCCGTGGAGAGCTCAACCACTTCACCCTGCCCCCTCACCAGACTTCGACCGCGGTCGTCCACCGCTCAATAGAGGAGATCTGGTACGTTCTTGAGGGCAAAGGCCAGGTGTGGCGTCAACAGGGTGATAATGAGGAGGTCCTGGACTTGCGTCCAGGCGTCAGCTTCGATATCCCCACCGGCGCCCGATTCCAGTTCCGCAACACCGGCCCCGAGCCCCTCTCCGTCCTCATAGCCACCATGCCCCCCTGGCCCGGAGAAACCGAAGCCACCCCCATCCCCGGCCCCTGGCCCCCTTCTTAAATCCCCTCTCTCCTCTCCATTATCTCACCGACCACCCCCCTTGCTCTGTCATCCCGATTGTCGTGTCATCCCGAGGCCCCGCGAGGGATCTAAGGCGTCTGCCCACCACTCACCCTAACCGTACCCACTACTCATCCATTCAGGCGTGGGCCAAAACGTCACCCCACCGGCACCCTCCACTTCTCAATCGTTTCCTCATTCAACTCTATCCCGAACCCAGACCCCTCCGGCACGAGCATGTAGCCGTCCCGAATCTCAGGCTGCTTCTCCGGCAGGTCGTACCACAAGGGGTCCCGGTCAGGGTCAGGAAAAATCTCAACCGCAATGCCGTGGGGCACCGACGCCAGAAGATGCAACGCTATTTGCGGCTCCTCGTGGTGCGCCATCCCGATACCAAAGGCCCGAGCCATCCCTGCGATTCTTCGCCACTCCGTCACACCCCCGGCTATCGTCACGTCCACGTTCAGGATGTCCACTGCGCCCCGAGCCACGAGGTCCCGGCACCCGTGCCTCGATATCTCACCCTGCCCCGCATTCACGGGTATTCCCTCCCACCGAACGCGGGCATTGCCTTCGATCTGGTCCTGCCACTGCACCGGCTCTTCCAGCCACGCCAGCCCGATATCCCTCGCTCCCCTCGCAAACCGCACCGCCTCATCGACAGTCCAAGCCTGGTTTGCGTCCACACTGAGCAGAAAATCTTCGCCTCCCACCCGACGACCCAGCCTCGTTCGCTCCAAGTCTTCCTCTATCGACAGCTTCCCCACCTTTAGCTTCAGCCCGAATACACCCATGCTTTTGTACGTCTCTATCTCCTCGACGAGACTCTGCATAGGGTCCCCGTCTCGGATGTATCCGCCGATAGCTATAACTCTCACCCTGTCCCGAAACCCGCCCAGCAGCTTGTACACCGGCTGACCCAAGACCTTGCCCAGTGTGTCCCACAGCGCGTTGTCCACCGCTGCAATCGCCTGAGTCACGACCGCGTGCTTCCCCATGTTGATTACGTGCAGCCCCCTCCAGGCCAGGTCCACCGGCGCATCCCACATCCTCTCCCAGTGCCGCTCGACGTCCCTCACGTCCTCCCCGGCCAGCATCGGCGCAAAAACGTCGTTCACTATCTGACAAATCTTGACGTCGTTCTCATCCTCATCCCCGCCATATATCTGCCCGACAACCCCGCCCTCCAGCTCCACCCGCGTCACGATAGTATTCCTGCTCGAAATGTAATACGTTCCCCCATGAAACGGCTCCCTCAGCCGCCTCACCAGGGGTATCGCCTCAATGCGCTTGATCTTCATTGTCACCTTCATACTTGCCAGCCGGCCCAATTACGTGTCATCCGGAGACATCGAGAGAGAGCTAGGACTTGCGCAAATTTTCCGCAAGCCATCTATGCCATATTTGTGTATTCTTGATCTACGGCTCCTCGCAAAAGGGTAGATTTAGACGGTAAGTGTATCTATCCGTAATTGACCGCCATGTGTGCGGTTTACATCCTGCCAGTCGATTGCTGTACAGGGACAACGATTCCAGGTTGTCCAGATCCCCTAGCTCAGGGGGGATCTCTCCGGTAAACCTTCCATGGAGTTGTAGCACTTCTAACCTTCTCAGGTTGCCTAGCTCAGAGGGTATCTCTCCGGTAAACCCTCCGTGGAGATGTAGCACTTCTAACCTTCTCAGGTTGCCTAGCTCAGAGGGTATCTCTCCGGTAAACCCTCCGTGGAGATGTAGCACTTCTAACCTTCTCAGGTTGCCTAATTCAGGCGGTATCTCTCCCGTCAAACCATAACCGTCGCTATTCAGGCGCAACTCTTTCAAGTTGTTCAGATTGCCTAGCTCAGGCGGTATCTCTCCCCTAATCCCTCCAAGGAGATCCAGCACTTCCAATTTGCTCAAATTGCCCAACTCAGGAGGTATTTCTCCGTTGTACCAATACGCCCCGAACCCCCGCGCTCCAATTTCTAACACGGTAATCCGCCCCCTGCCATCGGTTTTTATCCCTCCTATCCAGTTCTCATGCCCAGTAAACACATCGATATTTTCGAGGAACGTTTCCCACCTATCGAGAAGAGTGTCACCCTCTTGAATAGATGTCCTCCATAGCTGGATACTTGGGTCGGTCTCCCATTGATCGAAAGGTATGTGAAGGTATGGAGGAAGGAATTGTTCTGCGACTGTTCCATTGGTTGAGTGGAACAGTGCAACCATCGCAGCCCTGTCCGTTTCAGCGCTGCCCCCGTCCCCCGAGCAGGCCTGCGTCAGTAGGATTCCCCATACCATGACCAGCAGCAGCACAAATACGCGATTTATCCTCCACCCCACCCACCCTTTGAAAACGGTCATCATCCCCCCAACTCCCCCCTAACCACCCGGGCCCCGTCGACCAGCGCCTTCAGCTTCAAGTAAGAGATCCACCGAGGCAACTGAAAGAAACCGCAGTCGGGGTTCAGGTGCAGCTTCTCGGCGGGCACGTACTTCAACACCTCCCGTATCCTCTCCGCCACGTCTTCCGCCGTCTCCAGGTAGAAGGACTTTATGTCCACTACACCGGCCCCCAACTCCTTCTCTCCGTCAAACTGCTTCCAGATGTCGCTTTCACTCATCTCCCGGTTGGCGAATTCCAGCACCAGTTGGTCGGCCTTCACGTCGTTCAGAGCAGGGAACATCCAGCCGTACGTTCGCTTTCCTCGGGGCCTGCTCATAAGATTGCCGAAACAGATGTGCAGGGCGTGTTTCGCCTTCACGCCATCGATACAAGCGTTGTAAAGCCTCACCCATTCATCCACCTCACCGGGAACGACTGCATAGGAAGGCTCGTCCATCTGGATAAATTGCGCCCCCTCCGAGACCAAGGCCTTCAATTCTGCATTGATCACCTCCGTCAGTTGCCAGCAAAGTTCCAGTTGATTCTTGTAGGCAGTCCCGGGCCTGATGTGGATGGTCATGGTCAAAGGCCCGGGACACGTGACCTTGATCGGTTTGTTTGTATTGGCCTTGGTGAACTTGAACTCATCCACTATCCCCAGCCCAGAGGGCAAGGTGACTTTTTCGATCGCGCGGTATCGGGTCGGGGTGTCGTAGCCGTACAAGCCCGTCTTGCGCAACGGAGGTTCAACCGCGAGCCCCGTCATTCTCTTCGGAAAGCTCTGTACGAAGTACCACCGACGCATCTCCCCATCCGACACCATGTCAATGCCGGCCCGCTCCTGGTCCAGGATCGCCATTCTGCAAGCGTCGTCGTAGACTTCCCGGATGTCGGTCTCACCATACTCACCCTGATCAATCTTTTCCAAAGCCGTAAGGAGCCAGCCGGGATACGCATAGCTCCCGATAACGCTTGTAGGCAGAATTGGAA
Source organism: Dehalococcoidia bacterium (assembly GCA_965249275.1). Taxonomy (GTDB): domain Bacteria; phylum Chloroflexota; class Dehalococcoidia; order Plut-88900; family Plut-88900; genus Plut-88900. Next base: position 41,787 of record CBDFLQ010000006.1, read on the forward strand.
GAGTCTCGTTGCTCATGTGCCTGCTCCTTCTTTGTAATGGCACCAGTCTATAGGAACCACTTCCCTTCAACAAAACCTTACCCTCCGCCTTCCGTCATTCCCGTGACCCGACAAGAAAATCCAGACCCAGGGGCTGATCCCGTTCACAAAGAGGGATGACATCACCCCCTTGACATTATAAGACATGTGTTCTATTATTGGGCCAGTCTAGACCACCACACTCAACCACCTTAAGGAGGTACCAAAAACTAGGGAAGCCCACCCGGCCCACCCGAGGACTCAACGCCCAAGCCCATCCCAACGGCCCATACACGGGGCCCGCGGCACAAGCGAAAGTGGAACATCCGCCTATGGAGGACCGCCATCTCCTCATCCCACCGGGTCTCGTGTCCCCTTCCCTGACCACCCAGGCGATGGAGGGTCCATCGACTCTACGCGGCACGCCCCCTTCCAGGGGCCCCTGCCGAATCGGTGCCCCCTATCAGGGGAGCGCCTATGCGTCGGCATCTACTTTGCCGGCGAAGCTAAACGGCCCGGCGTTACCGGGATTAGGGCCATCAAGCCCCTACGCGGCTCCACCGTCGTCACCATCGGCGAACTCCATTCCGCCCATGACGACTTCGAGCCGAATGCTGTCCCGCACAGCGGTCGAGCGCTGATGCGGGACGGATTGCCCCACCCAGGGACGCCCTCGACACCGGCAAGTCCCCAAAGGCATGCGTGGGGATACGGCAGGACAGCCGCCGATGTGATAGATCCGCTGTGGTGGACCACAAGCGTCGGCGTAGGTGCCATAGTCATCCTTCATCAGAGTCCCGGACCTTCCATCGCCTTCCCCTCACCACTAGACAGAACCGGAACCCCACAATCGAAGATCCGCCTCAGGAGGACTGAAGAAAAGGCAGGTGTGTCACTAGTCTACCGAACGAGTACAGGGGCACGACCACCCCACCCAACATGCGCTATAATCTTTTCGGCCAAGTTGATACTAGTCCCACATAGCCTGACGGGATTGCACATGACTAACAAAAACCTGTTCCCCGTATCCGTAGTCGGCAGTTGGGCCCGGCCCCCGTGGGTCGTGCAGGCCCTTCGCAAGAAGCAAGCCGGCGAACTTTCGCAAGACAAGTTCGACGAAATCGCCGACCAGGCTGTTCTCCTCGCCATCAAGTACCAGGAAGACGCTGGAGTCGATATCATCACCGACGGCGAGATGCGAAGGGACAACTTCTACTCCTTCGCAGTCGACAAGCTGAACGGCATGCGCCTGATGAAGGTCTCCGAGCTCATGGACTACATGAAGGACCGAGCCTCCTTCGAAGAGGTGCTCAGGGCCCTGGACGTGCCCGCCTTCGCCATCAAGAGCCCCATCGCCATCGACAAGTTGTCGGCCCGCGATGGCCTCGCCCTGGACGAAGCTGACTTCCTAATGGACCACACCGACAAGCAGACCAAGATCCCCCTCCCCGGCCCCTACCTTCTCACCAAGTCCGCATGGTTCGAAGGCCTCTCCGACACCGCTTACCCGGACCAGGAAGACCTTTCCAGGGACGTGATTGGCATCTTGCGGGAAGAGGTCCTAAGGCTGAAGGAGCGGGGCGTCGACTTCATCCAGTTCGACGAGCCCACCCTCTCCCAGGTCGTCTACGGAGACGAAAGCGCCGAGACTTTCATGTGCGCCGCCATGGCCACCCGTAAAGACCCTCGCGACGAGCTTGAGTCCGCCGTACGCATGATGAACGAGACCGTCGAGGGCATTGATGGCGTCAGGTTTGGCGTCCACGTCTGCCGGGGCAACTGGAGCCGCAAGGAAAACGTCTTGCTTAAGGGCAACTACGGCCCCCTCCTCCCCTATCTCATGGCCATGAACATCGACCAGCTCGTCCTCGAATACGCCACCCCTAGGGCCGGGGAGATGGAGGTCTTCAAGGAGTTCCGCAACGAAAAGGAGATCGGCTTGGGCGTCGTGAACCCGCGCACCGAGGAAGTCGAGTCTCCCGACCAGATCGTGGAGCGGGTCCGCGAGGCCCTCGACTACTTTGAGCCCGAGCAGGTCTTCCTCAACCCCGACTGCGGTTTCGGCACCTTCGCCGAGCGCTCCATGAACACCGACCCCATCGCCTACAAGAAGCTCCAGTCCATAACCACGGCCGCAGAGAAGCTAAGAGTAGAGTTCGGTTAGTAACCAGCCCGACCGCCTACAGGTCCGCCTTTGGAGGAATAAAACAATGGCAGAAGAGTTGAATGGGCTTAGACCCGAAAAGTTGAACGAGATTCTCAACTCCCTCAAAGACCCAGAGGTCAAGAAAGCCATCAGCGGCCCCTGGCGTTCCCGCGTAAGGTGGCAGACCGGCTTCAAGGGCAAGGCCTACACCCGTACCCACACCGTCGACTTTGACGAGCCCGAAGGCCTCGACGCGACCGACACCGCCGCTTCCGCCCACGAGCACATCCTCTCCGCCGTCGGTGGCTGCATGATGGTCGGCTTCGTCCTCAACGCCACCAAGCGCGGCATCAAGATCAACGACCTTGAAATCGCCCTCGAAGGCCACTTTGACAACATCCTCAAGTGGGCTGGGCTTGACGACGGTAACCCCGGCTACGGCAAAATCAATGCCAAGATCTACGTATCCGCCGACGCCGACGAAGATGCCCTCAGAGAGGTCTGGAAGCTCGCCGTCGAAGGCTCGCCCGTCGCCAACACCGTGGCCCGCGCCACAGAGATCATCCCCGAGTTCGAAAAGATATAAGTCCTTGCCTGCTATCTCTCCTTGGAAAAACAGAGTTGTCGGAGATTGCGTTGCAATCTCCGACAATTTAATTCTTAATGAGAAGGTGGGGAATTGAGCCCCGTAACCTGGGTCACCCCCGACTGGGTCCGAGAACATCTCGCTGACCCCGACATCATCCTCCTAGACCCCCGACGCCCGATGAAGTACATGTCGGGCCACCTCAAAGGGGCTGTCAACCTTCCCGTCTACACCGCATTCGACGAAGAAGCTCGCCTGATGGACCCCGAGCCCCTCGCTCGCTGGGCCGCCGACGCGGGCCTCACCAACAATCGCACCCCTCTCCTCTACGACTCTGTCGACGGCCAGACCGGCGCAATGTTGTCTTGGGTTCTCCAGTATCTCGGCTGCCCCGAAGTCCTTCTGATGGACACTTTCTTCGAAGGCTGGGCCAAGGCTGGCGGAGAGGTTTTCTACCGCCCTGTCCCTCCCACCCCCGCCGAATTCTCTCCCACTCCCAACGAATCGATCAGGGCTCGGTGGGAGGATGCCTCACGGGCTTCCAACGCCTCGCTTATAGACTTTAGAAGCGAGCTTGAATACTTAGGTCGGGACGACGAGCCGGGGACCGGAGGCCACCTCCCTGGCGCCCGACACCTCGAATGGCGCTCTCTTGTGGGAGAAAACAACGCCTACCTCGCCCCCGACGACACCCTTGCCTCGATGCTTCAGCCCCTAGCAGCCGACTCACGCGAGGTCGTCGCTTACTGCCGCACCGGGCCCCGGGCCTCCCTCGGCTTCCTCGCCCTCTCGAAGCTCGGTTACACTCCTAAGCTCTACGACGGCTCCATCACCGACTGGCTCCGCCACAACGGCCCCCTGGAAACGTCCTAACTCTTCTCCCCAGCCCGTAGGGACAACCGGCTGGTCGCCCTCCTCTCACCCCTTGAACGTCATTTCCGTGCTCCAACGCGGGCAGAAGGGGCGCCGTGGCGTGAATCCAGGGGAGGGGCCGCTCACCCTGAGCCGAGTCGAAGGGTCGAGCGGGGGGTGCCCGCGTAATGCCAACCCCTCATGGTTCCCCAACGCCAGCCCCTCAATTCACCGCAAACCCATACAAGGCCGCCGCATTCTCCCTCACGATTTTCCTCTTAGCATCCTCGCCGATTCCGGCGAACTGCCTCTCCACTACCTCACGGGAATGGGGCCATGTCCCCTCGTGGTGGGGGTAGTCGTTGCCCCACAGCAATCTTTCGGGCCCGTAGTAGTCCAACGTGGTCATAGCTACAGGGTCGTCCCCGAAGGTCACATATCCCTGCCTCTTGAAATACTCACTGGGCAGCATGTCCAGCTTAGGCCGGGCATACATGTGGTGCTTCTGGTAGGCCTCGTCCATCGCGTGGAGCTCCCAGGCCAGCCACCCCGCCCCCGACTCCACGATCACGAAGTCCATCTTCGGATGGTCCATCAGAACCCCTGAGGAGCACAGGTAGACCAGCAGCTCAATCCCGTCCACCAGCGCGCCCATGATGTAGTTGATCACCGCTCCCCCCGGCCCCCGCTCCACCCTCGGGTCCCGACCGCTGCTTATGTGAAAGTTCAGCGGGACGCCGGTCTCTTCTACCGTTTCCCAGATCGGCTTGTATTCGACACGATTGTAAGGCGGGTCCACGACGCTCGGCAGGAAGAACGATCCCATCCCCAACCCCGCCGCCCGGCGCATCTCCTGGCAAGCCCAGGGGATGTCGATAACCGGGATCAAGGCTGCCATTGCAAACCGGTCCCTTCGGCTGCCGAACAGTTCCGTCGTCCAGTCGTTATAGACCCGTGCCACCTCACCTTGGAATTCAGCGTCGGGGGAACAAGCCATCTCCAACCCGAACGTGCCGGGATAGACCACCTCCGCCCCGACCCCATCGATGTCCTGTGCGTTGAGCCTGTATCCCACGTCCCAACCTTGCAGCCGGCCCTGTTCCCTCAGCTTGTCCTCGTCCGTTTTCTCGTCCGACCCCATTGCCATTTTCTTTGGCCGCATGCCGTCCTGGATCATCAGCCGCTTCCCGTCCCGCACCTCGATATGCGGGGCCTTGTGCCGAAGGTGCACAGGCAGTCTCTCCTGCCAAAGCTCCAGGGGCTCGTCCACGTGTGAGTCCGCCGATATCAGCTTATCTTCAAACATATCCCTCTCCTGCATCCAGAAATAACACTATTGTTGATGCCCCACTTTAGCATGTCCCTACCCTTCCCTAAGCCTCATAATATTCGTAATTCTAGTAATTGCAATGTCATCCCGAGGCTCCGCGAGGGATCTAAAGCGCTCGCCCAGAATCCACCCATCGTTACGCCCAACACGCGCCGCTCCCCTCTAGCCTCTCAGGCCCCAACCCCTTATCATCCCACCATGTCCAGAAAGATCGGCTACCAGTCAAAACTCACCTCCCCCGAGGAGGCCGTCCGAGTCGTTAAGTCCGGCGACCTCGTCTACATCCCCGCCCCGCCCCAGCCCTCAGCCGTCATGCAGGCCCTCGCAGACCGCCGCGACGAGCTACGCAACGTAAAGGTCTGCATAGACAGCCACGTCTTCGATCCCGGATGGCTCCAACCCGGATGGGGCGATTCCTTCTATATCGTCACCGAACAGTTCCTGGGCCTTGGTATCGACGCCTACAACGACCATCATATAGATTACTCACCCCTCCTCAATACAACCCGTATCCCCAGCCTCCTGGCAAAGGGCGTCCCCAGGCCCATCGACGTTATTCTCATCCTGGTCTCGCCCCCCGACGCCAACGGCTTCTGCAGCTTCGGCTACGCCCCCTGGGACAAGGCCAAGTTGGCGAAACTCTCCAAGGTCGTTCTAGCCCAGGTCGACGAGACCCAGATCCGCACCCATGGGTCCAACTACATCCACGTAGACGACATCGACATGATGGTCGAGCACACCGACCCCCTTCTCTCCGAAGAAGAGGCCAACCAGACCATCTACTCCTCCTCAGAGCCCGATGTACGCTCACTCCTTACAACCCTTCTCCCAAAGATGTCCCTCGACGAGCGCACCCGCTACCTCCCCCAGTTGGCCGTCTTGACTGCCAAGCAGGTGCGCACCTTCGCCTCCCGAATGGGCTGGACTGAACCCCCTGAAATCGCAAGGTCCGTCGCCGACTATGTCGCAGAGTTAGTCCCGGACGGTGCGACATTGCAGACCGGCATAGGAACTCCCGGAGGATATCTTCCGATGCTAGGCGCTTTCGACGGCAAGCAGGACCTCGGCTGGCACTCGGAACTGGTGGCACCCGGCGCACTTTCGTTGATAGAGCGTGGTATTTTCACCGGGGCCCGAAAGACCATCCACCGCGACAAGGCAATCTTCACCTGCCTGCACGGCGCAACCGCCCCCGAGATTGAGTTCGCCCACAACAACCCTGCCATAGAGCTCCTCTCCTCCGACTACGTCGTCAACGCCCGCACAATCGCCCAGCACGACAACATGGTCTCCATAAACAATGCCCTTTCCGTAGACCTGACCGGCCAGATCAACGCCGAGTCCGTCTTTGGCGCTCGGCAGATCAGCGGTACGGGCGGCCAGCTGGATTTCCAGTTAGGCGCAATCATGTCCAATGGGGGTCGGGCCTTGACCCTCCTCTGGTCTACGGCCCTCGACGGCGCGGTGTCTCGGATTGTCCCCCAGCTGGAGGAACGCAGCGTCGTAACCGTGCCCCGCACCTTCGCCGACACCATAGTCACCGAGTACGGCATCGCCCGACTTCTCGGCAAGTCCATCCGGGAACGGGCCCAGGAGCTCATCAACGTCGCCCACCCCAACTTCCGCCCCGAGCTCAAAAAAGCCGCCGAACGCCTCTTCTATCCCTAGCCACTGGCCGAACGGGGGTAGGGAGTCCGCTCGCCCTGAGCCCGTCGAAGGGTCAACCGAGCGGACGGGGCGGGGATGCTTGCTCACCCCACCCCCCCACCACCCCTCCCCTACTCAATCCGTTCCCCCCGGTGGTAACATGTAAGTTACGTAACTTGGCGAACACAGCAAAGAGAGACCATCCTAGTGCGCGTTGAATTGGCCTACGGAACCAAGGGCCTGACCATCGACCTCCCCCCCGACCGAACCACGGTCATTGAACCCGCCTACCCCGCCCCCCTCCCCGACCCCGAAGCCGCCATCCTTCACGCTCTCCGCGACCCAATAGACTCTCTCCCACTCCGGCAACTTGTCCGCGAGTCCCAATCCGTAGCCATCTCCGTCTGCGACGTGACCCGGCCCGTGCCTACGGGCACGATCCTCCCAGTCCTGCTCGGAGAACTGAGCCACGTCCCCAAGGACCGGATAACCATCCTGGTCGCCACCGGCACTCATCGATCCAACTCTCGTGAGGAACTCGAAGGGATGCTTGGGCCCGAGATTGTCAGAGACTATTCCGTCGTCTGCCATAGCGGTTTCGATCCCGACTCCCTCGTCCCCGCCACCCCACCGATCGATGGCGTACCGGTCCTCCTCAACCGACGCTGGGTGGAGTCCGACGTCCGCATAACCCTCGGACTTGTCGAGCCCCACTTCTTCGCTGGGTTCAGTGGCGGCCCCAAGATGGTCGCACCCGGCCTCGCGGGCGTTGACACCATCATGAAACTCCACTCCGCCCCCCTCATCGGCCACCCCGACGCCACGTGGGCCGTCACCGAGGGCAACCCCGTCCACGACGCCATCCGACGCATCGCTCGGGACACGGGTGTGAGCTTCAGCATCGACGTGACCGTGGACGACGCACATCGCATCACCAGCGTCCATGCAGGAGAGCTCTTCGCCGAGCACGCTTTCGCTTGCGCCTTCGCACGTGATGTCGCCATGCGCCCCACCCCCGAACCCTTTGACGTGGTAATCACTACCAACAGCGGCTATCCCCTGGACCTAAACCTCTACCAGGCCGTGAAAGGCCTCTCCGCCGCCGCCCAGGTCGTTAAGCCCGGCGGCTCGATAATCTGCGCCGCCGAATGCCGGGACGGCATCCCCGATCACGGCGACTACAAGTCGCTTCTCACTTCCCGCCAAACCCCCGCCGACTTGCTGTCGATGGTCGAGGCCCCTGGATTCTCCCGCCAAGACCAATGGCAGGTCCAGATACAGGCTCGGCTCCAGCTAAAGGCCAACGTCTACCTTAAATCCGACTACCTGACCCCCGAGCAAATAGAAGCAGCCCACATCCATCCCATCTCCGACCTGCAGGCCACGGTGGATGAAGTTATAGATTCCTACGGCCCCGAGGCCACCGTTTGCGTGCTGCCCCAGGGGCCTCAGACCATAGCTCACGTCGACCAGCCTATGCCGGCCGGCATGAGCGCGTGAGGTTCTTATCATGACCAACATCTACCGTTTCACTGACGACTGCGAAGACAAAGCCCTCCTCGGCAACAAGGGCGCCAATCTCGTCACCATGACCCGGCTGGGCCTTCGTGTGCCACCTGGTTTCGTCGTATCTATTGACGCTTTCAAGGAATACAGGGACAGTAGCACCCTTCCCCTTGACGAAATCGACGAGGCCCTCGCCTGGCTCTCTGAAAAGTTGGGCCGCTCCTTCGATAATGGTCTCACGGTATCCGTCCGCTCCTCCGCGCCCGTCTCCATGCCCGGCATGATGGACACCGTCCTCAACGTTGCCAGCCGGGAAGAGGTCCTTTCTTGCTTGAAGACCGTCTTAGGCTCCTGGGACAACCCCCGAGCAAATGAGTATCGACGCCTTCACGAAATCCCCGGAGATATAGGCACCTCCGCCGTCGTCCAGTCCATGGTCATGGGCAACCGGGACGAGATGTCAGGCACGGGCGTCATCTTCAGCCGGAACCCGAGCACCGGTGCCCGAGGCCTCTTTGGAGAATATCTGCCCGTCGCCCAGGGCGAGGACTTGGTGTCGGGCGTCAGGACCCCACAGAGCATCGACGCCCTTAAAAGCCAGATGCCCGACGTCTATGAGGAACTGGAGGGCCTCTCCCGAGACCTCGAACAGCATTTCCACGACATGCAGGACGTAGAGTTCACCGTCGAGTCCGGCAACCTCTTTATGCTCCAGACTCGCTCCGGCAAGCGCAGCGGCCAAGCCGCCGTCAAGATCGCCGTCGACATGGTCGAGGACGGGCTCTTAACCCGCAACGAGGCCCTACTCCGCATCACCCCCGACGACATCCGATCGCTCCTCCACAATCGCATCCAGTTCCCCGAACGCCACCAGGCCATCGCCCGCGGCCTCAACGCAGCCCCGGGCGCCGTCTCCGGCAGGGTCGTCTTCGACCCCCTGGAGGCCGTCTCAGTCGCCAAGACCTCCGGCGGCGTAATCCTCGTCCGCCCCGAGACCAGCCCCGACGACATCCAGGGCATCGCAGCAGCCGGCGGGGTCCTCACCTCCCGCGGCGGTCTCACCTCCCACGCCGCCATCGTCACCCGGGCAATGGGCAAACCCTGTGTCTGTGGCGCAGAAGAAGTTACCGTAGATCTTAAAGACCAGTCCTTCAGCGTCGGAGGTACTGTTGTACGCAAGGGCGACGTGATCACCGTTGACGGCTCCAGCGGCAGCGTCTACCAGGGCGCTCTTGCCCTCCTTGAGGCCGAGGCCACCCCCGAGCTCGCCAAACTCCTCAGCTGGGCCGACGAGACCAAGCAGATCGGCGTCTGGGGCAATGCCGACACCGCGGAAGGCGTAGCCCTGGCCAAGAAACACGGCGCAGAGGGCATTGGCCTCTGCCGCACCGAGCGACAGTTCACCGGCAAGGAGCGGCTCGACGCCATCCGCGACTTTATCCTCAGCGATTCCCAGGAACAGGAAGAGAAGGCCTTGGCCAACCTCCGAAAACTCCAGAAGCGCGACTTCCTATCGCTCTTCAAGGCCCTCGGCGACACCCCCGTCATCATCCGCCTTCTCGACCTCCCCCTCCACGAGTTCCTGCCCGTCGAGCAGGACACGGACGACCCCAAGCTCAAACGCCGCCTCGAAGACCTCCAGGAGGTCAACCCCATGCTCGGGCACAGGGGTGTTCGACTCGCCGTCACCACGCCTCTGGTCTACGCCATGCAGGTTGAGGCCATCGCCGAGGCCCAGGCCGAGACCAGCGCCCGCGTCTCCATCATGGTCCCTCAAGTAATCACCTTGCAGGAACTCCTATGGGTCAAAAAGCACATCGAGGGGCTCGGCTTCCGCATCGGCATCATGATGGAGACCGTTCGAGCCTGCATGAGGGCCGCGCCCCTCGCTGAAGAGGCCAGCTTCTTCTCCTTCGGCACCAACGACCTCACCCAGGCCGTCTACTCCTTCTCCCGTGAGGACGCCGAGAAGAAGTTCCTCACCACCTACCTCGAAAACAGCCTCCTCGACGATAACCCCTTCGAAATTATCGACGTCAAGGGCGTGGGTAGGCTCATGGAAACGGCTATTAGCTGGGCCCGAGAAGAGAAGCCCAGCCTGGAAATCGGCGTCTGCGGCGAACATGCCGGCGAGCCCCGCTCCATCCGCTTCTTCCACGATGCCGGTGTCAGCTACGTAAGCTGCAGTCCCTACCGCATCCCCATAGCCAAGCTCACCGCCGCCCAGGGCGCCATCCTCAACCCACGAGTCTAGAATGCCGGATGATAAATCGTCGTGGTTGCCCTCGCCAGACCACGCACACGCATGTCCACTATTGGGTATGTGGTAACATTCTCCTTGACTGCTCGCCCCAACCATGCCAAAAGTGCGAGAAGCCATACGCATCGTCGAGAGGGACGGTTGGCGGTTAGACCGGATGAAGGGCAGCCACCGCCACTTCAAACATCCCGTCAAACCCGGAACTGTCACCATTCCAAGTCATCTCGGTGATGACTTAAACATAAATACTTGGCGAAGCATCTTGCGGCAAGCGGGTCTTAGGAGGTGAAGGCGATGAAGCTAACCTACGTGGTGGTCTTTGAACAAACTCCCAACAACTACTGCGCCTACGTCCCCGATTTGCCGGGTTGCATCTCCACCCATAAGAACTGGGACGGCATCAAGGCAATGATCAAAGAGGCCATCACCGGCCATGTTGAGATTACCCACGAATACGGCGAACCCGTGCCGCCGCCACAGATGTCGATCGAAGACGCCCTGGCCTACCACCGTTCCATCCCCAACAACTACGGTGGCTACTTCCCAACCCCCTACGACCTGGAAAAAGAGGACCCGGTCGCCATCCTGGAGGTTGAGGTTGAGGTCAACTTGGAAGGCGTTTCCGCTACCGCCGCGGGCGGTTAGCATTCACCTTTCCATTGACAACCGAAAAGCGAGTCCCATGGCCCCGCAGGGTATAGAATTCGCCCGTTTAAGTTCCTCCTTGGACATCCCTTCCCTCTAGACAAAGAGGCATAAGAAAAGCGCGGCATTCTTGATGTTCAACAAAACAGGGCGGGCGGGTGGGAACCCATTACCCCGGGGGGTTGGTGGGGGCCTCCCCTCAACCAGCGTTCACCATGACCAAATTCACCTTCGGCATGTCCTTCCACGAGACCTACCAATACTCCCGGCAGGCCGTCATCGACTACGCCCGGGCCATCGAGTACCTCGGCTACGACACCCTCTGGATCACTGAGAACGTCCACTCCGGCGCCGACTCCCTCGAACCCCTCACCACCCTCTCCTTCATGGCCGCCCACACCGAGCACATCAACTTTGGCCCCTCCGTAATCCTCCTTCCCTTGCGAAAGGCAGTCGGGCTGGCCCACGCCGTCGCCACCCTAGACCGGTTGTCTGGGGGCCGGGTGGTCCTGGGTGTCGGGAACGGAGGCACCGTCCCCGGCTCCTTCGAAGCCTACGGCGCATCCATCCGCCAGCGTGGCCGCTACTGCGACGAGGCTCTGGAAGTGATGAAATCCCTCTGGACCGGCGACCCCGTAACCTTCTCCGGCAAGCTCCTTGACTTGGACAGCTACGTCCTTGGCGGACGCCCGACGGTAAATCCCCACCCTCCCATCTGGATAGGGGGCACGGCGGAAGGTGTCCTCAAAAGGGCCGCTCGGTTCGCCGACGGCTTCATCCCCCACAGCATCAGCCCCGAGCTATATCAAGACCTATGGGGCAGAATCGAGGAGCACTGCGCGGCCATCGGCCGGGACCCGGCTTCTATAACCAAGGCCATCCAGTTCTACTTTTGCATCGACGACACGCGTGCCGAGGCGCAACACATCGCCGAAAAGGCCCTTGAGCACCGATATCAACGCTCCATGTCCCTCGCCCCAACCGATGATACCCACTACGCCCTCGGCGCCCCCGACGACATCGCCCGCACCATCCAGACCTTCGCCGACATCGGCGTCACCCACTTCGCCTTCTCCAACGCCCGCCCCCCGCACCAAGTCATGCCCCAAATCCAGACCCTCGCCCAACAGGTAATCCCCCACTTCCGCTAACCTTTTCTTCCGTCATCCCCATCCCCTGACACGAAAATCCATCCCCTCTCCCATCGGGTATAATTGGATACTACACGCGTGCCGACACCGGAAGATTAAAAAGACCCTACCCTTATTATTCTTCGCTAATTCTAATCCTGACAACCCTGGAGCATGATCTCGAAGCGGCGGAACAAACCTGGAGACTTTAGCAATATGGCCAACCCTGACTCAACACGTGAAGCGGACCGGCCCAGGGGGCTGGTGAGGCGCACCGCTGCCTACTTCCGTCCCTACTGGATCAGGGTCGTGGGAATCACGCTGCTCATCCTCGTTACTGCCGGGCTCGGGGTGGTCAACCCGTTGATGATACGGGAGGTGTTCGACTCCGCCCTGTTCCCGCTGTCCGGCGCACCACCCGACCTGACCTTGCTGTGGATTCTGGCCGGGGTGATGGCCGGGGTCACCGTGGTCACCGGCGGTCTTGGGATCGTCCAGACTTACATGACCAACGTAGTGGGTCAGCGCGTGATGCGGGACCTGCGGGACCGGCTCTACAATCACCTCCAGAGCCTGTCACTGGGGTTTTTTACTGGTGCCCGCACCGGTGAAATCCAGTCCCGCATAGCCAACGACGTGGGAGGGGTTCAGAACGTCGTAACCAACACGGTGTCCAACGTTTTGTCGAACACGGTCATCGTCCTAAGCACGCTGGTCGCCATGACCATTCTCTCGTGGCAGCTTACGCTGGTGGCCGTGGGCATCGCTCCCGTCTTCTTCCTGCTCACCAAGGTAGTTGGCGACCGCCGCCGCGCGGTGACGGCCGAGTCCCAGAAGGCGGCCGCTGACATGACCGCCACCACCCAGGAGACTCTATCGATCTCCGGCATCATGCTGGCCAAGCTGTTCGGCAGACAGGGCCAGGAGAGCGGACGCTTCCACAGCGAAAACCAGAGGCTGGCCGATCTCTCCGTGCGCCTCCAGATGACGGGGCAGTTCTTCTTCGCCGTGATGCAGATATTCTTCTCCGTCTCTCCCGTCGCCATTTACCTGATAGCGGGCTACCTTCTCACCGGGAGCGCGTTGGGGGGAATCACCGCCGGCACCCTGGTCGCCTTCACCACGCTTCAGTCGAGGCTGTTCTTCCCGCTGGGCAGCCTCTTGCAGGTGTCGGTGGAGCTCCAGGCCTCGATGGCCCTGTTCGAGCGCATATTCGGTTACTTGGACATCAGCCCCGACATTACGGACTCGCCCAGCGCGGTCAGAATGGGCCCTGGGGAGGTGCGGGGCCGTGTCTCGTTCGACTCTGTGCGCCTATCATATGGGATCGAGCCGGACAACGGTTCGGCAGACCAGCGATGGGCCCTGGATGGCGTGACCTTCCACGTTGAGCCCGGGCAGTTGGCCGCCTTTGTGGGACCTAGCGGCGCAGGCAAGACGACCATTTCTTACCTGATTCCACGCTTGTACGACCCCACTGCAGGATCGGTGATGATTGACGGACTGGACGTCCGGGAGATTAGCCTGGCAAGCCTGGCCCGACTCACCGGTTACGTGACCCAGGAGAGCTACCTTTTCCACTCGAGCATTAGAAGCAACCTGCTCTACGGGAACCCCGGGGCCACTCAGCAGGAGATCGAAGCCGCCGCCCAGGCTGCCTACATACACGAAAGGATCATGGACTTCCCCGAAGGCTACGATACAGTGGTCGGCGAACGCGGCTACCGGCTGTCCGGGGGTGAACGCCAGAGGCTTTCCATAGCCCGGGTGATCCTTCACGATCCCCGGGTGCTCATAATGGACGAGGCCACGTCGGCCCTGGACTCGGGAAGCGAACGCCAGGTCCAGGCGGCCCTGGAGCCGCTGATGCGTGGCCGGACTACCATCGCCATAGCCCACCGTCTCTCCACCATCCTCTCGGCAGATGTGATCTTTGCCATGGACCAAGGCAGGATCGTGGAGCAGGGAACTCACGATGAGCTGCTCAGACAACGGGGGTTGTATGCACGGCTCTACGATGACCAGTTTGAGGGTGGGCGCATTGAGTGTCGCTGCGAGGACGGGGTAGTGCTCTGCGACGGCACTATCGAGCGATTTGACACGGCGGCTCTGCCGGTTCTCGGCAGCTAGGTCTGGACACGCGAGTCGCCGGGGGTTGTCTGCGACGTTCAACCATGACCCTGGTCCACACCCTCTCCCAACAAATCATCCCCCCTCCCTCCAACCAACCCTCTCATGCTGAGCAGCGCCGAAGGCTCGAGCGAATGCGCACTTCACCCCCCTCTCCCCCGTCATTCCTGTAGATGTCAGGTAATTCGTTGACAGAATTAGAGAGATTTAAGGGTTTGCAAAGGGGTCTTTCCGTCCATTGCCTGGTGGGGTCTCTGAGTATTGTAGTAGATCAGGTATTGCTGAAGCTCGTCCTTCAGTTCCGAGACCGACTCGAAGGTTGTCCCCTCCAGCAGGTCCTCGTTCAAGGTTCTCCAGAACCGCTCTATCTTCCCGTTGGTCTGGGGCCTATAAGGGCGGGTGTAGCGGTGCTTTATGCCCAGCTCATTGAGCATCCGTTCCATGGGGTGGCCCTCGGTGTTCCTTGGGGAGGCCATCTCGGGGCCGTTGTCGGTGAGGATGGCCTCGAATTGGATGCCGTACTCCACGTTAAGGAAATTGATGGACTTCAGAGTAGCCAACATCACGGAGAGACTCTTGATGTCTCCAACCACTTCGGCCCAGGCCAGACGGGTGAAGGCGTCGATGAGGGCCACGAGGTAGTAGCGGTGCTTAGTGCCCACGATGGTATCCCGGCTGAGGTAGTGGCTGTCCAGGTGGCCCAGCTCTCCTGCCCGGGTCTTGATGATCTTGCGCTTCGACTGCTGCATCGGCTTTGTGAGCCTATTGAAACCGTGGCGTCTGGTGATGGCGTAGATGGTGGAGGGCTTAGGGGTGTTGTGTTTAAGGATGGGTTTGAGTATGGCATAGATCTCGTAACGGTTGGTACCGTTAAGGCGCTCGTTGATGACCTTCTGCTCAATGTAGGGCAGGGTGCGGCGGGACTTCCACCCGGGACCCCGCTTACGGGGGAGGAAGGCGTTGTCGGAGGGGGAGAGGAGGAACCGGTTGTAGTACTTGGCGAAGGTCTGACGGCTAGTGCCGTGGAAGGAGTAGAAGTCCTGGGCGAAGCGGAAACGGGGATGCTTCCTTGCCTTGACCAGTTGATACTCATGGATGAGGAACCGCCACTTCTGAATGTAGTTCCGTTCAAGGGTGAGGTCCTTGCTATTGTCTCGCATTCTCGCCTCCAGATTGGTGTTGGCCTCTTATACCAATCTGTCAACGAATTACCTAACACTTACAATTCCGATGCCCCGCGAGGAATCTAGGACTTGTCCTCTCACACCCTCCCTCGCCTTTCCTCCCTCTCCCCACTTGGTAGCGATATATCAGCCATGCTGCAGAGCAACATGGCTGATATATCAATAAAACAGGGCGGGTGGACGGGACTCAACTTATCCCGGCGGGGTCGGGAGGGGCGTGTCCTACCCCCTCTCCCTCTGATGGGAGAGGGTTGGGGTGAGGGTGATCCTCTTCCCCGGTAGGTGTGGCATAATCCCCTTGACCCGTGTGAACATCTGTGCTATATTCACACCCAGGCCTGACACCCCACGTCGGCCCTAATCAAGGAATAGGACAAAAGGAGTCCCATGAGTCGCACATGGCTAATCAGGCCCCGTCGTCACAGAGCGGTATCGGACCGCCCGGCCAACGACACGCGCCTCCTCCCCAATCCCTTTCCGCTCACAATCCCACCCTTCAACTCCCACTACAAGCGCTGCTCCAAGGCCGAACGCCTCCGCCTCCGCAGCGATCAATCAACGTCCCGTTCCCAGCACGGAAGGTTCCCGGACAAATCACGGCTTGCCCTTTCCAAGGGCCCCTGCCAAGTGCGCGCCCCACTCACCCGGCGCACCATCCTCGCCCCCTCAGGCGACGCCTCGGAGCACAGCGTCATGTCGCTCCCTCGGGCCATAGCGCCCCCTCCGGACTCCCCCGGCCTAGACCTTGCTGGCGAGTCCGAACAGTCGGACACCCTCCGACTCAAAACAAACACACCATTTAAGGATTCCACCGTCGTCACCACCGGAGAACTCCCGACTACGAACGCCGGTCACGGGTCCTCGCTCCCATCCCTTAGGATGGTCGGGCGCTTCTGGTGGTCGAGACTGCCCCACACCGAGATTACCTCGCGTCTCTTCCGCATCCTCTCAGAAGCACGGGGCTGTCGCAGAGTCGTCGTTGATGTGGAACATCCGCTGTGGCGGACAATACGCATCGGTGCAGGCGTCGCCGCCTTCTTGCGCAACCGTCCGGGACCTTCCATCCGCCACCCCTTCCTCCTCTCCCAACATTCCGGCCTGCTTACTCCGTCATTCCTGCGGAGGCAGAGCCTGCCCCTGCGGAGGCAGGAATCTATCCCCGGAGGCGGGGCCGGGGCGCTCCCCCCCCGTAGGGACGACCGGCTGGTCGCCCTGGGGTGAGGCGCCCTCCCACCACCCACGAAAGGCCCCGTCTACTAGCGCACTCCCACGCCGGGAAAACCCGGGTTTTCCGCAAAACAATCAAAAATCACGCCTGAGTCCGCGCATCAATCAAAACCCGCCACCCACGAAAGGAGCCGCCTAACCACCCCTCACCCCCATACGCTATAATGCCCCCCAACACCCCTCCCCACCGGAGAACCCGCCCATGAAAATGGACTTCAGCGTCGCCTGGGGCCGAGAGCTCGCCACCTACGAAATCGCCGACCATTCCATAGCCGCCGAAGAGGCCGGCTTCGACATGCTCGGCATCATCGACACCCAGAATCTCGCCCGTGACCCCTACCCCGCCATGACCATCGCCGCCCTGAACACCAACCGAGTCCGCATCGGCCCCTCCGTCACCAACACCTTCACCCGGCACCCTTCCGTAACCGCCAACGCCATGGCTACCATCGACGAAATATCCGGCGGTCGAGCCTGGGTCGGCCTGGGCTCGGGTTTCAGCGCCGCCCGCACCATGGACGTCGGCGTCCAGCCAATGACCCTCCTCGAAAACGTCATCAACTTCATCCACACCTACACCTCCGGCCAGGAGGCCGAGTTCAACGGCGCCAAGATGCACAACGAGTGGATTAGCCGACGCCTCCCCGTCTACGTCCACGCCGCCGGGCCCAAGACCTGTGACATCGGCGGCAGACTCGGCGATGGGCTCCTGCTCGCCTCCAAGGGCAGCCCAATCGTAGCCCGCTGGTGCCTGGACCTCGTCCGCCGCGCCGCCGAGTCCGCAGGCCGTGACCCCGATGACCTCGACATCCGGGTCTGTCTACCCATATTCGTCGAAGAAGAAGGGGGCAAGGGCTGGGACGAGATGGCAGCCTCCGTCGCCACCATGTGCACCGGCTTCTACCTCTCTATATTCCGACACGACCGAAACCCCGCCGTCCGCAGCCTCATCAGCCAACTCGACGCCGACCTCCTCCAGGACCTCAAGCGTGTCCACGACGCCTATGACTACTACCAACACGAACGCGTCGACGCCGACCACGCCAAGCTCGTGACCCGCCAGCTCGTCGACTTCGTCGGCCTCTACGGCACCGCCGACCAGATCTGCGAACGCATCTACGAGCTTCAGCAGGCCGGGGTCAAAGCCCTCGACTGCCACATGTGGACCTTCATCGACAAGAAGAAGCAGATGCGCCTTATCGGCGAAAAGATCATGCCCTATTTCAGGAACTAACCCCGAGACCCGATACGGAGGACAAGACATGAGCGACAATTCGACCAGAGGCATTACCGACTGGCACACCCACTGCTACCTCCCCGAGCACCGCAGCCCCGAGGCCATGGCCGAGCGCATCAAGTACGGCGTCCGCGGTGGCGAGGCTTGGCCCGAGGAGCACCGTGCCGCGATGGATGAAGGCAACATCACCCAGTTCGTCGTCGTCAACGTCCCTCGGCGCCCGGGCCACGAGGTCCCCAACGAGTTCATCGCCGAGTACTGCTCTCAGTACCCTGGCCGTGCCATCGGCCTCGCTTCCGTCCACCCCAACGACCCCACCGCCTTCGATGATTTCGAGAACAGCGTCAAGAACCTCGGCCTCAAGGGCCTGAAGCTCTCCCCCGTCTACCAGGGCTTCGACCCCTGGTCCCCAGAGGCCTGGCGCCTCTACTACATGGCCCAGGACTTCGGAGTCCCCGTCATGTTCCACATGGGCGGCATGTACGACCCCAAAGGCACCCTCGAATGGGGAGACGTCCTAGCCCTGGACAAAGTCGCTCGGGCCGCACGCGACCTCAAGATAATCGTCGCCCACTTCGGCCAGCCCCAGATGCAGGAGACCGTCATGCTCCTGCGCAAGAACCTCAACGTCTTCACAGACCTCTCAGCCCGGTTCCACCGCAAGTGGCAGCTCTACAACGGCCTCCAGGTCGCCATCGAGTACAAGGTCACCGACCGCATTCTATTTGGCTCCGACTTCCCGGTCATGAAGCCCGGCCTCGCCGCCGACGCCTTCCGCAACATCAACGACTGGGGTGACGGCATCAAGCTCCCCCCCATCCCCGCCGACTTCATAGACGAGGTCCTCCACAACCGCCCCTTCTCCATAATGGGCCTTGAAGCCTAAATCTAGGCCGTACCCGCGGCGCGGCAACGTCTATGAATAACGAGCTGCGCTCATTCATCAAGGAGTCCCTGGAGCGCGGTCAGTCCAAGGACGCCATCCACGCCGTCCTGACGCAATCGGGGTGGGAGGATGGCGAAGTGCGAAACGGCCTGGCGTCCTTCGCCGACGCGGACTTCCCCATCGCAGTTCCCAGGCCGACCCCCTATCTTCATGCCCGCGAGGCGTTCCTTTACCTCGTTTCCTTTATAGCCCTGTACGTCTCGGCCATCAGCTTCGGCTTCTTGGTCTTCGGCCTCATCGACCATACCTTCCACGACCCCCTTGCCTACCGCGACCGGTTCCCATCGACTGGAGAAGCGACCTCCATAGCCTCGGTCATCGTGGCCTTCCCCCTCTACCTGTTCCTGATGAAACGCCTGGGCTCGGAGATGGCGGCGGAACCGGAAAAGCGGCGGTCGCTGGTGCGGCGATGGCTGACCTACCTCACCCTCGTAATAGCTGCGGGATTCATTCTCGGAGACGTGATTGCCCTGCTCGCCAACTTGCTGACAGGCGACCTGGCCTTCCTATTCTTACTGAAAGGCCTCGCCATACTGGCAGTCACCGCCTGCATATTCGGGTTTTACCTGTGGGACATGCGCCGGTCGGAGACTCTGGCCGTCAGTGCCAACGCCACAAATGCCCTGCGTGTATTCTTGGGCATAGTCGTCCTCTTGGTCGTCGCCTGCCTGGCATATTCAATGTTTCTATTGGGCACCCCCGGGGAGCAACGGAGCCTGAGGTTCGACGAGCAGCGAATTTCCGACCTGAGAAACATCGCTCACAACGTCGACCTCTACTGGGAGACCAACCAACAACTGCCCGAGAGCTTCGATGACATGTCGGGCACGAGATATTCCATCATTTCTATACACGACCCGGAGTCCGAGGAAGAATACGAATATCGGGCAATTGAGGAAGCCGGCTATGAGCTATGCGCCGTTTTCTCCGCAGATTCGGCCAGATCCATTGACCCCGACCGCCCATATTCAGCCGGGTCATGGGACCACGGCACAGGACGCACTTGCTTCCAACTAGAGGCGCAATCGCAGCAACCCCCACCCCCCGCTGCCCCATCTACAGGAGATGGCTAGTCTAAGGTGAATCCTGCCCCCCCCACAACTTCGGTTGGGTGGGGAAATCCCCCGTTCGCCCTGAGCCCGTCGAAGGGTCAACCGAGCGAAAGGTGGGGCGGCAATGGCCCCCTCACACCCCCCACACCACCTCCCCCAACCCCTTCAACGTCGCCATCCGATTCTTCGCAGGCAGCCGGAACGTCACCTCTTCCGGCCCCAACGCCACAATCTCCCTCACACGCTCCCGACACTCCTCCACCCTCCCAACAATCGCCGCGTGCCTGACCAACGCATCCGAGGCCAAGCCGCCCTCCCCCGCGGACGGCGACCTGCCAAATGACTTCGCACCCCTGATCACTGCAACCTCGTCCCGGAGCGCTTGCGGGGTCTCCTCCTGCCAGCTCGCCGGGGCCCGACGAAGCTGATATGTTACTACCGGCCTCACCCGCTCTATCGCCGCTGCCGGATCGTCGTCCCAGGAGATGGTCAGTTGAACGTGCGCCTCGACTTCACCCGGGCCCTGACCCGCCGCCTCCGCCGCACCACGCAGCCGACGAATCTTGGACGCCATAGCCTCCGCGTCCGATGGTCCCGCAATAAGCGCTCCCTCAGCAAGCTCGCCCGCCATCTGGATCATCTTCGGCCCCCACACCGAGAGATATATCGGGATTCGACGCTCGACCGAATGCACCCGGTATCCACCCGACCGCCCTACCTTGACCTCTTCCCCCGAGACTAAATCCCGCAGGCCCTCAAGCCTCTCCCTGAACCGCGCCATCGACTCCGTCCGAAACCCGACCGCGTTAGCGGAACCCGGCGCTCCCCTCCCCATCCCCAATACTGTCCGACCATCGCTCAGGTCATCCAGTGTCGCTATGCCGTTGGCTATCACCGAGGCGTGCCGAGTCAGGGGGTTCGACACCCCCGGCCCGAGCCTGATCCTCTCAGTTGCCTGCGCTGCGACGGTCAACGCCACGTAAGCGTCCTTCGTATAGATGGGCGTATCCCACACCCAGAGTGTCGAAAACCCCATTGCCTCGGCTTCCCGCGCCACGTCCCCTATCTCCCTCACCGGCGTACGAGGGTCGGCCCACGTTATGATCCCGAATCGCGTATCAGACAATTGCATATCCTCGTCTACAATGGGTTGTGCGGGTGTCCTTACCCCGCCAGGACAGTATAATCCGTGTTGTACGGGACTTTTGGATACTAAGCCGAGGAAATGAAGACATGCTTGACCTCTTGATAACCAACGGCCTGATAATCGACGGTGCAGGAGGCCCCGGCTTCTACGCCAGCGTCGGTGTCCGAGGCGAAGACGTAGAGATAATCCGCGGCGACGTTTCCCATGTCGAAGCCACCCGGGTTATCGATGCCACCGGCCACGTCGTCTCCCCCGGATTCATCGACGTTCACTCTCACGGCGGTTTCACCATCCTGAAAGAGCCCCTCCACGAGCCCAAGGTACGACAGGGCGTCACCACCGAGCTTATCGGCATCGACGGAAACTCCGCCGCCCCTTTCAAGACCCAGGAGGACCTTCACCGCTTCATCGAGATGGATGCCGGCCTCAATGACAGGCCTCCTATGCCCACCGACTGGTCCTCCGTTGCCGACTTCCTCGCCCTCTATAACAACAACGTCTCCGTCAACATCTGCTACATCCTCGGCAACTCCCCGGTCCGCATCTGGTCCGTCGGCTGGGACGACAGGCCCGCCACCGGCGCTGAAATCGAGGACATGAAGTCGGTCATCAGGGAGGCGATGGAAGACGGCGCTTTCGGCCTATCCACGGGTCTTGACTACCCGCCCGGCGGCTACGCCGACACCAATGAACTCATCGAGCTTTCGAAGACCACGTCAGCAATGGGCGGCTTCTACCACACCCACACCCGTGCCTCCCTAAAGTCCCAGGGCCTCCTGGCCCCCTGGCACGAGGCCATCGAGATCGGGCGCAAGAGCGGCATCCCGGTCCACCTCACCCACTACCGGCAGAGCGCACAGGGCGTAGGGTCACACCTCGACTACATCGGACTCGTGGAAGACGCCCGCGCCGAGGGCATGGACGTCACCTTCGACTGCTACCCTTACATTTACTCCAGCACCCGCGCCACCATCGAGCTCCCGCTATGGACCATGGACGGCGGCCCCGAGCGCATCTTCGAAGTCCTCTCCAGCCCCGACGACCGGGCCAGATTGGTGGCGGAGATGAAGTCCGGCGGCCGGGACGCGACGGCCAACTGGCTGACCAACCTTCAGAAAGAGCACAACAAGCAATACGAGGGCCTATCGGTGAAGGAAATCGGGCGGATGCGGGGCCAGGACCCGGTGGAAGCCTTCCTGGACATACTACTGGACGACGGCCTTGACCTGTGCATCGTTGGCGTGGGTACCAACGCCAATACCCTACCCACTTTTGTGTCTCACCCCTGCGGCATGGTCGGGAGCGACGCTGTGCTCATGGGTGAGTTCCCAAGCCCCCGGACCTACGGCTGCTTCCCCGTAATCCTCGCTGAGAACGTCCGCGCCGAGAAACAGCTCCGCCTCCCTGAGGCCATCCGCAAGATGACCTCCTTCCCTGCCCAGCGCCTGGGCCTCAAGACCCGTGGCCTCCTCCGAGACGGATACAAGGCCGACATCACCATCTTCAACCCCGAAACCGTCAAAGCCCCCGCCACCCGAGAAAACCCCAAGCAATTCCCCCTGGGCATCCCCTACGTCATAGTCAACGGCAAAGTAGTCGTCGACGAAGGCCAACACTCCGGCCAACTCCCCGGCCGAGCCCTCCGCTTCGGCCAAGACTAGCCCCCAAAGTCCCCCATTCCAGGTGGCAGCGGGGAGGTCCAATCCCCTCTCCCTCGACGGGTCGCAGATGCGCCGCGAGGCGTGCGAGGGCTAGGGTCGAAGAATCGCCGAGGAGAGTGAGGGTGACCCTTCCTCCGTAATCCCGCCTCCCGAGCCGGAATCCAGTGCCGGGTGGGGCCGCTCGTGCTGAGCCCCGTCGAAGTATGAGCGGGATGGGGGGCGCACCCCCGCCGGCAGAAGGCCAGCCTAAGGGGTGATTTCCACAAGTTGACCCCAATCCAACAGGCAGACTAGACTTCAACCATGCGAAAACGCCTACAAGTCCTCCTGGACGATACGGAATACCGAGAAATCCAAGACCTTGCCCGACGCCAGGGAGTCACCGTCGCCGACTGGGTCCGCCAGGCACTCCGCGAGGCCAGAAGCGCCCATCCAAGCATGATGGAAACCAAGCTGCGCGCCATCACCGACGCCTCCCAACACCACTTCCCCACCGCCGACATCCAAACCATGCTCCGTGAGAGCGCCTCTCGCTAGCACATCGTCATTCCTGTAAGTGTTAGGTAATTCGTTGACAGATTGGTATAAGAGGCCAACACCAATCTGGAGGCGAGAATGCGAGACAATAGCAAGGACCTCACCCTTGAACGGAACTACATTCAGAAGTGGCGGTTCCTCATCCATGAGTATCAACTGGTCAAGGCAGGGAAGCATCCCCGTTTCCGCTTCGCCCAGGACTTCTACTCCTTCCACGGCACTAGCCGTCAGACCTTCGCCAAGTACTACAACCGGTTCCTCCTCTCCCCCTCCGACAACGCCTTCCTCCCCCGTAAGCGGGGTCCCGGGTGGAAGTCCCGCCGCACCCTGCCCTACATTGAGCAGAAGGTCATCAACGAGCGCCTTAACGGTACCAACCGTTACGAGATCTATGCCATACTCAAACCCATCCTTAAACACAACACCCCTAAGCCCTCCACCATCTACGCCATCACCAGACGCCACGGTTTCAATAGGCTCACAAAGCCGATGCAGCAGTCGAAGCGCAAGATCATCAAGACCCGGGCAGGAGAGCTGGGCCACCTGGACAGCCACTACCTCAGCCGGGATACCATCGTGGGCACTAAGCACCGCTACTACCTCGTGGCCCTCATCGACGCCTTCACCCGTCTGGCCTGGGCCGAAGTGGTTGGAGACATCAAGAGTCTCTCCGTGATGTTGGCTACTCTGAAGTCCATCAATTTCCTTAACGTGGAGTACGGCATCCAATTCGAGGCTATCCTCACCGACAACGGCCCCGAGATGGCCTCCCCAAGGAACACCCAGGGCCACCCTATGGAACGCATGCTCAATGAACTGGGCATAAAGCACCGCTACACCCGCCCTTATAGGCCCCAGACCAACGGGAAGATAGAACGGTTCTGGAGAACCTTGAACGAGGACCTGCTGGAGGGGACAACCTTCGAGTCGGTCTCGGAACTGAAGGACGAGCTTCAGCAATACCTGATCTACTACAATACTCAGAGACCCCACCAGGCAATGGACGGAAAGACCCCTTTGCAAACCCTTAAATCTCTCTAATTCTGTCAACGAATTACCTGACATCTACAATTCCGAGGCCCCGCGAGGAATCTAACGCGCCAGCCCTAACCCAACCCCCTTCTTCCCCACCCACCCCTACCCTACGCATTAAGTTAAACTGTTGATGGTATCTGGCCAATGGAACGCCTAAAGGCAATTATTGATTCCGCAAAGCGTTACGCTCGTCACCCTTACCTCCCCGAGTCCCGCGGAAGCTGGATAGCCCTCGCAGTTGCAATACCCTTAGTATCAACGGCGGGGCTGGTCATTTCAGGGCTTTTCTCGGAGGCGTTCCGAACCTGGCTAATGGGCATGGAGTCCGGCGGTGCCGCAATCCGCAATGCTGGCCTTATTATTGCAGCTCTAACCGCACTACCAGTGGCGATCTGGCGCGGAATCGTCGCAGATAAGCAAGCCGACGCAGCGCAGCAGAGTCTAAGAAACGAACGCTATCAAAAGGGCGCCGAAATGCTAGGCGACGAAAACCTGTCGGTTAGGTTAGTGGGTATCTACACCCTGCAACGCCTAGCAGAGGAGCATCCGAGAGAATTTCACGTTCAAATCATGCGCCTTTTCTGTGCCTTCGTTCGTAACCCTACAGCTGATGAGAAGTATGAGTTAGAGCTAGAAAAGTTAGCAAGAGAATCAGGGGATTCTTGGATACGCGATGATGTTCAACTTGCAATGACATCGATAGGTAGACGCGACTCTCTTCGCATTTCTTTGGAAGCAGAGGCAGGTTATAGGCTAGAGTTGTCAGGCATAAGGCTAAGGCACCTAACCCTAATGCAGGGAAATCTGACAGACGCTGCCTTGCAAAACACAGATCTATCTAACGCTTACCTAGTGAACACAAATCTGAGCGAATGTATGCTCCAAGAAGCAAATCTTAGCGGAGCAAAACTAGTGGGTGCTATCGTGTCAGGGACATCCCTAGGGCGAGCAGTTCTCAAGGCAGGTGGTGACGCAAGAATCACCATATATTCCTTCGGCCCAGTAACCGGCCTTACCCAGAGCCAAGTAGACCAATCTCGAGCCGATCCCAACAACCGACCCAAGCTGGAAGGCGCGATAGATGCGGAGACCGGCAAACAGTTAGTCTGGCGAGGCGCGCCTCTCAAAGACTAGGCGCACCCCCTAAAACGCGTCCCCACCCCGCACATAAGCCCCCAGGTCCTGCCCCGTGTTCCGGTTCACCAGGTTCCGACCGTACATCGGGTGCCTCATCCCCCGCACCTCGTGCTCGATCTCGAAAAGCACTTCCCCCGACTCCGGGTCGACGATCTTCTGGAACCTGAACTGGTGATTTCGTATCTCCTCGGTGATCAGACCTCGCTCCGACAGAGCAGTGAACGGCCCCGAGAACCCCGCCACGTATATCGCAATGTGATGCCCGTCATAGTCGGGGACATCGCCGTCTGACTCGCAGAACCGCAGCTCCTGCCCCGCCCCAATGCTCACCTTAGCCATCCCATCCGACGCCTCCGCCGGAGCGCCCATGATCTGCCGGTAGAACGCCGCAATCCCCTCCGCCGTCCCCGACGGCACGCCAAACTCCACGTACGGTATCCCCAGCGACATCTCTCCAAACTTATCTGAGCTGCCGTCGTAGCACCGGAACGAGTTTCCCCACGGGCCAGTTATATCAACACAGCAGTGCTTGTCCTCCCAAGCAAACTCCGTCCCCGCAAGCCTCTCCTCCGCCTCCGAGAGCCGCTCCCTTAGCTGGTCCAGGCTCGGGGTCACCAGCCCGACGTGCCCCCGCAGGTGCTGGGCCTGGTTTGTCGGCAAGTGAAACTGCTGGTTGCCCAGGTTTACCCACATATTGTCCACCCCGACCATCAGGTACGGGTCTCGGGTTCCGCCCAGCGCGGTCAGATAGAATGCCGTCGCCGTCGACTGATCCGGCACCGTCAGATTCACGTGCTCCATCCCGACTATATTCCCGACGTCCTCCGCTTGCAGTGCGATCTCTGGATTGCTCATGTCGCCTCCCTACCGGGGCGCTGTGACTGCACTCCCCGGTCTCGTTGCTCGGTCTACCATTCGACCTATTCTATACCATCCCATCTACAGTGCCCCAACCGACCTAAGACATACAATGCCGAGGCCCCGTTTTACTGTCATTCCGATGCCCCACGAGGAATCTAGGACTTACCGCTTCACCTATCTCCCAGCATCAACTCTCCTCCTTCCACCTTCCACCACCTCTGAACGATGAGCGCACGACAGAACACATCTCTGTCAACTTCCTGTCCCCTCCCCCGGTACTGAATTACACCTACCTGCCGCCACAATACACTAGGCTGTACATGCTGTTCCATGCCACCCATCACTGCACTAGGCGACTACCGCAAAACATACCTCAAGCCTATTCTTTCCATCTTCCCCCCCAAGTACTGAATTAGGAGCCTCCTGCAACACATACCTCAACTCTATTCTTTCCCCCCTCCCCCAGGTACTGAATTAGGGGTATGCGTATGCGCAAAGCGCATACGCATACCCCTATTCATCTCTCCCCCTCTCCCTTTAAGGCCCTAAGGGAGAGGGGGACCAAGGGGGTGAGGGTTCCCCAGGGGTGGGGCGGGGTATCCCTCCTCCCTAAGGCCCCTCCTGTTCGAACGTCCTCAAAGTCCGAGCCGGAGGCCGAAAATACTCCTCCGCCTCCAGCTTACCCTCGTCAAGCTCTATCCCTAGCCCCGGGGCCGTCGGCAGTTCGATATACCCGTCCTTCACCTTTATCGGCTCGACCGTTATGTCATTCGCCTTCTCTGCGAAGTTCACGAAGTACTCCGTGATCAGGAAGTTCGGAATGCACGCCGACACCTGCACCGTCGACGCCAAAGCCACCGATGTGCTGTTGTAGTTGTGAGGCGAGACCGCCACGTAGTGAGGCTCGGCCATCGCCGCAATCTCCTTCAGCTCCAGGATTCCGCCGCAGTTGGCAACGTCCGGGTTGATGATATCCGCGGCTCTGGCCTCGAAGACCTCACGGAACGCTGCCTTGCCGTAAAGTGCCTCGCCCGTAACCACCGGAATCCCGATCTCGCTCCTGACCTCTGCCAGCGCCTTCAGGTTCTCCGACGGGACCGGCTCTTCATACCAGAACGGGCGGAACCGTTCGACCTGCTTCGCTACCCTCACCGCGTTCATCGGCGAAAGCCGCCTGTGCACCTCGATCAGTATGTCGACCCTATCGCCCACCGCCCCCCTCACCGCCGCTATATTGTCCACCGCCGCCTCCTCGACCTCCTTGTCCACGTACAGCCGCCAAGGCCCGGGGAACGGGTCGAACTTCAACGCCGTGAACCCTTCCTCCACCACCTCTCTGGCCATCGTTGCGTAGTCTTCCGGGTCCTTAGCTCCGCCGTACCAGCCGTTGGCGTAGACCCTGATCTTGTCCCGGCACGCCCCGCCGAGCAGCTGGTACACCGGCACACCTAGCTTCTTCCCCACGATGTCCCAAAGCGCCTGCTCGATGCCGCTCAGTGCGCAATAGAACTCCATCGACCC
Organism: Dehalococcoidia bacterium; assembly: GCA_965249275.1. Classification (GTDB taxonomy): domain Bacteria; phylum Chloroflexota; class Dehalococcoidia; order Plut-88900; family Plut-88900; genus Plut-88900. The sequence continues at coordinate 69,582 of CBDFLQ010000006.1, forward strand.
CCGACGCCCCGCATAGTCGTCGTAGGCCATCTGCGTCGTGTGCTTGATGTTGAACGGGTCCCGACCCACGAGGTAGCGCCCCAGCTCTTCGACGTGGGCCTGGATCGACCGGTCCCGGTCCAGCTGGGTGTATGCTTCACCCCAGCCGTGGATACCGGCGTCGGTCTCCACCTTAACGAACAGCCAGCTTTTCCCACCGATCATCCCCGCCCTGTGACCCTTGGAGTAGACCAGGTACGACTTGATGTTCTCAATCTTCATGCCGCTCCCCTTCACCCGATGACCGCTATCGCCTCGACCTCTATGAGGGCCTGGGGATCGAGCAGGCGGTTGCATACCGTCGTGGAGGCCGCCGGAAGCTCCGACCCGAAGAACTCCCGTCGCACGTCGATCGCCTTGTGGTAGTTGGGGAGAGCTGCCTCGTCTATGTAGTCGGTGACCTTCAGCACGTCCTTGAAGCTCGCTCCTCCTGCCTCCAGCACTTCGGCTATGTTCTGATAGGTCTGTCGGGTCTGTGCCTCCACGTCCCCAATTGCCAAAGCCCCCGACTCCGGGTGATGTCCCGTCGTCCCCGATATGAAGAACAGGTTGCCCTTTTTCACGCCCGGCAGGAATGTAATCCCCTGCGCGTGGGCCCGCTCCGCCAACACCTCTTCCTTCTTTCCACCCTTCACCGCCACCATATTAATCTCGATCATCCATTCCGGGGCGTTCAGGGCCAGGCACACGACACCCGTTGAAGCCGGAAATTCCTCCCCGAAGAACTCTCTCCTCAAGTCCGCCGTCAGCCTGTAGAAGGGCCGTGCCGCCGGGATGATGTAGTCCCGGGTCATTATCACGTCTTCCCGAGTCACCCCACCCTCTGCCAGTATCATGTCGAACTTCTCGAACAGATAGCGCGTCTGCTCGACCAACGACCACGGGCAGGCCCGCTCGTCGTCGTCATCAATGTACCAGGGGGCCTGTCCGGCAGACCACAATATGTCGTTCTTGAACACGCCGGGGCGGTTAGTTCCACCCTCGTAAGATGCTATGGACTTTTCCGGCGAGGGCGGGAAACCCGGATTGATATACCTCTTCTCGCCGGGCTTGATGTCGAGGACAAGGTCAACGCTCCAGATCGCATTCAGGTTCAGGTTGCCCTGCATGTAAAGCCCGGTTCCCGGCGCATAGTTCGGCCCGAAATTGCTTCGCCACGTTTCCGGCGTGACCGTTGGAGACGAGCGGAACGCCCTCTTGTAGTGCGACAAAGGAGGACTGCCCGCCGCGGACGTGAAGATCGTCCGATTGGTCATGTCCTCCGGCTTCCCACCCGACGTCTCGATCAGGAGCTTGTGCTTCTCCATGATCACGTCCATCTGCTCTACCGCATCGCCCGTGCACTCGATCTTCCCCGTCTCCGAGTTCTCACGCTCCGCAGTCTGCCCCGATAGAAACAGGATTCCGTCCTTCTCCGCCGCCAGAGAGTAGGGCATCTTCGAGTGGTCGAAGTAAGGCCAGTTGGCCGGGTTGATTAGCCGTCTTTCCGCCATGTTGTCTCCTTGAAATAGAGTGCTAAATCGTCTAGCCGTCCCGTTATGCTTTCGGGAAGTCGGGGCCCGGGTAGGCGGGCACGTATATGTCCTCGTATTCCTGCTTGAAGCGCTTCCACACCCTGAGCGTCGCCTCCCGAGCCTTCTCCACCACCTCTCCCTCATCCATGCTCAGCACCTTTCCCTGTCGCATCACGAACTCGCCGCCCACCATCACCGACTCAACATCCGCAGTCTCTCCGTAGTGCACGAGGTTCGACACCGGGCTGATTGCCGGTACCAGGTGCGCCCGACCCAAGTCCACGAAGGTCAAATCTGCCAACTTCCCAGCCTCGATTGACCCGAATTCCTGCTCCATACCCACGGCCTTTGCACCGTTTTGAGTCGCCCAGTCCAGCATCGTCTGGGGCGTCGGGGTGGGGGGATCGTCGTCCCTCAGCCCGCGATTGAGCACTATGCCGACGTTCAGGGCCTGGAACATGTTCTCGCTCATGTTGTCCGTACCCAGTGTCACGTTCACCCCGGAATCAGTGATATTGGGCATCTTCGGCGCCGGATACCGGCCCGTCCGTGCGCTGGGCGCGGGACAGTGGGCCATGTGGGTCCCTGTTTCCGCCAGGATTTCGACGTCCGCCTCATCGCAGAAGAACCAGTGTGCCGCCAGAACGTCGGACCCGAGCCACCCGTTGTCACGCAGATATGCCGCCGAGGACTTCCCGCTAATCGACCTCACCTGATCCAGTTCTTTCTGGCTCTGCGCCAGGTGCACCGTCCGCCGAAGCCCGTGCTTCTCCGACAAGTCCAGCAGCTTTCTCAGCATCCACGGGGAACAGTTGTCGGGCGCGTGGGCTGCCACCTGGCACTGCACCCGACCCCCGTCCATCCCATGAAACTCCTCGATGAGCCGCTCGGCCCTGTCCAGAAACTCCTGCCCCCACTCCTCCGAATATTCGTATATGCCATACCGGATTTTCAGGTTCAGGGCGTCTGCACAGCTTTCGCTCAGAAACAACCTCAGCCCCGAGTCCGCCATGGTTTGCGCGTACTGATAGACGTGCCGGAACGGGTCAACCATCGTCGTCGTCCCCGACCTGATCGCCTCCAGGCACCCGAGAGCGTTCATTGCCTGCCGGTCCTCCGCGGTCATGGCAAAGGAGATCGGCGACATGTATCCGTATATCGCATCCCCGCCCATGTCCTCCACCGTCCCCCGAAGCACCGTCAGCACCGAGTGAGTATGTGCGTTGACGAAGCCCGGCATAACCGCCCGCCCTGAGGCGTCGATCCTATCCAGGCTCTCATATTTTCGCCTCATCTCCCCCGACTCCCCCACTTCCAGAATCCTCTTCCCCCGAACTGCAACCGCCCCGTCCTCTATCACCGTACCTTCGGCGTCGCACGTAATCACAACAGCATTTTCTATCAACGCATCCATAGTCAATCTTCCTCCGGCCCTATTCTATCAGCCGAGTGAGGGAGCAGTGATAGAATGAGACATTCTCTCCCGTGCACATGCGGAGGAGGAGCAGGTTCAAATCGGCTGCATGCGGGCGCACGACAAGTCGTAAAAGGAGAAGAGCATGAACACCAGGATCATCATGGCCATAGCGCTGCTGATGAGCATCCTAGCGCTGAAATGTGTGAGCGCCGTTCCCACTGCGATGCCTGGGTCGACACCTATGCCTAAACCGACACCGACATCCACACCCATCCCTACCCAAATACCGGGTCGGGCAGACCTCTACGAGACCGTATTTCCTCCCGAGCACATGTCCTACATCTGGTGGAACTGGGACAGGCCTGCGGATGAGTTCAGGGAGCTTGAGGTAGACTTCACCATCCACAATGACCCGGGAGACTTTTCCGATAGATACGGCCTCTATCTGATGGTGTGCCAGGGGAGCATTTCCGGGAGGGCCTTCTATTTCGGCCTGCAGACTAATACCTATGATCCGGGTCAACAGCGAGGGCGAGGGAAGGGGTTAATCTTCTCTCGCTGGGGCGAGCGGGGCCTATCCTTTGCCAGGATTGCAGATAGTGAGCAGGGCTGGTACGAGTCCTCAGGCCACGAAGGAGACTTCATCGGAGTAAGACGGAGCTACGACTGGACTACAGGCGATTATCGAATGCGCCTTGCGCCAGATGGGAAGGATGATGACGGCGAGTGGTACGGCGTCTGGTTAACCGACCTCGCTACTGACGTCACCACTTGGGCCGGATCCTTAAAGTTCCCACTGGTCAACGGAACAACTGTTGTCAGCACCCCTACCTACTCCACACTGGAGATATATGGTCAACCCATCCGCCCCATAGACATCCCGGAATGGAGTGTCAGTGTAGAGCGCCCCCGAGGCGATGGTGTCGAGGCCAGTTGGGGCAACCCCGGCTATTCGGGCTTTATGCGCGAGATTCACAATTCGGACGTTCTCTACGACCCTGCAACCAACTCCGTTCACTTCCGCGTGGGAGGCACCACGGAGCGGATGGGATCTGCCCAGCCAATTCACTTCCGCTGAGTAACCATCCACTTGATATCCGAGATGGCACGCTACAATAGGAAGACTGCGATAGAATACTTGCAATACACCAACTAGGTGGCGACTCCCCAGTAACTTGGCTAACTCGGCGCTCCCGTGCATGTGCGGAGGAAGAACGGCTTGGCATCCGACCCCCATCAGACTCTCGACTACCTTGAAGCCGTCGAGTATTACTTCAAACAAGGCCTCACCGACGGCCTGCCAGTAGTCCCCCCCACCCCTGGCCGGCTCGCCGAATTCCTCGACTCCGTCAACCTGAAACCCGACGACATCGTTGGCATCGTACCCGTTGGCGCTATCCCCATAACCGCCGAAAAGGTGGCCCTCAACGCCGTCATGGCCGGCTGCCTCCCCGAGTACATGCCCGTCATAGTGACCGGCATTGAAGCGATGGTAGACGACGAATTCAGCCTCAACGCCACTGCCGCAAGCACCTCCGGGTCGTCTCACATGCTTGTGGTCGGGGGCAAGGTGGTCGACGAACTCGGCATCAACTACGGCGTCAATATGCTGGGCCCCGGCGCGCGAGCTAACTCAACAATCGGCAGGGCCATCAGGCTCATACTCATGAACGTCTGCGGTGCCTTGCCCGGCGTGTTGGACAAGTCGACCCTCGGCAATCCGGGCAAGTACACGGCCTGCATCGCCGAGGACGAGTCCCTCACTCCCTGGCCTCCCCTCCGCGCCGACTACGGCATCCCCGAGTCCCAGGACGCTGTCACCGCCTTCGCCTGCTACGCCCCCGTGCAGGTCTCCGACCACCGCAGCGGCACCGCCGAAGAGGTCCTGACCCGCATCGCCGACGCCATTGTCGCCTATCCTTACTACGCTCGAGGGTGCGAGATCATGGTCGTCCTCGTCCCCGAGCACCTGACCCATATCCTGCGTGCCGGTTGGACCAAGAATGAAGTCCGGCAGTTCCTGCACGAGGCTACGCAAAGACCTATGGACTTCTGGAAAGCCCGCCCCGACAGTGGAAAGAACGACTTCCGGGAGGGCATCGGACTCTCAGGCGTCACAGCCTCCCCCGACGATTTCCTGATAGTCCCCGCAGGCGGCAGCGCTGGCGGGTTCTCGGCTTTCCTGGTTTCATGGGGCAGCGAGGTAGACTACAGCCGCAGCGTCACCCGGCCCATAGGACAACCCTGACCTATTACGAGGAGCAATATGGATACCGGCAAGCAACACGCGCAGCGCGTCCCCGCTATGGACCCCCGGGGCGCGACCCCCTCCACAAGCGTCCCCATGGCCGCCCGACCCTCTAGTCTGGACGGCATAACTATTGGTCTCGTCGACAACACAAAGATCAACGCTGGCAAGCTCTTGGACCGGCTCGCCTCCCTACTGGAAGCGGAGGCTCGTCCCGCCCGTATCGTCCGGTTTTCCAAGCCCGACGCCACCCGGCCCGCCCCCCCGGACTTGGTTAAACAGATCACCCAGGAGTGCGACGCAGCAGTCCTCGCCATCGGGGACTGAGGCTCCTGCAGCCAGTGCAGTTTGCACGACGGTATAGAATTGGAGATGAACGGCATCCCGACCGCAGTAATAATCACCGAGGAGTTCGAGGTTCCCGCCAGGACCATCGCCCGCATGAGAGGAATACCGGACTACCCCTACGCCAAGGTGGGCCATCCCATCGGTAGCCTGAATGAGCATGCCCTTCTGGAAAGAGCCAGGTCGGCGCTACCCCAGGTGCTTAGCATCCTCACCCGAGACCCAAGTCAAAGAAATGGACGGAAGCAATAGTGGACAATTCTTCTCTCTCTCCCTCGAATGAAAGCAGGCGCGGATCGGGCCTGAGGCGCCTGGGCCGCATTCTGGCCTCTCCATTTTCCAGGTCCCGCCGCGAAGGTCAGATCCGAGTGATCCAGACGTCTCCCGAAATCGCCAACCAGAACACCCCCAGAGGTAGAAAACTGAACATCAAAAGGAACAAGGCTTCAACAGGGTCCGGTGTGTACATTGACGTCGAGAACCTTCAGGGCGAGGCCCAGGACCTCATTTCAACCCTCATGTTTAACTGGCCCCACCCCGCTCCTTCCCCTTCTCGTCTGACCCTCTACGTCCGTGCAGACCAGGTCGAGCTTTGGCGTCTATGGGCCGTCGACCAATTTAATAACGTACAGGTCATCGTCAAAGGCATCCAGCACTTCAGCCGGGACTCCTCCAAGAACTCCGCCGACATCGCCATCGCCACCAACGCCATCGCCGATTTCGTGCGCGGCAGGATTGCTCATGTTGTCGTCTTGAGTGACGACAGCGATTTCATATCCCTCTATGCCTCCATCCACGACGAAGTAGACCAGAACGAAGGCGCCACTCCGTTCCTATGGGTGGTCACGGACCGCCACAAGTCACTCTCCGCCAATGTCAAGCAGTTCGTCCCTCGGAATATCCTTCACGTGATATCCGCGGATGTCCGCTCCCCCAAATCCCCCCCACCGCCCCCACCCCTCCGGGCTAGAGCCCCCATCTCAAGACGTCCCGTATCCCCAACTCCCCCACCCCCATCCGCACCTCCGACTCCGCCACCCCTTACACCCGTCCCTTTGGGTAGCCCCTGGGCCGACATGGCCCGAATTATTGTCCGGGAGCGTCCTGTCGGCGCCTTCAAGAGCACTGACTGCCAGGACATCATCCGACGCCACTGGTCCGGCCACCGGATGGCCAGGGCAGGAGGCGGCACTTTCGGCACCGAGTTCAAAAAAAGCGTCTGGCCGGAGCTTGAAAAACTTGGTGTAAAAATCCCTAACCTAAACCGGAAACCCGTTACCTACGAGATGACCAAAGAGGCCAAAGCAGCGGTCTAGTAAGGGAAATCAGGCCATTGGCTACCCCATTTCCCCACCTGTTCCAACCGATAAAGGTCGGCAAGTACACCCTTAAGAACCGGATAGTGAACGCGGGCCACGCCGCCCACTTCCAGGGCGAGGGCGGCCTCCCCGACGAAAGGTACGTCCACTACGTCCGGGAGCGCGCCAAGGGCGGCGCGGCGATGGTCGTCCTCGGCAACACCGTCGTCTACAACGACGGCGAAGTCCCCCTCTCCATGGCCAACTACGACGACCGTGTCATTCCCATCTACAGGCGCATGTCCGCCGCCACCCATGAGTTTGATACACCTCTCCTCACCCAACTCGGCCACCGAGGCAAGATGGTGGTAGATGCATCAGGCGTCCTGGGGAGACCTCTCATGGCCCCCTCCGCCGTCCCCCCACCCCACTTCGCCAGCCCCCAGTACATGCCCCACGAGATGGACATTGATGAGGTGAAAGAGGCAGTCCAGCAGTTCTCCGACGCCGCCGCCCGGGTCCGCGAGGGTGGTCTCGATGGCACCGAAATCCTCGTCGGCCTCGGCTACCTCATCTCCGAATTCCTCTTCCCCGACTCCAACCGCCGCACCGACAAGTATGGCGGCAGCACGCTCGAGGAGCGCATGACCTTTCTCTACGAGGTCATCGACGGCTGCCGCAAGGCCCTTGGCCCCGACCTCCTCCTCGGCGTCCGCCTGTATGACGACATGGTCGACTATAGTATCGGCATGAGCGAGCTCAAGGCCATCGCTCCCCTCCTCGAACGCACCGGCGCTATCGACTATCTGAACGTCTGGCAGGGCGCAATCCCCGACCCCAAGTCCTTCGCCGACCACTGGCCCAGCTACTACCGTGAGCCCGGCCAATTCGTCTACAAAGCCAACGAGATCAAGCAGTTGGTCAACCTGCCCGTCCTGGGCGCAGGCCGCATCGACTCCCCAGCCCTCGCCGAGCAGCTCCTAGCTGACAGCGTCGTCGACTTGGTCGGCATGGTCCGAGCCCTCATAGCCGACCCCCATCTCCCCAACAAGGCCCGAGAGGGTCGCGCCGAGGAGATTCGCTACTGCATAGGCACCAACCAAAGCTGCGCCGGGCACATCCTCATCGGCTTGGGCGTCGGCTGCATCTACAACCCCGTGACCGGTCGAGAGAAGGAGTGGAGCATCCTGCCCCCCGCCCCTCAGAAGAAAAAGGTCGTCATAGCCGGCGGAGGCCCGGCCGGTATGGAAGCCGCCCGCACTGCCGCCATGAGAGGCCATCAGGTCGTCCTCTTCGAAAAGGGCCCCCGACTCGGCGGCCAACTGAACCTGATTCTGAAGACCCCTAGGCGGGACCACTTCGAAGAAGTGATTTTATTCTTCGAACGCCAGCTTAACAGGCTGGGAGTCGATATCCGGCTCAACACCGAGGCCACCCCCGACCTCATCCTCGCCGAATCCCCCGACTCAGTCATCATCGCCACTGGTTCCACGCCCTACACCCCAGAAATCCCGGGCGCCGAGGGCCGGAACGTCGTCAACAGCTGGGATGTCCTGGAAGGCTCGGCTGAGTTGGGAGACCGGGTCGTCGTGATCGACACCCAGGGCCGCCCCGAGGCCTCCACCATCGCAGACTTCCTCGTCTCCGGCGGCAAGTCCGTCGAAGTCGTCACCGGCCTTCAGTATGTGGGCCGGGAGATTACCCCGCCCCTTTGGCAGCACATCTACGAAAGCCTGCTCCGCAAAGGCGTCAAGATGACACCCTTCACCGGAGTCTTCGAAATCCTCGAGGACTCCCTCTACGTCTACGACACCATCACCTGGGCCCCCCGCTACATCACCGGCGTCGACACCGTAGTAGTAGCCGCCGGCGGCCAGGCCGTGGACACCCTTTACCGAGACCTCAAGGGCCGCACCCCTAACCTCCAGGCCATCGGAGACGCCCTCCAACCGAGAGACATCGAAGTCGCCGTAGTAGACGGCCACCGCGCCGCCCGTGCCATCTGAGGGTCTTAGCGGTTGACGTCCTCATAGCGATGCCCGACGAATCTAATTCAAACTTCCCTATGAAAATACACCTAAGTGTGATACAGTTCTTCACAAGGAAGTGAACGTATGAGCTATATCTCTTCTATTGAATGGACAGAGACAACCTGGAACCCTGTAACTGGCTGCACGAAAATCACGCGAGGATGCGACAATTGTTACGCTGAGCGTCTTGCCGAGCGTTTTCGAGGAACTCCCGGGCATCCCTTTGAAAATGGTTTTGACCTCACCCTTCGCCCAGAACGCATATCGCAGCCACTCTCCTGGAAGCGATCGCGAATGGTATTCGTGAATTCGATGAGCGACCTATTCCACAAGGACATCCCGACCAAATACATAGATAGCGTATTTGACACTATGGAATCGGCTGATTGGCACATTTTCCAGATACTTACTAAGCGCAGTCCACTAATGAGAGATTACTTACAGAATCGGTATGGACCGCGCCTTGCTCCTCGACACATTTGGTGCGGGGTGTCTGTCGAGGACGACAAAGCGACCGCGAGAATAAGACACCTCAAAGACTCCCCGGTATCGACTCGGTTCCTATCCATAGAACCGCTCCTTGGCCCTATTGGAGATATAGACATAGACGGTATCTCCTGGGTCATAGTTGGTGGAGAGAGTGGCCCCAATGCTCGGCCTATGAAGCCAGAATGGGTCATTGAAATCCAAGAAACTTGTGATGAACTAGATATTCCTTTTTTCTTCAAGCAGTGGGGTGGCCGCACTCCGAAATCAGGGGGCCGGTTGCTTGAAGGGATAGAGCACAATGCCTTCCCTGCTTATTTGCAAGAGGAGAAAGAATATGCCGTTCATATGGCATCCTAACGATCCACCGCCCGCCATTGAGGACCACAGCAAGGCAAAACTCGCAGTCCTGCGCCGATATCTCAGTGCATACTTTGATAGGTTAGGTAACATTCCTGCTCGTGATGAATTCAGGCTTGACCTTGTCGATGGGTTTGCCGGAGGGGAAACATTCCAAGACGGTGGCCTCATCGAGTCCGGTACACCTCTCATAATGCTGGAAGAGGCCGAAGCTGCGCGAGAAAGGTTGAATCAGAGTCGAAGTAAGCCATTGCTATTCAATTGTAAGTTTCACTTTGTCGACGTGAACCCTAACCATACCCAGCATCTTAGGATGGTCCTTGCGGACAGGGGATACCACGTAAATGGTGAGGAGATTGTTGTCCATGACGGACGTTTTGAAGATGTAGCCGAAGCTATCATCGCAGACGTCCTCATTCGGCAGCCCCGAGCGGGTCGTGCGATTTTCCTTTTGGACCAATGCGGTTTCTCACGAGTATCACTTAACCTAGTGAATCGCATTTTCCAGAGGCTGCCGGCGGCGGAGGTTATACTTACGTTTGCAGCGGACAACTTGATCAACCACCTATCAGATACTCCAGAACTCATCCGGGCAGTTGCACCTCTTGAATTGACCGAAGCTCACATACGCGACTTAATTGAGCTCAGCAATGGTGATGGTGGAAGGGCACTTGTACAGAGAGTATTGCGAGGACATATTCGTAACTCAACTGGGGCAACATTCGATACCCCCTTCTACATCCGTCCTAAGGAATCCCGTCGCGCCCTATGGTTTCTTCATCTTTCTAGGCATCCAACAGCTCGTGACGTGATGATCCAATGCCATTGGAAGAGTTTCAATACGTTCGAACACTACGGTTCAGGTAGTTTCGACATGTTAGGCTGGGACGCACTAAGACCAGGAGCTGGTACATTGCCTCTATTTCGTTTTGATGAATTTGACGCTGAGCACATGAAGACGAAACTCCTCACATCAATGCCTCAAGAGTTATATGCTCTAGCAGCAGAAAGTGCGATTACTGTTAACGCTGTTCGGCATATGTTGGCCAACAGGACAGCTGCCAGATTCTCAGACCTAGACGAAGTCATATTACAGCTTTCTAGGGAAAGAGAATTCGATATCTTGACCACTGACGGGAAGGAGCGTTCTAGAAACCTAACTCGGTTAAGTCCAACTGATCTGATCGCAGTACCAAGCATGAGACTGCTTCCCGGGCTTTCTCGCATGCCTTTACAATGAGCACATAGCGACAAGCCTCATACCCATTATTCCCGTGCCCGGCATGAGACTCAATCCCCTCCCTTGACCCCACCCCCATTCCGAGGCCCCACGAGGAATCTACAGCCCTCTCCCTAATTCCACCTTGTCCGCTGAAACCCACCCCCTCCATCCGTCATTCCGGCCCCCGAGCCGGAATCCAGCCCTTCCTTCTACCCAGTATTGAACTAGAGGCCCGCACGGGTGCTGTGCACCCGTGCGGGCCTCTGTTCTTATCTCCCCCCTAACGTCAATCCCGACTCCGATCGGGAATCCATCCCCATCCCCCCAGTACTGAATTAGAGGCCCACGTGCGTGCTCTGCACGCACGTGGGCCTCTATTCTTATCTCCCCCTCTCCCTTGAAGGCCCTAAGGAAGAGGGGGATCAAGGGGGTGAGGGTTCCCCGGTGGGGCTGGGGCGGTGTCTTCCCAAGTGTGACACGAACCCCTTGACCCTGCCCGAACACCCGTGCTACTATCCCCACCGTTCGAACACCAACCCAACCACCTTAAGGAGGAACCAAAAACCCAGGGAAGCCCACCCGACCCATCCGAGGACTCAACGCCCAAGCCCATCCCAACGGCCCTCACACGGGGCCCGCGGCTCAAGCGACCGGCGCCATCTCCTCATCCCCACCGGGTCCCGTGCCCCTTCCCTGACCACCCAGGCGATGGAAAGACGCCCTGGTTCGCTATCGTTCCATGTGAGGCTCCTAACGGAGATGCCGCTCCTTCAAGCGGAATAGCGGTCGGATAGGCCCGGCGCCGAGGTCCTCTCGGTACACCGTCCGCTTAATTCAGCCGGGAGCCGGTGGTCCCTGCACTCCGGGTCGCACCGGCAAACTTGGACATATTACGCCTGCAAGAGGCTCCACCCGGACGCTGGACGAGCCTCCTAGCCGCCCTATAGCGGTGCAGCCAACCCCTCGGAGTCAGGCTCGGACTTGGTGGCCCTGACGGTCCCTGCCCATGTCCAGCGTATACAGGGCCAAAGGCCGCAGCAGCGGCAAAAGCGGGCCGGACGCCCTTGCCCCGGGGTGTCGGAGCACCCGAAGCACAGGAACGGGGGCAGCGTCCAGCAAGCGTCTTTCATCGCCAACCACCCAGACAGAACAACCAAAACCCCACCCTCCCACAACTGAATAAACCGGCGTGTCACTATCCCACCCAACGAGTGTCCTCCCTTGACCCCACCCCCCGCCCCCCTCTAATATCTCCCCGCGGTGCGGGAGTAGCTCAGTGGTAGAGCCCCTGCCTTCCAAGCAGGCTGTCGCCGGTTCGAATCCGGTCTCCCGCTCCACTCACAGGCTCGCCAACGCCTGTCCCAGGTCCGCCTCAATGTCCTCCGCCGACTCTATCCCGCACGACATCCGGATCAGCCCGCCGTAGATTCCAACCTCCTCCCGCTCCCCCTCCGTCAAAGACCTGTGCGACGTCTTCGCCGGGTGCGACACCGTCGTGCACGTCTCCCCCAGGCTCGCCGCAAACCTGATCATCTTCAGAGACCGTATGAACCTCGACGCCGCCTCCACCCCACCCCTCAGCTCGAACGACACCATGCTCCCGAATCCACCCTCCAACGTCGACTTCGCCAACTCATGCTGCGGGTGACTGTCCAGACCCGGATAGTGAACGGCCGACACCGCCGGGTGTCCCGACAGGAACTCCGCCGCCCTCATGGCGTTTTCGCAAGTGCGAGCCACCCGCAAGGGCAGCGTCCGTATCCCCCGCACGATTAGCCACGCCGCAAACGGGTCCAACGTACTTCCCCACACCCTGTTCGACTGCCGTATCGACGCCATCGCCTCGAACCGACCCGCCGCCACCCCTCCCATCACGTCCGAGTGCCCGCCTAACAGCTTCGTCGCGCTGTGGATTGTCACGTCAGCGCCCAGTTCCAGGGGCCGCATCAGCAGCGGCGTCGCCAGCGTGTTGTCCACTACCACCTGCACACCCCTCTCACCCGCCAACTGGGCAATCCCCTCCACGTCCGTCAGCCGCAGCAAAGGGTTCGTTATCGACTCTACGAGAATGACCTTCGGAGACCGCTCTAAAGCCCGCTCAACCAGCCCCAGGTCCGTCACATCCACGAACTCCACCCGAACCCCGAGCCTAGGCAGGTGTTGCCTCAGAAGCAGGTTTGTACCCCCGTACAGCACGTCCCCCGCCAAAACCGTGTCTCCAGCCTCGACCATGGATAACAGCGTGTTACCGATCGCCCCCATCCCCGAGGCAAACGCCACCGCATCGTCGGCATTCTCCAGTTCGGCCACGACCCTCTCCAGGGTCTCAACGTTGGGGTTCCCATCCCGGGAGTAGATGAACCCATCCTGGCTGCCCGCATAGATATCGTCCAGCAGCTCCAGGCTCTCGACTTCAAAGACGGAACCCTGGTAAATGGGCGCCATCAAGGGCCTAGTCGCCGACTCCACGTCCCTCCCCGCCGACGCGCATATACTCTCCACCGACCGCCTCTTGCCGTTCACTGCATTTCCCCTTTCTAGTTCAAGTCCTTTGCATTGTCAGTCCGGAGGAGTGTCTTATCCCCTCCCTTGCATATCCGTCATTCCCGCCCTGGGGCCGAGGTATTCCGCTCGCCCTGAGTCGAGTCGAAGGGTCTCAAGAGCGGAATGGGCGGGATCTGTACCGTCCAGTCCCCTCTCCCTCGATTAGACATTTTCATAACCTGTGTTGGAGGGGCGTGGGGCCGCTCGTGCTGAGGCTCTCGAAGTATGAGCGGGGGGATGTTAGCGCATCTGGATGGAACAACAGATGCGATCTGCAGTTACCAAAATATCTCTCGATGGGAGAGGGTGATGGTGTTCCAATGCCTACAACCAACACTAGGTAGAGCTAAGCTCCCCTACCCCACCCCCAACACCTGCCTATAAAGACGCAGATTGTCCCTCAACACCCGAGTAATAAGGAAATTCTCCCTCACGTGCTCTCGAGCCTGTCGCCCCATTTCCTCCGCCATATCCGAGTCCTGCAAAACACTCAACGCCCTCTCCGCACACTCCTCCGTCGACCCAATAAGAAATCCGGTCTTGCCGTCCAGGACTTGAAGCGTCAGTCCCCCCGTCCGACCCGCGATCACCGGCTTCCCGTGCCACAACGACCCCGTCGCGCTCAGCCCGAAACCCTCTCTCGTCGACTTCTGCACCATCACCCGCGCAAGGGTCTGCACTGCGTTCACTTCCCTGTCCGTCATCCCCTTGAAGTTCGTGATCAGATGGACGTCCGGGTCCTCCCCTGCGCGCCGGGCCGTCTTCTCGAAGAATCCGAGCCCCTCGGGGTCGTCCGCAGCCGTCGGCCCGATCATGATCAGCTGGATCCCGGGCACCTCCTTCTTGACCAGCCGGTACGCATCCACGACACCTAACGGGTCCTTCCACGGGTCGAACCGCGACACCTGCGCCATAATCGGCCTCTTCGGGTCCACCCCGAATGGGTCCAACACTCGGGCTGCCTCAATCGATGTCAAAGGCACATTCTTCTCGTCCAACGGATCAATCCCTGGCGCCGAGACCACCGCAGTCGGCCCTCCGTACCCCCCGATGATGAACTCCTCCATGCTGAACTCTGCCGCATCGTACAGCCGGATGTAGTCCTGGAGGTTGGCCCACACGTCGGGTTGGGCGTCCGTCAGGTCGATGTGGCAGCGCCAAATCCACTTCGTATCGCTGCCGCGTCGGTCTCCCATGAAGTGCAGAATGGGCGCAGGCTGAGGATCGTGGACGAAGACGATGTCGTATTCCGCGTACAGGTCTCCGGCGTTCCTCCGGTTGTATTCCAGCCACGTGTCCCACATCTCCGCCGTCCACTCGACCCGCTTCCCTTGCAGGCTGTTGTGCATGCTCTTGGTCACGTCGAAGAACGGCGCCTCACCCCTGATCGTCCGCCACTCCGCCTCGACACCCACGTCGTTCAAAAGTGGAATCAGCGCCTCAAAGATATCAGCGACACCCCCGCCGCTCGCCGAGGAGTTGAGGTGCAGGACCGTCTTCCCCTTTAACCCGGCCGCCAGCTCCCGAATCTCCTCCACGGGCCCCCGCCCCGTGACCGCCGCGTAGTCTCCCAGCCGCCTGTGTCCCACCTCCCTCACCGGCAGGCTCGTCTTCCTGGTCGTCTCTGTCACCTAAATCTCCTCGCGGGCTTCGCACAAGACGAGGCGCTCACTTTTACCGCGAGCGCCTCCCTCGTAGTCCCGTCTTCTTTTGCTTTGCTTATGTCGACTCGTTAGATATGTCAGGCCGGATGGAATACCAGGCTCTTCCTTGCCCCTTCTCCTTCACCTTCCTCTTTGAAGGAAGCCTCCACCGACATCCCTATCGACACCGCACCCGGGTCCGTCGCATCGAACCCGTCAAGCATAGCAGTGATGCCGGGGCCTTCCTCAGTCTGGACCACCGCACTCAAATACGGCTTGTCTCGACCATAACCCTTGGCCGCCATGCCCGTCGGCACGATGGTAATCGCAGTGAACCCGATAACCTTGCCCTTGCCGCTCAGCTCTTTCCAACCCATGTCCGTGCCGTGGCACTCGGGGCAAACAGGCCGGGGAGGCAGGTACAGTATGTCGCACTTCTCACAGCGGGAAGCCATCAGCTTCCCTTCGGAGACGTGCCGATTGTAGCTGGAAATCGTAAAGTCGCTCTGCTCCATCATGATCTTCGCTCCATGATGTGCACCGCACAGGTCCCGCCCGTGCCCCCGACATTATGCGTGAGCCCCAACCTTAGGTCCTTGTCCTTCAACTGTCTGTCACCGGCTCGTTCGGTAAGCTGCATCCACATCTCAAGCACCTGCCCTGCGCCCGTGGCCCCTACCGGATGGCCCTTCGACTTCAGTCCGCCCGACACGTTCACCGTGCAGGGCGCTTCACGAGAGGTCTGCCCTTCAGCGGCGGCGAATGCGCCCTTGCCAGGCTCGAACAGCCCAATGTCCTCTATCCCGATGATCTCAGCGATGGTGAAACAGTCGTGTACTTCCGCCATGTCCAGGTCGCTCGGCGAGATGCCGGCCATTTCAAAGGCTTGTCGCGCTGCGATCCGCGCCGAGGGTATCGAAGTGATGTCTCCGGCCCATGTCGCCAGGGGTCCGGCGCTGGCCTGAGCGGTCGCAACTACGCTTACGACTTCATCGGTGTACTCCCGAGCCACGTCCTCCGCGGCCAGGATTATGCATGCTGCGCCATCGGTCACTGGCGAGCAGTCGAATAGGTGAAGCGGAGATGCCACCTGTGGGTTGGCCCGGGGGTCGTTCAGGAATTCGAACTCATCTGTCCATGTGGGCACCGGCCTGCCTCGCTTTGCCGCGCTCGCCTTCCGCCTCTCCATGAAGTCGGCAATCGACACATTGAACTGTGCCTTCGGGTTAAGCGCCCCATTTCGATGGTTTTTGATCGCCACGTGCATCAGGTGTTCGCGCGTCGCCCCATACCTGTCCAGGTACGCCGACCCCATCGCCGCGTACAGGCCCGGGAACGTGAACTGCGCCTGGTCCAGCTCCATTGGCACATCGCTAGCCGCAGCCAGGGCATCCTGGACCTCTTCGGTGGCAAGAGAAGTCATCTTCTCCACACCCCCGACCAGCACCACGTCGTACATGCCGGAGGCTATCGCCATGATGCCTTCCCTGAAGGCCAAGCCGCTGCTGGCACAGGCCCCCTCCACCCTTGTCGCGGGCCGGGGTGCGAGCCCCACCCAGTCCGCCATCAGGTGTCCAAGGTGTCCCTGCCCTTCGAACAGGTCCGCAGAGAAGTTGCCGACATAGAGGGCCTCAATGGCCTCCGGGTCAATCCCCTTGCTCACGGAGCCGATGGCCTCGGAGTAGGCCTCTCCGAAAAGGTCTCGGGTGCTCTTCTCGGCAAAGGCGCCGAACTTCGACATGCCTCCGCCTATTATGCTGACACCCCGCCCCAGCTTTCGTTTCTTGGCCGCCATTGGCTCCTCCTTAGGCAGGTCTATTCCCCTGCTTTGCCTTGTTCCTTCTTGGTCGTCGAGGCTAGTCTTTGAGTTCTAGAGTAGTGACGCTGCCCGTCGATAGGGTAGCGACCCTGATTGCGTGATTGTTCGTGTCGGCAATGTACATCTTGCCGTTCACAATGGCCAAACCTTCCGGCTCATAGAAGAGGGCCGCCCTGGCGGGGCCGTCCTCAAACCCCGTGTCCCCAAGCCCGGTGAAGCTCACGACGGCCTGGGTCAGAGGCTCGATTCGCTTGATCTTGTTGTTGTAGGTGTCAGTCACGTACAGCATCCCCTCGTGCCAGCACACCCCTTGTACGTGCTGAAGAAGTGCCCTGTCCCCGACTCCATCCTTGTCCCCGAAGTCGAACAGGCCCGTTCCCACCAGCGTGCTCACCTTCCCCGATTCTCCTCGAGTTGCCATGCGTATTGCGCTAGTTTCGCTGTCCGCGAAGTAGATCGTATCTCCGTCAGTGTCTATCCCTGTCGGCTGGGCCAGCATCGCGTTGCGGAGAGTCCCGTCCTTGATGCCCTCCCTGCCGCTTCCGGCAAATGGTCCCACGTACCCGGACTCCAGGTGCATCACCCAAAGCTGGTGGAACCCCGCCATGGCGATGTAGAGCATCCCGTCCAGGCAGGTCAGGTCCCACGGCGAGTTCAAGGCTACCGACCCCACCCCCCCGTCGTGGAACATCCGGGCCTGCTCTCCCGTCCCGGCTATCGTCTCCACCCGACGCTCCCGCAGGTCTACGCGGCGGATTGCGTGATTCTCCGTGTCGGCCACGTAAAGGCTGTCGCCCGACAGGGTCAGACCATGAGGATGGTGGAATTTTGCGTCGGCGTAGTCACCATCCTCCAGCCCCACATCCCCACCCCCGATCACGTCCAATATCTTCCCGTCCAGGGAAATCGAGAGCACTCTGTTATGGTTGGAGTCCGAAACAAAGAGCCGAGACCCCTTCTCATCGGCGATGATCTTGCTGGGGAACGAGAGCGTTCCGCCTTCCTCCTTGTGCACCGAAAGCCCGGGAATCGGGGTCCGGTCCAGCGTGCCCCTCGCCTCAAACTCGGTGATCATGTCTCGGATCACCCTGTCGAACGCATCGAAGGTTATCTCACCCTCGTGCCTCCCCAGGATGTTCCCTTCAGGGTCGACTACGTAAAGCGTCGGCCAAGCCCTCGCCGAGTACTGGCTCCACACCCGGAAATCCTTGTCGTTCACCACCGGGTGCTCGAGCTCGAACCGCCGGATCGCCTTCTCGATGTTGGCTGTGTCTTTCTCGGAGGTGAATTTGGCAGAGTGGACGCCCACCACCACCAGCTCCTCCTGGTACTTCTCTTCAAGTTTCCGCAACTGCGGAAATATGTGCATGCAGTTAACTCAGCAATATGTCCAGAAGTCCAGGATGACTATCTTGCCCTTCAGGTCCTCCATGCTCAAAGGACGCTCGACGTTCAGCCAGTCGATGTCCCTCGGAAAGTCCGGGGCCTTTACGCTGCCTACCATTGTCTGTTGTGCCATTACGGATTACTCCTCAGTTTTCCAAAGGGCCCCGATATCCGTTCGACTCACTACCCGGTTACCCTAATCACCCACACGGCGGGAAGGCCGCTAGCAATTTGTTCCCAGCTGTCTCCCGCATCCTCACTAGCGAACAATTCCCCATCCGTTGTGCCGGCGTAGACCGCACCCGGTGTAACAGGGTCCGCAACCAGTCCCCTCACCATTGCGTGAAGTCTGTCCGGCAACCCGTTACCGAGCCTCTCCCAAGTCGAGCCCGCATCTCGGCTCCTGTAGATCCGCGCCAGCGCTCCACCCGGCCCTCCGAAGGTTGTCGGGTTGTCCGCCGCTGCTCCTATGTACAGCAGATTAGGGTCTCGGCTGTCCAAGATAATGGGGTGGGTGTAGGGGTTGTCCATTCCACCCTGCAGGTGCTCCCAGTTCCGGGCCCCGTCCGTCGAACGGTAGAAACCGTCGCCCGTCGTGGAGTACATCACCTTCGAGTCCCGCGGATGGGAAAGGATATAGTGAATGTCTTCGTAGATGCCTTCGCCGTAGCTCTCCCACGTCTCACCGCCGTCCCCGCTCCGGATAAGCCCCCCCACCTCCACCCCTGCAAATACCGTGTCCGGCTCATCCGCTACGAAGTCGAACGTGCGAACGTGGGATATGAAGGGAGGTGCGGGGAATGACCACGTCGGGTAGGAGGGCAGATCCTTCACCGCCTTCAGCTCGACCCAGCTTTCGCCCCGGTCCCGGCTCCTGAACACAGCCGCCGGTTCCGTGCCGGCAAAGACCGTGCCGGACTGGTGCGGGGAAACGCCCAGACCTCTGATATCCCCCTCCAAACCTTGAGTCCAGGCCCCCGATGGCGAATCGGCCCAATAAACGCCGTCCTTAGTCACACCCGCATACAGCCGTCCCGAGGCATCTATCTCCAGCTTCTGCACCCACTTCCCGTCCATCGACTCAGCGGACTGTCCCCATGACCCTTTCTCCTTCTCCATGACCATGATCCCCGACTCAGTTCCCAACAACAGCTTCTTAGTCATGCCCGCTCCTCCTGCTTGTCATCGGCCTCCATTGTTTCATTGACTCGCTTCGCCATGAGGTCCGGTCGGATTCTAAGTTCGCCCCGCCGATAGGCCATCACAATCTCCGGGTCCACCTCTATGGCGGGGCGCATCTGGGCGAAGTCCTCCGCGGTTAGCTCCGGGTTGTCTGGGTCTCGTGCGATGCCAACGTCGATGGCCACTTCCTCACCATATAGCGTCTCTACCTCCTCGAAATCCATTTCCAAAGCGGCTAGTTTCTCAACCAGCGCTCTGTCGATTTCTACTTCGCCGGGTGCGGGCGCGGCCTCATTCGATTTACCGCTCAGCATATTCCTTGCGCTCCTTGGGTTTCGCAATCCTGAAACTTATGACACGCCTCCGTTCGCCCCGAATAACGTATACCAAGTGATGGAGTCGGCCTTTCAAATAACCTGTGGCAGTCAATCGTGGCTCGGCATACCCTTCACTTGGCCGGATTAAAGCCGTATTCCACTCGAATTCGTAGACTGAGTAAAAGTCGACCTTGTGCTTCTGAAGGTTCGCTAATCGCTTTACCTCATCCCACTCGTATTCCAAGGTTCAACTATAAGCCCTGTAGGTGGGGCTATCAACTCTAATGTGTATGACACAAGAATCACAGCGTCTCAATCCCTTTCCTGCTCCCGACTTTCGATCAACTTCTCTCCGTCAGACGGCTTATTGAGTACTGCTAGTCCTCTTGATCGTCTTAATCGTCCTCCGCGCCGCCTCGCGTGCCCATTCTATTTCTTGCTCCAGGTTGGGAACAGATTTCAACTCACCTCGTTCGAACTTCTCAAGAATTTCAAGCTCTTCTGCGTCTAAATTCTGCTTCACAATTGCCACCTCAATCCCATTGTAATCCGTACACGCTTTGGAAGTTTGAGCCTATTCTAATCACACTACCAAAATGGCGACTTCTGTGTCGTAATTTAGCAAATTAGAATCTCTACCCTACCCCGTCCCCAGATACTCCAGCGCCGCTTCCGTCATCACCTTCAACCCGACCTCCAGCGCCCGCTCGTCGAAACCGAACGTCCCGCTGTGATGAGGCCCGTACTCCCCCTCCTCATCCCCACCCCCGACGATGAAGTAGCACCCCGTCACTTCCTTCTGGAAGTACGCCATGTCATCGCCACCCATTGATGGCTCGCAGTCAATAACGTTTTCATCTCCAATGGCCCGAGTTGCGGCGCTGCGGACCAAGGCCGTCATTGCGGGATCGTTCATAACCACCGGGCTCTGATAAATGTCCTCAAATGCGTACGACGCCCCCGCCGCGGCCGTTATACCGCTCAGCACTTCTTCAATCCGCCCCATGACCCTGTCCCGCGTCCCGTCGTCAAAGGCCCGTACCGTGCCCTTTAGCTCGACCTCATCAGGGATTATGTTGAACGCCGTCCCGCCCCTTATCATCCCGATGCTCAGCACCGCCGCCTCCAACGCACCCACGTTCCGGCCCACTATCTGATGCAGTGCACTCACTACCTGACCCGAGACCAATATCGGGTCGATCAACGATTCCGGGTGGGCCGCGTGACCTCCGGTCCCCTGGATTCTGATCGTGAACTCGTCCACGCTGGCGAACATACCCCCACCCTTACCCCCACCTTGCCAACGTCAAGCCCATTGATGATGTGAAGGGCCAGGGCCGCATCTACCTTCGGGTCCTCCAGCGCGCCCGACTCGATCATCCCCAGGGCCCCGCCCGCGGTCTCCTCCGCCGGCTGGAAAGCGAACTTAACATTCCCTTTGAGCTCCCCCCTCATCCCCACCAGCACCGACGCCACTGACATAGCCACGGCTACGTGTCCGTCATGGCCTCAGGCATGCATCTTCCCCGGCTCACGAGAGCAATAGTCCGCATCGCTGTCCTCCTCGACGGGCAACGCGTCCATGTCCGCCCTGATGAGCAACGTCCTCCCACCCGACCCCCCTCTCAGCAGTCCTGTAACCCCCGTACCCCCCACCCCAGTCTTCACCTCCAGCCCCAGTTCCCTTAACCCATCTGCCACCATCCCCGCCGTCCTCTCCTCCTCGAAAGACAACTCCGGGTGGCTGTGAATGTCCCTCCGAAGTGCCACCATTGAGGGTATAACTTTCTCGTATGCGTGGTTCAGGTCTAGCGTCATGGAAAGTCTCCTTGAATATGGACTAGTGCAGCCCAGGCTAAGCGGATTCTATATCACGCCCCGAGCCCCATCCAATACCCCCACCCCACCCCTCTATAGACGCAACCATTGTGGCTGCCCTGCCCCTTCCCTCCGTCATTCCAGTGCACCGACACGGGAATCCAGAAATGACCTACTCGCGTTCCCTTCCAACTGTGACATCAACCCCTTGCTCCACCCCACACCCCATCCTATATAATAGTCCCATGCCAGCGTGCTCTTCCCTCTCTTCCACTCGGTATCCTTGCCCTCGGGAAAACGCGTGCAAAAACGTTTTCTTTCCGCAAATCAATCAAAGCAGGCACGAGTTTTGATTGTAACTATCAAAACTCCCCATTTTGACAAGATGCAAAAACCATCCAGTGTCCCCTCCATCTGTGACCCCCGCCCCTTGACCCCCGACCATGTGCGCGGTAATCTATTTCTAGGTATTCGCTAGACAGCAAGTCAGGAGAACCAAATGGTAAGCCTAACCCCTCTGGCCCTTGAAAAAGTCAAGGAGTTCATCGCCGAGCAGAGCGAAGAAGAAATCTCGCTTCGCGTCATGATCGCCGGCATGGGCTGCGGCGGACCTCAGTACATGATGTCCCTCGACAACGAGATCTCTGCCGAGGACCTCACCGTTGAGCAGGATGGCCTGACAGTTGTCTACGACCCCGAGAGCGCCCCCATGCTTGACGGCTCGCAGATCGACTACATCGAGACCCTCGAACGCTCTGGCTTCACCGTCAACAACCCCAACTTCCAGGCTGGTGGCGGCGGAGGCTGTGGTGGCAACTGCGCCTGCGGCCGAGGCGGCTAACCCCCGACCTCACATAATCGGCCTTGACGAAATCGGGCCCGCCGAATGGCGGGCCCTTTCTTTTGATTGTACGTTAGTGTTATACTGGCATCACATCACAGTCAAAAAGGAGTTACAATGGCTGTAAATCTCTCCATTAGAGAAGTTCCCGACGATTGGGCTGAAAAGCTGAAAGAAAGGGCAAGGCGCAACCACCGCTCGCAGCAGGGAGAACTGCTAGCAATACTTGAAGAAGCCCTCAGGCCCGGACGCCTATCTATAGAAGAAGTTCACCAAAAGATTCAAAGTATGCATTTACGCACACCCGATGAATCTACCCAATGGATAAGGGAAGATCGAGATGCCGGGTATAGTAGCTGATGCATCCGTCCTAGCCGCAATTGCCTTCGGAGAACCCAATAGGTTGCAAGCACTTGCCCTCGTATCGGGCCATGAGATTCATGCTCCGTCCCTCATGGCATTTGAGATGACCAACATTGCTTGGAAGAAGATTCTTAGAAACCCTTCTCAACATCTGACTACATCAAAAGGGCTTGATGCGATGCTCAGCGGAGCTATCTATTGGACTAAAGTGGACTTCAATAAGACCCTCGAATTAGCCCTCGAGACTGGACTGACCGCCTACGACGCCAGTTACCTCTACCTGGCTCAGACCCTCAGCATGCCGATAGCCACCTTCGACAGGAAATTGAGCTCTGCAGCCCAAGCCCGAGGCATCTACTAGCCTACCCCCCCACCCCGCCCCCCTAGGGCCGAATCCGCGTCCGTTTGTGGTTTATGTAGTCCACCAGGATGTACTCGCCCAGCCGGTCCGCTGTCGTGAAGAACGCCCGACCCCTGTTTATCTTCGTCACCTGTTCCATGAAGTCGATCAGGTAGTAGCTCGTGTCCAGCATAAAGACGTTGAGGGTTATCCTGTCCTTGGTGCAGCGCTTCACCTCTTGCAGGGTGGCCTGCACCGTTAGGAGACTCGGCGGCCACGCGAAGTAGGGATACCCCTGCTCCATGTGGGCGGTCGGCTCACCATCGGTGATCATGATGATCTGCTTGTTTTCACATTTGCGCTTCGCCAGGTACTCGCGCGCTAGCTGTAACCCGTGGTGCATGTTGGTACCGGGCGCACTATCGCTCGCTCCCGCCTCCGGCAGGTCCCGAGCCAATATCTCCTTCGCCATCAACGAAAAGCCGATTATGTGAAGATCATCCTTCGGGTACTGTCCCGATATCAGGCTGTGCAGCGCCAACGCCACCTTCTTAGCCCCGAAGAAGTCGCCGCTCATATCCATAGACCGGCTCTGGTCCAGCAGCAGCACCGTCGCACTCCGAGTCTGATGCTCGGGCTTGTAGATCTCCAGGTCCTCGGGTGTCATGTTCACCGGGATCCCCGGCCCCGACCTCTCCACCGCATTCAGTATCGTCCGCGGGATATTCAGCCGGAACGGGTCCCCGAATTCATAGGTCTTTGTCTCCTGCACGTCTTCCAACCCGATCCCGCTCCGCTGAGTCTCGTGGGCCGCGCGCCGGTCCTTCTTCATGTGCCCGAATATATCCCTCAAAGCCTTCTGCCCGATCCTCCGCAGCCCCTTCGGAGAAAGTTCCATCCGGCCGTCCTTGAACCGGAGATAGCCCGCTTCTTCCAACTCCCGGGCCAGTTCCCTCAGCGTCTCGATATTATCCTCCGCCTCCTGTCCCAACACCTCATTCAGCTTCTTCGTATCGATCCCCTCCAGCCCCCGGCTAGCCTGCGCCTTACGCAGCTGGGCCTCCAGCTCCTCCATGTTCTGTAGCTTGGACATCAGCTCCATCGCCTGGTCCCAGCTGAGCTCCTCTTCACCTTCAAACGGGTAGCCGCTTTTGCGCCGCCGCGTGGGATGCAGGGCTTCCAGGTTCTCCGCGAGGTTCGCCATCAGGTCTGCCAGGTCGGGGTCAGTGAGTTGGGACTGCATCATCTGCTCCAACGACTCCCGCGCCTCATCCGACAGGCTGTTCATCAACGACTGCATCTGCGAAATCCGCCTCTGCAGCTCTTCTACGAACTCCTCCAGAGTGTCGGGCATGTCGGGGAAAGCT
This sequence comes from Dehalococcoidia bacterium, assembly GCA_965249275.1. Taxonomy (GTDB): domain Bacteria; phylum Chloroflexota; class Dehalococcoidia; order Plut-88900; family Plut-88900; genus Plut-88900. Next base: position 94,161 of record CBDFLQ010000006.1, read on the forward strand.
CTCCCGTACCTCTGCTTGAACTCGTCGTAGCCGGAATCGAGCCCCATGCGCTGCCGTTCGAGCATCTCATTGAGGTCGGAGAGCATCTGTTTTATGGCGTCCATTTCGCCGGCGCCCATGTTCTGCATCCGCTCCGCCATGTCCCGGGCGTAAGGATCGAGCATCTTCTGGCGCAGCATGTCCAGCAGTTTCTGGAACTCCTCCCGCGCCTCCTCGTCGAAGAACTCGTAGTCCATCAGCTCCTTGAACATGCCGCCGGGGCTTTCGGGAAGGCCGTCGAGCGTGTCTTGTTTCCGTTGCACCATCCGCTCCAGCATCTCCTGCATCCCCTCCCCGGGCCCATCCCCCGTCTCGGCTTGTGCATCCTCCAGCCGCTTCTCCAGCCCTCCCCTCTCCATATCGACTATCTGGTCGAGTTTCTCTTTCAGATCCTCCATCATCGAATCAAGGTCGTACTGCTTGAGCTGCCGTTCCTTCTCCCGACGAAGCTGGTTTATCAGGTCCCGCAGTCCCTGAATCCGCATACCCTGTCGAGTCTGCATCCCCCTCTCTGTGAGCCGTTGGAGAGCAGATTCAAGGTTGCCATAGGCTAGAACGTCCTTCGTCAACTCATCCAGCAGCTCTTCGGCAGACGCCTTGAACGGCTCCTGGGTCCCGTCCCATTTCGAATACCTGTATCGAATGCTCAAACCATCACCTGCTAGCTACCGTGTTTTACTGTGGCCCTCTCAGCGGTCAAGACCGGAACGAATCGACCGTTCGGCTCAATCCCTCTTCCAGCGACACCGTAGGCTCCCACCCCAACACCCGACGCGCTTTTTCGGTGTTGAGGACTATCTTGAACACCTCGCCCTCGCTCAATGTCCTGTACTGGGGACTGAGCGAGTTGCCCGTTAGTCTGTCCAAATGACCGAATATCTCTTTCACTGAAGTCCCCATCCCCGACCCTAAATTGAACGCTTCGTCATCCCCGGTGCTGAGACAAATGACGTTGGCCCGAGCCACGTCCTGAACGTACAGGAAGTCCCGTTCCTGTTCGCCTGTCCCGTTGATCGTGACCCGTTCATTCTTCAACATCTTGCCCGCAAATATTGCGACTACTCCGGCCTCACCGCCGGGGTTCTGCCGGGGTCCGTACACGTTGGCGTAGCGCAAAGCCGTATACCTCAGACCGAACAGGCTGCGATAAATGGGCAGGTACAGTTCAACCGCAGCCTTAGCTGCCCCGTAGGGGGCCAAAGGCTGGATTAGGTGGCTTTCGTCGCATGGCAGGGATATTGGCTCTCCGTAAATAGCCCCTCCGCTCGAGGAGAAGATTATCTTTTCAACGTCATTATTACGGCATTCCTCAAGGACGTTAAGCGAACCCATTATGTTCTCGTCGGCATCCACCAGGGGCCCGCGTATCGACTTAGTTATGCTAGCCTGCGCCGCCAGATGACAGACGAACCTCGGCTTATGCTCCTGAAATATACGTGCCAGGCCCGGGTCCCGAAGGTCGGCTTCCAGGACCAGGACGTCGGGGTTGACGTTCCCCCTGTTGCCCGTGACCAGGTTATCAATGACCACAACCTCGTAGCCCTCTTCGAGCATCGCATCGACAACGTGGGAGCCGATGAATCCCGCTCCCCCTGTCACCAGAACCTTGTCAGCCATGCCCCTTTTCCCAGCTACTTCTCACTTCCCGGTGTAAAGACTCTTGCACCACAATGCCCAACATCTCCTGGGGTGGTGTCCTGTCCCCTCTCCCTCGATGGGAGAGGGCTAGGGTCGAAGACTCGCCGAGGAGAGTGAGGGCGATTCGATTCTTCCGAAAGCTGTTAAGCACAATTCTCAAAAGTGGGCGATCACCCCATCCGCAAACAGCTTCAGTGACTCTTCAAGACTCGTGAACCTGCCGTTGGAAGCTTGTGTGTTCAGCACTACCGTATCGAACCCCGACACCGTCGCCATCCTCTCCACCTGTGCTCTAACCTCATGGGGTGTGCCTGCCAAGGCCAGCTGGTCGATGAATTTATCGGGCACGCCGCCCGCGTTCTTAGGCGCGTTTGGGTCGTGTGGGTACGGAGAAAACCCCTTCTTAATCCGCTCGATGGCTTCCCTGTCTTCCTCTTCGAACAGGTCCGGGTTGACCCGCGACAGCAGACTGGCTACGTGCTTGGAGACGTGCTCCCGGGCCACTCCTCCCTCCTTCGCAATGGCGAAGGGCACCCACATTATCACGTCCGCCTCCGAAATATCCTTCCCCGCCTCCCCCATCCCCGCGTAGGTCTTGTCCAGCCCCTCCTGCACAAAAGCCGGCCCCGACCCAGCCATCAGTATGATGTTCGATGTCATGCTTGTCGCCGCTCTTAGCATCTTCGGCCCCGTCCCTGCAACGTAAATCGGGATCCGGGTCGGGCTGTCCAGCCAGGAGATGCCGCCTCTCACACCGCCGTCGAAGTCCGTGTCCCTGTTGTCCAGCAGGTCTGTCAGCTGCCCGACGTACTCCTCCATCTCCGCAATGCGTGCCGGCCTTCGCCCTATGGTCCTGACCAGGCTGTTGCCCGTACTCACCCCCAGGATCACTCTGCCCGGCGCAAGTTCGTTCAACGAGGCAAAAGCGCCCGCCGTTACGCTCACGTGCCGGGTGTACGGCGCCGTGACCCCCGCCCCCAGCTTTATCCGGCTCGTGCCCAAGGCGCAGGCGGTCAGGGTAACGTAAAGCTCCCGGCACAACACCTGGGAGTCGGCGATCCACAGACTGTCGTAGCCTAGCTCCTCCGCCAACTGCGCTATGCGCACTACCTCCGGCAGAGGTTGCTGCGCAAATATGCACGCCCCGAACTTCAGCTTTCTCATAAACCGCCTTCCCACTAGTCTCGCCATTGTAACACCTGCTCCCACCATCTCTGATCCCCGTGTCATCCCGAGGCCCCGCGAGGGATCTAGGGAAGCTCTGAACAACTCACTGTAAACCAGCTTAGGTTGTCTTGCATGGAGTTTTGGGGAGAGGTTGGGTCGTAATGTTGCGTCTCGGTGGCTTATTTGCATCCTATGTTCTGGCCTGTCAGGGCATCCAGTCACCATCGACCCGGATTTGACCACACTGCTCCTCCGTCACACCGCTAAGTGGCGCTCGGCCCTTACCAAGTTGGCCAGCCCCAGCAGCATCGCCACCCGTTGCGTGTTCTTGTACAAGCCCCTGTAGCGGACCTTGGCGTAGCCGAAGTGCCGTTTCACGTACAGGAACGGATGCTCCACCTTAGCCCTGATGGATGATTTGCTCTTCTCCGCCAAGGCCTCGCAGCTCCCCGCCCTCAGTTTCCGACGCCGTCCAGGTCTCATCGCCACCCGCCACTCCACATCCATATCCCGATTCTCCGCCCGCTTCTCCACTCCCTGATATCCCGCATCTCCCCACACTCGCCTCTCCCCTCCATGCAGCAGCCGGTGCGCCTCCGTCACGTCATGCACGTTCGCAGCTGTCGTACTCATACTGTGCACCACCCCCGTGTCAGCGTCTGCACCAATGTGCACTTTCATACCGAAGTGCCACTCCTTCCCCTTCTTCACCTGGTGCATATCGGGGTCTCGCTCTCCAGCACGGTTCTTCGTAGACGCCGGCGCCTCGATGATGCTCGCATCCACAATCGTACCCTCCCTGAGCCTCAGTCCCCGAGACTCCAGATGACGGTTGATCTCCTCGAACAGCCCCCGACCCAACTCCTGCTCTTCCAGCAGATGGCGGAAGTTCAGTATCGTAGTCTCGTCAGGCAAGGGGCCGGACAGCCTCAGACCTGCGAACCGCCTCACCGACTCCACCTCGTAGAGCATGTCCTCCATGCCCGGATCGCTCAGGTTGTAGAACAGCTGCACGCAGTGTATCCGCAGCATCACCGACAACTCGTAGGGCCTCCGTCCACGGCCCGCCCTGGAATAGTAGGGCCGGATTCGCTCCTCTAACTTTCCCCATGGAACCAGGTCCTCCATCCGCTCCAGAAATATCTCCCGGCGGGTCTTTCGCTTCTTGCCCTCGTATTCCAAGTCTGCAAATGTCGGCTGCTCCATCAAATCTCACCTCAGCTTTGGCCTTACTCTCCCTATCTTACCTATTACCTATGCCCTTAGACTTGTTCAGAGGTTTCCTAGGACTTGCCCACCCACATCCCACTATGCCATCCACCCCCTTGCGCCCCTACTCCCACCCCCCTTATCATCCCACCCGCTATGGCCCCACCTCCAAACCCCAACTCTGCAAGAATAGTCGTCATAGGCGGCGGCACCGGTAACTATGTCGTCCTCAACGGGCTCAAGCACCACACTTCCAACCTCACCGCAATTGTCGCCATGACTGACAGCGGAGGCTCCTCCGGCCGGCTCCGAGACCAGCTCGGCCAGCTTCCTCCAGGGGATGTTCGCCAATGTCTCCTCGGCCTGAGCCCCGACAACCCCAACGACTCAATCCTCCGCCGTCTCCTCGACTACCGCTTCGACCGCGGCCAAGACCTGCAGGGCCACAGCTTCGGCAACCTGATGCTCGCCGCCCTCACCGAGTTAACCGGCAGCATGGCCCTCGCCATCATCGAGGCTGGGCGCATGCTACAGATCACTGGCCGCGTCCTCCCTGTGACCCTCACCAAGACCAACTTAAAGGCCCGGCTGGTCGATGGCACAGTCGTCTCCGGAGAGGCCAGCATCGACGTCCGCAGCATCAAGCCCGGCGTCCTAATCGATTATGTCTACCTCGATCCCCCTGCCCAGGTTTATGCTCCTGTGGTCGAGGCCATCCTTGAAGCCGACCTTGTAGTCATGGGCCCCGGCGACCTTTACACCAGCATCATCCCTAATCTGATGGTCGACGGAGTTGGTGACGCAATAGCCCGCACCCGGGCCAAGGTTGTCTACACCTCCAACCTTATGACCAAACCCGGAGAGTCGGACTCGTTCAAAGTCTCCGACTTCGTAAAGGAGGTGAAGGGTTACATGGGCCCGAGTGGGCGCATCGACTATCTTCTGGTCAACAGTGGTCCAATGCCAGAGGAGGTCGTGGACCGTTACCGTTCTAGCAATGCCCACCCTGTCGAGTTGGATACTGAGGAATGCGCCGGCCTGGTTGGGCGGATAGTCCGTAGCCCGATAGTCGGGCATGGGGCACAGATCAGACACGACTCCGACGCCTTGGCCAGGACGATCATGAGCGTGGCCGAGGATCAGGCCTCGTAGCTGATTTCCCCCGACTGCGCCGTCACCTTGTTCAGCTTCCGGTTCAGGTGCAGCCCCTCCAGTATGAACTCCACCCCCGACGCAACTGCTGCCGGCTTCTTGTCGCACTCCAGCTTCTGCAGCCCCTTTTCGAAGCCCCCGAGCTTCTTGACGAGACGAGTGTGTGTCCGGGAGTGGGCCATGTCCGAAATGCCCACACTTGCCCCTTCCTGGAACTGCGTAAGTAACGCAGCGAAGTCGGTAACGTTGAAATAGCGGGCAAATACGTTGGACACGGCCCGGTCCACGAGTCCGTCCAGCACCTGCTCGCTCCGCTCGTCCTCCACGGTCTCCAGCTCCAGCTTACCCAGCGTCGACGCCTTAAGATAAGTCAGGTCCGAAATCCTCGGCGCCGCCGCCTTCTCACCAGTGTGGAGCGCCCTCCGCATGGCGTTACCCATAATGCTTTCGTAGTTTGCCGTCGATATCCTGACACTGACACCCGACCTCTGATTCACGTCCGGGCTCTTCCGAGCCAACGCCGACACTTGCGCCACGATCTCCTTCATAAAGTGCGGCACCAGTGTCGTACGCCCATCCTCGAATCGCCGCGCTTCACTTTCCATTATTGCAATTTCGACTTCCGGCGTCTGGGGATAGTGCGTGCGTATCTGGGCCCCATACCTGTCCTTGAGCGGCGTGATAATCCGTCCCCGGTTCGTGTAGTCCTCCGGGTTGGCGCTTGCTACCACCAGGATGTCCAAAGGCAGCCGGATCTGGTATCCCTTGACCTGGATGTCACGTTCCTGCATCAAGTTGAATAGCCCGACTTGTAACCTTTCCGCCAGGTCGGGAAGCTCGTTGATGCAGAAAATGCCGCGGTTGGTCCTCGGGACCAGACCGTAGTGAATGGTAAGCTCGTCGGATAGATACCGTCCCTCGGTGACCTTGATCGGGTCGATGTCCCCGATCAAGTCGGCCATGGTCACGTCGGGAGTGGCAAGCTTCTCAGCGTAGCGATCGTCCCGGTGAAGCCAAGTCACCGGCGTCCCATCCCCGAGCTCGCGCACCTTGTCCCTGCAGGTACGGCAGACCGGAGCGTATGGGTCGTCGTTGATCTCGCACCCCTCCACCACGGGAACTTCCTCGTCCAGAAGACTCACCAAGCCGCGGATCATCCGGCTCTTCGCCTGCCCTCGCTCTCCGAGCACGATGATGTCCTGACCCGCCAGCAGGGCATTTTCAAGCTGGGGCATAACCGTGTCCTCGTACCCGAGGATCCCTTCGAACAGCGGCTCCCGCTCCTCTAGCTTGCGGACCAGGTTCCGCCTTAGCTCCGCCTTTATAGACAGCGTCTCGTACCCCGACTCCCTAAGCTCTCCAACCGTACTGGCCTTTACCATTTTTTCACCTTCGAATGAATTGATACCACTTCTTATCCCCTCTCCCTCCACCTCTGTCATTCCGAGGCCCCGCGAGGAATCTAGGACTTGCCCCTACACCTTCTGCCATGCCCTACCCCTCCCACGACCCCTCAATCTTAACGTTGCTCATGTTCCCAAACCCCCATCCCCAATGTCAAATTCTCCCCACCTTGCGATACGCACGCCGCGAATGTAGGCTTTCATCATGCCGACCCACACCCTTACGCTCGACACGCTTTCCCTCGACGGCGAAGTAGTCGCAACGCTCAACGGCGAGTCAATACCCATCCCCCTCGCCATCCCCGGGGAGACCGTAGAGATTGAGGTCCATGAAAATCGGCGAGGCATAAAAACTGGCGTTGTCACCCGGGTAATTGACCCCTCTCCCCACCGCGTCGAGCCCCCGTGCCCCTACTTCGGCGAATGTGGCGGCTGCCAGTGGCAGCACGTCGCCTATTCTCATCAGCTTGATATGAAGCGCGACGTTCTCAAGAGGCGCCTTGAAGAGGTAGCTGGCTTGAAGTCTCCCAACGTATCCCCGACCATCGCCTCTCCTTCGCAGTCCGGATACCGGAATCACGCACGGTTCTCCGTGGACCGGAAAGGGAGCCTCGGATTCACCCGAACCGGTACCCACCGTCCCCTCAAAATCGACCGCTGCCTTCTCATGCACGAAGATATAAATGCCGTCTTGGCCGAACTCCAGGGCAAGGGCAAAGGCCTACGTCAGGTCGCTGTCAGGTGTGGTGCCAACACCGGAAGTCTTCTCATCCAACCCTCCCTCAACATCCCAGGCGTCAACGTCGAGTCCGGCCAGTCCGACTTCACCGAGTCTCTCTTCGGCTACAGCTTCAAAGTCTCCAGCCCGTCCTTCTTCCAGGTCAACACGCCCCAGGCCGAGCGAATGACCGCCGAACTTAGGGACCGACTCTACCCTACCGGAGATGAACTCCTTTTCGACGCCTACGGCGGCGTGGGAACTTTCGCTGTCCTCCTTGCCCCCTACTACCGGGAGATAGTCACCCTGGAGGAGTCTCCCTCAGCCATCGAGGACGCCTTGATAAACTGTCGACCCTTCTCCAACGTAACCGTTATGAAGGGAAAGGCAGAGGAGGTGCTTTCGGAGATTGAGGCCCTACCCGACACTGTAATTCTCGATCCTCCCCGCGTCGGCTGCCACCCCAGGATCTTGGAGGTGCTTACCTCCCTGCGGCCGCGGAAGATAGGCTACGTATCCTGTTCCCCGAGCACGTTGGCCCGGGATTTGGCATTCCTCACCGGCAACGGCTATTCTCTAAGGGAAGCCGTGCCCATCGATATGTTTCCCCAGACCCACCACGTCGAGTCCATATCCATCCTCGAAAGGACCTGACCAATGGCTGCTAAAGACGGCCCGACCCTGGTCCTAGCCTCCCGCTCCCCGAGACGCCGGGAGATCATGGACGCGATCGGGGTGAGCTACGAAATCGTCCCTGCTGACATAGACGAGGCCTCACTCCTGGACCAGGCCGCTGGCCCGGAGGACGCAGCCCGCAGGCTAGCCCTGAGCAAGGCCGAGGCCGTAGCCAAACTCCGCCCCGAGGCCCACGTCCTCGCCGCCGATACCGTAGTCTGCCTGAGTCGTCGCATCTTCGGGAAGCCCGCTGACGAGCAGGAAGCCACCGACATGCTGAAAGCCCTGCGGGGAAAACCCCATCGGGTGGTCACGGGCCTCGCTCTTCTGCCACCTGGACCCGCAGACCCTATTGTCGCCCACATCAACACCTCAGTCCTAATGCGTCCCTACACGGACGAGGAAATCGACGCCTATGTCGCCACCGGCTCCCCCATGGACAAGGCAGGCGCATACGGAGTCCAGGACACTGAATTTCATCCCGCCGCCCCCGTCAACGGCTGCTACTTCAACGTAGTCGGACTTCCCCTCTGCGCCGCCTCGGAGATGCTCAGGCAGGCGGGTTTCCCGCCCGTAGTAGACTTGCGTGTCGCTGCGGCGTGCGTCAGCCACCGCTGCCCCTTCGCCGGGTTCGGTCACTAGCGGGCAATACTTGGAGAGCCTACTACTTCCCCCGGTTACCGCCCGACAGACCACCCCCCGCTCGGGGCGAAATCATCAGTCCCGCTAAAGAAACCGCTATTGGGCATAGAGCTGAGATTATCATGGCCAGGTGCAGGCTTCCCGTTGCCGTCTGCACCGCCCCCACCATCACCGGCCCGATGAAGCTCCCGACCCACAACATTGTGAACATCACGCCTTGGATTACCGCTGCCTCCCGGGGCGTGATACCCGGAAGCTCGAACGGAAGCGACGTAAACGGTATCCAGAACGCCCCTCTAGCCAAGCCGTTGATTATGAAGGTCACAACCAGAATGGGCAGAGACCCGGTGAACAGTACGGCCAGCGATGTGACGGTTACCAAGACTCCTATCCCGATGAGCGGGATCCGGTAACCCCCGAATCGGCTGATCACCGGCAACATCACGAATCCCCCCACCGCCACCACCACCCCTACCACTCCAATTATTAGCCCGGCCTGTACAAGAGACATGTCATATGTCTCTTGCATGAACTTAGGCCAGAAGGTGAATTGGGACATCTGGGCTATCGCATATCCCAGTATTCCTACGCCCAGTAACCAGGGCTCTTTGTACTTGAACAGACTCCTAATCGGCGAGCCTTCTTGCGACTGCTCTACCTCTCGGTAATCCGCGGTGCGGTTTTCACGGCCAAGTAGCACCCAGGCTATCGCCATTCCGATACTGAAGAAGCCCCAGGCATATAGGGTCTTCCGCCAGTCGTTATCAAACGCCTCCAGCAGCATTGGTGCTACTACGAAGCTCACCGTAAGGCTCACCCCGAACACCGCGTTGAGTATCCCGCTCGAAAGCTGTATCTCTTTCCGTGGCAGCCATTGCCGCACAAGCAGCACCCGAGACGCCTCCCGCGCCACCGGGGTAATCCCGAAAAGCACACGTCCAAGCAGCAGGACCACAAAGTTTGCGGCCTCTGCCTGCATGAACACGAAACCAGCCCCCAGAAACAGCGTTATCGCCGTCAGCAGCATCGGCCTGAACCGAGACATCCAAAGCCCGAAGGGTATCGAAAAGATAAGGCTGCCGATAATTGCCGAAGAGCCGAGCCACCCCTGCTCCAGGGGCGATAGCCCCAGGTCCTCCGCCATTGCGGGAAGGAGCACTCCCAGCACCAGCGCTCCCACCATCGCCGAGGCGTGCGCGATGTTAAACGTCATCATCACCACCCAGCGGTATGGTGATGGCGCAGTTATTTCTGCAGGTGGACTAATCAAGCGGTCATTGACCCGGGTCCCGTCGTCCTTTCAGGCCGTCTCATAAATCAGGTCCTGTCCTCATTCAGTTTTTCTCCGGCCTAGGTCTGTCTCTGAACAGCATGAGCCCCGCGGCGGCCATTGTAAGTCCAAAGAAAGAGCTTATCACCATCGGCCATACCCGATCTCCCGTCGCGTCCCACGCTATTCCTACAAACGCGGGGCCCATTACACCCCCCAGCCGCCCCACCCCTTCGATAAACCCGGACGCCACCGCTATCTGCCTGTGCGTAACCCCAGGTATCTCGAACGGCACTGTCCAAATCAGCGACACGAAGGAAAACCCGACGCCGTGAAGCGCCGCAAAAGTCCACAGGAGCGGTATGGCTGTACTCGCATTCATCCCTATCGCTGTGCCGACCAGCAGCAATGCCAGTATCGTCACTATTGGACGCCGCATCCCTCTCGATATCCGTCCCATCAACATCGCCGACAAAGCCACGCTGCCTATACCCTCGCAAATCGCCCCCGTCAACAGCATCGCACCGGATATGGTCTCCTCTATGCCTCGTTCTCGCAGCATCAACGTCGGCCAGAGAGTAAGTATGGAGAATTCCATTACCAGCATCCCGGCCATTCCTACCCCCACCACCCAAACATCCTTCTCCTTGAGCACCGACCAGAGGGATGTGTCACCCGAGCCCCCGCGCTCCTGCAAAGCGGGGACGGCTATCGGTTCCTCCGTTCTGCGTTCCTTGCCTATGGCGGCCCAAACCAGCGTGACTACTACGAATATTGCCCCGTATATCGTGAGTGTCCCCCGCCAGCTTTCGTCCAGCCATATTTGCAAGTATGGAGTCAGCAGAAGGGCAATCACCGCCGAGGCGCCGTAGGTGGTGTTGACCAGACCGTTCACCAGCACGATCTCCCGTCTCGGGAACCACTGGGCGGTCAGCATGGCACGCGCCGGCTGCCGAGCCACAATTGCAATGCCGAATGCCAGGCGCGCCAGCAGCAACACCGTATAGGTCGGGGCCCAGGCCTGGACTATCACGAACGTCGTCCCGAAGGCCAGGGACCCCAATAAGACTTTGCTCGCGTCCGGCCGGGACAGCCACAGTCCTGCTGGCAGGGACATAATCATTGTCCCTATGAACATGGACGAACCCAGGAACCCCTGTTGTGCAGAGGAAAGCCCCAGGTCCTCGGAGATGTTGGGCAGCAGGATGCCCAGGGAGAGCATAATGAGGGAGTTGAGGATGTTGGATAGGCCCAAGAACGCCAACACCACAAACCTGAACCTTGATGGCGGCCTGTTACCAGGGTCTATGACAAACCCCTCCTCCGAGCAGGCGATGTGGACAACATTCTCACGTCTCCGCACATTCTAAAGTATTCTTTGATTGCGGCGGAGGTCTTCTGCCGCTCTATTGTTGGCCGCAAGCCCTTTTCGTATACTTTCGACGTATCCCCTCTTCTCACTCATCTTCCACGGCCTGGATTCAGAAATCCCAACTCTCACGTGAACGACCTTACCGAGCCACAGGGCCTAGAGGCCCAAGAATCCCCTGCGCCTCCACAGCGTCACAACATGTTCTCGGGGGTTCAGCTCCTCCTGGAAAAGGCCGGCATCAAACGCCAACATCTGATTGCCGGTGCAGCCGTCGCCGCCGCGGCCGCCAGTGTTGGGGCCTTCTTCCTCCACGATTTCCTCTTCGACCAGCAAAACCTGATCTCCCTGGGCTACGCCGGCGTATTCATCTTCACGTTTCTGGGTGCGGCTACCATTTTTCTGCCCAGCGCCAGCAGTCTGGTGGTCATTGGGGCCGGGGCATGGCTCAATCCCTTCCTTGTGGGACTCGTAGCTGGCACCGCCGCAAGCCTGGGCGAGTTTACCGGCTATGCCATTGGATACGAGGGCGGCGAGCTTCTCGAAAGGCGCAGCAGGGTTTTCCAACGGGCCAAAGGTTGGATGGAGAAACGCGGAAGCATCACCCTATTTCTCCTATCGATCTTACCCAATCCCTTCTTTGACGCCGCGGGTTTGGCCGCGGGCGCCAGCAAGTTCCCCATCAAGAGGTTCTTCGCCATCGTATGGGTGGGCAAGACCATCCAGGCAATCGTCGGCGCATACCTCGGGGAGCGTACGTGGGACTGGCTTTCCGAGATAATCGACCGAATACTCTCCTGACCCGTTCCGGCTCCCTCGACTGCTCAGATACAATCTCACCGGCATTCAGTGTAAAATTAACGTTTGGATGCTCCTTTTTTATCAATAAAAACAGGTCTTTTAAATAGCCTTATGCCAGTTTACTATCCAGCATTTCTCAGCATCGAGGGCCGACCCTGCCTCGTCGTCGGCGGTGGCCAGATCGCCGAGCGAAAGGTCAAGGGCCTCTTGGAGGCTGGGGGCAAGGTTACCCTGGTAAGTCCCACCGTCACCCCGAGACTTCGCCGCCGCATAGACAAGGGTCAGGTCGAGTATTTCAACCGCGAGTTCCAGTCCTCGGACATGTACGGCATATACCTCCTCATCACCGCCACCGACGACATGCCCCTCAACCGAGAGATCGGCATCGAAGGACGCAACCTTGGCCTCGTCGTCAACGTCGTCGACGATCCCGACTATTGCGACTTCATAGCCCCCTCCATCGTCCGCCGCGGCGAGATCACCTTCGCTATCTCTACAGCCGGGGCCAGTCCCGCATTGGCCCGTTGGCTCCGGCGCCAAATCGAGCAACAGTTCCCACCCTCATACGCCGGTCTTGCCAAGGTCATGGCCAAGGTGCGTCTCCAGGTTAGAGGCGGAGGCCACGTCGTCAGTGCAACTAGGTGGCAAAAGTCCATAGATGAGAGTTTCTTAACCCTGGTCAAGCAACGCAGACTCGCCGAGGCCAGGCGTCACCTATTTGCTGCGTTGACCGGCAGTCGGTCCACAGCGAAATGAACGAGCCGCGACGGTGATGAACACCATAAAGCTGGGTACGCGGGCCAGTGATCTCGCTATGGAGCAGGCCCGAGAAACGTCTCGGGCCCTCACGAGAGCCTACCCGAGCCTTAACGTCGAAATCGTCCCCGTCCATGCCCTCGGAGACCATGACAAGGTGTCTCCTATCGCCAAGCTGGGCGCTCGGGGCGTCTTCGTATCTACATTGGAAGACCGGCTCCTCTCCGGCGAGATCGACTCCGCTGTCCACAGCCTTAAGGACATGCCCACTGATACCGCCGAGGGATTCGTACTCGCCGCAGTACTGGAACGCCTCGATCCCCGGGACGTCCTGCTCACCTCCAACGGCCGCGGCTTGAAAGAACTGGCCCCCGATTCCCGTGTCGGCACCGGAAGCCCCCGACGCGCCGTTCAGATCAAGGCCGCTCGCCCCGATATTGAAATCACCGGCATACGCGGCAACATCGACACGCGTATCCGCAAACTCTACAACGGTGACTACGATGCCATAGTCCTCGCCGCCGCGGGTCTCATCCGCATGGGTTGGCAGGACCGTATTGCAGAGTACCTCCCAGTTGAGACCTGCCTTCCTTCCATGGGCCAGGGCGCACTCGCCATCGAGACCCTCGCCACCAACACGGAGGTCACCCAACTCTTCGCTGAAATCGAGCACACCCCCACCCGCCAGGCCGTCGACGCCGAGCGGTCCTTCTTAAGGCAACTTGGCAGCGGCTGCCTCGCCCCGGTCACCGCTCATGCTACATTGAATGGCGATACATTGGCCTTGTCCGGACTAGTCGGCCACCCCGAAACTTATCAAATTATGACTGATTCCATAAAAGGAAGCCCTGAAGATCCCGAGGGTCTGGGAATACTTCTCGCCGAAAGGCTCAAGGCCCAAGGCGCAGAAGCCTTGCTCGCAGGAGTTGTATCTTGAGCGGCGTCGGGTTGGTGGCCCTGGTCGGCGCTGGCCCCGGAGACCCGGGCCTCATCACCGTAAAGGCCTTGGAATACATCAAGCGCGCCGATGTCATCGTCTACGATAGGCTGGTAAACCCTGTCCTCCTGGACCATGCCCCCGAGACCTGTGAACTGGTCTACGTGGGCAAAACTCCGAAGCATCACACAAAGACCCAGGACGAGATCAACAACATCCTGGTCGCCCAGGCCAAACAGGGCAAGCTCGTCGTCAGGCTCAAGGGCGGAGACCCCTTCCTCTTCGGCAGGGGTGGGGAGGAGGCCGAGATCCTCGCCGCCAAAGACCTGCCTTTTGAGGTCATACCCGGCGTTTCCTCCGCAATCGCTGCTCCCGCTTACGCCGGCATCCCGGTCACCCACCGAGACCTCTCCTCCTCCGTGGCCGTGGTCACCGGCCACGAGGACCCTGAAAAGTCCCGGGTCTCCGTTGACTGGGCTGCCCTCGCCCACGGCCCCGATACCCTTGTCATCCTTATGGGCCTCGGCAATCTTCAGTCGATTACCGACTGGCTCATTGAGGCCGGTAAGGCCCCCAACACTCCTGTCGCACTCATACAGGACGCCACCACTCCCGACCAGAAAACTGTCACCGGCACACTTGCCGATATCGCCCGGAAAGCCAATGAAGCGGGCCTCAAACCCCCCGCCGTCGCCGTAATAGGAAACGTGGTAGGCCTCCGAGATCAGATCTCGTGGCACGAGACCCGGCCCCTTTCCAACCGTCGCATCCTCGTAACCCGTGCCCGCAAGCAGGCCAGCGCCCTATCTTTCAGGCTCGCCACGCTCGGTGCGGAGGTAATCGAGCTTCCCGCTATTGAAATTACCCAGTCGTCTGATCACCGGAAAGCCCTTGAAGAGGCGGTCGGCAGTGTGCACGAATACGACTGGGCTATCTTCACCAGCGTGAACGGTGTCTCCCTATTTTTTGACCGATGGCGCACCCTCGGGGCCCGACCCGACTCCCTGAACGGCTTGAAACTTGCCGCCATCGGCCCCGAGACCGCCAAGGCCATCAAGAGCTACGGTTTCCCGGTATCCGTCACCGCCTCTACCTATACCGCCGAAGGACTCCTGGATTCCCTCGCCACCCTGGACATGCAAGGGACCAGAGTCATGCTCCCAAGAGCCGAGGGTTCCAGGCCCGTGCTTCCCGCAGGGCTGACAAAAATGGGCGCAACTGTGGAGGAGTTCCTTACCTACGGCGCCTCGGGCCCACAGAGAAAGCCCGAGCAGGCGATCAAACGGCTCCGGGCCGGAGAGGTGGATATCGCCACCTTCGCCAGCTCGTCCACGGTCAAGAACCTTGTTAGTATGCTGGAAGGCGACGTCGCCCCACTGAAGAACACCTGCGTGGCCTGCATAGGCCCCGTGACCGCTGCAACCGCCGAGGAACTGGGCCTGAATGTCGCTATTGTGGCCCGTGAACACACCATACCCGGTCTCGTAGACGCTATACTTGAGGGCAAAGGAGGTCTGACATGACCAGTTTGCTTGAGCAGATGGTACCAACTCAGGGTTCTGGATTCCCCATTCAGAGGCTCCGACGTTTACGCCGAACCCAGGCTATGCGGGACCTGATCAAGGAAACTACCCTGAGTCCCAGCGACTTCATTTACCCTATGTTCGTCACCCAGGACTCGGGCCAAAAGCGTGAAGTCCCCTCCATGCCTGGTGTCTACCAGATGTCCCCCGACATCGCCGCTAAGGAGACGGAGGAAGTTGCGGCGCTCGGTATAAAGGCAGTGCTCCTTTTCGGCCTGCCCAACGAAAAAGACTCCGTCGGCACTGGGGCCTACGACCCCAACGGAGTTATTCAAGAAGCGGTCGCCAGCATAAAAAACGCCTCCCCCGACACCCTCGTCATCACTGATGTCTGCCTCTGCGAATACACCGACCACGGCCACTGCGGCGTCATCGTCGACGAATACGTCGACAACGACCGGACACTGGAACTCTTGAGCAGTACGGCCCTCTCCCACGCCGAGGCCGGCGCCGACATCGTCGCTCCTTCCAACATGATGGACGGCGCCGTCGCCTCCATCCGGGACATCCTCAACAGAAACGACCTCGACCTCACTCCCATCATGGCCTACTCGGCCAAGTACGCCTCCTCCTTCTACGGGCCCTTCAGGGACGCCGCGAACTCCACTCCCTCCTTCGGAGACCGTAAGTCCTATCAAATGGACCCCCGAAACTCTCGAGAGGCCCTTGTGGAGATAGATTTGGACATCCAGGAAGGCGCCGATATAATCATGGTCAAGCCCGCGCTGGCCTTTCTGGACGTAATATCCAAGGCCCGAGGAGCCTTCCGCCAACCCCTCGGGGCCTACAACGTCAGCGGCGAATACGCTATGGTCAAGGCCGCGGGCCGCAACGGCTGGCTCGACGAGAAGAAAGTCACCATGGAAATCCTGACCGGCATCAAACGGGCGGGCGCCGACCTCATCCTTAGCTACCACGCCAAAGAGGTCTCTCGCTGGCTTAGGGAACAGGAGTAGTCACACCCAATGAGTTTCGTATCCCTGGCCCTGAAGGAATGGGCAGTCATCACCCGGGCCTTGGCCCGCGGTGAACAATTCCTTGTCCTCCGCAAGGGCGGCATCCGTGAACAGCAAAAGCGTTTCGTCCTGGAGGGCACCCGATTCCTCCTATATCCCACCTACGAGCACCAGAGCGCCGATCTCCTCAAGCCCCAGTGGCACGACTCCCTCGCCCAAACCTTGACCCAAGCCCCGTCACCCGACACCGTTATCATCGATACCCTCGCCGAGGTCGTAGAAATACTAGAAATCACCGAGCCTGAACGCGTAACCGCACTCACCGACTTCTACATCTGCACTGACGACTACGCTCAATATCGGCTCAAGTGGCGACCCAAGCACGCCCTGTCGATCATCCTTCTCCGGGCAATGAAGCTGAAGCGCCCTCAGGCCATCCCGGTTCTGCCTCGATATGGCGGTTGCACCTCCTGGGTGGAGCTTGAAGAGCCTGTCAACGTTACCGGAGCCAGCGCCGTAGTGCCCGACGAAACCCTCCGCTCCGAAATCATCCGCATAAAGGAGGCCGTGGGCACGGTAGTCCCAGTATGAAATACCGTACGATACCCAACACCGACCTATCTGTATCCGAGACCGGTTTCGGCACCTGGACCCTGGTCAGTAACTGGTGGGGCAACGTCAGCGAAGAGGATTCCGTCAAACTCATCCACAAAGCCCTCGACCTTGGCATCAACCTCTTCGATACCGCCGACCAGTACAGCTCCGGTGCTAACGAGGAAGTCGTAGCCAAGGCCCTCAAGGGCCAGCGCAACGACGTCGTTCTTTGCACCAAGGTCGGCTACGACTTCTATACTTTCACCGCCCGCATCCGACACAAGGAGAAACCGCAGAACTTCGAGCCTCAGTTCATCAGAGATGCCTGCGAAAAGAGCCTTCAACGTCTTCAGACCGACTGGATAGACGTCTACCAGCTCCACAACCCCCGTATAAATGTCATTGAGCGGGACGACGTTTTCGAAACCCTGGAAGACTTGAAGAAAGAAGGCAAGATTCGCCACTATGGCGTGGGCCTCGGCCCCGACATCGGCTGGTTCGAAGAGGGCCAGGCCACCATGCAGGAGCGATCTGTCTCCACCCTACAAATCATCTACAGCATCCTCGAGCAGGACCCGGCCCAGGACTTCTTCCCCATAGCCAAGGATTGCGGCACGGGCCTTTTCGTGCGCGTGCCCCACGCCAGCGGGTTGTTGGATGGCACCGTCAACCGGGACACCGTATTCCCGGAGACCGACCACCGCAGTTACCGCAAGCGTGAGTGGCTCGACGAAAGCATGCTCAAAGTCGATCAGATCGGCTTCCTCACCGAGGACACAGGCCTGACCATAGGCCAGGCGGCCATCAAATTCTCCCTCGGTCAGGACACCGTATCCTCCGTCCTGATCACAGTAACCGACCCCGTTCAGCTCGAAGAGTTCGCCAACGCCCCGGACCTTCCCGACCTTCCCCAGGAATACCTTGACCGAGTTTACGAGCTATATCGAAATAACTTTGGCATAACGCCGGCTCCCACCGCCGCAAGTTAACCCAAACCCGGCCCAAATCGACTTACCAGGAGCAAGAATGGTCGCCAAGACTGCCACGGAACTCACTACAACCCAGAAGGAGCTTCTAAACACCCTGCAGTGGGACTTTCCTCTGGTAGAAGAGCCATTCTCCGCGATTGGCGCGAAGCATGGCTTGACTGAGGAAGAGGTAATCGGTCAAATCGCCACGCTCAAGGACGAGGCCATAATCAGGGAGCTAAACGCCATATTCGACACCCGGAGGCTGGGTTACAAGAGCTCCCTCGTAGCCGTCCGTGCCCCCGAGGACCGCATCGACGACGTAGCAGCCGTAATCAGCGAACACCCCGGAGTCAGCCACAACTACAAGCGCGACCACTATTTCAACATCTGGTTCACCCTCGCCGTACCGCCGGAAAGCGACCTGGAATCGGAGCTCGACTCCCTTGCCACCCGCGCCGGCGCAGAGAAGTACCGCCTGCTGCCCACCAAGCACCTGTTTAAGATCGGTGTGAAGCTGGACATGACCAAGGATGAGGTAAAGCTGGAACCCGAGAAGCGCGCAGCCAAAAAGACTAGGCCGACCGCTGGGCCCTTAACCGACGAAGACCGGGCCTTCGTTCGGGAACTTCAGGAAGACGTCCCCTTGGTCCCGCGCCCCTTTGACGGCATGGCCAAAAGGCTGGGTATGACGGTTCCTGCGCTGTTGGAGAAAATCCAGTGGTTTCAGGATGTGGGACTAATGCGCCGGTTCGCCGCAGTGCTCAGGCACCAGAACGCCGGCTTCACTTCCAACGGTATGGTCTGCTGGAAAGTGCCGGAAGAGCAGATCAGGAGCGTGGGGGAGATTGCGGCTTCATTCCCTCAAGTGAGCCACTGCTACCAGAGGCCCACCTACCCCGACTGGCCCTACAGCCTCTTCAGCATGGTTCACTCGCGGTCCGACGATAAGTGCCGCAAGATTGCTGAGCAGATATCTGAAAAGACCGGTATAACCGAGTACGAGATCCTGTTCAGCACCAAGGAATACAAGAAGGAGCGGGTCAGGTATTTCGTTTAACCCGTACCCGCGCCTGACTGATTCAGAGGGTCATCCCAAGGGGGCTAGCCGCCTTGGGACCGTGCTTAAAGGGACAGCGCCGCTAGTCGGCCTCCGCGTCCTTGCTGCCCATTCGGCCCCTCAGTATCTTGGCTGCAGCGCCTATCACTGCGGCAACCAGCGCAACCAATATAAACTTTTTCTTCATCTTGTACACCTCTTACCCGGGACTCGAGGATCGGAGAAATTCACGACCCTCTCTATAAATTATATTGATTTGCGCTTCCCTTTAGCAAGTAGTCACTTAGGAGCGTCTGCCAACCCTATCCCCGAGGCCGTTAACTAATGCACAGAAACCTTCCGAACGCCTCGCTTTAATCGGATATTCGTATAAACGGTTGCCCAAGGAGGTCGGGCGAGGCTACCATATACCCTGAATGATCTCCCTCTTAGACCTCGCATAATTCCCAAGCAAGATACGGAGTAAACATGTCCGCCCAATTGACGCCAACCCAACTCCAGACCCTCCGAACCATCACCTCTCCCACAATTGCCAACGCCATTGAGACTTTCGATATCCAATCCAGAAGCATCGGCTTCATGGGCCCCGAGATCAAGTGCATCCTCCCGAGCCTAGGAAACATGGCCGCCTACGCCTGCACAGCAGTCCTCAGCGCCCGCGCCCCGGCCTTCAAAGGACAGGGGCCAACAGCCCGAGACCTCTGGGAGCACGCCCTGAGCATCCCGGAGCCCCGTGTTGTAGTCATCAAGGACCTGGACTACCCCAACACTATTGGCTCCTTCTGGGGCGAAGTCAACGGCAACGTCCACAAGGCATTGGGGTGCGTGGGCACGGTTACCGACGGTGGAGTGCGCGACTTGGACGAAGTCGAGGAGCTAGGCTTCCACTTCTTCGCTTCTGAGGTACTGGTCTCCCACGCCTACGTCCACTTGGAAGCCGTGGGCTGTCCCGTCACCGTCGGAGGAGTGGAGGTCCGACCCGGCGACCTGATTCACGGTGACAAGCACGGGGTCATCAGCATCCCCTCTGAGATCGCCGCCCGTGTCGCCGAGGCCTCTCAACAGATGGAAGACTGGGAGCGCCCTGTCATTGAGTATTGCAAGTCCCCCGACTTCAACATAGACAAGCTGCAGGAGCTTATGTCGAGGCCCCGTCCCTCCAACTAGCTACAACCCCGACCTGTTGGCCTCCGACTGCCGCTGCGCTGCGATCAGGCACTCCTGGTACGCCGCTTCCACTCCTCGCCTTTCGAGCGCCTTTATGCCTGCAAAAGTCATGTTGTTCGGCACCCGGGCGTAGTCCAACAGCTTCTCCAGCCCTTCGGGTGTACAGTCCTCGTCGTCTAACACCCTGGAAGTGCATCTAAGCGTGGCAAGCGACACTGCCTGAGCGTCCGCCACCGACAACCCCGCCTCCCGACCATAGGCCACCATCGCCTTTATGACTGGAAACAGAAAGAACTGGCTGCACGCCTGCAACACCGTAAACGCGTCCAGCCCCCCGTCCTCGACTACCATGATTTCGTTGCCGAACCTGCCCCAATATTCCTTCAGAGCCTCAACGTGTTTCGCCGGCGTCCCAGGCTCGAAGGTCATGGCGATATAGCCCTCTCCACTCCCCATGAAGACCGGGGTAAACACCCATGCCAGGGTACAAGGGGACTTGAGAAACTGCCGGTACCACGTTAGGGGAATCGACGCTGCACCAGTCGCTACGATTTGATCCTCACCAATCACCGGCCCGACCTCCTCCATCAGTGCGGCCATCTGTTCCGGCCTCACCAGGGGAATGATCATGTCCGCACCCTCGCAAGCCTCCCGGTTGGAAGCCAGCACCCTGATTCCGAACCGCTCAGATACTTCCGCCCGACGCTCCACCCGCCTGTGCGTCGCGACTACCTCCACTCCTCCCGCCTTCTCTTCATCCGAGGCCATGACCTCCAAAAGCAATTCTGAGTATCGACCCGCGCCCAGTATCGCAATTCTCTTTATTCTTCCCATCGCTCTCCTAAAGCCCTATCGAGGGATTTGTATAACAGTTGCTCCCGCTCCCGAGTCGGATCCATCCTCACGGGCGGGGCATTCCGCTCGCCCTGAGCCGAGTCGAAGGGTCTCAAGAGTGGAATGGGCGGGGTGGCTCAGACCTGATCTGGAGTTATACAAAGGCTCCTTATCCGGCATCAACCGCAGCCAACTTAGGAGTTGGAAACTCGATACCAAACTCCTCGGAATAGGCCCGTAACGCCTCCACAACTTCCGTATGAAGAGGCACCCCATCCCGAAGACGCGTCAACCGAACCTCGTGCTCCTTCTGTCCTGGAATCAGCACTGGT
Organism: Dehalococcoidia bacterium; assembly: GCA_965249275.1. GTDB lineage: Bacteria > Chloroflexota > Dehalococcoidia > Plut-88900 > Plut-88900 > Plut-88900. The sequence continues at coordinate 115,431 of CBDFLQ010000006.1, forward strand.
TGGTCAGGCTCGACCCGTGGCGTCGACCTCAGGTCCCGTATCATCTCGTCCATCATTGACTTGAACTCCGCTACAGGCCGGAAACCGTCCACCCGGAACGCCCCTAAAAAGTGCCCGACCACCCGTTTCTCCCTCGACATCGTAGCCCCAAACCCCACCCCCGTCAGCACCCCGGCAAGAATGTCCACCAGCATGCCCAGCCCGAAACCCTTGTAACTGCTCAGCTCCGGCATTGAGCCCAGGGGCACCAGAGCGCCCCCATTCCAGTAGTCGTTGGGGTCCGTCGTGTCCCGGCCCTCCGAGTCCACAGCCCACCCCACTGGTATCGGTTCTGACTTTCTCCTCGCGAGCTCCAGCTTCCCGACAGCCACCGCACTGGTAGCCATATCCAACACGTAAGGGGGCTCCTCTCCTGCGGGGATTGCATAGCTCATCGCATTCGTCCCGATTTTCCGTTTCGCTCCGAATGTAGGCAGCACTGCCGGAGACGCCTGGGTCATCGAGATTCCGATCATGTCATGGGGTAACGCCATCTCCGCATAGTATCCCGCCGATCCATAGTGTCGGCTGTTCGAGACCCCCACCAGCCCCACCCCCGTGGCCCGCGCCTTCTGAATCGCCATCTCCATCGCACGGTGACCCACCACCGGCCCTAACCCACCGTCCCCATCGACCATCGCTATCGTCGAGCTGCCGCTAATCGTCTTCAGTTTGGGCCGCGGGTTAACATTTCCGTTCCTCAGCCCTTTTACGTAGGACTGATGCGCTGAGAGATGAGCAACACCGTGGGAGTCGATCCCTCGCAGGTCGGCATATAACAGGACGTCTGCGCCGATGTCGGCCTCTTCCCCCCTCATCCCACACCCCTCCAAAATCAAGCTGGCCAGCCGATGCAGTTCACCGGCGTCAAAATAGGTGTATTCGTTCATCTTTTACCTCAAGTTTCGGACCGTCGGCATTCTACCCCTTTGGCTGAACCCTTGTGTAGAAGGGCCCGATCACTGTAGTGGAGCTTGTCTTGCTTACACTTTCCCTCACCCCTTATGCAGCACGGCCTTGCACCTTGAATAGCCCCCGACAGCCGGGGGCTGGTATACTGAGATGCGTAGCCCACTCGAGCCCCTGCCCGGCATTCCTTGGATCCTCCCCTCCTCAACACTGATAGGAAACCTCAATGAGCAACATCATTTTCTCGGAATCCCCCGAGCTTAGGAAACCCAAGGTTGTTGCTGGATTTTCCGGCTGGGCCAATGCTGGCGAGGTGTCATCCGGTACTGTTGCCTATCTGAAAAGCAAGCTGAACCCCACCAAGTACGCCGAGTTTGACCCCGAACCCTTTTATGATTTCACCAACGCCCGACCTCATGGCGTCATCACCGACGGTGTAGTAAAAAGCCTGAAGTTCGTATCTAACGAGTTCTTCTACTGGGAAAACGCCAAGGGAGAGCACGACCTCATCCTATTCCTCGGCACCGAGCCCCACCTCATGTGGCGCCAGTTCTCCGAGGACTTCTTCTCCGCCTTCCAGGACAGCGACCCCGACGAGCTGATCCTCCTCGGCAGCTTCTACGACTCAACACCCCACACCCGGGACCCCATCGTCTCCGCCGCCGTCAACGACAGTGGCATGCGCGACACGTTGGCGGAGTTCGATCTGCAGTTTACGGACTACGAAGGGCCCACCTCCATCCACTCCGTCCTGGAGCATGCCTGCGTGGAGATGGGGATACCCAGCATTAGCCTTTGGACCGGCACTCCCCACTATCTCCCCACCGCTAATCCCAAGGCCTGGCGCGCAGTCCTGGACCGACTCCTGCCCATCCTCGGCATAGACCTCGACCTCCGAGACCTCAACCGCCGCGAAGACCGCCTCATCAAGCAGGTCGAGCAGGCTTTATCCCAGAATCCAAAGCTGCAACGCTACGTCCGCCAGCTTGAGAATGCCCTTGAGGTCAAAGAGGATGACGATTCCTTCCAGTCTGAGGAGATCATCAAGAGTTTGGAGGACTTCCTTAGGCAGCGCCAACATGACGGGCCCGAGGACTAGACGCCGCCTGTCCTAAACGTACGGCCCCAGGAACCTGCCCCCTATCACGTGCAGATGCCCATGCTCTTGGCTCTGCATGGCATCATCTCCAAAATTCGACACTAGCCGAAACCCGTCCGGGCAGTACCTCATCCCCATCTCTACCGCAATCCTCCCTGCCTCCGACATGTCCTGCCAGTATTCCTCCTGGTCCATGTGTTGTTTCCGCATCACCAGCATCATCACTGGCGCCCAGGTAAGCTTGTTGTCGAAGACTATGAAGTTCTCATCCTCGTACCGCACGTTGGACGACTCTATCCCGGAGATGATGTCACAGAAAACGCAGGAAGATGCCATGTTAGTGATTGAGTGAAATTGGTGATCGAGAGGAGCCTAAAACCTGTTAACGGCGGTCTCTCATGGACTGCCCCCTGCGGGGACGCAAAACCCTGGTCTCCCCGCTCCGGTAGTCCGGGGCTTCGTCGATTCCGTAGAACATTGTTAGGCTCGGGTCAGCCAGCCGGGAGCTTATTCTCTCGTCCATCTCGTCCAGCGCGAGCGCCGTGGTTATTACTGTCGGCAGCTTGCTGTTATAGCGGTAGTTTATGATCTGGTACAACTTTTCCTTGGCCCAGGGCGTAGCCGCCTGCTCCCCGTAGTCGTCCAAAACCAGCAAAGCAACTGTCCGTACTTTGTTGAACAGCTCGTCATATGTGATTTTCGCGTCCAGGGAATATGTGGATCGCAGGTAGTCAAGCAAGTCCGGCACAAGGATGAATAGGCCCTCTTTGCCCCGACTCCGATGGTAGTGAGCGATGGACGCAGCGAGGTGTGTCTTCCCTCGGCCCGGCGGCCCCATCAACACCATCCACCCGTCCAGCGACTCTGCGAAATTGATCGCCGCCCTGTACGCTCCTTCCAGGTTCTGCTTGGCGTCCCCGCGCAAGCCCCTCCCTCCGGGCTTAAACGACTCGAACGTCATGCCTGCTGGTAGAGCCAGACGCAGGCTGTCCATGGAACTGAGCACCGATGACCGCCGCTCCACCTCAACTACCGTGGAAAGGGCAGGGTCCGTCAGTCGACTTTGAAGGCTTTCGTTCAAGCGGTCCAGAGGAACGTTCGTGGTCACCACCGTGGGAAGCTGGGCGTTGAACCGATGGTTCAGGACCTGGAACAGCTTTTCGGTTGCCCACGGGCTGCTTGTCTGCGCCCCAAGGTCATCAAGTATCAGCAGCGGCACGTTCCTCACTTGCTCGAACAATTCGTCGTAGGTGACCTCGCTGTTCGGGCCGAAAGTAGCCCTCAGGTGATCAAGAAGGTCCGGGACGACCATGAAGAACGTTCTGACCCGTAGGCCGATGCAATAGTTGGCTACCGCCGCCGCTATATGCGTCTTCCCGCCGCCGCTGTTTCCGGTAAGTACCAGCCAGCCCCGAGGCTCCATCGCGTAACGCTTTGCCGCTTCGTAGGCCGCATGAAACAGCCGCCGATTGTCCTCATCGGGACTCCGGCCTTGTGGAATCAGGTTGTCGAAGGTCAGCCTTGCCAGCGGCCCGAGGTTGCTGTAGCGCTCTAGGCGCTGAGGGATTCCGGCATCCCATTGCACCTGCAGGCACCTGCAGGGCAGCGCCTTACCAAAGTCGGCGTGGCCAAAGGGAACGTCAGATGTCACCCACCCGACGCCGCCACAGATCTCGCATTCCGGGTCACCGCTGTCTTTAGTCGAATCTGCGGCGGACGAGATGCCCGTATCTCCCCTGGAAATACCTGTCCGTATCTTCTCTTGATTTAGTATGTCCCCGATCCGTTCCACCGCTCCTGCCTTCCGTCTTCCATTTCTTCAGAATGGCCTCGATGTATCTCCAGCTCCGAGCCTCGTACTTGACTGCTTCCTGGATCGCCTCGGCAATCCATTCTTCCGAATAACTTTCCAGGGCATCGTTGAGTTCGTCGGACACCAGAGGCGTAAGAGGCCCAATATTGTCCTCGTATAGCGAGAAGATATTGGGCCGAGCTTCACCGCCCGTAACGTCGACGGGCACCCTTCCGAAATCAATGTCTCTGCTCTGTATCCGTGTGAGGTCCCTGGCAGCCGTGGGAGTATTCAGCATATACAGTTGATTCCTCAGTCCCTCGGCCTCGACTTCCGTCGTAATCAATATCCCCTTCTCCACCACCCCCCTCAGTCCCTTCTCCAATACCTCGACTCGTTCCGTTATGTCCTCTCCCAGACCTGGTGCCAAAGTCTTGTCTCCCAGCAGTTCCCTGAACGTCACAAAACGCGGCGACGCCTTCTTCTGTTGGAGGGCCCAGAAGACGTGCAGGACTATCTTCAGTTCTCCTGCGTCCTTGATCAACGGCATAAGCCGGGTGAAAAAGACGTTGGGGATTGCCGTCTTCTGAGAGTTTGGTTGAAAACCCTCGAACGCCGTCATCGGACGTCTATGCCACGCCTACCGGTAAGGGCTCGAACTTCGCGAGATGGTCGATAAACCGCAGCTGTACTGTGCCCGTAGGCCCGTTCCTGTGCTTCCCGACTATGATGTCCGCTATCCCCTTCGGATACATCTGGTCGGGGAAGAGCTTGGCCCACTGATCCTCGGTGTAGTATCGGTCTCCCTTGTAAATGAACATCACCACGTCCGCATCCTGTTCGATGCTCCCACTTTCCCGCAGATCCGAAAGCATGGGCCGGTGGTCATTACGCAGCTCCGGCGCTCGGCTGAGCTGCGATAACGCCAGTAGGGGCACGTCTAGGTCCCTCGCCAGCAGCTTCAGAGACCTGGATATCTCGCTCATCTCCGCCACGTTATTGTCACCCCGTTGAAGCATCAAACCTATGTAGTCCACGATGATCAGATCAACGGGGTATTCCAGGTGCAGCCGTTTCGCCTTGCTGCGAAGCTCAACGATGTTCAGCAAGGCCGAGTCGTCTATGTAGATCGGAGCCTGGGCCAGCTTACCCGTCGCCTCGATGACGTTGGCCTCTTCGTCCGCCGTGAACTCCCCAAGCCTGAACTTCCGAGTATCGACCCCCGACTCACTCGAAAGCAGACGCTGCACCACCTGCTGCTTACCCATCTCCAGGCTGAATACCGCCACCCGAGCCCCCTGCTCCAATGCCGCCGTGCGGGCAATGTTTAGCGCCAGGCTGCTCTTCCCCAGGCTGGGCCTCGCTGCCAGTATGATCAGATCCGAACGGTGCAGACCACCCAGCAGTGTGTCCAGGTTGTGGAAACCCGTCAAAGCCACTGACAGGGGCTCTGCCTCGGCATCGGGCCCGAACCCGCTCTCGTCGAGGTATTGGTCCAGGATTTCCCGGATGTGGACGAAGTCCCGAGATCCCTGCCCGCTCCTAAGTTGGAACAGGATATCCTCGGCCTTGCTGAGCGCCTCATCTTCGTCAGGGCCCGCTTCATACCCGATCTTGGATATCTGGCCGGCCGACTCGATAATCCGGCGCATCATCGCCATCCGGTGAACGATCCGGGCGTAATGCTCAATGTGCGCCGACGTCGGCACCACCGAGATCAGTTGACTCAGGTACGCCGCCCCGCCTGCATTGGTCAGTCTCTCCAGCCGTGACAGCTCATTCTCCACCGAGACCTGGTCAATCGCCACCCCACGGTCGTACAACCCTATGCAGGCCTGATAGCACCACCGGTTCGACTCCCGGTAGAAATCCTCGGGATTCAGAATAGGCGCGACCTCCGGCATCGCATCGCCGTTAATCAGCAGCGACCCTAAGACCGAGTCCTCCGCATCTATATCGTGTGGTGGCAGTCTTTCCGCGTACATCTATCCCTGATGTCGTTTGGGCGCTTAAGGCCCGAGACTATTCGGATTCGTCGGATTGCTCGGACGGCATCCTTCGCTTGGCCCGCCGGACCGCAGCTGCCGCAGCCGATTCCTTGCCTGCCGCAGACCTTCTTTGTGTTGCGGCAGCCTCACCCTCTTCCTCCGACTCCTCCGCCTCGGCAGAATCATCCTCTGCGGCGGCACTCTCCTCCGCTGTCGATTCGTCTGCAGTTTCCTCGGCTACCGGTTCTTCGGCCACTTCCACCTCGGCCTCAGCGACAGACGTTTCTTCCGCCACGGGGGCCTCTTCCTCTACCTCAGCTACTGGAGCTTCTTCTGCCACCGCCACTGCGGCTTCTTCTTCCATCTCAGCAACAGGAGTCTCTTCCTCTGCCTCTGCTACTGGAGCCTCCGCCGCCATTTCCGCCACAGGGGCTTCTTCTTCCATCTCAGCAACAGGTGTCACTTCCTCTACCACTGCTACTGGAGCCTCTTCTATCTCCGCCACGGGGGCTTCCTCTTCCACTTCAGCAACAGGGGCCTCTTCTTCTACCTCAGCTACTGGAGCTTCTTCAATCTCCGCCGCCGGGGCTACTTCTTCCATCTCCGCAACAGGAGGTTCTTCCACCTCAGCAACAGGAGCCTCTTCGACTACTTCAGCCACCACCGCCTCTTCCTGCACCTCAGCTACAGGTGCTGTTTCCGTCGTCTCCTCAACAGCCGGCGCCGACACACTCGCCGTTTCCCTACTCTTAGGTGTTCTCGCCTTTCGCTTGACCGCTGGCTTTGCAGGCGCAGCCTCGACAACCTGTACGGTCACCACGGGTTCAACCTCTTCAGCCAGCCTGAAAGTGACCTGATAGTCGCCTACGGCCTTAATTGGCTCTGCCAGATCAAGATCCCGTGCCTCGATCTTTTCTCCCGTAGCCTCGGCAATCGCCTCTGCAACCCTCGCCGACGATACCGACCCGTACAATCGACCCGTAGGCCCGCTCCTCGCTTCGATGATGACCGTCAGGCCCTCCAGCTTGGGTGCAAGCTGTGCTGCCCGTGCCCCAGAAATACCGTGCCGCAGAGCCTCGGCTCGCTTCAGGGCATCTACTCTTCGCAGCTGGTCCGGGGTGGCCAGCACTGCTAGGTCCTTCGGGAACAGGTAGTTCCGCGCGAACCCGTTTTTCACTTCTTTTACGTCACCCGTTTTGGCGACATTCTCGACTTCTTCCAGGAATATAACTCTCACTTCGAACCCGAACCTTTCTATCGACGCTTATTTGGCGATGTTGATTGGGCATTCAGCCCAAGGCAATTATATACTGCTGGCTGGGCGGGACAAGAACGTCAGCAAGAAAAACATACTATCCCGTGGCATCCGACAGACCGTTTCTCCAAACCCGCTCTACTTCCTTTAACGGTAGGTCTATGTAATTCCCTATCGTCAGCCGGTCTCCCCCCACCACCCCCAGCTCCGTAACCGTCACCCCCGACTCCTCCGCCATCTTCCCCACTCCTTCAACGTCCCCCGAAGCAATCGATACTACTATACGGGACTGCATCTCCCCGAAAAGCGCTGCATCCCACCGCCCCTCCACCCCAATCTCCCCGTTGAACCCGACCTGTCCACGCACTGCACACAATGCCAGGGCAACCCCCAGCCCACCCATCGAGCAATCGTGCGCCGAACGAAGGAGGCCCTTTTCTATAAGTGAGATGCAAAGGTCTTGTACCCGTTTCTCAATTTCCAAGTTTATCGATGGTTTTCCGGCAACAGTCCCGTGCATGACCTCTAGGTACTCGCTTCCACCCAGTCCGTCGGCAGTTGGTGGCGTGCCCAAAAGCAGCACCTCGTCCCCCGGCTCTTGGAATCCCATCCGGCAGCCGAGGGAAACGTCTTCCAGGAGACCAAGCACACCGGCCACCGGGGTCGGGTAAATCGGCTCGTTCATCGTTTCGTTGTAAAGGCTGACGTTGCCGCTTATCACCGGAATGCCGAAGGTATTGCAGGCCTCAGTCATACCTTTGATGCACTGCTCCAGCTGGTAGTACACCTCCGGCTTCTCCGGGTTTCCGAAGTTGAGACAGTCGGTCACCGCTATCGCCCGTGCCCCGACACACGCCACGTTCCTGGCCGCCTCCGCCACCGCTATCGCACCCCCTGCATATGGGTCAAGGTAGCAGTATCGCCCGTTCCCGTCCGTCGAGAGAGCAATGGCCTTCCGAGTCCCCTTTATTCGTAGCAGCGCAGCGTCTCCGCCGGGCGGCACTACGGTGTTGGTCATCACCTGGTGGTCATATTGCCTGTACACTGACTCCTTGCTAGCCACATTCGGCGAGGCCAGCAGCCGAAGCAAGACCTCATCCGGCAATGAGTCCGGCATTGGCAATGAATCAAAGTCGAACTCCTGAAGCTCCGTTAGCCCCTCCGGCTTGGTGGCTTCAATCGTGTATAGCGGAGGGTTCGTCAGCACTCCAACCGGCAGATCAGAGACCAGTATTCCTTCATCCCTCACCTTGACCCGACCATCATCCGTGACCTTCCCAATGACATCGGAGTGAAGGTCCCACTTTTCGGTTATCTCGTCGACTTCTGCTTTCCTATCCGGGGTCACGACGAGCAGCATCCTCTCCTGCGATTCGGAGAGCATGACTTCGTAGGGAGTCATGCCTTCCTCGCGTCTCGGCACCCGTGCCACGTCTATATCGACACCGCTCCCCGCCCGACCCGCACTCTCAACCACCGAGCTGGTCAATCCCGCTGCCCCTAGGTCCGCAAGCCCCACCAGCAGTCCCGCCTCCGATAGCTCCAGGCACGCCTCGATCAAAACCTTTTCCAGGAACGGGTTTCCCACTTGGACCGTGGGCCTAAGCTCCCTCTCCTCCTCGAAAGTCCGGGACGCCAGCCCCGAGGCTCCATGAATTCCGTCCCTCCCCGTGTCCGCACCGACCAGAATTAGCAGATTGCCGGTGCCCTCTGCCCGTGCCTTCAACAGCCCCTCACTCCGCACAATTCCTACACACATTGCATTCACCAACGGGTTCCCCGAATACGTCGGTGAAAACACCACCTCACCCCCGACGTTCGGTATCCCGAGACAGTTGCCATACCCGCTTATACCGCTCACCACACCGTTGAACAGGTATCGGTTCCGCGCCGAGTCCAGGGGCCCGAATCGAAGAGAATTCATAAGGGCGATTGGCCTTGCCCCCATCGTGAATATATCCCTAACTATGCCCCCCACCCCCGTCGCCGCCCCCTCGTACGGCTCGATGGCCGAGGGATGGTTATGAGACTCGATTTTCATCACCACCGCCAACCCGTCTCCAATATCGACGGCGCCCGCGTTTTCCGCACCCGGCTCCACCAGCACCCTTTCACCACCCGATGGGAACATCCTCAGCAATGGTTTGGAGTGCTTGTAACTGCAATGCTCACTCCAAAGAGAACCGATAATCCCCAGTTCGACCAGGTTAGGCTCTCTCCCGAGTTTATCCACGGCCAACGCATACTCCTCGGGGGAGATGGCAAGCTGGTCAAGGGCCTCGGAGGACACGTTCATCCTAGGCTTCCCTCGACCCGTGCTTCAGATTTCTGTCAGTAAGGATCGGCAAACAGCACCCCCACGGCAATGGCGTTGTTCAATAAGTGGACGAGCATCGGAGCCCACAGCGCCCTCGTCCTATGATATAGCCATGCGAGCAGTAGGCCCAAGACGAAGAGCGGTGGAAACCTCAGCGGTTCAAGGTGCGCCCCCATGAAGAGCAGGGAGCTAATACCTGCTGCCCATATCGGCCCCCACCGACCCGACAACCCTGCAAACACGAATCCCCTGAAAAACAGCTCCTCTGCGAACGGCGCGACCGCAACGGCCAAAATGGCAAGCCCTATGAGGTACTCCGTACCGCCCTCTAGGAAGGGAGTCGGGGACAAGTTGTCCGTGTCGACACCCGTCGCCTCCAGGATCAGGTAATAGACTGCCTGCACCACCAACTCGGCAATAAGAACGACTATCCCCCACCCCACATCCCGAAGAGCGGGTTTTCGCCAGAATCCCAGCGCGCTCCAACGTACCCGTCGTCGAGACACAGCAAAGAACCAGACCGTAACCGGCAGTGCTAGCTGCGCAAGCAGCATCCCCACCAGCAGGGGAACCCCCGTGTACTCTATTTCCGCCACCCTCGTTACCACCAGGACAATTGCGAAGATAGATATAGCCTGGATGATGTAGAAGCCCGTGCCCAGCGCCACATCCCCAACTCCCCACGCCACCCTTCTCCCCGGCCCCTGGGGTTCAGTCGCTGCAGATCCGACCGATGTCTCGGTTACGACAGGAGGGATATGGGCCCCGCACCGGGTGCAAAATTGCCAATCGGGCTGTAAGCGCTGTCCGCAGGTGCTGCAGAACACAGGTGGGGGATGGGAAGTTTGCGCGGAAGGTTCGTCGGAGGAGTACATCGGGCGAATTTCCTACTCTGTACCGCGTCGTGCGGGAAGCAAGAGAGAAGAGAGGAGAATCATCGACGCACGGCAGCCCCGACTATCGACTCGAAGATATACAGCCCATCCGTTCCCCCGAGCACCGGTTCGCAGCAACGTTCAGGGTGTGGCATCATCCCCAGAACGTTCCCTTCTCGATTCATGATTCCCGCAATCCCATTCAACGAGCCATTGGGATTCGCTTCCGGGCTTACGGCGCCATCCTCTGCGCAATAGCGGAACAGGACGCGGCCTTCTTCGTCCAGTGTGCTCAGCATAACGTCATCGGCGTAGTAGCGGCCCTCTCCGTGAGAGATTGGCACCCGAAGCCTCTGCCCCGACTCGCAGTGCCCCGTAAACACCGACTCCGAGTTATCCACCCTTAGATTCACCCATTCGCACCGAAACTCCAGGCTGTCGTTTCTCAACAGCGCTCCCGGCAGAAGCCCTGCTTCACAAAGGACCTGAAAGCCGTTGCATATCCCAATCACCAGGCCCCCGCGTCCGGCAAAATCAACCACAGCCTCCATCACAGGAGAAAACCGCGCGATAGCCCCGCATCTCAAATAGTCGCCATACGAAAAACCGCCCGGCAGAACTACGCAGTCATAGGACGACAGGTCCGTATCCTTGTGCCAGACGTAGCTGACCTCTTGACCAAGCACTTCATCCAGTACGTGGTAACAATCGACATCGCTCCACGTCCCCGGAAATACAACTACTCCAAATCTCATCGCCGATCCTGTCCCCTCTCCCTCGATGGGAGAGGGCTAGGGTGAGGGTGTTCCTGGATCTTCAACAACTCTCCTGCCCCAAAACGCCACTTGCAAACTAAAGCCCGGTTCCTTGATTAATCATAACCCAGGACCGGGCCCCGTGACCCCATATATGCCTATGCTCAATCTGATTTCCCGGCCAGCAACTCTCCTACTATCTGGCTTACCAGCTTCCCGTCCGCCTTGCCCTTCACCTGAGGCATAAGCTTCCCCATCACCTTACCTCTATCGCCAGCCCCCCCGGCGCCGGTTTCCTCTATCACCGAACGTGCGATCTCAGTGATCTCCTCGGCGCTGAGCTGCTGGGGCAGGTAGCTGGAGATAAGAGCCAGCTCAGCCTCTTCCTTTTCCACCAGGTCGGGCCTATTGCCCTTCTGGAAAGCATCAATGCTCTCCCTCCGCCGTTTCGCCTCTCGAGACAGGATTTGAATCACGCCATCATCACCCAGGGCCTTTCCCAGGGACTTCTCCTCGGCCTGCAGACTGGCCTTAATAAGACGTAAGGCGGAGCGCCGTAATTCATCCTTACTGCGCACCGCCTTAAGCAGGTCGGCGTCTAGTTGTTCTCGTAGAGACATCAGCCCATCCGGTTACGGGACCCGGGGCTACCTTCGCGCGGTACGCCGTTTCCGGGCTGCCGCTGCGATTTTCTTCTTCCGCTTGATGCTTGGCTTTTCGTAGTATTCACGACGCCTGGCCTCGGAAAGTATGCCGTTCTGCTGCACTTTCTTATTGAACCGCTTCAGCAGACTTTCGAAGTTTTCGTCTCGCCCCAACTTTACCTCGGACAAACTGGAAGCCTCCCACCTGTGCTATCTAATCGATACCGGATTAACTATAGAAACGGATTCTGATTATATGGACGCCCCAATTGAGTGTCAACAAAACCCCTCCAGAATCTCCCCAACCCTCCTCACCCCGTCATACCGAAGCCCCGCGAGGAATCTGGGCCCTGCCCTCTCACCCCCTTCCTCCCCTCCCTCATTCCGCCAGAGCCAGTTCCGTACTTGATACGGGGGCCGGAACCTGAATGGTATGCGCGGAAACCGACGTCCCTGCACGCCTACCATCGTCCCCCTCTTTTCTTCGTCATCCCCGCGTCGGCGGGGACCCACACGATCATTCGGGCACAGCGCACGCCTGCCGTACGAACCCTCACCCGGTAGGACCGGCGGGCGGGAGAGGGCCGGGGGAGCGGTCGGTTCCGGGGGTCGGCCAGATACGCAGGAGGACGGTCTCCGCTGGCGGGACGGGCATCATGGCGCGGCGCGGGAGGTCGCGGGACGCGAGCGCGCGCCTGACCGCCTCGGCGCTCGCCTCGGGCTCGGTAGAAGCACACGCCAGCACGACATCGACGCGCGCGGGAACGGCACGTCCCCAATGAACGACCGTCGCAAGTGCGCCGGGCTCGAGGTTCCGCCACCACGCGCCGTGGACGCTGGTCAACGCCTCGAGCGCGCCGTCGTCCGCGCGGCGGTAGGCGACGGGTGTCTCGTAGCGCTTGCCGGTGCGCCTGCCCTCGAAGCACAGGACGATGACGTGCCGGCTCATCAGTCCGTGCAGTGGTGAGCGGAGTAGGGCGCGCGCGAGGGGGTTGATCTTGGGGAAAACGGCAGGCACGAGCCGCCGCGCCACCCACCTCGCGATGGCCGTCCTGAGCGAGTACGTCTTGATACGCGTTCTCACTCGCCGGACCGCCCGTTTACCGCTCTCAAGCCAAGCATGCCGATGAGAGTAGCGGAGACGGCGGGGGCGTGTCTATCATCGGCGGGGCACTTGGCGAGGCCCGCTTCCCCTCCAGCGCGTAGCGCTCGAGCAGTTGATAGGCGGTCGGGGCGAAACCCCGTTGCGCGAACGAATCCCGCCTCTCTACCCTACCCCTTCCCTCCGTCATCCCGGCCCCCGAGAGCCGGAATCCATCCCCAGGTGCGGCGGGGCCGCTCACCCTGAGCCCCGTCGAAGGGTCGAGCGTGGGGTGGCACACGTACTGCCAATCCGTCAAGCCTGCCTTCATCCCAACCCACCCCCTTTACACTGTCATCCCGAGGCCCCGCGAGGGATCTAGGACTTGCCCTCTCACACCCTTCCTCGCCTTTCCTCCCCCTCCCCACTTGGTAACGATATATCAGCCATGTTGCTCTGCAACATGGCTGATATATCAATAAAACAGGGCGGGTGGGCGGGACTCAACTTATCCCGGCGGGGTCGGGAGGGGCGTGTCCTACCCCCTCTCCCTCTGATGGGAGAGGGTTGGGGTGAGGGTGATCCTCTTCCCGGGTAGGTGTGGCATAATCCCCTTGACCTTATATGAACACTTGTGCTATATTAGCCTCCAGGTCCCGACACCCCACGTCGGCCCTAATCAGGAAAAGGACCAAGGAGTTCCATGAGTCGCATGGCCCACACATCGGCCCGTCGTTACCGAGCGGTATGGGACCGCCCGGCCACCGACACGCGCCTCCTCCCCAATCCCTATTCGCCCTGTCCCCATCTCAACACCCACTACAAGCGCTGCCCAAAGGCCCAACGCCTGTGCCTTCGCAGCGATCAATCATCGTCCCGCCCCCTGCATGGAAGGTCCCCGGACAAATCAAGGCACGCCCTGCTGCAGGGCAGCCGCCTCCGCATCAGCGCCCCCGTCGAGGGGCATACTTACGTCGCCGACGTAGTCCTTGCCGGCGAATCCCAACAGTCGGATGAGCGCCGACTCAAAACCAACGCACCATTTAAGGATTCCACCGTCGTCACAACCGGAGAACTTCCGACTACGAACGCCGGTCACTGGTCCACGCTCCTATCCCTTGGGATGGTCGAGCACTTCTGGTGGACGGGACTGCCCCACAGCGAGAATTTCTCGCGTCTCGTCCACATCCCCTCAGAAGTTAGGGGCTATCGCACAGCCGTCGCCGATGTCAAACCTCCGTTGAGGCGGACACCGCGCATCGGTGCAATGGCTGGGCGCTTCTGGTGGTCGAGACTGCCCCACACCGAGATTCCCTCGCGTCTCCTCCACGTCCTCTCAGAAGCTCGGGGCTGTCGCAGAGTCGTCGCCGATGTGGAACATCCGCTGTGGCGGACAATAGGCATCGGTGCAGGCGTCGCCGTCTTCTTGCGCAACCGTCCGGGACCTTCCATCCCCTCCCCCTCTGCCCCTCTAACAACCAAAACAGGTGTATACTCCCTCCATCCGGCATCCGGCCTTAGTCACCGACACGGGAGCAAGCGCCATGACGAAGCTGAAGGTCGCTCACTACCTGAACCAGTTCTTCGCCGGCATCGGCGGCGAGGACAAGGCCAACACTCCACCGGGCACCGAACCCCGGCCCCTCGGCCCCGGCAACTCCCTCCACCAGACCCTGACCTCCTCTGGCGATGGAGCCGTCGTCGCAACCGTATTCTGCGGCGACACCTATTTCACCGAAAATGAAGAGGAAGCCCTCGACCGCATCGTCGAACTCGTCCGGGACTCCGGTGCCGACGTTCTCGTCGCCGGGCCCGCTTTCGGGTCGGGACGCTACGGCCTCGCCTGCGCCCAAGTCTGCCAAAAAGTTGCTTCTTCCCTCGGAATTCCCGTTGTAGCCGGAATGCACCCCGCCAGCCCCGGCGCCGAGCAGTACAAGGGCCAAGTCTACATCGCCTCCACCGCCGAGACCGCGGTCGGCATGCCAGCCGCCATCTCGGTCATGGCAAAACTCGCCTTGAAGCTCGGGCGCGGTGAGGAGCTCGGCCCCGCCGACGAGGACGGCTACATCCCAACCGGCCGGGTGAAGACCCAGGTCCACGAAAAGACCATGGCCCAGAGACTTGTCGACATGGCCCTCAAGAAGGTCAGAGGCGAGCCTTTCGAGACCGAGTGGCCCCTCCCCACCATGGAAAAGATAGCCCCGGCGCCCGCCATTGACTCCCTGGCCGGAGCCCGTATCGCCCTTGTAACCGAGGGCGGTGTCGTCCCCAGGGGCAACCCCGACAAGATTCCCAGCGGTTGGGCCCGCCACTGGGCCCGCTACGACATCGGCGACACTTCAGACCTCACCGCCGAGGAATGGCAGTCGGTCCACGGCGGCTTCGACACCACCACGCTGAACCGTGATCCGGACAGAGTAGTGCCCCTTGACGTGATGCGTGACCTTGAGGAGGAGAAGGCCATAGGCAAGGTCCATGAGTATATGTACTCGACCGTCGGGAACCTTGGCTACGTTGCCAACATGAAGCAGTTCGGCCAGGACATCGCCGCCGAGCTTCAGGCCGCCGGCGTCCAGGGGGTGATCCTCACCGGCACCTGAGGCACGGGTACGCGTAGCGGCGCTACGCTCGCCAAAGAGTTGGAACGGGCCGGACTGCCCACCGCCTTCATCACTGCAATGGTCCCCTTGGCTCAGAGCATCGGTGCAAACCGCATCGTCCAGGGCAAGTCGGTAACAACGACTACAGGAGACCCCAGTCTCCCCCCCGACGAAGAAAAGGCTTTCCGCCGAAGACTCGTCGAGAGGGCTCTTAAGTCCCTCCAGTCTACTCCACAGGACCAGGAAGTCGTCTGGGGCGAGGACCGGGGCTAGACCGCCACCCGCTCCAGGTCTTTCAGTATCGCCTTTGCTGCGTTGTGTCCCGGGGCCCCAGTGATCTCTCCGCCCGGGTGCGTCCCCGACCCACACATGTAGAACCGGGAGATGTTCGACCGGTACGGCATCCGCCCCGAGAAAATCTGTTTAGTCGTTATGTCTATGTGCCGGATGTTGCCGTCCGTGAGAAATTGCCTGATCTCGATGTCCTCCGGCGTCTGCAATGTACAGTCAACTATCGACTCCCGGAAGTTGGGCGCGTAGGTCGTCAGTATGTCTATAAGCTGCTCCCCGACCTTCGGCCCCTCCACGTCCCAGGAACCATCCTTAAGCTCCGCTGGCGCGTACAGCGTCCACGAAGAGAGCACGTGGTGGCCTGCCGGAGTCAACGACTTGTCGTAGATCGAGGGCATTTGCACATTCATTACCGGACAGCTTGATGGATAGCCGTTCTTGGCATCGTCCCAGCTCTGCTGGAAGTAGTCCACTGAGGGACAGATGCGGAAGTAGGCGGTCAGCCGAGGGTCGTACCCTTCTCCCAGGTAACTGCTGAAGTCAGGAAGTTCCCTAAGCGCCACCAGCAGCTTGACACAGTTCGCCCGAGTACTAAGCCCGTCCACCTTTGTCTTCGTTGCCGCATCTACGTCCGCCGGGTCCACCAGGTCCCGATAAGTGCGCTTCGGGTCGGCGTTGGACACGACCATGAAGCTCCTGATCTCTTCACCGTTCTCCAGCCTCACCCCAACCGCCGTCCCGTCTTCGACAATTACTTTGTCGACTACAGTGTTCAACCTGATCTCGACCCCGAGGGACTCGGCGTACCGCGCCATTGCGAATGGCAGTTGGCTCATGCCTCCGCGCGGGATCCCGTAATTCTCCGGCTTGGTGAATGCATTCACCCTCAGGTAGGCAAGGCTTAGTATGCTGCCCGGTGCGCTCGGGTCACCGGCGTCCTGGGCATCGATGAAGTGCGCCTTCACCTGCGGATGCTCGAAGTGCCTGTCTACAAGGTCTCTCATGCTGACGGTGAGCATGGTCTCCCATACTTCCTCGTCGCTGGTGCCTCTTACGTCCTGGTACACCTCCGCAATCGTCGGAGGCTCCCGGAACCAGTACCTGTGCAGGATCGCTGAGGCCCGCTCCCAGAAGCTCGTCCATTCCGGGAACGCCCGGGCATCCCGCTCCGAGAATCGGGCCAGCTCCGCCGCGTTCCGGTGATTCTCCCGGTACGTCATGATGTAGTTGCCGTCCGGGAACGGATCGAACCGGAACGTCGTGAACGGTATTATGTCTAGCCCGTTGTCCCTCAGCTTCAGGTCGTCTATCACCCGGCCCTGCATGATGTGCAGAATGTAGGCGCAGTAGGGGATGGTGAAGCCCGGGGCAAGCTCGTCACTGACCACGGCGCCGCCCACCATTTCAAGCCGTTCCAGCACCAGGACTTTCAGTCCTTCCTGGGCCAGGTATCCCGCCGTGACGAGACCATTATGCCCCGCCCCGATGATGATGGCGTCGTATTCGTGTTGCTGCATTTAATGTGCTCCCGGAC
The DNA here is from genome assembly GCA_965249275.1 of Dehalococcoidia bacterium. Taxonomy (GTDB): domain Bacteria; phylum Chloroflexota; class Dehalococcoidia; order Plut-88900; family Plut-88900; genus Plut-88900. The sequence goes on from CBDFLQ010000006.1 coordinate 132,610, forward strand.
CCCGGATTAGTCGTACATGATCACGCTTCGAGCTATGTGCGCGTCCCTCATGTCGTCGAAAGCCTCGTTGATGTCTTCCAGCTTGATCCTCTTGGAAATTATCTCGTCCAGCTTCAGCCGACCCTGTCGGTACAGCTCCATGTACTGTGGCATATCCACCCGGAAGTGATTGGAGCCCATGTTGCTTCCCTGGATTCGGCGCCCGTCCAGCATGGATGGACCATCTATCGTGATCTTCGTCCCCTGCGGGATCATGCCGATAACAGTCGCCGTGCCCCCCTTGTCTAGCATGTCGTAGCACTGCTCCGCCGTCACGGCCTTCCCGATCGCCTCGAAGGCATAGTCGACTCCCAGGCCTCCCGTGAGCGACTTTACCTTTTCAACTACCCCGCCCTTAGACGCATCTATTACGTTAGTTGCCCCAACCCTCTGCGCAAATCCCAGCTTGTCTTCCACGGCGTCTATCGCTATAACTTTCGCCGCCCCGGCAATGATCGCTCCATTGATCGCGCTCAGCCCCACCCCGCCACACCCAACAACCGCCACCGTGCTCCCCGGCCTCACCCTGGCTGTCCTCATCGCCGCCCCGACTCCCGTGGTCACACCACAGCCAATCAACGCCTGTACTTCGATTGGCACGTCCTCTTCCACAACCACCGCCGCATTCTCATGGACTAGCATATATTCCGCAAAGGAGGACAGGTTCATCGCTTGGTGGATAACCTCGTCGCCCTTGTGCAGGCGTGGCGACTCGTTACGCCCCCTCTTGAGGCCTACTCCCCTGCAGTTCACCATTTCACCCTGGATGCACTTGTCGCAGGTGCCACAGAACACGGAAAGGCAGGTTATGACCCTGTCTCCTGGCTGATGGTACGTCACCTGAGACCCGACCGCTGCCACCGTCCCCGCAGCCTCGTGTCCCAGGATAGTCGGCAGAGGGCACTTGTACAGCCCGTCTATATAGTGCAGGTCGCTGTGGCAGACGCCGGAGGCGCCGGTCTTTATCAGGATCTCTCGGGGTCCGGGCTCTCCAACGTCAACCTCTTCGATCGTTACGGGCTCGAAGGGCGCTCTCATGACAGCTGCTTTCATCTTCATTTCAGGGGTCCTCCTATGGATTGGGTCAATCGGCCTTGGTTATTCGTGTCGTCGTATGGTCAGGCTAATTAAAAGTGAGCACGCTGCGGGCCACGTGACCTTCCTTCATATCGTCGAAGGCTTTGTTAACTTCGTCCAGACTGAGCTCTTGGGAGATCATCTCCTTCAGCTTCAATCGCCCTTGTAGGTACAGCTCTATGTAGCGGGGCATGTCGATCCGGAATCTGTTGGAGCCCATGCTGCTCCCGCCAATCCTTTTCTCGCTCAATAGCGAGGGGCCGTCCAGGTGGATCATGGTCCCTTCCGGGATCATCCCGATAACCGTGGCCAAGCCCCCGGAATCGAGCATGTTGTACGCCTGCTCCGCCGTCTCTTTCAGCCCGATAGCCTCGAATGAGTAATCTACGCCCCTCGGCGAGAGTGAAAACACCTTATCCACAGTCCCCCCACCCGAGGCGTCAATCACGTCGGTCGCCCCAAGCTCTCTCGCCAGCGCCAGCTTCGTCTCTATGGTATCGATGGCTATAATCCGCTCCGCACCCGCAAGCACCGCTCCCTGCAATGCGCTCAGACCGATGCCCCCCAACCCCAGCACCGCAACCGTGCTTCCAGGTGCAACCTTTGCAGTGTTCAGGGCAGCGCCCACACCCGTCGTAACCGCACACCCGATCAACGCCACCTCTTCCAGGGGAACGTCCTTCCGTATCTTGCAGGTGGCGTTTTCGTGGACCAGCATGTACTCGGCGAACGTGGACAGGGACGAAAACTGGTGCATGATGTCCCCGTTCTGTCGCAGGCGGGGCGGCTCGGTGGGGAGACGTTCCATTCCCTTACTACGGCATAGGTTAGGATGCCCGCTAAGGCACTTGTCGCATACGCCGCAGAATACCGACAGGCAGGTGATCACATGGTCTCCCGGCTTGACGTAGGTCACCATCGAGCCTACGGCCTCTATCACCCCCGCTGCCTCGTCACCCAACACAGTGGGCAAGGGAAACGTGTACTTGCCTTCCATATAGTGGAGGTTGCTGTGGCACACCCCCGAGGCTACCGTCCGCACCACCACCTCGTTCGGCCCCGGATCGTCGATCTGTACGTCCTCAATGGTTAGCGGGGTATCGACCTCGCGTAGTACGGCTGCTTTCATGGGTCACCTCCCTATCGTGGGTCTCAATGCGGTGTAAGTTTAGTTAGCGGCACACAATGCGGGTCACGGGTGAGTTTATTATCCCCCGTCGCATGGCGTCAACACGTCTATCCTGCGTCAGAAAATACGTCCACGCCCGTGGTCCACCCGCTGTCTTCCTCAATTCACCGAGGCTTATTGATGTAAGATGTACGAACGGAGCTGGTTACACAAGTAAGCACATTACTATTCCATATGCCAGTTTCCCACTAGGAGCTTGCCCATGACGTCGCCATCGGGTTCCAAGATCATCATGGAAGGCCAATTTGACACGCGCTACATTGGATACTACCGCATTTGGGTGTCCATGTTCCTTGTCATCACCGTAGTCGGCATTCTCTTCATACCGTTCTGGCTGATTTTCAGCCTGTGGTACGGCCCCGAGTCCATACGCCGCCTCTCCGTTCGGCTCACCCCAACCACCCTCGAAATCGGGAAAGGCGTCTACTTCCGTAAAGAAATCACCATTCCCCTGAGCCGCATCACCGACGTCCGGCTCCACGATGGCCCCCTGATGCGATTCTTCCGCATCCGCGGCCTTAAGGTCGAGACCGCAGGCCAGTCCGGGCAGACCTCCGGCACCGAGGGCGATCTGTTAGGCGTCATAGACGCAGTAGAGTTCCGGGACGCCATCCTGCGTGAACGGGAAAGGTCGGTGGAAGGTGTTCAGCCCGCTGTTGCCCCCTCCCCTGCCACTACCGGTGACGCCGACTCCGTCCTAACCGAAATCCGTGACATCCTCGCCCGCATAGAGTCAAAGGGCTGAATGGCTTAAGACTAACCGGAGCGCGGCGCACTCCACTCACTTCCTCCCTTCAAACACAAAAGGAATCGGCGAAAGCGCTGGCCGCTTTCGCCGATTCCTTTTTCTGCAAAATAGTTGGGCAGCTACTCCGTAGTTACCTTCTCCCCCTCACCAAGTAGAGCGGCCTTCAGGGTATGCCAGGCCAGGCTTGCGCACTTGACTCGCATCGGGAATTGGCTGACCCCAGTTAGCGCCGCTAACTTGCCCAGCCTATCGATGGCCTCCATCATACCCATGTCGGTCTCCCCGGTCACCGACTGGTGGAACAGTTCAAACAGCTCCCCGGCTTCCTCTTTATTCAGACCCTTCACCAACTCCGTCATCATCGATGCCGACGCCTTGGAAATAGCGCACCCATCCCCCTGAAACCCGACCGCCCTGATAGTTTCCCCGTCCAGCACGACTTCCACGTTTATTATGTCCCCGCACAGCGGGTTGTACCCTTGCGCCGAGCCGTTGGCGTTTTCAAGAGGCCCGAAGTTTCGGGGCCGGTTGTTATGGTCCAGCACGGCTTGCTGATACAGGTCTGAAAGATCGCTCATGTACCAAAGACCTCTATTACTTTGTCTAGTCCCTTGACCAGGGCGTCAATGTCAGACTTGGTGTTATAGAAAGCTAGCGACGCCCTGGCCGTCGCCGCAATCCCGAAGTGCTGCATCACCGGCTGGGCGCAGTGGTGCCCCGTCCGGATCGCCACCCCTTCCGTGTCCAGTATCGTTCCCACGTCATGGGCGTGAATGCCGTCCAGCAGGAAAGATACTACCCCCGCCTTCTTACGCGCCGTCCCCAGAATCCGCACCCGTTCTATCGATGATAGCGCCTCGTGGGCGTAGCTCAACAACGAGCTTTCATACTCTGAGATGCGTCCCATCCCCACTTCCTGCACATAGTCAATTGCCGCGCCCAACCCTATAGCTCCGGCTATGTTCGGCGTCCCAGCCTCGAATTTGTAGGGCAAGTCGTTGTACACGGTCTTTTCAAAAGTCACCGACTTGATCATGTCCCCACCGCCCTGGTAGGGAGGCATCGATTCAAGCAGGTCGGCTTTGCCGTAAAGCACTCCCATCCCCGTCGGCCCGAACACCTTGTGGGAGGAAAATGCCAGGAAGTCACAGTCGATGTCCTGCACGTCCACCGGGCCATGAGGCACGGCCTGCGCCGCGTCGATAAGCACTGGAATGCCCCGACTGTGGGCCATCTCAACTATCGTCTTCACAGGGTTAACGGTTCCCAGCGCATTCGACGTGTGCGCCATGGACACCAGCTTCGTCCGAGGCCCCAGGATCCGCTCATACTCGTCTATGAGCAGTTCCCCGTCCTCGTTGAAGGGAACAACCTTCAACACGGCCCCCGTCTGCTCGCACACCACCTGCCACGGCACAATGTTCGAGTGGTGCTCCATCTCCGAGATCACGATCTCGTCCCCCGCCCCGACCCGGTCCCGGCCGTAGCTCGCAGCCACTAGGTTTATCCCGTCAGTCGTGCCCTTTACGAAGATGATTTCACGGTCCTCGGCTGCGTTTATGAACTTCCGCACCTTGGTTCGTGACCCTTCGTACTCTGCGGTCGCCATCTCGCTTAGAGCATGGAGCCCGCGGTGAACATTGGAATTGTAGCGAGAGTAGTAATCGCTGATCGTGTCTATGACGGCTTGGGGTTTCTGGCTCGTGGCCGCATTGTCGAGATATACCAGCGGCTTGCCCCTGACCTCCTGGTTAAGGGCCGGGAACTCGCTTCTGAGCTTTGCGACCTCCCGCTCGTCCAGGGGCCTGGCGAGGTCTCTAGACACGGATGTGCTCACCGGGCCTCCTCGAATGCGCCGGACTCGGCGAACTTGGCGAACTCTCCGTCCACCAGGGTCATCAGGTGGTCTCTGATGCGGGAGTCGGCCACTTTCGCTACAATCGATGTCGCAAAACCGTACGTCAATATTCGTTTTGCCTGCCCCGGCCCGATGCCACGGCTGGCCAAATAGAATATCTGCTCAGCGTCCAACTGGCCCACCGTCGCTCCGTGGGAACACTTCAGGTCGTCTGCGAATATTTCCAGCTGGGGCTTGGTGTCGACCATCGCCTTGTCTGAAATCAAAAGGTTGTTATTGGCCTGCTGCGCGTCGACCTGATGAGTCCCGCGCCGCGCTATCACCTTGCCGTTGAACACTCCCCTGGCGCTGCCTGCCAAAACTCCCTTATACAGCTGCCGACTTGGCGTGAACGAACTCCTGTGGTCCACCGACGTATGGTTGTCCACGTGACAGTTTTCCGAGGCTATGTACAGCCCGTTCATTTCGCACGTCGCTCCCTCTCCATCCAGCCTCACCGATAGATCATTCCGCCCTATCTTGGCCCCTATGTCCAGTGAAAAAGAAGAGAGCTCGCTGTTTCTCGCAAGCGTCGCGTTGGTCGTCCCGACGTGATAGGCCTTAGTCCCCTCTGCCTGTACCTTGAAATAATCTAGTCGAGCCCCGGGCCCTATCACAATTTCTGTAACCGCATTGGTCAGGTAAACGCCGTCACCGCCGCCGTACTGCTCTATCATCGTGGCCCGGGCGCCCTCCCCCAAGACGATCAGATTGTACGGATTGGCCATGCACGGAGTCGGCCCCGAGTCCGCAGCGAATGAGAGCACAATAGGCGAAGGCGCCGCTGCACCGGCGGGCACGTGTACGAATCCACCGTCCCTGAGGAAAGCATTGTTAAGTGCGACAAACCCGTTGGGTCGCTCGGCGGACTGCCTGTTCAGGTGCGGTTCTATCAGCTCCGGCGAATCTCGCAGCGCCGAGGCCAGACTCATCACCCGAATCGAATCTGGCAACCCTTCCCCCGATAGTGCCCGGCCAACGCACAGCCCTCCGCAGAAGATTAGTCCAGGAAAGTCTGGTACCAGCGACGAAGCCGCATCCGCTCCTGTCCTGCCCGCCAGCGCAAAGCTCTGCCTGGCTATCGGCGCGACGTTCGTGTATTTCCAGTCCTCGTTCCGAGTTGTGGGGAAGCCCAGCGTCTCGAATTCACGGAAGGCTTCTCGGCGGAGCGATTTCAGCCAAGCCGGGGCCCGATCGTCTTCTGACGATTGAAGGGACTCCAACTGACCGGCATATGAGTAGTCGCTGCTACGGACCTGCACCAATGTGGGTTTCTCCCTGGGGATTGGAGGGCCGGTTAAGCCTTGGCTGCCTGATCACGCACCCAGTCGTAGCCCTGCTCTTCCAGGTGGTGGGCCAGGCTCCCGTCGCCCGACTCTACAATGCGTCCGTCCATCAGCACGTGAACGTAGTCCGGGTCAACGTAATCTAGCATCCTCTGATAGTGGGTAATGAGGACTACGGCCTTCGAGGGGCTCCGAAGCTGGTTGATCCCCTCGGCTACGATTCTGAGGGCGTCGATGTCCAGGCCGGAGTCCGTCTCGTCCAGCACTGCCAGATCGGGCTCAAGAACGGCCATCTGGAGAATTTCATTCCTCTTCTTTTCACCGCCGGAAAAGCCGTCGTTCAGGGGTCGCGACAGATATGCCGAGTCCATCTCGACCACCTTCAGCTTGTCCTGAAGGAAGCGGTAGAACTCCACGGCGTCCATCTCAGGCAGGCCCCTGTACTGCTGCAGTGAGTTGTACGCGGTCTTCAAAAACTCCTGGTTTGATACCCCCGGAATCTCGTATGGGTACTGGAAAGCCATGAATACGCCTTCCCTGGCCCGGTCTTCCGGTGGCACGTCCAGCAGAGACTTGCCTTTGTATAGAATCTCACCCTTGGTGCAGGTGTACGAATGGTGCCCGGCTAATACACGAGCCAAGGTGCTCTTACCGGAGCCGTTCGGCCCCATGATGGCATGAAATTCCCCGGCCTTGACCGTGAGGTTTATACCCTTGAGGATAGGTACGTCCCCGACTCCCGCGTGAAGGTCTTTGATCTCGAGCAAGTCGGTTCCGCCTCCGCCTACCCCGTCGACCCTTCGAGACTCACCCCGAGAAGCCGACTCGCCTCCACCGCAAACTCAAAAGGTAGTTTCTTCACCACGTCCCGGCAGAACCCGCTGACTATCAGCCCTACGGCATTCTCCAGCGAGATGCCCCTCTGCTGGCAGTAAAACAGCTGCTCCTCGTTTATCTTGGAGGTGGTTGCCTCGTGCTCCATGTTGGAGGAGCTGTTCTTAACTTCCACGTATGGGAAGGTGTGGGCACCGCACTGGTCCCCGATAAGCAGGGAGTCGCACTGGGTGTAGTTCTTGGAACCCCCCGCCCTTGGCCCGATTCGCACCAAGCCCCGGTACGTGTTGTTCCCGTGCCCCGCCGATATGGCCTTGGACACTATTGTGCTTTTCGTGTCCCGGCCCAGGTGGATCATCTTCGTGCCCGTGTCCGCCTGCTGGTAGTTGTTGGTCAGCGCTATCGAGTAGAACTCACCAACGGACCGGTCTCCCTGCAAAATAACACCCGGGTACTTCCAGGTTATCGCCGATCCCGTCTCAACCTGCGTCCACGATATCCGAGAGTCATCTCCCGCACACTTGCCCCGCTTCGTGACGAAATTATAGATGCCGCCCTTGCCATTCTTGTCACCAGGGTACCAGTTCTGTACGGTCGCGTACTTGATCTCGGCGTTCCCGAGAGCCACCAGTTCGACAACTGCGGCATGAAGCTGGTTCTCATCCCGCATCGGCGCCGTGCAGCCTTCCAGGTAGCTCACGTAGCTGCCCTCGTCGGCCACGATCAGCGTTCTCTCGAACTGCCCTGTGTCCCGAGCGTTGATCCTGAAATAGGTGGAAAGCTCGACAGGACACCTGACTCCCTTCGGGATATAACAGAATGACCCATCGCTGAATACTGCCGAGTTGAGCGTCGCGAAGAAGTTGTCGGTATAAGGCACCACAGACCCCAGATACTTCTTAATCAGATCCGGGTATTTGTGCACAGCCTCAGAGAAGGAGCAGAAAATGATACCTATCTTGGCCAGCCGCTCCTGGTGAGTCGTGGCCACCGACACGCTGTCGAACACCGCGTCCACCGCGACTCCAGCCAACCACTTCTGCTCATCCAGGGAAATGCCCAGCTTTTCGTAGGTCTCCAGAAGCTCGGGGTCCACTTCGTCCAGGCTGTTGGGAGCCTTCTTGGGTGCGGCAAAGTAAACAATATCTTGATAGTCGATTGGCGGATAGGTGACATTCTGCCAGGAGGGTTCCTTCATCGTGAGCCAATGCCGGTAGGCTCGCAGCCGCCATTCCAGCATGAATTCGGGCTCGCCCTTTTTCGCCGAGATCCACCGGACTACGTCTTCACTAAGGCCGGGCGCCAACCTATCCTGTTCAATATCAGTGACGAAACCGTACTTGTATTCTTGGTCGGCTATTGCCTGGATTGTGGCCTTGCTTGCCATCTGTATTATCCGTCTCGACTTAGTATTTGGGTATGCGAGGCTGGTCTATTACATCAAAAACCGGGGCCTGCCGGTAAAGCGGGGGCCCCGGTGAGCCACCGAGTTGAATGTCTAGGGGAATTATAATCTGTTTTGTTATAAAAATCCATTGAACCCCCTCAGTCAGTCTCACCGCCGAGGCGTGAATCCACCCCCAGTGGCACACCCGCTCACCTGAATGCCTCCGTCATTCCGGCCGGCGAGAGCCGGAATCCATCCCCGGTGGCGGGGCCGTGTCCGGTCCCCTCTCCCGTCGGAGGGAGAGGGGTAGGGTGAGGGTGATTCTCCCACCCCTCCCCCCGAGCCCCGGAATCCATCTCCAGTGGCAGGGCCGCTCACCCTGAGCGCCGTCGAAGGGTCGAGCGGGGGGGGGAGGCCCCGCACTGCCAAACCGTCGCACCCGTCCAACACCCCCCTCCCCCCTTGGCAACGATATATCAGTAAAACAGGGTGGGTGGGCGGGTACCAATTAAACGGGGTGGCCGGGAGGCGTCCTACCCCCTCTCCCTCCGATGGGAGAGGGGTGGGGTGAGGGTGACCTTTCCCCAAAAGTGACACGAACCCCTTGACCCAATCGAAACACATGTACTATATTCGCCCCAGGCTCCGACCTTGTACGTCGGCCCTAATAAGGAAAGGACTAAAGGAGTCCCATGAGTCGCACCAGCCTAATCAGGCCCCGTCACACCCGAGCGGTATGGAACCGCCCGGCGCCCGACACGCGCCTCCTCCCGAGTCCCTCTTTCAACACCGTGTCCCTCGGATTCCCTCTACCAAGCGATGGAAGGTCCTTCGACTGTCGGCGGCATTCTCCCTCTAAGGGCCTTTGCCGATATATCGCCCCCTCATCCGGGCGTTTGCTCCTCGCCGACTTTACCCTCGCCGAGGATATATCCGCGTCTTTTGACGCGTTTGCCAGGGCCTTAGTGCCCTTATCCGGCTCCACCACCCGCTGTAACTGGAGATTCTCCTTCGGTCCACCGCGGCATCGAGTCGTTATGCCGTCCCACGCAGCGGTCGAGCGCTGCCGCCGGACGGATAATCCCCACCCAGAGACGCCCTCGACTTCGGTATGTCTCCTCCGACATGCGTGGGGATATCGCAGGACAGCCGTCGACGCCACCGGCGTCGGCGCAGGTGTCGTCGTCTTCCTGCTTACCAGTCCCGGACCTTCCATCGCCTCCCCTTCCTTTGCCCCATTCCCAGGCTCCGTGAGGAATCTCGGACTTGCCCACTCACCTATCTCTGCCCTCCCAGCCACTCAGCCGAAATCCAGGTGGGGAGGCCCCTCACCCCGCCACCCACGAAAGGAACCCGCCTATCTGCTCACATCCCCCACTCTCCCAACCGAGCAGCCAAAGAAAACGTCCCTTTTCCAAAACAATCAAAATTCGTGTCTCTAACCGAAATTCAATCAACCCCCCCATCGGGACAACCCCCACAAAAGGAGACCGCCTGCTAGCCCATACCCCCCACTCACCCCCCACAATCGAAGATCCGCCTCAGGAGGACTAAATATCGCACCTTCCGGGGCCTGGCATCTGGCCCTCACTGAACGGGTCAAAGGGACAGCGTACTGGCGAGAAGGCACCCTTTACCCTCATCAACCTTCCCCTCCCGGTTGACGCCCACGCACCCGCTTATTACAGTTGTCTCCCGAGACGACCATCCCGAAGGGAGTACCCGACTTGACCTCTGAACAACCCACCCGAATAGAAAAAGACTCCATGGGCCCAATGGAGGTCCCCGCCGACGCCTACTACGGCGCTTCGACCATGCGGGCTGTCCTCAATTTTCCCATCAGTGACCTGAGGTTCCCCCGTTCCTTCATCCGAGCCCTCGGCCTTATAAAGCTCACCGCCGCCGAGGTTAACTCCAGCCTCGGATTGCTGGAACCCGACAAGAAAGACGCCATCGTCCAGGCCGCCCAGGAAGTCGTCGACGGCAAACTTGACGACCATTTCGTCCTCGATGTCTTCCAGACTGGCTCCGGCACCTCCACGAACATGAACGCCAACGAGGTCATCGCCAACCGAGCCTCCGAGATCATGGGCGGCGATATCGGCTCCCGTATCGTCCATCCCAACGACCACGTAAACAAGGGCCAGTCTTCCAACGACGTCATCCCCACAACAATGCACCTCGCTGCCCTTACCGAAATCGAGACCAATCTCATCCCCGCCCTCCAGCGCACACAGGCCGCCCTTGAATCCAAGTCCCGAGAGTTCTGGGACATCATCAAGACTGGTCGCACTCACCTGCAGGACGCGACCCCCGTGCGGCTCGGGCAGGAGTTTCTTGGTTACGCAGGCCAGATCCAGCTCGGCATCCGACGCCTCTCCCACGCCCGAGAAGAGCTTTCACAGGTCGCCCTCGGCGGCACCGCTGTCGGCACGGGGGTCAACACCCACCCCGAGTTCTCAGCAAGAGTCACCGCCCGCGTCTCCGAGCTCGGCGGTGTGGAAATTCGAGAAACCGAGAACCACTTCCAGGCCCAGAACACCCTCGACGCCGTCGTCGAGTCCAGCGCCGTCCTACGCACCATCGCCATCAGCCTTACCAAGATAGCCAACGACATCCGGTGGATGGGCTCAGGCCCGAGGGCTGGCATCGGAGAGCTTGCCCTGCCGGAAGTTCAGCCCGGAAGCTCCATCATGCCCGGCAAGGTCAACCCGGTCATTCCGGAATCCGTCATCCAGGTCTGCGCCCAGGTCAAAGGCAACGATACGGCCATCGCCGCTGCGGCCCAGGACAGCTACTTCGAGATCAACCTGATGATGCCCGTCGCCGCCTACAATCTCCTGCAGTCAATCTCCATACTCGCCGCCGCCGCGGACAACTTCACCGGCCAGTGCATCGAGGGCCTCCAGGCCACCGACCGGGGCCCCCAAACCGTGGAGCGAGGCCTTATGATCGGCACCTCCCTGGCCCCCGTCATCGGCTACGACCTCGCCGCCCAAATCGCCAAGGAAGCCGCGAAGAGTGACCGCACCATCCGTGAGGTCGCCCGAGAGCTCACCAACCTCTCCGAGGAAGACCTCTCCCGCATCCTAGACCCCAAAACCATGGTCGAACCCCGCGCCTAGAGTTTCTCCAGAAAAGAAAGCGTCGGCGCAATGCGCCGACGCTTTTCCTATCCTATTACGCCCCTATTCCATCCGTCATTCCCGAGAAATCGGGCTCACGAAGTACGGCCTATCCAGAGTTAAATGTTCAGGTAGCTACCCCGGAAACTGGATCACAGACCGCAACACCTCACCCCTCTCCATCTCCTCAAAAGCCTCCTCCACGTCCTCCAGCTTGATCAGCTTCGTCACCGCCCTGTCCAGGTCCAGCTTGCCCTGCAGGTACCAGTTGGCCAGCATCGGGAAGTCCCGAGACGGCAGGTTGTCCCCGTACCAGCTAACCTTCAAAGACCCCCCGAGCCCAAAGAACTGCAGCATAGGTAGTTCCATCACCATCGTCGGGTCCGGCACCCCGATCAGCGTGCACGTCCCCGCCAAGTCCCGAGACCACAGCGCCTGCAGCAACGTCGCCGGTGTCCCGACAGCCTCGAAGGAGTGGTCGACACCGTGGCCTCCCGTTATCTCCTTGATCGCTTCAACCGGGTCGCCCTTGGTCGCATCGACTACGTGAGTAGCCCCGAAATCCTTGGCCCATGCCAGCTTGTTATCGGCTATGTCCACCCCGATGATCGTCTTTGCATTAGCCAACTTGGCGCCCATGATCACGCTGCAACCCACCCCCCCGCATCCATAGACCGCCACCGTGCTCCCCCGACGCACGCCCCCCGTATAAAGCGCCGCCCCGACTCCCGTGGTCACTCCGCAGCCGAGAAGACAGGCCTGCTCCGGCGGACATTCCCGGGGCACGGGTATAGCCTGCTTAGCCGACACAACCGTATGCGAGCAAAACCCTCCGATTCCCAGCGCGGGCGAAAGCTGCTTCCCGTCGCTCTTGGCGAACATCCGAGGTTTCGCATTCAGGCTCGCCGAGCACAAATGCGGCTGCCCTATAGCGCAAAACCGGCAGTTGCCGCACGGCGCCCGCCAGGCGATCACCACGTATGCGCCTACAGCCGGAGATTCCACCCCCTCCCCCACCGACTCCACGATACCCGCAACCTCGTGCCCGAGCAGGAAGGGAAACTCATCGTTAATTTTGCCCAGCTTATAGTGGAGGTCGGTATGGCACACCCCACTGGCCTGAATTCTTACCAGCACCTCACCGGGCCCCGGGTCCTCAACCACCATCTCCTCCACCCGTGTAGGCACACCCGCCTCCCTCGAAATCACCGCCTGCGCTATCGTAGACATGTACAACCTCCGCGAAAGCTGAAATGTCCGAGTATCCTAACACAGTCCTCAGGAAAGCATCAGCAAAATCATAGTCAAGGCCTAGCTTGATTGAATTTTGAGAGCCATGCAAGATCACTCTCTAATGCGGGGCGACGCCAATATATGCGTCTCACTTCCGATACAAATATCGGATCCGTACTTGATACCGCGTGCCAGATTCTTAATGTTTCTGTGAGTGCTTGAATGTCCTCCAATTCATCATATGCGAGAGCAAGTCCCCGGTAGATTCGCGAACGTGGAACTGAATATTCTTCTGGAGGAGCCTTTAGTGCCCGCCGGAATAAATCTACCGCAGCGTATCGAGCGCTCTTCGCCTGTGAGAATTGGTTGAGATTGTCCAAGGTCTTGGCTTCTCGCGACCTTAGGTAGCCCGCGCGGTGGCAACGTCCATCTGATTCCTCACACCTTTCGAGTGCCAGTTGCGAAACTTTGATCGCGTTCCTCCACAGCCCTAGAAGATTCTCCTCAGTATCCCTCCAAACCGCTTCCTCCGCAGAACGGATTTCCAATTCCGTCCAGTGGAAATACATCTCTGGTTTTCTGGGCCCGAACTTATGGGCGTTCTTGAAAGCCTCCTGAGCCTCTGACCGGAATTGTTGAGGGTTCCTAGCATATATCCATCCTAGCATTCCATACAGGTCAGGATCGTCTCTTAGCTCTCCAGTCATTGCTAACACTAATTTGTTGGTGGCAGCCTCTATTCCAGAGTGATCGTGTTCCTCTTTAGCATCCCTAATCGCCTTCCCTATCGCCAGACGCTTTGCTTCCGTTGTTCGCTCTCCTGTTAGGCCCTTATATGCTGACACCGCCGATAGTAACTTCGGGTGCTTCGCGAATGTGCTTCGAACTAAACGCCGCGTATTGGAATTGATGCTGTAAGCAGGCTCGGAAGTCTCTTTATTATCCACGCGGTGTATCAGTCCACTACTTAATAAGGTAGTGACACCGCTTTCCACATCATCGTCTGCCAGCCCCCCCACCTGGCTAATCTCAACAACGCGCAGAGGCCGATTGCCCACTGCAATTGAGATAAGCGTATCTTCAGTCACACCTCCAAGGCGTTCCAACTGCCGTCGCAACGCATAAACGCGGGCCCCATCTCCTTTGCGGTGCTCCCATTCTTCAATTGCCTTCTTAACCCCTACCAGTGCCGCATAACGGATGAGGTCATCGACGAACAGGGGATAGCCTTGTGTGACAGCTCGGATTCTAACAATGTTCTTTAGACATACATTTTCGTCGACGCCATATTCACCTGCGCGCCCAGCAATGAAGTTTTGGAGAGTCTCGTCGTCAAACGGAGGTACCTCCATGTAACGTATTCCTGGAATCTGTTGCCGCGAGGTAAACAAAACCTTGCTTGCGGTAGGGCGCAACTCGAACAGCAACATTTCCGCAGTATCCTGATCGTCAATCACTGTATCTAGATCGTCAACGATCAGCAGACAGCGTGTATTCCTCAGTTCGGAGAGCATTTCATCTTTCGACACGTCGTAGCGATCACTTCCGTATAGTGCATTCACAATGCGATTACAGAATGTAGGCACATCCTCAAAATCAGGTATCCGCTCTTTAGTAGAACGATCTACGTATTCAATCTTCTTTGCAGTGAGCCACACGATCGCGTCAATGTAATCAGACGCGATGTCTCGTATTTCCTGAGCGAACTTATGGGCCAGAGCGCTCTTCCCAACGCCACCATATCCCCACACCATGCGCTGTTTAGAGTCACTGGTAAACCAGTCCAACAACTCCCTCAATTGCTCTGATCTTCCTAGGAATTCGTCATAGATTTCGTCATGCGGGGGCAATTGAACCTCAATGGGTCTACCGCCCCAAGGATCAACTCCCGAAAGTAACGAGTCCAGAATGTCGTGAAACTCTTTCCCTATCGGGGAATTGATTGCATCCAGTAGTATTTGTGCGTTTTGGATAAACCGGATTAAATCCACGCGGCGAATGATGTGTTCTTTGCGGCGATGCGCAAGGTTATGTCTGAGTTCTGTAATCTCTCCCAGATATACTTTCACTCGCTCTTGCTGACCCAATAAGCAGGAGAAAATCTTCCAATTACCAATGACAATGTTAGAGAGATGCTCAATGCCGAACAGTTCTTCATCAGATTTTCCCATGTCTACGACCCGCATAGGGTTGTTCAACATCTTCTCTACGCGTAGGAACTCTTCCTCCTTAAAGTGTCTTCGCACTCCCTCCTTTAGCCAGTCATCTCCAATGGCCATCTGTAAGTTCTTTACTATCGGCTCATGGAATCCATCTAAGAAATCCAGTAGTTTCTCGTTGGCAAAGTCATTTATGTTCAAGATTGTTAGCCCCCTATACCACAAATTAACTTACCCTGTGATTCTAAGAACAAGATATCATCTGTATGCACAGCATGAGTAGCCTCCACCCCCAATTGACCCCCACCCCCTCCGTCATTCCAGCCGCCGAGAGCCGAAATCCATCCCATCTCCCTTCTACCCAGTACTGAACTAGAGGCAGAGGTTGGCGCAGAAGCGCCAACCTCTGCCTCTGTTCTTATCTCTCCCTCTCCCTTAATGGCCCTAAGGGAGAGGGGGATAAAGGGGGTGAGGGTTCCCCGGTGGGGTTGGGGCGTTGTCCCCCGCCTAGGTGTGCAATCAACCCCTTGACCTTACCTGAACATCCGTGCTACTATCCCCACCGTTCGAACACCACCCTAACTATCTCAAGGAGGAACCAAAAACCCAGGGAAGCCCACCCGACCCACCCGAGGACTCAACGTCCAAGCCCATCCCAATGGCCCTCACACGGGGCCCGCGGCTCAAGCGAAAGCGGAACGTCCGCCTATGGAGAAACGCCATCTCCTCACTCCATCGGGTCCCGTGCCCCTTCCCTACCCCCAGGCGATGGAAAGACGCCCTGGTTCGCTATCGTTCCATGTGAGGCTCCTAACGGAGATGCCGCTCCTTCAAGCGGAATAGCGGTCGGATAGGCCCGGCGCCGAGGTCCTCTCGGTACACCGTCCGCTTAATGAAGCCGGGAGCCGGTGGTCTACGCGCTCCGGGTCGCACCGGCAAACTTGAACACACTACGCCTGCAGAGGCCCGGCATCGGACGCTGGACGGGCCTCCTGGCCGCCCTATAGCGGTGCAGCCAACCCCCGGAGTCGGGCTCGGACCTGCTGGCCCTGAAGGTCCCTGCCCATGTCCAGTGTATACAGGGCCAAAGGCCGCAGCAGCGGCAAAAGCGGGCCGGCGCCCTTGCCCCAGGGCGTCGGAGCGCCCGAAGCACATGAACAGGGGCAGCGTCCAGCAAGCGTCTTCCATCGCCAACCTCCCAGACAGAACAATCAAAACCCTACCCCCCACAACTGAATAGAAACCCGGCGTGTCACTAATCTACTGGACGAGTTCCCCCAATTGACCCCCCACCCCCGACATGCTACCATCCCACCTAGTGACCCCTATCCCGTGGTAGGGGTCGCATTCGGATATTGAGCCACCCTGTGCTGGAAGAGCTAACCGCCCCCCCACCTGAGAGACACACCGCCGTCGCCATCGGGGTGTTCGACGGTGTGCACCTTGGACACCAGGCCCTCTTCCGAAGCACCATCGCCCAAGCCCAGGCCCGTGGCCTCGACTCAGCAGTCGTAACCTTTCGAAACCACCCCCTTACCGTCCTCTCGCCCACCTTCCAACCCCGCTACCTCATGGACCTGCAAACTCGCCTTGAAGCAATCTCATCCTTCGGCATCGACCATACCGTCGCCATCAACTTCACCCGGGAAGTGTCACAGCTAAGGGCGAGAGAGTTCGTGCAGCGACTTTCCGAAGGCCTCAACATGAATGTCCTCGTCTGCGGGCAGGACTTCGCCCTTGGCAAGAACCGCGAGGGAGACCTTGAGACCCTGACAAAGCTGGGAGAGGACTACGGTTACCAGGTCGTCTGCCAGGACGTAATCCAGGACGGAAGCCTTACCGTCAGCAGCACCGCCATCCGGCAAGCCCTCGCCGAGGGAAACATCGAATTGGCCATGCGCCTCATGAGCAGACCCTTCCGACTCTCGGGGCCCGTGGTGATCGGCGACAAGCGGGGCCGGCTCCTCGGCTTCCCCACCGCCAACGTCGATGTCCCTCCCGACCGCGCCCTTCTAGCCGACGGCATATACGCCACCCGCGCCCTTGTCAAAGACCGAACCTTGGACTCCATAACTTACATCGGCAACAAGCCCACCTTCGACGGCGAGAAGCGTGCCACTGAGGTCTACATCTTCGATTTCGACGAAGACATATACGGCCAGTCCATCGATGTAGATTTCCTGGCCAAGATCAGGGGCGACATGCGCTTCTCCGGCGCCCAGGAGTTGATCGACCGGATGAACATTGACGTAGAAATGGCCCGAAATGCCCTCTCATCAAGCCTCAGCTAATGACTACCGGCAAATACGACTACATATTCAACCGCGGAGTCACCGAGGTAATCCGTCGCGAGGAGTTGGAACAACTCCTCGATGCTGGTAAACCTCTCCGACTCAAAATGGGGTTCGACCCCAGCCGCGCCGACATCCACCTCGGCCACACCGTCGGGCTCCGCAAGCTGCGCCAGTTCCAGGAGCTCGGCCACCGGGTCATCCTCATCGTTGGCGACTGGACAGCCCAGATCGGCGACCCCAGCGGCCAGTCCGCCACACGGCAGATGCTCTCCGCGGAGACCGTCCGAGAAAACGCCCAGACCTACATGGACCAGTTCTTCAAGGTAGTCGACCGGAACCGCACCGACGTCCGATGGCAGAGCGAGTGGTTCGGCAACTTCACCCTCACCGAGGTCATATCCCTCACCAGCCGCTTCACCGTCGCCCAGATCCTCGCCCGTGAGGACTTCTCCAACCGCTTCAAGGCCAAACGGCCCATCGCCATCACCGAGCTCCTCTACCCACTCCTCCAGGCCTACGACTCCACAGTCATTGAGGCCGACGTCGAGTTCGGCGGCACCGACCAGAAGTTCAATCTGCTCCTCGGCCGCGAGCTCCAGTCCATGGTAGGCCAACGGCCTCAGCAGTGTCTGCTCGTGCCCATCCTTGTAGGCACCGACGGCGTACAGCGCATGAGCAAGAGCCTCGACAACTACATCGGCGTCGCTGAGTCCCCCAAGGACACCTATTTCAAGGTCATGCGCCTGAACGACGACCTCATCCCCAATTACCTGGAACTCGTCACAGACATCCCGGACACCGATATCTCCGAAGTCAAAGAGGCGATGGCATCCCGCTCCGTCAACCCCATCGAGATCAAGAAGCGCCTCGCCCGTGATATAGTCTCCCAGTTTCACTCCACCGAGGCCGCTGCCTCCGCCGAGACCGAGTTCGAACGCATCGTCCAACGCAAAGAGGCCGACGACCTCGTAACCGAAGTACCCTTGGCCTCCCTCAATGCCGGAGATACCGCTTTCATCCCCCGACTTCTCGTCAAATATAAGGCCGCTTCCTCCACCGGCGAGGCCCGACGTCTAATCGACGGCGGCGGAGTCGAGATCGGCGGAGACAGGCTCTCCGAATACACTGTTGACCGCTCGAAGCTGGTGCCCGGCACCCGTATGAAGGTCGGTAAGCGCCGTACCCTTATCTTCATCGATGGCTAGCGGCCTTCTCCTCGGTGCTTAATCCGCTAAAATCTATTCAAGAAAGTGCTATGACAAACGCAAAAGTCCACCTCCGCATCCCCGGCCCCACCCCCTGCCCCGAGGAAGTCCTCGAGGCCATGACTGCCCAAATGATCAATCACCGCGGGCCCGCGTTTAAACAGATCTTGGAGCGAGTCACCGACCGGCTCCAGGAGTTTTTCCAGACGGAGAACGACCTTTACGTTATGACTAGTTCGGGCACAGGCGCTATGGAAGCCTCCATAGTGAACACCCTCTCGCCCGGGGATCGTGTCCTTGCCCTGACTATCGGGTCTTTCGGTGACCGTTTCGTCCAGATAGCCCAGGCCTTCGGCGCGGATGTTGTCAAGTTGGAAGCCCCCTACGGCAAGGCCATCAACCCCGACGACGTCGACAAGGCCCTGGCCGACGACCCCTCCATCAAGGCCGTCCTAGTCACACACAACGAGACCTCCACCGGCGTTACCAACCCCCTCCGCTCTATCGCCGAGATCACTCGTTCCCACAATCGGCTCATCCTCGTCGACGCAATCAGCAGCATCGGCTCCATCGACCTCCCGGTCGACGCCTGGGAGTGCGACGTCGTATCCACCGCCTCCCAAAAGGGCTGGATGGCCCCGCCCGGCCTCTCCATGATCAGCGTCAGCCAGCGGGCGTGGGAAGCTTGGGAGTCCGCCAAAATGCCCCGCTTCCACTGGGATTTCGGGCAGCTGCAGTCCTATCTCGAGAAGGGCCAAACGCCCTGGACCCCCGCCGTCTCCACCTTCTACGCCCTTGACGCTGGCCTTGAAGCAATGGCTAAAGAGGGCCTCGCCAACATATTTGAACGTCATGCCTCCGTCGCCCGGCGCGCCCGAGACGGTGCCCGGTCCCTCGGCCTATCCCTTCTCGCCGACGAAGAGATCGCATCCAACACCGTCACCGCCGTCAACGCCCCCGAAGGCATCGACCTCGCCCAGCTCCTCAAGATCTGCCGTGAGGAATACGGCGTGGTCCTGGCCGGAGGCCCCGGACCCCTCGCAGGCAAGGTATTCCGCATCGGCCACCTCGGCCACGTGTCCGAGCAGGACATCAACGTGGTGATCGATACCCTCCGAGAAGTCCTCCAGCACCTCGGCTTCCGAGGCTAAAACCACTAGGGCGCCCACTCAATATCCCATGAGTGCCTCACCCAATCCGTCCGCACGCCACTCCGAGCTCAAACGCACCCTCAATTTCCACAACCACCGCTACTACGTGCTCGACGATCCGGTCATCACGGATCACGAGTATGATGCCCTGATGCGCGAGTTCCGCTCCCTCGAAGAGCAGTACCCTAATCTGATCACCTCCGATTCTCCCAGCCAGCGCGTCGGCGCCGAGCCCCTAACTGCCTTCGAGTCTGTTCAGCACCCCAGGCCCATGCTCAGCCTTGCCAATGCCTTCTCTAAGGAGGATTTGCTGGCTTGGCACACACGGGTGGCTCGGCTATTGGAAGAGCCACGGTTCGATATGGTCTGCGAACTCAAGTTCGACGGTCTCGCCGTGGCCCTCACCTACGAAAACGGCCTATTAATCCGGGGCGCTACCCGGGGAGACGGCCTTCGCGGCGAGGATGTCACCCAGAACCTTCGCACCATCCACTCCATCCCCTTGACCGTACCCTCCGACAGCCCCACCCGCTTCGAGGTGCGCGGAGAGGTCTACATGACCCTCAGTGGCTTTGAAGAGCTTAACCGGCAACGGCAGGAGGCCGGTGAGCCTCTTTACGTCAACCCGAGAAACACCGCCGCGGGGACCGTTCGCCAGCTCGACCCCCGCATTGCCGCCCAGAGGCCCCTGGACATCTTTATCTACGGCCTCGGCTACGCCGAAGGCCCTGTCCCGGACACTCACTGGGAAATGCTCCAATATTTCAAGTCTCTCGGCTTCAGGATCAGCCCCCATTCCGAGCTCTTACACGATGTTGAAGAGGTCGAGTCCTACTTCAAGCGCTGGGAAGAGCATCTGGCAGACCTCGACTACGCCGCCGACGGCGTGGTTGTTAAGGTAAACGAGATCGCCC
The DNA here is from genome assembly GCA_965249275.1 of Dehalococcoidia bacterium. GTDB lineage: Bacteria > Chloroflexota > Dehalococcoidia > Plut-88900 > Plut-88900 > Plut-88900. Next base: position 153,148 of record CBDFLQ010000006.1, read on the forward strand.
TGCAAGAGCAGTTGGGTTTCGTGGGCCGGGAACCGAGATGGGCCATCGCCTACAAGTTCCCCGCCGAGCAGGCTACAACCAAGCTCCTGAACATCGGTATCAACGTAGGCCGTACAGGCTCCCTCAACCCCTACGCCGAGCTGGTGCCTGTTATAGTCGGTGGTGCAACCGTCAAACAAGCCTCTCTCCACAACGAGGACGACATCCACCGCCGAGACATCCGAATCGGCGATACAGTCATCGTCCAACGAGCCGGTGAGGTCATCCCACAGGTCCTGGGACCCGTGGCATCTCTCCGAACCGGTGAAGAATACGTATTTCAGATGCCCACCGAGTGCCCGGTCTGCGGCACAACCGTCGTCCGCCCCGAGGGCGAGGCCATGCACCGCTGCCCCAACCTCTCCTGCCCCTCCCAGTCCTCCGAGGCCCTCAAACACTTCGTCTCCCGAGGCGCTATGGACATCGAAGGCGTCGGGGAGTCCTTATGTGAATCCCTCTTGGAGTCGGGTCTTGTAAAAGACCCTGCCGACCTTTACTCCCTCACCAAAGAGCAACTCCTCACCCTTGAGCGCATGGCCGACAAAAGCGCATCCAACGTACTCGCCGCCATCGACGCCAGCCGCTCCCGGCCCCTCCCCCGCGTGCTAATCGCGCTTGGCATCCCCCACGTTGGCGGAGAAACCGCCGAACTCCTTGCCCAACGTTATGCTGACATCGATGCTCTTGCGAAAGCCACCGAAGAAGAGCTCGTCGAGATCAATGCCATCGGTCCAATCATCGCCAAGAGCGTCGCTGAGTTCTTCCAGGATGAAGCCAGCCTTGGAATCATCGCAAAGCTCCAAGATGCAGGCGTCAACCTTAAGTCTAACGAGGTCACAATCTCAGGCCCCGGGCCCTGGGTCGGCATGAATTTCGTAGTCACCGGCAAACTGGACAACTACTCCCGAGACCAGGCCCACGCCCTCATCAAGGAGTTGGGTGGCTCCGCCGTCTCCGGTGTCAGCAAGAAGACAAACTACCTGCTCGCCGGCACCGACGCCGGGTCCAAACTCACCAAGGCGCAAAGCCTACATGTCCCCGTCATAGGCGAAGCCACATTTGCTCAGATGCTAGCGGACGCCCGCAAAGCCCCAGCTCCGGAAGCAGGAGTCCCTTAGATGTGGCCCTTTAAGAGGAGTAAGTGGTTGGGCGAGCGCTACGACCTCGCTGTCGTCGGTCTGGGCAACCCCGGCCCCGAGTACGACGGCACCCGACACAACGTCGGCTTCGACTGCGTCGACAAGTTCGCCTCCGAGCACGGTCTGAAGTGGACGGGTCGTCGCGGCCCCCTCAAGTGGGCCGAGGGCCGGGTAACTATTGAAGGGTCAGCCAAGCGTATCCTCCTCGCCAAGCCCCGCACCTTCATGAACCTCAGCGGCGAGGCCGTACGCTACATCACCACCCGCTGGTCCGTCCCCGAGGACAAGCTGCTGATCATCTACGACGACATGGACTTGACCTTGGGCACAATCCGCATCCGCATGCAAGGGAGTGCCGGGGGCCATAATGGGATCAAGTCCATCATCCGCGCTCTCGGCACCGAAAACGTGCCCCGCATAAGGGTCGGCATCGGGCGGGATGCCACCGGCCGGACTGGTGCCATCGCCCGGGTCCTCAGCCGCTTTTCTGCCGACGAAAGACAGGCTATGGACAACTCAGTCTCCACCGTCTCCGAGGCCGTAGCCTGCATCCTGTCCAAGGACCTGGATGCGGCCATGTCCCAATACAACTAGCAGAAGCTTCCTCATTGGCGGCATTCGCCGCACCCTGCTATGGGACAACAACCTCCATAGCTTCCACCTCACCTTCCTCGCCATAATCTGAGCGGGACTCTGCAACCCCGTAATGCCGTGGGTCCGGCAGGGGAAGGCCATCTTTCCTCATCTCTTCGACATACAGTCCCACAGCCTCCTCAATGAGCTTGCACACCTCCTCCTTGGACTCCGCGGCAGCTATGCACCCCGGCAAATCCGGCGCATACGCACTGTAACTGGTAGTCCCTTTCTCTATTATGACTATGTATTGCATAGCAGCTCTAACTTTTGGCATGTACCCCGATCCAATGACCCCCTACCATATGCTCCAACCCCCATCCACCATGATCGTTTGCCCAGTTATGTAGCTGGAGTTCTCCGAGGCCAGAAGCAGCAAAAGCCCAACCAACTCCTCCGGCTGCCCGACCCTGTTCATCGGCGAAAGGGCCTCGAGTTCCGCCTTCACGTCGGGTAGCTTAAGGAAACGGTCGGTCAGCTCAGTGTGGAAAAATCCTGGCCCGATTTGATTAACGGTTACACCCCTCTTGGCCCACTGCTTCGCTGTCTCCCGGGTCAGTCCCGCCATCGCGTGCTTGGCCGTGCAGTATCCAATGCTGGGATCGTTCTCCGGCGCGGCCTGCACCCCCTCCACCGAGGAGATGTTGATAATCCTGCCCCATCCCCGGTCGAGCATCACCCGACCCGCCTTCTGCGTCAGCATGAACACTCCGAAAAGGTTGGTGTCCAGAATGATGCGGTACTCTTCAAGGGTCGTGGTTTCGGTCCACATCGCCATGCCGCCCCGAGCCGCGTTGTTCACCACGATGTCTATCCTGCCAAACTCCTCCATCGTCTTCGCCACCAGTTCGTCTATCTGGTCCTCCTGCGAAACGTCGGTCTGCATCACGAGGCACCGCCGTCCCCGCTCCCTCACCCCCTCGGCAGTCTGTTCCAGCCGCTCTTTCCGCCTCGCTGCCACCACAACGTCCGCCCCCGCCTCTGCGAGCGCGTGGGCGAACACCACCCCGAACCCCGAGGATGCACCCGTCACTATAGCTACCCTATCCGTCAGATCGAACAATTTCTCAATCATGGCTTCTCCCTTCTTAACGCGAAACGGCAACCTGCGCGCTGCGCAGGTTGCCGTTTCCTAGTCCGTCTCTAAGCGTGGTAGTACAGAGCAAACTCGAACGGGTGCGGCCTCATTCTAACCGGGTCGACTTCGTTGATCCGCTTGTATTCGATCCACGTCTCTATCAAGTCCGGCGTGAAGACGCCGCCCTTCAACAGGAATTCGTGGTCGGCCTCCAGAGCGTTCAATGATTCTTCCAGGCTGCCAGGTACTTGGGGAATTCCCTTGGCCTCTTCCGCGGAGAGTTCGTACAGATCCACGTCCATCGGTTCTCCGGGGTCCATCTTCTTCTCTATCCCGTCCAGACCCGCCATCAGCAGAGCCGAGAAGGCCAGGTACGGGTTTGCGGTAGGGTCAGGAGGTCGGAACTCGATGCGTACCGCGTTGGGCAAAGTCGAGTAAGCCGGAATCCTGATACAGGCGCTCCGGTTCCTGCGAGAGTAAATCAGGTTTACCGGTGCCTCGTACCCGGGGACTAGACGCTTGTAGGAGTTGGTGCCGGGAGCGCAGAAGGCCATCAAGGCCGGAGCGTGGGCCAGCAGACCGGCTATGTAGTGTCGGCACATGTCGCTGGTGAAGGCGTAGCCGTCCCCGTAGAAGAGGTTGATGTCGTCTTTCCTCAGGCTCTGGTGGACGTGCATTCCCGTACCGTTGTCCCCGAAGATCGGCTTGGGCATGAAGGTCACCGTCTTTCCGTGCCGCTTGGCCACGTTCTTGGCGATGTATTTGTACAGCAGTGCCTTGTCGCCCATCTTGGTGAGCGTGTCGAACCGGATGCTGATCTCGCTCTGGCCCCCGGTTGCCACCTCATGATGGTGCATCTCCACCCGGATCCCGACCTTCATCAGTTCCGTTGCTATATCGTTCCGGATGTCCGTGAGCGAATCCATGGGTGGAGCTGGTGAGTAACCCATTTTGGCCGGAGGTCTGTGTCCCAGGTTCGGCGAAGGGGCTCCCCTATTCCAAACGGCCTCCTGTGAGTCTATGTAGTAGTACGCCGCATTTGGCTGGTTGTCGTACCGGATGTCGTCCAGGATAAAGAACTCCAGTTCCGGCCCCCATGCGCTGGAATCGGCGATACCCGTGCTCTTCAGGTAGGCTTCCGCCTTCTTCGCTACATACCTCGGGTCCCGGGGATACCCATTACCCAGAACCGGGTCCCGTATGTCGCAAAGCAGGCTCAGAGTCGGGCGCTCGAATACCGTGTCAATGAACGCGGACGCCGGGTCGGGCACTATAAGCATGTCGCTTTCATTGATTGCTTGAAAGCCTCTGATGCTCGAACCGTCGAATCCCATACCCTCTTCGAACAATGCTTCATCCACTTCTACGGACGGCACCGAGAAATGTTGAAGCCGCCCGAACAGGTCGGTGAACTTCAGGTCCACGTACTCTATCCCCTCGTCCTTACACCTCTTTATTATGTCTTTACCGCTGGTCTCCGCCATGGGTCCTCCTTTAATCGTGTGGTAACTCTCTTGCTCTTCTCTTGCTTGGTTACGTTATGTCTCCTGTTGTACGGTTCACACCGCGCAATCTCCAGGAATATGTATTGTCGGTTTGGCGCGAGGCCGCAGGGGAATATACCAACTTGCGAACTCACACACAACGGACAAACGCCCCACGGGCCCTGAAGTTAGAGAGGGCGCCCCCCGGATTGGAGGGCGCCCTATACAAGACGTGTCCATTTCTCTTTGCGTACAGGTCGAGCGGTTAGGCGTGGGCCAGCACGCCGCAAAAGGCCTCGTAGTCGATTAGTTCCGTGACCGTGGGGTTGTCTCCGCACACCGGGCAGTCCGGGTCACGACGCACCTTCACCTGCCTGAACTCCATGTCTAGCGCATCGAAGATCATCAGCCGGCCCGTCAGCGGTTCACCAAGCCCGAGCAGCAACTTTATCGTCTCGATTGCCTGGATAGTTCCTATGATGCCAGGAAGAACGCCCAGCACTCCGGCCTCGGCGCAACTGGGCACCATGCCGGGGGGAGGGGGGTCCGGGTAGAGGCAGCGGTAGCAGCCCTTGTCATGGGTGAACACCGAGGCCTGTCCCTCGAACAGGAATATGCTGCCGTGCACGTTCGGCTTCTTGGTCATCACACAGGCGTCATTGACCAGGTACCGCGTGGGGAAGTTGTCCGTGCCATCCACGATAACGTCGTAGTCGGCCATTATCTCGAAGATATTCTCGGAAGTGAGGCGTACGGGGTGGGATATGACGTTGACGTCCGGGTTGATGCCCTTGAGCGTGTCCGTCGCCGAGTCCACCTTTGGCCTCCCCACGTCACTGTTTCGATGCAGTATCTGCCTCTGCAGGTTGGTGAGGTCTACTACGTCGAAATCTACGATCCCCAAAGTCCCGACCCCCGCAGCTGCCAAGTACAGCGCTGTCGGCGATCCAAGACCCCCTGCCCCGATCAGAAGCACCTTTGAGTCAAGCAGTTTTCTCTGCCCTTTGCTCCCGACCTGCGGCATTATAAGATGTCTGCTGTATCTCTGGACTTGTTCTTTAGTGAAAGCGAGCGATGTTGCCATTAAGACAATTCCTCCGAGGGATTCATGCCTGTTTTTTCGGCCTGTCCATCCCCTTTTCCGCTATCCAAGGACGATATATGATAACATAGCGTTCGCTCCCCTTCAATTTGGGGGCTAGCTAAGAAACGATAACACTGACCGGAGATACCGATCCCATGGACACCATACAGTTAGCCGTAGATGTTCGCGAAGCGATGGGCAAGAAGGCCCGATTCCTGAGGCGTGACGGCCTCACCCCCGCCAATATCTACGGCCGAAACCTCGATTCCGTCGCCCTCCAACTCCCCTCCGCCGACCTTATCCAGGCACTGTCCCAGGGAGGCCAAAACGCTGTCCTGGACGTCAAGGTTAAGGGTGAGAAAACTGCCAGAACTGCCGTTATTCGCAACATCCAACGCAATCCCGTCACCGACGTGGTAATCCACGTTGACTTCCTCCAGGTGGACGTAACGAGGGCCATAACCTCCGACGTGCCTCTGGTGTTCGTCGGAGAGTCTCCCTTGCCCAAGACGCAGACAGTGATATCTCAGATACTCGCATCCATACAGGTCTCCGGGCTGCCCATGCAAATCCCGAACTCAATTGAGGTAGACGTTTCGGTGCTGGAGGAAATAGATCAGTCGATATTCGTGCGTGACCTCAACCTCCCCGACGACATTGAGGTCCTCACAGACGGTGATCAGATGATAGTCAGGGCCACTCCGGGCCGCGTCGCCGAGGTGCTCCCCGGAGAGGAAACGGAGGACGCCGAAGCCGGGATTCCCACCGAGGACGCCCCCGAATCCGAAGAATCCTAACCCCCTGCCCTTGTCCTCCTGTCAATCTGAGGCTCCTTCTCTGTAATTCCGAGGCTCCGCGAGGAATCTGGGACTTGCCTAGCTTCGTCTCTCCTCTGTATGTCGCGCCCCATCCACCCTTTCTCGCCCCCATTGACACCCTCTGTCTACTTTGTTATTATTTCCTTAGAACGCCCGTTCCCAACAGAGGTGCGCATGAAAGCTTTGTCAAAAAAACGTAAGCAAGTCCTTGACGCTATCACCGGCTTTATGGACCGGCACAAGTATCCTCCCAGCGTCCGGGACGTCGTCCAGATTTGCAGTATGAGTTCTACCTCAGTGGCCGACTACCACCTTAAGGCCCTCGAGAGGGAGGGCTACATCCGTAGGGAGTCGGGCGTGTCCCGGGGAATAGAAGTCATCGGCTACGACGGTCGGGACGCCGACATCTTCAGGGCCCCACTCCTGGGTTATATCGCCGCCGGCGAGCCTCTTCCAGTTCCCACCTCAGAACCCTGGGCTTCCCTTGAAACCCTCGAAATTCCCGAGGACATGGTTGGCGGCAGGGAGAATGTCTACGCCCTCAAAGTCAAGGGCACTTCAATGATCGACGCCCTCATCGACGACGGCGACATCGTCCTCCTCCAGCACGTCAACACCGCCGACGACGGTGACATGGTCGCCGCATGGCTTGAGGCCGAGGAGGAAGTCACCCTTAAGCGCCTCTACCGAGAGCCGGATAGGATCAGGCTTCAGCCCGCCAACTCCCAGATGGCCCCCATTTACGTCGATCCCTCTAACCTCTCCGTCAAGGGCAAGGTTATAGGCGTCATACGCAAACTGGCCTAAAGCCCCAATCCTCCGGCCAAACGCAGGGAGGACCAATTGGGTGGGTGGCCACCACAGGCCCCGAATCAGGTGCAAATCCGCCTACGGAACACCGAATGGTCTCTAGAGCGGAATCTGGTGCTTGCCCCTCACCTCGGGCCCGCCAAAGGGCCGAATAAACACACACCATTAACCCCTGTCATCCCGAGGCTCCGCGCTGCAAGTCCGCCTTTGGCGGGAGGGATCTAGTACTTACCCCCTCACATCCTTCTCTGCCATCCCCTTTCCCTCAATGAGCCCTTTGCGCAACTCACCAAGGATTACCGGGGATTGTCTTGTGAGATCATGACAGGAATCCCCTCACACTGTTCCCAATTAAGCGCGAGTGCATTCGGGGTGGTGTAAAAAAGAAAAGTGAGCCTAGCTCAACTCCTCTCCCTCATCGGAGGGAGAGGGTGACCCAAAAATAAAGAGACGTTTAGTCCGTGGAGTCTGGTTCTAGTCCGCCGAGGGAAGAGGCTTCGGCTGCTGGAGCGTCATCTCCACGCTGCAGCAGTTCACCCCACCCTCCCCCGCCTTGGTGCACAGCACCTGGCTCCCGCAGTTCTCACAGACGAACCTTTTGCCCAGCAAGTTTGGCATTCTGCTAAATCCTCTTCGACGTTTTGAGTTGACCAGTCCCTGAAGGGGCCGTGATGGTCGCTACTTGAGGACCATCTCTTTGTCGCAGCACATTATGGTGCCATTCCCGCCCCGGGTCACAATGAACTCCGACCCGCAGCTCTCGCACTTGTACCGCTTGCCAGTCTGATTTGCCACGTAGTGCCTCTTGGAAAATCGGGCCCGAGTCCAAAACCCGCGCCCGACAAGATTTTGCGCAATTATAGCCACCCCCATTTAAGAGGGTCAAGGGATACCAGGAGTGAGACCATGATAAGCTTCGGCTCTCACCCGTCGACAACCAATGAAGTGCCTAATGCCGTGCAGGGGTGTATGGGCGGAGCCTTAATTTCATACTGAGTCACAAGCTGCCACCTTTCTTCTTCAACCACTCATCATCGCGATTTAGCGTCCAATGAATCCTATTGTGCATCCTCGCCAAATTCTTCTCGGTTATCCACCACACTACCATCTCAGAGGTATCAGCGGACAGTTGCAGTCCCCAGATATCGGATGACTCTCCTGCAACTATCTCAAAGCGCTCAAGATTATGTTGACTTTGTAAATTCTCGCTCATGGGAGGATTCCTTACATTATGAATATGAAGTTACTGTGCCCATACGTTGAAATTCGAAAACTCGGGATAGCTATAATGGCTCAGGAAGAAGTCTCCCATCGCGCTAACACCGCCAATATCTTGGTTATGCCCCAAGTCTAGGCTTGTTACAAGTTGGTCGTTAATGAAGAACCATCCGGATACCTCCACGGCGATCAACAAAAGCCGGTTTCGACTCGAGCCTAGTCCCGCTCCAGAACTCCGTAGGGATCCCGACGCTACTTCAATATATTCAGAGTCACTTAACCCACGGGTATAGTGATACCATCGCCCTTGCCCGATCACACCGATAACTTCCAACCGCCCAGATACAGGGTTTCTAACCATAAACCCATAGCTCCATTCCTTCCCTTGCGGGTTGATGAACTCCGCTTCCACCACCAGATCGCGAGTCCATACACCGCTCGTGTGGACCCCAATGAGTCCCGGCTCCTTTTCCAAAACCCCAGCCGCAGGCCCGTATTGCTTCTTCAGCTCGTATCCCTTAAATCCCTCGTAGCGGGTCACACCTCCGGATATCTCATCCCCTGTATATGCTCCTGTAATGACCGCGATATCACCAGCATGAGCCGCCATTTTCAGGTCAACAATCGCCACGAAATCACCGTTCACGAAAAACCATCCCCGTTCTCCAATGGTCACAACCATCAGGTGATTCCGGCTCCCGGCACCCGTATTAAGGTTACTGACCGTTCCCGCACCAATACGCTCATATGGTGCATCTGCCCCAACATTCACCGCCCAGCCCCCGTTGCTCGAAACCACAAATTGTAGGAACGGGGCAGCATCATCCCGCTTATCACTTCGCACTATGAAACCATAGTCCCACGAGTTAGACGAAGCCGAGTAAGGATTCACGAACGTAGTTTCAACAACCGTATCGGAAATCGTAACGCCTGCATATTCAATCTTTATGAAGTTGTCGAACGGGTCATGTCGCAGTTCCCCGTTCAAGGGGCCAAAATCGTATCCCGCACCCGGCGCTGGAGTTGGAGTAGGGCGAGGCGCGGGCGTTGCAGTCGGCACCGCCGTCCCGGCCCTTAGCGTTGGTATTCGATACTGAACCGTCACCGCTGAGATCGCGAAATTCAGTCCTTCAACTGGTCTCCCACTTTGTGATTCATCATAGCCAAAGGTGTTGATGCCCAAAATCTGGCCTGACATCGAGAGCATTGGGCCACCGCTGTTGCCGGGATTGATGGCAGCATCGGTTTGAATGACATCACTTAGGAAACGAGAGTCGTAGCGGACAGCCGAAACAATGCCACGAGTTACGGTGGCCTCACCCGAGAGTCCCAAAGCGTAGCCGATAGCCACTATCTCGTCCCCCGCCTCCAACCCTGCCGCATCCCCGAACTCCAGAGCTGTGAAATCGCCGCAACAGATGCTTACAACCGCCAGGTCCCGAGTTGCATCTACCCCCAACACCGTCCCGCTATAAGTCGTCGAATCGTCTACGGTCACACTCACCCGCGATTGCCCTCCCACTACGTGCTCATTTGTCACCACAAATCCTGTCCGGCCTTGCGTGTCGAATATGACCCCCGTACCGCTGGCCGTGCTGCTGGTTATTCTCTCAACGGCTGGCCGCGCCCGTCTAACCATCGCACTAATCGGCTCCGAGCTGGGAGTGGCAGTGGGAACCGGCGTAGGCGTGACTGTAGGCACGGGCGTAGGTGTGGCTGTAGGCACAGGCGTAGGTGTGGCTGCAGGCACGGGTGTGGGTGTGGCCGTAGGCAGGGGCGTGGGCGTGGTTGTAGGCACAGGTGTGAGCGTGGGCGTAGGCACTGGGATGAATGTAGCCGTTGGCAAAGGCGTGGGCGCAGGCATAGGCGTAGGGGGAACGGCAGCCATAGTCTCCGCCATCCGGGCATTGACGGTAGCGTCGATGTCCGGGAGAGGGGTCGGCGTAGCTGTCGGCAGGGCTTCCGCAACCGCCGTTCTCACCTCTGCACTTACGTCGGTAGTGGGCGTAGGGGCTTCACCCGACCCGCTGCACGCGCCTATCACTAGCGCCAGGGTGATTGCCACCACACCAAGGACTCTCATTTGTTTCCCCAACGGCTCCTATGTATAAGCCTGCTCCAGGGTCCGCGTAATATCCCGTATTCTCTCAATCATCCCGTCTCCCCCACCCCCGACTCCCTACACGCTCTCCGCCTCCTCTATGTACGCGGGCCCCGCATTGTCCGGCCTGAGCTTTCTTGCGTCTTTCATATAAACGTGCTTTATGTCTTTCGCCGTCTTCTCCGTATTGATCAGCACCATTGCCCGGATCACCTTTTTGAGTCCCTTAGGCACGTTCATCTCGTGGCCGCACAACAGGGCCGTGTCCACCCAACCCAGCCGCCGCGCCGCGACCGCCGGATACTCCGCATTCAGGTCCACCGTAGTAGTAAACGTCGCCGAGGCTATCTGACCAGCCTCAATGTCGTTCGCCTTGATCATCTGCTGGAGAAGCTCAGTCGTAGCCTCCAGGATCGCCTCCTCGCTGTTCTCTGTTGCCGTAATGGCCCCGCGTATTCCTCTGCACCACAAAATAAAAACTCTCCTGTTACAAAGCCTCAGCGCAGCCCCGAAGCCCGCGCACAAAATTCCTTACATTCTCTTCTCGGGCCCCGGGCGCCGACTGCTCGATCAGGTTTATTAGAGCGCTTCCCACAGCCACTCCATCTGACATCGAAGCGGCCCTTTCCACGTGCTCTCTTGTCGAAATCCCAAACCCGACCAATAACGGTAAGTCCGTCTCCGCCCGCACCCTGCCCAGAAACTCCGGAAGATCGGCGCCCATTTCCCGTCTCGCCCCCGTGACACCCGTCAAGCCGACGCAGTACACGAACCCCGATGACACTGCCGCCACTCTTTTGATCCGCTCCTCCGTGCTGGTAGGGGCCAGAAGAAATATGAAGTCCATGCCGCGGGCCTTAACTGCGCTCTGTAGTGGCCCCGCCTCCTCGAGAGGCAAATCGACAACAATCAGCCCATCGAGACCCGCCTCCGACGCATCATCGGCAAACCGGTTCAGTCCATAGCTCAGCAGCGGATTGTAGTATCCCATCAATATCAACGGAACGTCCGGGAATCGGCTTCGTGCGTTCCGGCAGCAATCGAGGCAGTCCTCAAGAGTGATGTTCTGATCAAGAGCAACCTGGCTGGACCTCTGTACGGTCGGGCCTTCCGCAAGGGGATCACTGAACGGAGCCCCAAGCTCGATAATGTCGGCCCCACCTTCCACCATCGCCCCTACCATAGCCTGCGTCGACTCCCTATCAGGAAACCCGACTGTTAGAAATGTCGCAATGACGGGTCTATCAGCCGCTCGGGCCCGTTCAAATGTATCGGATAAACGGCTCAATTGCTTATCGACATCCGCTCTTCTGTCAAACTCAATCCCGTCGGCCTTGCTCCTCGCACCAATAAGGGGGGAATACTAGCACCCCCCTCCCCCCCTTTCAAGAAACGTAGACAGACCCTCATATTCTCGATATTTCAAGCCGTTAGTCAGGGGAGCCAGTGAAAATTGCCATGCCGTCTAAGCTCAGTTTCTTCATACTCACTCACCCCTCTCCATTCCTACACTCCCCGCCGTATCTACTGCTTATTATCCGACTTGCGAAATACGGCCCAACTGCCTCCCCTCCTCCCCCTCCCACACCCTTGACACAACTTTAGCCTATCGGTATCTTGGAACCGCTTCACTAGGAAGTAATACCCGTGGCCCTAAGCCTAGGACTCAACCTGTCCCTCGTTTGAGGGGGAAAAGAGGCCCGCCTTTGAAATGGATCGATTACCTTAGCCCTACGTCCCTTAGCGAGGCTGTCGAGATCCTCGCCCGTGACGGCGATCGCACCCGTGCCCTCGCCGGCGGCACTGACATCCTCGTTCAGCTTCGTGCCAGGCGTCGCCAGCCCGATTTACTGCTCGACGTCAAGTCCATCCCAGAACTCAACGTGCTCTCCTACGACCCCGCCTCAGGCTTGACCATTGGCGCAGCGGTCGAATGCTACAAGATCTACGAAGACGCCGCTGTGATCGCGAACTACCCTGCCCTCGTGGATTGCACCACAATCATCGGCGGCATCCAGATCCAGGGTCGGGCCTCTGTTGGCGGCAACCTTTGCAACGCCGCCCCCAGCGCCGACTCCATTCCCGCTTTGATAGCCTACGGCGCTACCGCTAATATCGCCGGACCCAACGGCACCCGTAGCGTCCCCGTCGAGGACGTCTGCACCGGCCCCGGTCTGAGCATACTCGCCGCCAACGAGATTCTTGTCTCGATTAGCGTCCCGACCCCCGCTGCCAACTCCGGTGCCCGCTACATCCGCTTCATACCCCGTAACGAAATGGACATCGCCGTAGTCGGGGCAGGCGTATCGGTGGAGCTGGACGGAGACAACATCAAGTCCGCCCGTGTGTCCCTCGCCTCCGTCGCACCGACTCCCCTCTTCGTCAGGGAAGCCGGCGACGCCCTCGCCGGGCAGCCTATAAGCGACGAGTCCATCCGCAAGGCTTCCGCCCTGGCACAGGCCGCTGCCAGACCTATCACCGACATGCGCGGCACCATCGAATTCAGGACACACCTCTGTGAAGTTTTGACCCGACGAGCTTTAAATACCGCCATCGAGCGGGCCAAGGAGGCGTCTTAGATGCCCAGGAAAACCTACGTACAGACGACCATTAACGGCGAAAACGTCGAGTTCCTCTGCGAACCCCGACAAAGCCTCCTCGAGTGCCTGCGCGACGTAATCGGGCTCACCGGCTCCAAAGAAGGCTGCAATGACGGCAACTGCGGCGCCTGCACCGTGAGCTTGGATGGCCGCATCGTCACCTCCTGCCTGGTCCTCGGCGTCGAGGCCGAAGGCAGGAACATCGAGACCATCGAGGGCGTCGCCGACGGCAACAACCTCCACCCCATACAGCAGGCCTTCCTCGAAAATGCCGCGCTTCAGTGCGGTATCTGCACACCCGGTTTCATCGTGGCGGCCAAGGCGCTCCTCGAACGCGAACCCGACCCCTCAGAGGACCGCATCCGCTTCTGGCTCGCGAACAACCTCTGTCGTTGCACGGGCTACGACAAGATCGTCAGGGCCGTACTCGACTCCGCGAAGAAGATGCAGGAGGCTAAGAGTTGACAACAAGGCAGGGCACCGACTCCAACGTAGTCCTAGTTAATCAGGAGTTCGATGTAGTTGGCACCCGGCCCATCCGTCACGACGGCGCCGATAAGGTAACGGGCCGCGCCCGTTACGGCGCCGACTTCCAGGCCGCCGACCTGCTTCGCGCCAGGGTACTGCGCAGCCCCCACGCCCACGCCCGCATTAAGTCCATAGACACCTCCAAGGCAGAGGCCCTGGAAGGCGTCCGCGCCGTTGTCACCTCTAAAGACTTCCCCACCAACGGCGCCGACAAGCCTGCCAGGCGCTACCAGCGGGAGAACGTCCTCGCCGGTGAGAAGGCTCTTTACGTCGGCCATGCCATAGTAGGCGTAGCAGCTGTGAACGACCATATCGCCGAAGAGGCCCTCTCTCTCATTGATGTCGAATACGAAGTCCTCCCACCCGTCACCAGCGCCCCCCAGGGCATGGACTCCGACTCTCAAATTCTCCACGAGGAAATGCGCACCGACGAGTCCGGTGAAAAAGGCACTGAGCCCAGCAATGTCGCCACCCACTTCCAACAGGTCATCGGCGATATCGAAGAGGGTTTTGCAAAGGCCGATTTCATCATCGAAAGAGATTTCGACACCGCAACCGTCCATCAGGGCTACATCGAACCTCAGAACGGTACCGCCCTTTGGAACAATGATGGCCGACTCCACGTCTGGACCAGCACTCAGGGCGCCTTTCCCGTAAGGACCTCCATGTCTCAAATCTTGGATATACCCGTTTCCAAGATACGCGTGACGCCTATGGAGATAGGTGGAGGGTTCGGCGGCAAGATACCCGTCTACTTGGAACCCGTGGCCGCGCTCCTCTCCAGGAAGACCGGCCGTCCCGTCAAGATGCAGATGTCCCGCAGAGAGGTCTTCGAGGGCACAGGCCCCACCCCCGGCTCCCACGTAAAGGTAAAGATGGGCGCCACCAGGGACGGCAAACTTACCGCCGCCCAGGCCCACCTCGCCTACGAGGCCGGAGCCTTCCCCGGCTCCCCCGTCGGCGCCGGCGCTACCTGCGTGTTTGCCTGCTACAACATCCCCAATATCGTCATTGACGGTTACGATGTCGTGGTTAACAAGCCCAAAACTGCCGCTTATAGGGCCCCCGGCGCAACCAACGCCGCCTTCGCCTCCGAGACTGTGGTAGACATGCTTGCCGAGAAGGTTGGCATGGACCCCTTGGACTTCCGTATGCTCAACACGTCCAGGGAAGGCACCCGTCGCGCCGACGGCACGCCCTACGGCGTGGTCGGCTGCGCCGAGGTTATCGAGGCCATGAAGTCGCATCCCCACTACGCCTCCAAGCTGGAAGGGCCCAACCGGGGACGAGGTGTCGCGGTCGGGTTCTGGATGAACATCGGCTGGAGGTCGGCCTGCTCCATCAGCGTCAACTACGATGGCACCATCAACCTGCTCATCGGCTCGACCGACATCGGCGGCACCCGGGCCTCCATCGCCATGCAGGCCGCAGAGGTCCTGGGCATCACTCCCGAGGACGTTAACCCCGCCGTCGTCGACACCGACTCCATTGGCTACACCGACGTCACCGGCGGGAGCCGCACAACCTTCGCCACCGGCTGGGCCGCCCATGAAGCCGCCGTCGACGTACGCAACGAAATGGTCAAACGGGCCGCCATCCTCTGGGAAATCGAGCCTGAGAACATTGAGTTCAACAAGAGCGTATTCAGGTCCAAGTCGGACCCCGAACTCTCCATCTCATTCAAGGACTTGGCTCGCAAGATGAACGATACCGGTGGTGGCGTCGTTGGCAAGTCCACCGTCGACCCCAAGGGCGTAGGCGTTTCCTTCGCCGGTGCCATCACCGACGTAGAGATAGACCCCGAGACCGGTAAGGTCACCGTCCTCCGCTTCACCTGCGTCCAGGACGTGGGCAAAGCCGTCCACCCGTCCTACGTGGAAGGCCAAATGCAGGGCGGCAGCGTCCAGGGCATCGGCTGGGGCCTCAATGAGGAATACTACATGAACCAAGAGGGTGGCATGGACAATTTCACCCTCCTCGACTACCGGATGCCCACTTCCCTCGACATCCCCATGATCGACACTGTCATCGTCGAAGTCGCCAACCCCGGCCATCCCTACGGAGTCCGTGGCGTGGGAGAGGCCAGCATAATTGCACCTCCTGCGGCCATCGCCGACGCCATACACAACGCCATGGGCATTAGGCTGGAAAACTTGCCAATGAATCCCCCGGCAGTCCTGGCCGCTCTGAGTAACGGCAACTCCGAGAGTTGAGCTCATGGCCACCGTATTTATCCCGTCCCTGATGCGGACCCTATCCGGCGGTAAGGACCGCGCCGAGATTGAGGGTTCAACCGTGCGCCAGATCATCAAGAACCTTGACGAGGTCTTTCCCGGAATGCAGAACCGGCTCACCGAGAACGGACGCCTCAAGGCCGCTTTTGCCGTCGCCGTAGACGGCGAAGTCTCCCAGCTTGGCATCCTCGAAAAAGTCCGCGAGGACAGCGAGGTCCACTTCCTCAACGCCATAGCCGGCGGCTAGACGGGGCCCCGCACCAACATGGAGCAGCCCAACCCCATAACCGAACTCACCTACGAAGACGCCCAGATCGGCTTCGCGTTCGCCCCCTACACCTTCCACGTCACCCGAGACCTCGTTGACCGCTTGGCTGACCTCCTCGAAGAAGACCTCTCCCTCTTCCGAGATTCCGACGCCGCCAAAAACGCCGGCTATTCACAAATCGTAGCTATGCCCGTGCTCATGAACTGCTACGCCCACTTCATCGCCATCATGGATGGCGCAGGTTACCGACGCCCCGGCGAGTCATTCCACTCCCGTTCCGGCTTCACCTTCATCGCGCCCGTCTACCCCGGCGACACCATCACCAGCAAGATGAAGATCGTCGACAAGTGGGTTAAGCGAGACCACCAGTACCTCGCATTCCGCATCGAGAGCCGTAACCAGAGCGGCGTCCTGGTGGCCGAGAAATACCACGCCAGCGTCTGGCCCAGCGAGAACACCGTCCGCCCGAGCCCCTAGCCCCGAGGAGAGCGTCATGGCCCAAGCCGGAGCGACTACCATCCGAAAAGACGATACCGTCCCGACTCTCACCCGCACCATCACCGAGGAGATGGTCATCGCCTATGAAGATCTCTTCGAGAGAATAGCCGCCCGCAGCGATTGGAGGGCCAGCTTCCACGCCGACCGTGAAGCCGCCTCCCAGACCATGTACCAGGAACCCATCGCCCAGGGCGTCCTCACCGAGGCCCTCTTCTCCGTCCTCCTCACCCGCTGGCTCCCCAATCCCAAGGGTTGGATCGAAGGCGGCACCCTCACCACTAAGTTCATCGCCCCCGTCTGGTACGGCGACACCCTAACCTACCATGCAGAAGTCTCCGACATCGACGCCGCCACCGTCCACCTAAACATCTGGGCCAAAGACCAGAACGGCAAAAAAGTCATCGTCGGCGAAGCCTCCGCCCTCCTCTAACCCACCTCCCTCCCTCCCCCGTAGGGGTAGATCTCGTGCCTACCCTCCCGGACCTTCTTCCACCCACCTCGCTCTCGGCAGACTCAACGCCAACTACCCTGTCATTCCGAGGCCACGCGAGGAATCTAACGCCCTTCATTAACAATCTGTTTCAGGAAACCCCCTCACCGAATGGCCCCCGAATCCTCTCTTCCTCAACCAGTGTCCAGAGAGATCAGTAACACTCGTTCGGGGACATAGGTAACACATTCCATAGGGTCACGTTGCAATGCTCCTTCACGGAATAACCCCCTCCCCCTTCATCCCCTCAATCTCCTCCCAGGAATACCCATACTCCAGGAGCACCTCTTCCGTATGCTGCCCAGTCTCGGGCGCCGGCCCCCGAGCCCCATTCTCCGTCGCACTGAACTTCACCGGAAAGTTAATCGTCCTGTACTCACCGAACTCCGGGTGCTCCAGCGTCTCAAAAGCCTCTATCGCCTCTGCCTGCGGGTCTTCCGCAACCTCCACCAGATTTTGAATCGGGGCCCAGATCACCTCGTTCTCGGTCAAAAGCGGCGCCCACTCATCCCGGGTCTTCGTCGCGAAAATCTTGTCGAACAACGCGTTTAGCTCAACGCAATGTTCTAGAAGCCCTTCCACCGTGGAGTACTCCGGCACATTCTCCAGGTCGGCAAGCCCCAGGGCCCGACACGTCCGTTGCCAGTAGGGGCAGGGATTTGGGTTCTCCAAGATCAACCACTTCCCGTCTTTTGCCTGGTACCAGTTCGTAATGGGGCTTTCATTCTCGTGGCGGTAGGGTCTGCGCTCAGCGTCTCGGCCATTCACCAACGTCCTCTGCAGGTCCGCCCCGATAACCCACAGACCAGTGCCGAAAAGCGACCCCGACACCTCCTGCCCCTCCCCCGTCCTCTCCCGATAATACAGCGCACCCAGCACTCCCGCCAGCAAACCCAGAGAAGTGGAATGGTCCCCCATTCCGCCCCGCTGCAGGATGGGAGGTTCACCCGGCCATCCCATCAGGTTCATAATTCCCGACCGCGACCAAAACGCCCCGAAATCCATACCCAGCCTGTCATATTGTGGCCCCTTCTCCCCGTACCCCGTGAAGGAAACGTAGATAAGCCGGGAGTTGATGGCCTTCAAGTCTTCGTAGGTAACCCCAAACCTTCGCCTGCGCCTGGGCAGCAGGTTGGTCACGAACACGTCCACGCTCTTGGCAATCTTGTGCACTATCTCCTGCGACCGTGGATGACTCAGGTCCAGCGCTATGTCTCTCTTGCCCCGATTGTCCTGCTCGAAAGCATAGTTAACCGGGTCTCCTGCACGATACCCCCGCCACGGATCTCCCCTGTGAGGCTCGACCTTTATAACGTCGGCCCCCAGGTCAGACAGCAGAGCCGCCGCCGCGGGCGCCGCAAGCCAGTTGGCTATTTCCAGGACCTTTATTCCATCAAGTATTCTGGTCATAGGTTAGAGATGTCCGAGCCGCAAATGCCGGTCAAGTATAATGGCCTCGGCAAACGAGCGACAACGCGGACTCCGAGACCTCAGAAAGGGGCAGCCAGACATGCTAATAGACGGCCACGCTTACATATTCGAGCCCATGGACTCTGCCGCCGGATACCCGGCCATCGAGCAAAAGATGCGGGCCGTGCAGCAGGAGCTGTCGATCCACCACCAACCTGTCTGGCGAGTCCGGGACCGGGCCCGTGCCGACAACTCCGTCCTCGCCGACCCAGACTCCGGTGCCCTTCACGAGGTTTCCTGGGGCCGGGACAAGGACCGCCTGACCTGGACATATGAAGGTGAGACCTACACCAAGCAATACCTTCCCCCCATGCTCAACAACCTCGAAATGCCCGCTGAGCGCCTAATCGCCGAGATGGACTACGCCGACGTCGATATAGCCATCCTTCACAACGCCTCCCACCTTGGCCGCAACAACAAGCTCCACTCCGAGGCCACCGCCCAATACCCAGACCGCCTCAAGAGCCTCATGCACGTGCCCGAGACCGACATCCCCTCCGACCCATCCGCCGCCCTACGGGAAGTCGAGCGTTGGCTTAACGCCGGGGGCGTCTGCGGCTTCCAGTTCTTCACCCGTTCCTACTGGGGCGGCGGCCGTGAAGAGAGCTGGAACATGGGCCCCATGCGAGAATTCTGGCGGGGCATCTCGAGACTGGGACTCCCCGTTTACTTCACCGTACAACCCAGGGCCGGGCTCGCCTTCGTAAAATCCGGCGCCGACAGTTACCTTCATGAACTCGACACCCTCCACGACTGGATGCAAGAGTATCCCGATCTCTCCGTCGTCCTCACCCACGGCCTCAGCTGGGGCAACTTCCGCCAGGACGACCGCATCATCCTCCCCAAAGCCGTTTGGCGTGTATTCGAATCCGACAAATGTCACCTCCAACTCCTCTTCCCCATCCAACTCGGCGGCATCTGGCAGTACCCTTTCAAGAACGTCGAGCCAACCGTTGAAGAGATAGTTCAACGCATCGGGTCCGACCACGTCATCTTGGGCACCGACTTACCCATGGTCGCCCGATTCTGGACCTACCGACAGACCATCGACCAGTACCGGGTCCACTGCCCCTTCCTTTCCGACGAAGACCGCGCCAATATCCTCGGCGCCACCGTCGCCCGAATTCACAACCTTTAAATACAACATCCTCCGGAGGACACCTATGAACAATGGCTTCAAAGTCATGGACAGCGACATCCACGTCTCCGAGCCCCCCGACCTGTGGATCGACTACATCGACCCCGCCTTCCGAGGCGTTGCCCCGCGCAAGATGTCCATGAACGGCCGCTCCGAGACCTGGCACTGCCTTGGCAAGCCTCTCCCCGCCTTTATCGACAGGCCCGAACGCCAGCGTGGCCTCGATATCCGCAACGAGATCGCCCGTCAGAAAGCTGAAAGCGAAGGGATATACCAGGTCGACAAGCACGAGTCGGGCAGCCCGGGCGTTGAGGAGGAAGAAGGCTCCCGCCCTGAGCACATGCTCGAAGCTGTCAAGGTGGAAGGCTTGGATGCGGCCGTCTGTTTCCGTACCATGGCTGCCCACGTCATCGGCATCGACGACATGGACCCCAATATCGCCGCCGCCATATGCCGGGCCTTCAACCGCTGGCTTCGGGACTACTGCGATGCGGATCCATCCGTCCTCAAGCTCGGCGCCCTCGTTCCCATGCACGACGTCAACCTCGCTATCCAGGAAGCCGAGTTCGCGGTCAACGAGCTCGGTGCCGTGACTCTCGTCCTACCCAGTAACCCAGTCCGCGAACTCCCCTGGTACGACCCCTCCTACGAACCATTCTGGGCCGCCGCCCAATCTCTCGGAGTCCCTGTCTCATTCCATGGCATCCAGATGGCCTACCAGGACCACCTTGCCAGGCGTTACATGGACAACCACGCACTGGGCCACTCCGTCGCCCACCCCGTCGAAATGATGTGCACCCTCGGTGCAATGATCACCGGCGGTGTCCTCGAAAGAATGCCCACGCTTAAGGCCGCCTTCCTGGAGGGCCACAGCAGCTGGGTGCCATGGTGGCTCTACTGCCTCGACGAGCACGAGGAAATGATGGGCGACAAAGACCGCTTCGGCCTCACCCGTGCCCCGAGCGAGTACTTCCTCGAACGCTGCTTCGTCTCCGTTGACCCCGACGAGGCACTCGTCAAATACACCATCCAGGCCATCGGGTCCAAAAATCTCGTCATCTCCACCGACTGGCCCCACAACGACTCCGCCTATCCCCATGCCATCGAGACCTTCCTCTCCCTCGAAGACGTCCCCGAGTCCAGCCAGCGAGAAATCCTCTGGGACAACTGCGCCCGCCTGTACAACATCTCGTGAGTTAAACCTTCTTGCTGAATAAAGCCGGGATTACCGTCACGTCCGTAGTACTCGCCGTCCTGCTGATGTGTATCGCCTGTGGCCCGACACCCCCCACCCTCCCCCTCCTCGACGCCATAGACCAGGAGGATACGGATGTCGTCCGGGCCCACATGGAGATCGGCACAGACCCCGACAAGACATTCATCCCTCCGGGCATCCCATTCACCGGGGCCTCGGCCCTCCACGTTGCAGTCCTTAAGGACAACCGAGAAATAGTCCAACTCCTCCTCGATAACGGCGCAGACATCGATATAAGGGCGCTGGACGATTCCGAGGGCTCACCTCTCGAATGGGCGGCCTACTTCGGGCTCAATGACATGGCCGTCTTCCTCGTAGAGTCTGGGGCAGACATCAACGCCAGAAACGCTTACGGCACCACGCCCCTTGACGCCGCTTATGCCAACAACCCCTTCATCCCCGAAGAGGATCGCAACCGGTTCAACGCAAACCGCGACCTCATAAGTGCATATCTGATTGAGGAGGGCGCCGAGTCCACCACCCCGGTCCTCACCCTCCTGGACGCCATCGATCAGGGCAACGCAGACGCCATACTGGCTCACATGGAGTCCGGCACGAACCCCGACAATATCTTCATCCCGCCGGGACTTCCCTTCGCCGGCGCCTCAGCCCTCCACGTCGCAGTCCTTAAGGATAACTAGGAGATGGTCCAACTCCTCCTCGACAACGGTGCCGACATCGAAATAAGGGCATTGGACGAGTTCAAAGGCTCCCCTCTGGAATGGGCTGCCTTCTTCGGCCTCAAGAACATGGCCGTATTCCTGGTAGAGTCCGGCGCCGGCATCAACTCCAAGAACGCCTACGGCACAACCCCCCTCGACGCCACCTCCTCCGACAACCCCTTTATCCCCGAAGAGGACCGCAAGCAGTTCGACGAAAATCGCTTCTTCCTAAGGCAATACCTCTCCGAAAAAGGCGCCCAGTCCGGCCGGTAAACCCCACCCCCTACCGCCCACCAAACAGCGGAATAACCTCCCGCGCAATCCTCTCCGGCATCTCAGCCGTCACTTCCTCCGGCCCTGACGGACTGAATATGAAGTGCTCCACCCCCGCATCCCGGTACTCTCCCATCCGAGCCACAATCTCCTCCGGCGTCCCCAAAAGCGCGTACCTTCGCACGATGCTGTCGAATGACTGGCCGTAGTCACCACCCAACGCCTGGCTCGACATCCGGGCTGCTTCGTCATAGCTGTCGTCTATACATATGGGGACCCACACCGTCGGCTCTATCTCCTTCGGGTCCCGGCCTGCGCCCTCTGCGATCTCTATAATCTGCTCCCACCCCTCTTTGAACAGCTCTGGCGAATACATATACGGAATCCACCCATCGCCGTACAGTGCCGTCCTCCGCACCGACTTCCTCCGCCCCCCGACATAAATCGGCGGATGGGGTTTCTGCACCGGTTGCGGTTTCAGCCCCACGTCTTCCAGTTGATAAAACCGCCCGGAAAACGTCACTGACTCCTCAGTCCACAGCCGTTTCATTAGCCGCATGATCTCGTTGGCCCGCGGCCCTCGCTCATTCACCGGCACACCCATCGCCTCGAACTCTTTCGTGTATTCCCCCCCAATCCCGATCCCGAACTTCACCCTCCCCCCCGATAGGTGGTCCAGCGTGGTCACCGCCTTGCACATCAGTATCGGGTGCTTCAGAGGGATCAGCACTATTGCCGTGCCCAACTCGATGCGTTCCGTCACCGCCGCCGCGGCCGCCATCTGCATCAGGCTGTCCTGGATCGGGTGCCGCCACACGACGTGCTCCCCCGCCCACACCGAGTCGAAGCCAAGGTCCTCGGCCTTGCGCGCCTGCCCCGCCGGGTCTCCCCCACTCTCCTTAAGCGTAATCCCGAATTTCATCGTCGCCGCCCGCCCCCTACCCCAGCTCCGAGCTCACGTCGCTCAGAATCTCGTTCAGGTTGCTGACTATGTAGTCCACCTCATCCCTTGTGACACACAGTGGAGGACTCAGGAAAATCAGGTTGCCCCGCTGCCGAGTCAGGATGCTGTGCTTCAGGAAGCCCTTGGTCAACTTCTCACCTAGCCCCGAGTCTTCGGCAAACTTCTCCTTCGTGTTCCGGTCCTTCACTATCTCCACCGCCGCCAGAAGCCCGAGACCCCCCCGCACGTCCCCGACTATCGGGTGCTCGTACAAAGTCTGAAGCTGCTCGTACATGTAAGTCCCCATATCCGCGGCGTTCTGCACCAGCCCCTCGCCTTCCAGGATGTCCAGGTTCGCTAACGACGCCGCACATGACACCGGGTGACCGCCGAACGTCAGAAGGTGCTTGAACGTCTTGTCCTCACCCCCGATGAACGTGTCGGCTACCGACTTCCGCGCCACCGCCGCCCCTATGGGCAAGTAGCCGCTCGAAAGGCCCTTGGCCATCGTCATTATGTCCGGCTGCAGGTCCCAGTGCTCCGACGCGAACATTTTCCCCGTCCGTCCAAACCCCGTGATCACCTCGTCGACGATGAGAAGCACGCCGTATTTGTCGCATATCTCCCTGATCGTTGGCCAGTATTCGGGGTGCGGCACCATCATCGTAGCCGCCGAAATCGGCTCCGCGATAATCGCCGCTACCGTTTCCGGCCCCTCGTGCAGTATCGCTCTCTCGAAGTCCCTGGCACACTCCACGTTACACTCACCGGCCATACTGCAGAACTGGCACCGGTAGTTGTTCGGCTGGGAAACGTGAATGTTCCCCGGGATCAGAGGCCCGAATCCGCTTGTGCCGGGGTATCCTCCCAGGCTCATCAGCGCGAACGTAGCCCCATGGTAGGAGTTCTGGCGGCTGATGATCTTGTACCGACCCTTGTCGCCCCTGACCTGGTGGTACGCCTTCGCCATCTTCAGTGCTGACTCCACCGCCTCCGATCCACCGCTCACCATAAACACACGAGACTCCTTGTCCCGTGACAAGCTAGCCAGCCTTGTGGCCAGCTTAAGCGCCGGAACGTTGGTAGTGTTCTCCGGCGAGTATGTGATGTGTTGCATCTGCTCATACACCGCGTCGGCTATCTCCGTCCGGCCGTATCCAATATTCTTCAGCCACATCCCCGACAGCACGTCGATGTATTTCCTGCCCTCGGTGTCCTCCACCCAGCACCCCTTCCCGTCTGCCATCACGTGGAGTCCGTCCTCCTTGTCGAAGTCGGCTACCTGCTGAGAGTGAGGCCAGAAGTGATCGCGGGCCATTTTTTTCAGCTCGTCTGCGCTGGGGGATTGGATAGACGCCATAACACGACTCCTTTGGAGAGCATTCCTGAGACTTGTGGGTAACGGGCACAGCCCCAACTAATCGGGGCCTCTGGCCTCGATTCTATACCCGCCCGCGAGGCTCGGTCAAACCTGTGTACTCGTTCGGTAGACTAGCGACGCGCCGGGTTTTATTCAGTCCTCCTGAGGCGGATCTTCGATTGTGGGGTTTTGGGTGTTGGTTGTTTTGTTGGGGGGGGGGGTGGCGATGGAAGACGCCCATTTGGCAGAGCTGCTTGTTCGTGGACTTGCAGCCATCATGCCCTGATGCTAGATGGTATACACGGACAATTCTCGGGCCAGACGTCCGGCAGAGGCTCCTTATGGGGGCTGTATGCACGTGGGGGCATGTCGGGGCCAGGTATCCAGCTGTGCGAGGCCCCACAGCCTAACTAATAGTGTCCAAGTTCGCCGGAAAAGGACAGGAGCGAATATCCTCCGGGCACCCCCGCGCGGTAGCGCCAATCTCCAGCAATGCGGCCCGACGTTCGAGACGGTTCTCCATGGGGGTTATGCGGTCCGCGGAGTGTATGCTCGGGTCACCCTTGATGCAATCTCCCGTACAGGGAGCAGAGTGGGAGCGTGAAGGCCAGGGCGTCTTTCCATCGCCTGATGATCAGGGAAGGGGGCACGGGACCCGGTGGGGATGAGGAGATGGCGCCGGTCGCTTGTGCCGCGGGCCCCGTGTATGGGCCGTTGGGATGGGCTGGGGCGTTGAGTCCTCGGGTGGGTCGGGTGGGCTTCCCTAGTTTTTGGTTCCTCCTTAAGGTGGTTGGGTTAGGTGGTCCAGACCTGACTACAATATAGAACATAAGTACTTAACATGTCAAGAGGGTGATGCACTCCTCTATGTGAACGGGTTCAACCTGCTCCTCTCCTACCCCCTCTCCCTCATCCCCGTGCCCCGACATGTGAATCCATTCCACGGGCGGGGCCGCTCACTTGGTCATCCTTAGTCTGCTAAACGTTACAATTCCATTACATTGTTGGTGTTTCAGATAAACCTGCTGGGGTGTATTGAGGAACGGCGCTTCTCCCCGTCATTGTCCCTCTATCCTTCCCTGTGATATACTCGCAGACGCTAATTTTAAGGCTATACGGGAAGGGAAAGAGCAACCTAAACATGGTACAAGAGACCGTAACGGAAGCACCAGCGGAAGCACAGGTAGAAGCGCCTCACCCCCAGGAGCAACGCCCTCCCGAGCCCGTGCCCGTAACCATGAAGCTGCTTCTCGAATCAGGCGTGCATTTCGGCCATCAGACCCGCCGTTGGCATCCCAAGATGAAGCGCTACATCTTCACCCAGCGCAACGGCATCCACATCATCGACCTTCAGCAGACCATTACAATGCTCGACGACGCCTGCGATTTCATCCGCTCCATCGTCCTTGAAGGTGGCGAAATCCTCTTCGTCGGTACCAAGAAACAGGCCCAGGACGTAATACAGGAAGCGGCAGGCCGCTGCGGAATGCACTACGTCAACATACGTTGGCTCGGTGGCACCCTGACCAACTTCAACACCATCCAGTCCCGCATCGACCACCTGGTTCGACTCGAAGACCAGAAGGAGAAGGGCGTATTCGAGTCCCTCCCCAAGAAGGAGGCGCAGAAGCTCGAGGACAAGATCGTCCGTATGAACCGGCTCCTCGGCGGCATCAAGGAGATGACCAAGCTCCCCGACGCCGTATTCATCGTCGACCCCGGCAAGGAGGACATCGCCGTCAAGGAGTCCCGACGCGTTGATGTCCCCCTCGTAGCCATCGTGGACACGGACTGCGATCCTAATCTCATCAACCGCCCGATCCCCGGCAACGACGATGCCATACGTTCCATCAAGCTCATCAGCGGCAAAATCGCCGACTCCGTCCTCGAAGGCATCCAACTTCGCCAGAGGCTCGCCGAAGAGCAGCAGAAGGCCTACGAAGAGGCCATGGTCGAGCCGGAAGACGTTTCCCAGACCTTCGTATCCGAATCCGAACTCCAGGACCCTGCCCCGTCCACCCCTCAGGAATAGACAATGCCAATTTCAACCGATTCCATTAGAGATCTCCGGGAGCGTTCCGGGGCCGGTATCATGGACTGTAAGCGTGCCCTCGAAGCGACCGATGGCGCGATAGAAGCAGCCGAAAAGCTCCTCGCCCAGAAGGGCCTCGCCGTCGCCTCTAAGAAAGCGGGCCGCACCGCCGGTCAGGGTCTCGTAGACTTCTACGTCCACTCCGGTGGCAAGCTCGGCGCCATGGTCGAAGTAAACTGCGAGACAGATTTCGTCGCCAGGACTGACCAGTTCAAGTCCCTGGCCCACGATCTCGCGATGCAAGTCGCTGCCATGAATCCCCAATTCGTCCGTGCCGACGAAATCCCCGAGGATTCCGCCTACTCTCCCGACGAAGCCGCCCTCCTTTCCCAGACCTTCATCAGAGACCCCTCCAAGACTGTCCAGGACCTCGTCAACGAGACCATAGGCCAAGTCCGCGAGAATATCCAGGTACGCCGCTTCACCAGGTTCGAGATCGGTAAGTGACGGCGCCCGCCAACCCTAAATACCGCCGCCTCCTCGTCAAGATCAGTGGCGAGGCCCTCGCCGGCAGTAAGGGTTTTGGCATCGATAACGCCACCGTCTCCCTCGTTGCGCGCCAGATAAAGGAAGCCAAGACCCCCGACTGCGAGATAGCTATGGTCGTCGGCGGCGGCAACATCTGGCGTGGCGCCGACGCAGCAGCCAACGGCATGGATCGGGCTACTGCTGACTATGCAGGGATGCTCGCCACCGTCATAAACTCCCTCGTCATGCAGGACGCCCTCGAGAAAGAGGGGATTGTCACTCGGGTCCAGACCGCCCTGCCCATCCAGTCCGTCGCCGAACCCTACATTCGCCGACGCGCACTGCGGCACCTCGAAAAAGGCCGCGTTGTCATCTTCGCCGCAGGCACCGGCAACCCCTATCTCACGACCGACACCACCGCCGCCCTGCGCGCCGTCGAAATTTCCGCCGACGTCGTCCTGATGGCCAAGAACGGCGTCGATGGCGTTTACGAAGCAGACCCCAAGTCCCACCCCAATGCCAAAAAGCTCCCGACTCTCAAATACCTCGAAGCCCTCAACCTGCGCCTCGGCGTCATGGACAGCACCGCCCTCTCCCTCTGCCTCGACAACGACATTCCCATCATCGTCTTCAACTTCCAGGCCCCCGACTCCCTCAAACGCATCATCCGCGGCGAACACGTAGGCACCCTGATCTCCTAAACCGACCTCTTTTGTGTGTCATTCCGCGGCCCCGCGAGGAATCTAAGGCGCCTCTCTCACAACCCACGCCTGCCAGTGCGAGAAACGCTTATTGTGGGCGTCACTTTCCCACCCCTTGCCCCTTCCACCCCCACGCTATTAAACTTGCCCCCATCACCTCTCCGCCTGGAAGGCTATTGCTATGCCAGAAACCGACAAATTGCTAGAAGACGCCGAACTTAAGATGGAGGACTCCGTCGATGCCATTGCAAGGAGCCTCGCCTCCATCAGAACAGGCAGGGCTAGCCCTGCCCTCATCGAGGGACTCCAGATCGACTATTACGGCACCTCCGTTACTCTCAACCAGCTCGCCTCCATCTCCGTCCCGGAGGCCAGACTCCTCATGGTACAACCTTGGGACAAGCGCTCCATCCCCGCAGTCGAGAAGTCCATCCTCAAGGCCGACCTCGGCCTCAACCCCTCCTCCGACGGCGAGCTTATCCGAATCCCCATCCCGCCCCTCACCGACGAACGGCGCAGGGACCTCGCCAAGCTCGTCAACCGACGGGTCGAGGAGGGACGTGTCAGCGTCCGGACCGCCCGACGCGAATCGGTGGACCAGGCTCGGTCCCTGAAGAAGGCCAAGGAGATATCAGAGGACGAAGAGCGTCGCGCCACGGAACAGCTTCAAAAACTCACCAACTCCTTCGTCAAGAGGATCACCGACCTCGGCCAGGCCAAAGAGCAAGAGCTCATGGAAAGCTGATCCCCGCGTTCATTCACTGATGCTGTTTTGGAACAACCGGCTGTCCAACCCAAGCCCGTAGAGCAACCCGAGAGCGCGTCCGTGCTCCTCGGGCCTGTTCCCCGTCATGTGGCCGTAATCATGGATGGCAACGGGAGATGGGCCCAGCGTCGCAACCTGCCTCGCCTCCAGGGACACAGCGCCGGTATCTCCAACATCCGCCCCGTCATTGACAGCTTCGCCGAACACGGCGTCGAGTACCTCACCCTATACGCCTTCTCTACCGAAAACTGGACTCGCCCCCAAGAGGAGGTTGCAGGCCTCCTGGAGTTCCTCGCTGCCGCCATCAAGGACGAGACCCAGTATTTCCACGAAAAGGGCGTCCGACTCGTTCACCTCGGCCGCATCGACCGCCTGGCACCGGACATCCAGGCAGCCATTCGCGAAGCCGTCGATCTCACCAAGGACAACCGCTACATCACCGTCTGTATCGCCTTCGACTACGGGGGCCGCGCCGAGATCCTTGGCGCCATACGCCAGATCGTCGAGGACGGCGTCGACCCTTCAACCATCGACGAAGACCTAATATCTGATTATCTCTACACCAGGGACATCCCAGACCCCGACCTCATTATCCGCACCGCCGGCGAAATGCGCCTCAGCAACTTCCTCATCTGGCAGTCCGCCTACAGCGAGTACTATTTCACCCCCAAAGCGTGGCCCGAGTTCGACCGGGAGGAGATCCGCAAATCTCTGCTAGCCTTTTCCCAAAGGCAAAGACGGTTCGGAGGCGTCAACTCCTGACCTTTCCTTCCCCTCTCCTTTCCCTCAATGAGACCTATGCATAACCCATGTTGGAGGGGCCGGGGCCGCTCGTGCTGAGGCCCTCGAAGTATGAGCGGCGGAAGAGGTAGGCGCGATCTTGGTGGCACAACACCTACTATATGCAGTTAACCGAAGGTTCCTCTTTAGGTGAAGGCCAGGACGAGGGTAAGATAGGCCAAGGCATGAGCACCACCCCTCCCCGCACCTCAAACCTCCTCACCCGCGTCATTACCGCAGTCTTCGCCCTGCCCATAATCTTCGCCGTCATCTGGTTCGGCGGCCCACTATTATCGATAGCTGTCGCCGCAATTGCCGTGGTCGGCGTTCTGGAGTTCTACACTCTCCTAGCCATGCGCTGGCGGTCGCCCGCAACCCTCATAGGCGTCTCCCTGACTGCTCTATTCTTGGTAGGCGTTGCATTCTTCGCCCAGGTGGTCCTTCCAGTGCTTGCCGCCGCCACCGTAGTCCTCTGCCTTGGCGTGCTCTACCTGAAGCAGCGCCAGCAGTTGAAGTTCGTCAGCCCCGTGATGTGGGGTGGCTTGGGCGCCTTCCTCATAGCATGGCCCTTATGCCACTTCATCCTCCTCCGAGACCTCCCCGAAGGCCGATACTGGGTCTTCTATTCCCTCGCTACGGTATTCGCCGCCGACACCGGTGCATACTTCGTAGGCAAGGCCGTAGGCCGACACAAGCTCGCCCCCCGGATCAGCCCCAACAAGACAATGGAGGGTGCGGGAGGCGGCATCGCCGCTGCGGTTGTCCTCGGCACACTAGCCCACGCCCTTATGGGTCTCCCCGGCGCCCTCGCCCCGATAATCGTCCTCTCCTCCATCGTTGCCTTGGTATCCATGTTAGGAGACCTCGCCGAGTCCTACCTCAAGCGACGAGTCGGGGCCAAGGAGTCTGGCAAGCTGCTCCCAGGACATGGCGGCGTGCTCGACAGGCTCGATAGCGTTGTCTTCACCGTGCCCCTTGTGTACTATTACGCCGCATGAATGACGGGCGTAAAGGTCTCGCAGTCGTGGGGTCCACCGGCTCCATTGGCACCCAAACTCTCGATGTGGTTCGCGCTTTTCCGGACCGCTTCAAGGTCGTCGGCCTCACCGCGGGCCGAAACACCGACCTGTTCAACCAGCAGGTCAAGGAGTTCTCCCCGCCCCTCGTCTGCTGCCAGAACCCCTCCCCCGAGACCCGCGCCCTCATGGGCCAAACCTCCCAATGGGCCTCCCCAGAGGAAATCTCCTCCCACCCCGATGTCGACATCGTAGTGATGGCCACCTTCGGCCGCGTGGGCCTGGAGCCGACCCTTGCGGCCCTCCGCGCTGGCAAACGCGTCGTCCTCTCCAACAAGGAGGTCATCGTTTCCTCAGGCGAGCTCGTGGTCAAGGAAGCCAAGGCCTCGGGCGCCGAGATAATCCCCGTCGACAGCGAACCCAGTGCCATTTGGCAATGTCTCCAAGGCGAGGGAGAGGTCTCTCGTCTCGTCCTCACGGCCTCCGGCGGTCCCTTCCGACAGCGTCCTATCGATGAACTCCAGGACGTAACCCCGGAGGAAGCCCTCCGACACCCTACCTGGCGCATGGGCAACAAGATCACCATCGACTCCTCGACCCTGATGAACAAGGGCTTCGAGGTCATCGAGTCTCACTGGCTCTTCGACATGCCCTACGAGAAAATTGAGGTCGTCGTCCACCCACAGAGCACCGTCCACTCCTTCGTCGAATACGCAGACGGCTCGGTCAAGGCCCAGATCGGCCCCACCGACATGCGGCTCCCCATCCAGTACGCCCTCTCCCATCCCGAACGCTGGCACAACGCCCACACTCCCCGCATGGGGAACTTGGCCACCATGGAACTCACCTTCCAGGAGCTGGACACCGAGCGATACCCCTGCTTCACCCTGGCCGTCGAGGCGGGCAAGAAAGGCGGCACCTACCCCGCCGTCCTCAGCGCCGCTGATGAAGTTGCAGTCCAACTCTTCTTAAACCGCCGCATCGGCTTCAACGACATCTTCCATGTCGTCGAGAGAGTCCTGGATCGCCACGAGCCTGTGTTCGAACCCTCTTACGAAGACATCCTCACCGCCGACCGCTGGGCCCGGGACCTGGCCTCGGGTTAAGGCCGTGGCCCTATGACCACGGTCATCCTCTTCTTCGTAGTCATCAGCGCCCTGATCGTCATCCACGAATTTGGCCACTTCATCGCTGCGCGGCTTTTTGGAGTCCGGGTTGAAGAGTTCGCCCTGGGCTTCCCACCCCGCATAGCCTCCATCGTCCGCGGCGAGACCCGATACAGCCTGAACGCCATCCCCATCGGCGGTTACGTCAAGCTCACCGGCGAGGAAAGCCCCGAAGACCCAAGAAGCCTTGCAGGACGCAGCATCCCCGTCCGGGCCACCATCCTCACCGCCGGTATCTTCATGAACCTAGCTCTCACCCTCGTCCTCTTCGCAGTCTTCTTCACCTTCCCGCCGGAGATAGTCGGCACAAATGTTATTGTCTCCCACGTCGAGTCCAACTCCCCTGCCCAGAACGCCGGTATGCTTCCCGGAGACGTCTTCCTCCGCAAAGACATCTCCCTGGACAGTTCAACCCTGCTCTTGGAACAAACCGCCGGCTCAGATCCGTATGGCGGCCAAACCATCGACTCCCTCCGGGATGTCATCGACTACACCGAGGCCAACCTGGGCAATGAAGTCACCTTCCTCCTCGCTCGAGGCAACACGCCCGTAATCGTTCGACTCACGCCCCGCGCCTCCCCACCCCCTGAACAGGGACCAATGGGCATTGGCGTGGGAGTTTCTGGTGGAGAGGTTGTCACGCGTTTTAGTCCCAGCTTCAGCGTCATCCCCGAGTCCTTCCGTCAGCTCTACCGCTTCGTCGTCACCCTCGGCTCGTCCATCGGCAACATCTTCACTTCCGCCGAGGGCCGGGAGGGAATCGCCGGGCCTATAGGCATCGCTCAAGTCACCGGGGAGGTCGCCAAGACCGGCATCCTCCCCTTTGTTGGCTTCGTCGCCATCCTGAGTCTCAACCTCGCCATATTCAACCTCCTCCCCATACCCGCCCTCGACGGCGGACGCTTGCTCTTCGTCATGATCGAATGGGTGCGCGGGGGACGCCGGGTCCCGCCCCAGAAGGAGGCCCTGATTCACCTCATGGGCTTCATCGCCCTAATCAGCCTCATCGTCCTGATCAGCTTCAGCGACATCAACCGTCTAATCCGCGGCGAACAATTCCTACCTTAATCCCACACCCTCTAACCTGTCATTCCGATCCCTCCACCCTGTTATTGTCATTCCGAGGCTCCGCGAGGAATCTAACGGGCAAATCCATCGCTCACGTCCTTCATACCCCCTCACCTCGAACTACAGACGCAGTCCCGCCTATGGCCCATCCCCTCCCCCTTCCTGTTGTATAATCAGCCCGTCGGCGGCCCCATAAGCAAACGGAGGTACCCTCATGGTGAGATTCGGTTCCCAGCGCGACCTGCTCGGCCAGGAAATCGTAGACTTCGACGAGAGAGTCGATGTGGTTCGTCTCAAGAGGGAGCGCCTCGCCCGGCTCCAGGGCCAAATGGCCAAGGCCGACCTCGGCAGCATTCTCATATTCGACCCCGTCAACATCCGTTATGCCACAGGCCATCGCCATCCTGGCGTCTTCGGCATGAGGACCTTCGGTCAGTATGCCATCGTGCCCCAGGAAGGCGAACCCTGGGTCTCCGAGTACGCCGAAGACGGCTCCTGGGCCCTTGAAAAAGGCACCCTATTCGACTTCTTCCCCACCGGACAGTATGCAGAGGACGCCGCCCGGCTCTGGGGCGACCGGATAACTTCAAAGCTCAAGGAAATGGGCGTCCTTGGACAGCGTCTCGGTTTCGACAGGCTCGACTTCAACAGTATGGAGTCCCTCCGTAACCACGAAATTCCCCTCGCTGACGCCCGCATCCCCTTCGAACGAGCCCGCTCCATCAAGACCGAGGACGAGGTCTCCCTCATCCGCCAGGCCTGCGCCGTCGCCGATATCTCCATCTGCGCCGTCCGGGACGCCATCAAGCCCGGCGTTACGGAGCAGGAGCTCTTCGCCGTTATGACCTACACCAACCTCAAGCACGGCGGCGAGCACATGGACGCACGGCTCCTCTCCGCCGGTGGCAACACCAACCCCTGGGGCCAGGGTTCCACCGACCGAATTGTCCGCCCCGGCGACCTCGTGGGCTACGACACCGACATGGCCGGGCCTATGGGCTACTTCGCCGACTTCTCCCGCACTTACCTTTGCGGCGACGGTCCGCCCAATGCCGAGCAGATGGAAGCCTACAAGCTCGGCTACAATTTTATCTACGAATCCCTGGAGCACTTCCAGGTCGGGGCCAACTTCCAGGAGATCGCCGAGAAGTGCCCCGAGTACCCCGAAGAGTACAGGTTCCAGCGCTACCCCATGATCGCCCACGGCGACGGCATGTCCGACGAATGGCCCTGCATCTACTGGCCCGACCAGTCCTGGAGCGGTTTCGGCAACGACGACGAGGTCCTCCAGGAGAACATGGTCCTCTCCCTCGAAGGTCTTGCCAGCAAGCGCGGCGCACGGGAAAGCGTCAAGCTAGAAGAGGAGATCCTCATTACCAAGAACGGCCCCGAGGTCCTCTCCCACGCTCCCTACGACTCCCGGTTCGTAAGCCATCCCCGCTAGTAGATACTTCCGCACAACCCAACTCTCTCTTGATGTGACCTCTGCATAACCAGTGTTGGAGGGGCCCGGGGCCGCTCGTGCTGAGGCTCTCGAAGTATGAGCGGGGGGTGGAGTTTGAGTGATCTGGATGGCACTAAGGACTCTCTGATTGCAAGACAACGCACATGAGGCTTGAAGGAAAAGTAGCCCTCATATCCGGCGGAGCCCGAGGCATCGGTGGCGCTGTCGCCCGGCGATTCGTCTCCGAAGGGGCATCCGTAGTCATCGGCGACGTCCTTATCAAAGAAGGCCGACTCCTCGCCAACGAAATCCAGAAGTCTGGCGGTGAGATAACCTTCTCCCCCCTCGACGTCACCTCCGAATCCTCCTGGGCCGATGCCGTCTCCCTCGCCATCGACCGCTACGGCAAGCTGGACATCCTTGTCAACAACGCTGGCATCACCAAGCGTGACCGCATAGAGGACGAGACCCCCGAGAATTGGGACCGTATCATGGAGATAAATTCTAAGGGCGTGTTCCTCGGCACCAAGGCCGTCCTTGACGAGATGAAGCGCCACGGCAACGGCTCAATCGTCAATCTATCCTCGTCCTACGGCCTGGTCGCTAGCCCCAATTCCGCCATTTACGGTGCATCCAAAGCAGCCGTAAAACTCCTGACGAAGTTCACGGCCATACAGAACGCGACCTTGGGAATTCGGGCCAACTCCGTCCACCCGGGCCCGATCAACGCCCCCCTGATTCAGGAGTTTTTCGGCTTTCCCGAAAAATTGAAGATGCTGGCGTCACTCGTGCCCATGGGTAGGATCGGTGAGGCCGAGGAGGTCGCCAACGCAATCCTCTTCCTCGCATCCGACGAATCTTCCTTCGTCACCGGCTCCGAGCTTGTCATCGATGGCGGCATCACCGCCCAATAGCCCCGACCTAAAAGAACACGAAATGTCATACAAAAGCCCAACCAGCCTCGTATCCGGAGATGACGTCTAAACAGGCGTAGGCAAATAGTTCTCACCTGTGGAGTAACCAACATGAGACTCGAAGGAAAAGTAGCCCTAATATCCGGCGGGGCCCGAGGCATAGGCGCTACCGTCGCCCGACGCTTCGCCTCCGAAGGTGCCTCCGTAGTCATCGGCGATGTATTGCTGGAAGACGGCCAACTCCTTGCCGACGAAATCCAGCAGTCCGGAGGTGAGATAGCCTTCACCCCTCTCGACGTCACTTCCGAGTCCGCGTGGAGCGAAGCTGTGGCCCTCGCCATCGCCCGCTACGGCAAGCTCGACATCCTCGTCAACAACGCTGGCATCATCAAGCGTGACCGCATAGAGGACGAGACCCCCGAGGTTTGGGACCGCACCATGGAAGTCAACGCCAAGAGCGTATTCCTCGGCACCAAGGCCGTCCTCAACGAGATGAAGCGCCACGGCAACGGCTCCATCGTCAACCTCTCCTCCACTGCTGGCCTTGTAGCTGGGCCTGCCACCGCGGCCTATGGGGCATCAAAAGCCGCCGTGAAGCTCTTTACCAAGTCCACAGCAATACAGAACGCAAAGCTGGGCGTCCGGGCCAACTCGGTTCATCCAGGCCCTATCAACGCCCCTATGATGCAGGAGATCATAGACATTCCCGATAAGCATGTGGAGAATAAGGCCCGGGTGCCTATGGGCAGGTTCGGAGAACCCGAGGAAGTCGCCAACGCCATCCTCTTCCTCGCCTCCGACGAGTCCTCCTTCGTCACCGGCTCGGAGCTGGTTGTCGACGGCGGCATTACCGCCCAGTAGCCCTGACTGGTTATACTATTAACATGTCCAATCGACGCCCGACCAAGCTAGTATCCGTAGGTGGCGTTCCGATAGGTGGCGGTAACCCAATCGTCGTCCAGTCGATGACCGACACCGACACTGCCGATGTCGACGCCACTGTCTCCCAGGTTAAGCTCCTGTCCGACGCTGGCAGCGAGCTAGTACGCGTCACCGTCAACAATGATGCTGCTGCCGCCGCTGTGCCCCGAATCCGCGAGCGCCTGGACGATATCGGCTGCCACGTTCCCATAATCGGCGACTTCCACTTCATCGGCCACCGGCTCCTCCGCAACCAACCTGACTGCGCCCGCACCCTTGCCAAGTTCAGGATCAACCCCGGCAACGTGGGGCGCGGCCTTCGCCACGACGATAACTTCAGGACCTTCATCGAAATCGCCCGAGACCTCGATAAGCCCGTCCGCATCGGTGTCAACGCCGGCAGCCTGGATCCCGACCTCCTAGCCAAGAAGATGGACGACAACTCCCGCAGGCCCGACCCCGTCTCGGGTGATGCAGTCGAGCGCGAGGCTCTGGTCGAAAGCGCCATATCCAGCGCCGAGGCCGCCGTCGATCTTGGCCTCCCTGAAGACCACATCATAATCTCCTGCAAAGTCTCCCGCCTCAACCAGATGGTCGAGGCCTACCGGGAGATCTCCCGTAAGTGCGACTTCCCCCTTCACCTCGGCCTCACCGAGGCGGGAATGGGCACAAAGGGTATCGTTGCCACAACCTCCGCCCTCTCCATCCTCCTCTACGAGGGCATCGGTGATACCATCCGCTCCAGCCTCACCCCCGAGCCCGACGGCGACAGGTCTCGAGAAGTGCGCCTCTGCCAGGAGGTCCTCCAGGCCCTGAATCTCCGCTCATTCCGGCCTGCCGTTACCGCTTGTCCCGGCTGTGGCCGCACCACCTCCACCCTCTTCCGTGAGCTGGCCCGTGATATTCAGCAGCACCTGGACGACAAGATGCCCGCGTGGAAGTCCCGCTACGCCGGCGCCGAGACCCTCAAGGTCGCCGTCATGGGATGCGTGGTCAATGGCCCGGGAGAGTCCCGCGTCGCAGATATCGGCATATCTCTCCCAGGCACCGGTGAGACTCCCCGCGCCCCCGTATTCGTCGACGGAAAACGCCAGAAGTTCCTCGAAGGCCCCACCATCGCCGACGACTTCGTCCAAATGGTCGAAAACTACGTCGAAACCCGCTGGGGCCCCAACTCCCTCAACTAACCCCCTCCCCACACCCAGCCAAGATGACTGACCACTACACATATCAAGTCATGTGGTCGCAGGAGGATGCTTCCCACATTGGGCTTTGCACCGAATTTCCCTCGCTAAGTTGGATAGCCCCCACGCCCGGCCAAGCCTTCTCCGGAATTCGAAGTCTTATCAATGACATCCTCGCGGACACGGAGAAACTCGGAGAATCCCCGCGCGCCCGTTAGCCAGATCGATTCTATAGCAGCGCAGGTTATATCACCTGTCATACCGAGGCCCCGCGAAGAATCTAAAGCATCCTTCTCCCCAATCAACCCTCTAATGCAGGCCTCGGCCTCTCCCGCTCTCCCCTTCCTCCTCCAAGATCCCCTTCACCACATCGGGAAAGTCCGACACCACCCCATCCACCCCCAACCCCAATAACGTACTTACTCCCTTCGAGTCCTCCACCCCCCACCCAAACACCATCCTCCCTGACGCCTGTACTCTATCCACCAATTCTCGCGTTATGTGAAGCACACGCACCCCGACAACCTCACACCCAAGTGTTGCTAACACCACCTCGGGGTTCTCAGGCGGAGAATCCACTATCAACCCCAGCCGGATCCCTGACTTGACATCTCGCACCCTCATCAAAAGCTCCGCATCAAAGGAGCATATCCCAACTTTTCCCTCCCCATCAAAAGCTTGAATCACCTCTATAATGCATCCCAATGACCGCACTTCCTTGAACTCCAGCACAACACCCACCCTCCCCCGACACAAATCCAGCGCCTCCTCCAAAGTCGGCGCCCGACACCCGTCCCCCACATCCAGCCCCATTACTTCACCCAGTGCCATTTCCCGAATGACCCGTCCCCCAATAATCGGATCGTGAGCCAACACAAAACCCCCGTCCCGAGTCTCCTGAACGTCCACCTCAACCGCGTCCACCCCGAGATTTATCGCCGCCCCTATCGCCTCCAGCGTGTTCCCCGGCCAATCCCTCGTATACCCCCGATGCGCAATGTTCAACATCCCTCTTCCATCTCTCTAAAGTTAGTCACCCTTGCCTATGCGGGCGGGGAGCGTCCGAATTCCGTTCGGCCTGAGCAGAGTCGAAGGGTCTCAAGAACGGAATTCGGGCGCTGGTGCCGGGCATCCCTGCCACTCACTCCCACCCCTCCCAATGCTACAATCTACACCTATCCCGCAACGCGGCAAATCAGGAGCCATTCATGCGACTCTCCCGAATGTTCGGTAAGACTCTTAGAAGCGAGCCCGCAGAGGCCGAGTCCATAAGCCACCGCCTCATGCTCAAGGCTGGCATGGTCCACCAGGTCTCCGCCGGCGTCTACAGCTACATGCCCCTCGCATGGAGAGTCCTCCGCAACATCGAAAACATAATCCGTGAAGAGATGAACGCCGCCGGTGGTCAGGAAGTCAGAATGCCCGTTATCCAGCCTCTGGAACTCTGGGAAACCACGGGCCGAGCCTCAGCCTTCGGTGACAACCTCTTTAAGTTCAAGGATCGCCGAGACCGTCCCATGTGCCTGGCCCCCACCCATGAGGAAGTCATCACCCAGATGGCTATCCAGCACATCCACAGCTACAAAGACATGCCCCAGATGCCCTACCAGATCCAGACCAAGCTGCGTGACGAGCCTCGACCCCGCGCCGGTCTCATGCGCGTCCGGGAGTTCGATATGAAGGACCTCTACAGCATGGATGTCGACCAGGATGCCCTAGATGTCAGCTACGAAAAGATGGTCCAGGCCTACAAGAACATCTACCGGCGCTGCGGCCTCCCCGCCCTTGCCGTCGAGGCTGACAGCGGTGCCATCGGCGGCAAGGACTCCCACGAGTTTATCCTCATCGCAGATAGCGGCGAGGACCAGATTGTCCAATGCTCTGGCTGCGGCTTTGCCGCCAACCTTGAGCGGGCCTCGGGTGTTAAGTCACCCCAGCCCAATACAGGACCCATGCCCCTTGAAGAGGTTGCGACCCCCGGCATCAAAACCATTAAGGGTCTCGCCGATTTCATCGGAGTCCCTGAATCCAAGACCCTCAAAGCCGTCTTCTACTCCGCCGACGGCGAAATCGTTTTCGTAGTCATCCGCGGCGACCTCGAAGTCAACGACGTCAAGCTCAAGAACCTCCTTCATGCCACCGACCTCCGTCTCGCCACCGACGAAGAAGTAAAGGCCGCAGGCCTTGTCGCCGGTTCCGCCTCTCCCGTTGGGAGGGGAGACTTGAAGTGCATCGCCGACGACTCCATTGAGCTCGGCGACAACTTTGTGGTCGGCGCCAACAAGCCCGACACCCACCTCCTTAACGCCAACTATCCCCGTGACTTCCGCGCCGACGCTATCACTGACATCGCCGAAGTCCAGTCCGGCCAGGGTTGCACCCGGTGCGGTGAGCCCCTGTCCATAACCCGCGGCATTGAGGTCGGCCACGTATTCAAGCTCGGCACCTTCTTCAGCGAAGCCCTAGGCGCGTATTATTCAGACCGCGAAGGGCACCAGAAACCCATAGTCATGGGTTGCTACGGCATCGGCGTAGGTAGGCTCATGGCCGCCGCCATGGAGCAGAACCACGACGAGCACGGCATTGTCTGGCCCCTCCCCATCGCCCCCTACCAGGTGCATCTCTGCGCCCTGTCCCTGGACCGGCCCGGCGTCGCCGAGGCCGCAGACCAACTCTACGAATCCCTTGAATCCGCTGGCCTGGAGGTCCTCTACGACGACCGGGACGAGTCCCCCGGCGTCAAGTTTAATGACGCCGATCTCCTCGGCATCCCAGTACGCCTCACCGTCAGCCCTCGCAACCTCAAACAGGACGCCGTCGAAATCACTGACCGTACCACCCTCGAAAAACGCATGGCCCCCATGTCCGGCGCCGTGACCGAGGCTAAGGCCATGCTCGGTGTGTAGTGGCGGTAGTTTGATTGCCCGACAAGCGGATAGTATGATGGCCTCAACCGGCCCCACCCCACCCACACCGAAAGGAAGCGTCTCGTGACAAAAAATGGCTTCAAGGTCATGGACAGCGATATGCACGTCAACGAGACTTGGGACGTGTGGCTCAACAACATCGATCCCGAATACCGTGATCTCGCCCCCGTCGGTATAACCAAAGAGCAATTGGTCATGAACATGGCCATCCAGGGAAAACCCATAGCTGGCTTTCTAGCTAACGCCGACATCCAAGTCCACGAGGAAGAATCAAACCGCCGCAAGGTAGAGGCCGAGCACGGGAACAAATACTTGAAGCTCGCCATAGAACGGGGTTTCGACCCCGTGTCCCAGCTCCACGCCATGGATACTGAGGGACTGGACTTGGCCATTATCTTCCCCACCCGCGGCATGTCAGTCGCCGGCGTCCCATATGAAGACGGCAGATACGCGGGCGCCGTGGCTCGTGCCTACAACGATTGGATCTCCGAGTTCTGCAGCCAGGACCCGGCCAAGATGCGCCCCGCAGCCATGATCCTGGCCTCCGACGTCGATGAGGCAGTCACAGAGGTCCGCCGCACCCGCGAAGAGATGGGATTCCTCTCCGCCTACCTTCACCCGAATCCCCTCCGCGGCCGCAATTGGCACAACCCCGTCTACGACCCCTTCTGGCAGGAATGCCAGGACCTTGATATGCCCATTACTTTCCACGAGACCTTTAAGTGCAGCCTGCCCCAGGGCATCGCCGATCGCTTCTACAACGAGCCGGACAAAATCTGGACTATGGGCCACGTTGCCTGCCATCCGATTGAGCAGATGTACGCGTGCCTCTGCTTCTGCGCAGGCGGTATTCTCGATCACTATTCTGACCTAAGGGTCGCCTTCCTGGAATGCAATACCGGCTGGCTCCCCTTCTGGCTCTGGCGTATGGACGAGCACTACGAGCATCGCATAGACCAAGCATCTCGCTACCAG
Organism: Dehalococcoidia bacterium; assembly: GCA_965249275.1. Lineage (GTDB taxonomy): Bacteria > Chloroflexota > Dehalococcoidia > Plut-88900 > Plut-88900 > Plut-88900. Next base: position 193,693 of record CBDFLQ010000006.1, read on the forward strand.
TCCATCCTCCCCAGTGAATGCTTCAAGCGCCAGTGCTACCTTGCCATAGACCCCGACGAAGGCCCCTCCAAATATGCCGTCGACTGGATCGGCGACGATAATTTCGTATTCTCTACCGACTACCCCCACGCCGACGGCAAGTACCCTTTCGCCATCGACGAATTTCTGAAACTGCCCCTGACCGAAGAGTCCAAGAAAAAGGTCCTCTGGGACAATTGCGCCAAGCTATACGGCATCGCGAACTGAGAAAGGAACCCCCCAATGGCAAAGAACGGCTTTAAAATCATGGACAGTGACATGCACACCCACGAGCCTTGGGACCTCTGGCTCAACTACATCGACCTCGCCTTCAAGGACCGCGCCCCCATCGGCACCAGCAAAGACCCCGTCGACATGAACACCACAATCGAGGGGGATATTCTCGGCGCTTTCCTCTCCAACCAGAAACACCTCGATCATGATGAGGAGAAGGCACGACTCAACATCTCTCATTCCCGCAGCAGCAAATACATGCAGGAGGGCATAGACCGCCGCTTCGACCCCGTTTCCCAGGTCAACGCCATGGAGGTCGAGGGCCTTGACGTCGCCAACCTCTACCCCTCCCGAGGCATGGTAGTCGCGGGCGTGGACTACGAGGACGAGCCCTTCGCCGACGCCATCGCCAAGGCCTACAACAACTGGCTCGCCGACTTCTGCTCCGAGAGCCCCGCCCGCCTTAAAGGTGTGGCAATGATCTTGTGTTCCAATATAGACAACGCCGTCGCCGAGGTTCGCCGTACCCGCGAAGAGCTCGATTTCGTCGGCATCTATCTGCACCCGAACCCCATTCGAGGCCGCAACTGGCATAGCAACGAATACGACCGCCTGTGGGCCGTGTGCCAGGAGCTCGACATGGCCGTCACCTTCCACGAAACCTTTAAGTGCAATCTCCCCCAGGCCATCGCGGACCGCTTCTATGACGAACCGGACAGGATATGGACCATGGGCCATGTCGCCTGCCATCCCATTGAGCAGATGTACGCCGCGCTCTGCATGTGCGCCGGTGGCATCCTGGAGAAGTTCCCCGGCATCCGGGTCGCCCACCTGGAGTGCAACTCCAGCTGGCTCCCCTTCTGGCTCTGGCGTATGGATGAGCACCACGAGCACCGGGAAGAGCAGGCCTCGAAGTACCTGAACATGCTACCCAGCGAGTACTTCAAGCGCCAGTGCTTCGCCGTCATCGACCCGGACGAAGAGCCCTCCAAGTACGCCATCGACTGGGTCGGCGATGATAATTTCGTCTTCTCAACCGACTACCCCCACCCCGACTCCATTTACCCCTTCGCCACCGACAGTTTCCTAAAACTCCCCCTCAGCGAAGAAGCTAAGAAGAAGGTAATGTGGGACAACTGCACCCGTCTCTACTCCCTCTCCGTATGACCCGACTTCGTCAAAATTACAAACTTATCCCTCGAGGACACCTTCAAATAACCGTCATTCCGAGGCTTCGCGAGGAATCTGGGGCGGGGTCCCGTCCCCTCTCCCTTGACGGGAGAGGGCTAGGGTGAGGGTGAATCTACTCAAACCAAAAAGGAGCCCAAATTGGCACACAAAGCAGACGTAGTAGTCATCGGTGGCGGCATCGTAGGCACCGCCTGCGCCTACTTCCTCACTGAGGCCGGAGCCAAAGTCATCATCCTTGAGCGCGACGCCCTCGGCAGTGGCGCATCGGGTCACGGCGCCGGAGCTTTTGGAGTCCCCCTTCACTGGATCGAGCCCCCATTCCACGCCGACTTCATGCGCCGTGCCGTCCGCTTTCTCAAATACGTCGTCCCCGACGTCGCCGAGCAAGCGGGTATCGACATTTTGATGAGAGAGATGCCCTGGATGGAAATTGCACGTAGCCAGCCCACCTGGGACTACATGCTCGAATGGGGCCCGACCTCCGGCCAAGTCATGCTCACACCTGAGGATATCCGGCGCATAGAGCCCCGTCTCTCCGGTCCCATCCTCGGCGGTATGATGGATGAAGCAGCCGGGCAATTGGACGCCTACAGGACCACCTTGGCCTACGCCAAAGCCGCCGAGAACCGCGGCGCTGAAGTCGTGATCGGCGAAGCTACTGGCCTTAGGCAAAGCGGGGGCAAAATCACCGGCGTCGAATCATCCGTCGGTACCATAGAGTGCGACGGAGCAGTCCTGGCAATGGGTGCCTGGACTGGCGTGGCCAAAGAATGGACTGAGTTCCCCTTGGAGATCAGCGCAATGAAGGGTGAAATCCTCACCCTCCGCAAACCTGATGAGGACTACTGGCCCTACTGGGTCGCCAGCTACGAGACCTCCGACAACGGTGAAGAGCTGCCCATCTACCTCCATCGCCGAGCCAACGGCCTCATCTACGCCGGCACCACCGCCGAGCCAGACATATTCGACAACATTCCCACCGCCGCCGCCCGTCAGGGCATCCTCGAACGCGCCTCCCGGATGATGCCATTCATAGAAGACGCAGAGCTCGTCGAGCACCTCGCCGGCCCTAGGCCCAATCCCGCAGACGGCATCACCGTCCTCGGAGGAGTTCCTGGCTGGGAAGGCCTGTTCGCCGCCGTGACCCTTCCCGGCATCCTCTGCAGTGCCTACCTGGGTAAGATCATCGCAGATCTCGTCTTCGACCGACCCCTCCCCACCGACATCGAAAAGCTCAAGCCCGACCGGTTCACCCAACCCCTAACCACCCAATACGGATACCACAAACTAGTCGCCGACAGAGGCATCTAACAGACTCACCGGTACGCCTCATCCCGTCTCGCGACCCTCAATATCAGGACGCGAAGGACAGCGTCTTGAAGTTCGCACAAAACTCGATAATTCCCAACTCTGTAACGCCACAGTCCTGCCAGAGGACCGGTCAAGGCATGCCCTGCAGTGCGTGGGTCTCCTGATTGTGCAACCCGCAGCTCCATGTAACCGGCAACCCACCGCGCCGTTTGGTTATCCAGCTTTCGCAGTTGGGGTCTCGCAATCTCAGTGTATTCAATCGTCCAAGCCAAGCTCTCTCCTGACTTCGGCGGCAGAATACACCTGCACCTGACCCTTGCGAACTCGTTCGAGGACATCAGCCGCTAGATAATAATCTTCCATATCATCTAGCCCGCGCTCAATGATCTCCCGTAGATAGAAAGCCTTAGTGCGTCCCGTTTGGGAAGCCAGAAAGGCTAGCCGCTCCTCTGTTTCAGGCGACAATCGAATTGACGTAGCCACAAACCGTCTCCCGGGGCGTGATATGTGTATTCATTGAATCACGCCCAACAACGTGTTCCCCCTACTCCCCACCCACAATAATCTTCGACAAACTATCCCCCTCAACGTTGGCGACCCACACATTCTTCCCGTCGAAGGCCAAAGACACGGGCCCCTTGCCCACATCGAACCTCCCCAGGCGTAGCCCCGTCAGCGACAACCTCATCACGTTGTTGCTGCCTGCGTTGGCCACCCATACCGTCTCTCCATCGAACAGGATGTCCACGGGCCCGTTCCCGACCTTGAACTCTCCCAACCGGGTCCCGTCCAGGGCCAACCTCGTCACCGAATCTGCCATATCATCTTCCAGAGGGCCACTGTTCGCGATCCACATGCTGCTCCCATCGAAGGCTAGTGCTATCGGCCGTACCCCAACCTCGTACTCTGCCACCACCCGACCATCCCCATCCAGCTTCTGGACCGTGCTCCCCTCCGAGGTCGGCGACCCCAAGATTGTCACCCAAACATGCTCCCCATCAAACGCCAGCCCTGAGGGCCCGTCCCCCACCCCGAACGTCCCCAATATCGCCCCCTCTTTAGATATCTTTGTTGCCGAGTCTTCAGTCGGGTTGACGACCCATAAGTTCTCCCCATCAAACGTCATCGCAAATGGGGAATTGCCTGCTTCATATACCCCCAGTTCGGCCCCTTCCCCCGACAGCCTCACCACCCTGCTTCCCGGTTCAGTCGGGATCCCCAGCTCGGCTACCCACACATCCTCGCCGTCGAAAAGGATTGTTCCGGGAGTCCTCCCAATATCAAAGCTGCCCATCTCCGTCCCATCTAGCCCAAACCGCAGCACCTCCGTGTTCAATGTATCCAGCCTCCCGACGCTCGACACCCAAATACTCTCACCATCCGACTCCAGATGCGTCGGCGCGATCAAGCCCAGGTCGAACTTCTCAACCCTCGGCGGTATGTCTCCGGATTCGACTATCGGTATTGGCGTCGGCGTTGCATATGCCCCGCCGCAGCCCAACCCCACCAAGATCGTTATTAAAGCCAACGTTGCGAATGCCAAATATCTTCTAACGTTCATCTATGTTGAAGAGCCCCTTATCGGTTTAGAAATTTCAGCTTCCATACTCTATACGCTCGCGCCTCGGGTTGAACAGGTGACCGGGAGGCCCTGGACCCGTGCAATGCTATACTTTCTCTACGAAAATCCGAATGCAGGCATGGCAAAATGGCACAGAATGAGTCCTACGTAATTGTTGGAGCGGGCATAGCCGGCGGCACGGCCGCCGAGACCCTCCGAAAACAGGGTTTCGACGGTGAAGTCCACCTCGTGGGTGCTGAGCCCCACCGGCCCTATGACAGGCCACCCCTCTCCAAGGAGTTCCTGAGCGGCGCCAAAGAGGAATCCAAGCTCTTTTTCAAGACGGAAGACTTCTACGCTGAACAGTCCATAGAGCTACACCTCAGCGCCGAGGCTACCTTTCTCGACGCCTCCTCCAACACCGTGACCCTATCCAACGGCGAGTCCCTCCACTACGACAAGCTTCTCCTCGCCACGGGGTCGCAGGTCAGAAAGCTGCCCATCCCCGGCTCAAACCTCGACGGCGTCCACTATCTCCGTAACATAGAGGATTCCAAGGCCATCGCCCAGTCCATGAAAGGCGCTGGTAGGGTGGTTGTAGTCGGGGCCGGGTTCATTGGCTCCGAGGTCGCCGCAGTCTGCAAGACCGCCGGTCTCGAAGTCACCGTCCTTGAAATCCAGCCTCAGCCCATGGCCCACATCCTCGGACCCGAGATGGGCGCAATCTACGCCAACCTCCACACGAGCCGGGGCATCGACCTCCGGCTTGGCGAATGCATCTCCGAAATTCGAGGCCAGACCCGCGCCCAGCAGGTTATCACCGACAAAGGCAACGCCATCGACTGCGATCTCGTAGTCATAGGCGTAGGCATCGCCCCCGACACCTCTCTCGCTGAGGCCGCCGGCCTTGACGTCGAAGGAGGCATTCTCATCAACGAGCACTGCCGTACCTCCCACCCCAACATATTCGCAGCCGGGGACGTGGCCAACTGGTTCCACCCCGGCCTAGGCCATCGGATCCGGGTCGAGCATTGGGACAATGCCCTCAACCAAGGCGCTGCCGCGGCAAAGTCGATGCTCGGCAAACCCGAGACCTACGCCCCTGTCCTCTACTTCTGGTCCGACCAGTACGACCTCAACATCCAGTACCTGGGCCATGCCACCGAATGGGACGATATCGCCGTCCGAGGCGACCCCGCGGAGGAAAAGTTCTCTGCCTTCTACCTGAAAGACGGCTCGGTCCATGGCGCCCTCATCGTGAACAACTTCCGCGACATCAGGCCCACCCGCACCCTAATCGGCCAGAAAACCCCCGTCGACGCCAACTCCCTCTCCGACACATCCACCAACCTCAAACAACTGGCCCGCGGGTAGTCCCGCCAGTAGGTCTAGGGGACGGATTCCGGTCCCCTCTCCCTCGATGACACCTCTGCATAACCTGTGTTGGAGGGGCGTGGGGCCGCTCGTGCTGAGGCTCTCGAAGTATGAGTGGGGGGATGTCAGGCGATCTGGACGGAACAACAGATGCAATCTACAGTTACACAGAGGTCCCTCGATGGGTCGTAGATGCGCCGAGGCGTGAACGGGCAAGGGCCGTAGGCTCGCCTAAGAGAGTGAGGATGTTTCATCAAAGAGGCACCCCCCCACCCCCTCACCCAAAAATAACCGCCCCACCCAACCCCGTCGCATACAGCATCCCCGCCTGGCCGTGCAGCTTGGCCGTCTTCACCAACCCCATGCTCATCTCCCGCCGGTCCTTCCCCGTCAGCACCCTTCTAGCCGCCAGGAATGCCCAAAGTAGCGACGCCAGCCCTACCAACCCCCATATCGAGACCACCCCCGTCACCGCGATTATTACCAGACCGCCGTAGGAAGCCAGCAGAAACCCGACATATATCACCTGCCCCACCCTCGGCCCCAGCATCGTCACGAACGTTCTCTTGCCATTCTCCCTGTCCTCGTCCACATCCCTCAGGTTATTGCAGTGCAGGATGGCCGTCACCAGGAAGGCCACCGGCATCGACCCCCAGAAAGGCGCCCACGCCAACTCTTGGGACTGAACATAGTATGCCGCCACCACCATCAGCGGCCCCATGAAGAAGAACACGGTCGCCTCCCCGACTCCCGTGTCCCCCAACGGCTTCGGGCCGACGCTATAAAAGACGGCTACGAACACGCTCCCCAGCCCCACCGCCAGTATCGGCCAACCGACCTCCGTCACTATGTACAGTCCCATCCCTATCCCAACAGCGAACGTCGCTATACACCCGATCAGGACCTCCCGCTCCGTAAGCAGCCCCCGAGCCAACACCTTGTGTGGTGCCGGAAACTTCGCTTGCCCGCCCTCTCGACGGTGGTCCGCGTATTCGTCCGTCAAATTGGTCCCGATCTGTATCGCCAGCGACCCGACCAGCGCAAAAGCAAACAGCAGCCAGTCGAGGCTCACCTGCTCCGCTGCAATCGCGCTTCCCACCAGCACCGGCACCACCGCCGCGCTCAGCGAGAACGGCCTCGATGCCCAGAACCACGCCCGACCATAGTTAACAGTTCGCTTCATCATTACGTTCACCAACCCGCTACCAAGGCATATGCCTGTACGGAGAAAAGTCCGGCTGTCGCTTCTCTAAGAAGGCGTTGCTACCCTCCAGCGCCTCCTCCGAGCCGTAGAACAGGCTGTTCGCACCGTGCGCCACCGCTTGCAGGCCATAGACCCAGTCCGTCGCCGCATTGAAGGAGGCCTTGAGCATCCTGAGCGCCGTCGGGCTCTTCTTCAGCATCTCGTTGCACCAGCGTACCGTCTCGGCCTCTAGTTCCTCCCGTGGCACGACCTTATTGACCAACCCCATCGCCTCCGCCTCCCTCGCAGTGTACTGCTGACACATGAACCAGAACTCCCGGGCTTTCTTCTCTCCGATAATATTCGCCAAGTAAACCGCCCCGAACCCTCCGTCGAAGCTCCCGACCTTCGGCCCCGTCTGCCCGAATATCGCTGTCTCGCTCGCTATCGTCAGGTCGCACAGCACGTGGAGCACGTGTCCTCCGCCTATGGCGTAGCCATTCACCATGGCTATCACCGGCTTCGGTATCGAGCGCATCGTCCTGTGCAGCTCCAGTACTTGCATCCTCGTTGACCCCGAGTCGTCCCGATAACCGCCTGGCCCCTTCAACCGCTGGTCGCCCCCTGAGCAGAACGCCCGGTCTCCGACCCCCGTCAGAACTGCCACTCCCACCTTCTCATCGAACCACGCATCCTTGAACGCGTCTACCATCTCGTCTATGGTGCGGGGCCGGAAAGCGTTCAGCACCTCCGGACGGTTGATGGTGATCTTGGCTATGCCGTCGCCTTTTTCGTATATGATGTCGGTATAAGTTGAAGTCATGTCGCCTCCTGAGAGTCAGTTGTATCGAGCGTGGTAGCTATTTTTTGACTCCCCTGTTCACCTGATCTTATGTTAATCACTGGTATCGAATGGCAGAGTGTCGCCGTCCCGTTCAAGCGCCCCTTCCGCACGTCATCGTCCTTAATAGACGCCCGATATAGCTTGCTGGTCCAGCTTGAGACCGACAACGGTATCATCGGCCTCGGCGAAGCCCCTGCCTCCCTCACCCGCAGTCCCGCCTCCCTCCGATACCTCGCTACCGCCCTCGAGACCGTTGCCCCCGCCCTGCTCACGAGGCCCCTTGCCTCGACCCCATTTCCCGCTATTCCTCCACCCGCCCTCGCCTTCGCCCTTGAGACGGCAGCACTGGACTGTCTTGCGCAATCCGAGGCCAAGCCCCTAGCTGTCTTCCTTGGCGGCTCACCCCGACCTGTTGAAGTCAACGCCATAATCGGCGAAGCAGCCCCCGCCGAGACGGAAGTTCTAGCAGCTAAAGCCGTCGAGGAAGGCTTTCGCACCCTCAAACTAAAGGTCGGTGGCCGAGACCTGGAAATCGACGAGGACGCCCTAACCCGCACACGCAATGCCGTCGGCAATGCCATCAAACTCCGCCTGGATGCCAACCAAGCCTGGTCCGAGAACCAAGCTTCCATTGCCCTGCACCGTCTAGCCAAATACTCTCCCGAGTTCATAGAAGAACCCGTAATCCCGGCCGACATCCCAACCCTCTCCCGACTCCACCGCAACTCCCCCATCCCCATCGCCGCCGACGAGTCCGTCGAGAACGCGCAGTCCGCCGCAACCCTCGCCGATTCAGGTGCCGTAGACATCCTTGTCATCAAGCTCGCAAGAGTCGGCGGCCTAACCGCTGCCCGCTCTATTATCGAGCACGCCCAGGCCCGTGGCTTGGGAGCCGTCCTAACTTCCTCGTTGGAAACAGGTGTTGGTCTGGCCGCCGCTTTACATCTAGCCGCTGCAATGAACATCCCCCAAGCCTGCGGCCTGGCCACCGGGCCCCTACTCACCCATGACCTCCTCCAGACGCCCCTTTCTCCCGACAGCGGCTTCCTCATCACACCCGACTCCCCCGGACTCGGCATCACCCCCAACCTCGATGCTATCCAACACTATGCCCACGGGCCTCGCGGGCAAGTCCGGCTGTAGACCCGTTATAGCGGTTCCCGTCTAAGGCGTTTAGGAATTCGCAAACCTTGGTCTCAAACTCTTTCGGATTCTCCAGGTGAGCACAGTGACCCGCGTTCAGAATCGAGGCGTAGTCGCCGTTGGGAGTCAAATCACTCATGGTTCGTGCCAACGTCAGGAACTTCTGGTCCTCCTCACCCGCGAGGAACAGCGTCGGCTTCCGAAATCCCGGTAGACGGTCGTACACGCTAGGCTGCGCCCCTGTCCCCATCCCCCTCAGACTGTTGGCCAGCCCCGTGGCCCGATTCCCCAGCCTCTGGCGCCTCAACTCCATCCGTACCTGCTCGTCCATCCTATCTTGGCTGACAAATAGGGCCTGAGACTCCCAGTGTTCGACAAAGGACGCTACGCCCCTGTCCTCTATCCGAATCGCAAGCGCCCTGTCCGCCGACACCCTCGTCGCCCTCTCTCGTTCACTTTCTATTCCCCCTGAAGCCCCCTCCAGAATCAAGGCCCGGCATCGCTCCGGTGCGGTAGTGCCCAGGCATAATCCAACCCGCCCACCCATCGAATATCCAATCCAAACTGCTTCACTTATTTCGAGACGATCGGCCAGCGCGAGCAGATCATCGACACACCGCTCCATCGAATATCTTGCTGGGTCTTCCGGTGCATCCGACTCCCCATGCCCTATCAGGTCAACCAACACCGTGGTATACCGCCCCCCGAGCGCCGCTGCTAGAGGGCACCAGGTGGTAAGGTCGCCCGTGAAGCCGTGAAGCATGACCAAGGGTGGACCCTGTCCTTCAACCTCCACGTTCAGCCGGATTCCGTTGACTGGCACAAGAGCCACGGCTAGCCCCTCTCCACGCTGCGGAGCGCATCCGAGGCCGCACTCCACGCTTCTCGATGCAAAACCACGTTCCGCTCCCGGGAACTCGGGACCTCAATGATCGATGTTCCTATGTCGGCAGTTCCCCGATCCACGGCTTCACCAAACTCCTCCCATGTCGAGACCCGCGTGTACTCCAAACCATACAACTCCGCTACAGACCCAAACGTCAGTCCGTGCGGCGTCCCGTAGACTTTTTCAAAATGCGCCGGGTGCTCGGCCTGCGGCAGGAACGAGAATATGCCTCCGCCATCGTTGTTCACGACCACAATGGTCGCGTTTATCTCACTGTTCCTGGTCATAAGCAGTCCCGTCATGTCGTGGAAAAAGGATAGGTCGCCTACCACCGCCACCACCGGTACCCCCGCCCCACTCCCCGCCCCTAACGCCGTTGATACAACTCCATCGATACCGCTCGCCCCCCGATTCCCCATCACCCTGATATTTCGATGCGAAGCAGGCATGAACGTGTCCATATCCCTCACGGGCATACTGTTCCCTGCGAAGAGGATCGCCGGCTCGGGAATATGCTCTTGGATTTCGTGAAATACCTTCCCCTCGAAAAGCTCGTCTATCTCCGCCATATGTCCCTCCACCCCCTCCCCGACAGATCGGCTAAAACCCACCCACTCGTCGAGCCACGGAGACCCGCCATCCCGCCCACCGCCACCCGCGGCCAGCCCACGGCAAAATGTCACCGAGTCCATCTGCACCACGTCTGAGGCCAAATGATGCGGGTCTGGCCAGCCGGTCTCGGGCACCAGAACGTGCCGAGCGTCCCTGAATCGTGCAAGGAACATACCCAGCGACTTGGAAGTCGGCCAGGCCCCGAACCGAAGCACCACCTCGGGCTCAAGCCTCTCCCACAAACCCTGGTCGCGCAACATCAAATCGTAGAAGCTTATTACCTGTGAAAGATCATGCGTCCCACACCTGACTTGAGACAGGGGGTCAGCAAGAATCGGATACCCTAGGCACCGCGCCGCCTCCGACACCGCACCCGCCAACTCTGGATTGCTCTGCGGCCCGCAAACGATCAACCCCCGCTCAACCCCACCCACCCTCGCCCCGACTTCCCTCCCGGCCTCCCATCCATCCGGTGCAGCCCCTGCCTCTACGCCATCCAAAATCTCCCCACCCCCGGATATCTCCATCTCCTCTCCTGCGATAGCAATCGGGGCCAACGGCTCACGAAACGGCACGTTCAGGTGCACTGGTCCTGACGGATAGCCTACACCCGTGGCATACGCCCTCCGCCCGATGGCCGAGGCGTAGTCAGTAAGCCGAACGTTCGCTTCCGGAACTGGCAGGTCGGCAGCCCACTTCACGTGTGCGCCGTAGATTCCGGTTTGCTCGATGGTCTGGTTGGCACCCCAGTCCATCAATTCCGGTGGGCGGTCCGCTGTTATCACTATAAGAGGCACCCCCGTCAGCCTAGCCTCGACTACCGCAGGCAGCAAATTCGCCGCCGCAGTCCCCGAGGTGGTCATAACCGCAACCGGCCTCCTGGACCCCTTGGCAATTCCCAGTGCAAAGAACCCCGCGGAGCGTTCGTCAAGGTGCACCCAGGTCTTAATGGCGGTGCTCCTGGCAAAAGTAATCGCAAGCGGCCCCGACCGAGACCCGGGGCACATGACCACGTCTCGTAGCCCGGCCGACGCCAACCCCTCCACCAGGGCCCCCGACATCGCATAGTTCCGGTTCTCCACCTTCATAAGACCTTTGTACAACCCGGCATGCAACACTCAGAGGATCTATATGCACTTGCTCGGGGGTAGGGCAGGAATCCGCTTACTCTGAGCAGAGTCGAAGGGCCGAGCGGATTCCTGGCGGGGTTCCCATCCGTTGACAAGTTGCGCACAGGTCTCTTCATGCCTAACCCAAATTCAGAGCGTCCTTTAGACCGAGCATCTTCAGCTCCGTCTCCGCAAACTCCCTCTTCGCGTCAGATCCTTCCACGATTCCCGCCCCCGCGTACAGATAAGCCCGGTCTTCCGTAATCAACCCGGACCTGATGGCTATGGCGAACTCTCCCCGACCCTTGTGGTCCATCCACCCCACAGGCCCCGAGTACCACCCCCGGTCCATCTCCTCTAGCTCCTGTATCAAGGCTAAAGCCTTCCGGGTGGGGACACCGGCCACGGCGGGAGTCGGGTGCAGCGCCTCAACAAATTCCAGGATGTCCCTGCCCCCGTCATTGGCCCCGTGGAACGCAGTAGAGAGATGCTGCACATTCTTCAGTTTCGACAGTCGCGGTGTCGAGTCCCAACTAAGCTCATCACACAGCCCGCTCAAAGCCTGCTCGACCGAACTGGCCGCGAGATAGTGCTCCCGCTGCTCCTTCGGGTCGTTAAGCAGCGCCTCGCCCAGCTTCCTGTCCTCCTCCGCCGTCGTACCCCGAGCCGTCGACCCCGCATGACATATGCACTCCAGCTTTCCATCGGCAAGGGTCACAAGTGGTTCTGGACTGGCACCCAGAAAAGTGTCCGGCCCAACCCCGAATGAGAAGACCGAGCACCTGGCCTCGCCGTCCATCAATCGTTCCAGTGTCCCCGGCACGTCCATCTCTCCCGACCCATCCACCGCAGCCCTACGCGCGATCACTACCTTGTCCGCCTCTCCCGACCTCACCGACTCCAACGCTCCTTCCACCGAACGCTCCCATAGGTTTGCCAATCCCGAATCAACTACAGGGTCGGATACAGTGTCAGCATCGTGCACTGACGCAAATTGGGTTTCCGCTCCGTTGTAAGATAGCAGCCTATTTTCGGTCACCCAGCACCCGTCGGGAGTCCACGCATAACACACCCGGGGCACGACCATCATCCCGTCGGCAAATCTCCTCCATTCGGGAGATACCTCCGCCTCGGCATCAAACCGGAACCCCCCGAGCGCCAAGGGCCCCGTTCCTGCAACATCCGGTCCCTCAACCACCGCTCTTTCAATCAGGTCCCGGTACCACTCCCTCACCCGCATAAACCTGTCCGCCCCCGACACCTTGACCCCGCACGCTACCCCCAACCCCACAATAACCAGGTCCCGGTCCCGCTGGGCCCAGAACACCCGAAATTCCTCGCCGGGCTCCGCGTTTCGGTAAACGTCCGTGGGGCTCGCTTCCTGCCGAAGCAAGCGCGACCGGCTAACGAGTGCGGGCCCGTTCTCGGCCAGTGACAAGGTGGATGGGCCAAGAGTGGATGTCCGGGAATTGGGACTCATACCGCCGCCTCTTCCACTTGTTTTTCCCGTGCCCCGGCGGCAGTCGCATCCCAGGCCTGAATGCCTATGCCGTTCATAAGCAGTTCACGAACGACGGGCGCACTTTCCATCAGGGGCGTCGGCTTATCTCGCAGAAGCCACCTGAGGATTATCTCGTTCAGCGCCCCCAACCACAGCTGCGAAACCAGGCTCGTATCTACCGGCCTGATCGCTCCCGACTCCATTGCCGCATCCAGCTCCCTGCGAATCAGCCCTGCGAATTTATCCCTTATCGGCAGGAACTTCCGGTCCATCGAACGTCCCTGCCCCACCATATTCACCATCAATATCTGGGCCAGCTTCCTCTGCTTGGAGAAGGTGGAAAGCAGCGCATCTATCGCCAGTGGTATCCTCTTCAGCGGGTCGGTTTCCGACGCTATGGACCGCTCCAACTTCCTGACCAGTTTCTCGCTCAGCTGGTCGACCATGCCGAGCGCCATCTGTTCCTTGCTTGGAAAGTGGAAGTAAAAGCTGCCCTTGGACGTCCCCGACTGCTGGACTATCTCGTCCACGTTGGAGTTGTAGTAACCCCGCCGTGCAAAGAGACTCGCCGCTGCATTCAGGATGCGCTCACGTGCGGTGCGGGTTTCGGCTCTCGCGGTCATGCTAGACGACTCTCAACACTAGACCGACCGGTCTGTTTACTCCGTCAGTCTATAGGGAGACAATCTGGTCGTCAACCGTTATCGGACTACTGCACCGTCCCAGCGACCAGATACTCGGCCAACGCCCGCTCTATGATCCGATTCACGTTGTACGCCACGTATCCACGCTCCACCGACGCTTCGATTGCCGCCTCGGCTTCGGTCGGCATATCTAGCATCGAGTAGGCAATGGCCTGTCCCACATAAGCTTTTCCCAGCTCCGAATCCAGACCGATGGCCTTGTCGAAGTCATCCAATGCAAGTGCCGGTAGCCCCATCCCGACGTACATGCTGCCCCGGTTGGAGTACGCCTCCGCGTTCCCCGGGTCCCTTTCCACCACTTCCGTATAGTCCGACACCGCGTCCTGTGGCCTTCGAATCTGGGAATATGCAAACGCCCTGTTGTAATAGGCAGCGACCCTCTCAGGGTCTAGTGCTAATGCCTCGTCGTAATCGTCGATGGCGTCATTCCATCGCTTTGTTGCCAGCCAGGCGAGGCCCCTGTCGAAATAGGCGTCTGAGAATTCTGGATCGGCGCGGATGGCTTTGGTGAACGCCGCAATGGAGGCCCCTATCTGGCCCTTGCTGAAGAGCTCCTCGCCCTCCCGGTAACGCGCCAGTGCAGCCTCGGACTCGGTGTCCGGGCCTCGAGCCCCCTCCCCACCCCCACACGCGAATAGCAGCAGGAGGCAGATCCCGGCCAGAGCGAGTTTCAGCATCCCACTGATCGGGACCGCTAAACTACGCTTTCTTGCCGCAGTTTCTCTATGCGCTCTTCGGAGTAGCCCAGCACACCTGCCAGGACTTCGTCTGTGTCCTGTCCCAATAGGGGTGCCGCTCTGTATTCAGTCGGGGAGTCCGACAGATTGATCGGATTCCCGATCATCTTCCACTCCCCTCTCTGCGGGTGATCCATGGTCGCAATCATTCCCCGTTCCTGGATGTGCGGGTCTTCGAACAGGTCCTTGGCGTTCAGAACCGCCCCAGCCACGACCCCCTGGCTCGCGCACGTGTTCATAACCTCGTACTTGGTGTGCTGTAGCGTCCAGTCCTCGACCATCTTGTCCACCTCTTCCTTCCGATTGAACCGGAGTTCCGAGGAGGTGTAGCGCTCATCGCCGACGAGGTCTTCCCTGCCGATTATCCTGAGCAGGCTGTTCCACGAATCTGAGATGCTCTCGGTGGCGTAGACATAGCAGTAGTCATCGAGACCGCCGGGCTTGCACCGGTACATCCGGGAAGGCGCGGTGTTCCAACCGTCGTCTCCCTTTCTCATTATCATCTCGGGATTGTGGTAGTACCACATCATCGCAACCCTGCCGAAGTTGAACACCGACTCCTGCATCGAAACCTCAACTACCTGCCCCTTCCCCGTCCGTTCCCTCTGAAGTAATGCCGCCACAACCCCCAGGGCCGCGTGATATCCCGTTCCAATATCTCCGATGGACGTTCCCATCGGTACAGGCGGCCCATCTTTGTATCCATTTGTGGCATACGACCCGCCCGTGCACTGCGCGATCATGTCGAAACACTTATATTGGCTGTAGGGGCCATACGTCCCGAACCCCTTGACCCGCCCCAGCACTATCTTCGGATTCACCTCCGACAGCACATCGTATCCCAGTCCTAATCGCTCGAGGGTCCCGGGTCCCTGGTTCTCCGCCACTACGTCTGCATTTCTCACCAGTTCCAGGAACACAGCCTTCCCCTCCTCCGACTTCAAGTTCAGAGTGATGCTCCGCTTGTTGGAGTTCAGGATTAGAAAATAAGGACTGTCGATCCCGGCAATGTCCTGCGGCGCCACCCGACCCGGATCCCCTCTCCCTGGGGCCTCCACCTTGATCACATCCGCCCCCAGCCAGGCCAGAGCCTGAGTAAAGGAAGTTCCGGCCTCCCACTGTGTCAAGTCGACCACCCTGTAGCCTTCCATTGCCTTTTCCATCTTTGTCCCCCTTTGCTTGGTTACCGGTGGTTGCAGAGCGTATATAATCCCAACTGCGCCCCGGGTGAAACATCCGCCTGGCTGAAAGTCCGCCGTGGGCGGAGCGGGGCCGTTACATTCTACACCACCAAAAGACTGCGCCAAGGCCCTGCGCCCTGGCCCCGAGGGAGGAGAACATGGCAACAGACCTGAGCTTCGTATGTATCGCCGTCCACGACCTCCAGGAAGCCTCCGACAGATTCTGCAACCTCTTCGGTCTGGAGGTTATGCAGATGCCCAACGATAACACCCAGCTCGGCTACCGCAGCACTTACCTCGGCAACGGCTCCAAAGCCCTTCTAGAACTCATCGAGCCCCTCGGCGAAGGCAGCGCCGTCGGCAAGTTCCTTGAAACCCGAGGCGAAGGAGTCTACCTCATCACCTTCGAAGTGGATGACATCCGCGACTCCGTCAAAAAGGTCCGCTCCCACGGCGGCCGTGTCACCGGCATCCCCGAAGACGAAGAGCCCGGCCCCAACGCCGACTACCTGTGGGTCCACCCCAAGGGCACCCACGGCGTCTTCGTGGAAATCCTCCAAAAAGGCTTCGGCCCCCTCCCCGGCGGCAGCTAACCCCCGAGGCTCACCTCGTCAAAACCCTAATACAACACTGTTCGAAGAGTTAGGTGCAGGGTCTCATCCCCTCTCCCTTGACGAGACCTTTGCATAACCTGTGTTGGAGGGGCGTGGGGCCGCTCGTGCTGAGGCTCTCGAAGTATGAGCGGGGGGGATGTTAGGCGATCTGGACGGAACAACAGATGCGATCTGCAGTTACGCAAAGGTCTCTAGACGGGTCGCAGATGCGCCGAGGCGTGAATCCATCCCTTTTCCTCCATCATTCCCGTGCCCCGACACAGGAATCCATCCCACGGGGCGGGGTATTCCGTTCGCCCTGAGCCCCGTCGAAGGGTCTCAAGAACGGAATGGGGATGGGGAGCCCTCCCTCATCATCAGCCAACTATCTACCCAACACTCCCCGGCTGGCAAACCGGACAAAAATAAGTCCCCCGCCCCCCGACCACCATCCTCTGTATCTCCCCGGAGCACCCGGGACACGACGCTCCGCTCTTCCGAGGAACCAGAAATATCTTATCTCCCAAGTCCTCTGTCGGTGGCGCATCCGACGGGAGATTCTCCTGCAATATCTCAATGGCCCGCGTCAGTATCACAACTATCGAATCGTGAATCGCATCAATCGACTGCGCACTCAGCTTCTTCGCCGGTGTCTGAGGATGCACCCCAGACCTGAACAGTATGTCGTCGGCGTAGATGTTCCCAATCCCGGCAATCCGCTTCGGTCCATCAGCAGCGACTTTATCACCGTGCTCCGTCCCTCAACGATTCCCTCCAGCACTCCCGGGGTGAACGAGGGCTCCAGGGGCTCGGGCCCCAGGCCCCCGACCACCGACTCCGCATCGTCGACCAGCCACACCGCCCCGAACTTGCGCGGGTCCACGAACCGTAGGTCGTACCCGTCTTCAAAGTGAAATACCGTCTGTGTGTACCGGTGCATCTCCTCCGAGGAATCTACGACCCGCAGCGAGCCCGTCATCCTCAAGTGCACTATCAGGGTCCGCGTATCCCTCAGCTGGAATAAGAAATACTTCGCCCTCCGGCCCACGTCCTCGATGGTGGCGCCTAGAATGTCCTCCCGGAACTCCCCAGCCGAAGGCGCCTTGACCGCCTTCGGCCAGTTCAGCGTCACCCCACCGACGGTACGGCCCCTTACTTCAGGCGCTATCACCCGGCGCATCGCCTCAACGTCCGGTAATTCCGGCATCAGCTACGCCATGTCTCCCCAGTTGGGGCCCATCTTTACATCCACGTTCAGGGGTACGCTCAACTCCAGCGCCGAAGACATGACCTCTCTCGCCAGCCCAGCCATCTCCTCCACTTCATCCGACGGCGTCTCGAAGATTAGCTCGTCGTGGACCTGAAGGAGCATCCTGCTTCTCATATGGGCCTCGTCCATCCGGTTCTGCATTCCTATCATTGCCAGTTTCGTAATCTCCGCCGACGTACCCTGAATGGGCATGTTGATGGCCATCCTCTCGGCAGCCATCCTAACGTTGTGATTCCCCGAGTTTAACTCCGGGAAGTGCCGCCGCCGACCCAGCACCGTCTGCACGTACCCCTGCGCCCGAGCCTTGTGCTTCGTCACCTCCATGTATTCCTTAACGCCCGGATACCGCTCGAAGTACTGGTTTATGAAGGTCTGGGCCTCTTCGTTGGAAAGCTCCGTCCTGGACGCCAGCCCGAACCCGCTGATCCCATATATGATGCCGAAGTTTATGGTCTTCGCAATCCGGCGCATGTCCGATGTGACCTCGTCCATCGGGACACCGTACACAAATGAAGCAGTTGCAGCGTGAATGTCCGCCCCGTCATGGAATGCCTTTATCAGGCTCGGGTCCTCCGATATATGCGCCAGCACCCGCAGGTCTATCTGCGAATAGTCCGCCGCCAGGAGCACCCAGTCCGGATGGTCCTGCGCTATGAACGCATGCCGCACCTGGCCGCCCAGTTCCGTGCGTATGGGTATGTTCTGCAGGTTCGGATCGTTGCTCGATACCCGGCCCGTCACAGTCCCCGTCTGGTTGAACGTCGTGTGTACCCGACCAGTGTTCGGGTTCACCAGCGACGGCAAAGCATCCAGGTATGTCGATTTGAGCTTAGATATCTGCCGGAATTCGAGCATCTTTTCCACCATCGGATGCGCGCCCCTCAGTCCTTCCAACACCCGTGCATCCGTCGAGAACCCGCTCTTGGTCCGCTTGGCGCTCGGCAGCGACAGCTCTTTGAACAGTACGTCACCAAGCTGCTTCGGCGAGTTAATGTTGAACCGGTGCCCGACGTCGTCATAGATCCCCCCCTCCAGCACCGCCATCCGCTCCCCCAACTCCAGGGATAACCCTTGCAGCAGTTTCCCGTCCAGTGCAATCCCCGCACGTTGCATCCGCACAATGATAGGAACGAGGGGCAGCTCCACGTCGTCCATGATTTCCCATCGCCCCTCCTCCCGCAGCTCCTTCTCGATCATCATGGATAGTCGCAGGGTAATGTCCGCATCCGCCGCCGCGTACGGGCTCGCCGACTCCACGCTCACCTTGTCCATCGTGATCTGCTTGGATCCTGTGCCTATCAGCTCCGTGATCGGCGTCATCTCAATTCCCAGCCTGTCGAAGGAAAGCCCCTTCAGGCCCAACGACTTCTCCCCGATCAGGAAGGCTGCAATCATGCTGTCGTTGGCCAGACCCCGCACCTCTATACCGTAATTAGCCAGGATCATCATGTCGTAGTTGGCGTTGTGGGCCGTCTTGGGCAGCGACTCATCCTCGAACAGAGGCCGTAGCCTTTCTATCACCAGTTCCCTGGGCAGCTGCAGCCCCGAGTTGTGCCCCACCGGAATGTAGTACGACACCCCTGGCCTCGCCGATATCGATACACCCACGAGTCCCGCCATCATCGCGTTCAGGCTGGTCGTCTCAGTATCGAAAGCAAAGTATCCCGCCTCCCGAACTTCCGCAATCATCGCCTCAAGGGCGCCCTCATCCCGTACCATGTGGTATTCCACCGCCCCACCCCCCGACTCCCTGGCCTCGACCTCTTCGTCACTCTCCCCATCCCCACCCGGCAGCCGAGGCAGCAAACTGGAAAATTCCAGCTCCCTGAACAGTGCTACCACCGCCTCCCGGTTAAACGCAGCCCTTGCACAAGCTGGAAGGTCCAGGTCCAAAGGCACCTGCACTATAATCCTGGCCAGGTCCACCGATAGCCTGGCCTGCGATTCATGCTCTTTCAGTAACCCTTGAATCCGTGGCGGCTTCACCTCTTCTACGTTCTTGTATATGTCCTCTATCCCCCCGAACTGCTGCACCAGCTTCGCCGCCGTCTTCGCCCCGATCCCCGGCACCCCCGGAATATTGTCCGACGTGTCCCCCATCAGCCCCTTTAGGTCTGGGATCAGGACAGGAGCCACACCGTACCTCTCCACAACCTTCTTCTCGTCGTAGAGTACGGTTTCCTTGAACATCCCTCTGGGTATAAGAGCCTTCACGTACGGATTGACCAACTGGACTATGTCGGTGTCCCCCGTGAGGATGACCGTATCAATCCCCCGCTCCGACGCCTGCTTCGACAGAGTCCCGAGAATGTCGTCCCCCTCATAGCCATCCATCTCGTAGGCCGGAATCCCAAAGGCCGCAATGAGTTCCCGTGTTCGCCTGAACTGCGCTCTCAGTTCATCCGGTGTCGACGCCCGCTGTGCCTTGTATTCCTCATATTGCAGGTGTCTGAACGTGGGTGTCGGCCTGTCGAAGACGATCGCGCAGTGAGTCGGGTCTATCTCGTCGAGAACCTTCAACAGTGCGCTGGTAAACCCGTACACCGCCCCGATAGGTTCCCCTGTCTTGTTCACAGTGAGAGGCGGCAACGCGTGAAACGCCCGATGAATCAGCGCATGCCCATCCATCAACAAAAAAAGCGGTTTCCGCTCAAGCATAGAAGCCTGTTGGTTTGCCATGGTCTTTTTCCTCCCCTCTCCCTTGGCCAGACCTTTACACAAACCTCCGCAAGAGGTCGCGGTGGGGCGTCCGGTCCCCTCTCTCTTGATGGGAGAGGGCTAGGGTGAGGGTGAATCCTGTCCCCCCAAAACACCCCGATTATAGCACCCCACACCCCACCCCCTTCCTGCTAATATACGCCCATCACCCCGCTTCAATGGGAGGCATTCATGGCCCTGCGTATAGGCATGCACACCGGCGTCCAGGACGTTAGCTACCCCGACCTCCGCAAGCTCTGGCAAATCGCCGACTCCAATGGCTTTTACTGGGTCTCCGTCTGGGACCACTTCTACGAAAATCCCACCCAGGACGGCAAAAGCCCTTGCTTCGAGGCCACGACGACGATGGCTGCCATTGCAGCGGAAACCGAAAACGTCCGCATCGGCTGCCTCGTTATGGCCATCGGCTACCGAAATCCCGCCCTTTTGGCCAAGGCCACAGTCACCATCGACCACATCAGCAACGGGCGCGTCGAAATGGGGATCGGTGGCGGTTGGTACGAGATGGAGTTCCTAGCCTACGGCTACCCCTTCCCCCCAATAAAGACCCGGCTCGACCAACTGGAAGAAGGAGCCCAGATCATCCGCTCCATGCTCCACAACGAGTCCACGACCTTCCAAGGCAAGCACTACTCCGTCGATAACGCCTACCTCTTCCCCCGCCCCATCCAGGCCTCTCCCCGACTCTGGATAGGCGGCCTGGGAGAAAAGCGCACGCTGCGCATTACCGCTAAGTACGCCGATGGCTGGAACGCCGCCTATGTCCCCCCCGAGATGTTCGCCGCCAAGTCCCATATCCTCGACCAATGGTGCGAGAAAGAAGGCCGTGACACCGCCTCCATCTCCCGCAGCGTTAACCTCGGCTTCTACATGGGCACCGACGAAGCCGACGCCCGAAAGAAACACGACGATATTGAAAGCGCCTGGGGTGGCGACCCCACCTACAAGCCGGGTGGAATGCTCTTCGGTACCGCGGATCAGGTCCGGGACCGCATCGGGGAATACGTGGACATCGGCGTCACCGACCTAAACATCGCCTTCCGCGCCCCCTTCGACTTCGACGCCGTCCAGTGCTTCATAGAAGAAGTAATGCCCGCCTTCCAATAACATTCACTGTCATTCCGAGGCCCCGCGAGGAATCTAAGGCGTACCTCACCACTGACCAGATCAGCCGAGGCTGCCACACAATTTAATGTGACAAGGAACCACTCGCGCTGTCTAACATGAGCTGAAAATGGTGTGCCTTGTCCCTCTTTCTCTATGAGGCCACTGAATAACCCGTGTTGGAGGAGCCGAGACCGCTCGTGCTGTCTTAGATCCGCCTCTGGCGGGAGGCTCTCGAAATATGAGCGGGGGGCGTCCCATTCCCTCTCCCGCGACGAGACTATTGCATAACCGCCATTCCGGCCTCCGAGCCGGTCGCACATGCGTCGTGCTTAAAGCGGAACATCCGCCTCTGGAAGCTCAACCTATGGCGGAGCGTGAATCCATCCCCTAGGGGCAAGGCATTCCGCTCGCTCTGTGCCGATGCTTCCCTCTAATCTCCCTTCCCCACTAAACAAAGAGTAATGGGCCGTGTTGCTTCGCAACACGGCCCATTACTCAATAAAATAGGGCGGGTGGGCGGGAACCTATTTCTCCCGAAGCAAGGAAGGGAGGGCTACCCTACCTCACCTCAACCGCTCCATCAACGCCTTACCCACGTGCGACGGCACAAAAGAGTCAGGGTCTCCACCAAGCTTCACCACCTCTTTCAACAGGGAAGAACTGAGAAACTGGTGCTCGAGGCTGCTCATAAACGTCACCAGTTCGATGTCCGGGGCCAGCTTCTTGTTCATCAACGCCATCTCGAACTCACGCTCGAAGTCCGAGTTCATCCGAAGCCCTCGTATCATCACCTTGGCATTGATCTCCCGGGCGTAGTCCACGGTCAACCCCGTATACGCAACCGCTCTGATGTTCGGGAAGCCTTCCAGCGAGTCATTGATCAGGGCTATACGTTCCTCGGTATTGAATAGCAACCTCTTGTTGTCCGGTGTGGAGTAGACCGCTATTACAACCTCGTCGAACACCAAGGAGGCCCTCTTCGCGATGTCCAGGTGACCGTTGGTTACGGGATCGAAGCTCCCGGGGTATAGGGCGGTGGTCAAAGACTTCCCTCCGATTGAAAGATGCTCAACATTGTATCACCGTACGTCTTCTCTTTTTCCAGCACGAATCTCCCGTACCGCTCATTGAGTCCTCGACGCTTGGCATGCTCAACAATTAGCAGTCCATCAGGACTGCATAAGCCTTTCTCGCCTATCAGCCCCAGGACCCGATCAACCGGCTCATCAGCATACGGAGGGTCCATGAAAATCAAGTCGTACTCGCCCGAGAGTGTTCCCACCGCTTTCTCCGCATCCAGCACATGCACCCGACCCCGGTCGCTCAAGCCCGTGGCCTTAAGGTTATCTCCTATTATCCGAGCCAACCCCCGGTCCCGCTCCACGAAGTCCACCCACCTCGCCCCTCGGCTCAGCGCCTCGATCCCGATCGCCCCCGTGCCTGCATACAAGTCCAGCACTCGCCTCAACTCCACCCCCGCCGAGTCCAGCATAGAAAACAGCGCCCCTCGAACACGCTCGGAGCTGGGCCGCAGCCCCGCATTCGCCGGAGCCTTCAACCTCCGCCCCTTTGCCTCACCAGCAATAACCCGCATTCCAGGATTCTAAGTCCCACTCCCCCAACCCGCAACGCACCCCCACCCCATGCTCTCCGTCACCTCAACGCTCCTCCCCCTCCCCGTCACCCCGACACTCCTCCGCACTCCCGCCATCCCAACACCGCCCTGTCATCCCTACGTTCCACCGCCCCCGTCATCCCGAGGCTCCGCAAGAGATCTAGGATTTGCCCACCCACATCCCAGCACCACCCAGCCTCCCCTCCAATCCCCACGTTTGATACCGCTCATCTTTAGCCTGCTGAAAGTCCGCCGTGGCGAATCGAAGGGTCGAGCGGATACACACACCCATCTTAATAACCATACCTCCCCAAAGGGACCGCCATCGTTGTCACACTGCCCCCCTGTGACATCAACCCCTTACCCCTCCCCACCCTACTCTCCCTATAATGTCCAATGACCAATGACCAATGCATCCCTGCGAAAAGCCTGCATGACAACAATCCGCAACTCCCTCACCACCCAACCCCCGAGCCGAAAATCAATCAATAATCATGCCTGCGCCCCGCAAACAATCATATGCAAAGCCGTTTCCCTTTGATTGTAATATGTCAACTACCTCGCATTTCCCGAACAAAAACACCATCTTGTCACTTCCAGGCCTCGATGATAAAATCACCCCCGACCCGACCCCCCAAACAGGTCATCACTTGCCACAACACGACGTACTAGTTATAGGCGCGGGACTCGCCGGTATGAGGGCCGCTCTTGAGGCCCACCGACACGGCGCTAACGTTGCCGTTGTTTCCAAAGTTCACCCCGTCCGTAGCCACTCCAATGCCGCCCAGGGCGGCATCAACGCTGCCATGCCCGAAGAGGGCCGAGAGGACGACTGGGAGTCCCACGCCTTCGACACCGTCAAGGGCTCCGACTACCTCGGTGACCAGGACGCCATCGAGATCATGGCCCGTGAAGCCCCGAGTGACATCATCGAGCTCGAGCATATGGGCGTGATCTTCAACCGGGATGAGCGAGGCAGGCTCGGGGCACGAAGCTTCGGCGGCGCATCCTTTGCCAGGACCTTCTTCGTCGCCGACATCACCGGCCAGGCCATCCTTCACGTCATGTACGAGCAGCTGATGAAGGCCGGCATCTTCGTCTACGAAGAGTGGTTCGTCACTTCCCTCATCATGCTCGACGGAGTCTGTAAGGGCGCGGTCGCCATGGACATGCTCTCCGGCAGGATCGAGCCCATTCAGGCTAAGGCCGTGATAATGGCAAGCGGCGGCCTGGGCCGAGTCTATGAGCCCTCCACCAACGCCATGATCTGTACCGGAGACGGCATCGCCCTCGCGTACAACGCCGGTGCTCCCCTCATGGACATGGAGATGGTCCAGTATCACCCCACCACCCTCCCCTCCAATGGCGCCCTCCTCTCCGAGGCCGCCCGAGGCGAAGGCGCTTATCTCATAAACTCCGAGGGCGAGCGCTTCATGGGCAATTCCCGCAACCCTTATTACGCACCCAACAAGATGGAGCTCGCCTCCCGGGACGTCGTATCCCGAGCAGAACGTGTCGAAATCGACGCAGGCCGAGGCGTCGATGGCGCAATCCTTCTCGACTGTCGGCACCTGGGCAAGCAGAAAATCCTCGAACGCCTATCCCAGATCCGGGAGCTCGGCGTCCAGTTCTCGGGAGTGGACATCGCTGAGGAGCCCATCCGCATCGTGCCCGGAATGCACTACCAGATGGGGGGCATCAAGACCGACGTCACCGGCGCAACCTCCATCCCGGGCCTCTACGCCGCAGGTGAATGCGCCTGCATCAGCCTCCACGGAGGCAACCGGCTCGGGGCCAACTCCCTGCTGGAAACCGTTGTCTTTGGCAGACGCGCCGGCCTCGCCTCCGCCGAATACGCCTCCTCCCTTAGCCAGCCTATCCTTTCCAACGCCATCAAGTCCGACGAAGAGGCCCGCATCGAGGCTATACTCAATCGGGATGCCAACAGCGACCCGCCCGCCGCGATTCGACTCGAAATGGGCCAGTCTATGCACACGAACGTAGCTGTCTTCCGCGACGCCGACGGCCTTAAAAAGTCCCAGGAGACCCTCGTCCAGCTCAAGGAGCGCTACGCCAAAGCCTCCATTAGCGACAAAGGAAAAGTCTTCAACTACAACCTGCTATCCTACCTCGAGTTGGGGTTTATGCTCGATTGCGCGGAGACCATCGTCGCCGGCGCAATCGTTCGCAAGGAGAGCCGCGGCGCCCATACCCGCACCGACTACCCCGAGCGAGACGACAAAAACTGGCTCCAACATACCCTTGTCACCCTTCAGGGGGGCGAACCTCGTATCGACTATGCACCCGTTACTATTACTAGATGGCAGCCCCAGGCCCGAACTTACTAGCCGACTGGAACGCGAGGGAAGATGGAAGTAGCCGTTAAAATCAAACGCTTCAACCGGGAGTCGGGCTCAGGGCCATATTACGAAGACTTCAAGGTCGAGTGCGAAGAGCACGAGATGGTCCTCGACGCCCTGATAAAGATCCGCGAGTATCAGGACCAGTCCCTCGCCCTCCGCTGCTCCTGCCGCAGCGCCATCTGCGGCTCCTGCGCCATGCGGGTCAACGGCCATGCAGGACTCGCCTGCAACACCAAGATCACCGACGCCCTCTCCCGCACCGATACCATCGTCGTCGAGCCTATGGGCAACACCTCGGTAATCAAGGACCTGGTTGTAGACGCTAAGCCATTCTGGGAGAGGATAAACAAGATTCAGCCTTGGCTCTCCCCCACCGGCCCCACCCCCGACCACGAATATATCGTTGATAACTCCGCCATGCTAGCCTTGAACCAGGTCATGGGCTGCATTATGTGCGGAGCCTGCGTCTCCGACTGCACCGTCCTGGAGGTCGACAAGCGTTTCCTCGGACCCGCGGCTCTTGCCAAGGCCCTCCGCTTCGCTGGAGATCCCAGGGACGGCATAGAAGAAGACAGGCTCAGGAAGCTCGGTCAGGCCGGTGGCATCTGGGACTGCACCCACTGCTTCGAATGCGTTCAGGTCTGCCCCAAGGGCGTAGCTCCCATGGACCAGATACTTGAGCTTCGCCGCAAGGCCGTCGAACAGGGCTTCGTCAACAACAACGGCGCCCGCCACGCCGAGTCCATGTCCAATTCCATCAAACGAAGTGGCTGGCTGGACGAAAAGCGCCTCATCGTAGAGTCCTACGGCATCTTCAACATCAGCGCCCTTATTGGACTCATCCCCACAGCCTTCCGTTCTCTCAAAGCTAGGAAGTTGCCGCCCCTTTTCCACCACAAGCGGCCCGGTGCGGACAAAGTAAAGCGCATTTTTGAAAAGCTGGAAAGCAAGTAATGAAATACGCGTGGTATCCCGGATGCGTGTCACAAGGGGCCTGCCCCGAGCTCTTCACCGCAACCCTAGCGGTAGCCGATAAGCTCGGCATTGAGTTGGTCGAACTGAAAGAGGCCGCCTGCACTGGCGCCGGAATCCTCAGTGAGCGCAACCCTGAGCTCTCCGACACCCTGAACGCCCGCACTTTCGCCATGGCCGAGCGCCTCGGACTGCCCCTCATGACCATCTGCAGCACCTGTCAGGGCGTCATGAGTCAGGCCAACTACAAGCTCCAGAACGACCCCGAGTACCTCGCCAAGATCAACGAGACCCTCGCCCTGGAAGACCTTGAATACAAGGGCACTACCAAGGTCAGCCACTTGCTCTGGGTAATCGTCGAGGACGTCGGTTTGGACAAGGTAGAGCCCCTGGTTGAGAGACCTCTCACCGGCGTCAAGATCGCCCCTTTCTACGGCTGCTACATCCTCCGACCCACCATGTACCTCGGCTTCGAAGACCAACCCGAGCGTGACACCTACATCGAGAAGATCACCACTACCCTCGGCGGCATCGCCGTCGACTATTCAGGCAAGACCAAGTGCTGCGGCTTCCCCATCCTCACCATGAACGAAAAGGCCTCCTACGCCATGGCCGGCGACCACCTCATAGAGGCCAAACAAGAGGGCGCCGACGTTATGGTAACCCCTTGCCCCCTCTGTCATCTCAACTTGGACGGTGCCCAGCCCAAGGCAGCCAGGCAGAAGAAGATGCAGATCGGCTTACCTATCATCCACCTCCCCCAGATGATAGGATTGGCATTCGGCATCCAGCCCAAGAAGCTCGGCCTCAACCGCCACATCGTCAACACCAAGAGCTTCGTCGCCAAAGTCCCCGCCTAGCCCCACCCTCGTCATGCCCAACGAAGTTGTTGACTTTGACTCCCTGGTCAAGGTCATAGAAACGATACATAAGGCCATCAGCCGGGACGGTCGTACCATCGGGGCCAACGAGACCCGCACCCGCAACACGCTCATCGATCCTCTGCTCCGCGCCCTCGGTTGGGACGATCCATCTGTGGTGACCCAAGAATATCTTGTGCGATACGGAGCGAAAGAGTTCGAATACGGCGTGGCGGACTATGCACTCCACCCGCTGGGTCAGCGCGCGAACCCCATAGCTTTTCTAGAAGCCAAACGAATGAAGGAGGATTTGACCGACGAGCACCGCAACCAGGTGTTTACCTATGTCCTAGACAAGGGGGGTAGCGTCCGGCAATTTGGTCTAACCAACGGCGACCGCTGGGAGTTCTACGAGCTCAATGAAGACGAGCCTTGTAAGAAATTCGAGTTCTCCATCCACAAGCAGTCCGCATCGGACTGCACCGGCCTGCTTTTCAGCCATTTCCCGATGTTGAACAAACCCCGAAACGAAGGAAACCTACAACAGGTTGAAGTCCTAATGCCTGCAATGCACAGGTCCAGTGCTCTCTCGCATGCGCCCGCTACTCACTATAGTACGTCAAACAGGTCAGCCGGTCATGTTGATGTGTACAAGATTCTGACTTGGTTCGGCGTTTCCTTTGCTATTTGGATCATCTTAGGCTGGATAGGCGGGGTTCTTGAGGCGGAGCCTGTCGAAGGTTTTTTCGCAACTTTGGGCTTGTTTGTCTCGGTATTCTTGCTTATTGCC
The DNA here is from genome assembly GCA_965249275.1 of Dehalococcoidia bacterium. GTDB lineage: Bacteria > Chloroflexota > Dehalococcoidia > Plut-88900 > Plut-88900 > Plut-88900. Next base: position 221,570 of record CBDFLQ010000006.1, read on the forward strand.
CTGGCATTTCTCCTCTGGCGCATTTCTCCATCTACTCTAAAATCGATTCTGAGTTTCCTACAACTGAAGCGACTGTTCGCACCAACAAGAGGAGACAGGCTCAAGACTTGGACTTTGGTAGTCGTGGCCATAGTTGGCGGCTTCTTCGCCGGAGGGTTTCTCGGCAACTTTATAGGCTCGCTGTCGGCAAAGTCTGTAGTGTCTGCTTTGGAAATTCTGGGCCAGTTGACTACAATTGTCCTAGTTACTGTTCTGCTCATTTCTTTTGGGGCGGGAATGGCACGTCGTTCCAGCAAGAGACGGCGGGAAGGTTGGAGGCCGCGGTCTTCCTATCGAAAGCGGCGCTGGTAAGGCGAAAATCCCAAGAAGTCTTCGTACCGTGGCCCAGTAAGAGCCCACCCCCCACCCCCCCCAACCCCCTTAACCCTGTCATTCCGGTCGCCGAGAGCCGGAATCCATCCCCAAGGGCGGGGCCGTTCACCCTGAGCCCCGTCGAAGGATCGAGCGGGATGTGGTGGCCCTGCACTGCCAATCCGTCGCGTACTATCGCCCCCACCCACTTACCTCTCATCCATCCAACAATTCCCTCCCCTCCCCCTTGGTAACGACATATCAGCCATGTTGCAAAGCAACATGGCTGATATGTCAATGAAACAGGGCGGGTGGGTGGGAACCAATTAAACGGGGTTGGGAGGGGCCCTACCCCCTCTCCCTCTGATATGAGAGGGTTGGGGCCGTAGGCTCGCTGAGGAGAGTGAGGGTGATTCCCCTCCTGGTAGGTGCGCCACCACCCCCTTGACCAAATCAAAACATTCGTGCTATATTACATCCCAGGCTTCGGCCACGTATGTCGAGCCTAATCAGGAAAGGATCAAGGAGTCCCATGAGTCGCAACAGCCTAACCAGCACACGTCGTAACCGAGCGGTATGGGACCGCCCGGCAACCGGCACGCGCCTCCTCCTTAGGCCCCAACCCTACCCCGTGTCCCTCGGCAACACCATGAATCCACTGAGGATGACCCTAATAGCCAGCGCTCCCTCTCGGCCACCTTTCCCGCAGCGACAACTCGCCGCGGATGCCTGCGGGCTCCTCCCGCAGATGATTTCCCTCGGCTACCCTGGCCACCGTGCTAGCGGCTTCGCCGCGGATGCCCGCTTTCCCTCGCCGCGGATGATAACCCACGGCTCACACCCCCAGCGAGCTTGCCCCACGACCGTGGATGCCTGCGGCATTGCGCCGCGGATGATTTCCCGCTCCGCCCTCATCGGCGTAGAAGCGGATGCCTGCGGCATTGCGCCGCGGATGATCTCCCGCTTCTCCCTCCTTGGCGTAGAAGCGGATGCCTGCGGCATTGCGCCGCGGATGATCTCCCACGTCCCGTCCCAGGCCGCAGAGGGAGCGCTGGCAACCCTCATCCTCACCTTGTCCCAGTCCCTTTCCCTCTGTCCATCTTCCTCCCGTAGGGGCGACTGGCCGGTCGCCCTGGGGACAGGAATCCCCACCCCCCTCCACCCACGAAAGGAGGCTGTCTAACCTCCCACACTCCACAACCGAATATGAAACATCCGCCTTTGGCGGAGCCGCTTCAACAGGGCCAAAAACTTCACAACCTGGATGCGGGGGCGGTCCCCCACCCCTCACATAAGAGAAAAGCGCCGACCCAATCGCCAGCGCTTTCCCTGCTCAAAGCGGAATATGCAGGTCAATTCCTGAAGTAAGGCATCACCTTCTCGGATATCTCCCTCATCATCCCCTTCTTGTCGATAATCGAGAACAGTACCGTGGAAACGTTGTCTATCCCGAGCGGCTGCAGCTTCTCGATCTGCTCCCCGATATCATCCGGAGTCCCCGACAACATGAATGTGTCGATCACTCGCGGCGACACAACCAGGGAGTGCGGTGCGTCCGTCAATTCGTGCTGGTACGGATCGAAGGCGTCATATACCGCTTTGATCTCCTCAACTATGCCCGGTTGCACCTCTTCCATCCGGTTCCGCAGGTCCTCGACCTCCGGGGTCTGTCGTCTCAACAGCGACCTGTACATCTCACACGCACACGTTGCCGCATAGGAAGCCACTTCCCTCCGAGCCGCTTCCTTGGAAGGCGCAACGTAGATCATAGTACGCGCCCATTTATCTATGTCGTCCAGCGACCTCCCCGCCTTCTCCGCCCCCTTCTCCATTACCTCCAGGCTCCACTTCAAGATCGTCGGATTCACGCCTATCAGGATCGCTCCCTCCGCCAACTCCCCAGTCATCCGCAAAGACTTTGGCCCGACTGTTGCCATGTACACGGGAATCTGCCTGCGGCTCCACTCCGAGTGCATCATCGCACCGTCGTACTCCACTTCCTTGCCCGCCGTGTACCCCTTGAAGAACTCGATTACATTCCGAAATTCGTCCATCGACCGCGCCTTCATCCCCATCGTCATCACCGAGCTAAACCCCGCCCCGATCCCGAGAAATGCCCTTCCACCTGACAGTTCATTCACTGTCGCCGTGCCATTCGCCGTCACTGATGGATGCCGCGTGAACGGGTTTGTCACCCCATGCCCGATGTGAATCCGGTGCGTGTTTACTGCCGCCACAGTCATCATTGAATATACTTCCCGGCACAGGTTCTGCGAATCGATAAGGGTCATTTGCTTGAATCCGCAGTCCTCCGCAACCTGGGCGTGAGTAGCAACCTCATCAAGCCTCAGGTTCCGCCCCATGCCGACACTGAAATCGAATTTCATATATTATTTCCTCTCTTTCATGACCCTTTCCTAAGGGCGGCATTACCCTATCAACCACCCTAATCCTGTGTCAACGCCATGCTCCTTTAATACTGTCATTCCGAGGCTCCGAGAGGAATCTCAAGCGTATGCCTACATCTCAGCTCCTATTGTTCGACTCACCGCCCTTGAACCAATATCCCCAGACGAGTACGATTGACCTCATACCCACCGACTACTAGGAGAACCCCCCAATGGCCGTACCACCCCAAGGCGAACTCCACAGACCTCTACTGGAAATATCTGCAGAGGCCAAGGAAGCCCTGTCGGCGAAGCAATTCCTCAACGAAATAGTCGTACGATTTTCGTTGACACCGGAAGACCTGAGCGAAATGATTCCATCAAGCTATCAGTCTCGGATTTTGAACAGGGTGGTTTGGGGGCTTTATGAGTTAGCCAAGGCCGGATTACTTGAAAGACCCTCTAGTGGGCGTTATCAAATAACCACTACAGGCCAGGACTATCTCAAGAAACATAGTGGCAAAATCACGACTTCCCAACTGAAGAAACTAGTAACCCAACATATGCACGAAGACTCTAGCTCTCCACTAACAATGCCTCCCAACCTCACCGCCACGGCCAGCACCCCGAACGATGACGACACTTCTCCCCAAGACAAAATCGACGCTGGATACCGCGAACTACGGGATAAGCTAGTCGACGATCTGCTGGACAGCATCTCCCAAATGTCCCCTGAAAGCTTCGAACGGCTGGTTGTGGACTTACTGCAAAAGATGGGTTACGGCAAAGGCCAGGTCGTGGGCAAAAGTGGTGACCGCGGTATAGATGGCATCATCAACCAAGATGCTCTGGGATTGGAAAAAGTCTACATACAGGCCAAGCGATGGAAAGGACAAGTCAGTGAACCGGAAATTCGCAACTTCTCCGGCAGCTTAGACTTCCAGGGAGCCAGCAAGGGCGTCTTTGTTACTACTTCTCGATTCTCTGCAAAGGCTCGTGATACCGCTAAACAAAGCAAGTTAACCATCCGCCTCATAGACGGCCCGGAGTTGGCAAAGCTGATGATGGACTTCGAGGTAGGCGTAGTCACCCAATATGCTTACAAAATCCAAGAACTCGACCAAAACTACTTCATAGATGCGGACCCTGATTTCTTAGATAGGGAAAGTCACTACATGGATATGTACAGTGACTCATTCCAACCTCGCTGAGTGTTTACAGTAATGGAACACAATCCCGAAGAGACATGGTAAGCCTCCCCCTCTGATATACTCCCCCCAACCCCCACCCCAACGGACATCACACCATGAAATTCGGATACTTCGACACCCGGGTTGACCCCGGCGGCGACCGCCACTATCACCAACTCCTCGACGACCTTCGAGAGGAAGTCGTCCTCTGCGAACAGGCCGGTTTCCACTCCGCCTGGGTCGGCGAGCACCACATGGGCCCCGAGGGTATGGACCAGCTTCCCAACCCCGTCCTGATGTGCGCCGACCTCGCCTGCCGCACCAGCCGAATCCGACTCGGCCAGGGCGCCAACCTCTTGCCCTATTGGCACCCCATCCGCCTCGCCGAGGACATCGCCATGCTGGACCAGATGACCAAAGGCCGCATCGACGTGGCCATTGGCCGAGGTGTCCGTTCCCGGGAGGGCTCCGTCTTCCACCCCAAGTCCGACCCCGCCAACCCCGAGGCCAACCGCGAGCTCTTCGAAGAGACCATCGATGTCCTCATTAACTCTTGGACCAACGAGTTCTTCTCTCATAAGGGTCCCAACTACACCTTCCCCGCACCGGGCATCCACTGGAACCACCCCCTGAGCCCTCCAGACCCCCGGTGGTCCGAAGGTGATCTCGTCACGAAGTTGCAAATGCTTCCCAAGCCCTACCAGAAGCCCCACCCGCCCCTCTGGCAAGTCACCGACAGCGATCGCTCCATAGCCTTCGCCGCCGAGAGAGGCATGAAGGTCATCAACTGGCAGCCTACACCGGCGCTACTCACGAAGAAGTTCCAGCTTTACGCCGAGACCCGTTCCCGCGCCGAAGGCCGCACCTTCGCCTCAGGAGAGGGTATGGCGCTCATGCGAACAACTTACATAGCCCCCACAATGGAGGAGGCCCGCAGAGACGCCGAGGCCGGGATGTTGATGACCTTCCGCTGGACCCAGAACCGCCGACCCCTCATCAACTTCATGAATCCCGGCGAAGAAGTCCGCCCCGACATGGCACTGGACTGGGACCTGCTGTTTGGAAGAAACCTGCTGATCGGCACCCCGGAATACGTCGTCGAAAAGCTGGAAGAGCTTCAGGAGACCATCGGGCTGCAGGAGCTTATGACTTACATGGCCATGCCCTACATAGCCCATTCCAAGGTCATGCGCAGCATCGATCTCTTCGCCGACAAGGTCATGCCCCACTTCCAAAAGGCAGCAGCCCCCCAACCCATCCACGCCTCGTAACCTTCCCTCCACTAATGCCCTGCTATGCGACTTTTGCATTACCCTTCTCAAGGGGCAAAGGGGAAGATCATATCCCCTCTCCGTCGATGGGTCGAAGATGCGCCGAGGCGTAAGAGGGGCTAGGGTGAGGGTGATCCCAGTATTTCACTGAACATCGTAAGCTGCTAAATAGCCTGGTGTTCACGCATTCCCATTACCACCACCCCCAAGGAGACCCGATTGAAAATCTTCGTTTCCGGCTCCCTCGCCTACGACCGTATCATGGACTTCTCGGGCCGCTTCTCCGATCACATCATGCCCGACAAGCTCCACATGATTAACATCAGCTTCGCCGTCAACGGCATAGTAGAAAGGCCGGGTGGCACCGCTGGGAACATCGCCTACGCTCTCCGGCTACTGGGTGAAGACCCGACAATCGTCGCCGCCATCGGCCGTGACTGCAAGGGTTACTTTCAATGGCTGGACGACAAGGGCATCGACCGCAGTGCCGTCCACGTCGTCGAGGAAGAAGCCACCGCCTGCGCCCACATCATCACCGACATGGCCGACAACCAGATCACCGCCTTCAACCCCGGCGCCATGAAACACCCCTCCCCCTTCCCCTCCGAGGCCATAGATCCCGCCCACAGTATTGCCATCATTGGCCCAGGCAACCTGGACGACATGGTCGATCTTCCTCAAAGGTTCCGTGACCAGGGCGTCCGGTTCATCTTCGACCCCGGCCAGTCCCTCCCCATTTGGGACCCTAAACCCTTGGCCCGAGCCATTGAAGGTTCCCATATCTTGATCTCTAATGACTATGAGCTGGCCCTAATCAAGGAGAAAACCGGATTAACAGACGATGCCTTGCTCCGCCTCACCAACACCATAATCACCACCAAGGGTGGGCAGGGCTCTGTAATAGTGACCGATGAGGGCGAGACATCGGTCCCCGCCATCCCCCGCCCCGACACCCTCGTAGACCCCACCGGTGCCGGTGATGCCTACCGAGGTGGACTCATCAAAGGCCTGGTAACCGGACAGTCTCTCGAACAATCCTGCCGGTTAGGTACCACTTGCGCCTCCTTCGCCATAGAGGTGCAAGGTACTCAGGAGTACTCCTTCACCCCTGTAGAGTTTGACAAACGCTTCGCGGAGTACTTACCCCGCTAGGATCAATGTTCTTCCTAGCCCTCCACCATTTTCCGTGCCATTCCGAGGCTCCGCGAGGAATCTAGGGCGCGTCTACTCAGCCTTCGTATTTAATAAGACTATCGCGCCTCTCCGTCCCCAAGCCTTGCGGTGCCTAGTCCGCAAGCTGAGCACGGGAAGCTATCCACAAAAGGGACCTTGAGCTATAGGTCCGGGTCCTGAGACCTCATCGTGTCCACAAGCTGCTGCACCGCCTCCGCAGAGCCATTCAGCCCAGCCTGCTCCTCATCAGTCAACTTCACCTGCACGATTTCCTCAATCCCCTTCGACCCCAGCTTCACCGGTACTCCTACGAATAGCCCCTTTATCCCGAACTCGCCATCCAGGTAGGTTGCACAAGGCAAGATCCGCTTCTGGTCCAGAACTATAGAGTCCACCATCTGAGTGATGGATGCCGACGGCGCATAGAAGGCGCTCCCGGCCTTCAGCAGTTTCACTATCTCGGCGCCTCCGTCCTGGGTTCTCTGCACTATCTCGGCAATCCGTTCCGCCGACAGCAGTTCGGTAATCGGAATCCCGGCGACTGTGGTTAGCCTCACCAAGGGCACCATCGTGTCGCCATGTCCTCCCAGCACATAGGCCGACACATCATCCACCGACGCATTCAATTCCTGAGCCAGAAACGTCCGGAATCGCGCCGTGTCCAGAATCCCTGCCATCCCAATCACCCGATGTCTCGGAAAACCACTCCGCCGAAACGACAAATGGGCCATGGCATCCAACGGGTTGCTCACTACGATCAATATGCAGTCCGGCGACTGCTCAACTACGCTCCGCGTCACCTCCCCAACTATCTTCATATTCGTGAACAGCAGGTCGTCCCTACTCATCCCGGGCTTCCTTGGTATCCCCGCCGTAATGACGACGATGTCCGAGCCCACTGTCTCCTCGTAAGAGTTCGTACCGACGATCTGCGAGTCGTACCCGACCACAGGCCCAGCCTGCAGCATGTCCAGCGCCTTGCCCTGCGGCAAGCCCTCTATTATGTCCACCAAAACTATGTCGGCGTAACCCTTCTCCAGAAGCCTCTGGGCCGCCGTTGCCCCGACATTCCCCGCCCCTACTACTGTTATCTTCTTTCTCATTGACGCCTTCCGACCTTTTTTTGTCTTCCCAGACCACGCTCGTCTTTAAGAGCGCGGTCATACTGGGTCCTTGATTAAACCCTTGCCCCAGTCCTCTGGCCGACACTCAGTCAAGCCTAGCCGGGAATTTATTTACCGTTTTGTATAGGGAGCTTGGCCTTTGCCTAGGCGTATACCAGCTTCTCCCACTTAGCATCCAGATCGGGATCGTTAACCGTAGACACCAGGTACTCCCCGAACTCCTTGCCCGTGGCCCCCGTGTCCCGGCCAGTCATCACAAGCCTGCGTTCGTACTGGCCGCAAACGTCCAGCGCCTTGGTGAGTTTCTGACCGAGTTCCTGGTACCCGATGTGCTCCATCAGCATCGCCCCTGCCCGGATCATCGAGCTCGGGTCAGCGTACTTCGCCCGGCCTGTTTTCACCATCCTCGGCGCGCTCCCGTGGATCGCCTCGAACATCGCGTACTCATCCCCAACGTTCGCACTCCCCGCCGTCCCGACTCCTCCCTGCATCTCCGCCGCCTCGTCCGTCAGGATGTCACCGTAAAGGTTCGGCAGCACGAGGACCTGGAAGCTCTTGCGTCGTTTCGGGTCGATCAGCTTGGCCGTCATGATGTCGATGTACCAGCCCTCCCAATCGATGTCCGGATAGTCTGCTGCGACCTCTCGGGCCATGTCCAGGAATTTGCCGTCCGTCGTCTTCACGACGTTGGCCTTGGTTACGACAGTAACGCTGTTCTTACCGTTATCCTTCGCGTACCTGAACGCCTTATCTATAATGCGCCGGGACCCGGGGCTGGTGATCACCTTGAAGTCAACCGCCAGGTCGTCGGTTACGTTCACCCCTTGCGTCCCCACCGCGTACATGTCCTCCGTGTTTTCCCGGAAGAAAGTCCAGTCGATGCCCTCCTTGGGAATGCGCACGGGCCTGATGTTGGCGTACAGGTCCAGCTCCTTCCTCATCCCCACGTTGCAGCTCTCGATGTTGGGCCACTCGTCGCCCTTTTCAGGGGTGGTGGTGGGTCCTTTGAGCGTGACGTGGCACTCCTTGATCGCCGCCAGCACGTCATCGGGTATTGCCTTTAGGTGCGCCGCCCTATTCTCGATCGTCAGTCCTTCAAGTACCCGGAACTCCACCTTGCCCGCAGCAACCGCATCGGCCAGCAGTGTTTCTAGGACACGCTCGGCTTCTTCAGCTATGAATGGCCCGATCCCGTCGCCTCCCAATATCCCGATTACTACCTTGTCCAGCTTCGTATAGTCCGTCACAACGGATTGTTTCTTTATTCGCTCTATTCGAGCAAGTTGCTCCTCCAGCATCACCGCGAATTGCACCTGCGCCTTCGCTATGGCATCTGAGTTCGTCAAAATCTTCTCCCCTTCTTCTATTGGGTGGCCCCTTCTGATTTCAGTTACCGAATTGGTAGTGTTTTCCCTGCTCTCCGTCCTGGATTCAACCTATCAACGCCAGCACTTCACCCTTGCTGACCACCTGGCCCGGATTGCATGGGAGAGATAACGCCTTGCCGTCCGTCGGGGCAGGAAGAGAGTTCTCCATCTTCATAGTCTCGATAAGAATAACTCCCTCTCCTGCCTTTACCTCCGCCCCCTCTTCTACTAGGTACCTGATTACAGTCCCTGGCATCGGCGCCACTATAGCCGTCCCCTCCCCCGAGTCCCCCGCCGCGGGTTCCTGGGTTGGGGCCGGAGTAGCAGCAGGTCTCGCTGGCGGCGGAATTGGCGGAACGCTCGCTCTGGAAGCCGGAGGGGGCAGTGGAGCACGCGTCGGAGCTGGTGCTGGTGGTGGAGGCGCCGAGGCCACTGGTGGCGGCGTAGCAGTCGCAGCCTGCCCGGACCCTTCAATTACCACCAATACCTCTCCCTTCCCCACGGCTTGCCCTGGCTGACAGGGAAGAGACGTTATCTTGCCATCGACAGGCGACGGCAGCGAGTTCTCCATTTTCATGGTCTCTATCAAGACCACGGCCTCCCCTGTCTTTACATCCGCTCCTTCGTCCACCAGGTATCTGATCACGGTTCCTGGCATCGGAGACACTATGTTAGCCGAGCCTCCCGGCCCTGCTGAAACTCCTGCTGTTGGCGCAGGAGTAGGCGCAGCAACGGGTTGCCGAGCTGCAACGGGCCTTGGCGGTGAAGCGGAACGAGCCGGGCTTGAGGTTGGTGGTGGGGGAGCTTGGGGCCGCAATCTGCTCGGGGGAGCCGGCACGGCTGCTATGCCCACCGATCCCTCTGAATGTGGCTCAACGTCGACTCGAAATTCCTCGTCGTCGACCCATACGGTAAATGATCGCCGGCCTCGTGCCCGAGTTCCGGCCTCACTGCCTTGCGATACCAACTTACCCTCCTTGGCTTCCCTTATTAGCCTATCTTCATCTTTTACTTCTTCCAGCGTCCTCGCCCTAACCGAGACAGGAATCTCGTCGATCCCGTATTTCCACTTCAGGAACTGTTTCCCAGTGGAGGGAAACAGTGCATAGGTTAGTATATCTTCTTGGCTCTTGGCTATCTCCCCCACGTCCTTTTTTGCCTTTTCCATCTCGTCGTCCAGATCGTCCGCCGGACGGCCCGTCACGGGAGTCTGGCCCTTGGGATAATCCTTAAGTATGAGGGCTGTCAGGTCGGGGTCTATCGGCGCAGGCGGCCTGCCGTAAAGACCATAAACGTAGTCCTTGACCTGGGTGGAGATCGACTTGTACCGACCCAGCAGCACGTTCTGCACCGCCTGGCTCCCGATTATCTGGCTGGTCGGGGTTACCAGCGGCGGATACCCGAGGTCTGCCCTCGTCCTGGCCAACTCTTCCTGCACTTCTCCCAGCCTGTCCAGCGCGTTCAGCTGCTTCAGCTGGGACTCCAGATTACTGAGCATTCCTCCCGGCACCTGGTGGCGGATCACCGAAGAGTCCACTACTGACAACTTGTCGACACGCAGGTACTCCCGGTACTTCGGAAACACAGACTCCAGGTGCTCACACACATCTTGACCCTCCGCCATGTCCAGTTCGGGAGATCGTTCGGTCCCGTGAAGCGCCGCCAGCATTGACTCCGTCGATGGGTGCGACGATCGCATCGCTAACGGCGAAAGTGAAGTGTCCAGCACGTCCACTCCTGCCTCAATCGCTTTAAGGGCTGCCATGGAGGCCATTCCGCTCGTGTGGTGACTGTGCAGTTGGATCGGCACGTCCAGATTGGCCTTGAGTGCCTTGACCAGATCAAATGCGTCATAGGGCCCGAGCAGACCGCTCATATCCTTGATGCAAACGCTGTCTGCACCCATCTCTTGCAGCTTCTTGCCCATTTCCACGTAGTAGTCCAGCGTATACACCGGCCCCCCGAGCCGCGCCTCGGTGATTGTGTAGCTCATCGCCCCTTGTATGTGCTTCCCTGCCTCCTTTATCGCAGCAAAGGAGGTTTCCATGTTTCGCGCGTCATTCAGCGCATCGAATACTCTGAATATGTCAATCCCCGCCTCCGCTGACGCGAGAATAAACGCCCTTACCACGTCATCGGGATAGTTCCGGTATCCAACAAGGTTCTGCCCCCGAAGAAGCATCTGCAGTGGCGTCTTCGGCGCTAAGCGCTTGAAAGTCTTCAGCCGCTCCCACGGGTCCTCATTCAGAAACCTGTGAGCCACGTCAAAGGTCGCCCCGCCCCACACCTCCAGCGAGTGGAAACCCATGTCGTCCAGCTTCCCGATGATCGGCTCCATGTCCTCAGTCCGCAGCCTCGTCGCAAGGATCGACTGGTGACCGTCGCGTAGGGTGACATCCGTTACGCGCAGGGGGACATTGCCATTTACTGTCGCTTCTTCAGACATTGACTGGTCAGATGCAGAGGTCACAAGGGTATGTTCCCGTGTTTCCTGGCGGGCGGCTCCTCTTCCTTGTGTCTGAGCATTTGCAGGGCGGCTATCAGCTTGGGCCTGGTCTCGGCAGGGTCGATTATCTCGTCCACAAACCCCCGAGACGAAGCCTGGTACGGGTTGCTGAAGTTCTCCTCGTAGTCCCGTATAAGCTGCGCCCGGGTCTCATCCGGCGTGTCCGATGCCCGGATCTCGTTCCGGGAGATGATGTTCACTGCCCCGCTTGCACCCATCACCGCTATCTCCGCCGAGGGCCAAGCGTAGTTTATATCCCCGCCCACGTGCTTGCTGCTCATCACTATGTAGGCCCCGCCGTAAGCCTTCCGGGTGATCACAGTCACCTTGGGCACCGTTGCCTCTGAATAGGCGAAGATCAGCTTTGCGCCATGTTTTATTATCCCGCCGTACTCCTGCTCCGTGCCCGGCATGAATCCCGGCACGTCTACGAAGGTAACCAGCGGTATCGAAAAAGCGTCACAGAACCGCACGAACCGGGCCCCCTTCAACGATGCCGCTATGTCTATCACCCCTGCGAGATGGGACGGCTGCTGCGCCACAATCCCAACCACCTGTCCGTTCATCCGCCCAAACCCGACCACCATGTTCGGAGCATACAGCGCTGCAACTTCCAGAAAGTTTCCGTAATCTACGATCCGCTCAATGATCCCCTTAACGTCGTATGGCTTGGCGGAGTCCTGCGGTGCGGCTTCTCTGAGCCACTCGTCGATCTGGCCCGGGTCCCCGGAGTATGTTGCCTCCGGAGGCTCATCCTCGAAACTGGAGGGCAGGAAACCGAGAAGTCGGCGTACCCCGTCCAGGCACTCCTTTTCGGTTCCAAACATGAACTGGGCCACCCCGCTCTTCGATGCATTCGCATAGGCCCCTCCCAGCTCTTCATGCGTCACCACTTCGCCCGTCACCGCCTTTACGACGTCCGGGCCCGTGATATACATCTGCCCGATCCCCTCCACCATGAAAGTGAAGTCGGTTATCGCCGGCGAATATACTGCACCTCCTGCAGCGGGTCCGACGATGACGGATATTTGAGGTATCACCCCCGAGGCCTGCGTATTCCTGTAAAGAATGTCTCCCACCGCCTTGAGGCTGATCACACCTTCCTGGATACGCGCTCCTCCCGAGTCGTTGATGGCTATGAGAGGCGCCCGAGTCTTGACTGCCAGGTCCATCGCCTTGCAGGTCTTCTCCCCCACCGCCTCCGACACTGACCCTCCGAATACAGTGAAGTCCTGGGAGCATACGAAGACGGTACGGCCATCCACTTTGCCATAGCCTGTAACTATGGCGTCTCCCATGAAGATCCGCTTCTGCAGCCCGAAGTCCGTAGCCCGGTGCGTAACAAAAGGGTCGAGTTCGTTGAAGGTACCGGGATCCAGCAGGAGGTCTATCCGCTCCCGAGCCGTCAGCTTACCCTTGGTATGCTGGCGTTCAATAGAATTCAGCCCGCCGCCAAGCCTGCTCTGGTCTCTAAGCTTGACCAGTTTTTCCAGCTTGTCGTTGGGTGTCATTCCTGTAGGGGAAGTCGCCGGGGAAGACTCAAAAGCTGCATCGCGATTGGGGTTTGCCGAACGCTCTCAGTCATCCATCCGGCTGCCGAATGCTACCAGAATATCCCTACCCACACAACCTGAATGCCTCCATCTACATCAGGTGCTAAAATTAGATAAGGCCACAAACACTGCATTCAATTCCCGCATATGAAAACCGAGATACAACCACACCCCACCCCGTTCCCCTGGGGCCGATGCACCTTCGTCATGGGGATCATTAACGTTACCCCTGACTCCTTTTCGGGCGACGGGCTCGGCGCTAACGTCGACGCCGCCGTCGAGCAGGGCCTCAGTTTCGAATCCCTGTCCGCCGACATCCTGGACGTCGGTGGTCAATCTACCCGGCCCAACCACACCCCCGTCTCCGAGCGGGAAGAGCTCATCCGCGTCATTCCCGTCGTCAAATCTCTTGCCTCCCGCTCAAACCTTCCTATCAGCATCGACACTTTCTACGCCCGTGTCGCCGCCGAGGCCCTCTCTGCTGGCGCATCCATAGTCAATGATCAGTGGGCCCTCCGCCGCGATCCCGAGATGGCCCCTCTCGCCGCCGAGGCCGGAGTCCCCGTCGTCCTTATGCACAACCAGAGCGGCACTGACTACGATGACCTCATCCCCGACATGAGGGCCAGTCTTGCCGCGAGCGTCGACAACGCCTTGCAAGCCGGCGTACGCCCCGAGAACATCATAATCGACCCCGGTCTTGGCTTCGGCAAAACTCTCGAACACAACCTGGAGGTCGTGAGAAGGCTTTCGGAGTTAAAGGGTCTTGCCCCGGCCATCCTGGTCGGCCCTTCCCGGAAATCAATGATCGGGCGCACTTTGAACCTGCCCGTGGATCAGAGAGTTGAGGGCACGGCAGCTATCGTGGCCCTCTGCATCGCAAACGGCGCAGACGTCGCAAGAGTGCACGACGTCCGGGAGATGGTCAGAGTCTGCCGCATGGCCGACGCTATAGTCAGGGTGCCCGTAAACGGCCATGAGGCCAAATAGATATGTCGATTACGAGCATCGGGCACAAGTGGAAAGTTTATCTGGGCCTCGGGTCCAACATCGGGAGTAAAGAGGCTAATGTCTCCCGGGCCCTCAAGCTCCTCCCCAACCAGGTCACGGTCACCGAGGTCTCATCTATCTACGAAAGCGAGCCCGTCGGATTCAAGGAGCAGCCTTGGTTCGTCAATGTCGTCTGCTCGGCCTATACCGACCTTTCTGCACCGCAGCTCCTCGACTACGTAAAGAATATCGAGGGCCAGATGGGCCGAATAATGAGCTTCAAGGATGGCCCCCGCGTCATTGATATCGACATCCTCTTCTACGGGGACCAGGTCATCGACACCCCTGACCTCACCATTCCCCACCCCCGCATCGCCGAGCGCGCCTTCGTTCTCCTCCCCCTCTCCGAGCTCAACCCGCTCCTCTTCCATCCCTCCAAATCCCGGACCGTCGCCCAACTCTTGTCCGCCCTCACCAAGCCAGAGCGCGTAAAGAAGCGCAAGTGGAGCACTCTCTACGGCAAAGACCTGACCTCCACGCCCAAGGGAACGTTGATAGAAAACGAAGAGGGTGACCTTAAGACCCGCTCCTAGCCATCTATTGCCGCATCTCCCGAGGCAGAAAATCCGGGATTGAGTCTATGATCGGGTACGTGTGCGGGCACCGCGGACACAGCAGAGACCCCGATACCACCTCGTCCCCTTCCTCCTGCGCCGCTGTCAGTTTCAATTCACCCTTACATTCAGGGCATGCAAGAATGTCCATTAAGTCCTTTTTCATCTTTGGAAACTCCGAGAGCCTTGGCGATGCGCAACGCCGGGGCCTTCGCCCCTTGGCTCCTGCCTAACCATTCACCCTCTGATGCGTTATATTATAACCGTGACTCTGAACACTTCTCAGACCGTGTCTCAACCCTTTGAGCTATCCTTTCAAAGGAGACCGGCCCCGTAGCGGCCCAGTTTTTCGGAGAGGCCATATGAAGGCAACGCGCCTAACTAAACAGCTCAATATCCAATCCCCAATAATCCAGGCCGGTATGCCTTGGGTTTCCAACGCCGAGCTTGCCGCCACCGTATGCAACTCTGGCGCCCTCGGCATGATCACCCCCAACGCCGGCCTCCAGGAAGACGGCGACGAGATTGAAAACTATCAAACCCAGCTTCGTAAGATAAAGGCCCTGACCTCTCGCCCCTACGGCGTATGCCTGTTCATGGACCATCCCATGCTGGACATCCTGGTCAGCATTACCACCGAGCAGGCCGTTCCCATAGTCGTGACCGCAGGAAACGGCGCCTCCGACCACACTGGCCACCTGAAGGACGCAGGCATTACCGTCTTTCATGTAGTGGGATCCGTTCACCAGGCCCGTAGCGCTGAAGCCCGTGGCGCCGACGGCGTCATTGCCACAGGCCTTGAGGCCGCAGGGCCAGGTAGCACCGACCGGCTATCCCTGCTCACTCTCGTACCCCAAGTGGTAGACGCCATTGAAATCCCGGTCATTGCTGCCGGCGGAATCTCAGACGGGCGGGGCCTTGCAGCTGCCATCGGCCTAGGTGCCAGCTCTGCTTACATCGGCACCCGATTCGTCGCCACTCACGAGTGTGTCGCTCACCCCAACCTCAAGGACGCCATCATCAACGCCGTCGACACCAGCACCGCCATCGCCGACGTTAACTCCTGCCCCACCCGGCTCCTCAGGAATCGTGCCTTCGAACATCTCCGCAACTCAAGCAACGGCACAGACCCCGCCTCTTCGTTCTCAGATGCGCAGACCCGCGCATGCCTCTTGGACGGAGCCACCGACGAAGGCCTTGTTCACTGTGGCGCTGGCGCGGGCGTGGTCAACGAGGTTTTGAGCGCCGCAGAGGTAGTCAAAAACCTGGTCAGCGGCGCTGATACCGCTATGTCCCGCATACGCTAGTCCGACGACTTCGCCCCTCCCTGGAATCTGAGCTCCACTCCTGCCCGCTCTTCGTGTAGCTTGATTACCGAACGGGAGTCCTCTTCACCCCACCCCCGACCCACGGCTTCCCGTATATCCTTCAATGCCAGTTCGATCGCAGGCATGGGCACATCGTATTCCTCCCCCAGTTCCGCAGCGAGCGTCACGTCCTTCATTGCCAGCTTAAGGGCGAAATCAGGTGAGAAGTCTCCCTTCAACACCTTTCCAGGGATGCTCACGTGCAGTGCAACCCCCCGCCCCACCGCTCCATCCCTTACCGCCTTCCACACTACTTCCGGCTCGACCCCCGCCTTGACCGCGACGGTAAAGCACTCGCCCACCGCCTCCATGAATGCGTAGTTAATGGCATTGTGGGCCAGCTTGCAGATCGTCCCGCACCCGATGCTGCCGCAATACTGTGCTTTGTCCCCTATGGCATCCAGCACAGATTTGCACCGGTTGTACGTCTCCTCATCGCCGCTGACCATCACGGCCAACCTGCCGGCCACCGCGCCCGGTACCCCACCGCTCACCGGTGCGTCCAGCATTACACACCCCTTCTCCCGAAACATAGGCTCGATCCTGCGCACCAGGGAAGGTCTGTTGGTGGTCAGGTCCACGTACACCGAGCCCGGCCTCAACCCCTCCAAAACTCCACCCTCTCCAATAGCAACGGCCTCCATCTCCACCGGCCCGGGCAGGGATGTGAACACAATGTCGCTCACCGCCGCAACCTCCGCCGCCGAACCCGCCCCCGAGGCCCCATTCCCCAGGAACGGCGCCATCAACTCTCGCCGAAGGTCCAAAACCGTCATCTCAAATCCGGCCTTCGCCACGTTCCGAGCCATAGGCCCACCCATGTTTCCCAGTCCTATAAATCCAACTTTCATTCTGTTAATTCCCCTTTCATAGCTCCGCTCATCCTTCGACAAGCTCAAGATGAGCGGAGATCCTTACTCTATCGCCCCCCAAAGATCGTCCGCGCTCAGGGGCAGCCCGGCATCCGAGACCGCTGCCCGTGCAGCCATCGGTTCTTGCATCGACTTGTAAAATTCCGGTGTCCCGTATTCCCGAGTCTGGATTACCACAGGCATCGGCACCGAGTGGCCGAAAATCAAGGCCTGTCTGTTCGAGTCCAGACCCGCCAGCACAGTCTTCAACTGCCGCCCCCCGGACACCCCGGATAGCACCCTGTCAACATCCCTTTCGTTGTCAAGCAGGCAGCATATCTTCGTTCCGATCTGGCTCATCACTTCCTCGTCTATCCCGCTTGGTCGCTGGTCTATAACCAGGAGAGTCACGTTAACCTTCCTCATCTCCCTGGCAATCACCCCGAATGTCGTCTGCCCCGAGAGCCCCGGCCCTAGAAACTTGTGCGCCTCCTCAATTGTGATCATCAGCCGCTCCGGATCGGCGCCCCCGTCTCCCAGCGCCATTTCCGCCCTACGCACGTACTGGTCATGGATCCGACGAGTCAGAAGATTGGCCACGAGAATATACGCCGCCAAGTTAGTCTCGTACCGCCCAAACTCCAGCACGACGCTCACGCCCCGCACCAGGTGGTCCAGGATCTGCTTCACCGCGTCCCCACTCCCGTGCGGCGTCAAGAAATCCATCCTCCTGAGTATTTCGAGCCGTCTCAGAAGCGCCGCCAATGCCGCCGGATTGACGTTTATCTCATCCGCCAACTCGGCCAATCCCTCACCCATGTTCAGGAACTTCTCCAGCCACTTCCCCTTCCCGTACTTCCGCTCCAGCATGTACGCCGCCTCAGCAGCAACTTGGCTTAGGTTGAGCGTCTCTCTAAGTAAGCTAATGTCCTCCGGCTCAATCTCCTCGTACCCGATCTTCACGTCGTAATCGGTGCTGACTTTCCTTCGCCGGGAGCTGTCCGGGTCCAGGGTGAAAACCGCCACCTTGGACGGGAAGAGCTGTTTCAATCCCTTAACCTTGTACCGCTCCTCGCTCCGACCCTCCCACCCGTATTCGCTGTGCATGTCGAACACCAGGTTGACCGCCGTACCCTTCTGGATCGACCCTGCCAAGAGCAGCCTCGTAAGGAAAGTCTTGCCCGTGCCGCTCTTCCCGAACACCCCATTACTCCGCTTCGCATATTCCCCAAGGTCCAGGCACACCTTGGTCTCCATGTCCAGGGGATTGCCCACGTAGAAATGCCGCTCGTCCTCGCTCCCGAACACTCGAGCCATGTCCTCCTCCGAGGCCTCCGTGACCCGAGAAAAGTGGGGTGGTATCGTCCTTACCGGCTGCGGCCCCTCCACCCCCGACTTGTCCCCCACCCCGATCGTCAGCATCGGCGTCACTTTCAGTCCCCCGTACAACGCCGTCCCGGCAAGGACCTCCGCGACAAAGGGGTCTAGCGGATCCGGAGGGAACGCCGAGAGCCGGGCGTCCGAGCTTTCCAGGGAAACGTCAGTCACCATCCCGAAGAACCGCTTCGACCCGCCCTGTATGACCGTATATCTCCCAACCGCCATGTCCTCAATCGGTGCACTACCGTCCAGCTTGACCGTCAATCCTTCGCTGAACGACCCACCCACCACCCGACCCAAGGGCACCCCGGCACCCGCCTCACCCTTCAAGGTCGTATCCCTGCCAACAATGTGTAAAGCCTCTGCGGTTCCGCTGCCAGCAGCACGGCCAGCGCCTTTCCCGCCCTGACTAGAAACGCACGGTTATCCTCCGACGCCGCGCTCATCCGACGCAGGCAAGCCCCAATAAGTTGGTCGCCTGCCGGTCCACGCGCCCCGGCCAGAATGCTCAAGAATTCCATCGACTCCCCGAAAGCCGCTGCGTCTTCCGTTGGACAGTCATAGACGAAGGTATGCACCCGAGGTGGACGAGAAGGCAGCCTCTGCGTCATAGATCCGCCCGCTTCTCCCCCATTCCGGTACCCGACAATCTGGGCCGTGAACAGGGTCATCAGCAGCTTCTCTATCTGTGGATTGTTCGCGTACAGAGCCTCGACCGAACTCTCATCCTCGCCTCGGGCCAAGGGCTTTCGTCCCGGCTGAATCGAAGACGTCCCCGCCTCCGAAACCACCCCCACCACCTCCACATCCCCATCGGGCACTAGCACGAGGCTGCCTAGTGCCGGGGGTTCATGCAGACGATAACACTGTGCCTGAAACGCCGTGGAGTCGCTTTCGATCACCTCTCCCACCCTGTCCGCCAACCGCCGTTCCCTGCTCTCCAAAGTGGAATTCATACGCCGGATTGTAGCACGTAAACAGGATGCTTTCGGGAGCAAAATGCCTCATCCCCATCCCGGAATCTGATAACCGGCGCAGCTCTCTCTATGGGCAGCATTTCTGTCCTCTCTCCCTCGATGGGGGCCTCGTACAAACTGTGACGGAGGGGCCGGGGCCGCTCGTGCTGAGCCCCGTCGAAGTATGAGCGGGGGGAGGGGAAGAACGAGTCCCCATTAGAAGAGGCGTGACCGGTAGTTGTACGAAAATCCCACGATTGGAGAGGACTGAGATGCCCCGACTACACCCACCGAGTCTTCTTGCTCGCCGCCTTAGCCGACTTCACCATACTCACCCCACCACCCCCCAATTCAATATCGACCATTCTCCAGAACTCCTCCCGGTCGGCCCCGTTCACCACCGCCTGCTCGTGCGCCTCGGCAAGGGCTAGAGGATATCCTTGCCCCAACCGGCACTGCTCCAACACCACCGAATGCACCAGGTCCACCAGTTCCTCCCGGCGGCTCGCCCATCGAGGCATCTCCACCCGCCCCACCTCCTGACCCACGTTCACGTAGAAAAACTCTACGTGGTGCTCCCGGTAACTGTCCCTCACTATGGACGACCGGCTCGCAAACAACCCAGACCTCTCTCCCACCCCGAGCAGCCTCTCAAACAGGTCCCGGTCCCGTATCATCGACACCACGTCGCATTCTCTCACCTCCCCTGGCGCGGCCACACATGCTGCACACCCCGTATTTCCGGCCCTGTACCCGGAACAATGTCTGTCGCAGTCGGGGAAAGGCGTGTGAGGACAGAATAAGACTCTAAGACTGTTCACCACCTCAGCACTGCCGGGATAGCTGATGTAGGAGGCCAGGGCAACGGGTGCCTTCTCGGAAAGCTCCCGAAACCCATCCATCGCCTCTAGCAACCCTTGATCTAGAAACCTCCGCCTTACAAAGTCCTTTACGCTGTCTCCTATCAACCCAATGGGCACCAATGTCCCGTCCATAAGACACACCGTCGGCACCCGAGGCGGCTCCTTTTCCATCTCTCTGAGCAGGTACCGGAACTCCTCCACCATCCGCTTGATCCCGACCATCGCCGGATTCATAAATTGCTCCCCCGCCGACTCCGGGTCCCTCAACACCAGGTCCTCTTCTCCAGCATATAGCCTCGGTTCACTCCGAAGCTCAGCCCCGTGCCCCGACCCATACCGAAGCGCCGCCAGCCCGATGTTTATCAGGTAGCACCGCGCCGGCCCGTGCCTGTCCGAGTCTATGCTCGACCCATCCACCGAGGCCACTCCATAATCTCTGGGCACACTTGGGGCTGGATATTTTACCGAGATTGCCTCCAGCGGCTCCGACACCAGCCACGTTACCTTCGTCCTTTCGATCCGCGCCCTCAGCGCCTCCGCGTCCATACCCGGCTGTTCGACCAGACCAAGCGCCGACTCCAGGTGCTCCTGCCAACCCTTTTCCCCCGACCGGATGTCCTCCGCCATCTGGGCTATCTGCCCTATCACCTTGTCTATTTCTAGACTCACCTCAGCACCCTGTCATCCCCGACTCTGCGGGTAATCCTCTGCTGGTCCAGGTATTCCATTAACGCCAGGGCGTACTTCCTGCTAGTGTCGAACATGTCCCGCACCTTGCCCACGTTGATCTTCCCCGCCGACCTCGTCTCCTCGACTATCCGGTCCCTCATCTCCTTGTACGCTCCCGCGCTGAATACAACGTCCTGGTTCACCCTCACCACCTTGCCTCCATCCACCAGGCCGGCAACAAGCTCCCCACTGATCCCCAGATCTGTTGGTGGAGAGAACGGCTGGGCTTCCAACGCCGCCAGATACCGGTCTACCTCCGCCTGCTGCTTCGCACTCAGCACCCGAGAGTGCTCCGGTAGCCGTACAGCCGACCCCTCTTCAACCAGCGCTCCATCTTCTACCAGTTTCTCGATCACCTTCCCGAATACCTGCCCGCCAAGCCCGAGCCTGCTCCTCAACTCTTCTTTCGGCAGCCCCGTCCTGAGCGGGTGCTGCTTGTGATACGACTCCAGCGCCGTCCTCGACTTGGACATCACCCCACCCCAACCCCTCCCCGAGTACAGCACCGTACCGTCCATCACCCGTCCGTTTCCAAGAGCAGTCACTGCGTCACGGTCTAGCAGACTCTCTAGAGCCGGTGCAACATCCTCCGTTGCGATACCGCTCTCCTCCACCACCCTCTTCAACGAGCTCGGCTCCATCGATTCCAACGCCTTCAGCAACACCTCCTCAGGCCGACCCTCCGCCAGCACACTGAGCCGTTCCACTACCGGTTCACTGAACCGCTTGTGCCGGCGGGCCAGCGTCTCGATCACCTCCCCACCCCCGAGGGTCCCCTGGTGCGACCGTACGACGAACAGGTCTCCCTTCACGGCGGCTATCGGATATTGAAGGTGCAGTTGCGCCCACCCCGACTCCCCCGGTCCCAACTCCTGTTCGTCCAGCAGCCTGACCCGAGCCAGTGTCTCACTTGTACCCAAATGTAGCGTCACGGAGGCTCGATGCTTCACCGCCACCGGCGAGTCCAGTACGACCCGAAGCCTCACGTCTAGGGCTTCACTTTCCTTCAGCCATCCCCGGTCTGTCAGAATCTGTCCTCTTGCTATGTTTTCGTGACCGATCCCCGACAAATTAGCCGCCACCCGTGACCCAGGCATCCCCGATTTCACACTCTGCTTATGCGTCTGGATCCCCCGTACCCGTCCCCTCTGCCCCCCCGGCGCCAGCTCAACCTCGTCTCCCACCGAGAGCCTCCCCCCAACCAATGTCCCCGTCACAACCGTCCCAAATCCCGATATCGTAAAAGCCCTGTCGATTGGCAGACGCGGGTGCCCGTTATCGTCCCTCTCCGCCACTCCATCCAACACCGAGTCCAGGGTACCCAGCAGCTCCGTCAACCCCTCCCCCGTCACCGAGGAGACTGATACCATGCGCGTATCCTGCAGCGTAGTCCCCTTCAGCGAATCCATGATGTCGGACGTGACCAGCTCCATCCAGTCCTCGTCTACCAGGTCGCTCTTGGTCACTACCACCAGCCCCCGGTCGATGCGTAGCAAGTCTATGATCGCCAGATGCTCCCGAGTCTGAGGCATCACCCCCTCGTCCGCCGCAACAACCAACATCGCCAGGTCTATCCCTCCCACCCCCGCAAGCATGTTCCTTATGAAACGCTCGTGGCCCGGCACGTCGACTATGCTCACCTCTCGACTGCTTGGAAGCTTAAGCCACGCGAAGCCAAGGTCGATGGTCAGACCCCGTTCCTTCTCTTCCCGCAGCCTGTCAGGGTCTATCCCGGTAAGGGCGCGTACCAATGCGGACTTACCGTGATCAACATGCCCCGCCGTCCCGATTACGTACATCTACTCTCCCACTATCTCCAGCCCAGCTTAGAATATCACCCCAAAATCCTTGCCGCCAACGTCGCCAATTCTCTAATGCAGAATAAGAAAAATCCTCAATCCGTTGGGCAACCCAGTGGATTGAGGATTTCACATTCCATCGGTTGATGTGGAAATGTCCCTACACCTCGACCGACACAAACCTCTGGAAAACCTCGTTCCCTAGCAACCTCCCCCGAACCGTCAACCTCCACTTGTCCCCTTCTTTCTCCAACAACCCTAACCCTTCTAAGTCCCTGAGGTCCGCCCCAAACACCGATTCCAAAGACTGCCCAAACCGCTCTAGAAACCCCTCCCCCGACACCCCATCCAGCAACCGAAGCCCTAGCATCATCGTCTCCCCCATCTCCAGCGGCTTTGATATAACCTCCACCTCACTTACGGGCCCTCCACTCCCTAACGCCTCCGACATCGCTTCCGCATCCCCTGTCAATAGTTCACCCCACCCCCCCTTCGCCTTTAATTCTTCCACCTTAGTCACATAGCGACGCGGGTTCTTCTCCTCCCAAAATCTGCATCCCCCGAGAAACGAATGCGCCCCCGCCCCGATGCCGACGTAAGACTCATTCCGCCAATAGACCAGGTTGTGTCGGCACTCCCTCTCCGGTTTCGCCCAGTTGGATATCTCATATTGCCCGTACCCCGACTCTCCCAGCGCCCGTACCGCATATAAGTACATGTCGGCTGCCATGTCCGGGTCAGTATCGGCTGTCGCACCCCGTGCAACATCCCTCGCGAGGGGAGTGCCCTCCTCCACAGTCAGCGCGTACAAGGACAGATGCTCTGGCCCGAGAGTTCGGGCACGTTCCACCGTATCGACCCACTCATCTAGAGTGTGATTGGGAAGCCCGAACATCAAGTCCAGGTTTACGTTATCAAACCCCGCCTCCCGAGCCATCTCGAACGCCCTCTCAGCCGCCATCGCCGAGTGTCTCCGAGTCAACGAAATCAAATGTGCGTCATTAAAGCTCTGCACCCCGATGCTCAGCCGGTTCACGTCTGCGCCCAGCAGGGCCTTGAGCCGCTCCACCGTCAGGTCTCCGGGGTTCGACTCCAACGTCACCTCGATGTCCCCGTCGCAACTGAAACCCCGGTAGCAGGCTCCCAAGATCCGTTCGACGTCTTCGACCGGCAGCAGCGAAGGTGTACCGCCCCCAAAGAAAATGGTTGGCACCCGGGTCCCTTTCCCCAACGCCGCCCCCCACATCCCAATCTCATCCACCAACGCCGATACATACGCGGGCATCAGTTCTTCTATCCCCGCGTACGTGTTGAAGTCGCAGTAGTTGCACTTCGTAACACAGAACGGAATGTGCAGGTATAAGGAGACCGGAGAGCCTTGGCTATACATTAAACAGAAAGTTGATCACATCTCCGTCTTGGACCCGGTATTCCTTGCCCTCCTGCCGGATCAATCCCTGTCTGCGTGCCTCCACCAGGCCTTGGCATTTCATCACATTCTTGTACTCGATCACCTCGGCCCGTATGAATCCCCGCTCGATGTCAGAATGGATCTTCCCCGCCGCCTTAGCGGCAGCCGTGTCCCTTTCCACGGGCCATGCCCTGGCCTCGTCGGGGCCGCAGGTAAGAAACGATACCAGGCCCAGCAGTTCATACGACACCCGCAGCACCTTCTCCAACGCCGGCTCCCCACCATTCATTGAGGCCCTGAACTCAGCGGCCTCTTCTGCATCCAGTTGCGAAAGCTCCGCCTCTAATTTGCCGCACACCGCGGACACCGACACCCCATGTCCGCCGAACTTCTCCATGGCTTCCTGTTCAAGCGTGTCCATCTTGTTCAGGTCGTCTTCTCCAACATTCAGCAAGATAAGCTCAGGCTTGGCTGTTAGAAATTGGTAGCCGCTCAGAGTCTTCTGTTCATCGGCGTTCAAGGCCTGGGACCGCATTGGAACACCGTCTTCCAGCTTCGCTCTTATCTTGTCTATGAGGACCTGTTCGGCCAGTAGCTTGTCCCGCTCCTGGGCCCGAGCCCCTTTCAAGCTGTCCCGCAGCCGCTCCGCCTTCCGTTCCAATATGGTCAGGTCCGAATAAGTCAGTTCCAGGTCCAGCACCTCGGCATCCCGATACGGGTCGACGCTTCCCTCCAAATGAGGTGTCGAGGGCTCGTCAAACCCCCGCACGACATGCAACAAGGCATCCGCCTGCGAGAGCACATTGAGCAACTTCCCCCCGAAACCCTCGCTCTTCCCCAACCCCCTTGGCGTGAGAGGCACGTCGAAGTACTTCACCTCCGCCTGCACTATCTTCCGAGAACTGAATAGATCTGAAAGAGGCTGCAGCCTAGGGTCCGGCACCTTCGCCATCCCGACGGGTGCCCGATCAGCATGGGTGCCCTGATTGTGAGCCCCAAGGCCCGTCAGGGCATTGAATATAGTGGTCTTCCCACTCTGTGGCAGGCCGATAATTCCTATTTCCAAGAGTTTTGTTTGGGGCCTCCTGATAAATGGATTTGCGTGCTAAAAGAGCAGCAAACCCTCATTGGCAGCTGCTTTCGCCAGCCTTGAGTCCAGTGTCGCAAGGCTGGCTTTACGCCTCATGGCCAATTCTAAGTAGATAGCATCGTAAAACGACAGTTTATGAATCCTGGCGAGGTCGAAAACCACTTCAAGGTTCTGGCTCTCATCAGTTTGTATGGGTAGGCTCTTGAGCGCATTCAGAAGTTCATCAACCCGAACGGCCGAGGTACGCCCGCGGCGTTCTGCAGAGATCAAGGCATTTCGTGTTTCCAGGTGCCACAGCCAAGGGGCAAGTCCCCCAGTTTCCCCTACTTGCCTTAGGGCCTTGTCAGCAAGTGGCTGGTGCTCGTCATCAAGCAACGACGCCATGACAATAGATGCATCGATGACAAGTTCGCTCAATAGCGGTGCCCCTCGTGACGCCATTCAAGCATCTCTTGTAGAGTCGCTTTGATCTTTTCTCCCTCATCTCGACGACGAAGAAATTCCTCCACAGCCCTTTTCCGCTGTAATCTTTCTTGTGCCTCAGCTGGAATCAGGTGCGCTATAGGCTTGCCATGCCGCGTGATGGCTATGGTCTCGCCCTGCTCGACATTTCGGAGAAGTTCGGCTAGATGAATTTTGGCTTCAGTTGCTTGAATCATCCGCATTGCGCATGTCCTAACCTGTTGTTTTAACCAGTTAATTATATTATCAGACCAACCGGAAGACAATCCGTCACACACCACTCCGTCACTCAAGCCCCTTCCTTGACAACCGACCCCCTCCATCCTAATGTGACATCCGTCGTCACAGCTATCCCCGACCCTGATCGTGAGCTCACGAACATGAGATTCGACAGCGGCCTATATGTTCACAGCGGCCAGCCCGAGGGCTACCCCTGGCTCGAAGAGTGGCGCGCTGAGGCCCGACTCTTCGAGCAGGCCGGCTTCACCACCGTCTGGAGCGCCGAGCACCATTTCTTCTGGGACGGTTGGGTCACCCCCACCCCCTCCAACCCCATCCTCACCTGCGTAGATCTCGCCGCCCACACTTCCACACTTCGCCTCGGCCAATGCGGCGTATCCATCACCGACCGCCACCCTGTCCATGTCGCCGAAGACATAGCCATGCTCGACCACGTCAGCAAGGGCCGCGTGGACTTCGGTGTCATCCGCGGCATCAACAACCGCGTAAACGGCAATTTCAACGTCAATGCCGACAGGCGAGACAAGAGAAAGAACTACGCCCTATTCGAAGAGGCACTTGAGATTATTCTTAAGTGCTGGACCGAAGAAGCCTTTAGCCACACCGGGGAGTTCTACACCCTTCCCATGCCCGGCTGGCACGAACCCGTCGCTGATATTGCCCGGGACCGGCGCTTTAACAACCCGGATGGTGAGCTCATCGCGTTGGGCGTCCTTCCCAAGCCGTACCAGAAGCCCCATCCCCCCGTTTGGCAAATGGCCGACTCCGCATCTTCTCACGCCTTCGCCGCTAGCAGAGGGTTCGGGGGTATGTCCTGGGGCCGCACCCTGGAGGGGACCCGTGAAGCCTGGACTGCCTATCGGGACGCCGCCTCCGAGGCCCAGGGCCGCGACGTTCCCATGGGCGAAGGCGTCGCCATGATGCGCCCCATCTTCGTTGCCGATACCATGGAAGAGGCCCGGCGCATCATGCGCCCCGTAATTGAAACGGCCATGACCTATGGAGCCGGCAAATGGGCCCGACCCACTATGGTCGGCAAAAGCGAAAGCGTATCCGATGAGGATCAGGCCGATGATTGGCTCGACTTCCTCACGAAACGAGGCCACACCCTCGTCGGCACTCCGGAATTCGTCGCAGAGGGTATTGAAAAATGGCGTACGGAGCTCGGCTGCCAGCACGTAACCATGTACTGGCCCCTGCCCCACCTCACCTACACCGAGGTCATGCGCTCCATCTACCTCTTCGCCGATAAGGTCATGCCCCAATTCGTCGGAAAATAAAGATACTCAGAAAAGGATGCGCCCATGTGGAAGGTAGCACTTCTGGTCCTTTCCCTGGCCCTTATAGCATCGCTCGCCCTCTCCTGTAGCGATGAACCCGAGTTAGTGCGCTTTGGCGCCGACGGGGATTATTTCCCCTACAACTTTCTGGACGACACCGGAGAGGTGGACGGCTTCGAAGCAGATTTGATCGACGAGGTCTGCCGTCGCGCTAACTTGGAATGCACTTGGGTAATCACCCCCTGGGATGGAATCATCGACAGCCTGATTGCCAAAGAATTCGACGTCATATCCGCCGGGATGAGCATAACTGACGAACGTGACGAGGTCATAGATTTCACCCAGCCCTACCTGCCCCCCACCCCCTCAATCTACGTTGCCTTGGCCACCGCGGGTGAAGACGCCCTGAACGGCAAAATCGGCGCGGGAGTCTCCACGGTGCACTCCGCTTATCTCTCGGAGTCGGGTGCCGACTTCGTTGAAATCGATGGCTCCGAAGCGCTCTTTGCGGCGCTCCTGGCCGGCGAGGTAGACGCCGTACTGGTAGATCGGGAATTCGGCCGCCAGAACATAGCTGACAGCGAAGGCAAGCTCTCCGTTCTCGGCTCTCCGATCATCTTGGATAAAGGGATAGGTGCCGGCCTTCGCGAAGAAGACGTCGACCTGAAGGAGAAGCTGAATGAGGCCATCAGCGCGATGAAAGCCGACGGCTCTCTCAACGACCTGATCCGCAAGTGGTTCGACGAAGACGCCGAACTCTTCTAGCTCGACCCGAGGAACAGTCTCCTCTAGACCTTCAGCATGTCCAGCGTCCGGTCGAAGATCGAGCGCTCCTTGCCGCCTTCGACCACCGCCACCGACTTCACCGCGGCCACCAGGTGGCTCCACCTGTACGGCTCCCGAGTTGCGTAGAACTCATCGACAAGCGCTTGGTGATGCTTGATCCCGTGCAGCTCCGTAAAGTCGTCCCGGCAGATAATCTCGCCTATTCGCTTGAACAACGCCTCAGGATTGTACCGTCGGTCGGCATAACGCTGCGCCAGCAGCATAGCCTCTTGTACCTCGTTGCCTAGTTCGAGGTTGTCTACGCCGATCTCTCTCCAATTAGCCCACGGCTGCCCCTCGATGCTCTCCACGATTCCGTCCAGCAGCTCGGCCTGTCCCATCTCCGGCAGTGACTCCGACTTCGAGGGATCAAACGGCTTCTCCCACAGCATCCGAGACCCATTGAGGCACTCGGGGCCTGTGAGCGCCGTGATCAGCGCTTCAATCTTGTGCCTAAGGCCTACACCCTCCACGTTCAGCAGGTAGCGCCGCCCGTTGGTGCCCGTGTGCAGGTGCGAGTCCATCGGGTTACCGTAGCTCGACTTCAGGTACGCCATCGACGCACCCACCGACAACGCCTCTCCCGCCCCTTCCAGGGACATCCCCTCGGACAGCGCCTTCGCAATCGGCTCCATGCCGTCCAGGTAGTTGGTGCATTGCCCTATGGCCTCTCCCAGCTTCCCAATCGCCTCTGTCTCCCGGTCTCCCGTTCGAAGCGGTATATCGCGGTCCATCAGTGAATAGTCTTCTATCAGCTGAGTCACGTCGTCGAACACCGAAGCCTCGGTCCGCGAAAGGCTGAACGGGTTCCGAGCCTGGTATCGCACCACAACTCTCATCAGAAC
Source organism: Dehalococcoidia bacterium (assembly GCA_965249275.1). Classification (GTDB taxonomy): domain Bacteria; phylum Chloroflexota; class Dehalococcoidia; order Plut-88900; family Plut-88900; genus Plut-88900. The sequence goes on from CBDFLQ010000006.1 coordinate 250,194, forward strand.
GGGCGCCCACTCCCACCCGATAACGTCCAGTGCCCTGAACGTGAACATCGGATACACGAAGTAGTGGTCGTCAATGCTGTTCCGGGACACGCAGGCCGGCAGCAGCAGGTCCAACGTCTCTCCCGGTATCCGGTTCTCTTCCAGCCACAGGTAGTATTGCTCCGCCAGGCTCGGCTTCCGCACTTGGATAGCCCTCAGCAGTGCGTCTTCCGTAGACCCCATTACGTCCGGATCATCCGACGCCTCCGTCCCCTCCGACAGGTGGTATGACCCGATCATCGCCCCCGTGCCTTCCAGCGCATCCATCGCAGGCATGATGTACGGCCCCATCTGCGGAGAGTGTACGTGGTTGTTGCACAGCGCCACGTGCTGCACTATGGGCATAAATGCCATCTCGCCACTGAGCCTGCGGGATGTGTTGTACACACCGTGAATCCCGCATATCGGGTGAACTGGACCACCGTGGTGCTCCGGAGGAAGCTCGGTAGACCGGCACACCGCCAGGGCCCCTGCCCTGAGCAAATCGACAGCCGGCGTCCCCGCCCTCAGTTTGTCCAGCGTGCGCTCGATAATCTCGCTCGGGTCCGTCCCCTCTACAAACTGGACCAGTTCTTCTACTTCGTCACGAAATACTATTCCCCTGAACATTAAGTCCTCCTGCCGAGATACGGCACACTGCCAATAAAGCGCTTAGATTACGCCGGCCGTCTTCAATTCTTCGAACTTGGTCCCGTTTATTCCCAAAATCTCATTTAACACTTCCGCCGTATGCTGTCCCAGCAGCGGCGCCGGCTCCATCTCAAAAGATGAATGCGCCAGCTTTATCGGATCGGCTATGATCTTGAACTTGCCCCGCTGCGGGTGGTCCATGTCCACTATCATCCCCCGCTCGATTAGGTGTTTGTCCGTATGGATGTCCTCGGCATTGAGCATTGCTCCACACGGAATACCGGCCCCGCCTATCTTCTCCATCACCTCGTACTTCGTGTACTGCATCGTCCACTCTTCGACAAGCATGTTAACCTCCAGGCCGTTCTCGCGTCGGGCCTGGCTGGTGCTATAGCGCGGGTCTCCAATCAAGTCATCCCGACCCATCACCTTCAGCAGCTTGGGCCACATGCTGTCCCCGATAACTGAGCTTACATATATAAAAGCGTAGTCGTCAAAACCGCCGGGCGCACAACGGAAGATATCCCCTGGAAACACGCCGGCGGTCGTCGTCCCCCGACGGTCGGGTGCCTTGCCGGTCATGTTGTACGTCATCATCATCACCCGCCCCAGGTTCACCACCGCGTCCTGCATCGAAACTTCCAGTTCCTGTCCGACCCCCGTGGCCTGCCTCTGCCACAACGCCGCCATGATCCCCAACGCCGTGTGGTACCCAGTCCCGATATCTCCGGCGGTAATACCCATCAGCGTAGGAGAACCACCCGGGTGCCCTGTCATCGCCGCCGCCCCGCCGGCCATCTGCGCGATCATGTCGAAGCTCTTGAACCCACTGTACGGCCCGTACGTCCCGAACCCCTTCACCCGAGCCAGGATTATCTTCGGGTTGACCTCCGACAGCACGTCGAAAGTAAGTCCTAACCGTTCCAGGGTTCCGGGGCCAAGGTTCTCAACAACAATATCCGCGTTCCGAACGAGGTCAAGAAATATCTTCTTGCCCTCTTCGGTCTTTACATTCAGGGTCAGGCTGCGCTTGTTCGCATTCAGTAGAAGGAAATAGTAGCTGTCCAGACCGGGCACGTCCGCCGAGGCTCGTCTCCCCGGATCGCCCTTCCCAGGTGCCTCCACTTTTATGACATCGGCACCCAACCAAGCCAAGGCCTGGGTGCAAGTTGTTCCCGCCTCGAACTGGGTGAGGTCTATTATCCTGACACCTGCGAGCGCCTTCGCCATACGCCCTCCCGATATCCAACTACTCTTGTGCCCAATAGTATCACACCCCTCCCATCCACCCTACAAGAACATATTAAGGGATGATTCCCATTTTTCAAATGTTTTCGTTTATGGGGTGGGAGTTATTCTCTTTGTCTTGACCTCGCAGTGCATGGAACACACACCATGCCGTAGGTCTGCCTTTGGCGGATCGAAGGTCGCAAGGACGAAATGGTGTTGGAATAACCTCAGGAGTTCCTTACAGGAAGCTCCACCACTGCCTTCCCGCTCTTCAACACCCGAGTCCCGTGCTGGTTCTCGATCCACAGCTCGCACTCCACCACCCCACCCTCACCCTTCCCCGACACCTTGCCCTTACAAGTCAACGTGTCCCCCGGAAACACAAAATCACCATACCTGAACGAAAGCCGCTTTAACGTCCCCCCGATGCCCGCCCAATCCGTGACATGCTGTGCCAGGTACCCGCCCATCTGCTGCCCATCCAGGAACTGCGTCCTCATCCCCTTTCCATTCGCATACTCCATGTCATGGTGATAGCGATGAAAGTCCCACGTTGATGCCGCGTACATCACCATGCTGACAGTCGTTATCTCCTTAACCAACGCCGGAATCTCCTCCCCAACCTCCACATCCTCAAAATACACCCCCAACTCTCCCAAACTCATCTTTCTCGCCTTTTCAATCATCCTCCTACCGGACAGCTACCGTCCTTAGCCGCGGGAATTCCATATCGGTTCTAATCTCCCCCCTCGACGAGATGTTTTCGGAACCTGCGTCCAGGGGCCGGGGCCGCTCTTCCCGTCGAAGATGCGCCGAGGCGTGACCTTTGCATTACCTGTGCCGGAGGGGCTGGGGCCGCTCGTGCTGAGCCCCGTCGAAGTATGAGCGGAGGAGGGGTATAGGCTCGTCTGAGCAGCAAAAAAGGGGTGGCCTTCAGCTTTGCGAAGGTCCTTCGTAGGGTTGCAAATGCACCGTGCTATTGAAGACCAACGATGGTATTCACTCCGAACAGCAAACAGGTTTGTCGTAGACCTACCCACGTCCCCCTACCCCTCCCTGAATATCATCGTCTCGTGATTCACCGCCAACATCTCTTCCCGCTGGTTCGTATACGTTATGTCGTATTCCAGAAAATACAGCGTCCCCGACCGGCCCTGCTTTTCACGCACATTTGTCACCTTCCAGCGAGCCGTGAGCACGTCGTTGGGGTGCAAGGGTTGGAAGAACTCGTAGTCGTTCGCCGCCCGTATCTCCATCCCGACCGGCAGCCCGAACCGCCCCGCCGCCCCACCCGTCTCGTCCACCTCTCCCACCATGTACTGCAAGGTCTCACACACAAGGGTGGGCGGAGCGATAATCCCGCCATACCGTGTCCCCGACGCATATTCCTCGTCATAGTACAGGGGGTTCATGTCCCCCTGCGCCTGCGCGAAGGAACGTATCCCAGACCTGCCGATCTCGTCGGGGGAAGTGATGGTCATCTCCCTGCCGACCATCTTCTTAAGTTCGGCTAAGACTGGGCTCCCAGTGCTCAATTCGTGGCCTCCTTGGACCTCGCGAGTATATCACCACACCCCGATTGCCCTCCCCCTTGCCTCGTGTTACCTTGCACTCACACCCCTGCTGCGGAGGCTCACATGAGCGATTATCTGGACAAGCTGTCCCAATTCGTCTCCGATACATCCTACGATACCCTCTCCCCCGACGCCCGAGCCGCCGCCAAGGACGTTGTTATGGACACATTCGGCGCGATGGTTGCAGGCAGTCGGCTCCCCGAGAATCGCGCCCTCGCCCAACTCGCCTCCGAGCGTTCCCAACCCGCCGTTGCCACGCTGCTAGGACACAACCTGAAGGCCGAACCCATGTTCGCTGCCCTATCCAATTCTGCCGCCGGTGTCGCCCTGGAGATGGACGAAGGCAACCGTTTCGGGGGTGGACATCCCGCAATCCACTCCATCCCTGGAGCCCTGGCCGTTGCAGAAGAGATGGCAGTCGACGGCAAGAGGTTCATCGAAAGCGTAGTCGTCGGCTACGAAATCGAGTCCCGTTTCGGCGGCGCTACCAAGCCCCGGGACAACGTCCACTCCCACGGCCACTGGGGCGCCGTAGGCACGGGCGCCGCCATTGCCAAGCTCCGTGGCTACTCCCCCTACAAGGTGCGCGCCGTCATAAACCTCGCCGCCTCCATGAGCCCCGCAAACACCTGGACCACCGCCTTCCGTGGCGCGACCATCCGCAATCTCTACCCCGCCCGATCCGGTTTTCAGGGTATCCTTGCAGCCCACCTATACGAGTGCGGTTTCACCGGCCTCGTAGACGCCCCCTCTGACGTTTTCGGCACCATCATCGGTGATTCCTTCAGCCCCGAGGCCGCCGTCCAGGGCCTCGGCGGTGAGTTGCGAATCCAGCAGAACTACTTCAAGTTCCACGCCTGCTGCCGCATCAACCACGCCTCCATCGAGGCAGTCCTGGACGCCCGAGCACGCAATGGCCTGGATCCCGACGCCATAGAGCGCATAGACCTGCGCGTCCACAGAATGCTCGACGGAATGCTCGGCCCCTACCCCGACAACGTCCTCGCATCCAAGTTCCATGTCCCCTATGCCATAGCCGTCACGCTAATGGAGAACAAGACCGACACCACGGTCTTCCACCCCGATGTAATCTCCAAACCCCACATCAAGGACTTTGCATCCAGGGTAAACGTGAAGATGGACCCCGAATTGGCCGCCGCTGGAGACCCTGGCCCCTTGGCCCAGGCCTCCATCCTCCTGAAAGACGGCAGCACCATCCACGGCGAGACCGGCACTCTCTGGGGAGATTACGGCAACCGAGCCCCTCGCTCCCAGCTCCTCGACAAAATCCACTTCCTCTGCGACGACATCCTGGGCGCGGACAGCGTGAACCGGCTGGTCGACTGCACCGCGAAATTGGACGAAGTATCGGACGTCCGCCGGCTTACCGCCCTGGCCTAGAAGGGCGCGGGCATCGGCCCGAGCGGCACCTCGATTAGCACAGGGCTGTCCAACTCGATGGCCTTATTGAGCGCCGAGCCCAGCTCTTCCGGCGACTCTGCCTTCATCCCGACAACCCCATAGGCCTCGGCCAGTTTCACAAAGTCCGGGTTCTTCAACTCGGAGCCAATTGTCCTGCCGTTGAACATCTCTTTCTGGTCTCGCAGCACGTTCCCGAACGCCCCGTCATTAAACACGATGCCGATTACGTTAATCCCGTACTGCGCCGCCGTAGCCAGTTCCTGCGAGTTGTATAGGAATCCCCCGTCCCCGCACGGAGACACGACCACCTTTTCCGGCTGAGCAACCTTCGCCCCGAGAGCCGTCGGGTAAGCAAACCCCAGGTTCCCCGCATACGACGACGTGAAGTACGTCCGCGGCTCATAAGCCTGGTAATAGGCCCTTGAATAATATCCGACCTGCGTCATGTCCGGCACAAGAATCCCGTCCTCTGGTATGCACTCCCTGATCGTCCGCACAAACCCACCCAGGGGCTCGACCTGGTTTGCTGGGTCGTAGCGCTGTGCCCTGAGCGTCTCGCATTCCTCCCTCCGAGAGTCCGCCGGAGGGCCCACTTCCCGGCACCCCTCCAGAATTCTTTGCAGAGCCAGTTTGGCGTCTCCAGCCACACCTACGGTGTCGGTATGGTTACGCCCTATCTCCTGCTCGTCGATGTCTATCTGCACCACCCTCTGCCCTTCCAGCGCCTCCACCCCCGCAAATCTCGTCCCCACTGCCAGAATCACGTCCCGCTCCCAGAAATACATCCGCAATGCATCCCGGGTCTGCCCCGTAGAACGCCCCCTCGTAACCCCTATCGAAAGAGGGTGCCTGTCAGAGATCGCACCTTTCCCCTCCGGCGTCGTGATTACGGGCGCCTGCAGATACTCAGCCAACGCCAGCAGCTCATCGCTCGCCCCGGAGGAATGCACCCCACCCCCCGCCCAGATCACTGGTCTCTCCGCCTCCATCAATACAGCAACCGCATCCTCCACCTCGTCCTTTGTCGGCGCCGACTCAGCCTTCTTGGCAGAGCCGCACAATTCTATGTCTGCCACTTCAGCCAGCGTTTCCGGCGGGATCTCGATCTCCACCGGGCGCGGGCGGCCGTTCCGCAATTGTCTGAATGCCTCTTGTACAGTCCCTGGCACCTCTACGGCATTGAGAATCCGTGCATTCCACTTCGTCACAGGGTCGATAATATCCAGCTGATCGTTGACCTCGTGCAGTATCCCCACGTCCCGACCAATGTTCTTCTTGTTTATCTGTCCCGAGATCAGCAGCACCGGCGAAGAGCACGCATATGCGTTCCCCAGCCCCGCCCCCGCGTTCTGGAGCCCGGGCCCCGGCACTACCATCGCAGTCCCGATCTGTCCCCCGGCCCTTGCGTATCCGTCTGCCATATACGTCGTCGCCTGCTCGTGTCGAGTGGTGATGAACCGGATATCCGGCATGTCGTACAGCGCATCCATCGCGTGGTAAAGCTGCACTCCCGGCAACCCGAAGATCACCCGTACACCCTCGTTATAAATCGAGCGGATCAGTGCCTGGCCGCCCGTCATCTCTGCCATTCGGTTTCTCCTGTTAAGTCCGTAATTTTCATGTTCGAAGCCCGCCCGTCAGCCCCCTACCTCGGAGCCAGGTTGTACAACCTGGCACAGTTCTCCCACAAGACCTTCCTCTTCGTCTCTTCGCTCACTTTGTCGTATTGCAGAAATGAGTCCACCGCATGTGGGTAGCTCGAGTCGGTATGCGGATAGTCGGTGGACAGCACCACGTTGTCGTCGCCAATCGCATCCACAAGATGGTGTAGTAGCTCACCGTCCGTCTCCGTCGACACATAGCACTGCCGCACGAAATACTCACTCGGCTTCATGTCCAGCTGGACTTCCTGGCTGTCCCCGTAGGTCTCCCACTGGTCGTCCAACCGGTATAGCACCCAAGGGACCCACGAGCAATTCCCCTCCAGAAACGCCATCCTGAGCCGAGGGAATCTGTGCAACAGCCCGCCCGCCGTGACACATCCTATCGACAACATCAACGGAATGGGAAACGAAAACGCGTGCACGAGCACCAGGTTGTTCGGATGGTCCCGAAACCAGTTCCCTGGATTCTTAGCCGCAAACCCCTGCGACGTGTCGTGAAACGTGACTGGGATATCCATCTCCTGCAAGGTGTCCCATAGTGGGTCGCATTCCTTGTCGTGCACCATCCGGTTATCGATCACCGTCGGCAGCAGCGTAACCGCCGTCATCCCCAACTCCCTGATGCACCTCCCCGCCTCCTCCACCGCCGCCGAAACGTCTGTCAATGCCAGAATCCCCGACCCCTTCAACCTCGCCTCGTCCACCGACGCGAATTCATGTAGCCAGTTATTGAACGCCCGGCACACAGCGAAGGTGTATCCGGGGTCCTGCCCGTCCACCTGTATCGCCATTTGTGCAAACGTGCGAAACAGGATCGCTACGTCGATCCCCTCCACATCCATCGCCCTGAGAGTTAGCTCAGCCGTATACCCGTGCTTCAGCTCCTCCGCGTAAACCTTCGACTTCCGGTCGTCGAGGCGCTTCCGAGAGACCATCTCCTTCTTGGTCCACTCCTCGGACACCGGGGCATCAGTCTTCACCACAAAGTCCTTGTGTCCGCTTTCCGGACGGGACATCCACACCGGCGCCGCCTCCCGATACCTCGGTTCGAGGTATCGCTCGTACATGTCGGGCGGCTCCATCACGTGGAGGTCGCTGTCGGCTACAAGGAATCCGTTTTTAGACATTGTGTAATGCAGGCCTGCACCCCAAGCACGGGTCTCCGGCTTGGGCTTGAAAATTCAGTTGAAACCCGGCTAGCTGCCGAGAATCTGCGAAGGAATAGACTTCTTAGGGTCCACGAACGGGATCGGGACGATTGCAGCGTCCACGGGCCCATCATCCGGGAGCACCGCCTTCAGCTTAGTCCCCTCCGCCGTCATGTCTATCGGCATCATCGCCAGCGCTATGTTGCAGTCTAGCCTCGGCGAGAAGAATGCGCTCGTGACGTACCCTACATCGTTCTCACCCGACTCATCTGTAACTATAAAGTAGTCCGGGTTGTACCAGGTTATCGGCGTGCCGCCCATCGCCAGGCCCACCATCCTCTGCTCTATCCCATCTTCCTTGATCTTAACCAGCGCTTCTTTGCCGATGTAGCCTTCTTTGTTGAAGTCCACCTGCCAGTCCAGGTTCACCTCGAACGGGTTTGTCTCGATGTCCATGTCCTGCCCGTAGGACAGGATGGCCGCTTCCAGCCGACGCACGTGGCTCGGAGCGATAACGTGCAGTTCGAACTCCTCACCCGCCGCAAGGACCGTGTTCCACATCTCGTCTGAATTGTCCACGGCGTCGTGCAGGTAGATTTCAAACCCCACCTCCGCCGAGAACCCCGTCCTCGAGATGTCCACCCGAAGCCCGTTCAGGTCCGTCTGCCAGATCGTGTAGTACTTCATGTCCATGATCCCGTCACCGAATAGCTTCCTCATCAGCTGTACCGACTTCGGGCCCTGGATCTGCACCGGCGAGATGTCGACCTCGCTGATGTCCACGTTAAACTCGCCCTTGTAGTTGACCCCCTGGCACCACAGCAGCACGTCAGAGTCCGAGATGCTGAACCGGAACTCGTCCTCCGCCGTCCTCAGCAACACCGGGTCGTTGATGATCCCGCCATTCTGGTTGCACAGGATCACGTACCGGGCCTTGTTCACCGGCAATTTCTTGTAAACATCCCTCGTGATCACCCGGTCCACAAACGCTGCGGCGTCCGGCCCCTTCACCTGAATCTGCCTCTCCACTGCCACGTCCCACATCGTCACGTGCTTGGTGATGTACTCGTACTCCTTCATCAACCCGCCGTCCTCGGGCTTCACGTACGCCCGAGGGTGGTAGGTGTGGTTATACGTGGCGAAAGCCCAGGCGCCTGCTTTCACCGCCAGGTGCCAGTACGGGCCCTTGCGCAGACGGGTAGTGATCTTGATCTTCGCATCCACGTCGCCGCTCTGCCTCATGTTCAGGGGCAAGGAACGCTTCTTCAATCGCAGCATTTAACCAGTCCTCCCGGTCTCTGGTGACCGTAGAATGTCCGGCCGCTCGGGTGCCGGCCCTCAGTTCAGGAACCCGTAGAGTTTCCCGGCATTTTCGTAGACCAGCTTATGTCTCATCTCTGCGTCAAGCATTCCAAGGTTACGCTCTATCGTTTCCATCGAATCCGGCCACACGCTGTCAGCGTGCGGGTAGTCCGACCCCCACAGCACGTTCCCCGTCCCAACCGATTCTATGACATCCGCGGTAAGGGGCTCATCCTGGAACGTCGAGTACCCGTGCTGTCTCCAAAGCTCGCTGGGCATGGCGCTCAGACCTAGCTGGAACAGCCGGTCTTCGTACTCCACGTCTATTCGATGAATCACGTAGGGCAGCCATCCTATCCCGCACTCACCAAGCACGAATTTGAAGTTCGGGAACAAGTCGCATGCCCCCGACAACAGCACGCTCGTCATGAACTCCGGCCCCGAGAGTTGGAACAGCGTGTACATCAACCCCAACGAGATAGTCTCGTACCGCTCATCCGCCCCCGACTCCGGCTGCCGGTAGTTAAGCCCGACAGTGTGGAAGGAGATCGGCATGTTGCATTCGCCCGCCGTCTCCCACAGCTCATTCCATTCTTCCTGGTAGATCGGCGACGACGCACTGGACACGTTCATCTCCGCGCCCTTCAACCCGAGGTCCGCAGCCCGTTTCAACTGCGCCGCAGCTATGGAAGGGCTGTGGCTCGATATACAGGCCAGCGCCGCTAGCCTGTCGGGGGCTGCTTTGCAAAAATCGGCAGCCCATTGATTGTAAATGTCATAGACACAGGTCAGAGCCTCTGGGCTCGATAGCCCGCCCTCCGCATCCGAGAAACCCGTAGACACCCCCAGGATTCCGTATATCACCTCGGCCTCTATCCCGTCGGCATCCTGGTCTTTGAGCCTGAGCTCAGGAGTACTGGGATGGAACTTACCCGCATCCGCATCCGAGAAAAACCCCATCTCCTCCATCCGGTCGAGCCGCTTCGACTTCCCCGGCTGGTACGGCTCGTAGGAGCCCGTCAGCGCCCCCGCCGCCACAAACCCGAAACTCGTATTCTCAGCCTTCCAGATGCGCCCTTGATCGGTATCCACCACCCTGGGCATTTTGTCCTTCAGGGAATCCGGCGCATTGGACACGAACAGGTCCTCCGGCAGCCACACAATGTCCATATGGGTGTCGGCAGAAATAACCGTCTGCTCCACGACTGTACCCTCCTCTCCTGATCAGGTAATTTGTCCAAGGCCCCGGGGCCCGACTCAACTTCTTAATAGCCCCGACTATCAGCTCAGCGCCGACAGTCGGCATATTGTATTCCCTACTTTCAATTAAAGAAATACCTAACTCAAATCCATTACTCTGAAAAACCATTCACAACCCATGTCTCGGGGCCAAAGACCGCTCGTGCTGAACCTGTTGAAGTAAGGGCGAAGGCTCGGAGTCATGCCCTCTCTCCCTTGATGAGACCTTTGCATAATCCGTGCCGGAGGGGGCGGGGCCGCTCGTGCTGTCGTAGATCCGCCGAGGCGGGAGGCTCTCGAAGTATGAGCTGGGGAGGGAGGTAAGGTGATCTGGATGGCACCAATGGCTTGCTCTGCAATTACGCAAAGGTCCCTCGACGGGAGAGGTCTAGGGCCATAGACTCGCTGAGGCGAGTGAGCATGAAATCCCCACCCCCTCAAACAGTTGTCGCGCCCGACGGCTGCGGCTCCCGCTCAATCAACTCCAACATGTTCCCATCCGGGTCGTACACATAGCACACCTTCCGCGCCCACGGGTACACCGCGCCGGGCCGCAGGGCCGGAGGATTCACGAACTCCATCCCCCGCCCCGACAGGTCCTCATAAAACGCATCCACGTCGTCGACTATTATTCCCAAATGCGCTGTCCCCACCCGATTCCTGGGATGCGTCGACCCCGCGATAACCGCAGGTTCCAAGAAATGCACAAGCTCGACAGCGTGCCGCAAATCATTCCCCAGGTAAACGACATGCACCTTTGCGTTCTCGAACCCCGTCAGCTGCGTAACAATGTCCCCTTCCAAAACCATGTTCCGCTGCTCCCTCAACCCCAGCACATCCCTATAGAAAACCAGCGCCCGCTCCATGTCCGACACCACAAACCCCGTATGGTTCATCCATTCAACCTTCACAGATATCCTCCGACTCTAGTTCAACTTTACCTGCTGGGCCATTAGCCCCCTCCCTGTAGGGGCTACCGGCTGGTGCCCTCCCTGCGTCAGTCCTGCGGAGGCAGGTCTTAGATGCGCCGAGGCGTGAATTCATCCCTTCTCATTACTCCCACCAGCCCTAATTCAACCTTCCCTGCCAACGCTTCTCCACCTTCACCCGCGGCGCGGGCATTTCCCATATCTAATCTAGTGGCGCGATCTTGCCCGGAGTTTCCTGTTCTTGCGCTCGTCGCCACGCTTCCCTTAGTTCTTGTTGATGAAGTCGCGTCCATTCCATGACCATGCCCCGTGCCCGGATGGGGAGTCGCCCTTGCAACACGACTGGTGGATCAATGCAGAAAACTGCTTGGTCACTTCCGTATCTGGCATGGAAATGCGGGGGAGCGTGGTCATCAAAATACATCTGAATGATAATGCCGTAGAACCGGCAGAGTTCAGGCATTTTACAGAGCCGTCTGCGCTTCCGGCATTATCTCGACAAGAGACTTGCCTGTAATCCTCAAGTAAAGAGCATCCGGGCACAACTCAAGCTCCTCGCTCCAGGCAATTGAATCATATTCGGTTATACGCACCCCCTCGAAGCAACTGCGGTCGTTCCATGCCTTGAACACCCCCCGCCCCGCCAGATGCGATAGGTCTACCTCTCCTTCGACACCGTCCGAGTAACGTATCCATATCCTGTAGCCCGTTCTCGGTTCTACCGCTGTAGGTCTGATCATCATAGCCCTCCTTGCTTACCCCACCCCCAACACCCGACCCGCATTCCCGCCCATCATCAACTCCACCGCCTCCTCCGATATCTCGCACCCGTACTTCTTCCCCATCGACGGCAAATCATGGCACAGATCCACGAATCTCTTCAACGACATCTCTTTCCTGATCCCCGGAAAGTCGCTCGCCCACATAACCCGTTCCGCCCCGAGGCTTTGAATCATCTGATCAATTGCCCTGACCGTACCCTCTTCATCGGCCTTGAACCTCGCCTGCCACTCCGATATCTCCGGGTAGATGTTCGGGTGCGACTTCGCCACAGTCACGCAGTCTTGCCACCAGTCCCCACCCGCGTGGCCCAGGATCATATCCAAATTCGGAAAGTCCGCCGCCACCTGATCGAACTCCAGCGGGTGCGCCGACTTCCCATACAGCAATGGATGAAACCCCGGCCCCGAGTGGAACAGCACCGGCAGCCCGTTCGCCACGCAAATCTCGTACAACGCGTAGCAAGACCGGTCGCTGGGAAAGTATCCCGTCGTCGGGTGCAGCTTGATCCCCGACACCCCACCACCGTTCACCGCCGCCTCAAACTTCTCCGTCGACCCCTCCCTCTGTGGGTCAATGCCGTAAAAAGCGATCAGCCGGTCCGGGTACATCTCATGCGCCGACACCAGCATCGCATTCTCTTCCTCCACCCCGACCTCCGTCTCCCCGAAACGCATCGCGAAGTCGGCCAGAATGATCACGCTCATGTCCACCGACGCCCCGTCCATCTCCTCGACAATCTCCCGCGCCGCCCGACGCCAGTCAAAATCAGAAGGCTCCGACCCTTCCCAACGCGGGTCGCCCGCAAACAGCTTCGGGTGCCGCTGGTCCGCAGACCACATATGCCGGTGTACATCAATAATCATCTTCCAAATGCTCCCGTTACCCTATCTATGTGACACCTTCGCATAACCGTCATCCCCCCTCCCACTAGGAACCCGTTCCCCGGTTGGGGGGCCGCTCACCCTGAGCCCCGTCGAAGGGTCGAGCGGGGGGTTGTCCCATTCAACCAACAATCGCATCTATCGCCTGTTCCAACTTCCCCGCCGACTCATCAAGCCTGCGCTTCCTCCCCTCCACCGACTCCTCATCTTCCCGAAGTCGCGCCTTGTACTCCACCATCCTCCTACGGCACTCCTCGGGAGCCGGGCCCCCGTACAGCGTCCGACGCTCCACGAACGCCATCGGGTCCAACGCCCGAGTCAGGGCTTCCTCACTCAATCCGACACCCTCCCCCATATACTCCACGGCCGCCTCATCCAAAAGATCCGGAGTCACGTCCCGAGGCCGGATCCCCCGCTCCTCCGTGAACCTCACCAGTATCCCCACTATCTGGTGCGCAGTCCTCCACGGCAATCCCTTCTCCCTGACCAGTGCACCCGCCACATCCGTCGCCTGCGCCCAGTGCGCCCCCGCCATCTCCCTCATACGCTCTCGTTTCACCTCCAGCGCCGGCATCAGCTCAATGAACCATCCCAGGTTCCGAATGGCCATGTCGAACGAGCGGAATAGAGCGTCATCCATGTAGCGAAGGTCCATCGTCGGGTCCCCACTCGCCGCCTTCTGTACTGCGAACGAGGCCACCAGCCCGCCCATCGCATCTGCCACGGCTCCACGCACGTATTCCAGGCTGTCCGGGTTCTTCTTCTGCATCATTATGCTGCTCGTCCCGCAGAACCGGTCCGGCACGTCGATGTACCCCGCCTCCGACGTGAACCAGAAGTTAAGGTCCGACGCCCACCTTGAAAGGTTCAGGTGCACCGAGGCCACCGCCATGAAGGTGTCCAATGGCGTGTCCTCGTTGAGAATTGCGTCATAGGTATTGGGCAATACACCGTCGAACCCCATCAGTTCCGCCGTCCGATGCCTGTTCAACGGAAAGTCCGACCCAGTCATTATCGCCGACCCCGCGGGGCTCTGGTTTGCCCAGCTATACGCAAACGCCGCTCGCCCAAAACACCGCTCCAGGCTCGACGTCCAGGCTAGCAGTTGATGGCCTAACGTTGTAGGCTGGGCGTGCTGGCTATGCGTGTACGCCGGCATCACCGATTCCAGGTTCTCACCCGCCACCTGCAGAAACACCCCCCGAAGCCGGTTGATTTCCCCCATCAGCGTGATCAGCCCATCCCGTTGCCGGCACCGACGCCACACCGCATGCAGGTCCCCCGAGCTCCGGCCCAGGTGCATCCTCCCCCCCACCTCCTCCCCCAGCCGCCGTATCAGAAAATACTCCCCTGAATGCATCGCACCCCCCGCCTCCAACCTCGACTCCACAATCTTGTCCGGCTCAGTGCTCCTGAGCTCCTTCAGCATCAATACCACATCGAACTTCGGGATTAGTTCCTCCTCCGCCAGCATCACCAAGTGGGCTTTGTCGAACAGGTGATAGGGATAAAGAGCCCCTTCGTCCTGCCCCTCGGAGAAAGATGGGAGACCTGCCAGCATAGGCTCCATCAGCCGGATCCCCGCCGTCCGGTATCCCTTGTATTCCTCCTGTTTCTGCTTTCTCACTCAGACGCTCCTTTCCCAGACCATTCACGACCCCTGACTCCGACGGTATCCTACATTCTAACCGCCGCCCTCTCAACAAACGCCCACCCCCAACTCACGCTGAAACCCTCCGTCATGCCAATCGAACTACGTCCTTCCTAGCCATACCACTCCCCTACCCCCTGACATCCACAATTCCGAGGCTCCGCGAGGAATCTAGGATTTGCCCACTCACACGTTCTTCGCCAAAACTGTGAGCCTCCAGCCCCAAGCAACCGTGCCCGCTCATGTTTTCGTAGGTGCGCCGTGCTGAAAATCCGCCTTCGTCGGAGCATAAACCCCTCCCCAGCGGCGGGGTCGCTCACCCTGAGCCGCGTCGAAGGGTCGAGCGGGGGGGCGGCCTCGCACTGCCAATCCGTCGCGTCCATCCAGTGATCCTATGCTTGACTCCCTCCACGCACACGAGTAGCTTTTCACACATAACCCTTGCCAGCACCAAGGAGCCCAGCCATGCCAGACCCGACCCCCTCCATCTTCAACCAAAATCTCGACCCCACCACCGCCAATCACCAACCCCTCACCCCCCTCACCTTCCTCGAATGGTCGGCCACCGTTTACCCCGACAAGGCGGCGGTTATATACGGCGATACCGAGTTCACCTACCGGGAGTTCGCCCGACGCTGCCGACTCCTCGCCTCCGCCCTCTCAAAACGGGGCATAGGGCTCGGCGAGACCGTCGCCCTCATGGCCCCCAACACCCCCCCGATGCTCGAAGCCCATTACGGCGTCCCCATGACTGGCGCCGCTATCAACGGCATCAACATTCGCCTCGACGCCACCGCCGTCGCCTTCATCCTTGAACACGGCGAGGCCCGGTTTCTCATAACCGACCGTGAATTCTCCCCCGTAGTCAGAGAAGCCCTCACCCAAGTCACACGCCCCATCACCGTAATTGACATCGACGACCCACTTGCCCCCTCGGGTGACCTCATAGGCGAAAAGGACTACGAATCCTTCCTTGAAGAGGGTGACGATAACTTCACCCCACACCCCGTCTCCGACGAATGGGAGGCCATCGCGCTCAACTACACCTCCGGCACAACCGGCAACCCCAAGGGAGTCGTCTTCCACCATCGCGGCGCATTCCTTAACGCCATGGGCAACGCGATGATGTTTGGACTTGACAGGGACAGCGTGTACTTGTGGACTCTCCCCATGTTCCATTGCAACGGCTGGACTTACACCTGGGCTGTCACCGCCGTCGCCGGGACCCACGTCTGCCTCCGTAGAATTGACCCCGCAGTCATCTTCTCCCTGATCAAGGAGCGCCGCATAACCCACATGTGCGGTGCTCCGGTCGTCCTGGGCATGCTCATTCACGCCCCCGAGGAGGCCAAGCAGAAGTGGGATCATACCGTCGAGATTGCCACCGGGGGCGCTGCTCCCCCCAGCCCCGTCATCGCCGCAATGGAGGGTATGGGCTTCCGAGTCACCCACCTCTATGGCCTCACCGAGACATATGGCCCGGCCAGCGTCTGCGCATGGCAGGACGACTGGCTCACTATGCCCACCGACCAGAAAGCCTCCATGCTCTCCCGACAGGGCGTCCGCTACCCGACCCTCTCCTATCTCACTGTCGCCAACCCCGAGACTCTCGCCCCCGTCCCCGAGGACGGCCGGACCATCGGCGAAATCATGATGCGCGGCAACACGGTCATGAAGGGCTATCTCAAGAACCCCGGCGCCACAGATGAGGCTTTCGCTGGAGGATGGTTCCACTCGGGCGACTTGGCCGTCGTCCACCCCGACCACTACATCGAGATTAAGGACCGCTCCAAGGACATCATCATCTCCGGCGGCGAGAATATTTCCTCCCTGGAAGTCGAGGAGGTCTTGTACCGGCACCCCAAGGTCATGGAGGCAGCCGTCGTCGCCAAGCACGATGAAAAATGGGGCGAGACCCCGTGCGCCTTCGTCACTCCCCGCCCCGACTCCCCGGACGTAACCGAGGATGAGCTAATCCGCTGGTGCCGAGATAACCTCGCTCACTTCAAGGCCCCCAGGAAGTTTGTCTTCGGCCCCTTGCCCAAGACCTCCACCGGAAAAATCCAGAAATTCGCGCTCCGTGAGCGCGCCAACACCCTCTAAATAAGAGAAAGGACCCTCTCATGGAGAGTCGTTTCACGAACCGCATTGGAGGGGTTGGGGCCGCTCGTGCTGAGGTTCTCGAAGTATGAGCGGGGGTGGCTGCCGTGTGACCTGGATAGTACGACATAGCCAATCTGCAGTTACGCTAGGGTTCAGCGAAGGAGACAACGTATAGTGCGCATCCCCACCGATCGTGAACCAACCCACCCAGGCGAGATGTTGCTGCAAGAGTTCCTGCTGCCACTCGGCATGACCCAGCGGGACCTCGCCACCGCGATCCGTGTACCCTATCAGCGCGTCAATGAGGTCGTCCGCAAGAGACGTGGGGTCACGCCCAGCACTGCATTACGGCTTTCAAAATTCCTCGGCACGTCTCCCGACTTCTGGATGAGCCTACAACTCCGCTGGGACCTTTACCATGCCCAACGCGCCGAAGCGGATCAGATCGAAAGCATCCGGCCTAATGAAGTGGCAACCGTCCCGTAGAGGGTTGTCAAATCTTACGCGCTCAGTCCTACTAGAGCGCATCAAGCGCTCCGAATCCCTACGCGCTCGAATACTCTCCCGAATCCAGGTCGAAGACGTGCTGCCGCCCCCCATCACCACCCAGGACTATCGCCAAGGAGGACGGCTCGTCTCCCTCGGCCCATTGCCGGTGTATGTTCCGCGGCGAGTCATACCAGTAGCCCAGGTCTCCCCGCTCGACGTGATGGTCCGTGACAACCTGTAGAGATGCCTGTCCCGACTCATCGTCACTCACCCGCCTCCAGACCGTAAACCTCTCCCTGCCGGCTACCCCACACTCCAGACCCCACCGATAATGGCTATGGATTGGGGTAGGCTCTCCGGGAGGAAAGTTGGCCAGAACGAACTTGTACCGACCCTGTGGATCCACGTGAATTATCCTGCTGGGCAGCCCCGTGCTCCCCACCGACGCCTCGCCCTGCTTGGTTAGATCGCCGCCCTCCGCCACCAGTTTCTGCAACCGTGGCCCCATCTCCCAGATCGCTTCCACCGTCGGCCCCCGGTCGTCCAGAATACGGTCCACGTCCGCCACGAAATCGCTTACTTCATATCCCATGTCTTCTCCCCCTCTCTTGCCTTAACAAAGTTATGTCTATAAGAGCCCGAGGCTCGCAAAATGCGGATAGTCTGTCCCAAACTAGGAGCGTAGCAATCAGTCTAGGCTCGGCCCCTGGACCCGTCAAGGATTGGCCCGACCATTGCGAAGAGAGTATTATGGGTAAGCACTCCTGATCCGTCACGGTTTTGCTTATGGTGCAAGCTTGACCTTATGTGACATCGTGTTCGCAGGATGAGGCCCGGGCCCCGGCGGTCGCCCAGCCTCCTACGAATGAAGTCGAGGACGGGGGACATATGATCATCGGCGTGCCCAAAGAGACCAAAGACCAGGAAAACCGCGTCGCCCTGACGCCGGCCGGCGTTGCCTCTCTAACCCGCAGCTCTCACAAAGTGCTCATAGAACGCGGGGCCGGCACGGGAAGCGGCTTTTCCGACAAGGAGTATGCAGCCCAGGGCGCGACCATAGTCCGGGATGCCGAGGACATATTCTGGTCTTCGGACATGGTGGTCAAGGTAAAGGAGCCTATCGAGCCCGAGTACGAAATGCTTAGGCCGGGCGTCATCCTATTCACCTATTTGCACTTGGCCGCAGACCCTGACTTAGCCAAGTCGCTCCTCGAACATCGCGTCACCTCCCTCGCCTATGAGACCGTACAGGATGACTATCGCGGCCTTCCACTCCTCGCTCCCATGAGCGAGATTGCGGGAAGGATCTCAGTGCAGATTGGTGCCCATTTCTTGGAAAAGCAGCACGGCGGCATAGGGAAGCTTCTCGCCGGTGTGCCGGGCGTCTCGCCGGGTACCGTCACCGTTATCGGTGCCGGGATGGTCGGTTCAAACGCCGCCCTCATAGCCCTGGGCCTCGGAGCAAAGGTAATTCTTATCGACACCAACATAGGGCGGCTGCGTCAGATGGAGCAGGTACTGAGCGGCAATCTGATCACCGTTGCCGCTGGAATAGACGCCACCTCCCGAGCCGTAGCTGAAGCCGACCTCGTGATCGGCGGTGTCTTGATTCCCGGGGCCAAGGCCCCGAAGGTCGTCTCCCGGGACATGATAAGCCGCATGACGCCCGGTTCCGTCGTTATCGACGTCGCAGTCGACCAGGGCGGTTGCATTGAGACCTGTAAGCCGACAACCCACTCCGATCCAACCTTCCTGGTAGACGGCGTAGTCCACTACTGTGTAACCAACATTCCTGGCGCCGTGCCCCGTACCTCCACCGAGGCCCTCTGCAACGTTTCCTTCCCCTTCATCGAGGAAATTGCCAATCTCGGTCTGTCGGAATCTCTGGGCAGGGATCCAGTCCTTGCCAAAGGGCTCAACACCTACGAAGGCCAGGTCACAAACCGCGCCGTTGCCGACTCCCTCTCCCTCCCGTTCCAACCCCCCGAGACCCTCGGCGCGTTTTCCTCCAACTAAATCTGAAAGGCGGTACAACCGGATGGCATCCAATTCCGAATTCGAGGCTCTGGCCCGCAACGCAGGTCTCGACAAGTTTCCCGGTACCCTGGACATGATTGAGCAGGTTTATGTCAGCTACAGGCAACAGCTCAACCAACTTTATTCTGTCGATCTGGATGGTGAGGAAGTTCTGACCGCCTATCAGTACCTCTACGATTCCGACTAAGGAGCATTTTTATCCATGCCATCTACAGAGCTGCATTATCTGACCATCGACGAGGCCTCTAAGCTCATCCACGACCGAGAGCTATCCTCCGTTGAGCTGACTCAAGCCCATATCGACAGGATAGACGCGCTCAACGACACCCTCCACGCCTTTCTCACCCCCACCCCCGACCTCGCACTCCAGCAAGCCGAAAACGCCGACCGAGAAATCGCTGCAGACAATTCCCGCGGCCCCCTTCACGGCATTCCCGTCGCCCTGAAGGATCTCTGCGACACCAAGGGAATCCGCACCACCTACGGCAGCCTTGGCTTCAACGACCGCGTCCCCGACTCCGACGCAACAGTCACCGAGCGCCTGCGTGAAGCCGGTACAACAATGCTCGGCAAGCTCACGATGAGCGAACTTGCCATGATGGGCCCGCCCAGCAACGGCCCGGAAGCCCGAAACCCCTGGAATACCGCTCACGCCCCGGCCGGTTCCAGTAGCGGCTCAGGTGTAGGCGTTTCCGCCGGCCTCTGCTTCGGCGCCCTCGGCTCCGACACCGGCGGCTCCATCCGATTCCCCGCTTCCTGGAACGGCATATCCGGCATCCTGCCCTCCAATGGAAGGGTCAGCCGGGCCGGTGTCATGCCCCTCAGTTGGACCATGGACAATATTGGCCCCATGTGCCGCACGGTCGAAGATACCGCCATCATGCTGAAGGCCATCGCCGGTGCTGACCCCCGGGACCCGACCACTTCATCGGCCCCCGTCCCGGACTACCGCTCCATGCTAACCGGAGACGTGAGAGGCCTGAAAATCGGCGTCCTGCGCAGCTATTTTGATCGACACCCCGGCGCCGTCCAGCCGGAAACTCAAGCCGCCGTAGACAAGGCTATCCTCGATCTGGGCGAAATGGGTGCGGAGGTGGTGAACGTGGAAATCCCTCACCTGGAATACACCAGTGCCGCAGGCGCCCCAATCTACATCGCCGAGGGTTACAACATCTTTCAGAAAGACTTCCACGACCGCCCCGACAAGTTCGGAGAGACCGTCAAGGCCTTTCTTCTCGCCGGTGCCCTCTTCACCGCAAATGACTTCATCCAGGCCCAGCGAATGCGCAGCCGTCTGAAGCGGGAAGTAGAAGAACTATTCGCCCAGGTCGACCTCATCGCTGGTCCCGCCACCCTCGGTACTGCGGTCGCCATCGCAGACTTCAACCCGATGGATCTCCTCAACTCAGTCCGCGGCGACACGTCAGTTGTCTTCAACCTCACTGGCTGCCCCTCTATTTCCGTGCCCTGCGGCTTCAGCAGCGACGGTCTCCCCATCGGCCTCCAACTCTCAGGCCGCTACCTCGACGAGCCCACCGTCCTAAACGCCGCCTACGCCTACCAGCAGTCCAACCCCCTCCACAAACAACACCCACCAGTCTAAACCCTGGATGCCCCCCTCACATGGTCAACCCCAGCGGCTGCCCGACAGGCACTGGGAATAGTCCTATCCCCTCTCTCCCTTGATGAGACCTTTGCATAACCTGTGTTGGGGGTGCGTGGGGCCGCTCGTGCTGAGGCTCTCGAAGTATGAGCGGGGGGTGTTAGGGCATCCGGAGGGAACAACAGAGATGCGTCTGCAGTTACGCAAAGGTCTCTCGATGGAAGAGGGCCAGGGCCCTAGGCTCGCTGAGGAGAGTGAGGGTGCTCCCTTTCCGTCATCCCCCCTCGAGCCGGAATCCATCCCACCCCTATAACCCTGTCATTCCGAGGCTCCGCGAGGAATCTACGGCGCACTTAAGCCACTCAGCCCTTGCCAACAAGGCCAACGTCAATTAGTCATTTTTGCCTTCTCGGGAATCCATCCCTTCCAATCGCCCATGAAACAAAGAAGGGCGGTGGTGCATGACACCACCGCCCTTTTCTTCTTTTCGATGTCTACGAACGACTAGGTCCCGTTGGAACTCTTCCCCTGAATCCCCTTCAGCACTACACCCGGCGACATCGGAAGCTCCCGGAACCTCACACCCGTCGCCTTGTGGATCGCATTCGCCAGGGCCGCGAGAGCCGGCACTATGTTCGCCTCACCCGCCCCCCTCACCCCAAACGGGTGTCCGGGGTTGGCCTTTTCGACAATCACCGGCTCTATCATCGGTATATCGAGAGCTGTGGGCATCCGATAGTCCAGCAGCGTGAAATTCGCCATCTTACCGTCGTCGCCCATGAAATACTCTTCGCTGAGAGCCCAACCAATTCCCTGGGTGGACCCACCTTGAATCTGACCTTCCACGTAGCTCGGGTGTATCGCCTTGCCCACGTCCTGGAAGGCAGTGAACTTCAATATGGCCACTTTACCCGTCTCCGGATCCACTTCAACGTCGACAATATTCGCCGAATAAGACGCCCCTGAACCGGTCGGGCTAACGTTCCCCCGACCCACAACCGGCCCCCCTGTCTGCCCGAGCTTGGAAGCCATCTCCCTGAATGTCAATCGAAGCTCGGGGTCCGACTTGTGCCTCACCGAGCCATCTACATACTCAACCTGCTCTTCCTCCACCTCCCACAAGATCGCCGCCCTCGAAATCATCTGCCGCCTCACGTCCATCGCCGCCTCATATGCCGCAATCCCCGTCTTGTAGGTAACTCCGCTTCCCCCTGTCGGAGAGGTGAGCCCCACTTCATCCGTATCCCCAATGCTGGGGTTCACGTCTTCTACTGGTATCCCCAAGACTTCCGCAAGTTGCTGCGAAATCGAGGCCCGCGACCCGCCAATGTCCACAGCCCCTTCTACAAGACTCACCGTCCCGTCACTCAGTACGTTGGCAATTGCACACGCTGGACCAGTGTTGTTCCGGCAGAACCCCATGCTTATGCCGCGCCCCCGGTTCTCCCCATCCAGCGGCTCGCTGTAGTGGGGGTGGGACACCACCGCCTCCATCACTTCCTTCGCCCCGACCACCAGGTTCTTTACTCCGTCGGCCCTCCGAGTCCCCTCCGTGGCGACATTCAACATCCGAAGTTCCATGGGTTCAATGTCCAACACTTCGGCTATCTCGTCCATCAGGTTTTCGACTGCCCAAACTACATTCGGCGCCCCCGGCGCCCTGTAGGCCGCGGTCTTGGGCTTGTTGTCCACTATGTCATAGGCATCCACCAGTAGATTGTCGATTACATAGGGCGAAAAGATCGCCGCAGCCGCAGCCGCCAGTGGGGCCCCGGGAAAGGCCCCAGCCTCGAACAGGTATGTCGCCTTTGCCGCAGTAATTCGGCCTTCTTTTGTAACTCCTAGCTTGAGCGACACCTTGCTGCCGCAGCTCGGGCCCGTGCTCTCGAACACCTCGGCCCGGCTCATGGTCATCTTTACCGGCTTTCCTGATTTCTGGGACAACACGGCGGCCACCGGCTCAAGGTAGGCGCTCAGCTTCCCCCCAAACCCCCCACCGATCTCCATGGGCACAATCTTCACCTGCGAAATCGGGAGACCGAGGATTTGGGCCACCTGCTGCTGGATGAGGAAATGCCCTTGGCTGCTGCACCATATCGTCACCCGGCCGTCCGCCGACCACGAAGCCGTAGCATTCTGTGGCTCTATGTAGCCCTGGTGCACCGACTTGTTCTTGTATTCCCGCTCAATGACCAAATCCGCCTCGGCAAACCCCTTCTCAAGGTCTCCGAAAGCGTGCTGAATATGGTCCGCCACATTCGGCCCATCAATCCCGTCCCCACTTGACCCGTTCTTCGGCCAGTGTTCGTGAAGCGCCGGGGCCTCCGTTTTCAACGCTTCCTCAATATTTGTGATCCAGGGAAGCGGCTCGTACTCTACTGCAATCAGGGCCAGCGCCTCTTCTGCGGCCAGCGCAGTCGTTGCCGCCACCGCCGCCACCGAGTGACCTTTGTAAAGCGCCTTACCCCGAGCCAATATGTTGTCCGATACCCCTTTCGGGAATATGTTGTCCCGGCTCACGGGGCCCGGGTCTGGCAGGTCCGCAGAGGTCGCCACGGCCCGCACCTCAGGATGCGCCTCCGCCTTGGAGGTGTCTATGGAAATAATGCGGGCGTGGGGGTGGGGGCTGCGGAGCACCTTGCCGTGAAGCATTCCCGGCATTCTTATGTCGGCCCCGTACTGTGCTCTCCCGATAACCTTGTCCACGCCATCGTGCCGGATGGGACGGGTCCCGATGACCTTGTACTCCGGCTTCGCAGTAGTTGTCATGTAAAAACCCTCACTGAAAATTACGCATGTCGACCGGGTCGAAACAGCGTCACAATTCTACCACGACTCACTACCACATCCCCTCCACCATCCCACCCCCAATCCGGAGTCGATCCAATCCCGTAGGGGCGACCAGCTGGTCGCCTTACCACGGTCTCTCGCGCCGTAAGGGCAAACCCTCGTGTATCCCTGGTACCGAGGGGCCGCTCACCCTGAGCGCCGTCGAAGGGTCGAGCGTGGGGACGGCCCACCACCGCAAATTCGTCGCGTCCCTAGAAGGCCCCCCCACCCCATCCCCTCTCCGTCATTCCGGCCGTCGAGAGCCGGAATCCATCCCCGGAGGCGGCCAGAGCGGGGCGTCCTGTCCCCTCTCCCTCAGATGGGAGAGGGCTAGAGCCTGCCCCGAGTCCCCCGAGGGGGTGAGGGTGATCCCACTTGGCCAAAAGTGACACGAACCCCTTGACTTGATGTGAACGTCTGTACTATATTCACCCCCGATAGGCCAATCACCATTCTAAGATCAAAGGAGGAACCAAAAACCCAGGGAAGCCCACCCGACCCACCCGAGGACTCAACGCCTCAGCCCATCCCAACGGCCCTCGCGCAGGCCCGCGGCACAAGCAAACGCCGCCATCTCCTCACCCCACGGGTCCCGTGTACCCTTCCCTGACACCCAGGCGATGGAAGGCCCATCGACTCTAAGCAGCATGTAGGCTTGCGAGACCGGCCTACTCGACGCACCTCTCACCCGGCGCGTTCGAGTCAACGCTATGCGCATAGCCCGCGAATATACGGGGCCCTCCATTGCAGGGCTCGCCAGGGGGCTTCGCGCCCCCGGCTCTGACTCCACCGTCGTTCCCTTCGGAGATTCCCACCCCCAGCGGCGGAAGTTGAGTCGTACTCCCATCCCTCCGAGATGGTCGAGTAGCGTCTTGCGGACGAGACACCCCGCCTCTCTCGTCCGCCTCAGTAAAGACACGTGGGGTAATCGCAGGCTGGCCTCCCGCCCCTGCCCAAGAGTCCCGGACCTTCCGTCGCCTTCCCCCTCCAAAAAACAAACAACGAACCCAAACCCCACAACCGAATACCCCCACCGATACGGCCCTATCCTGCTGGACAAGCGCACCGCGTTGACTACCCCACCCCCTACCCCCTAAAATTTACCTAAACCCATGCAAGACAGATACGGCCTCCCCATCACCACGAATTCAGCCAAGGCCGCCGACCTTTTCGTCGAGGGCCTGGACCTCCTCCTTTCCATGAACATCGGCTCCTTGGAGCGCATTAGGGAAGCCGTCGAAGCTGACGACTCCTTCGCCACGGCCTACGCCACCCTCGCCTACCGCTACATGGTCGAAGGCAAGGTTAAAGAAGCACGAGAGAACATCTTACACGCCGAGGCCCGCGCCTCTGGCCTCACCCGCCGAGAGCGCCTCTACGTCGCCGTAATCGATGCCTATGTCCACAGTTCCGGCCCCCGAGCCCTTAGCCTGATGAAAGAGTATCTCTGGGAGTTCCCCAGGGACATACTCATACTCTACATAGCCAACAACCTGCTCTTCTATGGATGCAGCGGTGGCGGCTCCAAGAGTTATCCTGCAGACCAACTCGCCCTATGCAGTGAGGTGGCCTCTCACTACGGCGATGACTGGGCATTCCAGAGCCGCTATTCCTTCGCACACCACGAATCAGGTATTCTCGACGAGGCCCTTCGCCTCGCCGAGGCCTCTCTCAAGACACGTCCCGACAACGCCGACGCTTCCCATTCCGTCGCTCACGTCCTATTCGAAAGAGGCGCCTCCCCGGACGGAGCTCAATTCCTGGAAGAATGGACCAGGGACTACGACCGCCGAGCTCCCTTTTACGTCCACCTGGCCTGGCATTACTGCCTCTTCGAGCTCTCCCAAGGCCACTACAACAAGGTCTTGGACCTTTACAACAGCCGCATTCAACCTGCCGTTGCCTCAGGGGACGGTGGGGCCCTCGCCGACGCCGCAGCCATCGTGTGGAGAATGATGCTCTACTCGGACACAGTGCCTCAGATCGACTGGAAGGCACTCTGTTCCCTGGCCGAACCCTCCATCAGCACCGAGGGTACAGCCTACCGGGACGTCCACGCTGCCCTGGCCTTCGCCGGAGCTAACGATTGGGAGAAAATGACCGCTCTCCTTGACCGCTTCCAGGCCCGAGCCGCCTCCGGCGACACCCTCGCCTCCGAGATCATGGTCCCTCTTATGAAGGGCCTCCAACTCTTCGCCCACGAACGTCCTCAGGAATCCCTGGAATTGTTGGAACCTCTATTCGGCCCTGCAGTAATGGACCAGCTTGCCCGCGTTGGTGGCAGTCACGCCCAAAGGGAAGTGCTTGAGGACACCCTCGTAACCTGTTTCCTGGAAACGGAACAATTCGACAAGGCCAAGTCGATGCTCAACACCCGGCTCTCCCGCCGCCCCTCCCCCCGAGACCTCTTCTGGCTGGCCCGCGCGCAGACCGGTCTTGGCGACTCCGAGGCCGCCCAGCGCGACCTTGCACAAGCCAACGTCGAATGGACCAACTTCAACCATGACCCCGACTCCCCGGAACTGGCCCGTCTCCGCGCCTCTGTAGCAAGCCCCCGCTAGCGCACCCTCTCCCCGGCCCTGAACACCCCCACAACGTTCCCCAACACCTTCAGGTCCTGGGTCGGGTCGCCATCCACTAGCAGCAGGTCCGCCTCCTTGCCGGGTTCGATAGTTCCTATCTCACCCCCAAGCCCTAGCGCCAGTGCCGCATCCCTGGTCCCCGATAGAAATGCCTGCTCCGTCGGCATCCCCACGTCCACCATGGAATCTAGCTCTCTGTGGAACTGCCCGAATGGGTACGCCCCCCACCCGCAGTCCGACCCCCCGATCAACCGCGCTCCCGCCGAGACCAGATCCCGGAACACCTCTCCCCTCTGCCGGATCGTCTCTTCGTTATCCTCCAGCTCCATCCTCTCCTCAACCGAGATCGTACCCTCGTCCCTTTTCGCCTCCAGGGCCAACGTCGCCGCCCGACGTATGTGAATAGTCGGATTTATCCACACACCGGACTCCGCAATCCTCTCCCCTACCCTCGGGTCCCATCTGCTCACCCCATCTTCGTCCATGAAGTTGCAGTGGATGATCATGTCGACCCCGGCGTCCAGGCAATACACAACCGCCTGCGTGGAGATAGCATGTCCCGCCACCAGCTTCCCCCGAAGATGCGCTTCCTCCACAACCGCCCGAAGCTCTTCTACCGTGTACGACGCCCGTTCAGGCATGCTCCCTTGCGTCGTCCCTCCGCTCGTCATCACCTTGATGAAGCTCGCCCCATTCTTGATCATCCTGCGCACTGCCGCCCTGACCCCATCCACGCCATCGGCCTCGGCCCCCATCATCCAGCAGTGGCCGCCGGTCATGGTCACCGGGTTCCCGCACGCCACGATCCTCGGCCCTGGGACTATGTCCCGCCGTATCCCTTCCATCAACGAGAATACGACCTTGTTCCAGCCTCCGTTGTCCCTCATCGTCGTCACCCCGCTCTCCAGGGCCATGCGCGCGCTCTTCACGGCTTCCATCAGGTGAATGTCATCCCCGTCTTCATGCACTTCATCGACCGAAAGACCAGTGCCCGGCATATTCGTGTGCGTGTGGCAGTCGATCAAACCCGGCATCAGTGTCGACCCGGGAAAGTCCAGAACTGTCCCTTCAATATCCCCGCACTGAGACAGCTCCGACTGTCGGGCCACCCACTCAATCCCTCCCCCCGACACCTTAACCGCCATCCTCTCCTGCACCACACCGCTCAAACCATCCGCCAGCCTCCCCAC
The DNA here is from genome assembly GCA_965249275.1 of Dehalococcoidia bacterium. Lineage (GTDB taxonomy): Bacteria > Chloroflexota > Dehalococcoidia > Plut-88900 > Plut-88900 > Plut-88900. Next base: position 277,519 of record CBDFLQ010000006.1, read on the forward strand.
CTTGATAATCGTCGGCTCACTGTTTCTGTTCATTGCTTCCCCTTTCTAAAACTCTCCCATCTCCCTCCATGATACCCTTCAGCACCTCTCCCGCACGGACTTGCTGGAAGGGCTCTATCCCCTCCTTCTCGATAAGACATTTGCATAACCTACGCTGGAGGGGACGGGGCCGCTCGTGCTGAGGCTCTCGAAGTATGAGCGGTGGGAGGACGTAGGGTGATCTGGATCGCACCACAGGCGTTATCTGCAGTTACGCAAAGGTCCCTTGACGGGAGAAGGCAAGAGTGAGAGTGCCCCCATCCTCAAGGCAACTTCCGAACCCTCGGCAAAACTATCCCCGACAACAAATTCGCAACCGCCAGTATGCCCCCGTTTATCAACAGTGCCCGCGGCGCCCCCAACACCCCCGCCAGTGCCCCGACCTCCAGGTGCCCCGACGGCGCAGTCCCTATCGCCAGCACCCAAGACCCCATCGCCCGGCCCCGATGCTCGTTCGGCACGTTCTGCTGCATCAGCGTCTTGTAAAGCGTATCCGCCGCAGTTGCACACGCATTCACCACTGCTATCACAAACAGGTAGAAGATGAAGTTCTCATACAACGAAAATGCCGCAAGCCCAAGCCCGAATCCCCCCGCCGACAGGAACGCATACAACCCCTTCCTCCCGGAATTCCTCAACCTCGCCAAGCTCAACAACCCCGCCAGCCCTCCGACCTGGCTGGTAGCCGCCATTATCCCCAGCCCCACCTCCCCGACGCCAAGCACATCCTTTGCAAAAACCGGTAGCACGCTCTGATGCGTGAAGCCAAAAATCTCCGTAACCGCCGCAAGGTACATCAGGGTGAGCAACACCCTGTTTTGGCGGATGAGCCTCATCCAGCCCATCAGGTTCTCGAACACAGGCCGCGGATGCACCACCGCCGACTGTCCCACCTCCCGGGTCCCCATCAGCACCCCCAACCCCACTACGTACGTCGCCGCTATCAGCACGTACAACCCCGCGATACCCAACTCGTGAATCACAAATCCCGAGCCCAACGACCCAATCAGCGCCCCAATCCGGTGGCTCGAAGACATCAGCGCCAGTCCATTCAGGCTTCTATCCGGCCCCACAATGTCGTATGCATACGCCTGGCTCATCGTCCCGAAGAACGCCTTCAGGCTACCCGCCACCCCCGCCAACAGGATTATCGGCCATACCCTGTCCAGATCGTTGAACATCAGCACTGCCATGATCACTGCCACCGCGCTGCCTCCGGCGTAGACGAACCGCAGAAACACCCTCCGGTTCACCCTGTCCGCCACCGACCCCGACACTATCCCCAGAAAGAAAAATGGCGCCATCCCCGCTGCAAACGCCACCCCGATGAGGAATGGAGAATTAGTCATTTCGAAGACCAGCCACCCCAGCGCCACCATCTCCATGCCCCAGCTCAGCGCGTGGAATACTCCCCCACCCCAGAGGAAACGAAAGTCCCGGTAGGCAAAAGATGCCCATACGCCTCTTGGCGCTGCGAAAGCTGTCTGAGCCATATCAGTAAGTCTGCCTGCGACTCCCGGAGTCCAGGCGAGGAGAGTGGAGATCGAGACTTATTCCGGCACGCCCACCAGGCCCGCCTTCAGCATTGCCTCAATCTCTTCCGAAGAGTAACCCATCTCACCCAACACCTCCACCGTGTGTTCACCTATCAATGCCGACGGTGGGTTGTCCACAGTCCCCGTCTCCGAAAAGTGCACCAGAACCCCCGGCTGCCTTAGCCCCGTGTAAACCGGGTGATCACCCTCATAAACCATCCCTGTCTCGATGGCATGAGCGTTCTCGTAAAACCCCTCCATGTTCCCTTGCGCCACCTTCACACACGGCACCCCCTTCTCCACAAGCCGAGCCTCCCACTCCCGCGCCGTGCCTTTTGCGAAAACGGCCGCTAGAACCCCGCACAATTCCTCGTTCCACGGGTCCATTACGGACGCCTCCTCGAATGTCACATCCGGCTCATCCCATTCTCCGCTCAGCACATCCTTCAGCCGCTCCCACTCCTTCTCTTGCACGCACGACAGGAACACCCACCCCTCCGCAGTCTCGTACATCCGATACAGCGCCGACATCCCATGAACTCCCGCGTCCGCCAAGGCCCGAGCCTTCTTCCCCTCGTATCGCATGAAGTCGTCCGACGTAGCCAGTGCCCCGGTCTTCATCAGGCTCAGATCGATCTTCTGCCCTTGACCCGTCCTGTCTCTATGATTCAACGCCATAAGCACGGCGACTGCCAGCATCAGCGCGTTCGTGTCGTCGCAGATCGCCGTCCTCAAAAAGATCGGCCCCCCCGACCTCCCCCCGTTCCAAGCCGTCAGCCCCGACATCGACTGAAACAGCGGATCGAATCCCGGCTTCTTAGCCTCAGGGCCCGACGGCCCGTACGCAGTGCTGTGTACGTATATTATGTCGGGTCGAGTGGCTCGCGCCGACTCATAGTCGATTCCCAGCCGCTCCGCCACCCCGACCCTCATGTTATGCACCAAGACGTCGCTCTTCTCGATCAGCCTTCTGATCACCTCCCGAGACTCGGGCGCCTTCAGGTCAAGTGCCAGGTCCCTCTTCCCCCGATTTGACCCGAGAATGAGCATGGGAATACTGTGCGCCCCTTCTCCTTGGAGCGGCTCCACCTTTACGACGTCCGCCCCCAGATCGCACAAAGCCATTGGCCCCAGCGGCCCCGCAATGTACGCCGAGAAATCCAGCACCCTAAGCCCCCGCAACGGCGTCCGTCCTAGGGTGGGGACGGCGATCTCCGTTCGCCCTGAGCTTGTCGAAGGGTCGCAAGAAAGGATGGTGCCGTGGGGGCTCCATTCATCCTCCCGTTTAGGAAACACCTCCTCCGGCAATGACGGGCCAGGCGTCTCCGCCCCATCTACAGGCGCAGGCCCGCGCACCTTACCCGGAGTCTCCGAGAAAATTATCGGGTGTCCCACCTGCTTCATGTCCCCCAGCACCGGGTCCTTCACATCCACTACCAGCCCGTTATGGTGCACCTGGGGCGCGTCCATATACTCCTGCGTGGTCAATACCGGCGCCATTGGCACGTCCCCCGCCTCCAGCACCTTGAGCCACTCCGCCCGAGGCCGCTCCCTCAACCTCCTCCCAATAATCTCAATCGCGGCGAGTCTAAACTCGTCCTCCGGCCAGCCCGTGGGGGCGGTATCAAATCGAGTGTCGACAACCAGTTCGGGAAGGTCCAGCGCGATGGCCAGCTTGTCCCAGAACCACTTCGTCAAACAGCCAATGTGTATCCACTTGTCGTCGGCGCACGGGTACATCCGGTACGCCGGCATTCCGCCGTGGGGATGGATGTTGTTCACGATGAAGGGAGGCAACTCGTTGGATATGGGCAGCACTGGGTACCGGATAGCTATCGCCCCCTCGTACATGCTCGTCCACACCCGCTGCCCCACCCCCGTCTCATTCCGAACGTGCAGCGCCGCCAATACCCCCTGTAAGGCAAGCATCACGGTTCCCAGGCTTGCTACCGGTGACGACACGTACACCGGCCCCGGCCTTACCCCCGCCTGCTCCGTCATTATCCCCGATGCCGCCGCAGCTATCCCCTCATATCCCGGCAGATTCTTTAGAGGCCCCTTCTCCCCGAAAGACGAGATCGAGCAGTAAATCACACCCGGGTTCCGCTCCCGCACAGCTCCATATCCGATCCCAATCCCATCCGCCACCCCAGCTCGCCAGCTCTCTAGCACAACGTCCGCCCGAGATGCCAACGCCAAAGCTCTCTCCACCTCCTCCCCCGACCTCAAGTCCAATGCGACGCTCTTCTTACCCCTGTTCCACACCCGAAACCCTGGCTCAGTCCCTAGTGGGTCTCCCTCCGGCCCCACCACTTTGACTACATCCGCTCCGTAGTCGGCAAGGAGCATCGTGGTCAGCGCCCCCGGATACCCCCGCGAAAAATCGACCACCCGCAGCCCGGCCACCGGCCCCGAGGAACCTTCGCTATGCGTCCCTGCCAAAACTTCTATCCGACTTCCAATCTTTACGCTGCCCCTTCTGAAATCCGTCCTCCCCGTCTCATCTCCCCTATGCCCTTTCTTATGTCATTTCGAGGCACGTTTGCCGTGTCATTCCTGTAGATGTCAGGTAATTCGTTGACAGAATTAGAGAGATTTAAGGGTTTGCAAAGGGGTCTTTCCGTCCATTGCCTGGTGGGGTCTCTGAGTATTGTAGTAGATCAGGTATTGCTGAAGCTCGTCCTTCAGTTCCGAGACCGACTCGAAGGTTGTCCCCTCCAGCAGGTCCTCGTTCAAGGTTCTCCAGAACCGTTCTATCTTCCCGTTGGTCTGGGGCCTATAAGGGCGGGTGTAGCGGTGCTTTATGCCCAGTTCATTGAGCATGCGTTCCATAGGGTGGCCCTGGGTGTTCCTTGGGGAGGCCATCTCGGGGCCGTTGTCGGTGAGGATAGCCTCGAATTGGATGCCGTACTCCACGTTAAGGAAATTGATGGACTTCAGAGTAGCCAACATCACGGAGAGACTCTTGATGTCTCCAACCACTTCGGCCCAGGCCAGACGGGTGAAGGCGTCGATGAGGGCCACGAGGTAGTAGCGGTGCTTAGTGCCCACGATGGTATCCCGGCTGAGGTAGTGGCTGTCCAGGTGGCCCAGCTCTCCTGCCCGGGTCTTGATGATCTTGCGCTTCGACTGCTGCATCGGCTTTGTGAGCCTATTGAAACCGTGGCGTCTGGTGATGGCGTAGATGGTGGAGGGCTTAGGGGTGTTGTGTTTAAGGATGGGTTTGAGTATGGCATAGATCTCGTAACGGTTGGTACCGTTAAGGCGCTCGTTGATGACCTTCTGCTCAATGTAGGGCAGGGTGCGGCGGGACTTCCACCCGGGACCCCGCTTACGGGGGAGGAAGGCGTTGTCGGAGGGGGAGAGGAGGAACCGGTTGTAGTACTTGGCGAAGGTCTGACGGCTAGTGCCGTGGAAGGAGTAGAAGTCCTGGGCGAAGCGGAAACGGGGATGCTTCCCTGCCTTGACCAGTTGATACTCATGGATGAGGAACCGCCACTTCTGAATGTAGTTCCGTTCAAGGGTGAGGTCCTTGCTATTGTCTCGCATTCTCGCCTCCAGATTGGTGTTGGCCTCTTATACCAATCTGTCAACGAATTACCTAACACTTACAATTCCGATGCGTTTTATTACTGTCATTCCGAGGCTCCGCGAGGAATCTAACGCGTCAATCCCACAAAACCACCCCATTCACCACCACCCACCCCTAACCATAGACATCCCCACGCCCAACAACCTTCCAAACCCCATTAGGAATACACACCCCTCCCCCCTACAGCACCACCCTCCCTTCCTTCATCTCCGAAATCTCCTCCCACGTATACCCCGCCTCCAGCAGCACCTCTTCGGTAGACGCCCCGAACTCCGGGCTCGACGCCCTGGGCGTTAGAGGCGCTCCGTCTATCTGGAACGGTATAGCCGTTTCCCTCAGATGCCCGAGAACAGGGTGCTCTACCCCTATCACGTACTCATTTGCATTCACCTGCTCCCCCGAAATTACCTCCTCAGGCTCCGTTACCAGCCCCCAGGCAATGTGTTCGGCATCCAATCGCTCTCCCCACTCTTCCAGCGTCCTTTTCCTGAACTCTACGTCGAATATCTCCACCATCGCCGCGCTGTTTTCCCTGCGCGGCTCGATCACTGAGAACCGGGCGTCCTCAGTCAAGTCTTCTCTTCCAATTGCCCGGCAGATGTTCGGCCAGAATCGGTCTCCCTGCAGAACAGTCATGTAAATCCAGCGATTGTCCGAAGTGTTGTAGATATTGACCAGCGGGTTCGGCGGACTCTTTCTCGAATACTTCGGAGGTGTCTTACCCGTTCTCAACGGCGCCCAAAGGTTCTCCGCCGCCACCCACGTGCCGGTGGCCAGCAGGGACCCATCCACCAATCCTCCTTCTCCCGTCCTTTCCTTCCTGAATAGCGCGGCCATCATCCCCGCAAATAGAAACGTTCCCGTCGACACATCTCCCAGCGACCCCCTCATCCTGACAGGTACCGCCTCAGGGTCCCCTATCGATGCCATAATTCCCGAGCGTGCCCAGAATCCTATGGAATCAAACCCCATCCTGTCCTTCTCTGGCCCCCTGGGCCCGAATCCCGTGCCCCGCACGTACACGATGTTGGGATTAACTTCCTTAATGGAATCATAATTCACTTTGAGTTTGTCCAGCGTTGACAGCCGAAGATTGGTAATGAAAACGTCGGCCTGCTTACACAGCGTGTATAGAACTTCACGCCCCTTATCCTGGGACAGGTCCAGCGCAATGCCCCGCTTGCCGCGGTTCATAGTCTCGAACACGTAGTTGGGTTCTTCCTTGACGGTCGCATCGGTCGGCGTCCAGCCCCGAGCCGGGTCCCCTCCCGACTCCAAATGCTCGACCTTTATCACGTCCGCACCGCAATCCGCCATGATCACGCCGCATGCGGGACCCGCCAACCAGATCGCAAGCTCCACGACCTTTACACCCTCTAAAGGCAACATAGGCCCAACTCCCTAAATCTCCGTCTAGCCTTCCGTCCCGAAAGCCCCACCCCTCCCCGCCTTAGCCGCAGATTATACCAGCAGCCCCCACTACTCCCTCCCTGCCCAAAACAAAGTCCTTTGCTCCCCACCCCGAATCCAACAGTCTCGTTCAGTCTCATTCCAAGGCTTTTTTTCACTGTCATCGCGAGGCCTTTTTGCTGTCATTCCGAGGCTCCGCGAGGAATCTAAGGCATTTGCTGAGTCAAAACCTCAATCTATGCACTACCTCATAGGTAGTGTGGCCATTCCCCACCACAAGCCAACCGCCAACTTGACAAAGCCCACCCGCACCCGTAACCATTGCCCCACCCACACCGTCTAGCAAACCCATGAACGTAGAATACGCCTTCCTCTGCGACTACGCAGAGTCTTCCAACAAGCTCACTGCCGTAGGCATCGGCATCGACACCATCTACGCAAAGACCGTCCCCGTTGTCCACCAGCAGCTCTTCGCCGTCCTTGGCCTCAATTTCACCATCAACGAGACCCGACGCACCAAAACCTTCGAGATGCGCGTGCAGGACGCCGACGCCAGCGACGTCATCCCTCCCATCACAGCCAACCGGGACATCCCCGCCCCTGCCAAAGGACTGACTTACCGCACCTATCGTACCGTTAACGGCCTCTACGGCCTTCGCTTCCAAAAGTTCGGCGACTATCAGGTCAGCTGGGTCATAGACGGCGTCGAGGTCTGCACCCGCCACTTCCGCGTCGCCGAGATGCCCCAACCCTAACCTACCCCCTTGATCGTCCCTTGCGCGGAAACGAACCCACCCCGCCACCCCTTTTAGGATGTCATCCCGAGGCTCCGCGAGGGATCTAGGACTTGCCACATCACGTTGTCTTCCCAACCCCTCCTCCCTCCCCCCCGCCCACCAGTCACTAGGACAACGAAGGCCTAAGCGCCCCGATCCTGTCCACCATCCGAGGAAGAATGTCCCCGGAAGGACCCCGTAACACGACATCACACCGCGCCGATATCACCGTCTCGTAAGGATTGATCTCAATCAGCACTCCCCCAGCAGCCTTGATCATGCTAGGGAACCCGGCAGCCGGATAAACTTCAGCAGTAGTACCCACCAACATCATGCAATCCGACTTCCTAGCCTCCTGCTCACACCTCACCATCACGTCAAACGGTATCGGCTCCCCGAACATGACGGTATCGGATTTGATGATTCCTCCACAGTCGACGCACAGGGGCGGGTAGTCGGTTATTTCATAGTCGGCCGCCGACCACCGGGAAGTGCATCCTATACACCGCAGCTTGGTCGAATTGCCGTGAATTTCAGCAACATTCTTGCTTCCAGCCTGCTGGTGCAGGTTGTCGACATTCTGGGTGATGATGCACCGCAGATACCCCATCTCCTCCATCTCGGCCATGGCTAGGTGTCCCGCATTAGGGCGTGCCTGCTCGAAGGTGCTTCGAAACTCCGCCATAGGCCCCTCATCGCTGTTCCGCTCCAACCAATACCCCTCCGGGTCCTGCAGCATCTTTCGATAGCCGTCCATCTCGGGCTCGCCATACTTCGTCCAGATACCCCCCGGCCCTCTGAACGGCGGGATGCCGCTCTCCACCGACATCCCCGCCCCGACCAACGCCGTCGCATACTCGCAACCGACTATCAACTCCGCAGCCCAGTCTATCTCCCTCTGCAAATCGACTTCGCTCACGGTTGCCCCTCCTTTTTCTGATCAGCCCACGCGTTGCATCTACTGGCTCTATGACAGAATGCCTTCCCGCACCCTTAACAGTCTGGCTTGCGACTTAACGCTTTCGTCTATTCTGTCGAGGTCGGTAGTAGTCAGAATGGTTTGCTGACTTGCCAGCGCGGTCTTTAGCACCCGCCGACGCCTAGTCTCGTCCAATTCCGACAGGATATCATCCAGCAAAAGGATGGGGTCTTCACCGGTCTTGTCAACGAGAATATTGACCTCAGCAAGCTTCAAAGTGGCAACGACAGTCCGCTGCTGCCCCCGAGACCCGTACAACCCCGTGTCCCGCCCCTCGATTGCAAACTGCACGTCGTCTCGGTGAGGGCCCACCATGGTCGCCCCTTGGCCTATCTCCCTATCAACATTTGCCGAAAGTCTGGCCTGCATCACGGCCCTGACCTCCTCGGCATCTTCAAGTCGATTGTCTGAAAGCTCCTTGGGATTCGGGAGATAGTTGAGCGAAAAAGTCTCACCGCCGTCGGTCAACTCGTCATAGATAACCGACCCCAAAGCGGCCATCTCATCAATGATGTGGCTGCGAGACAGGTGTATGAAGGCAGCCTCTTCCGTCAAAGGCTGGTCCCATACCCTTAGGTGGCTGATTTGACTTCTCCCTTCCCTTATCGACCGGAGAAGATGGTTCCTTTGCGTAAGTATGCGTGCATAGCGCTGAAGCGCCTTAAGGTATTGCCTGTCCATCTGGGAAATCGTAACGTCCAGGTAGCGCCGCCGCACCGACGGCGGGCCGGTCACAAGGTCCACATCCTGGGGGTCGAAAAGTACAGCGTTTAGAGTCCCGACCACATCCGACGCCCGACGCGGCACCCCGTTCACCCGGGTCTGCTTGCGAAGATTAAAACTGGACTCCCCATCCACGCCGGCCTCCCCCCTCTCAGCCACCAGCCCGATCTCCAATTTAGTCGGTTCGCCTCCACTGCTCAGCTGCCCTGTGACTCGTGCCGAGGGCAGCGGATCATCCAGCGCCTCCCAGTTGATCAGCTCCCGCTCATTTGAAGCCCTCGAAGACTTGGTGGTGGCCAGCATATACACCGCTTCGAGAATGTTTGACTTTCCCTGGGCGTTATCGCCCCACAGGATGAATGTCCCCGGACCAAGGGGCAGATTCAGGGAAACGTAGTTTCTAAAGCCCGTGAGGGCCAAGCTTTCCAGGTACAAAGGCTTTCAACCGCGCAGGAGATTCGGGCCACTACACTCTATTAGTTGTAAGGCCAAAGCCGCAAGACACCTTCGGTCAGACAGAACGATATGCTCTCGTGCAATATCATCGGCGACATTGCCTCGTTCACGTCCCTTTCGTTCCAAACACCTCTTCCCCAGTCATCACACCTCCCTTAACTGCCATTCCGAGGCTTCACTAACTGTCATTCCGAGGCTCCGCGAGGAATCTAACGCGCCCATCCCCCAAACCACCCAATTCTCCACCACTCTGGCCCTTCTCCCCTCTTCCCACCCCCGATCCCGAATCCGGGGACGAGGCACCCCTCCCTTATCCCCTCATCCCCTGCCGCGCGAAAGGGGCTAGGACCGTAGGCTCACCGAGACGAGTGACACCAACCCCTTGCCCCACCCCCCTCCCCCTATAATCTGTCTGTGACCATGCACTTTTCCCCACGTCCAGACCTGCTCCATTTGAGGATGCGCCGGGATTTCTTCCCAGAACAATCAAACAGGCACGAGCTTTCGATTGTAACAATCAAAAAACCCTCAAATCATGGCAACCCGCCAGCCAGACCTACCGGGGATTGTCCACCGTAACCGTCGCATGTAATATGTCCTCGCTCCCACAGGGGCCGCACCACTCCCGGCCCCCGAGCGCCAATCAACGAAACCCCTGGAGACGTATATATGAAATTCGCGAGATATGAGGCTAATGGCAGATTAGCCTACGGCGTCGTGGAAGATGGCTCCGTCACCGAGATCGAAGGAAGCATCTACGGTGACATGAGCAAGACCTCAACCCGTCACAACTTGAATGACGTGAAGCTCCTAGTCCCTTGTGAGCCGACCCAGGTGCTCGCCGTAGGCCTCAACTACGCCAGCCACTTAGGGGAGCGCAAGAGGCCCGAGGTCCCCGGCATCTTCTTCAAGACTCTCACTTCCCTCCTGGACCCCGAGGGCACCATCGTCCTGCCCCATGACGCCGGCCTCGTCGAGCATGAGGGCGAACTGGTTATAGTCATTGGCAAGAGGGCCAAGTCCGTGTCCAAGGAGGATGCCCCGGACTACATACTGGGGTACACCGCTGGCAACGACGTAAGTTGCAGGCCCTGGCAGCGGGGTGACCTCCAGTGGTGGCGAGCCAAGGGCTCCGACACCTTCGGCCCCCTCGGCCCCTTCATCGACACCGAAGTCGACCCCTTCAACACCAACCTCGCCGTACGCATCAACGGTGAGACCGCCCAGGAAGGCAGCACCTCCGACCTCATCTTCGACGTCCCGACTATCATTAGCTTCATAACAGCGTCTATGACCCTGGAACCGGGTGACGTGATCTACACCGGCACCCCCGGCATCCCGGGCTCCACTAAAGACGGGGACACCGTCGAGGTTGAAGTCCAAGGCGTGGGAGTTTTGCGAAACTACGTAGCCGACGAGGCTTAAGCGAAGGTGCCGAGCGACCAGCCCAAACCATGATCATCGATTGCTATCCCAGCTCATTCGCCCAGTGGGACTCCGCCGCAGGCTATAAGTCCCGCGCCGAGAAGATGGAGGTAATCCATCGGGAGTTGGCTACCCATCACCAGCCCGCATGGCGCGCCCGAGATCGCACAGGTGTCGACAACAGTTCGCTCATCAACCCCGACACCGGCGAACTCACCAACGCCGAGTGGACCCGCCACATGGGCCAGCTTGCTTGGACATACGAGGGCGAGACCTACGTCAAGCAATACTTCCCACCCATGCTCCACAACATGGAATGCCCTCCCGAACTCATGATCGCCGAGATGGACTACGCAGGCATAGACGCCGGTATCCTCCATACCCACCCCCACAAGGGCAGGTACACCTTCCAGAACGAGTTTCAGCGTAACGTCGTCAACCGCTACCCTGACCGACTGATGCGCCTGGTAATGGTAGAGGCCCACTCCATTCCTGCCGACCCCGAGAAGGCAGCTGAGGAAGTAGCGTGGGAGGTCTCAAACTCCAAGAGCCGCTCCGGGTTGCAGTTCATGCCTCGCTACTACTACAGCCCGCCCCTGACAGGCCAGCAGGGCCATCGAGACCCGTGGGACGGCGGCGCTATGCGGCCCTTCTGGGACCGGGTGGCCAGGCTCGGAGTCCCCGTCTTCTTCACTATGATCGGTAAGGGACTATCAGGTCCGAGCCCCTACGGCCAGGCTCTCCTCGAAGAGTACATGGACGAGCTCCGAGTGCTGACCCGCTGGATGGAGCGCTACCCGGAGGTCAAAGTGGTCATTACCCACGGCCTCCCGTGGCGCGCTTTCCAGGACGGTGACCGCATCCGCTTCCCCGACGAGATTTGGTCGATCTTCGAAAACCCCCAGTGCAACATGGAGCTTATGCTCACAATACAAATGGGCGCCATCTGGGAGTACCCGTGGAAAGAGGCCGAGCCAACCATCGAGGAATGCGTCAAGAGAATCGGCGCACACAGGCTAATGTGGGGCTCAGACTGGCCTATGGTCGGCCGTTACTGCACCTACAAACAGTCCCTCAACCAGTACCGCAAATACTGCAACTTCCTCTCAACCTCCGAAAGAGCCGACATCCTAGGCGGCACCGCCGCCCGTGTCATGGGACTGGAATAAGGGTTATTCCAGTCGGCGAAGGGGCGGGGCATTCCGCTCGCCCTGAGCTAAGTCGAAGGGTCTCAAGAGCGGAATGGGTGGGGCGGTCCAGTCCCCTCTCCTTCAATAAGACCTTTGCGTGACCGATGTTGGCAGGGCCGGGGCCGCTCGTGCTGAGGCTCTCGAAGTATGAGCGGGGAGGTGGAGGTCACATCATCTGGACAATACAACAGAGGCAATCTGTAGTTGCACACAGGCCTCTCGATGGGCCGTAGATGCGCCTCTGGCGTGATAGGGCTAGCGTCGAAGACTCGCCGAGGAGAGTGAGGGTGAATTGAGTCTATAAGAATTAGACACCTAAAGTGTCGACTCACTGAAAGCTCAGGGGAGCGACAGTACCCCACCCATCCACCCCACCAGGTCCCCTTCTTCCAACACCCTAATCCCCAACCCCCGAGCCCTCTCCACCTGCTTCTCCGTCGTATACCCATACGCGGCGAGATAGCAATTCACCCCTAGCCCCTTCGCCGACTCCAAATGTGCCACCTGGTCGTCCACGAAGTGGATATCGGAATAGGAGACCTTGGACGCCTCAGTGACCAGCCGCATATGCACGTTCTTGTCTGGGGAAGCCCCGACCATGTCCTTCCCAAGAACATGCCCGTCCGGCAGGGTGAAACCGTTATGCTCCAGGATTCCCTTGGAAACGACGCTGGGCTTGGAGGTCGTAACGAAGACATTCCCCAAATCGCCCTGACGCTCACTAAGAGCTTGGATCATGCCCGGATACAGGGGGTTGCGGTCCATCCAACCGGCCTCATCCCGTTCCCGAAAGCCCGCCCGATACCGCTGAAACGCAGCCTCCAGTTCTGGCCCCGACTCCACGCCGAACAAGCCCAGCAGGTCCGGCAGCCGAGCCTCCAGCGCATCATCGAAGTCCTTCTGGTCGGACATGGGCACCCCTAGATCGAGCAAGTACAGGATCATTAGGTAATCTCGACCGTCCCTGATTAAGGGCCTCATCCGGTAGAATCCGTCCTTGAAGTAGTCGGGAACAGGAGAGGCTAGAGGATCGAATTCTTCACCCTTCGCCTGGCAGAAAGCGCCGTAAGCGGACACAACGCACTCGGCGGCGCTGTCGCATATCACACCGTCAAAATCTAAAGCTATGACGTTGGAGTTCATTATTTACACCTGCATGGGAAAGCCTTCTTGCCCTTGAAATGAATTGGGGCAAGAAGGCTTCGGTTGACTGAGATGGCATCGACTATTATCATTGAGTCTACACTACTCACCTTGAGGGGGACAAAAACATGCCCTTAGGCGGCTTCATTGGGGGCCCGGGTATAGGCCTGCCCGAGATACTGGTAGTCCTGTTAATAATCGTCATCATCTTCGGCGTGGGTAAACTGCCCGAGATCGGCGGAGCCTTGGGCAAGGGCATTCGGGAGTTCAAGAAGTCCTCCACCGAGGTAGACAAGGTGATCCAGGACGTCAAGGAACCCCTCAAGGCCGAGGTTCCTAAGGCCGAGCGGAAGCCCCACATCCCCGAGTAGCCTCATTCCCGTACCCGTCCGTACCAGGCATCCTCAGATTGCCTGAGAACGCGCCCGAATCCCCTCCACGTCCACCCCCACCTCCAAGGCTATCGCCAGCACCTGATCCCAGTGCTCCTCTCGCACCGGCACCCCCTCCCGAGACCTGCGTTCGTATTCCTCTTGTGCCCGCTCGCCGGGCAATACGATCTTCTCGAACCCCGATGCCAATTCGGAGCCTTTCACGTTTCTGATCATCTCGTCGACTTTTGCCTTGAAGTCATCAAGCGGTTGCAGGTTTCCAACGTTCAAGGCCATTAAGAAGAAGCCGCCGGTCCACGGTTCGTCGGGAGTGGGGAGGAAGGGAATGGTTTTGGCAGTCGTCCCACCAGATGCAATCCCGGCTAACACGTCAACGAATATAAGCCACCCCATCCCTTTTGGCCCGAGTGGCAGTATCGCACCCAGTTGCTCCGAGCCCCGCTTTGATGGATCGACAATTAGTGGCACAGGATCGCCCGTGCGTACTCCGTCAGGCCCGACAAGAGGATCGTCCGGTATCGACTCCTTATCCCTTGCCGAAAGCACCACGTGCCCGTGCGAAACCGAGCTCATCGCCCCGTCGAATATGATGGGCCTCTCTGTCCCTGCTGGTACTACAAAGGCTAAAGGGTTGGTATTGAACACCGGCTCCCGACCTCCCCACCCGGCCACCAAAGGCACCCCGTTGCTCATCGCCAACCCTATGAAATCGTGATCCAGCGCTCTCATCGCATACGCCGACGCCATCGTGAAGTCGTTGGTGTTGCGCACCCACACGATTCCGACTGTGGACTCCCGAGCCTTTTGAATAGCCAGGTCCATACCCCTGGTAGCGACTATCTGACCCGGACCGCCATTCCCATCTAACAGTGCGTAAGATGGTCCCTCGCTGACCGTCTCCGTCGGTGTTCCAAATCGCACGGCCCCGCTGCGAATCCACGGGTAAACAAGGTCGATACACGCAATCCCTTGTGTGTCCTTCCCGTGCAGGTCGCCCTGAACAAAGGGCTCGGCAAAGAGACCGGCTTCTTCTTCAGACGCGCCTAAAGCCCGCGCCAAGGCTCGATACACCTCACGAAGAAATCCCGCTCTCTCAATCCTCAAACTATCTCCGGATTATTGTCCAACCTCAGCCCGAGGGCACAAGAAACGGGAGGCTTATCCCCTCTCCCTCGATGGGAGAGGGCTAGGGTGAGGGTGATCCTAGTTTTGCCCGAACAGTTGCGCTAAGGGCACTACATCGCGGACCCACGTCACTGCTCCAACTCGAGCATCCGCTTCTCAGCAGCCTTAATCCTGCGCCGATTGGCGAGCTTTGAAAGCCATATCCCTATCTCGTAAAGCACGATGATTGGGCTGGCGAGAAGCGTCTGGTTAAAAGGGTCGAACGTGGGTGTAAAGATGGCTGCCGCTATAAACGCACCGACAATCGCCAGCTTCCTCCTCTTGGCAAAACTGCCTGGCTTCACAACCCCCAGCCTGGACAACAGGGTCATGACCAGAGGCGTCTGGAACGAAAGCCCGACCCACAGAGTGAGCGCGAGAATCAAGTTAATGTAGCGGCCGATTCTGATATTGGCCTCGGCAACGTCCCCCCCGAAGGTTAGGAGAAAGTTGAGGGCAGGGGGAATTAGGATGAACCAGGCAAACACTACGCCCGCAGCAAAGGAGAGGATGATTCCGGGCACGGATACGAGAACATAGCGCTTCTCTCTGGGCGTGAGGCCCGGGGCTGCGAACATGATCATCTGAAAGAGGACTACGGGCATGGCCAGGATGAATCCACCGAGGAGCGCCACCTTGAAGTAGGTGGTTATAAATTCAGTGGGGTCGATATAGACCAGCGGGGTATCGCCCGCGGGACCCTTCAGGAATTCCAAAACGCGGAACGTAAACACGGCGGAAATGCCCGTGCCAACTAAAAGAGCCAGCAGGGACTTGATAAACCGGCTCCGCAGCTCGTTCAGATGCCCCAGTATGGAGATCTTGTCGGGCGCGCTCATAGCTGGTGGGGGCCAGTGCGGTTTGGAGGAGGATCAGCCTTGGGAGAAGGTGTCACGTCCTCTTCCCTATCCTCTGAATGGAAGCCGACCGGCTGGTCGGTCGTAACGGTAGTCTCGGCCTTTGACTCTTCCACAGCAGCCGAGGCAAGGCCTTGCGCAGCGCGTTGAAACTCCTGGACCGCCCCGCGGAGGGACGTGACAAGTGAGATGAGTTTAGAAGGCCCGAAAAGCACCAAGGCTAGCGCCAGGATGACTAGGATTTCCAGGATTCCGACGTTTAGCGGGTTCAAAACTGAGTATCGCCTGGTTTATCGGCCCATTTGACTGGTACCCTTGGGAGTATAGCATGGTGATAGATGTTCCCCCTGATCCCGTTCACATAGAGGAGTGACATATCCCTCTTGACTTTATAATACATGTGTTCTATTATTGGGCCAGTCTAGACCCGACACCCACCTTAAGGAGGTACCGCACAACCTAGGGAAGCCCACCCGACCCACCCGAGGACTCAACGTCTAAGCCCATCCCAAAGGGCGGCCCACAAGCCGTCCCACGGCTCAAGCGAACGCCGCCATCTCCTCTACCAAGGGCCCCGGCTATCCCTTCCCTGACCATCAGGCGATGGAAGACGCCCTGGTTCGCTAACGTTCCATGTGAGGCTCCTAACGGAGATGCCGCTCCTTCAAGCGGAATAGCGGTCGGATAGGCCCGGCGCCGAGGCCCTCTCGGTACACCGACTGCTCAATAAAGCCGGGAGCCGGTGGTCTACGCGCTCCGGGTCGCACCGGCAAACTTGGACACATTACGCCTGCAAGAGGCCCGGCATCGGACGCTGGACGGGCCTCCTTGCCGCCCTATAGCGGTGCAGCCAACCCCCGGAGTCGGACTCGGACCTGCTGGCCCTGAAGGTCCCTGCCCATGTCCAGCGTATACAGGGCCACAGGCCGCAGCAGCGGCAAAAGCGGGCCGGGCGCCCTTGCCTCAGGGCGTCGGAGCACCCGAGGCACAGGAACAGGGGCAGCGTCCAGCAAGCGTCTTTCATCGCCTTCCCAAAACCCAACAGACAGAACTGAAACCGAAACCCCACAATCGAAGATGGAACATCCGCCTCTGGAGGACTGAAGAAAACGCCGGTGTGTCACTAATCTATTGAACGAATACACCCCCTTTCCCCTCCTCCCCTAACCCTGTTAACATTCTCGGCGCATGGAACGGGAACAGCTTCAGCAATTGATCTTCGAATCCGTCGAGGATTCTGCCATCGAACGATTTAAGGGCCGAGTCCCAGTCGGCCTCGGCAGGTCCACCGCCCGTGCCCTCATGTTCAAGATCACCTGCGATTGCGGCGTTACCGCCATGCTGTCGGTTGATACACCGGAAGAGGCCTCGGAAGAGAAGATCCACGACATGGTCCCCCATCTAGCCAAAACCCTCGACAATCAGGCCTCCCAGTTCAAGCGCATCCCCTGTGATGCCCACTCCCGCATGTCTATGGGGTAGCCTTTCCCACGCCAGGAGAAAATCATGCAATCATCGGACGTTGTCATACTGGGCGGAGGAATCGCCGGTTGCCTCACCGCCTACTACTTGGCGCAGCGCGGGGTCAAAGCCACTGTCGTAGAGCGAGAGGCTATCGGAAGCCACGCCTCCGGATACGCTTTCGGGGGCCTGAGCTACCATAGCGGCTCCGGAATCCCCGGCCCGGTCTTCCCCATTGCCAAGGCCGGCTACTTCCTCCACGAAGATCTTTACGATGACCTCCTCGAAGTCACGGGCGTCGATACCCATTACCGCAAGGGCGCCAACGTCAAGATTGCCTTCACTTCTGAGGAGGCGCGAGACCTCGAAGAGGAAGTCGCCTGGCAGACCGAACTCGGCATCGATTCCAAGATCATCGACCTTGCCCAGGTCCAGCAGATCGAACCTCGCGTAAATCCCGAGGCCATCAGTTTCCGATACATCGAGGAGTCAGCTGCGGTGGAAGCTTACCGATTGTCTGTCGCTGTTATGCAGGCTGCAGAGAAGCTAGGTGCAGTCCTAAGGCACGGCAACGCCGTTGGCATAAAACGTAACGGCTCCCGCCCAGAGGCCATATTGACTGAGAGTGGTGAGGAAATACCCTGTGACACCGTAGTCGTGGCCATGGGCCCATGGAGCACCGATGCCGCTTCCTGGCTCGATTTTCCCGTGCCAATTTGGCCCCTCAAAGGACAGATAGTCCGACTCGAGATGCCCGGGGAGCCCTTAGCCTGCTGGTTCGGATACCACGACAGTTACTGTGGCACCAAGGCTGACGGCCTAACCTGGTGCGGCACCACCGAGGAGAATGCAGGATTCGACGTGAGTACTCACGTCCAGGCCATGAATAGCGTCATTTCCGACGCCGTTAAGATGATCCCCTCCCTCGCCGACGCCCGTCTCGCCCTGCAGACCGCCTGCCTCCGCCCCATGGCCTCCGACCTCTTTCCCATCGTCGGCCCCGTACCCGGATGGGAGGGCGTCTACATGTGCACCGGAGGCGGCCGTAAAGGCATACTCCTGGGCCCTGGTATGGCCAAAATAGTCGCCGACCTCATTACAACCGGCCAGTCAGACATAGAGCACTCCGGAATCCTCCCCTCCCGATTCTCCAAAGACTAACCTCGCTTCTACAACCAACTTGTCCCCTCCGTCATTCCGGCCCCCAGTCCACGTCCATTTGCATGTCATCCCGAGGCTCCGCGAGGGACCTAAGAAACCTCTGAACAAGTCTAAGGGCATAGGTAATAGGTAAGATAGGGAGAGTAAGGCCAAAGCTGAGGTGAGATTTGATGGAGCAGCCGACATTTGCAGACTTGGAATACGAGGGCAAGAAGCGAAAGACCCGCCGGGAGATATTTCTGGAGCGGATGGAGGACCTGGTTCCATGGGGAAAGTTAGAGGAGCGAATCCGGCCCTACTATTCCAGGGCGGGCCGTGGACGGAGGCCCTACGAGTTGTCGGTGATGCTGCGGATACACTGCGTGCAGCTGTTCTACAACCTGAGCGATCCGGGCATGGAGGACATGCTCTACGAGGTGGAGTCGGTGAGGCGGTTCGCAGGTCTGAGGCTGTCCGGCCCCTTGCCTGACGAGACTACGATACTGAACTTCCGCCATCTGCTGGAAGAGCAGGAGTTGGGTCGGGGGCTGTTCGAGGAGATCAACCGTCATCTGGAGTCTCGGGGACTGAGGCTCAGGGAGGGTACGATTGTGGATGCGAGCATCATCGAGGCGCCGGCGTCTACGAAGAACCGTGCTGGAGAGCGAGACCCCGATATGCACCAGGTGAAGAAGGGGAAGGAGTGGCACTTCGGTATGAAAGTGCACATTGGTGCAGACGCTGACACGGGGGTGGTGCACAGTATGAGTACGACAGCTGCGAACGTGCATGACGTGACGGAGGCGCACCGGCTGCTGCATGGAGGGGAGAGGCGAGTGTGGGGAGATGCGGGATATCAGGGAGTGGAGAAGCGGGCGGAGAATCGGGATATGGATGTGGAGTGGCGGGTGGCGATGAGACCTGGACGGCGTCGGAAACTGAGGGCGGGGAGCTGCGAGGCCTTAGCGGAGAAGAGCAAATCATCCATCAGGGCTAAGGTGGAGCATCCGTTCCTGTACGTGAAACGGCACTTCGGCTACGCCAAGGTCCGCTACAGGGGCTTGTACAAGAACACGCAACGGGTGGCGATGCTGCTGGGGCTGGCCAACTTGGTAAGGGCCGAGCGCCACTTAGCGGTGTGACGGAGGAGCAGTGTGGTCAAATCCGGGTCGATGGTGACTGGATGCCCTGACAGGCCAGAACATAGGATGCAAATAAGCCACCGAGACGCAACATTACGACCCAACCTCTCCCCAAAACTCCATGCAAGACAACCTAAGCTGGTTTACAGTGAGTTGTTCAGAGCTTCCCTAAGGCATAAGTCCGGTAATCTCACTCCTCTTAGACTACCACCCGAGCCTAAGAGAATTCCCTCTCCCCCTGTCATTTGTCCACCCCCCAGACAAAAAGAACCTCCGGACTGCTCGTTTAACCGACAGTCCGGAGGTCTCTAATCTCAATTGGGCCGGGAGGAGTAAGATGAAGCGCTTAGCTACTTCTTCTTAGCGCTCCCACGACGCCCCGATCCCGCCTTGGCCTTGGCCGACGGTGTCGGGTCGCTCATCATCTTGTTAAGGCTCTTCATAAGCCTCGACGCGGTCCTGGATGCCTTGTTCGGGTGTATGTAACCCCGGGACCCGGCCTTGTCCAAAGAAGACACCGCCGCCCGCGCCGATCTCTGCGCCGCGGCCACGTCTCCCTGTTCCGCCGAAGTCCTCGCGATCTTAACTGTTGTTTTCAGGGCGCTTGTCACGCGGCGGTTTATTACCGTCTTTCGTGCTGTCACCCTTGCCGATTTCTCTGCGGACTTTGAATTGGCCAATCTGCTAAGTTCCTCCCGACGCTGGGACTATCCGACCGTCTTTACGGACTGCGAAAGGTGATCGCTTCTCCTGACACGTAGCACTCCCGGCACCGTTTCCAGCCGGTTGAATATCCGGCTAAGCTGGCTGATGCCGTTCGTACCCAGACTCAAGTATTCCGTAACCGTTCCGTCCTCGTGCGCCTCAGATAATACTCCCGATATGTTTACTTTTTCTGCCGAAACTACTGTCGTTATGTCCCTCAGCAACCCCACCCTGTCCTTGCCTTCGATTTCGATTCTAACAGGGTACAGCCGTGCAGTCGAACCCCATCCTACCTCGATTAGCCTCTCCGGTTCCGTCACGTTAGTTATATTGTAACAAGACTTCCGGTGAACGCTTACCCCCTGGGCCCGAGTGATGAACCCCATAATTTCGTTGCCTGGCAAGGGCTGGCAACACTTCGCCAGGCGGGTCAGCACGTCTCCCACTCCCAGTACCGTGACTCCCCCGGTAAAGCCCGGATCCGTATCCGGCATCGGACCATAGTCGTGCGCTTGCTTCTCCGTACCCGCCAGCCGGGTTGTAATCTGGTGGATGCTGATCGCCCCCGACCCGATAGCCGCGTACAGGTCCTCCCTCGTAGTGAAGCTCAGCTTGTCGGCAATCTCATCAACCGTGAATTCTAGCGCTAGCCGTTTACGCTCTTTCTCGATAAGGTCTTGGCCGCGCTGCATGTTCTCGACCCGTTCCTGTTTCCTGAACCATACGCGGATGGCCTGCCTTGCCCCGGCCGTGTTCACATACCCCAGGTCCGGGTTCAGCCAGTCGAGCCTCGGCCCCTGGATTCTCTTGCTGGTCAGTATCTGTACCGTGTCCCCGTTCTCCAGCTGATAGTCCAGCGACGTGAGCTTGCCGTTTACCTTGGCCCCGCTGCACTGATGCCCGATGTCCGTGTGGATCCGGTATGCGAAGTCTATCGGAGTGGCGCCCGCCGGAAGCTCCTTCACCTCCCCCTTTGGCGTGTACACGAACACCTGGTTCGGTAGCAGGTCCGTCTTGACCGACTCAAGGAACTCCTCCGCCCCCGAAACGTCCCTTTGCCATTCCAGCAGCTGCCGCACCCACGTCATTCGTTCTTCAAAGTGGCTCGTGCCCTTCGCCCCCTCCTTGTATCGCCAGTGCGCCGCTATCCCAAACTCCGACACCTGGTGCATCTCGAATGTGCGGATCTGGATTTCCATCGGCACTCCGCCCTCGGCCATAACACTTGTGTGCAGCGACTGATAGCTGTTCTCCCGAGGGTTGGCTATGTAGTCGTCAAACTGACCGGGTATCGGATGCCAAAGCGCATGCGCTACTCCCAACGCGCCGTAACAGTCAGCTACTTGCTTCACCAGGACCCGTAAGGCGAACAGATCGTGAATCTGGTCGAACTCCTTGCCCTGTGCCGTATACCTAGCCATCTTCCGGTGGATGCTGTATATGTGCTTCGGCCTGCCCGTCACCTCCGCCTCTATCCCGGCATCATCCAACGCCGACTTCAGCAGATACGTCACCTGGGAGACGTAGCGTTCTCGCTTTGCCCTCTTCTGCGTCAACAAGCGGGATATCTCCCTATACCTATCGGGCTGTAGCACGCGGAAAGCCAGGTCTTCCAGTTTCCACTTCAGATCGGCCATCCCGAGCCGGTGAGCCAAAGGAGCATAGATGTCCAATGTCTCCCGAGCAACGTTTAGCTGACGCTGTCGGGGCAGTGCCCTGAGCGTGCTCATATTGTGCAGGCGGTCGGCCAGCTTGATCAGCACCACCCGGATGTCCTGCGCCATAGCGACCAGCATCTTGCGCAGGTTCTCGGCCTGAGTCGCCGAGTCGTCCATGTTGTGCCCGTTTGTCCTCCGAATCGCCATCAGTTCCAGCCTGGTCAGCTTGGACACCCCATCGACCAGCCGCGACACCTCCGGCCCGAACCGCTCGTCCAGCTGTTCCGGCGTGACATCGCAGTCCTCTATCACGTCGTGAAGTAAAGCGGCAGCGATGCAGTTGGCGTCCAGCTTCAGGTCCGCCAGGTGAAGTGCCGTTGAAAGAGGGTGCTGAATATACGGCTCCCCCGACATCCGTGCCTGTCCCCTATGACTCAGCTCCGCAAAATCGTACGCGTCTGACACAAACCCGACTCTGTCCTCGGGCAAATACCGCTCTAAGCTGGATAGAAGCTTATCTTTATTCATCGCTTACACTTGCCGGAAATCAGCATAAGTCAGTATAGCCCACGCCAACTCACCCTTTCAATTTCACCCAGCGTCCCAGTCCCTCACAATCGACGCACTGTTCTTGTGGAGTCTTCACGCTTTTGGGCCTCTTCTGGAGGTCCGACGTCGGGACAATCTGCGGTTAAGGTTTGCGCGCGCGGCAACAATATCTACCTGCGCTTTGACAACTCTATCTAGATCAGCATCCTCCTGGTAATCGGCAGGGACAACACAGTTGACACGGTTATCTTTGAGAAACTGGCTAGCTTCCATAAGCGCATTTTTGCCACGGGGTTCATAAACCGCTATGGAGAGTCCACCAGAGTCTTTGACAAGTCTGAAGCACGGAATATCATTCGCGCTGTCCCCAACATAGATCATATTTTCAAATGGTACCGGGCGGTCTTTCATCTCTACGAATTCGTTAATCCTCTTGTCATCTGTCAATTCGTGCGCGTCTTTGTTGATTCTGAAAAGAAACTGGGTTTTTGTAGTGTAATTAACTACCTGTGCAGGCCACGTGGCGACTTCATGTTGGTCGAACAGGAACCTGGATGCGTAGATTTCCTTGAAATGCCGCTCTATCTTAGTTCCCTCAATAATTTCTGCATTGCCTGATGACACAATATAATGCTCGTTAGTGACATTCTTGCATTCGCTGTAGGCATTAATCCGGTCGAACCATTCTTCGACCCCCTCATAAAACGCAACTCTACTACCTTGCTCACGAAAGCCTTTCCGATCTACCTTTACACCTTTCTCATTCGCCTTCTTTAGCATGAGGTGCATATACATCAGGATTTTGTCTGCTTTATTAATTTCACAGAGGTGATTGACCTCCGCCCAAAAATCTTTAGGGCTCATTCCGATATCAGGAATGAACTGGGGTTCCTGCATATTGCCGGGAGCCAATGTCCCATCAAAGTCATAGATGATTGCTAATCGTGTGTTCTGCCTGGGCATTTCGTGTCCTAACTCATTAAGCCGACGATTCTTGTCTTCACCCGACCCCTCAAACTGCCGACGCACTTCTCCTGACCCAACAAACTGGCTCAGAATCGGTAATTTCCCATCTCAAGCCGTCAATCCCGCTTGCTCCATACGGAACTCGATTGCGGCGATAGGACTTGGACCCAATCGGATAGTGCATGTCCTCATAAACCGCCACCAAGTCTACTAGAATGTTAAGTTCCTCTTCCTCCGAAGTGCTTTCTTCCGCGTCGAAGAGCCCCTCGATCCGCGCCAACGCGGCTTCGTAGTCTTCTTCTGTTCGGATCGCCCTCATGTTGTTCATCTGCTCACCTTCTCGGCATTGACACGGTCGTACTCGGCATGAGTCCCGAGCCATTTAATGTAGACCATGTTCTGCTGGTAACGGATCCAAACTATCCATCGATATTTGTTACTTCCAACGTCGAATACAACACGATTATTGACCGGGATACTGGCATTGGTATAGCGATCTTTGAGCTGCGCCGGTGTAGCCCGCTCTGCTTCTCTAACTTCTAGATTCCATGCTTCAAGAGACTGCTCAGAGTCCGGGTGGCGCTCCCAAAAGTCTCGGAGCGTTTTCTTAGCAATTATCCGCACTGCAAATCATACATGCTCCTCTTACACGACGTAATACATTGGTCCCATTTGTTGAACAAGTAGAGCATAGCAACATAGAGCCATCTAAACCCAGGTCCCCAAATCGATGGGCTCGAAGACACGGCCCGGCCTCCGATCATCCAAGAACGGAATCTCCCAATCCGCTAAAATCCACCCATGCAACCCTACCCCTGGCACTACATCCTCCACTCCGACCTCGACGCCTTCTACGCATCCGTCGAGCAGCTCGATAACCCGCACTACAGGGGTCTCCCCTTAGTGGTAGGCGGTTCACCAACGGTCCGCGGGGTTGTGGCCGCCGCCTCCTACGAGGCCCGCAAATTCGGTATCCGTTCCGCCATGCCCATGCGCACCGCACTCCGACTCCACCCTCCCGTCATCCGAGTCCCGCCCCGCTTTGACCGCTACCGGGAGCTCTCCGAACAGGTCATGGCCGTCTACCGGGCCCTCACCCCCCTCGTCGAACCCCTCTCCCTCGACGAAGCCTATATGGACATCAGTGAGCAGGTGCCCCGCGGCTCCGTCCAGCGGACTGCGGCAGAGTTGAAGTCGGATGTACGAAAGGCCACTGGCCTGCCTGTCACCGTCGGCGGCGGAATCTCCAAGACTGTGGCCAAGATCGCTTCCCAGCTCGGCAAGCCCGACGGCCTCCTTCTCGTGAGACCCGGCGAGGAAGTGGAGTTCCTTCGACCCTTGGACGTGGGCCTGCTCTGGGGTGTCGGGGAAAAATCCGCCGAGCTTCTCCGCCGCTATGGCATCGACACCATAGGCGACTTGGCAGACCGTAAGGACGCTTGGTTAAGCCATACCTTCGGGAAGCGCGGCCCTGAGCTTAAGGAACGAGCCCTTGGCCTCGACCGCGAGCCCGTCGTCCCCTCCCGAGAGACCAAATCCGTCAGTTCGGAGACCACATTCCCCACGGACGTCGGCAGCCGAGACCGCATGGAGGCCTTCCTCAAAGATCTATCCGACGAGGTGAGCTCCCGACTCAAGAAAGAGGGTCTCCGAGGCAAGACCGTCTCCATTAAGCTCCGACTCTCCGATTTCACCACCTTCACCCGCCAGCAGACGTCTCTTACCCCCATCGACGACGCATCCGATATCTTCCGCTCAGCCCGTACTCTCCTGCGTCGGGAAATGAACCCCGGCCTGGAGTTCCGTCTCTTGGGTGTCGGCGTCTCTGGTTTCCAGGACTTCGGACAGTTGCCCCTCTTCTCCCTCGACGAAGAAGAGTCTTAACCCGCTATCCTAATCTCGTTACACCCCCTGCGATATAATCTCATCGTCCCCAACCGCCACCGCAACGGAGGAAACCGCCATGCAGTTTGGATGTACCCTTCCCAACAGAGGAGACCTTACCTCAGCCGAGAACCTTAAAGTCATGGCCCAGACCGCCGAGAAAAACGGCTTCGATTCCGTCTGGGTCAGCGACCACATCGTCATCCCAACCGACATCGCACCCCTCTACCCCTACAGCGACTCCGGTGAACTCCCCTTTAACCCAGATTCTCCCTATTGCGAACCGCTAACCACCCTCGCCTTCCTCTCCGGCGTCACAGGTTCCGTCCGGCTCGGCACCCACGTCCTAGTCCTGCCCTACAGGAACCCGGTGCTAGCCGCCAAGATGATATCCACCCTGGACTTCCTTTCCGGCGGAAGGGTAATCCTGGGCATCGGAGCAGGATGGATGGAGGAGGAATTCCAAGCCCTTGACTCCCCTCCCTTCCCAGACCGTGGCCGAGTCACCGACGAATACTTAGAAATATACCGAGAGCTCTGGACCAACCCCAACCCCGAGTTCAAAGGCGAGTTCGCCCACGCCTCTGGTTACAAATTCTCACCCAAGCCTGTCCAGCAGCCAGGGCCACCCATCTGGGTCGGCGGTCACAGCGGTCCCGCCATCCGACGCGCCGCTCGATTCGGAGACGCTTGGCTCCCAATCGGTCTCCGTGGCACCGCCGGCCTCGAACCCGATGAGCTCAAAAGCAAAATACAGCACCTGGCCTCCCTCACCGAAAAAGCAGGCCGAGACCCGACCTCCGTCAAGACCTGCTTCAGCACCGACCTCGGCTTCGATTACGGCCCTGATAGCTCCGAGCGCAGGACTCTCTCTGGCAGCCCAGAGCAGATCGCCCAGGATATCCGCCGCTACGCAGAGGTGGGGGTAGAGTACTTCCTCTTCTCCTACAGATCAGGTTCTGTGACCGAGGTCCTCGAGTCCATGGAGCAGTTCGCCACCGAAGTCAGACCCCTCGTAGCTTAACTCCTTCAAATCGACTATCGAGCCTCCAGTAAAATGAATCCCACCCGCTTCGACCTCCAGCGCATCCACACCGCCAGTAATGTCAAGGAACTCGCCGAGCGATATGACCGCATGGCCGACAACTACGACGATTCCCTGGAAGGGGAGTGGGGCTGGACTTCGCCCGAATACACCGCAGAAGTCCTCTCTCGATACGCGTCCCCCACCGCCCGAGTCCTCGACGCTGGCGCCGGTACCGGCCTCGTTGCCCAGGCCCTCTTCAGACGTGGCTACCGGAACTTATTCGGTATCGACATGGCCCACGAGATGATGAGGAAAGCCTTGCCAAAGAACGTTTACCAAGGCCTCTACCGCGTGGAGTTGGGCCAACCTCTGCCCTTCCAATCAGACCAATTCGACGCCGTCATCTCCGTTGGCACTATGGCAATGGGGCATGCCCCGCCCCACTGCCTTGAAGAACTGGTGCGCGTGACCCGACCCGGAGGCCACATCGCCTACACCCTCCGACCTGTCGTCTACAAGCACATGGGCTTTGAGAAAGTCCAGGACTTCTTGGAGTCCCGAGGCCAATGGAAGTTTCTGGAAAAGACCCTCCCCTTCGCCCCGATGCCTAAGAAAGAACCCGACTTCTATTACGAGGTCTGGGTCTACCAGGTCACTCGATAGTCCGCCAGATAGTCCTTATCCCGTGACCTTCAGCGTCCTCAACCTGTTAATCGCCGCCGCCAGTTCCTGAGGCCGGAAATACGCCAAATTGCCGGGGAGGGGCCGAGGCGTCAACGCATCTAACCCCGAATCCTCAATCACCCTCTGCACTTCATCGATGATACCCCTCACATCCGTCCCGCTGGTCCTTACCATTTCTGCCATGGCCTGACCTATAGCCTCTACCTGCCCGTGCTCCACTAGCTGTTCCACCGCCGTTAGATCGATGTCGCTCTCCCCGTAGGTCAGCATCTTCAACCCCCGAGGCCGCGTATATGACGACCTCCGGCCCTTCACCGGATTCAAAGATCCCGGTATAGGTCTCCTAGTCAATGATGGCTCGAACGCGCCCGCCTGCGCCCCTTTTCTCCCTGTCGGGTAGACCCGAGCCACCTCCCGAGCCTCCTGCGTCGAGTCCACCGGCACGTATTCCACCATCGATATCACCGTGTCAGCCGCCTCGAAATAGTCCCCCGAGCCCCCCATCACCAGCACTGTCGACACCCCGTGCTCTGTGTACATCTGCCTCACCCGGTCCAGAAATGGCGTTATCGGCTCGTGCCGCCTCTCTATCAGTGCCTCCATCCTCCGGTCCCGGATCATGAAGTTTGTCGCCGAAGAGTCCTCGTCCAACAGCAATACCCTGCACCCCGACTCCAGCGCCTCGATGATGTTAGCCGCTTGGGACGTAGCCCCGCTCGCGTTCAGCGTGCTGAACTTCCTGGTATCAAGGCCGCCCGGTAGCCCCGATATAAACGGCGATATGTCCACACCCGCCACACTCCGACCATCCTCCGCCCTGATCTTTACCGCCGTAGGGTCCGTCACTACCAGCTCCCGACCGTCCCCCGGCACGTGGTTGTACACGCCCCTCTCGAGTGCCCTCAAGAGTGTCGACTTCCCGTGAAACCCACCCCCGACTATCAACGTGACTCCCTTAGGAACCCCCATCCCCACCACCCGACCCCTATTAGGCAGCGTGAACTCCCGACGTAACGTCTCCGGCGAACGGAACGGAATTCCTCCGTCCAAAGGCCCGGCCTCCGCCCCGCTCTTTCTGGGAAGTATGCTGCCATCCGCCACAAACGTCACTAACCCCGCCACGTCCAGCATGCCTCTCAGACTGTCCGCGTCCTCTGCTGCCATCACGTGCCTCGCCACCGCATCTCCGTCCACATTCACGTACAGTAGTGAAGCGTGCACCGCTGCAGGCAATTGCCTAACCAGAATGTCCTCCGCCTCCCGACCCAGTACCCTCCGCCCCGCCGCTGGTAGTCCGACCAGGAATCGCACCTCCACCGACTCCTCATCGACCAACACCGCGCTCCGTTCCAACACCTCTTGCCCCGGCAAGGTCGCCGGCCTCATCCCCCCATCCCTCGTCGCCACCTTCCTAAGAGCCCCGACCCACGACCTCAATATCCAGTCGCGCAGCGCTATCTCCCGAGACCGAGACTCAAACAGATGCGCCGGGAACAGAGCCACTCTCTGCGGCACCCTAACATGAACTCTGCTCGGCGAGGCGAACGGGTCCCTTTGCACGTGGTCGATGTTCAGCGTGAACACGTCGAAAGCGAACCGTTGACCGCTCAGCTCTTTATACGCCCCGTATCCCCGACCATCGATTCCCCTTAATATCTCCCTGAGTCTCTCCACGTATCTCTCCGGTCCCGTCTTTTATTTCCTGCGATAATGTGAGAAAACTATATCAGCCCCTTCAACACACAGGGGTGATCCCCACTACCCTATTTCTATTGACACCCATAAGGAGCAAACATGGCGACCGGCCCCGCCCGACAACTACCCAACTCCGTCCTTCCCGAGAAATACCGCCTTTCCCTCACCCCCGACCTCCAGAACTTCACTTTCGAGGGCCATGTAGACATCGATGTAAACATAGAAACCCCAGTAACCGACATCGTCCTCAATGCCGCGGAACTTGCACTCCACGAGGCAACTCTTACACAGGGAGAAACCGTCATACAAGCCCGTTCTATTGCCGTCGATGAAGAAGCCGAAACGGCCACCATTACCCTTGAGTCGGAGGCCGCCCCCGGCCCCGCCACTCTCTCTATCTCCTACCGCGGCACCCTTAACGACCAGCTAAAGGGTTTCTACCGCAGCCGCTATCAGGACACCAAAGGCAACGAGCAATACCTTGCCACCACCCAATTTGAGGCCACCGACGCCCGCCGCGCACTGCCCTGCTGGGACGAACCCGCTCTCAAGGCAACCTTCCAGGTTTCCATGACTGTCCCGTCTAATCTCACCGCCGTCTCCAATACCCCGGCGACAAGCGAGTCCGACGCGGGCGATGGCCTCAAGACCGTCTCTTTCGCAGAGACTCCTCGCATGTCTACCTATCTCCTCGCCTTCATCGTCGGCGACCTCGCCAGCGTAGAAGCCACCGCGCCTAACGGCACCCTCATGCGGGTATTCGCTACCCGCGGCAACGAGCATCTCGGCCAATTCGCCCTCGATACCGCCATTCGTCTCCTGGAGTATTACAACGACTATTTCGGCATTCCCTACCCATTGGAGAAACTCGACCACTTCGCCATCCCCGACTTCGCTGCCGGCGCTATGGAAAACTGGGGAGCAATCACCTACCGTGAGGTAGCCCTTCTCTTCGACCCCGAGAACTCCGCCGCCCCCACCCGCCAGCGCATCGTCGAGATCATCGCCCACGAAATGGCCCACATGTGGTTCGGTGACCTCGTTACCATGGACTGGTGGGACGACCTCTGGCTCAACGAAAGCTTCGCCTCCTGGATGGGCAACAAAGCCACCGACGCCCTCTACCCCGAGTGGTCAATGTGGACACAGTTCTTGTATCAGGATATCGGTGAGGGCCTCCGCATTGACGCTCTTCGCAATTCGCACCCCATTGAGGCCAATGTCAAGGATCCCGGAGAAATCCGGGAAATATTCGACGCCATTTCTTACAGCAAGGGTGCTTCCATTCTCTGGATGCTTGAGCAGTACCTCGGTGAAGACGCCTTCCGACAAGGGCTCCGCACCTACCTCTCTCGACACATGTACGGCAACGCCCGTGGCGCCGATCTGTGGCAAGCTATGGAAGACGAGTCTGGTCAGCCCGTCATCTCCCTAATGGATTCCTGGATAAAGCAGACCGGCTTCCCCGTCCTTACCATCGAGACCTCCACTGACGGCAAAACCTTGTCCCTTACCCAAGAACGCTTCCTCTACGACCGCCTCGCCGGTCAAGACCCCGGCCCCACCACCTGGAAGGTTCCCGTCAGTGTCATCACCTCCAATAGTCCTCCCACCCCACCCGTCCTTATGGAAAGTTCCAGTATTACAATCCCTGGAGGGCCGGAATCCGGTAAGAGTCGTTGGACTAAAGTTAACCCTGGCCAAACGGGCTTCTACCGAGTCCGCTACTCCCCCGACGCCCTCTCCCCCCTACTCGATGCTGCCTCCTCATTCGAGCTCCCTCCCACCGACCGCCTCGGCCTCCAGTCTGACCTCTTTGCCCTCGTACGGGCCGGTATGGAGCCCGCAACCCGATACCTGGACCTCGTCGGCGCCTACAAGGCCGAGACCGACGCCACCGTTTGGACAGACCTGTCCACCAACCTCCGAGAGCTTGAAGTCCTCCTCGCCGACCACCCATCCCTTGATCAGCTGCGCGCCTTCAATAAGACCGTATATGAAGACATCGCGTCGCGGCTTGGCTGGGAAGAGTCCCCCGGCGAAGGCCACCTCGACGCCCTGCTCCGCACGACTGTTTTAGCCCGCGCAGGCGGCCTCGGCAACGAGTCCGTCTTGGAAGAGGCACGAGACCGCTTTCAGGAATCCTTGCGGGACCCCGCCTCCCTCCGCGCCGACATTAGGGGCGTCGTCTACTCTCTCGTCGCCTTGGACGCCGACCGCGACCTCTATGACACTCTCTGGGACATGGAAAAGAGGGCTACCCTCCAGGAAGAGAAGCGACGCCTCCTCGGCGCCGTCTCCCGCCCCAGGGACCCGATTCTCCTGCAAGAGACCCTTGAACGTTCCCTCTCCGACGATGTCCGTTCCCAGGACACCCCACTCGTAATCATCAGCGTCGCCGCCAACCGATTCGGTCGGGACCTGACCTGGGACTTCGTCAAGGAGAACTGGTCCGAGTTCGACCGCCGCTACGGCAAGGGCGGCTTCATGATCATGCGCCTCGTCTCCATCACTGAAGACTTCAACACAATCGAGAGAGCTGACGAAGTCGAGGCCTTCTTCGAAGCCAACCCAGTTGCCGGCGCCCAGCGCACCGTTCAACAGTCCCTGGAGAGCATCCGCCTCAACGCCCGATGGCTGGACCTAAACGCCAACCAAATCGCCAACTGGCTAAACACCCACCCCTCCATTTAGAGCAGTGGTCGTCCTCCGTTCCGTGTGATGACTCTTATCCCCTCTCCCTCGATGGGACCCTTGCATAACCCATTTGGGAGGAACTGGGGCCGCTCATGCTGAGACTCTCGAAGTATGAGAGGGGGAGGGAGGAAAGGTGATCTGGATGGCGCCACTGGCGTGAGAGGCTAGGGCAGAATACTCGCCAAGGAGAGTGAGGGTGGAATCCCTACTCTCTTTGACAAAACATGGGAACCTGTTTAGCAGGTTCCCATGTTTCCAAATACAAGTTAGGGCGGACGGATCAACCTTATCCTTGGATCACAAAACTTCCTTCAACCCTTCCTCCAGCTCGTCCAAAGATGCGTAACCCTCGTACTTGGCCTTTATCACTCCATCGCCGTCGATGATGAACACCCAGGACTCGTTAAGGTAGTCCTCGGGCTCAGTTAAACCCCAGTCCACCGCCACGGGTGAGTATATCCCCATGTCGAGGCTCGACTGGATTTCTACCGGGTTGTCGTAGATTTCTACGTGAATAAAGTTGGCCTGCTCTGCATACAGGTTTTTCAATTCAGTAACCGTGTCGACCTGCGGCCCGCACGTCGGTGATGTACAGAACCCGGGGCTCGACATCACCACTACAGACGGCATCCCCGATTCTAGTGCCTCCGCTATGGTTAGTTGGTACAGGTCGATATCTGCCCGAGGCCAGGTCGTTATCTCCGTCAATCCCGCCTCGTCCGTCGCCGTTTTGTTAACCGTGAGAGGCGGCGTAGAGCCAATATTCGGCGTGAAGGTTGCCTCTTTGACCTCTATATCCATCACCGCAGAAGCCAAGGTTTCCTCACCCCGAGCCACAACCGCTTCGATTTGCCAGTCGCCCGTCTTGTCGAAAGTCAGCTCCGAGACGTAGTTCCCCCGGGTCCCGAACGGCCACAAGTGGAACCTCCCCGTCACTTTTTCCACTTCATCCCCGTCGTACAGGCTCCTCACCTGAATCTGGGGCAGCGTCACCAGCCCCTCAGAAGTCTGAAGCACGAAGGAAATTCTGTTGGCCCCGACACCCAGGTCTTTGGTTCCCAGCAGCCCTTCCAGGTCCGGGAAAGTAAGCGCGGCCATTGCCGCTGGGGTTTCCGTGGGGGCCTCCGAAGGGGTCTCGGTGGGGATTGTAATTGGCGTCGCAGTAGCGGGTGTTGTTCCTCCACCACAGGCCTGCAATGCTAGCAGGCCGGCGGCTAAGGCGAGTACAAGAATGGCCAGTCTCCTGGCCCTTCGAGTCTTCTGACCCAATTTAGAAGCCCGTGGCGTAGGATCCGAACGTGAATGCAAAGACATTGAAGTCCTCCGAATTGGAGCTAAGTTTCAGTTCGTGGCTCCCGTACGCCGGTAACAGTATCAGACTATACAACCTCGGCTCGTCCACCGTGATCACCGTCATCTCTTCCCCGTTCAGACGCAAGTCTTCGCCCCAAGCTTCCTGTGCTACAGGCTTATCGTCGATGGTTATAACCACGTCGTATGGGTCTGCACCCTCGGTGTTGATTACGACATTTACAGACGTACCGAAGAACCTGAGGGCTATGTAGTCCTCCAGGTTCTCGGTTGCCCTTCCGTGCTCAATGCTCTCCGGGCCGTTAATCCAGTGACCCTTCAGGTATAGGTAGTGGTTCCTGTGCTGGCCCGGGTCTTCGTATTCATTTGAGGTGTTAAAGTCCGTGAAGAAGTACTCGTTGTTGCCGTAATACGGTATCTGCGCTCCCATGTTCCGGTCCGTGCCGGCATACAGCTCCCGAGTCTGGAGAACCCTGCCATCCTCGTCGAAGGCCCCTTCGTCCAGCTCTGGCCCTGCGTCCCTGTTCGCCTGGATGTCGGACACGTCAGCCCCGATCTCTTCAAGCAGGTCCCGGATCCATTCTTCAGTCTCGTCATACCGCCCTTCTCCGAAGTGCCTGTAACGGATCACGCCTTCGTGGTCTATCAGGTATTTGGCCGGCCAGTACCGGTTGTTGTACGACCGCCACGTCCTGAAGTCGTTGTCCTGGGCCATTCGCCAGCCCAGGTCGTGCTGCTCGACTGCCGCCAAAACGTTGTCGAAGTCCTTCTCGAACTCGAACTCCGGCGTGTGAACCCCGACTATGTTTAGGCCCAGGTCGGCATATTTCTCATGCCATTCTCTAAGGTACGGCAGCGTCCTGAGGCAGTTGACGCACGTGTACGTCCAAAAGTCGACTAGAACAACCTCTCCCCGAAGGCTGGCCAGCGTGAACTCATCGGTGTTGACCCAGCCGGATATGCCACTCAGGTCAGGCGCGAGGCTTCCCACCTCACCCGCCACTTCCGAATACACTTTCGGCGTCGGCATCTCCACCGGCTCCGAGGGCGTTGCAGTAGGATCAGTCGTGGCTGTGGTGTCAGACGTATCCTCTTCGGTTGCTGTAGCGGTATTGTCCTCACCCGCAGGGGCGCGCTCATTTCCGCACGCAACCGCTGTTACTGCCAGAATCAGCAGTACGGCAACTAGTCCCAGCCCCATCCTCATCAATCGGCGATATTTCCTCATACTTGTCCTTTCAATGGTCTACTCGGACGCCCCGTCTTCGGCACGTGCCCTGGTCTTCAAGTTCTCCACCATACATCATCTTGTCCAGGTTAGATAACGTTCAGGATCGGCAAAGGTAATGTGTCCAATCGCATCTAACCTAATTTTGCCATATTGCGCCGGCCACTGAGACCAAAGACCCGCCCATAGGGTCCGCCGGACACTGATCATAAGCTGTAACTTCCCCCGACACCCCCTCTCCCATCACCCGAAGTGCCAGGTATATAGGCGTCAATCCGCAAATGCGCCTCTGGTCCTGCTCTCTCCGTATCCCTTCCAGGAAACCCTCGGCATCTCCATTACAGGCAGCCTCAAGAGACAGGTAGTCGGCTCTCAAGAGAGCCGCTCGCTCGTTCCGGCCCCACGGCGCGTGGTCCCCGAAAACCGGGCCTACGTGCGCCAGGTCCCCCGCAGCTATTACCAAGGTCTTTCGACTCTCCATCACCCCCCGCAACTCCGACACCACAAAATCGAACGCCGCTTCCCCCTCCGCCACCCCACCCCCATTAACATACCTACCCATATGACCGCACAGAACGGGCAAAACGTGAGGCAAACGCCCCTTGGGATTTGCCTTCCTAACCAGGTAGTGTAACCAGACCAGTGCCAACTCTATCGAGTGCTCCTTGATGTGGTGCTCCTCTTCCTCAAACGCCGACTCCCCACCCAGCCCCGCCGCCAGAGACTTCGCCAACTCTTTGTCCGTGGGAAGCGGACCCCACGGTGTCGCGTAGCTCTGTAGAGTCGGAGTTATCTTGCAGTCCCCCCCTGCATGGTCCGTCCCGAGAATTATTGCCAATTCACACTCTGCCGCCGCATCGGAAACATGCCGCCATGTCTTCGCATAGCTCCGGTGCCCTCGATGATAATCAATATGCGGACTCAGCACCCCCATCACGCGCCCCTCCGCCCCCGGTGAGGGGACGTCCTCATTCCGTTCGCCCTGATCTGCCGTAAGTCCGCCTGTGGAGGATCGAAGGGTTGATCGAACGGGATGAGGGCGTTGGGTTGGAGTTCTCTCAGTATGAAGAGGCTCCTCCCCCACCTCCTCCATATACCTATCAAACGTCTTCTCCAAAACAACCGGGTCCGCCGGATAGCTGGGCCCGGCCAAAGCGGGAGTCCTGTATGGCAAACCGCGGTACGACTCCAGCATCCGCGCCCGAGCCTCCTCGAATCGGGTCCCTTCCAACAGGAGCGCCTCGTCCAGGCGGCCAAAGAACGCGTCCACCTGTTCCTGCGTAATCGAAATCCCGTGAAGCAGCATAGCCGCCGTCCTGATGCTCGGCAGGTCCCTCTGCCCGTCGCTGAGAGCCAAGAGAGGAATCAACTGCACCGGTGCAAGAAGCTCCTCTCCCGAAAGCGACATCGGGTCCCGCAAATGCAGATACTCCCGACCCCCCTGCTGCACCCTCTTTATGTCCAAGGCTCTAAGCTTGGGCCGCAAATTCAAATCCCTCATCGCGCCCAAGATATCACAACCTACCCGAATCTCACCTATCGTTGAAGATCGTTGGTCACGCTCTAGGTGCAGAATTAGCTATCCGCCTTAACAGGTTCATCCCCCTCCCACTCCCCCTCACAAATCGTCTCCAGCCACAACACTATCCCAGACAACTTCTCATACGCCACAAGCCTCGCACTATCCTCCCTCGACTCCTCCGCCTCCGACACCACCGCCGCCATCTGCCGCACCACCCGAGGCCCCACCTCCATCGCACCCTCGCTCCCCGATGTCGCCCATTTAACCAACACGTACCGGGCTATCACACCGACAGGCAAGCCCAGGCTTCGGCTCATCCCTTCCAGTGTAGGCATCGGGTCTATCCTGCTGTACAACGCCACATCCCGCTTGAAATTGGCGTCGGGATCTGCCTCGTCTATCGATTCTTCGAAAATCTCAAGCCTGACCGTCGGGCGTTCCATGTTGCATTGCCTTTCTGTCTTGTCTCGCACCCAATGATATAATGCGCCAACTTTGCCCGTCCCCACCCCACCCCTCATGACACCCGGCGACTACAACTCTACGCAATTCATACTTGGCATCGACATAGGTGGCACATCCCTGCGCGCCGCTCTCGCCGACTCCCCATCTTCCATCCTCGCCAAGGCCCGTCGCCCCGCCCCCGCCGACCAACCCCCCGAGGCCATGGTCGAAGCTATCAGTTCTATGTACCGTAGCCTCCTTGAACAGGTCGGTTCCAGTGGTGCCGTCGCCGTCGGAGTCTCCTCTCCTGGCCCCGTCGACACCGTTGCCGGAGCCCTTGTCGATCCCCCCAACCTCCCCCAATTCACCACCGTACCCCTCCGGGATATGCTCCAACGAGCGTTGGATCTCCCCATTTCACTCGAAAACGACGCCAATGCCGCCGCCATCGCCGAGCATCGAGTCGGCGTGGGCAAAGGGACTCGACACATGGCCTACGTGACCCTCAGCACCGGCATCGGAGCAGGTATCATTTCCGATGACCGATTGGTCCGAGGCGCAAGGGGCGCCGCAGGAGAGGTTGGTCACATCAAGCTGATGGTCGATGGCCCCCAATGCGGTTGCGGACAAAACGGCTGCTGGGAAGCCCTCGCCTCCGGCTCCGCAATCCGCAGGGAGGTTCTCCGTCAAATCAAGGAAGGCCGGGAATCCACCTTGAGCCGCTACGACACCTCCGCCATCGACGCCCAAGCCGTATTCCAGGCAGCTCAATCCGGCGACTCCCTTGCCACCGAGGTCATCGATAGAGCTGCCTATTTCACCGGCATAGGGCTCTCCGCCGTAGTAGATGTCCTCAACCCAGAAATGGTCATCGTCGGTGGGGGTCTGACAAACATGGGCGACCGGATACTCGGTCCCGCATTCAAGACCTGCCGGGATCACATCTTCCCCCTCCACGAAAGATCCCTCCGATTAGAGGTCAGCACCCTCGGTGACGATGTATCATTGATCGGGGCCCTCGTCCTCGCCGATGAATTGGCCCGTTCAAACGAAGTCCCGACAGGGAACACGTAGGTAGGAGTGCCGACATATGAACTTCGAAAAGTCCATTGAACTCCACAAAAGGTCCAGCCGATCACTGGCTGGCGGGGTCAGCAGCCATCACCGCCGCGGCGAGCTCCCCGTGCCTCTCTTCTTCGAAAGGGCCAAGGGGTCCCGACTCTTCGACGTGGACGGAAATGAGTTCATCGACTACATCATGGGCAACGGTGCAGCCATCTTCGGCCACTCCCCCGACTTCCTCCTTGACTCCGTCCGCCGGATGCTCGATCGCGGCCAAATCATCGCCGGTCAGCACGACCTGGAGATAACAGTCGCCGAGCTAATCAACGACTCTGTCCCTTCCTCCGAGATGGTCAGGTTCGGCAGCTCAGGCACCGAGGCCGTCCTCGCCGCCGTCAGGATCGCTCGTGCCTACACCAACCGCTCCCTTATCATCAAGTTCGAGGGCCATTACCACGGCTGGGCAGACCCCGTCCTCTATAGCGTCGCCCCTAACACCCAGGACGCCGGCCCCCATGACTCCCCCCTCCCCGTCCCCGAGTCCGAGGGCCAATCTCCCGGGTCCGCAGAAGAAGTCATTGTCCTCCCCTGGAACGACCTCGACGTTCTCTCCAATGCTGTCCGCAAACACTCCGGAGAGATCGCAGCCATCATCATGGAACCTGTACCCGTCAACACCAACAGTGCATTCCCCAGGCCCGGTTACCTGGAGGGCGTCCGCAAGCTCTGCGACGAAAATGGCATAGTCCTCATCTTCGACGAGGTCATCACCGGCTTCCGACTCGCCGTCGGTGGTGCTCAGGAGCTTCTTGGCGTAACTCCCGACCTGACTACCTTGGCCAAGGCCGCAGCCGGTGGCTTCCCCTTCTCCGTTATTACCGGTAAGCGAGAGGTCATGCAGCCCGTATCTGAAGGCCGAGTCATGCACGCAGGCACCGCCAGCGGCAACCTCGTATCTCTCGCCGCCTCCGAGACCACAATCAACAAGCTTAAAGAAAACGACGGTGAGGCCATCCGACGCATGCACCACGTCGGCGAGCTTCTAATGGACGGCCTCCGTCAGCTAGCCCATAAGCACGAGGAGGACGTACTGGTCACGGGGCCGGCCTCAATATTCAACATGGCCTTCACCCCAGAGGCCTCCCTCCCCGACTACCGCGCCTTCTACGAAAAGGTGGACCACGAACGTTACGTCACCTTCCGCCAGAAGCTCCTGGAGGGCGGCATAAGGGCCAACATGCACGGCAAATGGTTCCTTTCTTGCGCCCACACCGAGCAGGACGTGGAACAAACCCTCGCCGCCGCCGACCAAGCCTTCCGCGCCCTCTAACCCAGACCCCCAAATCCTTGACCCCCGTCACTCCCAGGCCCTCGGCCGTGTTCTACCGAGGCCCTTAACGCCGTCATTCCGGCCCTCGAGCCGGAATCCATCCCCGCCCCTTCCCGTATGGGCAGGTCTCGTGCCTGCTCCATCTTTACCTCCCACCCTCCAAGCAGATTTAACCTCGCCATTCCGAGCCCTTACCCCCTGTCATTCCGAGGCTCCGCGAGGAATCTAAGGCATATTTCTCTCCCAACTAGACAATTGATTACCCCATCCACACCAAGCAGGCGTCTTGATCGTATCCCCGTTTCCTCGACGAGAGAGGGCTAGGGTGAGGGTGATCCCATTCATGCAAACCGCCCACCTGTCTGCCAAGCAGACAGGTGGGCGGTTGAACATCTTCCTTGGTGCTAGAACTTTTCGAAGCGAGTCCCTCTACAACCGAGTCCCGTACCTCGCCTTCTTCCCCAAGTTGCTCCTTATAGCCCCCTGGGCCGCCGCTATAAAACGATATACGTAGTACCGCGTCTCCACAGGATCGATCATCTCCTCCAGGCCGAATGCCTCCGCTGTCTTCCACGGCGATGAGTCTGCCAGCAGCCTGGCCTCAATCTGGCTCCGTCTGGCATTTGGGTCATCCGCCGCCTCTATCTCCCGTCGGAAAGCCGCGAATACGCCGCCTTCCACCGGCATGTCGCCAAACTCTCCCGTCGCCCAGCCAATCCGCAGGTGCAGCCGGTCCGGGTTGGCCGTCGAGTTGCACGCCATCCCGAACGCCTTTCGCATGTGTACCGTAACCATCGGCACCGTAGACTCCATCATCGCCTGCAAGGCCCGCATCCCTTTCCTTAGCGTCCCCTCTCTCTCCGCCACCTCACCGATCATGAATCCAGGGACGTCCACCAGGTAGACAATGGGCAGGTTGAACGTGTCGCATAGCTCAATGAATCGGGCCTGCTTCTGCGATGCCTGCGCGTCCAGCGCCCCGCCGATGTACATCGGGTTGCTCGCCAGAACTCCCACCGAGTATCCCCCGATCCTGGCCATGCCCACCACCAGGGAGCGGCCCCAATCGGGTCCGATCTCGAAGAAAGAGTCCCGGTCGAAGATCACATCTATTACCCCGTGGGAATCGTAGGCCTGCCTCCGGTCCTCGGGCACCAGGCTCAGGAGTATTTCGTCCTGCCTGTCTGGCGGGTCCCCTGTCTCTACGAAGGGCGGCATCTCCCAAACGTTCTGCGGCATATAGCTCAGGAACCGTCTCATTTGGTATATAGCGTCCGCCTCATCCTCGGCAACGTTGTCGATTGTGCCGGAGAGTTGTGTGTGAACGTGAGCGCCCCCCAGATCGAACTTGTTGACTCTGCGCCCCAGGGCTCTTTCCACCACCGGCGGCCCACCTGCAAAAACGCACCCCGTATCCCGAGTCATTATCGAAAAGTGTGAAATCACCAGCCGTCCCGCCGAGCCCCCCGCACATGCCCCCATCCCCGCAGCGATTACCGGCACCTCACCCAACAGCTGGTAGCTGCGCCCAAAGCTGGATGAGCTCACTATTGGGGCGTGGCCCGTGGTCTGTTGCATGCTGACACCGCCCCCCACCCCTTCCACGAAAATCATCAACGGGATCCTGTATTCGTGGGCCAGGTCCTCCAGGAAGCCGCCCATTCCACCCTTCTTCCGGTCCAGCCCGATGGTGTGGCCCGCGCTCACCGTGAAGTCCTCTCCCCCGAGCGCCACTGGCCGGCCATCGACTTCCGCCAGACCCATGATGTAGCTCGCCGGCGTCGGCTCCAGCTCCTTGCCC
This sequence comes from Dehalococcoidia bacterium, assembly GCA_965249275.1. Lineage (GTDB taxonomy): Bacteria > Chloroflexota > Dehalococcoidia > Plut-88900 > Plut-88900 > Plut-88900. The sequence continues at coordinate 317,506 of CBDFLQ010000006.1, forward strand.
TCGGAATCGAACCGGTGGTCGATAGCCATCGTCCCGACCTCTAGGAAGCTTCCCGGATCGGCCAGCGTGCCTATCCTGTCCCTCACCAGCCCCCCTCCCCGTGACCGCTGTTTCTCCACGGCACGATCGCCGCCGTGGGTCATCGCCCGGTTCCTTCGGTATAAGAGCTCTTCTCTGGCCTTTTCCCATGTGAACGACTGGGTCATTGCCTCTCCTCCTGCGAGTTTTATTTTCTGTCACCTCTCCCTTGATGGGTCGCAGATGCGCCCCTGGCGTGAGAGGGCTAGGGTGAGGATGCGCTTACATCTCCACCTGGCCGTGTGTTGGGTCTACTTCACCACCAAGTCTAACGGCATCCGGGACAATCTTTCGCATCCTGTCTCCGTCACCAGCACCGTCTCTCCCGGGGACATCGTAATGCCCCTGGTGCTGTCCAGCAAGATCATGTGCATGAATATAACCATATTCGGCTGAATAACCACCGGGTTACCGGTGAACAACATCGGGTAGTCCATCCATGTCGGCGGGTACAGGGCCCCGAGACTGTAGCCGCAGGCATTCAGCCTGTGCTCCTTGAACCCCGATTCATCAAAAACCTTGGCGTGCGCATCGAATACGTCCCCGAAGGTTGCGCCCGGCTTGCAAGCGCCCTGTGCCGCTTGGAGTGCATTCACCCCGGCCTCGTGCATCTTGTAATATTGCGGGTCCGGGGTCCCGGTCAACGCCGTCCTCATCAGGCACGAGTGATAGTGCCGGTAAGCCGCCCCAAACTCCAGTTGCACCTGGTCGTTCTCCCCAATGTCCCCGTGGCCCGTGATGTGTCTTACCATCAAGGCCCTCTCCCCAGACCCGATGATCCACCGCCCCGCCGGATAGTCACCACCCCCGCGGAATATCGCCGAGTGCATCCCTGCAAAGAGTTCCAGCTCCGGCACCCCCGGTGCGAACAGGTCGTATGCCACTTCCAGGGCATCATCCGCCAGGGAGGCCGCCTTCTTCACATACTCGACTTCCTGGGGACTCTTGACTAGCCGAAGCTCGCTCACCAGGTGCGACGAGTCCTCCCAGCTGCAGAAACCATCCAATGCGCTCTTCATCATCTCCCACCGACGCCCCGTCAACGTCCAAGCCTCCAGCTCAACCCCCAGTTTCTTGCCCCGGCACCCCTTCTCTACAAGCACCTTCTTCACGTCCAGCCCTGGGTTCGCGTCCCCGCTGTCCATCCAGATCCGCACGTCTTCGATTATCGACGTGAACCCCGACTGCCGCAGGTCCGCCGACCTCGTCACCAGGGTCATGTCCCCGTCCGCTCCCATGTAGAGACACTGGAACTGGGTGTAGCCCATGGTGTCGTAGCCCGTAAGGTAATACATCGTCTCCTGGCGGAAGATCAGCAGCCCGTCCAACCCCTTCTCCGCCATCGACTCACACGCCCTCCGCCTCCGGTCCGCGAGTTCTTCCTCGCTAAAGTGCAGGTGCTTGGCCATCAAGTCTTATCCTTTCTTCATTCCTATCCGACTCTTTATTTTCAATCGATCCCCTTCCCCCTCGGTCACGCTGGAATCACCGGCAGCGTCACCCGAGACGCGTAACTGCCATTGTGAAGAACAGTCTGCGATGCAGGCTTGGCTTCCGTACCCTTACCCAGCGCACCCCCCGTATTCGGGTTTCTGTCGAACCTCGGGAAGTTGCTACTCGAAATCTCAAGCCGGATCCTGTGTCCCGCCTTGAACAGGTTGCTCGTCGCCCACAAGTCGATCTTGTACTCATACACCTCGCCGGGTGTTATCAACTTCGCCTCGCTCGTCGACTCCCGGTACCGTGCCCTCACTATCCCGTCCGCAAGGTTAACCGCTCCCCCACACGGGCACGCATCCACCAGCTTCGCCGTGAAGTCCGTATCCACCGCCGACGACGCTGCGTAAAGCGTCACCGTCACCGGCCCCGTAACTTCGACGGGTTGCTCCAACACCGCCGTCGAGTAAACCAGCACGTCCTCCCTCGCCTCGATCGCACTCTGATCGAACGATCCCGGTGGCGAAGCAGCCTCGTTGCAGCACAGGCCCCCGCCCCGAGTTGGCACAGGATTGTTCGGGTTGTAAAGATAGGCGTCATAGGGCTCGTCACCCGGGGCCTCGATACTGAGCATCCCATCTCCCCGAGCGCTGTTCGCCCGACCCCCGCTGTGCAGGTAGTAGTCCGTGTATTGTGTCCGGGCCAGCGGCCATTCCTTCTCGCTTCGCCACTCATTGGCCCCCATCACGAATATCCGTACCGGGTCCTCCTCCCCGACCCCGTTGTCCTCTCCCTTCAACCAGTAGTCGTACCAGCGCAGCTTCGTCCCCTGGAAATCGAACGAGACTGCGCTCGCACTCGGCCCGAAATTCACTTCGCCCCCAACACTGCCCGGCGTATCGTCGTGGAACCAGGGCCCGATTATCAGCCGTTGCCCGTTCCTTGCCGCGTCCGTTGCCCCGTTCTCCCTCATCCCCACGAAGTTGCGAATCGCCCCACCCAGGAAAATGTCGTACCAGCCCGACATGCTGTAGGCCGGGACCTCAACCGTCGAGTGCCGCTCCCTGATGTTCACCGACTTCCAGTATGAGTCGTCGTCCGAATGCTGCACCCAGTCGTTGAAATACTGGGCAAGCGCCGGGTTCCTGAACAACGGGTGCTCTGCAAAGTTCAGTGTTTCGAATGACCCGTCCAGGTCCTTCAGTGCCTCCATCATCCGCGCAGAGTCCGCCGAAACATCCCCATGGTCCCGTTCGATATGTTCTATGTTGGCCATCGCCAGTGACACTGCCCAGCTAAGCGTGAAGAACAGCTGGAATGCCCCGCCTTGATAAGTCCATCCCTCGTAGTAGTCATCGCTGGTTATGGAAGGAATGATGCACTTCAAATGCGGAGGCCTGGATATCGCCGCCAGCCACTGCGTAGCCCCGACATACGAGCCCCCGTGCATCCCCACCGCCTCCGAGGACCAAGCCTGCGATGCCGCCCACTCCACAGTGTCGTACCCGTCGTTTATCTCGTTCTTGAAAGTGTAGAACGTCCCCTCGGAGTTGTATCGCCCCCGAACGTTCTGCATCACGAAAGCGTATCCCTGTTTCGCGGCCCGGATCGGGTCCACGCTGTCCACCCGAGTCGAGAACGCATCCTTGTCATACGGAGTCCGGCACAAAATAACCGGATACCGACCAGGCGTGTCCGGCCGATAAACGTCACTATAAAGAACTGTCCCGTCCCGCATCCGGGCCGGAACATCCTGCTCTACCCTTACCGTAACCGGCTTACTCATCCTTCACCTCTCGACTTCTCTCCATCATCCCGACCAATTTATATGTCATTCCGAGGCTCCGCGAGGAATCTAAGGCGTACGCCCTCACCCATCCACTAACGAGCCAAACACGTTCGAATACGTTGTAGGGTGAATTCATTCCTACATCCTGCAAAGCACACCCATTACAATGGAGTTCCCACCTCACGAACGCAGAAACTCCTTCACAATAGCCGAAACCTTCTCACGCTGCTCCAACTGTGGAATGTGACCCGCGCCATCCAGTATCTGCGTCCGCACAGTCGTGTTTACCATCCTGTCGGAAAACTCCTTGGCGTACTCCGGAGGCACCAGTGCATCCTGTTTTCCCCACAATATCAACGCCGGCGCCAACACCCGATAGATCCGGTTCTTCAACCCCTTGTCCGGTATCGGCCAAGTGAATTTGGATGTACAGGCGATAGCCCATGTCCTTGCAATAGTGAAGTTTTGGAACTCCTCCTCATCCTCCGGAACCTCGAGGAAACCTTTGGCGAATTGACCCTCGGGGTCCGAGAACAGCGCTTTAACCATCGCATCCGGGCTCATCGCCGTCCAATCGAGCACCGGGTGATCGTCCAGCCAGAACCCGATGGGGTTCATCAGCGTCAACTTGCTAACCCTGTCTGGACTGCTCGCCGCAATCTCGGCCGCCAGCATGCCGCCGTAAGAATGCCCAATCACCGCCGGCGACTCCAACCCCAGGGCGTCAAACAGGTCGTAATGGTACAGCACGAGGTCCCACAGGGAGTCGATCTTCCGAATGTCGTCCGGGTCATGGAGCCCGGGGTGAAGTGGTGCGTACACCGTGAATTCGGAAGAGAGGTCATCCAGGAAACCGTCCCATCGCAGGCCTCCTGCCCCGTGCAGGAACACGACGGGCGGGCCTTCCCCTGCAGTCATCACCTTCGGGTTGAGCAGCCCGTCCCTGATCTTTGGGAACCGGTCTTCCACAGTGACCATTTACTTCTCCTATTAAGGTTGATCGAAAGACATCTGCGCACCTATGAATAAACCCCCGTCGGTTTCACAGCTTCCCCCTCCCTCGACGGGAGAGGGTCAGGGTCGAAGACTCGCCGAGGAGAGTGAGGGTGAATCTCGGTTCCTCAGGTTTCTCTTCTGTCACGCGCCTTTCGAGTCTTTACGAAATCCCCGCTAACCCACCACCGCGGCGGGTGCCTTCGTCTTCAGGGTCTCGGGCCACCAATGGTTCTCCCAATTGTCGTCCCAGATGTTCCGGATGTGCGGGAGCACCTCTTTGGCAAATATCTCGATGTTCTTCAGCGTCAGTTCGTGCGGCATGGACCCGATCTGCAGCAGCACCATCAGGTTGCCGACCCGCAGCCGCTTCACCGCATCCTTCAGCTGGTCCACCACCGACTCTGGCCCACCGCTGATCACGTACTGATTATCTACGAAGTCCTTGAACTTCCATTCTTTCCACTGTCCCATCTGGTCGGCCCTGCCACCGCCGAGCTGCTTGATCCGGTTGACCAAGCTCTTGTAGTCCTGATATCCCGGCGCGGCCAAGAACTCGGGGGCCGTGGCCATGCACTTGTTGAAGAAGTACTGGATGTGTTTTTCGTAGTCCTTTTCCGCCTGTGCATCCGTCTCCGACACCGCCACAAGCTGTAGGAACCCCGCTCGGTACGGGTTGGCATCTAGCCCGTTGTAGTCAACTCTTTCCCAGAACTTCTCCATGATCTTCGTAGCGAACAGGTTCCCGTAGTAGCTTAGGTAGCAATAGCAGTAGTTCTTTTCGCACACGAAGTCCCATGTGCTGCTGCTTCCCCCGCCCGGCACCCATATCGGGGGGTGAGGCTTCTGTATCGGCTTCGGCCAGACGTTCACGTAGCGCAACTGTGTGTACTTGCCGTTAAACGCGAACATCTCATCCCGAGTCCACGCATCCACGATCAGGTCGTGCGCCTCCCTGTACCTCTCCCGTTGTACTATCGGCGGTATTCCGTAGCAGAAGTTGGCGTCCGCCGACGTGCCCAGCGGCATCCCGGCAACCAGCCGACCCCCGCTTATGCAGTCCAGCATTGCGTACTCCTCAGCGATGCGGACGGGAGGGTGGGTGGTGGGCAGCGTGGCCCCCATCTGCACCAGGGCCGCGTTCTTCGTGCTCCGCGCCAGCACCGACCCCATGAGGTTCGGGTTCGGCATGAAACCGTACGCGTTCTGGTGGTGCTCGTTAACGCATATCCCGTCCATCCCCATCTTGTCGGCGTAGATCAGTTCGTCCAGCGTCCAGTTGTAGTACTGACCTACCCGTTCCGGGTCCGCGAGCTCCGACCAAGGCGGGTCCACCCACACCGAGTGATACCTATCCTCGAAATCATCGGGAAGCTCTCTGTGGGGCATCAGGTGGAACATGGATACCTTCAAGATTGCACCTCCGGGGTATGAAAACCCACCATTTCTTCAGGCCTAGTCCTCGCTATATGAGGAGCCTCAACGTCTGCGCATATTAGCACAATGTTTCCCTTCTTTGTCCTTTCCCCAGCCCATTACCCCCTACGGCCACTTCCATATCACTCCGGGCTTTTCCCCAGTTATTCCGATACTTTTTCGTTGTCATGCTGCGGCTCTTTTCATTGTCATAGCAAGCCCCCTTTAATTGTCATTCCGAGGCTCTGCGAGGAATCTAACGCGCCACTCCCTAAAGCAACATCCTCAAACTATTCTCCACGTACAAAAACAACATGGCGCAAGTGCAAGACACTTACGCCATATCTTCCCTAAAGTCTAGGAAACCCTGAAACTAATCCAACTTCTCCAAAAACCTCAGCATCAGATCATTCAAGATATCCGGGTGCTCAATCATTATCGGATGCCCACACGCCGAGATAAGGTCGTATTGCGCCCCTTCCACTTTCTCCGCCACCAGCTCCGACCCCGGTATCGACATCACATCCTCATCCCCCACTACCACCATTAACGGTACTGTCACCTTGCTGAAGTCCGGGTTGGGATCGAAGGTTCCACAGGCCGCAAGGTCCGAGTAACACACCTCTCCCGGAGTCCCCGACATCTCCCTCGTCGCCCATTCCTTTATCTCACTCGAGGTCTGCCGGGAGTACATCTCGTCTGAGTCCCGCCTCATCTTGTCCGGGTCTGTTTTCCACGGCTCAATTTCTTCGTCGCCTATCTCCCAACTGGGGCTCGACCCCACCATGATCGCACCTTTTAGCATCTCCCCGTGATGCACGGCGAAGTCCAGTGCCATGGAGCCGCCCATCGAGTGACCCGCGAACACAAACGGGGCCAAATTTAACGCCTCGGCCAACCCTTTAACGAAATCTCGATACCCTTCCGCGTTGTCGATCCCCTCCCCACCGGAGTCCAGGTGGCCGGGCAGGTCTACCGACACGGGACTATGGTCTTTGGACAACGCCTCCATCTGGTGGTGCCAGATTTTGTGGTTGTCCGTGGCTCCGTGGATCAATAGTACCGTGTTACCCTTCCAGTTGCCCTCCGCGAATCCTTCCGCCGCATCGAAGTTAACTTTGCTGCCATTGACAGTTACGCTGCCCATTACCCCTCCCTACTTGTCGAAACCTGAGGCCCCGATATCGGGGCCGGTTACTCGGACGGTGCTACTACCAGGGCCTGTCCCGTGACCGCCCTCCGCCCCTCCGGGTTCTCGATATACACGTCTACGTCTAAGCAGTTCTCCCCGTCCCGCACCTCTTTGTCCGTCACCACACCCACGCATTGGATCGGCTCTTCGTGCTTCACCGGCGCCCGGAAGATGATGTCCAGTTTCTTCAGTGTTATGTTGGGCGCCCAGTCGGTTATCAGCTGGGACAGGTAGGCCATGCTCATGATCCCGGGAATAATCATCTCGTCGACGCCCTCGCTCCGGGCCGTCTCAAGGTCCGTGAACCGGGTCTTCTCCTCCAACCCGTAGGCCCTGCAAAACGCTTTCACCTGCTCCAGCGTAGGCTTTTTGTCCAGGGGCCCTATCTCATCCCCTACGTCCACCTGGTCGAAATAGACCGCATTGCTCTGTTCACTCATTGGTCTTCTTACTTCCTCCTTACGGTGGACATTCCCACTCTGGCGACAGTCTCGCCCCGTTGGTTGGTAAAAGTGTGCTCCCTCACCACGAAGGCCATCGGCCCCGAGCGACCCGTCTTTTTGTAGACCGACTTCACCCGAGCAACGCAGGTAAGCACATCTCCCGCCCTCACCGAGGCCTCGGGCTCAATGTACTGACCAGCCATATAGTCAAACCCCTCGAAAGTGAGGTTCAGGTCGTCCGGGCCCTCGAACTTGGCAAAGATGGTGGCTATCAAGGCAGAGGCCTCATCCCCGCTGTCCGCTCCCTCTCCCGTACCATCGTTGAAGTCCCGGATCATCTTCGCCGTCACTTCGAAAGATCCCAGGTTGTACTCCTCGTCGAGTACGCGCTTGTTAAAAGTCAACTCGTCCTGTTGTGTCATCTAGATCCCTGTCTCGCGTTTATGTCGATTTGCCGTGTGCCAGGGCCATTTGAAGCCTTCGTTTCGGGGTTGGATGATAAGCCACTCACTCTCCCCTGTCCAGACGTTCATCCCCCCGGCGTCTGGGAAGAAGCCCCCTAGGAATCGGACTCCTTGTCCTCCTGCTCTCGGCCTTCTATGTCCGGCAAAAAGGTCCGGATTAGCCCCCGGGCAATTACTCTGTATATCTTGCTGGATACGTACAGCCCGGCTACCGAGATAATTCCCAGGACCGCTAGAGTGATTGGCGTAGCTATGCTCCCCAAGAATAGCAGTTGTGATAGCAGGGGAATGCTCCAGATGAATAGCACGATCATCAGCATTAGCAGGAGGCCGTCCCGCATGATCATCGCGAGGCCTCTTCTGTAGACACTGCTGGCAGGCAACCCTGCCCCCGGGACCCGACGGGCAAGACTGCTGTTTATGTAGTTGCCCACTTCATTAGTTAGTCTCCTCAATGACCACCACATCCCGATCGATGCAGGTAGAGCTAGTGCCAGTACGCCGCCGCCTATGATGAGCCCTACGGTTTCCTGGCTTATGCGCATTAGTTCGGCAATGTCTCCGCTGAACCGTATCACCACATTCCCGACAGCCAGCAGGAGAATTATGACGCCCACGTTAACCAGTGTGAGCCGCGTGTGATGCCGTACCCGCAACGCTTCCTCACTCTTCAGCTGTAATAGGCTTCTCGTTGCCCTTATCCATTCAGTGATGTAGCTCATGTACTGACGCGCCACTTTCGGAGACCACCTTTGCAACACATTGGCCAGCAGGTCTCCGCTGCGGAAGATGAAGGGGTACAGTAGGGATGTGATGCCCGTGGCCACTGCAACCACCGGGTATAGAAACGGCCCCACCGCCCCGTGAAGCGCCCCCGCACTCACTATTGCCAGGGAGAACTCACCTATCTGCGTCATCCCAGTCCCGACCTTGATCGCAGTCCGACCGTCTTCTCCCGTCGCGAACGTCGCGACGGTGTCCGCTATGAATTTCCCTCCTATGAACACCCCGGAAACTATCAGCGCCGGCCAGATGTGGTCTGTCATGTCCGATAGGTTCACCAGCATGCCTATCGAAATGAAGAACAGCGCCGCAAAGAAGTCCTTCACCGGAGATACTAACCGGACTAGCCTTTCCGACTCTCTCGTATCTCCCAGTACCGCCCCCACCAGGAATGCTCCCGCCGCCGGTGAAACACCAAGCTCTTGGGCAATCAACGCCAGCCCGAAGCACATCGCCAGGCTGGCCAGCAGCATGATCTCGTCCGACTTGTACCTCGATATGAATCGTACCGTTCCGGGTGCCACAATCGCACCTATCCCTAACGCCGCAAATCCGAAGATGCCCAGCTTCAGTACTAGCGACCCCACGGCCCCGGCTTCCACTGTTCCGGTGGTTGCTACCCCGGAAAGAACCGTTAGCAGAATTACCGCCGCCACGTCTTCTATCACCAATATCCCGACGATTATCCGCCCATGAGCTTGATGCAGTTGCCCCGTGTCCCTCAGCATCTTGTAGAGGATCGCTGTGCTGGAAATCGCAATCGCCGCCCCGAGAAAGATCGACTCCGTCCCCGTCCACCCCAGCAGTGTCCCAATCTCATATCCCAGGGACATCATCAAAGTGATCTCCAGTGCCCCGATAACCAACACCCGGAGCCCTACGCTGCTTAACCTCTTCCACCCCATGTCCAGCCCCAGCGAAAACAGCAGGATGATCAGCCCAAGGTCCGCCAGCGCACTTATCAGTTCGACGTTTTCCACTGGCGGATTGGGAAGCGTATATGGCCCGATAAGCAGCCCCCCAAGCAGATATCCTAGAATTGGGGGTTGCTTCAGGACACGAAACAGCACCACCGCCCCACCCCCCACCGCCATCACTATTGCAAAGTCGCGCAGCAGCGCAAAATGCTCCGCCGAAGACTCTTCAGTCTCCGCCAGAAACGGCAACAATGTACCCAGTAAATATTCCACAGTTCTAAATCATGTTCTCCGACTCTTCATTATATGACCTGGCCCCCTCAATAAACCTACCCTGTCTCTCTCCTCTTTCCGCATAATTCCCGCGCTCCGATTCGCAAACCCATCCCCTCCCGTAGGGGCGACCGGCGGTCGCGCTCCCCCCTCCCTCCCCCGAATCCTATATAATCCTCCCCGCCACCCCTACCACCTATTCCTCTACCGGAGGCTCGACATGGCAGACTACAAAATCGTCTCCGCCGACTCCCACGCTGAGGAGCCGGGCAGCATCTACGAAAAGCTCCCTGAGCAGTATCGCCACCGCAAGCCCCACGTCGAAGTCGTAGACGGACGCAAGTACCAGGTTCTCGACGGTCAGCAGCCCATCCTCCTCGACACCCCCAACCCGCTAACCGAAAAAGACCTGCGCAAGGAGTTCCGGGGCGGCGAGGACGTGGGGCTAGGCGTCAACCGTGAATGGGGCACCGACGTTGAGATCCGCCTCAAGGACCAGGTCGAGGACGGAGTCTCCGCCGAGGTCATCTACCCAAACGGCATATTCGAAGCCTTCTCCTCCCCCGAGCCCAGCTACCAGATGGCCGTCTGCTCCCTTTACAACGACTACTACTGGGACGTTTTCTCTACCCACTCAGATGTCTGCATCCCTTCCGCCACCATACCCACCATCAACGTTGACGCCGCCGTCACCGAAGCCCGACGCATCGGCGCATTGGGCTACCGTTCCGTATCCGTGCCCGTCAACGTCGCTTCTACCCCCTACAACCTCCCCGTCTACGAGCCTTTATGGTCCACCCTCGCCGACCTGGGCCTACCCCTCAGCTTCCACGTCTTCACTAAGACCGAACCCGTCTCCGACGACGAGCCACGCAAGTACCGCACCAAAGAAGAAACCCACGGCCAAGACCTCACCGGCATGGTCCTCGGCATGGCCGAGGCTATGGCCCCCCTAACCGCACTCACCGCCGCCGGAGTCTTCGACCGCAACCCTGATCTCCGTATAGTCCTGGTCGAATGCGGTATCGGCTGGCTCGCCTGGGCCCTTTACGCCATGGACGACGTCTACCACGCCCGGCACATGTGGCAGTACCCCAATCTAGATAGGCTTCCCAGCGAGTATTTCAAGACCAACGGCTTTATCACCTTTGGTGACGACCCCATCGGCCTAAACAATATCGAGTTCACCGGCGTCGACGGCCTCATGTGGGGCAGCGACTATCCCCACGACGAAGGCACCTTCCCCCACTCCCGAGAAGTCATTGAGCGCACCTTCGCCCACATTTCGGAAGAGAACAAGATCATGATTGTGGGCGAAAACGCCGCCCGACTCTACGGCATAAACCTTAATTAGTAACCCGTTCCCCACTGGAGCCTTACCGAATGTCAGACAAAGAAAACGCCGACATTTATCAGGAACTCGGCATCCGAAAGGTCGTCAACGCCGTCGGCACCGCCACCGTAATGGGTGGAGCGGTCCTTAGCCCCCGGGTCCAGACCGCAATGGACCAGGCCGGCCAGGCCTTTGCAAGCATGGAGGAGGTCGTGACCCGTGCCGGCGAAGCCATCGCCTCCGACCTCGGCGCAGAAGCTGCCTTTGTCACCTCCGGCTGCTTCGCCGCCCTAGCCATCAGCTGCGCCGCCGTCATGACCGGCCCCGACACCGATCTCATAGCCCAGCTCCCCGATACCACAGGCCTCCGAGACGAGTTCCTGATCCAGAACCGCCACCGCTACCATTACGACCGATCCGTTTCCGTCCCAGGTGGCAAGCTAATGGAGATTGGTGACGAAAACGGCGTTACGAAAACCCAGTTTGAAGAGGCCATAGGCCCCGACACCGCCGGAGTCCTGTATCCGGCCCACATGGACGGCATGGAGGGCACGCTATCCCTGGCCGAGGTGATCTCCATCTCCGAAGCCCGAGGCATTGCCGTAGTCGTAGACGCCGCCTTCCAGGTCTATCCCGTCCAGCGTATGAAGGACATCGCCTCCTGCGGCGCCGACTCCGTCTGCTTCAGCGCCAAGTACATGGGTGGCCCCAACTCCGTCGGCTTCATGGTCGGCAAGAAACACTTTGTAGAATCTGCTCGGCTCCACGGCTTCACCGCATTCGAATTGGAGGACAACCGGGCCTTCGGGCGAGGCTTCAAGGTCGATAGGGGAGAGGCAGTCGCTTTGGTCGCCGCCATGCGTGAGTGGTTCACTTTGGATCATGATGAGCGAGCCAGAGACCAGGAGCGCCGCTTCCAGGTCCTCGTCGAGCTACTTGGAGACATCCCCCACGTCACACTCCAGCAAGGCTGGTTCGGCCAGATCCCCTGGATGCAGCTTCGAGTCGTCCTCGACGAAAAAGCCCTTGGCATGACGGTCACCCAAGCCGCCGACGCCCTCAAAGACCTCAACCCGTCCATCTGGACCCGCCCCGACGGCGACGCCCTATCCATCGCAGTAATCACCCTCCAACCCGGCGAAGAACAGCTCGTAGCCCAAGGCGTCCGCCAAGTTTTATCCGGTAAGTAAGCTTTGGTTTAACCGTCATTCCTGCGGAGGCAGGAATCCAGGGGTGGGGCATTCCGTTCGCCCTGAGCAGAGTCGAAGGGTCTCAAGAACGGAATGGGGGAGGAATTTCCCAGCCACGAATGTAATGTGTCCTCGAAAGAAACCAGCATTAGGCATCATCGGAGATTAAGCGAAGGGGATTAATACACGACCATGCCAAAAATCAACTCAGTCCTCGGCCCCCTAGACACCGCCGACATGGGCTTCACCCTCTCCCACGAGCACGTCCTCGTATCCTCCGCCGGCATCCAGCAAATCTACCCCGAGTTCATACCCCGTGATGCGATAATCGAACGAGGCATCAACGACCTGAAAGTCGCCCACGCCGAGGGCGTCCAAACCATCATCGACGTCACCACTATCGACCTCGGCCGCGACATCCGTATGCTCGAAGACGTCTCCCGAGGCTCCGGCGTCAACATCATCGCCGCCACCGGTACTTGGCGAGACATTCCTCGCGTCTTCTGGGAAGCCTCCCCCGACGCTATCGCTGCCCTCTACATCCGCGAGATCGAGCAGGGAATCGAGGGCACCGACATCAAGGCCGGCGTGATCAAGGTCGCCAACGACAAGGGAGGCGTAACACCTCAGGGCGAGATCATCCTCCGCGCCGCCGCCCGAGCCCACAAGGCCACCGGAGTCCCCATCTCAACTCACACCTGGGCCCCCGAGAGGGTCGGCCTCCAGCAGGCCCGCATCTTCGAAGAGGAGTGTGTCGATCTAAACCGCGTCTACGTCGGCCACAGCAACGACACCACCAACGTCTCCTATCTCATCGAGCTCCTCGAAAAAGGCGCCTGGATCGGCCTCGACCGCTATCCCGGCTTCGCCTCCGAAGGCTCTGACACCCCCGACTGGCAAGACCGCACCCGCACCGCCGTCCGGCTCATCGAGGCTGGTTACGGCCACAAGATAATGCTCAGCCACGACTGGTCCATCCCCATCTCCCGCCCCAGCGAGAAAGAAGTCGCCCGACGTGAAGCTCGCAACGCAGACGGCTACCTATTCATCCACCGCCACGTCATCCCTCTCCTCCGAGACCTCGGCATCTCCCAGGACGCCATAGACCAAATGATGGTCCACAACCCCCGCAATTTCTTCTCCGCCTCCTAGCCCCTCGTCCATCATTCCCGTGCCTCCTCATTTGTCATCCCGATACGCCGAGAGGATTCTGGGGATGGGGAATTCCGTTCGCCCTGAGCTGAGTCGAAGGGTCTCAAGAACGGAATGGGGTGGTGCTCCCTTCCTTTAGCCACAATCCCTCGTGGTTGCCCTGGGGGGAGGTGTCGCCCACCCTGAGCTTGCTGAAAGTCCGCCGAGGCGGATCGAAGGGTCGAGCGGGCAGCTGCCCACGTACTGCCAAACCGTCGCGTCCGCCCCTCCCGTCATTCCCGACCCGGATCGGGAATCCATCCCCGGAAAGGGCCGCCCACCCTGTCACAGATCCGCTGAGGCGGAAGGCACTCGAAGGGTCGAGCGAGGGAAGACCCACACACTGCCCATCCGTCACGCCTGCCCGACTCCAACCCACCCCCCTCTCCCTCGTCATCCCGAGGCTCCGCGAGGGATCTGGGGTGGGGCCTCCCCCTCCCAACTCTCCTAGCCTGCCTTCTCTTTGGTACAGATCTGTCGGTCATGTTGCGGCGCAACATGACCGACAGATCAATTAAAACTGGGCGGGTGGGCGGGACTCCACTTATCCCTCGGCGTGGATGGGACATCCCCTCCGGCACAAAAGGGGATGGGGTCGAAGACTCGCCGAGGCGAGTGACATCACCTCCTCGACTCAATGAAAACACATGTGCTATCTTTACCTGAATGATCCAACACCCGGAAAAGACCCCCCGACAAGCTATGAAGCAAAAGAGCTCACATTTGACTCGCCTCAGGCACAAAGACCCACCGGCCCAATACAAATTTCTTAGCAAACAATCAAAAATCATGCCTGAGCCCGCGCAACAATCAAAAGTCGTTCTCCGGCCATATCTCACACCTCCCCTTTGACACCCGACACACCTATCGCTACCATTAGTAACCGCAACTACTTGCAACAACACTTCATCGCATTAAGCGGTTCTATGCCATGCCCAAGCTCTTTACTCTTTTCCTCATCACCCTCATCGCCCTCGCCTGCGGCTCTACCTCCAACCCCTCCTCCGGCAAACTCAGCGTAGTGACCACCGTCGCACCCATCACCAGCATCGTCGAGAACATCGGCGGCAACCGCATCCACCTCGAGGGCATAGTCCCCGAGGGGACCAACTCCCACACCTACGAACCCTCTCCCTCAATAGCCAAAACCCTCACCCAGGCAGACCTCATCATCGCCAATGGCCTTTTCCTCGAAGAACCCACCCTCAACCTCGCCGACAGCGTCAAACAGGACGACACCCCCATCCTCCTCCTCGGTGACAACACCATCTCCCAAGACCAATGGGCCTTCGACTTCACCTTCCCAGAGTCCGGCGACCACCCCAACCCCCACCTCTGGCCCGACCCCAACCTCGCCTTACTTTACGCCCAACTTGTCCACGACTCCCTCGTCTCCCTAGACCCCTCCAATAAGGAGTACTACGATGACAACCTTGCCGCCTTTACCGTTAGAATAGACCGCCTCGACAACGCCATCCGCGAAGGTATATCCACTATTTCTCCCGACAACCGCAGACTCCTCACCTATCATGACTCCTGGGCCTATTTCGCCCGCACCTACGACGTCGAGATCATCGGCGCAATCCAGCCATCCGATTTCAGCGAGCCCTCCCCCCAGGAAATGGCCCGCCTCATCCTCCAGGTCCGAGGCCTCGGCGTCCCCGCCGTATTCGGCTCCGAGGTCTTCCCCAGCAAGGCCCTCGAGCAGATCGCCCGAGAGTCCGGCGCCCTATACAGCGATGAGCTCTCCGACGATGACCTTCCCGGCCTGCCCGGTGACCCTGACCATTCCTACCTTGGCCTCATGACCCGGAACATGATCACCATGATCGGAGCTCTTGGCGGCGAGGTTGGCCCCTTCCATAACCTCGACTCATCCCTCGTGTTCGAAGGCCCCTCTACCGCCATCTACCCGCAGTAGGTAACTCTTTGCTTCATCCTGGCTCTCATCCCCGAACCACCGGCACCCCCATCGTGGCCCTGGACAACGTCTCCTGCGGATACGACGGGCAGTCCGTCCTATCCGGCTTGGACCTAAGAATCATGCCCGGCGATTTCGTCGGACTGCTCGGACCCAGCGGTTCCGGTAAGACCACTCTGCTCCGTGTCATTCTTGGCGCGGTCCGACTCTTCTCCGGCAGAGTCCTGCTCGATGGAGTCCCCGTCGGCCCCAGACGGCCTCCCATTGGCTACGTTCCCCAGCTCGATACCATTGACTGGAACTTCCCCGTCACTGTGCAGGAAGTTGTACTCATGGGTGCCGCCATGCGCAAGCCCTTCTTCCCTTGGCACTCTTCCCAGCAGGGCCGTAACGCCAGGGTGATCATGGAGCGCCTCGGCATTGCCCATCTCGCCCACAGGCACATAAGGCAGCTCTCCGGCGGACAGCAGCAACGCGTCTTCCTCGCCCGAGCCCTCATCAGCAACCCCAGGCTCCTCCTTCTTGACGAACCTACTGCCGGAGTCGACATCAAGACCCGGGACGACATCATGCACCTGCTTCACGAGCTTAACCACCAGGGCGTGACCATCGTGATGACCACCCACGAGATTAACTCCGTCGCCGCCCACCTGCCGCAAGTCGTCTGCATCAATGGTGGCATTATTGCCCAGGGCCCTCCCACCGACGTCTTCACCCCCGACATCCTGAGTCGCACCTACGGCGCCGACATGCCAGTCATCCGCTACCAGGGCCTCGCCCTCGTGGCGGAACGCCCTCACGTCTACGGCCCCACCGCCGACCAGCACACCGGAAAGGAACCTCACCTCCACACCCATGCCCCCGATTCTTGAACCCTTCCAGTTCGAGTTCTTCGTCAAGGGTCTGGTCGCCGCCACCCTCGCCGGTGGCCTCTGCGGCCTGATCGGCGTCTACATCGTCCTCCGCGGCATGGCCTATATAGGTCACGGCCTCTCTCATGCCGTCTTCGGAGGTGCCGTAGTTAGCTATGTTATGTCTATCAATTTCTTCGTGGGTGCCAGCATCTGGGGCTTCCTCTCCGCCCTTCTCATCACCCTGACCACTCGCAAAAGGGTCATAGGCGCTGACGCCGCCATCGGCATCGTAACAACCGCCAGCTTCGCCCTCGGCGTCGCCATTATCAGCACCCAGCGCACCTTCACCCGCAGCTTCGAGGCCGCACTAATCGGCGACATCCTCGGCGTCGAGAGGGGCGACCTCGTGGCCCTTGTAGCCGTATCAATTGGCACGGTCCTCTTGGTACTTCTCGGCTACAAGCTCATCCTTTTCACCACCTTCGACCCCGAGGTAGCCCGCTTCTACGGCGTCCCGACCGCCTGGGTAGACACCGCCTTCTCCCTGGTCCTTGCCGGCGTCATCGTCGTCTCGATGCAGATTCTCGGCGTCACTATGATCGCCGCCGCCATTGTCATACCTCCCATCGTCGCCCGACTCATCACCAACAAGTTCTCCCATATGCTGCTCCTCTCCACCGCCATCGGCGCCTTCTGCGGTTTCTTCGGCATCTACATCAGCTATTGGGCCGACGTTTCGTCGGGAGCCACCATCGTGCTTTTCGCCGCCGCGCTCTTCCTCTTGGCAATGGCCTGGAGCACCTTCTGGCGAAGGTTGCCCTTCTCTCGACGCCCTCGCCCACCCACCGCCACTCCCGGCCTCTAAGCAACCTATTAACTCTACGCAACCCCGTTCGCAATTTCTCATATGCGGTCCCTCTCTCAATGAGACCGCACCACTCTAATCCCGGATGCTGAGGGGGTGTCCAATCCCCTCTCTGTCGATGGGAGAGGGCTAGGGCCGTAGGCTCGCCGAGGAGAGTGAGGGTGTTCCGAGTGAGCAAAAGGACAAAGCGTATAGTTATGCGAAATGCTCAACCCCCCAGGCACTGGTCATCCGACTCCTCATGGTGTAACTTGAACTTCACCCGCATAGATTGCCCAATGGGGCTCAATAACAGGAGACAACGGTGAAGCTCAAAGACAAGGTTGTTATAGTCACTGGAAGCAGCAGGGGCATAGGCAAGGGCCTTGCAATCGGTTTCGCCAAAGAGGGCGCGAAGGTCATCGTCATGGCCCGCACCGACGCCCCCGGCCAGAGCAGGCTCCCCGGCACCATCCACGAAACCGCAGAACAGATCAGAGCCGCAGGCGGCGAGTGCCTCCCGATACGCTGTGACCTTACCAGCCCGGAAGACCGTACTGCCCTCATCCAGCAGGTCATCGACGCCTATGGCAGGATCGACGTCCTGATCAACAACGCCGCCATCATTCTCCACACCAGCGTCGCCGACACCAGCGTCAAGCGCTGGGGCCTAATGGCCGAGATCAACGTCCGAGCCCCCATCGAACTCTGCATGTTGGTCTTGCCCCATATGATGAAGCAGAAGTCAGGCTCCATTATCAACGTCACCTCCGGCGCTGCTCATGATCTTGAAGGCCTTACACTCTACGGTGCTTCCGACGCCGCCCTTGACCGCTTCACCCAGGGCCTCGCCCTCGAAATGAAAGACCACAACATCGCCGTCAACGGCCTCGATCCCGGCAGGGTGAAAACCGAGGGCGCCCTATTTACCTACCCCGAGGGCACCGACTGGTCCCAGTGGAAGGAGCCTGCCGCCGTCGTACCTTCCGCCGTCTACCTCGCCGCCCTCCCCGGCACCTCATTGACCGGCCGCATAGTAGAAACCGACTTCTTCGGCCAGTCCTGGCCCTAGCCCCGGCTCCAAGACCATGCCGTCTCCAACCAGCGTCAGGACTGTCGTTGTTCCCGCTGCCGGGTGGGGGACTCGTTTCCTTCCCACCACCAAGGCCGTCCCCAAGGAACTCCTCCCACTAATCGATAAGCCGGTCATCCAATACGGCATGGAGGAGGCCGCCGACTCCGGTCTGACGCGCGCCGTACTCGTCACCTCTTCCGGCAAGAATGCCCTTGAGGACTACTTCCGTCCTCGCCCCGCGCTCAACGACTTCCTCGATTCGAAGGGAAAGTCCGACCTCATCTCCAGCGTTGCCCGCATCACCTGCAATCTCGACATCACTTCAGTCATCCAGCACGAGCAACTGGGCCTCGGCCACGCCGTCCTCACCGCTAGCGAAGCCGTTGGCCCCGAGCCCTTCGCCGTCCTACTCCCCGACGACGTCATCCGCTCCCGCACCCCTGTCCTCCAACAACTTCTGGAAGTCTTCGACTCCCGGCAGGCCTCTGTCCTCGCCGTGCAGAGAATACCCCGAGACCGAATATCGGGTTACGGAGTCATCGAGGAAGAAGAGATAAGCCCCGGCCTCCACCGGGTCAAGGCCCTCGTTGAAAAGCCCCGCCCCGAAGACGCCCCCTCCGACTTGGGCATCGTCGGGCGCTACGTTCTTACTTCCACTATCTTCGAGGCCCTCACTGCGACCAAGCCCGGTGCCCTCGGCGAAATCCAACTCACTGACGCCATCGCCATTCTGCTGAAAAATGAGCCGGTATACGCCCTTGAATTTGAAGGTGACCGCTACGATGCCGGCAATCCCCTCGGCCTGATCCAAGCCTCGGTTTGCATGGGCCTCTCCCGCCCGGACATCGGCCCCAACTTGCGGGCCTTCCTCGCCCGCCTCGATCTCCCTAGCGGTTAGACCCGTCCTGCTTTCCCACCTTGAGCACCGCCATAAACGCTTCCTGCGGAATCTCCACGTTCCCCACCCGTTTCATCCGCTTCTTCCCCTCGGCCTGCTTCTGCAGCAACTTCCTCTTACGTGACACGTCGCCCCCGTAGCATTTCGCTAGAACGTTCTTCCGAAGGGCCTTGATCGTCTCTCGGGCGATCACCCGGTTCCCGATCGCCGCCTGTATAGGCACGTCGAAAAGCTGACGCGGGATTATGCCCCTAAGCGAATGTACCAACCCCTTGCCCCTCCGATACGCCTGGTCCGCATGCACTATCAGCGAAAGCGCATCCACCGGTTGCTCGTTCACCAGGAGGTCCAGTTTAACCAGCGGTGCAGCCACGTACCCAGTTAACGAATAGTCCATCGATGCGTAGCCCTTAGTCCTCGATTTCAACTGGTCGTAGAACTCCAGCAGCATCTCGGCCAACGGCATCTGAAACTCCAGCGACACCCGTCCGCTCCCCCTCGACGTCCCATTTCCCTGCCCAGAGTTCAAATACTCCATCTTGGAATATTTCCCCCTGTGTTCCTGTACTAGCTCCATCACCGTGCCTATGAAGTTGTCCGGCGTTATGATCGTCAGGTTCAGCAACGGCTCCTCTATCGACTCTATATCCCCTCCAGGAGGCAGGTCCGTCGGACTCTCCACCAGTTGCAGACCGCCGCTTCTCAAGTTAACCCTGTACCCCACACTCGGCGACGTAGTAATTAGGTCTAGCCCGTACTCCCGTTCCAGCCGTTCCTGCACTATGTCCATGTGTAGCAGACCCAGGAAACCACACCGGAACCCGGGGCCAAGAGCCAGGCTCTCTTCAGGTTCGTAGGACAGCGAGGCGTCGTTCAGTGTCAGCTTGTCCAGGGCGTCCCTTAAGGAAGTGTACTCCCGCGTGTCGACGGGATACAGCCCTGCGAAAACCATCGGCTTCAGGGGCCGATACCCGGGAAGCGCCTCCGAGGCGGGTGTTCCCGCGCTGGTCAGCGTGTCCCCGACTCGGCACCTCCTCACCTCCTTCAGCCCCGTGGCTATTCCCCCCACCTCCCCGCTGCTTAGGCCAAGCACAGCCTTAGGCCAAGGCGTGAACACCGTAAGTTCCTGCCCTTCGAATTCTACCCCGTTCGACATCAGCTTCAGATCTTCACCACTCGAAACCTCCCCATCGAACACCCTTACGTACGCGATCACGCCCTTGTAAGAATCGTATTTCGAGTCAAAGATCAGCGCCCGCAGCTGCCCTGAGCCGTTCCGCCTTGGCGGTGGCACCCTTTCGACAATCGCGTCCAGCACGCCCTTCGTCCCCAGCCCCTCCTTCGCCGAGACCTGCAGCACTTCGGAGGCCGAGAAGCCGAGCGCATCACACATCTCCTCAATGATCCTCTCCGGCTCCGCGTTTGGCAGGTCTATCTTGTTCAGTACCGGGATAAGTTCCAGGTCCTGGTCCAACGCCATGTACACGTTCGCAAGCGTCTGCGCCTGTATCCCCTGCGAAGCATCCACCACCAGCACGGCCCCCTCGCAGGCGCTCAGACTCCGCGACACCTCGTAAGTGAAGTCCACGTGTCCCGGAGTGTCGATCAGGTTCAGTTCGTAGGCATTACCGTCCTCGTAATCGTACTGGAGCCGCACCGCCTTCGCCTTTATAGTGATCCCCCGCTCCCGCTCCAGGTCCATGTCGTCCAGCAGCTGTTCCTTCATATCCCGCGGCGAGATCGTGCCCGTATACTCCAACATGCGGTCCGCCAACGTAGACTTTCCATGGTCTATGTGGGCGATGATGCAGAAGTTACGAATATATTCCAAGTCCATGTCTCTATCTCACCCCTGTGCAGACCCAGCCGCTTTTAGCCTTACCGCAGGCAGTCTCTTGAGACTCTGGTTGCGCGGGTCCACTTCGATGCCCACCGACTCTAGCGCCGTAACCCCAAGCAGCGGTTCGGCATCCGGGTCTCCGAATATAATAGTAGTCCCTGCGAAATCTCCCATGAACTCTATCTGACCAACCGTGACGTCCATGCGGCGTTCACTGCCATCGGCCAGTTCGTATATCCTCTGCCCCTTGGGTTCCAGACCTATGGACTCCAGGCATTGCCGTGGTACAAGACAGTCGGTCGCGCCTGTATCCACCAGAAACAAACCCTCCCACGTCCTATCCGGCTCAGCCGGGTTACGAACTACGGCTGTTACGTGCGTTACTCCCATGTCAGATCAGTTCTCCTCAACCCTTGGATTTTCGATATCCTTGCTTCTACACTCAGAAATCAACTCAATATGGTGACGTGTAAACTCCCCCACGCCTCCGTTATAACACATACACATTCACTATGAATCCCTGAGTCTCTCTACGCCCCTCCCGTCACCTCTATCGTCGCCCCCGACACAAAGCTCGCCCCATCAGAACACAGAAACCCGATCACCGACGCTACTTCCTCCGCCCTCCCCACCCTTCCCACCGGTATCGAGCCCACCATTAGCTCCTTCTCCTCCTCCGAAAGAACCCTGAACCGCTCTGCTACCCGTGCCCCTGGCTCCGTCACTATTACGCCCGGCATCACTGCATTCACCGTTATCCCCCAGGGACCCAGGTCCTTCGCCAGCTGATTGGTCAGCCCTATTATCCCGGCCTTGGCCCCCGCATACGGCAGCCTGGCCGCCGACGGCCCCCTCGCCCCGAATGCTCCCTTCGCAGATATCGAAGACAAGTTCACTACCCTCCCGTACCTACGTTCCTTCATCATTGGCGCCGCCGCCCTTGTACACAGGAACGCACTCTTCAGGTTGGTATCCACCACCCTTTCGAAGATCTCATCCGTCACGTCTTCTATATGATCGATCCCGACGTGTCCGCTCCCACCCGCGTTATTCACCAATATGTCGAGCCTCCCGAACCGCTTCAGTGTCCGGGCTGCCATCTCTTCCACTTGCTTCGTGGAGGTCACATCCACCTCCATAGTCATTACCCAATCCCCACGTGCGTCCAATTCCGCCATCGAATCCCGCACCTTGTCTCCTTGAAGATCTACCGCGCACACCCGACACCCACGTCCCAATAGCTCCGCCACCGTCGCCCTCCCGATACCCTGCGCCCCACCCGTCACTATCGCAACTCTTCCTTCTAGGTCCCTTGGCTTGACTTCCACAGTTGCGTCCCCTCTCTATGCGTCCTGGTTAAGCGAGCCAACTATAATGTAACCCTAGCCAAGGGGGTAGCCTTGCGAGTAGATGTCCACACCCACGTCTGGCCCGAGACCATAGCCAAGACCGTAGAGCGCCATGCCACCGGCGTACTGCACTTGGACATGCCCTTCGATAACACTGTTCCCGGCCTTAAGTCCCACATGAATGATTCAGGCTGCGACAAGTCCATAGTCATGGGAATCGCTGAACGCCCCGACCAGGTCGCTCGGGTAAACGACTGGCTGATCGGCATCCAGGACCGGTCCATCGTATCCTTCGGTGCCATCCACCCCCGTCTCGAAGACAAGCCCGCCGAGATTCGGCGTATCCGCTCCCGCGGCCTGAAAGGGATCAAGCTCCACCCTATCCTCAACCGCTTCCACCCCGATGACCCCGCCATGTTCCCCCTCTACGAGGAGATCGGCGACTCAATGGCCGTAGCCATTCACTGCGGCTCCATGCCTCACTTGAAAGATAAACACCCCGACTTTGCCGCCCCACACCGGATCGCCAACCTCGCCCGCCAGTTCCCCAACCTCAAGATCATAGCTCTCCATCTTGGCGGCTTCTACATGCTTGATGAGGCCGAAGAGCAGCTGGTAGGCCTTCCTAATCTCCTCATTGACACCGCCTGGCCCCCGACCGTAAAGGAGCTCGCTCCTGACACCCTCATGAAGATCGTAAACAACCACGGTGCCGACAAAATTTGCTTCGGCACCGACTTTCCATTCGCCTCTCAGACCTCAGACACCGAACACCTCTCCTCCCTTCCCCTCACACCCACCCAGCTCGATATGGTCCTCGGCAACAACGCCGCCGAATTTATCGACCTCTAATCACAGCTTCTTCTCTGCGAAAGCAAGAGGGCCGGCGCCAATTGGCGCCGGCCCTCTTAGAATCTTCTGCTTATCTTTGTTCCGTCTAGCTTAACCGGTGTACCGGCTTTCTAGCTTCCTACGCCCTGCTGGTATTCCAGCCAGAGATCGGTCCAATCGCTGTTCTTCTCTCCGCTGTACTGCTCGCTCTCAATGATCGCGTACGGGGCATTAGAGGGCGATGTCGGCAGGGCCGGTCGTACCGCGTCGAAGCTCGCATCATCCTGGAAGCCGGCAGCCCTTAGGTTCGTGGCCCCATAGGTGATGAACTTGGAAATGTTGGCGTTAATTTCCGGATGTCCTGTCCAGGCTATGAACAGCTGTCCAAGCTCGAACGCCTCGGGGTTGGCCTCTTTCAGACCTTTCGCCATCACGAAGATGCCCGTGCCCACCAGGTGTCCGCACTCCCAGCAGATTGCTAGGGGAGCGCCTTCTACCTGGGCATTGTAGATCCTGCCATTCCACGCAGTGCACATGTCGTTGTCGCCGGAGATTAGCAGTTGCGGGCAGTCAGAACCCGTGTGCCAGAAGTGGTTGGGAGGATTCTCTTCCCAGAGCGCCAGCGCCTCTTGTACATCCTCATCGGTCGGTGCCCCGAGCCGCGTCCTCCACTCAGAGTTTTCCAGCCTGCTGGGGTCATTGGCTAGTAAGGCCGAGAACCAACTGCCTCTGTAGGCATCCCTTACACTTCTGTTGCCAGGGTAGGTCTCCCGGTCGAAGAAGGCGTCCCAGCTGGTGATGCTGCCTTCGGGGTAGACATCCGAGTTGTATGCCAGCACCGTTGACCAGGTGATTCCGCCGCCACCGGCGTACGGGGTGTTAACCGTCTCTAGGTGGTTGCGGTTGTCCACTACGCTTTGGTCCATCGCTTCTAGTGCGCCGATCTTGATGTGGTTCCACAGTTCCCGTCCGCCCACGTCCATCACGTGCCACTTGTAGTTGCCCGTGTCCACCATCACCCGAATTACTGCGTACTCCATCGGGCTCTCTTCAACGATATCAATCCCGAACTTCTCGCTGAAGGGGACTACGTAAGCCTGCCGTTGGGCCGCCTGGTAGGCGCCGCCCCAAGACGTGAACACGAAGCTTGCGCCTCGGTGTTTCTCGATCTCCGCCTCCAACTCTTCCAGGGTGGCGGGGTTCTCAGGAGTCCACTCAGACGGGCCCCTCATGCTCGTGTCATCCATGGCCTCTGGCGTCGCAGTGGCTTCCGGCATCGCATCATCAGACTCGTCCGGCATTGCCGTGGGTTCCATCGCGTCATCCGGCTCTTCGTCATCCGCCATCGCCGTGGGTTCCGGCATCGCCGTCGGTTCTTCCATTGCTTCCGGCGTCGCGGTGGCGGCTTCGCCACATGCCGCTAGCACCAATAGTGCTACTAGAAGAATGCCGACAGCTGCGAGAATCCCCCGCTGCTTCGTCAGCCTCTTCCGCCTATACTTTCCGTCTATCATAGCTGCTCCTTGACTATTTCTTTGGGCCCAGTTTTTGCTCAAGCCTGATTTGTGGTTGCAGGCCTATCACATAGTTCCGATCCGATATACGAATAGACTCACCTCCAAATTTCAGGCAATGCTCTTGGATTTCTTGTGGAGAATTGCGGTCACCGTTAAAACGCCGACAGTGTTCCAAGTAAGGATGCAGTAAAAGTATAACGTCGCAGATGCTCAAAGACCAACTGCGGCGTTAATCAGGTTACCAAACTTATGTGATAATTGAGAGTCATTATATATGAGCCAAACCCCTTGTCAAGAGTCCCAAATTCCCCTTCCCTCCGAGCGCATACCGGGCAATCACTGGGATATCTGCCTATGGCCGTACGCACTCCGTACCGAGCAATGGAGTTACTGCATGTGAGGTTGAATAAAGCACCGAAAAAGTCAGAGGCCCGGCGCCAAATGGCGCCGGGCCTCTTCGATTCTTCCGCTTGTCTTCGTTCCGTTTGGCCATCTGGTAGACCGGCCTCTTAGCTATCTACACTCTGCAGGAATCCCAGCCAGAGCTCGGCCCATTGGTCGTTGTATTCGCCCGAATGCCTCTCGTTCTCTATCACGCCGTACGACACGTTGGCTTCAGACAACGGCAGGGCAGGGCGCACCTCGTCAAATTCCGGCTCACTGAGGTACGGAATTGACCTCAGGTTGAGAGGTCCGTAGGAGATGTACTTCGACTGTTGTGCGTTGATCTGCGGCTGTCCCGTCCATGCAATGAACAGCTGCCCATTTTCGAACGCCAACGGGTCCGCTTCCTTCAGGCCCTTGGCCATTACGAAAGCGCCGGTCCCGATCAGGTGCCCACACTCCCAGCAGATGGCAAGGGGCGCGTCTTCCTGCTTCTGTGCATCGTAGATCCTGCCATTCCACGCCGTGCAGATGTCCACCTCGCCGCTGATCAGCAGCTGTGGGCAGTCCGATCCCGTGTGCCAGAAGTGGTCGGGAGGATTCGCTTCCCAATATGCCAGCGCTTCTTGCACGTCTTCCTCGTTCGGCGCTCCCAGACGCTTCTTGAGTTCGGTATCATCGTACCAGTCTGGATGCAGTACTGAGAGGGCCACAAACCAGCTGGCTCTGTAGGCGTCTCTCACGCTCCGGCGGCCGGGGAAGCTCTCCCTGTCGAAATAGTCCGCCCAGGTCGTGATGCTGCCCTCGGGGTAGCTGTCGGTGTTGTAGGCCAGCACAGTGGACCAGGTTATTCCGCCGCCACCACCGTATGTCGGGTTCGGGTGGTTCCTTACCGAGTCCACGTGGTTTCTAGTGTCAACCACGCTCTTGTCCAACTCTTCCAGGCTGCCAATCTTGATCTCTGCCCACAGTGCCCGTCCGCCAACGTCCATGACGTTCCATTTGTAGTTGCCGGTCTCTACCATAGCGCGGATTACCGGGTACTCCATGGGGCTCTCTTCAACTACGTCGATTCCAAACTGCTGCTCGTAAGGTTCAATGTATGCCTGGCGCTGGGCAGACTGGTAGGCGCCGCCCCACGACGTGAACACAAAGCTCTCGCCTCGGTGCTTCTCAATCTCCGCCTCCAGTTCTTCGAACGTGACAGGCTCCTCCTCAGTCCACTCTGACCGCGGTCTCAGGCCCGTGTCCGGCATCGCCGTCGGTTCGTCAGCCATCGCCGTCGGTTCCGGCATCGCTGTGGGCTCTTCCGTTGCCTCCGGCGTCGCCGTAGCAGCTTCGCCGCACGCCGCGAGGACCATCAGCGCTACTAGAAGGATACTCAGTCCGGCAAGGACTCCCCTCCGTTTCTTAAACCTCTTAATCCCATATCTCGCATTCATGGTTATTACTCCTTGCCTATTCCTTTGGGCTTATCAACTAGCGCACATTAAATTACGTCTAAGAAACGTTACACTATTTTGCGTTCGCCTCAAGAAAAGACTCACCTCCAAAAGTCTTGCGAAACATCTGAGTACTAACAACCCATTGCAATTTCTGCCGGAAAAGCCGCTGCCCTTTAAGGGTAAATGGGGTTATATACAGATAACGTCGCAGAAGTAAAAAAGTTACCTGCGGCGCTGGGACAGATCGCACTGGGTTATCCAGGTAATAGCGGAATTTTAGGATATAGCCGTGTCGAGCCTCTTGTCAAGGAGCACTCCGCTATAGGCAAATATAGCCCTGTGTTTGGCCCCATTGCCAATCATCTTCTTGCCCGCTTACAAGGCCAGAGTTTATATTGGCGCCGAAGAGATGCCGCCACCTTTCGAAAACGGTCGTCTACCTCAGGCCCTGGCCCGGATGAAGGTCCTTGACCTTACCCAATACGTCGCTGGGCCTTTTTGCACCAAGCTCCTCGCCGACTACGGCGCCGAAGTTCTAAAGGTAGAGAGACCGGGCCAAGGAGACCCGGGGCGAAGGCTCGGGCCTTTCCCCAACGACTCCCCCCACCCCGACACCAGCGGCCTGTTCCAACACCTGAACGGCAACAAGCTGGGTGTCACTTTGGACTTGAAGCACACTACGGGGGTCAAGATATTCGAGGAGCTAGTCCGGTGGGCAGACGTGGTCGTCGAGAGTTTCAGGCCCGGCGTGATGGCCGGTTTTGGCCTTTCCTATTCCCGCCTGTCGGAGGTCCGCCCGGGCGTGATACTGACTTCCATCTCCAATTTCGGACAGACTGGGCCCTACAGGCACAACAAGGCCACCGAGATAATAGAGTACGCTATCGGCGGCCCGATGCTATTCACTGGCACCTCATCCCGAGAACCTTTGAAGCTCGGGGGTCGAGTGGGGATGATCTTCGCTGGTCAAGAGGCTGCTATGGCAACCCTCATGGCCTTCTACAGAAGTATGGGGCGCGAATGTGCCGGTGAACACGTCGATGTCTCGATAATGGAGACCCAGGCCGGATCCATCGATAGGCAGACCGCGCTGTTGCTCAATTATCAATACACCGGAAACAGGTTCTCCCGACTTGATGCCTCAGAGGCGTACCTGGGGGGCGTATACCCTGCACATGACGGTAACCTGGACGTTCAGGTCATAGAGAGATTTACCCAGCTCTTAGCTGGCATCGGCCAGCCCGACACCATCACCCCATCTGAAGCTGTCGTCTTGACCCAATTTCTCGACAAATGGGAAAACGCAGATGGCAACCCGCTGGAGAGTAAAGAGCTTATCCGTGAGCTCGGTGATATTTTGGAGGAGTGGGTCCTGGCCCGCCCCGTGGGCCCGGCCTTGGCCCAACTCCAGAGGCATGGTACTTTGTCGGCCCCCTTCTACGATGCCGCAGGTGTGCATTCTGACCCTAGTTTCAGACTGCGAGGCCTGTGGACCGCGGTCGAGAGCGCCAACTCGAGCCAAAGCAGATTCCCCGGTCGCCATACCATAATGGAGCGTACACCGTGGCAACTACGGAGGCCCGCGCCCGGACTCGGTGAGCATAATGCCCATGTCTATGGCGAGATGCTCGGATACAACCGACGAGACCTGGCGAGGCTACGGCAGATGGGGACAATCTAGCAGCCATGACCTCTACCAAGCTTCCTCTTGATGGTGTGCGGATCGTGGACCAGACCCTTGCGTGGGCAGGGCCCTTCGGCACGCAGCTTCTGGCCGATTGGGGAGCCGAGGTGATTCGGGTCGAGCCTCTCCAATTCATGCAACGCGCAACCCGTGCCCCGAATATCAGGCCCTTCAAAAGGCCTACCTCCAACTGGGCAAACGACTATCCCGATGGGATACCGGGAGAGCGGCATTGGAACAGGCACTTGATGTTCCA
Organism: Dehalococcoidia bacterium; assembly: GCA_965249275.1. Classification (GTDB taxonomy): domain Bacteria; phylum Chloroflexota; class Dehalococcoidia; order Plut-88900; family Plut-88900; genus Plut-88900. Next base: position 345,903 of record CBDFLQ010000006.1, read on the forward strand.
GGTCCATGGCCGGAATAAGCTAAGTATTACTTCCGACCTACCCGACCCCGACTGCCTGGAGGCATACCTCAAACTCGTAGCAATCTCCGATGTAGTCATGGAGAACAACGTCCCCCAGACCTATGCCAAGATCGGGGCCAGCTATGAGATGCTCCGTCAAGCCAGGCCCGACATCATCATGGTGAGGCTGCCCGCCTACGGACTCCACGGGCCCTACGCCAAATTCCGAGCAGCTGGACGTCAAATGGAGTCCATGGCTGGCCACAACTGGATTCGAGGGTACAGGGACGAGTCCCTATCCGATTCAAAGGACTTGATATCCATCAGAGGCACCACCTATCTCGCCGACGCCGTCGGAGGGGTTAGCGAGGCCTTTGCCACCCTGGCGGCCTTATGCCACCGCAGGGAGACGGGGGAGGGTCAGTTGGTAGAGGTGGCAAGCACCGAGGCAGTGGTACATCATGTGCCTGAGTCGGTAATAGACTACGAACTAAATGGTCGTATCCAGGGTCCGCTGGGTAACTCCAACCCCTCGAGGGTGCCCCAAGGCTGCTACCGATGCCAAGGTGACGACAACTGGTTGGTCATTTCCATCGGAAGTGACGACGAGTGGTCGGGGCTAATTCGGGTAATGGGCGACCCACCCTGGGCCCGAGAACGCCGCTTCGCTACAATACTGGGCAGGTACCGCTGTCAGGAAGAGATTGATGAACACATCTCGGTCTGGACCCGGGACAAAGACCACGTCGAGCTGATGAATCTGTTGCAGGCGGAAGGTGTGCCTGCGGCCCCTGTCTATGACCAAAGAGAATTATTCGACGATCCTCACATGAAGTCTCGAGAATTCTTCCAGGATCTCCACCAATTCTCAACAGGAAACCACCAGTATCCCGGCATGTCGTGGAAAATGACCCAGACCCCAAATGCCATCAGGAGGCCATCTCCTATGTTGGGGGAACAGAACGAGATGATCTACAAGGATCTCTTGGGCCTCACCGAGCAGGAATACAAGAAGCTTGAGGACGCCGGCCACATCGGCATGGATTACCCGCCCCGCCTCTACGACTAGCCCCGACTCTCTGCCCTCGCCTAATCGAGTGTAATCCCATCTCGCTAATGTGGGCTAATGGAGGGAATGCCCTACCTAACCTGAGGCAGCACCTCTTTGGCAAAGGCCTCGTACATCTCCGGCACCTGCTCTGGTGGGCACTTAGCCGAAATCACAATGTGGTTCAGCCCGATATCTACGTAGCGCTGGATGCCTTCTATACAGTCATCAACGGTGCCGAAGGCGTAGCAACCTTCGTCCCGATCAGTTAGCTCACGACCTGCCGCAGTGCGGACGACGGAACTCAGGGTTTCCCAAGCTGCTTCCTTGGATGGACCCAGGCAAGCAAACATCAAACATGACCATTCAATAGTCTCGGGGTCCCGACCGAAGGAGACCGCATAGTCGAATATCTTGTCCTTGCACTCCTTGTATAGCTCGGGAGGCGCCCTGTATATGAATCCATCCCCGAAGCGGCCCGCCCGCCTTAGCGGACCCTCGACCACCTTGCCATTCCAGTATGCAGAAGTCCAGATCGGGAGACTGTTTTCTCGCACGGGCCTGGGCAATATCGTCAAATTCTCGAAGCTGAAATGCTGACCCTCGTAGGTAACGACGGTCTCATGCACCAGCCTACGCAACACATCAAGGGATTCATCATTCAACGACACCCGGGATACATTCCCCACCTGTGCCACTTTCAAGTCGCCCGGATATCTCCCTAGCCCCGTCCCAAGTATCAGCCTCCCATTGGACATGGCGTCCAGGGACAACGCCGTTTTCGCCAATTGGACAGGTGGCCTGGCCGGAAGAATGAGGACGCTGGTGCCGAGCCGAATGCTCTTTGTCCGGGTAGCCGCCCCCGAGAGAAGCACCAGGGGGTCCAGGTCTGACGTGGTCAGCAGATCGGGGACCCAGAATGAGTCGTAGCCCCAGGCCTCCGCCTTCTCGGCCAAGGCCGCCGGGTCAACAATTCCTAGCGGCGTACCCCTCGGGTTGGTTATTCCAAACTGAACACGAGCCATCACCGAAAGCCGTGGCCCGCGTCCCTACCCGACCATGTCGCAGCTGCGCAGCAGCTTGCCGGGCAATGCCCCCGTGCAGTCGTTCCCTTCGAACGTGACGGTGCCGTTGACTATGGTGTAGCGCAGGCCCGTGGGCTTCTGGATTAGACGGCGCTCGTCTCCCGGGAAATCATTTGCGAAGATTGCCTTGTCGTATAGGAACCCCAACTCGTCCAGGTTGTAGATCATTATGTCGGCCCAGGACCCCACTTTCAGGGTGCCCCGGTCCTTGAAATCGGCGAACCAGGCGGGTAGGGCGCTCATCTTGTAGTGGGCCTGTTCCAGGCTCATGATCTCCCTGTCCCTGATCCAGAACTGGAGCCAGTACACGGGCCACGTGCTTCCTGTAGCGAACTTGGTGTGGGCGCCGCCGTCTGAGACGGAGATGTGGCCGTAGGGGTCATTGAATCGCCTTGCCGCTTTCTGGATTACGTCTTCACCTCGCAGGGTGGGCAGAGCGAAGGTGGTCTCCAGGTCCTCATCCAGCGCTAGGTCAATAAAAGCGTCTACGGGGTGCTTGCCCGTCATTTCGGCCACCTCGCTGATGGGCCTTCCTTCAAATTGGACATTCCGTTCGTGAGCGGTTTCCAACACCTTGAGAATGGTCCAGGTGGTCCGGAAGTGCGGTACTCTCTCCACGTCTTCCTTCATGGCCTGTCGAGTCTCGGGCACCCTCAGCTTGGCGGCTCTCTCCTCGGCGCTGCCCACCAGGGGCTGCACCCAGTTGGGCATGTAGTCGTATAGGTTGTACTCGGATAGTTTGAATTCGCTATCGAAAGGCGTACACACTAGCTGCGTCACCAACGGGAGCCCTTCGGCACGGCACGCCTTCAACCAGTCCCGACCCTCGCCCAATTGGGCATCCAGAATATGAAGTGGACGTCCGCTCTTCCTCATCAACTGCGTGGTCATGTTCCGCACGGCCATACGCTCATCCAATTCCAGGCCCGACCCAATGGTCACCCCTATATGGCCAACTCCGAACTCGCGCATGACATCCGCCATCGCCAGGAACTCTTCGTCAGAAGCAACCACGGTGGGCAGAACGCTCCCATCCTCGGCCCTGTCTTCCAGGTTCTTGTCCAGGGCAAATCCGAAAGCCCCCGCCTCCATGCTCTCATGAAACATCCGTTTCATCTCGTTCAGCTCTACATCCGTTACGGAAGTCCTCTCCCGAGCGGCGTACATTCCAAGCACATAGCCCCGCATAGGCGAAAAGGGGAACAGAGCCCCCACGTTTAGCCCGAGCCCCTGCCTGTCTAAACTATCCAGGTACTCTGGGAAAGTCTCCCAGTCCCAGCGCATTCCTAGTCTCATGGACTTCAGTGGTATGGCCTCGATTCGGTCCATCATCCGCATGTTCAGGTCCTGGTCCTCGGGCCTCGTGGGTGCGAAACCGAAACCGCATTGCCCGATTGTGAGGGATGTCACTCCGAACCAGCCTGAAAGAGAGGCGTACGGGTCCCAGTTAAGCTGGGCATCATAGTGAGTGTGAAGATCGATGGCCCCAGGCGCTACGAAGCATCCGGAAGCATCGATCTCTTTCGCGGCGCCCGCAGGAATGTTGCCGCTGATCATTGCCACCCGACCATCCTTCACCGCCACGTCGGCCTGACGACGTGGGACACCAGTGCCATCAATAACCGTTCCGCCCCTAATTACTAGATCGTACTCTCTCATTGCATAACCCTTCTTTTACAGATTTGATCACGTGTTCTTTTTTGTATGCTATCGACTGGTCATCTCCACACAGATCGACCTTGTACAATTCGCCGAGGCACTAGAACTATGACTCCGGTTTGATATTACACCATATGCAGTTGCAGGCTCTACCAGGACTTCAAGACCGGCAGCACTTCTTTGGCAAAGAGCCTCAAGCCTCGCTCCGCGACAGGCAGAGGTGTACCACCGAAGCGGAAGGCGATGTTCAACTCGAAATCGCCTAGCAGGGCTCTGCGTTCCTCAAGCCCGCGTAGAATCTTGTCCGGTGTGCCCCAGCTCGCCGCCTTCATAAAACCTTTTACCGCTCCTTCGAGACCCGCCGAACGCGCTATTTCAGCTTTCTGTTGATAGGCGTTGTACCCCTTCACCGACTTAAAGTGATCGCTAAGAAATTCGTAGTGGTAAAAGTTGCTCTCGACAAATTTGCCCTGGTATTGGAGCGCTTCTTCTTCGGCCTCTGCCAGGTCAGGGCCGCATATGGCAAATTCGGTGAGCAGCAAGGTTGGTGGCTCCGTGCCGTGAAATTCACGGTGCAATGCTCGGCCCCGCTCAATTCCCTCCATCCGCATTTCCCAAGGACGATCAGCGAACATGATTATGTGCGCTCCAAGTTTGGCCGCCGAGAGAATAGAATCGTCGCTGGCGGCAACGGCGTAGATACGCCCGTCGAAAGAATGCTGCGGTCGAGGCCTGAGTTCCGTCCGAGGTTGTTTGAAGTAGGTCCCGTTTCCCTCAATGAAGCCAGTCTTTAGAGCCTCTACAATCATTGGCGCTGCCTCGTCAAAACGGCCCCGAGACTCATCCATACTGATCCCAAAGGCCTGGAACTCTCGGCGCGCCAGACCTCGCCCAAGCCCCAGCCGGAGTCTCCCATTGCTCAACATGTCGAGAACGGCAGCGTTTTCCGCCACCCGCACCGGATCATGCCAGGGGAGTATCACGGCGGCCGTTCCCACGTCGATGTTGGGGTGCTTGGCCGCCAGATGAGTCATAAGCTGGAGATTGTCCGGCACGAAGGAATAATCGTTGAAATGGTGCTCCGTGGACCAGAGGCAGTCGAATCCCAAGTCCGCAGCTATGTCAGCAAGGTACAGGTCCTCTTTCCACATCTGACCGTCCGGGCCATCGTCCCAGCCGTAGCTGGAAAAGATCATCATCATTCCGACATCCATCTGAGTTCTCCTTCGGATTCATTCAATTTACTGGCCGGCCCGAGTGATACATGTCAAAAGCTCGGCTTGGTTGAAAATGGGGTCAATTGGAGTTCGTGGGTCCAGCAGGACTTGTCCTGAGTGTACAGATAATAGAAGGCCTCAGCTATCTTAACGGGATTCATCAGCAATTCAGGCTGTTGCTGCGCCCGCGGCAGGGCCCGGGTGCCGGGAGAATCAATGAGGCCGTCGATCACCACATTGGCAACATGCACTCCGTACTCGGAATATTCCTCCGTCAACGCCTGCGCCAGTGTCCGCATCAACACCCTCGGATAGTATAGCGATTGTCCCGTGTACCGCTTTTTGCCCCGCAACGACGACGGGTTATTGGAAATCAGGATAGAGCCTTCGCCTCGCTCCCGCATGGCAGGCAGCACTTCCTTCACGACCAGGAATGGGCCGCTGCTGGATATGTGCTGCGCGGTTTCGAACATTTCGAAGGGAATGTGTTCCAGCAATTCCTTTTCCGGCGGAAGATCACGCCCCTCCAGATACCCTGCGTTATAGACCAATACGTTCGGGTCGCCGACCTTATCTCGGATCTGTACGAACGCTTCCGCTATGGACTCCCGAGACGCGAGGTCCAGTTCCACTATCATGCTTTCGCCGCCCTGCTCCCGAATCGCTTCCTCCAATGCAGCCGCGTTGGCAGCCTTTCGGGTAGTCAAAACGACAAAGAATCCCTCCCTTGCAAACTTTAGGGATATGGCTCCCCCAACCCCCCAGCGCACGCCAACCGGCAGCTCGCTGTCATCGATCGCCCTACCGTGCACCAACTGGGTATTGCGGCCATCAGATTGCCACTTCGATGTCGCCCCCACCACTACGGCGACCGGCTTTCTGGTTGAGTTCATGTTGGATTCCTTTCGTGGAGATGTATCCTGCCGGTGATCATCGAAAGTCTATCCTGCTGACAGTGATCACTCCGGCTACCTGCGCTATAAGCAATGTCAAATACAGGCGGATTGCTCCAGTAGAGCCCAAGGAGGGTTTAGCTTGCTGAATATCCTTGGCGCGGGTCTAACCGGTCTTCAATCCCGTCAGCTTGCTGTCGATAGTCTCCGCTTCCAATGACAACCTTGCCCACTCCTCCCAGAGGGAGTCCGTCTCCTCTTTGAGTACGCGGTATTGCTCCCCTGAGGCGGCAATCTGGTCCGGCTCGTCAAACAAGTCGGGATTGGAGAACTTCGCCTCCAACTCCGCCATGCGGGCTTCGTGGTTGGCTAGGGAACAGTTTATTTTCTCAATCAGCCTCGCCAGCCTGCGCGCCTCTTTGCTAAGTGACCGGCGCTGTAGTTCCTCAGCGCTGGTTACCCGACCGTTGCGGTTCCCACTCAACTCCTGTACCAAAGCATCGACATCGGCTCCATTGGCCGTTGAACTGGTGCTTCCCTTGTTGGTTTTAGTTTGCTTTTGATACAGATAGCTGTCGTAGTCCCCAGGGAAAACCGTGGGCTGGCCCCCATCTATTTCTACAATCTTGTTTGCGATCTGCCGCATTAGTGTCCGGTCGTGGGTTATGAAACAGATAGTGCCGTGATAGTCACCAAGAGCGTCCGCGAGAATCTCCCTGGAAGCGATGTCAAGATGATTTGTCGGCTCGTCCATGAGGAGCAGATTGCTTGGCTGTAACAGCAGCTTGGCCAAAGCCACCCGTGCCTTTTCACCACCGGACAGCACGGAAATTGGCTTGAGGACATCGTCACCACTGAACAGGAATCCCCCGAGAGTCGTGCGCAGGTTCTGCTCCGATTCCCCTGGCGCCGACTTCTGCACCTCTTCAATCATCGTGTTGCCCGGATCCAGGAGTTCAAGCACGTGCTGTGCGTAATAAGTAGTGATTACGTTATGACCGGTTTTTCTCTCCCCGCTGTCAAATGCAATCACGTCTGCCAGTATCTTCAGCATCGTTGTCTTGCCCGCGCCGTTAGGCCCGACCAACGCAACACGGTCTCCGCGCGAAAGTGTCAGGTTAATGTCTTGGTAGACCACGTTTTTGCCGTAAGACTTGCTCAAGTTTCTCAGTGAAATAACCTCGGAACCGCTGCGGGGGGGCTCCGGGAATGAATATCGGACCTTTTTCGTGGCCCTCGGCAACTCGATGATCTTAATTTTTTCGAGTTGCTTCACACGGCTTTGCACCTGGGTGGCCTTTCTGGCCTTCGAGCGAAAACGATCGATAAAGCGCATTTGCTTCTGTATCTGGCGTTCCTGCCTCGCTGAGGCCGCCTCCTTGACCTGAAGGGCGCGCGCTCGTGCAACCAGGTAAGCGTCATAGTTGCCCCTGTGAAGCATCACTTCGTCCAGCTCAATGGCAAGTACCTTGGTTGCGGTCTGGTTCAGAAAAGCACGGTCGTGAGATGTGACGAGCACGCCACCCTGGAAAGAGGCTAGATACTTCTCAAACCAGAGGTTTGCATCCAGGTCAAGGTGATTCGTTGGCTCGTCAAGGAGCAACAGGTTGGGCTTCCTGAACAGTATTCTGGCTAGGCTGGCCCGCATGACCCATCCGCCGCTGAACTCGCTCATAGGCCGCAGAAAGTCGGCCTGCTTAAAACCAAGGCCCGAGAGCACAGCCTTGGCCTCGTGCTCTCTGTCATTTCCGCCAGCGGCCTCCAACTCCATGTCAAGTTTGCCGAGACGCTCCAGCAGGTAGCTCTGCTGCACAGGGTCGGCTTCCGATGACAGCACCTCCTGTACAGCGGCTATTTCATCCACCAAAGCGTTCACTTCCGATCCGGCGTCCAACACTTCTTTGAGAAGGGGTTTGCCGGTAAACGAATCAGGTTCCTGCTTGAGATAGCCCACGGTAACGTTGCGCTGCCTGGATACGCTTCCTGTGTCCGGGGCCATTTCGCCCGCCAGGATATCCATGAGCGTGGTCTTACCGGAGCCGTTTGGGCCTATCAGCGCAATACGGTCCCCGGCAGTTAGGTTCAATGTGAGGCCACTGAACAGGGTCCTGTCTGAATAGGTCTTGCTGATGTCTGATCCAACTAGCATGTCGTTTTGCCTTGTCTATCATCTTAACCGCACGATGCAACTGCAAGGAGTGGGCACGGGTCTTCATAACAGTTTAAAATAAGTGCTCCTAACTTGACGGTATGCAATTGGAACAGCCGCTTGAACGACTCCCAAAAGAGCCGTTCCGTGCGACCTTGTCTAGACACCTATCGAATCCAAGGACACTAGAATGCCAACCATGAGAAGAAATCTATGAGCGCGAATTGAAGTCAGCATTAGTCCTCATATCCATCACTCCGATGCTAGTTGTGTTAGTAGCTTGCGGCTCCCAACCCACGCCCACAGCACCTCCCGAACACACAGCCACCACCGAGACAGTAGCGCCAACACCCGCTCCTAGTCCTGATCCTACAGCCACTACCGCGCCGGTAGAGCCCACCCCCACCCCAACCCCCGAACCCACAGCTACTCCTGTGCTGGCAGTACCTACCCCAACCCCAACCCCAACTCCCGAGTCCACGCCTACTCCAGCCCCCATGCCCACCGCTCCGGTCGAGCCGGAAATTGAGGTTGAGGAACCCCTGGACTTCGACCCCCTGGTGGTCCGCGGCACTCTTCCCAACGGCCTGAGCTACTACATCAGACACAACGAAGAGCCGCGCGGCCGCGCCCAAATAGCGCTGGCGGTAAAGGCCGGTTCGGTGCATGAGGAGGAGAATCAGCGCGGGCTAGCTCACTTAGTAGAGCACATGGCATTCAACGGCACTGAGCGCTTCGCCAAGCAAGAAATAATCGAATACATCGAGTCCATCGGCAGTACCTTTGGCCCCGACCTTAACGCCTACACCGGTTTCGACGAAACCTTGTATTTTCTGGAGATTCCGACAGGCGATCCCGAAATCACCGAAAACGCTTTCCATATCCTAAGTGACTGGGCTTATGCAATAAGCTTCGACCCGGAGGAAGTTGAGCTGGAGCGTGGTGTAGTTTTGGAAGAGTGGCGTTTGAGCCAAGGATTCAACTCCCGCCTCCAGGATAACTTGCTCTCACTGCTCTTCGGGTCCTCGCGCTACGCCGACCGGGCCCCTATAGGGCTCACGGACATCATTGAAAACGCTCCGGTAGAGCGCCTGATCGAATACTACGAGCGTTGGTACAGGCCCGACCTCTTGGCCGTCGTCGCCGTGGGTGACTTCGATATTGAGGACATGGAGGCCAAGGTAAAGCAGCACTTCGCACCGTCTCCCGAAGGCGAGGCTTACCAGGAGCGCGCTGCCGTCGCACCTTCCACCGAAAGGCCGACTTTCGATGTACCAAGCTACGACGAGACACGTATCGAGGTCTTTACCGATGCTGAATCCCCCGGCTCCCAGTTCATCCTCATCCGAAACCTCACTCCCGACAAGGGTCAAGACTTGTCGGCATTCCGGCGCTATGTCGTGGAAAGCCTTGCCTTCATGATGCTCAACGCCCGACTTTTCGAGCGTAGTCAGTCCGCCGATCCACCCTATCTGTGGGCCGGAAGTGGACGTTCAGCATATGTAGAAACCCTGGACATCCTGACGTTCCAGGCATGGGTGGAACCCGATGGCATCGAAACTGGTCTGGGCGCGGTACTGGAGGAAATGCAGCGCGTTCGACAGCATGGCTTTACGGAAAGCGAACTGGCCCGAGAAAAAAGCAACCTGCTCAGCTCGGTGGAGAGCGCGTACAAGCAACGGGAACAGACATCTTCGGGTACCCTCGTCGACGAATACGTAGACCACTTTTTCAGCGGAACGCCCGTTCCCGGCATAGAAACTGAATGGGAGCTGTATCAGGAGCTGCTTCCACAGATCTCCTTGGCGGAGTTCGGCGAAGTGGCCGAATCCTGGACTCAGTCCGGTAACACGGGTCTTCTTGTCGTTCGTCCCGAAGAAACTGAAGCCAACTCGGATGCGGACTTGGCAGTAGACACGCTGGCTCAAATCGAGGGAGCCCCTGCACTGACGGTCGACCCTTACGCAGATGACGTAGGAGATGTTCCCCTGCTGGCAACTATCCCGACCCCGGGAAGCATCACAGCCGAAGAGCAAATCGAGTCTATCGACGCCGTTAAGTGGACGCTGTCCAACGGCATTACCGTAATAGCCAAACAGACCGACTTCAAAAACGACGAGGTCGTATTCAGGGCCTTCAGCCCAGGCGGGCACTCCCTCGTGTCCGATGATGACCACGTGTCCGCTACCTACGCCGCACAATTGGTTTCCGGAAGCGGCGTAGGCCCGCACGACAATGTGACTCTGGACAAGCTGCTAGCCGGCCAGAGGGTCTCAGTATCTCCATATATAGAGGAGTTGTTTGAAGGCTTTAGTGGCAGTGGCTCACCGGAGGACATGGAGACCCTGTTCCAACTAATCACGTTGTATGCAACCGAACCTCGGCTGGATCCGGCTTTTTTCTCGAATTACGAGTCGAGGCTGCGCAGCGTCGCCGAGATCAACGCCGCCGAACCGGACTCAGTCCTCTTCGACACCGTAAACGCCCTGCTGGCCCAGAACCACTTCCGTGCCCGCCCTCTTTCAGTAGAGCTGCTTGAAGAGCTGAGCATGGAGCGGGCCGAGGCCGTCTACGCCGACCGGTTCGCAGACTTGAGCGATTCAACCTTCGTCTTTGTGGGCGCCTTCGACTGGGATGATCTGCGCTCGTTGACTGCTACCTACCTGGCCAGCTTGCCAAGCACAGGTCGGGCCGAACAGTGGCAAGACCACGGGATTGACCCGCCGCCGGGTCTGGTAGACCACGCTGTTTACAGTGGGACTGAGCCCCGCAGCAACACGTTAGTGCTTTTCGCCGGAGATATGGAGTGGAGCCGCCAGGAGGCCCTTACTCTTAACGTGGTCGGCGAGGTGCTCGGGATCCGATTGCGGGAACGAGTCCGCGAACAGTTGGGCGGCACGTACAGCATTGGTGTAAGCGCAAGTGGCTCCAGTCTCCCAGACCAGGAGTACCTCGCCTACGTCATCTTTGGCAGCGATCCCACACGCGTCGAAGAGCTTTTCGGCGAGGTGATTACTGAAGTGGACTGGCTGCGCGATGGGGGTGAACAGAGTTACCTGGACACGGTCAAGGAGCTCTTGAGCACCTCTCGGGAGGAGCAGTTGCGGGACAACGGGTTCTGGCTTGGCCAGATCCAGTCAGCAACTCAGCGGGGAGAATCGTTCTCGGAAATCACCGGTTTCGACGAACGGCTGGAGGCATTGACTCTAGATGAGGTCGCGGACGCAGCCCAGCGCTACCTCACTACGGATCGCTACCTGCGCGTGGTGCTGTTCCCCGTAGAGGAATAGCAGCCCAAGAAATCTGCCAGGCCGTCCTCCAATACAATAGCTCCCCATGTTCAGCCAAGGTATGAACCCAATTGGAGGCGCGTATGCCCCGATCTGAGCGTCCCCCGCAGCCAAGGGGGTGAAGCATGGTGCTTAGTACAATCAAAGTATATCCTGTCTACATCTTGGAAACTATGTTGCACGGAGGCTGCTATGAAGTTGGACTTTAGCGTCGGCCTGGGCCGTACCGAATCGGTCCACGAGATAGGGGAGTATGCAAGGTTTGCCGAGGACAGTGGGTTCAAACAACTGACCCTTATAGACATGCCCTTCGTCGGTCGCGACGTACATACTTTGATGGCCCTCTCCGCTCAGAGCACCAGATCAATCCTCATAGGGCATGGGGTAACCACTCCGATAACCTTCCATCCAATGTCAATAGCCAACGCCACCGCCAGCATTAACGAACTGTCCGGGGGCCGTGCCTTTGTTGGCCTGGGAGTTGGTGGGCCTTTTGAAACTGTCCTGAAGCGGCCTGCTCCCGTCAAGGAAATGCGTGAAGCGGTGAACTTCATTCGGAAGTTCATGTCTGGGGAGGAAGCGGAATACCGAGGAGCGAAAGCCCACTCGGAGTGGATTCGAGACCCGGTGCCCATCTACTTGGCAGCGGAGCGCCCGAGGATGTTGCAGCTTGCCGGAGAAATCGCCGACGGGGTGATTTCCATCGGGACCAATCCGGAATGGGTCAGGTGGAAGATGGCGCAAGTTGAGAAGGGGGCGCTCAGGGTCGGCAGGGATCCTGCGGAGGTAGAATTCTGGGTCCGCACCATGATCTACGTTGCCGACAACAAAGAGGACGCCCGAGAGGAGGTGGCTCCTTATCCCCTTGCCTACGGCCACCTTCATACGCTTTTCGAACAAGATACCCCCGAGGTCAACGAGCTACGCCAAGGACTGGAACGGGCAAATCCGGGACTGATAGAGGAACTTGCCTCCGATTCTAAACGAGTCGCCGACGCTTATGAGCCCTATGGAGTCGAGCGTCTCGATGCGCCTTGGGCGAAACATGTCACTGCTACCCTGATTGATTACTTTCATCTGACCGGTAAACCGGACGACATCAATGAACGGATATCCGTTTTAGGGGAGATGGGAGTAAAGAACATCTCCACTGTGATGTTCACAATCCTGGACAAGAAGGGAATGATGCGGTCAATTAGAGACGAGATCATGCCTCACTTCCAAGCCTAGAATTATTCCGGGAGACATTCCCAGCCCGCCAGTCAACGCACACTGTAGACAGAACCGCGCCACTGGGACTGAATTCCACAAGTGCATTGCCTCCAATGAGGCTGCCACTTGGATATCTGAAAATCCCCGGCCTCTTGATGGCCTGAAGTGCACAGCAAGAATCCCGACAGGTTAAAAGCCTACTGTTGACTGTGCCGCTTGCCGAAATCTAACATGACCCTATCCAAAATCGGCGCCACGCTAACAAGCGCGGACTTTCAGGAGGAACGCAATGACGGCAGTGAGTAGCGGTTCAATTCCTATGACTGACCCTCCCTTCTCTCGAGAAGAATACCAACGACGCCATAGCGCGGTGATGGCAAAACTTGAGTCGCAGGGGATGGATGCGATTGCCGTGACGGCTTACAGTCACCAGGAATATCTCTCCGGTTATGATGGTGCCGGCGGATACTTCGCCCCCTTCCCTTTAATACTGGCCCCCGGCCATCCGCCTACATATGTGGTCCGCGAATACGATGAAGATGCCGTCAGGACCGAGAGCTGTATTACGGAAGTTGTACCCTACACTCAGGAGGGTGACCAGGCAAAGGCGGTCGCCGACGTGCTTCGAAGATTCGGGCTGGAGGAAGGTAGGCTCGGGATTGAGTTGGGTTGCTGGAACCTCGCCCCGAGGGACGTGGCCGCGCTGCAGTCTGAGCTCCCCAATCTCAAGATCGTCGATGCCACAGGGGTTGTGGCTTCTGCATCCGCCGTAAAAAGCGATGTGGAAATTGCAACCATGCGCAAAGCCATGGGTTTCACCCGATTAGCCATCGAGACAATGAACGCATCACTTCGAGAAGGCATCACCGAACACGAGGTTGCCCAGGCAATCACTGCCGCCGTGGAAAACGCCGGTGGTGAGATACGTCCCTTCACCCTGCTGTTTGGACCCCGAACGGCCCTGCCCCACGGCCTCCCGACCTCCTACGCTCTTCAACGAGACCAGCCGGTGTTTACAGAGCTGGGCGGCTGGGCCAACGGTTACGCCGGCAGTATCTGCCGCTCGGCGTTGCTGGGTAGCCACCCGAGTGTAGAGTCACTCCACTCCCTTGCCGAGGAAGCGCTGCAAGCGGCAATCGACGCCATACATCCCGGCGCGAAAACGGGAGACGTCGACGCCGCCTGCCGAGCCGTCATCGAAAGATCGGGACGCCCCGAAGTCTTTCGCCACCGCACCGGGTACCAGAACGGTATTATGTGGTCGGATAGAGGAAACTTGAGCCTGGAACCCGACTCTAAGGATGTGCTGGATCCTGGCATGACTTTCCACATGCCTATTATCCTTTTCGAATCAGGCCGCTACGGAGTCGGATTGAGTGAGACCGTTCTCGTAACTGATCAAGGTTGCGAAGTCCTAAGCGGACTGCCCCGTGCGATTCATAAAGTGGAGTAGTCAAGCCGGTCAAAGGTGTCCATATGCAATGATTCGGTATGGGCAATCTTCCCCCGAACCGTCCGTCACCGGACCCGTGTCACTCGAACTGCGAAGTTGCTGACATCAGGAGCGCCGACACGCGCTGCATCAATGACGGTTGCGAGTACCCTCCCCACAGCACTCGCCGTCCACTCAGGCAGCATGACCGACACCCCTAGACCCGAGTGTGCAGGGGAGATGGAGCGGTGGGGCCATTCGAACGGTGCCTTGATAGAGCACTGCTCAAGCACGGCTGCTACCGGTCCGAACTCGAACAATCCGGTATTCCTCCACCGGAGATTCGCGACCAACATCCCCTACGCCATCCCGGCTGACGAGAAGCGGCAACGTGCAACGGGAGACGCGAAGTACGAGCGCTACGTGGCATGGATGCAGGACCTGTAGATCCGACTGCATAGATCCAACACGTACAAGTTTAATTTGCTGAGACGCAAAAGGAGACTACCCGAACAAAAACGGAGAGCCTCCCTTAGCATTCATCATCCAAAACTCTGTATTATTAGTCCCGAACCAAGAATTCGAAGGGAATTCCCTTTTAGCTGCGTCATCTACAATACTAGTCCAGCGCCAAGGTGACATTTAAGACCGCATCGTGTAAAGCTAGACAACTAAGACAGGAGACCGACAGATCAGCCAAATGGCTCCAACTACAAATTATCACGCCATCTATAATTAGGAACTCTATCAATGGAGATAGGCAGTTTTCCATTATTGATATGAGATACCCTACAGAGGGCAGATAGAGGGAGGAACGAATGGATTACAAAGTGATATCGGCAGACACCCATCTGGACGTTGCATGGCTTCCGGGTGACCTCTTCACAAACAACGCCCCGGCACACCTCAAGGACAAAATGCCATATGTGGCCGACCAAAAAAACGGCGGCAAGGCATGGGAAATCGAGGGAGAGTATATGTGCGGCGCCGGTGTCGGAGGAAATCTGACGAAGGATTTCGCAGCCTACGTACCTGGTCAGTCCCATCATCTTGACCGTATGGCTGAAGTGGGCTTCTTTGACGGCATAGCGAACGGCATCTACCACCCCTCGGATGCACAGCTGCGCATCAAAGACCAGGACATCGACGGTGTAGACGCCGAGGTGATGTACGGCATTCTGGGCATAGGTGGAGGCGGATTCTCGGGGCCCGGATTCAAGGATGTTGAGGTTACAACCGCCATCTATGATGCCTACAACGAATGGGTGTCCGACTTTGTCCGACCCCACTCCGATCGCATCGCCGCCCTCGGTTGCCTCAGCAGCCACGATCCCGAAGTAGCAGCCCGACAGGTGAGACGCTGCGCCGAACTGGGGCTAAGGGGCGCAGAAATCAACGCTGGCAAGATGCCTAACCCCGCATATCACAAGGACTGGGAGCCTTTGTGGGAGGCCGCGTCGGAGACCCGTATGCCAGTATCTTTCCATACGTTGGGCTATCCCCATAGGACGCCTTCACCTGCCGACCAGAAAGATTACGGGTGGCTGAGCATGGGTCTTGGCTTCATCATGTTCCAGCTCTCGGGCATCGAATTCCTTGTAAGTATGGTTCTGTCCGGGGCCTGCGAGCGCAATCCGAACTTCCAATTCGTGCTCGGGGAGTGTGGAATCGGATGGATCCCCTACGTAATCGAAAGGACCGATTCAAAATACGATGACCGTCTGTTCCACCTGGGTTTCAACATGAAGCCTAGCGAGTACTGGCAGAGACAGGGCTACTCAACCTTCCAGCAGGAATACGTCTCAACCGATGAGATTGAGCGGATCGGCATCAACAACATAATGTGGGGTTCGGACTATCCCCACCCCGACGGCGTGTTCCCCGATTCGGCCAAGGCTATCGCAGAGGGCATGGGACACTTGGACGACGCAGTTCGGCAGAAGCTGATATGTGAAAACGCCTCGAGAGTGTACCGATTCAACTAGAGGGTGATCCGCTTAGCAAACAGTAGGAGAGGGACATGAAATACAATCTGATTTCCGCCGACACCCACATGGATCTGGTGTATATGCCGCCAGAGATGTTCGTAGAGAATGCTCCCTCTGAACTCAGGGATAAGATGCCCCGGGTAGAGGACACGGAAGAAGGTCCTTACTGGATGTTGGAAGGCAAAAAAGTTGTGCCCTCTGGCAGCGGTGGCCTGACCAGTGGCCACTACCAGGAAGGGGAAGCCAAACATCTGGACCGGATGGCCGAAGTCGGGTTCTTCGATAGTATGGCTCACGGAGTCTATCATCCCAGCGATCCCGACCTACGTGTGAGGGACTTGGACATAGACGGCGTGGATGCCGAGATCATGTACGGCATCCTTGAGATCGGTGCCGGTGGCCGGCTTGGCCCCGAGGTCGAAGACGCAGCGATTCTTAACTCCACCTATCAAGTCTACAACCAGTGGGTTGCCGATTTCGTCGGTAAGAATCCCACGCGGATGAACGCACTCGCTTGCCTGACTCACCGAGACCCTCAGACCGCCGCCGACCAGCTTCGCCAGGCAGCAGAGTTGGGCCTAAGAGGCGCGGAGATCCTCGTACCTCAGATGAACAAGCCTCTGTATCACAAGGACTGGGATATATTGTGGCAAACCTCTGCCGAGTGCCAAATACCAATCTCCTTCCATACCGTGGGTGGCAGCTTCGCCAGACCGCAGCCGAAGGAAGAAGCGGAATACCGATACGTGGTCAGGGGGTTGGGGGAAGCCCTGTTCCAGATCACCGGCTCAGAGTTCCTGATCAGTGTCATACTTTCCGGGGCTTGCCAAAGATTCCCGGACTTCAACTGGGTGCTGGGCGAATGCGGTATCGGATGGATACCCTACATCGTTGAGAGGACAGACATCGAGTACGCCGACAGGTTGTTCCAACTCGGCCTCGAGATGAAACCGAGCGAGTACTGGCGTCGACAGGGACATTCCACCTTCCAGGAGGAATACGTCTCGATGGACGAGATTGAGAGAATTGGTATAGACAGCATTATGTGGGGCTCCGACTACCCTCATCCCGACGGCGTGTTCCCCGACTCCAAGACGGTCATCCAGAATAACCTGGGACACCTCCCCAAGGACGTGATACAGCAGATAACCTGCGCTAACGCCGCCAAGGTGTACCGGTTCAATTGATCTGATTGCTGAATCGCCGTGCCCCTTTTGACCTGCGCTTGGACACGTAAGCGTATCGACCTCTTCGATGAGGGCAAAATTGGCGCTGAGGCCGACCCGGTTTCGAATTTACCTTATGAAACCCTCATTCAGGGCAACGGGCGCAAGTTGCTAGCGAAATGGAGAAGTTGACCAGATGCTTAGCGAGTACAGTTTGGAAGGGAAGTCCGCTCTCATTACCGGCGGGGGCCGGGGTATCGGCAAGGCTATCGCTTTGGTGTTGGCCGAGGCCGGCGCCGACGTCGCGGTCGCTTCTCGAACCCTGGAACAAGTTGAACAGGTTGCCGATGAAATACGGGCCCTAGGCCGAAACTCCGTCGCTGTGCAGTTAGACGTATCCGATTCGGCCCAGGCTGAGCCAGCGGTATCCCAGGCCACCGCCGCCCTGGGGAAAATCGATATCCTGGTCAACAATGCTGGCATAAGCTACGGTGCCGTACCCGTAATACCAATTGAGAAGCTCCCAGAGGAAAAGATCTCCGGTGACCTGAAGGCCGGGCTGACCGATGAGCAATGGATCCGCCTCCTAAACATTAACCTCAGCGGCGCTTTCTACTGCTGCCGAGCCGTAGCCGGCCAGATGTTGGAACGGCGAAGCGGCAAGATCATCAACGTCTCATCTATGACCGGCATCCTTGCTGAGGCCTACTACACCGCCTACGACAGCTCCAAGGCTGCCCTTAACATGCTTACTAAGTGCTTGGCTCTGGAGTGGGGCCGGTTCAACATCAACGTCAACGGCATTGGTCCCGGCTGGTTCATGACCGAGATGACCAGACCCGGTTTCATCGATCAGGCCGTCCACGAGGCCCGTGTCAAAGGCGTCCCCCTCCAGCGCCTCACCGACGCCCGGGACGTCGGACTGTTGGCCGTTTACCTGGCCAGCCCAGCCTCGGACTGGATGACAGGTCAGGTGATCTACCTGGACGGTGGGCAGTCGGCAATACATGCCTAGACGAACGTCGCCCTGAAGTTGAAATCAAGCCACCCAATTCCAGCGCTCTCCAGCCCATCATTCTGGGAATCAAGGGCCGTGGCTCGTAGATCAGCTAACGACCGGCCACCCGAGTCCCAGGTCAACCCCGAGCCGCCTCGCCCGATCAACGACCGAATCAGAAACTGTCCGGTAAACCTCCAGCTCATCCACTCGGGTTGAGTGTCCTCCGCTGAAGACCACCTTACCGTTAACCAGGACAGTATCCACGCTTCCGGTTCCCATCGTTAGCGCCAACAAGTGCAATGGGTTGTTCGAGGGATACGCTTCAGCCGCGCCCGCAGACCTCACAACGACGTCCGCGCGCTTACCGGATTCCAAGCTTCCAAGCTCAGCATTCATACCGGCGGCCGAGGCCGCGTTGATGGTTTGCATTTCGAGTAACGCTCCGGGGGAAAGAGGGTCCGCATAGGTTTGTGATACGTAGTGCGCAGCGAGTATGATCCCACCCGGAGTGCATCCGATAGCGCCGTCGGTGCCAAGCGAGACACGGGTTCCTCGTTGGTACCGCTGCGCCATCTTGAAGTTGGCACTTCCTCCGAACCCGAGCGAGAAGAAGGCAGCCGGGCACCATACTATCTGGCAGCCCGATTCCTGGACCGCTCTCTCTTCCTCTTCGTCCAGCACGTTTGCATGGACTATGACGGTGTGCTCGTCGAGTACACCGAGCTCCTGCAGGTGCATGATGTGGCTGGTGCCGTTTATGGCGCGATAGATCGCGGGCTCTCCTGGAACGTAACCGGCATGAAGCTGGAAGGGCACGTTATTATCGCGGGCACATGCGTGTGCCGCTTGCAACAGTTCAGGCGAGGCAGTGCCTGCGCCGTAGACGAAAATGTAACCTCGGACCAACGCTTCGGGGTCTCCATTGCGGTGAAGCTCCACGTCCAATTGCCCCAGTGACCGGTCGAGATCGATGGGCGCACGAGCCATCAGGCTAGGACTTATTAGCGATGGTACAGCATCGAAAGACTCGCGCCTGTCCCATAGATAGAGCGGGGCGAAAAGCGCTCTCATGCCCACCCGCTCGACCGCCTCAGCCCCCGCCTCGGTCGAGAACAGTGAACCCGGTTCTATAAACATCGTAAAGCCACTTCGAAGCATCTCGAGACTGGCCATGGCGGTGGCAGCGGCCTCGTCCTCATCGGTCACTCCGGCTTTCCAGGTTGCGAAGTTGATCGGTGATGGGTTCGCATCGCGGACGTTGCCAACCCCCCGACAGGAAGTGTGGACGATATGATTGTGAGCATCGATGAAGCCAGGATGCACGATGCCGCCTTCGGCATCTATCGTCTCCCTCGCATCGAATCGCTGTCTCAGGTCGGCATGGGTGCCGACCTCTACAATGCGCGAGCCGGTGATCGCCACCGCGCCCGTGCGATAGATTCTGCGCTCCGAGTCCATGGTGATGATCTGACCGTTGTGAATTAGAACGTCGCACGTGCTCTTGTTCATCTGATTGTGATCCAACTTCCTTGGTGGACTAATTCTCAACGCGGTTAAACAATAGACTGTACTGCCTCACTGGATTGTATTCAGGCGTGCATCCAGTGGCCCGGAATAAACCATCTTGAGACCGGAACGTTCTGAACCGTCAATGGGTTTCCGCTGTGGAGGAGCCCCTCTGGTCTTCTCCTCAATCGGCAGGACTGCTTCTCGAAGGCGTAGCTAAGCCTTTATCTTCTCGCTTTTCGGGTCATAGGGCGGGCCGAGACGTACATTGGCCGAAAAGCTCTCGGTAGCAACCTCTATTTCATAAGAGCCTGAGCGTATCCAGCCGGGAGTTGCTCCCTCTTCATTTTCGAGGTAGCCCATAGCCACTGACCGACCCAGTGCGTGACCATAATTCCCTGAAGTTGTGCGGCCCACAATAACCCCATCTCGATAGATGGGCTCATCGCCCAGCAGGAGCGGCTCCGGGTCTTCCAGTACGAATATGGCCAGCCGCTTTTCCAGTCCCCTCTCACTTTGACGCAGCAGAGCATCTCTCCCGATGAAATCGACACCCTTGTCGAAGGCCACTGCAAATCTAAGACCGGCCTCAAGGGGAGTATCTACGCTGGTGATGTCGTGGCCCCAGCTCCGGTACGCCTTTTCCAACCGCAGCGAGTCCAACGCATGGTAGCCGGCGTGCATTAACCCGAATTCTCCGCCTTCTTCGACTATGGAATCGTACACGTTACAGGCGTACTCACTGGGAATGTAAAGCTCCCAACCCAGCTCACCCACATAGGTGATCCGCGAGGCACGCACCGGCGCATAGCCGAGATAGATATCCTTCGACGTTAGGAACGGAAAAGCCTCGTTTGACAGGTCGGCGTCGGTAAGGCGGGATAAAAGGTCCCGGGAGCGAGGCCCCATCACACTCAGCACGGCATAGGATGACGAGACGTCTGTAAGCGTCGCTCTCGCATCATCGGGAATGTGCCTTCTCATCCAGGTGTAGTCCCGGGTCACCGACCCTGCGGACGTCACAATCATGTACGTGTCTTCCGCTATACGGTTCACCGTCAAGTCCGACACGATTCCGCCACGCGCATTCAGCATGGCGGTGTAGACCAGACTGCCTGGTTCCACGGCTACGTTGTTGGCCATCAGGCGTTGCAGGACGGATTCGGCGTCGGCTCCTTGAAGCAGGAACTTGGCAAAGGAGGTCTGGTCGAACAAGCCTACGGCTTGCCGCACTGCCAAGTGCTCCTTGGCAGAATGGTCAAACCAGTTCTGTCGCCCCCAGGAGTACTCGTAAACGGGATCTACCCCCTCTGGGGCGTACCAGTTGGGTCGCTCCCATCCGGCAACAACCCCGAAACATGCGCCCTGAGAAACGAGACGTTGGTGCAAAGGCGACTGGCGCACGTTTCGGGCCGACTCCGGTTGCCTGTAAGGCCAGTGCATGGCGTAAAGCAGGCCCAGGGCCTCCCCGGTTCGGTCCCGCAGGTAGGCGGGATTGTTAGCCCAACTCTGGAAGCGACCAATGTCCACCTCCGAGAGGTCCTCCGTCATCTCCCCCTCCGTGATCCACTCAGCCATAGACTTGCCCGCTCCTGCAGCCGACGCTACGCCGCTGGAGTTGAAACCGGCGGCCACGAAGAAGTTGCGCAGCTCGGGGGCCTCACCCATGATGTAGCGGGTGTCAGGCGTAAAGCTCTCTGGCCCGACAAGTTTGATGCGCACTCCCGCATCGGCTATGGCCGGGACGCGGTCCATGGCTTTTTTCATCAATATGTCGTAGTGGCTCCAATCACGGTTGAGCATGTGGAGGGAAAAATCGTCTGGTATGCCGTCCATCCCCCAGGGTACCCCCTCGGGCTCAAAGCCGCCGATCAGTATTCCACCGCCTTCGAAGGGGTATCGCCGTACATAGATGTAACCGTCGGGGTCGCGAAGTGAGGGCATGTCCTCCGAGGCACCGGGCACCGGTTCGGTGACGAAGTAGGCGTGGTCGGCGGCGTGGAGAGGGATGGCTACTCCGCACATCAGCCCGATCTCCCGGGCCCACATTCCGGCGCAGTTCACCACTACTTCACATCTGATGTCTCCACGTGCTGTAGAGACGCCCGACACCGCTCCACCACTGGTCAAAATGTTATTCACAGGGGTGTTCTCGATGATTTGCACACCTCGATTGGTAGCCCCGGTTGCCAGTGCGTTAGCCGTGCTGTCCGGCACAGTTTCACCATCGTAGGGCAGGTGTACCGCTCCAACCAACCCTTCAGTGCTCAACAACGGCCAGAGCTCTTCCGCCTCGTCCAGGCCAATCTCGTTCATCTCCACGCCAAAGCTCTTGGCCATGGATATCATTCGACGAAGCTCGTCCATGCGGCCCTGGGTACGGGCCACACTTATGCTTCCCGTCTGTCGAAAACCGGTGTCCAGTCCGGTCTCATCCTTGAGCTCCTGGTAAAGCTGAACGCCGTAACGAGAGATATCCGTCAATGCGCGGGTATGACGTAGCTGGGTTACCAGTCCCGCCGAGTGAGCAGTGGTTCCGCTGACAATGGCGCTTCGTTCCAGTGCCACCACATCTTTCCACCCCATCTTTGCAAGGTGATAGGCGACGCTGCACCCCACGATACCCGCGCCAATGACTACGACCTCGGCGTGTTGTGGTAAGTTCTTAGCCATGATTTAGCTGCGTAGGCTAGCATTACCCTTCTGAGTGGTCAATCCAATCTGTTTCATCTACAGAGTAACAGGGAAGGTGTTACGTAAAGCCGCTTTAGTGTCTTGGGGACAGCGCAGATTGCCTGAACCATCCCATCGAGCCAACCAAGTCCGGCCCCCTATAGACTGCACCACCCAGGAAGATATCGGCTTTGAGGATTCCCGTGATCCATTCTGTGGTTCCGACAAGCTAGCGTCATGATTGCTGATAGCGTGAGCATGGGCCTGTTGGCGGCCCTGGGCTTCGGACTGGCAGAGTTCGCTAGCGCACTGCTTGCCCGCAGGACCAGCCACTTTAGGCTGATCTTCGGAGTAAACGTAGCTTCCGTGCTGGCTGCCACTGCCTACGTTCCCTTCGATGGCAGCATCGTCCACACATCAAGCCAGCAGTGGCTCACCTTCATCGGTCTCGGTGTCCTCTATAGCATGACCTACGTCCTGTATTACGCGTCCCTTCAGCGTGGGCCCGTAGCCATCGTCAGCCCGATAATGTCCGTCTACAAGGCCGTCGTAATCATCCTCGCCGTCCTGCTCCTCGCCGAGCCTCTGTCCCCAGGCCAGTCTTCAGGCGCCGCCGCGGCTCTGCTTGGCGTTTTCCTGGCATCTATAAACATCGCGGAACTGAAAGGCGGGCGCATCGTCATTGGAAGAGGTGTCTTCTTCGGCTTCTTAGCCATGATCGCCTTCGGCGTCTTCTACTACGCCGTCGCCGCCCTTTCAAAAGACCTCGGCTGGTTCCTGCCAATCTACATGATCAGGATGTTCACGGCTGTTCTCGTGGCGCCCCTCGCCATAAGACAACGCCCCGAGCCCCACCAACGCCTAACCACCAGAATCACTTTGGCAATCCTCGCGATCGGCGCCATCGAGATCGGCGGCATGTTCGCTTTCGCTAGGGGCGCTCAAGTGGGGAATGTGGCCATCGTCGCCGCCGTCTCGTCCGCCTACACCCTGGTCCCGATCGCTGGCGCTATCACCTTACTCCGCGAGCGTCTGCGCCCGATCCAGATTCTGGGGGTCGCATCGGTCGTGACCGGCGTGATTCTGCTGAGCACTACATGAATACCAACAGACCCCCGCAAGACTAGCCGCTGCTGTGCAGACGCTATCTCCACCTCTGCTGTCGGGATACGTGAGTTCCTACAAACCAGCGCACTCACTGAGTCCCGCCTCATCGCTGAATTGTTCTCTGTGGGAATATTTGGACCCTCAGAAAGAGCAGTTGTCCGCTAACCCCGCCCCAGCCTACCGTTCGGCCCGAGCCATACGCAACCGGACCACAGGTTTGTCATTGATTGGGAAGTGCACTATGGCGGCGAACACCCCGAAGCCGACTCCCGCCCACCACATAGCGTCATAAGAGCCTGTGCGGTCGTAGAGCAACCCACCCATCCACACTCCAATAAAACTCCCGACCTGATGGCTCAGGAAAACAAGGCCAAACAGGGTGGCCATGAACTTGAGCCCGAATATCTGCGCCACTATCCCCGTGGTCAAAGGCACGGTTGACAGCCAAAGTAGTCCCATTGATGCCGCAAATAGATAGATTGTCAGCCCGTTGGCCGGGGCCATCAGAAGTCCCAGGATGATCAGCGCCCGGGTGAAATAGATGAAGGACAGCCCCATCTTCTTGGAGTATCGTTGCCCGAACGCTCCTGACGCCAGAGAACCAATAATGTTGAACAGCCCTATTAGTGAAAGCGCATATGCGCCTGTCTGAGCCGAGAGACCGAGATCGGTGACGTACGTGGGGAAATGCACGGTGATAAACGCAACGTGGAATCCGCATACGAAGAAACCCGCCGTAAGGAGCAAGTAGCTCCGATGATTTACCGCCTCGCCCAAGGCATTGGTCAGGCCCTGGTCCGATGCTGGTTCTCCTCGTGATTCCGAGCTGCCTCGAAGGCTGAACGCCAGCGGTATCAAGACCAATGAGACCACAGACATCACCAGTAGGGAGTCGTACCAGCCGTAGCGGGATATCAAGGCCTGATTGATCGGAGAAAAGATAACTTGGCCTAGAGATCCTGCAGCGGTTCCAAGCCCCAACGCCAGGGATCGCCGGCCCGGCCCGATAAGGCGGGCAATGGCCGCCAGCACCAGGGAGAACGAGCAGAACGCTACTCCCAAACCAACGAGAATCCCTCCGGTCAGGTGTAGCGCGAGCCCACTGTCCGACATCGCCATTCCAGCAATGCCAACAGAGTAAACCGCCGCCCCAAGGGCGACTACCTTGGCTGTCCCGAATCTGTCCGCAATCGCCCCGGCCACCGGTACGCCAATGCCCCACAACAAATTCTGGATCGCCATCGCCAACGAAAAGGTCTCCCGAGACCATCCGTTGGCAACCGTCATCGGCTCCAGATATAGGCCGAAGCTGGCCCGGATTCCGAACCCGATAAGAGAGATCAGGCATGCCGCCGCGATTACCGCAACTACGGCAAAGCGTCCGGGATTAGTGCTGATGTAGGCGTAGCTCAAGAAAGTTAGTTCTGTAGCAACTCAACGTCGTAGTGGGCGCGAAAACCGATAGTTTTCTGTCGGAATTTCGCCCGGCATCTAACTATACACGAGTGGAATAGGATGGCTTCCAGTTCACCGCCCACTAATAGCCGACCATAGATGTATATGTAGTACTACGAACCTTCGATTTCGCCGTGCGATTGTAGGGCGCGATGGGTGGCGATTCGTTGGGCAAGGTCGGGGAACGAGAGGTCAATCTCGTAGCGGTAGTCATCCCAGTAGCCGTCACGGCTGGGGTCGAAATGCCGAGGTGGCGTGGCGCTGGCAAGAGCAGCCTGTTTCATGCTCCGCTCGATCGTTCCTCGCCGGGAGACCGCCTCCTCAGGCGGGACAGGTGGGAGCACGGTCAGGCTCATGGACTGGTTGGTGCGAAGTGTGGGTGTAAATGGGTGCTCCCAGACACGGTGCCCGCCCGTGACGACTACCGGCAGGATCGGGCGTCCGAGGCGCTCCGCGAGATTGAAGGCCCCAGGCTGAAATGCAACTTCGATCCCGAGGATAGAACCCTGAGGGAATAGGAGAACGCTTTCTCCGGACTTGATCGCAGTGCGGGCGTCGCGAAGGAGCGAGCGTGTTGTCGAGACCGGTCGCTCGGGCCGGATCAAAAGGTGCCGCCCACGCTCGAGATGGCCGCCGAGAACCGGGAACGCGGCAAGCTCGTCTCGGGCGACAACTGTGAACGAGAGTGGTAGATGTAGGAGGGCGAGGCCGTCCGCGAAGCCCTCGTGAAGTGCTACAACCACGTACTGTTCGTCCGGGTCGATGTGTTCGAGGCCGTTGATGCGAATGCTCAGACCGAGGAGGCGGGCGGCAAGCCGAGCCCACCAGCGCTCCGCGGCCCGGCAGGCAGCCCGGCCGCGTATGGGCAACAGGTTTGGCAGCACCGTAGCGATTCGAAGTATGAGCCTTGCAGGACCGAGCAGTATGAGGACGGCTGCCCACGCCCTAAACCATTCCCGAGTGGAGCCGACAGCGAGATAGCCGCCGAGAAGGATGCGTGAAGCGCCGTCCGAGGCGACGGCGGCGACGGAAGCAGTATCGTCAGGCGTCATCGGCCGTGGCGGAGCGGGCGTCGCGCACCAGCGCTCCGCGTAGTCCATCTTCATCAGGGACGACACCCTGGGTGCTGACCTTCCCGTTGATCGTAACCACAGGCGGGTGCCATCCGCCACGACGCAGGGCGTCAAAAATGTGGTTGAACCACGGCTTGATCCGAACTTCTACATGGGGGAGGTCCGAGGCAACGCGCTGGACCAAGCGAACGGTTAAGTCGCACTCCTCGCAGACGGCGTGAGGCACGTTGAAGAACAGTTGCCGGCCGGTCATTGGATAGACGGTCACGACGGTCGGGGCCTGGGTATCTCTTGATGAGTCAGTCATGAAGCCGTGGGCACTCTACGAACCGAGCCCGTACAGATTCACGGCGTTTTCACCTATGATCTGTCTCTGCTCCTCCTCGGAAAGATCGCCGATTCTTTCTGTCAATTCCCCCAACGGGTCTGTGTGGCCTTCTCCGTGCGGGTAATCAGAACCCCAGACCAACCTGTCGGCGCCCAGCATCTGTGCAGTGAAGGCGAACGCCTTTTCGTCCGGCTCGCCCGATATCCAGCACTGCCGCTTGAAATAATCGCTGGGCAGAAGACTGACCCCGGGTTCGCGTGACATCGCCGAGTCCATGGCATCCAGCCATGCGGGCATCCAGCCGCAATGGGCCTCCACTACGCCCAACTTCAGCTTCGGAAAACGGTCGAACACGCCTCCCTGGAAGAATGTGGTGAAAGCCAATTGGCAGTCCAGCTTTTGCATCAGCCCGTACCAAAACCCGTTACTGGTGAATGTGGCCTTGTACAAATCGTGGCCCACGTATCTGGGGGTGCTGCTGACGTGAATGCCAATGGGCAGGTCTATCTCCTGCACTTCGGCCCAGAACGGATCGTAGTATTTCTCTCCATATGGGATGCCATTCACCGGCGGGTTAGGAAACATGTACACACCCTTAGCCCCAAGCTTGGCAGTCCGTTTCACCTCCTCGACTCCGTTTTTCACTTCCATGAGCGAGATCATGGCTATGGGGATAAGTCGGTCCGGATAGGGCCGGCAAAAGTCGATTATCCAGTCGTTGTACACCCGACAATACGCGGCCGCTAGATCGGCGTCCCCGCATTCCGTCTGCCAGTTGAGCCCCAGCGAGGGATACAGGAAGGCGAGATCGATGCCGTGCTCGGTCATCCACTCTATTCGAGCGTGAGGGTCCCTGGACCCGGGAGTCCTGCAGTCCTCCCAGTTGAGGAGTTCCGGCCTGTCCTCCTTACGTCTCCAGGCCGCACCCTCGTCCAAGGTTCCCAAGAACCCCAGGGCGCCATCTAGGACCTCGGATCTGCTGCCGTCTATCTCCAGGTAGTCGAGCCCATCCTCCCCCCTTGTCACCTGCATAGCCCTATCCCGATATCGAGGTTCCAGGTTCTCCTTCCACAGATCTCCGGGCTCCATGATGTGCCCGTCGGCATCCGCTGCCACCCCGTTATGTCTACCATTGGCACCCATATTTCTGATCTCCCTTCTAACACCCCTCGAACTCGGCAAGTGGCCCTCGGTCATTTAGGTTTTCTCAATCTCCTTGCATCCTAGGCGTAAGCAATAATAACGAGCTTGTCTTAGGAACGCCAATTCATTTCCTCTGACCTTACCGGCTAAAGTCTGGTGCAATTAAGTCGTTTGCAGAGTCAGAAGGGATCGCCAATCCGAAGCCTCCTTCCCGCGGGAGCACCGGTGTTAGAATCGACGGTCTAGGAGGCTCATAATTATGCAAACGCTTTCAGTCGAAGAGGCGATTCAAAAGCCGGCTCCTCAAGTGTGGGAGACCCTCACCGATTGGACGAACGCCCACAGGTGGATGCCCGGAATCGAAGGGATGACCGCCGAGGGAGAAACCGCAACAGGCACGAAACTGAACTTCCGAGCCCGTGGCGCGGATCGCTCAAGCACCATCATCCACTGTGACGTCGGTCGATCAATAGTCCTGCGTTCGATCCAGGGCGGTGTGACTGCGGATTACACATACGAAGTGCACGAGATAGACGAGCGGTCCTCCCGAGTCACCCTGGTCGCCAATTGTCAGATCACGGGGCTATGGTGGAAACTGGCGTCACCCCTGCTTCGTCTGGCAATCCGATTCTCCGACGGTAAGCAGTTAAGACTGTTAAAGGCCATGGTTGAGGAAAACTAATGCAGGTTCTTCTCGCTGAGGTTAAACTCGGCACCCGGGCCGATGCCGCCAATGGACATGCCATAGGTTCATTCTAAGTCCGCGGCGGCTATGCAAGAGTTCCCTACATGGGATGCACTCCTTTGCTATCCTTCCAGTTCTTGGCCTGTTGCAGCATCTCTAGGGCGTTGGTGCGGGCTGCGCCGCTATCGGAGCCCAGCATCTGACTGAGTTCCGACACCCTGGCATCGTCCTCCAGCACCTCCACAGATGTCACGGTCCTATCATGTGAGGCAAGTTTTGTAACCTTAGCGTGGTGGTCTGCGTAGCACGCTATTTGCGGGAGGTGAGTTACGCAAAGCACCTGGTGGCTCTTGGACAGACCCCATAGTTTCTGGCCCAGTACGCTCCCGACTCGACCTCCTATCCCCGCATCGATTTCGTCGAACACGAGTATTGGTATTTGGTCAGCCGTGGAAAGGATGGTCTTTATGGCAAGCATAAGCCTGGACGCTTCTCCCCCCGAGGCAACCTTGGTTAGAGGCCGGGGCGGCTCGCCCGGGTTCAGTGAGATCAAGAATTCCACGGAGTCTATACCTGTCCCGTTGTACGCTAGGTGCCTGATCGACTCCCCACCTAAAGAATGTGTTGCGTCATGGCCCAAGTCCGCGTTCCCAACCGGCACACCGTCTTCCGAATCTGATTGACGGATATCCACCAACACTTGGGCATGTCCCAATGCCAGCCCGGAGACCTCTTCCTGTATGGCATCAGCCAGGCGCTTGGCTGCTTGTTGCCTAGCCTCGGAGAGCTGACCCGCAAGCCTGCCAACCTCTCTTCGAAGGTCAGCCTCTCGGGACTTCAATCCTTCCACCCGCTCTTCGCTGTGATCTAGCTTTTCCAGCTCCTCCGATGCCCGTTCGCCGAAGGCCAGGATTTCTTCGATCGTACCGCCGTACTTCCTCTTGAGGCTGTTGATTAAGTCCAACCGCTCCTCAAGTTCCTGAAGGCGGGCCGGACTGTATTCGATGCCGTCACGATAGCTCCGGAGTGCACGCGCCAACTCGTCCACCTGGTGCGTCAAGGCGTCTACCGACTCAACAGTCTGGCTCAATGAGGGGTCCAGCCGCTCCAGTTGGGAGAGGTCCTTGGAAACCTGCCCCATAAGGTCCATGACCGATTCGTGCCGGTCGAAACTATCGTATAGCGCTCGATAGGCGTGGTCGGACAGTGTGATAATTTGCTCTGCGTTGGCAACCCGGTCCCTCTCCAGGGTCAGGTCATCATCTTCAGCTGGGCGTAGACTCGCGGTGCCGATCTCTGCTACCTGGTACCTCAGAAAATCCGCCCTTTGAGCAAGCTCCTTTTCATCCTTCCGAAGCTGGTCTAGCTCCTGGCGCACCTCCGTTAGTTGCCGGACCACCTCTGCAACCTCGCTGCGAAGCTGCCATAGCCCTCCATACTTGTCCAGAATATCCATGTGCTCACGTACGCGAAGAAGGGATAAATGCTGATTTTGGCCGTGGATATCCACCAGGTGTTGGGCCAATGTGCTTAACAGCCTGAGAGGTACGATTCGCCCGTTCACGCGGCAGGTGTTGCGCCCATCCACGTTGACCTCCCGAGCAAGAATCACCTCCTCCTCGCCGACGTCAATTGCGTATTCAGCCAGAGCAGCATCGATTTTCTGAGAGATGTCGCCGCCAAGCAGGAAGATGCCCTCTACCCTGGACCGGCGAGCCCCGGAACGTACCATGCCAACGTCGGCGCGCCCTCCGAGCAGGAGGCTCAGCGCATCCACGATGATCGACTTGCCTGCTCCCGTCTCCCCGGTCAGCACACCAAAACCGGGCGCCAACTCTATTTCGAGCTGCTCTATGGTGGCGAAGTTGGTGACACTAAGGAGTCTGAGCATGGCTATGTCCGAAACTCCACCCTTCCGAGCAATGCCCTTCGGCTTACCAGGGTGGAATCGAACCGGAGACTGGCCAACCGGCGGCTATGTCAATTGGCTTAACCGTTGGAATAACCTTCGTCCCTTGCTGAGTTGGTGCAAGCATGAAAGAGGCTGACCTCATATTCCAAAAATACATTCAAGACGAAAGTTCTTGATCTTGATCAAATCATGGTGAGCCGTGTGGGATTCGAACCCACGACACCCGGATTAAAAGTCCGGTGCTCTTCCGCTGAGCTAACGGCTCCCGAGCCCAATATTGGCACCCGCCCATCCCAGTGTCAATTTACCCTTGCACCTTCTCCCCCGTCATCCCCGTGTTCGACACAGGAATCCAGTGTTTAGGCGCGATGCAGGAACCCCTACCCACCCCCCGGACGCGCGATAGGTGTCCCTTTCTGGCACTCCGGGCATTCCTCTGGTTGATATACCGGGACCTCTAACTTATGACAACTGTAAAGCGATGCCCCCACCTCCACCCCTCCCCCCGAGCGATCAATCAGCACACCCACCCCGACAACCTCCCCTCCACTATTTCTGACGGCATTGACCACATCCACCACCGACCCCCCGGTAGTGAGTATATCGTCCACTATAAGCGCCTTCTCCCCAACACCCACACTCAGCCCCCGACGAAATCCCCTGCCTTCTCCCACCCTCTCCGCATATACGGCCCTCACTCCCATCAGTCTAGCCACCTCATACGCCAGGATCACCCCACCCAACGCCGGCCCCGCCACTACCTCCACCCCCGACCCCTTGAAATGCTCGGCCACCATCCGGCACAAGCGGCCGGTGTACTCCGGGTATTGCAGCAGCCGGAACTTCTCCAGGTATTTAGGCGAATGTAGGCCCGAGGTCAGCAGGAAGTGCCCATCCAGCACCACCTTGGCCCTCGCCAACACATCGGATACGCTGTCCCTGTCCACTGGATTGTCTTTGCTCATTCCTCTGACTCCGGTTCGATTTGAAAGCTGTCCACGGTCCCAAAATCTCCTGGGGGCCAGTATGCCAGCCACGCCTTCCCAATAATCTGGCTCTTATATATGGGCCCAAAGCTGTTCGAATCGTTGCTCCGGGGTCGGTTGTCTCCCAGTACAAAGTAGTGGCCCTCAGGAATCGTGCTCTCGTCACGGTCCCTGGTATTCCCCAGCACGTACGGCTCGACAATAGAGTGTCCGTTAATCTTGACAATCCCGTCCTCTATCTCCAGCGAGTCCCCCGGCAGCGCCACTATCCGTTTCACCAGTCTCTTCTCCATTTCTTGTGGAGATCTGATAACCACCACGTCTCCCCTCTCTGGCTCTCCGAACAAGTGAAACTCCGACCCCTCGTCAACTTCGTAGAATGGGATAAACTTGGAGAGCCCTTCTACGTCCAGGGACATGTACGCAGCCTTGTTAACTATCACGTGCTGTCCGGAATGCAGGTTTGGCTCCATACTCTGCCCCAGCACTTGGTAGTTCTGTAACACGGCCTGCACCACGAAGAAGAATACGGCAGCCAGCGCCAGTGCCTTAACAACATCGAGCAGCGATCTTTTCATCTTATTGGAAAGCTTGGACCGGAAGTGTGATACCTAGAGTCCAATTATATCCGAGCCACCTGACCCCTGCCCCCGACCCCGACCCTGCGGAACAAATCTGATGGCTAATTCGTCTTAGCAATGAATACGGGAAGCTAAATTGCCCGCCTGGGGCAAACCAAATTCCAACGCCCGTGGAGGAACAATGAGAAATCTGAAAAATGTCCTAGTCCTGGTCGCCGTGCTGACCATCGCCCTTGTCGCTGCTATCGCATGTGGTGCGACAACGGAAGATTCCCCAACCCCTACCCCCGAGTCCAGTTCCGCTAACACTCCCCAGGGCGGAATCTCCGTATCCGGGACTGCGTCTATCTCCCTTGCCCCGGACACAGCCACCATCGTGCTTGGCGTCGAGGCCCTGCATGAAACCGTAGCCCAAGCCCGTGCCGACGCCGCAGCCGCCATGACCAATATCGTAGATGTCCTTACCGCTGCCGGTGTGGTAGATGAGGACATACAGACTCAACACCTTTCCATTCAGCCACAATACGACTACAGCAGCGAGACCCGGGAACTGATAGGTTTCACCGTAGTCAACATCGTCAACGTCACCATCCGGGACATCGACTCCGTCGGTGCCGTCATCGACCAAACAGTAGAGGCCGGCGGCGACCTCACCCGCGTCCAGTCTATCTACTTCTCCGTCGACGACACCTCCTCTTACGAAGATCAGCTCATCGAGGAGGCTGTACAGGACGCCACCACCAAGGCCCAACGCCTCGCCGATCTCACCGGCGTTACCCTCGGCAAACCTCTCTCCATCAACTACGGAGGCGGCATCCCTTACCCCGTCTTCAATCGCTCATTTGGCATCGCAATGGCCGAATCCGCCGCCTTCGACACCCCCATCAGCGCCGGAGAAGTCGAAACATCAGTCACCGTAAGCATCATCTTCGCCATCAATTAACCCCCCACCACCCACCTGTTAAAAAAAACGGGGCGATTGCTAAGCAATCGCCCCGTTTCCTTATCCAAGTCCCTTTAAGAGTCAAATCTCCCTTCTCAGACGATACCTTTTCACATTCGTCATCCCCACCCCTGACCCGGCTCACGAAGTAAGGCCTTTCCATTCCTAGGGGGCGAGGTATTCCGCTCGCCCTGAGCCGAGTCGAAGGGTCTCAAGAGCGGAATGGGCGGGGCTTCTCGGCCCCAACATCATGAGTTACGCAAAGGCCCTCGGTTACAGAAGGCTAAAGCCTGGCGTGAGCTAAGTCGAAGGGGTGAGGGTATTCCCCTCCCCCTAGATTCCCCACCCGCGTATTGCTAATATATCGCATCCGCACTCGCCTCAATCCTGGTTGACTTTGATCGGAACTCAGCGTGGTACTTAGCGACAAAACAATAAGAGAAGAAATCGACGGGGGCCGTATCGTCATCGATCCCCTCGACCCTTCAGATATCCAGCCCGCCAGCATCGACGTCCACCTCGACGACAAGGTCCTTGTCTTCCGCAATTCCCGCAAACCCTTCATCGACGTCCGACAGGACACCACCGACCTCACCGAAATGGAACAGATCTCCGAAGATAATCCATTCATCCTCCACCCCGGTGAATTCATACTGGCCAGTACCACCGAGCACATTGAAATCCCCGACGACATCGTCGCCCGCCTCGAAGGAAAGAGCTCCCTGGGCCGCATCGGCCTCCTTATCCACTCCACTGCCGGTTACGTAGACCCCGGCTGGAAGGGCCATCTCACCTTGGAGCTCAGCAACGTCGCCAACCTCCCCGTAACCCTCTACTCCGGCATGAAAATCGGACAGATATCCTTCTTGCGACTCACCAGCCCCGCCGAAAACCTCTACGGCTCCAAGAATCTCGGCAGTAAGTACCAGGGCCAGACCCAACCGACCGCCAGCAGGATCCACGTAGACTTCAAACCTGGCTCCTCCGGAGACCAGAGCGGGTGAATCTCCTGTCCCGTCCACCCCTCCCCGCCACGGGCTACATGGAACACTGTATCTCCCTGGCGCGGCGCTCCCTTGGCATCTCCTCCCCAAACCCCGCCGTAGGTGCAGTAGTGGTGAGGGATGGCGAAGTCGTCGGAGAAGGCAATACCCGCCCCCCGGGCCAATCCCACGCCGAAATCGTCGCTCTTGATCAAGCCGGCGCCGCCGCCCGCGGCTCGGAGATCTACGTCACTCTCGAACCGTGCTGCTTCGCCGGACGTACCCCGCCCTGCACCGCCGCAATCATCGAACGCGGTGTCTCCAGGGTTCACGTAGCCGCCGTTGACCCCAACCCCCGAGTCTCCGGCAAAGGCGTCCGGGAACTGGAGAGGGCCGGCATAGACGTAGTGCTCGGAGAGTCCCGCAGATCTGCGGAGCGAGTCGTGGAGGGCTACTCCAAGTACATTACCACCGGCAGGCCCTTCGTCACTGCCAAGTTCGCCGCTAGCCTCGATGGAAAGATAGCCACCCGATCCGGTGAGTCCCAATGGATCACGGGCCCCGATGCCCGCGCCCGCGCCCACGAAATACGCCGCAGCGTCGACGCCATACTAGTCGGCGCAGGTACCGTCTTTGCCGACAATCCCAGGCTCACGGCCCGGGACCCCAACGGGCGCCCCCTGGACCGGCAACCCGCTCGCATCGTCATTGCAGGCAAGTTCCCCATCTCCCCTGATGCCCTCATCTTCAATCAGCCGGGCAGAGCCTTCCTCGCGACCGCTGCGATATCCCCCGACCTCCGTTCATGCCTCGAAGGAAAGGGAGTAGAGGTCATCATCGTCCCCCAGGCTGTTCCAGGCGTCGATCTGAACGCTTTACTGGACCTGCTCGGCCAAAAGGAAATAACCAACGTTCTCGTCGAGGGAGGCGGCGCCCTCCTCGGATCATTCTTCGATAATCGACTCGTAGAAAAAGTTGTTGCTTTCCTTGCGCCGGTTATAATAGGCGGAGACAATAGCCCTGGGGCCATTGGCGGTATCGGCGCCGAGGCTATGGCCGATGTGCTTAGACTCACCAATATCGAGATAGAGACCCTCGGCCCTGACATAGTGCTAACGGGATACGCCTAGAAACAGCGGACATATTGTTTACTGGCATAGTCGAAGAGCTTGGCCGGGCCCTTTCAATGGACAGTTCTCGGCTGTCCATCTCCGCGTCTACCGTCTTGGACGACTCCCGCATCGGCGATAGTATCGCCGTCAACGGCACCTGCTTGACCATAACCGACATCTCCGAAGACTGCCTCTCCTTTGACGTCATGCCCGAGACCCTGCGCCGCACAAACCTCGGAGCCCTCGAACCCGGCGCCCCTGTCAACCTGGAGAGACCCTTGACCCTCAACTCCCGGCTCGGAGGCCACATAATGCAGGGCCACGTGGACGGCTCTGGCACAGTCGTCTCCATCACCCCCGACAAAGACGCTTGGATCATGGAGATCAGGCCCCCGGCGGAGCTTCTGCCCTACATCGTTGACAAGGGTTTCATCGGCGTAGATGGCGCTAGCCTGACTGTCGTGGACCGCCTCCCCGAGACCTTCACTATCTCCCTGGTCACCTACACCTGGGAGCACACTACTCTCAGCCAACGCTCCATCGGAAAATCCGTCAACCTGGAAGTCGATATACTGGCCAAATACGTGTTGCAGCTCGTCAAAGGCGGCGAGCTGTCAGAGTCCCCTCTATCTGCCCTCGCAAGCCCTCAGTCCTAGCAGTTCTGGAAACCGGAGGATACCGGATGCCATTTGCCACCATCCCCGAGGCCATTCAAGATTTTCAAGCCGGGAAGATGGTCATCATTGTCGATGACGAGGACCGGGAAAACGAGGGCGATCTCGCCATCGCCGCCGACAAGTGCAACTCTGAAATCATCAATTTCATGGCCAGGCACGGGCGCGGTCTCATCTGCATTTCCATGACCGGGGAACGCCTCGAAGAGCTCCGGATCCCTATGATGGTTCAGGACAACACCGCACCCTTCAGCACCGCATTCACTGTCACTGTCGAGGGCCGGCGCGAGGTCACCACCGGCATCTCTGCCTTTGACCGGGCCCGCACCGTCGCCACCCTCATAGACCCCGACGCTCGGCCCGAAGACCTCACCCGCCCTGGGCACATGTTCCCCCTCCGCGCTCGTGAGGGCGGCGTCCTCGTCCGCGCCGGCCAGACCGAGGCTGTCGTAGATCTTGCTAAGCTCTCCGGTCTCTACCCCGCCGGCGTCATCTGCGAAATCATGAACGAAGACGGCTCCATGGCCCGGCTTTCTCACCTCACCAAGTTCGCCAATGAGCACTCCCTCAAGATAATAACCGTCGCCGACCTCATCTCTTTCCGTATGCGCAATGACAAGCTCGTCAAGCGCATCGCCGAGTCCCACCTCCCAACCTCCTACGGCGAGTTCCAGGCCATCGCCTACACCACCTCAATCAACCAGGATGACCACATTGCCCTCGTCAAGGGCGACATCTGCGGCGACGAACCCGTCCTCGTCCGTGTCCACAGCCAGTGCCTCACCGGCGACGTGTTCACCAGCTCCCGCTGTGACTGCGGCGAGCAGATAGGCCTCGCGCTCAACGCGATAGAAAAAGAGGGTCGGGGCGTATTCCTCTACATGCGCCAGGAGGGCCGTGGCATCGGCCTCCACAACAAGATCAAAGCCTACGCCCTTCAGGACCACGGTATGGACACCGTCGAAGCCAACGAGGCCCTGGGCTTCCCCGCAGACCGCCGGGACTACGGCATCGGCATGCAGATCCTCGTAGACCTCGGCATCCGGGAAATGCGCCTCCTGACTAACAACCCAGCCAAGCGTGCAGGATTGGAAGGCTACAACCTCCAGGTCGTTGAGAGGGTTCCCATTAAACCCACGGTCAACCAGCACAACAGGCATTACCTGGAGACCAAGAAGCAAAAGCTCGGGCATCTCATCTAGCCCGAGTTCTGCACGTCTAATGGGCAAAACATTCAAGGGCGACACCCTCGGCAAGGGCCTCCGAATCGGCATCGCCGTATCCCGGTTCAACGAGCCCGTAACTACCCGGCTCCTTGATGGCGCACTGGAAGGGCTGAATGCCAACGGCGTCTCCCAATACGCCGTCGACGTAGCCTGGACCCCCGGCGCCCTGGAACTGCCCATCGTGGCCAAACAGATGGCGGGCAGCGGCCGCTACGATGCCATAATCTGCCTCGGCGCTGTCATAAGGGGCGAGACCGCCCACTTTGACTACGTTTCCGCCGGTGCCCAACAGGGTGTCGTCAAAGCATCCCTTGAAACCGGGGTCCCCATCCTGTTTGGAGTCCTTACTACCGACGACACGGCCCAGGCTATGGA
This sequence comes from Dehalococcoidia bacterium, assembly GCA_965249275.1. GTDB lineage: Bacteria > Chloroflexota > Dehalococcoidia > Plut-88900 > Plut-88900 > Plut-88900. Next base: position 382,804 of record CBDFLQ010000006.1, read on the forward strand.
ACGCTCCGGTGGCAAGAAGGGCAACAAGGGCTTCGACGCCGCCGCCGGTGCCATCGAGATGGCCAACCTACTAAAGTCACTTCCCGGCAGCTACACATAGCAGACTGCTGAAATATGGGGTGTGCAGAGGGGCTCTGCCCCTCGCCGGGAGTCTGAGGGTGTCCCTCAGATATCACTTTCTCTCCCTTCCTGGTCAGGAAGGGGCTTCGGGAAAACTCCAAAGTGTTTTTCCGTAGTCTGCTAGCGCTTGCCGTTTCGAATCAAAGGCATTTGGGAGTGCTATGCTCTGGACGCTTCCCAGCTCCCTTTCCAGCCGGGGCGCCAATCCGTCCACTTCGCGAACTCCTTTGGAGTAATGCCTGTTTCATAGATTTCAACGGCAATTGGGAGCTTACTAAAAGTTTCGGGGATCAAGCTGCTATCGCCGTCCGGGCAGACTGAGACCGAAATTAGCAGATCGATTTCCGCGTAAAACTCAATATAATCACTCTTTTTTACGTCGGTCTTGGTGAAATATCGGCGCCCAGTCAGGCCATCGATGCGCATCTTCTGAAAGAGGTTGACGTTGTCGCCAATTACGTCCTGTTCGGTCAGGCCCAGAGACTCCGCACCTTGCAACAGGTTGAGGTGACAACCGTTTAAACCAGCCTCGCCGAAGGTCAATTCCCAGATTTCTGAAGAACAATGACTCCCCGGGAAGTGGGCATGCCACCCCTCATCCGCCGGTCCTGTTACTACCGTGTCCTCAATACAGGTCGCAATCGGGCGATATCTGGGGACGTCGGACCAAAGTCTAAAATATGTCGTGATAAATAGTCCTTCAGCAAGAAGGGTCTGATTCAAACTAAGCGATTCCCACTGAGGACAATCGGCGTTCCACAGACATACGTCTACAACTTGTGGTCCTTCCTCCTCTATTACCCTGAAAGTTTGCCCCTTGTTTACCCGGAATCCTCTTCCGTTGTCGGGTGGAATTATTGTCCTCTGCAATAAGGTTCGCTCGGAAACCTTTGCTCGGATATTGTCGTAGAACTCTATATCCATCCTGTATAGTTCGGGGTTTGCTTCCGTCAAACTTTTCTCAGTGGATTTCATAAATGACTCTCCTCTTGAGTATTGCCCAACCTACGTAGGGAATTATGTGCGGGATCGTGTACTCCTTTTTGCTCCCTGGAGGACGGTGATAAGGCGACACCTTTCAACTACCTCACCGCAAACACCTGGTATCCGATGCACGGCCTCGGCAGGTCTTCCGGTATGAACCCCCGAGCCACACCCAGCGTGCCATTCAACCACCGGTAATTGTCCGAGGCTGTCTCGAACAGCACCGACACGTAGAAGTAGTTCTCGTCCTGCGAGGCCAGCTCTCCCCGTTTCTGCGCCTTGGTGAACTCCTCGCTGTACCGCAGGACTCCCTTATAGCTCATCATTATCACGTCTCCGCCCTCCGACTGAATCGTGATCCTCGCATCCACCTCCCCGACCCCGTCGCGGCGCATCAGAAACGGGTCGCCTCCCCCATCCAGCACCGTCCCATTCAGCCGGGGCCCCTCCACCCGTGCCCCGGCCCGAGGATACGTAATCCTCCGAAGTCCCAGCGGCCCATCCCCTATGAAATGATGCGGCCCCTGCGGAATCCGCACTTCAAACAGAAACTCCGTCTCTATCTTCCTAGGCTCCATCCCAATCTCCTTAATCAAAAGTTGCAACCACCCCATTCTACCCTCCACGCCCACCTCTTTAACTGTCATCTACAATTCCGAGGCCCCGCGAGGAATCCAAGGCCTCAGTCCGCGGCTCACTTAGTCATATCCCCTCCTCAATCCTCCCCGTAGGGGCAGGTCCCGTGCCTGCCCTGTTCCCTCTTTGCCTTCCGTCATACCAGCACGTTCAAACGTGTCATTCCGAGGCTCCGCGAGGAATCTACAGCGTATATCTCCCCTAACTAGCCATTTGATTAGCCCATCTACACAAGGTTGAGTCCTACTTCTCGCCCACTCCCTACCCGTAGGGGCAGGTCCCGTGCCTGCCCCGCTCCATCTTTGCTTTCCGTCATACCAGCACGTTCAAACGTGTCATTCCGAGGCTCCGCGAGGAATCTAAGGCGTATATCTCCCCTAACTAGCCATTTGATTACCCCATCCACAACAAGCTGAATACCTACTTCCCTCCCGCCCCCAAATTACGGCTCATCTATCCTTCTCCCCCCTTGCCTCCCCACCCCTCTCCCCGATACCATCATCCCAGCCTAACCCTCCCCTTGGAGAACCTCACATGCCTAAAGCCAACGTCAACGGCTTAAACATTCACTACGAGACCCGTGGGCAGGGATTTCCCATCGTCTTCGTCCACGAATACGCGGGCAGCTGGGAGAGCTGGAACTCCCAGGTCGACTTCTTCTCACGAACCCACCTCACCGTCGCCTACAACGCCCGAGGCTATCCCCCCTCCGACGTCCCCACCGACCCAGACGCCTACTCCCAGCAGCACGCCGTCGACGACCTCCACGGCATCCTCAAACACTTGGAAATCGAGCAGGCCTACATCTGCGGCCTCTCCATGGGAGGTAACGTCGCACTCCACTTCGCCTTCCAGCACCCGGATATGACCCGCGGCATCGTCGTCGCCGGCACAGGCTCCGGCAGCACCGACTCTTCCCGATGGGGCCACCAAATCGAAGACCTCGCCATCAGGATGGAGACCCAAGGCATGGAGTCTATGGCCTTCTATACGAAAACACCCACCCGAGTCCAGCTCCTCCGCAAAGACCCCGACGCCTGGGAGGAGTTCAACCGGCTCTTCCTTTCCCATTCCGCCATCGGCTCCGCCCTGACCTTCAGGGGTGTCCAGGGCAAGAGGCCCTCGATTTTCGACCTCACTGATCAGTGCCGCCAGCTCTCCGTCCCGACCCTCATCATGGTCGGCGATGAAGACGCCCCCTGCATCGAGACCTCCATCTTCCTAAAGCGCAACATCCCCACTTCTGGGCTTCTGGTCTTCCCTCAGACCGGCCACACCATGAACCTCGAAGAGCCCGCCCTCTTCAGCCACTCAATCCAGATGTTCATCAAGGCCGTCGAAGAAGACCGCTGGGCCACCCAGGACATCGAGCAGGACTCAAACTTCCTGGTCTCCCCCGACAAATAGTCCTCTCTCCCTTGATGGGACAGGGCTAGGGTGAGGGTGTTCCCCCACCCTTTTCCCTAGTCATTCCGGCCTCTGAGCCGGAATCCATCCCCCCGGGGCGGTCCCGCTCACCCTGAGCCGCGTCGAAGGGTCGAGCGGGGAGGGACCGCGTACGCTAAGAGTTCTGAAAGTCCGCAGTGTTGGGTCTAAGGGTCTAGCCGGGGATTTCCCCTACAACGAATAATGCTCCCGCGCCGCCAGGTGCGACGGATCATCCAGCCGAAACGTATCCGGGTTCCGACCCCTGTCCAGCGCCAGCCAATACGTGAACAATTGCAGCGGAACCAGGTACACGATCGGGGACAGCGCCTCCGACACCTTCGGCAATCTGACTACAACATCCGCCACCGACGACATCTCCCCATCCCCATCCTCCACTAACGCCGCCAACCCTCCGCCCGTGGCCTTAACCGCCTTCCCTATCTCCACGGCCCGCCCGTAACCCGGCCCCGGCGGCGCGACCAGCGTCACTACACATCGCTGGTCCGTAGCCACGTACGGGCCGTGCAGGAACTGCTCCACTTGGAATGCCGTGGTAACGTCGTAAGCCGCCTCGTTGATTTTCAGTGCGGCCTCGTAGGCCGTGGATGCGTTCGGCCCCCAGCCCGCAAAGCAGTACCACCCGTAGTCCCGCACCTTCGCCACCATCGACTTTACATCCGGCTCAGTCTTCAACGCCTCAGCCACGGCATCGGGCATACTCTTGAGTTCCTCAGCCAAAGCCTCGCCCCCCGCCACCTTCGAGGCCACCATCGCCAGCGCGGTCATCGCCCCCGTGTGACTGATCGTGAACGCCGATGACCGGTCCCGATATGTCGTCCTCAGCACCACGTCCGCTTGGTCCACCTTGGCCTCAGACGTCAAACACGTCACCAACGCCGTCGAAGCCCCCGACGCCTTCGCCAGGTCCAGTGCCTCCCCCGAGTAGCGCTTCGTCCCGCTGTGCGCCATCACAATCACCAGGTCATCCCCCGAAAGTGGTGGTGGATACGACGCAAACTCGAATGAATGCCACGCCCGCGCCTCCGCCAACCCTACCGACCTGAACAGATGCTCCCCGACAAGCGCTGCATGCCACGACGTCCCGATCCCACACAAGTACACCCTCCTCGCCCCCGAAGCCAACCCCGCCAGCTCTTCTGCGGCGGCTCCTTGGCTGTCCAATATCTTGGCAATCGCCTCGGGCTGGTCTTGAATGCAATCGTGCATATAGTAGGGGTGCTCTTGCCGTGGCGGCGGTTTCTTGGCCATTTCCATACTCCTGTCTAAATTGAAGAATCGGGAGTATAGCCCCCACTCCTCCATTCGGCAACGCTCCCCTCCCCTATAAAAGACCTAAAACAGGGCGTGTGGGCTGCAAGTCCGCCTCTGGAGGACGGGAACCGATTCAATCCGGCGATAGCTTGAAGTGACCAGTCCTCCTATGTCCCACCACCCCCTTGCCCCCCACCCCCATTTCTACCTATCCTATACTTAACATCACCTCCAAACTCGATTACCCCCGCATGCCAATGAAACAATCAACTGTCAGTTTCATCCTTGCCCTCCAGAAATGTTCAACAAACCAGTAGCAATTGCCGACGGCGTTTTCCAGTTTCGCGCCGTCGGGTCCCGAGTCACCGTCCTGACCGAGCCCGGTGACGCCATTCTCATCGACGCCGGTTTCCCCGGAAGCTACCGCGCCATTACCCGCGGCCTCACGGAGTGCGGACTCTCACTCGACCGGATAAGCCGGGTTGTCATTACCCACGCTCATCCCGACCACTCCGGCGGTCTCGCCGAGCTCGCTGCCGCTGCTGACTTCTCTGTAGCTGTCCACCACTCTGAGGCAGATATCATCGAGGGCATTACACCCGCCCCCAATCCCCTCCGTTTACCCTTCCTGGCCTCCGTTGCCCAGCCCGCCCTTGACAGGCTCACCGGCAACCCCGTACCCGTCGCCCTACGACTACACGACGGTGACCTCATCCCCTTCCCCACTGAACTCCGAGTCGTCCATCTCCCAGGTCACACCCCCGGCAGCATCGCCCTTTACATGCCACAGAAGGGCATAGTCATCGTCGGCGACGCCCTCCAGTACAAGTTCGGCTGGAGGCTCTATCCCCCAGCCCCCGGCGTCACCCACTCTCCTGAGCAGGCCATGCAATCCCTGGAGAAACTCCTCGATCTCGACTTCCACACCATCTGCTTCAGCCACTTTCCGCCCCTCCAGAAAGACGCCCGAGACTCCCTCCGGCGCCTCATAGAACGTCACGCTAGCCGGGCCTCCGTCGCGCCGTGCTAAACTGCCTCTAATAAGATGTCCAAGCCTCATACCCCGGTTCCCGACACCATTGTCGACTTCCTGCGCGAAGCCTCAGTTCGCCACGGGCCCCGCGACGCCCTTCTAATTAAACCCGCCTTCCGCTACATCCGCTGGACCTACGACCGCCTCTGGGAAGATTCAGGCCGTGTCGCCACCCTCCTCCAGCGCCGTGGCTTAAGTAAGGGAGATCAGGTCATCCTCTGGGGTCCCAATTCTCCCCACTGGGTCCTCGCATTCTTCGGATGCCTCCGGGCAGGGGTTGTCCTGATACCCCTTGACCTTCGCAGCGCTCCCGACTACGTATCCCGCGTCATTTCCCGCACCGAGCCCAAGCTCGCCTTCACATCCCGCTTCACACCTAAAGGTGACGTCGACCTCGGCGTACCGGAGATCACCTTCGAGGAGATGGAGTTGGCCATCGCCGACCTCCCTGTCCCCGACCCTGTCCCCATCCAACCCGACGATCTCGCCGAAATTATGTTCACCTCTGGCACTACCGGAGATCCCAAGGGTGTAATGCTCACCCACCGCAATCTCACCGCCAACATCGAAGGCATCTCCCATTACATCTCCGTCGACTCTTCCAGCAGGCTCCTGTCCATCCTCCCTCTCAGCCACATGTATGAGCAGATGGGCGGCCTATTTTTCACCCTCCACTCCGGCGCCAGCGTCACCTATCCCACAAGCAGACAGCCCACCGTCCTCTCCCGCACAATGCGCGAACGCAAAATCACCACCATGCTAATGGTGCCCCAGGCCCTGGAACTGCTAATGAACGGCATCGAGCGTGAGGTGATCAGACAAGGCAAGGAGCGGCTCTGGAAGAAGCTCCTTAAGGTAGCCGAGCGAACCCCCTTCGGCCTCCGCCGACACCTCTTCCGCTCCGTCCACAAGCAGTTCGGTGGCAAGCTTGACCTCATCGTCTCCGGCGGCGCGCCCCTTGACCGGGACCTGGGCCGCAAGTGGGAGATGCTTGGTATCAAGGTCCTCCAGGGCTATGGCGCCACCGAGGCTTCACCCGTCATCAGCAATCACACCATGGATGAACGCCGCCCCGACTCCACTGGCCGGCCTTTGCCCAATGTCCAGGTCAAGATCAGCGAGCAGGGCGAAATCCTGGTGAAAGGCGATAACATCACCCCCGGCTACTACAACGCCCCCGAAGAAACCGCCAAGGCCTTCGAAGATGGATGGTACAAGACCGGCGACCTAGGCTACTTCGACAAGGATGGCTTCCTCCACATCCAGGGCCGGGTCAAGGACATGATCGTCCTCTCCAGCGGCCAGAACGTCTTTCCCCAGGACATTCAAACCGTGCTGGTAAAACACCCAAGCGTCAAGGACGCAGTCGTAATAGGACTACCCAAGGGCACGTCCGTAGAGGTTCACGCCGCCCTCATCCTGACCGACCCCGATTTCGCCAGGCAGGCCGTCGAATGGGCCAACTCCCAACTCGCCGAGCAACAGCGAGTCCGCGGCTTCACCATATGGCCCGACGAAGACTTTCCCCGTACCCACACGCTAAAGGTCAAGAATCAGGTCGTCATCGATACCATCCTCCGTGGTGCCGAGCAATCGACCTCCTCGTCTCCCCGCCCCTCCTCCACCCCTCCAACCGGCACCCGAGACCTGATGAGCATCATCGCCGAACTAAGCCGCCGTGACCTCGAACTGGTCAACGATACCGCTAGCCTGGGAGACGACCTGGACCTCGACTCTCTAGGCCGCATTGAACTCCTCTCCGCTATAGAGACGGAGTTGGGCGTATATCTCGATGAATCCAAAGTCTCTCCAGAGACTACCGTTCGCCAGCTATCTTCCATGGTCGAAGAAGGCTCCAGGCGCCCGCCGATGGTCAAGTTCCCCGCCTGGGGAATGCGAATGTGGGCCCGCATGGCCCGCGGATTACTCCAGCAGGGCCTTGTCTTTCCCCTCATAACTCTCGCCTACGGACTCAAAGTGTCGGGCAAAGACAACCTTGCTGGGTTGACCGGCCCCGTGCTCTTCGCTTCCAATCACCACCTGGGACTGGACAACCCTCTCATTTTCAAAGCCGTGACCCGACGCTGGAGAAGTCGTTTGGCCGTCGCCGCCGCCGCCGAGCTATGGAGCAACCCCATCTGGTGGGTATTGAACCCACTCTTGGGCAACGGATTCCCCATCGCCAGGACGGGCCCCATCAGACCCAGCCTTGAAAACCTGGGAAGTATCATGGACCGCGGCTGGTCGGTCCTAATCTACCCGGAGGGCGTGCTTACCGTGGGAGGTCCGATGAAACCCTTCATGCAAGGCGCAGGTCTCGTGGCAGTGGAAGGCCGAGTCCCCGTCGTGCCCATGCGGCTGGACGTCACAAAGTTAGGCTCACCCTCCCGGCTTCCCCTCCTCCGACGTGGCCGAGTCAAAATCCGATTCGGCTCTCCCCTCACCTTCCCCCCCGGCACCGACTACCAGGAAGCAACCTCAACCATAGAGGAAGCCGTCAAAGCCCTCTAACTGCCTACCCAATCCCCCCCTCCCTCGACGAGACCTTTGCGTAACCACTGCTGGAGGGGCTGGGGCCGCTCGTGCTGAGGCTCTCGAAGTATGAGCGGAAGAGGGGTATGGCGATCAGAATGGTAAAAGGGGCCTGTTCTGCAGTTACGCAAAGGGCTCGCGATGGGTCGAGCATGCGCCGTGGCCTGAACCCCTCTCCCTCGATGAGACCTTTGCGTAATCACTGCTGGAGGGGCTGGGGCCGCTCGTGCTGAGCCCCGTCGAAGTATGAGCGGGGGAGGGGTTTGGCGATCAGAATGGTAAAAGGGGCCTGTTCTGCAGTTACGCAAAGGGCTCGCGAGGGGTCGAACATACGCCGTAGCCTGAACCCCTCTCCCTCGATGAGACCTTTGCGTAATCACTGCTGGAGGGGCTGGGGCCGCTCGTGCTGAGCCCCGTCGAAGTATGAGCGGGGGAGGGGTTTGGCGATCAGAATGGTAAAAGGGGCCTGTTCTGCAGTTACGCAAAGGGCTCGCGAGGGGTCGAGCGTGCGCCGTCGCCCTGAACCCCTCCCCCGTAAAGATGCCTCTCGCGATCGCCTCCCCTCGCCTAAATAGGCAGCAAAGGCGTAGCCCCCGCATCCACCTCCACCTCGAACGTGTTCAGCGCCCCGGCTAGGAGTGCATAGTATCCAGTCGTCACCGTAAGGTCCGCCACCCCCTGCGCCCCAAACCTGGCGTAAGCCGCTTCATAGACACCCTGTGACACGTTGTGCTTGCGTATCGTCTCCAGCACATAGTTGCAGACCACGGCTTCTTCATCACTCAACCCCGAGGGCGCCCTCCGGTCCCGCACGGCCATAATGGCCTCTTCACGCACCCCCGCCTTCCGAGCCTCAGGCTCGTGATAGGTCCATTCGTACTGGCAGTCCCACTCCCGAGCCGTCACCAGAATCGTCAGTTCCTTGACATCCGCCGGGAGGCTGGACTCGAACCTGATGTAAGCCCCCAGGTGCGCCGCGCGGCGCGACATCTCCGGGCTGTTGAGCAGCACGGAAAACGGCCCCGACACCTCCCCCCGGCTCCCCCTTATCTCATCGTAGGCAACCTGCCCGCCTTCGGGCGCGTCTTCCCTGTTCCTGATCCTGGGAATCCTGGTCATTAGATGCTTTCCTCCTGCTATTACTACCCCAAAAACCCTGTTCCTTGCTCAACCCACCTTATCACGCAACTGTCCTTCACATTGTCATTCCCATGCGCCGTCATACTCTCATCCCGAGGCCTTGCTTTAGTCTCATTCCAAGGCGCCGACTTACTGTTATCCCAAAGCCCTGACTTACTGTCATTCCAATGCACCGTCATACTCTCATCCCGAAGCCCCGTGTTACTCTCATGCCAACGCCCCGTTTTACTGTCATTCCGAGGCTCCGCGAGGAATCTAGGACTTGCCCGCTCACTTCATTACCTGATCGCTTCCTCCCCTACTTTGCCGGACTCCTCTTCAGCAACGATGCTATTACCAACGCCCCACCTATCATCATAATCACAATCGTCGGCACTATCAGGCTGCCAGTGACATCCGTGAGCATCGATGTACCCACATCAATCCCAAGCTGGCACAAAGCCGGCTCCACATCCGATGCCCTGCCCGCCAGTCCGTCGCACCCCGCATGCCCCACCTCAAGGAAAGATGCAAACATATTGGGAAGTTGCGCGCGCAAAGCCAGGGCAATTCCCAGGAACGCGCCGCCGGAAAGCAGGATCGCCAGGCCCGGCCAGCCCATGAAGGATTTGAGGCCTGGCAAGTGCACCAGTCCTAACAGAACGCTGAACACGACAATCGCCAATATGCCCCCCCAGGAACCCGCTGTCTTCCCGCGGGTCAACCACTCCCGGACTTGATCCACGTCCGCCAGCACCTCTCCTTTGCTCACACCCCGGTTCTTTGCGATCTTCCTCAGTGGATCGAACCGGTCCTGGTCGTCCAACTGGTTCTCTCGGAACTCCTCTAACGCGTTGTCGATGAGCGGCCCAGCTAACGGTTCCACCGCTATTACCAGGACCCGAGTGAGCGCCTCCCGAGAGTCGGGCAATAACAGAGCCTCGTTGACCTCTTTGTCAAACTGGTCCAGCAGGGCAAGCAAGTCCAGCGAAAACCCCTTCTCCCTAGCCTCGACCTTCGCTTGAGCATATACCGCGGGCCTGAGTTCCGGTGGCACACCCACTAGAGACGGCGCCGTGACCGGAAACTGTGGGTCTTCCAGTTGGATAAGCGTATCCGCCAGTTGAAGGCTAAAGGTCTCTACCCGGTCTTGAAGAGTGCCTTCCGGCGGAGGCAGTATCACCAGGTTGTTCTCCACCGCTTTCGCCAGGAAGCGAACCAAGGCAGGCTTGGCGGTCCCCTCTACAGGCTCGACGCCCTCAGGGGTTGGCACGCCCGTGCCGATAATCGGCCGAAAATGAATGTAGACGTCTGGTACGGCTATCGGCTCGTTGGTGGCCGGATCAGTTTCTTCGTTGAGATACTCCACCGCCCCGCCCACCGCTCCCTCCACCTGACGCCGAAGCTGAGGCGGCGACAGAATGCCCTTGATCAGCGGCTCCACGTCTTCTTCCTCAATCCGGATGCCACCTAGGAAGTTGGCCCTGTCATCCTCCTGGATCTGCCTCGTCACCTCGGGGACTAGGACCGCGTCATAGAGACGGTTATAGACGTCGTTCTCCGAAAAATGCTCGAGGTAAAAGTCCTCGGATAAGAAGTGGGAGCGCAGCGAATCTGTAGTCAGATAGCTCAGCACGCCGAGGAAAATCACTACCCCCAGCGCCAAGCTTATGATGACTTTGAAGAGGCCCATGCTTCAGATCAACGGCAGCGCTGAGCGCCGGGGAGGCCGACCGTTAACTCCTGGCTGCCTTGGCGGTGTGGCCTTTCTCGTTGTCCCGAAATTCCCGTGGCAGAACAAAGGTTATGTCCTCCTCGGCCCCATCCAGGGTAGTCACCTTCTCAGGGTGTAGCGCCTCTACCACCTGCCGCACCAGCAGCTCTGGCGTAGAGGCACCGGAGATGATCCCTATCCTGTTCACGTCCCCGCCGATTTCAAGGCCATCCAGGTCCTGTGCCCCGCTTATCAAATAGGACGGTATCCCCAACGCTTCGGCCACGTCCCTGAGCCGGTTGCAGTTTGAGCTCTGCTGCGCCCCGATCACGAGTACCAGGTCGGATGTTGCCGCTAGCTGCTGCACTGCCTCCTGACGGTTGGTCGTCGCATAGCAGATGTCATTCCTCACCAGCGAGTTCGGGAAACGAGACTTTACCTCATCCACCGCCTTGGAGGTGTCCAGGACAGAAAGCGTTGTCTGTGTGAGCACGACAAGCGGGCTTTCAGAGTCCCACTCGGGCAGGTTTATCTCCTCCCGTTCGTCGATGAGCTCCATGGACGTCTGCCCCATGGTCCCGATCACCTCTTGATGGCCCGGGTGCCCGATTAGCACCACCTTGCGGCCCTCTCTGGCGTATTTCCGGGCCTCGTTATGCACCTTGGTGACTAGGGGGCACGTGGCGTCGATCACCTTGTGCCCGCGCTGGCGCGCTCGTTCGAAGTCCTCGGGCGGAGACCCGTGCGCCGAGAATACAACCACCGAGTCCTCCGGGACCTCCTCGACGTCCTCTACAGTTATCGCGCCTTTCGCCTCCAGGGATGCCACCACGTATGGGTTGTGGACTATTTCGTGCTTGACGTATACCGGAGGGCCATACGTCTCCAGCGCCAGTTCCACTATATCTATGGCGCGCACAACTCCGGCGCAGAATCCCCTGGGGGTGGCAAGAAATACCTCCAAGATTGCATCTCCTTTACTGGATCAGTCTCTTCGGCCAAAGTCATTATACATCCGTTCACATCCCCCCGCCCCGACTCCCTCATTGGACACACTGAGGCCCCGCACTGTTAGTCCGCCTCTTGAGGGAGCAATCCGGGGGCAGCGTCCCGCCCCCCTCCCGTCATTCCCGACTCCGATCGGGCTGCAAGTGCGCTTAAGGCGTGAATCCATCCCGCAGGGCGGGGCCGCTCACCTTGAGCAGAGTCGAAGGGTCGAGCGGTGGGGGGCTCACGAAGCACTACCTAGCTGCCTTCCACCCTCCAAACCCTTTATGGACACTCCATGACCTATAGGTTAGATTACGCCCGGACCTACCTCCCTCACCCATGCACCAACTCCTCGAAAACGTCAAAGTCCTCGACCTTACCCACAACGTGGCAGGGCCCTATTGTACCAAGCTCCTCGCCGACTACGGAGCCGACGTCATAAAGGTTGAAAGGCCTGGAATCGGCGATCGCGCCCGACGCATTGGCCCCTTCCCCAAAGACCACCCCCACCCCGAAAAGAGCGGCCTGTTTCTCCATCTCAACGGCAACAAGCGTAGCGTCACCCTAAACATGAAATCAATCCGCGGCCGACGCCTGCTAGAGGCTCTCGCCCAATGGGCCGACATCCTGGTCGAAAGCTTCCGGCCCGGTGTCATGGCCCGGCTTGGACTCTCCTATGAAGCACTGAGCAATATCAACCCGGCTCTCGTTATGGTCTCCCTGTCTAACTTCGGCCAGACCGGCCCCTACAAAAACTATGCCCTCGACGAGATAACCGGCTACGGTATGGGAGGCATGATGCACGCCAACGGCCTCCCGGACCGCGAGCCCCTTAAGCTGGGCGGACGAGTCGGGCTCTACCAGGCCGGGACCGTGGCCGCAGGAGCCACGGTCACTTCCCTCTACGGCGCCCAAGCCGCTGGTATGGGAGATCATCTGGACGTATCAATCTTCGAAACCCAGGCCGGCAGCATCGATAGACGGGCCAACTGGGTCCTCGCATACCAGTACACCGGCGAAAACGCCTTGAGGCTCGGCCCTAACATCTATTCCGGCCTGAGACCCGCCGGTGACGGCTACATCGATATGTGGACCGTAGGAAAAATGCTTCCACGGCTTGCTCAGGCCCTAGGCTCGGGCCCCGACCCGGCCTTGGACGATCCTGCATACCTATCCGACGCCGTGCAGGACTTGGAAGCCCGGATCCTCGACTGGAGCCTGAGCCACACCAAGCAGGAGCTGTGGTTCAAGGCCCAGGAGCAGAGAATACCCTCGGGGCCCCTCAACTACATCGACGAAGTGGTAGCTGACCCCCAGTTCCGGGCCACGGGCTTCTGGAACAAGGTCGAACTACCCCACACAGGCTTGGTCGAGCAGCCCGGCAGCCCCTTCGCCCCCCACACCGCCCCAAGACAACTCCGCCGCCCTGCTCCCACCCTGGGACAGCATAACAAGGAAGTCTACTGCGGCCTTCTCGGATTCTTCCGGCCCGAGCTCTCGCGCATGGCACAGATGGGAGTCGTCTAAGGAATGCCGGACTTGAGTCCTAAAACCCTCCCCCTCTCCGGCATCCGAGTCCTGGACCTCACCATCGTCTGGGCAGGCCCCTACGCTACCCAATTGCTCGCCGACTGGGGCGCCGAGGTCATCCGAGTTGAACCTCTCACCGTTTTTCAGCCCGTGACCCGTGGCGTAGTCCCTCGTCCCAAGAAGGGTCAGTTCCTGTCCGCCCACAAGTTCCCCGACAACGACCCCGGACCCCGTCCCTGGAACCGCGATTCCGCTTTCAACACCCACGCCCGTAATAAGCTCAGCATGACCCTCAACCTGGATGTCGATGATGGGCGCACGGTTTTCGAAGACCTGGTCGCCATAAGCGACGTGCTTGTCGAAAATAACCCCGTCTCCACACTGACTAAGCTGGGCATCGACTATCCTTGGCTCCGAAACATCCGCCCTGACCTCATTGTCGTCCGAATGCCGCCCTACGGCCTCCAGGGCCCCTATCGCAACTTCCGCTCCGTCGGATCATCCTTGGAAGCTGTCATGGGCCACACGAGTATTCGCGGATACCGTGACACCGACCCCTCAATGACCAGCTCCGTCTACACCGCAGATGCATCAGCCGGGGCCAATGCCGCCTTCGCCGTGGTCTCCGCATTGCTCTTCCGTCGCGAATCGGGTTCCGGGGGCTTGATCGACGCCGGCCAGTCACAAGCCATGCTCCCCTACCTCGGGGAGGCCTTCATGGACTACTCCATGAACTCCCGTGTTCAGACTACCCTCGGAAATGCCCACCCTTCCAAAGCGCCCCATGGCTGCTATCCCTGCCTCGGCGGCGACCGATGGATCACAATCTCCGTGGACGGCGATGATCAGTGGAAAGCCCTAAGAAGTGTGATGGGCAATCCCTCCTGGTCCTCCGACCCCCGTTTCGCCACCGGCTCGGGTCGATGGACGTGGCAGGAAGAGTTGGACTCGCTAATCTCGCGATGGACCCGGGACCGGGACTCGAACGAGCTCATGGCCGAGCTCCAGCTTTCCGGTATAGCCGCCGGCCCGGTAAACAAAGACGCCGACCTCCTGGCAGACCCCCACCTCGCCGACCGGGGCTTCTTCGAGCCGTTGGACCACTCTGATACTGGACACTATCTCTATCCCGGTCCAATGTGGCGCTCCCACTCATTCCCCAACCAACTCAGAACACCGCCCTGCAACCTGGGCCAGCACAACGAATATGCCTACCGAGACCTGCTGGGATACAACGACAATAGGTATTCCGAATTGGAGGCCGCCGGCCACATCGGCGCCGAATTCCACCCAAACGTCACCTAGTCCCAGCCTTACTTGGCCCGCCATAAACTCACCCGCTCGTGCTGAGCCCGTCGAAGTATGAGCGACCGAAGCACTCACGCCTTGGTCACAACCTCACCCGCTCATGCTGAGCCCGTCGAAGTATGAGCGACCGAAGCACTCACGCCTTAGTCGCAAGCTCACCCGCACATACTGAGCCCGTCGAAGCATAAGAGGCCGAATCATTCACACCCCGGCTGCGATTTCACCCGCTCGTGCTGAGCCCGTCGAAGTATGAGCGGCCGAAGCACTCACCCCCAAACCCTCCTACCACCCAATAGCACACCCATCCTTCCGAGGCTCCGACCCACCCTTCAGCACCCCCGTCTCGGCATCCCGCTCAATGATCTGCCCGCCCCCGAACAGGCTCCGGTTCTCGTCCCCGTAGGTCACTATGTGGTGGCCCCTTCTGATTAGCTCCTCCCGAGTCCCCCCGTTAACCTCTTCTTCCACCGCCACTCCGTCCCCTATCAGCGCACTGAACCTGAGTGCGTCCAGAGCCTCCTGAGGCTCGAGATCGAAGTCCACCATGTTGGCCATTACCTGCAGCTGCCCCTGCGGCTGCTGGAATCCGCCCATCACCCCGAAGGAGAGCCACATCTGGTCGCCGCGGGTCGCCATGCCCGGAATTATCGTGTGGTAGGGCCTCTTGTCCGGCGCCAGGGCATTCGGGTGCTCGGGATCCAACGAGAAGAGAGCGCCCCTGTTGTGCAGCGCAATCCCCGTACCCGGCACTACCAAGCCTGTCCCGAAGCTCTCGTAAAGGCTGTTGATGAACGAGCAGGCGTTCCCATCCCCATCAACCACTGTCAGGTAGGCCGTGTTGGCAGTCGCATACACGTTTCCGGGGCGCGGGTGCTGGATGACTCCATCGCAGGCGATCTGGCTCCGGCGTTCCGCCGCGTATCCCTTGTCCAGCAGCACTTTGAGCGGCACGTCCACCTTGGCTGGATCTCCGATATACCTGAGCGCATCGGCATACGCCAAACGCATCGACTCGATCAGGTGATGGTACGTGTCCGCCGACTGGAAACCCATACCCCTAATGTCGAATCCCTCGGCGATGTTCATCGCCATCAATGCCGCCAGCCCGTGCCCGTTGGGAGGGCATTCCCACACCCGGACTCCCCTGTAGTCCGAGGAAATTGGCTCATCCCAAGTGGACTGGTGGCTTTCCAAGTCTTCCTTTTCCAGCCAGCCACCCATCTTCTGAACGTAGTTCGCTATTTTCTCCGCCAGCTTACCCTTGTAAAATGCCTTCGGTCCCCGCCTCGCGATGGACTTGAGCACCTCAGCCAACTCCGGGAACCTCATTACTTCACCGGCCCGCGGGGCCCGGCCATTGAGCAGCATTTCACTACCCGACGGATATCTTGCCAGCTTATCAGCGTTATATGCCCAGGATTTCCCCAGCACCTTCTGCACGACGAACCCGTCGGCAGCATAGCTGATGGCCGGTTTCAGCAGCTTTGACAGAGGCATGCTCCCGTGCTTTTTCAACAGCGTCTGCCACCCATCCACGATCCCCGGAACCGTCACCGAGTGTGCCCCCAGAGCGGGCATCTCTTTGTACCCCTCCTTCACCAACTCTTCCAACGATGCTCTTCTCCCCGAACGCCCGCTCCCGTTTAGCGCCGTTACCTTCCGGTCTTTCGCCGACCAGGTCAGGGCAAACATGTCCCCCCCGAGCCCCGTGGACATCGGTTCCGTCACGCACAGGGCCGCGGAGGTTGCCACTGCCGCATCTACGGCATTCCCTCCGTCTTGCAATACCCTGAGTCCGGCCATCGCCGCTTGGCTCTCGCTGGTCGCCACCATGCCGCGCCGGGCCTCGACACTCGGCCTTCGGGTCAAGAAGCTCATCTCTTCCTCCTGATTCGTTCTCTAATTGATCAGCTTGCGGAGTCCCGCTCGTCGAATACCTCTTTGGCCACACCGAGTGCATTCAGGCAGGCGGGTAACCCGCAATAGAATACAAGGTGCAGGAACAGCTCGCCTATCTCCTCTCGGCTCCACCCAAGGTTCAACGCCCATGCCACGTGGCCCTTCAACTGCGGCTGACGCCCGAGAACGCACAACGCCGACATCGTGGCGATGCTCCGCACCTTCTTCTCCAGCCCCGGACGGCCCCAAACGTCCCCAAACAGGCTTGCCGTCACCCATTCTTCCATCCCGGATACTAGACCGTACTCTGCCCCCGATGCCTCTTCAGGATTACCTAACGTAACCTCCTCCAGCACCTCATTCCCCTTGGTAACGCGCTCCACCGTCGACTCCCCAACCTCTGCCTCGCCGGGACCGCCGTCCATAAGACCACGCTCCTCGAAAACGGTCCTCGCCACGGACAGCGCATTCAGCGTCGATGGAAGTCCGGCGTAGAACACCAGGTGCATGAACATCTCGCCCAGCTCTTCTTTCGTCCATCCCAGGTTGAGAGCGTAGCCTATGTGCCCTTTCAACTGTGGCTCCTTGCCCGTCACGGTCAACGCCGTCATCGTGGCTATGCTCCGCATCTTTTTCGGTAGTCCGGGCCGTCCCCACACCTCCCCGAACAGCGACGCGGTAACCCAGTCTCCCATACCCGGCACTAGGTCGTACTGAGGCAGGCCCGAGGCCGTTCTGCCCCCCAAGCTTAGCTCTTGATAGCTGGCTTCCCCCCGGTTTACCCTGTCTTCGAATTCCGTCATAGTATGTCCAATCTACAAATTTATCTTGGCCCGGCCTCATTATAGGCCATTCCCACAGACTGCAAAGGGCGTCCCAGTCACGCCCTTGCGAGGTAGCAGATGAGCAAACAAAAGCGTAAGCCCCGAGAAGAAGAATTCTCTCCGAAGTCCCGTTCCACCGCCGGCAATCTGGGAGTCGTATTTGGGCCCGTAGGTGCGCACAGATTCTATCTCGGCTACACCCTTCACGGTATTATCCAAATCGCCCTGAGCATCACCATCATCGGCGCTCTCTGGGGCATCTACGAAGGTATCACCATTCTCTGGGGCAACGAGTGGCGAGACGCCCAAGGCAGACTCCTCCGCCCCTCCCCTCCCACCGGAAAGCAGTCCACGTAGCGCTTTACCACAACACAAACCAAGAACAGAAACGGCAGGTCCGGTCCCCTCTCCCTCGATGGGAGAGGGCTAGGGTGGGTACAGACCGGGCAGAAAGGTAACACATAAACCGGGGACATGGGTAACACATCGTGGGATTGTATTAGGCAATCCCAGAGGAGGAAGATGTGTTGCCTTGGAAAGACACGAGCATAGAATCGGAGCGGTTGCAGTTCATCGAGCGTCACACTGCGGGAGAGGAGACTATTGCTGAGCTGTGCCGCCGGTCCGGGATCAGCCGCAAGACGGGCTACAAGATAATCGGCCGATACGAGGCGTATGGTGAGGACGGTCTACTTGACCTAAGCCGGGCTCCTCACAGCCATCCCAACGCCACTTCCATAGAGGTGGCTAAGCGTATCATCGAGGCGAAGCGCACCCATCCCACATGGGGCCCGAAGAAGATCGTCGCCTGGTTGCATTCCATCGAGCCCTACGTGCCCTGGCCTTCCTCCAGTACTGCGGGCGCCATACTGGACCGTGTGGGTCTGGTGAGGCGGCGCAAGCGGCGGCGCAGGGCTACACGCTGGGGCGAGCCCTTCGCCCACGCCCGGCACCCCAATGACGTGTGGGCCATCGACCTGAAGGGCTGGTTCCGCACGGATGACGGAATGCGGATAGACCCCCTTACAGCCCAGGACGCCATGTCCCGCTACTTACTGGTATGCGACCCTCTCGACCGCCCTGCCGGCCCGGAAGTCAAGCGCTCTCTGGAGAGAACCTTCCGAGAGTACGGCATCCCTCGGGCCATACGCACCGACAATGGTCCGCCCTTCGCCAGTGTGGGTCTGGGCAGCCTCTCACCACTCTCAGCATGGTGGGTCAAGCTCGGGATCGTACCCGAACGCATAGAGCCCGGTCACCCCGAACAGAATGGACGCATCGAGCGCCTTCACCGGACCCTCAAGGCCGAGACCGCAACACCTCCAAAGGCCAACTGGAGACGACAACGCAGAGCCCTCGAACGCTTCAGACACACCTACAACTTCGAGAGGCCACATGAGGCCCTGGGGCAGCAACCACCAAGCCGGCTGTACACGCCCTCGATCAGACCCTATCCCACACGTATCAGCTCGCCCGAGTACAACGCCGGTGTCACCGTACGTAGTGTCCGCAGCAACGGACAGATCAAGTGGAAGGGAGATATGCTCTACGTGAGCGAGTCCCTCAAGGGCGAACCCATCGGCCTGGTCCAGATAGACGAACGAACCTGGTCCATACAGTTCGGGCCACTCATCATCGGACTCCTTGATGACCCCACCAGAAGGGTCGACAAAACCCCAGTCAAAGTGTTACCTATGTCCTCGGTCTAACTGTTACCCATGTCCCCGGTCGTACAGTGAGGGTGAAAGTGTTACCCCCGACCCGCAAACAGGCTCCGTAAGGAGACCGCCCACTAGCACTTGAGGAGGTAGCAAGATGTACGAAAGCCTGAACGGAAAAGTAGCGCTGGTCACGGGAGGAGGCTCGGGGATCGGCAGGGCAACCTCCGAGGCTTTCGCCCGGCTCGGTTGCAAAGTCGTAGTCTCGGACATGAACGGGCCCGGTGGCCTGGAGACAGTGAAAGGGATACTTGAGTCCGGCGGCGAAGCCGTATTCATTCCGGCCAACGTCACCGTTACCACTCAAGTCCAGGCCCTGGTCGAACGCACCGTTTCTCGGTTCGGCAGGCTCGACTGCGCCGTCAACAACGCCGGCATCAACATCACGTCCCGCCTCCCCACCCACCTCCTCCCCGAAGACGACTGGGACCGGATCATAGACGTCAATCTCCGCGGCGTCTGGCTCTCTATGAAGTACGAAATCCCTGTGATGCTGGAGCAGGGTGGCGGCGCAATTGTTAACCTCGCATCCATCTACGGGATCGTAGGCGCCCCCAACACTGCCGCCTACACGGCTAGCAAGCACGGAGTGTCTGGACTGACCAAGGTCGCCGCCCTCGACTACGCCAAGTCCGGCATTCGGGTGAACGCCGTCGGACCAGGTTACACCGATACCTCGATGGTGCAACGCGTCGTCGACGCCAATCCCGGAATACAAGACTGGATGATTAGCAAGACGCCCGCGGGACGCATGGGAAACCCATCGGAGATCGCCCAGGCCATTGTCTGGCTCTGCTCCGACGAAGCTTCCTTCGTTACCGGCGCAATCGTCCCCATAGACGGCGGAATGATCGCCCGCTAATGCCTACCCGTCATTCCCGTGCTTGACACGGGAATCTATCCCCTCACCACAACCGCCGTACGCCGTACCGGTCAAAAATCGCCTCGTTTGACACGAGAACCAGATTGCGACCTATCGCCTGCGCTATCAGCATCCTGTCAAACGGGTCCCGATGATGCACCGGAAGCATCCCCGCCCGCACCCCATCATCCACCGTTATCGACAACTCCTCGAATCCCTCTCCCTCTATTGCACCCTGCATATCCAGGACAAGCCGTCTTGCCTTCTCTAACTTCCCTATCCGGTATTTGGTCGCTATCTCCCAGCCCGACGCCGCACTTATCAGCTTGGCATTGCTATAATCTTCGATAGCTCTACGGGCTGTGACCGGCAACCTGATATTCCCCTCAATCCACCAGAGAAACGCGTGGGTGTCCAGCAGAAGTCGCAGCTATCCGCCCTCCCAGAGCTTCAGCTCCTCTTCCGGTAGCGGGTCGAAGAAGCTGTCGTCTATCTTTATCTTGCCTTTCCAAGAGCCGAATTGCGGCTTCCTCTTCGGCTTGCAGCTCACCAACCGAGCCACTGGCTTCCCGTTCCGGGCAATAATCACTTCCTCCCCTGCCTCTACCTGCGCCAGCAACTTCGACAAGTTGGTCTTCGCTTCATGTACGTTTACTGTTGTCATAGTTTGTCCCGTGAATTAAGTTAGCTAACTATATAGCTAACTTACCGGGTGGTCAAGTAAAGGCTCTTATCGATACACCCTACCCCCGAAACTCCTCCCGAGGCCCTTTCAGCCGCTCCGACAAATCAGTGTCCCCCATGAACTTCACCAGGTACTGGTGCAAGTCCTTAGCCACGTCTTCCTTATCCTGTACCAGGTTCCGCTCCTGGCCCGGGTCTGAAGCCAGGTGATATAGCTCCGACTTCCCCGCCTCCGCCGCATACATCAGAGACCAATCGTCTGTCGTAACCACTGTGTTGGAGTGGACTTTCGCCCTTCGAAGGAAATTGTCCACGTGTCTAACCTGAGCCCCGGGGTTGGCAAATGGTTTGCCGCTGATCACAAACTCCCGACCCGGTAGCGACAAATCGTGCATCCTGTGTAGCAACGAGTCCCCCTCCACGTGCTCAGGAACCGGCTGGTCCAGTATCTGCATCACCGTCGGCATAACGTCAACCGCTGCCGTTAACTTGTCATACATCCCCGCCTTCAATCCGGGAACGTACATCAACAGCGGTATGCGTATGATCTCCTCATATAGCGGATCGTGGCCCCAGCCCGCATCTGCCTGCATCCACCCGGCCGCCGCCGATCCATCCTCCGTCGTATAAACCGACTTCCCAAAGTGCCCCCCGTGTTCCCCAAACAGAAATCCGTGATCTGTGGTGAAGATGATCGCCGTATTGTCCATCAATCCCATATTCTCGACACACCTCATCAGGTAACCGATCCACGTATCTACCATCGTCACCTCGCCACAATAGGTGGCGTGTGCCTTCTTGACCTTGGCCTCCGTGAATCCGGGCACGTCCTGCCAGCGGTTATACGGCGGTTCGATGATCTCACCATCGTAGTCGGGCATATAGAGCTCGGTATAGTAGTTGGGCGCGTCCCAGGGTTCGTGAGGGTCCCACGTGTCGATATAGAGGAAAAAGTTCTCCTTGTAGTGTCGCTGCAGCCATTGCATCGCCCAGGTAAACGTCTGTGGCGCAGCATGGTCCGCCTCCGACCTCCATCCCGCCCTTAAGTCATGCGACTCTATCTTGAACTTCCCCGGAATTAGCGAAGCGTCCTGGCTCGGATTGAAGTAAAAACCCTGAAACCCTCGGTCGAAATTCATCCCGTCTCGGATGTAATACGGCGTATCAACCACCGCGGCCGTCACATATCCGCGCTCGGACAGAATGTCCGCCAACGTGATCGACTCCGAAGGAAGGGGCTCCCACCCCATGAACGACATCGTCCACTTACCCGTATGATGGTCCGCCCGAGCCGGCACCGTCGGAAACGACGAGACAAAGTGCCTGTCGAACCGCACTGACTGGGCGGCAAGAGAATCTAGTGCCGGAGTCTTGATCCAATCGTTCCCGTAGGCCCCCATCCGGTCCCACCTGAAAGTATCGGCAACTATCCAGATTACGTTCATAACGTCGGTCCTTTCTTGGACTCTGGAACGTGGGGTGCGTGGCAGGCTCGGATGCTACTTCAAGCCCTCTTGAGCGTCAAGAGTTGACCCTTCTCGGATCTCTATTTAGCCACTCCCGTCACGCCGAAACATCAACGGCATCATCAAACGCCCAGCCGGTCAAAGAACGTCTCTTCGAATAATTGGCTCAGTTCGGAGCATCCTGTTATTCGAATAGAGCGGCAGACTTCTGTCGTCGTTCCCCTTTGAATTGCCGGTAACAGACGTTTACTTGGCCATCCCCATCACTGTGAGGGCCATTTCCTTCCCGCCTATCGAGTATGGCGAAACCACACTGTTCTCTCCTGCCCGACGCAGCTTTTCCTCCGCCTCAGGTCTGGAAGCCCTGGCCACGACATGCAGACCGGGATTCAACCCCCGAGCCGTCAGTGTTATGTATACGTTTTCACCGTCATCTCCCGTTGCGGCTATCAGGCCGACTGCCTTATCTATCTGCGCCGATATTAGATCAGCGTCTCTTGTGGCGTCGCCCTGCAGAGACAACAGCCCAAGCTCTTCGGCTTCGGCCAATGCCTCGGCCTCATTGTCTACCACAATTACCGGCACCGACTCCCCTTGAAGGGTGGAGGCAACTACCCTGCCGACTCGTCCAAAACCGCATACGATAAAGTGGCCCTTGAGCTTTGCGATTTTTGTCTTCAATTTGCGCCTCCGGAATAAGCTCCCGACCTCATGCGCGACTGCCAAATTGACCACCGAAGTCAGGACATAGAGCATCACCCCTACACCCGCCACCATCAGGAATATTGTATAGATGCGGCCGGTTGATGAGAGGGGGTGGACCTCCTCATAACCTACGGTCGTCAAGGTGAGTATGGTTATATAGGCCGCGTCCAGGAGTGACCACCCCTCAATCACCATGTACCCGGTGATCCCCACCGCCACCACGACTGCCAGCGCAAACACGCCCCTTGCCAGCCGACTCCTGAATAGCCTCACTTTTGCCATTCACCTCTTACTCGAAAGCTCCCATTTCGAGCCATCGTTACTGCAAATAGTGGGGTCGCTTCAAAATGACTCGTCCATGCCCCGGAGCCCGAGTCTCACTCCATAGAGACGCGCATTTGCGGCTAAGGCCGCAAGCCCCTCAGCGAACGTGCTCTCAAGTCACCCGGATAGGATGCGGAATCGGCTGATTGAACAGATATCCCCGGTAGTTGAAGGGTGTTTCATCAGGCTGGGTGTTCCCCGCCGAGTCCGTGGCCCGCGTCATTATCGTGTGTCGTCCTGGAGTCGCCTCCCATGTAAACTCGAAACGAGCCCATGAGTACTGCACTTGCGGCCCGGTTATTTCCGCGTCCTTCCATGTCCGACCGGAGTCCTCGCTCCATTCCACTTTCACGATTGACCCGTAACCCGAATGCGCATAGCCATATATCTGGTGCGGGCCCGTAGACATCTCTGCGGGCCATGAAAGAGCGAGGGCACTCTTAACCACCTGGGTCGTTATTACCTCTCCCTCTGCCTCCCCCTCCGGCACATATTCATCACCAATAAGCACGTAGTGAGTAGTGTTATTACGTGTCCAGATCGGCTCGGAAGACACTACTATCTGACCCAGCCATTTGATGGACGACGTCCCTGCCCAGCCCGGCACTATGGCTCGCAGGGGAAAGCCGTGGTCCTGTGGCAGCATCTCTCCGTTCATCCCGTAGGCCAGCAGTGTGTCGGGATGCATCGCCTTATCTATGGGTAGCGCTCGTCGGTAACCTTCCTCCGGCGCATCAACGTCCATCCCGACCAATAGCACACTCTGTGCCTCTTCCTTGATCCCCGCTTCCCTTAAGACGTCCCTTAGCGACACCCCTATCCACTCTGCGTTCCCCACCCCTCCCCTGCCCCACTGTGTACCTATAGTCGCCTCCCCTTTTACCAGGTCGAACATCAGCCGTTGATTGCCCGCACACTCCACGAAGGAGACCACAGTCCTGGAAGGCATATTCAGAATCTGGTCGTAAGCCAGTTCCAGCGGAGAAGATACGGCGTCCCCTCCTATGCTGAGGTTCCAACCCGTCGAGTCTACTGCCACGCTGCTGGAGTTGTTGCGCACGAAAAAGAAGCGGTTCGGCGTAATCAATCCCTGGATGTTTTCCAGGCGACCCTCTAGGCTGCCTTCGTGCTTGATGAACGGGTCCGCGTCCTTGAACCACGCCGCCGACGCCATAGTTCCCAAGTCTGGCGTGGCGGTGAAAATCGAGGTTGGGGATGGCCCCCCTGAGCAAGCCGCCACCACCGCTGCCGCACCTCCTGCGGCCAGCAGTTGCAGAAAGCGTCGCCTGCCTATGCCATGAGCGCTGGCCTGCCGCCAGAGCCGGTCTTCCTCTGACGCCCTCGTGTACCTTGGGACACTTGTACAGTCAACCTCTGATGGGTCCATATCTCTACCCCATTGCCTGCGTAACAAGTGAATAGCCTGAACAGATTCTTGGGACGGCGCACCCTAACGGTATCATCTTCTCCGTACTGATTAAAGTCCCGAATGCCCAGCGCAGAGCAGCCCCGCATACACTATAATATCTCAGCCCCGATCCCCTACTGATAGAAATTACCCCTAATTAAGGAGCAACCCCAATGGCAGCTGTTTCATGGAGCGAGGTCGCCAAATATTTCGATGACGCCTTTCCCCTCAAGGGCAGGGTCGAGCGCCGTGATGTCATGGACCTCGCCGATGCAGATCTCGCCTCAGATGACGTCATCGACGCAATAGACGCCATCGGCTCCCGCGTCTTCCCAACCATCGACGCCGCCAAGTCCTTCCTGGAGTCCCAGGGCTACATATCCAGCTAACCTGCCCCGCCATTTGACCCGTCCTTCCACCCGCCGCTAAACTTTGTGGTAGATATAGGATGACCTACAGAGATGAATCAACAGGCATTTTCATATAGAGAACAGGGCAAGACCTTCCTCGCTCAGGCTTCCACTGAACTCGCCCAGAGTGACATACGACAAGCCTCCGAGAAAGGGTGGGGGGCCGCCGCCCAAATGGCCAAAGCCATTGCTTCAGAGCGCAGCTGGCCCCACAACGACCACAAGGCCCTCTACCGAGTAGTGGGTCGTTTGGCCGACGAGACCGAGGACCAGAATCTCCGACGCCTGTTTAACATCGCAGGTCAACTCCACACCAACTTCTATGAAGGTTGGCTCAGCCGTGCCGACGTTGAGCTCCTTCTTGGAGACGTTGATAGGTTTGTTAACCGGGTGGATGCTGTACTCACCAACGGCGGCTAGCACCCCCCTCCTCCTCCACACAACCTGAAGCCCGTAGCGTGCCCCAAATCCGTAGACTCCGGTATTCCGCAGCCCATGAAGCTACCTCAAAACAAGCTCAGTAATCCCCATGACAATGCCGCAAGAATTCCCGCCGTTGCCACCAGCGGCAACAGGCACCCGTTGCCCGCACTGGCGTAAGCCGGGTGCCTAAACGGCATCGGGTCGAGCCCCGTAATCTCCTTATACCGAGGGGATCGCTTTTGCCTTAGAGCCTTGAGAGCGGCCTCGAAACTTGCCGCATTGTCCCGTGTGTAGAAAGGGCGAGAGGCCCAAACCATCTCAGGATTGGCTCCTGCCGTGGATTCGGTCTCACCAGCCTGGTGTTCGCGTATTCGAGCCCTGAGGCGCGCAGTGTGACCAACGTAGTGGCCATGGTCCGTCTCTAGGACGTAGACAAAGTACCGCCGACCAGGAATTGCCGCATCGCGCGTATCCTGCTCTTCACCAAGCCACTCCGGCTCGTAGTAGCCCCGTCGTCGTCTCGGCAAGGCTGTTGTACCGGACGAGCCGGCCTTACACGAACAGAGGCCCGAACACCACCGCTACTATCGCCATCAGCTTTAGCAGGATGTTCAGCGAGGGACCCGACGTGTCCTTGAACGGGTCACCGACAGTGTCACCGACTACCGCGGCCTTGTGCGCCTCGGAGCCCTTGCCCCCGTGCGCTCCTTGCTCGATGTACTTCTTCGCGTTGTCCCACGCCCCGCCTGCATTCGCCATCGTGATGGCCAGCATCACCCCGGATGCTATCGATCCGATTAGCAGACCGCCCAGCGCCTGCGGCCCCAGCACAATCCCGATAATTATCGGCGTAACTACGGCAAGCAGTCCGGGCACGATCATCTCTTTGATCGCTCCGTTCGTGCTGATGGCCACAGCCTTCCCATACTCGGGGCGTCCCGTGCCCTCCATAATTCCCGGTATCTCCCGGAACTGCCGTCTCACCTCGTTCACCATCGCATTGGCGGCTCGGCCCACGGCCTGCAGCGTCAACGCCGAGAACACGAACGGCATCAGGCCCCCGACGAGTAGCCCGATTAGCGTGCTCGAACTGTCCTCCAGTAGGTCGATTACCTCGATGTTAACCACCTGGGCGTATGTCACCATCAGCGCTAGCGAGGTGAGCACCGCCGAGCCAATCGCGAATCCTTTGCCCGTAGCAGCAGTTGTGTTACCTAGCGAGTCCAGAGAGTCAGTCCTCTCTCTGACCTCGGGCGGAAGCCCTGCTTGCTCTGCGATACCTCCCGCGTTGTCGGCAACCGGACCGTAGGCGTCAGTTGCCAGCGTGATCCCCAACGTCGAAAGCATCCCCACAGCGGCCAGTGCTATCCCGTACACACCTGCTAGCCAGTTCGCCAGCCATATGGCTACAACTATCGCCACGATGGGAATGACAGTGCTGAACATCCCCAGCCCGATCCCACCGATTATTACCGTCGCCGGCCCGGTTAACGATTGTTTGGACAATCCCCTGGTGAACGGGTATTCATAGGAGGTAAAGATCTCGGTAGCCGTGCCGATAACCTGACCCGTTACCAACCCGACCACCACCACCCAGAACAAGTTGAAGTCCATATCAAGCTGCCAAATTGCCAGCCCGGTCCCTATCAGTACCAGTCCCCCCGATGTGAAGATTCCCGTTCGAAGAGCCCACAGCAGCCTGCCCATCCCCGCACCCTCCCCGGTCCGCACCAGGAAGGTTCCTATCACCGAGGCAAATATGCCGATAGACGCTACCAGAAGGGGCAATATGAACCCGTTGGAGTCGTACCCGCCGGTGTGCCCGACCAGAATGGTTGCCGTCGCCGCCAGGGATAGTGTCGCTATAAGAGAACCGACGTAGGACTCGAACAGATCTGCGCCCATCCCCGCCACGTCACCCACGTTGTCACCCACGTTGTCGGCTATGGTCGCCGGGTTCCGAGGGTCGTCCTCCGGAATTCCCGCTTCAACCTTGCCCACCAGGTCGGCCCCGACGTCCGCCGCCTTGGTGTAAATGCCTCCGCCTACCCGGGCGAACAGTGCCACCGACGAAGCTCCGAAGCCAAATCCGGCCACAATGAATGGGTCCTTGAACACCCAGTACAGTGCCGTGACTCCAATAAGCCCGATCCCGACCACCGTGACTCCCATCACCGCCCCGCCGGAGAACGCCACGCGCAGCGCAGGGCCTAGTCCCACTTGAGCCTTTGCCGTGGTCCTGGTATTAGTCCGGACCGCCACGCTCATCCCGATATATCCCGCCAGCCCCGAGGCCACCGCCCCTGCCATGTAGGAAATTGCCGTCGCTGGCAGTGACCGGGCGTCGCCGGGGATCCGGTCCAGAACGTCGGCGTCAATGAATATCCACAGCACCGCGAAGATGATCAGGGCAAAAGCCCCAAGGACGGCGTACTCCCTCTTGAGGAAGGCCATGGCCCCCTCCTGTATCGCCTTCCCGATCTCCCGCATCAACTCGTTGCCCTCGTCCTGTCTGAGTATGTAAATGACCAGGGCGATGGCAAAGACCAGCGCGGTCGCACCTGCGGCGAAGCTGATGATGAATGAGGTCATAAGAGGAGGTCTCCTGACTGGAATTGATAGTAGAGTCTAGACACCTTTCGGAGAGGGATTCTATCGGCACCCGACCCCAAGCGTCAAGAAGCCCCACCCCCCTGAGCCGGAATCCATCCCCGGAGGGGCCGCTCATCCTGAGCACCGTCGAAGGGTCGAGCGGGGGGGCGGCCCAGTACCGCCAATCCGTCACGGTTATCCTGACTCCCAAGCGAGGCCCTTTCTCCCCCGTCATTCCGAGGCCCCGCGAGGAATCTAGGATTTGCCCTCTCGCCCTTCTCTCCGTAAGTCCCCCCTTCCCTATTGAACAAAGAAACAGGGCGGGTGGGCGGGACTCAACTTATCCCGGCAGGGTCGGGAGGGGCGTCCCCTCCTGCGTGAAAGGGGATGGGGCCGTAGGCTCGCCGAGGCAAGTGACATGTACCCCTTGACTGATATAGTTCACATGTTCTATATTTATGCCCGTACTGCCGATATTCAGGATATGCCCCACACACGAAAGGATTGCCGATATGAACCCTTCTTCCCAAACCCAGGACCCCTTCTATGCCTCCAGGATGACCCGCGCCGACAAAAAGAGGTTGGCCGACGCTCAGGTTGTCCGCGGCCTCGACTCCGAGGTCGCCCTCCTCCGCCTCAAGCTCGGCAACCTCGTCGACAATGACCCCGACAACATACCCCTAATATTCAAAGGCGCCGACCTCATCGTGCGCGCCGTCGCCGCCAAGACCCGCGTCTCCAAGGACTCCCCCGAAGACGCCGATCAGGCCATCTTCAACGCGCTCAAGGAGGCCGCCGACACCCTCGGACTCGATAGAATCCCCTGGAACTGCGAATGCGGCCCCGAATGCCACTCCCAATCCTAGCCCCCCCGAGGGGAGCCTGTCCGCCAAAGGCGGATCATTCCCGCCCCCGATCGGGAATCCATCCCGCTGGGTGGGGCGGTCCTACCCCCTCTCCCTTGATGGGAGAGGGCTGGGGTGAGGGTGATCCCCTCCCCCGGCGCGGGGCCGCTCACCCTTGCCAACCTCCTTCAACTTCCTGCAATTAGCCCGCCTTCATGCTGTGAAGCGGCAACGCCGTGGTTTCCAGAGTGGAAAGGTCCAGCCGTCGGGACGCATGGTCTATGTCGAACCCCACCACCCCGCCCCTCCCATCTAGATCCACGTTAAGCCCTTCCGCTACCTCCACCGTCTCCACCCCCGGCCCCGACTTGAACTCCAGGTATAGGCTATCCGTCTCCGGGTAGTAATGAAGCTTCATGCCCGCTCCTCCTTGCGAAAGCGTCTGTCAAAGAAAGCGTTGTGAACGGTCTCGCCACCCCACCCCCGACCTCCCCCGCAATGCCGAGTCCCCCCTTTCCTCATCTAGGTGTGGCTATTCCTACTTAGATTGTGCCTGCCCCATTGTCCGGCACACATCTTGAAACTTTTTGACAATTGTCAGATTCCATAACTTGCCAGGTGGCGGAATCCCAATTATGGTCGACGTTCCGTATTTAGCGTTCTCTCTAATGTAGTGGGGCACCCTACATACAAACTCATTACCCCATTTTTCAATCACTAGACACCGTCTATTCAATAGCTTTTTGATGCTTTTGGAAGGAACCTTTTCCATGAGAACGCGGGTGTCTTTCACTTCGGGCATCCGTACATAATCTGAAGGCAAAGGATGTCTGTTGTCTACAATCTTTCTTATTGCTGTTGGACCTTCTATTGCACTGGCAGGACTATGCGAAATGAATAAAGCAGGCATTATTTGAGTGGATGCATCAGAATATGACCGCTCAAACAAAGAGCTCTTGGTATCTGGAAACGCGAAATACAGATGGTCTAATGAACCCAATTCCACTTCCAACGCATTGATCATGCTGTGTGCCCGTTCTATTTCTCGTCGGGCTTCAGCTTTCATAGACCACTATCTTTCTTCTTAACCCCCCACCCCCGACCCCCTGACCATTCCGAGGCCCCGCGAAGAAGCTATGGCATTGCTCTAACTCGCAAGGCATCTAATTTGACAACTGAATAGCGGCTGCCGCACCGACAATCTGAAATGCAAATCCAATCACAACTATAGCCACGCCCAACTGGGCCCAGAATCGCCTGCGACCGAAAACATCTTTGTTTAACTCTCCGCCATGGAAATACAAAACACCATCCTTCTGCTTTGGGGGGAGTTTTGCTCCAGCCCACAGGAATAGACTGTGACCATACTTGATCACAAGCAGAAACCCTGCGATATCGAGCCCTAATCCCAAGACCGTGGCCCATACAAGAATCTCCCACGGCATGTTGCCCCCCTACCCCTCCCCCAACCGAGCCACCAGATAAGCCATATCCCTGTCACCCTTGACCCGATTGCAATTCGGGCACAGCAGCTGCAAATTCTCCGGGTGGTCCGACCCTCCCCGACTCCTCGGCACCACGTGGTCCACCTCCATGATCCTGAATAGGAACTCCACCTTGCACCCCCCACACCTCCCCTCCTGCCGGCCAAACAGCACGTGCTTCTGCTTCCGGTACGGGATCGGGGCCTCGATATCCGTCCGCCGAGGAATATCCGTCCTGGCAGTGACGAGCCTGCTGTGAAACAGGTCTCCCATGAAATCCCGAAGCCGCATATTCACCAGCTCGACCGCCTTCTCCGAGATGTCTATCCCGACCCACTTCCTCCCCAGCTTCTCCGCCGCCACACACGCCGTCGCACACCCGCAAAACGGGTCCAAAACAACGTCCCCCGGATTCGATGACGCCGAGATTATGCGTTCAAGAAGGGCTAGGGGCTTCTGTGTCGGGTAACCAATACGCTCCTTAGCCTGGGAGTTGATGGCGTTGATATCTGTCCATACCGACTGCAGTGGCCGACCCTTAATCTCGTCGAGATATCTCTTCAACCTGATACCGCCTCGGGTTGTGAAGTGCAGCTTGCCGTCGCTATCCAATTGGCGCATTGTCGTCAATGGAACACGCCATAGCGACGAGACACCCTTGTATTCATATTCGTAGCCCCCGCCCGATAGCCCTTTGGCAGAAAGGTCATAATCTGACCAAGCTCTACCATCTGAATCCTGACGCCGGAATCTGGCTCTATACACATCATCGTGGGGTTGATAATGGATATTCCACGTCCAACGGTCATTAGCTGAATAAAACAGGATGGCGTCAGAGTTCTTCCCGTAACGAACTGAATCGTTATGCGCCGTAGTACGTTGCCAAGTGATTTCATTCTGAAACTGAGCTGACCCAAAAATCGAGTCCATCAACAACTTAAGGTAGTGTGAGGCCGTCGGGTCGCAGTGCAGGTAGATGGAGCCCGTGTCCTTGAGCACCCGACGCATCTCCAGCAGCCGCACGGCCATCATGCACAGGTAGGACTGCATCCCCTTCCCGTGCGTCAGCCCCGCCGTCTCTATCACCTTGTACATCGCCGGCTGCTCGTCGGCGATAAGGCCCATCCAGGCCGTGTCCAGGTCCGACAGCGTCCACGTGTCCTTGAACGCCGCCCCCGCCGCCCGTGACCCCACCGGCGCAGCATAGTTCCGGTTCGAGTTGAACGGCGGATCGAGATATATCAGGTCCACCGACTCCGAGTTCAACCCCCTCAAAATATCCAGGTTGTCCCCCGTCCAGATCGTCTTGTCTACAAAATTAGCTTCAGCCATACGCCTAGTTTAGATTAACCGTCAAACCCCCACCCCTTTATCACTGTCATTCCGAGGCTCCGCGAGGAATCTGGGGCGAAGGGGCGGGGGTTCTATCCCCTCCCCATCCCGTAGGGGCGACCGGCCGGTCGCCTTCCCCGGGGCTGAGGGGCCGCTCATCCTGAGCATGCTGAAAGTGCGCCTCTGGAGCATCGAAGGGTCGAGCGGGGGCGGCCCACGCCCCTCCAATCCGTCACGCCCCACTCACCCAACCCACCCCCTTTTCACTGTCATTCCGAGGCTGCGCGAGGAATCCATCCCGCGGGGTAGGGCCTACTCCCCTCCCTGTAGGGGCGACCGGCCGGTCGCCTTCCCCGGGGCTGAGGGGCCGCTCACCCTGAGCATGCTGAAAGTGCGCCTCTGGAGCATCGAAGGGTCGAGCGGGGGCGGCCCACGCCCCTCCAATCCGTCACGCCCCACTCACCCAACCCACCCCCTTTTCACTGTCATTCCGAGGCTGCGCGAGGAATCTAGGACTTGCCCTCTCACACCTTTCCTTGCCTTCCTTCCCCTCCCCCCTTGTTAACGATATATCAGCCATGTTGCACAGCAACATGGCTGATATATCAATAAAACAGGGCGGGTGGTCGGGACTCAACTTATCCCGGGGGTCGGGGTCGAAGACTCGCCGAGGCGCGTGACACGAACCCCTTGACTAGATACAAACATATGTACTATATTCACTCTCGACTGATCCGTCACCCACCCCAAACCCCAAAGGAGGAACCAAAAACTAGGGAAGCCCACCCGACCCACCCGAGGACTCAACGCCTCAGCCCATCCCAACGGCCCCCGCGCAGGCCCGCGGCACAAGCGAAAGTCGCCATCTCCTCATCCCCACCGGGTCCCGTGCCCCTTTCCCTGACCACTAGGCGATGGAAGACGCCCTGGACCGTACTTAAAAGTCTCCTCCCGGAGCAACCTGACCCATGAGCGGAACGGGGCAGCCCGTAGCCGAGGTCTGCTCGGCTCTCCGTCCGCTTCCCAAAAAAACTGGGCTGTCCGCCACTCCCGGCTCCTGGATACAGGCGGCGAACCGGATACCCACTACTCCTGCGAGGGGAACTGACCCTGGACTTTCCCCTTCCTGCACCCGCCTCCGGCGGACAGCGCAGCCAACCTTCATTGGAGCCTATGACGGATGACGGACCCGTACGTCCGACCATACTTCCAGGTCTAGGCGGCGGCGGAGCCCCGTCCCCACGTTCCCGGGACGCCTCCATGCCCGCATTATCTAAAGATAGGGAGCCTAATCCAGCAAGCGTCTTTCATCGCCACCTCCCCACCCCACCAAACAAAACCGAAACCCCCGACCCACAACTGAATAAAGGCTGTCCCCTGGGCGTGAACGATACGGTTTCCCTACCCTGTAGGGGCGACCGGCTGGTCGCCCTGGGGTGGGGCATCCCCCACCTTCAACCCCCTAACCCCCCAGCCTCTCCTCCAACCTGCGCAGCGACCGTTCCAGCTGGTGCTGTCGATAGGCCACCGTCAGGTCTCCCCTGGTACGCTCCACCACTCCCCTTACCATGTCCGTAGTCCGCCGGAGCCCCGAGGTGATTCCATCAGGAAAATCAATGGTCGTTAGAGCGGTGTAGATAGCGTCGATCTGCTCCAGCTTCCGTTCGCAAAGGTCTATGTCGCCCTTGCGAAGGGTATCCAGGATGTGCCGCCGCATCTCCCCAACCGCCTCCCCCATCCCGTTCAGATAAGCCGGATACCCGACCCTTAGCTCGTCCGGGTCCGGTAAAGGCCTTTCCGATGCCAGGGACAGCGTGATCTGCCCCTCGGCGTACTCCTTTTGAGCGTCGTGCAGAAAGCCCGCGTGATATACCGAGGGATGTCCTGCCAACGATTCTTCGGCCCGGTCCAGCAACTCTCGCGCCCGTGCCAGCAGCCTCTCTGCCTCCTCAAACTCTCCCCGATGAGTCGCCCTGATAGAGTTGGCGCAGTGCCGGATCGCGTCTCTCGACCCCCGCAGCCCCTCCTCCCTAGCCCCGTGCTTCTCCGATAGGCTTGCCCGAACCTTCTCGATTATCGGCCCCAGGTTGGAGACCGGCCCCGGCCCTTCACTTGGCATGACGCCCTCGGGACGCTGCATTAATCTTCTCGCTTAGCTCCCTAGCCGCCGCCTCTATGTCCGGTGCTGACAGTACCGCGCTAATCACGCATATCGAATCTGCACCCGCTTCCACCACCGGCCCCACGTTGTCGGCGTTGATACCACCAATCGCTACCACCGGAGTGGACACCCCACCCGACACCGACTCCAGCGTCACCAGGCCCGCGGGCCGCGTCACTGCCTTGGACCTCGTCGGATATATCGCCCCGACCGCTATGTAATACGCACCGTCGGCCTCGGCCTTTCTCGCTTCCTCCACCGTCGCCGTCGACACCCCAATAACCGCTCCCTCCGGCATCAAGGCCCGAGCCTCAACCAAAGGCAGGTCCTTCTGTCCCAGGTGCACGCCATCCGCTCCCGAGGCCAAAGCCAGGTCCACATGGTCATTCACGATCGAAGTTACACCGGCCGCGGCACAGATGCGGTTGACTTCCCTGACGATGGGTAGCTGTTCACCCTTGTCCCGGGTCTTGTCGCGCCACTGGATCACCCGAGCCCCACCCCGAATCATCGCCTCTGCCGCCTCTACCTCCGAAATCCCTTTGAGAAAGCTCGGGTCGAGAATAACGTACAACCCCGAGATCTTGCCGCTCTTCATAGCACCCTTGGCCAATCTCCGAGCTTTAGATATCCTTGATCGCCGGAGGCATCTCACCGTCCCGAGCCGCGTCGATCATCTCCCGCGCCTGCTCCGGCATCTCGACACCCATATCACCCAATCTCTTCTCAGCCCACCGGCCAATGTTCGTCGGGTCCTTGTAGTAGTCGTCGGTCGGGTTCAACTGCGGCGGCCCCGATGCATCCCACTTGTCCTGCATCGACCTGTGATACGCCACCTGGGATATCATTCGGCTGAGATCGGCGCTCCCGCAGGACTCGCAAACCGGGTTAGCCGTCGAGCCTATGCTGCGCAGGAAGACACTCGTCGTCCTGCGACAGTCTGAGCATCTGTATTCGTAGATCGGCATATTAGTCGAAGTCTCCGTCGTCGCCTGGCTCTTCGGGCATGTCCCCCGCCTCCATCCGGTCCACTATCTCCCCGAACTCCGGGCCCATTTCCTCGCCCATCGAGTCTTCCATCTGCCGCATCATGTCTGCCATTACCTTCGGGTCTTTGTCGTCGCTGCCGCCCCAGGACGAGGGGTCCGATAGCTCTTCTAATCGGCTTTCGTCGGATTTGAGTATCGCCACCCGGGAAATCAGCCTCGAAAGCTCTCCAGACCCGCATTCAGGACATGCCTTGGACGGCGGGTCCACGAACCCCCGCACGAGCAAACTCACCTTGCGGTTACATCCCCCACAGCGATATTCATAAATAGGCATCTTGGATTTCGTCTCGGCCCGAATTCTAGCACATCGATCCCGTCCAACCCTTATCCGTCATTCCCGCGGAGGCAGGCCGAAGGTGCGCCTCAGGCATGAATCCAGAGGTGCAGGGCGAGATCCGCACCGTCCAGTCCCCTCTCCCTTGATGTGTCTGCAGATGCGCACCTGTTCCCCATGCCATCTCGAAAGCCCCCATGTCATCCCGAGGCTCCGCGAGGGATCTAGGACTTGCCCATTCACCTTCCTCCTTAAAGCATCCATCCAACGGACTGACCCGCTCATCCTGAGCCAGCTGAAAGTCCGCCTCTGGAGGATCGAAGGGTCGAGCGGATAGGCACGCATATCCCCTACCCCTCCCCCCACCCCACCGCATTCCGTATCAACTGCACCCGAGGCCGAGCCCCTCCCGCCTCTATCCCAACCACGTCGATACGCCACTCCCTATCCTCGTAACCCTTCTCCTGAACATACTCTTGCGCCGACTGAACCAGCTTCTGTTGCTTTGCCGCCGTCACAGACTCCTCAGGCCTCCCAAACGCCCTCGTCCGTCGGCTCTTCACTTCCACAAACACCAGGCAATCTCCGTCCCACGCCACGATATCGACCTCCCCATACTTCCCCCGATACTTCGCCTCGATTATCGAATACCCCTTCTGTTCAAGGAATCGGCGGGCGTATTCCTCACCCCAGTCCCCAAATCTCGTCCGTTCGTGAGGCATATTCCCCGACCCTAGACCAGCATCCCGAGCCCGGTCACCCGAGCCACGGGAGCAAAGCTAACCCGATGAATGATGCACGAACCCTGCCTGTACAGCGCCTCAATGTGCTCCCGAGTCCCGTATCCCTTGTTCCGCAAGAAACCATACCCCGGATACCTCCGGTCCGCTTCTACCATCATCCTGTCCCGAGCCACCTTTGCCACTATCGACGCCGCAG
Organism: Dehalococcoidia bacterium; assembly: GCA_965249275.1. Taxonomy (GTDB): domain Bacteria; phylum Chloroflexota; class Dehalococcoidia; order Plut-88900; family Plut-88900; genus Plut-88900. The sequence continues at coordinate 418,869 of CBDFLQ010000006.1, forward strand.
CTATGGTCAACGACACCCGGTCCCCCTTAATCGGACACTGCTGAGGTAGATCGATTCCCGGAAGAGACAGCGCATCGATGAGCAATGCTTGGGGTTGAGGAGAAAGCTTTCCTATCGCACGGCTCATGGCCCGACGCGTCGCCCCTACTATCCCCACCGCATCAACCTCCCGCACTGAGGCCCACCCTATCCCCACTGCCAAGGCCACCTCGTGTATCCGCAAATCCATCCGCTCTCTAGCCGATGCCGTCAGCTCCTTCGAATCCCGAATCCCGACTAGACTGGATTCAGCGATATCCTGCGGGAAAATTACCGCTCCTGCCACTACCGGGCCCGCCAGAGGCCCCCGCCCCACCTCGTCCACCCCTGCAACGTAGGTGATATCTTGCCCCCAGAACACGTTCTCCAATGCCAATCCGGGAGGCCGACACTTAACTGGAGTCATTCGGTTGGCCTGCCTGCGTAGCTACGGGCATTGGCCATATTCCACCTTCGTCGAAGCTGCGATCGCAGTAAGAATCAGGGTTTGGCAGGCACGGGCACTCGAGTCCCGTCACTGGCTGACTCATCAGAGGAGGCGCTCAGTGGACCATCTATCACCCCACCCCCCACCACCTCATCCCCGAAATAAAACACCGATGCTTGACCCGGAGTAACGGCCCTCTGAGGCGAATCAAACAGCACGCTGGCCGTGTCCCCGTCCGGGAGTAAGGTCGCACCTACTTCCGATGCCCGATGCCTTATTCTGACACTTATCCTCGTAGGCTCGACTGGAGCAACCCCCGACACATAGCTCACCTTGGAAGCCGTCAACCCTTCCGACCAAAGATCGGCGTCTTCACCAACCACTACCTCGTTCCGCTCCGCATCCAGCGAAACCACGTACCTCCGACCCAGGGACCCCACCCCCAACCCCTTCCTCTGCCCCACCGTGAACTCCTCGATCCCTCCGTGCGAGCCGATACGGTTACCTTCCATGTCGACAACGTCGCCTTGCCTGGGCTCGATGCTCTTCCGCAGAAAGCCGCGGTAGTCGCCGTCCGGGATAAAGCAGATGTCCTGACTGTCCGGCTTATCTGCAACCGGCAGGTCCAACGACCGGGCAATCTCCCGAATGCGGGGCTTGGGATACTCTCCGACTGGGAACATGAGCCTCGAAAGCTCCTCCTGTCCCAGTCCATACAGTACGTAGCTCTGGTCCTTCCCCGGGTCCCGAGCCTTCAGCAACTTGTACCTGTCACTCGACTGCTCGATGCGCGCATAGTGCCCAGTCGCCAGCTTGTCCGCACCCAAGGCTCGGGCTCGCTCCATAAGGAACCGGAACTTCACCTGCTCGTTGCAGGCGATGCACGGGTTGGGCGTCCGGCCCTGCCGGTACTCCCCTAAGAAATATTCGATGACCTTCGCCCTGAACTCCTTCTCGAAGTTCTGGACATAGTGAGGTATGCCAAGTATGCGGCACACCCGCCGGGCGTCGGTCGTGTCCTCGGCCGTGCAGCACCGCTTGTTCTGCCGACTCTCCCCTCCCGGCTGAGGTGCGGAAAGCCGCATAGTAACGCCTATGACGTCATATCCCGCATCCTTCAGAAGGTATGCCGACACCGCGGAGTCGACTCCCCCACTCATGGCCGCAACTACTACGTCGTTCTTCATCTCTTGATATAGTCTCACTTATTGAATTCCATTCGAGGATATCACGCTCCTTCGAATAGCGGCAATCTCTCCCCTGTCTCCATCGTTGACCCGAGCCTCTCCGGTGCTACAATTGGGTATCTCAAACCCGCAGGAGGCAAGCCTGGAGCCCCTCGAACAGGCGCGCAAGATCACCGAGATCGCATCGGAGAGGCAGGGATCCGACATCCTGCTTCTGGATGTCAGCGAGGTCTGCGGTTTCGCCGACTACTTCGTGATAATGAGCTCCCTCACCCCCCGTCACACCGTCGCCCTGCGCGAAGAGATAGAGTCCGGCCTGAAAGGCATAAGCGACGACCTTATTCACAGAGAGGGCTCAGCAAGCTCCGGATGGGTCCTGCTCGACTACGGAAGCGTGGTCGTTCACATCTTCTCCGCCGCCGAGCGAGAATACTATCGGCTGGAAAGCCTCTGGGAACACGGCAACACCATCGTCAGAATCCAGTAGCTCCCTCCTACTCCAATATCCACGGCTCCACGTTCCGCTCGTAGCTGATTAGTTCCCCGCTCCCGAAGAACAGTTCCAGTTCAGTCACCGCGTTCTCCGGGGAGTCCGACCCATGAACCAGGTTCCGGCCAATGTCCATCCCAAAGTCCCCCCGAATCGTACCCGGAGCCGCTTTCTTGGGGTCGGTAACCCCCATCATAGCCCGCACCACTTCAACTGCTTTCGGGCCTTCCAGCGCTATTGCCACAATCGGGCTGGACGTTATGAAGTTCACCAGCCCCTCGAAAAACGGCTTGCCCTCATGGACTCCGTAGTGTCGACCCGCCAGGGCCCGGTCCATGTGAATCATCTTCATCCCGACAATTTTGAGTCCCTTCGACTCAAACCGTCCTATCACCTGCCCCGATAGGCCCCTCTGAACTGCGTCGGGCTTTAACAAAACTAGCGTTCTTTCCATGCTTACCTATTACCAGCGCCGCCATCAGACGACGCTGCCCTCCTTAATCAATGTTCATCTTCGAAAGATGTAATGCGTAGCTATATTAGCAGAACCGACCTCACCCTCCCGGCGGCCGAGTCGACTTCGATATCGATGGTCGGCGCAGGTAAAACGGCTGTAGTGTCACGGGGTCGTCCACTTCTCCCTTGGCTATCTTCCCAATGCCGATATCCCCCATACACACCGCCCTCGACGCCCGCCCCACCCCTTGCGGTATCAACGCCCGCCCCCCGAGCCGATCCCTCAACTCCGACTCCATCTCCTGCGTGATCCCGCCACAGAAAATGGTCGGCTCGCCGACCAATTCGGCGAGAGCCTCTATGGTCGTCACCCTGTCTTCGGCCGTCTTCTCCATTTCCACGTCATTCATCCGATACGACGCCGCGGCCACCTCCCCCCGCCCCACCGGCAGCAGCGACCATACCGGCACGCCAAGCCCAACAAACGGGAAAGCCGACGCATCCAGCGTGTCAATAGCCACCAGCGGCGCACCCGTCGAAACGGCGAACCCCTTGGCCGTCGTCATCCCCACCCTCAACCCCGAGAACCCACCCGGCCCCAGGCTCACCACAAAGCCCTTCAGGTCATGCAAGCCTAATTCGGCCTTTCCAAGGAGATGCAGGATGGCTGGTACTAGCTCTGCAGAATGGTTCTGCCTAGTGCGCCAATGGAACTGCCCAGCCACCTCAGTCTCGTCCATCAGGGCCACCCCTAGGTCTTTCGTAGCCGTGTCGATTACCAGGTACACCTAAGCCCCCGTGTCATCCCAAAATCTCTATTTCACCCCTAAGCTCCCCTGTCATCCCGAAACCCCCTTGTCATCCCCAAGCCCCTTTGTCATCCCGAGGCTCCGCGAGGGATCTAGGACTTGCGCTCTCACGTTTCTCTTTCCCTTGTCGCTCATTAAATCCTTTGAATAACCTGCGCTGGAGGGGCCGGGGCCGCTCGTGCTGAGCGGCTGTAAGTGCGCCACTGGAGCATCGAAGTATGAGCGAGGGGAGGGAAGCGACTTACCCCCTCGCCCTTGACGGGAGAGGGCTGGGGTGAGGGTGAGTTCTAGCGCTACGTCCATCATCTTCGCGTGGCTAACCTTACAACCGGCACCCTATCCCCCCACCACCCCCCCCCACTCTCTCAAGCAGCCTCCCGTGCCGTTCACCCCCCGCCCGAAGCTCGACCATCCGCTCCTCTGCACCCGTGACCGTAATCTCGACCCGAAGATGATCGGCAGGAAAAAGCGACTCGCCCTTCTCCGCCCACTCGACTACGCACACGCCGCCATTCCCATAGGTCTCGTCCAACCCCAGGTCCTCAATCTCCAACGGATCGTCGACTCGATAGAGGTCCGCGTGGAAAAGAGTGTGCCTACCCTCGTATTCAGAGACCAGCACAAAAGTGGGGCTTCGAGCGTATTCGATTACCCCAAGCCCCCAGGCTATCCCCTGGGTCATACACGTTTTACCCGCCCCCAGGTCCCCGATCATCAGCACCAGCTCTCCGCCCTCCATCAGTTCTCCAATACGGCGGCCCAGGGCCTGAGTTTCCTCCGGCCCCCGTGTCACGATCTCCATTCGACTTGAGTGCGTCAAGGCTTCGAAAAATGCTCCCATCCGGACTTGGGCGACTCAACTGCGAGCCCGTCGTCGTCCAGGAGCATCACCTCTCCCGCCTGTCCCTCCACCATCTCTCCTATTATCGTCAAGGGTATGGCAATCTGCTCCGAACCCCGCTCCAACGCCTCCCGAGACCCCGCAACCAGAAGTTCGTAGTCTTCTCCCGCTGTAAGCGCGAGAGTCTCCGCCTCCGGCCCGAACACCTCCCTCACATCCCCCGACACCGGCAGCTTGCCAATCGACACACGCGCCTCAACCCCGCTCATCACACAAATCTTCGGCAGGTCGGACATCAGCCCGTCGCTCACGTCCATCGCCGCCCGTACACCTGCATTGAGTAAAGCCTGCCCTTCGACAACCCTGGGGATAGGCCGATTGTGCGCCGCCTTCAACCGCTCTCGAACGTCACCCGAAACATCGGTATCGCCATTTAGGACCCGGAACCCCGCCCCGGAGCTTCCTAGCCACCCCGTCACGGCTATCAGGTCCCCACCCCTGGCCCCATCCCGGCGCAGGATCTCTCCCGAGCCGATTGCCTCCCCTATCAGGGTCACGTTTATCATCATGCACGGCGCTCCCACCGTATCTCCCCCTATCACCCTGCACCCGAACTCCTCCCCTATCTCCTTCATCCCTCGGTACATTTCCACCACCGACTCCCCTTCCGTGTCCGGACTTAGCCCCAGCGACACCAGTGCATATCTCGGCACTCCCCCCATGGCTGCAATGTCACTCAGGTTAATCGCCAACGCCTTCCAGCCCAGGTCCCGATAAGACGTCGTCTCGGTGCGAAAATGAACATCCTCTACCATTGTGTCCGTAGTCGCCAACTCGACATCCGAGCCCGGCTTCCAAGCCGCCGTATCATCCCCGATGTCGAGCAGGACCCCGCGGCTATCCCCCGGGTGCCGAACTCCCAGCACGTCGGCAATCATCTCCACCAATCCAAACTCCCCCATCTCCGATACCTTCATACCCGCGATTATACCCGCAACCCCACGACCCCACGAAGAGACCATGCCTGTAAAGTGACACCAGTTCCTTGACTCATTGGGGCGCAGAACTACAAAATAGCGGCGGAGTCAAAGATGGACGAGATTACGCTCAAAAACTACCGTTGCTTCGCCGATGAACAGACGGCGCGGCTTGCGCCCCTGACTCTCCTAATCGGAGAAAACAGCACCGGAAAGACTTCCTTTCTAGCCATGATCCGCACCCTCAGCAAAGTTGCCCGCGGCTCGCCAATACCGAATTTTAACGAGCCTCCCTACAACTTAGGCAGCTTCGATGAGATCGTCCACTACAAAGGAGTTAACGTCGCCCGCGCAGACACATTCGAAGCCAGCATAACTGTCAACGCGCCCCCACCGGGGGTTGAATATTCGCCAGACTTTCTCAAATGCCCTTATTACATGCAAGCCACATTTGTCGGAAGAGGGGCTACTCCCATTGCCTCGCTAACCAAAGAGAAGGAGCTTCGTGGGAATAATTGGATAGAAAAACACTTTGAATTGGGTGGGCCTAGTCTGGCACGTTGTGGCACAGTTCGGGGTCAATGGGAGTTGGAGATACCCTCAGAGATTACCGAGCGTCACGGAAAAGAAAACGTTCAGATTCCGCCCATGTTTTTTCTAATGTCCCCTAACTCAGGTTTGAGCAATGCAGTAGGCAAACCGCTCAAACCTATTTCAGGGTCTCCTCCTTTCAACCACCGCGATGAATATGAACTTGAGGGATTTGTACTTGGCGTTTTTCGAGTTGTTCCAATTCCCATGGCGACAGCCCCCGTCCAATCCAAACCCAACCGTACCTATCACCATTCAGTTCCATTTTGGGACCCATCGGGTGGACATGTACCCAACTTGCTTGCGAGCTTGTATTTGCAAGATAAGGCGAATTGGAAAGCACTCAAGAATGCTATTGAGAATTTTGGTGCGAATGCCGGGCTTTTTAATGAGATTAATATACGAAGTCTGGGCGAACGTGCCAGCGATCCCTTCCAATTGCAGGTCAGAAAATTTGAGGGCAAACGAAAGGGTTTGTGGCACAACCTTGTAGACGTGGGTTACGGCATCAGCCAAGTTCTTCCGATAGTTACGGAAATGCTTCGTGCAGATGCCGCAAATCTGTTCTTGTTTCAGCAGCCTGAAGTCCACCTCCACCCCAGTGCCCAAGCTGCCCTTGGAAGCCTCTTCTGCGAAGTTGCAGCCCGAGGACATCAATTGATAGTCGAGACCCACAGCGACTACATCCTCGACCGCATCCGAATGGACATCCGGGATTGCAAGTCAGACCTTAAGCCCGAAGACGTGTCAATCCTCTTCTTTGAACGTCAAGGCTTAGGCGTAAACATCCACTCAATCCGGCTGGACCAAGAAGGCAATATCCTGAATGCTCCTCCAAGCTATGGTAACTTCTTCATCAATGAGACAACTCGTTCGTTGGGACTCTAATAGTGTGCGCCATTGTTGACGCCAACGTTGCCCATGAAGTCTTCGGCGTCAACCAGACTCCCGCAGGCAAGAGACTCTACGACTGGATTAACGAAGGACAGGGTCGTCTGGTCATTGGAGGCAGACTGACAGAGGAATTGAACAGAGCCTCCGCAAAATTCCCCCAATGGGCGAAGCGTGCTCTTTTGTTCGGTAGAATCCGAAGTGTCAATGATGACGAGATCAGAGCAAAGACAAAGTCTATTGTCGCCGGAGGCAAATGTGTATCTAACGACATGCACATCGTCTCCCTCGCCCAAGTCAGTGGCGCGCGACTCTTATTCTCCAATGATGGAGACCTACACACAGACTTCAGGAACAAAACTCTGATCAATAATCCGCGGGGCCAGATATTTTCAACACGTATGAGCGGAGACCTTACATCCTCTCACAAGAGACTGTTGGCTAGAAAAGACTTATGTCGCGCTCACTCATCCTAGCCGACATACACGCCAACCTGGAGGCATTCCAGGCCGTCTTAACCGACGCCAAGTCCCGAGGCCCCATCGACCAACTCTGGTGCCTCGGCGACATCGTCGGCTATGGCCCCAATCCCGGTGAGGTCATAGACCTCCTCCGGGAGCACGATCACCTCTCCATTGCCGGCAACCATGATTGGGCTGCCATCGGTAAGATCGACACCTCGGAATTCAACCCCTATGCCCGCTCCGCAGCCTTGTGGACACAGACCCAGTTGACCCAGGAGCACATGGATTATCTCGGCCGGTTGCCCCTGACCCTCGTAACGGGAATTTTCACCCTCGCCCACGGCACCCCCCGAGACCCGATATGGGAGTACCTTGTCACCGAGACCGCCGCCCTCGCCAGCCTCGAACACCTGCAGACCGGCCATTGCCTCGTCGGCCACTCCCATATCCCATTCTTCTGCCGAGTCGACCCGTCCGCCATGCGCAGCGAGTTCCAGGAATTTCCCGTCGGTGTTCCAGTCGAGCTGGGTGAAGGGCCCCTCTTCATCAATCCCGGCGGTGTAGGCCAGCCCCGAGACCGGGATCCCACCTCCAACTACGCCATCTACGACAGCACCAAGGGTGCCATCTGCCACTATCGCGTCCCCTACGATATCCCGGCCACCCAAGAAAAGATGCGCAAAGCCCACCTCCCCGAGCCCCTCATCACCCGCCTCAGCCGCGGGCTCTAATCGTCTGCTACACTCGCTCGCTGTGACACCAGCCCGTTGAACCCCCTCCCCCCTGTTGCTATAATCGGCCAATCTTCGAAAGACCCCGTTGGGGAGGTGGTTCGAATGGCTTCACTAAAGATCGCCCACGGTTATCCCATTCCACAGACTTATATCGATAGGCTCACGTCCCTTTCAGGTGTCGAACTTTCGTACATCGGTGACCTGCTTAAACAGGAGAAAGACACCGCATCCAAGCACGGCCCCGACTCCCCGGAAGCCGGGGCTGCCCGCCAGAAGGTGGACGAGATAATAAAAGACGTCGAGATCTACTACTCCGCCTCCCTGCCCGGCGGCTTGCCCGAGCGTGCTCCCAACCTGAAGTGGCTCCAGTACGTCTGGGACGGCATAGACCTCGATGTCGGAAAAGACCTCCTGGAATCATCCGTCGTCATTACCAACGCCCGGCAAATGGCTGCTCTGAACATCGCCGAGTGGGCGCTCATGTGCATATTGATGTTCAAAAAGAAACAACACCAACTCATCGCCGAAAGACGTAACAAGGTATGGAGCAACGAATTCTACGACCAGATCGAGCTCCGGGGCCAGACTATCGGAGTCGTCGGGCTGGGTGCCATCGGCGGGGACTTGGCCCGCCTCAGTAAAGCCTTCGGCATGACCGTGCTCGCGACCCGCCGGACCGTGTCCAGCCGTCAGTTCAACATCGGTGATGTCGACGAAGTCATGCCAGCCTCCGACTTGGACGACCTGTTGCGAAGAAGCGACTTCACGGCCCTCTGTGTCCCCGGCACGCCGGACACACAGCAGCTCATCGGCGAGCGGGAGTTGGACCTGATAGGACCCTCTTCCTTTCTGATTAATGTCGCCCGTGGTAGTGTGGTCGACGAGGGAGCCCTAATCCGAGCCCTCAAGGGGGGCCGCATAGCCGGCGCGGGCCTAGATGTCTTTGCTACGGAACCCCTGCCCCAGGACAGCGAGCTCTGGGAGCTGGACAATGTGATATTAGGCACTCACAAGACCGGCGACGTTATGGGCTACGATGATCGCGTCGCCGACCTGTTCACCAGAAACGTCGAGCGGTATATTAAAGGCGAAGAATTGATCAACCTGGTCGATAAGAAGGCGGGCTACTAGCGCCCGCATCCCGTGAGGAGAAAATCATGCCGAGAGTAACCATAGAAATGTACCCTGGCAGGACCAAGGCCCAGAAGGCCGAGTTGGCCCGCGTCATCACCGAGGCCATGGTCACCATCGCCAACACCCAGGCCCAGGCCGTGGACATCGTATTCAACGAAGTGTCCCAGGAAAGCTGGTCCTTCGGTGGAGTCCTCGCCTCCGACAGATAACTCCTCCCATCCCTCCCCCGTTCGCCCTGAGCCCACTGCAAATGGAACACCCGCCTTTGAAGGGTCCACTTATAGAGGATCGAAGGGCCTCAGGATCGGGCATCTTGTCCCCCTCTCCCTTGATGGGTCAAAAATGCGCCGAGGCGTGTGAGGGCTAGGGTGAGGGTGAGGGTGATTCCTCACTCCCCTCGCAGCGCACCGAGGGCCGCTAGCTCAATTTGGCAGAGCAACTGACTCTTAATCAGTAGGTTCAGGGTTCGAGTCCCTGGCGGCCCACCACACCGCACTGAACTCATAGTTCCTCCGTTTAGGATGACCTATGCGGCGCTCACTCCCCTTATGGCACTGTCATCCGGCCTAGGTGGCGATGATCACGGTCCACCAATGGTTCCAGCGACCGATGAGAGCGCCGGCAAGGAGCGAAGCATCTTCGAGCGGCAGCACAGCTGTGAAGAGCAGGATTGTGTAGGCAGCAATGTCCTCGGTTTGGTCAAGCACGCAAAGACCCAGACCGAAGCGAGTCATCCCGGGCCCGACAGTTGAGGCAAACTGGCCACCCCGCGAGAGCGTAGAACACCCGCTCGGCAGCGAAGAGCCGCAAAAATTGAATCGACTTCATCGGTAGATTCCTAGCAGAGTTGGCACGACTTGGATAAACTTGGTCGGACAACTGCGCGTAGACAAAGCAAAGGAGACTTGACTAACTTGGACATCATCATACGGACCAAAGCCTGGTCCGCATCCATATTCTTGATATTGGCATTGGCCTTAGTGATGGCCGCGTGCTCAGACTCGGACTCAGGTGAGGATGGTACTGTTCGACCCACGGCGGCAGTGACCTCTACACAGAGTTCCCTGCCACCGACAAGCACACCTGCCCCAACCCCTATAGCTACTCTCGAACCGACGTCTGCTCCAGAGCCCACCCTGGAGACTTATCCACTAGAAATTGTGGATTTGCTCGGCAGGACTGTCGAGATTCCGTCCAAGCCGATGCGGATCGTGAGCATCAGTCCAACGGCCACGGAGATCCTATACATGGCTGGAGGCACGGCAGTCGCTCGTGACACAAGCTCCACCTTTCCTGCTGAAATTGTCGACCTTCCGGAACTGGGTGGAGCCTACTCGCCTAGCTTCGAAGCAATTGCCGCCCAGAGGGCCGACTTGATCTTGATCGAAGCTCTGAGCCAGGCGCGCTTCCTGGAGCCATTGTCGCAACTGGGTCCGCCAGTGGTGGCTGTTCGTGCGGCTTCGCTCGACGACATAACCACGGGCATCAAGCTCATCGGGCAGATCATCGAAAGCGATGAGATAGCCGAACGGGCAGCAGAGGATCTTTCGGCACGAGTATCGTCAGCCATTGAAGGCCTCAGTGATGGTCAAAGCGCCGTAATCCTGATCTCAGACGCCGACAGAAACCTTTACGTCGCAAAGCCACAGTCGTATCCCGGCGCCATAGCTTCCTTGTTGAAGCTGTCTAACCCGGCTGCCGATTTGCCCGACAGCGGGACCTTCCCAGGTTTCGCCCAGATCTCGGCAGAGCAATTGCTCACCATGGACCCGGACTACGTGTTTACAATTACACCGGCGCCGGAACCCGCTCCGCGTCTTTCTGCAACGTTGCCCCGCATTCCCGGCTTCTCCAATCTGCGGGCAATCACAAGCGGCCGGATGCATGAAATCGACCACATAATCTTCCTGCGCAATCAGGGGCCGCGCATTGCCGAGGCAGTGGAAGCCATGGCCGAAATTGTAGGAAGCGCCCCATAGTTGCGCCGCCCGGCCCTTGTCCTTACGGGTCTCGGTGTCGCCTTACTCGCGGGCTGCATTGTAGGGGTTGCTTTCGGCACTGCGAACCTGGAAGCCTCTACACTCCTTAAAGCCCTCTTCACCGACAGCGGAGACCCCACCGCCGAGGTGATAGTGCGCTCTCTACGCATACCGAGGGTCGTGGCGGCTCTTGTAGTAGGTGCGTGTCTTGGGGCCGCAGGATCGCTGATTCAAAGCGCCACTCGTAATCCCTTGGGAGACCCCCAGCTATTCGGACTGGGCGGAGGGGCAGCTATAGTCCAAGCTCTAACTTTAGTTGGTGTCCTTGGAACGGGGGCTTGGGGACTAACCTCTCTATCGGTAGTGGCCGCCCTGATCGGGGCCCTTCTCATATTCGTGTTGTCTTCAAGGGAGAGCGTTACTGCGGCTCGTCTCGCCCTAATCGGTGTGTCAATAGGGGCTTTGACTCTGGCAGTTGCCGCCGCCATCTTGACTCACGCACGGATCTTCAGCCTGCAAGCCTTGGCTCTGTTCAGCGGCAGCCTGGCAAACCGAAGCTGGGATGACGTCATACCGGCCTTCCCTTTCCTTGCTCTCGGAATCGTACTCGCGGTCCTGGCGGCAGGTCGGCTAAACTTCTTGGTGCTAGGCGACCGGCTTGCCGGGCAATTGGGGGCCAGTCCCAGGAGGACTCGGTTAGTGGCTATGGCCTCCGCCGGGGTACTGGCTGGCACCGCTGTAACCTTGGCCGGTGTGGTCGGTTTCGTGGGCCTGCTCACCCCGCATGTAGTAAGACTGATGGTGGGCAACGACCCTCGAACCGTTATGGCTGTTTCTGTCCCAACCGGGGCTCTGGTAGTTCTTTATGCAGACCAGATTTCGAGGCTGGCCTTCATGCCTTCCGAAATACCGGTTGGGCTGATAACCACAGTATTGGGTGCGCCACTTATGGTATGGGTGGCAAGAAGGCTGCAGTGACACTACAACAGGTCTTATAGGATGAAGATCAGCATAGAATTGGACGGTGTGTCCTTCTCCTACGGAGAGAAGACCGTCTTAAGGGAAGTCTCAGTCTCCGTTGCCATGGGCGAATTCGTTTGTCTATTGGGGCCTAATGGTGCTGGTAAGACGACTCTGGCACAGCTGATCGCAGGTGAACTGTCTCCTACAGAAGGCCGAGTCTTCCTGGACGCGGGAGACGCTTCCGGCGAACTAGCCGGCGTAGGACGGCACATCGCATATCTGCCTCAGGACCTTCAAGATCCTCCCTTTGTGACCGTGCGGGAAATGGTCTCTTTAGGACGTTTCAACCCAAAACGCAGCCTTGGATGGAAGGTTAGCGAAAAAGACAAAGAAGTCGTCCAAGAGTGCATCGACACCTGTCTTGCGGAGTCCTTTGCCGACCGCCCCTTTGCCCACCTCTCAGGAGGCGAAAAGCAACGGGTATGGCTCGCTTTTTGCCTAGCCCAGCAACGAGAGTTCATTCTGCTGGACGAATCACTGCACAAGATAGATTACCCAACGAGAGACCTTTTTTTCAGAATGCTTGCCAATCTGGCCGAGGACGGCAAAGGCGTTGTTCTCATAACTCATGACTTGCAGATGGCGGAGCGACATAGCCGGAGGATGCTACTCCTGGGGGACGGTGAACTAGTGTACGACGGGCCGCCGGACCAGGTGATCTACTCACTTATGGAGCGGTAGCTGACTCTGCACGGCATGATGCGCCATGCCGAGGCAGGACAGCCCGGCATCTTCACGCCAACGTACTTTGCTCACGCCCGCAAATCGGCAAAGCCCATGTGATAGCATTAGGCCCATCGAGAGCAAAGATACCTCATCTGGAGGCAACGTTATGGTCAAGGTGAATTTTGGCGTCGGTATGGGCCGCAACGAGAGGATCGACGAAATAGCCGACCTTGCGCGCACCGCTGACGAGATGGGCTTTTCCCACATGACACTGGTAGACGAGCCTTACCTGTCCCGGGAAGTGCACATTATGTCGGCCATCGCCGCCGTGAACACTCGCCGGATCCGCATCGGCCAGGCTGTGGTGGACCCGCACACCTACCATCCCTCGACCATCGCCAACGCCGCCGCAACCCTCAACGAGCTGACAGGCGGTCGGGCCTTCCTCGGAATGGGCGCAGGCGGGCCTTTCGGCAAGATCATGAAGCCCATCCCTCATAAGGAGCTTAGAGAAGCGACGATGTTCGTCAAGAAGTTCCTAGCCGGCGAGGAGGCCGAGTACCAGGGGCAGAGGATGATTTCGGAGTGGATACGAGGCCCGGTGCCCCTCTACCTGGCCGCCGACGGCCCGCGGTCACTTCAACTCGCGGGCGAAGTCGCCGACGGCGTCTACTTCATGGGCGGGCCTCCGGCCATGGTCAAATGGAAGGTGGACAACATCTACCGCGGCGCCGAAAAGGCCGGCCGAGACCCCTCCAAGATAGATATCTGCGTCCGCTCCTATATCTACGTCACGGATGACAAGGCAAGCGCTATGAGGGAGCTTTCGGGATTCGTGCCCTTCGGCATGCACGTTCTGGAGCGGAACAAGAAGGAACCGGCGATAATCAAGCTCTTCGAAGACCTGGACCGCGAGAGCCCGGGAATAGTCGATGAGATGAAGCGGTACTCCGCCGCCCGCGCTGAATTCACCCGGCCCGATGGATACGATCCCTGGTTCGAGAAGATGGATGCCCCTTACTCCCAGTACATGACCCAGCGCATGATCGATTGTATTCACCTGGTCGGTTCCGTTGAAGAGATCTGCGAAGGGATCGAAAAGCTGATCGACGCCGGAGTCACCACTGTCTCCACAGCCACCTACACCATCATCGACAAGAAGTGGATGCTGGAGGAGGTCGGCAGAAAGATAATGCCCAACTTCCGCAGCTAGCAACAGGAGAATCAAAATATGATTATGCCGAATACCCTTCGTGAAAAACTGGACGCCGGGCAGCCGACCATCGGTACACACTACCTGTCCCCGGACCCGGATATCCCCGAGATAATTGGCGACACCGGCCTATTCGACTACGCAGAATACGGTGCCGAATACTCTAATTTCGATATGCGATTGCTCTATCACATGGCTCGGGCAGGCCAGGCAGGAAACCTGCCTCTGATGATAAAACTGGACCAGGAGGGCCAGGGATTCTGGGCGCAGGCCGCATGGGGTGCAGGATTCAAGGCTATCCTCTTCACTGACATCAGGACACCGGAAGACGTCGAGACGGCACATCGCCTGATCAGACCTGACACCCCCGACACCGGAGGCCTCATGGGCGTCAAAATCCGCCGCCCCGCGCTGTCCGGATTCAAGCCTGATCAGTACATGCAGGACCTCGAATCAGTAGTGATCGTCATCATGATCGAAAAGAACGTCGCCGTCGAAAACATTGATGCGATACTAGACAAGGCCAGAGAAAAGGGTATCGACATGACACAGTGGGGCCCCGCCGATTTCGGATTCTCTCGCCGCCAACCCGGACTCATGTATACCGACGAAATACGGCCGTTTGAAGAGTTCGTGATCAAGAAGTCCATCGAACATGGCGTACCCCCGCGCATCGAGATCGCAGAACCCGACCAGGCTAAGAGGTACATAGACCTCGGAGTTCGCCACTTCTGCATCGGCTGGGACCGATTCATATACCAGGCCGGCCTGGACCGGATCGGAGAAGGCATCCGAAAAGTCATGCAAGAGTCGAAACTTTAATTTCGCTCTACCGCGCAGCAACCTGTCGGTCGAAATGGATGGCTCCAACCGTACCAGATCGCTGGCGTCGAAGGCCTAACCTAGTCCCCACCCCCCAACGAAACATTCGCTTATACCAGGGTAGTCCCGGCCCTAGTACAAAGGCCCCGTCCAAATATAGTCGTTGACCTTCACCTGCCCGTGGCACGCTTGGCACCCCTCCACCCGACCCTCTTCCTCCACCGTCCCATCCGCCACCACCTTTAGCCAGAACCAGTCGTTGTGCTCGGGGTTGTACCCTGACTTCTTATACATCACCGTGTTTGCCTGAAACTCGCCTTCGGCAGTGTAGTTCTCCTTAACAATAATGGCTCCGTCGGGCATACTCCCTTCCTTGCTCAAAAATCCGTCGAGGGCGGCAGCATTGAGGTAAGTGGTCAATAGCATCCCATGGGGCTCTTTGGCCGAGTACTTCTCCCCGAGATCCGGCCACAACTCCCAATTCTCCTGGTATTCCACTTCCTCCAGATACTCGTTTACCGAATCGGCAGAGGCATCGGGCAGTTCCGGCTCAGAAGCGGTGCCACACGCTGCCACAGCTGCCAATCCTGCCAGCAGGAAGATTAAGCCTCCAATGTATTGCTTCGTCATAAATGGGCCTTTGATCAGGATCAAGGAAAACAGCTACCCTTTCCGATCGAAGTTTAGCATCCCTCTCCTGACACTCCTCAGTTTCTATAGGGATTGACGCGTGATAAGCTTAAGTTGTACCGCATAAGAAGGACTCTCGGGAAAACAGATCTGCTGGTGCATGCGCTGCTCAGCTCCCCCATGGCGATCGATGCAAACCTAACCCTGATATGTCTAACAAACGCACACGAATAAGTGGGCTCACAGCATGCGGCATCGTAGTGGCACTCATATTGATCGCCGTCATTGGCTGTGGCAACGGGATAGAGCCCCCCGACTACACCCCCACCACCCTCCCCACCCCATCCCCCGCCGCTCCGGGACTCGATCTCTCCGACGCAGCCCTCGCTGGCAAGCAGGTATTCAATGCCAACTGCTCCGCCTGCCACGGCTCTGACGTCATGGGCTCAGCCGCCGGCCCGCCTCTCATCGACAGGATTTACGAACCGGGCCACCACGCCGACTTCAGCATTCGAAGTGCTGTTCGCAATGGCGTGCCGCAGCACCACTGGTGGTTCGGTGATATGCCTCCCGTCGCCAGCGTAACAGACCAGCAAGTTGAACAGCTCATCTGCTACATCCGAGAACTCCAGCTCGCCAACGGTATCTTCGAAGGCGGCGCCTATTCGTTTAGCTGTTAACCTCCCATCCAAGGGTGATGTAGCGCCAACCCTTCAGCTTCTCGTAAGCGCCTTAGTCTCTTAACCCTCCCGCCGCGATTCCACTGCCTCTGTCTTGAAGCATCTCGACATCCGCTTCCCTAGCCCTTAATCTTCGTATCCTGCTCCAAGACCAATTGCTTAACGCATACAGGGAGATTTACACATGCAACTGGGCGCCTTTTCGATCAGCCTCGCCGTAAAGAACATCGAGGCTTCAAAAGCATTCTACGAAAAGTTCGGGTTCGAAGTCGTCGGGGGAGACCAATCCCAGAACTGGCTGATCCTCAGGAACTCCGGCCACACCATAGGACTCTTTCAGGGCATGTTCGAAAGCAACATCCTCACCTTTAACCCAGGCTGGGACGCCGAGGCCCAACCCTTGGACTCCTTCACCGACGTCCGTGAACTCCAACGTCAGCTGAAAGCAAAGGGCGTACAACTGGTCAGCGAAGCCGATGAAGAAACCACGGGCCCGGCCAGCCTTGTAGCTATCGACCCCGACGGAAATACCATCCTCGTCGACCAACACGTCTGATAACGCGTCCCCTACCCCACCACCCCTTCCTTCCAGTCCCTCAGAATCTCGTGAGCGGCATTATGCCCCGGCGCCCCGGTAACAGTGCCCCCCGGATGCGTCCCCGCTCCACACAAATACAGGCTCTCAATCGGGGTCCTGTAGTCCGCCCACCCCGAAAATGGCCTGTGCTGAAACACCTGCCCCGGCACGCACTCGCCGTGAAACATGTGGCCCTGGCTCATGAAGATCCGGTCCTCCAACTCCTTCGGCGACACAAAGAAGTAGTCGTCGATGATCTCTTTCAGGTTCGGGATGTACTCAGTCATCAGCTCCACACAATGCTTAACGTACCCGTCGCCGATGCTGTCCCAATCGCCGTCCTTCAGGTGATAGGGCGCCCATTGCCCGTAGACTGTCATGTAATGCTTGCCCGGCGGCGCCATTGACGGGTCCATCACCGAGTGAATAATCCCGGTCAGATACGGCTCCCTCGCAGGTTGACCGAACTTGGCCTCGTCCCAGGCCCGCTCTAGGTATTCGACAGTAGGTGCTATCCAAAACAGCCCTTGGTGCTGAGGTCCTGCCCCCCGACCCGGAAACGCCTTGAACTCCGGCAGCCCGCTCATTGCAAAATGGATGTTGAAGGTCATCCCCTCCGCCGCGATCCCTTCTACCTGGCTTAGGAAATCAGAGTCCAGGTATTCCGGCTCGACCAACTTCTGAAACGTCCTCTTGGGGTCAGCGTTGGATATCACAACCCTAGCCTCTATCTTCCGTCCATCCTTAAGCTCCACCCCCACCGCCCGACCCCTCTTCACACTGATCGAGGCCACCTCTGCATCCATATAAACCTCCGCCCCGAGACTCCGCGCCGCCCCTGCAATGGCCTGCGTTATCGTTCCCATCCCTCCCGGAACCCGACCCCAAGCCGTTCCCGGCTCCGGCCAGTAGTGCAGCATCATGTACGCAGATCCCGCCGACATCGGCCCCATCCCTATCCCAGTCATCCCCCTCGGCGCAATCGACGCCTTCACTTCTTCCGACTCAAACCTCGCGTCTAGGAACCCCTTCATCGAGCCAAACATGATCTCCCGAAACGCTCTCGACTCCCCCGCCTCGGCAAATCGCCCCTCTACCTCCCCCACCGACAACGGTGGCCGCAGTTCTAGCGACGGCTTCATGATCGAAGCAAGCCTGTCCATCTGCTGCTCAAATTTCAGATAAGCCTGCGCATCCCTCTCGGAGAATTTAGCAACCTCGGCCATGCTCTTCGCCGGGTCCCGCCAGAACTGGATGTACCGTCCATCCGGGAATAGATGTAGCCGGTGCGGGTCAAACGGCACAAGCCCAAATCCGAACTTCTCTAGCTCCAAGTCTCGGATTATCTTAGTCTTCAGCAGCCCCCCAATCTGTGCCGCCGTACAGACCTTGTATCCAGGGAATATCTCTTCCGTTACACACGCTCCACCCACCATCGAACGCTGCTCCAGGACGGCAACTTTAAGACCGGCCTTGGCCAAGTAGGCAGCGCACACCAGCCCATTGTGCCCACCGCCGACTATCGCCGCATCGTATTGCTCTTTCATGGCGGCCTACCGGGCCCCGAGCACTTCCTTGATAACCGGCTTGCAGATGCCCTGTCCCCAGAGCGGCAGGACCATCGAGTGCCCCCCCGCCGGCCCGCCCGCCACGAAGGTCAGAAAGTCCTCTGCCGTGTTCTGGGCAACGTCACCCTCGCCCGATGACCCTGGGAACACCGCTCCTGCTAGCGCTCCCCTTTGTCCCTTATCTGGAGCCAGAGTGGGTCGCAGTTCGTTGGCTTTGGATGCAATGTATTCTTTGACCTGCTCTTTCGACCAGCCGGCCCCGGCTATGATCGCCGCATGCTCGGGACTTATCACTACTATCGCTCCCCCATGACAACGCTCGGTCGATGCAATAGTGTGCGCAATCACGTCCAGGATGCTCTCCGGATCATGGTCCCTCTGGTTGAACGCCTCCATCGGGTGCCCGACCGGCAGCAGAGTCACCGTGCTCGACTCCAATGAAAAGCCATTCTCCACATGGTAGGGGCTCCAGGGGCTGGCTTCCTCGTTCTCCCCGAAACACATCGTGTATCGACCCGAATGCCCGAACGCCGACTTATCCGTCACTCCCGGAATCTCCCGGCACACGTTCATCAACACCAGCCTCAGTGCTCGCCCGATAGTCGCATTCGCCCGCCGCCCGGGTCCCAGCAGGTTCCAGCCGCAGTTCAGGTCTATCTCCGCCCTAACCGGACCGTTTATCACAACCATCGCTGCCGAAGCCCCAGTAGTCTCCGCCAGCGCCGAGGCATTAAAGCTGGGTTCAAACAAACCCCTGATGGCAGCGACTACCACCGGGGCATACTCAGGCAGGCACCCGGCCATCACGGCATTGATGGCGACCTTGTCAGCAATGACCCGCCAGTTCCTGCTGACCCGAGTCCCTAACACCTCTTGCGCCCCCACCCCCGCTGCCTCCAGAAACCGCTCTACAGACTCCGACGTTGGCGGTACAACGGGTAGACCGTCAGTCAGCCCCTCCCGATAGAAATGCTCTATAACCTCTACCGCATCCGACACAGGGTCCGCCATCTCAACCTCTCTTCCCTCTCATTCCAAGCTCTTGACCTTTCCCGGCCCTCGCGCCCGCCCATGTGAAAACCTGAGCCCCTTGAGTCCGTGTCATTCCGAGGCTCCCCGCCGTAAGTGGAACATCCGCCTCTGGATGATCCGCCCGTGGCGGAAGGAATCTAGGACTTGCCCACTCACAGTATACCCACCACACCCACCATCCCCGCACCGGTTGATGTTACCCACCCCCCACAACCCGGTCAACCGAACCCCACTCCGAGCAAGCCCTATCGTATGCAACCTCCTATATGTTAGTATCCAACATCCCTTGTTAGTCCATAATCCCTCCTTCAAAAAGGGGTGCAAAAGTGCTGGTTAGTCCCCATACACCAAGGCTAGCCATCCAAGGGGACGCTGAAATGGGTGGACTGCAGTGATAAGGGATCGTCAGGGAGGAATCCAATGAAATTTGGTATTTTCACCAATCCGGCTATGCCAGGCGTAATCCCGGACGGCAAAAGATTAGCCCCCATCGGACGGAACAACGAGCGTTATCAGGGTCTCCTGGATGAGCTGAAACGCATATGTTTCGCCGCCGAGGAACTGGGCTTCGACTCCTTCTCCACCACCGAGCACCATTTCCACTCCGAAGGCATTGAGATGTCCGTCGCCCCCCTCCTTCTCTACACCGACCTCGCTGCCAGAACAAAACGAATAAAGTTCGCTCCCCTCGCCCTGGTCCTTACCACCTGGGACCCCATACGCGCCGCCGAGGAGTTGGCCATTCTTGACCACCTTACCAAGGGCCGCATGATGGCCGGATTCGCCCGCGGTTACCAGGACCGTTGGGTCGGCGTTCTGGGCCAGAAATACCGAGTCAAGGGCACCCAGTCAGACAAGTCCGCCACCAACGAGCGAAACAAAAGACTCTTCGAGGAGAATTGGCAGGTCGTGAAGGCCGCCTGGACCCAGGAAGTCCTCAGCTTCAAGGGTGAGTTCTACGAAGTCCCCTTTCCTTACGAAGAAGGAATACAAGGCTGGGCCCTCGACCAGATCACCCGAGAGCGTGGCGCACCCGGTGAGATTGATGACGAAGGCGTAATCCGCGGCATCTCCGTAGTCCCGAAACCCTACCAATTGCCCTACCCCCCCGTTTTCATGGCATTCTCCCTCAGCGAGTCCAGCATCAGGTTTGCCGCTAGAGAGGGAATGATCTCCCAGATACAGGTATCCCGCCCCGACGACTTCAAACGTCTGTGCCATGTCTACCAGGAAGTGGCCGCCGAGAACGGCAGAGATTTGGGGCTCGGCGAGAATGTAGCCGCTCCCCGCTACATTTACCTGGGCAAGACCTATGAGGAAGCCCTAGCACGTGCCGAGAGAACTCTGGGCTGGCAATACGACGAATACTTCGGCGCATTCGGGTTCATGGAAGCATTTCGTAACGACGATGATCCCGAGGAGCCAAAACCCCTACGCTTCAAGAATGCCGCCGAGGTCACCCAGCGACTCATCGAGCACCAGTACGCCCTCGTCGGCACCGTCGATGACGTCAAACGCCAAATGGAGTCCCTGTCCCGTTGCTACGATGGCGGAAACTTGGAATGGTTCTCCTATCAGCTTGACCAAGGCTACATGCCCATAGATGAGGCCATGGACCAGCTGGAGACCTTTGGCACTAAAATCATGCCCGAGTTTCAAGGTTAATCATCCGTCCGTAGCAGCTCGGCCGTATACAAATAGTGCGGATTGGTGCTCTTGTAACCGAGAGGGAGAAGCCCCGATAGCATGACTAAGGTTGTAGACGCAGACGGCCACATCCTGGAACCATCCGACCTCTGGGAGAAAAACCTCGAGCCCGAGTACCGCGACCGCCCGATTCGTATCAGGATGGACTCGGACGGGCTGGAGTATATGGAGCTTGAGGGAAAGAAGTCCGCCTGCGTCAGCGGCGGAGGCTTCAACAGCTTCGGCAGCCTGGACGCCGACATTAAGTCCCTCCGTGAAACCTCCGAGGGAGCCGGTGGTCCGACTTACGAGGAAAGCGTCCCCGAGGGTGCCCGCAACTTCGATGTCCGCCTTGCTTGGATGGACCATCATGGCATCGACATCGCCATCGTCTACCCGTCCCTCCTGCTGGGCTGGCAGGACGAGGTCAATGACCCCGGCCTGGCCTCAGCCTACTGCCGGGTCTATAACACCTGGCTCACCGATCTCTGCCGTCCCTACTCTGACCGTATGGTCCCCATCGCCCATGTCGCCCTTCACAACATTGAGGACGCCGTGATCGAGGTGAATCGAGCCGCCAAACTCGGTGCCCGTGGCGTCTACCTGTTCGCCACCCCAGTCTACGATATCCCCTACGGCGACCGACGCTATGATCCGTTCTGGGAAGCCTGCCAGGACCTCAACCTGCCCTTGGGTATCCACGTCAGCAACACCCCCAAACACGCCGGGAATCACCTCTACCAGGGCGGCTTCCACTCCAACTACTGGTGGTTCAACGTCATGTACAACCAGGACTGCCAGATGGCCTTCACTTCTTTCTTCCAGGGCGGCGTCTTCGAACGGTTCCCCAGATTAAGTGTCGGTGTGGTCGAGACCGGTTGCGGGTGGATAGCCCATTGGCTTGAACTCCTGGACTCAAAATACAAGATCACCGGCCACCCCGAGCTCAATATGCTCCCCAGCGAGTATTTCGACCGGCAGGGCTGGATTACCGGCGAAGCCGACGAAAAGACCTTCCCCCACATGGCCCAGCTCGTCGGCGCACACAAGCTCATGTTCGGCTCCGACTATCCCCACGAAGAAGGCCACGAGGAGCCCGTTGCCGAGCTAAAGGAGACCATTGGGCCCCTTTCGCAGGAAGATCAGGACATGATCCTGGGCGGAAACGCCTTGAGAATCTACAACCTCGACTAGGCCACACACAATCAGCTATAGGCCTACGTTTTTCAGCCTGTATTGTCAGGTTTTTAGGTTAGCTTTATCGACGATACCCAAGTAATATCCACTTAGTCTTAAGGGAGCCTGGGACAATTGTCAGGACACTCGTACAATTCTTTCTGACCCGAGAGGAACTAGATGAATAGCCTAGTCGTCGACGTAGATGGGCATGTCGCCGAGCCCATTACCGAGATAATGGACGAATACCTTGACCCAGAGTTCAAGGATCGCCCACTGCGCCTCCTCAACGATGAAAACGGCCTCGAATACCTCGAAATCAACGGCAAGAAGTCTACCCTCGTCCAAGGTGGCACCGGCCTAGGCGCCGACGCAGGCAAAGCCTTCGGCGCCGAGGACTACGAGCCCTTCTTCACGCCCGGCGGGGTTCACTACTACGACGGAATGATCCCCGCATCCAATCAGCCCGACGCCCGCGCCGCGTGGCACGACCAGGAAGGCATCCACAAGGCCGTTCTCTACCCAACCATAGGCATATCCTGGGAGGACGAGTGCGACGACCCCAAGGTGGCCTCCGCCTACTGCCGAGCCTACAACGACTGGATTGTCGACTTCTGCAAGTCCCATCCTGACCGGCACTACCCCATCGCCCACATCCCCACTCTCGATGCCCACGAGGCCGCCGCCGAGGTCCGGCGCACCGCCGCCTTGGGCGTCAAGGGCTTCATGGTCTACAACACCGCCACCAACGGCATCTACTACGGCAACCCCTACTTCGATCCCCTCTACGAGGCCGTCGAAGAGTCAGGCCTGCCCTTGGGCAATCATGTAGTAAGTCAGATCAACTATCTCGCCAAGGACCAAAATCGCTCCATCGACACCATGGGTGACGACTTTTACTACGTCACTATGGTCATACCCTTCCAGTCCCAGCTTGCCCTGATCCACATGATCACAGAGGGCGCATTCGACCGCTTCCCCACTATGAAGTACGTATTCCTGGAGACCGGGGCCACCTGGCTCGCCTACCTGCTTGAACGCCTTGACGACAAGTTCAAGAGCCAGAGCCATTCCACCACCTTCAAGGAGCAGCCCAGTGACTATTTCCGACGCCAGTGCTGGATCTCCCTCGAACCCGAGGAAGAGCTGATACCCAACATCATCAACAAGGTCGGCGCAGACAAGTTCTTCTGGGCCTCCGACTTCCCCCACCACGACGGCTTCCCCGGCGTCGTTGAAGCGATAAGAGACCTCCTCAGCCCCCTGTCCACCGAAGACCTAAACAAGGTCATGGGCCAAAATGCCGTGGACGTATACAACCTGAGATAGCTGCACTACGCGGGAATCCCCAAAAAATGTCTGCCGAACAGCACATCGCCAATAGCCCCCCCGACAACAACGGTGGCTACCGTCTCGTATGCCGAAACATCTGGAAAATCTTCGGTGACGGCGCCGATAACCTTGTCGGCTCCATAGACCCTTCCATCTCCCGAGAAGAGCTGCTCGCGCAAACCGGATGCGTCGTCGCGGTCAAAAACGTCTCTTTCGAGGTTCGCGAAGGCGAGACATTCGTCATCATGGGCCTTTCCGGCAGCGGCAAGTCCACCTTGGTCCGTTGCCTTAGCCGCCTCATCGAGCCCACCCGAGGCCATATTCTCATAGACGGCGAGGATGTCCTCGCTATGAACAAGCAGCAACTCCGCGACATCCGCCGTTACAAGATGGGCATGGTCTTCCAGCATTTTGGCAACTTCCCCCACAAGAGAGTCATGGAAAACGTCGTCTATGGCCTCCAGATCCAGGGCATGGACAAGGTTAAGCGCAACAAGCGCGCCGCGGATGTGATAGAGCTGGTTGGATTGATGGGATGGGAAGAGCGCTACCCCCACGAGTTGAGCGGAGGAATGCAGCAGCGCGTAGGCCTCGCCCGAGCCCTCGCCGTCGACCCCCAGATCCTCCTCTTCGACGAACCCTTCAGCGCCCTCGACCCCCTAATCCGGCGGGAAATGCAGGACCAGCTAATCAAGCTCCAGCAGCTTGTACAAAAGACCATGGTCTTCATAACCCACGACTTCCTTGAAGCTCTTAAGGTCGGCGACCGGGTCGCCATTATGAAAGACGGAGAGTTCGTCCAGGTAGGCACACCGGAAGAAGTCGTCTCAGCTCCCACAAACGACTACGTCCGGGACTTCACCCGAGACGTCCCAAGGTCCAAAGTGCTCACCGCCCGTTCCGTCATGACCCCAGCCCGAGTCTATTCCACCACCGACGAGAGATTGGCAGATCTGACCGCCAGAATGAATGACCAGGATTGTGACTGCGCCGTGGTCGTAGACAATCAGAATAACTTCCGAGGAACGGTGCAGTTGTCGGACATCGCCAGTGGCTCCACCGACAACGCCAGCGTCGCCTCCGTCATGCGCGACTCATGTCCCACCGCCCAACCCGGGACCCGTCTGGAACAACTCATCCCTCTAGTTATCTCCAACGATGATCCCATCGCCGTCCTTGATGATACCCAATGCGTCGGCACCATCAGCCGCCAGGCCGCCATGTCTGCCCTAATTAGCGACGATGGGGTGGCCACGTGATACGCGTAGGCGCCCTTCCCACTCAGATACGCCGCGGCGGAGGCCGGTACCGGACCTATTTATGGGCTGCCGCAGCCGTCTCCGCCTACCTTTTGGCCTACTCCCTCGCCCAAACCAACGCAGGCACCGAATTCGGAGACTGGCCGGAGCGCTGGGAGTTGCCTATTCAGGAACCCATAGACAACTTTTTCGATTGGGTAGGCGACACCTTCTCATGGTTCTTCGACCCCATCTCCGACGTCATAGATGCAGTCCTGTCCTGGATTGACTCCTTCCTACTCTGGCTCCCTTGGCCCGTGGTAGTCGGCACTACCGCCTTGGTCGGTTTCAGGCTGGGTGGCAAATGGCTGGGCCTGTTCTGCGGAGCAGCGACTCTGTATATAGGCCTGAACGGCTACTGGGACTCCGCGATGCTCACCCTGAGCGTGGTGGCTGTTTCGGTATTGATCGCTGTCGCCTTTGGAGTCGCAGTCGGCATCCTGGCTGCATCCAGCAACCGGTTCGAGTCAATCGTACGACCCATCCTGGACACCATGCAGGTCCTGCCCGCCTTCGTCTATCTAATTCCCGCCTTGATCTTCTTCGGGGTGAGTGGTACTCAGGGAGTGTTCCTCACCGTCGTCTATGCGATTCCACCCGTCATCCGGCTCACGAACCTCGGCATCAGGCAAGTGCCGCGCGCCACCATAGAGACTGCCTACTCCCACGGGTCCACGACGCTTCAGACCCTCTTACAGGTGCAATTGCCCCTCGCTAAAAACTCCATAATGTTAGGCATTAACCAGACCATAATGATGGCCATTGCTATGGTCATCATAACCGCCCTGGTCGGTGTGTCTGGGTTGGGCAAAGATGTATGGGTCTCGTTGAGGGAAGTCAACGCAGGTGAGGGGTTGGAAAGCGGCATAGCCATTGTGCTTCTTGCCATCATCCTGGACCGCATCAGCTACGCCCTATCCCAGTCAGGCCCGACTTACTCCCAAATGGACCCCACTGATGCTAGCCTTTTAGAAGGAACGCTTTCCCAAAGGGTACGGGCGCTATTGATCCGCTACCCTTACCAACTATTTGGCGTTGCAGTGACAGCCCTCCTTATAGTCGTCGGCTTGATGGTGCCGTTCCTAAATGAGTTCCCTGACGAAATCACCTTCTCAATGGCCGAGTACATCAACAGTGCTTTCGACTGGATGGCCATTAACCTCCACTTCATCACAAGCTGGATACGGGACAGCCTGTTCCGGGAGCTCGGTTTCGCTCCCGTCCACACAATGCTTGTTTGGCTGCCGTGGCCCGCGATGATGGTCCTTGCAGGCGCACTGGCGTACTTAACTTCGGGATGGCGGGTTTCCCTTCTTGCAGTGTCAGGACTAGCTTTCGCCGGCATCGGCGGGGTTTGGGACGTGACCATGGACACCCTGAGCCAAGTTCTGACAGCGGGAGTCTTCACAGTGGTGTTGGGTCTCGCACTGGGAGTCTTCGCCTCTCAGAACAAGACTTTCGAGTCCATCCTCCGCCCCATCCTGGACACCATGCAGACGATGCCTATTTTCGTCTACCTAATCCCCGTCATCATGCTCTGGGGCATCGGGCCCCTTGTCGGCATCATAGCCACCGCCGTATATGCCCTTCCACCCGTGGTCCGTATGACCAGCCTGGGCCTTAAGCAAGTTCCGCCCCAGGTGATAGAAACCGCCCAGTCTCACGGTTCCACTGGCCTCCAGACCATGTTGCAAGTGCGGATGCCTCTGGCCTTCCCCACTATAATGATGGGCGTCAACCAGACCATTATCATGGTTCTGGCCATGGTAATCATCGCCGGGCTTGTGGGAGGGGGCGGCCTCGGACAGGAAGTGTACATCAATTCCATATACCTCAGGATGGGCCATGGCCTTATATCCGGCATGACCATCGTATTCATGGCCATGGTTTTGGATCGTATGACCCAGGGCAACCAGGGAACCATGAAAGCGTTTGCTGCAGTGAGATAGTAAAGTTTTATCATGAGGCCCTGTAGGCCATCAAAGGAGCGGTGCCTATGAGAGAATAGCTTCCACCTCTAAGTTCGGAACATCACTTTAACCTCCCAACACGGAAGGGAGAAACGAAATGAAAAAAGTTAATTCTAGATGGATAGGTCTCTCGGTGGCCTTGGCACTCATCATCGTCCTCGCGGTGGGACTGGCTTGCGGCGGAGGAGATTCGGAGGAAGATGGATCCAAGGGAACCATCTTCCTGGTAGACCAGGACTGGAACGGCCAACTCGTACTGACAGCTGTAGCACAAATCCTATTGGAGCAGGAAATGGGCTACAGTGTTGCGACCAAGTTCTCTCCCGCGGACTCCGCACACCTATTCACTGGCCTGCAAGATGGAGACTTCCACTTCGTGTGTTGCAACTGGCCCTCCTACAGTGCGGAATTGCTTGATGAATTCGTGAATGAAGACGGCAAGGAATCCGTGGAGCGCCTGGGACTGGTGGGCATCAGTGGTGATAGCGGCTGGTACGTTCCCTCCTACGTCATAAATGGTGACTCCTCCCGCGGTATCGCAGCAGTCGCCCCTGATCTCCGCACCGTTGAACAGCTTAACCAGTACAAGTCTGTCTTCGCCACGAGCGACACCGGTGAGAGTGGAAGACTTCTGGAGTTTACGCCGGCCTGGGACACCAGAGGCGAGGAACGGCTGGAAGCTTTCGGAGCAGACTATCAGGTCATCTTTGCCGGTTCAGAAGCCGCTGCCTTGGCAGAATTGGATGCCGCCTTTACACGCGGCGACCCTGTCCTTACTTACCTCTGGGAACCCCATTGGGCTCATGTGACATACGACCTCGTACAAGTCGAGATGCCTGAATGGACACCGGATTGCTATCCTGACGGCGATGATTTCGGCTGCGGTTTCCCCAGCGACCCTGTTGCCAAGCTTGTTTGGCCGGGCCTCAAGGACGAATTCCCTGATGCCTATGCGTTCCTTTCAAACTTCCAGTTGACCAACGCACAGCAGACTGCGATTGTCCTCAACCATGAGGAAAACGATCTCACCGTTCGCGGCGCCGCCCAAGCCTGGGTGGACGCCAACGAAGATGTCTGGAAGGCCTGGATCCCCTAGACTGCTTGCTTTCGTTCTAATACCCGAAACTGGTCCCATTCCAAACTGGAAATCATAGGTCACGGGAGGGGTTAACCCCTCCCGTGACCCGACTTGCAGAGGGTTGGCAATGAAATATGACCACATTGTAGTCGGCGCGGGTTCTGGTGGAGCCGTGCTTGCCAGCCGTCTGTCCGAGGACCCCAACCGGTCCGTCCTCCTGATTGAGGCTGGCGAGGACTTCTCCGACCTGGACCGCCTTCCTCCCGAGCTCAAATACCTCTACGGCCCCCGACCCACCGTCTTCGAAAGCCATCACCTCTGGAACTTCGAGGCCCGCACAACCGACGAGGCCATTCCAACCATGGTCCCGCGCGGCAGAGTCACCGGCGGCACCAGCGCCATCAATGGCGCAAACTTCCTCCGCGGCGAAAGGGAGGACTTTGACCTCTGGGCCGAGGCAGGCAACGACGAATGGGCCTTCGAAAAGGTTCTCCCCTATTTCAAGAAGACCGAGTCCGACCACGACTTCGACACCGACTACCACGGAAAGACCGGCCCGATCCGCTGCCGCCGCTTCACCCCCGACGAGTGGGGACCTTTCCAAAAGGCCTTCTATGACGCCTGCCTGGACTACGGCTTCCCCGACTGCCCCGACCACAACCGCCCTGATTCCACCGGCGTTGGCCCCCTCACCTTCAACGTGGTCGACCGCGTCCGTTGGAGCACCGCCATCGGATATCTCAATCCCGCCCGCCACCGTGTCAACCTGACATTACGGCCCAACTGCGTAGTTCACGGCATCATCTTCGATGGCAACAAGGCCGAGGGCCTGCTCGTCACCAGCGGCGGCGAGATGTTCACCGTCTACGGCGATGAGATAATTCTCTCCGCGGGGGTGATAGGTTCGCCGCACATACTGACCCTCTCAGGTGTGGGTCCTGCAGACCAGCTGGTCAAACTCAGCATTCCCGTCGTACAGGATCTACCCGGCGTCGGAGCAAACCTCCGAGACCACATGGACTTGGACCTCACTTGGGAATCCCTCGCCCCAATGCGCGTTGCTGAAGAAAAGTGCGCCGAGGGAGCGATCACCCTGCGCTACACCGCCAAAGGCTCTCCTTGGAAGAACGACATGGTCGTTTGCATGAACAACCGCATGTCGGAAATGCCGGGATTGCCCTTGGATGAATCAGCGGAGGCCCTTGTCGGCTGCCAACTCCTGATCTATATGAGCCTTTCCTCCGGGGAAATGACCGTCGTTTCCACCGACCCCCGTAAGGCCCCCGAGCTGGACTATAACTACTTTGAGGAACCTCTGGACCGCTCAAGGTACCGGGATGGCGTAAGGATCTGCGTTGATCTCTTTAAAAACTCCGCCTTCGATGGTCTGATCGGGAAACGGCTGGGCCCCTCGGACGAAATCCTGGACTCCGACACCGCCCTTGATCTCTGGCTCAGGAAGAATGTCAGGACCGGCCATCACCCCGCCGGCACCTGCAAGATGGGCCCCTCCTCCGACCCCCTGGCCGTGGTAGACCAGTACGCCAAAGTCCACGGCGTTGAGGGAGTCCGAGTGCTAGACGCCTCCGTAATGCCTCACTCGCTGCGGGCCAACCTCAGCGCAAACATCATGGCCATGGCAGAGCGCGTCGCCGATTTCATCAAAGAAGGCCGCTAATACAGTAAAGCCCTGGTGCGTCCTTCTTGCAGCCATACCGTATGACGGGCGCAGTTCCAACAGCAGAAGTTTGCCTCTTCCCTATCTCGTCCCCGGCGGCCCCACCCGCACCGTAATAATATCTGTGTCGCGGAACTGCTGGTGTCGCACCGAAGACGCGTAACGCCGCAGTAGCCGCAGAGAAATCTCCGTGTCTATCGGTGTCTCCTCTTCATGGTCCTGCATCTGCCGGATTCTGTCCTCCAGGTTATCCTCGTTCCCACCACCAATGAATTCCAGGTCCGCCACCGGCCCGTCGCTCGACGCAAGCACCACCAATTGACGACCATCCCCCTCTGCTTCATCTGCTAGGTCTTCAAGTTCCGCCTCAAAATCAATTGGTGCAAGCGTCAGAAGCGTCTCCTCAGCCACCGCCGACAACCGGTCTTTCATTGTGTCATTCCAATGTCGGCTGTCCGAGAACCGGTGTACGAATTGCGTTAGTTCCACCAGGGAATCTATGTGCAGCTTTGACTGAAACCTCATCCGTCTATGGCTCGTCAACTCTAGGAAGATGATCATCAGTACTGCCGACACCCCACCC
Source organism: Dehalococcoidia bacterium (assembly GCA_965249275.1). GTDB lineage: Bacteria > Chloroflexota > Dehalococcoidia > Plut-88900 > Plut-88900 > Plut-88900. The sequence goes on from CBDFLQ010000006.1 coordinate 448,900, forward strand.
GTGGTAACTGCACTCTTGAGCAGCGCCCCAATCACCGGCCCCAGGTCCGGCAAATTGAACAGAGCGAACTGGAATGAAGCCCCTATCCAGAAGGATATCCCCGCTACCATCAGCCGGGATCTGTTCGGCTCATTCTGGATAACCGTACGCGCCCCATCAACGAAAAGCGACCCTACCACCAGTATCAAGTACCCTGCCATCACCGGGCCCGGAATAGTGCTCAGTAGCCCCGAAACCTTCGGCACGAATGCCACTAATATGAACACAACCCCGATGACGTACCCAATCCTGCGCGACGCAACCCCCGTGATCTGCGTGAAAGCCACCGCACCTGGGTTTATGACTAGCGGGACCCCACCGGCGACCCCCGACAACAGGTTTCCTATGCCGGTGCACGCCAGCGCCCCCTGCACTCTCCTGAAATCGATAGCTCGTGGCTCCCGGCTGGAGACCCGCTGCATGGAAATCGCCTCCCCGTTTACCTGTATGGAGATAATCACCCCCAGGAACAGGAAGGACGGCACTAACACCCAGAAGTCGATGTCAAAGTCGAGCCCCAGACCCGGCCATTCGCTCGGTACACCGACCCACGCCGCCTCCGTAACCCGGTCAATATCGTAGATTCCCAACCCCGCCGCCGCTGCACACCCCCCTGCGATACCTATTACCGGTGCCCACAACCGCATCACCGGTGTGCCCCTCAATGTTAGTGCGACAACTATGACGAGGGTGACAAGGGCGGTCAAAGGCGCGGCTGCCGACTCCTCCTGCGCCGCATCGTCGAGCAACGCAAACACCACCGAGGCCAATGTTATGGAAAGTATCATTATCACTGTGCCGCTCACTATCGGCGTTACGACTCGCCGCAGCACGAACAGCCACTTGGAAATAACCAACTGGAACAGCGCAGATGCAATGATCAGCGTAGTAAGGGTAGCCGGGCCCCCGTCGACTAACGCCGTGATGCAGAAAGGTATTGCGAAGGCAGCAGTGAACATTGGAAGCACCGCGCCGGCGCCCACAGGGCCCAGCCGCCTAACCTGGAGCAGAGTCGACACCCCCACCACCAGCAGCGACGCGAACACCATCCAGATTAGGTAAGACTCGTCCCCACCTGACTCCTTTGCCACTACCACCGGTGTCACCAGCAAAGTCGCCGAGGCGATCATGCTGAACTGCAACCCGAGTCCCAAAGTGGACTTAAAAGGCGGGTTTTCGTCGACCTCGTACCGAGGGTTCCGTACCGCTCCTGTCGCCGTTGGAATTGCCTCCCAATCTTGTTTGTGGGACAGAGCCTAGTGGATTCTACTAAGATTCACCGCACGTTGCGACATTACCACCAACCTAAATTAAGTCCATGACCGTATTAAACGAATTTCTAGTCACCAATTCCTAGAAAATCGGCGTAAAGGGTTCGAAAATGGATCAGTTGAGAAACCGTAGAATCGCCCTAACTCATCTCACCAAACTTACGTCTTGTGCTATGTTCTACCTATGCAAACCGGCGACGCCAGCACAGGTCACGTCACTATGGACCGATTCTCCCCGGCAATGACCGAAGCCCTGTGGCAATTGGTAAAAGACGCCAAGCGCACCGATATCCTTGCCCCAGTCACCGTCATCGGCCCGACCCAGTACGCCAATCTCACCCTCCGTCAGGAACTCGGACGCACTGGATTCGTCAATGTGCGGTTCATCGTCATGGGTCACCTCTCGGAACTGCTTGGCGCGGCCGAACTGGCTAGAGAGGGACGCAGCCCCTTGACCCGAGTCATAGAGACCATGTCGATCAGGCAGGTGTTGGACCAACATTCGAACTTGCTGGCCCCGGTACGGGGGCACGTCGCAACCCAGGCCCGAGTTCGCAGCTGTTTCAAAGATCTGCGTCGAACCGGCGAGGACGTCTTGACCGCTTTGGAATCTCAGGATGGCGTCCGCAGCGAGGTCGTTCGGCTATACCGGGCCTTTCGCCAGGAAACGTGTACAAAATGGTACGACTCTGAGGACTTGGCCAAAGCCGCCGCTAATGCCGTCCGTTCAGATGAGTCCTCCGGCCTCGCCGATTTGGGCTTGATTATCTTCTATCTCCCCCACAATCCTAGCCCCGCGGAACAAAAGCTCATCGAGGCGCTGGTTTCTCGGGCGCGGTGTACCGTCCTAATTGGCTCCACCGGCGATCCTGTCACCGACCAGCAAGCAACCGCTCTAGCAGAGGCTCTAACCCCGATACTTGGAACTGCTCTGCCGGAAGAACCTGCTAAGCTGCCTCTCCTCCCGGGTGAAGCACAAATACACATCGCTCCCACAGCCCGAGAAGAGCTCCGGCGAGTCGTGCGCGGAATATTAGAGGAGGTTGCGAAGAGACAGACACCCTTCCACAAAATCGCCGTTCTGTATCGCATACGTGACCCCTACGCCGCGCTCATTCACCACGAGCTCCATGAGGCTGACATTCCCGTAGCCGGACCCGGAGCAGGCTTGCTCCGCGACACGGCCTCAGGCCGGACTCTCATGGGGCTCCTTGACTTGGCGGACGGCGAATTCCCCCGCGCCCGAGTCATGGCCTGGCTCACCGGCTGCCCTGTCCACCCCAAGGATGCACAGGAAGCCATCAACCCCAGTACCTGGGACGCACTCACCAAGCGGGCGGGGATAGTAGGAGGGCTGGGCCAGTGGCAAGGTCGCCTGGATCATTATGCAAAAGAGATTGAAGCTGACACCGAATCCCGTCTCGCCAGAGATGAAATAACCGAGGCCCGCGCCAACACCCTGTATCAAGAGGCTGCCACCGCTAAAAGTATCGGCAAATTTATTGATGATTTGGGCCATCGGCTAACCCCGCCGAAGAACGGCAGCGAATGGGTTGACTTCTGCAATTGGGCACGTGGCCTTCTTGATCACTATCTGGACAAGAGCCTCCCTTCTACCGAGAACGCTGCCCTGGAAAAGATTTACCGCGCCCTGGAGGAGCTCAAAGCCGCAGACTCCGTCAAGGCAGGGACTACCCTGAAAGAGTTCCGGCAGACGGTGGACGATGCCTTGCAAGACTCCACTGGCCGACTTGGCGTCACTGGTCAGGGCGTCTTCGCTTCCAGCTTCGCTGCCGCCGCAGGCATGAACTTCGATGCACTATGGATGGTTGGCATGATCGAAGGCGCCGTGCCCCCCGAACCTCTCCTCCCGGAGGCCGACTGGCTGAGCGCAGGCGGGCCTTCACGACTCAAAAAGCACATCGCTCAGGAGCGTAGCGACTATCTCTCAGCGGTATCCTCCGCCCCGCGCCGAGTGCTTTCGTACCCCGCTGCGGGTGCCACATCAAACCGTAAAGCCTACCCATCGCGGTGGCTCTTGGAACAGGCCTCGGCTCTTGAGAACGAACCCATCCGGTCAAGTGACCTCTCCCGTCTAGCCGACCGACCGTGGCTTACCATGGATGCCTCCCCTGAGCATGCCCTCTCCTGCGTCCCCGAATCCTCCCTCGCCGACCTCCATGACTACACCCTCCAAAGGCTCCTGCACTGGAAGAGGAGTGGCAAAAGATTGGGGGGCCACCCCTTTGTAAAGGACGGAGCGCTGGCCCGGGCCATGCTCCTCGGAAGTCACCGAGACGTCCCCCGGCTCACTGAGTTCGATGGCAATCTTTCATCAGTGGCCCAAACCGCAAGATTCAGTCGATCTTTGGATACCTCACCCATTTCCCCCACCCGGCTGGAAACTTGGGCCCGCTGCCCTTTCAGCTATTTTCTCGGACACGTACTAAGGTTGAGTGCCCTCGACACCCCGGAGGAGACCGTTGCCATCAGCGCCCTGGATAGGGGCGGCCTGATGCACAAGATTCTCGAACGCTTTTTCAACGAATCCAACACTCCTCCCCCAGGGCAGGACTGGACCCCCGAGGACCGCACCCGTCTAACACTCATTGCGCACCAGGAATTCGCTAGGGTGGAAAACCGAGGCGTTACCGGCAAACCCATCCTATGGGAGCTCGACAAAGAGGAATTGCTCTCCGACCTGGATACCTTCCTCGAAGAGGACTCCAATCTGAGACAAGAACATGGTTCTACTAGTATCGAGGTGGAATTGAATTTTGGCTCCGCGGGTAATACACCCACAGTGACCGATGCGGAATCGCCGCTCCGTTTCAGCGGCCAGATCGACCGTATAGACCTCACCGCCGACGGCAGGTCGGTCCTGGTCATCGACTACAAGACCGGCAGACCTGATTATTTTCGAGGCTTGGAGAAAGACGCTATAGACCGCGGCAAACATCTCCAGCTGGCCATCTACTCCCTTGCCGCCCGAGAAATATTCCCCAAGGCCGAGCAGGTCCGCGCCGCCTACTGGTTCGCCACCACAAAAGGAGGCTTTAGGCGGCTCCCTTCCCAGCACTTTGATCTTGGAGACCCCCAGACTCTGGAGCGATTCCGGCAGGGTGTATCTACCATCTCCGATGGAATTCGTGCTGGAGCTTTCCCCGCCAACCCCGGCCCCCCGGATCGGAATAAGAATGCCAACTGCACCTACTGCGACTTCGATGCCATCTGCCCCTCCCGCCGAGCCGACCTCTGGGACCGGAAGAAGCAAGACCCACTTCTGTCTCGGTACCTGGAACTCGCCGAGGGAGAGGAGGAACAGTCGTGAGTAACTCGGCAACCTTCAAGCCCCGAGACCAAGCGGCCCGGGACACCATCGCCAGCAACCTGCAAGACACCCTCTTCATCGAGGCCAGCGCCGGTACCGGCAAGACCACTAGCCTCGTCAATCGGGTGGTCAACATGATCGCCACTGGTACTGCCACCCTCGACAAGATCGCAGCCATAACCTTCACCGAGGCCGCCGCCGCCGAGCTTCGAGAGGGCATCCGCGAAGAGCTTGAGAAGGCCGCTGCCGATTGCGCACGCAGTACTGACGAGCGAGACCGTTGCCAACAAGGCATCTCCGATCTGGACCAGTCCGCTATCCAGACACTGCATGCCTTCGCTGCACTCCTCCTCCACGAGCGTCCCCTGGAAGCCGGACTGCCCCCATCTTTCGAGGTGAGCGACGAGATGAAATCTGGCGTAAGGTTTAATGAGGAGTGGGACAAGTGGCTTGATAGAGCACTGGAAGACCCCTCCCTGGCTGACCACCTCTCCCGAGCCCTCACCCTCGGCCTAACCTTGGATAAGCTCAAGGACATAGCCCAAGCATTTCATAACAACTACGACTACATCGCCAACACCGTATTTGCATCCGAACCCCCCACCCCACAGGCGGCCCAGTCCCTAGTCGATGCCAGGGCCGGCCTGGAACATCTCTGCACCCTTTCTCAAATCGGCCCTGGCGACAAACTGTTTGACCTCGTCCAAAGCAAGCTGGGAACTATCCGCCGATTGAAGGATGGCAAACCAGGTTCCAATCTATCCTATCGCTTGCTAAAACGGCTTCTACCCCTGAAGTGTGGCTTGGGTAGGCAATCGGACTGGAATACGGATTCGGAGACGCATGAGAACGGCTGCAAGAGTCTGAAAGATTTGCTCAAACTCCTTGACGAAAAAGTGAGTTCGGAGATCACAAGAACCCGACGCACCGCCCTGATGCCCATTCTCGAAGCCCTGCGGAGGTTCGCAATTGACTATGCCGAAAGGCGCCGCACCGAGGGCCGCGCCGAGTTCCAAGACCTTCTAGTCTGGGCCCGAGACCTCCTACGCGACGACCTGGAAGTTCGTGACCATTTCCAGAAACGTTTCTCCCATCTCCTCATCGACGAGGTCCAGGACACCGACCCTCTTCAAGCTGAGATAGCCATGTTCCTCGCCGAGGCCGTTCCCCACGGTCAGCCCCTCGCTCCACGCCCCGATTCCTGGCTCGACGTAACTCCTGAAAAGGGCAAGCTGTTCGTGGTCGGTGACCCCAAGCAGTCTATATATCGCTTCCGCCGCGCGGACGTCGAGCAGATGAATCAACTCCGGGAACGCATGGAAGCCGCCGGGGGTAATGCCCTGAGCCTCGTCCAGAATTTTCGCTCTCACCGGCCGATAGTTGCCTGGGTCAACCACCTCTTCTCCCAATGGATGGACGGAGATGAGACCCAGGCCCGATACGAGGAGATGCACCATCGCTGGGATGCGGACAATACCGATCCCTTCCATCCCCGGGTCTGGGCCCTCTCCGACATCGAGACTAAGGACAACATAGGCGTAGTCCGCAATCAAGAGGCCGAAGACATCGCGGATCTGCTCAGTCAGATGGTCGCCCAAAAATGGAAGGTGTTGGACAAGGAAAAGTCCGAAAAATCAGAGAACGCTACATATCGGTGTGTCGGCTACTCCGACATCTGCATTCTCATGCCAACCCGCACTGGCCTCGCTAACCTCGAACGCGGGCTCGAAGCAAGAAATATCCCCTTTCGCCTCGAAAACGCCTCCCTCATATTCGAAACCCAGGAGGTAAGAGACCTTCTCAACTGCCTGAAAGCAATCGACGACCCAGCCAATCAGATTGCAGTAGTCGGCGCCCTCCGGTCTACCGTGTTCGGCTGCAGCGACATAGACCTCCTCCTTTACCACGAGGCCCACGGCAGCTTCGACTACTCCCGTGTCCATGAGAATGCGCCTTCGGGTCTTATCCCCGACGCCCTCACCGTCCTCCGCACTTATCACGACGCTAGGATGTGGGAGTCCCCCGGTTCCCTAATTGATCGGTTCATCCGGGACAGGGGTTTGATGGAATCTGCCCTGGCCCACCCGCGCAGCCGAGAGCAATGGCGCCGCTACCGCTTCATGGTGGAGCAGGCTTGGCGCTTCGCCGAGGGCGGCGGTAACTCTTTGCGAGCTTTCGTCGAATGGATCGAAGACCAGATCAACGAACGAGTCCGGGTTTCCGAGTCCCCCATCCCGGACTCTGACGAGGAAGCCGTACGAGTCATGACCATCCACGGTGCGAAGGGTTTGGAATTTCCCGTCGTTGTCCTCACCGGCCTCAACTCCTCCGGCAGGCGGCAGAGTGACACCGTGATATTCGACCGAGTCAGGAAGCAGGTTGAGGTTGGCCTGGGCTCCAAAAATGACCGGAGCTCGACACCCGGCTACGAGGAGTTGGTAGAAAAAGAGAAACGGATGTGGGAGGCCGAGGACGTACGCCTGATGTACGTGGCCGCCACCCGCGCCCGTGACCATCTCATCCTTAGCCTTCGCCGTAAGGAGACCGGCAGCAGCTCAACTTCCAAAACCTTAGCTGCCACGATCTCCGAGACTATGCAAGGCTCGGGCCTCTGGGAGCCCGTTAACTTGGTAGACATGGACGAGTCCCATGGTTCCATTTCCGACTCCATTTCCCAGGACCCTCCAAACTCCATCGACCATTCCATCGAGGCTCGTGACCGCTGGGTAATCGAAAGAGATAATTTGATAAAACGTATGGGTCGCCCGACCTATGTCTCCGCCACCTCCCTCGGTCGCCATGTCCAGGAACAGGAGGACAAGCCGGAACAGGAAAGCGATGAACCCTGGCGACGGGGCCGGGCCGGCACCTCAGTCGGGCGTGCCGTGCACGCTGTGCTTCAATCTATAGACCTAACCAAAGGCGCAGGCATCGGGGCCCGGTCTCGAGTTCAGGCTGCCGCTGAAGGTGTGCCTGACCGAGAAAAAGAAGTTGCCGGCCTCATCCGCGTCGCCGTGGAGAGTGACATAGTGCATCGCGCCGTGGCCTCCGGTCGGGTTTGGAGAGAGGTCCCTGTCGCAGCACCGACAGGCGACGGAGTCCTACATGGCTTCATCGATCTCTTGTTTGAAGAGGATGATGGATTGGTCATTGTCGACTACAAGACCGATGCTGTATCCGCTTCGGAAACCCCCGAGGCCGTTCTCCGCTATCGATTGCAGGGTGGAGCCTACGCCCACGCCCTTCAAAAAATAACCGGGAAGCCTGTGAAGGAGGTTGTATTCCTATACCTGCATCCTCGCCGCGAGCAGAAGTTGGCCGACTTGTACCAAGCAACCCAGGACGCAGAAGCCGCCGCCAAGTCCATCCTGGCCCCGGTCCCTTAGGCCCCACAATCCTTCTATACAAGGAACCTAAGCAGGCTCAAGACTACAACCGAAACATCCCAGCTATGCTGGTAAAATAGACTCCCGAGATCATGCAGAATTCACAGCAACACGCTTTGACCGCCCCAACGAAGGGAGCATCCGGCCTTGGCGCAGGCCTCTTCCTTCTCATCACCGCCGTTGCCACCTTGGTCGCCGTGGTCACCAGGGTCTCCGCTAACGCCGACCAACCCACCCTCGCCGAGTCCCTCGTCGCCATCTCGGAAAACAAAGCTCTTTATGCTTCTGGAGGCGGAGCGCGGTTTGTGTCCGGGGTGACGCTGATTGTCGCTGCTTGGTTCCTATCAAAGACGGGGATAGGTGAGAAACAACCCTCTGCACGCATAGCCTCGTTTATCTTTGCTCTATCAGGCCTTTTCACTGCCATTTCCGGTGCTAGTGCCATCGCCTTAGCCAACGCTGCGCCAGCCACTACTGACGCCCTGCCCGAGACCACAGCCTACGTTCGATGGCTAACCGGCAAGATAGGCTTCACCCTTGCTGGTCTGGCCCTCATAGCAGAGGCAAGACGGCAGTGGAATTTAGGAACGCCTTTCAAGTACCTTGCCCTCGCCTCGGTTGTCATAGGCATTCTTATGCAATTCATCTGGTGGGACGCCGCGACTGCCATTCACCGAATCACCGGTATCGGTTTCCTATTCTGGCTTATTGTAGTAGGCATACTACTGCTCAAGGGCCATCCCAAACCTGCCTCTAGGACAGCGTAGATTAGTAACCCCGATCTACAAGGAACATCCTCACCAATGACACTCAAGCTTACACTCTCTCGCCTCCTTCCAATTCTTCTCGTCCTAATGTCTACCCTCATACTTGCCGCCTGCTGGGACGACATCCACCCAACACCAACCGAGCACCCCTCCCCCACCGCCCTTGCACCCACTCCCACCGCCCCGCCCGCCACCCAGACACCCCAGCCCTCCATTGTCGATCAACTGAAAATGAACGCCGAGGAGTTTGAATACACTATTGGCAGACATGGCGGCGATCTGACCTTTGCAACCGTCTCCGAGCCCCTCACCTTCAATCGCGCCATCTCTACTGACTCCTCGTCCTCCGGCGTCCTCGGCTATCTCTTCGAGGGTCTAACCGAGACCTCATGGCTCACTGACGAGGTGGAACCCGCCTTGGCCGAGTCCTGGACTCACTCCGAGGATGGTCTCACTTGGACCTTCCACCTTCGCAAAGACGTTCAGTGGTACGACGGCGCACCCTTCACCGCCAACGATGTCGATTTCACCTTCAACCGGATCATCTACAACCCCGACATCCAGGCCAGCAGCCGTCCATCATTCCACTTCCGCTTCTTCGACGAAGAGACCGGAACTTGGGAAGAAAAGCCGATGACTGTAACGGCTCTCGACGACTACACCGTCCAATGCGTCCTTCCCGCACCCTTCGCTACCTTCCTCCGTTCCATGGGAACAGCCATCTACCCTATGCACATTCTCGATCCTCACGTCGAGGACGGCACCTTCGCCGACACCTGGGACATCACCGCAGACCCCTCCGAAATCATAGGCACCGGCCCATTCACCATCGAAAGTTACGTGCCCGGAGAACGGGTAGTCCTCAAACGTAACCCCAACTACTGGCTCAAGGACGCGGATGGTAACGCCCTCCCCTACCTGGAACACATCGTCCAGGTCATAGTCCCCGACTTTGATGTCGAGCTTGAGAAGTTCCTGGCCGGGGAGTCGGATACCCACGGCGTCCTAGGGGAAGAGTTGAGCCGGCTTGCGCCAATGCAAGAAGACGGGAATTTCACCATCTACAAGCGTGGCCCGGCCTTCGGCACTACCTTCCTGACCTTCAACATGAACCCCGGCAGCAACCCTGACACCTACGAACCCTATCTGGCATCTCACAAGCTGGATTGGTTCAGCAACAAAGAATTCCGGCAGGCCGTAGCCCACAGTATCGACAAAGACGCCATCATCGACGACGTCCAGCACGGTGCTGGCTATCCCCAATGGTCTTCCATAAGTCCTGCCGCGGGTGATTTCCACAACCCCAACGTCCGCCGCTACGAATACGACATCGACAAAGCCAACGCCATTCTGGATAGTCTTGGCTGGGTTGATACAGACGGGGACGGCACCCGAGAAGACGCCCAAGGCAACGAGATAGAGTTCTCCTTCGTCACCAACTCCGGCAACAGCGTGCGCGAACGGGTCGGCGACATCCTGCGCCAGGGCATGGAAGAGATCGGCCTCGGAGTGGGCTACCAGCTGATCGAGTTTGGTGACCTCGTATCCCAGCTAACCCAGACCTATGAATGGGAAGCCATCCTCATCGGTTTCACAGGCGGCACCGACCCTCACTCCGGCATCAGCTTCTGGCACACCGGCGAAAACCTCCACCTCTGGTACCCCAACCAGCCCTCCCCAGCCACAGAATGGGAAGCCGAAATCGACGAGCTCTACATCATGGCCAGCCGGGAGCTGGACCGGGCTGAACGGATCAAACGCTACCACCGCGCCCAGGAGATCGCCGCCGAGAACGTGCCTGTCATCTACACCACCCTCTCCGAGCGCCTTAGCGCCATCCGCAACGTATTCGGCAACGTCACCCCCACACTCTACGGCCTATTTGACACCCGCTACCTCTACCGCACCGACCTCTAAGCCGCTCCTGCCACCCGCGCACCACCCCAAGGCGGAGATATACCCGCCCCGCAACTATTCACGCAGTCATTGACACCTGTGTGTACAGAACGGTTGGCGTCGGCCTTACCGGCTTACCTCTGGCCTTCGTAGGCCTCTTCTCCATGCTGGGAGATGTCCAGGCCTTCTTCCTCTTGCTTCTCGTCCACCCGGATTCCTATGGTGTACTTCAGAGCGTAGAGGATCACGATAGTGACTACGAACGCCCAACTGAAGGAGACGCCTATTGCTAGAAGCTGCCTGAGGATCTGCTGCCCTCTGGAGAGGTCGGTAAACTCGCCTATGCTCATGAAACCTATCCCTATGAACAGACCGACGCACAGCATGCCCCACATCCCCCCCACTCCGTGGATGGCCCAGACATCCAGAGAGTCATCCAGCTTGACCCGCGTCTTAAACCAGACGGCGGTGTAGCACAGCACTCCGGCCCCCAACCCGATGAGCACCGCGGGCATCGGCCCCACGAAACCCGCGGCCGGAGTTATAGTCGCCAGTCCCGCCACCGCTCCCGTCGCCGCTCCCACCACGCTTGGCCTGCGGTTTCGCGTCCAGTCCAAAGCGACCCAGACCACCGCTGCCGTAGCTGCGGATATGTGGGTAACTACAAATGCGGATGTGGCTCTCCCTGCCGCAGCAAGATCGCTGCCGGCATTAAATCCGAACCATCCAAACCAGAGCAGTGAAGCCCCAAGCACCACGAACGGCACGTTGTGGGGAGTCATCTCCAGTTTCCCGAGCCCCAGGCGCCGACCGAATATCAGCGCCGCCGCTACGGCCGCCGACCCCGAGCTGATGTGCACCACCGCGCCGCCGGCAAAGTCCAATGCCCCCGCACCCCCGAGCCACCCACCTATGCCCCACATCCAGTGCGCCAGCGGCGAGTACACGATCGTAGACCATGCGATAACAAAGAGAACGAAGGAGCTGAACTTTATGCGCTCGGCGAAGGCCCCCGCTATCAGGGCCGGTGTGATGATGGCGAACTTGGCCTGGAAGACCATGAACGCCTGGTGCGGTATCGTGTCCGCGTAGGGTCCGGGCTCCGTCGCCGAGACACCCATCAGCCCCACCCATTCCAGGTTCCCAATGAACCCCCCGACACTCGGGCCGAACGCCAGACTGTATCCCCACAGGACCCACGTCAAGCCCACAATGCCCAGGGCTATGAAGGACTGCATAAGCGTCGCCAGCGCGTTCTTACTGCGGACAAGGCCCGCATAGAAGAACGCCAGTCCGGGAACCATGAAGAATACTAGAGCCGAAGAGGTCAGGACCCAGGCGGTATCTCCACTATCTATCATTACCCGTCACCATCCCTTTCAGAGGCCAACTCCGAGCACCCTGGTTTTCCTCGGCCGATTATATCATTGCGAGGATAAGGAGTCTGCCTGAGTTTCTATGCAGAACAACTACGGAATCTACACAGGTCCCTATGATCCCGTTCATATAGAGGGGTGACATCAACCCCTTGACTGCTTAAGACATTTGTTCTATTATTGGGCTGGTCTAGACCCGACACCCACCTTAAGGAGGTACCAAAAACTAGGGAAGCCCACCCGGCCCACCCGAGGACTCAACGCCCAAGCCCATCCCAACGGCCCATACACGGGGCCCGCGGCACAAGCGAAAGTCGCCATCTCCTCATCCCACCGGGTCTCGTGTCCCCTTCCCTGACCACCCAGGCGATGGAGGGTCCATCGACTCTACGCGGCACGCCCCCTTCCAGGGGCCCCTGCCGAATCGGTGCCCCCTATCAAGGGAGCGCCTATGCGCCGGCATCTACTTTGCCGGCGAAGCTAAACGGCCCGGCGTTACCGGGATTAGGGCCATCAAGCCCCTACGCGGCTCCACCGTCGTCACCATCGGCGAACTCCATTCCGCCCATGACGACTTCGAGCCGAATGCTGTCCCGCACAGCGGTCGAGCGCTGATGCGGGACGGATTGCCCCACCCAGGGACGCCCTCGACACCGGCAAGTCCCCAAAGGCATGCGTGGGGATACGGCAGGACAGCCGCCGATGTGATAGATCCGCTGTGGTGGACCACAAGCGTCGGCGTAGGTGCCATAGTCATCCTTCATCAGAGTCCCGGACCTTCCATCGCCTTCCCCTCACCACTAGACAGAACCGAAACCCCACAATCGAAGATCCGCCTCTGGAGGACTGAAGAAAACGCCAGTGTGTCACTAATCTACCGAACGAGTACAGCCTATTGATATGCCCCGTACAAACCGGTATCTTTCATTGGATTCGCCAACAGTCGGTATGGTCGGCGGAGGACCAACCGGCAGCTGGCAAGCCCGGCGCACCACCGATTTCAACGGGATGTCATAAGCACAAGTGCGCTTTAACTTAAACTACGACATTCAAACCCTGCGCGGCGACCTCTTCGGAGGAGTCACCGCCGCCGTCGTCGGATTGCCCGTGGCCCTTGCCTTTGGGGTCGCATCGGGCCTCGGAGCCATCGCCGGTCTATACGGTGCCATCGCCGTCGGTTTCTTCGCCTCTGTTTTTGGCGGCACCAAGTCTCAGATATCCGGCCCCACCGGACCCATGGCTGTGGCCATGGCCGTCATAGTCACTACCCACTCCGATACCCTCGCCGAAGCATTCACCGTAGTCGTGATGGCAGGGGTCATTCAGATACTACTGGGTGTTCTGCGAATAGGGCGTTTTGTAGCCTACACGCCCTATTCGGTTATTTCCGGGTTCATGTCCGGCATTGGCATCATCATCATAATCCTGCAGATACTCCCCTTCCTCGGCGCAGACACATTAACAGGCGGTCCTAGAAGCGCTATCCGAGCCATACCCGACGCTATCCAAGCCTTCAACTCTAATTCTTTCGTCATCGCCATCGTTACCCTTGCCGTAGGAGTATTATGGCCCCGCCAACTGAGAAGGTACCTCCCGCCTACCCTCGCTGCCCTCATTGTCGGCACAATCATCGGCGTCCTATGGCTGACCGATACTCCAGTGATCGGTGAGGTTCCGTCCGGCCTCCCCGAATTTCAGATCCCGGTATTCGACGCCGGTCTGCTGGCCAGCGCCATTCAGCCTGCCCTTATCCTTGCCCTTCTCGGCTCCATAGACAGTCTGCTTACCTCCCTGATCGCCGACTCCATTACTCGAACCCAGCACAGCCCCAACCGTGAGCTGGTGGGACAAGGCATAGGAAACGCTATTGCGGGTCTGATAGGCGGCCTGCCCGGTGCGGGTGCTACCCTGGGTACAGTGGTCAACATCCGGGCGGGCGGCAGGTCTCGACTTTCCGGAGTATTGCGAGCGGCCATCCTACTTGCCTTGGTTCTCGGCCTCGGGAGATACGTCGAATCAATCCCTCACGCAGTCTTGGCCGGTATCCTCATGAAGGTCGGCTGGGACATAATTGATTGGCGTTTCCTCACCCGAATTCTCAAAGTCCAGAAAGAGCACCTCCTGGTGATGGTGATCACTCTCGCACTCACCGTTTTCCTTGACCTCGTCACCGCCGTGGCCATAGGTCTGATTGCTGCCGGTATGGCCGGCGCCCGTCAGTTCGAACGCTTCGAGCTGGATCGGGTAATATCCACTCCGCTGCTGGACATCAGTTTCCTCGGTACGGAACCCGATAGCAAAGGCGATGAAGAAGTGGATCCTTTTTCTGCACGCGTCGGCCTCGTAGCCCTCAGGGGCACCTTCTCCGTTGCGTCGTCTAATAAGTTGGTCAGCACAATTAGCGCCGACATCCGAGACCACGAAGTAGTTATCTTCGACTTTTCCGATACCGAATATATAGACGACAGCGCTTCCCTTGTCGTCGAGTATATGATCGACGTCGCCTATGATCAGGATACCGACTGTATCGTGATGGGGCTCAAGGGGGCCCCCGCCACTAGCCTTCGCGCCCTTAACGTTCTGAAACGCGTCCCCTCGGAACGCTATGTCGATAACCTCGACGGCGCGCGGGAAACCGCAAAGCAAATCCTTCGGGAGAGAGAAAGCCGAACCATAGCCGCCCAAGCGTAAACGTGTTCAACAGGGCTGCATCGCCGTCACTGCAGGGCTGGTCCTCGCCTTCCCGCAGATAGCCCTTTGGCTCCCCAACTTAATCTACAGGACGAGATGACCCTTCCTCTCTGTATAACGTGTGTACCCTGGGGTGGGGCCGCTCGTGCTGTCGAAGATCCGCCGAGGCGGTAGCCCATCGAATTATGAGCGGTTGGGGCAAGGGTAACTCCCCCTAACCAGAGCCGGGTATCGACTCCATCCGCACCTCAACCTCCAGCCTTGTATCCCCACCTCCGTGGAATATCCCCCGAGTCGGGGCAACGTCGTGATAGTCCCGGCCCACCGCAACTCGCACGTGTTGTTGGCCGACAATCCAGTTGTTCGTCGGGTCGAATCCCACCCACCCCAGCCCCGGGAGTCTGCATTCCACCCAGGCATGTCCTGCCGCTGCCGGAATCGGCTGGCCCACATCATCCTCCACGTACAGATAGCCTGATACGTAGCGGGACGGCACACCCCATGAGCGCGCAATCGATATCATCACGTGCGCATAGTCCTGGCAGACTCCCTTCCCAGATTCGAGGATATACTCGATTGGAGACACCGCCGAAGTACTGCCCGGCACGTACTGAAAAGCCTCATACAATGTCTCGGAAAGACATACCAACGCGCTGAGCGGGTCCCCCTCAGGCTTGTCCATCCCGCGCCCCGACACGAAATCATCGAGCGCGGTTGAAGGCCGGGCAAACCGGCTTGGATGCATGAAGCCCCAATACTCCACAGAGTCCCTCCACGTTTCAATCTCGGCCCACGTTTCAGGCACCAGAGATTCCGGCACGGGCGCTTTAGGGCTTTGCTCCACCGTGGATAACGCCGTGATCTCCAACAACTCGTGAGGCTGGTGGATGATCAGGAAGTGCTTTGTATTTCCGAAATAGTCGCTTTCGGAGGTTAAGGATATGGCGGGAATGGTCTCTATCTCGAAGCTCAGCAGCGATTGACCATCTTCTTCGCGAGGCCTGAAGCAGAGGGTCATCGCAGACTTGCTCACCGGCGACGAATAGAAATACCGAGACGTGTGCTGGATTCGGTAGCGCCGTGGTCCTGGCATTCCGTCGAAAGTCCGCTCCGCCTAACTAGCCCGAAAACGCCGGCAGCACTTCCTTGACCATCAGGTCTGCCGCCAACTTCTTCTCTCCTTCGACTTCGTCCACCGTCGGCCCGAGCACAACTATCCTGTCTATACCCAGGTCTAAAATCTCTTGGATTCGCCTGATGCACGTCTCTGGAGGCCCGACTATCGCAAATCGGTCCACAAACTCCGCGGGGGGAGCATCCGGAGTGGTGTGGTCCCGCATGTTGAAAGACTTATGCATCCCCGTCAGGACTTCCTGCTCCATCTGGGTAACCGGCCCGTACGTCTTCCCGTGCATCACGGAAAATCGGGCAAACGTGTCCAAGAACGTTATCAACTCCCTCGCCACTTCCACTTCGGGATGACAGACAATATTTAGGTAAGCTCCGTATCGGATTCCGTCCGGGTCCAGCCCCGCCTCCCGACGCGCCGCTCGGGCCTGTTCCAGCCCCCACTTCAGCCTTCCTATGTCCGCCCCCAGGGCAAATGTGACAATGTCGGCATGTCTCGCCGCCGCCCCGATTACTTTTGGTCCGGACGCTGCGACGGCCACCGGTACTTTCTTGTCTTTGGGGTCGAGCCACTTGAGGCTGCTGTCATCAGGCGCGTCCGCCAGTTTGAGGGTATCGACATGGGGCGCCATTCCTCGCCACTGTGTAAGCTCCTCAAAGGCCACGCTTCCCCCGCTGAGATAGGCTTGCAGGGCCTTCAGGTAATTCTCGAAGAAGTTGGAGTACACGGGTGCGTGTCCTACGAACGCCAGTGCTGAGTCTCCTCGCCCGATACCCAGCACCGCCCGACCCTCAGATGCCTCCTGAACGCTCGCAATCGCCCCCGCAGTCACCGCCGGGTGTCGGGTCAGCGGATTGGTAACATCCGTGCTCAGCTCTACCCGTTCAGTCGCAGCCGCAGCCAGCGCCATCGAGACGTATGTGTCCCCTCCCAAGTTCTGGGAATCGAAAAACCCGATACCGTGCCAGCCTGCCTCCTCCACACGTTTGGCATAGTCCACAGCTCGCCGAGTATTTGGGCTAACGGCCGTCAATATTTCTACTTTGTTATTCATAACATCCCGATTCTACCCCATCCTGTCCACCGCCCTCCCAAGACTTGAAACAAGGCACATCGCCGAACCGCTTACCGGAGAGGAATAGAAGTAACGGGAAATGTGTTGAATCCGATATCAGACAGAGTCTGTCATACAGCCGGGCCCTGCGCCCGGTCTGTCCTAACCCGAAAACGCCGGAAGCACTTCCTTGACCATCAGGTCTGCCGCTATTTTCGCCTCATCCTCCACCGCGTCAACCGTCGGCCCATTAACTACGATCCTGTCGATACCCAGGTCGATAACCTCCCGGATTCGCCTGATGCATTCCTCCGGTGGCCCGACTATCGCGAAACGGTCCACGAACCCCGCAGGCCGCGCGATGCTCGAACTGTGTTCGCTCATATTGAACATCTTGAAGCCCTTGTGCAGACCCTTAAGCACTTCTTGGTCCTGCTTGGTCACGGGCCCATAAGTCTTGCCATGCATTACCGAAAAGCGGGCAGTCCCGTCCAGGTGGGGATATAACTTCCTCCCCACTTCCACGTCGGGATGACAAACAACAACTAGATAAGCTCCATATCGGATGCCGTCAGGGTCTAGTCCAGCTTCCTCTCGGGCATCACGAGCCTGTTCCATCCCCCACTTGAACCTGTCAGGTTCGGCTCCCAGCGCTAACATCACTATGTCGGCGTGGCGGGCCGCAGTTGCGATCACCTTAGGCCCGCTGGCCGCAACGGCTACGGGCGCCTTTTTGTCCTCCGGTTCCAACCATATCATGCGGCTGTCTTGCGGAGCCTCCGCCAGATTTAAGGTGTCCACGTGCGGCGCCATCCCCTTGCCGAAGGTTAGATCGTCGAATGGCACTCCTTCTCCCCTTAGGTAGGCCTGCAGAGCTTCGAGGTACCTCTCGAAGAAACTGGTGTACACCGGCGCATGGCCCACGTACGCCAGCGCCGAGTCCCCGCGCCCGATCCCGAGGACCGCACGCCCACCCGACACTTGCTGCACACTCGCGATTGCACCCGCAGTAACCGCCGGGTGTCGAGTCAAAGGATTGGTGACATCTAAACTTATCCCTATTCTCTCCGTCGCCATCGCGGCGATGGTCATCCCCACATAGCTGTCGGCAGTAAGGTTCTGAGAATCATATACGGATATGCCGTCCCAACCGGCTTGCTCGACCTTCCGGGCAT
Source organism: Dehalococcoidia bacterium (assembly GCA_965249275.1). GTDB lineage: Bacteria > Chloroflexota > Dehalococcoidia > Plut-88900 > Plut-88900 > Plut-88900. The sequence goes on from CBDFLQ010000006.1 coordinate 467,015, forward strand.
ACTCGGCAATCGGCCTCACCTCCGGCCCGACCGCCGTCAACATTTCAACTTTGCTACCCATCTCACCCCGATTATACCCTTTAATGTTCACGCCGAACCGGGTCCTGGGGCGAGAGGCTCTCGAAGTATGAGCGAGGAGAGCACGTCTTCACACTAGCCACATCGTTAAGAACTTCTCACCCCCGTTCACCCCTGCTTGCGCCCCTCGGCCTTTGGTGGGAGACTTTAAGTGCTGCTAGGGCCCCTGGGCTCTGGCAAATTTCGGGCCGAGCGGAAGTGTCGGAATCGGTAGACGAGCATGATTTAGGATCATGTGCCTTCGGGCGTGTGGGTTCGAGTCCCACCTTCCGCACCACCCAACCCCAACAAACCCAAACCTCCTAGTGAATGGGTGGAATAATCAACCCACCGTTTAATTGGTCCGGTCATGGAGGCGTGAAATGGGCAACCAGGAAAGACGACCCGAGCTACAAGACTACGGGATATCACGTAAGCAATACTTTGCGTACATCGGCAAAATCTCACGTAACCCCAATTGCGGGCACACTTGGGGAATGCCGATAATCGCGATAATTGTTGCTCTCACCGTATTCTTCTTTGTAACTCAGGGAGTCTCGGAACTAGTCTTGGGTCTAGGGTTTGTGGCTCTCGTGGCAATCGTGACAATGTATGGAACATTCATTGAGCTTCTAAAGAGGCCCCTTTTGTTGAGAGGAGATGTCATTGATAGGATCAAACTGTTCGAGGATGCGAATAGGGCCTATGAGCTGAAAGACTGTGAAACTGAGGAATGGGATTGACCGTACTTCATCTCCAAAATGACCCCTAGACGGAACACAACCTCTTGGGAGCTGGACCTTCACGGCTACACTTGGCCCGAAGCCCGCAGACTATTCGTCGATTTCTACAATCAAGCCCTCTCTTCAGGCAAGGGCCGGGTTGAACTCACGATAATTCACGGCTGGGGAGCATCCGGCCAGGGTGGAACCCTACGCAGCCGACTGAGACATTTCCTCTCCGGCTTCCGAGATAGCCTCGAGTTCACGCCCGGTGAGGAAGTCGATGGTAACCGGGGCTGCACGTACATCACGCCTCTGGAACATCTCCCCGACGCCAATAACCCCCTCGCCGAGGCAATCTGGGACTACTGCCAACGCCCCCGCGCAACAAGTAAGGTAATGGGCAGGTTCCGCCGCCACGGCGACCCCCAAGTCTTGGACGCCGTTCGCCACCTCAAAAAACAGGCCCGCCTCACCGAGACCCACAATGGCAAAACACCGATCTTAGAGTCGCGCTAAGCCACCCTTAAAGCTGCCTCAGGCTGTGCACGGCATCCTGAGGACTGATCGCCGGAATCGGGGATTTTTTATAGTCTTTGAGGTTCCTGGTCACTATCCGGGTCGCCCCACACCCTCGCGCCGCAGCCACCTGCATCGCATCCTCGAAATCCTTCATGGGGAGAGAGGCTGCATAGCGCACCCCTTCGGTATCCGTAGTAGCAACATCCACAATGTGGGTCAGCTGCACTATGAAGTCGCGGGTGCTAATTCCCCCATGCCGCGGCGACACCAGGTAGTACAGGTTCGAAACGCTGTGCCACGCTATGCATGCCTTTTCATAGCCCAGTTCCACAAGGTCCAGCACCTGGGCGGCAGCTTCGGAGAAAGGCTCCCTATCCAGGGCCACGTCAATGAGTACGTCGGTGTCGATGAGGATCATCTAAGGTATTTGCGGGCAAGGGCTTCGTACCTCGGGTCTTCGCCCTCCGCTTGTCGGAACCGTCCCCTCCATCGGGAAGAGAATGTCGGCTCATATTTGACAGCGGCCTCCCTCAGTGACCTCTCTACAAGGGAAGATAGGGACTCCCCCCGGGAGTAGGCGTACTTCTTGGCCTTCGGTATTAGTTCCTCATCGATGGTTATGGTGAGTTTCTTTTTCATTTCCTTTTCTCCTGCCTACCGTATACGTATATTGTACACACGTATACCACTTTTTCAACCCCAGCACTGATTTGGTGCGTGGGCCAAGGCAGGCCACCCCCGAGCCCTACTCCTGCTTCTTCACCCTGATCCCCCCGTACGTCTCCGCACGCCACTCGAGCGCCGGCCTCAGTCCCTTCTCCTCCACCATGTCGTAGAATTGCCGCACTTGGGGGGCCAGGTGTGTGAACGCAGAGTTCTCGACCGCCAGCCTCTGGGAAGCCACAAACCCCATGTTGTCCAGCACCTTGTTCACCAGCGACTTGTTCGGCTCCAGCAGGTCCAGCGGCAGCAGCGCAATCTTCTGCGCCAGCTTGTCCACCTCCGCCTCCAGCTCATCCGCCGGCACCGACTTAAACGTAAGCCCGATCCGTTCCGCCGTCTTCCCGTCTATGTTGTCGCCCGTCAGAAGGACATACTTCGCCCATTGCGGCCCGACAAGGTACGTCCACGCATGCCTGAGTACGCTCTGCATCCCCTTCACGTCCGGGCATCCTATCTGCGCATCCTCCGCAGCCAGAATGAAATCGCACAGAAGGAACAGGTCCGTGGCCCCTGCCAGGAAGTAGCCGTGCACCTGGACGATTGTCGGCTTGCCGATGCCGCGGATCATATCAGCGGCATCGGTCCAGACTCTCGTAACCCTCTTGTAATCGTAAGCGGTCGTTACATCCGAAGTTCGGTTGGGCTGGTCTGGCGCCAGGTCCGCCCCTGCCGTGAAAGCCCTGCCGTTCCCCTTGATCACTATCACCCTCACCTCTCGGTCATCATCCATGCCCTTCAGCGCATCGACAATCTCGCCCACGAATGCCTTGTTTAGCGCATTAAGCTTCTTTGGCCGGTTGAGTATCACGTACCCGATCCTGCTCTTTTTCTCCGTTAGAACGTACTCGTAGTCCACGTTTTCCTCCATTGCCTTATTCGGACTCTGAATCGTATTGGTCAGTTTCCTCTAGTTGCCATTCTTGTCCTGGAACCTCGGCACGACCTCTGTGCCAAACAACTCGATACTCTCCATATACTGCTCGAAACTGATGAACGGAATGCTGGGGAAGATCTGGAAGTGCTGGAAGTTTATCTCCCTGTTCAGCCTGTCCAGCTGCTCCGCAATATGGTCGGGTGTTCCCACCATTATTACGTTGTGCTTCCACAGGAAGTCGAACCAGTCGCAGTTCAGGTCGTCGTTGTGCAGCGTCTCGCTCGACCCCAGCAGACCCTGCCGCACCCGACCCATGTGCGCCTCGATATTTCCGTACAGGTCGTTAATTCCCGGCCTGGCAATGCTGATGGCTTCCTCCATCGTCTTTGCGCAGAACGACATGAACTGGATGGAAGTCTTCTCTCCCAGCGGAAGACCATTGCCCGCACTTTCCGTGCCCTTCTTGTATGCCTCGAACCCGTCCCTGATCCCTTCCAATGACCTCGCCGACCCCATCCCAAACAGCCCCCGAGCCCCAGCCACTTCCCATGACCGGTTGCTTGTCACCATCTGGGTGATCGGGGGATGCGGCTTCTGGTATGGCTTGGGCAGCACGGACACCTTAACCAGCTCGCCCTCAGGCGAGTAGTGCGGAGGAGTAAGAGGAACACCGGGATCGGTCTCCATCCAGCCCGGTAGGGGGATCGTGTAGAAACGGCCCTTGTGGCTGAATGCCTCTTCAGTCCACGCCTTTATGATTATGTCTAGAGACTCGGTGAACAGAGCGTAATTCTTTTCGTTGTTCCGCCGGTCGGCCTCCGGGTTTAACTGTGCCCCCCACCGACTGTTGAACCCCCTCCCAATCCCGAACTCGGCCCTCCCCAGCGTCATGTGGTCTAGGGTCGCTATGTCCTCGGCCACCCGGATCGGATGCCAGTCACAGATCGAGGTTGGGCTCTGTCCCACCTTCAGCGTCTTGGTGTGTAGGGCTATGTCTAGTCCCGTCATTATCGGGTTCGTGGCCGTCGAGAAGAAGCCGTCGTGCCAAAGGTGGTGCTCCGCCACCCACGCCGTCGTGAACCCTAACGCCTCCAGCGCCCGACCATACTCCCTGTACTCATCAACCTGGATGTGCCAGGGGATTACCTTTTTCGTATGCCAGAATATCGAGCTATCAAATCGCATCTGTGACCTCTCCTTTGAGTTTTTGGGAGTGGATCGCTACCCTTGGAGATCTCTGAAAAGCTCCTTAATCCTCCGCCGGTTCCCCGAAGGTCAATGCCCGTTTCGGGTTGTCTACCAGCATTCGCCGAATCTCCTCTTCCTCGAAGCCCTTGGTCCGCATCCTGGGAACCATGTATTCGAGGAAGTAGCAATACCCTTGGCCCCCGTTCTTAACCAGTTGCTTCTTCTGAGCTATGTCATGCGACACCAGTAGTTGGCCCCCGTGCCCCTCGCTTATCAGCCATGCCATTATATTCAACCGCTGCGCGTCATTGAGGATGTCTATCTGAGGCGCCGCAGGAAAAAACGAGGCCTCCTCCCCAAAAAAGTCATACTCGAGAAAACATCCTGTCTCCGCCAGCTCCTTCAGCAGCTTCTTGTCGAATATCGTACGCTCCAGGTGCCCGACAATCACCCGCTTGGGATCGGCCCCCGACTCCACCAGGATCTCCATGATCTCCGCTGGGCTCGATTGGTCTCTGCCTGGGTGTATCAGGATTGGCGCTCCAGTCAGCCTATGCGCCCGAGCCGTGGCCCGTAGCACCTTCCGTTCGTTTGGGTGCAGCGGCCACGAACACCCCACCTCCCCCATTATCCCCGCCCGAATACCCGTGCCCCCCACCCCCCTCAGCACGTCTCCCACTATCTGTTCGGTCAGCGACTCCTCGCTCCTCTCATCCATGTCGGCCGGGTGCGTCGCCCCCACATAGAAGGAAGACCCCATGATCACGTGCACCCCCGTGGCCCGGGATATGCGGGTCAGCCCCACCGGGTCCCGACCGAGACCTATGTTCGTAGCATCCACCAGCGCCAAGCCACCGAACTCCTTATACAACCCCACTTCAGCGATGATGGTCCGGATGTCATCCAGCTTTGAATTGTCCTTGTTTACCCCCTGCCCGTGATGAACCCAACCCAGTATCTCGATGCTGAATGGAGCTTCGTATTTCCCCCTCTGGCTCGCCTCTTCCGGCACTTCGGACACCCCGTCGAACGACGATAGCAGGTGTTCGTGCGTCATCGTAACGCCCAGGTCCTCCGGCGCTATTGGCCCTAGTACCGTCTGCACCTTACCCCCCAGGCTCACACCGCTCACTGAGGCTCCACGAATGTCAGTGCCCGCCTGGGGTTGTCTACCAGAATCCGTTGAATGTCTTCTTCCTTAAAGCCCTTGATACGCATCCTGGGCACCATGTATTCGAGAAAATAGCAGTACCCTTGGCCTCCGTACTTCACCAAATGGGCCTTCTGAGCTATGTCATGCGACACCACTAGTTGGTCCCCGTGCCCCTCGCTTATCAGCCACTCCATCATGCTCAAACGCTGCGCGTCATTCATGATGTCTATGTGAGGTGCTGGCGGGTAGTACGAGACCTCCTGCCCGAAGATATCGTACTCCAGGAAGCACCCCGTCTCAGCCAACTCCTTCAACACTTTCTTGTCGAAGATAGTCCTGTCTAGGTGCCCGACGATCACCCGCTCGGGATCGGCGCCCGCCTCCACCAGGATCTCCATGATCTCTTCTGGGCACGATTGGTCCCTGCCGGGATGTATTAGGATCGGAGCCCCCGTCAGCCTCTGCGCCCGAGCCGTGGCGCATAACACCTTCCTTTCGCTAGGGTGCAGTGGCCACGAACACCCCACCTCCCCCAACACCCCTGCACATACGCCCGTGCTCCCCACCCCTCTCAACACGTCCCCCGCTATCTGCTCGGTCAGCGACTCCTCGCTCCTTTCCTCCATCTTCGCGGGATGCCTCGAAGCTACGTAGAAAGACGCACCCATGATGATATGCACACCCGTGGCCCGGGATATGCGAGTCAGCCCCACCGGGTCCCGACCAATACCTAGGCTCGTAGCATCCACCAGCGCCGAGCCGCCGAACTGCTTGTACAGCCCCACTTCTTCGATGATGGTAGGAATGTCGTCCAGCCCGGAATTGTCCTTGTTTACGCCTCGCCCGTGGTGAATCCAGCCTAGAACCTCCAAATTGAACGGGGCTTCGTACTTCCCATTCTGGCTTGCCCCCTCCGGCACGCCGAACACCCCATCAAACGACCCTAATACGTGCTCGTGCGTCATCGTAACGCCCAGGTCCTCCGGCTCTATAGGCCCAAGCACCGTCTGCACCTTACCTGCCAGGCTCACACCATTCACTGAGGCTCCACGAATGTAAGTGCCCGCTTGGGATTGTCTACCAGGATCCGCCGAATATCCTCCTCCTCGAAGCCCTTGATCCGCATCCTCGGCACCATGTACTCCAGGAAATAGCAGTACCCGTGCCCCCCGTACTGCACCAGTCGATTCTTGCGAGCGATGTCATGCGAGACAAGAAGCTGTCCCCCGTGCCCCTCGCTTATAAGCCATGCCAGCATGTTCAGCCGTTGAGCATCGTTGGGCATGTCTATGTGGGGTGCCGCCGGATACAGAGAAGTCTCTTGTCCGAACACGTCGTACTCCAGGAAACACCCCGTCTCGGCAAGGTTCTTCAGCAGTTTCTTGTCGAAGATGGTCCTGTCCAGGTGCCCGACAATCACTCGCTTGGGGTCCGCCCCCGCCTCTAGCAGGATCCCCATAATCTCCGCCGGACTCGTCTGATCTCGACCCGGATGTATCAGGATCGGCGCCCCCGTCAACCTCTGCGCCCGAGCCGTGGCCCGTAGCACTTTCCGCTCAGTGGGGCGCAGGGGCCATGTGCACCCCACCTCCCCCATGATCCCCGCCTTTATCCCCGTGCTCCCCACACCCCTCAGCACATCCCCGGCTATCTGCTCGGTCAGTGATTCCTCGCTTCGTTCGTCCATGTCCGCGGGATGCGTCACGCCCACGTAGAACGACGACCCCATGATAACGTGCACTCCCGTGGCCCGTGAGATACGTGTCAACCCCACCGGGTCCCGACCCAGCCCAAGGCTCGTCGCATCCACCAGCGCCGAGCCCCCAAATTCCTTATATAGCCCCACTTCCTTAACGATGGTGGGGATGTGGTCCAGCTTGGAATTATCCTTGTTGATTCCCCTTCCGTGGAGCAGCCAGCCGAGAATCTCGATGCTGAATGGAGCTTCAAACTTTGCCTTGAGGCTCGCCTCCGTCGGCTCCTTGTACACCCCGACCGTCGACACCAGCAGGTGCTCGTGCGTCATCGTCACGCCCAAGTCATCCGGGTTTATCGGCCCTAGAACCGTCTGCACTTTCCCAGCCAGGCTAACGCTGCTCATATACTGCCCTTCATACTAACTGTCATGCACCCTTGGATAAGGCTTTACGCACCCTTCCCAGAGGAGCTTGTGGAGTTGTGCTGTCCCCTCTCCCTTGATGGGCCGTAGGTGCGCCCCAGGCGTGAGAGGGCTAGGGCCGTAGGCTCGCCGAGGAGAGTGAGGGTGATACAATTCCCTCCACCCGCAATTGCGCAGGAGCCTCTTCTTGCCCCCACCCCCCTAGTCCCTAATGTTGAAACCCCGATACACTTCCGCATATTTCACGCCCCGCGGCTTTCCATTCTCACTCCGCCACATCCGCATGTACTTCTCGGCGTCCTCCGGCCTGACCTGGCTTCTGTGCTGCTTCAAAGCCTCGATAGCCGTTTCTATAGTGTCCGTCACGTCTATGACCGTGTTTGCATCTTCGCTCCGGTCCATAATCAGCAGTTGGGCAACCTTGTGAGGCTCGAAACCCTCGTCCAGAAGCCCGGGAAACGTGAGCCTGTCCCGGGCCGCCGGGTACACCGCCGACATCGTCGCTTCTCCCACCGCAATGTGGTCCGGGTGCCCGATATAGTCTCCGTGATCGAAGCTGCGTATCGGGCAGGGAGAGATGAGTATGTCCGGCCTGTGCCTTCTTATCTCTCTGGAAATGTCCTTGCGTAGCTCCAATGATGGGGTCAGCATGGCATCTTCGTAGTCCAGGAAAATCACATCCCTCACGCCCAACACGTCGGCAGCATCGCGTTGCTCCTGCCTTCTCATCTCGGCGAGCTGCTGGTTATCTATCTCCGGGACGTCAGTTCCTTTATTCCCATTGGTGCATATGATGTAGACTACGTCCATTCCATCTCTGCACCACTTCGCCACCGTCCCCGAGCATCCCCACTCCGCATCGTCGGGATGTGCCACAATCACCATCCCCCGCTGAGGCTTGATATCGTCTTCCATGCTCCTTGTGCCCCTTACTTTCTTGGTTTTATGTTGAGTTTTTGGGCCGAAACCCGGCCTTCAACTGTATCGTTCTACCAGTTCCCTTACCAACAGCGTCAGGCCGGAAATGATTATGACTGCAACCACCGCAAACCTCAACATCGATTCTTTCATTCTCCCGACCAACCGAGATGCTACCCAGAATCCGCCCAGGGTCGCGGGCAGAAGCATCAGATTTAGCAGCCATCGTTCCCCGGTGTATATACCGAATATTACGTACAGGACGATTGCAAAAACTGCAACCGTAGAGTAGTAGACCGCTATCGTCACCCTGATCTTCCTCGCCCCCAAGCCCTGGTTGAACAAATGCCAGGCCACAATCGGAATACCGACACCCAACCCCGTCACCAGTGCTGCCCCCCCGAATCCGAACGCCGCGTCTACTACCTTGGATTTTGGTATCGGAATCCTTCTCCGCGAAAGGCTCAGCGCTGCCAAAACGACTATTACTCCGCCAATTAGTATCTTCAGTGCCTCCGGAGCTAGGTTTTCCAGTACCAGAATCCCTACAGGTACTCCAGCCAGACCTGCAATCACTAGTGGCTTGGCCGACCCGGTGTCTACCTCCCCCCTCCCCTTCACCCCGATCATCGCCAACCCCACGAAGGATAGCGTGTTGACAGCCAGCACCACGGGCGGGGGATCTAGAACAAGCAGGAGCATCGGAGACAGCATCATCCCCATCCCAAACCCCACCAGCCCCGCCACCGCGGAGCTCAGAAACACCGCCGCCATCGCAAATGCCAGTTCCGGACCCGAGAGGAGCATCAGTAGACCGGCCCTCTAAGGGAAGACCCTCTTTTGCAGGTTTCCACTTTCACCTCTCTCAGGTAGAATCCAATCACCATGTCCACAGTCTTGACCAATGCCACTATAGTCACCTCGAACCCCAACAGGGACATTCTGTACGATGCAGCCCTGGCCGTAGATGACGGACGTATCGTCGCCCTCGGCCCGACCCCCGACATCCTGTCCCAGTTCCCCAACGCCGAGATCGTTGACTGCCCAGGCAAGACCGTCTTCCCGGGACTCATCAACGCCCACACCCATCTCATGCGCACCGTGGGGCGGGGCATCCTCGAAGATACGGGTTACCCCAACACTCTGCAACATCCCCAGGATGTCCGTGAGATGCTTAGCCCCGACGAGACCCGCGCAATGGTCATGCTCGGCGCCTTGGAATCTATACGGAGCGGGTCCACCGGTCTCATCGAAATTAGCCGGAACACGGAGACATTTGCCCCTGCCTTGGAAACAACGGGACTCCGGCTTGTATTGGCCGAAGTAATGGAAGACCTCGACCCTGAGCCCGCAAAACTCGGCATCTATGAGTACTCTGACGACCGCAGAGAAGCGAGCATCCAAAGAGGCTCCGGCTTAGTCGAAAAGTGGAACGGATCCGCTGGAGGCCGCATAACCTGCTTCTTCGCTCCCGGCGGCCCTGAGTCCTGCTCTCCCCAACTCCTGCGTTCCGTCAGAGACATGGCCGAAAGCTATGATATCGGCTACACCATTCACCTCTGCCAGAGCATGGTCGAGATGAACGCCATCCGCCGCATCTACGGCGTGCGCCCCACCCACTACCTCTTCGCCAACGAGTTCCTCGGCCCCCGACTCCTCACCACCCACAATCGCTACGTCGATGATTCGGAAATAGCAATGCTCGGCGGCGCAGGCGTGAGCATATCCAACAACCCGGCCATCGCCGCCCGACGTGCTACAGCCGCCCCCGTCCTGGAGCTGCAAGCCGCCGGATGCAACGTCGCCATGGGCTCCGACAACATGACCCACGACATGGTCGAGGTACTGCGCTCCGGCGTCTTCTACGAAAGGGTGCGCCGTAACTCCCAGATGCATCCCATGCCCGAAGACGTCCTCGAGTGGGCCACTATGGGTTCCGCCCGTGCCCTCCGCCTCGACCAAAAAGTCGGCTCCCTTGAACCGGGCAAACAAGCCGACCTCTTCATCATCAACTCCTCCCGCGCCCACCTCGTCCCCAACCTCAGAATCGTATCCGCGTTCGTCCACAACGGTCAGGCCGGCGACATAGAGTCCGTCATGGTAGATGGCCGGTGGCTAATGCGAGACCGCAAGGTTCTCACCATCGACGAGACCTCCGTAGTCGAAGCCGCCCAGGAAGTCGGCACCCGAGCCTGGCAACGCCTCCTCGATCGCTACCCAGACGTCCCCTTCCCCTTCTCCCTCGTCCCAAACTAAATCCCTGCATGACCTTCCCCCCTCGAGGGTGGCGCATTCCGCTCGCCCTGAGCAGAGTCGAAGGGTCTCAAGAGCGGAATGGGCGGGGCGTCCCCCTCCCCCATGATGAGTCGCAGATACGCCGAGGCGTGACATTTGCAGAATCTGTGTTGGAGGGGCCGGGGCCGCTCGTGCTGAGCCCGTCGAAGTATGAGCGGGGGGAGGAAATGTGGTTGTCAGAGCGGCAGATTTTGGTGTACCCCAAACGACGAAAATATTTGGAGGAAAGTCGTACATTGTTCACCCTCGCCCCAACTCCGAACTAACCCCACCTTCTCGCGGACGCTATAATGGCCCTGCCGTGAGCCCTCTATCAGAATTCTAGGAGGCCAATATGCGTGTAAAGCCCCCATCCCTCGACGCCCTCTCCGAAATCGCAGAGTCCTATGGATTCGACCTTTCCGAAGAAGACTTGGAGTCCTTCCAGGGCCTCATCTCCCCAATAATGGCCTCCTATGAAAGGCTCGACCAGCTCCCTGAGCCCGCCTTGCCCGTAAAATACGCGAGAACTCCCGGACACCGCCCCTCCCCCGAGGACAACCCCCTCAACGCCTGGTACTGGCGCAGCGAGATCAAAGGCGCAGATTCCGGCCCACTGGCTGGCAAAACCGTAGCCATCAAGGACAACGTCTCCGTCGCAGGCGTTCCCATGATGAACGGCACCGCTGTGCTGGAGGGCTACGTCCCGAACTCCGACGCCACCGTCGTCACCCGCATCCTCGACGCCGGAGGCACTATCCTCGGTAAGGCCGTCTGCGAAAGCATGTGCATCTCCGGCGGCAGCCACACCTCCGACACCGGCCCCGTCCGCAATCCATATGACCAGACCCGCAGCGCCGGGGGATCATCCAGTGGCAGCGCCGCCCTTGTCGGTTCGGGCGCAGTCGACATGGCCATAGGAGGTGACCAAGGCGGCTCCATCCGGATACCCGGATGCTGGTGTGGCATCTACGGCCTCAAGCCCACCCACGGCCTTGTCCCCTACACCGGAATCTTCCCCATTGAGATCACCCTCGACCACACCGGCCCCATGGCCCGTTCCGCCGCCGACTGCGCCCTCCTCCTGGAGGCCATCGCCGGCCCCGACGGCCTGGACCCGAGACAGAACGCCAACCTCCAAGCGCAAGCCTATACTCAACTCCTCACTGGAGACGTCTCCGGCCTCCGTATCAGCGTCCTGGAGGAGGGCTTTGGATTAGACGGTCTTTCGGAAGAAGATGTCGACGAAATGAATCGTCAGGCTGCGTCAGGTTTCGAAACCCTTGGCGCAAGCGTGACCAGAGTTTCCGTCCCTTGGCACAAGGACGGCGTCCACGTTTGGAACGGCATCGGAATCGAGGGGCTCACCCTGCTGATGATCGCCGACAACGGCATGGGCACCAACTGGAAGGGCCACTATTCCACCGGTCTCCTCGACGCATTTGCCCGTGGCCGCAGGACCCGCGCCAACGACTTCTCCGAGACCGTCAAGATGATCGTCCTCCTCGGCCAGTACCTCCACGACGACTATCACGGCAGGTACTATGCTAAGGCCCAGAACCTGGGCCGCAGCCTCAAGGCCGCTTACGACCAGGCTTTCCAAGACGTCGACCTCCTCCTTATGCCGACCCTCCCTCTCAAAGCCACCAAGATTCCCAGCCCCGACGCATCCCGGGAAGAATACGTCGCCCGAGCCCTCGAAATGATCCCCAACACTGCGCCCTTCGATGTCACGGGCCACCCCGCCATTACCGTCCCCTGTGGCATGTCGGAGGGACTGCCCGTGGGAATGATGCTGGTCGGTCGCACTGGCGAGGATGCTACAGTCCTCCAGGCCGCCGACGCCTTCCAACGCAACGTCTACTCCCCCGATTACCCGTCCTAACTCCCGACTCTTTTGCCCAAAGCCCAGTCCCGGCTACGTGAATAATGGAGATGAACGAAAGCCAACGTAGGCTCGCTGACGCCTATGCCATAAAGAACGAACGTCAGCTCGTGGAGCAGTACGACTCCTGGGCCACCGACTACGATGCCGACCTCGCCGCCTGCGGCTATCGCATGCCTCCGGTCATCTGCGGCTTGGTCGTTAGGCATCTCCCCGACACAACAGCCCCAATCTTGGATGCCGGCTCGGGTACGGGGATCCTCGGCGAGGCCCTCCACGTGCTCGGCTACTCAGACATCACCGCCATCGACCTCTCTGCCGGAATGCTGAAAGTGGCTGCGGGCAAGGGAATCTACCGTGCCACCCGACAAATGACCCTCGGAGAGCCCCTGGATTTCCCCAATGGTTACTTTTCCGGGGTCGTTGCGATGGGAGTCCTAACCGTCGGGCACGCTCCGCCATCGTCTTTGGATGAATTGGTAAGGATAACCAAGCCTGGCGGGACCATCGTATTCAGCATGCTCCACCAGGAGCCCGTGGAGACCGAGTTCAGGGTTAAGCAGGACGACTTGGAACGCCGAGGCCTATGGCGTCTGGTTGAGGAAATCTCGCCCTTCCAGAGCCTCCCCTACGGCGAACCCGACGTCTCACACAAAGCCTACGTGTACAAAGTCCTCTAAGGAGCCGACCCTCAGCCCCCGAACACCGCCTCCGCAAAGCTCTCCATGATCGCCTCTATCGAGGGGTAAGGTCCTCCCGCCCCTGGCAGTGTGATCACCACTTCTCCAATCTCCGGCATCTCTACAAGCGCGGCGACCTTCTCCCTTACCTCCTGAGCATCCCCCGCCACGGTAAACCTGTCGATGAACGGATCGAGCCCCGGGACCGGCTCCGTATCTCCTCCACTCAGGCTTGCAAGGTTGTAGTCCCTCTTGAACACCTCGATTGCTTGGCGGTCTTCTTCGCTGTACCGGCTAGTGTCCACCATTTTCAACATCGTCAGCACCCGACCCTGCACGTGCGCCCTTGCCACAGCTCGGTCCTCCGCCAACGACGTGATTACCCACGCCGCCTTCTCCACTTCTCCCGGGTTTCTCCCCACCTCCGACTCCCCCTCTTTAACTAGCTCCAATCCTTCCCTGACCTGAGACGGCACGGCCCCGTAATGGAGCAGCACACCGTCCGCCACCCGACCCGCTGACCTGGTAATCCTCGGCCCCGACACCGCAAAATAGATCGGTATCCCCGTGGGTTCCTCTAGGTACGCAATCCCTCCCCTCACCCCCCGCCCGAACTCCACATCCTCCCCCGACAGCAGGCCCCTGACTTTCTCTACGTATCCCTCCAATGACGCGATCGTCGACCTCTTCGCCCCGATACTATTCACCAACGTGTTACCTACACTCATCCCTAGTATCAACCGACCCGGAGCAATGTCGTGCAATGTGGCAAATGCCCCTGCCGTCACGCTCGCATGCCTTGTCCGCGGCGCCGTAACCCCTGCCGCCAGCTTGATCCGGGACGTGGCCAGGGCACATGCCGTCAACGTCACGTACAACTCCCGGCAGTTCAGCTGCGAGTCGATCATCCAAACGCTCTCGTAGCCCAAATCCTCGGCCATCTTCACCTGCTCCACCACCCGAGGCAGTGGCTGGTTGCTCACAATCCCGACGCCGTATTTCATGAATTTCCTCTACCTAATAGATGGGGTTTTGAACGTCGTCCTCGCGGACATATACGGCATGATTATAGAGGTTAGGAAAAAGAAAGGAGCGAGACTTGGTGGCCTGCCCCGGCCCTACATGTCCCGGTAGACGGCTAACCCTTCGGCCAGCTTGTCGGAGCGCTCCAACCCGACATACCTTGCGTTCTGCAGATACGTCCTCACGAAATCACCCAGAAGACTCCCGACTCTCTTCATTCCCGTCCGCACACCTTCCACCCCGTGGCCCATGATCACGCCCAGGGACTCGGGCAGCACCGGGTCTTTCAGGTCCCTCACCATCTGCGCCTCCGCGATGTCAAGCACCCGCTGGAACACCCTCTCCTTACCGGGCTGCTGGGAGTAGGAGTATTTGATATGCGCCAAGCCGTAAGTCAAGTGTCTCGCATTGTCCTGCAGGCACCGTGCGAAGATGGCCTTCTCCGCCGGGTTGTGGGCGTACATCTCACCGTACCGGTAAAGGGTCTGGGTAAATGCGCCTCGCATTACGTGCAGGAACAAGCTCGTCGAAGTCCAGTCATTGTTGCTCTGCAGTATGACTCTGTCGACTTCCCCCCGGCTCTCGAGACCCAGGCCTCCCCCGTTGCTCAAAGCCCTCTTCCGGAATACGTCAAAGTGCCGTGCCGCGTCGAACACCTCAGAGGCCAGGAAGACTTTCACTTCGTGGTAGCCATACGACATTTGCTGGATCCACCCTGCCACAACCTCGTACTCCACGTTGGCCTGTTGACACAGCTCCGTACAGAGCTGGCACATAGCCCTTTCCACATCGTCAGGTAGCGGCTCTATGGTGTTCCACGGGATGTCGGTCGCCGGGACCCAGCGCTTCTGGATCGCCTCCTCGTACAGGTCGGCAGCGTTGTCGGCCCACAGTTCGCGCTTATGCCGCAGGGTGATGTTTGCTACGAAAGGGCGTTCCACCCCGGGGTGCGCACCGCGAAGGGCCCGCGTCCTGTCCTCGTGGTACTCAGGGATTTGGCCGTAGATCCCAACATTCAGGGACCCGAGAGTCAGCCCCTTCTTACCCGGCTTGACCCTGATCCCCCACTCGAGATTCTCCTGCATCCAGTCCAGCGACAGGTCAGGGGCAGCAGTTTCTTCCTCTTCGACTATCTCCTGGAGGATGCGTTGGTGCTTCCTGACACCCCCCGGCTGCTGGGGCTCGGATTTCTCGTCATTTGTTGGCATATATGCCTTCTCTGGAACGGGCTGCAGACCCGGATACATCGGCCAACTGCCGGCGTACGAACGCAATTGCGGCCTTAGGACCGAGGGCTATCAGTTGCGAAGCAGTTTCAGTACCTCGGGGTGCGCCCGACCATTGGTGAAACGCTCCTCGAACCCGGCCGACTTAACCCTCTGCACCCACTCCCGCATCTGCCTACGGTTGATCGCCATAAGCAGCCGCCATCCCTCGTCCACCTTGTCCTTGCCACCGCCAAGCAAAACCGCCATCGACGCCGTGCTTGCCCT
This sequence comes from Dehalococcoidia bacterium, assembly GCA_965249275.1. Lineage (GTDB taxonomy): Bacteria > Chloroflexota > Dehalococcoidia > Plut-88900 > Plut-88900 > Plut-88900. Next base: position 482,646 of record CBDFLQ010000006.1, read on the forward strand.
GTCCGTCCCTGCAGACCCAACCGCCGACCCCTCGAACAAGTACTCTTCTCCCTCGTCCAGGTACGTCTGCATCTCTTCTCGGCGCTCCGGCTCCGTCTGCCCTATGTAGCGCATGTGCATGATGCCGAAGGCCACGTGCCGAGACTCGTCCTGTGCTGCGAGCCGGTACATCCGCTTCTCGGCTTCGTTCTTCGCCAGCAACTCCCCAGTGCGGAAAATCGTCAACACCGGGGACTCCCCGATTACGTGAACGCGGGCCGACATCTCCGAGAAGTCCCTCGCCATGTCGATGCTGACCACGCCGCCGCCCATCGTGTCGTCCGAGGCTCGCATTAGGCCCCCGCCGTTTACCAGGGCTCGCTTGCGGAACACGTCCAGGTGCCGTGCCTCATCCATCATCTGCGTCATCAGGAACATCCGGGTCTCCAGGTAGTCGGGGCTGATGCTCGCAACCCACCGACCAGGAATATCCGCAGCAACAAACTCAATCTCGCTCAGGAAGGTCGTGAACTGACACGCTGCCCGTTCGATATCGTCAGGCAGGGGCTCAATCGTCTCCCAGGGTATGTCTGTCGCCGAACTCCACTGCCGCTGAAGCGCCTCCTCGTACAGGCCACCGGCGTTCTTCAGCCAAACGTCCTGCTTGGAGTTCACGTAGTAAGCGCCGCTCCTATAGTTCCAGTCCCTCGCCGCCGACCCCCTCTGCCGCCCGGACCGGATGGAGCTGTTCTCCGGGGCGTCTCCGTAGGAGTCCATTTGGATGTCTTCCAGGGTCAACCCGCGCTTGCCGGGCGTGGCCGTCATGCCCCACTGTCCCTTATCCTCCATCCAGCCCAATTGGGGTTCGTAGTTCTCGTCGTAAATTACGCCCGGACCCGCGGAAATGGTGGTGTTCGGCATGTCGATTCCCCCTGAGAGCCGCTATCCAAGACCTATATACCACGCTCAATATAATTCCCCATCCGAGCCCGTGTCAAACCGGATCGAATTTGTAGTAAGCGCAATACCCCACGCATGGTACAATCCAGCCCTTCATACTGAACACCCCGCGGCCCATTCCAGACTCGGATAACCTAGCAGAGGAATTTGCGACATGACTACCACAGCTCCCATTTCTCTCAACGTCAACGGCTTGACTCACACCGTTGAAGCATCGCCTGACAGCACCCTTTTGGAAGTCCTGAGAAATGACCTTGACTTAATCGGGGCAAAGCAGGCCTGTGACGTTGGTGAATGTGGTAGTTGCATAGTCATGTTCGGCGGCAAGGGCGTCATGTCATGCCTCCTCCCAGCCCGACGCGCCCAAACCAAGCCCATAGTCACAATCGAGGGCCTCGCCGACTGGCACTCCCAATCTAAAGAGGCTCCAGCCCCAGAAAGTTCCGACCTCCACCCGCTCCAACAGGCTTTCATAGACTTGGGCGCCTCACAGTGTGGCTACTGCATACCGGGAATCATCATGGAAGCCTCGGCCCTCCTGGCCAAGAATTCCAACCCCACCCGAGACGACGTAGTCAAACGTTTGTCCCGTAACATCTGCCGCTGCACCGGCTACGTTAAAGTGGTCGAGGCAGTCCTAGGTGCGGCAGAGGCCATTCGTAGCGGCACGCTTACCTTGAAGGAAGCATCCAATGGTGGACCGACGGTAGGAGCTAGCATAACCCGGGTCGACGATAGGGAAAAAGTGACTGGCGAGGCCCGCTATGCCGCCGACCTCAAGATGACTGGCGTCCTTCACGCCAAGGTCCTTCGCAGCAAGGTCCACCACGCCCGTATCATCTCTATCGACACCAGTGCCGCCGAAGCCGTCCCCGGTATTGAAGCCGTCGTCACTGCCAAGGACATCCCCGGCTCACCCGAAATGCCCAACGCCAAACCCCAGCGCTTCCTCTTCCCCTCGGACAAGATTCGGTTTATGGGTGAAGCCCTCGCCGCGGTCGCAGCGGAATCGGAAGAAGCTGCAGAAGAGGCTCTATCCAAGATAGTCGTTGAATATGAAGAACTCCCTCCGGTCCTCGACTTCCGCAAAGCAGATGACCCCGAAGCTCCCCTGATCAATCCCCCCGAGCCGAATACGGTTATTTCCAGGAGAGTCATCTCAGGCGATGCCAAGGCAGCTATGGAAAAAGCCGACGTTGTGGTCAGGAACACCTTTTCCACCCCCCGCTGGGAGCACTTCTACATGGAACCCGAGGCGGGCCTTGGTTATATCGACGATGACGGTCGTATCTTCCTGAACTTCCCTTCCCATGAACCCTTCGAGGGTCACGACTTCGTAGCTAGTATGCTCAACCTCGACCGCGACCGCGTCAGAATATTCTGCCCGACAATGGGTGGAAACTTCGGTGGTCGGGAAGACTACATGCTGGTAGGTGTATTGGCCTTGCTGGTACACAAGACCCGAAAGCCTGTGAGGCTGGTCTTCACCAGGGAGGAATCTCTGCTGGGCTCCTCCAAGTGGTTCGGCTTTTATGTTGACTGCACCACCGGCGCAACCAAGGATGGAAAACTCGTTGCTATCGACTCCCATGTGCTGGTAGACGGTGGAAATTGGAGCCACGAGCCGGGTCAGGAGATTAACGACTGTGTGGGCCGAAACGTCTACTTCCTCACCGGTCCTTACCTCGTCCCCGAAGTCCGCATCGAGACCAGCGAGGCATGCACCAATAGCGGCCGTGCTATACCCATCAGGGGTATAACCAGCATTAACGCCGCCCTCGTCCACGAAAGCCAGATGGACATCCTCGCCGAAAAGCTGGGCATGGACAAGCTGGACATCAGGATCAAGAACGCCCTCCAGGTCGGCGACACCCTCCACACTGGAATGTTACTTGAGGAGAGCGTGGAGGTTAAGGCGACCCTGGAACAGTCCAAAGGCCCCTATGCTGAGGCCCGCGCCCGAGCCCAGGCCTCCCCACCCCCCGCTCCGTGGCAGAGAGGCGTGGGCATTGGGACCGGTTGGAGAGCTGTAGGCGTCGGCGGCACATATTCCGCCGCCGCCGATTTGTTGGAATCGGGGAAGGTGCAAGTGTTGGTGGGAGCAGTCGAGAAGGGCCAGGGGAGCAGGACCGCCATGGCGCAGATCGCCGCGCAAGAGCTCGGCTTGCCTCTCGACGCCATTGAAGTGGTCATGGGCGACACCATTGCCGCTCCCTACCATCACATAACCGCTTCCCAGGGTACTATCACTCTCGTAGGCGGCGCAGTCCAACAGGCCTCGAAAGCACTGAAGAAGGCGCTTTTAGAAGTCGCTTCCGAGGTCCTTGAAGACACCCCCGAGAACATCAAGTGTTCCGGCGGACGTGTCTCCTCCACCCGGGCCCCGGGAGAGCAACTCTCCTTCCAGGAGCTCGCCCGACACCTCGAGACCAAAGGCCTCCCCACCAAGTACGAAGGCTCGTTCGCCTTTAAGTTTGCCAAGACCTACAGCGAAAAGTCCGGCCTGCAGGCCTTCGACCCGGTAAACGGCCAAGGGTCCAACTGCGACATCTTTGCATACGCCACCTGTCTCGCCGAGCTGGACGTCAACACGGAAACCGGCCAGGTCAAGGTCAACCGCGTTACCTACGTCGCCGACTCCGGCAAGATCATCCATCCCCTCAGCTTCGAAGGACAGTGTCAGGGAGGCGTTGTCTACGGTCTGGGTCTGGCCTTGAGCGAAGAATACATCCCCGGAGAGACCCGTACCATCAAGGACTACGGCCTTACCTCCATCCGTGAGGCGCCCGTAGAAATTGATGTCATCACCGTCGAAGGAAGCTATTCCCAAGGGCCCTTCGGGGCCAAGGGTGGCGGCGAAATGAGCGACGTTCCCATCGTCGGGGCCATCATCAACGGCATCGCCGACGCCACCGGCGCCCGAGTCTACGATCTCCCCGCCACCCCCGAAAGAGTCCTGGAGGCCTTGGCCCGAGGCTAGGCCTCACCCTCTCGGTAAAATAGTGAGAACCCTTCTGGCGATCCGGGACAAGCGGGCCTACGGCTGGGCCGTCCTGGTATCCTTCACTATCAACTACGCCTTAGTCGTAGTTGTCTTCATGACCTTGGGCCTGCTTCTCCCGGATATCAGGGAAGACCTGGGCATTGACGTCCGGGGAGCCGGCTGGCTCGCCTCGTCTCTCCTAATCGCCAACCTCTTCCTCGAAATACCTCTGAACTGGGTGTTGTCCAAGTTCCGGCCCTGGAGGGTGGCCACCATCGCCTTCCTTGGCACGCTGGCTATGGTCTTCCTTCATTCCTTCTCCCCTACCTTCACCATCTTGGTTATCGCCAGGGTGGGCCTGGGAGTCTTCTACCTCTCAACCCAACCACCCAGGACTCTTCTAATCCTCATGTGGCTCCCCAAGAAGAGCGTAGGGCTCGCCAACGGTATGCTTTTTGGCATAATGGCCCTCTTCGAGGGAGCCGGCTTCATCCTGATCCCACAAATCAATGACTGGACGGGCGGCTGGCGAGAGACCCTCTTCGTGTGGGCCATCCTATGTGCCGCCGGGACCCTCGTCTGGACTATAGTTGGGGTCGACCGCAAGTCCTTGCAGCTTGAGCCCGGCCCCGATCCCCCTCCCCAGTACGTCAATCCTCTCCGCTCTCTCCTGAAGTACAAGGAACCTTGGTTCCTGGGCCTCGGCCTTTCCGCAGGCATCGCAGGCAGGTTGGCCTTCGACACTTGGTGGCCTACCTTCGCCGAAAACACCTATGGCATCGAAAAAACGGCAGCAGGTCAGGTTCTTGCTGTGATCTCAGTTTCCGGGTTTCCTTCTTCCCTGGGCCTGTCCGCAATACCCTATCTTGTACGCAAGCCTGCACTAGCCTTGATCGCCGCAGGTATGATGCTTGCAGGCAGCTACATAGCCATGCTCTTCACTGGGTCGCTTCTTTACCTGTTCCTCCTGGCCTTGATAAACGGCTTCGCTTTTGGATTTTTCCCCCTGATGATGGCATCCTTCTACAACTTGCGCGGCATCCAACCGAGAGACCTGGCCGTTGTCGTGGCCCTCGTCTACACCATTATGTGGGGTGGCGCCGCCATCGGACCCGTCCTCTCAGGTTTCATTGCCGGCAACGACGAAAACCTGCGGCAGGGTATCTTGGTGTTATGCTTTGGACCGCTCGGCATATCCCTATCCGGCCTGTGGCTACTGCTTCGCCGCCCCCCCGAGGGCCCTGCCTTAACCTCTTAAGATGGACACCGCCTAAAGCTAATGGCCACCCAGCCCGAATACATAGGCCCTTACCGATGGGTCATAGTAACCTCGGTAACCACACTTACTGGTGCCCATCTGGTAGTCATCTACATTATTGGCCTGCTCCTGCCGGACATGATCAAGGATTTGGACCTGTCCCCTACAGAGCAGGGATGGGTCGGTTCCTCCGTCCTGTTGGCAAACCTCGTCATGGCCATCCCTCTAAACACGCTGCTGTCCAGATTCAAGCCCTGGAGGGTCATCGCCATAATGTCCGTGGCAGTTGCCGGGTTCGGCTTCCTCCAGGGCTGGTCCCCTGTCTTGGCTGCGTTAATCATAGGGAGGGTGGGAGTCGGACTTGGCTTCGCAGCTACCATGGCGCCCCGAGCCATGATGCTTCAGCAGTGGTCCACCCAGCGCCGCATAGCTCTTACCAACGGCGCATGGGTATCCGGTGTCGACGTTTTGATGGGCGTCGGATTCCTGGTCACTCCTTTTGTGCTGGACTGGGTTGGTAGCTGGCAGGGCGTCTACTACTTCTGGGGTTTTGTCAGTCTCGGCCTGGCCGGCCTCTGGCTCGTTTTCGGCAAGGAGAGGCCCACCGGCGAATACCGAGACAGGATGGCTACCCAGCAGGGCAGCCCACTCACCGTCTTTCGAAAATATCCCGAGCTCTGGATTGTCGGCCTCGGAATGTTCGGCGGCATGACCGCCAACACCGGTTTTCAGACGTTCTGGCCTCGCCTGGCGGAAGAGCAGCTCAGCATCGACCCGAAGATCGTAGCCCTCACCCTTGCTTTCCAGGCCTTTGCCACTGCACCCCTTGGATTCCTCGTCAACGCCGTCCCTCGTTTCGTCGGCAAGCAGCCCCTGATACTAGCCTTTGGCGGACTTGCCGTCACCGCTTCCTACATCAGCCTCCTGTACGTCACAGACACGCGGGTTGTTCTCCTTCTGGGTATTGGGGAGGGAATATCCCGGGTCTATTTCCCCGTCCTGATGACCATGGTGTTCCAGCTCCCGGGAGTCAAACCCCGAGAAGCTGGTGTCGGACTCACTTTCATAGAGACTTGTATTTGGGGTGGCGGTGCGCTCGGGCCCCTTGTTGTAGGCTTCGTGGAGGAAGCCACCGGTGACCTGAGGACGGCTATTTTGGTCATCTGTTTCGCACCCCTGGTCCTGATACCCGTTGCGGGATTATTGGCGCTTCGCAGGTGGGACCCCTTCGCAAACCTTGCCCCGGGTCGTGCGCCTGGCTCTTAGCCCAGGAACCTCCAATCGAACGGCGCCTGAGAAATGACCTCGGGTTCGTTCCGGGTGATTATCACCTGCTCTTCCAGCTTCACCTGTTCCAGCCCGTTCTCCCGACCCCAACTGGACTCGACGGAAATCACCATGTTTTCCTCCAGCACACCGGGATAGTTCCCAAATCCCGTGTCGCTCCCGTCCGGGAAGAAGATCGCCGGGTATTCGTCTGACATGCCGTCCCCGTGGGCCAGAATGGTGTAGCGGTTAGCTCTGTACTCCTCCGGCATTTGGGGAGCTCTCTCAGAAATCTCCTGGAAGCTCACACCCGCCCGATACAGCGGTAGGCAGTCCTGGAGGAATTGGTAGGCCCGCTTGTAGGCATCCGACTGCTCCTCATTTGGCTTAGCATCTCCGCATAGGTAAGTCCGGGATATGTCGGCGAAGTAGCCCAGTGGGCCTGCCATGTCCGTATCGATAGTCACGAGATTACCAGGCAGCACCAGCCGGTCCGAGGCCTCGCGCTTGAGCCACGGATTGGTGTTCCCTCCCGCGCAGAGCAGCTTGGAGTCCGTCCTTTCTCCCCCAAAATTCAGATTCGTCGACGCGAGTACGGCGTAAAGTTCGTTTTCGGTGACACCGGGCTCGATCGCTTCCTGCACCTTCGCCAGGGCCACGTCCCCGATGGCACATGCCTGCTTGATCAGGACCAGCTCGTCCTCGGTCTTGATCATCCTGGCCAGATTCATGAGCATTAGCCCATCCTCAAGAGACACTCCCTGTTCCTCAAGTGAGTGGATGGTCAGAATGTCCGACCTATCCATCGCAAGCTGTTCACCGGCGATGTTCAACTCCGTCAACACGTCCCGCATCTCTACCGCCCACCTTTTCGTCGCTTCGACTACGTAGCTCCCCGTACGCCACGAGTCCATGTTCGACGCAGGCCGACCTATGACATCATCCCCCAATACCGGAGCCTCGGTGACCGAGGGCATGAATAGAATCGGCTTACCCTCTCGGGGAATCAGGGCATGGCGGCCCTTCAGGTGCAGCAGGAAAGTCTCGAAGTTGCGAGCCCCGATAGCGTAGCGCACGTTAATCGGGTCGAATAAAAGCAGTCCGCCCAGGTTGGCCCGCGCCAGTTCCGCCTGAATACGCCCGATGCGCTCCCGCCGGAGCCTCCGCACGTCAACCCGCTCCTCAAAGTCGACCACCTGAGTCCCGACAACATCTTTTTCATGGATTCGCTTGGCACACAATGCTCTATCCCTCGCTTCCTGTTTACGGCCCATTCCACGCAGGGCTGATTCTAGGAGTGGGGAATGGCATGGTCAATGAACTGACCACGGCCATTGCCTTAGTCCAGGTTGGAATGTAGGATTGTCCAATCCGTGTTCACAGGCCCGAAATTACCATACCGAATAGGACTTTAAAATGAATCAGAAGGTAGTGTCCGCTGACTGTCACATAGACCTGAGCTGGTTGCCGGAAGACCTCTTCATCAACCGTGCCCCGGCTCACCTGCAGTCCGCAATGCCCAGGGTCGAAGAGACCGAAGACGGCCGTTGGTGGAAAATCGAAGACGCAGTCATATCCAGGGTAGCCGGTTCCGGACTCAGCGGCACTGGCGAAAAGTATGTGCCCGGTTTTTCCCTCCACCTCGACAAAATGGAGGAAGAAGGTTTCTTCTCCGATGCCGCAGAGGGCCTCTACCACCCCACCACCCCCGAACTCCGGCTCCGGGACCAGGACATCGATGGCATTAGCGGGGAGGTAATCTACGGAATTCTCGGGGTAGCCAGCGGGTTCGCCGCCGGCGGAGACGCCGTACGCAACTCCGAGGCCCTGGGCGCGATCTACGAGATTTACAATGAGTGGGCATCCGAGTTCTGCGCCACAAACCCCGACCGATTCATAGGACTCGCATGCCTCACTAGCCACGATCCCAAGCTTGCTGCGCAACAGCTGGCTACCGCCGCGGACCTTGGCCTCCGCGGTGCCGAGTTCAACGTTTCCAGTGCTTCGACACCTATCTATCAACCGGAATGGGACGAACTGTGGGCCGTCTCGGCAGAACGGCAAATGCCCATCTCATTCCACACTGTCGGGCTTCCATACCGGAAGCCTGACGCCGGCACCCCCGACTACTGCCAGTACGTTGCCATGGGTATAAACTTCACCCTCTTCCAGCTCTCTGGTGCCGAATATCTGGCAAGCATCATCCTTTCCGGCGCCTGCTCCAAAAACCCCGACTTCAACTTCGTCCTCGGCGAATGTGGCGTCGGCTGGATCCCTTATGTTCTCCACCGGTTGGACCAGGAGTACAAGGACCGGCTCTTCCACCTGAATCTGGAAATGGACCCCAGCGACTACTGGCGACGCCAGGGCCACTCCACCTTCCAGGACGAGGTCGTCACCCAGGAGCTAGTTGACCTCATCGGAGTTTCCAACATCCTGTGGGGCTCAGACTACCCCCACCCCGACGGCATATGGCCCGAGTCCCGGCAGCTCCTCGAAACTAACTTGGCTGCCCTGGATGAGGAGACCCGGACAAACATCACCTACCGGAACGCCGCCGAGCTATACCGTTTCAACTAATAACCGGGCATCTACTGACCTGTCCTTTCCACGCCAACGACCCCCCTGCCTAATTGTCATTCCGAGGCTCCGCGAGGAATCTGGGGCTTGGGGGCCAATCCCCTCTCCCTTGATGAGTCGCAGATGCGCCGAGGAGAGTGAGAGTGATCCAGGTTCTGAAATTCAGCCTATCCATCTCCGGGCCCGAGATCTTCCTCTCCCCCTGAGCCGAGTCGAAACATGTCATGAGACCCTCGAAGTATGGGCAGGGGCGGTTGATTCGAATTCCCCGGGCGGGGCCGCTCGTGCTGTCGTAGATCCGCCAAGGCGGGAGGCTCTCGAAGTATGAGCGGGGGGTGGGACAGGCTTGATCAAACGGCCGGCATTCCTAGTCCAATTCTCGCCCCTCCAACTAACCACAGAGAGTGAGGTTGTTCCGACTCCCAAAAGAGCAGTCACGCAATAGTCTAGTACCGAGAGATATCCCCCGTTCATCACGCCCTGATGTTCCCAACAGCCCTGCGCTAGCTGTATCATTCCCGTCCGCATGAGCGCACCCTACCATAGCCGCCCCACCGCGCCCCAATCGACCAACTACCGCTTCGTCATCATCATAGCGATGATGTTACCCCACGTCTTCGGGTTCATTATCCTGGAGAGCCTGGGGCTGATGCTCCCCAGCATCAACAGGGAGTTTCACCTTAGCCCAACGGAAGAGGGAATCCTGGGGTCTGCCCCCCGGATAGGAATGATGATTCTCGCCCTTCCCGCGGGCTTGTGGTTCTCCAAACTCAATGCTAAACACGTCACCACAATTACCTTCATTCTTGGGGCGCTGCTGGTGCTGCTCCAGGGTTGGTCGCCTATCTTCGCTGTGCTTCTGCTGGCTAGGGCGCTCTACGGCATCAGCATGGTCGTCCGAGAGCCAGTCAGGGCAATGCTCGTACGCCAATGGGCCCTTCCCAGGGAAGTAGTCACGATCAACGCCCTTTCTAACATGTTGTGGGGCGTCACCGCCGTCGGTTTCCTGCTGGTACCCCTTCTACTAAGGGCCCTGGACGACGACTGGCGGACAACTTTTTATATCTTCGCCGCGGGCATCCTTGGACTGACCCTGATATGGCACATATTTGGCAAGGAGCGGATATCTCCTCAGTACCAGGCTGACATGCTTGCCCAGACCCGAAGCCCCATTTCTTCCATCTTCCGCTACAGGGAACTCTGGTTCCTCGCCTTCGGAGTCTTGGGCAACGCCGCCGCGTGGTCCGCCTTTGCTGTCTTCTGGCCCAGTTTGATGCTGGAGAAATTCGGCCTCTCCGAACTCACCTCCGGTTCCATCATTGCAATTGGTGGCGGAGTTTCGGCCTTTGCAGGCATAGGGGTGGGGATTCTGACCAACAAGATCGGTAAGAAGCGCGTCATCCTTTGGTGGTGCGGCGTCGGAATGGCCGTAACCCAGGTCGCATTCCTCTGGACGGGATCCTTTGGATGGCTGGTCCTGATCACTGCGGTCAACGGGGTGGCCTGGTCCCACTTCCCAATTGTCCTGACCATCCCATTCCAGCTGCCCAACATCAAGCCCCGAGAGATCGCTACCGCCATAGGGTTCCTGGAAACTGCCGTATGGGCCGGTGCTCTGGTCGGGCCCATACTCACCGGCGCCCTGGAAGACTTCGCTCTGGATCCCCGACTTGCCCTTATGGTCACGGCAGCCATGCCGATAAGCCTGTCAATTGCCGCAATGCTCCTCCCGAGAAAGTGGGACGAGCTAACCGTCTAGCGCCCCGTGGCCCGCCCTAGTCCCCGTTCAGCCGTATGTTGAAGAGTCGCATGGCGTTGTCACGAGTGATCTTCCTCTTAATCTCGTCGGAGATCCCCTCGAAATTTCTGGCAATGTACTCATGCGACTTGGGCCAAGTGCTCTCCCAGTGAGGATAGTCGTTGGCCCAGATGTAGTTGTCCTCACCGATGATGTCCGTGTTCTTCACACCAACCGGGTCGTCCATGAAGCAGGCGTAGATGTTGCGCTTGAAGTAGTCGGTCGGGGCCATGTCCGGCACCTCAACAAGTGAGTCCTGACGCATCCGGTACTTGTCATCCGCCAACCACAGGTAGTGAGGAATCCAGCCGATGTCCATTTCGGCCAAAACCACCTTGAGTTCCGGGAACCGATCAAAAATGCCCCAGTAGATCAGGTGAGACAGGCTCCTCTGCCCCGGATGGTGCAGGCAGGTCTGGCTGATCCGGGCCTGGCCGATCTCGTCCTCCGGCCCGAACCCCGTGAAAGCGTGCAGGCTGATGGGGATGCCCACTTCCTGGGCGGCAGCCCACAAGGGGTCATACATCGGCTTCTCGTAGGTGCGGTCTAACTCAGGCCACGAGTTTATCAAGACACCTCGCAACCCCATCGCTGCACAGCGTTCCAGCTCCGCAACCGCAAGATCAATGTCATACGTCGAGACCAGCCCGATCCCCAACAGCAGTTCCGGGGCATGAGAGCAGAACTCGGCCAGCCAGTCGTTGTAAACGGAGAACAGGGCCCGCTGGAGTGGGGGGTCTGTAAGGCGGTAGAGGGTCAGGGCATAGGAAGGGTAGAGCACCTCGGCCTCTGTCCCGTCGATCTTCATGTCTTCCAGCCGAGCCGCTGGGTCGTAGCCCCCCGGACGTCCATCTCTATAGGAGACTTCCTCTATGTGTGACTCGAATTCCGAGTAGCTATCCCTGCTCGCGCCTGCGAAGAAGGCCATCGATGCTGTTATGGTGGGCAGGTCTTCACAGACCCATCTGTCTCCCTTCTCGCCGGGCGGATCCTTTACTATTCTCGGGGCACGATCACGGAACTCGTTGGGTAATCTGGTGGTCCACAGGTCTGCGGGGTCGGTTACGTGTGAGTCCCCGGAGACGATCTTATAGTCGGCCATGCTCTATCTCCTCAGGCCCGAATCTTGCAGGCCATTCTCTTGACTCGATTATAGTACCGTGGTCTTGGTCGAGCCACTAGACGTTCACCCGACCCCCATCTATCGGAAGCTCGATTCCCGTGACATAGGACGACTCGTCTGAGGCAAGGTACAGCGCCCCGAATGCTATCTCCTCTGGAGTCCCGATGCGCGCCATCGGAATGTTAGCTACGGCATCGCCTTTCTCCGCTGCTTCCCTGGTCTGGGCATGGAGCATCGGCGTGTCTATGGGCCCCGGGTGGATGGAGTTGGCCCTTATGCCGTCCATTGCATACTGATGCGCAGTCGTCTTGGTCAGAATCTTCACGGCTCCTTTGGAAGGTCCGTAAGCCGTGCCATCCGCATTGCCCACTATCCCCGCCCCCGACGACATGTTCACGATTGATCCCCCACCCGCCTTCTTCATCTCCGGTATGGCGTGCTTGCTCCCCAAAAAGGACCCCGTGGCGTTCACCGCCATTATCCGATTCCAGGTTTCCAATGGCGTATCCGCTACAAGCTCTGGGCTGTAGGCCCCGGCGTTGTTTACCAGAACGTTCAACCCACCGAACCGTTCTACCGTTGCAGCCACAGCACGTTCCCAGTCTTCCTCTTTGGTAACATCCAGGTCTACGTAGAAAGCTTCTCCTCCGCCTTCGGCGACCTCTTCAACAACGCGTTCCCCCCGCCCCGAATCTATGTCGGCGACAGTAACCTTTGCCCCCTCCGCCGCAAAAAGTCGGCATATAGCCGACCCTATGCCCCCCGCCCCTCCGGACACCAGTGCAATCTTGCCTTCCATCCTCATGATAGTAACAGCCCGTCCTCTAGCCCTGCTCAGTTATCACTCTACGGCAGAATGTTGCCGCGTTAACCAAATCCGGGATGATCACGAACTCTCTAACCGTATGCATCTCGTTCGTCGCCATCCCGACAACTATGCACTCAATCCCGTGCTCCCTCATCACGTTGGCGTCGGTCCCTCCACCCGAGGGTTCCAGCCGCAGAGGCAGCCCCATCGCATCGAGGTTCCGCTTTGCCAGCTCCAGCATCTTCTCGCCGGGCCTGACGGTGTAGGTGTTGAACTCTACGTTGAAACCATCCTCGATAATCGCCTCCTTGTACCGGTCCCGCACCTGATCGAAAATACCCCGAGCCTGGAGTTGTAGCAGGTCCAGGGTTTCCAGGTTTCGGCTGCGAAACTCGCCTGTGAAAGTAGCTTGCTCGGGCACCGCGTTCCTGACACTGCCGCCGGATATGGTCCCGACGTTGAAGGTTGTCTCTTCATCGAGCCTTCCCTGGGGAAGCTCGCTGATGATCTCCGCCGCTATCTTGATCGCCGAGAGCCCCTTTTCCGGCTCGACACCCGCGTGTGCTGACCTGCCCGTGATTTTGACCTCGAAGCTAACGTATGTCGGGCTGGAGCCCGTGAGCTTGTTAACCGGCCCGTTCCCATCGAAGACCACCGCCTCATCAGCCGTGATCATCGAAAAGTCCATGTTACGGGCGCCCACCAGCCCGATCTCCTCGCCCCTGGTGAACGCCAGTTGAATGCTCCGCCGTGGCAATTCCTCCTCTACCACCGACTCCAGCCCCTCCAGTATCGCGGCCACGCCAGCCTTGCAGTCTCCGCCTAGAATCGTCGTCCCATCGGAGACTATCCTGTCGCCTTCTATCGTGGGTTTGATCCCCCGCCCCGGTTCCACCGTATCCATGTGCGCAGAAAGCAATAGCGGGTTGTCGCCTTCCTCCCTTGCGATAAGGTTTCCGTGTGCATCCCTCAGAATCTCGAAGCCCAACGCCTCCAGTCTCCTCGATAGGTCCTGTGCTACCTCCTCCTCTTCATCCGATGGGCTGTCGATCTGCACTAGATCGCAAAATGTCTTCACTAAGCGCTCTTCATTGATCATTGTTGCTTCCTCAGGATTGTTGCCGCAGGGTTCATTTGCGGAATTCATCGATTCTGGACATTCGCTCTCTGACTATCTCCAGGGTCTCCAGTTTCTTGGGAAATGCGAACCGCACGAACTGTTTGCCCAACTCGGGTCGGCGGTAAAATGCCCGACCCGGGACCGGGGTCACCCCTATGGTCTCGGCCATGAACATGGCGAATTCCAGGTCGTCGTCATACCCACAGTCGGGGTATTCGGTCATTACGTAGTAGGCCCCTTGGGGCGTTACGTAATCGAATCCGGCATCTTTCAGTATCGACAGGGTCGCGTCCCTGCGGGCCTGGTAGTCCGACGCCAAGCCTTCGTAGTAACTCATGGGAAATCCCATACCCTTGGCCGCGGCCATCTGCAAAGGGTGCGCCGCCCCGACAGTCAGGAAGTCGTGGGCCCGGCGTATAGCCGTGCACAACGTGGCATCCATCACTATCGCCCACCCGATGCGCCATCCCGTCACGCTGTACGTCTTGGAGACGCTGTTTATGGTAACCGTACGTTCTGCCATTCCGGGTAGGGAAGCGATACTGCGATGTGTCAGTCCGTCGAAGATGATGTGCTCATACGGCTCATCAGAGAAGACCAGGGCATCAAACTCCTGGCATAGTTCGGCGATAACACCGAGTTCCTCGTCGGAATAGACCTTGCCTGAAGGGTTGTGGGGCGTAGTGATAATTACCGCCTTGGTTTTCTCCGAAAAAGCCTTTCTCAGTTCATCCGGGTCGAATTTGAAGGAATCACCGACCCGCCGAAGAGGCACATACACCGGCTTCCCGCCTGAGATCAAAGTGTCCGGCCCATAGTTTTCGTAGAACGGCTCGAAGATGATGATCTCATCCCCCGGGTCCACAAGCCCGAGCATCGTGGCCATCATCGCTTCAGTGCCGCCACAGGTCACGGTGACGTGGGCGTCGGGTTCAGGACTCAGCCCGTTGTACCAGCTGAATTTCTCGGCTATCGCTTCCCGTAAAGGCCCCGCACCCCAAGTGTTGGCATACTGGTGGAAATCACCTTGCAGGGACTCTTCAGCCGCTTTTATAAGGGCCGAGGGTGGGGTGAAATCAGGGAAACCCTGGGCCATGTTCACACCGCCCAGGTTATTGTTGATCCGGGTCATGTCCCGGATTATCGACTCTGTGAAATGCCGGACTCGCTCCGCCGTGTAGCGCTCACTGGACAAAATCGTGTGTGCCCCCGCCCCGTTGAGTTGGCCCATTCTAACACGTAGCAGTCACCTCCCCCGCCACTCCAGAAGGCCAAATCCGAAAGCAGGCGTCGCGTTAGAGTTTCTGCGCATGGAAGAGGACCGCGCTCCAGTGCCCGGCCTCTTGAAGCTCCACTCGGCTGTGATCGTGTACAGGTGTTTCCACAATCTCGGCCCTGATAACGCTGAACCCGGTGAAGGCAGCCTTGAGTTCCTCGAGGGTTACGAGATCAAGCTCTGCAAAGAACCTGACTCTCTTCATCGTTGAGTCGAAGTCCTTCAGGAGCACGGTGCCCCCCGGTGTCAGGGACTCCCGGATCGTCAGATAGAGCGGCTCTCGTCCCTTCTTCCTTCCCGGAAGTGCGAAGCTGCTAGTTATTAAGTCATAGTGGGTGGACGGCTTCCAGGTAGTGGCGTCAGCCATCTGTAACTCAGCTTCTATCCCTCGCGCCCGAGTGATTTCGCGCGCCGCCTTTATGGCTTTCGCCGCGATATCTATGCCCGTCACCCGCCATCCCCGCTGCGCGAGGGCGGCGACAAGGCCGCCCGCTCCACAGCCTACGTCCAGCGCTCGGCCCGGCCTCAGGCCGTCGATAATTTCCAGCATCCCGGCGTCGGGCGCCTCATAGTCCGTTGCGTCGCCCGAATAGGATTTGTTCCAGTCGAAGAGGTCCTGGCCTTCCATACCTGCGCCTGCCCGTGTCTCCGAGTCACGCCTAGAGCGATACAGCGCCAATCAGAGCCATATGAAGCCAATCGACATGCCTGCATGCTCGGTAGCTTCCCGAATACACTCCTGTCGCCGACCCCATGACCCCATCCTTCGGGATGGAATCACCGAGCCCTTACATGGGCAAGGGTATCGCTTCGTGGACTTCTATCGCACAACCCGGGTCCCACCCTAGGTGCGGGTGACCCTCTAGCAGCGCCTTTGCCGCTTCCATACTCTCCGCCTCCAGGATTGAGTATCCCGTCACCTCGCTGTCGCTCTGCCCGGCCCCCGACGCGGTTATTCTCTGCCCACCCCCCAACGGCGACCCCATGTCCACCAGGCTCTCTCTGCACTTCTCGGCCCACCCCATCCAAAGCGCCATGCCTTTCTGCATCTCCTCGGGTGTGCTCTCCGACATCGCGGCAACTGCCGACTTCGGAGCGTGATAAAGAACTATGTATCTTCCCATTGTTGTCTTCTCTTTACCGGCTCCCTTCCAACGCCCCATATGAACGCCTTCGGTTCACCTTTATACTATCGTTAACCCCTGACCAATTCTGCCCGCCTCGCTCTCTGTCTCCAATCTAACCCACAGGGTATATCGAATTATCGGGGAGGCAATCGTGCAGTGTCAATCAACGGTACTAGTTCAGCGTATATGAGTCACCATCGGGCAAGTACATCAGGGGGTTAGCCCTGGGCTGGCTGCTCTTGGCTCCCACGGTGTGAAGAAGGAGGAGGGGCGCTCCTTCAAACCTTCCCACAGTTGTTCAGAAACTCCTCGATAACGCCTCTATTCCAATCGTTCTGCGTTGTCACTGGTCTCCTTTGGAAGGTGAGCTTATCGTTGGAGATTGATCTTGACACCTCCAACTCGGCTGGCCACCGAGTTATACAGCCAAGCTCCGAATGCTCCAGCCACTAACCCCACAGCTCCGCCGATAACCGGCATTGCAAGTAAAGCGCCAAAGGCAAGTGCCGTCCCAGAGCTTAGCCCAGGCGTTTCATCCGAAGTTACCCACCCTGCACTGACGAGTATGTCGATGATGGCGCCACCGAAGGAATAGATGATCCCAGCAAGCAACCCGAGAACTACGCCTCCAGCAACTGACAGCTTCGCTGCCGACCCCACTCCGATTCTGTTCAGAACTTCCATCGCATCCCTACCTCCAGGCATGTTGACCGGGATTTCCCATATTGTGAGTCTTCAGGCTCAAAGAGCAGCCCCAACGAGATAGTGGCATCATATTTGGCTCTGCAAGGCCGGTCAATCTCCGGTCTATCCGATAAGGGATGCGGCTCTTGCCGTGAACCATGCTTCTTGGACGTCTTTGTTGTCTTCAGGCTCCCCGCCAATGGCGTGAAAGCGCATGGAAGACAAGGCGGCTCCCTGGAGCGCTCTCCCTCTTGGCAAGATCGTGGTTGCATTCTCCCTCAGCTTGGCGCCGGCGATAACCGGCCGATACGATCCAACACTCCCTGAAACACCGGTCTGGGAACCTACACCTCGGATAACTGAAAGATCAACCGCCGGAAGTGGCGCACCAGCGACCTCCTATGTGAATCCACAGAGTCGAAGGGTCTCAAGAACGGAATGGGTGGGGTGCCCTCCCAAAAGTGACACGAACCCCTTGACTAAACTTGTACACATGTACTATATTCACCCCCGACTAGCTCGTCACACACCCCAAACCCAAAGGAGGAACACACAACCCAGGGGGAACCACAGCCCCGGCCCACACGAGGACTCAACGTCCAAGCCCATCCCAAAGGGCGGCCCACACGCCGCCCCACGGCTCAAGCAAACGCCGCCATCTCCTCATTCCAAAGGCCCCGGCTCACCCTTCCCCCACCAACCACCAAGCGATGGAAGGTCCACAGACTATGCTCGGCAGGCCCCGTCCTGCGACGCCCTGCCGATTCAACGCTCCCCATCATCGGATGCGTTTATCCCGGCCCTTTGCGCGCCGGTTTCCCGGGTAGGTCAACCGACCCCCGGTTTAGCAAGGCCCTCGTGCCTTGTTTGTCCCGCCGTCCCCGCCATCCGTCTACCCGGCGGATGCACCGGGACGCCGGTTCTGAAAGTCCGCCTCAGGCGGTATCTTCCCCGTCAGCGGTCCGGTCATGTGCCGCTGCCGGTGGGATCGGCCCCACACAACCCTGACCACAGCCGACAACGTGTGGGGATAAGCCAGACCGGCGCCGACGGCTCGGCCACAACCCCCGGCCTGGTTTCTAGTCACGGACCTTCCATCGCCTGCCCCCTCCCAAACAAACAAACCCGAAACACCCAACTTCCAATCGAAGATCCGCCGCAGGAGGACCGAATGAACACCGTCCCACCCCTCCCGCTTGACCAAAACTCCCAATAAGGTAACAATGACAACCGACCCAACGTTCGCAGGCCGGTCTTTACCCAACGACTAGATGCAGGGGGTAACGGGATGGGATACCGGATTATTTCAGCAGACAGCCACCTCGACTTGATATGGGTGCCCCACGACGCCTTTACGTCCAGGGCTCCTGCCGAGTGGAAAGACAAGGTCCCCTACGTAGAATCGCGGCCCGAGGGCAACTACTGGATGGTCGAGGGACGCACCATGACTCGGGCAGGCTGGTATGGGCCCGGTCTTAACGGTGGCCAGCGTGGCGAGATGCTGGACAGAGAGGGCTTCACCCTCGGCGACCTACGCTGCTCCGACTACAAGTTGAGAAAGGCCGACCAGGAGCGGGACGGCGTCGACGCCGAGGTAATCTACGGCATCCTCAGCACAGACCGCAGCTTTGACGACAAAGAGGCCCTGGCCGCCACTTACCGCGCCTACAACGATTATATCTCCGAGTGGCAGCAATACGACCCTGAGTGGCTAGTCCCACTGGGTGAGATACCCAACCACAACGGTAAGGTCGCCGGCGCTGAGCTCTCCCGCCTCGCCGATATAGGAGTCCGGGGCGCCGAGTTCGCCCCCGCCACTATGACCCAGCCCTTCTGGAGCGACGAATGGGAGCCGCTATGGCAGGCGGGAGAGGACAGCCAGCTGCCCCTCTCCTTCCACGCCTTCAACATCTCCACCACCTTCTCCGACAAGGACCACCCCGCCGCCGCCGCCGTCAACCTTGTACTGGCTCCCTCCCGCGCCGATGAGGTGCTCTGCTCCCTGATCTTCTCCGGCATCCTGGAAAGGCACCCCAGGCTCAACGCCATCCTCGGCGAGAGCGGCATCGGCTGGCTCCCCTTCACGCTGGAGCGCATGGACTACTCCTATGAGCGCCGCCTCACCGACATTAAGCTATCTGTCCCCCCATCCGAGTACTTCAGGCGTCAGGTCTATGCCAGCTTCATCATCGATTACTGGGGCACGAAGGCCATGTGGGAGTTGGGCTACCTGAAGAACATCATGTGGTCCACCGACTACCCCCACCGCGATGGCTCTTGGCCCGACTCACAAGAAGTCATAGACCGGACCTTCAACGGCTTGCCCGAGGAGGTCAAGAAGGCCTGCGTTCACGATAACGTCGTCAGCCTGTTTAACCTAAACGACTGACCAGTTCCTTACCCCTTTACACGTCAAATCGGCGGGCTCGCAATGCGAGCCCGCCGATTTAGTCATTCCTTTTCGGAAGCAGTATGTTCTTACCCCACTGCCGGCGCCGCCTCTCGACTCAGGACACTCAAGTCCCGCATCAGCACTTCCAGCCTGGACTCCTGCTCCGCAGTCAACGACCTGAACGGCGCCCGAGGCACCCCAATGTCAACTCCGGCCATTGCAGTGGCAACCTTTGCAGTCGCGGCGTAGCCCTCAGTCTCGAAGAAGTGGTTCAAGCGGTACAAGGGCCTCCAAAGCTCTCGGGCTGCGTGCCAGTCCTTCTTCTCCACAATCAGTTCGTACAACTGCACACAGAGGCCCGGAGTCGCATTAGCGACACCCCAGACACAGCCCTTGGCCCCGTGAAGAAGTCCGGCCATGGACCCTGTGTCCGAACCGTTGAAGATGATCAGGTCTTCGGACCTCTCTTCGAGCACCCGCTGGAACTGCACCAGGTCTCCGGTGGAGTCCTTAATCATTTGGACGTTGGGGATTTCTACCAGCCGAGCCAGGACTTCAGGGGTGAGGTTAACCTTGGAATGTGCGGGAATGTTGTAGACCATGATCGGCAGGGGTACGGCATCGTTGACTGCCTGGTAATGATCGACGAGCTCCTCAATACTGGGGACTTCGTAAAATGGAGGCACGATCATAAGAGCCTCGCACCCGACAGCCTCGGCATGCTTGCTCAACTCGATTACTTCCCAGGTGCTGCAAGCTCCCGTGTGGGCCATAACCGGGACCCGGCCCGCCACCTGCTCGACGGTCAACTCGGTAACCCGTTTACGCTCCTCGAAGCTGAGGCTTGCAAACTCTCCGGTGCCGCCGCACGGAATGATGCCGTGCACGCCGTTCTCCAGCTGAAAATCAATGAGCCGCCTCAGGCTGCTTTCACCAATACTCTGGTCTACGCGAGAGAAGGGGGTACAGATGGGTGTGAAGATTCCTTTAAATTTACTCACGGTGCTCCTCCTTGGTTCAGGTGCTCGACTAACGACCTCTTGGGCTAATTGATGTGGCAATGCTAACAAAGGCCCCGCCCCGTGACAACTCTAATGTTCGCCATGCTAGAATCAGTCGCCGAGATCGAAGCAATACCCACTTATTGGAGGTCAGAAATGAGAGTTGAGCAGAGACTAAGCGAGTTAGGTATCACCCTGCCCGAAGTGAGAACTCCGGTCGGCAACTACGTTCCGAGCGTGAGGACAGGTAACCTTCTCTACGTTTCAGGCCACATCGGCGACCTTAAAGATGCTCTGGGCCAGCTGGGAACCGACGTAACGGTGGAAGAGGGCTACCAGGCAGCTCGAAAGACGGGCATCGCTCTCCTGGGCACAGTGAAGGGCGCCATCGGGGACTTGGACAAGGTGAAACAGGTGGTTAAGCTGCTGTGCATGGTTAACGGCGCCGTTGGGTTCGCTAAGCACCCGGCGGTGGCTAATGGGTGCTCCGACCTTCTGGTCGAGGTGTTCGGGGAAAAGGGCCGGCATGCCAGGTCGGCCGTGGGTTTCTCTGGGCTCCCAGGTAACGGTTGCATCGAGATCGAGATGATCCTCGAAATCGAAGATGAGGACTCCATCACGTATTAGTGGCAGTTGCCTCCGCCCTCCTGAAATAACACTCAATCGGGGTAGGCGCTAAGCGCCTACCCCGATTTTGTTAAAGTTAACGTCCCGGCCCTAACGTGCCATAAGCCGCCGCAGCACGTACTGTAAAACTCCCCCGTGCCTGTAGTAGTCCAATTCTACAGGGACGTCGATCCGAGCGATTACGGGGAAGGTCTTAACAGTCCCGTCATCGGCAGTCGCGGTGACGCTAAGCTCCTTGCCCACCGTGAGCCCGTCGGCTATCCCATCTATGTCGTACGTTTCTTCGCCGGTGAGTCCTAAGCTATCCGCGCTGTCCCCGGACTTGTACTGAAGCGGCAGTACTCCCATGCCAACAAGGTTACTGCGATGAATCCTCTCGTAGCTTTCCGCAAGCGTTGCTTTTATGCCCAGCAGGTAAGGCCCTTTCGCCGCCCAGTCCCGAGAGCTCCCCGAGCCGTACTCTTTCCCGGCCAGCACCAGGGTTGGCACACCTTCCCGTTTATACTCCTCCGACGCCTCGTATATGTTCATGTCCATCCCGTCAGGCAGGTGCCGCGTCCATCCTCCCTCCGTGCCCGGGGCGAGCTGGTTTCTCAGCCTCACATTGGCAAAAGTGCCCCGCATCATCACCTCGTGATTCCCCCGCCGAGCCCCGTATGCGTTGAACTGTGCAACCGGGACGTTCTTATCGGTAAGGTAGTAGCCGGCCGGGCTCTTAGCCTGGATCCCTCCTGCCGGCGAGATGTGGTCCGTCGTGATAGAGTCGCCAACCTTGACCAGCACTCTGGCCCTTGTTATGTCTTGAGTCTCTGATGGGGCATCAGGCAGGTTGCGGAAGATCGGGAGTTCCTTCACGTATGTCGAGTCCCGATCCCATTGATATATGGCCCCTTCAGGTACGGGCAACTCCCGCCATCTCTGGTCCCCTTCGAAAACTTTGCCATATCTGTCTCTAAAAATCTCGGGATTCAGGGCCGCTGCCAGAGTTTCCCTCACTTCCTGCTGACTGGGCCAAAGGTCTTTCAAATATACGGGTTGACCATCAGCACCTGTGCCAAGGGGTTCCGTGGTCAGATCGATGTCCACCCGACCCGCCAGCGCAAACGCTACGACAAGCATAGGCGAGGCCAGATAGTTAGCCTTGACCGCGGGATGCACCCGACCCTCGAAGTTCCGATTCCCGCTCAGCACCGAGGCCGCTATCAGATCACCTTGCGCAATGTCTGCGGAGACCGACTCCGATAAAGGCCCGCTGTTTCCTATGCAGGTGGTACACCCATACCCAACTATGTGAAACCGCAGATCTTCCAGATATTTCAGCACCCCCGACGCAGAGAGGTAATCTTCAACGACCCGGGACCCGGGAGCCATGCTCGTTTTCACCCAAGGCTTCGTCTCCAACCCTCGCTCGACCGCATTCTTAGCCAGCAGCCCCGCACCCACCATCACCGAGGGATTCGATGTGTTGGTACAGCTGGTTATGGCGGCAATAACCACCGACCCGTGGTCTAGTCCATCTTGCGATGCACTTCCGTTTGAGGCAGTACCCTCCTTACCGTACACCTTGCCCAAGTTGTCTACGAACGCCTCTTTCATATCCCGTAGTCTCACCTTGTCCTGGGGCCTCTTAGGCCCGGCCAGGCTCGGCTCAACATGGGAGAGGTCTAATTCCAATAGGTCGGTGAAAAGAGGTTCAGGTGAATCGTCGGTCCTGAATACACCTTGGGCCTTGGAATACTCCTCCACTAGGCTGACCTGATCTTTCTCCCGCCCGGTCCCCGACAGATAGGCCAAGGTCTCGGAGTCTACCGGGAAGTACCCGACGGTAGCACCGTATTCAGGTGCCATGTTCGCAATGGTCGCTCTGTCCGGCAGAGACAAGTTGGAGAGACCGGTGCCGCAGAACTCCACGAACTTCCCGACCACGCCCCTCTGCCGCAGCATCTGCACAACCGTAAGCACCAGGTCTGTAGCTGTAGCCCCTTCCGGCAAGGCTCCTGTCAGCCGAAACCCAACCACATCCGGCAAGAGCATGTAATAGGGCTGGCCGAGCAATACAGCCTCTGCTTCAATTCCACCCACGCCCCACCCCAAAACCCCGAGCCCGTTTATCATCGTAGTGTGCGAGTCGGTGCCGATGAGTGTATCGGGGAAGGCCGTTCTCTCACTGTCTGAGCCCCGAGAGGCCACCACGGTTGCTAGATATTCCAGGTTGACCTGGTGGACTATGCCCGCCCCGGGTGGCACGACGCGCAGGTTGTCAAATGCCGACTGCGCCCAACGCAGAAGTCCGTACCTCTCCCCATTGCGTCCGTACTCTCGGTCGACGTTTCGAGCCAATGCCGTAGACGTGCCCGCAAAGTCAACTTGGACTGAGTGGTCAATCACGAGGTCCACTGGGACAATGGGATTGATCTGCTGGGGGTCACCGCCCCGCCTCGCGACCTCGGCCCGCATCGCCGTCAGGTCCACGACGGCAGGCACTCCGGTAAAGTCCTGCATCAATACGCGGGACGGCATAAATGGAATGTCTGCCCGAACGGCGTCCTTGGGAGCCCACCTCCCAACCGTTTCCACATCGTCCCAAGTGACCGTGCCGTTCCCTGAATGTCTGAGGACATTCTCCAGCAATACCCTTATGGTGAACGGCAGCGACGCAAGGTCTATATTGAGTTCTTTGGCCGCTGCTTTAAGGTCGTAGTAGGTGAAGGGCCCGTTGGGTATGTCGAGGGTTTTCTTTGCCTGGAATAAGTCGCGATTATCTGTCATATGAGTCTCGTTTAAGAAGATTTTGGGCAGGTTCTCGGGCCTGATGCCAGCGACGGTGAGTATATCACGGAGACCGGGGTGGCTATGTTAATCCACGCTCCACGTCAGTAAGCACCCGATCTACTCTCTCCACCACAAAGTCAATCTCCTCACGCGTAACGATCAGGGGAGGAATCAGGAATATGATGTCGCCCCTCTGGCGAGCCAGGAGCCCGTGGCGCAGAAACGCCGCCGTGACCTTTCGCCCCAGGCCGACGTCTGCAGGGAACCGCTCTCTCGTGTCCCGGTCCTTGACCAGCTCTATTCCGCAGAGCAACCCTAGACCCCCCCGCACGTCCCCGACTATGGGATGCTCGTAAAGTGTCTGGAGCTGATCAAACAGGTATGACCCCATTGTCGCGGAGTTCTCGACCAGGCCTTCTCTTTCCACGATGTCTAGGTTGGCCAACGCCGCGGCGCAGGCCGCCGGATGACCGCCAAAGGTAAAAATGTGCCGGAACATCTCTCTGTCCCCACCTATGAACGTGTCTGCAACACGCTTGGAGGCTATCGCCGCGCCGATGGGCTGGTACCCACTCGAAAGCCCCTTGGCCCCGACCAGTATGTCCGGCACGAGACCCCAGTGGTCCGATGCGAACATCTTCCCCGTTCTGCCAAACCCCGTCACCACTTCGTCTGCAATGATCAGGACCCCATATCGGTCGCATATCGACCTCACTGTGGGCCAGTAGTCTGGATGAGGAACAGTGCAAGTTGCCGCCGAGAGCGGCTCAGCCACGAAAGCGGCCACCAGCTCGGGGCCCTCGTCGAGGATCGCCCTCTCGACGTCCTGACCGCATTCCAGGGTACAGTCACCTAGTTGGCTGCAATACAAGCACCGGTACGGGTTGGGCATGGATATGTGGACGTTGCCCGGCATCAGAGGCCCGAAGTCCTTATCCCCCGCCCCGGCCCCGCCTCCCAGGCTGATAGTCGCCAGAGTGCCTCCGTGATAGGAACCTGTCCGGCTAATAACTTTGTATCGGCCCGGCTCACCCCTCAACTTGTGGTACTTCTTAGCCATCTTCAAGGCCGTTTCGATACCTTCCGAGCCGCCGCTTACTAGAAATACACGAGAGTCTTTGTCCGGGGCCAGGGCCGCAAGTCTATCGCTGAGGCGAATGGTCGGCTCACTGGTCGTGTGCTCGGGGGCATAGCTTAACTTGAGTAGCTGCTCGTAAACGGCTTCGGCTATCTCCTTCCGGCCATACCCAACGTTCTGCAACTGCATCCCGGATATAAGGTCGAAATAGCGGTTGCCTTGAATGTCCTCCACCCAGCACCCCTCCCCCTTCTCGACAACGTGAAGGCCGCCGGGCAGCGATAGCTCGGCCACCTGCTGGGAGTGTGGCCAGAAATGCTCGACGGCCATTTGCTGCAGCCTGTCGAATTGCTCGGATGGGCTTGAGGAAGAGGCCATAATGATGCTCCTTGAGCGGCGGCGACCAAAGCTATCCGCGACAAAGGACGCAGTTTAACCGATGAGGGAACAAGGGTGTGACCAAACGAATAAGGCACCCGGCAGCGTCCTATTTTCCACGGAGGGTTGCCCCTCTAGTATCGTCGGCGCAGAGGTGTTTCACTTCCGTGTTCGGAATGAGAACGGGTGGGCCCACCTCGCTATAGCCACCGCAGTGCCTTTATTCAGAACAGAATTTTACCAGCCCACCGATTTCGGGTCAACCACCAGCGCAGCTACGGCAATCCCAACCGTTAGTTCTCATTCCGCAACCCTGAACAAGGGGCGACGTTCTTTAGAGTGTGCTGGTCCCTATGCGTGCCAGTAAGAAAGGGTGGCTCACTCCATCTGATCGATCAGCTCCACGGCCCGAGCCTTGGGGAATGCCTTGAGCGTCGTGAAGCGGATATTCCCCTCCCTACCCGTCCCCATGGAGAACTTGAGCATAGTCTCGTCATCAGGAAACTCGAATATGCCCACGAAGTCGTACATACCGAGGGTGAAGTGGATGGATTCAATCTTGCCGCCCATCGCCTCCACCCTTGCAGCGGCGCCCGCCATCCTGTCAGGGGCTGCCTTGACAGCCTGAACGCCCTTGTCAGTGTAGTTACCTAATACCACGTAGTTCGGCATTTGATGCTCCTCATGTTGGTCACTGTCATGGTTTAGTACGTAGCTTCTCTATTCGATCAACGCCTTACCCCGGGCTCGCAAAGGCCAGGGCCCGAGCCGGATTCCCGACCATTACTTGGTCGATCTCCTCCGTCAGAAAACCCTTGCGTCGCATGATGGGCTTAACGTTTTCCAGGATATGCGCATATCCGTGGCCCCCATATTTAGTGAGACGGTGCTTGTTGCAAATATCCTGGGCCATCAGGACCTGACCCAGCCGACCTTCGTCCCGAAGATGCATGAAAAAGTCCAGCCTTTTGCCATCGTTGGGCATGTCTATGGGTGAGAACGGGTAGAAGGTCGTCTCGGAACCAAAAAGGTCGAACTCTATAAAGCAACCGGTCTCGGCGAGCTTGTCCAAGGTGTCGTTGTCGAAGATTGTGCGATCGACGTGGCTCATTATCGTACGGGTAGGGTCGCCACCCGACTCCCGGACTATCTCCATTATTTCCAACGGCGCCTGAGGGTTACGCCCTGGATGAATCAACAGGGGAGCCCCGGTTAACCGCTGGGCCCGAGCCGCGGCCCGCAGGCTCTTTCGCTCGTTCTCCTCCAAGGGCCACGAGCACCCCACCTCCCCAATCACCCCCGACCTGATACCCGTGTCCCCAACACCCTCTGTAATATCGGAGACAATCTCTTCCACAATCTCATCTTCCGATTTGTCTACGATATTGCTGGGGTGATAATCATGGACGTAGTAGCCGGAGCCCATTATCACGTTTAGCCCCGTCGCCCGGGCTATTCGTGCCAGGCCCAGCGGGTCCCGCTTAATGCCAACGCTGGTAGCATCGACGATTGTCTGGCCCCCTGACTTCTTGAACCGGGCTGCCTCGGCGATGGCAGTATCCTCGTCCAGCAGCTCCATATTGTCCTTGTTGCCGCCATAGTTATAGCGGATCCACCACAGGTTATCCGAGGAGACCGGCTGGTAGGCAAAGGAGTAGCTGGTTGCGTCATCCGGGGCACTAAACGTAGACCCAAGATCGACTAGTAAGTGCTCGTGGGTGAGGGCTATTCCAAGTTCCTCTGCGGGCACGGGGCCCAGAACGGTTTGAGCTTTTCCCATCAAGTTGGATTCAGACATACGTCATCCTCGGTTTCTGCAGGGTACCCAATGCCGGAGCCGTGCCCTGCGACACACCTGGGACTTTCGCAACGGTAAACCGTGCGGTTCAGGCGGAAGGCGGCAGTTAACCGCGGGCCTGGTCCAGGGAGTAGTCCATCGCCTCGATAGTCTTCGCCACGTCCTCGTCGGAGTGGGCGCTGGCTATGTAGTACTTGGAGTCTCCCTTGAGCACTCCCGACTCCAGCATGGCGTGGTTGAACCGGGACATCATGGCTTTGTCCGCTTTAAGAGTGTCACGATAGTTGTTCACCTCGTCCACCCCGAAGTACACGTCGAAGCAAGGCGCTTCCCCTACAACCGTGCCCTGGATCTCCTTCTCCTTCAGCATACGGTCAAGCTCGGCCATCAGCTTGTTGCCCGTCTCCCAAATCCGGTCTACCCCACCCTCCCCCTTTAGGATCTTAAGGGTCGCCATGCCGGCTGTTGCCGCTATGGGGTTGCCGCTCAGCGTGCCGACCCCAGGTACGAAGGTGCCTTCTTCTTTGGACACGGGGTCAAAGACCCGCATGATTTCCTCTCGACCCGCTACCGCGGACAGCGGATACCCGCCTCCCACTGCTTTACCGAAGGTGGCCATGTCGGGCGTAACGCCGTAGTACTCCTGTGCGCCGCCGTAAGACCACCGAAATCCGGTTACAACTTCATCGAAAATCAAGGGAATCTGGTAGTGGCGAGTTATCTCTCGCAATCCTTGCAGGAAGCCGGGCTTGGGAGGAATGATGCGCTGGCAGCACTCCGTGATAACTGCGCCCAGCTCATCGTGGTGCTTTTCTATCACTGCCTGCGTGGTCTCGAGGTCGTTGAATGGGCAGACCAGGACCTCGTTCTCAAGGACGGCGGGGATGCCGGCGGAGTTTCGGCTGGGTCGCGGGAACTCCCTCATCTCCGTCGGGGTTACGCTCATCAGGGCGTAGTCGTTGGTACCGTGGTATCCACCCTCGAACTTCAGGATCTTGTCACGGCCCCGGAAAGCCCGAGCCGCTTTCATTGCGAAATAGGTTGCCTCGGAGCCGCTGGAGAGGAACCGCACCTGCTCTGCGCACGGGATGGCGTTGACCATCTCCTCCGCCAACTCTACCGCGGCGCCGTTAGTCGAAAAGTAGGTGCTCCCCTTGCCTATGACCTCCATTACTGCCGCTACTACGTCCGGGTGCGAGTGTCCTACCAGCATCGGCCCTGAGCCCAACAGGAAGTCGATGTACTCGTTGCCGCTGTAGTCCCAGACCTTGGAGCCCAATGCCTCCTTGATGATCATGGCGTCATCGGGCTTGAAGAATATGTTGCCAGTCGAACCTCCAGGGAGGTACTTCGCGGCTTTTGCCAGAATAGCTTCCTCTTCGGCTGTCCTCTTCTGTCTCGACATTGTTCCCCCCTCAGGGTTGAATTTGCACATAGAATATCACGGTGGACAACCATTGATAAACTGGTCTTTACTAGCTATGACTGCGCAGGACAGGTCCCAGGTCTTGACACCCTCCTACCCCTTACCTATGTTTAACCCTGCCCGCACGCAACAAGGAGGAAGTACATCATGCTTAAAGCCGGAGACCCGGCCCCCGATTTCGAGGCCGTACTAGACAGTGGAGATAAAGTCTCGCTTAACCAGTTCAGGGGCAAGAACGTGGTCCTCTATTTCTATCCGAAAGACAACACTCCCGGTTGCACGAGGGAAGCATGCGACTTCCGGGACAACATCTCGTCCCTCGAAGATAAAAACACCGTAGTCCTCGGCGTCAGCCCCGACAGCGTGAAGTCCCACCAGAAATTCAAGGACAAGTTCGACCTGCCCTTCCCTCTCATCAGCGACGAGGCCAAGGACGTGGCACAGGCCTTCGGCGTTTGGCGGGAAAAGAAGATGTACGGCAAGACCCGTATGGGAATCGTACGTTCCACCTTCATAATTGGCCCGGATGGGTTGATTGCCAAAGCCTACGACTCCGTCAAAGTCGCCGGCCACGTCGAGGATGTAATCGCCAGTTTGTAATGGCGCTGCCTACCCTTTTAATCGGAGGACAACATGAGACCAAACAAAATTAAACAGTTATGGCGTGAGGGTAAACCCGCTGCAATAGCCTGGGTCGGCAGTGCAGACACGTACATGGCTGAGGTCCTGGCCAACGTGGGCCTCGACGCCCTGGTCCTCGACATGCAGCACGGCATGGGCATCGGGCCCGACAGAGCTGCCCAGTGGTTCCAGGCAGTGAGCACCACCGGCACCGTGCCCTTAGCCCGCGTGCCTTGGAACGACCCGGTGTGGTTCCAGTGGGTGTTGGATGCGGGCGCCTATGGGGTTATCGTTCCTTTGGTGAACAATGGTGAAGAGGCCGCTAAAGCCGGAATGTCCTGCCGTTACCCGCCAATAGGGTTCCGCAGCATCGGCCCAAACCGGGCTCCCCTTTACGCCGGCTCCGACTATCTCGCCCACGCCAACGAAGAAATCATTTGCCTAGTCATGGTCGAGAACATCAACACCATCCCTAACCTGGAGGAAATGGCCAAGGCACCCGGTATCGATGGCTTCTACATCGGCCCCGCCGACCTTGCCATATCCATGGGAGTCGACCCCAGGAAATACCAGGGAAGCAAGGAGCACGCTGAGGCATCTCAGAAGGTGTTGGACGTGGCCCGGGCCAATGGGCTGGTCGCCGGTACCCACTGTGGGAGTCCGGAGGAAGCCAAAGAGCGCTTCGAGCAAGGCTTCGTAATGTGCCCCGCACTTTCTGACGCAAGTCTCATGGCTTCGGCGGCCAGGGACGCCCTGGAAAGAGCGAAGACTCCAGAGGCCGAGGGTACGAAACCCGTCTACTAGCTCAGGTAGATCTCTAGCTCTTCCTCTCTCTGAAGTGCCTCTTCCCCGAAGCCAGGGCCACGGGTCCCGCGGCTATGGTAGCCACTCCGAATGCAGCGAAAATCCACGTGTATTCGCCCATGTTGTCGAATGCTACTCCTGCCAAATAGGGCCCCAATATCGCCCCAATGGCGTAGGGTGCGGAAATCATTCCCTGGATAGCCCCGATATGTTTGTGCCCGAACTCGTCAGCCAAAAGTGGATATAGCACCGACCCGAACGACTGGGCCGATAGTCCGTATACAGCAATAAAGAGGCCCAGAGTCCAGGCGCTTTCAACGTTTGCCAGGGCAAGGATGCCGAGCCCCTGCAGAATGTACGATCCCGCCAAAACTATCCGCTTGTCCAAAACGTCCCCGAGCCACCCGAACCCTAACTTGGGGATTAGGCCCAGCACCGAGACAACGGCAACTATCTGTCCACCCGTAGTCCTGGAAAGGCCTTCGGCTTCCAGGTGGGGCAGTATATGCACCGACACGGAGACTAGCCCAAATATGGCCAATACCTGCCCAAACCCAAGTGCCCAGAATGTCCAAGTGGACAGGGCCTGTCGAAGGGTAAAGTCCAAGCCACCATTCCGACTCTGAAGCGGTGTGCTTGGCGGCGGTGCATCCAATCCATCGGGGTATAGGCCGTACTGCTCAGGTTTGTGGCGAAGGGCCATGGAGGTGGGGATGCCGACAATTGCCAGGCCGATAGCCGCGGCAACGGAAGCAACACGCCAGTCATAGGTATCGATACCCCAGACCAACAGAGGCGCTAACACTCCCCCCACGTTGGAGCCGCCCAGCAGAACTCCATTGGCCTTACCCCGATGTTTGCGGAACCAGACCGCAGCAAGAGCCGGGCCGATACCCGCAAAAAATATCGTCCATCCTACCGAGAGAACTGCAAAATCCAGGTAGAAGCTCCATGCCGAACGACTGACGGACAGGAGCAGCATCCCCGCCACCCCCAGCCCCGTAGCCAGAAACATAAGCGCCCGTCCGCCAAAACGGTCGAACAGCATTCCCACAAACACCGAGCCGACCCCTGCCATCCCCTGCTGCATGGAGAACGCCAGAGAAGTTGATGCGCTCGAAAGCCCGAAGCTCTCCTTCCAAGGGTTGAAGAACGCCGTAAACCCTGACCCCATCACTCCCGACCAGTAGAAGTTGATGAAGAAGAAGGATATTGCTATCCACCACCCGTAATAGATCCTTGGGCGGCGGGCCGACTGGGCGGTCGACATTCGGGGTGCCTCTCCTGGGGGCCTATCAGTGCCGGGGAAAGTTATCGCGCATCATAGACAGATGCCACGCGGCTAACAAGTGAAGGTAAGGAAAGAGCCGGTGGGTGATTTAGGTAGGGGCCGGAACGGTCTGGCCTGTCCAGTATATGCGCCGCATGGTCGGGCCAATGCCGCTGAAGAGTGTCACTGCAAGGAACGCCATACCTCCAATGCTCAGGAGCCAGAACGGGTCAGCGAGTTCCGCCAAACCGCCGTTGCCCAGATTGGCGAAGGACATTATTCCGCCGGCGTGGATTATGTAAATGCTCGATATCCGGCCCCTTACGGCATCCGGAACCATCGACTGCATCATCGTCAGGGTTATGACCATATAGGCCGTCTGCGTAGCCCCCATTGCGCTGGCTGCGAGCATCCCTATCGCCATGTTGGGAGCGACGGCAAGGGCCAACGGGGCCAAAGCGCTGAGCACTCCCGCAATTAAGAGCAATCTGCCCCGATACCTCTCCGATCGAATCCCCGCGAGATAAATGGAAGACACCATTGCCCCCGCCCCTACTGCCATCATCAGGTACCCCACCCCGCTGCCACCCCACCCAAATCTCTCCTCGGAGAGGACCGGCAACAACGCCTCAAATGACATGGTCAATCCGCAGTGGAAGGTTATCAGCAAGACGATCATCGTCAGCGCAGGCCTTCTGTAGACGTAGCTGAACCCGGCGATCAGGTTTGAAATAAACCCCTTGCTCGCCTCCATTGCCCCGGTCGAAACCGTACTGATGCCCAACACAAGTGCCAGGCTCAGTATGAAGGGTACGTTGCATGCGGCGAAGACCCAGCCAGGCTCAACTGTGGCTAGTAATGGGGCAATCAGGCCGGGGCCCACGAGCCTCGACGCGTGGAAGGTTGCCGAATTGAGGGCGTAGGCGTTGATCATCAGGTCACGGGGGACTAGATTCGCAACTAAGGAGAAGGCTGTCGGGGTCTGCACTGCCCTCGCCGACCCGTTTATGAATGACAATGCGACCAGGTGCCACAACTCCAAAGCCCCTGTGAATGCCAGGACGGTCAATGCTACGCATTGAGCCCAGGCCAGCATGAAGGTGAACGCCAGGACGTGTTTTCTAACGAAGCGGTCCGCGAGGTAGCCGGCGATAGGCGGAACAATGATGAACGGGATCATGCCCGCGAAGACTACAATCCCGACCCACAGGTCGCCGTGCGCCTCCGCAATGTCCCGGGCCATTACCGCCCTCACGGTTATCAGCGCCCAAGTTCCCGAGTCCGACAGCAGTATCGCCGTCCAGAGAAACCGGAAGTCTCGATGACCCAAAGCGGGGAAGTATCGCCTGCCAACATTGCGGCTGATGTTGTCTAGAGAAGTCAAATGCCCCGGACTCGCTGCGGGCCTAAATCGCTAATGTCTATTGTCTTCCCCAGCCGGGATTATTGCCGCGCATGCGGGCCAGCCAGTCGTCCCGCTTCTCGGGAGTGAAGATCTCTGCTGAGGCCTCACTCATCACTCCCTCGGTTAAATCTATTCGCTTGTCAGCCCCGGCCAGAGACAGCATACCCGACACCGAATACTTACCGTATGTCCGGTTCTCTCCCTCGAACCTTCCACCGACAATCAGAGTCTCTAACCCCGAGTTCATGATCGCCCCGCAGCACATGGGGCAGCACTCAAAGGTCACATACATCGTGCATCCGGCCAGGTACGGGCTCCCGATATTGGCCGCGGCGTTCCGAATGGCCAGCAGTTCGGCGTGAGCGGTGGGGTCGGAGTCAACCATGACACGCGGCTCGCTCTGCCCGATGATCTTGCCGTCTTTCAAAATAATCGCCGCTACCGGCACGTCCCCGTGGGACTCGGCTGTCCGGGCCAGCTCCAGGGCCTGTTCCATCACTCTTTCGTCTATCTCCACATTCGCCTCCTATGACCAGAAACGGTCGCAGTACTCTTCCAGGGAATCCCTGGTGCTGGGGAAGGCCAAATCATCCCACGGGATTTCGTCTCGATCGAAAAAGCCGATGCCTATGGATTCGTCCAAGGCTCGGGGCTCTCCCTCAACTATCGTCCCCGCGTATACGATTATCACCACCGGCGAGCCTTCGTAGGAATAAGCTCCAATAAGCCCGTCTATCGAGACCTTGATCCCCGCCTCTTCCATCGACTCACGTGCGGCCGCACCTTCAAGGGTCTCGCCCGCGTCCACAAATCCACCAGGGAACACCCACTTACCGTAAGCGGGCTCGATTCCACGCCTAAGCAACACCAGCTTCCCGTCCGACCTAACTATGGCCCCCGATGCAACTCTCGGGTTCAAATACTGGATATAGCCGCAGGCTTCACAGACCAGTCTCTCGGGCTCCCCCTCCTTGACCAGCTTCAACCCAAGCCGACCCCCGCAACGAATGCAGAACTTGTATCCTGAGTGTTTGTGGTCGTGCGGCATGGAGTCTTTAATCAGAGTGTCCAGTCCGGCAAAGGAGGACAGAAATGACACTCGTGGACATTGTATTGGCTAGGGCTCCGCCGATTATAGCAAAGACCTATGTCGGGGAATTCAGACCCGGCAAGCGCTTAACATGCTCTTCAAGCCACACGTTCAATTCCGCAAATCGGAATGAATGTGACTCGAACAGATGCATGAAGAAGGCATACGCTTCTTCGTTGCCACAGTCGATGAAGTGTCCGTTAAGGCGTAGAAAAGCATCCGTAACAGCGAACGCTACCCGCTTGTTGCCGTCTATGAAGGGATGGTTCATAGCCAAACTCTCCATCATCGCGGCTGCTTCCTGGATGAGGCCATCGTAATAACCGATCTGAGGCCGCATCAGCGCCGAGGCCAATGCCCCCTCATCACGTAGCCCCTGCGCGCCGCCATGCTCGCGGATCAAGAGATCATGTGTAGCTATGACGTCCTCAATGGAAGGATAACTATGGGTCATTGGGCGAGCAATTCAAGAAGTCGGCGATTTCGCTCCATGCTCGCCCTGGCGTGGGCCATGAACACCGGGTTGGGTTTCTCCTGATCCCTGTTGGTGATATATTCCCGCAAAGCGTCCTCCAGTACTACCTGGAACTGACGCCCTTCCTTGCGAGCGATCTCGCGCACGGCTTCCAGCAATTCTGGAGCGGCCTGACTTGAGAATTTCTCCCGAGACGCAACCATTTCCTATTTCTCCTTTGTAGGGTCCCCCCATTTTGTCGCCATGCATCAATCATTGTCAAGAAACATCTTGATGTAGATTGATGCCGACCACTCTCTTATCCCAGCCCCCGAGGCCTGTACTGTACTGCCTCAGCGACATGAGCAATCTCTATGCCCTCTGATCCAGACAGATCTGCTATTGTCCTCGACAGCTTCAATATCCGGTGAAATCCCCGCGCCGATAACTGAAGCTGCTGCGTCGCCTGTTGCAGCAAGCCGCGAGCCCCATCTTCCAAAGTGCAGACGTCCTTCACCTGCGCGGCTCCCATGTCCGCGTTGCAGGCCAGCCCGCTCCCTTCGAACCGGGCAATCTGGCGGCCTCGGGCCTCTTCTACTCTCCGTCTCGCCTGTTCTGATGCCTCCGCATCATCCGTATTCATTAGCTTTTCGTAGTCTACTCTCGGCACTTCCACGAACATGTCGATACGGTCCAGAAGCGGTCCACTGATCCGTTTCTGGTATCGGGACACGAGCCCCGGCGCGCAGGTGCACTCCCTGATCGTGTCTCCGTAGAATCCGCAGGGACATGGATTCATGGCAGCCACCATCATGAAATTTGCCGGAAAAGTGACCGTTCCCTGGGCACGGCTGATGGTTACCACCTTGTCTTCAATAGGCTGGCGAAGCACTTCCAACGTATTCCGTCCGAATTCGGGCAACTCGTCAAGGAACAGCACTCCCCTATGGCTCAGGCTTATCTCCCCCGGCCCGGGTCTCCGACCTCCGCCCACCAACCCCGCATGAGAGATGGTGTAGTGAGGCGATCGGAAGGGCCTCTGTCTCATGAGCGCCGTGTCCGATTGAAGCATCCCGCTCACGCTGTATATCTTCGTCACTTCCAGCGCCTCGTCGGAAGACATCTTGGGCAAGAGGGAGGGTAGTGACCGGGCTAACATTGTCTTGCCGCTTCCCGGCGGGCCTGTCATCAGGATGTTGTGGCCTCCTGCCGCTGCAATCTCCAAAGCCCGCTTGGCATGCTCCTGCCCCTTGATGTGGGCAAAGTCCGATTCGAAGAATTGCGGCTCCTCGTCGCCGGAATCGGCCTCATCTTCATGATGAGCAGCCATGGGTACGTCACCTCTAAGGTGGTTGACGAGGGATGGCAGCGTTGTCACAGGAAAAATGTCTATCCCGTCCACGACGGCCGCTTCCGCCTTGTCGTGGTCGGGCACGTAAACTCCGCGGAAACCCTTGTCCTTGGCGATGCCCACCATTGGCAGGACTCCGTGGGTGTGCCTGACCGACCCCTCCAGCGAGAGCTCGCCAAGGAAGATAACGTCGGAGGCATCAGTCTCTACCTGCCCGGAGCTCATCAGAATCCCGACGGCAATGGGCAGGTCGTAGGCAGGGCCCTCTTTTCGCAGGTCGGCAGGGGCCAGGTTGACGGTAATCCGCTTCATCGGGAACTGGTACCCCGAGTTCCGGATCGCCGCCCTTACTCTCTCACGAGACTCCTGTACTGCCGTGTCCGGCAGCCCGACTATCGTGAATGTCGGCAGCCCCGGAGAGATATCTATCTCTACTTCAATTATGGCCCCTTCCAGGCCAACAACTGCGCAGCTTCTAACCCTTGCCAGCATGAGTGCAGGGAACTCTTTAATCCGAGTCCGTGCCCTGCGCCCTCACTTGGACCCCCGCCCTCTCCTCTATGATCAGGTCTGTTGAAGTGAAATTCCTGTTGCCCCAGCCCCGGTCCATAGCCTCCAGCTGGATCTGTTCCGCTATGCTGGACAAAGGCATCGGGGCTCGCACCTCGCGTGCCAGCTGTATCGCCAAAGAAGTGTCCTTCTGCGACAGCTTGAGTGCAAAGCTCGCGGGATCGAACTTGCCCGCAAGCAGATCGCTCTCCAAGCCACCGACAGGAGAACGGGCATACATACCCCCGCCTACTGCCTTCAAAAGGGTCTCGGCGTCCACGCCGGCCTTGACGCCCATGGTCATGCCTTCCAGCACTACCATCCGGGTCGCCGCACCCATGACGTTGTGGACCAGCTTGCAAACCGAGCCATTGCCTATGCCGCCCGTGTACAGGATGTTGGCGCCCAGGTGGTCCAGCAGGGGCTTCACCCTATCGAATATCTCCCTGTCTCCGCCGATCATTATTATCATCGACCGGTTTGTTGCCCCAACTTCGCCGCCGCTTACAGGGGCGTCCAAGACGTGAGCGCCCTTCTCCCTGAACGCCGGGTACATCCTCCGGGCGAGGGACGGAGAGATGCTGGACAAGTCCACGTATACGGAGTCCTTGGAGATCCCATCCAGAATGCTGTCGGGGCCGAAAGCCACAGCTTCCACCTCTACGGGGCCCGGAAGGGAACTCAGGATAATTTCGCTGCCCTCCGCAGCCTCCCGGGGCGTTGCCGCCCAGTCAGCCCCCATCTCCTCCAGTGGCCGGACCGCCTCCCGATTGACGTCGTTGACCTTAAGTTTGTAGCCGTCTTCCAAAAGATTGCGCGCCATCGGCCCGCCCATAGTCCCGACACCAATAAAGCCCAAGTTCATATCAAGCACTCCTACTAGGAATAATCGGCCGCCCACCCGACTCTACGAGCCGCCATTATAGCAATGACACATCCGCTTGACACCTCGTGACCCACGGTCTAGCCTCCCGGTTAGTCGGGCCAATGGTTATTGCAGATGGAGATTGGGGGCAGTCATGGCCAGAAATGGATTCAAAGTAATGGACTCCGACATGCACGTGATCGAGCCAATAGACCTGTGGCAGACATACATGGATCCCGCCTTTCGGGACCGAGCGCCGAAGGGCGTCACCCGATTCCAGGGCGACATGATGATGGAGGTGAGCGGGAAGAACGTACCTTACTGGATGCCCAGCAAGCGCTACTTCGATTGGCAAAAGCAGACAGCCGAAGACCAGGACGCCGCCTACAAATACTCTTACGAGCGGAATTGGAACTCGGCTACCCAGGTCCGGGCCATGGACATAGAGGGATTGGACGTCGCCTTTCTCTACCCCAGCCGAGGACTCTACACCCTAGCCGTAGATGGAATGGAGCCCGAGCTTGGGGCGGCTATTGCCACAGCCTACAACCGCTGGATGCACGATTTTTGCTCCATTGCCACGGACCGAATGTACGGCGCCTCGATGGTGTCTCCGTTCGACGTGGAATCCGCTGTCACCGAGGCCCGTGCCAGCATCCAGGACCAGGGCCTGAAAGCGATTTTCATGAGGCCTAACATTGTGAATGGGCGCAACTGGCACGATCCTTATTACGACCCCCTTTGGGCCGAGATAGAGTCCCTGGGCGTTCCATTAGGTTTTCACGAGGGGGCTAGTGCGCGCTTGCCGCAAATTGGCGACAGGTTCGAGACTTATATGATGCATCACACAGTCTGTCACCCGATGAACATGATGCTGGCTGTCGTGAGTTTCATAGGAGGTGGTGTCCTGGAGCGGTTCCCGAAGCTCAAAGTCGGTTTCCTGGAGGCCAACTGCGGCTGGGCCCCCTGGCTCGTCTGGAGGCTCGATGAGCATTATGAGCTCGTCGGCCGCTTCGAGTCTCCGGAGCTCAAGCACGAGCCCAAGGACTACTTCTTGAGGCAGTGCTTCGTGTCGGTGGAGGCCGATGAAACCCCCGCTACCTTCGTGGAGACTTCGGGCCTTAGCAGCACGGTTGTGTTCTCCACCGATTACCCCCATAACGACTCAAAGTTCCCGAAGGCGACCGATATGTTCCTGGAAATGCCCCTGTCCGAGGAATTCAAGCGCATGATCCTGTGGGACAACTGCGCCCGAATGTACAACTTCAACTGAGCACACCAAGCAACTTCGATTCGTAGTATGCTATGCGGCAACGTCGGCTCAACTCCGAGTTAGAGCAGGCAATACGGAGACCACATTATCGAGACGAAGGGAGGTCGGACAGCAAATGAAAGACGGAATGAGGTTCGTGGATTGTGACATGCACATTATGGAGCCCCAGGACCTGTTCGACCGGTACCTGGACACCAAGTTCAAGGACCGAGTCTCTTCCATGGTCGGCGCAGACGGCGCCTCCCGGGCCAACTGGTATATCGACGGGATACACCCGTCCGAGGACACCGAGCTTTCCCAGTACCGCAAACCCATACGCCCCAACACCGCCGACACCTCCATCCTCGGCCCCTCTCTCGGCAACCTCACCAGCTCTCGCCTCATCGC
Source organism: Dehalococcoidia bacterium (assembly GCA_965249275.1). Lineage (GTDB taxonomy): Bacteria > Chloroflexota > Dehalococcoidia > Plut-88900 > Plut-88900 > Plut-88900. Next base: position 521,149 of record CBDFLQ010000006.1, read on the forward strand.
AACGGGCCGCATGGATTTCGCCCTGGACCGCAAGTACAACGAGGAAGCCCAGGTCATGGCGATGGAGATGGAGGGGATCGATATCGCCGTCCTCTTCCCCACCTCGGGCCTCAACCTGCTGGCTCGAGACAACATGGACCCCCTACTCTCCTACGCCCTTTGCCGGGCCTATAACGACTGGCTTCACGAGTTCTGCCAGGCCAGCCCCGACCAACTGAAGTTCGCAGCCATGCTCCCGGTCCACGACGTAAACCTGGCTTGCCGTGAGCTGCTCAGGGCCGTCAACGAGCTCGGGGCGGTGGGGTCTTTCATACGGCCCAACCTGATCAACGGCCACTACTGGCACTCCAACTACTGGGACCCCCTCTATTCTCTGCACGAGGACCTGGATGTCACCTGGGGCTTCCACGAAGGCACCGGGCCCTGGTACTCCTACATGAACCGCCTCTACGGCGAGAACCGCTTCTACCGTCACGTGGCCAGCCACTGGATTGAGATGCAGCAGGCCATGATCGCCCAGCTCATCGGTGGTGTCTTCGAGTTCCACCCCAGGCTCCGGGTCGGTTATCTGGAAGCTCAGAACTCCTGGGTCCCGGGCATTTTGACCAGAATTGAATGGGACTATCCCAACTACAAAGAGACCCATGCCCCCTACCTGACCATGACACCCAAGGAGTATTTCCTGCGCAACTGCTGGGCAGCCGTGGAGGGCTCGGAGCCCGAGATTGAGCCGACGGCCAGCCTCATTGGATCGGAGCACATGTGCATGTCCACTGACTACCCTCACTTCGACTCCAACTTCCCCAATGTCTCCAATAATCTGCTCAACACCGTGTCCCGGGAGACGGCCAAGAACATCTTGTACGGCGGCGCTCTCCTCTACAACTTCTCCGAGGCAGATTTCGCCAAGGCCGACGCTGCCATGGCCACCTTCCAGGCAGAACACCAGAAGGAGAGGGCTCCCGCAATAGGGTAACCTTTCCATCTCCCCGGAAGTAAAGTAAAGACCCGCCTCGCTGAGCGAGGCGGGTCTTTTGCAACTCTTTCTGTAAGAGATCGCTGTTCTACAGGTAAGTCGTGTGCTTTTCGGTGAAGGCGTCGGTCACGGGGAAGAAGACCAGCAGCTTAGCCGGTTTCGTCCCAACCACTGTGAACCCGTGGTGTGCGCCAGTCGGAATGGCGAGGGTCTGCAACGGATTTATTCGCTCCGTCACGCCGTTCGTAGTAGCGTCCACTTCCCCTTCCAGTACGACAATCAGCTCGTCCACGTCGTGGTGATGGTACGGCGCACCCGCACCCGGGTCCACAATGTGATAGTCGAAGGTGAGCTCGAACCCATCGTCGTATCCGGCCAGCCTTCTGCGCCGGTAGCCGGGCCTACGGGTCTCTTCGGCTGCACTCTCGTGGTCGATTATTGACATTCCAATTACCTTTCGTCGAGAATTAGCCGCCGTAGAAGACTTTGTCTCCCAGGTCCTTCATCCAGAGCGTGGCGTCGTCAACCCGACCTTCTCCCAGGTCTCCCGGCGTACCGGCTTCGATCACTTCTCCGATGAAAATGGAGTGATCGCCCTTCTCAATGGTGTCGGTCAGCTTACACTCGACCCACGCGGGAGCGCTGTCGAGAATCGGTGCTCCCGAGCTTCCGGCCTTGAATGACTCGCCGCCTATGGAGTTGCCGTCCCTTTCGTGGGACTTGAAGAAGTTGAAAGCCAGGCCCTGCTGGCCCTTCCCCAGTACGTTCAGGACGAAACTGCCGCTGTCTTTAACTATGGCGTGGGCGCCGGAGTCGGCCTTCACCCCAACTGCCACCAGGGGCGGTGCGAATGAGGCCTGAGTCACCCAGTTCACCGTAGCCGCGGCCACCGACCCATCCTTGCCCTCAGCCGTCATTACGTAGATCCCGTACGGGATCATTCTGAGCGCCTTTTTCTTTGCATCCTGGTCCATTGATTTCCTCCCAATTGGTTACTTCAGTCGGTACCCGGCTGAGCCATTATATCAGTACGTTTGACACCCGTTTACCGCGATGGGATACTCGCCCGAAGGGGGCACAACTATGAAATACACCACTATTTCGGCGGACACACATATCGACATCCCGTGGCTTCCGGCGGATTTGTTCACGTCCAACGCCCCAGATGAGTACAAGTCCCACATGCCCCAGGTCGAGGAGACCGGCCAAGGCTTGATGTGGATGGTGGACGGGGAGGTGCTGGGATCCGTTGCGGGGGCCGGCCTCAAAGATGCCTGGGAGCCCTATGTTCCAGGACTGTCAAAGCACCTCGACGAAATGGCGGGCACGGAGTTCTTCACCGATGGGGAGAAGGGTCAATTCCACCCCACCACGCCCCACCTCCGCCTTAAAGACCAGGACTTGGACGGCGTCCAGGCAGAGGTCATTTACGGCATCCTGGGCTTGGGTGGCGGGTTACCGGTCGGGGGCAATGATTACGGCATAACCGACGCCGACCGCACGGTTTTGATGTACGACATCTACAACGAGTGGCTGGCCGGTTTTTGCAGCAGCAATCCCGACAGATTCGCCGGACTCGCCTGCCTTACCAGCCACGACCCGAAAGTCGCCGCAGATCAACTGCGGAAAGCCGCCGAGATGGGGCTTCGGGGCGCCGAGTTGAACGTCAGTCAAGCCGTCAAACCCATCTACCACGAGGCTTGGGACCCCCTGTGGGCCGTCTCAGAAGAGTGCCAAATGCCTGTTTCCTTCCACACTCTCGGCATACCCTACCGCAAGCCCGACCCCGAGGACCGAAAGAGGCTGGAGTGGGTAGACTTCGGGCTCACCTTGGTGATGTTTCAACTTTCCGGGGCAGAGTTCCTGGCAAGTATGACGTTCGGAGGCGCATGTGATCGGTACCCGGGGTTCAAGTACGTTCTCGGAGAGTGCGGCATTGGGTGGATCCCCTACGTGCTATACCGTATGGACGAGGAATACAAAGAGACGCTGTTCCACCTGAACCTGAGCATGGAGCCCAGCCAGCTGTGGCATCGGCAGGGTTACTCCACATTCCAGCACGAACGCCCAACCCAGGAAGTAGTGGACACAATCGGTGAGGACAACGTCATGTGGGGTTCCGACTACCCCCACCATGATGGCGTCTGGCCCTACTCCCAGAGGGTGATAAAGGAAGACCTGGGACACCTGGACCAATCGGTCATCGACAAGATCACCTGTCACAACGCGGCAAAGCTCTACCGGTTCAACTAATCCTCCCTATCCCCTCGACAGGATATCCTCGTCCTGGAATTGAAGCAGCCTCAACACGTCTAACTGCTATAGTCTTGACGCGTCGACATTCTTTTGCTCCATCCCTCCCCCTTTACACTGTCATTCCTGTAAGTGTTAGGTAATTCGTTGACAGATTGGTATAAGAGGCCAACACCAATCTGGAGGCGAGAATGCGAGACAATAGCAAGGACCTCACCCTTGAACGGAACTACATTCAGAAGTGGCGGTTCCTCATCCATGAGTATCAACTGGTCAAGGCAGGGAAGCATCCCCGTTTCCGCTTCGCCCAGGACTTCTACTCCTTCCACGGCACCAGCCGTCAGACCTTTGCCAAGTACTACAACCGATTCCTCCTCTCCCCCTCCGACAACGCCTTCCTCCCCCGTAAGCGGGGTCCCGGGTGGAAGTCCCGCCGCACCCTGCCCTACATTGAGCAGAAGGTCATCAACGAGCGCCTTAACGGTACCAACCGTTACGAGATCTATGCCATACTCAAACCCATCCTTAAACACAACACCCCTAAGCCCTCCACCATCTACGCCATCACCAGACGCCACGGTTTCAATAGGCTCACAAAGCCGATGCAGCAGTCGAAGCGCAAGATCATCAAGACCCGGGCAGGAGAGCTGGGCCACCTGGACAGCCACTACCTCAGCCGGGATACCATCGTGGGCACCAAGCACCGCTACTACCTGGTGGGCCTCATCGACGCCTACACCCGTCTGGCCTGGGCCGAAGTGGTCGGAGACATCAAGAGTCTCTCCGTTATGTTTGCTGTATTGAAGTCCATCAACTTCCTCAATGCGGAGTACGGCATCCAATTCGAGGCTATCCTCACCGACAACGGCCCCGAGATGGCCTCCCCAAGGAACACCGAGGGCCACCCCATGGAACGGATGCTCAATGAGCTGGGCATAAAGCACCGCTACACCCGCCCTTATAGGCCCCAGACCAACGGGAAGATAGAGCGGTTCTGGAGAACCTTGAACGAGGACCTGCTGGAGGGGACAACCTTCGAATCGGTCTCGGAACTGAAGGACGAGCTTCAGCAATACCTGATCTACTACAATACTCAGAGACCCCACCAGGCAATGGACGGAAAGACCCCTTTGCAAACCCTTAAATCTCTCTAATTCTGTCAACGAATTACCTGACATCTACAATTCCGAGGCCCCGCGAGGAATCTGGGGGGGCGGCGTCCTGTCCCCTCTCCCTCCGATGGGCCGTAGGTGCGCCGAGGCGTGAGAGGGCTAGGGCCGTAGGCTCGCCGAGGAGAGTAAGGGTGATTCCTCCCCAAATTGTGACACCACCCCCTGATCTCGCTCACATAGAGTGGTGACACCACCCACTCCCCCCTCCCGAGGCCCCGCGAGGAATCTCAAGCGCCCCACCCCTTGCCCCCCCGTCATTCCTGCGGAGGCGGGTCGCAGATGCTGTAAGTGCGCCTTTGGCGTGCGCCAAGGCGTGAACCCATTCCTCCTGAAGGCGCACCACCCCGCCGAGCCGGAATCCATCCCTCGGTGGGGCCGCTCACCCTGAGGCACTCGAAGGGTCGAGCGGGGGGCGGCCCACCACCGCAAATCCGTCGCATCCCTGGAAAGCCCCCCACCCCTTTCTCCCCCGTCGTTCCTGCGGAGGCAGGAACCCATCCCTCCTGAAGGTGCACCACCCCGCCGAGCCGGGACCCATCCCTCCGCAGGGGCGGTTCGCGAACCGCCCTGACCCCTGCTTAACCTCGCCTCCGTCTCCGCCGCATCGAGCCATGTGCAACAAAAAGTGACACGAACCCCTTGACCAAACTTGTACACATGTACTATATTCACACCCGACTAGCTCGTCACACACCCCAAACCCAAGGAGGAACCAAAACCCAGGGGGAACCACAGCCCCGGCCCCCGAGGACTCAACGTCCCAGCCCATCCCAAAGGGCGGCCCATGCCGCCCCACGGCTCAAGCGAAAGCCGCCATCTCCTCTACCAAAGGCCCCGGCTCACCTTCCCCCCGCAACCACCAAGCGATGGAAGGTCCACAGACTATGCTCGGCAGGCCCCGTCCTGCGACGCCCTGCCGATTCAACGCTCCCCATCATCGGATGCGTTTATCCCGGCCCTTTGCGCGCCGGTTTTCCCGGTAGGTCAACCGACCCCCGGTTTAGCAAGGCCCTCGTGTCCTTGTTTGTCCCGCCGTCCCCACCATCCGTCTACCCGGCGGATGCACCGGGACGCCGGTTCTGAAAGTCCGCCTCAGGCGGCATCTTCCCCGTCAGCGGTCCGGTCAAGTGCCGCTGCCGGTGGGATCGGCCCCACACAACCCTGACCGCGGCCGACAACATGTGGGGACAAGCCAGCCCGGCGCCGACGGCCCGGCATCAACCCCCGGTCTGGATTCTAGTCACGAACCTTCCATCGCCTGCCCCCTCCCAAACAAACCAAACCGAAACCCCACAATCGAAGATCCGCCTCTGGAGGACTGAATAAGAACCCGGCATGTCGCTAATCTACCGAACGAGTACAACTGGACGAGTACAACCCCTTGCCCTTTTCCCCTTCACTCCGCCTATAATCTCCCGTGAGCTTACGGCTCCAATTACGCCCTGTCCTTCCATCCCATGGTTTGGGAGTGCGTGAAAAATTTTTCCCGAATCAATCAAACAGGCACGGACTCAATCAGAAACAATCAAACTTCGCGGTTAATGACAACTCGCAGTCCCACATATCGGCCCCACGGCATCCCAACGCCCTGAACGTGTACAGGATATTGACTAGACCATCCCATGTTCTTAACATAGCCCGTTAGAGAAGACGTGCGACTACGCTTGATGTGATTTAGGAGGAGCCGATGGACTACAACATTATTACCGCGGACACCCACATGGACGTCACCTGGCTGCCGGGCGACATGTTTGTCAAAGGCGCCCCCGACGCCCTAAAGGACAAGATGCCCTATGTCAACAATAAGAACGGCAAACCCCAGTGGGAGATCGAAGGTGAGTTCATGTGCTGGGTCGGGGGTGGGGGCCTCACCGGAGCCTTTGGAGGCTACGTACCCGGTGAATCAAAGCACCTGGACCGCATGGCCGAGGTTGGTTTCTTCGACGGCATCAAGGATGGCGTATACCACCCCTCAAACGCCGACCTCCGGGTCAAGGACCTGGACATAGACGGTCTGGACGCCGAGGTCATATACGGAATCTTGGGCATTGGTGGAGGCGGCTTCTCCGGCCCCGGCTTCAAGGACCCCGAAGTCACCGCTACCATCTATGACGTCTACAACGAGTGGATCGCCGAGTTCACGTCGACCGACCCCGGCCGGATGAAGGGTCTGGCCTGCCTCGCCAGCCACGACCCCGCGAGAGCCGCCCAACAGCTCAGAAGGGCCGGCGAGCTGGGCCTCAGGGGCGCCGAGATCAACGTCGGCACCATGGTCAAGCCCGTGTATCACAAGGACTGGGACCCCCTCTGGGCCACTTCCGCTGAATACCAGATGCCGATCTCCTTCCACACCCTCGGCGTTCCCCACCGGAAACCCGACGCCGCGGACGCAGAGGCCTACCATTGGCTTAGCGTCTGCCTCAACTACACTCTATTCCAGCTCTCGGGGGCGGAGTTCCTGTGCAGCATCGTTCTCTCAGGCGCCTGCGAACGCTATTCTGATTTCAACTTCGTCCTGGGTGAGTGCGGCATCGGCTGGATCCCCTATGTCATCGAGCGCACCGACGAGGAGTACGATGATCGAGGATTCCACATGGGCTATCCGATGAAGCCCAGCGAGTACTGGAGACGGCAGGGTCACTCCACCTTCCAGAACGAGTACGTTTCCGTCGACCAGATCGAGAGAATCGGCTTGGACAACATCATGTGGGGCAACGACTATCCCCACCCCGACGGCGTGTTCCCCGATTCTAAGAAGGCACTTGATGACGGCCTCGGTCACCTGCCCGCAGACATCCGCAACAAGATAGTCTGCGAAAACGCCATTAAAGCCTATCGCTTTAACTAGTCCATTACCCCAAGGGACGGGGTAGAGTGGCCTACGACGAACGATCGGCCCAAAGGGTCCGCTTGGAACTGGCAGCCCAGGAGGGTGTATCAGAGAAGCGGATGTTCGGCGGTCTGGCCTTTATGGTGCACGGGAACATGGCCTTGGCGGTCGACAAAGACAGGCTAATGGTTAGGGTGGGCCCGAACCGGTATGAGGCCTCTCTGAAGAGACCCCACGCCGGACCGATGGACATGACGGGCAGACCTATGAAGGGATTCGTGGTAGTGCAGCCGGAGGGACTGGACAAGAAAGAGGGCCTGCAAGACTGGGTTCAACAGGGAGTGGAGTTCGCACTTAGCCTGCCCCCTAAGTAAGCCCAACATCGCGGCCTTTAAGAAGGATTGGAAAGATTATGGAATACAGCGTTATCTCTGCTGACACCCACCTCGACCTCACCTGGCTTCCCGGCGACATGTTCGTCGAGGCCGCACCGGCTCATCTCAAATCTCAGATGCCCTACACCACGGACGCTGGCCCCGAGAAGCGCTGGATCGTTGAGGAAGAGGACATAGCACGCGCAGGCGGATTTATAGGCTACACTCCCGGTCACTCCAAGCACATGGACCGAATGGCCGAGGTCGGCTTCTATGACGGAGCTGCAGACGGCATCTACCATCCCGCCGTAGCCGATCTCCGACTTCATGACCAGGACCTGGACGGCGTTGACGCCGAGATCATCTACGGCATCCTGGGTATAGCCGGCGGCGGGTTCTCGGGCCCCGGGTTCCGAAACCCGGAGGTGACCACGGCCATCTATGACATCTACAACGAATGGGTTAGTGACTTCGCGAAGGCATCCCCCCAGAGACTTGGGGCCCTGGCTTGCGTCATCAGCCACGACCCCCAAATTGCTGCCCGGCAATTGAGACGCGCGGCGGAACTCGGCCTCAAGGGCGCGGAGATCAATGTCGCCAAGATGAGCTCGCCTATGTACCAAAAGGAGTGGGACGTTCTTTGGGCCGTAGCCGACGAATGCGACATGCCCATATCCTTCCACACCTTGGGCATTCCCACCCGCACCCCCGAGGGAGAGTCGGCATCCGACTACGCTGTGACTTATGACGGCTTAAGGGAGTGCTTATTCCAGCTGTCGGGGGCGGAGTTCCTGGTCAGCGCCGTCTATTCTGGGGCCTGCATGCGCTACCCCAATTTCCAGTTCGTTCTCGGGGAGTGCGGAATTGGTTGGATACCCTACGTCATTGAGCGAATGGATGCGGAATATGAAGACCGGTACCACCCCATAGGTTTGGAGATGGCCCCGACAGCCTACTGGCGTCGGCAGGGATTCTCCACCTTCCAGAATGAATTCGTCTCCCAGGACCAGGTGGACAGGATTGGGATCGAGAGCATCATGTGGGGCTCCGACTACCCGCACAGAGACGGTGTATTCCCCGACTCCCGAAAGGTCATAAGCGAAGGAATGGGCCACCTGGACGATGCTGTTACCCAACAGATCGTCTGCGACAACGCCGCACGTCTTTACAACTTCAACTGACCGGGGTCCGGGCCGCGACCTGCGGCAACGAAAGCGGGAAGGGGAAGTATGACCGTAATGGACCGGTTCAGCGTATTCGCCTTCGCCCTCGGCGATCCGCCTCCGGCTGCGTCCGAGTTGATTATGGCCGCCAAGCACGCCGACGCCCTCGGGTCTCACTCCATATCGCTGCCCCATCACCTCACTCTTCCCGCCGCACAGGTCTACACGGGATTCCCGCGTCGGGACATCCTTGATCCGCTGGTTCTTCTTCCGGCCATGGCCGCCGTCACCAATAACATTCTGGTAGGAACCAACTCGGCGATAGTACCGGTGCTTGCCCCGTACGTGTGGGCAAGGTACTTTGCGACGCTCGATGTGATGTCGGGTGGGAGGGCGCTGGCGGGTATGGCTATGGGTTGGTTCGAGAAGGACTTCGCTGCAGCCAAGGCCAATCTCAAGAGAAGGGCCCGACACTTCGACGAAGCCCTCGGGCTCATCCGCCGCCTGTGGACCGAGTCCTCCGTCACCCACTCCGGCGAGACTTGCCAAATATCCGAGATGGAGATGGAACCGAAGCCTATACAAAAGCCTCATCCTCCTATCTGGATTGGCGGGCACATCGCGTCCATAGAGAGGGCGTCGCGGCATGCGCAGTACCTGCTGCCGGCAAACCTCACCGTCGAAGAGATAAAGGAAACGTACCTCCCGCGTCTACAAGAACAGAACGCCAAGTGGGGCACCGAGGCTGGGATCTGTTTAAGCGTTCGGGTCAACGTCGGCGACAGTCGGGGCGCGGACCCTGAGATGCTGCCGCGTATTGCCCGTTTGGTCTCATCGCGAAGATCCCCGGTTACCGACATCCACAAGATCGCCATCGCCGGATCTCCCCAACACTGCGCCGAGAGGATTGAAAATTACCTGGAAGCCGGAATTTCCCACTTACTCCTGGACTTCCAGTATCATGGCCTCACAAGTGTGGGCTATTCGATGCGGCAGATGGACCTGTTTGTGTCGGAGGTCATGCCGCTACTTAGTGGGGAAATCTCTCCGTAAATCGAACGTATGTTTCTTGACCCGGTGATGCCGTGGGAATAGTGTTCCGTTCACTTATACGGGGCCGCTTTACTTAGTAGCTTCCTTGCGGGAAGCCAAGGCAAATAGGGCAATGGGCATAGGTCCCTTCAAATGTCGGCTCCAAAGCGGTCATGTAGCCGCACCGTGGTGGGGTACATGGGGTGTTCCGCCGCCCAGATCCCTTGCTCCTCACTAATGGAGCCCCGCGCCCCGAGCAGACCTCCACGCAGCGTAAGCTGAAGAGTCTCTTGATTTCTACGCAGAGCGAACGTTGCAGGCGATATTGAGAATTGGGGCGAGGGTCTCCGCCTCAGCATAGTTAGCCTAGCAAGGGAGACTCTATGAAGTTTCAACTTTTTGTATTGCCAACAATTCCGGGCATTCTGGAAGACGGAGAGCGGCTCCGTCCTATAGCCCGGAACAACGACCGTTTCCAGGAGATGCTGGAACAGGTGAGGCAGATCTGCATCTTGGGCGATGAGCTCGGGTTTGACTGCTTCTCCACCACCGAGCACCACTTCCACTCGGAAGGGTACGAATGCTCGGTGGCGCCGCTTGTGCTGTATTCAAACCTCGCAGCGCAGACCAAGAGGATAAAGTTCGGGCCGCTGGGGCTCGTGCTCCCGTCCTGGGATCCGATCCGGTGCGCAGAAGAGATCGCGATGCTGGACCACCTGACCAAGGGTCGGGTGATCGCGGGGTTCGCCCGAGGCTACCAGGACAGGTGGGTGAACGTCATGGGCCAGCAGTACAAGGCCATCGCCGCTCAGTCCGACGAAAGCGCCGGCGACTCCCACAATCGTGAGATCTTCGAGGAGATCTTTCACATCATCAAGCTTGCATGGACCGAGGACGCGTTTTCCTATAAGGGAAAGTACTACCAGGTGCCATACCCCTACGAGGAGGGGATCAGAAACTGGCCCGCGCAGAAGTGGACAGGTAGTCATGGCGCCCCTGGCGAGTTAGACGAGGAAGGGACAATTCGCAAGGTGTGCGTGGTGCCCAAGCCCTACCAGCAGCCCCACCCTCCCATTTTCAACGCCTTCTCGGTAAGCGAAAGTACGGTGCGATGGGCGGCAAAGGAGGGAACGATACCCCACATCCAGATCTCCCTCCCGGAGTCTTTCAACCGGCTTTGCCACGTTTATCAGGACGTGGCCCGGGAGAATGGACGGGACCTGAAGCTGGGCGAGAGCGTCGGGGCGTCAAGGGTGGTGTACACGGGCAAGACCTACGAGGAAGCTTACAAGCTTGCCGAAGAGACGCTGGGCTGGAGCTACGCCGTATACTACAACCAGTTCGGGTTCGCAGAGGGGTTCCGGTATCCGGGTGAGGACGCACCAAGACCGTTGACCTTCAAAAGCAAGGCCGCCGCCACTGAGCGGCTCGTTGACCAGGGCTATGGCATAGTGGGCACGGTGGATGACGTGAAGCGGAAGCTGGAAGACCTGCAACGCTGCCACGAGGACGGCGACGGCGACCTGGAATGGTTCGGGTTCCTGGTAGATCAGGGCATGTATCCGCTGGAGGAGGTGCTGGAGCAGGTCCACACCTTCGGTACCAAGATCATGCCGGAGTTCCAAGGATAAACATATATCGGGGGTGGCGCTGGCGCGCCACCCCCACCCGGCATAGGAGGTATTCCCGCAATGACCTCTTCAGTAACCGAAAAGGCATCCCCTATCTGGAGGACTCTGCCCAGTCGCTACTATTGGGCCGAGGACATCTACGAACTTGAAAAAGAGCGCATCTTTTACGACTCCTGGCTGTATGTCGGCCGGGTCGCCCAGATCCCGAACCCCGGCGACTTCATAACACAGGACATCGTCGACGAGAGTGTCATCATAGTTAGGGACAAGCACGGCATCATAAACGCCTTCTCCAACGTTTGCCGACACCGGGGTAACAAGTTGTGCGGTGTGGCGTCTGGGAAATTCAAGGGCAGCGCCATATCTTGCGGCTACCACGGTTGGACCTACGATCTGGACGGCGAGCTTATAGCCACGCCGAACATGATAGGCACTGAGGGATTTCGCAAGGGAGACTTCCCCCTGTATCCCGTGGCTCTTCACTTTTGGGAGGGTGGCATCTTCGTCAACCTGTCTCCCAACCCCGAACCCTTTAACCCTGGGGTCGGGCCACTGGCGGACATATTGGCGCGGTACAACCTCGCGAACCTGGAAGTTGCGGAGCGCAGGGAATACCACATCGACGCTAACTGGAAGCTGGTCCAGGAGAATAACGTAGAGTGTTACCACTGCCCGTCAATCCACCCCGAGCTCTGCGCTATACAGCCGAACGTCAGGAGGGGCAACATAGGCGCCTCTAACAGCGATGGCAACCCGCTCATAGAAGGCGGAAACTCCTTCACGCTGGACGCTACGACTAACAGGCCCCTCATCAGCACCATAACTCCGGAGGATGAAGGCCGCTTCCGAAGCACCCCCGTATGGCCCGCCTTCTTCCTGGGCTTTCTGCCTGACCACGTCTTCACTTTCAACGTCTGGCCGACGGGAATAGAGAAGAGCACGGTGGTGATGGAGTGGCTGTTCGAGCCCTCAACCATCGCCATGCCGGACTTTGCCCCGAGCGACACGGTGGAATTCCTTGACACGGTCGTGAGACAGGACTTCGGCATCTGCCACGAGGTGCAGAAGGGTATTAAGTCCCGGGCGCACAAGTCGGGGGTCTACGCACCTAACGAGTTCCTTCCCCACGAGTTCAACGAATGGGTCAGGGCAAGGGTGGATCGATAGAGGTCTTCAAGATTGGACTTTGAGTGGACAAGCCCGGATAATGGGGCCGTCCCAATGGCATAAATTAGTGTTTCCTGGGGAGGATTAACATGGGCTACACAGGCAAGGTTATCTCCGGGGACTGCCACGTGGACATACCGTGGCTGCCCGCAGACCTATTCACCTCCAACGCTCCGTCCCATCTCAAAGACCGGATGCCCCACGTGGAGGACACCAAGGATGGCGAGCAGTGGTTCGCCGGGGGCAGGCAACTCGGTTGCGTTGGGGGCGCCGGCATCGGACTGCAGCCCAGTCTATTCTGGGACCCATATGTGCCGGGAGTCTCCACTCGGCTGGACCGGATGGAGGAACAGAATTTCTTCACCGATGCTCAACAGGGCCTGTTCCACCCCACCACCCCCGAGTTGAGGATCAAAGACCAGGAGACCGACGGGATCAAGGGTGAGGTGCTATACGGCGTCCTGGCCCTGGCCAGCGGCTTTGGATCGACTCAAGGTGAAGAAGGTGCAGTCATAGGCGGTGACGAGCCCAGCGGCCCTGGTTACGGCCTCACCGACCCGGATGCCATCCTCTCAGCCTTCGACATCTATAACCAGTACATAGCTGACTTTTGCAACACCAACCCGGATAGATTAGCGGCCCTTGCCTGCCTATTTGCCCGGGACCCGAAAGAGGCTGCCCGCCAAGTCCATCGTGCTGCGGAACTGGGGCTCAAGGGGACCGAGCTTAACGTGAGCTCCACCGAAGAGCCCATTTATCTTCGGGACTGGGACCCCTTGTGGGCCGCTGTGGACGAGTCGGGATTGCCGATATCGTTCCACACGGTCGGGCTGTCGCCCAAGGCGCCGAAGAGGGACACCACAGCGTCAGAAAGGGCGATCATGACAGGTGTGGCCCTGACGGTATTCCAGCTCTCTGGGGCGGAATTTGTATCCAGCATCATCCTTTCCGGCGCATGCGAGCGGTACCCGAACATGAAGTTCGTCCTGGGAGAATGCGGCGTCGGGTGGCTGCCCTACGTCCTGTTCAGGATGGACGACGAGGCCGAGCGCTGGAAGATCGCAGAGCACGGCCTGAAAATGAAGCCGTCCGAATACTGGCACCGCCAAGGATATTCCACTTTCCAGATCGAGTACCTCACCAATGAGATGGTGGAGACGGTGGGAGAGGACAACATCCTTTGGGGCTCCGACTACCCACACCCCGACTGCGTGTGGCCCGACTCCCGGTCCGTCATCGATGAGAACCTGAGCCACCTGGACGAGGGCAAGCTAAAGAAGATCGTGTGTGATAACACGGCCAAATTGTACGGTTTCCCCAACTAAACTAATCCCGTAATTTCGAGGTCTAGGCAGTCAATAGCACTTCTTATAGGAGGGCGGCCATGAGCTATACGGGCAAGGTTATATCGGGGGACTGTCACCTGGACATTCCCTGGCTGCCGGAAGACCTGTTCACTTCCCGGGGCCCGGCTCACCTGAAAGACAAGATGCCCCGGGTGAAGGAAACCGACCAGGGCCTCAAGTGGTTCTCCGAAGACCGTGTACTTGGTTGGGTTGGAGGCGCCGGAATCGGCGTGAGGCCCGGGGGTTGGGACCCGTATGTCTCGGGAATGTCCAAGCGGCTGGACCGTATGGAGGAGCTTAAATTCTTCTCCGACGCCAACAACAGGGTCCTGCGCCCCGGCACCGCAGATTTAAGAATCAAGGACCAGGACTCCGACGGCGTGAGTGGCGAAGTGATATACGGCGTACTGGGGCTTGGCGGGTTTGCCGGCCAAAACGAATCGGAGAGTGCGCCGGTTATGGGCGACGAGCCCTCGGGCCCCGGCTACGGCATACAGGACCCGGAGGTGATTACCGCCGTCTACGATGCCTACAGTGAGTGGATGTCGGGCTTTTGCAAGACCAACCCGGACCGGCTGGTGGGCCTCACCTGTCTCAGTCCCAACGACCCGAACATTGCCGCCGCCCAGCTACGGCGGGCCTCGGACCTCGGTCTCAGGGGCGCGGAGATGAACGTCGCCTCCGCCACCGACCCCCTCTATCACAAGAACTGGGATGCGCTGTGGGAAGCCGCCGACGAGACCGGCCTGCCCATATCCTTCCACACCGTCGGCATCGCGCCCCGATCCCCGAAACCCGAGGAGGTAGAGGACTACCACTGGGTGCTGAACGGCCTCGTAATCACCATGTTCCAGCTAGCCGGCGCCGAATACCTGGCCAGCATAATATACGGCGGGGCACTGGACCGTTACCCCAACTTCAAATTCATCCTGGGCGAGTGCGGCATTGCCTGGATCCCCTACGTCCTGTTTCGCATGGACGACGAGTACGAAAGGCAGCTCTTCCACCTGGGTCTCAGCATGAAGCCCAGCGAATACTGGGCCCGCCAGGGTTACTCAACCTTCCAGATCGAGCACCTGACAAACGAGATGATAGACGTGGTCGGCGAGGACAACATCATGTGGGGCTCGGACTACCCGCACCCCGATTGTGTCTGGCCCGACTCCCGGACAGTGATCAACGAGCATCTCGGTCATCTCGATGAGTCCAAGATAAGGAAGCTGGTCTGCGACAACACGGCGAAGCTATACGGGTTTCCGAACTAGGAGTTGACCAGAGAGCGATTAGAGTCTAGCGGGGAGGCGGAATATGTCTGAGTTCGATGCCGTAATCAGGAACGGGACGGTAGTTGAGGCTACGGGGATACCGGCGTACAGGGCCGACGTCGGGATCAAGAACGGCAAGATTGCCCAGATAAGCGGCCGCATCAAGGGCTCCGGGGCTCGGGAACTGGATGCCACAGGGTGCATCGTTGCGCCGGGCGCGGTTGAACAGCACGCCCACTACGACGGTCAGATCAACTGGGACCCGTACTGCAGTCTGTCCGGCTGGCATGGCATGACGTCGATGACCATAGGGCACTGTGGCTATGGAGTCGCCCCCGTGAGGCCCGAGGATCGGGAAGCCAACATGCAGCTCCACTCCCGCATAGAGGCTATACCACTTCATTCGATGCGGGCGGGCATTCGCTGGGACTGGGTCACATTCCCAGAGTACCTGGACAGCCTCCAACGGCAGGGTGTAGGAGTGAACGTGGGCGCAATGTTCGCGTATTCTCCCGCACGGGTATGGGTGATGGGAGCAGAAGAGGCAGCGAACAGGGCAGCGGTCACTAAAGAGGAACTGGACCAGATTCTTGCTCTATTCAGGGAAGCGCTGGACGCGGGAGCCTTCGGTTTCTCTCTGAACAAGAACATGGCAGACCGACCGGCAACGGGAGGGTATCTGCCGACCCACGTGGCAGCCGACATCGAGTTCGAATCCCTGGCCCGAGTCCTCGGGGAGTACGGGCTCGGGGGGATCACGATGACCCTCGGTAGCACGGATGATGAGGGTAGGGACATGCTGGTCGAGAAGCTCGCCCAGGCCAGCGGCCGCCCCGTCCAGTTCGCCGCCCTGAACTACAGCGACCAGGACCCGGGCCTGTACAAGAAGCAGTTGGCCTGGGTGGAGGGCGCTAAGGCTCGGGGGCTCTCCATTTACGGCCAGTCCATCGCCATGCCGATAGACCCTAGGTTCAAGCTCTCGGAGTTCAACCTCCTCGACGATATGCCAAATTGGTTCATCGCCCTCCTTGGCACCCGGGAAGAGAGGATCGAGAGGCTTCAGCGCAAAGAGATACGGGACGGGATGAAGAGGGACATCGCCGAGTGGGAGGAGACGGACTTCCATAAGGACTGGTCAAAGATCACTGTGATTGAGACGGTGCACGAGCGAAATTACAAATACGACGGCATGAGCATCGCCGAAATAGCTGCGTCGGAGGGCAAGGACCCCGTGGATGCATGGCTAGACCTGAGCCTTGACGAAGGTCTGGAAACCGAGTTCAGCCTCTCGGGGCTGATTGGCGGCAACGCCGAGGCGGACGTCGAGACGCTTACTCATCCCCTGACGCACCCGTCGTTCTCGGATGGCGGCGCCCACGTCCGGTTCTTCACAACCAGCACCTGGCCGACCTACCTGCTGAGCCACTGGGTCCGGGACCAGGGGGCACTGACCCTCGAACAGGCCCACTACAAGATGAGCGCTCTTCCGGCGTGGCTGGCCGGGTTCCGGGACAGGGGCATCCTCCGGGAAGGCATGGCCGCCGACACCATCGTCTACAACCTGGACGAGATAGGTTTCGAGACGGACAAGCCCGTGTATGCGACCGACTTCCCCGGCGGCGAGAAGAGACTCATCCAGAAGCCCAAGGGGATGCGATACATCATGGTCAACGGCACGGTGACTTTCGAGGAGAACAAGTGCACCGGAGCCCTGCCGGGCAACGTCTTGAGAAGCTACGACATGATTGGCTAAGGGTGCGATTCATACGATAACCTTATAGGGGGGCGAGACTCGTCCCCCTATACTTTTGTGGACGAGCAGCCAGATATGCGCATAAAAGAAGGCAACAGGCCCACAGTCCGCCGCGGCGATTCCTTCGAGGTCGAGGTTGACGGTGTTCCGACCCCGGCCCATCACGGTGAGACGGTTGCATCGGTGATGTTGGCCAGCGGCAGTCGGACGCTACGAAACACCCGGAAGGAGGGCAAGCCTCGGGGGCTGTTTTGCGGTATCGGGGTGTGCTATGACTGTCTGGTGGTGGTGGATAGAAGGGCTAACGTGCGGGCCTGCATGACTAGGGCCGTACCGGGCATGAAGGTGCGGACGCAGCAAGGCATTGGGGGGGAGGAAGAGGAGTGAGCAGCGTCGACCTGGCGATAATCGGGGCGGGGCCGGCGGGACTATCGGCGGCGCTGGCTGCGGCGTCGTGCGGGCTCCGACCTGTCGTCATCGACGAAAATCCTGCTCCCGGTGGACAAATCTACCGGCAGCTTCCCGCCGATTTCCGTGTTGAAAGGGCCAAGGCGCTCGGGCACACGTACGAAAAGGGACAAAGACTGCTAGCCAAAGCGCATCAAGCCAATATCGACATGAGGCTCGGTACGACAGTCTGGGGGTTGTTCGATCCGCTGACTCTCGGGCTGGACAGAGGGGGAAGTGCAGAGTCGGTGCAGTGCGAGGCCTTGATCCTTGCGACGGGCGGCTACGACCGAGCAGTCCCCTTCCCAGGATGGACACTCCCCGGCGTAATGACTCTCGGCGGGGCGCAGACGTTGGTAAAGAGCCAGAGGATGCTGCCGGGGAAAAGGATAGTCCTTTCGGGGTCAGGGCCGTTCCTTCTGCCGGTAGCGTCGCAGCTGATACGGGGCGGGGCTAAGATCGTCGCATTGCTAGAGGCCTCTCGGCCCACGGGGTGGCTCTCAAAGGCCACTTCACTTTGGGGTCAATGGGAGCGTTTCCAGGAGGCTTGGGAATACCTGACTCCCTTGGTAAGGGCCCGCATTCGGATGCGGTTTGGGCAGGCAGTAATTGAGGCATTGGGCAGTGACAAGGTGGAAGGGGTCGTAACAGCGTCTCTGGACAAGGACTGGCGCCCGATACCAGGCTCAGAGCGGACCATCGCCGCGGACGTCGTGGCAGTTGGCTATGGCTTCTCCATCAACACGCAGCTTTCCCGGCTGTGCCGGTGCGATCACGAGTTCAAAGCCGGCTACGGCGGCTGGACCGTCAAGGCCGACTCCCGGCAAGCCACTTCCGTAGCCAACGTCTTCGCGGCGGGTGAGGCCACGGGTATCGGGGGTTCGGACATTGCGACGGCCGAGGGCGCCATAGCCGGGTACTCAGCGGCGGAGGCCTTGGGGCGCATCACGGAGTCGGAAGCTCGGGAGCGTCAGGCGCCCCACGTGAGTAGACTAAGAAAGCTACGGCCCTTCGCCAGGATGATGGCCGAGCTGTTCGCGCCAAGGGACGGGCTGTTGGAAGTAACCACGCCCGACACCATAGTGTGCAGGTGCGAGGAAGTCTCGGCGGCCCAGGTTAACCAAGCCATCGACTCAGGGGCCAATGACGTGAGCGGGGTGAAGTCCAGGACGCGGGTGGGGATGGGGTTTTGCCAGGGTCGAGTGTGCGGGGCGGCGGTGGCAGGGCTGATAGCGCGGCGCACGGGGCGGCCTGAGGTCGAGGCGGGGGCCTATACCGGCAGGCCGATAGTGAAGCCCGTGTCGATGGGGGCGCTGGCGAAGATGGAGCAGAGCGAGTCATGAGTCGAACCGTCGCAACGGCTGACGCGGTGGTGATCGGCGGGGGGATAGTCGGGACTTCCACGGCGTACCACCTGACACGGATGGGAGCCAAGGTGACGCTGCTGGAACGGGGGGCTATTGCGTCGGGGACTTCAGGGGCGTGCGACGGGCAGATCCTGATCGCTGACCGGCACCCGGGCCCTGAGCTGGAACTGGGCAAGCTGGCCGTGCGTCGGTGGAAGGAACTAGCCGCCGAGCTCCCGTTCGATGTCGAGTACGAGGTGAATGGGAGCACGCTCATAGCGGAGGTGGAGGAGGACCTGGGTGTATTGGCCAAGCTGGTGAAGTCACTTCAGGACGAGTCGGTGGCCGCCGAACTGATAGAGGGCCCGGCGGCGCGGGAACTGGAACCCAACCTGGCGGAAGACATACCCGGCTTGGCCTTCTTCCCGGGGCACGGGCAGGTGCAGCCCCAACTGGCGTCGTGGGCCATGGCGGAGGCGGCGAGGCTTGGCGGGGCGGACGTTAGGACCTATGCGCCGGTTACCGGGATAGGGAGGGACAGCGATGGAAAAATCTCGGCGGTGTTGGCCGGAAATGACCGGATAGCGACACCTGTGGTGGTGAATGCGTCGGGGGCGTGGAGTGCGTCGATTGGGGAGATGGTGAGTGTAGAGGTGCCGGTTATACCCCGGCGAGGGCACATCCTGGTGTCGGAGCCCGCGTCTGCGATAATTAAACACGCTGCGATGGGCGCATCATATACCCGCACAATCGACGCTGAGGCGGCGAGCCTGCAGGTGGCAACGGTTATCGAACACACCAAGAGCGGGCCGATGCTTCTAGGGAGCAGCCGGGAGTTCATAGGGTTCGACGGCTACGAGCAGTTGGCAGCGGTAACGGGCATAGCGGCAGGCGCGGTACGCTTCTTCCCGGCCTTGGCCGGGGTGCAGATCATGCGGTGCTACACGGGGTTCCGGCCCTACACCGCAGACCACCTACCGATCATCGGGGCTTGTGGAGCCGTGCCAGGTTTCTACCTGAACACGGGCCACGAGGGTGGCGGGATCTGCATGGGGCCCGTTTCTGGGATGCTGGTGGCACAGTTGATCACGGGGCAGGATCCGGCGATACCGATGGAGCCGTATAACATTTCCCGGTTTGGGATGAAGGCCTAGCGTTTGGCTTTCACCAAAGAGAAGGGCCACCACCCGCTCGACCCTTTGACTCGGCTCAGGGTGAGCGGCCCCTCCTGGGGATGGATTCCCGATCGGGGTCGGGAATGTCGGAGGGTGGGGACGCATTGCTCGGAGCCCGAGTGGTTGAAGAAGTGATTTGGCACACCTATAATCGGGCAACGAACTGCCCGTTTAAGGAGAAAATGAATGGCCATTGATCGAATACCCCCCGGACTGATCCCGAGCAGTGGCTCGCATACTTTTACGGAAGACTCGATCCCCGATGCTCTTCAGAAGGAGCACAAGCTGGCCGCGGGGCATTGGGGCGTGCTGCATGTATTTGAAGGCAGTCTCAATTTTGTAGACATCGGTAGCGGGGAGCAGAGAACCGTGTCGGCGCCGGACCTGGTGACCATTCACCCCGAGGCACCGCATCGGGTGGAAGTGGAAGACCCCGTAAGCTGCCGGGTCGACTTCTTCAGGGAGCCGGATGCGGGCTCCTCAATGTCGACGCCCGGGGCGTTCGCCGAACAGGACGTGCGGAGCAGCTTCGATCGGTGTGAAGCGAACGGGAACTTTGCGGAGACTTTCTACAACAATTTCCTCAACTCTTCGCCGGAGATAGCGCCGTATTTCGCTGCGACGGACTTCGAGAAGCAGCGGAAGGTGCTGCGTCAGTCGGTCTACATGATGGTGACCAACGACGTGGCAGACCCGGGGATGAGGGACATGCTGGGCAATCTCGCCAGAATTCATAGCCGGGCGTGGCGGGACATACATCCTAAGCTGTATGAGTTGTGGTTGGACGGTATCTGCAAGGCGGCAAGCACCCTGGACCCGGAGTGGAGTGAGGATTTGGAGAGGAAGTGGAAGGTGCGGCTGCGGGACGGGATGCAGATTATCATGGCGGCTTATTAGGCTTTGGGCGGGGGAGGGCAGGCCTCGTGTCTGCCCCTACGGCGGATAGGGCGATTGCGGCCGTTCACGAGCTTAGGGACAACAGCGGGAGGCCGTTCGGTTTTAGCCTACGGCGCCCGATTCCCGGAGGGCGGTTATTTCTGTGGTTGTATAGCCAACTCCGGCCAGAACCTCTTCGGTATTCTGGCCGATCTCCGGGGAGAAGCTGCGGGGCTGCAGGGACTCTCCGGCGTACTTGAAGGGCACTCCCACTTGCTTGACCGCGCCCAGGGTCGGGTGATGCATCTCGACAACCATCTCCCGGGCCTGGACCTGAGGGTCGGTAGCGACTTCGTCGATGGCATAGACTCGGCCCACCGCGCTATCTATTTCGCTGAGAATGTCGAACCACTCGTCTCGGGTGCGGGTTAGGAAGGCCTTGGCTATCTCTGCCTTAACACGTTCGTCGTCCATACCGTGCTCGTATTGGTCGGCAATGTCTTCGAGGCCCATGGCCTTGCAGAGAGCAACATAGAACCAGGGCTCCAGGCTGGCTATCGAGATAAACTTGTCGTCCTTGGTGCGGTATATGGCGTAGCGGGGATTGCCGCCCGCCAGGGGCGATTTTCCGAGAACCGGCACGTTCCCAGTCTTGAAGTAGTCTTCGAACATGGTGGCCATGAGATACATGACACCGTCGGTCATGGCCACGTCTACGTACCTGCCGCGGCCCGTGGCCCTTCTATCTACCAGCGCGGCTAGGACTGCAACCGCAGCGGTGAGGCCACCGCCTGCGAAGTCGGCGAGGAGGTTCCAGGGGATAGCGTGACCGCCCTCGGAATTCCCGATCGTGCCCTGGGCCCCAGCGGTAGAGGTGTAATTGATATCGTGGCCGACCATGCTCTTGTAGGGGCCGGTCTGGCCGTAGCCCGTGACCGATAGATAGACGATGCCGGGATTGATGCCGCTGATGGTATCGTAGTCGACGCCGAGGCGCTTGACGACGCCGGGCCTGTACTCTTCGACGAAAACATCGGCGTCCTTGACGAGCTTGTAGAGGACCTGTCTCGCGTCATCGTTCTTGAGGTTCAGGCCAATGCTGCGCTTGTTGCGGCCCATGGGGTCGAAGGCGTTCTCCTCCTCGGAGCGATTAAGCCAGTGGGCCCCGGAGATGGCTCCCTTGACCGCAGCCCTTCTGCCGCTCAGGGCGAACTCCTCGATTTTCAGAATATCGGCGCCAAGGTCGCCGAGGACCATGGTGCAGAAGGGGCCAGGGGCCATGCGGGAGAGGTCGACTACCTTTACGCCTTCGAGGGGGAGAGTCATTTTTGAGGTCCTCCTGTTTTGGAGTCGGGACTAATGCTTCGACGTTTATATGCAGACGGGGAGTCACCCTCACTCTCCTCAGCGAGCCTACGGCCCTAGCCCTCTCCCATCGAGGGAGCTTTGCGTAACTACGGGCATGGGGCCGGGACACCCCGCCCATTCCGCTCTTGAGACCCTTCGACTCGGCTCAGGGCGAGCGGAATACCCCACCCTAGGAATGGAAAGGCCATACTTCGTGAGGCGGCTCGGGGGACGGAATGACGGATATGTAATGGGCTCTTGCAAGTTGTATGACTCATGTTTCGGTGGTGATGACGCCCTCGGCGATGAGGTCACCGATCTGTTCGTCGGTCATGCCGAGGATCTCCTTGTAGACGAATTCGTTGTGCTGGCCGAGAGTCGGGGCGGCGGTGAGGGTGCCGGGAGTGCGGGAGAGATCGAAGGAAAAGCCGTCGTAGGCGTGACGACCGATAACCTGATGGTCAAGATAATGGAAGAAGCCTCGGTGCTTGACCTGGAGGTCGTTGAACTGGCCCTCGGCGCTCAGTACCACACCTGCGGAGACGCCCACCGATTGCAGGGTCTCCATGACATCTTGCGCTTCCCGATCGCGGGTCCATTCTCCGATAAGGCGGTCTAGCTCGTCTTCGTTGGCTTTTCTCGCTTCCAGGGTCGCGAAGCGCGGGTCGCGTACGATATCGGGTCTGTTCAAGACCATGCAGAGGCTGGTCCATTCATCGTCGGTGAAGACGGCTATAGCGCACCAGGAGTCGTTGCCGAGGCAGGGGTAGGCGTTGTGAGGGGCGGCTCTCGGGTCACGGTTGCCGTCACGAATCATTTCGTGATCGTTGAGTACGTAGTCCATCTGCACGGGGGCGATGAGCTGCAGGCCGCACTCCAACTGCGACAGGTCCAAGTGCTGGCCCACGCCTGTCTTTCGTCGGTGGTCCAGTGCGGCTACCAAGGCTGCGGACCCGAAGAAAGGCGATATGAAGTCAGTGTAAGCGCCGTAGGGCGTGGCAGGGTCGCGGTCGGGCCAGCCTGTGAGATGGGCGTAGCCGGAGAGGCTGGCCATCATCATGCCGAAGCCGATGAAGCCGCTATGGGGTCCGCCGTGGCCCTGCTGGCTGGCGCTGTAGTAGATTATGTCGGGCTTGAGCTTGCGGATGGTCTCATAGTCGAGCCCCCACTTGGCCATGGCCCTGGGGCTGAAGGATTCGGCGACGACGTCGGCCCATAGGATCAGCTTCCTGGCTATCTCGACACCTTTTGGCTTGTTGACGTCCAGGCTGACGCCGTATTTGCTGGTGTTGTAGTCGGCCATGAAGGCGCTGTTGTTAACCCCCGCCACCCCATCCTTGAATGGGGGTGTCATGCGCAGGGTATCGAGGTGGGTGTGGGACTCGATGTGGACGACGGTGGCGCCGTGGTCGGCGAGGTTCTTGATGGTAATGGGCCCTACGCCCACCCACGTGAAGTCGGCGACTTTAATCCCTTCGAAAATCTGTTCAGGCAAACCGTTTGCTCCTCAGATAACTCCGGCGTTCTTAAGGCGGGCCATGTCCTCTGGTTTCAAGCCCAGTTCGCCGGCATAGATATCCTCGTTATGCTCCCCGACGTGGGGGGCGCGGCGGGGCGGGGGGACGGGGTTCTCCGACTGTCGAATAGGCCATCCCGGATAGATGACGGTCTCCCCGATCTCCGGGTCGAAGACCTCTTGCCAGAAGCTGCGGGCCTCCAGTTGCCGGTTGACCATCTGGGTAGCGGGTGTGCCGATGGGAGCTATCCACACGCGTCGGGCCACGGCGCCTTCGTAGAGCTCTTCCATGGTGTGAGCTTTGAAGAAGGCACCGATGCTTTTCTCGAGCAATTGGCGGGTATCTGGGTCGGTGGGGACGAAGCCGAGGCTAGCCCAATCGAAGTCCTTGAGGTCGAGGCCCAGGCCTTCGCTGTTCATCCATTCGGTGAGAATCTGATTGACCCGGACCCCGGGGCCCGAGCCAACGATGAGGAAGTTGACGTACCCGTCCTTGCATGGCCACGTGTATCGGACGGGAACGTCCATCGCTTTGCCGTCCCTGACCATTGAGAAGGTCTTGACCGCACCGCCCCTGAGGGTGTTCATGTGGGACAGGTCCCAGGTTATGGTCACGTTCATCTGCGTCCAGATAATCGATAGCTGCATTGAGGCGTCCACGTGCTGGCCCTTGCCGGTGGTCTCACGATAGTAGTAGGCGTTCATCGTTCCGACAGCGGCCTGAAGGGCTGCATGGCTCCACGCCTGGGGGTAACTGACCCGCACCGGTGGGCGGTCGTCGTCGCCACTGATGTACATGATGCCGCCCATAGCCATGCCGATCAGGTCGGTGGCCTTGTACCGGGCGTAGGGGCCGGTTTGCCCGAAGGGAGTGATGGAAGTCATGACGAGGCCGGGATTTGACCTATTCAAGTCCCGGTACCCGAGACCCAAATCATCCATATAGCCGGGGGTATAGGACTCGATGACGATGTCGGCCTTTTCGGCGAGGCGGAGAAAGAGTGCTCGGCCCTCGAGGCTTTCGATGTTGAGGGTGATGCCCCTCTTGTTGGTGTTGAAGGCCCACCAATAGAGGCTTTTGTCGGGGTCTGGGGTGTTTTGGTAGAAGGGGTCCTGGAGTCGGCCCGGGTCTCCGCCCGGCTCCTCGATCTTGAGAACGTCACAACCGAGGTCGGCGAGGACTTTTCCACAGAGGAAGCCGTTTTCACGGGTGAGGTCCAGGACTCTGAGGGGACCGAGAAGGTTCAAGCTGGAAGTCTCCCACGCAGTGATTACGGCAGGGCTAGTCGTTGATGGGGAAACCCTAAACGCGGGGTGTCGGGTTGTCAACGGCGCGTACCATTTCGCTATCATTGACGTGGAATGCCGAAACGGTCGACAGGAGACCCACGGCGTCCAGTGAAGTACGAGCACAGTCGTGGAGAACGGCCGCCCCCGATACTACCGTAAATGTATAATCACTCCACCCCCATCCCGCCAGCACCAGAAGCCTTTCAGGCAAGGAGGCATACACCGACATGGACGACGTAAAGCGGATTGCAGCCCTCTACCTCGTACTGACCGCGCTGGCGGTCTTCTTCAACCTCATCCTCACCCCCGTCTACCATGATGGCTCCCCAGACTATCCGGTCTGGGAGATCATTAACTACTTCATGGCCGCCGGGACCCTCCTCGCCCTGGCCGTGAGCTACCTGCGAAGGCGCGCCGCGGGAAACTCGGGCACCAGTACCGCCGAGTCAATATGGGCCAACGTCTTCTGCTACGCGGCCATAGCGCTTGCTATGCTTTTCTTCTGGCAGTATCTCTGGCTCCAATTCCCCGACAGCGAGACAGGCGACGCCGTCACATCCCACGTAATCTACTTCCCCCTTGTCGATACTCTCTTTGTAGTGGTCGCGCTGGATGCGGCGCGCTGGCTGTGGAAGAGGGGGTAGGGAGCGATACTGTAGTCTCAACGGGATGCAGCGTTCCTTTGGGAGCGCCATCTGAATTATGCTAAAGTTTGTCCTCTGGTCACGCGAAGGAGGCAGCAATGACCCAACTAGATGAAGATGTCGCCCAAGTCGAAATAGAGATCGCCACTTACGAAGAAATGAAAGAGGCGCTTGAGAGGGACCATCTCGGAAAATGGGTCGTCTTTCATAACAGAAAGCTTGTGGAAAGCTACAAGGAATTCCAAGATGTCGCCACCGACGCCGTAAGGAAGTTTGGGCGCGGGCCATACCTAATCACACAGGTTGGCGAGCCTACCGAAATATCGTTCCCACCTTACATATCTTATATGCCTGATAATGCCGACAACCAGCATAAGATTCAGGGATAAGCCTGGTTTATCCGGCCGGGACTCTCTGACTCGGTTCGGTCCAACCATGCTGGTTTTGATCGGCTTTGACTTGGCATTCAGCCTGAAGGCCCGACTCTACCGAAACTGTCAGATGAGCGGTATCCCGCCTTGGTGGACACGGGTGCATCGGAAAGTTGTATTGATGCCGGATTGGCGACCCGCCTAGGTCTACCTGTAGTTGCACGCCAGACGATTGCGGGAGCCCAGGGGTCGAGTGTCGTAAACCTTCACTTGGCTCAGATATACATACCGGACTTGAAGTGGACGCTGTACGGGCGATTTGCCGGTATTCAACTCGGTGCCGGAGGGCAACCCCATCTCGCTCTGCTTGGAAGATCGTTCCTGACCAACTTTACGATGACGTATGAAGGCCGAGCTGGAGCGGTTACTATCAGCAACGATTAGTTGGAAGTTGCAGTTCACAGCGGGCCATTGCTGTACATCACAAGTTCCTACGGGCCCCCTCCCCCCATCGTGTATCATATATATCCCGTCTCTCTTGGCGGAAAGCACAGTACCCAGGAGTAGTTCCAATTGCCTGCCGACATTACAGACCCCAGTGGCATCGAATACGCCTTAGAGTCCAAGAAGGGCCCCTCTGAGGAAAACGACCTCGTCCTCCGCCGCGAGTCCATCCGGCACTCTGCCTCACACATTATGGCCGAGGCCGTGCGCTCTATCTTCCCCGAGGCCAAGTTTGCAATCGGGCCCCCAACCGAGGATGGCTTCTACTACGACTTCCAGCTCCCCCGCGCCCTCACTGACGACGACCTACCCATCATCGAGAAGAAGATGGCAGAGACCGTCTTAGCAGATCTCCCATTTCAGCGCACCCAGGTATCCCGCCCCGAGGCTGGGGACATGTTCCAAGACCAGCCTTTCAAGCTCGAAATCATCAATGCCATTAAGGACGACACCCTGGGCATCTACACCCACGGCCCATTCTCCGATCTCTGCAACGGGCCCCACGTCGAGTCCACGGGCGGAGTGCCCGCATTCAAGCTGCTGAGTGTCGCCGGGGCTTATTGGCGCGGCGACGAGAACCGACCCATGCTACAGCGCATCTATGGCACCGCCTTCGAATCTCAGGACGCCCTGGACCTATACCTGAACAGGCTGGAAGAGGCGGCCAAGCGTGACCATCGGAAGCTGGGCCGAGACCTGGGGCTCTTCTCCGTCCACAACGAGCTTGGCGCGGGCCTGATCTGCTGGCATCCGAAAGGGGCCCGGGTGCGGAGCCTCGTGGAGGACTTCTGGCGTGAGCTTCACCTGGGCTCGGGATACTCGCTGGTCTACTCCCCCCATATCGGCAAGAGCAAGCTGTGGGAGACCAGCGGCCACCTGCAGTTCTACAGCGAAAACATGTACGCCCCCGTGGAAATCGATGAGCAGGACTACTACCTGAAGCCGATGAACTGCCCTTTCCACATACTCATGTACCGGTCCTCGCTCCGCAGCTACCGGGAGCTGCCCATGCGTCTCGCGGAGCTGGGCACCGTCTACCGATACGAAAGGACGGGTGTCCTCCACGGTCTGCTCCGCGTCCGAGGCTTCACCCAGGACGACGCCCATATCTTCTGCCGCCCCGACCAGCTGGAAGACGAGGTACGCGGGGTTCTCGACCTCACCTTCCGGCTTCTCGGCGCATTCGGGTTCAGCGACTACAAGATCTTCCTCTCCGACCGCCCCGAAAAGTATGTCGGTGAGCAATCCGAGTGGGACACTGCCACCTCAGCACTTCGCAACACCCTCGAGGACATGGGCATCAACTACCAGGTCGACAGCGGAGGCGGGGCATTCTACGGCCCCAAGATCGATGTCAAGATCGAAGACGCCATTGGTCGAGAGTGGCAATGCACCACCGTCCAGTTCGACTTCAACCTCCCCCGCCGCTTCGAGCTGTCTTATATAGCCGAAGATGGCCGGGAGCACAGGCCCTACATGGTCCACCGGGCCATCCTCGGGTCCATGGAGCGCTTCATGGGCATACTCATCGAGCATTACGGCGGAGCGTTCCCCGTGTGGCTGGCGCCGACGCAGGCCTCGCTGGTCCCGATTACCGATCGCCACGTCGAATACGCCCGAGCCGCCGCCGCCCAATTGACTGCCGCCGGCCTGCGAGTCGAGGTCGATGACCGGGGCGAACGCATGAACCGCAAGATCCGGGACGCCCAGCTCAACAAGGTGCCCTACATGCTCATCGTCGGCGACAAAGAAGTTACCGCCGAGACCCTATCCGTCCGCAAACGCAACGGCGAGAACTTGGGCCCCCAGCCACTCACCTCCGTCATTGATATGCTCCAAACCGACATCGCATCCAGGACCTAATCCTCCCCCGTCGGGACAATCTCTTGCTGTTGGTTTGGGGTGGGGGTCACTCTCATCCTCCTCACCTTGAAGAGCCCCGTTCTTCGTGCTAAGCTACCGACTCGTCGGGGCGTGGCGCAGCCCGGTAGCGCACCTGCATGGGGTGCAGGGGGTCGCTGGTTCAAATCCAGTCGCCCCGACCATTTTCTCTCCCCCAACTCTTTCCCCGCCCTTAATCAAGGGCTTCTATTGGTGCCTCGGCCCATTGGCGAATGTCCCAATTTGCTCGTCTGCTATAATCGGTTCACGGCTGTATTCGACGGGAGTGTGAACATGGGAACGGCATTGGACGGCGTTCGGGTTATAGATCTCACCCAGTTCGAGGCTGGCACCACCTGCACCCAGGCCCTCGCCTGGCTTGGCGCCGACGTTATAAAGGTCGAGGCACCGGGCCGCGGTGATCCGGGCCGCAAGGTGCGGCAGGACGGCACGGGCTTCGACAGCTACTACTTCATGACCCTCAATGCCAACAAGAAGAGCATCACCCTCGACCTGAAATCCGAGGAGGGCAAGCTAATCTTCTTCGATCTGGTCAGGAAGGGCGACATCGTCGCCGAGAACATGGGTCCCGGCACCCTGGAGCGTCTAGGTTTAGGCTACGACGTGCTTTCCAAAATCAACCCCCGCATCATCCTGGCCCGGGTCAAGGGCTTCGGGACCTACGGCCCTTACAGCAACTACAAGAGCTTCGACATGATAGCCCTCACCACCGGCGGCGCCGTCGCCATGACCGGCGAGCCGGGCGGGCCACCACTGCTGCCCGGCATTACGGCAGGCGACATCGGGACGGGATACCATACCGCCCTTGGAATCATGGCCGCGCTGTGGCAGAGGGAGAAAACCGGCAAGGGGCAAGAGGTGGAAGTGTCCATGCAGGATGCGGTGGTGAACTTCACCCGAGTCACCATGCACGGCTACTACTACGACAAGAAGTCCCCCGACCGCCGGGGGCGTGCCTCGCCAGGTTCCGCTCCCGCCGACCTATATAAGTGCAAGCCCGGCGGCAAGGATGACTACGTGTACCTGTTCGTCAACGGCATCGTCGGGTTGAAGGTCTGGGACCAATTCCTTCGGTTAATCGAGCGCGAAGACTTGATCGGCGACCCCCGCTTCTCCACCAACGACGGCCGTATAACCAACAAGGATGAGCTCGCCTGCATCATAGAGGCTTGGTCCGCCGACCATGACAAGCATGAGGTGATGAAGCTCATGGGGGAGATCGGCGTCACCGCCGGCGCTCTCCTCAACGCCGTGGACATCCATTCCGACCCCCACCTCATCGAACGCGATATGATTGTCACTGTCGACCACCCACAGCGCGGCGAATTCACCTTCCCCGGCAACCCCATCAAGCTGTCCGACTCTCCCACCAACGTCGAGCCCTCACCTCTGCTCGGGCAGCACACCGAACAGGTGTTGTCCGAAGTCCTGGGATACGACGGGGAGCGCATCGGTAAGCTGCGGGAAGCGGGCGTGGTTTAAGGCCCTTGGCTTGGTCTGCGCCCCGTTCTCCGAGCTAAGGTAAACCCGGCGTGCCATTTTTCCGACGTAAAAAAGAGCCAAAGGAGCCGAAGTCCCTCCAGCAGCTCATTGAAGAGAGGGAGACCCGAGAGGGCAAGACCCGGCCTCTTCCCTTTGTGCCTCTTTATATCATCGGCGGGTTAACTGTATTCATCATTTTTATCTCCTCGTGCGGGTTGGCGGTCTTCTTCTTCGTCGGCCCCGATCTCGGGGAAGAGGAGCCTCTCCCCACCGCCGTGGCCGTCATCCCGGAGGAATTCCTTATCCGCGGCATCGCTTTTGCCGAAGAGGGACAGTTTGATTTGGCTATCCGGGACTTCACGGAGGCCATACACATGCGGCCCGACTACTCCTCCGCCTTCTACAACCGGGGCCTTACCTACACCAGGCTGGAACAATATGAGGATGGAATCCGGGACTACACTACTGCCATATCCATCGTCCCGGAGCACCAGGGCGCCCATTTCTGGCGTGCCATGTCCTACACGCTGCTCGGTCGGGATTCCGAGGCGGAAGCCGACGTGACCCGCGCCATTGAATTAGGCGTAGACGCCGACGAACTCCGAGCCAGAATCGAAGGCGCCAAACTGTCCCGCGACACCGCCACGGCCACCCCCTAAGCCACCCACGCCACGTGGCCCCGAGGCCTCGCCAGGGACCTAGGACTTGGCCACACACACCTCTTGCAAACCAACTGCCCTGGCCACTAAATCTAACAGTTCCCCTTCCCCCGCCCCACCCACACCCGATACACCCTGTTCCTCCCCACCCCGTACTCTCGGGCCACCCTATCGACTGCCTCTCTTCCCGAAGCCCCCTCCGACTCAAGACGCTGGAATGCTGACTTCAACTCCGTGTCGCTGACATCGGTGTCCGGTTGGGGTTTGGGCCCTATGACTAGCGTGAATTCGCCGCGGGGGTTGGTGAAGTGCGCCCGTGCCTCGGAGGGAGAGCCCCGGAACACCTCTTCGTGCAGCTTGGTAAGCTCTCGACACACGGCGATCTCCACATCGGGGGCTACCGCGGCGATGTCATCCAGCGCAGCGTGAATTCGGTGAGGAGTCTCGAAGGCGACGGTAGTGCGCCCCTCGTCGATCACCGAGGATAGGAGCTTCCTACGCTCTGAACTCTTCCTCGGTAGAAACCCGACGAAGGTGAATTGAGAAGTCGGAAGCCCCGAAGCTACCAGAGCCGTGATAACCGCCGTGGCCCCGGGAATCGGCACTACGGGCACGGAGTTCTCTATCGCGGCTGCTATCAGCTCGTGGCCCGGGTCGTTGATGTTAGGCATCCCCGCGTCGGAGACCAGGGCCAGGTCATCGCTTCTCATGTGCTCCACCAGCCGAGACAGCTTTGCCTCGCCGCTGTGGTCGTGAAAGCTCGTAATGCGGGTCTTTATCCCGTGTCTTTCGAGAAGCCGTCTCGTCTTTCGGGTGTCCTCCGCGGCGATGAGCGGGACCTCACGCAGGACGCGCAGGGCCCTCAGCGTGATGTCTTCCATGTTACCTATGGGCGTCGCGACTACGTAGAGCAACCTATCTCAACCTGCTAGAGCGGACACATCGGAATTCGGACAATAGTAGCATCCTCCTCAGTAGCAGGTCTTTGTAAAGGCTTTCATGGCGCTCATCGATGGCCCGGCTTGCGCGTAAACACCGCGTTCAATACACTACGCAGTCAACGCGCTATTTTCGTGCGTGAGTCCTTCGTGGCCAGGGAGACGGAAAATTGAACAATCCCGATTCTTACGACCCGTCAGCAAGGACTCACAGCGATTTCCTCGAAATAGCCGACGACGGCCTCATGTGTATGACTGCGTGAATGACGACGAGCTCCGCCGGATGCAGGAATTCGCTGTGAGCGCCTTATCGGAGTAGGTACAGACATGACAAGCGACCAAGTTAAGCAACGGATCGAGGTTTCGAAGACGGAGTCGGCGCGGCTTGGGCAACGGCTGAGAGGTCTGTCCGCCGAGGACCTAAACCGGCCCAGCGCCTGCGACCGGTGGGCGGTCGGGGACGTTGTGGCCCATCTCGTGTTCGTTGTGCAGTTCCAGAAAAACATGATTGTGCGCGGGCTGCAGGGGGAAGACAGCACCCCCGAAGGGGCTCGGAGGCCGGGGGCCGCGGACGTGCCCACAGAGGTGCGGATAGCCCAAGGCGCCATAAGACTGAGAGAGAAGCTCGGGGAGGGGCTGCTGGACGCTTTTGACGAGAAGTACCGGGAAAGCTTCGAGCTTGTCGACTCCCTAAGCCCCGACGACTACACCAAGTCCTGCTGGCACCCATGGGGACCCATGAACGTCGCCGACTTCGTGGACCTGGTTGTCAACGAGCTTGCAATTCACGCCTGGGACGCCCTATCCCCCCTGGACCCCGACTACCACATGTCGCAGGAGTCGCTACCCGCGGCGCTGGCTATCGGAAGCAAGACGATGGCGCGAATGGCCGCTACAGGACCTGCGCGGTTCAGGTTTGAGCTGTCGGACGGGCATGAGGTGCCGGACCTGGTTGTCGGGGAAGACGCAGCCCCGGAGACTCCAAGCGCAACACTTAACTGCGACGGCGAGGCGTTAGTGCTGATTTCCTGCGGCCGGTTGGGCTTGGAGGATGCGATGTCCTCCGGTCGGCTGAGCGTGTCGGGGGACGAGGGTCTGGCTCGGGGGCTGGGTCGGGGGCTTACGGGGTTGTAGGGGACCTACGCAAACGGCAGCTGTATTAATTCAAGGCTGGAAATGCCAGAGAAGTCTCTGTCATGAGAGGCCAAAGGACATTGCAGCAATATTGCAGTTGCTGCTATCCAGGCGTCCGCTACATCTAAGCGGAGTCCGATAGACTCCCTTTCCCTACGCACTTGAGCACAGATGTCCACCATTTCGAAGTTGGGCCAAACAATCTCATATTGGTCAATATGCTGCGATAGCTCGTTCTTGCGCCTTGCTCCCCAACCTTTCTTATAGGCCCCAAACCAGAGTTCCTCTAACGTTTGGAAAGACAAAAATGTGCGTAGGCCACTAATCATCGATAAGTAACGCAGGGCGCGGTAGTCCCCGCCAAAAATATACGAAACGATATTAGTATCCAGGATTATCAATTGGGAGTTTCCTCTAAGCGCG
Source organism: Dehalococcoidia bacterium (assembly GCA_965249275.1). GTDB lineage: Bacteria > Chloroflexota > Dehalococcoidia > Plut-88900 > Plut-88900 > Plut-88900. The sequence continues at coordinate 554,165 of CBDFLQ010000006.1, forward strand.
TATCCCTTGCTTCGTGGATGATACCTATGAACTCGTCAGCATCGAAGGGTTCACTTGCTCTAACTACTTTTTCAGGATCGAATATCTTGGGGTTGGGGTTATTTAGGAGCGTTTCCAAGCTAGTAGGGTCGCTCCAAGCTCGAGTAGCATTGAGTTGCTTAACCTGAACGGTGATCCATTCCCCCTTCACGTTGAGTCGGCCTAGCCCGCGTACATCCACGAATCCATTTGCTAATTTCAGCATTTCTATGTCGAGATCACTATCGAAACGCAACTGAACAAATTTATCCCCATATTGATGGAGCTGTGCCGTCCCTTTATGCCAATTCACTTCCTTCAGCCAGCCGTGCACCAATGCTTTTTCTGTGTCTGAATTTCCAACCGGAGCACGACCTACGCTTTTTATCTTTACCTTACGAGGCTTTTCATCGCTGCCAATCCAGAGGCTAACATCATCAGGCAGCGCATGTGGTATTTCGTAAAGTCTTCCCGTCACTTCCCCAGGCAGGGTGGAATCCTCGCTCCCATCCCAGTTTCTTAAGGCATCAAACGCTTGTTGGCCAAAGTCCTCCAAATACCCCTGACGGTCAGGTGGATGTTCTAGGGTCAATTCGGCAACATAAGACCCAACATGAGTAGCATTCAGACGTAAGGTACTCTGTTCGCGAACCCACTTTGGCGGCTGTCCCGGACTCCGTTGACGTTCGCCTAGGTGTTCCACTATTAGGCGCATCGCATCTTGGACACCCTGCATTGCAATCATGAATTCATTCAGGGGCACACTACCATCGCTAACTCGACCACCATCCAATGTTACGAAAAGTTTGTCATTCACCGTGACCCCCTTCCTGCACCCTAGGATACCGACATGGTGTTAAAGGAGCGCGTATTATATCCTGACCTAGTCTAGATTTCTCGATTTGGATTCTAACAACAATTGTAGCCCTACCAAGAAACGCGGAAGTTCTTTCAGTCCTTGCTAGTGAAGTTCGCAGAGGCAGCAATCCCCACTATCAGAGTCCCTAGTTCGCGTGCGCCATCTGCACCGGCGCAGGCCCGATCTTGTTGTAGCAGTCCAGGGCGGCGACTTTGTAGCACTCGGCGAGGGTGGGGTAGTTGAAGACAGTGTTGACGAAGTAGTCGAGGGTGCCGCCGAAGGCCAGGACGGCTTGGCCTATGTGAATGAGCTCTGAGGCCTCGGCGCCGATGATGTGGATGCCCAGCAACTCCCGGGTGTCCCTGTGAAACAGCATCTTGAGCATCCCCGTGTCGTCCCCGAGAATGTTGCCCCGCGCTATCTCCCGGTACCTGGCAAGGCCAACCTCGTAAGGGACACCGGCCTCGGTCAAAGCCTGCTCGGTGCCACCGACCATCGATAGCTCCGGCACGGAGTAGATGCCGAAGGGGTAGTGGTGGGGGGAGGAGTGGTAGTCGATTCCGAAGGCGTGGCAGGCCGCGGCCCTGCCCTGTTCCATGGAGGTCGAGGCCAGGGAGGGGAAGCCCACTACGTCACCGACCGCGTATATGTGGGATTGTTCAGTCTGGTAGTGATCGCCGACGGGTATGCGGCCTCGGTGGTCGGAGGTCAGGCCGGCGAAGTCGAGGTTCAGGACACCTGTTGCGCCCATCCGCCCAACGGAATACATGAGGAGGTCGGATGTGATTCTCTTTCCCGACTTTAGCGAGGCGACGGCCTTGCCGCCGATGGACTCCACGAGCTCCACTTCCTCGCCGAACCGGAAGATGCAACCCATGTTGCGCATGTGGTAGACGAGGGCCTCGGTCAATTCCCTGTCGACGAAATCAAGGATGCCGGAACGTTTCTCCACAACGGTGACATCCGAGCCGAGGGCGGCGAAGATCGAGGCGTACTCGATTCCTATTACACCCGCGCCGACTACGGTCATGGTGCGCGGAATGGTGTCCAGGCTGAGGACGCCGTCAGAGTCGACGATCGCCTTGCTGTCAACGTCGAATCCCGGCAGGGACGCGGGCGTCGTGCCGGTAGCAATGACGATCTTTTCGGCTTCGACTCGGACCGTGCCCTTTCTCCCGGTGACCGTCAAGACGTTGGGAGATTCGAAGGAGGCCTCGCCCTGCAGGACATCTACGCGATTGCGCCTCATCTGGTGGCGGATAACCTCGGTTTCCTGGACGATCACGTGGTTGCAGCGGAAGAGGAGGTCGTCCGCCATGGAGATGTCTTCTTTGACCGTGAAGGAAGAGCCGTAGATTCCCCGCTGTCGGAAGCCGGTCAGGTATAGCACGGCCTCACGAAAGGTCTTGGAGGGGATGGTACCGGTGTTGATGCACACACCGCCGACGACTTCTCTACGCTCGCAGATCCCGATCTTTTTGCCCAGCTTGGCAGCCTGGATTGCGGCGCGTTGCCCGGCAGGCCCGGTACCGATCACGAACATATCGTAGCGTCCGTTTTCGGCCATGTTGCTCCAAAAAGCACGTGGGGGAATTGCCTATAACGCTCTGGCAGTGTAGTTGCCGCCCGCGCGTCGTGTCAATTGAGTGCACTCGTTCGGTAGGTTAGCGACACACCGGCCTTTTCTTCAGTCCTCCAGAGGCGGATGTTCCATCTTCGATTGTGGGGTTTCGGTTTCCGTTCTGTCTGTTAGGTTTTGGGAAGGCGATGAAAGACGCTTGCTGGATTAGGCTCCCTACATTTAGATAATGCGGGCTAGGAGTCGTCCCGGGAGCGTGGGACGGGTCTCCGCCGCCGCCTAGACCTGGAAGTATGGTCGGACGTACGGGTCCGTCATCCGTCATAGGCTCCAATGAAGGTTGGCTGCGCTGCGAGACATGCAGGAAGGGGAAAGTCCAGGGTCAGTTCCCCTCGCAGGAGTACGGGGTATCCAGTTAGCCGCCTGTATCCAGGAGCCGGGAGTGGCGGACAGTCCAGTTTATTTGAGGAAGCGGACGGAGAGCCGAGCGGGCCTCGGCTACGGGCTGCCCCGTTCCGCTCCATGGGTCGGGTTGCTCCGTGAGGAGACTTTTATGTACGGTCCAGGGCGTCTTCCATCGCCTAGTGGTCAGGGAAGGGGGAAGGGTACACGGGACCCGGTGGGAAGAGGAGATGGCGACTTTCGCTTGTGCCGCGGGCCTGCGCGAGGGCCGTTGGGATGGGCTGAGGCGTTGAGTCCTCGGGTGGGTCGGGTGGGCTTCCCTGGGTTTTTGGTTCCTCCTTAAGGTGGTTGGGCTGGTGTTCGAACGGTGCGGATAGTAGCACGGGTGTTCAGGTAATGTCAATGGGTTCGTGTCACACTTGGGTGGACACCGCCCCAGCCCCACAGGGGAACCCTCACCCCCTTAATCCCCCTCTCCCTTAGGGCCTTCAAGGGAGAGGGGGAGATAAGAATAGAGGCCCACGTGCGTGCAGAGCACGCACGTGGGCCTCTAATTCAGTACTGGGGGGAGGGGGATGGATTCCCGATAGGGGTCGGGGATGACGGAGAGGCTGCGGATGTTTATTGACTAGTTGGAGAAAGACAGGAGTTCGTCGGGGGGTTCTAGCTCATAGGGCTCGTTGTAGCCGCTGTAGGTAATGGTGATGAAGTCCCGGGTCTCGCCGTCCGAGCCCTGTTCGGCGACTATGACTTTCCTGGTCAGGAAGTCGGTGGCGTCCACGGTCCTGGTTACGCTGCCTGCCGACCCCGGAGCCAATCCCGTCCCGCCACCCTGGCCTGCAAATTCCGAAATCAAGACGTAGCCTCGGGAGCCATCATCCAGGTCCACGATGCCGTCGAAAGAAGCGGTTGGGTCGTTGGGGGCGATTAGGAAGCCGACCAGCTGCAGGGCGGTGAGGAATTCGGTGTCGGGGGGATCGCCTTCGTACCATTCACTGGACTCAGGGTTTTGGAAATAAGTGTCGTTACCTATGAAGACTCCGTTAGTCGTGCTGGTTGCTCCCGCTATATTCAAGACCATCTCGAATTGGAGGCGGCCGGCTCGGGCCACGATGCCGCTCAACGTCATGGAGAAGTCGGACCCGCCGGAGCCATCCACGGGGAAGAGAGACGGCAGATCTACTTCAGCGACGAATGAGACGTTTTCAATCTGCTCGGCGGCAAGGATGCCGCACGACGTGACCACTGCGGCACTGTCCAAGGTGCCATCGGGGGCACATTGAGCGGAGAGGTACCCCGAGGTGTCGACGTCCGGGCTAAGGCCGGCTGCGGGGTCGGGGGTGGGGACGGAAGTTGGTGGGGTGGTGGGTTGATCTGTAGGGGGAGGAGGTGTGGCCTCGGCTGCCGGAGCGGAGGGTTGGGTGGTGGGTGGAATAGAGGGAACGTCTGTGGGTTCGGGAGTTGCGGTTGGCTCCGGATCGCCGCCACAGGCTACGAGGATGACCGCCGCCATGAAAAGAGCGGCTGCCACATAGACTATTCTTTTCAATTTAAACCCCTTCAATCAGGTGGCCGACGATTTTAAAGCTGGTCGGCGTTCCCTAAATCGTACCATTTTTTGAACAGGGCTTGGGGAAGTGTCATCAAAAAGACATGTTCAGAGTGCGCTCCAGATTGGAGAGATATTCAGCGAAGGCGCGTCGGCCTGCGGATGTGGCCTCGACCCAGGTGCGGGGCTTGGCATCCACAAACTCCTTGGTCGTGGCTACGTACCCGGCCTCCTCCAACTTTCGCAAATGGATTGTCAGGTTGCCGCCAGTCAGGCCCAGGCTCTTCTGAATGAGGCCGTAGGCGACCCGATCAGTCTGGGACCGGTGCGCCAGGAGCGTCATGATGCGAAGGCGGGTTGATTGATGAATTATCTCGTCGAGGACGGCAGGCGCGTCACTCATGCGACGCCGGTTTTGCGAATCCAAGTCCAGGCTATGGCCACGGCCGTCAACACGAGTACGGCTGATACAGCGTTAGAAAAATCTCCGGCGAAATAGGAAGGCGCGTAGTGAGCGGCGGCGATACCCACGCCCATGAGTGCAATTGCCTTGTGATGCATGATGCCAAAAAGAATGTAACCGAGCGCTACAATCCCTACGGCTACACGGGATATGGCAAGCTCATTGGACTCAATAGTCCACAAGCCGGACGCCGCCGGGATGACGAAAGCGGCCGTGATAACGGTCATCCAGAAGAAGAACACTCGGAGCCCGGCGCGGGTGGCAGTAGGACCGTCGGAGTTCGCGTGCCCGGCTCGGTACCCCAATATGGAGCTGCCGATCATGCCAATAGTCCCTAACACGCCCCACAAGGGGCCCGGAAACCAGGGATAGTCGTCTGCAAATGTCGGGAAAGCCACCTCCACTACGAATTGAGTCAGGTAGCCCACCGAAACGATGACTCCCCATAGCAACAAGATGGATGGCCAACCCGCCACATACATAAGGCTGCGGGACCTGTCCAAAGTTGCGTGAATGGACTCCCATGCGTCCTCTGAAGTAATGCGATGTTCTTCACGATCTTGATTCTTCATGTTATCTCTCCCGGCAGCCTTGGTTTTTGCCCGTATGTGCAAACTAGTTTGTAATACAAACTATCTCGTGTCAAGAGGAGCACGGGTGGGCTGAGGTTCACGTGGGGGATAGATAAGGATCGGGCCGGGCTGCCGAGGGCAGATGAGGGGGTGGAATCAAGTGAAGGGGACGTCGGATTGTATGCCGTCAGCTGAACTCCGTAGCTTCTGCGTTCCGGCGGGTCTTCAGCGGTGGCCGGTAGGGACAAATGTCGGGTTCCAGAACGCACCTTTATTGCGGGAGCATCATATACGGCGCCGGCTTTATTAAAGCACTGGTTTGAAAATCATCGGCCACCGGAGTGCTGAATCCCACGCCACGCAAGGTCGATTCTAAGAGTGAGAATGCGTGATGTGCAGCTATCTAGGTCGAGGAGGTTCGCCGAACACGCGGTAGGCGGGGGGGCGGCCATGCGGAAATGGTGGGCGATACTGGACTCGAACCAGTGACCTCTGCGATGTCAACGCAGCGCTCTAACCAACTGAGCTAACCGCCCCGGTGTTCCGAGTCTAGCAAAGGGGATTTTGCGAGTCAACAAAGGCTCGGGCGGCAGGGGTCAAGGGCCTGAGGGAGGCACATAATTGCGATTACGTCAAGTTGAGGTAGGGACGGGCAAGAAAACAAGTAGCAGGTGGACAATCCTTAAAAGGATTCAGCTTCAACGAACAAGAATTTCTCTATCTGCTCGATTACCTGGTCGAAATTTGTAAATGCCAAAAGTGCGCACGTCCCACATAACACTGCCTTCTTTTTTTGGACGCTTTCAAAGGAGACCATAGCGTGGGATTTGCCAGCCGTCCCCGTGTCGGCCCGTTTAGTTGTCAGGGCGTAACGAAGGGCTTCTACAGGTATCTCTTGGCTACATCTATAGCAGGAGATAATAGATTCCTCTTTGGGGAGAGCGGTAAGGCGAATGGCAACTAGGTTTGTCATTTTTTAGTAATGGCGACCTAACTTACGAGATGGAAACTCGCTACCATCCGGCGTCCGTAAGCCTGTTGCCGCAGGGGCATTGAATGATCGTAGTTTCGTGATGGTGTTCTCCGTGGTTAATCACTGTAAATCCCTCTGGCACACTGCGAATGTGTCTACCTCGGCTCCCCTTAACAAATGACCAACCGTCGTTCTCTCTAACTTCAACGACACCACCACGACCGCAATCAGGGCATCTGAGATCCCTGCTGTACCTGTCAGTTGCCATTGGCCGTTACTCCTTGCAGGTGGATCGGCTGGTTAATTTAGGGGCGGAGCTGGGCGCTGGGAGTTGGTAATGAACGGGGTTCCCGAAAACGCTCCACGCCAGCGGCTGTCCGATATGAATTGCAAAAACGCTTTAAGTAGGTACCGCTCTGCAGGTATCTGTACTTTTCCGTCACTGACGCGGATAGGAAACTCTGTCTGGTCGGCCACCTCCTGACTGTATTTGGTGGTTAGGTTAGTCAGAATTCCGCGTGTTTGTATTTCTGTTATGCGTTTACGGTCGAGTTGGTCTAGGGCATCCACCACATACTCGATGTTGGTGTTGTCAAATACTTCGGCTTGAACAAAGGCCATCACCTCTTTTTCCGTCGCTGCCTTGTATCGTTCCTTTAGGTCAAAAATGGGGCGTACCGCCTGCAGGCCCTTAAAAAGCATCTGTTGTTCTTCAACAATACAGACCAGGGAGCGTCCCAGGGTTAAAACAGGGTCGGACAAACGGTCAAATCTGTCGTGCTGGAGAACCATTGCTATTAGGTCGCGACGTTGGAGTAATTGTTGAGCCGTAAACCCCTGTACTAAGACCCGTGTGCCGTCGATGGGGTAGGAGGGGACACACAAGGCTTTGATGTTGCCCCTAGATAGGTCTTCTGTATCTAGTTCCTCAACCGCCAATGAACCACCTGTAATCTGGTTAAAAATACTGGCGGCATCGGGGGTTAGTGGGGTGACAAACGTTTCGTCAGGACCCGCTTTCCAGGTACCCGACGTTTCGTACGGTATATCCTCGACGTTGCCCTCTCTAAAACTCTCGGCTTGTCTTTCAAACATGCGGCCAACTGCAACCTGGAGGCGCGAGGTTAGCCTTATGCGCCGAGCAACCACTTCCCCTTTCCTGGGCTTACAGATCGCAAAGAGATTCGGGGCATTGTCCTCGGTTATCTCTGTCCTTGTCGTCAAGTGAGTGAGTCTCCCCTCTGTCCATTAGGGTGTAGGTGGAAAGCTCGATCACATTAACGTATTTTGTTACATTGCGCAATTTTTGCCTTGATAACAAGATATACGATATGCCTTCGGGAGTACTAACTTTGTAAAAGTGCCAACCCATTATGACCAGTAGGGGGTTAAGGTGGTGATAGTGCCCTGTCACCATCCAAGCTAAGAACAATGCCCCCGCTGGAATCAGTATGACCCAATTGGTTTGCAGTGTTGGAGTTTCAAGAAGGGGAACCAGGTACAGTACCAAGATACCTAACGATTCTTGGTCAGCGGCCTCGGCTCCGGTTAGCTGTAGGGGTATACGCTCGGCGTTGCTATGGTAGTAACGCAGTAAGAGGATTCCGCCAACCAAGAACAAGACCCCAACGCCCCCCACACAACTGGCCCGTATGTAGTGACCTCCTATTGCTCCCACAATTCCGTACACCCACAACACGGGCGCAACGGACATACCTGTCAAGATAAAACTACTTAAGTTCATCGTCGAATGGGTGGGATTCCAGGGGGTGGCTGTTTGTGGGTTCCAGTATACAACACCGCCACAATCTCGCTGTACCCAAAAGGTCGGTTTTGGACCACACCTTACCTCCGTTTGTCAAGTGCCCGCCACCCCCCTGTCCTCGTGTCTTAGACACACCGCCCGCCATGTCCTGAGCTAGCTTATTTTCCCGCCCTTTTTCGCCCCTATTTAGGCCTGTAGCCATGTGATAAGCAACTCTTTTAGTATTGTCATAGCGGCGGCCATAGTTGCTAAAGTTGACACTTTAGCGTATCATAACAAGTACATCAAAGAAAAACCCCGACAGGTTGCAGCCCGTCGGGGTTCTAAAAGGTCACTGTCATTACCAGTGGCCTTCCACCCACAAGGAAGTATCGGTTCCCAGTGGTCACGCTAAAGTATACAGCAAACATAGCAGATGAGCAAAACACTCGCTCATATTGCGAACTGAAAAAGGAGCTTTCCAGCCTGAACGACACCGGTCTACTTCAACGGCTGGAAGCCTACCGCCTGGTGGGGCGTAAAGGTTACTCGCTCCGTGCTCTCTGGCGGGCCTACGCCTGTTCCTACCTGTTAAACCTTCCCAGTACCAACACCCTTATTCGTAGACTCCGCAATGACTTCGAACTCCGGAAACTATGTGGCTTTACCAGACTTCCCCACCGAATGACCTTTAACCGCTTCGTAAACCGGTTGTCCCACCACCCCAGCCTTGTGGAGCAGGCATTTGCGGGGGTTACCAATGAACTTAAGGGCTTCCTGCCCGACCTGGGCGAGGAAGTGGCGGTGGACTCCACGGTTGTGAAGAGTTACAGCCGACCACACCATAAAGACCTCAGTGATCCCGAAGCCTCGTGGACGGCCAAGAACAGTCCCCGGGCCAAAAAGGACGGCAAGGAATGGTTTTGGGGATACAAGGTTCACATGGTGGCCGATGCCAACCACGGACTACCCCTTGCCCAGTACGTCACAACAGCCAGCCGTAATGACAGCCCGGAGCTACCCAATGTCATAGCACAGGCCGAGAGCCTGTACTCATGGTTTATGCCGGAGGCCGCTATGGCTGACAGGGGGTACGACTCCAAAGCCAACCATGAATACCTTTGGGGTAAGGGTATTCTCCCAATTATCCACATAAGGCGAAAGGGGGGTATACGACCGAAGGGTGGTAGTGAGTTTTATGACGACACCTTTACCAAGGAGGGAGTACCCGTATGTCTGGGCAGAATCCCCATGCGGTACATTTGCAGTGATCCCAAGCGGGGCCACCTGTACCGGTGCGTGGGTTGCCACCTGGCGGAGTCATTTAGGGGTGGCATAAGGCACTGTGATACCGAGATATGGCAGGACCCGACCGAAAACCTTCGGTTGTTTGGAGCCATTAGACGGGAGGGGCCGGAGTGGAAAGCCCGGTATGCCAAACGGCAGGCCATAGAACGGGTCTTCAAGTCCATGAAAGAGTCCCGGAGGCTAGATCGTCACTACCTCCGAAGGTTGCGCAAGATCAGCCTTCACGCCCTTATGTCGGTACTGACTTTTCAGGTGACGGCCCTGGTAAAGGCCCGGCAAGGGCGGTTTGGCGAGCTTAGGTGGCAGGTCGAGAAGGTAGCCTAAACGAGTCGAGTTTCTGATTGACACGACCCCATGTCCGGCGTAGTCTAGTCTTAGCGACAGTGGTTCACTGGTTACACATACCCAATTCCCGTTATTCCATGCTTGGCCAGGAGAGTGGCCACATGCTCCCTCCTGGCTGGAATAACGAGGGCTGGGCCACTGTCGCAAGTACCCACTCTTCTGCTGGAGGGAGCACTTCGCGTTATGTCCCTGAAAGTTAAGTTTGTATTCGCCGTCCTACTATTAGTGAGTATCTGTGTACTGGCCTCCTGCCGTGGACAGGAGGCCGTTCCTCTGGACACACCCACAGCCCCAGTACTCACGCCTACGGCACAATCCACACCGAACACACCGGCTACCGCGCAGGCAAGCCCTCTCCCAACCGCCGCTCCTCCGTCCGTTTCGCCGCCACCCTCCCCAACTCCTCTTCCTACCTACACAACCGCCACGGTCACCCCTATTCCCATTTACACTCCTGTGCCCAAACCAGCCGCAACCCCAGCCACCACGCCGATCCCAACCCCGACCTCAACGCCTATTCTTGTTCCCACGCCCACACCTACCCCGATAGTCTTATACGTCCAGGGCTGGGACAGACTCCGCAATTGGGGGTGGGTGGAGAGTATTCGTCCCCTGCTAGCGTCCGCGATTAAGTCAACATCGTGGATAGAAGACGGGATAAGCGACGAGGTTGAACGTAAGGCCGCACAAAACCTTTTGGATATGGCTTCCTGGACTGATATGGACCTACCCACCCTCGTACATATTCTTGAATCCCCTTTTCTCGAAACCCTGACACCTTCCGATGCCTGGACATTGCACGAGTTGAGGAACTACGCCGAATACGAACAGGACTACTTTGCCCGACTTATGGAGCTACCGTCTATTCAAGACGGAATAGACGATACCGAGGCCAAGATTATCGGTGCCCTGTGGCCGTTTGACTACGACAGGAATTTGCGGGCAATGATAGAACCGGCGTACACAATTGAGCGTAGTATCGACTTTCCAATATCAGGCCCCACAGACCTAACGGTGTTGCGATTGGGACAACCACCTGCCGAGATGACCTTTAACCGTCTGGAAGAGGTAATTCGCCATATGGAGGCGGTACTGCAACAGCCTCTACCCGACAACAATATCTTACTCATACTTTCCGACAAGGTTTATAACAGTCGTGGAGGGCCGCCTTTGGAGGGCGATTACTCAGGACTCAAGTTCGGGGGGCAAATGGTAATACTAGAGACGTTTGACACGACTGCAACTAACATTCTGGGCGCAACCGGCATCATTGCACATGAGACGGCCCACTACTACTTTTTAAGAGGCCCCCACTGGCTGGTCGAAGGTTTTGCCGAGGGTGCGCGGGCAGTCGTGGAGTCGTCTATCACAGGGAAACCCTTGGACTTAAATGACCCAAGCCTAGCACTATGTCCCGATGTCAGTACCTTTAGGGAGCTAGAGGATGCGCGCATAAGGGTAAATGATGATGAAGACGCCATTGTGTCCAAACTGGATGTTTGGGGTTCAGCTAACGGAGGTGGTCTCGGTCATTGCTCAGGACATTTTGGCAAACGTGCTTTTGTACAGCTATACCTTGAACTGGACTCCGACCAGTTCCACAAGGGGCTGCAAGAACTGTTGACCAAAACGGCTGTATTTACTAACACGGAAGAGGCCACAGTAGAGGATGTTATTTCAGCATTTGGTCCAGTGGCAGAAAAGATATTTGGATGAGGTCTTAATGATTACCAGGTCGCTAGGTCATGTACCAATAAGCTAACAATAGGGAAGGCAAAGAATGTGCATCTTAAAGAACCAGTTCAAGACATATCGACGCCGACGCTGGCGAGGCGGTTCCAGACGACAGGGGCCTCCCTGGGAGGCGGTGGCAATAGCCGCAGTGCCCGACTGGGTAAAGCGTGCTACCAGTCGGGCAACAAGTTTGCAGGAAGGGCAGTCCCGAGAAATGACCGTCAACGGCAGGACGTTCCAGTACAAGGTATCGGCCACCCAACACCCTCAGCGATGGCAGGGGGATTCGGGCCTGGAAGTGAACTACTACAAGAGATTACGGCGAGGCCGATAACACCACCACCCTGCCCGCGTGGTCGGCCGAGGGATACCAGTGATAAAGCGCATCCTAAAATATGTGTGGGGCAGTTCCTGCATCCTCTACGCCCTAAGCGTAGTGTCAGCCCTGCTCCTGGGTTACTGGGATTGGTGGGTGCTACTGGTAGCCGTGTTGGGGGTGGTTACCTTTGGGATATGGCGGCGGGTTTCACGGGGCCAGTAACAGCATGACGCAACCCTGGGAAAACACCAAGCTTCCGGAACCCCATGACCCGATGTACACGTGCCCCGGCCCCGGCTGGCACAGCGAAGGGCTCTACTATGACCATGACCTCCGGTGGATGCAGGGTAAGCCTGATACCCGCCATCCCCAAGACGGCTTTTACTGCGATTCCTGTATTCATGCCGCGGAGCGAGAGGCTGGAAAGGGCAGCCGACCGGAAGTTGTATTGGGGCCGACATTGTATGAGGCGGTACTGCGGAAGCGGGGGCTGGCAACCACTAAACAGGCGACCAACATATAGTTAGGAAAGGCGGGGGGTTAAATGGGTGTACCGGACATTTCTTATGCGGCCGAGGTGGCAAAAAAAGTCGCCCATGATTTTTACACCGACCAGTTAGACCTATCCGACAGGGCTGCGGGACCGGGACGGGCATGGTCCCGTATGCCAGAAGTTGAATGTGTAACCCGCCTGCGTAGGTCGGGAGTGTCACCCAGAACCATTCGGTTGTTTTTGACGTTTATTGCGGCCATGAACCGTCCCCGGGACTCCGCCCGCCTTTGGAATAACGGTGTCCAGTTGTTTTACCAGTACCCGGAACTATTTGACCCCGCGGAGACCTCGGTGATGCCGCTTGCCAGTGTCCGCCGGTACCTCTCGCAATATGGGGTTAGTCTACGTCACGAATCAGACTCTTTTGCATGGCACGTTATTGCCCGCAACCTTACCCATGACAACCCAATACGTCGGGTGGTAAATGATGGGGTTGGAAACGCCGGTGAGTTGCTCCAGTACCTTCATACCAGCTCCCAGGAGCAAACCCGATTCCCATTGCTTAGAGGGCCGAAAATTGGCCCCATGTGGATGCGTATGCTGGTTGCTCCGGGTGGGGCCACCATAGCCAACATGGACATCATTCCGGTTGCGGTAGACGTGCATGTTTGCCGCGCTACCAAGAACCTTGGAGTGGCTGACACTGGGGGTTTGTCTAGGCGGGCGTCCAGACAACTGGTTCAGGACACATGGCAGGCCGCTGTAGCCAAAACGGATATTGGAGGCCCGCCAGGTATAGCCAACACTTGTGCCGCCCTTGATCCGGCTCTTTGGGTGTTTGGGAAATTTGGGTGCGGGTATTGTATGCGGTTGCCGGAGCCGATACCTATTGGTCGGGCCTGCGATCACTGCCAGCTTCGTGGTTCAAGCGATAGCTGAACCGATGGTAGTGGTTATTCTTATCGTTTGCGTTTATTTTGTCGTCGACGTGGCCCTCGAAGTTGACTCTTTAGCTTTATTTGAGACATGCCGACCACATTACTATCGTGTAAGCGTAGAGTGACGGTCTGATTAACAAAGTCGACAAGTAAATTCACCACTCCCAGGACATCCATTCCCAATAGCGACGGCGCCCCTTTATTTCGAACTATGGCATAATGGTTTTTAACAGTGGGGCCTATACCAATGGCTCGTCGAACCTGTACGTTGCCCATGTGTAAAATCACGTCTTCTTTTGCGTACTTAGTTGTACCTCCTACACCCGTCGCCTCTAATTGTGCGGAATACAAGTTTCCCATAGGGATTCCTAGGTTTTCGATATCCCCAGGGTGAAGGGTTGTGGTATCTGCGCCAGTGTCCACTAGAAATGACACTGGGGCTTTAATGTTAAACCTCGGAATCTCCAGTAAGATAGAAACGAAAGGCCGACCGCTAATTTGGCCAGCCCTTGTTAGTTTTAATCCAAAGTACCCGTTAATAATGGTCACAAAATAAAGTCACTGGGTGTTCTAGTGAGAAACACCACTGCCAAGTTTTTGTTGTCGTGCTTTGATCGAGCTTTTTTCAGGGCTACAGTAAGTTCGGGGTGTTGACTGACGATTTTTCCACCATAAGCCACTACCCATGACTCCGGGTATTTCTCCAGTAACTCCGGGCGCTTAGCCTGAATTAAGATTTGGTCTTTGTCAAACTGTTCTACAATAGCCCGCGTAGAAACTTCGGCCATGTCAACCCCCTATCAGCAAAAAATAAAAGACATTTACTATAATACCGCAGTCAAGACCCTAATTAAAGTAAGGGCATTTGCCTTAAACTAAAGCATTTGCCTTTGAAAACACTGTATTTGGCACAGTGGAAAAACAATGATGGGTACCTTTCAACACCCTCCAAAAACCCCGCACCTGCCAGCCGCCTACCCCGATTACTCCGCTTGCCAGATAGACTAACATGGGTTAGTTTTATACCTGTAGCTTAACGTAACCGCAATTATGTGCCTCCCTCAAGGGCCTCAATCTGCCTTGCAATAAGTCGGCTCCCTCTGATATAATCGGCCCAACTTAAGGCCAGTTCGTGGAAGAAGTGGGGAGCACCCCACTTTTTTTAATACGGCCCAAAAGTCCGGATTGGAGGGTATAGGCCGGTATGAAAAGCGATTTCCTAATCGCGGTAACTCAGCTTGCCTCTGAGAGAAATTTGCCGCGCGAAGTGGTTATTTCCGCTATCGAAGCTGCCCTCGTCTCCGTCTACAAGAGAGAGGGCGAGACCGCAGGCCAGAACCTGTCGGTCAAGATCCTCCCCACCACCGGCGAGGTGAAAGTCGCCGCGCTGAAGACGGTCGTCGAAGAGGTGACCGATACAGACCTGGAAATTACTTCCAAAGAGGCGAACAAATACAAGAAGGGCGCGGCCATCGGCGAGATCATCGAGATTGAGTCGACGGGCCAATTCGCCGGCAGGATCGCTGCCCAGACGGCCAAACAGGTCGTTATGCAGCGCCTTCGGGAAGCCGAGCGTGAACTGGTCTACCAGGAGTTCTCCGACAAGGAGGGCGAGATAGCCAGCGCCATCGTCCAGCGCCTCGAGCCCAGGCAGGTGATCGTCGACATCGACAAGACGGAAGCCGTTATGCCCGCGCCCGAGATTCCACCCAATGAGCGGTGCCGACCGGGACAGAGAATGAAGGTCCTGGTACTTGAAGTAAGCCGCAGTGTGAAGGGCCCGCAGGTTATCGTATCCCGGACCCACAAAGACCTGGTCAAACGCCTATTCGAGTTGGAAGTGCCGGAGGTCTACAACGGCACGGTGGAGATCCGTTCCATCGCCCGGGAGGCGGGTTACCGGACCAAGGTGGCGGTCTCGGCGCGGCAGGAGGGCATAGACCCCGTCGGGTCATGCGTGGGCCTGCGAGGTATCCGAATACAGAACATAGTCAACGAGCTCCACGGCGAAAAGATTGACGTAGTGCAGTGGGACAGGGATCCATCCGCCTTCATTGCCAACTCCCTAAGCCCGGCCCAGGTGGCTCGGGTGGAGATCGAAGAAGAGGAAGAGTCCGCAGTAGTAGTCGTGGCAGATCGGCACCTGTCTCTGGCCATAGGCAAGGAAGGGCAGAACGCCCGGCTAGCCGCAAAACTCACGGGGTGGCGCATCGACATCAAGGGTGTCAGCGACGCCGGTGAGAGCAAGATACGAGCGGCAGCCATCGCAGCCCTTACCCGGCCGGCGCCCACGGTTGAAGAGCCTACCCCCGACCCCGTGGCCCTCGAGGTTGAGACTCCCGAGCCGGAGGAATTGGCCGCAGTAGCTGCAGGGGTGCTCGAAGAGGCAGCAGCCGTAGTTGAAGAGGCCGCCGCTGCACTGGCCGAACCGGTCATTGAAGTGGAGCCCGCGGAACTGCTGGATATTGAAGAGGCCCCGGCGCCGGAAGAGCTGGCCCCGGTAGCCGAGTTGGCGCCCATCGCCGAACCCGAGCCGGTATTCGAAGAGGTGGCCGTGCCCGCCTTCCCCGAACCCGCTCCCCAAGCCATTGAGGATATCTGGCCAAGCACCGAGCAAGAGATTTATCGCCCTGCTACCGAGCTCAGGTTCGCTGAGGACCTGGACATCTTCATTCCAGGCCGTGGTGGCAACAAATCCAAGGGCAAGAAGCGCAAAGGTGCGAAGAGAGGAAGAGGTCCGGGCGGCGGGCCGTCCAGAGGCCCGGGCGGCGGGATGTCCAGAGGTCCAGGTGGTGGTGGACCGTCCAGAGGCCCGGGTGGTGGAGGTGGACCGTCCAGAGGTTCGGGGGGTGGAGGCGGGCCATCCAGAGGTCCGGGGGGTGGCAGCTTCGCTCCATTCCCCATCTCGCCAAGGACCCGTCGGTAGCCGGGTTGGAGGGGTCGGATTTTCCGACCCAGGCAGAAACGGTAAGTAAGGTTGGCTAAGAATATCGCTGTAAAACAGAAACGTTTGCCGCCGCAGCGCACCTGCGTCTCATGCCGCAGGGTGATGGACAAGCGTACATTGGTCAGGCTCGTACGCACGCCCGAGGGGGAAATCGAAATAGACGCTAGCGGCAAGATGTCGGGCAGGGGAGCATACCTGTGTTCTGACTACCAATGCTGGCACGGCGCAGTCGGCTCCCAGCGTCTGGCACGCGCCCTAAAGTGCAGCATCCCCCCAGACTCCTTGAACGCCTTTAAGGATTACGCAGAGAAGCTAAATCCAGAGGTGTTGGCAACTTCAAAGAATTGAAATAGCAGGTCCGGGCCTAGAACCCGGAGCATCCGAGCAATATATTGGTTTCAAGACAGTCCAATCCCCCAAGAAGCAGGACGGTCCGACAAGGTGTTAACGTCGAGACCCGGCCGGTGTCTGGGCCTCCCTTGGAGATCCCGAGCGCCATAGCGGTCCAGTCCTTATCCGAACTCATGCGGGCCAGCGGCATCGAGGTCATCAAGCAGTTGATGCGCCGCGGGGTAATGGCGAATATCACCCAGGTGATCGACTACGAGACCGCCTCTATCATCGCCACAGACTTTGGTTTCTCTCCACAACTGGAGGAGAGAAAGGGCACGAGTGTCAGGGATACCAGCGACGCGGAAGCAGCGGACGAAGATGAAAATCTCGTGCCGCGGGCCCCGATAGTCACCATCCTGGGCCACGTAGACCACGGAAAGACTTCGCTGCTGGACGTTATCAGAAACACCTCCGTTACCACTTCCGAAAAGGGAGGCATAACCCAGCACATCGGCGCCTACCAGGTGAGCGTGGACGGTCAGCCCGTCACCTTCCTGGACACGCCGGGCCACCAGGCCTTTACGGCCATGAGGGCCCGCGGGGCCCAGGTAACGGACATAGCTATCCTAGTTGTTGCCGCGGACGACGGCGTTATGCCGCAAACCCGAGAGGCCATTGACCACGCCAAGGCGGCGAAGGTCCCGATCATCGTAGCCATAAACAAGATGGACATGGCCGGGGCCAATCCGGACCGAATAAAACAGCAGCTTTCCGAACTAGGGCTTATCCCGGAGGAGTGGGGCGGGGACACGATAGTCGTGCCCTTATCGGCGAAAACCCAGGAGGGGATACCGGACCTGCTGGAAAACATCGTCCTGGTCGCCGAGGTAGGCGAGTTGAAGAGCAATCCGGATGGGATGGCCCGGGGCGTAGTGGTTGAGGCTAAGCTGGACTCGGCCAGAGGACCTATCGCCACCGTGTTAATCCAATCCGGCACCCTAAAGGCGGGAGCCCGATTCTTCGCCGGTGAGACTAAGGGTAAAGTCCGCGCCCTGTTCGACCATCAGGGGCAGCGGCTCTGGGAGGCCGGCCCCGCATTCCCCGTCGAGGTGCTGGGGTTCGACAGCGTACCCAGGACGGGGGACATCCTGACCGGTGTGGAGGCGGGGCGAAAGTCTACCTCTGCTTCAGAGCGGCGTGAGCGTCAGATGGCAGTCCGGGACGAATGGCACGGTGACGCCGAGGCCCTCCAAGCCCAGGTCCGTGTCGGTTACAGCAAGGAGCTCAACGTAATCCTGAAGACGGACGTGGAGGGCAGCGGAGAGGCACTGCGAAGCGCCCTGGAAGATCTATCCACGGATGAGGTGGCGGTCAAGATCATTCGCACCAGCAGTGGAATAGTCACCGAGACCGACGTCCTTCTAGCTTCCGCCTCTGACGCAGTGATCCTGGGATTCAACACCAAGGACGATGCCGGGGCCAGGCGATTGGCCGACCTTGAGGATGTGAACATCCGCCACTATGACATCATCTACGGCATGCTGGACTTCGTTTCCGCCGCCGTATCCGGGATGCTGGAGCCGGTCTACAAGGAGACGGTCGAGGCCAGGGCGTTGGTCAAGGAAGTGTTCGAGGTGAAGGGTGGCAAGGCGGCAGGTATAGGCGTAGGCGAAGGCAGGTTGAGCCGCAACGCTCTAATCCGCGTCTTACGGAAGGGCAGCGTAGTCCACGAGGGCAGGATAAAGAGCTTGCGCCACTTCAAGGACAACGTCAGGGAGATCGCCTCGGGGTCCGAGGGAGGCCTCGGGTTGGACGGGTTCGACAGCTTCGAAGCCGGAGACGAATTGGTCGCCTTCCGTAAAGAGCTGGTTCCCAACACAGCCAACTGATCCCAACCCCATGTCCCCGTTCATCCCCGACCATCCGGCGCGCCACGGGAGCCCCAACCATGAGTAGGCGAACTCTAAGAATCAATGAGCTTCTGCGCGAGGAGCTGAGCGTTCTGCTCCAGAGGAACGTGCGGGACCCAAGGCTCAACCGAATGCTCTCCATAACCTCCGTGTCAGTGTCCAACGATCACAAGGCGGCTACGGTCCACGTGAGCGCCATGGGCACTGACGACGAGAAGTCGGAGGTTTTTCAAGGGCTTAAGGCCGCCGGCAGCTATCTACGCAAAAGCCTGGGGGACCGGCTCTCGCTCCGATACATACCCCGTCTCGACTTCCAGATGGACGACTCTATCGAACGCGGGGCGAGGCTAAACAGCATCATAAACAACCTTGATCTCCCCGAAGAAGACCCGGAGGCGGCAAGCGAGATTTGAGCGTTTCAGGAATACTAAACCTCAACAAGCCAATCGATTGCACGTCTTTCGACATGGTGAAGCGTATCAGAAGGCTGTCCGGGGAGAAGAAGGTGGGCCACGGGGGAACTCTCGACCCCCTGGCCTCGGGGGTGCTGCCCATATGTATGGGCCGGGCGACCCGGGTGAGCGAGTTTCTAGCCGACTCCAGCAAGACCTACCGCGCCGTCGTTACCTTTGGCGCCGCCACGGACACCTATGACGCCGAGGGTAAGGTAACCGAGGAAAAGGATGCCTCCCACCTTACTCGGGAGATAGTGGAGGAGTCGCTAGGCCCGTTCCGCGGCATCATCATGCAGGAACCCCCTATGTACAGCGCCCTCAAGCACGAGGGCAAGCGTCTCTACGAGCTGGCACGGGAGGGGATAACGGTAGAGCGACCCAAACGTGAGACGGCCGTACACAAGCTGGAAATCATAGACTGGGACCCGCCCCGTGCAACTATTTACGTAGACTGCGGCCGAGGCACGTACGTGCGGTCACTGGCCCATGACATAGGCCAGGACCTGGAGGTGGGGGCGCATCTGACGGAGCTCGTGAGGCTGCGTACTGGGCCCTTCGATATACAGGACTCGGTCACACTCGAGCAGTTCGAGGAGGCCGTGGACAACGGGCGTTGGGAGGACCTTATTTTCCCGACGGACTTCGCTATGTCCAACATGCCCGCCGCAATACTTGACCGGAAGGGGGAAAGAGCCGCAACCAACGGCCAGCCGATCCCAGTCTCCTACCCCGACTACGACAGGATAACCACCGCGGCGGCACAACTATCGAACGCCTTCCGAGAGCCCGGCGAGCTGATCCTCTGTCGAGCCTATTCACTGGACGGCCGTTTTCTCGCCGTGATCTCGGCGCCCACGCCCCGGGGCCCGTGGAGCCCCAAGCGGGTCTTCGCCCCGCAGGAAGAGGGCTGAGCTTCGCCTTGTTCGCTGGCTCTGAGACCGGGAGCAGGGAAGGGGAGTCGGGGCGGTTAAACTTGACAGTAAAGGATGCCATTGCTAAAGTCACAGCGAGACAGACGGTGGTCCAATGGCGGTCGAGAAAGGCACCGGCGCAAGTAATCGGAGTGGTCCTGCAGGGTAAACTTCGCAAATCTATCAAATGTCAGGGTCTCGAAGGGCGGGCGGAAAGCGTTTCGCTACCGATCCCGTACGATAGAGACCCGTATACCCCTCCCACCAGCCCGTCTATGACCAATTACAAGTCCCACTAAATCCCAGCACTTCCGGCTGCCAGGCATGGCCACCCCGAAACCGGGGACGAATACAACGCCTGGTTCCGGCCCCAATATCCTCTAGGACAAAGGTTACCGACACCCCACTCGAAAGACCAATGCTTTGGAAGTATGTGGCGTTTCTTATCGCACTGGCCTTCGTCGCTCCCCTGCCTAGAAGAGCGGGCTATTCTATTGCCCGCATAGTTGCGGACCTGTCCTTCTTGACCTCAAAGCGCGCCAAGAAGAACCTCTCCGAAAACTTGCGCAACGTCCTGGGTCCCGATGCCAGTGAAGACCTTGTCAACCACTGCGCCCTGGAAGTGTCCCGCAACATGTCTCGAAACATCTTTGACTTGATCAACATGCCGCGTTTGGACCCTCAATCTCTTGAAAAGCCAATTTCTATTAACGGCTGGGAGCACATGGAAGAAGCACTGTCCCGGGGCAAGGGAGTAGTGCTGGCCTCTATCCACATGGGAAACATGGATATGTCGATCCAGGTGATGAGGGCCCGGGGCGTGGATTTGACCATCATCGCCGAGGTCGAGGAACCGAAGCAGCTATACCAGCTGACCCACCGCCTGAGAGGGTACAATGGCATATCCATCCTCCCGGTGACTTACTCGGGGATCAAGCAGGCCATGAAGAAGCTGCGACAGGGAGAAGTCGTGGCCATAGCCTGTGACCGAGCAATCCAGGGCAGTGGCGAATACCGGGATTTCTTCGGCAAGAAGGCGTTACTGCCCATCGGAGGCGTTGAAATGGCGTACCGGACCGGCGCCGCCATATTGCCGGCCTTCACAGTAAGGACCGGGGGAAACAGTTTCTCAATGTATTTCGAGCCACCCATCATTCTCGACCGGCAAGATGGAAAAGCCAAGAGCATTCAGTCGGGGCTGGAAAAGATCGGAGCTCTCATGGAGCAGTACATTTCCCGGCACCCCGACCAATGGATGGTCTTCGAACCAGTCTGGCATGAGGAGTCCTTAGCCCCAAGGAAGACCGCCTCCCTCGGCGACGGTCGGAGAGCTGTGAATGGTGTAGCCGCCAGGACATCAGATTCCAACGGACGCCGACCCGGGACCGGGGCTTCAATCCCCTCTGGCCCACCCTCAAAACATTGAACATAGGATTCGTATCGATATATGACTTTGGATATCCCGGAGGAGTCAACCTCCACGTCGCTAACCTTGCAGAGCAGTTCTCGAAGGAGGGGCACCGGGTCCGGATAATTGCACCCTGCTCCAAGGATACCGACCAATTTGGCAAGGACAAGCTGATCCCGCTCGGCTGGTCGATCCCCCTGCACACCGCCGGCACCACTGCCCGGATCGTCCTGTCCATGAGGCTCGCCAACAAGGTCAAGCCGCTCCTCGAACGGGAGAACTTCGATCTGATCCATTACCATGAACCCCTCTGCCCCACCCTTCCCACCACCATCCTGAGAAACTCCAAGGCTGTTAACGTGGCTACCTTTCATGCCTTCCACGGCGCCCGCAGGATCGTAGGGGTGTCCTGTGCGGACAGGGCATACACGATCTTCAACGGATACGTCCGGAAGCACTGGCTAAGTCGTCTTCACGCGAAGATAGCGGTCTCCCAGGCGGCGCTGGAATTCGTATCGAGACACTTCCCCGGGGACTACACCATCATCCCCAACGGTATAGACCTGGAGAGGTTCCACCCCGACGTAAAGCCCATAGAGAAATTCAACGATGGATATGTGAATATCCTGTTCGTCGGGAGGATGGAGAAGCGTAAGGGGCTCAAGTACCTGCTCAACGCCTACTCCAAGTTGAAGTGGGACTACCCCAAGATCCGGCTGCTGATAGTCGGGCCGGGGAATATGGACTCCGATTCCGAAAGAATAATGGGCGAGCGAAGCCTGGAGGACAAGGACGTAAAGGTGATCGGAAACGTGTCCCATGATGAGCTACCCCGTTATTACCGGACCGCCGATATCTACTGCTCACCCGCAACCGGCAAGGAGAGCTTCGGAATCGTGCTGCTGGAGGGTATGGCCTCCAGGGCGGCGGTAGTAGCTTCAGACATCATCGGCTATGCCGGTGTCATGAGCGACGGCGTACAGGGCTTCCTGGTGCCGCCGAAAGACGACGCGGCGTTGGCATCGGCGCTAGCCCGACTCATCGAAGACAATGATCTGAGAAAAGCCATGGCTGACCGAGGCCTGGCCCACGTGCAGGAGTTCAGCTGGGACAAGGTGTCCACGAGCGTTATGCGTGTCTATCACGAGGCCACGGCCGCGCGCAGGGATGGAGCCCTGTCGACGTCAAACTAGGCTCATCCGCAACCTTGCCTGCTATAATGCAACGCCACGCGCCCATGAGACTCCGCTATGAAGAATGATAAAGGCCCTTCCGGCTTCTTCGACACAGCCCGCCTGCGGGACAGGGCAAAAGACTTCCTAACCGAACGGTTCTCGAACCCCACTGCGCGGGTCTTGTCCGGAGTCGGATTTACACCGAACAAAGTCACCATAGCCGGAGGGTTAATCGCCGTGGCCGCGGGGGCGGTGGCTGCCAAGGGTCGGCTCCCGGAAGCCGGGGCCCTGGTCCTGGCAGCCGGGGCCCTGGACCTGGTCGACGGTGCGATGGCGAGGTTGACGGGTAAGCAGTCCAAGTTCGGGGCAGTACTGGATTCCACCTTCGACAGGCTGGGCGAGGCAGCCGTCCTATTCGGCCTGCTGGCCTTGTACAGCGGCCTCGGGCAGACACCCTACGTGCTGCTAGTATTCGCGGCGATGTTCGGCTCGGTGCTGGTCAGCTACATAAAGGCCCGGGCCGAGGGTGAGGGGATCGACTGCAGCGTGGGGCTGCTGTCGCGGGGGGAGCGGGTGGTGTTAATGGGCCTGGGGCTGTTGATAAATCAGGTCCCCGCCGTGCTCGTGATACTGACCTTCTTTTCGTACGTGACCGCGGCGCAGCGGCTCTGGCGGGTAAAGAGGGCCACGGAAGAGGCGGCCCAGGACTCCTAGCTTGCCGTGCCTGACCCGATCATCGCCATGAGATAGGCATCCAGAAGCGGGTCAATGTCTCCTTCCAGAACGGCATCCGGGTTGGTAGATTCAAAACCCGAGCGATGGTCCTTCACCATCTTGTAAGGGTGCAGAACGTAGGAACGGATCTGGTTTCCCCATCCCGTGTCGACGTGCTCACCCTTTAGCCTCGCCTGCTCCTCCGCTTTCTTGTTCAGCTCTATCTCCAGCAGCCGGGCGCGGAGCACCTTCATGGCGGCTTCCCGATTCTGAAGCTGGGAGCGTTCGTTCTGGCAGGTCACCACTATACCCGTGGGCAGGTGGGTAATTCTGACCGCCGTCAGGTTTTTCTGGACGTGCTGACCACCGGCGCCGCTGGCCTTGAAGAAGTCGGTCTTAATGTCGTCCGGGTCTATGGTTATGTCGATGTCATCATCAGCCTGGGGCAGGACTTCAACCAGGGCGAAGGATGTGTGACGCAGGTGGTCGGCGTCGAAGGGAGAGAGCCTGACGAGACGGTGGACGCCCCTTTCGGACTTCAGGTAGCCGTATGCCCAGGCGCCGTCTATCTCCAGCGTCACGCTCTTGATGCCGGCCTCTTCTCCGGGAGAGAGGTCCAGGATGCGAGTCGGGCGGCCCTTAGCGTCACCCCAACGGAGATACATGCGCATAAGGGTCTCCGCCCAGTCCTGGGACTCGGTGCCACCGGCCCCGGAGTGGATAGCGACCAAGGCAGCATCTCGGTCGTACTTTCCGTTAAGGGCGAGGTTGAATTCAAGGCGCTTGAGGCGGGAGTGGAGATCAGATATCTCCTCGATGATCTGAGACTCAAGGGACAGGTCTCCCGTCTCGACGGAAAGGTCTATGAGCCCGGCGAGGTTGTCTACACTGCTCTCAAGACCGCTCCAAAGGGTGATCTCTTCATTGAGTCCGGAGAGGCGGCGCATTGTGGACTGGGCGGATCTGGTGTCATTCCACAAGTCGGGTTTGGACGCCTCTTTCTCCAGCCGCTCTACTTCTAGTTTTTTGCCCTCGATGTCAAAGGCGGTCCAGAAGATATGTGGTCCTGGCTCGGAGCTGTTCTACCTCTTGTTTTAGTTCTTCCATTTCGTTCTCTTCCGGAGGCCCTCTACCCGAAGGGCGAGGGGAATTTATTGCAATCTAATTTTATCACTGATTTGCTGGTCCGAACGGCGCTATCCTGCCAGCCGCAGCGAAGTGGGCCCTCCTGGTAGGCTCAGGAATACGGAATTTGCCGACACACCTCAGGACGATGCGCAGGGCAGACTCCAAGTCAACCTTGTGCCCTATGGATACGAATATGGGCTTGGTCCCGTCTCGGGTCCTGAGCGCCGCGCCTATGACCTCCTCTCCATCCTTGAGCTCAGTGTGGGAGCCCTTGGCCCGGCCAGGCTCCTCGAACTTGCCGGTCAGCCTGGACTTCGCGCATCCTATGGTAGGTATGTCGAATAGGAGGCCCAGGTGGCAGGCAATGCCAAAACGCCTCGGGTGGGCGATCCCTTGGCCATCCACCAGCAGTATGTCGGGGCGAAGGGTAATGCTCTCCAGGACGGGGATCAAGACGGGTATCTCCCGGAAGGAGAGCAGGCCCGGCACGTAGGGGAAAGTGACCTCCGTCCTCGCGATCCGGCACTCTACCGTCTCCAGAGTCGGATAGCTCAACACCACTACAGCCGCCGTGGCCCGTCCATCCATCCCAACCCCTGAGATATCCAGTCCTGCAACGAATCGAGGCTGAAGATCGGTGGGGGTGGTGTTTACTCGGGAGGCCAAGCGGCGTTGGACGGCTGCGGCCTCGGAGGGAGAGAGGTCCCAGGGATGGATATCTCGGGCTTTCACAGGGGTGATGGTAGCATAGGAAGTGAAATCTGAAGTCTTTTTGAGCAACTAGTGGTAACATATGGACACGGTATTGATATATGGCTGTGGGGCGCCGGAGGAAATTGACGCCCCTATAGCCTTGTGTTATATTCCCGCCACTTTCGGGTACGACGTAAGAGCTAATGAGAGGGAATACACATAGTCCGAGAATATAAAACCAACGGCAGGATACGAGCACGCGAGATCCTGGTGATCGGGTTGGACAACGAGCAGATCGGTGTTATGCCCGTGCCAGAGGCAATCAGGATAGCCCGCGAGAGCGGTGTCGACGTCGTGGAGGTATCCCCAAGCGCCGATCCCCCGGTCTGCCGCCTGATGGATTACGGAAAATTCCGTTACGAACAGGCGAAAAAAGAGCGGGAAGCCAAGAAGACTCAAAAGTCTTCCAGCTTGCGGGAAGTCCGCATGAGAACCCGGATCGGTGAAAGCGACATGCAGCGCAAGACCAACAAGATCCGCGAATTTCTGACGGGAGGGGACAAGGTCAAGGTCTCGGTGCAGTTCAGGGGAAGAGAGATGACGCACCCGGAGATCGGGAACCAGCTCCTTGGCAAAGTTGCGAGGTCGCTCTTGGAAACCGCTCGAGTCGAGTCTCCACCCATATTGGAACGACGAATGATGAGCATGGTGCTGGTACCAGGGCGCAAGGACGTGCCTCGGGCCACCGCCCCACAAACTACAGATGCCAAAGCTTAAAACGCATAAAGGCGCCAAACGGCGCTTCCACATAACAGGTACGGGGAAAATATTGCGCGCCAAAGGTGGGAAGAGTCATCTCCGGCGAAAGAAGCCCAAACGGGTCAAGCGCCTATATTCCGAGATGCACCCTATTTCCCCCAGCGACGTTCGCAAGATAGCCAAGATGCTGCCTTACGGCCTCCCGTAGGACCAGCCTCGACGCTCTTCCAGTGCCCATGAAAACCAATTTCGGAGAGTTATATTGCCACGGGTAAAAGGCGGTCCCACAACCCGACGAAGACACAAGAAAATCCTTAAGCTCACTCGTGGGCAGAGGGCCACCAGTAGCACTTTGTTCCGCAGGGCCAACGAGGCGATGCTGCATGCCCTGAGCTACGCCTACAGGCACCGCAGGGAGAAGAAGCGTGACTTCAGGCGACTGTGGATTACTCGGATCAATGCCGCCGCCCGGAGTGAGGGACTCTCCTATAGCGCTTTCATGCACATGCTGAAAGAGCGGGACATCCAGCTCGACCGCAAGACTCTGGCGGACATAGCGCTTCGGGACCCGGCGGCATTTTCCAAGCTTGCCGCCGAGGTGCGCGAGGCCTGATCCCCGGCCTGTCCGTTCGTACTTCGACTGACCCCACCTGGGCGGCTAACGCACCCCCCAGCCCTCAGTTTTATCTCACCAAGCTCATCACGAGCGACCCGGCCCCTGCTAGCACCAATATTTCAACAGGCCTAGCATGGGGAAAACCGGCTCTCTTGACGCCCATAAAGGGTCGTTCTAAAATTGGGTCGCCGCGAGGTATGATTTTTTTCACAATCGCTGCAGTACCCGGTCTGCGCGACCTTTTGCGTAGCCGTTCCCAGACTGTGGTGTAAGAGAGGACTAGGCTGCTCCGCCATGGATGGCTCTATACCGGATGTAGTGGTGCTGCGGTTACCGCTTTACGTCAGAGCTTTAACTCAACTGCACGATTCCGGCATCGAGGTCGTAAGTTCTCACGCGCTCGGGGACAAGCTGCAGATAACGCCGGCCCAGATCCGCAAAGACCTGAGCTATTTCGGACGGTTCGGGAAGCAGGGCCGGGGGTACAACGTCGGCTACCTGCTCCGGGAGCTGAGGACTATCATGGGCCTGGACCAGGAATGGAAGGCGGCATTGGTCGGGTTGGGAAGGCTGGGCCGGGCGATAATCAGCTACCCCGGTTTTGCCAGGGAGGGCTTCCAGGTCGTGGCAATATTCGACGCTTCTCCCAACGTCGTGGGGACTGAACTGGACGGCATTGGCGTGAGGGATATGAGTGACCTGGGGCCCGTGATCCGAGACCTTGGGGTTCACATCGGCATTGTGGCCGTCCCAGAGGAACACGCTCAGAGCGTGGTGGAGCTACTGGTCGAGAGTGGGATCAAGGGAATCCTGAACTACGCGCCAATCTCACCGCAGGTGCCGGAGGGTGTGTGGGTCCGAAACATCGACCCGGTGTTATCCCTACAGACTTTGACTTTCCACCTTAAGACGCCCGAAGGGCAGTCTGAATAGCCGATCCTGTAGGTCTTGAAACAGCCGGGGACCGGCTATGCCTGGGAAGACGGCGCTCCGCCCCCACCCCGCCTCCGACGCCGTTCCGCTACCTTCACCCTGAGCTGCGACCGCCTGATCGCTGCAAGGGCGACAGCCAAGTCTGCATCCGATGCCCCGGTCTTTACCTGCTCCTGGGCACGGGCCAACGCTCGTTCCGCACGTTCCACGTCGATCTCATCGGCCCTTTCTGCGGCGTCGGCCAAGACGGTGAGCTTGTTCTGGAACATCTCCAGGAAACCGCCAGTGACGGCTATGGCTACCTCCTCGCTTCCCTTTTTGATACGCAGTTCGCCGGGCTGAAGAGGGGTCAACAGGGGTGCGTGGTTGGGCAGTATGCCCAGCTCACCCAGCTGGCCGGGTGCTACCACCATATCTACTTCGTCGGAGTAGACCCGACGCTCAGCGGTGAGTATTTCGAATTGAAGAGGCGCCATTTAGGTTCTCGCCTTCTAGCCCTCGGCTGCCATGCTGGCGGCCTTCTCAACGGCCTCGTCGATGTTGCCGACCATGTAGAAGGCCTGCTCGGGCAGGGCGTCGTGCTTACCTTCCAGTATCTCTTTGAATCCCCGCACAGTCTCCTTGATTGGCACGAAGCGGCCCGGGGTGCCGGTAAAGGCTTCGGCGACGAACATGGGCTGAGAGAGGAAGCGTTGGATCTTCCGGGCCCTGGTCACGGCCTGCCTGTCGTCCTCACTCAGCTCTTCTACACCCAAGATGGCTATGATGTCCTGAAGTTCCTTGTACCTTTGCAGCACACCTTGAACTCCCTGTGCAACATTGTAATGCTCCTCTCCGACAACCTGCGGGTCCAGAATTCTGGAGTAGGAAGTCAGAGGGTCGACGGCCGGGTACAGGCCCTGCTCGGCGATGGAGCGTTCGAGGGCGATAACGGCGTCCAGGTGGCCGAATGTCGTGGCAACACCGGGGTCGGTGTAGTCGTCGGCGGGGACGTAGATCGCCTGGAAGGAGGTGATGGAGCCCGACTTGGTGGTCGTTATCCTCTCCTCGAGGTCACCCATCTCCGTGGAAAGGGTCGGCTGGTATCCCACAGCCGAGGGCATGCGGCCCAGCAGGGCCGAGACTTCCATACCGGCCAGGATGTACCGGTAGATGTTGTCGATGAAGAGAAGGACGTCCTGCCGCTCCCGGTCCCGGAAATACTCGGCCATCGTGAGGCCGGTGAGAGCGATCCGGAGGCGGACTCCGGGGGGCTCGTTCATCTGACCGAAGACCATAACGGTCTTGTCGATAACGCCGGACTCCTGCATCTCGTGCCAGAGGTCGTTCCCCTCACGGGAGCGCTCCCCGACACCTGCGAAGACGGAAAAGCCGCCGTGCTCGGTCGCGATGTTACGTATGAGTTCCTGAATGATGACCGTCTTACCGACGCCCGCGCCGCCATAGGCTCCGATTTTTCCTCCCCTGGTGAAAGGAGTCGTCAGATCGATGACCTTGAGGCCGGTCTCCAGCATCTGCGTCTCACTCACCTGCTCCTCGAATGAGGGAGGCGTACGGTGAATGGGCCACATCTCCTCGGACGGGACATCTCCCAGGTTGTCCAGGGGAGTACCCGTTACGTCAAACAGCCGACCCAGGGTTCCCCTGCCTACGGGAACGGAGATGGGGTGCCCGGTGTCCTCGGCATCCACGCCGCGGGCGAGGCCGTCGGTCGGGGCAAAGGCGAGGCAGCGCACCCAGTTGTTGCCGATGTGTTGCTGCACCTCCAGAGTCAAGCTCGTCCCGTCTATCGGCACTTCCAGCGCGTTATAGAGCGCCGGCAGTGAGTCGGGAGGAAACTCCACGTCTACTACTGTGCCGATAACCTGTACGATTTTACCTGTAGCCATTGCCGTCTCCACTCATTATCATTTCGATTAAGACCTGTGGGAGTAGTGCTTCTTGCCGTCAAATATTCTGGTGATCACCGATCCCGAGGATTCCAACGATTGCAACGCTTTTTGAAAGTCGATGTCCTTCAGGTCCATCAATCCCCCGGTCTTCCGACCCCTGACCCTCGTGGCCAAGGAGCGGGGATCGAAGGCCTGGGTCTGATTGTCGGCCAGATAGCCTGTTATTTCTTTTAGCCAACGCTGAACGCTCATAAGGGGTCGCTGGGGTTATCCTCCCAGGGCCACGACGCCGCCGGTTATGTCCAGAAGCTCGTTGGTGATCATCTCCTGTCGGACCTTGTTATATATCAGGGTCAGGTCCTGAATCATATCGTCCGCGTTGTCCGTTGCACTGCGCATCGCCACCATGCGGGCCGACTGCTCACTGGCTATGGACTCCAGTACGGCGTGGTAGACCTGCATCTCCACGAAGCGAGGCAGGAGCTCGCTGAGGGCGGTAGCGCTGTCGGGTTCGTAAATATAGCCCGCCTGCTTCATTCCCTCTATCTTGGCGGGTTCCACCGGGAGGATCTGTCTCAAAACGGGGGTCTGGTTGGTGGTGGTAACAAACCGGCTGTACGCCAGGTAGACCATATCCACGCTTGCGTCGGAATACTCTTCGATGATAATCCGGGCGATGGGCAGGATATCTTCGACACCCGGCCTGTCCCCCAAGTCCGAGAATACAGCCTTAATCTCCCGTCCGAAGCGGCCCATGAAGTCGCGGCCTTTCTTACCGACGGTGACCAGGGACACGGCAGCGCCGGCGGAGCCAAGGATGAAGCTGCTGGTTGACCTGTTCACGTTGGCATTCAGGCCGCCGCAGAGTCCCCTGTCAGGGGTGATGTGGACTACGGAAATCCGGTCGCCGTCCCGCTTCTGGAGCAGAGGGTGGACGACGTAATCCTCGGTGGGTTGAGAGGCGAGGTGGCTGAGGATTTCGGCCATTTTCTCGGCGTAGGGCCTGGCAGCGAGGACCCGGTCCTGAGCGCGCTTCATCTTGGAAGCCGCTACCATCTCCATAGCCTTGGTTATCTTGGCAGTGTTTTCGACACTGCTGATTCTTCTTCGGATTTCCCTGGTGCTTGGCAAAGCTGCTTCTCGTGCCGGACTAGACCGCTACAGTCTGCTTGTACTCATCTATGGCCTTCCTGAGGCCTTCAACTGCGTCGTCCCCCAGGTCTTTGGTTTCGGCGATCTTCTCCACTACTTCGGGGTGGTTGGTCTGCATGAATTTGTGGAAGCCGGTCTCAAACTCTGCGACGCTGGCCACGGGCACCTCGTCCATGAAGCCGTTGATGGCGGCATAGATTATGCTCACCTGCTGCTCCAGGGACACGGGAACGTACTGGGCCTGCTTGAGGATTTCGGTGATGCGCTGGCCCCGCTCGAGCTGGCGTCGAGTGGCGGCGTCCAGGTCGGCGGTGCCGAACTGGGCGAAGGCAGCCAACTCTCTGAACTGGGCCAGGTCGAGCCGCAGCCTACCCGCGACTTTCTTCATGGCCCGGCTCTGGGCCGACCCACCGACACGGGACACCGAGAGTCCCACGTTCATCGCCGGTCTCTGTCCGGAGTTGAAGAGGTCGGTTTCAAGATAGATCTGCCCGTCGGTGATGGAGATGACGTTGGTGGGAATGTAGGCGGATACATCACCGGCCTGGGTCTCAATAATGGGGAGTGCCGTCAGGGACCCGCCTCCCTCAGCATCTTCCAACTTGGCTGCTCTTTCGAGGAGCCGGCTGTGGAGGTAGAAGACATCGCCAGGGTATGCCTCACGACCCGGGGGCCGGCGCAGGAGGAGGGATATCTGCCGGTAGGCCCAGGCGTGCTTGGACAAGTCGTCGTAGATGATCAGGGCGTCTCTGCCGCTCTCCATGAACTCTTCGCCGATGGCACAGCCGGCGTAGGGCGCAAGGTACTGGAGGGCAGCGGGGTCGGCGGCGTTTGCAGCTACGACAACGGTGTGCTCCAAGGCTCCGTGCTGCTCGAGAGTAGCAACAGTCTGGGCAACCTTGGCCGCTTTCTGACCGATGGCGACGTAGATGCAGATCAGGTCGCCGCCCTTTTGATTGATTATGGTGTCGATGGCAATGGCCGACTTACCCGTGGACCGGTCGCCGATGATCAGCTCACGCTGACCGCGACCGATGGGAATCATGGAGTCGATGGCTTTGATTCCCGTCTGGACGGGGGTGTCGACCGATTTCCTGAGCACTACGTTGGGGGCGACCCGCTCTACAGGCCTGGTCTTGTTGGTGCTGATCGGGCCCCGGCCGTCGACCGGATCACCCAGGGGATTGACCACGCGGCCTATCAGGGCGTCCCCGACAGGGACCTCGGCGATCCTGCCCGTGGACCGGACCTCGTCGCCCTCTTTAATATCGTTGTAAGCGCCAAGAATAATGGCGCCGACACTCTCCTCTTCAAGGTTCAGGGCCATGCCCGTCACCCCGCTGGGGAAGGTAATGAGCTCGTTGGCCTGGACGCCGGACAGTCCATGGATTCTGGCGATACCATCGCCAACCTCTACCACGGTGCCGACACCGGTCATAGTGACCTGGGCTCCGAACTCTTCTATCTGTCGTTTGATTATGGACGTTATGTCCTGCGACCCGACCATCGCGCCTCACCTCTAACCAGTTTCTTTCTATTTTAGATCTTGCGCGTCCGCTCCCGACCTCTACACCCGCCGCTCGGCAAGGGCGCTTCGCATTGCCGAGAGCTTAGTCTTGGTGCTGCCGTCTATCAGACTGTCCCCGA
Organism: Dehalococcoidia bacterium; assembly: GCA_965249275.1. Lineage (GTDB taxonomy): Bacteria > Chloroflexota > Dehalococcoidia > Plut-88900 > Plut-88900 > Plut-88900. The sequence goes on from CBDFLQ010000006.1 coordinate 586,134, forward strand.
TCTTGATGACGATACCGCCCACGATATCCGGGTCCACCCGCGACGTCAGCTTTATCTGCCTTCCGGTAGCTTCCGTCATCTGGTCCGCTATCCGTTTTTCTGCCTCGGCGTCCAGGGCAACGGCGGTGGTAACCTCTGCATTCCCGACTCCCCGATAGTCGTCCACAAGTTCCCGATACTCCGCGGCGATGCCTTCCGCCAGTGCGACCCGGCCCTTGGATACCAGAAGGCTGACCAGATTCCGGGGGAGGGGATCAAGCCCCGCCAACCGTTGAGCGGCCAACTCCTGCTTCTGGTCGGGCCTGACTTTCGGGCTTTCCAGCACCCTGCGGAGGTCCGGGTCGCCAAAAGCGGAAGCGAGCTCGGCCAGGTCCTCCTGCCACTTGTCCAGGCTGTCCTGGTCCCGGGCAATCTGGAAGACAGCCTGGGCATGCCTTCGTGCCGAAGAGCCTGCAGCCATGTGCTAGCTCCCGTCCTTTCGGGAGGAAACGCTTTCCTCAAGAACGTCGTCGATCAGCTTGCGGTGGCGATCTTCGTCCAACTCGGAGTTGATGACCTTCTCCGCCGCCGAAATGGCGAGTCCGGCGAATTCGCTGCGGACTTTCTCGACGGCATCGTCACGCTCACGAGCGATCTCGCTCCTGGCCCGCACGATCATTGCCTCGCCTTCCTTCTTAGCGTCCTCGCGAGCATCCAGTTTCAGACGCTCCCCCATCTCGGACGCCTGGCCTATGAGGCGCTGACCTTCTTGTCGGGCCTCACCCAAGGTCTTGCGGACCTCTTCTTCGCTGCGGGCGGACTGGGCCTTGGCGGCCTCAGCAGCCTCCAGGTTTTCCTTTATCCTGGAAGACCGGTTTTCCAGCAGCCTAAGTATGGGTTTGTAGAGGACCAGGCGCAGGATTATCAGCACCAGGGCGACATTGATGATCTGCACCAGAAGCCCCGGCAGGTTGATTCCCAGCTCTCCCAATGGCCTCTCCTTTCGGAAGTTAGTACGTGTGCGCCGCTTATACGAACTTGATAATGACGGCCACTACCAACGCGTAAATTGCGACAGCCTCCGCAAAGGCTATACCCAGGATCATGTTGGCGCGTATGGAAGTTTCGGCCTCGGGATTGCGTCCTATGGCCTCTGTCGCCTTGCCGACTAGGATACCGATTCCGAGGCCCGGGCCCAGGGCGCCGAGCCCCATGGCCAGACCCGTGCCGATGGAGCCGAGCCCTTCGTCTCCTATTTCGGCTAGTATAAGACCGAGCAATTCAATCATCTGGTTTCCTCCTGCTCTTTTCCTGGTTTTTGACTACCGATCTTTTACCGTGTGAGTCGTCAGAAGCCGTCGTCAGTACAGAGAGCGTTCCTTGAGATTCTCCGCTATCGAGCGCTTCCGCTCACCTCTTCCGGGCCCGTTCCTTCCACCTGGGCCGGTATTCCTGCCTCCGCCTCGGAGTGCTCGTCATGGCCGTGAGCCGTGACTGCTATGACAGCAAACATCAAGGTGAGCACGGCGAAGATGGTGGCCTGGATGAACCCGACAAACAGCTCCAACCCGTAGAAAGGCACCGCTAGGCCCAGGGGAATCAGGAACATCATTACGAAAATCAGGATTTCCCCGGCGAACATGTTGCCAAAAAGCCGGAAGGTGAAGCTGATCAGTCTAGCGATCTCGCTGACGCCCTCCAGCATTCCAACCAACAGGTCTAAGAACCCCGTGCTGATCCCGCGTCTGAATCCACTCAAATTAATGAATTTGCCGCCGTAGCCTAAGAAGCCGAGAGACCTGATACCCCAGAATTCAATGAAAAACATAGCTATTAAGGCGATGGCCAGGGTTGTGTTCAGTCCCGTGTTGGCGTTCCTGAACAGCGGTATCAGCAGACCGACGTTTTGGCCCTCAGGCTGGCCATACTCGATATGGCCGTCCTCGAAGTGGATGTGATCATCGGCGTATTCCGCCGCGGACATGCTCTGTTCGAAGAGGGCGAAGGGCATTACCCGGAAGGGGCCGACCTCGTCCCAGACATGGAGGTCCTTACCTTCCAACTCAGAGTAGATCTGCTTGCCGACGTGGTCGTTCGGGGCCGCGGACCTCTCGGACTCGTCCCAGTCCAGGAAGACTTCGAGTTCGTGCTCCGCCTCGGTGAGGGTGAGGTGAGGTTCGACCTCTTCGGCTTTCTCCTCGATGATGTGGTGGACCACTTCCTCCGCCGCCTCCATTCGCCCGACAGTGCCGAAGCCCGGAACCAGGCTGATCCAGTTATTGATAATTATGAAGATGAAGATAGTGACGACAAGGGGATAGAAGCGCCGGCCATTTTTTGCTCCGGCTATCGACTCCACCAGTCCTAGCAGCCAGGATAGCACGGCCTCGACAAGGTTCTGCAGGCCCCGGGGCACCATGCCCAGCTTCCGGGTCGCGAAGTAGGCGAGAATGAAGATGACGGCGAGACCGACCCAAGAAGAGAGGATGGTGTTGGTGAGGTTGAAGTCGCCGATTGGGCCGAGGGGGATGAGTTCCTTGCCGAGATTCTCGGGCTTGATCTGGATGGCGGGGAAGGGGAAGCGGAGGATGGTGTGACTGATAATAAGAGATAGGATGACCAGGACGAGGGCCAGAAGGAACTTAGGTCGGCGAATTAATCCCACTAACGGTCTTCCTTGCGGTCGGTATTTCTCTTCAGCAGGGGGGACACCATCCGGAACATACCCCAAAAGGCCGCCAGTATGCCTAGAGCCAGTCCTACAAGGGTCAAGATCGGGGCGGTATCAGCCCAACGATCTATTAGAAGACCGCCTGCCACACCTATCCCGATGGCCGTGACTACATACCAACCCAAGCCCAAAAGCCGCAGAATATCCAGCCACTGCCTTCTGTCCAAGACCCCCTCCCGTTCCGGTCGTGCATTATATCACAATGAAAATTGGAGAGGCAAGGCCGGGTGAGACCAAGTTTGGAAAACGAATAGGTTTGGGGGGAGTCCTCCTAAAACTTGTCTTTGATTTGGACCACGTGAGTGACGACAACGCTACTGGATTCCAGTGTCGGGGCACGGGGATAACGGAGAGAAATGGGGCAAGGGGAGGGGAGATTGGAGGATAGGGGTCATGCGTTGTCAAGGTCTCTTTTGGATATGCCCAAGTTGCGGATGATCCTTAGAAGCGTTCCCGGTTTAAATTAGCGATTGCCGTGGTGTGGTATGGGCGATGTGGCTCCCGTCTTGTCGTTCGCCCATATTTCGTGGCTCCCCCCGTGCTTGACGGAAAATCACGCAAACCCAGCCGTCGGAGTTTGCGCGTCAACTCCCTATGGGTCAAACGGAAATCTTGCGCACACTCGGCTGAGAAGAACGGTGGGCATCGGTCTCCAAGGGCATCACACGGGGGGTAAAGCGTATCCCCGTTCCTGATAGGTCAGAATGGTGGCCGCCACAACGCTTTCCAATATGGCGATGGTCTCTTCAGGAGTATCCCCCCATGCGACACAGCTGGGGAAAGACGAGACCTCTGCCATGTACTTGTCCGGTTCTGTTGATTCCGCTGGAGCGTACATGGCGCAAAGCAGGCGGTAGCGTTTATTGCTTGTAGTCACCTCAGACCTCCCGGCTCGGGGAATAGAGAAACCGGTTCGTAAAGCAAGTATTCCGCAATCTCCGCGCGCTGGTCAAGGAGGGCAACTGGCATAGCGGCCATGGGTGTTATGCAAAACGTAGGGAGGTCAGGGGAGGAGTAGAGCCTATTCGGACTCTGCCGACTTCTTTTTGCCGAAGTCTTCCAAGTCCAGGCTGTCCACGAAGTCCCGGAACGCCGACAGCCGTTTCAGCTCTGCCTCATCGACGGGTTTAATGTCCGCAGCGTCGGCGGCAATGATCGGTTTGCCCGTCTCCTTGTCCAGGATGACCCCTGCCTTCTCCAGGACGATCTCCTCCACGAAGATGGGGGCTTTGACCCGAACCGCGAGGGCCAGGGCGTCGCTGGGGCGGGAGTCGACTTCCACCGTCTTGCCGTTGCTTTCGATCATGATCTTGGCGAAGAATGTCTCGTTGTTCAGGTCTGAGACGACAATCGAGTTGACCGCCGCGCCCAAGTCCCCGATGACCGACTGCAACAGATCGTGGGTCAAGGGCCGGGGCACGGACACGTCCTGAAGTTTGACGGCAATAGCGTCTGCCTCGGCAGGGCCGATCCATATGGGAAGGTAACGGTCTGCGTCCTTCTCCTTAAGGATGACCACCCGCTGATAGTTCATCAGGCTGACGCGGATGCTTTCTATGGTGACTTCAAGCATGGTATGGCTCTTCGCAACGAGGGCTATGAGTCCATTCTAGCTTACACAATTTTTGGGTGTCAATCGACTTTTGGCGCACCCGACCCGAGAAACTTGCCAAGCACCTCTTCCGTATCCCCTCCGTGAAGGGGCGCGGCTCCCGTGACATCGGCTTGGGTGCGGGAAAATCTGATGGGGTTGTTTACCATCTTCACCGTTCCCGACTCCGGGTGGGGCACGTCGATAATCATGCCGCGCGCCTTAGTATGCTCGTCGGCGACAACGTCGGCGATGTTGTTCACGGGGCCGCAGGGGATTTGGGCCTCGGTGAGCTCTTCGAGCCACTGGGCCGTCGATTTCCTGCGCATCCCCTCTTCGATTATGGGGTTCAGGTCATCATAGTTGAGTGTTCGATCCCAACTGGTCGTAAATCTCTCATCGTCAATGAGGTCCACTCTGTCAATGAGGGCACAGAAAATGGGCCACTGGTCCTTGGCCCCGCCGACAAATGCGAGAGCTACATATCCATCGCTGGTGGCGTACACCTGGAATGGAGTCGTGACCGGGTGCCGGGTGCCGATGGGCGTAGGCACCTCACCGGTGGTGAAGTATCGGGCGAAGGCGTTTTCCAACACGGCCATCTGGCAGTCAAGCATGGCCACGTCGATCATCTGGCCGACGCCGCTCCGGTCTCGTTCGTGGAGGGCAGACAGGATTCCGATGGTGGTGAAGAGGCCTGCGGTGATGTCGCCGAGAGAGGAGCCGGGCCTGACCGGCGGGCGTCCGGGCTCGCCGGTGATACTCATAATACCGCCCATCGCCTGAACTATTATGTCTAGTGCTGGGCGTTTTGTGTAGGGCCCCCACTGCCCGAACCCCGAGACCGCTGCATAAATCAACTTCGGGTGGCGCTGACTTAAGACTTCGTAGTCCAGGCCGAGGCGCTTCATCACGCCGGGGACAAAGTTCTCGACCAGCACGTCGAAGTGGTCCAGCAATTCCAGAAATGTCTGCTTGTCGCCTTCGTCCTTGAGATCCAGGATGACGCTCTTCTTGCCCCGGTTGATGCTCATGAAATAGGAGCTTTGGCCATCGACGAAGGGCCCCGTGCCCCGGGCCATGTCTCCGCCCTCGGGGCGTTCCACCTTGATAACCTCCGCCCCGAGATCGGACATGACCATCGTTGCATAGGGCCCGGCAAGCACCCTGGTAAGGTCTAGAACTTTCACACCATCTAGTGGACCGGCCAAATCGTCCTCCTCCGGGGAGCCTGCACTCCCGAATAAGTCACGGATAAAGAAAGTTTACTACAGGGGCGTTGGGGCGCGGGATGGATGCAACCCTTTATTCGTCCCCGACGAGTTGCAGAAGGTCATCATAGCTGGAGACCCGTGACATAGTTTCTATGAATTCCTTGAGAGTGGCGCTTTGCTCACGCACTTGCTGCACCTGATCACCGATGGGGCTTACGGCAGTCGGTCGGTCGGCATAGGAGCCATGGAATGCGAAATAGGCCTGGTTCAGCTTGCGGAGAAAGTAGCCGTTGTCGGCAAAGACTAGCCGCCGAGCCTCCATATGGGATTCCGCTTCCTCGATTCTCCCTTCGGCCAGAAGACGGTCGGCCTCCAGCCGGGTCTCCCGCATCTCGCGGTTGAAACTGAAGGCGGGGGGAGCGGGGATGGATTCCGGCTCGGGGGCCGGAATGACGGAGGGGGTGGGGGGTGGGGGCTGTGGGGTGTCTTCCATGTAATATCTTTCGTAGGCGGCGTTACCGACCTCGTCCCCCGTGATGTTCGCGACGGTCTCGTTGATCGTGACCATCTCGCCGGACGACCAGTAGTTCCGGCCCAGGGGGTAGAAGACGAGGTAGTGATGGAACCATTCGTGGGCCACAGTGCGCAACGTGTATTGCACGTTGGCAGACGCACCGACGACAGCTGGAAAGGTCGCCACTCCCCCGGTGTCGACGACCAGGGCGGAGTATTCGCCTTCCACCCCCTCTACCTCATTCTCGATATCCTCCCTGGCGCCGAGGCCTAAACCGGGGGTCAGAAGGCGCGTCGACTCAAGCTCTATCCTGTCTCTCGGTGAGATGACCAGTACAGGAGGAGAGTTTTCGTACTTGAAGTCGACGGGCGGGAACAGGTAGCCGTCCGCGTCCAGGAATCCTATGCGCCAGGACATGCCTTCCTCGGCCAGAATGCCGCTTACCTGTCCTTCTATAAGCTCTTCGACACGGGACTGGATTTCCAGCCTCTGCCCGTCCGTCTCTGCCCGCTCGTTCTCCAGATCTGACACGGGTACGCCGAGGGCCACGGCCCGTGTTATTTCTCCATCTATGCGATTCACTTCGCCGGTCAGTCGGGCGTATTCCCGGACCTCCGCGATGGCGTCCTCTTCGGACAATCCCTCATCGAAGAGCGAGGAAGCCCTGGAGAGCCACTTGTCGAAGAAATTCCTCAGCTCCCAGGCAACAACGTCGTGGTCATGGCCGTGGATTGCAATCCCGACGCGGTCTCGGGTCTGGGGAGAGGAGGACAGCAGCAAAACCAATGCGAACAAGATCAGGCAGAGGGCGGCTAGTCGGGCCCGCCTGTTGCGCAAAAGGAGCTTGGCAGAATATCCCAATTTGGTAAGCATGATCTCGCCCGGGCCGAGGGTGCTCGGCCACTTTTCAGGATAGCACCCCGATGCCTGTCTATCTGACCTCTGAGGGCCGGTATTGCAGGGATGCCGTACTTTTCCATACAATGACCCTGTTCTACAGATCAGGGGGAGGTCTGAGCAGTTATGCAGAGCTACAAGTCCGAGTCAATCAGAAACGTGGCGCTCCTTTCCCACAGCAAGGCAGGCAAGACATCACTGTCCGAGGCCATACTCTTCAACGCTGGGCACACTACCCGGTTGGGCAGGGTTGAAGACGGGAACACCACCTCCGACTACGAGCCGGAGGAGGTGAATCGGGGAGGAAGCATCCAACTGACCCTCCTTCCCTATGAATGGAACGGCACGAAGGTCAACTTGATAGACACGCCGGGCTATGCTGACTTCTTCGGGGAGGTGGTAGCCGCCCTGAAGGTCGCCGACTCCGCTCTGCTGGTGGTCTGCGCAGCCTCCGGCATAGAGGTAGGAACCGAGCTTATGTGGGGGGAAATCTCCGCCCGCGAACTGCCGGCGATGATACTGCTCAACAAGATGGACCGGGAAAACGCAGACTTTGCAGCCGTGCTGGAAAAGATCCAGGACCAGTTCGGCCGGAAGTGCGTGGCCATTCAGCTACCAATCGGTGCAGAGTCAGATTTCAAAGGCGTGATAGACCTCATAACCATGAAGGCCAAGGGGCCCGAGGACCAGGACATAGAAATTCCCGCCGACCTCGCCGACCAGGCCCGGATCCTCCGGGACGCCATGGCCGAGGCCGTAGCCGAGGGCGATGACGACCTTACCATGAAGTACCTGGAGGGAGAGGAGCTAACGCAAGAGGAGCTGGTGAAAGGCCTCGCCGAAGGTGTGAAATCAGGGGCCATAGTCCCGGTTATGGCGGCTGCGGCCCAGTCCAACACCTGTGTGAAGGCGATTATGGACAACATCAGCGCCTACATGCCCTCCCCCATCGACAGGGGGGGTGTGACCGCGAAGGACCTCGTGTCCGAGGAAACGATCACCCTCAACGGCGACGGCAACAGCCCACTAACCGCCTTCGTTTTCAAGACCGCCGCCGACCCCTTCGTCGGCAAGTTGTCCTATTTCCGGGTGTACTCCGACATTCTGCACAGCGACTCCCAGGTCTGGAACTCGGGCAAGAACTCCGGCGAGAAGATAAGCCAACTCTTCATGGCCAGGGGCAAATCCCAGGAGAACGTGACCGAGGTAGTCACAGGAGACATCGGCTCGGTGGCGAAGCTGTCGGCGACTAACAGTGGTGACACGTTGTGCAACCGAGACAGGCCCCTGGACCTCGGCGGAATCGATTTCCCGTCCTCACCCCTCTCCGTCGCTGTGCTGGCCAAGTCCAAGTCGGACATCGACAAGCTGGGCTCCTCCCTCGCCCGCCTGGTGGAAGAAGACCCGACTCTGAAACTCGGAATTGATCCCGACACCGGACAGATGCTGCTGTGGGGAATGGGAGAGGCCCATATCGACACGACGCTGCAGAAATTGGAGCGAAAGTTCTCGGTGGAGGTGGTCACCGAGATACCCCGGATACCGTACAAGGAAACCATCACCATGCCCATCAAGTCCGAGTACAAGCACAAGAAGCAGACCGGTGGGCACGGGCAGTACGGGCACGTGAAGATACAGTTGGAGCCCATGCCGCCGGGATCCGGGATAGAGTTTGCGCAGAAGGTAGTCGGGGGCAACGTGCCGAAGAACTACATACCGGCAGTTGAGAAGGGCGTTATGGAAGCGGCGCAGGGTGGCGTGCTCACCGACTTCCCAATGGTCGACGTGAAGGTGACCCTGTACGACGGCAGCTCCCATCCCGTGGACTCATCCGACATGTCCTTTAAGATAGCCGGGGCACAGGCCTTCAGAAAAGGAGCGACCCAGGGCAACCCCGCCCTCCTGGAACCGGTGATGCACGTGAAGATCACCGTCCCTGACACTTACACGGGAGACGTTATAGGCGACCTGAACACGAAGCGGGGCCGGGTGCTGGGGATGGAGCCTCAGAACGGGAAGACGGTGATTGAAGCGGAAGTCCCGCAGGCCGAGATAGTCCGCTACGCCGTGGACCTGAGATCGATTACCCAGGGGCGCGGGACCTACGCCACGGAGTTCGCGCACTACGACGAGCTGCCCGCTCACCTGACCCAAAAAATCGTCGAGAAGCTGCAGAAGGAGAGCGGGTAACAGGCGGCGGGACTGGGGAGTTCCTCTCCTACAACGGTAAATTTTAAAAGAGGCCGCCACGCTAAGCGTGGCGGCCTCTTTTTTGTTTTCGGAAGTGGCGGGAATAGCCTACTTGGGCGCTTCCCAAAGGGTGTAGTAGTTCTTGCCCGTAATTACTGCGGCAATTTCCTCGGCGTCAAGCTGTAGCAGCTTCTCGTAGCAGGTGGTGCACTTGCCGATGATTTCCCGGTTCCCGGTACTCATCATCCGCTCGATGATCTTGCCCCAGAGGCCCAGGCGCTTGAGGCTCCTGACCTGCTTGGGCCAGGGAATGATGGTGACGCTTTCGGGGCGGGGGAAGCGGGGGCGCATTCGCTTTATGGAACGGAGCCGATCATCGACGGATTCGGCCATGGGAACGACACGGGCCATAGGGCCGTCTTCCAAGTCCGACCGGGTGTCGAGCACCAGGGACTTGCGAAGCATGGGGAAAAGTATAGAGATCACTTCGGCGGTCTCTATGGTTGTGGATATCTCGTCCAGGTCGATGCGAAATTCACCGTCCATCTGTTCCCTCCTGCCTGCTAAAAGACCAGGGAAGCCGATTTACGAAGAAGCCAAAAGTTCTTTGCATTTTTCGTGGAACGCCGGCATGACCTGTTTGAAATCGCCAACTGCCCCGTACCTGGAATCCTTGAAGACGTTGGCATCCGCGTCCTTGTTGACTGCGACGATGACCTTGGAGCCGAGGCAACCAGACATGTGCTGGCTTGCTCCCGACAGGGCGACGGCGATGTACAGGTCGGGGCTGACTACCCGGCCGGTTATGCCTATCTGCACGGAGGGGGATATGTATCCGGAGTCGCAGGCGGCCCTGGTTGCACCTATCAGCCCGCCGAGGGTCTTGGCAACTTCGGCCAACTCTTGGAACGCCTCGGCGCTGCCGACGCCCCGGCCCCCGGAGATGATAGCCGGGGCTTCTTCCAGTTTCATGCCCGCAGCCTCCGCCTTGACCCGGTCAACGACCTTGGTCTTTGCCACAGATGCGTCCAAGGAAGGCTGCCAGTCAACTATCTCACCGGACAGGGAATCGTCGTGCTCCGAGGGTTGAAGCGTCTTGGGTCGGACCGTGGCCATCTGCGGACTGGATCCCTCAACTACTACCTGAGCCTGGGCGTTGCCGCCATACACAGGTCGAGTCTGGATCATCAGATTGGATTCGGGGTCAATGTTTAGGTCGGTGCAGTCGGTGCCGATGCCCGTGTCGAGACGGAATGCGAGCCTGGGCCCGAGGTCTCGGCCAATCTCCGAGTGCGCCATGAGCACTATTGACGGCGAAGTCTCACCGATCAGGGCGGCAAGAGCTGCGGTGTATAAATCAGAATCATAGGTGCCCAGTACGCCGCCCTCGGCGCAGTAGACCTTGCCTGCCCCATGAGCGACCATCTCTTCGGCTGCGGCCTTGGCCCCTGCGCCTGCCACCACCCCTACCACGCTTTCGCCCAAGGTCCCGGCCATCTCAGAGGCCTTGCCCAGAATCTCCTTGGAAGTTCCGCTCAATCCGTCATCGGCGACTTCGCCAAAAACCAGGATTCCACTGTTCTCCACCATTGTTAAGACCCTCCTGATACGTACGGGCTGAGTCGGTTAGATGATTTTGTCTTCTCGTAGCTTGAGAGCGAGGTTTGCGCCGATCTCGGCAGGACTGTCGCCCGGAATGAACTCGCACTGGGAGACCTTTTCGGGCTGGAAGAGTTTCATAATCTTCACCTTGGAGCCCGAGAGCCCGACGCCCGAGGCGTCTAGCCCCAGGTCCTCGGCAGACCAGACGGTGGGCTTCTTGCGTCCCGCTGCCATTATGCCGCGAAGGGTCGGGTAGCGGGGTTCGCCCAGCTCGTTACTGACGGTGACGACCACCGGAGGCGCGGCCTCAACGACTTCATAACCGTCGGCAACAACCTTCTCCACCCTGACGACTCCGTCGTTCATTTTTACGTCTCGTGCTATGGGAATGATGGGAATGCCAAGCATCTCGGCGATGCCGGCCCCGACCAGACCCGTGTCGAAGTCCGAAGACTGTCGGCCACAGATGATCATGTCGAAATCGGCAATCTTGCGAATTGCCGCCGTCAGAACTCGGGCGGTGGCGTAGTCATCTGAATCTTCGAAAGCGTCGTCTTGAAGGAGGACGAGCTCGTCGGCGCCCATGGACAGAGGCTTCTTTATGACATCGGAGACTAGGTTAGTGCCCATGGACAGGACGGTGATCTTGACGTCTCCGGCCTCTTTCAGCCGAAGCGCGGCCTCGACGGCCTGCTCGTCATACCCGTTGATAACGGGGGGGATGCCGGGGGCGGGGACGAGTTTGTTGGTGGCCGGGTCAATTCTGAAGCTGGCCATTGGCATCTGGGGATCGGGCACCTGCTTGACGCAGACGATGATATTCATTGAGGTTTTCCTCCGCGCCCTGATAGGGGCAGAACGAGGCTCGGAAAGGTCCGTCTAAAGTGGCTGCGGAAAGTGTGTGATAACGCTCACAATTGTAGCACCAGCCCCATTTTTGTGTCAATAGAAATGGAAGGCCGAAGGCGGCCGCAGCGTGCCTTCAGACCAATCCATTCAGGCCGAGCCGTAGCCGCTAGTCAGCCTCTTTGAGCTGGATGTTGTTGCCCTGTGCGGTAACCCTCACGTTGACGTTGGTGACGTTGTGAATAGTGAAGGGAATTCCCGGCATGAAGGGCAAGGGTTTCAGCGCAATCTGCGCGCTGGAATTGGGAGGGACTATTATCTGGGGCATCGAGACCTCCTGTCTCAACATAGCTCCGTGCCGTTTGCCGGTGCGGAGTGGAATTACGGCGGTAATTGTGCCTATCCGGTCGGTTGGCCGTCAAGTGCGCTTTGGAGGAATCTCCCCGGCAAATGCGGGTCCAGGCCCGTGCTATAATCCGGCCTCACAGTCCCGGATTCCCACCCCTCCACGCCCTACATGCATTCCATGAAAGTACACATGCCATGAAAGCCACTTACATCGAACAACAAGGCGCTCCTGAAGTTCTCACCTACGGTGACCTGCCCGATCCCTCGCCATCGGCCGGTGAGGCGGTAATTCGAGTGCGGGCCACGGCCCTGAACCACCTGGACACTTTCGCAAGAGCCGGGAGGAACGGCGTCATCATCGACAAGTTTCCTCACGTGCTGGGTTGCGACCTTGCAGGAGAGGTGGCGGATCTCGGGGCAGGGGTGGAGGGGCTGAGAGTCGGGGACCGGGTCATGGTCGACTACTCGCTGCCGTGCGGGAAGTGCAGCTACTGCGTTGCAGGCCAGGACCAACTCTGCGCGACCGGCAGGAGTATCGGCATATCGGTCAACGGCGGATATGCCCAATACGTGGCCGTCCCTGCAGCTAATGCCCACGTACTCCCGGACGGCATGGACTTCGAGGAGGCAGCGGCGATCCCGCTAGTCTACAAGACGGCTTGGCACTGCCTGATTACCCGGTGTGGGATGCAAGCCGGGGAAGACGTGCTAGTGATGGCGGCGGGCAGCGGAGTCGGGAGTGCGGCGATACGGGTGGCGAAGATGGTCGGGGCGCGGGTTATCACGACGGCCAGCACGGAAGAAAAGTTGGCCAAGGCCCGAGCCCTGGGCGCCGACGAAACGATCAACTACGTCGAAAACCCCGCCTACAGCGCAACCGTCAGGGAGATGACGGGAGGCAAGGGTGTCGACCTGGTCTTCGACAGCATCGGGGGCTCGGTGTGGGACGAGAACTTCAAGTCGCTCAGGCCGGGGGGCAGGTTGGTCAACTGCGGTGTTACGGGCGGGCACCGGGCGTCACTGCGGATAGGCCGATTGTTCACCGAACAGGTGACGCTGATGGGCGCCTCGACGGGGAACCGGGCCGACTTCTTGAAGGTCGCTAACCTCGTGCGCCAGGGCGCTATCAGGGGCATCGTGAGCCGGACGTTCCCGCTGAAGGACGCCGCCGAGGCGCACCGGGCGATGGAGGGTCGGGACGTGTTCGGGAAGCTGGTGCTGGTGGTGCCTTAGAGCCGGTCCTCGGACTCCAGCCGGTAGTCCCGCCCTTCTTCGGTGGCGGACATGGGGCCGTGTTGTCGAAGGTAGCCCTTTATGTGCGAGGAGGAACTCCCCTCCATTAGTTAAAGGGCCAGCCGTAACGTTTTGTTAGCTGTTGGTGAGTTTGTCTCAAACTCCAATTCATGTCTTGCCTACTCGTGCTTCCACCTTCTTCTGAACCCAGGCTTATTGTTAAATCGCTAGCTACGAAGGCATCATCAATGAATCCAATGTCCCAGCCGATACTGCTCGCCATTAGATCAGCTGGGGTATCGTCTTTCCGAGGATCCGCGAATGCGGAATGGGCTCCGAACTTGTTGCGCCATGTCCGTACCTCTGGCATTACCGCAACCATGTATTCCCAAGCTCTCTTAGTGTCCTCACCGTTGGTTAGCCAACCAATGATCCTTACGTAGTCACAGGCTGTCACCGAGTACCATCTAAAGGCACACGAGATAAGATTGAATGGTATGTCCTTTAGCTTGGGGTTATTGCCATATGACACGACGAATTGATTCTTAGTGTCAAGTCTTTCATTTACCTCGTCTTCTACTTTTCTGACCTGGCGATATAGATAGTCAAGGCCTGTAGCTAGTGTATGCAAGAGTTGGAGTTGATTGTGATATTTTTCAACATTCTTCTCTGACAGTTCGAGTCGATCGATATGGTCCAATATCACAAGTTACCCCGTACAGCGGTTCCCTTTGACTCGAGCTTTGATGTCCTTCCAAGGTTTTCGAACCCCGTGCGATGCCGCAGGGTTGCTAACCTCCTAAAGCCGCTCCCCGGACTCCAGCCGGTAATCCCTCCACTCCTCTGTGGCGGACATGGGGCTGGCGTAGTCGGCGGACCAGACTTTTCTTTCCTGAACAGGCTTGCCCAGGACCCGAGCCATCTCCCTGATGTGCACGGCCACCGAGCCGCAGCACCCGCCGATGTAGTTGATGCCCATGTCCTTGGCGCGCTGGGCATAGTCGGCCATGACGAAGCGGTTGACCTGGTAGGGCTCCATGCCGTCGGGGAAGCCGGGGAGGCCGCCGCAGAAGGGTACCTCGTCGGTGGTGGCGTAGGCCGTGGCCTGGATGGCAACGTAGCCGTCGATGGCATCCCGCATCTCCTTGACGAGAGGCAGCATCTGGTTGGGCCCGCGCCCGCAGTTTATTCCGACGATATCGCAGCCGTTCTGGCTGAGGGCAATGGCGCACTCGGCGGGGTCCTTGCCCTCTCGGCTGTACCTGTCCTTGAAATACGACATGGTCATCATCACGGGCAGGCCCGTGGCCTTGGCGACGTCGAGGGCGATGAGGGTTTCTTCGAGATCGAAGAAGAGCTCGCCGATGATGAAATCGACACCCTCGTCGACCTGTACACGCAGCTGCTCTTCGAACTGGCGTCGGGCGATTTGTCGTGAGTCGGCGTCACCCTGCTTGAATGACCATGTCGTGCTGAGGTTGCCGGCGACCAGAACGTCGTCACCCGCTACTTCACGGGCGATTTTCACGGCCTGTCTGTTGAGGTCCAGCACCTTCTCGCCGTAGCCGACGTTGGCCAGCTTTTCGCGGCTGGCGTAGAAGGCAAAGGCCTGTATGACCTCGCTGCCGGAGCGGATGAACTCCCTGTGCATCTGCTTAACGGCCTCGGGGTGATCGAGGACCACCTCCGGGGTGAAGGGACCAGCGATGACGTAGCCCCGCTTTTCGAGCTCAAGGACGTAACCGCCGTCGCCGAGAACCACACCTTCGGCAAGCCGCTCAAGTATTCCCTTCTTCATGGCGATCTCCTTATTCGTATTAGGTGCCGAGGTTCCGCTCGTATTCCCAGGGCTGGTGGTCGTCGTCCTCGTGGGCGAAGTCCCAGCGCATGATGCGGGTGGGCTTGAACTTCATGACGAGCCGGTTGTCGCGGGAGTTGGAGTAGTTGGCGTACTTGTCACCCTCGACAGCGCCGTCATACTTGAGGGCGAGACGGCGGAAGAGCTCGGGGCCTCCCTCGGGAGTGACTTCCGCAATGCCTTCCAAGACGACTTCTTTGTAGGGGTGTTCATTGGCAGTGACCGCAAGGGAGACCCTAGGGTCGCGCATTACATTCTTGTACTTGACGCGGGTGTCGGTGACGGTGAGAAGGACTTCGCCGTCCGCCCACTCGTACCAGACGACGGTCAGGTGTGGGGAGCCGTCCTTGCGCAGGGTGGCAAGGATACCCAGGTTAGGTTTCTCCAGGAACTCTTCCAAGCGTTCGCTCAATACCATTGGTCCACCTCTCTCTGTCACATTTACGAATAGGAGAAAAGTGTAGGGGACGGGTTGTGGGGCGTCAACGGGAGTCGGGAAATGTGAGAATGGAGTGCGTTTGGTTGAAATCGGGTTTTCAGGGAATTGGCGGTCTACTTTAGACCGGCGTCTACGCTGCAACCCGATGGATCACAACTCCCTTACTCAGTAATAGCGCACTGCCCTACATCACTCCAGGACGCAGCGGGTGCTGACATCGAAGTCCTGGGAATCGACTAAAGTCAGAATCGGTCGACACCAGGGTGCAGCCATGCTCTATTGCAACCGCCGCATGCTGGGCGTCGGCGACCAGTTTCCCAGTTGCTCCCGACTCTCGGCACAGTCTCTCGAATATCTCCATGTGATCGGGGCCGGGACCGACGATGCGCGCCGTCGGGCGTTCCATCAGCGAGGAAACGAATGCAAAAGACTGGCCCAGGGTGGATGGCGGGTCGAAGATTCGAGGATTGGTTGCTATGCGAACGAAGCCAGACAGTACAAGGACCGAGAGAGCGAACGGCTCCGGCCCAGTCGCCAAGCGAGTGATCCAGGCCGCATATTCGGCGTGCTCAACGGTGGAATCCTCAATGTGAGCATATATCAGCACATTGACATCGGGGAGCAGCATCTCGAATTACCGGCTCCCAAACCGGGCCTCGTCATCCCGCGCATCAAGCGCCCTGGGCCGGTCGAGGTCAACTCCGGGGCGGACATGAACGCCACGCACAGTCACCAGCCGGAATGGCGGCGGCTGTGATGGCTCGCCACGCTTCAGTACGTCGTCCAGCATCTTGGCGATAAAAGCGCTGACGCTTATGCCTCTAGCTTCCGCTGCGCGACGCACCTGTTTCGCAAGCTGGTCGTCTAGCGAAATTGTCGTTCTCATGATGCAGTAGCATAACAGAACTGCATCTCTGCATCAAAACCGTAAGAGTCTCTGTCAAGACCCCTCAGATGCCGGCCTGCCTCCTATGATAATCGAGGGAGCCGGATACCAAGACCGCGAAATTGTTGGGCGAACATCTGTCTGAGTGATTTCAAGATTGCCAGCCCATTGCGCCCCGTGGCCCTGTGTTAACATTCTCCCGACACGCCAGCCCCGCCTCCGAGGAGCTCACATGGCAAAGATGACAGGCATAGACGCGTTGATGGCCGTGCTCGATTCTTATGACGTTGAGTACGTGTTCGGCAATCCCGGCTCCACGGAGGTCGTCTTCATGGACGCCCTCTATCAGCACCCGCGCATCAAGTACATGCTGGCCCTCCACGAAACGGTGGCGATGGGAATGGCAGGCGGCTATTCGTGGGCGTCGGGGAAGACGGGGTTCGTGAACGTGCACACTGCGCCGGGCGTGGCAAATGCCATTAGCGCCCTGTACAACGCCAACGTCGCCGACTTCAACATAGTTTTGACCGCAGGCCAGCAGGACACCCGGCTCATCCAGCGGGAGCCTGGCCTTACCGGTGACCTGGTCGGCATGACCAAGCCCTTCACCAAGTGGAGCGCAGAGGTGCAGCACCCGCAGGACGTACCGCTAATGATGCACCGGGCCTTCAAGATGTCGGGGCAAACGCCCCAGGGCCCGACCTTTCTGTCTCTCCCGCAGGACGTGCTAAGCCGGGAAGCCGACATAGAGGTCGGGCGACCATCGTGGATACCCTCGGGCCTGCGCCCTGACCCCAAGGCGATTGACAGGGCGGCGACGCTGCTGGCCGGGGCCAAGAGCCCGGTGCTGTTCCTCGGGTTTCGGGTCTCGCGGTGCGGGGCGCTGGGGGAGGCGGTAGAGTTGGCCGAGCTGATCGGGGCGCGGGTGACGGAGAACCGCATCAGGGCCGAGACCGCGTTTCCCTCCGACCATCCCCTCTTCGAGGGCGGCATGTGGACCGACGTGCCCAATGCCCCGGACGTACTGAAGGATGCCGACGTGGTCATGGCCATCGGCGCGAACTTCATCTCGCAGCTCTTCTACACCTCCGACCAGATCGTGAACCCCGCCTCCAAAGTCATACACCTGGACACCGACCCTTGGGAGATAGGAAAGAACCAACCGACTGATATCGGGATACTGGCAGACATCAAGGCCGCGCTAAGGGAACTCTTAACTGCGGTATCAGAGAAGATGACGGGGGACGACCGGGCCGGGGCCCGGGAGCGTGTCTCCAGCATCTCCGACGCCAACCGCAGAAGGAGAGAAGTCATCTGGGAGCGGGCCCAAAGCGGTGGTAACGCCCAGCCGATGCGTGACTCAAGCCTCATGCTGGGACTGAAGGAAGCCATCCCTCCCGACACGGTCATCGTGGATGGGGGGATCACGTCGTCGATGGCTCTGAGAGACCTGCTGGACTTCGGGGATGCAGAGTCATACCTGGCAGTAAGAGACAACGACGGCAGTCTCGGGGATGCCTTGCCGATGGCTATGGGCGTCAAACTAGCTCTGCCCGACAGGCCAGTGGTGGGCGTGGTGGGTGATGGGAACGCCATGTACTCGATACAAGGGTTGTGGACTGCGGCCCATCACCAGATACCCGTGGTCTGGGTTATATGTAACAACGCCACGTACCGCATCCTGAAGCTGAACAGTATGCGAGTCCTCGGCCCCGAGGCCCGGGAGAAGCTCCACTCCGTCGACCTGGGCGGACCGCCATTGAACTTCGCCAAGATCGCCGAGAGCCTGGGGATAGACGGCGTGCAGGTCACCCGGGGAGATGAAGTGCGCCCGGCAATTGAGAGGGCGTTGGCCCTCGGGAAGCCGGCGTTGGTGGACGCGGTAATCGACGGCTCTTTCTAAGAAATCAATTAACTAATTTGGAGGCAGGCCCGATGCCCAATCTAGACCGGTTCAGGAAAGACATGCAGGCACTGGCCCAGATAGGCCGGGTGGCGGAGGGTGGGGTGTCCCGCTTCTCGCTATCGCCCGCGGACATCGAGGGTCGGAAGCTGACGATGGGGATAATGGAGAGCATCGGACTGTCGGTGCGCGTGGATGCGATTGGGAACATCCGGGCACGGCGCGAAGGTCGAGACCCGTCGGCGCCCATAGTCATGATGGGGTCGCACATCGATAGCGTACCCAACGGCGGCGACTACGATGGCCCGACGGGCGTCATGGGTCCACTGGAGATCGTTCGTACTCTCAACGACGAGGGGATCGATACCCTTCATCCCATTGAGGTGGTGGTGTTCACCGACGAGGAGGGCGCCCGGTTCCGCAAAGGCACCCTGGGCAGCGCAGTGATGGCGGGGCGGATCCCGTGGGACGAGGTGAAGGACATCAAGGACGATGCAGGCGTCACCCTGACAGAGGCTCTACAAGGCATCGAGACATCGGGAACGCCGAAGGAGATAGTCCTCCGCAGGGGAGAGATGAAGTCCTTTGTTGAGTTGCACGTAGAGCAGAGCGGTCGGCTGGAAGAGCAGTCCAAGGCCATCGGCGTGGTGCAGGCGATCACGGGGTCGAGCCACAAGCGGATCAGGGTGTTTGGAGTCGCCGATCACGCGGGGACCACACCCATGGACCGGAGGACCGACGCGTTGGTACCCGCGGCCCGCATGGTGCAGGAAATGGAGCGGATCGGGAGGTCGGACCCTGAGGGGTCGCTGGTATGCACGGTCGGGATCCTGCAGGTGAAGCCGGGGGCCATGAACATCGTACCCAACGAGGTGACTTTCACTACCGACGTCCGTGACACGTCCCCTGCGACTCTCGATGAAGCGATCAAAGACATCGACGACATGATCGCCGCGGTGGCCCTGGAGCGGGGGGTGGAGTTCGATATCGAGAATCTGGAATACATACCGGCAGTAGAGATGTCGGAGGACGTGAAATCGGTCATTGCCTCGGCGTGCGACAAACTGGGGCTGGACCGGATGGATGCCTACAGCCGGGCTGTGCACGACACGTCCCACATGGCGCAAGTGACGAATGGGGGGATGATCTTCGTGCCGAGCGTTGGGGGGAAGAGCCACTCGCCGGACGAGTTGACCTATTGGGAAGACATCCAGCCCGGCCTGGACGTGCTATACGAGGTTACGCTAGCCTTGGCGAAGGCAGATTGACCCTCAAGGATCACCCTAGCCCCCCCCATAGAAATAAGAGCGGCCACCCATCCCGCCTTCTCCGTCATTCCCGTGCCCCGACACGGGAATCCATCCTTGGGAGAGAGGGAGGTGGGAGAAATTGACGGGATTTTGACTGGGGTGATAAAATCTAATGCTGCAAGGCCCCTGTAGGAGTGTAGCTCAGTTGGAAGAGCAGCGGTCTCCAAAACCGCAGGTCGGGGGTTCGAGCCCTCCCACTCCTGCCAATCCAAGAGGCCGCGTTGAAGGTGATATTATTGTCATAGTCTCGGCAGTAAGTTGAAGGGGCGAGTGGGGGAAGATATTATGCTTGCCGAGGTGGTGGAATCGGTAGACACGCTGTCTTGAGGGGGCAGTGAGCGAAAGCTCGTAGGAGTTCAAATCTCCTCCTCGGCACCATATTAAAGACATACGATAAGCGGAAGTGGCTCAGTGGTAGAGCATCACCTTGCCAAGGTGAGGGTCGCGGGTTCGAATCCCGTCTTCCGCTCCAGGGCGACGTAGCCAAGTGGTCAAGGCGGGGGTCTGCAAAACCTCTATCGGCGGTTCGAATCCGCCCGTCGCCTCCAAACATACAAACAAGCGCAGGCCCGGGACCCCCGGCCTGCGCCTCTTTTAATCAGACCGTTCTCGGGCCGAGGTGGCGGAATTGGCAGACGCGACGGACTTAAAATCCGTTGGGAGTACTCCCATAAGGGTTCGAGTCCCTTCCTCGGCACCAGGACTTTCTTGCGCGGGACTGAACGAATACGGTCTAGGGGGCGTCCGGGTGAATAGGCAAACTGTAGTCGGCGCTATTGACGCGAAACTCTAGTCGGTCTTTGCTGGGGCTATACAGCATTTCCCACCGGTTGAGGATGTCGCGTCCCAAGAGTGACGGAACTCCTGCCTGGTCTAGATGCTCGTTAGGATCAAATACTACCAAGTTGATCCTGTAAACTTGGATGCCAGCTCCCTGCTCTTCGAATGCGACAAAGGCGGGAGTAATATGATTATGCGCTCTTCCACCTACCCCAACAGAAGTACGAGGATCCCTGGTAAGGGTGTTACAGTCAATTCCCATTCTCCCGACATCGTCAGGCATCAACGCGGTACTGTGAGCACCAGTATCTACCAGGAACTGCACCTCGCCAACAATATGCGAATCCGGAGATGCGCCTGGTATGGCCAAGCGGCCAGTTAGACGGGGCTGCTTAAGGAGGTCAAACTTACCGACCAACATATATCAAAGCAACATTACCGGTGCGTCCGTTCGCATGAATTCGATGATGGTCTGTCCTCTCGGCAACCTCTTCGCATCTATATCACGTAAAACCTCATCCAGGTTCTCGCCATGTGCATGGATCTCACCTCGATAGAAGGCGATATATTGGTCCGGATATCTTTCAAGGAAGTCAGAGCGGCACTCCTCCAGCCGAACCGAGTCCTCACCGAACTCTCGAATCTCCTTCGCTACCTTGTGAGGGTCTCCGATGATCTCCTGTACCTTAGTCGCATCTATCATTCTTACCCTCCCATTCCCACTAATCCGGCCTAAGCACGTTTATCGGATTCCCATTCAGATAAGCCCGAATCGTGTCTGCAGCAATGTTGGACATGTTGATTATGGCGGCAGGGGTGTCGTAGGCGATGTGGGGCGTGATGACGACGTTGTCGAAGTGGCGAAGGGGTTCGTCGGTGGCAGGTTCTTCGGCGTAGACGTCGGTGGCAAAACCGGCCAGCCTCCCCGACTCCAATGCCTTTATCACGGCGTCCTGCCGCACCACCTGGCCCCGAGACACGTTGACCAGGTAGGCCCCATCCTTCATCAACCCAAGCTCCCGCTCGCCGATGATTCCCATAGTGTCGTCGTTGAGCACCGGCGCGAGCTGGATATAATCTGACCGAGACATTAGCTCATCCAGGCCGACGAACTCGACGTTGTGGGCCTTGGCCCGCTCTTCCGAAGGATTCCTGGTAGTGCAAATTATATTCATCCCCAGCCCGTTCCCGATTGCTGCCAGCTCCGACCCCAGCCCCCCGAGTCCCAGGATGCCCATGGTCGCCCCCCGGATGGGGGTACCGCCGAACCGCTCCCACTTGCTCTCCCGCATCGACTTGTCGGCTTTGACCACCTGCCGTGCGAGGGCCAGCATCAGCGCAATCCCGTGCTCTGCGACGGCCTCATCACCATAGTGAGGTGTGTTGCACAGGGTGATCCCCTTGCTCCAGGCGTACTTCATGTCGATCTGGGTCTGCGGCCCGATGCCGAGGTAGCAGATCATCTTGAGGTCGGGCATGGCGTCGAGCATTTCGTGGGTGAGGTTGATCCAGCTCCAGACTATGGCCTCGGCGCCCTGGCAGCGCTCGATGAAAACCTCGGGAGAAGGCAGATCGTAGAAGTAGCTGGCGTCGGCCTCTCCGGCGAAAGGGTCACTTTCGAAAGGGATCATCCCTCCCAGGTCTGCGAAAACTACCTTCTTCATAGTGCAATTCCTTCCGGTGAATGGCTGGGCTGATGGGTACTGAGCTCCGCCATTGTAATACAGGGGAGACCGGCAACAAGGCCGGAGCCTGGAGCTACCTGGTGATCTTGACGGTGCGTCGGTGTAGGGAGTATCCGCTCCGTGCCAGAAGCAGAATGGCTCCCAGCGCAATGACGCTAAGGTAATTTATCGAGCGATCGAGCAGGGTGACCGAGAGGGCCTCTTCGGCTGAGAGGACGATGGCAAGCACGCTGGTCATACCGGCCTCGACCAGCCCCAGGCCCCCGGGTGTTATCGGGAATGTAGTGATTATGGAAGAACCGAGCGCGACAAATACGACTATCGAGATGTTTACGTCCAGACCCAGCGAATATATGACCAAGAGAAGACGCGCGGTTTCGA
This sequence comes from Dehalococcoidia bacterium, assembly GCA_965249275.1. GTDB lineage: Bacteria > Chloroflexota > Dehalococcoidia > Plut-88900 > Plut-88900 > Plut-88900. The sequence goes on from CBDFLQ010000006.1 coordinate 608,521, forward strand.
AACCCAAAACGGCGATGCTGAGAACTGTCAGCCGGGGCCAACGGCGGAAGCTCTTGATAGTGCCTTCCCGGAAGCTGTCATATCCACCTCTGAACTTGGCGGGCAATAATCGGGTTAGGCTCCGGCCGCTCACAACCATGGCAATCGGCACCCCTGCAAGGACGAGGGTCAAGACCACCCCACCCAGCAAGATATAGGTGAGCACGGGGTTCCAATAGGAGCTGAGGAGGAATAATGCAGCGAAGCCGAGCAGTCCGAAAGTGACAACCGTGTCCAAAATCCGTTCGGCGAAGAGACTGCCCGCCACCAGGGCCAACCTCGCCTTGAGTCTGCTGGTCAGCTGGTAGCACCTGTATATGAAGCCCATCCTGAACACGGAAACAGAGTTCAGGAACCAGCCCAGGAACCCGATCTCCGAGAGTGTCAGAATCGAAATCTTGTCCTGGGCATTGATGTCCTCACATCCCGAATCTTCCAGAAGCACCCGCCATCTAATCGATCTAACGGGGAAGCTAAGGTAGTAAATGGCGAAAGCGGCCCCGTACAACACTGGATCGGTCCGCTTTATTTCCAACCACGTGCTATCGAGGTCCAGATCGAACTGGACCATCAGGAAATATAGGAGGGAGCCGGCGATTGCAATGGCAACTACATTGCGCACGCTTAGGAAGCGCCGGCGCAGAGAGGAGAAAGTGAGTGCGGTACGACCGCCACCCTCCTGGGAGGTCTCGTCGTCCCGTTTGGTGGAATCGTTTATGTGTTCCGGATCATTCATTTCACAGCGGACGCTTTGCGGGGATACCCGACCTTCGGGGATACCTATCGGGGGTGGGGGCGGTCTTTTCGAACAATAGAAGGCGGCGGTTCTGGTCCAGGCCTTCCACACTCACCGGGACATCCTGCCGGAAGCTGCCCCCCAGCTCCGAGAGAGCACGTCGGAAATCACCGGGCTCATTCTTGTAGGAAGCGATCTTCTGAGCCACGACCTTACCCCCGACCCGACAGAAGGGAAGCGTGAACTCCAAGAGGGTAGAAAGGGGTGCCACAGCCCTGGAAACGACGAAATCAAAGGACTCTCTCAGGTCTTCTCGGCGGGCGAGTGTCTCGGCGCGGCCGCTGAGCACGGTTACGTCCTCCAAGCCCAGGTCCCGGGTCAGATGCTCCAGGAATCTTGTCTTCTTGCCGATCGAATCGAGGAGGAACAGGGAGATCGAATTACGGGCGATTTTTAGGGGCACGCCCGGAAATCCCGCCCCACTCCCCACATCCAGCAACCGCAATGGACCCTCCGGCGGCAGCATCCTGATAACTGTGAGGGAGTCTACGAAATGCTTTAGCTGTATATCCTCTGCGCCGGTAATACTCGTCAGATTGGCCGTGAGGTTCCAGTCCCCGAGGCGCTCCAAATATAGGCCGAATAGGTCGATCTGGGCAGTTGTCAGGTCGAGACCCAAGGCTCGGGCCCCTTGTATCAGTTTGTCCATTTAGCCCCGAACCCGCAGTTTAGGAGCGCCGGTGCGGCCGGGATGTCCAGACCGATTATAGCACTGCGTACCTATTTATTGCCCACATCCTTCCCGAGATGCGACGGTTTTATTTGAGAGAAGGAAAGTCGGTTGCAATTTGCATAATCGCAAGGCGGTATGCAGGCTGACGTGAGTATTAGTGCATGATGTACTACCATTGTGGAGGGGTAGGAAAAGCATGGCCAACAGGCGGGACCAACCTTATATATGGATAACGTGGCTCACCAAGCTTCTGGTCGGGGAGAATTCCTGTGAGTGGGCGACCTGGTTCAGGGCCCACTACACAAACTTCCGCCGAGCGCCCGACGACTTCGACAGCGCAGGCTGGCAGATGAACCACACGGCCCTCCTGAACAAAGTTCGCGACAGGCTCCAGACCGAGGGGCGCACGGTCTTCGTAGAGAAGCAGAACCGCTTCGTTCTCAGAGGAACCAGTGCCACCCTGGGAGGCAAGCCGGATTTGATCGCTCTTTCAGGGGACAAAGGCGTGATATACGACGTCAAGACCGGGCAGCCTTCAGCCTCGGACCACGTGCAGGTGATGACTTACATGTACGCCGTGCCTCGGGCCCTGGGCCAGTACAGGAACATGGCCTTCGACGGCGTAGTGGCATACCGGGACTACGAGGTGACCATCCCTGCTTCGGCTATCGATGAGCAGTTTATTGATAGGCTGGCCACGCTAATACGGAGGATCAGTCGGGCCCAACCCCTGGAAAAAACGCCCAGCGCCATGGAGTGCGGCTTCTGCCAGATATCAAAAGAGGAATGCCCTGAACGTGTAGATAGTGAGCCGGAAGAGGGGTTAGTCACGACGGACTTTTGAGAGGGTTGGTAGCTACCCGCTAAGTTGAAGCGCCGCCCACACTAGTCCCAGTATCACTTCGATCCCGAAGACTCCCGCCATCCAGTCCGCCCCGTTGGACCGCTTGCCGGTCAGTGCTCTATTCTCGCCGATAGCCTTGCCGGCTTCCTCCAGGACTTCCCTTCTGAACTCCGCCGCCGGTGCGGAGAGAGATTCCTCGTTATAAAGTACACTGGGAAGGGTATATTGAACAAAACCCATCCGACGGGTGTATATCAGGAACGCTACCCCGAATGTGGCCAGGGCCAGGGCGCATGACGCGAGGGTTAGGGACAGGGGCGAGGTTGATAGCGGTTCATCTTGACTCAGAGCCATCACCGCAATGGGAAATGCCACAGTCACGATAACAATAAGGGCGATCAGCCTGTCTATCCTCTTCTCTACAGAGGAAACCCTGCGCAAGGACCAGTCATAGGCAGGCACGATCATCTCGTAGGCGAGCTCTAGAGTTTCCTTGTCGGTGTCCTTCATCGCCTTTCCCCAGATGGTGCACATAGGAATTTCCTCCTGTAGAATACCATAGGCAGGAGTCGCAGGTATTCCGACTCATCACCACCCGGAATTTCGCAGTTCCCTCACGGCGGGGATTTCCCTTGACAGGTACAATGGGTGCTGGTAGACTCGCCATTCGCGGCCACAGGACGTGGTTTGTCGTGTCTAAACAGTAAATTCACTACATGCAGGAACAGATAGTAAAGCATAGCCGTTGAGCAAACGAACATGCCGACAGTCAATCAATTAATAAGGAAGGGCAGGTCCAGGGTCACCAAGAAGACCAAGGCCCCCGCTCTCCGCGTTTCCTACAACACACTGAAGAATAAGCAGGTACGAAACTCCAGCTCCCCGCAAAAGAGGGGAGTCTGTGTCCGGGTAAGAACCGTGACTCCCAAGAAGCCAAACTCGGCGCTGCGAAAGGTGGCGAGGGTCAGGCTGACCAACGGAATGGAAGTCACGGCCTACATCCCCGGCGAAGGACACAACCTCCAGGAGCACTCGGTAGTGCTTATAGAGGGAGGGAGAGTGAAGGACCTGCCCGGCGTAAGATATCACGTAATAAGGGGGTCGCTGGACGCATCCGGAGTAGCAAATCGGCAGCAGGGCCGGAGTAAGTACGGAACTAAAAAAAGCCGTTAACCGGGCGACTAGCAGTCGGGGCCCCACCCCAGTGTTGTGTCGCCGAGGCGCGCAGCCTCGGTTGACCCTCTTCGACCAGATAGACACCCTACTCAGCTAAAGACTGAGTTCCGAACAATATTTTTTGACCGACGTTACACCTATGTCTTCAGAGACACATCGATAGAGCGAGAAAATGGCGAGACGAAGACGAGCCGAAAAAAGACGTGTGGACCCGGACCCCAAGTATCATAGCCTGATGCTGGCCCGGTTCATCAACAAGACCATGCATTCCGGCAAGAAGAGTACGGCGCAGCGTATCGTATACTCCGCGCTGGATATCATCGAAGACACCGAGAAAAAGAGCGGAATGGACGTGTTCGATCAGGCGATTCGAAACACCTCTCCCCTGCTGGAAGTGAAGCCCCGCCGAGTGGGTGGCGCCACGTACCAGGTGCCGCGAGAGGTCAGGTCCGACCGCAGCCTCACAATGGCAATGCGCTGGCTTCTGACCGCCTCCCGGGCCAAGACGGGCCGACCCATGGCTCGAAGACTGGCTGAGGAACTTATGGACGCCTCCAAGGGTCAAGGGGTGGCAGCCAAGCGCCGGGAAGACCTGCACCGCATGGCAGAGGCCAACCGGGCCTTCGTACATTACCGCTGGTAGAGATTAAAGATAAAGAAATGGCTCAGACGCAGACCATAAAACGAGGCGACCCCGAATCCATGCCCACTCCATCCCTGGAAATGGTCAGGAACATCGGGTTCATCGCTCATATAGACGCAGGAAAGACCACCGTAACCGAAAGGGTGCTCTTCTTCACGGGCCGCATCTACAAGATGGGCGAGGTCCACGAAGGCACCGCCGTTATGGACTGGATGGACCAGGAGCGGGAGCGAGGCATAACCATCACGGCAGCCGCCACCACCGCTTACTGGAAAGACTATCTGGTCAATATTATTGACACCCCCGGCCACGTGGACTTCACAGCCGAGGTAGAGCGAAGCCTCCGGGTCCTGGACGGAGGCGTCGTTGTATTTGACGGAGTTGCGGGCGTCGAGCCCCAGTCGGAAACAGTATGGCGGCAGGCCAACAAATACTCCGTGCCCCGGATCTGCTTCGTCAACAAGATGGACAGGGTCGGGGCCGACTTCTACCGCACAATCGATATGATTGTCGAGAGACTTCAAGGCAACCCCGTCCCGATCCAACTGCCGATGGGCAGTGAAGACGCCTTCGAGGGTGTCGTAGACCTGGTGGAAAACACCGCTTACGTATATCCCCAGGACGGGGAGGAGGGGCCCGTACGGGTCAATATCCCCGAGAAATACCAGGAATTGGCCGCCCGCTATCGGGACTCGCTTATAGAGCGGGTAGCCGAGACCGATGACGCGCTCATCGCCAAATATGTAGACGGCCGGGAGATTTTGGTCGAGGAGCTGAAGGCGGCCCTTCGCCAGGCCACTATTGACAACAAACTGGTGCCCGTAATGTGCGGCGCCGCCCTGAAGAACAAGGGCATCCAGCTGATGCTGGACGCCGTTTTGGAATATCTGCCTTCACCGCTGGACGTGCCCCCAGTCGAGGTTACCTCGGCGAAGACGGGGGAAAAGTCCCTGCGGGAAACCTCCACAAAAGCCCCCTTTGCAGCCCTGGCTTTCAAGGTAGTGACAGACCCCTATGTCGGGCGTTTGGTTTACTGCCGCATCTACTCCGGGACAGTGAAGAGCGGTTCCACGGTCTTCAACTCCAGCCGGTCAGGCCGGGAGCGGATAGGGCGCATATTGAAAATGCACGCCAACCACCGGGAGGAGGTCTCCGAGGCCACAGCAGGCGACATCGTCGCTGCCATCGGCCTCAAAAACACCTACACCGGCAACACGGTCTGTGACCTTCACGCCCCTATTCTCCTAGAGTCCATCACCTTCCCCGACCCGGTAATCTCCGTAGCCGTCGAGCCCCGGTCCAAGATGGACCAGGATCGCTTGAACGATGCGTTGGTGAAGATGGCTGACGAAGACCCGACCCTTCGGATGAAGCACGACGACGAGACCGGCCAGACGATAATCCAGGGGATGGGCGAGATGCATCTCGAGGTGACCGTCGAGCGGATCAGGCGGGAGCAGAGCGTAGACGTCAGGATGGGCAAGCCGCAGGTAGCCTACAGGGAGACCATTACGGCTCCCGGCAAGGGCGTCGGGCGGCTTGTTAAGCAGACCGGTGGCCACGGACAGTTTGCTCACGTTGTGGTCAATTTGGAGCCCCTGGAAGCAGGCCAGGGGTTCCAGTTCGCAAACCAGATCCGGGGCGGGGACATACCCACCGAGTACATCCCATCCGTGCAGAAGGGGGCCAAAGAGGCCATGACATCCGGTGTCTTGGCTGGTTACCCCGTAGTGGATGTTAAGGTATCGCTAGTGGGCGGTAGCTTCCACCCCGTCGACTCCTCAGACATGGCCTTCCAAGTGGCAGGCGCCATGGCCATCAGGGATGGGATCCGAAGGTGCAAGCCCGCGATCCTTGAGCCGATTATGAAGCTGGAGCTCAACACCCCCGGTGATTTCCTCGGAGACATTCTGGGTGACATCAACGGGCGCCGGGGCAACATCAGCGGCATCGTCGGGGTGGGCGGCACTCAAACCGTACAGGCCCTCGTTCCCCTGTCGGAATGCTTCGGTTACGCCACTCACATCCGTTCCCTGAGCCAGGGCAGAGCCATCCACTCCATGGAGTTCGCCCACTACGACAAGGCGCCGGAGAAGATAGCGGAGCAGGTCGCTACAAGGGGAAGGTACACCGGCCTCTAGCCGGCGGAGAACAATATGGCAAAGCAGAAGATGCGCATTAGGCTTAACGCCTACGACCACAAGATCCTCGACCAGTCGGCGGAGCAGATAGTCGACGCCGCGGAGAGGACGGGCGCGGGCGTTGTGGGACCTATCCCCTTGCCTACAAAGATCAAAAAGTTCTGCGTTACCCGTTCTTCCAACACCTTCAAGGATTCTCGGGAGCAGTTCGAGATCCGTACCCACAAGCGCATCATCGAGGTTCTTGACCCCACAAACAAAACGATTGACGCCCTAACCCTTCTGAACCTGCCTGGCGGCGTCGAAATCGAGATCAAACTCTAGGCAGGCATTACTTATCTGATGATTGATGGAATATTAGGAAAGAAGCTGGGCATGACCCAGCGTTTTAGTGAAGACGGCACTTTGCATGCGGTGACGGTCATTCAGGCCGGACCTTGCACAGTCGTCCAGGTCAAGACGTCCGAGAGGGATGGCTATCAGGCAGTCCAGATTGGATTTGACAAGGCGAAGCGTCTCAACAAGCCGGAGCAGGGCCACATGAAGAGCCTCGGTGAGTTCCGACACCTTCGCGAAGTCAGAAGTAAAGACTCGTCCGGTTTAGAGGAAGGCGCCACGATTGACGTGAGCATCTTCGAGGCCGGCGAGAAGGTGGACGTGATCGGCAAGTCCAAGGGTAAGGGTTTCGCCGGAGTTGTAAAGCGATACCACTTTGCCGGCGGCCCCAAGACCCACGGCCAGTCGGACCGGCACCGGGCCCCTGGCTCGGTGGGTGCAGGCACCACCCCGGGCCGCGTAACAAAAGGCTTCAAAATGGCCGGGCACATGGGCAACGAAAGGGTGACTTCCCAGAACCTAACGGTCATGGAGACGGACCCCGAGCGTAATCTTCTCTTGCTCAGTGGAGCCGTACCCGGGCCCCAGAACGGCCTGGTCCTCATAAAGAAGAGAACACGCTAGAATAGATTCCCAAATATATGAAAGCGCAACTGAAAAACAGCTCGGGAGAGGTATTGAGGGAAGTCGAAGTTAGCGACGGCCTCTTTGCTCTCCCGCTGACTAGAACGCTGAAAGGGCTGCTCCACCAGGCGGTGGTCCGGCAACGGGCCAACGGCAGGAAGGGCCGACCCTCGGTCAAGACTCGGTCCGAGGTGGCCGGAAGCACCCGCAAGCTGTTCCCCCAGAAGGGTACGGGACGGGCGCGCGCTGGAGGCATCCGCTCTCCGCTGCGGCGGGGTGGTGGAGTCGCATTCGGGCCTCAGCCAAGAAGCTACTCCCAGCGCATGCCCAAGAAGATGCGAAGACTCGCCATTCGGGGCGCTCTGTCTGCCAAGGTCGCAGACGGTCGCGTAGCGATAATCGAAAACCTTGGTTTCGAGCAACCCAGGACCAAGGATATGGTCCAGCTGCTGGCCTCCCTCAAGGCTAAGAAGTCGGTGCTGTTGGTCACTCCCGAGCCGAGAGAGGCGCTTATCAAGTCGGCGGGGAACCTGGAACGGGTCAAGACCCTTCCCGCCCGCTATCTGAACGTATATGACGTCCTGGCCCACGAGAACCTGATCATCGAGCTTGAAGCGGTCAGAACTGCCGAGGACCTCTGGGCCCCGGGTGGTCGGACCGTTGAAGAAGAACCAAAGGCCCCGGCCGTGCGAAAGCCCCGAACTCGGAAGCCTGTTGCCAAGGCCGAACCCGAAACTCCTGAACCGGAGTCGACTCCCGAGCCGGAGCCCACTCCCGAAACTGGAACTGAGGAATCGTAAACCGTGGAACTGTTGCAGGTCCTGAAAAGACCAATAGTCACCGAGAAAAGCACCATCCTCCACGAAAGCGACAAGTACGCTTTCGAGGTGATGTCCACCTCCAACAAGGTGCAGATCAAGGCGGCGGTGGAAAAGGCTTTCGACGTGAAGGTCACCGCGGTCAACACTATAACGGTGCCCGGCAAGACGAAGTTCCGGGGTCGGAGAAAGATCCAGACCTCGCCCTGGAAGAAAGCAATCGTGACGCTGAGGCCCGGGGACAAGATCGAACTTTTCGAAGGAGTCTAGCGAAGCTGATCCCTTTCGCCTAAGGAAACATATATGGCCCTGAAAGTATATAAACCAACATCTCCGGGACGGAGGAACGCCACCGGCTCCTCCTTCGAGGAGATCACCAGGAGCAAGCCCCACAAGGCCCTGCTGCTGCCACTGAAGAAGAAGGCGGGCCGCAACGTCCGCGGCAAGATCACCGTTCGGCACCGGGGCGGGGGCGCCAAGCGCAGGCTCCGGATTATCGATTTCAAGAGAGACAAGATCGGGGTACCGGGGACGGTCGCTTCCATAGAGTACGACCCCAACCGGACGGCCCGCATAGCCCTTATCCACTATGCCGACGGCGACAAGCGGTACATTCTGGCCCCCTGGAACCTCCCGGTGGGACAGACTATAGTCTCCGGGCCCGAAGCCCCGATCAAAGTCGGGAATACACTGCCCCTGAGGGTCATCCCCACCGGTACCACCATCCACAACATAGAGATGAAGCCCGGAAAGGGCGGACAGCTGGTGCGTGGAAGCGGTACGGCAGCCCAGCTGCTGGCCAAGGACGGCATCTACAGTCTGCTCAGACTGCCCTCGGGCGAGCTGCGCCGGGTGGAGAGCGAGTGCAAGGCTACCATCGGGCAGGTGGGCAACCCGGACCAGAAGAACATGAAGCTCGGCAAGGCAGGCCGTAACCGGTGGAGGGGCAAGAGGCCTTCGGTCAGAGGCTCGGCCATGAGCCCTCGAGACCATCCGCACGGTGGCGGCGAGGGTCGGTCCCCGGTGGGAATGCCCGGACCCAAGACCCCGTGGGGCAAACCTGCACTGGGATACCGTACCAGAAGGAAAAAGAAGTCCACCAGCATGATCGTGAGGAGGCGGAAGTAGAATGTCGAGATCGATCAAAAAAGGGCCGTTCATTGACGCCAAGCTGATGAAGAAGGTGGAAGCGGCGATGGGGTCCAATAAGAAGGTGATCATCAAGACCTGGTCCCGCGCCTCGGTCATCATCCCGGACATGGTAGGGCAGACAATAGCCGTGCACGACGGTCAGAGGCACATGCCGATCTTCGTGACGGAGAACATGGTCGGGCACAAGCTCGGGGAGTTCGCCCCAACCCGCCGATTCAGGGGTCACATGGGCCGCACGGAGCAGGCTACCCGAAGGATGTAGGGACAGGAAAAGAGTAGAACAGTGGAAGTCAAGGCCCGAGTCAAAGGCATAAACGCATCACCCAAGAACCTGCGCAACTTGATCGATACCGTGCGCGGTATGAGGGTGGAGGACGCCATTTCCCAACTCCGGTTCACGCCCATTCCCATGGCACGGATCGTGAGGAAGGTAGTGGAGTCGGCCGCGGCCAACGCTGAGAACAACTACGACATGGTCCGGGACGAGCTTCGCATAGTGAAGATAACGGCGGATGAAGGGGCCAGCTTGAAAAGGTTCAAGGCCAAGCCCCGCGGCAGAGCTGCACCTATAATCAAGCGCACCAGCCACTTGACAGTGGTGGTTGACCAGGACGACGGGGAGAATTAATTGGGACAGAAAACCCACCCTATAGGGTTTCGGCTAGGCATTATCCGGGACTGGGATGCTAAGTGGTTCGCCCGTAAGGGCGTGCAGTACCGTAAGCTGGTGGCTGAGGATATGACGATCCGCAAGTCCATCCTCGGGAGTCACACAGACGCGGCCATCTCAAAAGTCGAGATCGAGAGGAACGCCAACGAGGTCATCGCCACAATCTACACGGCCAGGCCCGGAATCGTCATCGGACGAGGGGGCCAGAGGGTAGACGAGCTGCGCGGGTTGCTGGAGAAGAAGACCGGCCGCCGGGTGCGCTTGAACATCCAGGAGATATCGCAGCCGGAGCAGGACGCCTTCCTCGTAGCCCGTAACATCGCCGACCAATTGGAGCGACGCGTGTCGTACAGGCGGGCCATTAGGCAAGCGGCGACTCGGTCCATGCAGACGGGAATCCAGGGCATCAAGATCATCTGCTCTGGCAGACTGGGCGGCGCCGAGATAGCCCGGAACGAAAAGCATAGAGACGGTCGGGTCCCGCTCCACACCCTCCGGGCCGACATCGACTACGGAATCGCCGAGGCGCTCACTACCATGGGTGTTGTAGGCGTCAAAGTATGGATATATAAAGGGGACATCCTACCCGAACCCAAGCAGTCCGAGGCCGAAAGAATGGAGCCCATCAGCGTAACCATCCCAAGCTCCAAGACGCCGGATGCAGAAGCCGAAGGTTCAGACGGACAGCCAATAATATTAGAGGAGAACTATGCTTCAACCGAAACGAGTGAAGTTTCGGAAAGCCCATCGGGGACACCGTAGGGGCACGGCCCACGCGGGAGCGGGGCTTTCTTTCGGGGAGTTCGGGCTCAAGGCCCAGTCCACTGCGTGGATTACGAACCGCCAGATAGAGGCAGCCCGGCGTGCCATCACCCACCACGTCAAGCGTGGGGGGCAGATCTGGATACGCATCTTCCCCGATAAGCCGGTAACATCGAAGCCGCTGGAGACCCGCATGGGAAGCGGAAAAGGCAACGTGGACCACTGGGTTGCAGTGGTCAAACGGGGCCGGATGCTCTTCGAAATCGGCGGAGTGGAGAAGGAAACGGCCAAGGAGGCCATGAGAAGGGCATCCCACAAGCTGCCCGTCTCCACACGATTCGTGTCCCGAGACGAGCTTGTATAGAGGCGCAATCCAAGCGAGGTATCATAGTTGAAAGCGGATGAAATAAGGAGCCTGTCGGCAGTGGACCTGGAGCGGGAGTTGGAAAACTCCTACCGGGAGACCTTCAATTTGAGGTTCCGCCGCGCCACAAACCAGCTCACCAACCATAGAGAGATCAGACGCATTCGCAGAAAGATCGCACGACTGAAGACGATCATGCGGGAGCGGGAATTGGCTCAGGGAAATAGATGAATAAGTCCCGCAAAACCATTTTAGGCCAGGTCGTCAGCGACAAGATGGACAAGACCGTTGTCGTAGCGGTGGAGCGTTACCGCACCCACCGGCTGTATAAACGGCGCATCAGACGGATAACCAAGTTCAAGGCCCACGACTACAACAACTCCTGCAAGCTGGGCGATACCGTACGGATAGAGGAGACCAAGCCCCTGTCCCGAGAAAAGCGCTGGCGCGTGATCGAGGTCCTAGCCCGAATAGACATCGCCGATACCCAGCCGAACGAATTAGCCGGCATGACAGAAGGGGCCAAGAAATAATGATACGCGTAGCTACCCGACTCCAGGTGGCCGACAACTCTGGGGCCAAGGTGATAGAGTGCATCAACGTGCCCGGCGGCACCGGCAAGCGCTACGCCACCATCGGCGAGATTATCATCGCCTCGGTGAAGCAGGCCGCGCCCGCCGCCCAGGTGAAGAAGGGCGATGTGGTCAAGGCGGTCATCGTGCGGGTGGCCAAGCCCTATCGCAGGACTGACGGCTCATACATCCGCTTTGACGAGAACGCCGGAGTCATATTGAGTGACACCTCCAATCCTCGGGGCACGCGGATCTTCGGGCCCGTGGCCCGGGAGCTGCGAGAGCGCAACTTCACCAAGATCGTATCCCTCGCTCCGGAGGTCCTCTAGCATCATCCCGACAAACGAGAACTTGAAGGTATTATTTTGAGAATCAGGAAGAACGATAAGGTCCTGGTCCTTGCCGGCAAAGACAAGGGCAAAACGGGAAGGATATTTCGGATTAGTCCCGCCGACGGGCTGGCTTGGGTGGAGAAAATCAACTCCACAAAGAAGGCCATGAGGCCCAAACCCAATGTCAGGCAGGCCGGACTGATAGATCTGGAACTCCCTATACAAATGTCCAACCTTAAGCTGGTCTGTCCCTCCTGCGACAAGCCGACCAAGGCCCTCGCCGACAAGTCCCAGCCCCAGAGCGCGGCGCCGGGACAAGGCTATCCCAGAGTTTGTAAACTATGCCAAGCGACGATAGAGTAAAACCGAAAAGAAAATCCAAGGCGAAGGCCAAAGAGGCGGCTCCGGCATCGAACGGGGTCCAACCTAGGCTCAAGGTCCGGTACCGGGAAGAGATCGTTCCGGCCTTGGTGCAGCACTTTAGCTATGCCAACGTGATGCAGGCGCCGAAGGTCGAAAAGATCGTCCTCAACATCGGGTTGGGGGAGGCGCTTTCGAACCCCCGAGCCGTGGAAGGCGCCACCCGAGACCTGGAGGCGATCACCGGGCAGCACCCCGTGACGACCCGGGCAAAGAAGTCGGTGGCGAACTTCCGGGTGAGGGACGGCATGATCATCGGGATCATGGTCACCCTCCGCGGAGGCAGGATGTACGAATTCCTGGACCGGCTCCTCAACGCCGCCCTACCCCGCATCAGGGACTTCCGAGGCGTGTCCACCACTGCCTTCGACGGCCGGGGCAACTACAGCCTCGGGTTTGGCGACCAGACACTATTCCCGGAAATAGATTATGACAAGATGGACCGGCAACGGGGCCTGCAGGTCACAATCGTGACCTCCGCCAAGACCGATGAAGAAGCCCGGCAACTATTGACCCAGTTAGGGATGCCCTTCGCGCGGCCGGCATAAGATAGCAACAGGAAGGAAACGAGTAGCGTGGCCCGAGCAGCCAAGGTAGCCAAATGGCAAAAGCCCCCCAAGTACCGAGCACAGTTCCGCAACCGGTGCAACCTCTGTGGACGACCCAGGGGATATATGAGGTATTTCGGCCTGTGCCGCATCTGCTTCAGGGAATTGGCCCTGCAGGGCAAGTTGCCCGGGGTCAGAAAGTCGAGTTGGTAGAGCTGAAATTATGGGAGTAGTAACGGACCCCATCGCCGATATGTTGACCCGGATAAGGAACGCCTTGGCCGTGGACCATTCCACAGTGTCGATGCCCGCATCGAAGACCAAGAGCGCCATTGCAGGCATCCTCAAGTCCGAAGGGTTCATAAGCGATTTCGAAGTAGTTAAGAGCGAGCCCCAGGACACGCTGCGTCTCCTTCTGAGATACGAAGAAGAAGGCAAGCCCATGATCCGTGGCCTGAAGCGGCTTAGCAAGCCCGGCCTCCGAGTATATATAAGCAAGGATGAGATACCCAGGGTCTACGGCGGAGTCGGCATCACGGTCGTGTCCACCTCCAAGGGAATGATGACCGGGTCCCGGGCCTGGAGGCAAAAGGTCGGCGGCGAGCTCATGTTCCAGGTATGGTAAGGGCGCTCAAATATATCAGTGAATAAGTAAAGATCATGTCAAGAATTGGAAAACAGCCTATCGCCATCCCTTCCGGTGTGGAAGTCGCAATGAAGGACAGCCACATCACCGTCACTGGACCCCGCGGCGAGCTTTATTACACCCACAACTCCGATCTCACCGTGTCTCGGGACGACAGTGTCCTCACCGTGACCAGACCCACCGATCAGCGGGAGCACAGGTCTCTGCACGGGCTCACCCGAACGCTGATAGCCAACATGGTCCACGGAGTGAGCGAGGGGTTCACCAAGAGCCTGACCCTTGTGGGTGTTGGGTACAGAGCTCAGATGGACAGCGGAAAACTGGTGCTACAGGTGGGCTTTTCTCACCGGGTAGAGGTCTCCCCGCCCGAGGGTATAACCCTGAGCGTCGAGGGGAACGACAGGATAATCGTCAGTGGGATTGACAAGCAGTCGGTCGGACAGGTAGCGGCCAAGATACGCCGCATTCGCCGCCCCGATCCCTACAAGGGCAAGGGCATCCGATACACGGGTGAATATATCCGGCTGAAGCCCGGTAAGCGGGCCGCCACAGGCGCAGGATAAAACATGGCAAAGTTGGACCGAAGACAAGCAAGGTCACGCAGGCAGCGAAGGATCAGGAAAAACTTGTCCGGCACCCCGGACAGGCCCCGACTTTCGATTTTTCGCAGCCTTAACCACATCTACGCGCAGGTCATAGACGACGACAAAGGAGTCACCATTGCGGCGGCGTCCAGCTTGGAGGAGTCGGTGTCCAAGGAGTCGGAAGGGAAGCGGAAGAAGGATGTTGCGGGGCTCGTTGGAGATCTCATAGCCTCCCGGGCCACGGGCAAGGGCGTGAACACGGTGGTTTTCGACCGAGGTGGTTATCGCTACTTCGGCAGGGTGCAATCCCTCGCCGAAGGCGCCCGAAAAGGTGGGTTGAAGTTTTGATGGGAAGAAACGACAGACGAGATAACAGACGAGACAGGGTCGACTCCCGTAACTCGGACTTGACCGAACGCGTCGTACACATCAACCGTGTTTCCAAAGTGGTAAAGGGCGGTAGAAGGTTCAGGTTCACTGCAATGGTAGTGGTCGGAGACGGCAACGGTCGCGCAGGTGTGGGCCTCGGCAAATCGGCAAGCGTCCCCGACGCAGTTCGGAAAGGCAACACCATAGCCACTAAGAGCATGGTCAAGGTACTGCTCAAGGACACCACCATCCCCCACGAAATCGTGAGCAAATTCGGTGGCGCCAAGGTGGTGCTGCGGCCGGCGGGGCCCGGCACCGGGGTAATAGCCGGCGGCGGAGTCAGGGCCGTACTCGAGGCGGCGGGAGTCAAGGACGTGCTCACTAAGTCACTTGGAAGCAGCAATCCGATCAACACCTCCAAGGCTACGTTGCGCGGATTGCAGCAGCTTCGAGACCCGGCACAGGCCATAGCGGCCCGCAAGGGCCGACCGGCGGAGTCGGAGTAAGGCAAATTCTGTGTCACGAATCAAAGTAACCCTTCGAAAAAGCAGTATCGGACATCCCCAGGACCAGAGGGGCACCCTCCGGGCCCTGGGACTTAAAAGGCTGCACCAGACCGTAGAGCACGAGGACAATCCGTCCTTGCGGGGCATGGTGCAGAAAGTCAATCACCTGGTTGTAGTGGAAGAAATACAATGAGACTGAATGAGCTGTCGCCGTTACCCCGGTCCAAGAGAACGCGCCGGCGCGTTGGTCGGGGGTACGGCAGCAACTATGGCCACACCTCGGGGCGTGGCAACAAAGGTCAGAAGTCCCGGTCGGGCGGAAGCATACGCCGCGGGTTCGAAGGCGGACAGCTTCCGCTGATCAGGCGCATGCCTTCCAAGAGGGGCTTCACAAATATATTTCGAAAAGAATATCTGCCCATAAACCTGTCCCAGCTGAATGCATTTGAAAATGGGACGGAGGTCACTCCCGACCTCCTCTTGTCCCGCAGAATAGTCAGAGACCTGCGAAAACCCATAAAAGTCCTGGGCGAAGGGGAGTTGGACCGGGCCCTGAGTATCAAGGCGAACAAGTTCTCCATGTCCGCGGTATCCAAAATCGAAGCAGCTGGCGGGAGTGTGGAGATCCTAGGCTAGATGCAGCAGACCCAAACCGTATCTTCAAGACCCAAGCTGCTCCAGGCCATGATAGACGTGGCCGGGCAGCCGGATCTGCGCGGCAAGGTTCTGTTCATGCTGGCCATCCTGGTCATCTACCGGTTCGTGGCCCACGTCCCGGTTCCCGGTATCGACGTGGACAACCTCGCGAGGTTCTTCGACCCCTCGCAGGGAAACAATCTTTCCGGGATGCTGGATCTGTTCAGCGGCGGCGCCCTCCGAAACCTCAGCGTCGCCTCCATGGGTGTCTACCCGTACATCACCGCATCCATCGTCATGCAGCTTCTAATCCCTGTCGTCCCCCGGCTGCAACAGCTTTCCAGGGAGGGCGGCGAGGCAGGACGGCAGAGGCTGAACCAGATCACTCACTGGCTGACGGTACCCATGGCACTGGCCCAGAGCTTTGGTCAGTTGGTGCTGCTGGAGCGGGGCGGTGTGCTGGAGCAGGGAATCGGGTTCACAGGCGGCCAACTTGGCCCGACCATCGCCATGATGGCCTCGATGACTGCGGGTACCATGTTCTGCGTATGGCTCGGCGAGCTGATCACCGAGCGGGGCATCGGCAACGGTATATCGCTGATTATCTTCTCAGGAATAGTCTCCGGGCTGCCGACGCTGTTGGGCCAGGCGTTCCTGCAGAGGGGAAACGTCGGCGGGCTGGTGGTCTTCTTCGCCATCGCACTCATAACGGTCTACTGCATCGTCCTCTTCACCGAAGCTCAGCGCCGGATTCCGGTACAGTACGGACGGAGCGTCTTCCGAAGCGGTAGGATGTACCGGCAGGCAGGCGCGACGCACATTCCGTTGCGGGTCAACTCCGCAGGGATGATTCCGATTATCTTCGCGTTTTCGATAATGATTTTTCCGGGGCTGGTGGCCAGCTACTTCGTCGGCTCGAACACCGGCTGGCTGACCTCAGCCGCCCGTTTCGTCGCCAATGTATTCGACACCACCGGCCTGTTCTACTGGATTATGACCTTCTTCCTGGTAGTGGCCTTCGCCTTCTTCTATTCGATCATCGTGTTCCAGCAGCAGAACATCGCCGAGAACCTGCAGAGGCAGGGCGGATTCATACCCGGCATCCGGCCCGGCAAACCCACCAACGACCACATAACCAGGGTCCTGCTCCGGATAACGTTGGGAGGTGCGATCTTCCTGGGTATAATCGCCATCATTCCCTACTTCTCCGGGGAGTTCACCGGGGTCAAGGGCCTACAGCTTACCGGTGTGGCCATGCTTATCGCCGTCGGCGTTGTGCTTGACACCATGAGACAACTCGAGGCCCAACTTCTGATGCGCCGCTACGAGGGATTCATCCGATGATGTACGTGATACTTCTCGGAGGCCCCGGAGCGGGCAAGGGCACCCAGGCGGTTGGTCTTTCTTCCGCGTTAAGCGCAGCTCACGTCGCGTCGGGAGACCTGTTCCGCCGAGCGCTGGGAGAGGGCACGCCTCTCGGCCTTGAGGCCAAGTCCTACATGGACAAGGGCGAACTGGTACCCGACGAGTTGACCGTTCGGATGGTCCTCGAAAGGCTCCAGGAACCCGACTGTCAGAGAGGGGCCGTCCTGGACGGATTTCCCCGCACCCTGGCACAGGCCCAAGCGTTGGACACGGCCCTTGATACGCTGGGCAAGGGGATCGGGGCGGTGTTATATATCAAAGTCTCGGAAGAGGAGCTAATACGTCGGCTAAGTGGCAGATGGATCTGCCGAGCCTGCCAGTCCCCATATCATGCGGTCAATTCCCCACCCAAGAGCGAGGGTGTCTGCGACCGCTGCGGAGGTGAGCTCTACCAGAGGGATGACGACACCGAGGCCACATCTCGCAGACGGGTACAGGTCTACAAGGATCAGACCGCACCGCTCATCTCCTATTATCAGGGGCAAGGCTCGCTCATCGAGATCGATGGAGAGCAGCCGATAGAACAGGTCGGGCAGCAAATGGCCGACTCCCTGAAAGTCCTTTCCGGGCGGGGGGCATCCCGATGAACAAAACGTTTCTGGGAGGCTCCAGGGTCGTCATTCAGGAAGGTATGGAGATCAAGACTTCTCGGGAGCTTGAGCGGATGAAGCAGGCCGGCAAGGTGGTGGCCCACACGCTGAAAGCACTGCAAGCGGCAGTCGAGCCGGGCATCACCACAGCGGACCTGGACTTCGTTGCCCGGTCTGAGATTGCCCGGCACAGGGCCATACCGTCATTCGTCGGCTATCGGGGTTTCCCTGCAGCCGTCTGCGTATCCATCAACAATGAGATTGTCCACGGCATCCCCGGGGAGCGGGTCATCAATGAAGGAGACCTTGTCAGCGTTGACGTCGGCGCGATAGTTGATGGGTTCCACGGTGACGCCGCCGTTACCGTAGGAGCGGGAGAGATTACCGAGGAAGCTCAACGCCTCATCGATGCGACCAGAGACTCCCTGGACTGTGGCATCGAGGCGGCGGTGATCGGTGCACGGATCGGGGACATCTCTTTTGCGGTGCAGAACCACGCCGAGGCCCTCGGTTTCTCGGTGGTCAGGGAGTACGTTGGGCACGGCATAGGGCGCAGAATGCACGAAGAGCCCTCGGTGCCGAACTATGGAAAGCCGGGGCGCGGGCTCCAGTTGAGAGAGGGAATGGCGCTGGCAATAGAGCCGATGCTCAATATAGGGGACTGGACCACGTCTCTGATGAATGACGGCTGGACTGTCGTCACACGAGATGGTAGCCTGTCTGCCCATTTCGAACACAGCATAGCGATTACGACCGAAGGCCCGATAGTAATGACCAGGTTGGACGACTAGCGATAGTGAAGGGACTGCAGGGATAGACTATGGCTGAAGAGCGGACCGTGCAGAAAGAGAAGATAGAGGTCGAGGGCCGGATCGTCGAGACTCTGCCCAACGGCATGTTCACCGTGGAGCTGGCCAACGGACACCAAGTGCTTGCCCACGTATCGGGCAAGATGCGCATTCATTTCATCAGGATCCTCCTCGGGGACCGGGTGCTTGTAGAGCTTTCGCCCTACGACCTGAGTCGGGGACGGATCACCTATCGGTTCAAGTAGGAGACGTAAGCGGGATGAAAGTCAGGGCTTCGGTAAAGAAACTTTGCGACAAGTGCAAGATTGTACGCCGTCACGGGACGCTGCGGGTAATCTGCGAGGTGCCGAAGCACAAGCAGAGGCAGGGATAGCCGTCTTAAGACGGCCTATATTGAGTTAATGCGGAGGATGTTATGCCAAGAGTAGCAGGCGTGGATATCCCTAACGAAAAGAGATTCGATATTGCGTTGACCGCAATATACGGCGTGGGCCTGACCACCGCCGGGAAGGTTGCGGCGGCCGCACAGATAGACCCGGACTCCAAAGTCCGTGACCTCTCCGAGGACGATCTCAATCGCGTCAGAGAAGTCATCGACAAGGAATATCTGGTAGAGGGAGACCTTCGGCGCCAGATCCAGCAGAACATCCGCCGCCTGGTAGAGGTAAACACCTACCGCGGCATCAGGCACCGACGCGGGCTGCCGGTTCACGGACAGCGGACTAAGACCAACGCCAGGACCAAGAGAGGCGCTAGAAGAACGGTCGCAGGTCGCAGGCAAGTACGGGCCAAGAAATAGCAGAGGTAAAAATGGCGAAGCAGAAGGGAAGGTCCAGACGGAGAGAGAAGAAGTTCGTGCCCGTGGGCCGGGCTTACATCCAGTCTACCTTCAACAACACCAAGATAACGCTCACCGACCCGAATGGGAACGTCATAGCCTGGGGCAGCTCCGGGACAATGGGGTTCAAGGGTTCCCGCAAAGGCACCGCCTTCGCCGCACAGAGGGCGGGGGACCAGGCGGCCCGAAAGGGTACCGACCAGGGACTGCGGGAGGTGGAGGTCTTCGTCAGGGGACCGGGGAGCGGCCGGGAAGCCGCTATCCGATCCCTATCCGCGGCAGGCATCCATATAGTCAGTATCAGGGACGTCACGCCAATTCCCCACAATGGCTGCCGCCCCCCCAAGCGAAGGCGCATTTAGCACGGAGGAGACCCCTTGGCTCGTTACACTGGTCCCGTTTGCAGACTGTGCAGAAGGCAGGGCGAAAAGCTCTTCCTAAAGGGTGATCGCTGCCTGACACCCAAGTGCGCCATCGAGCGCCGGATCGGGCCTCCAGGCCAGCGGGGCACCCGCAGGCGAAGAGTCTCGGAGAGAGGGTTGCAGCTCAGAGAGAAGCAGAAGGTGAAGCACACCTACGGCCTGGTCGAAAAGCAGCTTTTTCGCCACTTCAGCGCCGCCCGGGAACAGCCGGGGGTCACTGGTGATAACTTCCTCAAGATCCTGGAGAGCAGGCTCGACAACGTGGTGTTCAGGCTTGGATTTGCGAGCTCTCGGAACCAGGCCCGCCAAGTCGTCAGGCACGGCCACATCACGGTGAACGGCACGCCCACTAACATTCCTTCCTACCTGCTCAAAGTGAGCGACCAAATCGGGTGGACGGGCCGAGGCCGCAAGTCCGAGCACTTCAAGTTCATGGAGGCTGAGATCCGTGGAAAGCCAATCCCTGAGTGGCTTAGCGTCGATCCCCAAGCCATGGCTGGCCGGGTCCTGACCATACCTACAAGAGAGCTAGTTGGCTCCCGGGTCGATGACCGGCTAATCATCGAATACTACTCACGGTAGAAGCCGTTCTATTTCGGAGAACCTGTCCAAATGATGGATATATACAGCGAACCGTTCCAGGCCAGTGATGCCCTGGTCGGCATCGCCAACCCTGAAATTCAGATACTGGAAGACCAGGCGACCTACGGCCGGTTTAGCGTAGAGCCACTCGAAAGAGGTCTCGGGACCACCATCGGCAACTCAGTCCGAAGGGTGCTTCTCAGCTCCATAGAGAGCGCTGCAATTACCTGGGTGAAGATTCAGGGCATTCAGCACGAATACTCCACGATCACTCACGTCACGGAGGACGTCACCGAATTCCTGCTCAACGTCAAGGGAATACGGCTGAAGTCCAATTCAGACCAGCCCGGAAGGCTATTCCTTGACGTGGAAGGTGAGAGAGAAGTCATGGCGGGAGACATTAGCCCCGCGGCAGAGTACGAGGTCGCTAACTCCGACCTGCACCTCGCCACTATGGATTCCGAAGAGGCTGCCCTCTCAGTTGAATTCAACGTAGAGAGGGGTCGCGGCTACATGGCTGCCGCAAACATTGACGGCCTGCCCATCGGCGCCCTGCCCGTGGACGCAATTTTCACCCCCGTTCGCAAGGTGAACTTCAAAGTAGAGCCCATCAGGATCGGCCCCTACATGGGCAAGGAACGTGTGGTCCTGGACACTTGGACCGACGGTACAATACGTCCGGTGCAGGCCCTGCAGGAAGCCGGGGATGCTCTGATAAATTACTTCTCCCTCTTCGCCAACCTGGGCAAGTCCCTCGCCTCCTCGGATGGGCGTTACCTCGACATACCGGCAGAACATTACGCTATGACCCTGGAGAGTCTTCAGCTTCCGGCCAGGATATTCAACTGCCTGGACAGGGAAGGCCTGAAAAATGTCGGGGAAGTGCTTGAGAAGGGCGAAGAAGAGCTGCTCCAGATCAGGAACTTCGGTGAGAAGTCACTGAGTGAACTGTACGAGGTGCTGATGGACCACGGTGTGGATGTGGCATCCATACTGGCCCAGACCGCCCAGCCCTTTGTACCGCCGACTCCGGAGGTCCCGGAAGAGGCGGAGGAAGAGCCCTCTCTGGAAGAAGTGGACGTGCCGGCAACGGTCGAAGAAACCGAATAGAAACACCAAGATGAGACACAGGAAATCGGGTCGCAAGTTAGGACGCAAGTCGGACCACCGGAAAGCCCTGTACAGGAACCTGGTCACCGACCTGCTGCGCAACGAGCACCTATCAACAACCGAGGCAAAAGCCAAAGAGATCAAGGGCATCGCCGAGAAGATTATTACCCTCGGCAAGAGGGAAGACCTCCACGCCCGTCGTCAGGCCCTGTCCTACGTGGCCGACAAGAAAGTGGTATCCAAGGTCTTCGATGAACTGGGCCCGCGGTTCTCGGAGAGGCCCGGCGGGTACACGCGGATGGTCAAGCTCGGGCCCAGGCTGGGCGACGCAGCGCCAATGGCGCGCCTCGAACTGGTCGAGTGATTACAAACGGTCAATGACACACGCGGAAGCAAACACAACCCAGAGCGGCGATCTCAGAAGGATCGCTTTGCAGCTGGAATATGACGGTACTCGCTACCAGGGGTTCCAGTGGCAGCCTTACGCGCCTACCATCCAGTCCGCACTGGAACTCGCCATCGAGAAGACAACCGGCGAAAAGGTCCGGGTCTTGGGTGCGGGGCGGACCGACTCTGGAGTACACGCTCGGGGCCAGGTAGCCGCATTCCTTATCAGTTCGGTGCTCTCTGCCGAAACTCTGCTACACGCTCTCAACCATTACCTGGATGACGACATCTCAGTGCACCGGGCCGCCGAGGCGGACTTGGGATTCGATCCCCGGTATGACGCCGTGTCCCGACGCTATCACTACTCTATTTTGAACAGCCCAACACGCTCACCCCTGCAGCGAGGTCACACGTGCCACGTAAGAGGCAATCTGGACGTAAGCATGATGGATCGGGCAGCTGGGCACTTGGTGGGCTCGCACGATTTCGCTTCCTTTTCCAGGGTCCCACAGGTACCTGGCGCCTCGACTACCCGCCAGATGACGGAGGTATCCGTCTCTAGGCAGGGTAAGTTGGTAATTCTGGAGATGGAGGGCAACGCCTTCCTTACCCATCAGGTTCGACGCACTGCCGGTGCGCTTGTAGAGGTGGGACTAGGCCGCATGACCATTAAGGAATTCCGAGACCTGGTAGACAATCCGAAACCCGGGACCGCGGGCCCCACCCTGTCTCCCGCGGGTCTGTGCCTGGAAGCCGTTCGGTACCCGGCCCACGCTGACCCTTTCTTATCTGAAACTATGTTAAAGGCCGAATTCTCGGCCATGATTATCTAACAGCAAAGCGATACTGAGAAAATGGCAACACTTACGAAGAATATAACGGCGACGGCAACGGCAAACGACCTTCGGCCCCGATGGCACGTCCTGGACGCCCAGGGGCAAGTCCTGGGTCGGCTGTCCGTGCAGGTAGCCCACCTGCTAAAGGGCAAACACAAGCCCAACTACTCTCCCCACATGCTCACCGGCGATTTCGTGATAGTGATCAACGCCGGCAAGGTGCGGGTCACGGGGCGCAAGGCCGAGCAAAAGGTCTACTACAGCCATTCCCAATACCCCGGCGGGCTCAAGGAAGTGCCCTACGAAAGTATGATGGCCAAGCACCCGACCCGGGTAGTGGAACACGCCGTGAAAGGCATGCTCCCCCACAACCGGCTGGGCCGACAGATGTTTAGACGTCTGAAGGTCTATGAGGGCGCCGAACATCCCCACGAGTCCCAGGTGGCCGACAGCCTAAATGCCCTGGAGAAAGATCGCGAAGAGGGCGTCGTTTGGCTTGGACTGCCCAAACCGCAGTACAAGAAACGGATTCGCAAGGCAAAGGAATCCTCCGAAGCTCCGGCCCCGGCCACCGAAGAAGCCCCGGCGGACGCCGTGACACCCGAGGAGCCGACCGCCGAGGCAGAACCTGTAACGAGCGACGCCGAGCCGGTCGTAGAGGCAGAGGACTCGGTGGAAGAAGCCGAGCCCGCTGCAGAGATGGCGGCCGAGGTAGTCGACTCTGAACCAGTCGCCGAGGTAGAGGCGGCAGAAGCCTCGGAGACCGAGCCCACAGAAGAAGATAAGGAGCGGGGCGCTTAGCCCCCGGGAGAGGCCGTTGACAGAGCAAAGATATTTTTACGCCATTGGCAAACGCAAAGAGGCCGTGGCCCGGATCAGGTTGTTCCCCGGCAACGGTGCAATAATCGTCAATGGCAAGCCCATGAACGAATTGTTCACTCTCCGGACGCTCCAGCAGGTCATTCATGAGCCGTTCGCAACCACCGGCCTCACCAACAATTACAGCGTTTCGGTCAAGGTCGCCGGTGGTGGGATAGCGGGACAAGCCCATGCTATCAGGCACGGCATATCCCGCGCCCTCCTGGTCGCCAACGAAGAACTGAGGCCCGTGCTCCGCAAGGCCGGCCTCCTGACTCGGGACGCCCGCGTTAAGGAACGGAAAAAGTACGGCCTGAAGAGAGCCCGAAAGGCGCCTCAGTACACGAAGCGGTAACGAACAAAGAGCCCAAAGAAGAAGGACGGCCCGACGCATGCGTCGGGCCGTCCTCTTTTTATCAAGTGGAGCCGTTAGCGAGGATGAGTTCCTCGGGTAGGTTTAGCGGAAGTTGTTCTTGAGGGCCTCCAGGGCCGCAACGCAACAGGCGACGTCCTGTTCATTCGAAGCGCCTGCAGCGGCTATTCCACCCACGATCTCTCCGCCAATCTCGATGGGCATTTCTCCGTCAGCGGGGACTATCTTGCCCTGGGTAGAGATAACCATGCTCTGAAACCAGGGCCTGCCTACCATTGTCATTATCTTAGCTCCTTCCGCCCCGAACATGACCGCCGTATAGGCCATGTTTATCGCTTCGTCGGCGGACAGGGGCAGGGCGCCGTCCATCCTGGAGACAGTTAGGGTGTATCCCCCATTATCTACTACGGCTACACTCACAGAGCAGCCTATTGCAACGGCCTTGGCCTTGGCGGCATCTGCCATCTTCTCGGCTACATCAAGGGATAGCGGCATATATCATCCCTCCTCTAAGTTTCCTGTAAGGATATCAGGACACGGGGCTGCTATGTTGTAGCGACTTGGTGTATTTATCCTCGGGGCAGTCCCAGGCCTCTACGGGCAATGATCCCCCGCTGTATCTCCGAGGTTCCACCCGCTATGGTCTGCGATATCGAAAGCAAATAGTCCCTTTGGAACCGACCTTTGAACACTTCCCACGCCGACCCGGGGCCCAGTTGACCGTGGAGGCCGAGCACCCACAATATGGTATTGGCAAGCTTCTGGGCGCTCTCGGTGAGGATTAACTTGCACATTGAGGCCTCGGCGTTGGGCACGAGGCCCTGGCCCTGCATCGAAGCCACCCGGTAGGCCATCCATCGCCCCACCTCAATGTTTATGGCCGCGTCTGCCAGCCTGTTCCTGACGGACTCATCCGCATTCAAGGCCGGCCTTCGAGACCCGGACCTGCCCAGGTGAGCGGCTATTTCGTCCAGGTGACGCCTCTGGATGGCGGCATCTCTTATGTGCGATCTTTCGAAATCCAGGGCCACGGCAACGTAGTACCAACCCATGTTCTCTTCCCCCACCAGGTTGGCCTTCGGCACGCGGACGTTTTCGAAGAATATCTCGTTGAAGTGATGAGAATTGGCCATATTCACGATTGGGTCGATAGTGACACCCGGCGTCCTTAGGTCCACCAGTACCAGGCTTATCCCCTTGTGCTTGGGCGCCGAGGGATCCGTGCGAACGGCGAGCCAGCACCAGTCCATCGCGTGGCCGCCGCTGTTCCACGTCTTTTGCCCATTGACCACGTAGTGGTCGCCATCAGAGAGGGCCTCCGTCTGCAGAGAGGCGAGGTCGGATCCCGAGTCAGGCTCGCTGTATCCCGTGCACCAGAACCTCTCCCCTGCGCCTATGTAGGGGATTTGCTCCTTCTTCTGCTCCTCGGTGCCGTAGATCATGAGCGTGGGCCCGACCCAACCTATCCCCCCGACTCCCATGTCCAGGGTGGCAGGAGGGACCATGTTGTAGGCCATCTCTTCCTGGTAGACGACCTGCTCCATCATCGGGCGGTCCTGGCCACCGTATTCCTTGGGCCAGGCCAGGGTCAACCAACCCTTGTTAGCCAGGGTCTTGGCCATGCGTCGGGTGAACTCCAGGCCTTCGCCCTCGTACTCGTCGCCTTCCTCCAGCCCCTCCCAGTCGTCGGGCAGTTCCTGTTTAAGGAAACCTCTTATCTGCTGGCGGAACGCCTCTTCTTTTTGCGTGAAGGCTAACTGCATGGCTCCTCCGTCCGGGTCTACACGGTGTTAACTGCTAGCTTTCCTCAATCATTGCTTTCAGGGCGTTAATGCGGGGGACGGGGGACGGGTCGGCCCCGTAAAGCAAGCCCAGGTAGTAACTAGCGTAGTCTCCCAACACCGTCAGGCTCATTATTTGCGCCAAGACTGACTCTCCCTCCGCCTCGACAACACTCTGCCCGACCCCGCTCCTTCTCAGAAGCTCGACAATGCCGTCATAGGTGGACTGGAGGCGCTCATCCACGGCATTAGCGCCCAAGAGGACAACGTGGGTCTGATCAGAGACATTGCCGGGCCTTTCCAGACCCTCAACCGCATTGTGGCCCGCCTCCGGCAGTATTTCGTAGAATGCCCAAGACTTGCCGTTTTCGTTGAGTTGGGTCTTCCATCGCCGGGCTACGCAGCTGAATATATCACCGGCGTAGACCACAATCAAATTCTCCATCAACTGCCAGGCCAGCGTCTTGGCGAGGTTATCCTCTGTCGGGGTGGACTCTGAATACTGCTCCGAAAGCCGTTCGATCAGCTCAATGGTCTCCTCCACATCCGACTCAAGGTTTTCGACCAACTCAAGCCTGTTCATGCAGGACAGGAGTGTGAAGAGGCAATAGCCAAGCGCAGCGCGAGGCTCGGAAACTATGTCAATGGCGTAGACCGGTATCCCGTTCTCCGCTGCCGTCTCCTCCATTCGACCTCCCCCCGTCACGGCCACCTTACACCCCGACAACCCAAGATCGAAGGCGGAGAGTGTCTCCTCGGTGTTGCCTGAGTAGCTTGACCCGATGACAAGGGTCTCATCGTCGAGCGGACTGGGATACTCGAAGCCGCGAAACACCTCCACCGGAGGGCCGCCTGCCTGCAAGACTACCGTCTGAAGATAGTCGGCCGCTATGGCCGAACCACCCATGCCGAAATGCACTACGCGGTCCACGTGTCTGTAGCTCTCTGGCATGTCCGGCACAGGTACGGTGTTCCATCCCTTGCGGCACTGCTCGGCCATCGTCCGTAACCGGATCCGCAGCCTTGATTGGTCAAGGACGTCGTAGATTCCGTGGTCGTCCAGGTCTATCATCGTTATGCGGAGGCCAGGGCTCGACCGGCGTTCAGAAGTCGGTCAACGCCCTCCATGCTCCTGCTTTCGGCGTAGATTCTCATTAGGGGCTCGGTGCCCGAGAAACGGAACAGGAGCCAGCTCCCATCCTCGAACTCGAAGCGGGACCCGTCCGTCCTGTCCAGCCGGGACACGGGCATTCCGGCTATGGAGTCGGGCTGTGCATTTGCTATCCGCTCCCTGGCCTGCTCTTTGGCAGCTCCCGAGATAGGCGTGTCGACGCGGTCATAATGGTGCGGCCCGACAAGATCATAAAGGTCACCAATTAGCTGTGATACCGTCCTGCCGGTCTGGGCCAGGAGGTCCAGTATGTAGAGGGAGGCCAAGATCCCGTCCCGCTCCGGGACGTGGCCCCGGAAACCGAAACCCCCGCTTTCCTCTCCCCCGATAAGGGCGTCTTCCGCCATCATCTTCGGCCCGATGTGCTTGAAGCCGACTGCGGTCTCGTGGACGGGTACGCCATACCGTTCTCCCAGCCGGTCTATCATCCTGGTTGTGGTGATGGACTTGATCATCGGGCCCCTCTCCCCCCGCACTTCCAAAAGATAGTAGGCAAGCAGACCGAAAATCTGGAGAGGAGTGAGGATGTTCCCGTGCTCGTCGGCGACGCCGACCCTGTCGGCATCCCCGTCGGTGGCGAGGCCCACGTCGGCGCCGGTCTTTCTGACCTGGACCTTCAGTTTGGCGAGGTTACGGGCTATAGGCTCCGGCTGCCCGAGCCCCGGGAACAGGGGGTTGCGGGTCCGGTGTATCTCACTCACCTTCGCAGAGCCCTCGTCAACAATTCGCTTTACGTAGCCGATGCCCGCCCCGTACATCGAATCCACGGCCACCCCCAGCCCCGACTCCCTGATCCTATCCAGATCGACCAGTGTTGCGACTTGGCGCTCGTATGCGGGCACCAGGTCCACTGTCTTGATGAGGCAATCAGCGTTCGTGTCTTCTGCGTTGGGCTTGGGCACACCGCCGCGCTCTTGAATATCGGCGATTATGGATTCCAGCGTAGCGGTTATCTCAGGAGTGGCGCTTCCCGCGTACTCAGGCTTGAACTTGAAGCCGTTCCATTCCGCGGGATTGTGGCTGGCCGTAATGACAACCGCCCCCGCCGCTCCCCTGTTCATGACTGCGTAGCTGGCGACGGGGGTCGGGACGGGAGAGATGCTGAGATAGGCTCGGATGCCGTTGGCCGCAAGGACTCCTGCCACGTCGTAGGCGAAGCGCTCGGAGAGGAAGCGGGTATCGTACCCGACCACCACCCCCCGCCCCCCGAGTCCCCTGCCCATAACGTATTCGGCAACGGCTTGCGCGCATATGCGGACATTGGAAAAGGTGAAGTCGTCGGCGATGAGGCCACGCCAACCGTCGGTCCCAAATTTAATCTCGCCCGGCATCTACCAGATTGTACCGCAGCAGGATGCTGCCGGACGATTCGAGGGGGTATGTCTGCTAACCGGCTTGTACCTGGCCCCGTGTCCCGGCATCGGTCATCAGAGCCTCGGCCTTGTCGGTGTGCTCCCAGGGCAGATCCAAGTCTAAACGCCCGAAGTGGCCGTAGGCGGCAGTGGGTCGGTAGATGGGACGCCGAAGGTCCAGCATCTCGATAATGGCCGCTGGCCTGAGATCGAAGTGCTTTTTGGTGAGATCCATGATCAAGTCATCGGGGACTTTGCCCGTGCCAAAGGTCTCGACGGCTACGGAAATGGGGTGGGCCACGCCAATGGCGTAGGAAAGTTGCACTTCCAGCCTGTCCGCGAGTCCCGCGGCTACCAGGTTCTTGGCAACGTAGCGGGCCGCATAGCTGGCGGAGCGGTCTACCTTGGTCGGGTCCTTGCCTGAGAAGGCGCCGCCACCGTGTCGGGCCACACCGCCATAGGTGTCGACGATAATCTTCCGTCCTGTGAGCCCCGCGTCCCCCATCGGGCCACCGACTACGAAGCGCCCCGTGGGATTCACATGGTATTTCGTATTAGCGTCCAGCAGGTCGGCCGGTATGACTTTCATAACGACGTTTTCAATAAGGTCACTCTCAATTTGTGAGTGAGTTGCATTGGGGTCATGCTGGGAGCTGAGGACAACCGTGTCGACCCTTACCGGTACGCCATACCGATATTCGACGGTCACCTGAGACTTTCCGTCGGGGCGGAGGTAGGGGAGGGTGCCATCCTTGCGGATTGCGGCCATTTGGCGGCAGAGCTTGTGCGCCAGGGAGATGGTCATGGGCATCAGCTCTGGGGTGTCGTTGCAGGCGAAGCCGATCATCATACCCTGGTCCCCGGCGCCGATGAGGTCGAAGTTGTGGCTCTCCTGGATCGGGAGCTCCTGCTCCTTGGCCTCCAGCGAGCGGTTGACGCCCAGGGCAATATCGCCGGACTGCTCCTTTATGGATACGATCACGCCACAGGTCTCGTAGTCGAAGCCGTACTTGGCCCGGGTGTAGCCCGCGTCACGAATCACGTCCCGGGCGATAGCGGGAATGTCAACATAGGAATTGGTGGTGATCTCTCCGGCGATCAGTACGAGGCCGGTGGTAGTTGCGGTCTCGCATGCCACGCGCCCCTGGGGGTCTTGGGCCAGGATCGCATCCAGGACTCCGTCGGAAATCTGGTCGCACAGCTTGTCGGGGTGGCCTTCGGTGACTGACTCCGAGGTGAGCATGTAGGACTCGGAAGTCATCAGGGTTGTGCTCAATATATTCTCCTTAGCTCTTTAATGTGATTGCGTGATCAGGAGACGATCAAGTCCCCGACTCCCAACTGTTGGCGTACTTCACCTGTTCCTCGGTCAACTCGTCAATCTGGATGCCCATGGATAGGAGTTTAAGACGCCCGACCTGCTGGTCGATCTCCCGTGGCACGGGGTGGACTCCCGGCCCGAGGCTCCCAGCCGACTTGACCATGTATTCCGCGCAAAGGGCCTGGTTGGCAAAGCTCATGTCCATAACACTAGCCGGGTGTCCCTCTGCAGCGGCGAGGTTTATCAACCTGCCCTCGGCGAGAAGGTTGATCCGTCGGCCGTCGGCGAAGGTGTACTCCCGGACCACGCCTCTGATATCACGCTGACCTACGGACATCTCCTCAAGGGCTTCCACGTTTATCTCAACGTTGAAGTGGCCGCTGTTGGCAACCAGGGCTCCGTCCTTAATCACGGCCAAGTGGTGCGTGTCGATGGCCCGGTAGCCGCCCGTAACGGTTACGAAGATGTCCCCTATCTTCGCCGCATCCATCATGGGCATGACTTGGTAGCCGTCCATCACGGCCTCCAAGGCCTTGATGGGGTCCACCTCCGCCACCACGACCCGGGACCCGAGTCCTCGGGCCCGGCTGGCTATTCCCCGGCCGCACCATCCGTAGCCGCATACAACCAGGGTCTTGCCGGCGAAAAGGACGTTGGTAGCCCGGATAATCCCGTCCAGGGTACTCTGGCCGGTGCCATAACGGTTGTCGAACATATGCTTGGTGTCGGCTTCGTTGACGCTGATGACGGGGTAGAGCAGCTTGCCGTCGGAGGCCATGCTCCTGAGGCGGATAACTCCGGTGGTAGTCTCCTCCATCCCGCCGACCATGCCATCTAACAATTCGGTCCTGTCACGGTGCACGGTTGCAACAAGGTCGGCGCCATCGTCGAGGGTCATGTGGGGTTTGAGGTCGAGGGCGGAATTTAGGTGGTTGTAATACAGGTCCTCGTCCTCACCCCGGACGGCGAAGACAGGTATGCCATGATTGACGACCAAAGAAGCAGCGACGTCGTCCTGCGTGCTCAGGGGGTTGCTGGCGCAAAGGGCGACCTGCGCTCCCCCCTCCTTGAGAGTCAGAATCAGGTTGGAGGTCTCCGTGGTGACGTGAAGACAGGCCGCAATCCGCATGCCTTCCAGGGGTTTCTCCTTGGAAAAGCGCTCCTGGATACTGCGCAGGACCGGCATCTCCCGGGCCGCCCAGTCCATGCGGTCCTGGCCCTCGACGGCGCGGCCCGCGTCTTTGATGTCAGATGCTATTGTTGCCATGGGGCGTTAAGGCTCTCTTTCTGAAGTTGCTGGAAGTAAGGTGCGGGAGTCGGGCGCAAAGGAGGCGCGCTAACGCCGAATGGCGAGGAGGAAGCGAGCCTCTTATTCGATCGGGTAACCGTCATCCGCCCAGGCTCCGGTCCCGCCTTCTATATTGTACAGATTCATATATTCGAAAGCGGCGGCCATCTCGCAAGCCAGGGCGCTGCGTACTCCCATGGCGCAAATGAATAGAAGTTTCTTGTCCTTGTCCAACTCGTCCATCCTGGTAAACAGGTCATCGACTGGAATAAGAGTTGCGCCGGGCACATGCCCCGCGTCCCACTCGTCCTGGTTCCGCACGTCTATGAGTTGGACGTTGCCGTCAGCTAACATTTCACTGGCAGCTTTGGGGGTGATCCTGGTAAAGGGCTCGCCCTCTTCCTGCCAAACGTCTTGTCCCGAAGCCATTTCGCCCTCCCGGCTTCAACTATCCGACCCCGCAATACCGGGGCCCGTGGTTCGATCTAACAGTTTAACGCCTGAGGGGTGCAAAGGCCAGAAACAGACACTCTTCGGACTCACAAATACTTCCCTATCAAGGGCTCGAGGTCCGACTTCACCTGTTCGGGTATCGCTTCCCGGGCGGTTATGATTGCGTTTTGCAAGGCGCTGGGGCACACACACTGCTCCCGACCCGGCACGTCCGACATGAGCCGCCTGACTATCTCTTGCCCAGCCGCCACATTCTTCAATAGGTTGGATACAACGAGTTCGACCGACACCGAGTCATGGTCCGGGTGCCAGGTGTCGAAGTCAGTGACGCAGGCGAGAGTTGCGTAGCATATCTCGGCCTCCCGGGCCAGCTTGGCTTCCGGCAGAGCGGTCATCCCGATAATCGACGCACCCCACGACCGGTACAGTTCACTCTCCGCTCGCGTCGAGAAGAGAGGCCCTTCCATGACTATCAAGCTCCCACCCATGTGGGCCCGTGCCGCGGTCTCTTTAGCTACACCATAAAGCGCGCTGCTCAGGCTCGGACAGAAGGGGTTGGAGAAGGCCACGTGGGCCACTATCCCCCCACCGAAGAAGCTGTTAACACGGCTCTTGGTCCTGTCGATAATCTGGTCGGGGATCACCATGTCCAGGGGATGAAGTTCCTCTTTCAAACTCCCAACCGCGCTCACCGAGACGATATGGGTCACTCCCAGGGTCTTCAGTGCAAATATGTTGGCTCGGGCCGGTATCTCCGTGGGGCTGATGCGGTGTCCCTTGCCGTGCCGAGGTAAAAACGCCACCGGACGCCCTTCCAGCGTCCCGACGGTTATCGCATCGCTGGGATTGCCGAACGGAGTCTCGACGTTGACCTCTTCTCTATCGAGAAGGGCCTCCATATCGTAGAGCCCGCTGCCTCCGATGATCCCTATAGATGCTTCAGTCATATTGAATTTCTATTGAATGCTCAGGCCCCGGTGCCCGAAAGCAGTTTCAGGGCCTCACTATAGGGCGCCCGAGCGATACCGTTCTCCGTGATGATAGCCGCCACGTAGCGCGAAGGCGTGACGTCGAAGGCCGGGTGGGCCGCTTTGACACCCTCGGGCGCCACCCAGATACCTGCGTATTCCAGCACCTCCCTTGGGTCCCGCTCCTCGATAGGGATGTCGTCCCCGGTTGTGAGGCTCAGATCGAAAGTGCTTATCGGTGCTGCTACGTAAAACGGCACCGAGTTCTCCTTGGCGAGCACAGCTATGGAGTAAGTCCCAATCTTGTTAGCCACGTCGCCGTTGGCCGCGATCCTGTCCGCCCCGACCACCACGCAGTCAACGTCCCCCGACTTCAGGAAGTGCCCTGCCATCGAGTCGGTTATGAGCGTAACGTCTATCTCGTCCTGGGAAAGCTCCCATGCGGTGAGTCTTGCTCCCTGGAGGAAGGGCCGGGTCTCGGTGGCCAGCACCCGGACGGGAGTCCCGGATTCTATGGCGGAGCGGATGACCCCCAACGCGGTACCGTACCCCGCCGTGGCGAGGGCCCCGGCGTTGCAGTGGGTCATCACCATGCCCCCACCTTGAATCAATGCCGCCCCATGCGCCCCGATACGGCGGTTGATTGCCTCGTCTTCTCGGTGAATTGTGATTGCCTCAGCGATAAGGGCGTCCTTGACGGCTTCCGGGCTGCACTGTCCGTCGAAGACTCTCTGCATCCGGTCTACGGCCCACCTGAGGTTTACTGCGGTGGGCCGGGAGGCGGCTATCTCATCACACACAGGGCCCAGGCGGGCTTTGAAATCAACCATGTCCTGCGAGTCTATGGCCCGGGCCCCGAGGGCCACCCCGTAAGCAGCCGCCACCCCTATGGCCGGAGCGCCCCGGACACGCATCTCCTTTATGGCCCGCGCTACCTCACGGTAGTCGTCCAGTTCAAGGTAGACCTCCTGACGCGGAAGCAGGGTCTGGTCGAGGAGTATGAGTTTGCCGTCTCGCCACTCGATGCTGTTCATGTCGGCTCTATGGTATTCACGTGTTTGTGGCTTCGGCCCGTGGCTCGGGTGCAGCCGGTAGATTATAGGTTAAGCAGGGCCTCAGTACCATTGCCGGGGGTCAGCCGACGGGCATTTGTTATAATCGGCTCCAGAGCCCCCTGACCTCGGGGGGGTTTCCATGAACAGACCGGGGAGATAGAGTGGAGAAGTTTGACCGTTTGGAAGAGATGGAGCAGCGGTTTCAGGAGATCGAACAACTCCTGTCCGACCCCGAAATAGCCAGGAATCCCCAGCGAATCCAGTCCCTCTCTCGGGAGCGCGCATCCATCCAGGACATTGTAACGACCTACCGGGAGTTCAAGGACGTGGGTCAGGAGCTTGATGAAAGCCGGTCTATGCTCGACGACAACCTGGACGAGGAGATGAAGTCCTTCGTCAAGGAAGAGATGGCTACGCTGGAACAGCGGCACGGTCGACTTTCTAGGGAGATCATTGAGGCCCTGGTCACGGGAGACCTGCGGGACAGCAAGGACGTGATCATGGAGATCAGGGCGGGCGCGGGAGGAGACGAAGCCGCACTCTTCGCCTCCGACCTCTATCGCATGTACGTCCGCTACGCCCAGACCCTTGGATTTCACAGTGAAGTCCTGAACACCAACGACATAGGAATCGGCGGCCTCAAGGAGGTCGTTTTCGGAATCAAGGGCAAGGGCGCATTTGGGAAGTTCAAATACGAAAGTGGCGTTCACCGGGTCCAGCGTGTCCCCGTCACCGAGTCCTCAGGTCGCATCCACACCTCCACCGTAACCGTCGCCGTCATGTCCGAAATGGAAGAGGTGGATGTCACAATCGACCCCGACGACCTGAAGATCGACATTTTCCATGCCGGGGGCCACGGGGGCCAGAACGTCAACAAGGTCGCCACTGCCGTCAGGATCACTCATCTCCCAAGCGGCCTTGTCGCGGTATGCCAGGATGAACGCTCTCAGCTCAAGAACAAGACCAAAGCCATGTCCGTCATCCGGGCCCGGCTCTACGACATCGAGCACCGGAAACAGCAGGCAGAGGTAGCCGAGGCCCGCCGCTCCCAGGTCGGAACGGGTGACCGCTCCGAGAAAGTGCGCACCTATAACTTCCCCCAGGACCGCATCACCGATCATCGCATCGGCCTTTCCCTTCACAATCTGCCCAGGGTCCTGGAAGGCGAGATGGGAGAGCTGGTACAGGCGTTGTCCGACAAAGAACGGGAAGAGAACCTGGTCAGGGCCGGGATAGGTTCCGGGGGCGCATAGAGTGCGGGTCAGGGACGCCCTCAGGCAGGCTCGGGAGAAGCTGCGGGCGTCGGGGGTGGAGGATGCAGGATTCGAGGCGGAATATCTCTTGCGGTCAGCCCTCGGGTGCACCAGAGAAAGTCTCCTAATAGGCCTAGACTCCGACATCTCATCCTCAGACCAACTCCGCTTCGACTCGGTAATCGATCGGCGGGCTGCTGGCGAACCCTCGGCATATATCACAGACCATAAAGAGTTCTACGGACTCGACTTCAAGGTCGACTCCCGGGCCCTGATCCCCCGCCCCGAAACCGAGCTTCTTGTGGAGCTTGCCCTGGAATTCGCCGCCCGACATACAAGCCGGGGAGAGGGCCTCAACATCGCCGACGTGGGAGTTGGGTGTGGGGCTATTACAATCGTGCTGGCAATAAATCTACCGAGGGCGAGGCTAGTGGCTACGGACATCTCACCGGCGGCGCTGAAACTTGCAAGCGAGAACATATCCAGGCATCGAGTCGAAGACCGTGTAACGCTGCTGGAGGGAGACCTGCTCCAACCCGTCTCCGGCCCAATCGACATCCTGGTCTCAAACCCGCCCTACATTAAGTTGGGTGATTTCTCGAGTTTGGCGAGGGAAATACGGGACCACGAGCCCCCAGCAGCCCTGGACGGCGGAGAGCACGGCTTGGCCGTCATCGAGCGGCTAATCCATCAGGCTAAGGACAAGCTCAGGCCAGGCGGAGCCATGTTCGTAGAAATAGGCTGGGACCTGGGAGAACGAGCCCTGGCCCGCTCCTTGGAACTCTGGCCAGAGTCCAAAGTTTCCATCACACCCGACCTCGCCGGCCTCGACAGAGTCCTAACCCTTCGTTCGCCCATCGGCGTGGCGCAGCCCGCATAAGGAACACATGAACATCTTCTTCGATGTCGATGACACCCTTATCGCCTTCGACGGCAGCCTGCGGCCCCACGTCTACGAGGTCTTCCAAAAACTCCTGGACGATGGGCACGACATCTACATATGGTCGGGGGTAGGTCTGCGGTGGGAAATCATCGAACGGCACAAGCTGCGCCCCTACATCCAGGACTGCTTCGTCAAGCCCACCGCTAACTACCGGAAAGCCCTGGAGATTCTCGGAATTCCCGTCCACCCCGACTTCTGCGTCGACGACCACCCGGAGCTGATCAAATCTCTCGGTGGGGAGGCCGTCAAGCCCTACTATTGGGCCGACACAAGAGACAAAGAGATGCTCCGTATTTACGATGCCATCACCGAGTTTGCGAAGGCCGACGGAAACGCAGCGCCTTGACCCAAAAGCCATTCGCGTAATGTCCGGCCTTATACCATCCAGCCATGCCGTCATTCCTGCGGAGGCAGGAATCCAGAAGGAACTGCTCCATAAACCGAGTACAGGGAGGCCCGAGAAATGCCAAGGATCATAGACGCGGACAGCCACACCGTTGAGCCCCCTGACCTGTGGGTCAAAAACCTTGAACCCGAGTACAGGCATCGCGCAATGCGCATCGCCGTCGATGAGGATGGCCTGGAATACCTGGAGATCGACGGCAAGAAGCCAAAGGGCTACCTGATCTCGGGCGGGATGTTCGGAAGGCCGAGCGGCATCGGCAAGGACGTAAAGGACCTGCTGACTCCCGGAAAGATCACTTACCAAGAAGGTCTCGAGCCCGGCGCGGTTGATCCCATAGAACGCCTTAAAGTGCTGGACTCGGAAGGGATAGAGGCAACGGTGCTATACCCGACAATGGGCCTCGCCTGGGAAGCCGAATGCCCCGACTACAAGCTGGCCGCGGCCTACTGCCGGGTCTACAACGATTGGATACTGGACTTCTGCCGCCCCAACCCCGACAGGCTCATTCCCATCTCCCATGTCTCGGTATCCGACGCGGAGGAAGGCGCCAGGGAGCTTGAAAGGACCGCCAAGCTCGGAGCCCGCGGGGTCTTCCTTAGCGGCTACCCCATCAATGGCATTTCCTACGGAGACCCGCGCCACGATCGATTCTGGAGCCTGGCACAAGAGTCCGATCTCCCGGTCTCCCTTCATATCGCTGCCACCCCTCGGCAAGTCTTCGACAACCTGTACACCGGCGGCGTCCCCGAAAACACCTGGTGGAACTTCCTCACCCTGGCCAACGACACATTCATCGGCTTCGCCAGCCTTTTCAAGGGCGCTGTCTTTGATCGATTCCCGGATATCAAGGTAATCATCCTGGAGACAGGCGCAGGGTTCATGCCCTACTGGCTTGACCGGATGGACGAGTTCTACGAAAAGTTCGGGTTCGCCACGGGAATGCAGATGAAGCCCAGCGACTACTTCTACAAACAATGCTGGATATCCCTTGAGCCCGACGACGAAATGGCCGTCGCCACCATCAACACCCTCGGCGCGGACAGGTTCATCTGGGGCGCAGACTACCCGCACTCGGACGGGCTTTACGGCGCCGTGGACGTCCTGAAGAACAACATCAGCCCCCTGTCGGAAGCCGACCAGTCCAAGGTGCTGGGGGAGAACGCCATAGACCTTTACAACATAGGTCCTGTCTCGTGAGTGGGGAGGATTTATGGAATTCGCAATAGTCCTCGGCGTGATCCTGGGTGTGGCCGTCGGGGTAGTGATGGGCGCTATCGGCGTACAGCTAAAGACGGGCAACGCCAGGTCCAGGTTGGAGTCGGAGGCCGCTCTGGTCAGGCAGCGTCTGGAAATTGCCGAGCGGGACAATGAGGGACTGAGGGCGCGAGAGTCGGGGTTGCAGGAGGAGGTTACCGCTCGAAGCCTTGAAGCAGGTACCCTCCGAGCCCAGCTCGAAGCCACCAACAAGCGTTTCGAAGAGCAGATGAACCTCGAAGCGATCATGGCTGACAAGTTCAAGGCGCTCTCCGCAGAAGCGATCTCCGACAACAGTGACAAGTTCCTCAAGGATGCCAACGAAAAGATAGGGACACTGGTCAAACCCCTTTCTGAAGAGCTGAAGCGTATCGAGACCGACCGCGCCAAGTCTCAAGGTAGCCTCACACAACAAATCGAGACTTTAGCCCAGAACAATAAAGCCCTGGAACAGGAGGCCCGAAACCTGTCCACCGCACTCAAGAGGCCCGAGGTGCGCGGCGCATGGGGCGAGATTCAACTAAGGCGAGTAGTCGAACTCGCCGGCATGACGGACTACTGCGACTTCGAGGAACAGGTGTCGATACCCGCGCTTAACGGCGGTCAAGACCGCCCCGACATGGTCGTCCGAATGCCCAACAATCGCACTATTGTCATCGACGCCAAGACCCCCATGAACGCCTACCTCAGCGCCACCGAGTCCGAAACCGAGGATGAAAGAGAAAAGGCCCTTGTAAAGCACTCTGGACAGGTCAAGGAACGAGCCAAGAACCTGTCTCAAAAAAAGTACTGGCAAGCCTTCGATAGGTCGCCCGACTTCGTGGTCATGTTCCTTCCCGGCGAATTCCTGCTGCAACCTGCCTTGGAAAGAGAGCCGGACCTGATGGATTGGGCCATGCAGAACAAGGTGGTCATAGCTACCCCCAACACCCTGATGGCGCTGTTAAAGACCGTAGAGATGGGCTGGCGGGAAGTGCGTTTAGCCAGGGACGCGGAGGAGGTGGGCAAGCTGGGGAGGCAGATCCACGAAAGGCTCCAGACCTGGGCCGATCACATGGTAAAGATGGGCAATTCTCTGAATCAGACCGTCAGGCACTTCAACAGCGGGGTCGGGTCCCTGGAATCGAGGGTTCTCACCTCGGCCCGCAGATTCAAGGAACTGGGCGTCGCGTCGAGTCAGGAAATTCCCGAAATCCCGACCATAGACACCCAGGTAAGGGAATTAAACAGCATTCCGTCCCAATCGGGATTACCCAGCCTAACCGCAGGCCGGGAAGACGATCAAGACTAATCCCCACCCCTATGGTGTAAACTAGCCGTCAACAGACCCCTCCAAGCCATCTATGAGAGGTAATTCGACATGACCGGTATATGGCCTGGCCCTACTCAGTGCACCGTCAACCTCGGCTTCGACATCGATGCCCAGAGCAACTGGATCGGCAGAGACCCGGCTTTGCGGGACAGGCCGGTAATGATGACCGCCGCCGACTACGGCCCGAAAGTCGGCGTGCCGAGGATACTCAACCTGATGGATGAATACGGGCTCAAGGCTTCTTTCTTCATCCCCGGTTTCACTGCCGAGCAGTACCCCGACCTCGTGAAGGAGATCCTGGCCAGGGGCCACGAGGTGGCGGGCCACGGCTACATGCACCGCCGGCCTGC
The DNA here is from genome assembly GCA_965249275.1 of Dehalococcoidia bacterium. Classification (GTDB taxonomy): domain Bacteria; phylum Chloroflexota; class Dehalococcoidia; order Plut-88900; family Plut-88900; genus Plut-88900. The sequence continues at coordinate 647,309 of CBDFLQ010000006.1, forward strand.
AGAGCTAACACTGGAAGGGGAGATAGAAGACCTGGACCGGGGCCTCGAGGCACTGGAAAAGGCCGCAGGGCAAAAGATCACCGGCTACCGGGTCCCGGGCGGTGACGCCAGCAACCGCACAATGTCTCTCCTCGCAGAGCGGGGCATCATCTACGACTCCAGCCTGATGGACGACGACGCCCCTTATATGATCGAGACGACAAACGGCAACGTTCTTCAGATCCCCTTCCACTGGCTCCTCGACGACTTTCCCTACTACGCCTATGCTCCCGCGGTGGGCATGCGGGGCCCGGGCTGCAGTCCCGCCTCGGTGGCCCGGACATGGATCGCCGAGTTCGACGGCCTCTACCAGGAGGGCCGCTGCATGATTCTGGTCATGCACCCGCAGGTCACAGGCCACCCCGGTCATCTGGCGGGCCTGGAAACTACCATCAAGCACATGCTTACCAAGCCCAACGTCGCCATCACCACCGCCGGTGATATCGCCGAGCAGTGGCTGGCTAAGAACTCGTAGATGGCCGGTCTCTGGAAAGACGGAGTCCAATGCGCGGTCAACATCGGCTTCGACGTTGATGGCGTCAGCTCGTGGCTGGGGCGCGACGGTGATTTCGCCAACAGGCCGGTCGCCATGACAATGGGCGAATACGGGCCCAAGGTCGGCGTGCCCAGGATTCTGGACCTGTTGGAAGAATACGGAATTAAAGGCAGCTTCTTCGTCCCGGGCCACACCGCCGAGAACCACCCGAACATCGTCCCGGACCTCCTTGAACGCGGCCACGAGGTCGCCCACCACGGTTACATCCACGAACGACCCGCCGCCTTGGACGAATCCGAGGAGCGGCGAGCAATTGAGACAGGCCTCGAGATTCTTGAGCGGCAGGCAGGCTTCCGAATAAGAGGCTACCGCTCGCCGTCATGGGATATCAGCTTAAAAACTCTCGGTCTCTTGGTGGAATACGGCTTCTCATACGATTCCAGCCTCATGGACGACGACGCCCCTTACGTTCACGATGTGGACGGGTCTCGGTTGGTGGAGCTTCCCGTGCAATGGCACCTGGACGACTTCCCTTACTGGGGTTACGCCCCCGCCGCCGGAGTCCGAGGACCGCTCTCCAGCCCGGAGGCCGTGACCCGCACCTGGACCGCAGATTTCGACACCCTCTACCGGGAGGGCAGGTGCTACATTCTGACCCTTCACCCCCAAGTCTCGGGGCACCCGAGCAGATTGTCGTGCCTGGAGCGTACCATTCAGCACATTATGTCCCACCCCAAGGTCGCATTCATGCGCTGCGACGAAATCGCCCAGCATTGGATCGAGCGGGGCCTTTCCTAGACCCGATCCCCAAGCATCAGGAGGAACACCATGGCAGGCATATGGCCCGGAGACACCCAGTGCGTAGTAACCCTGGGATTCGACATCGACGGCGTCAGTTCGTGGATTGGCAGAAACCCCGACTTCGCCAACAGGCCCGGCCTGCTTTCCATGGCCGAGTATGGGCCCAAGCGAGGCGTGCCTCGCATCCTGAAATTGCTGGACGACTACGATATCAAGGCCACTTTCTACATCCCAGGCTACGTCGCCGAGAACTATGAGGACATGGTGAGGGATATCGTGAAGCGGGGCCACGAGGTCGGGCACCACGGCTACATGCACGAGGCACTGGGGACCATGCCGCTGGACCAGGAAACCGAAATCCTCGAAAGGGGCATGGCAATCCTCGAACGGATTACCGGCATGAAGACCCTCGGGTATAGGGCCCCGTTCTTCGACACCAGCCTGGACACCATACGTCTGCTGGCCGAGCACGGCTTCGCCTACGACACAAGCATGCACGACAGCGACGTCCCCTATATCCACGAAGTCAGCGGGAAGAAGCTGGTGGAAGTCCCGGTCAAGTGGGTGCTGGACGACTACGGGTACTTCGCATTCGTGCCCCAGGCGGGTATGAGATCGGCGATGCAGGACCCCCAGAGCGTCTACGAGACCTATGCCGCTGAGTTCGACGGCGCCTACAAGTACGGCAACGTGATGACCATGACGCTGCACCCCCAGGCCAGCGGAAGGCCCGCGCGGCTCACGTCGGTAGAGCGGCTGATACAGTACGCCAAGTCCCACCCGAACGTGGAGTTCTGGCGAGGCATAGATATCGCAGAGTACTGGCTAGGGCGGTAAACAAGAGTCTTAGGGATCAGGGGCAGAATTAGATTATCCCCCCTCCTTTTCTCTAACTCCGTCTACTTCGCCTGGATGTTTCGCGATTGTCGTCCCTTGCAAAGTCGATGTCGGCCTGTGAGGGAATTCGAAAAGAGAATTTCGTATCGCCTTCTGGGTGTGTAATCGCAAAATCTCCAAGCCCTATGATGTCCATTCCGATAAGCACATCGTAGCCTCTCAAGTTGCCTAAAATTACGCGAAGGCCTTGAAACTCCACCTCGCTGGGCAGCTTAACGTTGACGGCATAGGACGGCACATCCTCCGCAGATCCCTGTACGTGGTTGACCTTGCGCGTACCGATACTCCGTAGCACGCAAGCTTCGACCACTCTCTGAGAGATGACGCTGCCAGTGGCTCCTGTGTCCCACAGGGCGGTAAACTGAAACATCTGAGGTTGGGGGCCACTATCTCCCGGACTCCAGGAGTCGGAGAGCATACAGACGGTTCTGAGCGACCGCGCCCGGTTTGGGGTAACGGTCGTAAAGCTGAACGAATGTACTTGGCGAGCTATGGAGGAAACCCCGGTGAGTGAATGGTTACGGTGTAGTCGTCTTCACCTTCACTGACCCTTTGGACCATGAAAGTGCCGGGTTCGTGCTCTTTCCTGGTCTCCATGATTGCATCTAGCTCGGTGTCATATGTTCCGAGGACTTCGTGGTTCTTTAGTACGATGACCTTGCCGTCATACTTCTTCACGAAGTCGTCTTGGTTGTCTAGGTAATAGCGGAATTCGTTATTGACAGTTTCGATGTCCTTGGTGAGTGCCATGATATCGGCCTCCTGTTTGAATGGAGTATTGCACGCGGAAAAGTAAGATGCAAAGAATATGCTATATATTATAGCTCGTAACTATCATTCAAGTCCCCGCCGACACATCCACTATCTGCCCAGTCATCCCGCTCGAGTCCTCGGAGGCGAAGAACACGGCGCACTGCGCCACCTCCTCGGGTGTGACCATACGGCGTAGCGACGCCCGGCTCTCCAGCCGGGCCCGCACCTCATCGTAAGTACGCTCCGAGCTTCCGACGAAGGCGTTAATCACCCTCTCTATCCGGTCTCCCTCCGTGGCGCCGGGACAGATGCAGTTGACCCGTATATTGTCGGGCCCGACCTCTTGGGCCAAAGTCAGAGTGAACCCGTGCATTCCCCACTTGGAGGTAACGTAAGAGCTCCGCTTGGGGGTCACCCTCTTACCCGCCATCGAAGAAATGTTGATGATGTTCCCCGACTTCCGGGGCCGCATATCTTTCAAGGCCTCTCGGCTGCAGAGCATCGTACCCGTTATGTTAACTGCAAGAACCTGGTTCCAGTCTGCCAGGTCCATGTTGGAAACGTCCAGAAACTGCCCCGGAATCCCCGAGTTATTCACCAGCACGTCTATCCTCCCGAACTTGGCGATGGTCTTGTTCACCATCGCAATGACCTGGTCCTCGTCGGCGATGTCCACGGTGATGGGCAAGCATTGTCGCCCCAAGCCCCTTATCTTTGCCGCCACCCGTTCCAGGTTGGCAGTGTTCCGGGAGGCTATCGCCACGTCGGCGCCCTCCCGAGCGAAGGCCAAGGCTATCGACTCCCCGATCCCCACACCTCCGCCCGTAACCAGGGCCTTTTTGTTTTCTAATCTTTGTCCTGCCATAGTCCTTACCTGACCGTCTTGCTGCTTCGTAATATTGCGATTTCCTCGCCTGAGTAACCGACCTCGCCCAGCACCTCTTCCGTATGCTGCCCCAGGCCCGGGGCAGCCTTCTCCGACACACCGGGAGTTTTCGAGAAGATCGCGGGAGCGCCCCGCAGGGTTATGGGTCCCAGGTCCGGAGAGTCGTAGTCCACACTTAGGCCATTCCTCTTCATTTGCGGGTCGTCGTAGAGGTCAGAGACCTGCTGCACTAGGGAGCATGGGACTCGTTCCTTCTCCAGCCTCGAAATCCACTCGTCCGATGGAGCGGAGGCGAAGGTCTGGGCCAAAGACTCGGATTGCGCCTCGTAGGCAGAAGCCCCGTTTTCCATAACCCTTGCCTTGTCGCCAAGAGCCCTGCTCAGCCGCCCCCACTCCTCCCCCGACCTCACACCCAAAAAGATCCACCCATCGGAGGTCTTGTAGAGCCGATAACCGGGGCTTTCCCCAACATAGTCCGCCTCCCGGGCCCCGTTCGCGCCGCTCCTAACTACCACGTACCTCCCCGACTGCGTTGCCATGCAGGCCCGCAGCAGCGAAGTTTCGACCTTCCGGCCTTTCCCAGTCCGCACTCGTGCCAACAGTCCCAGGGAAACTCCGTAAGCCCCCAGGCACGCTGCCCCGTAGTCGGAAATCGCCAACACAAGGAAAACTGGCGGCCTGGACGTCCCTCCCTGGAAAGCCATAGCCCCACTCCGAGCCTGGAGCAAGGGGTCAAAGCCCGGTTTGCTCCTGTACGGCCCTTCCTGCCCATAGGCCGACACCGAACAGTACACGAGGCGGGGGTTTATCTTGCTGAGCGTCTCATAGTCCGCCCCTAACCTCCGTGCGACTCCCGGCCGGTAGTTCTCCACCACCACGTCCGCCTCTTCGACTAGCCGATAGAGCGCCCCCCGCCCCTCCTCTGTTTTGAGGTCGACACATATGCTCCTCTTGCCCCGATTCCAGTCCTGGAATGTCGGCCCGAGGCTGCGAAAAGGGTCGCCGGAGAGCGATTCAACCTTGATTACGCTGGCCCCGAAGTCAGCCAGGAGTCCGGGGCACAGCGCGCCCGCTATGTAGCTGGACAGGTCTACCACCTTGACGTTGGAAAACGGGGAGGTCAGCAAATCAACGCCCCCGATTTCACCAGCTTGGCACACTCCGCCTCGTCATATCCCAGTCCCGACAGCACATCCATCCCGTGCTCCCCGAGCCCCGGCGCCGGAGCGGGCACAGAGCCGTTCAACCCGGAAACCGTCACCGGCGGCCCAAGCTGGGTCATGACGCCGAGCATCGGGTCGTCAATCTGGACTAGGATGTTGTCGGAGAGGACCTGTGGATCGACCAGGAAGTCGTCACGAGAGTCGGCGGGGGCTGCAGGGACGTCGTGCTCATCGAAATACTGCACCCAGTATGCCTGCGGTTCCTTGCTGATCTTATCTCCAATGGTCTTCTTGACCGCCTCATGGTCTTCCGGCGTAAATGACCACGGTGCGTCCCGGAACCGAGGGTTGACCGTGAACTCTTCCATGTCCAGGGCAATGCAGAGCTTGCCCCAGAAAGTATCGTTGCCACAGGCGATGAAGATCCACTTGCCATCGCTGCACGGGTAGAGGCGGTAGGCGGGCTTCACACCAAGAGGGTCTCGCTCCGGCCCTTCAGGGTCCCCGAGGCCCGGGCCCCGGATGAAGCCACTGCCTTGCATAGTGACTGAGCCGTTGAGAAGAGGGACCTCCACCTTCTGCCCGATACCCTCGGTCTCCCGCACGTAAAGTGCCGAAGTTATTGCGTAGGCCGCAAGGAAGGCCGACCCACAGCTCGGGCCGGGCACGGTGCTGAATTCCGGCATGCCAGCAGGACCATTCTGGTTGCCCATAAGGGCTGAATAGGCAGCAACAACGCCGTCGTTGGCCGGTTTATCGGCGAGAGGACCCTCCTCGCCAAAGGGAGGAATTGCGCAGTAGACGAGAAGCGGGTTCAGATAACTCAGCGATTCGTAGTCCACTCCGCGCTCACGAGCCTCGCGGGGCAGATAGTCTTCCACAACCACGTCCGCCGATTTAACAATTGCCTCGAATACGCCCCGGGCCCCTTCCACCGAGAAGTTGAGGCCCACGCTCCGCTTGCCACGGTTCCAGTGATGGAATGGCGCGTCGCCTCTCCAGTCAGGGGCGTCTGGAGTCTCCACCTTGATCACCGAGGCCCCCATATCTCCCAGCAGCATACAGGCGTAGGCCCCAGCCATGTCTCGGGAGAGGTCTACAACGGTGTAGCCGGAAAGGACGGATTCCATATTCAGGATGCCTCGGGGGGAGTGAGCAGAGCTAGTTGTTTCAATAGGAATTGCCGCACGAAAAACCGGAAGCATTGTGCCATTGCATTTCTCGGAGTGTCAACGCGAGACAGTAGAAGAGCCAGGGTGAGTATAATGCCCCCCAGGAGGACCCCCCGTGCCCGAGATTCCCGACCTCGACAACATCGTCGCATTCCTCAACGGCAAAATCCCCGGCGTGAGGATCGACTCAGTGGTGCCCCGCATCCCCATCGTCATCCGGTTCCCCACGTCCGATGACCTTGCCAAGAGGCTTGCAGGGCAGACCCTGTCCGGCGTCAGCCGTAGGGGCAAGTTCCTGCTTTTCAAGACGGAGTCGGGAGACACGCTGGCCGTAAACCCCATGCTCACAGGCCGCTTTCAGTACGTCGAGCCCGAAACGAAAACCCACGCCAAGACCTGTTTCACACTGAAGCTCGGCGATGGGATGGACCTCCGCTACCACGATATGCGGGTCATGGGAAAGGTCTACTGCGTCGGGCCGGGTGAGGAATCTATAATCCCCAATTTTGAGCGCATGGGCCCCGACGCCCTTGATCCCGACCTCACTCTCGAAGTCTTCAAAACCCGGCTCCGCCGTTTCACCGGCCAGATAAAGCGCATCCTGGTCACCGATACCTTCCTTGCCGGAATCGGCAACGCCTACTCTGATGAAATCCTCTTCGATGCGGGCATCTACCCCTTCCGGCGCAGGACCACCCTTAGTGACGAGGAAGTCGAGAACCTGTACAACAGTATGCACTCGGTGCTCGCAGAGGCCACGAGGGTTGTTGGCGAGAGTATGGACGGGCGGATTGATCTGAAGATTAGGGACTTCCTGAAGATTCACCGCAAGGGTGGTCAGGACTGCCCCAACTGCGGAGGCAGGATCGGCGAGGTTAAGGCCAATCAGCGGATGACCAACTTCTGCCGCACCTGCCAGAAGTAGCCGCGGGATTGGGTCAGAGGCCCAGGGCCTGTTCTGCGTAGGCCCCCAGCATCCCCTCCTTCTCCTCGTTGGAGAGCAATGGCAGGGCCATGACCTGCTCGATAGTACGGTCCAGGTCGTACCAGGGGAAGTCGGATCCCATTAGCACACGGGATGCGCCGATGTCCCGGATGAGTTGGGCGAACTCGTCTTCACTTGGAGCGTTGGTGGCCCCGCCGACCCACTCGATGATCTCGCAGCAGTCGAAATAGGCATTGGGATAGGCCTCGGCAAGCTCCCGAGCCTGGCCCCAGGTCCCTCCCCCCATGTGGGCTATGACGACCTTGAGGTCGGGGAACGCTGCAAGCATGGATGCAAACGCTCGGGGCTCGGCATACCCCGCACCCAGTTTGTCCGGCCCCGAGTGGGCCACAATCGGCATCCCCATCTCCTGGCAGCCGCTGTAGGCGGGCCACATCCGCTCATCGCTCATGTTGAATCCCTGCGCGGGCCCGTGCAGCTTCACGCCCCGTGCCCCGTGCTCCTCGACCATCTCCCGCAGATGGGATGCACCCTCTTCCCCAGGCATTGCTATGGCGTCCAGTGCGATGTAAGGGAACAGGTTATCGTGGTCCCTGATCCGCTCGCACGCGCCGATGTTGAACTCCCTAAGATCGTCGGCATACCCTGCCTCAACCCCCCTGATCGCGGCTTCCCGCTCCGATGCCGACATCCTACCCGGCATCTTGGCGACGGCTCGTTCCATCACGCCCCTGGTCGAGAACAGGTTAACGACGACTGCCTTGTGGACACCCGCAGCCTCCATCGCCTCCAGGGTGTCGGCCAGATCACCGTCGTATTCGCTGAACTTGACCCCGGGCTTCTCGCCATATTCCCAGATGCCGTAGTCCCCTTTTTCAAAAGCGCCAATGGCCTTGGTTTCGTAAAGGTGAAGGTGAGCATCTATCTTGAGAACGTCTGCCATATCTTGCGTCTCCTCTTCGAATGTTAGGCAACCTCTGAAGTAGCCATCGCACGCCCCTAACCATGTCATCCCGATGCCCCGCGATGAATCTAAGGCGCTTGCCCTTAGCCTTGTCCCCTATCGCCTCCCACAAAACACTCCTATTTCCGTCATCCCACCCCTGCGAGTCCCATCCACGGACTTGTTCAGACTGTTCTTAGCTATCCCTGTGAGTGAAGTCCGTTCCCCACGGTGCAACGCACCCGCCTCCCCGACAAGCCGACCCTTGCCACCCCCTGGGCTACTCAGCTTTCCAAACCTGATGATGCATTTGATCATCTCGGAGTTTGGTGAATGCCACGCTTTCAATGGAAATCGCGAAGCAGTGGAACTCAGGCTCTTCAGGCCGGAACCCGATCGCCGCAAATACAGCATTACCGAACCGACGCCGCTCATCGAGATCAGTGATGTCCACTGCGTGCCCATATACCTTGAACTCTCCTTCACTGCCCTTGCGGTCGACAACCGTGCTGTGTACCACACAACGCGGGTCGCGCAGCAAGTCCAGTGCTTTGCGCGATTTCCACATCATGCCCAGATACAGGTTTCCATCGACGATGAACGGTTCCACGGGCGAAATGCGCGGCCAGCCATCCCGCCGGAGCGTCCCGACCAATGCCAGGCCCGTCCGAGCAAGCTGCGCCTCACCCAGCGCCGCCAGCTCCGGCTCCCGCTCGGCGAACTGCCCCCAAGTTACCGCCATTGACCTCTCATCTTCATTGCTTCTCTATAACGGAATACTACAGACGCACGTGCCCTGCAGCAAACACAACCCCGCCTCCACCTGCTCCCGAGACTCTGGATATGCTATGGTGTCGCGGCAATCGAATCACACCGGCAATAACGATGAAGGGGGTCCTGCATTGGCATCATCCATAGACCTGAGCGGACAGATTGCGATAGTAACCGGCGGTTCGAGGGGCATTGGAGGAGCAATAGCCTTAGGGCTCGCACGGTCTGGGGCCGACGTAACCATCGCCGACCTCCCCCAACGTCGAGAGGACAGCTCCAAGACCCTCGCCCGCATCGAAGAGGCAGGCGGCGGCGGCCAGGCCCTTGACGTGGATGTCACCGACCCCGACCAAATCCGAAATGCAGTCTCCCAGACCGTTGCTGAAAAAGGCCGCCTGGACATTATGGTCAACAACGCCGGGATCACAATTCGCGGCTCTGCCCTGGACCTCACCCCCGAGCAGTGGGACCGCCTCCACAATGTCAACCTCAGGGGAGTGTTCTTCGGTTGCCAGGCCGCCGCCCGAGAGATGATGAAGACGGGAGGGGGCAGGATCGTCAACACCGCCTCGGAGCTCGCCTTTGTCGTTCCCAGGAGCCATATCTCGGCCACTTACATTGCGAGCAAGCACGGGGTGGTCGGCCTGACCAAGTCCCTGGCCGTGGAATGGGCACAGCAAGGGATCCGCGTCAACGCCATCTCCCCAGGCCCGACCAACACTGACATGATGGCCTCAACAGTCAACGACCCCGAACGCCTCGCCGTTACGGTAGCCGAGATTCCCATCGGCAGAATGGTCGAACCCCAGGACCTCGTCGGCGCTGTCCTATTCTTGGCCAGCGACCTTTCAGCCATGGTCACAGGTCATGTCATCCTCGTGGACGGAGGCCGAATACTGGTCTAATGCCGCGGGGCATTCCGCTCGCCCTGTCGTAGATCCGCCGAGGCGGGAGCGGAGTCGAAGGGTCTCAAGAACGGAATTGGGGTAGGGAGGCGTCCCGTCCCCTCTCCATTGACGAAACCTTTGCATAACCTATGTTGGAGGGGTCGGGGCCGCTCGTGCTGAGGCTCTCGAAGTATGAGCGGAGGTGGAAGTCGTGTCATCAGGATAGAACAACACGTGCAAGCCGCCGTTACTCAAAGGTCGCTTGACGGAAGAGGGCTGGGTCGAAGATTCGCTGAGGAGACTGAGGGTGATCCGGCTTCGGCGCACATTTAAGCAAAGATCACTCAGCTACTATCGGCTGAGCCACAATCCACAGGCTGACCACCGTGTAGCCGACCATCAACACCACCATCGGGTACTGGCTTCTTATCGCCGCCCGTGAGCCCATCTTCCTCATCGATATTACGTGGGCCACGTACACCGCAATCACGTGTCCGATGACTATCGCCCCTACCCCCACAAACCACACCAGCCGAGCGCTGACTACGGATATCTGCACCTGCCAGTCCGCTGTGCCGAACAGGTCCCAGCCCCACCCGAATGGGTCCGAAATCTCCTTGACGATTAGCTGTCCCTGGATAGCGAGAAACGAGAAGAAGTGGGCCACGTTATAGGCCAGCGCTATGGGTATAAGCGATGGTATGTACGCCCGAGCCGTCTCGCCCGTCGATCCCCCCTCCCCCGACGCCAGGTTGGAAATTCGGCAGGTCAACAGGTAGGCGCCCATGAAAACAAGGGGCGCTGCGACCAGGACAAGAGTGGTGTTCAAGTCATTGCGGTAGAACTGGACGCCGGTCAGGAAGTACTCCTTGACGCTTTGCCAGGCCTCGGTCTCCTTAAACCCGTCCAGGGTCACGGTGGACAGCGCCAGGACTATGAATAATACCTCTGAGGTTCGAACGGCCAGGGGGTATGCGAGCCCGGCGCCCGGGGGCCGAAGGTTCAACTCCCGAGCCCCTTTTGCCCTCTCGAAACAGTCGTAGCAGTTAACGCATTCCTCGCCCGACTCTTCACAGGTAAGCCCGCACTGGGCGCACCCCTGGGGGTCCGTGGCACATACCTCGGTCACGGCAAACTTGGAGAGGAAGCGGTAGAGAACGGCAAAGGCCTCGCCGTACTGAAGCCAGGTGTGCTTGCCGAACAGGAACATCCCGCCGAGAGTAACGACGGTGTAGAAGACAATCATTATCCCGATATGGGTCGGGGCGCCGGCGTGAACGTACACGTTTTCGATCCATGCAAAGCCGAAGAATAGGACGATTGCCGGCGTGACCCCGAGCTCTTCCGGATACCGGAACCCGAGCCCCAACCTCCGGCCACCCGTGAGCCTCGCGTAGAGGGTCGCTGCCCACTCAAATACGACCTGCCAGGGATTGAGCAGCGCCCACAGGTTCCCTACAAGCGAGAACACGTAGCCCAACCCCACCCACCACCCCACCCAGATGAACGCCACCGAGAAATTCAGTATCGAGGCAGGGTTCCCCCAGAAGGCCGTCGCTATCAACAGTCCCAGCGTCGCGACGGAAATCAACCGCAGGAGGGTCAACGTCAGTACGTTCTCCAGCACGGCCCGGAAGCCCAGCAGTCGATAGAGGTTGAAACGGGCCACGCCCCGCGCGCCTGGCCTGCCCCGAAGGAACATCCCTACGACAACGAATGAGACCAGCACCGTGGCCCCGGCCCCGTACAGGTAGAGCCACAGGGGCACCGGAAGATCGTACCGCTCCCCAAACCCGTGGGCGTAGGCAAGGCCAGGCTGAAACAATACGAGGGCCGCGAAGAACAACCCGCCTAGCAACAGGACTCGCGCCATCAAGTTGCGCCCTCTACGTCATTGGCAGAGATAAGGACCTCAACTCTACCTCGGCAGGACTTCCAGGAATCCAATTACGGTCTCTTCAGGAGCGGCCACAGTACCCTCGCCACCGCTATCGTCCATGCTGTCGTCATCCGACTCCCCACTCAAGGTCACCGTGGTCATGGCAACAGTGCTGTAGTAGCAATGCTCAGTGTCCGACAGTCTGACCATAATGTCGTGCTCACCCGCAGACTCCACCGATACCTTTGCCCCAGGTACCAGGTACATTCCTCGAAACTCTCCATCAACGTAGAGATGCCAGTGACCCTCGGCTACTTCCCTTTCGGTATCGGTCAAGGTCAACTCGAAGTTCTCCAAGACAACCCCGACTTCGATTTCGCCCACATCGCTCCCCGGCTCCGCTTTCACCTGTACGGTCGGGGGTTCGGCGCCCTCGGGCAGGGGGACAACGTCGGCACAACCCGAGAGATCAGTTGCGTCATGCGAATGCCCGCCGGCCGAGCCGGGATGCATCGCCATCGCAAACCGACCCTCCAGGTTGGCGACAAACTCCATCCTGGTGACCCCTTCCTGGCCTAGTTCGTCCTCGAGGTCATACCCGTGAAGATGAAGTGTCCCGGCTTCATCTGAGGTGATAAAGAGGACAACGGTGTCGCCATTCTTGACCCTGAACACCGTCGCCTCCTGTTCCAGTACCCTGTCCCTGATATCGAGGTTGAACTCCACCGTCTCGGGCGCCGACCCCGAGCAGGCTGCTATTAACAGCAACCCTACGGCGGCTAGCCCCACGACCAGAAAGCTCACGCTTCTAAACATCAGTTCTTATCCTGCTCCAGAGTGTCAGTGTCAATAACGTCTGACCCGCCGTTTTGTTGCGCTTTCTTCCTGCGCCGGTCCCAGCGTCTCCACGCTTCCAGCATGGCCAACAGCAATGGAAAAGCCAGTACTACTATGAGTATTGCAAAAATCTTGCTGGCTGGGCCCCGGACCTCGAGAGGAAAACTCGCCTCGGCGGTACCGAGGGGCCCGTCGATGGAAAGTCCCAAGATCCAAAGGCCTTCCGCGTCCATGTCGACGTTTACGTCGTACAGATCGGGGTTTACGGTAGACCTGTTGATGCTGAAGGAGTTTGGCTCCAGTCCCGATTCTTCAGGTGGAGTAACAGAGAGCGCAAGCGCCGCTCCGGTGATGATTTCTCGAGTAGCTGGGTCAGAGATGCTGAAGGTGAAGTGGACCAGGCCCGCTGTGGGGTTGCCGGGGGTGGAGGTCACAACGACCTGATACCCCTCGACCTGCTCTTCGAAGATGGTACTGGCATCGACACCCCCATTCGCCAAGGCCCGAGGAGCGACAACCACCATCAGCGCGCCGAAGATGACCAGGATGCCGATGAATAGGGGCGCAGCTCTAGGACTCACACGAAGATGGGAAGGGAAGAACAAACCAGGTACCGGTTATCCGTCGCTCAAGCCCGATACAATTGTGATCTCTTCAAGGGCCTTGCGGCAGTCGGGGCAGCGGCGTGTCTTGTACATCCGGATCGTAGCGTCGATGTCCATGTATTCCTTGTCCCGCGGGACCTTGCTCCAGATCACGTCGCAGGAATTGCAGATCAACACGTTGGCATTCGCTGAATATTAGCCTCCCTAGTCGGCCCCGCGTAACAACTAATTTTATCACACCCCTTTCCGTCATCCTCGAGTCCGATTTGGGATCCATCTCAGCGGGCGGGGGGCCGTTCGCCCTGAGCGTAGTCGAAGGGTCTCAAGAACGGAATGGGGCGGGGATTCCGCTCGCCCTATCGAAGATGCGCCGTGGCGTGAGCGCGCTGTAAGTCCGCCGAGGCGGATCGAAGGGTCTCAAGACCGGAATGGGGCGGGCCTCCCCCCGACGCGCGAAACACGGGCCCGAGCTAAGCTCGGGCCCGTGTCCCAAACTTTGTGCCGAAAGTGCCTCTAAGGACTGTACCCCGAACCCCCGGAGCCGCCCTCATAGCTGGGCAGCGTATTCACAAGGTAGGCCAGCACGTAGTCGAAATCGTTGTACGAGTCCAAGTAGGACAGACCCGACCTGAAAGACTCCAACCGACTCTTTAGCGCCCTCAAATCACTGCCTATTAGCGATGCCCCTTCTGCCTCCACGTACGGCAGGCTGCCGTAGCTATCGGAGGCCAGGGCCACTATCGACCCGAACCGCAGCAAGTCGTCACCCGAGTCGTCAAATCGGATGTCGTTGTAACCCCGAATCTCCGCGTCCTGCTGCCTCGTTTCCCCGCTGATGGGAGTGACCCACCTGACATGCACGTCTCCCAGCCTGATGGGCTGTCCACTCGGGGCTCCGGCCCTGTGAGTCAGCCGTATTTCGTAGAAGACGGTTGTCGCAGTGCCGGATGGAATCTCCGCAAACTCCTTCCGGTTCTCCTCGAAGGCCTGGTCGGGGGCTATCCGATTCTCGTACCCGACAAGCCGCCACGAATCAACCGACGCAGGGTCCCACTCCACCTGGGCTCGAGTCTGGTCGGCAAAGGGAGTCGAGATTGTGGTCCAGTTATCCCGGCTGAACGTGGCCCGGGCCTGGCTTGCATCATCCAGATACCTGTACCATCCGTTGCCATACTGCGCCAGCTGCTCCAGCAGGTAGTCGTTGTAGTTCTCGATACCCACCCCGATAGTGATAAGCCGCAGCGGATTGTTGCTTTGCCGGTCGTCCGCCGTCCGCAGGATTGCAAAGGGGTCCGTCGCATCCACGTTGGCAACGCCGTCCGACATCAGGATCACGTAGTTGTAGGAGTCGGGGCGGTCATACCGCATCCGGTCGGCGATGCGTACGCCCAGGTTAAGTCCGGCCTGCACGTTGGTGCTGTTGTTGGGCCGAAGATTCCCTATGGAATTGGAGACCGCTCGGTCATCTGGCCTCCGGCTTTCAACCGTGTACCGGCCGATGATGTCATCCGAAAATTGGACGACGGATATGCGATCATTACTCCCAAGGCTATTTCTTATCGAGTCCGCCGCCGCCCGAGCTATTTCCACCCGGTTCCCACTCGACATTGACCCCGAGGCATCCAGCACCAGTGTTACGTTGAGGGGCCTGTTATCATCCCTCACGTCCGGGGCCTGGAACGTTATCCGGGCCAGGTGCATCTCGCTCTGCAGCGGGTGCTCCACCAGCGCCGAGGAGATTGCAAAGCTGTTGTTGTCTCTCGGCCGCGCGTACTGGTAGTTGAAAGCGTTGACCCATTCTTCCGCTCTCACTGAGTCCGGGTCGACCTGGTATCCTTCCCTCGCCCAGTTCAGAGCAAGCTGGAACGACGTGCGGTCGGTGTCCAGGCTGAACGTGGAAGTTCTGTCCCGAGATGTCGCAACCAACGGGCTGCGCCGGTAGTCCTGGAAAGTTGTCGCCGCAGGCACGGCGGTCGGGAACGGCGCTTCTGCACTGTCTGCGCCTGAACGGGCCCATGCAAACGGGGTTGGTTCCGGCATCGCCGTCGCCCCTACAGAATAGGATGAAGAGCTATCTTGACCGGAGTCGGCGCTTTCGGCCATCGCTGTCGGCTCTGGCATCGCCATCGCCGGCACCGCAGTTGATGTGGCCCTCACCTCGTACGAATCCGAGTCGGGCGTATAGGAAGTACTATCTTGTCGCTCCCTCATCGCCCCGGGCGTTGCCGTCGCACCTTCTGCACAAGCGAACCCCACTATCGCCACCACCAT
Organism: Dehalococcoidia bacterium; assembly: GCA_965249275.1. GTDB lineage: Bacteria > Chloroflexota > Dehalococcoidia > Plut-88900 > Plut-88900 > Plut-88900. Next base: position 662,655 of record CBDFLQ010000006.1, read on the forward strand.
TGTCAAAATCAGGGCCATTGCTAAATGTCTAAACAGCATTTCTCGGACCTCCTTCTGGTCGTGTATAGACTGTTAGACGTTTAGCCCTTGTCTTTTGTTCCCTTCCGCTCCCACCTCTCCATCCATCATTCTCGTGCCCCGACACGGGAATCCACTCCCCAGGCGCGGGGCCGCTCACCCTGAGCGACGAGTCGAAGGGTCGAGCGAGGGGTGGCCCACCTTTGCCAATCCGTCGCCTGTGCCACCCCACCCACCCCCTACCCCTCCCGATGCCCCGCGAGGGATCTAAAGCGCCCGCCTGCACAACACAGATGCCTATCCGACCATCCTTGTCCCTCTTCCACCCCCTTCATTCCCGACTCCGATCGGGAATCCATCCCCCTCCCCCCAGTACTGAATTAGAGGCCCACGTGCGTGCTCTGCACGCACGTGGGCCTCTATTCTTATCTCCCCCTCTCCCTTAATGGCCCTAAGGGAGAGGGGGATCAAGGGGGTGAGGGTTCCCCTGTGGGGCTGGGGCGGTGTCCCCCCAAGTGTGACACGACCCCCTTGACCCGATATGAACATTAGTGCTATTCTCCCCACCGTTCGAACACCACCCTAACTATCTCAAGGAGGAACCAAAAACCCAGGGAAGCCCACCCGACCCACCCGAGGACTCAACGTCCCAGCCCATCCCAAAGGGCGGCCCACGCGCCGCCCCACGGCTCAAGCGAAAGCCGCCATCTCCTCATCCATAGGTCCCGGCCCACCCTTCCCCAACCCTGGCGATGGAAGACGCCTTGGATTCGTAAAACTGAAGACTCCACCACCTCTTACCAGGTGGTCGAGAGCAGGTCTCCTCTCTTGTGAGTGAGGAGGTCTGAAAAGACCCGACGCCACCGTGCGAAGCGGGCAGGGCGCTCATTAAGTGCCCACGCGGAGGGGCCGGACCGAGCCGAGAAGTCCTCGGTGTCCCCCGTGTCTAAGTCGTTTCCGCCGTCGCTCCCGGCTCCCGGACGCTTCGGCAATGTTTGAATTACTACTCCTGTGGGGCCTACAGCTGGACCCGGCCCCCTTAGGCTGCTCTAAAGCAGTACAGCCAACCCACGTGTAGGAGCCGTGTCGGACCGCCCGCCCCGGTCGAGTCCATGCAGCAGTCGAGCAAATGGGGCAGCGGCAGGTGCGTCCCCACCCCGGGACGCCCGAATCCCCGCTGTATCGCAACAGGGGCACCTTCCAAAGAGCGTCTTCCATCGCCAACCCACCAACCAAAAAACCCAAAGCAGTCCCAACCCCCCACAACTGAATCCCCCACCCCTGCTATAATCGGCTCATCCCCTCCCCCGGAGGCCACACATGAGACCGCCATTTCAGGTCATAGACTCCGACGGCCACATCAACGAGCCCGAAGAGATCATCGCTACCTACTTGCCGCCTCCCTACGACGCCTATCTCCACGCCTGGAAGCCCAATGCAGAGGGCGCCATCCACTACAACAACACCTTGGTGCCCAAGCAGCCCGGCATGGACCCCACCATGGGCGGCACCCTGGGCACGAACGGCCCTGCAGGTTTCCCCTTCCCATCCGACTGGCTTGCAATCATGGACGAGGCCGGAGTTGAGAAGACCTACCTCTATCCCACCGCCTTCCTTCCCTACTCCATGATGGTCGACCCCGAATACACCGTCGCCGTGACCCGGGCCTACAACTCCTTCATCCACGATCACTGGCTGCAGGTCAACGACAGGTTCGGCGCGGTCGCCGTCATGCCCCTGCTGGACGCCGAGGAGTCCGCCAAAGAGCTGCGAAGGTCGGTGACAGAGCTCGGTTTTGCGGGGGCATTCACACCCGCCGTGGGCTACGGACTTATCGGCAGGAAGCAGAACCACCCCTTCTTCGCCGAGGCCCAGGACCTCGACACCACCGTCGCCATCCACGGCGGCCACGCTACGGCCGAATACATCCCCTACACCCGGTTCATCCAGCGCCACGCCGTAGGATTCCCGGTTTCGCAGATCATCCAGATGACCAGCCTCGCCCTGGAGGGAATCTTCGAGCTATTCCCCACCCTCCGCGTCGCCTTTCTTGAAGCCGGATGCACATGGGTGCCCTACATGCTCGACCGGCTCGACGAGGAATGGGAGCTCCGCGGCAAGGTCGAGGCCCCCAACTGCAAGCGCGCTCCCAGCGAGTACCTACGCGGCAACAACGTATTCGTCCACCTTGAACCCGACGAGAAACTCCTCCCTCAGACCATCGACATCCTCGGCGACGACGCCCTGGTCTACGCCTCCGACTGGCCTCACTGGGACAACGACTTCCCCAACAGCATCGACCACATCTGGGGTAGGGAAGACATCACAGAAGGTCAGAAACGGGCCATCCTCAGGGACAATCCCCTCGCCATGTACGGCATCAGTGACTCGGAAGGAGGCGTTTAATGCCTCGATTCCCCTCTCTGGAATGGTTCGAGGAAGTCCGCCAGGTCTTCAACAGCGACGACGCCTTTCAGACCGCCGGCGGCGGCTCCTGCGACGCCATCGTCGGGCTCAAGATAGAGAATGAAATCTACGTCATCGTCTTCGAAGGTTTCGAGTGTAGCTCTGTCAGTCTGGCGGGAGAGGACGATCTCTACGAGGCCGACTTCTACCTCGAAATGACCAGCGACGAGTGGTCGGAAATGATCCTGAATATCTCCGAACATGGCTCAGCAGACCTGGACCATTCCCTAAACAGCCTGGACCTCAACAAGTCCCCCGACAGCCTCGCCCACTCTCTGAACGAAGACGGGTACCGCCTGGACTTCTTCTTCCGCTACAACCAGACCTTCCAGTACTTCTTCGACGCCTCCTCCCGCGTCGACACGCAGTTCTAGTTCTTCCGCCAACCGTCCACCTGTCCGGCCCCGGAGACAGTATTCTTGCCTCTTAGCTGTCGCCTCGCTAAACTGTGCCTCACAGAACCTGTGAGGCTGTGACCATGAAAAACATCACCCTATCCATCGATGAACACACCCATCGGCAGGCGCGTATAAGAGCTGCGGAGTTGGGCACTTCGGTGTCCGCTCTGGTCAGAAGCTACCTCCAGTCACTGATAGCCCAGCCCATTGAAAAACCCGTAGCCAATGGACAGGACACAGAGACTCCCCTTGAGCGTCAACAGCGTCTCAAAGACTTCTTCGAGGGATTCGACGCCAGAGGCAGAGGAGTATCCGAGATTCTCCCTCGCGAAGCCATCTACGACCGCAATGCGCTTCGTTGATACCAACCAGAAACTGTGAGGCTGTGACCATGAAAAACATCACCCTATCCATCGATGAACACACCCATCGCCAAGCTCGTATAAGAGCTGCGGAGCTGGGCACTTCAGTGTCGGCGCTCGTCAGAAGCTACCTCCAGTCACTGATAGCCGAGCCCGTGGAGGAGAAGGTGACTGAAGAGGAGTCGGAGACGCCCATCGAACGTCGGCGCAGACTCCTGAAAGGGGCAGTTGACTCTATTACCGCAAACGGAGGGGGATTGCGCATGTCAGAGAATCTCCCCCGAGATGCCCTCTATGACCGCAATGCGTTTCGTTGATACCAACGTCCTGCTCTACGCCGCTTGTGCTCTATCCGAGGAGGCTAACAAGCGCCATCGCGCCATCGACCTCCTAAAGGAAGGTGACTTAGCGTTGTCCGTACAGGTAATTCAGGAGTTCTACTACCAGTCAACTCGGGTGAGTCGTCAGGCACACATAACTCACGAACAAGCCATAAATTTCATTGGGAGCATGGACACCTTTCCGGTACAGCCCATTAATCTCGACATCTTCCATGCAGCAGTGTCGATCTCCCAACGCTTCCAGTTGTCATACTGGGACGGTGCAATCCTCGCCGCCGCCCGAGCCCTCCGCTGTGACGCCGTCTACTCTGAAGATATGAGCTCAGAGCAGGACTACGACGGCCTCCGAGTCATAAACCCGTTCACCGCCCCATAACCCTCCCTTGACCCCACCCCCCACCCCACCCTAAACTCCCCCAAAATCAAGCGTCCCTATCCTTCCGGAGGCACACCCATGTCCACTAACGAGTCCAGAAAATACGTCATAATCGGCGCGGGAATTCACGGTCTCAGCACCGCGTGGCACCTGGCAATGGACCTCAAGAGCCGTGGCCAAGGCTCCGGCAGGGACATACTGGTCCTCGAAAAGAGCCATGTCGGAGCGGGGGCTACAGGCGTAGCCTGCGGCAACGTCCGAAACTTCTACATGACCGAGGCCCTGCACCCCATCCTCAAGCACAGCGTCGACGTCTGGATGCACGACCCAATCAACTTCGGGTTTCAGCAGGTGGGATACGTCTCCTGCGGCGAGGCCAACCAGACCCCCGACTTCGAGAAGATGCACAAGTCTCACAATTCGGTGGACTACACTTCCAACCTGTACGTCGGCAAGGAGGCCCGAGACTTCCTCACGTCCATCTGGCCCGACTTCAAGACCGATGGCATAGACGTGGCCCTGGACGAACGTCTTAGCGGTTACGTCGGCACCCGAAACGTTCTCCGCGGTCTGGTGGAGAAATGTGAGCAACACGGGGTCGAGATTCGCACGGGCGTCGAGGTCACGGGCTACGACACCCGGGCAGGTAGCGTCAAGGCAGTAACCACAAACCAGGGCGAAATCGACTGCGACGCGGTCATCTGGGCCCTCGGCGCCTGGACTCCCAAGCACTGGGCCATGCTCGGCAAGCCCTCCCACATCGACTGCTCCTACTCGGACGGCTCCATAATCAACAAGGACATGTGGACCTTCTGGAGACTCCGGGAAGGCGAGGTCTACTTCGACGAACCCTACGTAACTCCGGAGGGCAAGAATCCCCCCATCCTCCACATCGAGAAGATGAGCACCCCCGTCTACGACGAGAGCACTGGCGAGATGCTCCGGGACTACCTGTACGTATACTTCAAGAACGCCAACGAACGGATGGAGAGCCCCGGCCTCCAGGGCGGCATCACACCCGTCAAGATTGGCCCCGACGCCGTTGTAGACCCCTACGGCCACTCCAACGAGCTCTACCAGGCCGAGCCCGAGTTCGCCGACTACTTCTGCGCCGCAATGGGCGCCACAATGTCCCGTTTCGAAGGCATCAGGTCGTCCTTCAAGCAACGGCCCAACGGCGGCATCGGCGCTTTCACGCCCGACAACCTGCCCGTCCTCGACTGGGTGGCCCCCAACGTCTACATGATCGAAGACAGCAACCACGGCTTCAAGATGATCGGGATAGGTAAGCTGGTATCCAAGCTCCTGATGGGTGAGGATGTCCCGGACCTGAAACCCTTCGCCTTCAGCCGCTACGCCGAGGGCAAGACCTTCGGCAGCAACAACAGCCATTCGCCGTGGGTGTAGACGGTCTACAGGCCCGATTGGACTCGGGACCCGTCCTGATATTGGACGGCGCAGTCGGCACTGAGCTCGAAAAAATGGGTGTGCCCATGCACGGGCAAGTCTGGTGTGCCTCTGCGCTGGACACCCATCCCGGCATCGTCCGCCAACTCCATGAGGACTACATCAACGCTGGCGCCGACATCATAACGTCCAACTCCTACGCGTCCTCGCCTCACAATCTGGAGTCCGCGGGCCTCGGGGACCGGGCCGTAGAACTGAATGCCCTGTCCATCAAGCTGGTCAGGGATGCAATCGCCAACACCGCTCCCGGCAGGCCCATATGGGTTGCCGGTTCCATGTCCAGCTTCGGGGTATACGCCTTCAGCCGGAGGGGACGCAGCCTTTTGCCGTTCCCCGTGCTTGAAGAGAGCTACCGACTTCAGGCCCACGCTTTGGCAGATGCCGGCGCTGACTTCCTCCTCCTCGAAATGATTCGAGAGGCGGAACACGGCTCAGCACTCCTGAGAGCGGCCCTTGAGACCGGGCTCCCGGTGTGGGTCGGGCTCAGTTGCAGCCTTACCCCTGAGGGTGAAGTCCACATGCTCTCGGAGGTTGAGCCAACTGCACCCTCAGAGCTCGACTTCCTGGAAACCCTCGACGAGGTGATGTCAGTCGGCGGTTCCCTGCTGGCCGTAATGCACAGCGATGTGCCCTGCATCAGCCCCGCGCTGAGGGCTGCGCGCTCAAGTTGGAAAGGCCCCCTCGCCGCCTACGCCAACTCCGGCACCTATTTCATGGCATCCGGTTCCGACTTCGGGAAGGTCGTTCCCCCGGATACCTACCTGCAGCATGTGCAAGAGTGGGTAGACCTCGGCGCCCGAGTCGTAGGGGGCTGCTGCGGTGTGGGTAGGGAGCACATCCGCCTAATCAGCGAGGCTTTCGGCAGCGCATCGGTGAAATAGTCAAAATCGCGGCGACTCCACGAAGCGCAACTCCGTGCGCCGCGGGTAGTTTCCCAGGTGAAGTGGTTGTTTGTACAATTGCTGTTCCGAATGATCTGTCATACTGATAGCAAGACAGCCGTTTTATTGCGGTAGTTGTGATTCCAAGGCCTGCCGTTACCCGCTGTTAGGCAGGAATGTTTGGGGGGTGAGCAATGATAGCAAACACACTAGAACCAAAATCTTGCCCTACTTTTGACGGCATTTACGATATCCCTGAGGCGGCAAGATACCTAAAGGCCGCTACGCACGGAGACTCGATTTACCCGGTGAGTCCTGCCAAATTGATACGGTGGATTCGACGCGGGCTTGCATCTCTAGAACTTGTCGATTTGTCTGGGCTTGAGCTGCTAATTGCTTTTGAGGACTTAGTCTCCATGCGTGTCATCGCTGCACTTAGAGCTGCGAGTGTTAGCTGGCCAGAAATATACAAGACTGAGAACTGGCTGCGCGCCGAGACTGGTGTACAGCGACCATTTGCTACTGAACTAATATGGACTGGTCAAGGGCAGGTTTTCACCGAATGGACCGGCCGCTTGCTTTCCGCAAGTCGGCATGGTCAGTTAGCACTTGAATTACTGCGTAAATACCTAATCCCAGTGCATGGCCTAATCTTCGATGACTCATCCTTGGTTGCTACTTCTTGGGAGCCCGTATCAGGTGTAATACTTGAACCTAGAGTGCAATTCGGCACCCCGTGTATCAAAGGCACTCGCATCCCCACACGTACTATCTCCGGCATGGTAGAGGCAGGCGACACGGTCAGATGGATCACTGCCGCATATGACCTTTCATCGAACGAGGTGCAGGCAGCTTGTGATTGGGAATCTCGAATCCGATCCGTATAGCCAACGATTTCTGCTAGATGAGTCTTTAGTGCCTGTCGTAGCAAGAGCGCTTGAACTTGTAGGATATGCATTCGTTGACGCTGCCAGCGCCATGGGACGTAAGGGTGCCACCGACCCCGAAATTATCAAGTGGTGCAGAGACTACAATGCCGTTTGGGTCCATACCGATGATCGTGCCAAGAAACAACACAAAGTCTTATTGGAAACCAATGCCATAAGGACCCTGTGGGTCTACAGAAGCGGCGGTAAAATGAGTGGCAAAGAACAATTACGCATTTTGTCGTTTGTTCTACCCAAACTTATAAGGAACTTTCAGGCTCGCCCCACGGATCGACACTACAGGGCAAACTCTGCCAATGAACAGGCCAAGATAAGCTTACGTCCGTTCCAGCTTTAGCACTCAGCAAGCTTGGTTTTAGTCTTTTCAAGAACATCTGCATGACCGCAGTGCCCCCCTATCCCACCCCCCAGTCGATCCCATTACGCAGAATCTGCACGTACTCCTCGACATCCCAGCTGGCCCTGAACGCAGCTGGCATCGACGCCGGGTCCTCGACAGTTTCGTCGAAGGCGTGGTTGGTCTGGCTGGCAGGAGAGTGGCAGTGTCCCAGCGCAACGTAGGCCACTCCGCCCTTGCCTATGTCCCTTGTATATCCCATGACCCGGGTCTTCCCGTCGGCCTGAAGTGACGTATCTTCGTCGTAGACAAACCCGTAGCCAGAGTGGTCCGGTCCCAACTCCGCCGACAGAATCACGTCGGTCTCATTCGGGTGCTGCACCTCGATCATGTACGGTTCGTCGATTGTCATGAAGGAAGAGGGGAGCCCGCGTGTCAAAGGGTTGTCCGCCCCCGACACGTCCACGCGGAATCTCCGCGTCTGCGGGTGGCTGATGAAAAAGCTGCCGAGAGTGTCGTGGTGCTCGGTTTTGACCATGCGCCTTCGGGTCTCTCCCTCCACGCGCTTAGCCTTGCCTCCGCTGGTCCCGTGCAACCCGACCCACCGGCCCCCGTCCTCCATCCACCGCCGCACCAACTGGTTCTGATCACCGTCCAGGTGGGGCCCGGCAGTATAGGTGAGCATTAAGGCAGTGCCCGGGAGCCAGCGATGGATGTCGGTAAAGTCGTTGCCGACCGTAGCCTGCACACCCCTCTCTTCCAGCAACTCCAGGAGCCGGATACGGGCATAGTCCATGTCGTGTCCCGCCAACGCCCCAACCGGATAGCCCCCGGTAATCATGTGCACACGGCCCGGCTGAACTTCTCTCATTTCTCGCTCCTTACACACTCACTTCTCTACTATGGATACCGTTCACTTAGTCGGCCTTATTCACGTCCGCAAGCTCTAAATTCGACTGTTTAAGAAGGTTGGCAATGGCAACTCGAAGATACGCTTCCATCCGGATGCCCCGACGCCTGTGTGCCAGTTCCTGGAACAGCTCTGTCAGCAACTCTTCATCGGTACGAGGTATGCCGTCCGACATGACCCATTGAATAAGGGACATCAACTGCCCCTGAGTGTACTCGGTCACAGTCAGGCCTTGCCGTACCGGGGGCCTCGGCCCCCGAGGAACGCCCTGTTTGATTGCTGGATCAGGTTGTTCGGGACTAGCTGAAGTTGCGATGATGAAACCCCGGTCCTGAGCGTGTCTTCTGTTACTTTGGGTCAGATATCCAGATGCCCACGCCCTCTTACCCCTAGTCTTCCAGCGTCGTGATGTCTCCGGGGTCGAGGCCCAACTCCCGTGCCTTGAGCAGCCGACGCATGATCTTGCCCGACCGCGTCTTAGGCAGCACGGGCGTGAAGTCGATCTCCGTCGGAACGGCTATCGGGCCCAGTTCCTTACGCACGTGGAGCTTCAACGCCTTAACCATTTCATCCGATCCCGACTCCCCCGCCCTCAGCGTCACGAACCCCTTGATCTGCTCGCCCTTTATCTCATCCGGCTTCCCGATTACCGCCGCCTCAGCCACCGCCGGGTGCGATACCAGCGCACTCTCCACCTCCGCAGAACCTATCCGGTGTCCGGCCACGTTCAGTACGTCGTCGGCCCGCCCGACCACCATGTAATAGTTCTCCGCGTCCCGCAGTGCCACGTCTCCCGAGAAGTAGACGCCGGGGATGGTGTTCCAGTCCTTGTCGTATCGTGACGCGTCACCGTAGACGGTGCGGAAGAAGCTGGGGAAGGGCCGTTTGATTACAAGAAATCCACCCTTGTCGGGCTCCGTGATCGGCACGCCCTCCCTGTCCACAATATCCATCTCGACCCCCGGCAGCGGCCTCCCGACTCGGCCCGGCTTCACTTTCATGATCGGCATGGTCCCCAGGCACGGGCCGCCCGTCTCCGTCTGCCACCAGTTATCGACGATATAGCCCCACTCTCCATTCCCGCACAGGTGCTCGTAGGCCCACTTCTGGGCCTCGGGGTTCAGGGGTTCGCCGGCACAGGTCAGCAGGCGAAGGGAGCGAAGGTCGTAGTTTTTGGCATAGTGCTCGCCGTAGCGCATCAACATCCTTAACACGGTGGGAGCGGTGAACATGACGTTGACGCCATATTTTTCGATGACGTTGTAGAAGGCGCCGGGGTCTGGGTAGTCGGGTGCCCCTTCCTTGAACACCGTAGTCGCCCCGTACAGAAGCGGCGCATACACGATGTAGCTGTGCCCCACAACCCACCCGATGTCCGACGTGCACCAGTAGACGTCGTCCTCTTTCATGTCCCAGAAGGCCCGGAAGTGGTAATACGTCCCGACCATGAAACCGCCGTGTACGTGGAGCACACCCTTGGGCTTCCCCGTAGTGCCGCTTGTGTAGAGGATGAAAAGGGGGTCTTCGGCGTTCATCACCTCGGGTTCGCAGTCGACACCCCCGCTGGCCAGAAGCTCATCGAAGTCGACCTCTTTCTCCATCAGGGGTGTGTCCTTCGTCTCCCGACGCCACACCACGATGTGCTTCAGATGGTCGATGTCTTTCGATGCTTCGTCGCTTATGCCTTTGAGGTCGACGGGCTTGCCACGCCTGTATCCGAAGTCCGCGGTTATCACTACCTTAGCCTCTGCATCTAGAATTCTCTGACGCAGCGCCCCGACGCTGAATCCCGCGTACACCACGCTATGCACCGCCCCAATCCGGGCGCAGGCCAGCATGGATATCGCTCCCTCGGAAGTCAGTGGCATGTATATGATCACCTTGTCGCCCTTCCCGACCCCCAGGCTCCTCAGCCCATTGGCCATCCGGTTGACCAACTGGGCAAGCCGCCCGTAGGTGAGCACCTTCTCCGACCCGTCCTCCCCTATCCACACGAAGGCCGCCTTATTTTTGCGGCCGTCTTTCAGATGCCGGTCCAGGCAGTTGTAAGTTATGTTGCATTCGCCGTCCGGGAACCACTTGAAGTTGGGGTAGTCCCATTCGAAAACCCGGGTCCAGGGTTTGTACCAGTCCAGCTCCGACGCCACCTCCGACCAGAACCCCTCAGGGTCTTCCGTGGAGCGTTTGTACTCGCTTTCGTAGTCCTGAATGTTGGCGTTTTCAACCAGCCAGGCAGGCGGCTCTATCTCGCTCGTCTCCTGCAGCAGATGGTCGATCTGTCTTTGCTCTACCACAATCTCTCTCCCGTTCAGGCAGGATTAAAAGGGCCTTAAAAAGGCCGCAAAAGAGTCCGTGACATGTTAGCAGTTATCAGAGGTGCGCGAAACGGGCAGGACTACCGCCCCCCGCCCCACTACTGCTAATATGTCCCCGCAACCCAACAAATCCAGGAGACCGTAATGACCAATAAAAACATAGGAATTGTTAACGTACCCGGCGACCCCCGAGCTATCGTGGACGGCATCAAGGAACTCGAAAATGCCGGAATCCCCGCCATCTGGCTCACCACCGGCGCCCCCGGAGCCGACGCCCTTACCATCTTCTCCGCCGCCGCTGCCATCACTGACACCATAAAGATGGGCACTGCCATAACCCCCACCTGGGGCCAGCACCCGGTCTATTCCGTCCAACAGATCCAGGTCATCGCCAACCTGGCGCCCGGCAGGCTCCGGTTCGGAGTAGGGCCAAGCGGCAAGGGCGGGATGATCAAGACCTACGGCGCCGACTTCCGGCAGCCCGTGACGAACATGCGGGAGTACATCCAGGTAGCCAAGTCGCTGCTTCAGAATGGAGAGGTCAATTTCGATGGAAGCCAGTACCGGGCCCGAGCCAGGATCAGCCCCTCCATACCAGACGTCCCGGTCATCGGCTCGGCCTTGGGCACGGGTGCATTCCGAGCCTGCGGAGAGGTCGCCGACGGTGCGATAAGCTGGCTCTGCCCGCCTCCCTACCTCAAGAACTACGCCAGCCCAGCTCTCGAAGAAGGGGCCCGCAACGCAGGCCGCCCCACCCCACCCCTCTTCGCCCATTTCGTCACCTGCCTTCACGAAGACATCGACGAAGTGCGCGCCGCCGTCCGGCAGGACTTCACCTACTTCGCCTCCGCCGAGTTCTACATCAACATGTTCGCAGCCGCCGGGTTCCCGGGAATCAGCAGTGAGAGCGGCCTTTCGGACGAACTGATCGACTCCTTTACTTTCTACGGCGACCAGAACGCCATCGCATCCAGTATCCAAGGGCTATTTGATGACGGTGCCGACGAAGTCTACGCATCCATCGTCACCCCGGGCCCCGACGCCACAGCTTCCAGGCAGCGCACCGTCGCCGCCCTCAGCGAGATCAACAAGAGCCTATAGACGAGCCCGGTCAGATAACAGGCGGGAGTCGGGAGCCTAATCCACAGAGGAAGGAGGCATCTCATGGCCGAATCACCCATGAACATGCAGGACTACGAAGAGACCTACGCCTCCTTCCGACTGGACGTGCCGGAGTTCTACAACTTCGCCTTCGACGTGGTCGACAAGTGGGCCGAGGACCGCACCAAGCTCGCCCTTCTGACTATCGATTCCGAAGGCGAAACCGCCGAGCACCACACCTTCTGGGACCTGAAAGTGCAGTCCAACCGGTTCGCCAACATCCTCCGGGCCCAGGGTATTAAGAAAGGCGACCGTGCCTTCCTCATGCTCCCACGCAACCCCGAGTGGTACGTCGCGCTTCTCGGAATGATCAAGCTCGGGGTGCTGCCGATGCCCGCTACCACTATGTGCACCCCCAAGGACATCGAGTACCGGATCAACGCCTCCGACGCCGCCATAGTCATAACGGACGTCGAGAACGCTTCGAAGGTAGACCAGGTCGCCGGACAATGCCCTTCTCTCAAGTGCCTGATGACCACCCGCGGCAGTAGGACCGGCTGGCTCTCCTATGACGACGAGATGGCCCAGGCCTCACCTTATCTCGAAGATGTCAAGCCCACCCGCAGTGACGACCCGCTCATGGTCTATTTCACCTCCGGCACCGTGGGCTACCCCAAGATGGTTCTCCACACCCAGGCTTCATACGGAATTGCCCACGTCATCACCGCCAAGTTCTGGCACGACCTCCGCTCCACCGACATGCAGTGGACCATCTCCGACACCGGGTGGGCCAAGACCGCATATGGCAAGCTCTTCGGTCAGTGGACCCAGGGGGCGGCGGTAGTCCAGCATGACGCCAAGGGCCGCTTCGACCCCAAGGTGACCCTCAACATCCTCGGCAAGTTCGGCATCACCTCCTTCTGCGCCCCGCCGACGGTCTATCGCCTCCTGGTCCTCGAAGACCTGCAGAAGTACGACCTGTCCGGCCTGCGGCACTGCACCAGCGCCGGCGAGCCGCTTAACCCGGAGGTCATCAAGCAGTGGCAGGACGGCACGGGCCTCACCATCTACGACGGATATGGTCAGACCGAGTCGGTCCTTCTCGTCGGCAACTACCGGTGCATGCCCGTCATCCCCGGCTCGATGGGCAAGCCGACGCCCGGCTTCCTGGTTTCCATTGTCAACGAAGAGGGTGTCGAGCTTCCGACTGGAGAGGAAGGCCAAATAGCCGTGCGCGTCAAACCGGAACGACCCGTCGGGCTGTTCCGGGAGTACTGGCGCAACGAAGAGACCACCCGGGGCGTCTTCCTGGGAGACTGGTACTACACCGGAGACAAGGCCTACAAGGACGAGAACGGATACTACTATTTCGTAGGTCGGGCCGACGATGTGATAATCTCCGCCGGTTACCGCATCGGCCCCTTTGAGGTCGAGAGTGCGCTTATAGAGCATCCGGCAGTCGCAGAATCCGCGGTCGTGGCCAGTCCTCACCCCGTGCGCGGCGATATAGTCAAAGCCTTCGTAATCCTGAGCCCCGGCCACATCCCCTCCGACGAGCTGGTAATCAGCCTCCAGGACCACGTCAAGCAGTCCACCGCTCCCTATAAATATCCTCGTGAAATAGAGTTCGTCACCGAGCTTCCCAAGACCATCAGCGGCAAAATCCGCCGCGTCGAGCTCCGGCAACGTGAGCTCCAGCGCTATGCCAAAGATGCCTAGCCTTCTAAATTGGCCCTATAGTCTCTTCGTGCAAGCCGGGAGAACAACATGACCTCCGACACCAGTCCCCTAGTGCCCGAGACTTTCGGCCCTCTCCAGGGCGTCAAGATCCTGTCCAGCGGCACCATCATTGCGCAGCCCTTCGCCGCCCTTCTCGCCGCCGAAATGGGCGCGGAGGTCATCCAGATAGAGCGCCCCGGCCAGGGAGACCTCGTGTGGCGCAACCTGGAATTCCCCATCGAAGGGCCCGGCGGGGCAAAGGTAGCCAGTGCATGGGTGCAGGAACGGCGCAACATGTTCCACGTCTCCCTGGACCTGTCACAGCCCAGGGGCAAGGAACTCTTTCTTCAGCTCGCCGCCCGGTCCGACATCTGGATGGAGTCCTCCAAGCCCGGCGCCTACCAGAAGTGGGGCCTGGACGACGAAACCGTTCTGAAGGCCAACCCGAAGCTCGTCATATGTCATGTGTCGGGCTATGGCCAAGAGGGTCATCCCGACTACCTAGGCCGCGCTTCCTATGACTTCGTTGGCCAGGGCTTCGGAGGCATGATGCACCTCACCGGATTCCCGGAACCCGAGCCTCCCGTCCGTGCCGTCCCCTGGACCGCCGACTACATCACCGCCGGCTTCTGTCTCTGGTCTTCCCTCGCTGGATACATCCACGCCCAGCGCACAGGGCAGGGGCAGGTTATCGACCTCGCCCAGTACGAGGCCATCCACAAGACCCTCGCAGGGACTATGGTCGCCTACTACGAGATGGGTCTGAACCGAGGCCGCTCCGGCAACAAGGCCGGCCTCTTCCAGCCATACGACGTGTTCCATGCCAAGGACGGCTGGGTCATCATCGCCGCCGTGGGCACTCCCTACGACCGCGTGTGCGGCGTGCTGGGCCTCGACCCGAAAGAAGAGAAGTGGCAGAAGGCCCACCAGGGTGTCTACACCCCCGAGGGCCTGGAGTTCGACGCCATCCTCCGCGCCTGGGCAGAAGAACGCACCGTCCAGCAGATAGTCGACACTATGAACGAGGCCCAGGTCGCTGCCTGTCCAATCATGACCCCCGAGGACACAGCCAAAGACCCTCACTACGAGTTGCGGGACATGCACGTGGAGTGGGAAGACGTTCAACTTGGCCGCAAGGTCAAGGGCACGGGGGTCGTGCCCAAATTCTCGGAGACGCCGGGCAAGATCTGGCGTGGGTCCGTGGGTCTGGGCCACGACAACGAGCTCATCTTCTCCAAGCTGCTGGACCTCAGTTCCGATGAAATTGCGGCCCTAAAACAGGAAGGTATAACTTAGGACTTACCATGCCGGACGCCACCCGACTCGACAATCAAGTTGCCATAGTCACCGGCGCCGCCCGAGGCATAGGCCGGGGCATCGCCCTCGTCCTCGCCGAGGCCGGAGCTTCTATAGTCATCGGTGACCTTTTGGACTCCTCGGAGACCGTTCGCTTAGTTGAAGACCTCGAGGGAAAGGCTGTCTCCATGCAGATGGACACCAGCCGCCCTCAGGACGCTCAGGCCCTAGTAGACCTTGCCCTTAACACCTTCGGACGGCTGGACATTCTGGTCAACGACGCCGGCATCGACGCTCCAGACGGAAACGCCTGGGACCTCCCCGACGAGCAGTGGACGCGGGTCATAGACGTGAATCTGAGCGGCGTCTTCTACTGCTCCAAGGCCGCCCTCCAACCCATGCTCAAAGCAGGCCAGGGCGCCATCGTCAACATCAGCTCCCAGTCGGCGCGCATCGGCTCCCAGGGCATGTCCCCCGCTTACAACACTTCAAAAGCGGGAGTGCTCGGCCTGACCATGGCCTTCTCCGCCCAAGTGGCCGACAAAGGAGTGCGGGTCAATGCGGTAACCCCCGGCCTCGTGCGTTCCAAAGAGTTTGGCTGGTCGAAAGAAGAGGACGATGGGAAGACCGCCGAATACCCCCTGGGCCTCGGAGCGCCGAAGGACATCGGCGAAGCGGTCAGATATCTGGCCAGCCCCGCGTCCCGATGGGTATCGGGGACTGCATTGCACATCTCGGGCGGATATCAAAAAGGTTCTAGCTGGTTCTAGCCACTCCACACCACCAAGGAAATCACACCATGACAACCTCGTTCCCTAGCAAGGACTCACTCCGCATCTGCTTCGCCCACGTCGCCTACGCCCTCTCCGAAACCCTCCAAAAGCGCAACACCGGTATCTCCAGCTTCCAGGTATGGGACGCTGACTCCCTCAAAGCCCGCTCCGACTATGATGTTCTTGTAATCTCCGGACTCTGGAACAACGACATCCTGGCCACCGCCTCCTACCTCCGCTTCCTACAGTCCATAGGCGCGGGCTACGACCAGTTCCCGCTTGACGAGCTCCGCAGCCGGGGTATCCGACTAGCCAACGCCAGCGGCGTCAACAAGAACGCCGTCAGCGAGCACACCTTCTCCCTCATCCTGTCCCTGACCCGACACCTGAAGTCGGGAGCCAAGCACCAGCGGGACCACTTCTGGCGGGGCATGATCTCCGAGATTCCGAAACGGGAAGACGAGCTTGCGGGGAAGACAATGGGAATCGTCGGGATGGGGGCTATCGGGTCCCGGGTTGCCAAAATAGCCAAGGCTTTCGACATGACGGTGCTCGCCACCAAGCGAAACCCCGCCACCGCCCAGGGCCCCGCCGACAAGGTCGTCACCCCTGATCGAGTTGACGAACTCCTCTCCGAATCCGACTTTCTCGTGCTCACCTGCTCCCTGAACGACCAAACCCGCGGCCTCATCAACGCCGACTCCCTCTCCCGCATGAAGCCCACAGCCTGTCTCATCAACATGGCCCGGGGTGGGTGTGTCGACGAAGGAGCCTTGGTGGACGCCCTGAATAGCGGCGTTATCGCCGGCGCAGGTCTGGACGTCGTTGACCAGGAACCCCTCCCCGACGATAGTCCCTTGTGGGACATGGACAACGTGGTCCTCACTCCCCACACCGGCGGCGAGACCCAGGCCTACGAGGACAACGTCATCGACATCCTCCTCGAAAACGTCAACCGCCTCACCTCCGGCCAATCCAACCTCTTCAATCAAGTCCTTTAGCGTCCAACTGACCCAAAAGACAATCGGGGCGTCGGCTTTGCCGACGCCCCGATTTTTTCCTAAGAAGAGTGTCGTTCCTGGGTTACTGGACAGGCGAGAAGGCGGACGGGAGCATGAATTTGGTATTCATCCCAACAATGTGTCCTCCAATGGCCGGAGGCCAGTCTCCCGCTGCCACGGCCGCCGCCCGGGTCTCGGTCCGGTGGTTCATGTCGTTGTAGGGCCAGATGTGGATTAGCTTGTTGAGCAGGCCCATGTCCGTCGAACCGGCGAAGAACACGTCCGAATGCTTCCGTCTGTCCGGCAGCTTGGCCCTGAACGCTTCCATAATCTCCGGCATGGAGCCGGGCGTGGCGTCGTAGTAGCGCATTTCGTAGAGAGGGCCGTAGTTGCCGGGCTCTATCGGCTTCTGGAATGGTCCGGGCACGACAATCTCGCTCTCCATCTTGACTATCAGGTGGCTGCCCTTGGGGGGCCAGTTGGGATTCGCTGCAGCGGCGGCCCGAATCTCTGACCTCTGCTGCACGTCTTCATAGCCCCATACGTGAATAACCTGGTTCAGTGGCCCGACCTCCGTGTGCCAGAAAGCAGCAAGCTTTGAATACTTCTCCCGATGGGGAAGTGCCTCGCCAAAGATTTCTTCGAACTTGGGGACACCCCCGGGCTTCAGGGTATAGGTGCGGAATTCGTAGATCATTTTCTCCTCCAGAACGTTAGGCTAACGACACAGTACGCTGGTAGTTTATCAGAGAGGAATGTAACCGGGCCGAGGGCCGTATCCTAGGTCCGACTCTTCTTCGATAATGCTTAGAAGCTTCGTCCAAACCCTAATGTGCAGGCGAGAAGGAGGATGGCACCATGATCTTGTTGTTCATGGTAACAAGGAACTTCCCTGTCGCCGGGGGCCAGTCCCCCGCCGCGACCGACGCCGCCCGGGTCTCGGATCGGTGATTCAGGTCGTTGTAGGGCCAAATGTGAATCAGCTTATTCAGCGACCCCATATCCGTGTACCCGCAGAAGAACAGCGGCGAATACTTCAGCCTTCCGGGAAGTTTGGCGCCCCAGATATCCATGATCTCGGGCATGGATCCGGGCAGGGTGTCGTAGTAGCGCATCTCGTATACGTGGCCGTAGTTGCCGGGCTCTATAGGCTTCTGAAATGGCGCGGGGATGACGATCTCGGTCTCCATCTTCACGATATATGCGTCGTCGCCTGCTGGAGGCCAGTTCGGGTCTGCGGCAGCAGCGGCCCGGACCTCGGCCCTGTGCTTCATGTCGTCGTAGCCCCAGACGTGGATGATCTGGTTCAGAGGCCCGATATCCGTGTGCCAGCAGGCAGTGAGCTTGGAATACTTCTCCCTGTGGGGCAGGGCATTGGCGAAACTCTCCTCGAACTTGCCCATGCTTCCGACGGTCAAGGTGTACGTGCGAAATTCGTAGATCATGGTTTCCTCCAGGGTGATTCGATAGAGACGCGTGACATGGGGAGTTTATCAGAAGGTGGCCTGGCTGGGCGGGTGGTAGAATCCGAGAATACGTAGCTAGTTTGGGAGAGATATATGTCCAAAGACCTGTTTGACCTATCGGGTAGGGTGGCCATCGTTACTGGGGCGTCCTCGGGGCTGGGGGTGACATTCGCCGAGACCCTCGCCGAGGCAGGGGCCGACGTCGTCATCTGCGCTCGTCGCCTGGAGAAGCTTGAGGAGACGGGTCGTAAGGTGCGGGAGCTCAGTGCCAGGTGCCTCGTCGTCCAGACAGATGTCACCAAGGGCGAGCAGGTCGACAACCTCGTCGAACGCACTGTGGAGACCTTCGGCAAGATCGACATCCTTGTAAACAACGCCGGAGCCTTCTTCAAGGGCTCCAAAATCGCCGAAGACCTGGACTTCAATGCGGTACAAAAGGTGATGGAGGCGAACCTGACCAGCGCGGCCCTCTGCTCTCACCGTGCCGGACTGAAGATGCTCGACCAGGGCTACGGGCGGATCATCAACATCGCGTCGGTGCTGGGGGTGGTCGGGGGAGTGCCCGAGGACTACTCCTACGCGTATTCCATCTCGAAGCACGGGATGGTGGGGCTGACCAAGGCCCTCGCCCTGCAATGGGCTAAGAAGGGGATCACAGCCAACGCCATCGGCCCCGCCTATTTCGAGACCGAGTTGACAGAGTTCCTCTCCGACGAGTTTGCCGGTCTCGCCGAACGCACGCCCATGGGCCGCATGGGCAAGCCCCAGGAACTCAAGACCGCACTGCTCTTCCTCGCCGCCGAGACCTCCAGTTACATCACCGGCCAGACCATCCTAGTAGACGGCGGCTGGACGGTCTGGTAGGGGGAGATTACGGTGAAGCGGGACCGGAACACACCGGTTAGATAGAACCTTCACTAAAGGCGAGAGTTGACCAGAGCTCTCGACTCGTGTTCGAGAACGGCCTCCACCTGCCATCTCTCGACACCCGGGAACCACTCAAGAAAGTCATTCACAGAGGCTCCAGCCATCAGATTCTCAAAAAGGGCGTGTACCGGCACCCGAGTACCGCGGAATACCCAAGCCCCGCTGACCTTACCGCTGTGCCGCTCGACGGCAGCGCAAGATCCCCAATAATCGTTGGCAATTGCGTGAGTGGGCATTGTTTCATCGCCGTTCTTCATAAGACGATTATAGGTCGGTAAATTTGCCAGGGTCAACGAAGTGCCCATGGCATGCAACTGGCATAAAGCCCGTTACAAAGAGGGTGGCCCCGTCTAGCGGTGGGGCCACCCTTCTTTATTTCTTATTAGAATGAGGCCCTACTGCCTAGGCAACCCCAGCCCCCGAGTTGCGATGATATTCATCTGTATCTCGTTGGTGCCGCCGGCTATGGTGCTGGAACGGGAGAACAGGTAGTTCTTCTCGATAAAGCCCTTTAGAGGCGCGTGCTTCGAGCCTTCCGTTAGCTGCCCGTGCAACCCGAGCACCTGCATTGCGGTGTCGAAGGCACGCTGCTCGGTGGAGGAGCCGCACAGCTTGTCTATCGAGGCCTCTTTGTTCGGCACCTCTCCCTTGCTCTGGATGTGGACCACCTGGTAGGAGAGCATGTAGGCGATCTCCACCTCGATGGCCATCTCCGCCAGCTTGTTGCGTACCACCGGATGCTGGATCAGGGGCTTGCCCCCCACCATGGTTTCCGAGGCGAACTTCACCGTTTCGTCAAGGCAGCGCCGCGCCGACGCCGAGTGTGAAAGTGAGGACCGCTCAAAATCCAGCAACGTCATGCCCGCATACCAGCCCCGGTTGATCTCCCCTACCACGTTCTCCTTCGGAATACGCACGTTGTCGAAGAAAGTCTCGTTGAAGGGGTGCCCGCCCGACATATCGATGATGGGTCGGACTGATACCCCAGGCGTCTTCATGTCGGCGAGAAACATGGTGATTCCCCGGTGCTTGGGAGCCTCGGGGTCGGTACGAGCCAGCAGCAGTACCCAGTCCGAGTAGTGAGCCTGGCTGGTCCATATCTTCTGACCGTTTATCACCCACTCGTCGCCTTCGAGCACCGCCCGTGTCCCGAGCGAAGCCAGATCGGACCCCGACTCGGGCTCCGAGTAGCCCTGGCACCAGACCACCTCGCCGCGTGCGATCCCGCTCAAGTGTTGCTTCTTCTGCTCCTCCGTGCCGTGGACCATGATGGCCGGGCCTATGTAGCCTATGCCCTCGCCGTCGCGGCCGGGAGCATAGGCGTAGGACCATTCATCTGTGAAGATGGCCTGCTGCATGTGGGTCGCGCCCCCACCGCCGTACTCCTTCGGCCAGGAGAGTGCGAGCCAGCCCTGGTCGGCCAGCTTCTTGCGCATGGTCTTCTCCTCATCCCACCACTCCTCACTCCCCTCTACGGCGAATGTATCGTCGGCCCACTCCTTGGCGAGGAAGTCCTTAACCTCTTGCCTAAAGTCCTGCTCTTCTGCTGTGAATTGGTATTTCATGGTTCCCCCCTTGGACCGGCTGCCCTTTAACCCGTAACGCCTCCCATAGTATCATCGAATCCTCATTCATTCGACCAGCCAAGGAGCCTCGCCCTAATAGTCATTATGAGACTTGAACTAGCCAACTACCCCGTGAAACAAATCATCCTGGGAGACGAGACCCGGTACCTGGACGGCGATCTCCACGTCAATCCCGACGAAGTCCGTGACATGATGTTCGACGAAGAATTCTTCGAAGACATTTCAGTCCACGTTGCCCACCCCGGAGACTCGACTCGCATCATTCACGTCGTGGATGTGATTGAGCCCAGGCATAAGCAGTCGGGTACTGGGTGTGTATTCCCTGGTGTGCTTGGCCCACCCGCGCAGGTCGGCAACGGACGAACGGCACGGCTGAGCGGAATGGCCGTCGTATCAACTTCGACCCCTGCTGCGGGTGAGGGCTATTACTGGAGAGAAGCGATAATGGACATGTCGGGGCCGGGGACCCGGTATTCCCCCTTCTCCGAAAATGCCAATCTGGTCCTGGAGTTATCCCCCAAGGACCCGGGCCCCGAGATTCCTGCGGAAGACGTAGAAATGATCAACACCATCCGAGGGTCGATATACAGCCAGAGGTTGAATCTGGCGCTCAGGAAAGCCCAGATGGGGCTGGCATCCTATCTCGCTGAAACGGTCTCGGGCTCCGCTCCGGCTTCCGTAGATACCTACGAGCTAACGGAGGTTGACCCGGGCCTGCCCAAAGTGGCCTACGCCTGTCAGGTAATGGGAGAAACACTCTACGGAGTCACGATAGGTTGGCAGCCGACCTTGCTCCACCCGAACGAGCTTATGGACGGCGCCATCTACCGTCCCTTCAATACCCCCGGCGCAGTAAGGACGACCATTTACCATCATCAGAACAATTCATTGATGAATGACTTGTACCAACGGCACGGCAAGGACCTCAATTTTCTGGGCGTTCTCCTGGTGCCCGCGGGGCCAGAAAAGCTGAGCGAAAAGGAGCTGGGCACGGGTTACGCCACCAAACTCCTCAAAATGTTGGACGCGGACGGTGTGGTCATCTCATGGATGGGTGGGGGGCACCTGGCAGTCGACCCCATGCTACTCATAAGAAACTGTGAACAGGCCGGGATTAGTGCATCACTCCTGAGTCCCGAGATGGCCCGCACTCCCGACGACTCGGGCTTCGTTTACTTCGCACAAGAGGCCGAGGCCATTGTCAGCACCGGCAACTACGAAGAACAGGTCACTCTCCCGGCCGTGGATCGTGTCATTGGCGGAGAATCGATCTTTGTGTCTGACGATGATCCAAAGGAAGAATTGACCATCCACATCACCCAGATCCTCGGGGCTACCCAAACATTTGGTCTGGGTAGACTGTCCGGGACTGCCTATTGAGGGGCATGGGTAAGCTTCAACCGGGGGATCGGGTTTGATTCAGGTATTCCCAGGGCCTACGTCAGAGATATCGGCGCCAGCGCTCTCGGGCATGGGGTCGGGTGGAGTAGGTAAAGTGGGATTCCTCGGCACTACGACAAGCCTGGGCACGCTCCCCGAATTCCCATTATGAAACTGGAGATTGCTAACTTCCCAGTAGAGCGCATCATCCTAGGAGACGAGACCCGGTACACCGACGGCGACCTACGGGTCAGCCCAGAGGCCGTTCGCTCCCGGATGTTCGACGGAGAGTTCTTCGACGACATTTCAGTCCACGTATCCCATCCCGGAGACTCGACCCGCCTCATCCATATCGTGGATGTAGTGGAGCCTCGATACAAGCAGTCGGGACCCGGGTGCGTTTTCCCAGGCGTCCTTGGGCCTCCGGTGCAGGTTGGAACCGGAAGAACGGCCCGGCTCAACGGCATGGCCGTAGTATCTACGTCCGGACCCGCCGCCGGAGAGAGCCAATACTGGCGCGAGGCCATCCTCGACATGTCGGGGCCGGGGGCCCGGTATTCCCACTTCTCACAAACGGCCAACCTCGTCGTGGAGATGTCTCCCAAGGACCCGGGGCCCGAGACCCCGCCGGAAGACATCGAGACCCTGAACACGCTGCGGGGATCCGTTCACAGCCAGAGGATGAACGTGGCGCTGAGGAAAGCGCAAATAGCTCTCGCCTCGTATCTCGCCGAGACGGTCTCGGGCTTCTCGCCTGTCTCTGTAGATACATATGAGCTTACGGAAGTTGACTTCTCACTCCCGAAGGTAGTCTACGGTTGTCAGGTGGTGAGGGACCTGATCTACGGTATCCCCCCAGGATGGCAGCCGACCCTGCTTCACCCGAACGAGCTGATGGATGGCGCCGTCTTCCGTCTCTCCAATTACCTCGCCTCAGCTAGGACTACCATCTACGATCAGCAGAACCATCCCCTGGTAGAGGACCTGTATCAACGTCATGGCATTGACCTGAATTTCCTGGGTGTGCTCCTGATTCCGGCGGGAGACGAAAAGCTGAGCGAGAAAGAGCTTTCCGCGGGGTACGCAGCCAAGCTTCTCAGGATGTTAGGGGCGAACGGGATCGTCCTTTCTTGGATGGGTGGAGGTCACCTGGCTATCGATCCCATGCTCTTGATTAGGAACTGCGCAAGGGCCGGTATAGGCACTTCGCTGCTGAGCCCCGAGATGGCCCGCACTCCCGACGACACCGGTTTCGTCTATTTCGCCCCCGAGGCGGAGGCAATCGTGAGTACGGGCAACTTCGAAGAGCAAGTCGTTTTGCCGCGTGTCGACCGAGTCATAGGCGGGAAAGCGCTTCTCATGTCCGGTGACGACTCACAGGGGGAGCTAACCGTTCGCATCGGGCAGATTCTCGGGGCCACCCATACCCTCGGGAAGGGCAAATTGTCCGGGATTGCATATTAAGCAGTATGGAGTAATATCGACATGTGAATCGGGTAGAATAGGGCCTCCAGCCTATTCACCGGATATTTCGGAATAGCCATATACGGGGGAGACCATGACCACCACAGACTACGAGCCCAATGTCGTACTTGCCACGGTAGAGTTTGACACCATCGGGACCCGGCCCATCAGGCACGACGGCGTGGACAAGGTCACGGGTCGCGCCCAATACGGCGCCGACTTCCAGGCCAGCGATCTGCTCCACGGCAAGATCCTTCGAAGCCCCCACGCCCACGCTCGCATCATCTCCATCGACACATCCAAGGCGGAGGCCTACTCGGGCGTCAAGGCCGTGGTCACCGCCGCCGACTTCCCCGCTGGCGAACAAGTGGGACAGATGCAGATGGGCGAGATCAGCATGAGCCTCCGCTTCATGCGGGACAACGTCCTAGCCAGCAAGAAGGTGTTGTACCCTGGACACCCCATAGTCGGGGTAGCGGCGGTGAACGCCCACGTGGCCGAGGAAGCCGTTAATCTCATCGACGTCGAATATGAGGTCCTCGAACCCGTGCCCACAGTCCTGGACGCTATCAGGGAAGGCGCACCTCTCCTGCACGATGACCTGATGACCGAAGAATTCGGTCAGAAGACGGACAAGGTGAGCAACGTAGCCAGCCACTTCCAGCACACGATGGGAGACGTGGAAAAGGCATTAGCCGAAGCGGACTACGTGGTCGAGCGTGAGTTCGACACCAAGACCGTTCACCAGGGCTACATCGAGCTCCACAACGCCACCGCGTTCTGGAACCGGGATGGTCGGGTCACGATCTGGTGCAGCACCCAGGGCCCATTCGAGGTTCGGGACGCAACTGCCGGCATCCTGGGGCTGGACGTATCGCAGGTCAACCTGGTGCCCATGGAGATAGGCGGCGGGTTCGGGGGCAAGTTTGAGCCCTACGGCGACCCCGTAGCCGCCCTCCTTTCCAAGAAAACAGGCCACCCCGTCAAGATAGTCATGACTCGCCTGGAAGAGATCGAGAGTACGGGCCCGACCCCCGGCTCCTACATCAAGGTCAAGATGGGCGCCACCAAAGAGGGTAAACTCGTCGCGGCGCAGGCCTACATGGCATACGAAGCGGGGGCCTACCCCGGCTCTCCCATAGGCGCCGGTGCCCTGTGCATCTTCGGCCCCTACGACATCCCCAACGTCCTGATCGACGGGCTGGATGTCGTGGTTAATAAACCGAAGACCGCTGCCTACCGGGCCCCGGGCGCTACCAACGCCTCCTTCGCCTCGGAGACTATAGTCGACGAACTGGCGGCCATGGTGGGCATGGACCCCATCGACTTCCGCATGAACAACGCCTCCAAAGAAGGGACCAGAAGGGCCGACAGCGTACCCCACCCCAAGGTCGGCTGCATCGAGGTGCTCCAGGCTATGAAGGACCACCCCCACTGGAACGCCCCTCTGGAGGGCGAGAACCGGGGACGGGGTGTGGGGCTCGGGTTCTGGATGAACTTCGGCGGTCCGGCCAGCTGCACGATCAAGGTCAACGCCGACGGCACCGTGGCCCTCCGGGAAGGCTCCCCCGACATCGGAGGCACAAGGACGACGATCGCCATGCAGGCCGCCGAGGCGCTGGGCATATCGGCGGAGAGCGTGGTGCCGGGTGTCGTGGACACCGACTCGGTGGGCTACACCAACGGCACGGGCGGCAGCAGCGTCACCTTCAAGCAGGGGTTGGCCGCTCACGAGGCGGCCCAGCACGTCAAGCAGCAGATGATTGCCCGTGCCGCGACCATCTGGGCCATTGAGCCCGATTCTATCAAGTTCGAAAAGGGTGTCTTATTTTCCGAATCTGACCCCGAGCTGAGGATGACCTTCGCTGAGCTCGCCTCCAAGATTGAGGAGACGGGCGAGCCGATTGTCGGAGTCGGCAATGTCCAGGCCACCAAGGCCGGAGCCTCATTCGCCGGCTCCATCGCCGACGTGGAGGTCGACCCGGAGACCGGCAAAGTTAAAATCTTGCGCTTCACCATGATCCAGGACGTGGGCAAGGCCGTACACCCCAGCTACGTCGAGGGACAGCTGCAAGGCGGCGGCGCTCAGGGCATCGGGTGGGCGATGAACGAGGAGTACTTCCTCAACGATAAGGGCCAGGTCCTCAACTCCAGCCTGCTGGACTACCGCCTCCCCACAAGCCTCGACCTCCCGATGATCGACACCGTAATCGTCGAGGTCCCGAACCCCGGCCACCCATTCGGTGTGCGGGGCGTCGGCGAGGCGAACATCATCCCGCCTGCCGGGGCCTTGGGCAACGCCATCGCCAACGCAATCGGCGTCAGGATGGCGAACCTGCCGATGAATCCGCCAGCGATACGGGAAGCCATCGGGCGCAAGGGCTAGGAACGGCAATCGTCATGCGATTCGACAGCAACGTCTTCTACCACCCTCTGCAGGTCTACCCCGTGGACCGGATGCTGGACGAGTGGCGGCAGACTGTGAAGCTCTACGATCAGACCGGTTTCACCGGAGTTTGGATCGGGGAGCACCACTTCTGGCACTCGGGGTTCCACGTGGCTGCACCGAGCCCCGTGCAGGTATGCACCCACCTGGCCTCGATCACCGAGCGGCTGCGCGTCGCCCAGAGCGCCTGCATCCTCCCCGACTACCACCCCATCCGGCTGGCCGAGGAGCTGGCCATGCTCGACCAGATGACCAAGGGTCGGCTAGACGTGGGCGTGGCACGGGGCACCAACAGCCCCGCCTGCATCCAGTTCAATATCGACGCCGACCGCCGCAACAAGGATCGCAACTACGCCCTGTTCAAGGAGACCCTGGAAATCATGATCAAGGCGTGGACCGAAGACGCCCTGGTCCACGAAGGCGAGTTCTATACGTTCCCTGTGCCCGGCTGGACTGAGAAAGACCCTCGCATCTACACCGGCGACACTTCGCACTACGGCCCCAACGGGGAACTCATTGGGCTAGGGGTCGTGCCCAAGCCTTACCAGAAACCCCACCCCCCGATTTACCAGGCAGCGGACTCCACCGAGTCCTATAGGTTCGCTGCTGAAAAGGGAATTTCGGTCACGGGATTCGGGCGCACTCTCGAGGGGTTGCGGGAGGCGTGGACGGCCTACCGGGACACGGCGTCACGCGTGTCCGGTCGTGAGATACCGATGGGTGAGACAGCCAACGGCGACACCCTGAACATCATGAGGATGTTCTACATGGCCGAGACCCAGGAACAGGCCGAACAGGAAGCCCGCGAGGGCATCAACGCCCACTACGAGATCACCTTCGGGCTGAGCCGGAACTGGGGGCGCACCGGGGCAATTGCCAAGGGCGAGGAGATCAGCGCCGAGCAGATGAACATGGACTGGTTCGACTTCGCCATGTCCAAAGATGTCATCCTCGTCGGCACACCCGAGACCGTCGCCGAGAAAATTGAGAGGCTGCAAAACGAGCTTAACTGTAGGCACGTCACCCTCTGGCCCAACCCCTCCTTCCTCCCATTCGAAAAGGTGTACCACAGCCTGGTGCTCTTCGCCGAGCGGGTAATCCCCTACTTTGAAAAGAAGCGGGCACCTGCCCCTGTGGGATAAACCTGCAAATCAACACCGCCAAATATTTGTTAGAGACAACTTAGAAAATCTGGAAAAGGGAGACCAAAGTTCATGGCTGACGATCGAGTCCTGATAGTAGACGGAGCACAGCACCACAAGTGGACCCAAGAGACCTTTGAGGACATCCGCCAAGGCGACATCAGCGCGGTCAACATCACGCTTGCCATCTGGGAAAACGCCCGCGAGACCCTCGCCGAGATCGGGCAATGGTACCGCCGCTTCGACCAGTTCTCGGACCTCATAATGCCCGTCTACACCTCGGACGACATTAGGGCTGCCTATAAGGCCAAGAAAACCGGAATACTCTTCGGCTTTCAGAACACCTCTCCCCTCGAAGACAACATCGAGTTTGTAGCAGTCTTCGCCAAGCTCGGCGTCCGGGTTATGCAGCTCACCTATAACACTCAGAACCTGATCGGCTGCGGTTGCTACGAGCCCAACGACAGCGGTCTCACCTACTTCGGAGCGGACGTGATCGCCGAGATGAACCGGCACGGCGTCGTCATTGACCTCTCCCACACCGGCGAACGGACTTCAATGGACGCCATCGAGGCCTCTACGCAGCCGGTGGCCATCACCCACGCCAACCCGACCTGGTGGAAGGACGTCCAGCGCAACAAGTCGGATGACATGATGAGGGCCCTTGCTGAGAACGGCGGCGTGATGGGCCTGGGCACCTACCCAAACCTCTTCGCCCCCGATGGAACCCTGGAGCAGTTCTGCGACATGGTCGCCCGCACCGTCGACTTCATGGGCATCGACCATGTGGGTCTCGGCAGCGACCACAACACAGGCTTCCTCCCCGACGAAAAGCGCTACTGGGCCCGTGGCCGCTGGTCGCGGGAAGTGCCAAAGTTCATGAGCGCCAAGGGCTTCCACAGCCCCAAGTGGCCCCAGGTCGACTGGCCCGAATGGTGTGAGAAACCCTCGGGCATCGGGCTCATCCCCAATGGCCTCCGGGAGCACGGCTTCAACAATGAAGAGGTCTCCAAGATCATGGGCGGCAACTACCTGCGGGTGTTCGACCAGGTATCCGCAGCCGCGAGCTAGCGGTTTTCGGGTGACGGTAGGTCAGGTAGGGAACGTGCCTGTCCACCGCGACCGGCGGGACTTCGTCATCCAGCCCGGTGACTCCGGCAAGCCGGAGGACTATCCGGTGAACCCAGCTTATCGAAATTGACCTATCCAGGGGATGCTATGGCTGACAGTATTAGCTTGATGGCCCATTTAGTTCCACGACTAACTATACAAGTCGAGAATGCCGCTACCGACGCATTGGCCTATATCCTGAACAACTCCACCCAGTGTATGCAGGCGTTGAACGACCTGCTCCAAGAAGATGGCTTTGACATTAAGCCGGTTGCCAGGGTGGAAACCCAGGTAACCTACGAGGGTGGTTATCGGCCTGACATGGCAGGCTACGACAAGACCAATGTAGCACGCCTCCTTGTCGAGGCGAAGTTCTGGACCGCACTCGATGAAGGCCAAGCCAGCGGTTACGCCCAACTGTTCGAACAACCCGGCCTGGCGGCACTCCTGTTCATCGGGCCCGAAATCAGAATTCCGACGCTGTGGGCTGAGATAGAGCGGCAGATGGCAAAGGAGAGCAGACTGGAACCCGTCGAATCACCTCCGGGAGTCCGGAGGGCCAGGGTGACTTGGACGGAACCGAGTGACACGGAACTACATTTAGTGCTGGTAAGCTGGGTCCGATTGCTTGACAGGATGGACGCTCTCGCTAACGGTGATGATGTCAAATCGGATATACGACAACTTCGAGGCCTCGCCCATGAGCAGGGCGATCAACTCTTCCTGCCGATTCGTTCCGAAGAGCTGAGCCCCAGCCTTGCGCGCCGTGTAGTTTGGTACAGGCGGCTTGTCGACGATACCGTCGATGCCCGAGGTGTCTCAGAAGGCTGGATGGATATCAAAGGCCTACGTGCAACGGCGCAGTGGTTCGGGTACGGGCGGTGGATCCGCTTCTCCGGTGTGGAAAGTAATTTCTGGTTCGGAGTCAACCATGAACGGTGGGCTGGGAACGGGGACACTCCTCTATGGCTCTCCGTTTCTGACAGGAATCATGTGAGCATGGATGAGATCGGCAGGGAACTAGGGGTGCGAATTCACAACGAGTGGGTCCCAATCCATCTCAAAACGGGCGTAGAGTACGACAAGGTCCTGGATGATGTGGTATCGCAGCTGAAGATGATAGCTAAGATTGCAGGGGTTCATCAAACCAGTGAGTAACCGCCTACCGGATCGGGCCCCGGAGATTAGGCCCGTATGACATCTCTCCGTGAAGGAATCCCCATACCTTGAGGTTCGACGGCAACGTCTACTACCACCTTCTCGAGCGGTACCCGCCCGACCTGCTGATGGAGGAGTGGCGGGAAGAGGCCACTCTCTTCGACCAGGCGGGCTTCACAACGATATGGATCGGGGAACAGCACTTCTGGATTGCGGCCCCCAATCCCATCCTCATCAATACGCACCTGGCGACTCACACCAGGCGGCTCAGGGTCGGGCAGAGCGCCTGCGTCCTCCCCGACTGGCATCCCATCCGCCTCGCCGAGGACCTTGCCCTCCTGGACAACATGACCCGCGGCAGGCTGGACGTCGGCATCGCCCGGGGCGTGAACACCTTGGCCGGGATCACCTTCAACGCCGACGCTGACCGCCGAGACCAGGCTCGGAACTACGCCCTGTTCAGCGAGACCCTGGACGTGCTAATCAAGGCCTGGACCGAGGTCGCTTTTGTTCATCAAGGCCGGTTCTACAACTTCCCTCCCTCGGGATGGAAAGAGCAAGGACCGCGTATATACTCGGACGATCCGGCGCACTACGCGCCGGATGGCGAGATTATCGCCCTCCCCGTGCGCCCGAAGCCCTACCAGAAGCCCCACCCTCCCATCTGGCAGGCCGCCGACTCCACCGCCTCCTATGCCTTCGCCGCAGAACGAGGCCACGCTACTACCTGTCTCAGCCGCTCCTTCGAAGGTGTCAGGGAAGCCTGGAACACCTACAAGGAAACAGCTTCCCGCGTCTGGGGTCGGGATGTACCCATGGGCCGAAGCGCCGACGGCAAGACCCTCAACGTCATGCGCACCTGCTACGTCGCCGAGACCCAGGAGCAGGCAGAACGCGAGGCCCGAGAAGGAATCAATCGCTGGTACGACGTTACGGTCGGGCTGAACGCCAGCCGGGGGAAGCAGTCGTGTGTAGCATCCTGGGAGACCTTGCAGGACCGGGACCTCAACGCCGAGTGGTTCGATTTCCTTATGGAGAAAGAGATCATCTGGGTCGGGTCTCCTGAGTACGTAGCCGAGAGAATCGACCACCTCCGCACCGAGCTTAACTGCGCCCACGTCACCATCTGGCCCAATCCAGTGGGCCTGCCCTATAAAAAAGTGATGCACAGCCTGGAACTCTTCGCCGACCGGGTCATCCCGATGGTTGAGTCACAGGAGCCCGTGCCCACAACGTCACAATAGTCATAGCAAGAGGTATTGGGAAATGAGCATGGGTACTATAGGCGTAGAGGTATCGGGGCGGAACGCAACCGAAATCGTCGGACAAATACAACGGCTCGAAGATCTGGGCGTCAAGGCTGCCTGGGCCACCTCGGGCGGGGACGCAGACCCGATCACCTTGCTTGCCGTAGCGGCCGTGCAGACCGAGTCCATACTCCTCGGCACATCCATCGTCCCAACCTGGCCCCGCCACCCGATTACCACCGCCCAGCAGGCAAACGTGCTCGCCAATCTGGCTCCGGGTCGCTTCCGCCTCGGCATCGGGCCAAGCCACTACTCGGAAATGTACGAGCCCTTCCGTTTCAACTTTCGAAAGCCCCTTACCAACCTGCGGGAATACCTTCGAATCGTGAAACCCTTGATCCAAAAGGGCTCCGTAGACTTCGACGGTGAACAGTACCACGCACACGTCGCCGCCTCTGATGCGTTCCCAGGCATGCCCGTCATGGCCTCGGCGCTAAGACCGAAATCCTTTCAGCTCTGCGGTGAGGAAGCCGATGGCGCTATCAGTTGGGTCTGCCCACTTGCTTACTTGCGAGACACAGCGCTCCCGGCCATGAGGGAAGCAGCCGAAGCCGCCGGACGCCCGACACCCCCGCTAATAGCTCACGCTGTCGTCTCGGTCCACGAAAACTACGACGAAGTCAAAGAGGCTGCCCTGGAAGAGATGGCGTACTATCCCACAGCACCCTTCTACCAGCAGATGTTCGCACTGGCCGGGTACCCCGAGGCCGAGGAGCTTAATGGCTGGAGCGACCGGATGCTCAAGGAGATCGTGGTATCCGGCCCCGAGGATGAAGTCGCACCAAGGCTGGAACAGTTCTTCGACGCAGGCGCCGGAGAGGTGCTTGTCTCCATCATCCCCGCAGGCCCCGACAAGCGAGCCTCGTGGGAGCGGACGGCCAGACTCCTGGCGGGTCTTTAGTCTTCCCAGTAGGGCGTGTAGCCGGCCGTGGTGAGTCGGTCAAGGCCCGTGGCCGTAACCTGGTACATGTCCTCGACTTTGACGACTACTGTTTCCCCGTTCACCTCCACCGAGGTCTCAGGCTCCAGGCAGATCACCATCCCCTCTTCAAGCTGCGCGTCAACCATCATCATGTCCGGGCGATAGATGATGGGAAGCTCGCAGGCCCGGAGCCCGGTCCCATGGCCCAGGGAGTAGGGCGTAGTCGGGTAGCCGGACTTTGCCAGCAGGTCGTTGACCGTACGGTCCAGGTGGGAGACTCGGACGCCGGGCTTGGCCTCGGCCTCCGTGGCCCGGTGAGATTCCATCAGCACCTTCCAGGCCTTCTGCACGAGCGCGGGAGGCTCACCCACGAAACCCGTCCTGCACATGTCGGAGCCGTACCCGCCTTTTACGTAGCACCCCCAGTCGAACGCCATCGTTCCGCCTTCCTCCATCTTGCTCCCCCTCGGGAACCAGCCGGCCGTAAGCTGGCTTTCACCCTTGATGCAAACGTTATGGGTGATGAATTCGGCGCCTTGGGCACGCATCGTGCCGTCAATGGCGGAAAGCACCTCAAAGTCCAGCGCTCCCTCCTGCATCGCCTCCAGTCCAGCGTCCCCTCCCATAGATGCAATCTCCGCGCTGGAGCGGATCAGCTTGATCTCCTCCGAGTGCTTCACCTGCCGAGCCATGGCCAGCGGCATATAGGCGTCCAAGAAAGTGGCCTCCGACATCATCCGTTTCATCCCGTCCCACAGCTGGAACGGCATCGCGTCGACCCCCACCCGCCGTGCCCCGAGGCTCCGTAGCTTGCGCGAAAGAATATCGACCCAGATCTCGGCCTGGGTGATACTGGACACCCATGAGGGCGTCGGTACGAACTCCTTGATCCAGGGCAGGTCGGGCATCGGCTTGTCTACCACCCGGTCGACATAGGGAATGTAGAGGTAAGCCTCGCCTTCCTGCGTCACAATTGCCGCGAACCAGTCGTAGGATTCGCAGATCAGGAAGACACCGAAGTCCGTGGCATAGCGGATGTTATCGTGGCCCATGAGGACGAGGGCGTCAACGTTGGCGTCCTTCATCACCTGGGCGACCCTCTCGGTGCGGTACTTGCGAAGGCCGTCCCAATCGATATCCGGGTAAGAGTACATGCTCACCTCCCGCCAAGTCTTTCTGCCGCTATTCTATGGCTTTTCGACGCCGGAGGGCTAGGCGCGCGGTGATACACTAGCCCCCGAGACCGGTGCGATACCAAAAGCGCTAAGGAGCATCCAATTGAGCATGGAGGAGCGGGCCCAGAGCATCTACAACGACGCCATCGCCATCGATGGGCTGAACATCAGCAACTGGGAGAGCCCGGCTGTTTATCAAAGCCTGAGCAACGGCAACCTCACGGCCATCAACGCCACCATCGCCGTCTGGGAGGGTTTCGAGGAGACCATGGACCACGTGGCAGGCTGGAAGCGCCGTTTCCGAGAGATGCCCGACACCCTCTCCCAGGTCCGGTCGGTGGACGACATATTGCGCGCCAAGGATGAGGGCAAGGTGGGGATAATCCTCGGGTTTCAGAACGCCTCACCCATCGAGAACAAGCTCGACAGGCTGGAGCTCTTTCACGACTTGGGAGTAAGGGTGATTCAGGTCACATATAACGAAAGAAACCTGCTCGGCAACGGCTGCTGGGAACGCACAGACGAGGGTCTTAGCAACTTTGGGGAAGACGCCGTGCGGGAGATGAACCGGCTGGGCATACTCATTGACCTCTCCCACGTCGGGGACCGGACCACCCTGGAAACGGCAGAGTTGTCGGATAAGCCGGTTTCGGCCACCCACGCCAATGCCCGCTCCCACTTCGAGCACGTCCGCAACAAGACCGACGATGCGCTAAAGCTCATCGCCGAGAAGGGTGGCGTTGTCGGGGCCAACGCGTTCCCGCCCTTCCTGCCCAAGAGCTTCGAGTCGACCCTATCCGACTACGTGGACGCAATAGACGACCTCGTGGACAGAATAGGAATCGACCACGTTGCCATTGGCACCGACTACACCCAGGACCAATCCAACTCCTTCTTCGATTGGCTGTTCTCGCAGCAGGGCACCAAGATTCGTCCCCGCCCCGTTCCCTACCCCTCGCCCCTCCTACACCCCAAGGGCATGGAAACTCCCGACCGCTTCTCCAACATCGCGCTTGAGCTTCTGAACCGCGGCTACGGCGAAGAGGACATCAGGAAGGTACTGGGTGGTAACTGGGTACGCCTGCTGCGGGAAGTGTGGGCTGATTAAGCCATAATCGCCGGGCGTGACGCGTTTCGGGCCCCAGGGTCCGCTGACACGGACCGCGAAGGGGATTAGGCCCAGATGATGTACTGCCGCCGAGCCAGGCGCAGGCGACGGCGGCAATCTAGTCCGAATCGGTAAATAAGCCGGTACTATACCTCTTAGGCGGTCCACATTTGAACCAAAACGCTCCACCCACCGGGCGGCGCTTGCTCGTGATCGGCTCCCTGACCTCGGGCCACGCCATCAGCTTCTCCACGATAATCACCATTGGGCTGCTGCTACCCTATATTGCCTCAGACCTGGACCTGTCTCCCTTGGAACAGGGTGTGCTGGGCGCCTCGGCAACCCTGGCGGTTCTCTTCCTGAACATACCAACGGCCTGGATTGCATCCCGATACCGGCCCTGGAGAGTCGCTAGCCTGGGGTTGATGATCGTGGCCGGGTTCACGTTGTTGCAAGGCTGGGCCCCGGGCTTCGTTCTCCTCCTCTTGGGAAGGTTCGGCATGTCCATTGCCTTTGCCCAAACTGAGGCCGCTACCGCCTTGTTGGTGCAGCAATGGTCGACCCGCAGGCAGGTTGCCCCGACTAACGGCATGATGATCTCCGGCGGAGACATAGTAATCGGCATCGCATTGCTGATGACGCCTTATCTCATCGATTGGCTGGGCGGATGGCGAAACGTCATGTACATGTGGGCGGGCCTTAGCTTTCTCGCCGCGGCCTCCTGGATGGTGCTGGGAGGAGAACGGCAGACCCCCGATTACGTCGAGCGGTTCCGTTCTCAACAGGGAAACCCTCTTGCCAGCATTGTCAAATACAAGGAGCTTTGGATCTTGGGCGTGGGTATGGCGGGTGGGTTGGCCATGGAGAGCGCTTACACCATATTCTGGCCGACCTTCGCACAGCAGGAAATGTCGGTCGACCCAAAGATTGTCGGGCTTGGGATGGGCTTGTACATGTTCGCCGCCGCTCCCGCCGAGCTGCTTGTCGTGTCCCTGCGCTTTCTTCAGAACAGGCAACTGACAGTGATGGCGGTGACCGGGGTGGTGACGATGGGCACACACATGGCCTTACTCTTCACCGGGTCGGAGGTACTGATAGTCCTCATCAACATATTCCGTGGGTTTTCCATCTGCTACTTCCCGGTAATCGTCACTATGGTCTACCAGTTGCCCGGCATCCGGCCCCGAGAAGTGGCCATAGGACTGGCTTTCATCTACACCGTGATGAACGCGGGCTCAGCCATAGGGCCCCTGATCGTCGGCGGTATCGTGCAGGTAACTGGCGATCTGCAGATGGCCCTCTTCGTCACAACGCTGCTCCCCTTGTCTCTCGTAATGTCAGCCTTGCTGCTGAAACCGAGGATCGGCCGCCACTTAAGCGAGGAATCCGCGTTGACGTAGGTGAGCCGGGGCAATTCCGCTCCCGTGCGTGGTATAGTCACCCCTCTGACCCACCCATTTTCGCTTTCGGAGGCGCGCCATGAATGATATCGACAAAGTGCTGGAAACGTGCAAGACCGTCGCCGTGGTGGGCCTCTCCCCCCGCCCCGAACGGGATAGCAACGGCGTAGCGGCATACATTCAGGAGCATGGGTACAGGATAATACCTGTGAATCCCGCTACCCAGGAGATTCTCGGAGAGAAATGCTACCCTGACCTCGCCTCCATCCCGGAACCCGTGGACGTGGTCGACATCTTCCGCCGCTCCGAAGAGGTGCCAACCATCGTCGCCGATGCCATCAAGATCGGGGCCCGGGCCGTATGGATGCAGAAGGGCGTGATCAGCGAAGAAGGCGCCTCGGCAGCGCGGGCCGCAGGCCTCACGGTAGTCATGAACGAATGCATTGAATGCGAAGTGCGGGCTCGGGCGGGGGGATGAATTGTCGGCAGGTAGGCTTTGCTATAATCCTGACTGGGAATTGGTGCCGGGTGCCTCTGATTAAGGTAGCGAGGTAATTATGCCAAAAGTAATGTTTGACAACACTGAGTTTGACAGCTTCCACGAAG
Source organism: Dehalococcoidia bacterium (assembly GCA_965249275.1). GTDB lineage: Bacteria > Chloroflexota > Dehalococcoidia > Plut-88900 > Plut-88900 > Plut-88900. Next base: position 698,560 of record CBDFLQ010000006.1, read on the forward strand.
CGGTATGTGCCGCTCTATTCGAAAGGTATGGATGGAAATGGGAAAAACCCAGGAAAGCATTGGCGGGATGGTTCCCTGATTTTCTTCTAAAGGGCGATTCTACCGTATACGTTGAATGTAAAGGGAGTGTTCAATGGGACGAGATTCAATCGCTACCATTGCAAAAATACGAAGACGCAATAGGCGGACAACCGTGTGAAGTTCTTCTGATTCTTCAGTCCCCACGGAGGGAGAAGAACACAAGGGGTTTTGTGAATAGCTTCCTTGGGTATCTATACGATGGGGATACTTGGTCGTATGCCGCCCTTGGTAGGTGGTCAGGAAGCGTAGGATTTTGCCACAATGCTAACGGTTGGAAAGACCGCATGTCTGGGCAAAATATCCATGGCTCAATAGGAGATGGGCAAAGACCTGACGTCGATCGGGACTGGCGTGCTGCAACCCATCTAGTGAACGGCAAACGGGTTTCTTTCTTCAAGCGGGACGTTGATTCAGACATAGAGGAGTGGGAACTCCCCTCTTAGTCATCTAATTCGTTTCTATCACTTCGGCAGCCCTCGCTCATCGTACAAAAAGTCCCCGTGTTCAACAGCCGACGGACCATCGCACAACTGTGCGGCGCAGCGTTGCCCTATCTCGTGTAACTCCTGGATTCGGGCTTCAACGATTCTCTGACGCTCCATACTCTCCTTGTGTCCAACCTCACAAGGGGTCTCTTCATTATTCGCTTCAAAACTCACGGGCATTTCTCCAAAGTCCAAGCTTTCTAGGCAAGTCTACTAGATTCTCCAGATTCCCGTTGGACACTATTCGAGTATTTTATGGGCGTTAACCCCACCCCCCAATTGACACCACCACCCCGCTAAAGGTATGTTTTGTGCCGTTTCCGGCCCGTGCCCCGGGGACGACCTAGCCATGCCTCAAGTAGACGTCATATTCCACAACGGCCCGATTTTAACCGTCGACGCACAGGACACGGTCTCCGGGGCCGCGGCGGTGATTGGCAACAAGATCTCCGCCGTAGGTCATGCGGAAGAAGTGCTGGCGTCCAAGGGTGATGGTACCCTCGTCGTAGACTTGGCCGGGCGAGCCCTCGTCCCCGGCTTCAACGACGCCCACACCCACCTGGAACTCACGAGCCTGGGCCTCGGGCTCGCCGTCAGTTGCCACACCCCACCCCACGAGAGTATTAAGGACATCCTCACCACCCTGAGTGAGCACGCCGCGGGTGTGCCCAAAGGCGACTGGATCATCGCCCAGGGCAGCCTCTTTCAGGACATGCGCCTCCGGGAAAAGCGCTACCCCGACCGGCACGATCTGGACCGCGTCAGCGTCGATCATCCCATCCTGTTCAAGACCAGCTACCACATGGTGATAGTCAACAGTAAGGTGTTGGAGATCGCAGGTATAACCTCGGATACCCCCGACCCCCAGGGCGGCATCATCGAAAGAGACTCCTCCGGCGAGCCCACGGGCCGCATGAAGGACATGTATCACCGGCTCCCAGTCCCTATGCCCGACTACGAAACGGTCAAGGACGCCATCCGACGCACCGTCCACGACCGTTTCCTGGCCAACGGCGTCACCACCGTCCAGGAGATGTCCGAGACCGTGTCGGGCCTCGGGGCCATGCGGGAGCTCATAGACTCCGGCGAGATGCCCCTCAGACTGAGCGTCTATATCCACGTGCCCGGCACCCTGCCTCTGGACAACGTGCTGAATAACGAGATCGGAGACTTCGAATTCGACGACGCGTGGCTCAGGCTCGGCGGGGTCAAGTTGTTCATTGACGGCGGGTTTTCCGCAAGGGCCGCCGCCCTCCGGGACCCCTACGAAGGCTACCCCGACATCACCGGCAAGCTCGGATACGAGGACCGGGAGCTCAGGAGGATCGTGCGCAAGGTGCACCGGGCCGGACTCCAGCTGCGCATGCATACCAACGGCGACCGAGCCATCAAGCAGCTCATTGATGCCTTCGAGACGGTGTTCGGAATTCCGGCGGGTGTCGGAGAGGACTGGCCCTACCGACACCGCGCCGAGCACGTAGGCAACGTTCTCCTACGCGACGACCTGACCATCTCGCGGCTGGCAAGCGCCAAGATTCTGCCGGTACCCAACCCTGCATTCATCTACAGCGTCGCCGAGTTTGTTGCCCCATATCTCGGCCCGGAGCGGAGCCATCCATCCTTCCGATTCAGGACCCTTTTGGACGCCGGGTTCCGAGTTCCGGGCAGCTCGGACTGCACGGGCACCGACCCGTGGCTCGTCAACCCCATGTTCGGCATCTGGTGCATGGTCAACCGTCGCACCTACTCCGGAGACCTGTTGGAACCCGAGGAAAAGGTCTCCGTCGCCGAGGCCATACGCATTTACACCTACAATTCCGCCTACGCCGAATTCCAGGAAGAGGTCAAAGGGTCCATCGAGGAAGGGAAGCTGGCCGACCTCGTGGTGCTTGACCGTGACCCGATCACCGCGCCGGAAGAGACGTTGAAGGACATACGCGTCGACCAAACATGGGTAGACGGCAAGCTAGTTTTCAGTAGAGACCCGAATGAGGAGAGCAGCAATGGGTGATCAAGAGGAACGAGGCCCCAACCACATCAAGAACTATGCGCTCGGACCCATGCAGCCCTACGGCAACTATCCCCAATCTCTACTGGACACGTTCAGAGTTAAATCGCTCCTGAGCCCCGGCGCTCACCTAAAGACAGAGGACGCCCACGCCGGCCTGCTCGAAATAGCCCCGGGCACCGACTACGCGGCTCACACTCACGCTTGGCCCGAGGCCTACTTTATCATCAAAGGGACCGCGGATTGCGTCTGGGGCGAGGACTCGTTCACCGCAGGCCCCGGCACCATGATTTACGGCGGGCCCTTTACATCCCACGCCATGGTCATCACCAGTGAAGAACCTCTCCTGACCCTCATTTTCAGCTGGGCCCCGGGCGGCGACAGAAGTGTCTTCGATGAAGATGGAAAACTAATCTAACCAACCTGGAAAAGTAATCGACAAATGAAATTCAGCTACTACCTGCCCTGCTACTACACGGACAAGTCCAAACCCGCTTCCGAGCTCTACTCCGAGGCCGAATACCAGGCCCAATACGCCGAAGAACTCGGTTACGACGCCATCGTCATACCCGAGCACTATTTCATGAACTACCTGGCCTGCCCGAACTTGCTTATGTTCGCGGTCAGGATCTCGCAGCTGGTGAAGCTGCGGATCATGTCGGCGGTCATACCCATCCCCTTGTACCATCCGCTTAGGCTTGCCCAGGACATCGCCTTCGCCGACGTGCTGTCGGGAGGCAGGCTGGAGATCGGTCTGGGACGCGGGGCCTTCGTCCACGAGTTTGAGCGGCTGCAGATACCCCGTGACCAGAACCGGGCAATGTTCAACGAATGCCTCGAAATCATGATCAAGGCCTGGACCTCGGAGAATGACTTCTCATACGAGGGAGACTTCTGGCAATTCCCGGAGACTACCGTCCTCCCCCGACCCCTCCAGCAGCCCCACCCCCCGATCTGGATGTCGGGCCAGTCCGACCTCTCGGTCCAGTACGCCGTGTCCCACGGTTACAAGCTGATGAATACCCCATTGCGGAGCGGGTTCGAGGCACTGGAGGAAACCTACGAGGTCTACTCAGATGCGCTCGAAGAGCGGGGCAGAACGGAAGAGGAGTGCCCACTCCTGATTCTTCGTAACGCCTTCGTCTCCGAGGACAAGGATGTCCTCGAACGGCAGGCTCAGAACCTGCACCTTAACCACCAGCAATTCGTGACCGTGTACACAGGCCCGAGCGTCGTAAAGGAAGGCATGATTGAGCCGCAGAACGTCCCCTACGAGCCGTGGGAGGTGTTTGACAACGTCATAAGCGGCACTCCCGACGAGGCGATTCAGAAGGTCGAGCAGTACCGAGACCTGGGGATCAAGTATCTCTGCGTGAACATGGGCTTTGGCGGCAGCCACGAGGAAGTGATGGAATCCATGCGCCTCTTCTCAGAACAGGTGATGCCCCACTTCCCGGACTAAGCTCTGTTAACTCCCAGACCCAACCGCCTAAGGGCACAATCCCATTATTTCGCATACGCCCTGTTCGATCCACAAAGCAAAATGCTTGGGTCGAGCTGAACGACCGGCGCAAGAGGCCCGACGCTCTCCTCGGTAACTCCGTAGGCGATGGGGAAGGTGAGTTCCTCTTCTTCAGCCATCCGAGCCGCCGTCTCACGGTCCTCTATCGTCGCCCCGATTACTCATATTCCCAGCTGGTCCAACTCCTCGCGGCTTCTCTCGTAGGAGGCTAACTACATCCTGCTTTAGGTTCACCTCTCGCCCATATAGAACAGCAGGGCAATCTAAACTCCAAATCAAGGCCCCAGAACCGGAATGAAATCCCAATATCAACACAACTTGGTAATGAGGCTGGTCGTGTATAATGCCAACCGGAAGCCGAGCCCCGGAATGGGTGTATTTCAAGCGTGACGAGGGAGCAGGCCATGACAAATTTGAAGGTAGTCCACTATCTGAACCAGTTCTTCGCCGGTGTGGGTGGTGAAGAGAAGGCCGACGTTGGCCCCGGAGCCCGGGAAGGCGCAGTCGGACCCGGCATGGCGCTGAACCAGGCCCTTGGAGACGCCGGTGAGGTCATCGGCACCGTCTACTGCGGCGACAACCACATCTCCGAAAACCCCGAAACGGCGACCCAGGAGGTCGTCGAGCTTATATCTCAGTTCAAACCCGATATCGTGATTGCCGGGCCGGGATTCGGCTCCGGACGGTACGGATTGGCCTGTGGTCAGGTATGCCTGGCAGTTAAAGAGAATCTCAAAATCCCTGCCCTTACCGGCGTCCACAAGGAGAGCCCCGCTGCCGAGACCTACAAGGGTAAAGTCCTGATGGCCTCCACCAAGGACTCGGCTGCCGGTATGGTCGAGGCAATGACTGTAATCGCACGGCTCGCCTCCAAGCTGGCCGACAAAGAAGAGTTGGGTCCGGCCATGGAAGAAGGCTACCTACCCACCGGACGACGCGTTAACCGATTCTCCGACAAGACTGCTGCGGAGCGGGCGGTGGACATGTTGATGCGCAAGCTCCGTGGCGAAGACCCGAAGACCGAATGGCCCCTCCCCAAGTACGAGCAAGTTGCTCCCGCTGCGGCCCTCGCCAGTGCCGGGAACGCCACCATAGCCATCGTCACAGAGGGCGGAATCGTACACCGTGGAAACCCAGAGAAGCTGGAATCGGGCTGGGCCACCAAGTGGGTCAAGTTCGACACGGCGGAAGAGCCGGAGATGACCCCCGACAAGTTCCAGAGTATCCACGGCGGTTTCGACACCACCACCGCCAGCGCCGAGCCCAACCGCATGGTTCCACTGGATGCCGCCCGCGAGATGGAGTCCGAGGGGACAATCGGCAAGCTGCACGACTACGTCTACAGCACCACGGGCAACATGGGGCCAATTGCCAGCTTTAAGCAGTTCGGGGAGGAGATAGCCGCCGAGCTAACCTCGGCGGGCGTCCAGGGAGTGATTCTAACCGCAACCTGAGGCACCGGAACGCGTAGCGGCGCTACGCTTCAGAAAGAGCTTGAGAGGGCTGGCCTCCCGACCGCTCTCGTAACCACCCTGTTCAATCTCGCAGAGGGAGTCGGGGCCAGCCGTATCGTCAAAGGCAAGGCTATCCCACACCCTCTCGGAGACCCGAGCCAGACCTACGAGGGCGAAAAGCAACTGCGTAAGGAGATGCTGAAGAAGGCCCTGGAGGCCCTGGAGACCGAGGTCGCATCCCCCACGGTTTTCACTACCTAGCAACTACATCTGTATGACTACCCAATCCCCCGCATTCACAAGCAACGGCCAGGACTCACCACCGGTAATCAAGGGAGTGGCCTATTGCTTGGCCCACGTGCCAGACCTGGTGCGCCTCGGGTCTAAACCTTCCCGGGACATACCAATCGAACCCAACGTTCTGGACATGATTCATCAGCACCTGCGGGACTTCGACGACGCTGTGGCCTACCCTCCACACCAGGTATTCATCGGCAACATGCGCCCCGACGACCTGAAGGATGTCCCCAAGCCGTGGTTCGATAATCTGGCCGGTGATGCCAAAAGGACCGGCCCATTCGGCGAGGTTATGCCCCAGGCCGAGTTTTACGGCTTGATGAAGATGTGTGACCAGTTCGACCTGATGCTCCTGGAAGAGGGTTTCCTTGAAGAAGCCCGCACCGCGATGTCGGCTCACCCTCTCATCACCAAAGAAGACCTGGACAACCTTGGTAAGGCCACGCCCATCTCCGAGATCGAAAAGGCCATAAGCGAAGAGGATGCCCTTCCCCTATACATGGACAAGACCCGACTGGTCGGGTGCCTGCAAAGGGGCCACGAGGAGGATAAGTCCCTCGTCCCCGACTTCCTCATCGAAAACCTCGCAGCCAAGGCCTCTGCCGTCCTCGCTCTCAGACACCTCTGCAACACTGCTACCGATACGCCGCCCCAGAACATAGACTACCTGCTCGGCTGCGGCGAAGAGGCCATCGGTGATAGATACAACCGGGGCGGTGGAAACCTCGCCAAGGCCGTCGGAGAGATGTGCGGCTGCTTGAACGCCACCGGGTCGGACGTCAAGGCATTTTGCTGCGCCCCGAACCACGCTATAATCGTAGGCGGTGCCCTCATCAAGTCGGGCGTGTTCGAAAACGTGGCGGTGGTGGCTGGCGGCTCATTCGCCAAGCTTGGCATGAAGTACCGGGGCCACGTGACTCATGAAATGCCCGTGCTCGAAGACGTCCTGGCGTCCATTGCAATACTCCTGGGCCCCGACGACGGTGAGAACCCCCACGTACGTCTCGATATGATAGGCAAGCACAATATTTCGTCCGGTACGTCAAACCAGGCCATCACACAGGCCGTGGTCATAGACCCCCTGAAAAAGCACGGCCTCAAGATCACCGATATCGACCGATTCGCCACCGAGCTGCACAACCCGGAGATCACCGAGCCCCAGGGCAGCGGCAACACCCCCAGGACCAACTACCGGATGCTGGGCGGCATGGCGGTCAAGGAGTCGGAGATTGAGGCCTCGGAACTGGACCAGTTCGTCGACAAACACGGGATGCTCGGCTTCTCCCCGACCCAGGGGCACATAGCCTCGGCGGTTCCTTTCCTGGGCCACGCCCGGGAGATGATCATGTCTGGAGACATAAACCGGGCCATGTTCTACGCCAAAGGGAGCCTGTTCCTGGGCCGCATGACCCAGCTCTCCGATGGTATATCCTTCATGATGGAGCGCAACGGCGGCCAGTAACCTGTATCCAGGGGTAGAATTAAGCCGTTTCGACGCTATTTTAAGATTGGTTAGAACGTTTACTGAAACTCAGGAGGTGCGCTTTGGATTTTAAAGGTATGAAGGTGATCGCCATAGGAGAGCGGGACGGCGTCCAGGGCCCGGCTATCGCCGAGGTGGTACGCAGCGCAGGGGCAGAGGTTATCCTGGAACAGACCCAGTGCTTCGTCTGAACTGCCGCAGGCGCCATGGACCTGGATGGTCAGGCAGAGATTAAGAAGGCAATAGAATCCAACGGCAAGGACAACGTTATAGTGGTCCTCGGTTCGCCCGACGCTAACAGCGCCGAGCTCTACGCCGAGACCGTAACCCACGGTGACCCGAGCTGGGCCGGCCCCTTGGCAGGCGTTCCTCTGGGCCTGCCGGTATACCACGTCGTTGAGCCCATGGTTAAAGACGCTGTGGACCCCGGGACCTACGATGAGCAGGTCGGGGTCATGGACGTGGCACTGGAGAAAGACCTCATCACCGCCGCCCTGGACAAGGTGCGCAACAGGGGCTAATCCCCGGACAGTGGTCTGGCCCTTTGTATGGGGAGTCCAGAGGGGTAACACCCCTTTGGTGGGGGTTTGGGGGTATCCCCCCAAAATTACTTGTATTTTCCCTTCCCCTTGCGAAAGAGAGAATAGGCGCAGCGAAAAAGAAGTCATTCCCGCCATTTCACCGAAGGAGACGCTACTATGGAGAACAGGAAGAGAGTCGGAATGATGATGCCCTCGGCAGACGGTACCGCCGAGCCTGACTTTCAGATGGTACTCGGGCCCAAAGGAGTGGCTGTGCACGGGCACCGGCTCTGGCAGGACAACAACCGCCACGACCCCGAAGAGCACTTCGGTAAGATGAACTCGGAGATCGAGTCCGCTGCCCGGTACTTGTCCTCCGTTCGCCTGGACGCCATAGCCTACACCTGCACCACTGGCAGCTTCTTCAAGGGGCCCGGGTGGGACCAGGAAATGCTTCAGAAGATTAAGAGCGCGTCGGGGGTGGAGGCTTTCGCAACTACTCCTTCGGTCGTGAAGGCCCTGCAGTTCAAGGGGGCTCGCAAGATCTCGGCCATCACACCCTACCCGGAATGGAACAACATAAAGCTCAGGGAATACATGGAAGCAATGGGCTTCGAAGTCCTTAACGTCGACGCCCACCCCAAGCCGTCCCTGGGCGAGATCATGGCCTACGAGCAGGACCCCGACGAGATAGTCGAATACGGCATCGAAAAGTGCGACCCCGACGCTGATGTCCTCTTCTGCTCCTGCACTGACTGGCGGTCCATGGAGGCCGCAGAACGCCTGGAGAAGGAGACCGGCAAACCGGTCGTCACATCGAACCAGGCCACCATCTGGCTCATCCTCCAGCACCTCGGCATAGATGAGCCGGTAAAGGGCTTCGGCAGTCTGCTGGAGACTCCCGCCCCAGCCGCCGTCGCTGGATAACTATCTGGTTTTACCCTTATACCTGTAGACCAAGCAATTGGGAGTGAGTACATCACACTCACTCCCAATTGCTTTCTGGTTTATACTGGGGATTGCCCTCCCAAATTCTGGTATTATCGGCAAAGCGGGTTTCCAGTGAGCGGGTAAGGAGGTCCTGATATGAACCTACGAAGAAGAATTGGATTGATCATGCCGGCCCAGGACTCGACCAGCGAGCCCGATTTCTCAATGGCCCTGGGCTTGAAGGACTACTCCATCCACGGCCAGCGTATTTGGGACGGCTTCGACATCTCCGGCACCGCACGCATGGACAGGATGAACACCGAGATCGATACCGCCGCCAAGTACCTGACACAGGCGGAAGTCGATGCCGTAGCCTACTGCTGCACCACCGGCAGTTTTTATCGGGGCCCGGGCTGGGACGTAGAGATCGTCGAAAAGCTGGAGGCCGCATCGGGAGTTCCCGCCGTTGCCACCACGCCCTCCGTTGCCGCCGCCCTTTCCCACATCGGGGCCAGGAAGATATCCGTAGTCACGCCATACCCACAATGGAACAACGACAGACTGCGGGAATACTTCACGGCCAAGGGCTTCGAGGTCCTGAACGTCGATACCCCTGCTGACGCATCGGTGTTCGGGTTCAACATGTGCAACCACGACCCGGAGACCGTCCTCGAATACGGAGTCGAGCACTGCCTCCCGGAGGCCGACACCCTCCTGGTCTCCTGCACCGGCTGGCGTTCCTTGGAGGTCGTCGAAGAGCTGGAAGCCCGCACGGGGAAGATGGTGGTGACGGCAAACCAGGCCTCAATCTGGTGCCTCCTTAACAAGATGGGCTGGGATGCTTCAATAAGCGGCTGCGGCCAGCTCTTATCAAACAGGGCTCCGGCAGCAGTGGGGTAGAAGCGGAGCTAATTTCCTAACCGGAATCGAGGTGCGTGTTGGCGGAATACAAGGTCATCTCAGCAGACTCCCATCTGAACGAGCCCCAGGAGGTCTACGACCGCCTCCCCGCCGAGTACCGCGCCCGTGCCCCGCGCATCGAGGTGCGGGACGACCAGCGTTACATCATCGTCGAGGGCCAGGGCCCGGCTCGCATCGAGGCCCCCAACCCCCTCAAAGAAGATGATATGAATCGCTACTGGCGGGACGACGAAGAGGTGGGCCGCGTCATGCACCGGGCCGGAGGCACCGACATCCCTCTCCGCCTCACCGATCAGGAAACCGATGGGGTCAGCGCCGAGGTCATCTATCCCCACGGCACGTTCCACACCTTCTCCTCCAAGGACCCGGGGTTCCAGCTCGCTCTGTCCAGGGTCTACAACGACTACTATAACGAGGTCTTTGGCCCGCACCCGGACCGTTTCGTAGTCTCCGCGGTCGTCCCGACTCTGGATATAGACAACGCCGTGGAAGAGGCCACCCGGGTGGCTAACATGGGCTTTCGTTCAGCGTCCATACCCATAAGCATGCCCATGCAGCCCTACAACGATCCCAGCTATGAGCCTTTCTGGTCGGCGATGGGCGATCTTGGCGTACCCCTGGCCCTCCATGTCTTCACCGATGGCCCGACCGGCGAAGACGCCCCCACCGAGGTCAAGCGCTCCCGTCCGGGAGAGGACCTAGCCGGAGAAGTCGTAGAGATGGCTGCCGCCATGAAGCCCCTCTGCCTGCTGGTGGCTTCCGGCGTGCTGGAACGACACCCGGGCCTGAAGTTCGTGCTGGTCGAGTGCGGAATCGGCTGGTTGGCCTGGGTCCTCCAGACCCTCGATGAGATGCACGAGAAGCGCCACATGTGGATCGAACCCCGCCTCCCGGACAGGCCCAGCGACTACTTCCGCAGGCAAGGCGGCGCCACTTTCGGCGACGACCTGGTCGGGCTCCGGATGAGGGACGTGACGGGTGTCGAGAGCCTGCTCTGGGGCAGTGACTACCCCCACGACGAGGGCACCTTCCCCCATTCCAGAGAGGTCATTGAGCGCACTTTCAAGGACGTTCCTGAAAATGAAAAGCGGATGATTGTCGGTGGGAACGCTGAGAGGATATACGGCTTCTAGTCTAATACGGAGACCGCTCCCCTTCCTGGTCTTGGCGGTTGCTCTGCTGTTGCTCGTTGCCTGCCGCCAGCCCTTTGACCCTGGCTTCAGATTTGTCCTAGTCTCCCAGGAAGTCGCGGTTGAGCAGGCCCGGTTCACCTTCGTTCTCCTGGACCAGTCTGAACACGCCATCGAAGATGCCCAAATCAGCGTCGACTTCCTGCCCCCCGGTGACTACCCTGCGCCCCCAACGGCGAATGCTGTTTACAGAAAGATCGTACTGGACGACGTCCGGGTGTCAGCCTCAGAGTGGTATGACGCCGACGTGGAGGTCCGTGGCATCTACGCCATAGACCGTCCCCCCTTTGACAGACCCGGTGAATGGGAGCTAAAACTCTCTATATTTCATGGCGATAGTGAATCGCCCGTGGAGATACGGGCGTCGGTGCAGGTGCTGGCAGAGAGCTCGACGCCGAAACTAGGCGAAACAGTTTCGCCCATCGAACACAGGACTGCCGCCGACGTTGCAGACCTCACCGAGATCTCCACCAGCCCCGATCCTCTCCCCGAGATGTATCAAACCTCCGTGGGAGAAGCGTTGGCCCAGGGTCAGCCCTTCCTCGTAGTCTTCGCTACCCCGGCATTCTGCCAGAGCCGTATCTGCGGCCCGGTCGTCGAGACGGTAGCCTCGCTCATCCCGGACTACGGAGAAGACCTCGCATTCATCCACATCGAGCCCTACGACCTGGACCTCATCCGTGGAGGCGGCAATTTTGAGCCTTCCCTGGAGGCCAAGGCCTGGGGTCTCCCCAGCGAGCCCTGGGTCTTTCTTGTAGACGACTCGGGCCGATTGACGGCCAAGTTCGAAGGTATAGTCACCCCTGAGGAGCTTGACGAGGCTATCCGGGCTACTCTCGCACGGGGCTAGGGCCTAGTGGAACGGGCAGACCCAGATAGCGGTGTTCTGGTACCAGTCCGTGTCATACCCAGCCGATTCTGAGTAGTCGTACCCCGCAACCGGCTTGCCGCTAAGCGCGTTCTCAGCGACTACATAAGACCCCCCAAACAGGATCGCCAGCACGATCAACAGGTGTATGGTCGGAAGTATGAGTAATTTCTTATTCAAGGTCCTGCACCAAGCCGCGAGGAACCGACCTTGAGAGAATCATAACACTTGGGAGTGAGAGGATAGGCAGGCGCAATGCGCCCGACTATGTTCAGGTTCCTTGAGGCGGTGGGGCGGAGTCCAGGGGCGCAGAGCGGGAGGCGGAGATAACCACTTTTACTTTTCCGGCCCGAGTCCTCAACGCCTCTTTCAGGTCCAGGGGGTGTAGCACGTACACGTCGTAGGCAAGGCGCAGCTTACGCATCAGGTTTATGAGTAGCCAGCTTGCATCGAAGTGCCACCACCGGAGCCCATGCTGCGCCGACCGCGGTGAGGCGTGATGGGTGTTGTGTCCCCCCTCCCCGAATCCCAGCAATCCTACTAGCCAATGGTTAGTGCTCCGGTCATTGGTGTTGAAGGGTCGGCCCCCAAACACGTGGCAAACCGAGTTCACCGACCACGTCACGTGATGTGTCAGGAACACCCGGACCAGCCCTGCCCACAGCAGTGCGCTCCATCCGCCGATTAGGTAGGGTATCACGAGGCTCAGGGCACACCAGATCAAGCTGGTGCGATGGATGAATACCATGGTCCGGTCGTTGACCAGGTCCCGGGCCCACTTGTTGTTGTCGGGCCTCTTCGTCCCGAACATCCAGCCAACCTGCGCATGGACGAACCCCTTCAGCAGATTGCTGCTCAGCTGGGGGCTGTGGATGTCCCCTTCCTGATCGGAATAGGCGTGGTGCTTCCGGTGAATGGCAACCCATGATATCGGACCGCCCTGCCAGGACATTGTTCCGAGGATGACCAGAAGCAGTTTTAGTGGCGTGTGGGTCTTGAAGCTTCCATGGGCCAGGTAACGGTGAAACCCGATGGTCACCCCTAGCCCCACCAGGACGTACATTACGAAGAGCAGGGTCAAGTCCAGCCAGTCCACCAGGCTGCCCCACGCCGCATATATCGCATATACCGTCGCTGCCAGTGGCACGAACACTAGAATGCTGATGGCCACCTTCTGGTACAGGCTTTCAAGTCGGGGCGTTTGCCCAGTGGTTTCCTGGCGGAACGGGTCTGCCGTAAGTTTCCTAGATATCATCTTCCATTTTCCGCGCGCTGCTTCGGGGGTCTGCTGACTGGAGTTCGATAGGCCTACGGGCTTTAGCCCGAGAGTTCCGGCACACGGATAAATTCGGTGTCTGAGACTCAGGCCAAGCCCTTACGCTCGACTCTTATCTGTCCAGCGCCTCGAAGATTTGTAGGTCGTAGCTCAACAGGTGGGGTCGCATCTCTGCGTCGTCTACATAGATAGACGCGGGGATCTCGTTGGGGCCTGACGGCTTGATAACTGGCTGAGTCCACTCGACGTAGGCTACGTCGGCGTCGCTGCCCATTCCACCTACGTAGATGGTCGCCTTGGCTCGGCCGTTCTTCTCGTATGCTGCGCAAATCTTATCCAGAGAGGCCGCCACATCCCGGGCTTTTCCAGGCTTCGTACGACATACTCTTCTCAATAGGTACATAACCGCTCCTCCAAATGCTTGTTTAACAGTATCCGCCGACCATTTATGTTATCACAGGAACCCGACCCACGGAGTCCCTACAATCCCAGAATGTTTCCCTTTTCATCAACGTCCAGGGCGCGGGGCAAGGCCGGGAGACCGGGCATAGTCACCATGGTACCAGCGAGGGGGTAAATGAATCCTGCCCCCGCCGAGGCCCGCACGTCCGAAATCTCAAACATATACCCCGATGGCCGACCCTTGAGTCTTGCGTTGTGGGAGATGGACAGGTTGGTCTTCGCCATGCAGACAGGCCACTTACCCCAGCCCATGTCCTGGTAGGTCTTGAGCCTCCTGCGGGCAGCCGGGGCCCATGCCACGTCATCGGCATTGTAGACCTTTTGGGCTAGGGCTAGGACCTTATCCTCGGTGGAGGCTTCTTCGGGGTACAGGTACGATATCTCGGGCTTGTCGCCCGAGCTCGCATCCATGACGGCTCGGGCCAGCTCCAAGCATCCGTCTCCACCTTCGGTAAAGCCCCGGCTCTCGGCAGACCGAACGCCATCAAGGCCTGCCACTGCGTTGCGTACGGTGGCTATCTCTTCATCGGTGTCGGCAGGAAAGCGGTTGACGGCAACCACCACCGGCAGGTTGAAGCTGCGTATCATCCCGATAAGGTGAAGCAGATTGGGCATACCGTCGACAACGGCCTTCGGATTGCCCTTGTCTAGCTGGGCCAGAGGGACCCCGGCATGCGACTTAAGCGCCTTGACCGACGCTACGATCACCGTGGCATGGGGCTCGACGTCGTTAAACCGGGCCTTGATATGCATGAACTTCTCGAAGCCCAGGTCGGCCCCAAAACCCGCTTCCGTGACTACGTAGTCCGCCAGCGCAAGGGCCATCTTGTCCGCGATGACCGAACTGCACCCGTGGGCGATGTTGCCGAAAGGCCCGGCGTGGACCATCACGGGCTGACCCTCGGCTGTCTGCACGAGGTTGGGCAGAATGGCGTAGCGAAGCAGCGACATCATGGACCCTACCGCGCCCACGTCATCCGCGGTAACCGGCTTACCGGCTCGCGTGAAACCGACCACTATGCGAGAGATGCGGGCCCTCAGGTCCTCCAGCCCCGAGGCCAGGGCCAGTATGGCCATCACCTCCGAGGCGGTTACGATATCGAACCCCGTCTCTCGCACGGGAGCGTTGCCCTCTCCGCCGATGCCCGTCATTATCGAGCGCAAGGCCCGGTCTTCGACATCCGTGACCCTTCGCCACGTGATGTCCTCAGGCCCGAATCCTTCGATCTGACCCCGCTGCACGACGTTGTCCGTGAGAGCGGCCAGCAGGTTGTGCGCCGAGCCCACCGCATGGGCATCTCCGGTGAAGTGGATGTTGATCTCGTCATCGGGCACGACGGTGGTCTTGCCGCCGCCCGTGCCTCCACCCTTGATCCCGAATATCGGGCCAAGGGACGGCTCCCTCAGGTTGGCGATCACCTTTTCACCCAGCTTGCCCAGGCCTTGGGTCAATCCCACCGTGACCGTGGTCTTTCCCTCACCTGCTCGGGTGGGCGTTAGCCCGGTGACCACTATCATCTTGCCCCTGGACCCCGACGTATCGACGGATTCCAGGGGGATCTTCGCCTTGTAGTGGCCGTAGGGAACTATCAATTTTTCGTCGAGGCCAATAGTGGCCGCGATCTCTTGAATGGGCCGCATCCCTGTTTACCTCTGTCTACTCCCCGCGTCTGGAGACGATGGGGAGCTTGACGTAGGGCTGGTTTTTGGAGCCGTCGATTGGGCGCCGCTCCAGGAACGCGGTCCTGCGCTCCATGCACTCTTCGGAGGCCATGTAGTCGGGTATGTGCCTCTGCACGGGCCCGACTTCCGGCAGGATGTGATCGTTGTATTCCAGGAAGGAGATCTTCTGCATCTGCAGGATTACCGGGCTGACGTTCTTGATTAGCTTGATCCACCGGTCAACCTCGGCCCACAGTCCATCGGGCTCGACCACCTTGTTGACCAGGCCCATGTCAAAAGCTTCCTGAGCCGTGTACTGCTGGCAGACCATCCAGATCTCCCGGCCCCTCTTCTGCCCGACCCGCGCGGCCAACTCGGCAACGGAGTGGCCCGCAGCCGGACTCCCGACCCGGGGTCCGGTTTGCCCGAACCGAGACCGCGTCGTGGCAATTGTGAAGTCCGACTGGTAGGCCAGGATGTTCCCCGACCCTATCGCGTAGCCGTCCACCGCCGCTATGACTGGCATCGGCATCTGCGGCACGACGCTGTGCAGGTCGACTTTGGCCGTACCGGAGTACATTGCGCTCTCCACGTCGGGGTCGTAGGACTGGTCGTTCCCGGTGCAGAATCCATTGGGCCCTGCGCCGGAAATGACCGTTACTCGGATCGAGCTGTCGTCGGCAGCGTCAAGCAGAGCTGTGGCAATCTCGTCCATCGTAATGCCCCGTTTGGCGTTGTAGGTATCGGGGCGGTTTATCAGCAGCCAGGCAACGCCGTCATCCTTGTGGTAGACGATGTCGTTGTAGGCGTCGGAGTTGATGATAGGGTCCCTGTAGTTGGTGAACTTCTGGTCGATCATGTCGACGGCCCCGGAGGCTACCTGTAGCAGTTCACCGGCAGAGTAGTCGCCCTGGGTAGGCCCCGTGATGGCATCGGCGCCCATCTCTGCGTTGACGCCGCCGCGGCCGTTCAACCACCGAGTGTAGCCTCGCATGAAGTCGTGGACTGCGGGACAGGCCTTGTGACTGAAATCGATCCTGTTACCCGACGCAAGATCGTCCACGGTCACGGCAAATGCTGCGTTGCCGTTGCCGCCGGACTTGAGGCTCAGGTTGAACCTTACACCAGCCGGCTTGTAGTCGTTGCTGGCCTCGAAATTGATATTAGCGGACATATGGGGCCACCTCCATAAGTTTGTCTAGGACTCGGGCGAAATCTTCGTGATTGCCCTGCCCGCGATAATACCACACGCACCCTTTAACTTACTCGTCAAGTGGCCCGGACAAGCCACTCCCACGATGCGACTCTTGCATGCTCCGGCCGGAGAGGAAGGAGTCCTATTCCCTTTCCCTAGATGAGGCCTTTGCATAACCTGTGTTGGCGGGGGCGTGAGGCCGCTCGTGCTGAGGCTCTCGAAGTATGAGCGGGGGGTCTTAGGGCATCTGGATGCAACAACAGAAACGCGATATACAGCTACGCAAAGGCCTCTAGATGGGATAGGGCTAGGGTGTTCTCCAATAATCGACCAACAAAACCATTGCTCAACAGGTCATCTCATGATGGCCCCACCAGAAAATGAAAATCTCATCCGTGGCTGAGAACTGCCTACCCCACCTCTACCCCCATCAACCTCGCAGCCGTCCCACCAAGGATATCCGCGCGCTGCTCATCGGTCAGGAAGTCGCAGTGGCGGCGAAACTGGTCCAGGCACTGGTTGTAGGTGCAGAACCGGCCCACCATCGGCATGTCCGAGCCCCAGATCAGCCGGTCCGCCCCGACACGCTCCACGCACTCATGTATCGCCGATTCAGTTTCCTTCCAAGGGTACTCCCACCGCCTCCCCACCTGTATAACGATCACTATCTGCATGTAGCAATTGGGCGACTGGAACGGCTCCCAGATCTCCTCGGGGAAGACGATCTTGTCACCTTCCATAAAGGGCATCCAGGGCAGACCGTGAGTAATCATCGTCGTCAGGTGTGGGTAACGCTCCATCCAGCGGATGAGCGCACGTTGCTCTTCCATATAGGCGTCGGTCCAGGAAGCTTGGTAAGCGCCGCCCGCCGTGCCCCCGATTAACGTGAAATAGACCGGCACGTTGCGCTCGGCCAGGGCATCCCAGAAGGGCCGCATGGGGCCGTCGTCCCAAGGCTCATCATGGCCAACCTCTACTCCCCCGGCAGGGGCGTAGTAGTAGCCGGGGATGAACTGATATCCGACCACCCCACCCGCCGCCAGCTCCCTGTCCAGGGCCTTGATCGCAGCGTCCGGATCGTTGGGTATCGAGGCTTCTCTGAGGTAAACGGTGCGACGGAACCGGTCCGGGAACCGGGTGGTGGCATCCCGCAGGTAGGCGTTGAGGTGGGTAGGGTGACCCATGGTGGGATAGGTGTGCAGGACGCCCAGGTCTATGCCCGCGTAGTCCATCTCGGCCAGCATCACCTCCGGGGTGCATTCAAGGTTGTGTAGCATTGGCGGGGTGTGCTGCTTGGCGTAGACCTCGCCCTCGTATTCCCAGGCGATGTTGCCGTTGTGCCGGGTCCAACGGATGTCTCTAAGCTCTCCCGTCTCCGGGTCGACGAGAACCGAGTTGTCAAAAACCTTCCGGTCTCTGACCCGCCACACGGGCTGGTAGTGTCCCCCGTATTCTGACTGCAGCATCCGCATCTTCTCGTCCAGGGTGTCATAGCCCTGAGGAAGGTCCATTTGGGGAAAGCAATAGTTGTGGCCGTCTATGATCATGGTCGCCTCCGGTGTTGGAGCTTCTATAATCGAGTGTTAGTGCACTAACCAAGAAGGAGCTTCAGAATAAGTGTCAAGCGGGCACTCCCGGCAGCGTGTCCCGAATCCCCAGCCGGTCTATGGTCGCACGCACGCGGGCCCAGGTGGCGTCCTCCACCTCCACGCCGTTAGCCTGCCGTTCTCTTCGGGTCCGTGCCTCGATCTCCCCAGGGTAAAGGATTTCATCGAATCCTGACATCAGGGGCGTGTCCTTCACGTAGTCGATGGTCCAGTCAACGTTTTCGGCCAACCCCGTCGGCGATCTCAGTTTGCTTATGTCAATCACAATTATCGTCGAGTCCCCGACCGACTGCCCCGAGCCCTCAAAAGAAATGGGCGAGTCCTGGCCGAGCATCCTCCCCAGCAGAAACACGAACATGCTCAGGGCGAACCCCTTGTGTCCCATGCTCAGCCCGCCCAAAGGCAGAACGGTGCCTCCGTCGAAGTAGTCTTGAGGGTTGCTGCTGGGTTGACCCTCTGAGTCCAGTAGCCATTCCCCCGGCAGTGATTTTGAGCGAGCCTGGTACACCCGCACCTTGCCTACCGCCGTAGCCGAGGTGGCGAAGTCCAACAAAATGATGCGGCCTTCGGTGTGCGGGAACGCCATCGACATTGGGTTGGTCCCCAATCGACCCTTGATACCGCCGAAGGGCGCCACTCCGAAGTCATTGTCCAGCTGGTTCCCGCCGAACATGATTGCGGCCATACCCTCTTTCGCCGCCATCTCCGGGTACGTGCCAAAGCGCCCCGAGTGCGCGATATTGCACATAGTAACCATCCCGATTCCGTATTCCCTCGCCAGCCGTATCGCCGTCTCAGTGGCGAACTTCGCCCCAACCTGCCCGAATACCCCATGACCATCTACCTTTGCTACAGCCTTCTCTTCATAGGCAATAGTTGGTCTAGCCTTGGGGTCTACGCGACCTTCCTCTATTCGCTGCACGTAGTCGGGAATGCGGAGCAGGCCGTGAGAGTCATGTCCTGTGAGATTGGCGTCGGCCAGGTGAACGGCTACAGTATCGGCGTTCTCCTCCGCGGCCCCCGCCGCGAGAAGTATCTCGTAGACTACGTCCCTTAGTTGCTGACCTGTGAGTATTGGCATCGGTTGTGCTCCCGTTTTCTCGGGTCTTGATGGCCGGTATTGTACACGGCATCCGCCCCTTGCCGGCAAAAATTAAGTAGAATGCCGTTGGCATTTAACCGTCGCCCGGATTTCTTACAATCGAAGTCGTCAAGACACTACGTCAGGAGGCAACAAGTGACTACCGAGGAAAAGTTGACCATGTCTTTGGGAGAGGCGATGTTCTCCCAGAGGGCAATAAGGCGCTTCAAACCCGACCCCATCCCCGATGAAGACCTGCACGCCGCCCTTGAAGCCGCCACCAAGGCCCCGAGCGGGTCCAACCTGCAGCCCTGGCGCTTCATAGTGATTCGGTACCCCGAGTTGAAGGAGAAATTCGGAAAGCTCTATCACGAGGCCTGGTGGGCCAAGCGCCGGGACCAGGGCATCTTCCCCAAAGACATTCCGGCGGGCAAGGGCACCATTCAGTCAGCCAGGCAATTGGCCGACGAAATAGGCCAGGCCCCCGTCATCGTGCTCGTTTGCGCCACTTCCCAAGGTGCCGGTTCAATGGCCTCCGTAATCCCTGCAGCACAGAACCTGCTCCTCGCCGCCCGTGGCCAGGGCATCGGGGGCGTCCTCACAACCCTCCACCCGGATGTCGACGAGCGCGTACAGCAGTTGCTCAACATGCCCGCTGAGGCCCAGGTCGTATACTGCATCCCCCTCGGATACCCGAGAGGCCACTTCGGCCCCACCCAACGTAAACCCCTCTCCGAAGTCGTCGCCTACGATGGCTGGAACTAAGAGCCGGAATTGGGAGAGGAGTCTTATCCCCTCTCCCTTGATGGGTGTATAGACCGGGGACATAGGTTACACATGTTCGGAGACATGGGTTACACCATAAGGCATGGTAAATCTGATTCAGGAGGGTTTTCCGTTCGCACTGAGCAGAGTCGAAGGGTTAACCGAACGGAATGGGAGGGGTTTCCCAGCCCAACGCCAGGAGTTATGCAAAGGCATCTCAATTGGCCGCAGGCTCGTTGATGAGAGGCGATGATGCGGAAAGTGCGCCTTTAGCGTGCGCCGAGATGGGAGAGGGCTAGGGTGAGGGTGATCCCGCCCCCGCTGCCACCATCCCCTCATCCGCCGCAACAGCGCCCTTGAGCGCAGCAATCGCCACCTCTATCTGGCTGTCGTCGGGGCGCCGAGTGGTGAGCATCTGCAGCAGCAACCCCGGACCCAGCAGCACCTTCAGAAACCGGTTCGCCGAATATCGACCGTGAATCCTCAATACCTCGTAGGAGATACCCGCAATTACCGGCAAAAGCGCTATCCGGGACAAGATCCTTATCCACAACGGCGGATGCCCCAGGGCCAGGAACACGAGAATTGCGATCAGCACTACCAGCAATAAGAACGCCGTGCCGCATCTCGGGTGCAGGGTGGTGTACTTCCGAACGTTGTCGACGCTCAGCTCCTCGTCATGTTCCATGGCGTGGATCGACATGTGCTCGGCGCCGTGGTAGGCGAATACCCGCTGGATATCCTTCATCCTGCCAATCAGGAGGATGTATCCGAGAAACAAGCCCAGCCGCACCCCGCCTTCTATCACATTTAGCAGAGCCGCCGAGCTTATTCGGTCGTCAAGCCACTCGTTGAGAAAGACCGGCCCGACAAAGAACACCGCGATCCCAAAAGCGAGGCCTACTGCCAGGGTGACCCACAGCATCACGTCAGTCCCCGTGCCTCTCTCCTCCCCCTCCCCACCTTCGAGCTCATCTATAGCGACCTGGGCCGAGTACATCAGGGCCCGGGTCCCGATGACCATCACCTCTAAGAGTGTGATGAATCCCCGAACTAATGGGACCTTCTTGAGCGTGCCCGTAAAGAGGCTTTGTATCGGGTCGGTCTTGAGCTGAATCTCGTTGTCCGGGCGGCGCACCGCAATGGCAATGTTGCTCTTGCCCCGGATCATCACCCCTTCTATGACGGCCTGCCCGCCGTAGGGGACCCGTTTTGCCAACTCTTCTCCTTAAATCAAAAGAGGGAGCACATAAGCTCCCTCTAGTGGTCGGACAGGACTAAAGTTACTTGATCCCGTACCTTCTA
The DNA here is from genome assembly GCA_965249275.1 of Dehalococcoidia bacterium. Lineage (GTDB taxonomy): Bacteria > Chloroflexota > Dehalococcoidia > Plut-88900 > Plut-88900 > Plut-88900. Next base: position 719,673 of record CBDFLQ010000006.1, read on the forward strand.
TTGAACTGCTCGACCCTGCCGCCGCTGTCTATAATCCGCTGCTGGCCGGTGAAGAAGGGGTGGCACTTGCTGCAAAGCTCCAGCCTGATCTCCGACTTGGTGGACCCGGTTTCGAAGATAGTGCCGCAGCTTCCGCAGGTCACGGTGCAGAGTTGGTACGTCGGGTGTAACTCAGTTTTCATTCTTAAGCGTCCTGGACCGGGTTGATGCTGACTTTCTTACGGTACTTGGAATGGCGCTGAAACTCGACCTTACCGTCCTTAAGGGCGAACAGGGTGTGGTCCCTCCCGACACCCACGTTGGTCCCGGGATGGATCTTCGTTCCCCGCTGCCTCACGATGATGGAGCCCGCAGTCACGAGCTCACCACCGTACCGCTTCACCCCGAGCCTCTGGCCCTGGCTGTCCCGGCCGTTTCTGCTGCTGCCGCCGCCCTTCTTATGAGCCATTACGCTTCACTTTCGACCTTCGCAGGCTGCTTGGCAGCCCTGGATCTCGGGGCTCGGCCTGCGTTTATTCTTTCTATAGCGACTTTGGTGTGGTCCTGGCGGTGTCCCGTCTTGCGGCGGTACCTCACCTTCGACTTGTACTTGAAGACGATGACCTTTTTGTCGCGCCCTTGCCCCAGCACCCGTGCCTTGACCTTGGCCCCGGACACCGTCGGCGCCCCGACTTTAACAGCGCCGCCCTTCGAGACGAGCAGCACTCGGTCGAACTCGACAGCGCTGCCCGGTTCAAGTGCTAGTTTGTCGAGCACGACAGTGTCGCCCACTGAGGCTCTGTACTGTCGGCTCCCCGACTGGAATATTGCGTAGTCTTTTATTTCATTCACAACCCTCGAATTTTACTTCAATGACTAATCGCCTGTCAAAGCGGGTGCTTTGCTATACTTTCCCCCGTCAAACATAAGGTACGTCCATGCCGCGGAAAGACTAGACTCTATTGCCCAACCTCAGCATTCCCTCCAAGTCCGCCCTTCTTAAGATAATCTTAGTCCTTCTGTTCCTGGCCATTGGGGGAACTGCCGGAACATTCAGTTATCTGGGATTCGTAGAACTGCACCAGCTCAATGAGTCCATCACTCAGGACCGTGAACGTCTTGCGCTGCTGGAAAGCGCCCCCACCCCTCAGCACACACCTACCCTTCAACCCGCACCCACCCCCCAACCCGTCCCCACGCCTCAGCCTACTCCTACAACCCAGCCAACTTCTACTCCCCAACCCGTCCCCACCCCCCAGCCCATTCCGACGCCTCAGCCCATCCCCACCCCTCAACCCACCTCTACTCCAATAACCTTGCCACCCACCGTCACCCCGATAAGCCTGCCCCCGTCCCTAACTCCCGTACCCACGTGGAATGATCTGTACACACAAATCAGGCGCTCCGTGGTGAAAGTGGAAACTACTGGGGGCAGCGGGACCGGTTGGGTGTATGAAGAGGGATGGCTGGTCACGGCAGCCCATGTCGTCAAGGGTTACAGGACCGTGACCGTTCACTATCAAGACTCGGAAGGTCAAGAGAAGTCCGCTATGGTAAACGTGCTGGTCAGAGACCGGCTCCATGATGTCGCAGCCATCGAGCTAAAGGACATAGACCTCCCGCCCATCCCTGGCCGGCGAGATGTGGAAGCCAAGGATGGCGGCGAGGCTGTTATGACTGTGGGCTACTCATCCGACCCGCCAATTGGATGGCCGAGCACAAGGGTTGGCATCCTGACTACCGTCTCCGAATTACCTTGGCTCGAAAACCTTAAGGCCATCGAGACCGACGCCTCATTTGACCCAGGTGATTCGGGAGGTCCAATTCTGGATCTCAACGGCAACGTCATAGGCATAGCCCAGGCCACCGTCATAAGGTCAGGCTCACAACGGATACAGGGCAGACAATTCGCCGTGGGAATACGAGAGGTCGAAGCCGTATGGGAGCAACTCAAGCGTAATGAGCGCCTGAACCAGGGCTCAGACTACTGGATATATCGCCGCTCTGAAGGCCCCGACGAGTAGATTGGCCTCCCTCCCGCAAAGTTCTACGATCTAGCGCTGCCTCTCGTGCATATAGCTTGTAATCAAACTTACTTGTTCACTAAAGGAGTATGCAAACATGCCTAACACCCTGGCTGGAAAAGTTGTCATAGTTACCGGAGGTGGCTCGGGCATCGGGAAGTCGGCCGTCATGCTGCTGGTCCGAGAAGGCGCCAAGGTCATGATCGCCGACATCGACGAGCAAGCTGGGCAAGAGACGGCTGCGCTCATCCGAGCCCGTGGTGGAGAGTCCGGCTTCGTTCGAACGGACGTCTCTCGGGAGTCGGATGTCGAGGCGATGGTCGCCCGCACCATCGAGACTTTCGGCAGGCTGGACTGCGCCTTCAACAATGCCGGCATCCTCGAAGAGGGCAGCCCCGACGTCACCGGCTACTCGCTGGACCTCTGGAACCGGGTCATAAGTATCAACCTGACCGGCGTTTGGCTTTGCATGAAACACGAAATCCCGGAGATGCTCAAGCAAGGCGGCGGCGCGATTGTCAACAATGCGTCGGTCGCCGGCTTCGTCGGACTCCCCGGTGCGACGGCCCTCGTAGCCAGCAAACATGGCGTCGTCGGCCTCACGAAGAATGCGGCCCTCGAATACGCCGAGCGCGGAATCCGGGTGAACGCTGTGTGCCCGAGCTTCATCAAGACCCCGATACTCGAGCCCTATTTCGCCGCCTACCCAGAGGAAGAGATGGAGATGGTTCGCAAAGAGCCGATCGGCAGAATGGGCGCCCCCGAGGAGGTCGCCGAGGCCGCAGTCTGGCTCCTATCAGACGCCGCATCATTCGTCACCGGCCACTCCATGGTCGTAGACGGCGGCTACACCGCTATGTAGACTGCACGGTGGATGTGATCCTTGCCCAGCCCAAATCCGTGGACTAGGGAATGGGCCAGTTCCCTCTCCCTCGTCGAGAGTTGTGCATTACCGTCATTCCTGCGGAGGCAGGAATCCAGGGGTAATGTGGGATAGGGTTCGATCCTCAGGGGCCGGGCCGCTCATCCTGAGGTGACTCGAAGGGTCGAGCGGGGGGAGGCCACGCCCTGCAAATCCGTCGCGAACAGTTAATAAAAAATCTACGGAGGCGACCCTATGCTGCGTTCCAAATGGACTTCTAAAGGCATGGTCATGGAAGACATCGACCCCGGCCCCCTTGCCCCGGGCCACGTCCGAATCTCGGTGAGCGCCTGCGGCATCTGCGGCTCCGACCTCCACATCTATGGAGGCCGCAGCCCCAGGAAACATGACGTAGTCATGGGCCACGAGATCGTCGGCACGATTGTCGACGGTAGCGCCGGCCTCCACGACACCCTCTATGCCATCGAGCCCCTGAACGCCTGCATGAGCTGTAACTACTGTGCTGCAGGCGCCACTAACATCTGCCCCAACATGAAATTCATCGGCATCGCCATACCGGGAGGTCTCGCCGAGTCCATAGACGTCCCCACCCACACCCTCCACCCCGTCCCCGACTCCCTGTCCCCGCTTCTTGCCTCTATGGTCGAGCCTATGGCTTGCTCCTACCGAGGCATTGCGCTGGGTCGGCTGAGGATCGAAAGTCGGGTGCTTGTCCTGGGCGCCGGGACCATCGGCCTCTTTGCAGGCCTCCTGGCCCGGGACCGTGCCGCCGAGGTCGCCATTACCGCCCGACACCCCCAGCAAGCCGACGCCGCCCGAAGGCTGGGGCTCACTCCCCTAGGCGAGAACGAATGGGAGGATTGGGCCAATGACCGCGGCCCCGATGTTGTCATCGAGACGGTCGGCGGAGAGGCCGACACCATCAACGATGCAATAAAAGCCGCCCAACCCGAGGCCCGCATCGTCATCGTCGGCATATTCACAGCCCCGTCTCAGGTCGACGGACTGGCCCTTGTCGTGAAAGAGGTGGACATCGTCGGATCGAGCATGTACGGCGTCGGAGCACACGGCCGTGAATTCGCCTCCACCCTAGATTCCCTCGCCCGCTACTCCTCCGAGGTCGGCTTCATGCAGACCCACCAGTTCCCCCTAAGCTCCGTAACCGAGGCCTTCGACACCGCCCTGGACAAGTCCACGGGTGCCATAAAGGTCACCGTCTTGCCGGGGTGATGGGGGTTACTTGTTCGTCATTCCACCCCGCGAGCCGGAATCCATCTCACGAGATCGTAGCTATCTGGTAGGCCATCCCGCGGCGGCGAACACTCTCTACATCGCCCCGAAGATATGTACCGTATGCTTCAGCTGTGCCTGGAGTAGTTTGATCAATGTCTCTGAAGTCAGCTAATTCAGGTGGTAAAGCTTTATGACATTCTCCCCCATCACCTTGCGTTGGTCCGCCTCGGGTAGGTCTTGCAAGGTCTGTCTCAAGTTCTTCACCGGCTCTAGTGGAGAGTCGGAGTGGGGATAGTCGTAGGCCCACACCAGCTTGTCTGCTCCGAGAAGCTTGATAACTATAGGGCCGAATTCGTCGTCTGGGTCCATGGAGAGCCAGCACTGATTTTGGAAGTATTCACTGGGACTCTTCTTCATCTCGGTAGTGAAGCCTATGATTTCGAACTTTTCGTCCATCCTCTCCAGCAAATAAGGCATCCAGAGGGTGCCTGATTCTAGGACTACCAGCTTCAATTTGGGGAACCTATCGAAGACACTTCCCTGGAAGAAGCTCATGAAGCTGAGTTGAGTATCGGTAGTATTGACAAAGCCCCACCAGTTAGGAGTGGTTAGATCCGGGTATAGGATGCCGCCGATGCCATTCGCCCCCGGTGAGGCAGCCACGTGAAGGCCCACTGGAATGTCCTGCTCCTGGAATTCAGCCCATAGGGGGTCCCAGTGGGCATCACCATATGGGATGTTGTGGGAAGCAGCCGAGGGTGTCATCACCGCTCTGGGGGCAACAGTGACGGTGCGCTTTAGCTCCTTTAGGCTCTCCGATATGTCTAACCACGGAAGGATAAGGGCTGGATAAAGCCGCTGTGGATGGTGGTTGCAAAAATCCACGATCCAGTCGTTATATACGCGGCAATAGGCTGCTGCGATTTCGGGGTCCTCGGCGGAACCCGGCCAGTCTAGGCCCAGGGTGGGATAGAGAATGCTCTTGTCAATCCCTTCCTGGTCCATCAGCTTGACCCGCTCGTGCGGGCAGCATCCGCCGGGGTTCATGGCCCGACCGTCCTCCCACGTGAGGGTGGGGTTCTCGAAGACGTTTTTGCGTCGCCACTCCTTGCTCTTGCCAATGGTGGTCGTATTGGTCGAGGTGCCTTTGGCTAAGAAATGGTTTGGTTGTCCGTCAACCACCCAATACTCCAGGCCGTTTTCATCCTTCTCGAAGTGCATGGCCCGATCCCGATATTTGGGCTCCAGGTTATTCTCCCAGAGGCCCGAGGGCTCCAGAATATGTCCATCCACATCTACGAACTTCATGGTAACAACCACCTCCCTACGGCATGCAGATAACAGGTTCACGTTAGCCAGACACAGGTAGCCAGTGCTATCGTCGCTGAGCAAGGCGTTTCAAGACCGCATATATAGCATCGGTCTGGGGGCTACCCTCCAGACCGATGCCTCGGCAAAATTTCGCTTTTTCAGGGTAACCGTACAGAGCTATTGCACACGACAACACCTTATTACTGGTACACAGCGTTCCATTCCGCCTGCAATCTGTCGGAGTTTTCACCTGCCCACCTCTCGTTTAGAAAGATGGCGTAGTCAAGGGTATCGGCTGTGAGAGGTAGCGAGTCTCTGACAGCGTCGTAGGCAGAGTCCTCTGCAATTACCTGCGCCCCCTTTAGGTTTACGGGACCATAGGTAATGCCCAGGCTCACTGCAGCGTTTATCTCAGGGAAGGACGACCATGCGGCCCATAAGTTAGCCAGTAGATACGCATTGGGATTCGATTCCTTAAGCCCTGCAGGCATGCCGAACATATCGGTGCTAACTATGTATCCGGCCTCCCAATCCAACGCAAGGGGAGCGTCGTCCTGCCTTACCGCGTCGTAGATCCGGCCATTCCCACAAACCCCCATAACTATGTCACGGGAAATGAGAAGCTCAGGACACTGGACACCGAATTCGGTAAAAATTACACCGCCCTTGGGGTCTTCGCTTAGCTCCCTCCATTTATCGAAGGAACGGTCGATCTCCTCTTGGGTGAAAGGTCCCCCCAAGAAGGTTCGCCCTTCTTCGGTTTCCAGGAGGCTGGGATCATCCGCCAATAGGCCGATGGTAGGATTATGAGGCCACCAGGAATTAGTGGCACGTCGTCCAGGGAATTTCTCGGTGTCAAAGAAGTCGGCCCAGGAGTCGGGTTGCTCGGTGCCCTCAGGATATTCATCGGTGTTGTAGCCGAGGACGTATGTCCAGGAGCTACCCCCTCCGGCGCCGTGTGGGAAGTTTTCCTGAACTGAAGGGAGCAAGTCAGGGAAGGTCCCACCTACTATGGCCATGTCAAAAGGCTCCAGGTCCCCGGTTATGATAAAAGACCTGATGTCCTGGCTGCCCAGATCGACTATGTGCCATTCAGGGTCCTCTATGTTAGCCATGGCACGGAACTTGCTATACACTACCGGGCTGTCCTCAATTATTACAATGCCGAACTTCTCTTCGAAAGGTGTAAGGAGAGCTGCCCGCTGGGCATTCTCGTAGGCGCCGCCCCACGAAACCCAAGTGAAGCTCTCGCCTCTGTGCTTCTCCAACTCCGCCTCTAGCTCTTCAAGGGTCGCCGGCTCCTCCGGCGTCCACTCCTCTATAGGTCTAATTTGTGGCTCCGGGGTGGGAGTAACCTGGGCTGCCAGAGTTGCCGTTGCCGGTGCGGGAGTATCATCGCCTCCGCAGGCGGCTGCCACCATTGCAATAGATATCAGGAGCCCCAAGATTCCTAGCACAACTATGTGCCGCTTAGATAGCCCTTTTCCGCGTATTCCACGTAGCCTACTCATCTGCCTCCTCCCGAAACTTAGCTTCCCTCGTGGGATAGCATCACATACCTATTAGCTCGCTTTGGGACTCCTTCTCACTAGTGTGATATATTTAGCAATATTCAACGTTCGTTCAATCACAAAAACTGGGACAACTCTTGTCAACTGTTTCCCACTTCCACCCGAATCGGCCTCCTGGAGGATTCAACACGCTTAGTAGAAATTCGTGCCGGGGATAAAATAGCGTCAGGAATGGGTTGTTACCGGGATGCCGACGGGGGGGTTAGAAAGCCCACACCCTCCAATATACAGTAGAGTAATTCTCACTGATCCACTCTCAGGGGCAGCGTAGGAAGAAAGGAATAGACACCGGGTCTGCCTAAGAAGTTCATAGACTCCTTTATAGCGACGTTTCCGCTACCCGCTTTAAATACATCGTACATGCGAATGGGAGTTACGTCAAGAAGTGAGGATTGTTTCACTATGTATTAAAGCCATGAGAATCTACTTGCCAGAAGAGATTTTGATCATCCTTTCCGTGGTTGAATCATGCAGCCTTACAGGTCCAGAAGGCCTTTAGAACGGCTGCCAACACTTCTCGCAACAATACCCCACCCCCCGCTTGGTAACGATATATCAATAAAACAGGGCGGGTGGGCGGGACTCCACTTAATCCCGGGAGTAGGGACGCCACCCCTCCCCCGTAGGGGTGGTTCGCGAACCGCTCTGACCTCTGAGTAACCCCACCTCCGTCTCCGCCGCATCGAGCCATGTGCAACAAAAGTGACACGAACCCCTTGACCCAATGCGTACGCCTGTACTATATTCACCCCCGACTAGCTCGTCACACACCTAAACCCTAAGGAGGAACCACAACCCAGGGGGAAGCCCAGCCCCGGCCCCGAGGACTCAACGTCTAAGCCCATCCCAAAGGGCGGCCCACACGCCGCCCCTCGGCTCAAGCGAACGCCGCCATCTCCTCATACCAAAGGCCCCGGCTATCCCTTCCCCCACCCAGGCGATGGAAGGCCCACAGACTATCCTCGGCAGGCCCCGTCCAACGACGCCCCTGCCGATTCAACGCCCCTCATCATCGGGTGCGTTTACCCCGGCCCATTGCGCGCCGGTTTCCCGGGTAGGTCAACCGACCCCCGGTTTAGCAAGGCCCTCGTGTCCTTGTTTGTCCCGCCGTCCCTGCCATCCGTCTACCCGGCGGATGCACCGGGACGCCGGTTCCGAAAGACCGCCTCAGGCGGCATCTTCCACGTCAGCGGTCCGGTCATGTGCCGCTCACGAATTGGGATCTGCCCCACACAACCCTGACCACAGCCGGCAACATGTGGGGATAATCCAGCCCGGCGCCGACGGCTCGGCAGCAACCCCCGGCCTGGTTTCTAGTCACGGACCTTCCATCGCCTGCCCCTCCACCAAAGCAAACCGAAACCCCCGGACGACAACCAAATATCGCCCCTCACCCCATGTATAATCCCCTGGCAGGAGGACACCCGACATGCGAGAACACCCCCTAGTTGACGTCGACAGCCACGTCCTTGAGCCCATGTCCGTCTGGCAGGACTACCTGGAACCCGACCTCAGGCCCCGTGCCATCCGCTGGTCCACCGACGACAACGGGCGCGAGCTAATGCTGATCGACGGCAAGCCCGCGCGCCAGTTCATGCTCCGCAACGGCTGGATGGGCAGCCCCAAGGTCCCCGGAGGCCGCGCCTTCGAAGACCGGGTGACCACATCCCTCGGCGCAGCCAACGGCGCAGACCGCGTCCAACTGCTCGACAACGAAGGCATCGACATCACCCTCCTCTACCCCACCCTCGGCATCCAGTGGGAGCCCGAGTTCGATGACTACAATCTCGCCGCCGCCCACGCCCGAGCCTACAACTCCTGGATCACCGACCTCTGTAAACCCCATTCAGACCGCCTGGTTCCCGTAGCCCACGTAGTCGCCTCGGACGTCCAGGAGGGAGCGGCGGAGCTGGAGCGGGCCGCGGGGCTTGGGGCCCGGGGCGGCATGGTCAGCGGCAGACCCATTAACGGCATCCCCTACGGAGACCCATACTATGACCCCCTCTGGGCGCAGGCCCAGGAGTCCCGCATACCCCTCGCCCTGCACGTCATGGGCTACCCCAAGCACCTCGGCTACGACATGTACCCCGACACCAGCCCTAAGATCGCCTGGTGGGGCTTCGTCACCCTCGGCCTGGAGGTCATCATCGGCCTGACCACCCTCTTCCAGGGCGCCGTCTTCGAACGGTTCCCGGACCTGCGCATCGTCGTCCTGGAGGCGGGGTCGGGGTGGCTGCCCTACTGGCTCGACAGGATGGACGAATACACGGAGCTCTTCACCTACGCCACGTCGCTATCGATGAAGCCGACCGAATACTTCAAACGACAGTGCTGGATCTCCTTCGAACCCAGCGAGGAGATGATGCCCGAGACCATGGATTTCATAGGCGTCGACAAATTCATGTGGGCCGCCGACTACCCCCACACCGACTCCGTCGCCGACCCAGTCCGTCTCCTAACAAAAATGCTCGCGCCCCTCTCCCAGGAAGACCGCTGGAAAGTCCTCGGCGACACCGCCGTCGAACTCTATGGCCTTTAATAATCCTCTCTCCCTCGACGAGACCTTTCTATGAATCGGGATTCATTGCGCCGGGGAACTATATTGCCCTTGCATTGGGGGCGGGGGGAATCCGCTCATCCTGAGCAGGGTCGAAGGGTCGAGCGGATTCCGGGAGGAGTCCCAGATAGTAGGCAGGTTGTGCAAAGATCCCTCGATAGGAGAAGCCTAGGGCCTGCCCCGAGTCCCCCAAGGAAGGGAGGGTGCTCCCCATAACCTTATTGCGAACCATTGCAATAGCAACAGTTCGCATGTATAATCCTCCCAAGGCTTAAGCGCCTACATAGAAATCGGCGCAGAGAAAGGAAAACCCAATGGTAAAGATCTACAACGTCCACAAAGCTATTGAAAACCTGACCCCCATAGTCAACCGGGGCGAGAGTACCCCCGAAGAAGTGGTAGTCGCAGGCTTCGAGATTCTCGGCAGGGGCGATTTCCACGATGCGGCCATCAACCTCGGCACCTTCAACGGCGACGCCGGCTGGGAGCGGCACGTCCAGGGTGACGAGATCGTACACATTGTGGCCGGCGAGACGGCAATCCAGATGCTCGTGGACGGCGAGCGCCAAACCATTCAGGTAAGCGCGGGCGACCTACTGGTCGTGCCCCAGGGCACATGGCATCGCTTGCAGTCCGAAAAGGGAGTGACCGTCCTGACCGCAACCCCCGAGGGCCACGAAGACCACGCCTTCGTCGACGACCCCAGAGAACTGTACCCCTGCTAAGCGTGTTGCTAAGCTTATGAATCCGGAGGGTTCATCTCCCTCCTTTGACTCTAGTTTGGGGTGGAGACGTTATTGTCTCCACCCTTGCACTATCCGACATGCGAGCCCCCAAGCCAGAATCTAACCCCGCCCCATCCCCCCGTGCTACACTCCCTCCGACATGCGAGCCCTCGCCCTAGCCTCTATGCTTTTATTCATAACAATACTTTCAGCCTGCGATAATGACACTCCTATCGAATGGGGCTACACCGGCCCCGGCGCCCCCGAGAACTGGGCCGCCCTATCCCCCGACTTCGCCGCCTGCGCAAGCGGCAAACAGCAGTCCCCCATCGACATCACAGACTACCAAGTTGGCGGACCCGACCCGATCTCCTTCTCATACGCCACCGCCGAGACAACCCTCCGCAACGACGGCAGACAGGTCCACGCCGACTCCGCCCCCGGCAACACCGCCATGCTAGGAGGTCGGGAATTCACGCTGAAGTCGGCGCACTTTCACTCGCCCTCGGAGCACCTGGTGGACGGCAATAGCTTTGCCGCCGAGCTTCACATGGTCCACGCCGACTCAGACGGCCGTCTGGCAGTCGTCGGGCTCCTGTTCACCCTCGGTGAGCCCAGCCCCGTAGCACAGTCGATTCTCGACGCCTCCCCACCCCCCGACGGCACTGGCAACGCCCATATCCCTCTCGCCGGCTCCCTCCCCACCGAGCTCTCCTACTACCGCTACGACGGCTCGAAAACCACTCCCCCCTGCGATGAGCCCGTCGACTGGCACGTCCTACGACAGCCAATGACCATATCCCAGGAGCAGGTGGAAGGCTTGCTTTCGCTGAGCGGAGGCCCCAATAACCGCGCCGTCCAGCCGACTGGCGACCGCGTCATTACAATCGGCGGCGCGCCTTAGTAAGGGGCTAAGAGAGTGGGGGTTGTACGGCCCCTTACGGAATCACGCTGCCGGCGATCAGGGTGCTGGCTGCGGCAAACATGCCACCCGGCCCGTGAGCAATCCCGACCTTGGCATCCTTCACCTGCCGCTCTCCCGCCTCGCCTCGAAGCTGACGCGTCAACTCGATCAGCGTGAAGATGCCGTACATCCCCGAGTGGGTGTAGGAGAGGCCGCCGCCGTTGGTGTTCATCGGGAACTCGCCGCCCGGCGCAGTCCTCTGCCCCTCGACGAACGGCCCGCTCTCCCCAGGCCCAACGAACCCCAGGTCCTCCAGTGCCAGCATTGGCGTGAAGGAGAACGCGTCGTACAGCTCCGCCACGTCAATGTCCGAGTGCTTGACCCCGGCCATATCGAATGCAGCCTTACCGGACTTCCGTGCGCAGTCGGAGGTTGTCATGTCCCTCATCATGCTCACTCGCTCGTGGGAGACCGCCTCCCCCGTCCCGAGAACGTATACCGGCTTGTGCTTCAGGTCCTTGGCCCGGTCCGCGGTGGTGAGCACTATCGCTCCTCCGGCGTCGGTAACCAGGCAGCACATAAGGAGGGTGAAGGGCCAGCAAATCATCCGGGCATCCATAACGTCTTGGATTGTGATGGGGTCTTTCATCCGGGCCATCGGGTGCATCATTGCCCACTTCCGCGTCGCCACCGACACCTCCGCCAGCTGCTCCCGAGTCGTGCCGTACTTGTGCATGTGCCGGGTGACGGGTATCGAGAAAGTAGTAGTCGGGCCGAACGTCCCGAACGGGTCTTCGAACTGGCCATTGTGGGTTGCGCTTTCATCTGCGAAACCGGGCAGGCCCATGCGTGAGCGGCCGCTTTCGCCGTGACTGATGACCGCCGTGTTGATCACGCCCGCGCTCAGTGCCAGCATCGCGTGCTCCACGTGCATGATGAAGGAGCACCCCCCGACAATCGTGCTGTCCGCGTACCGGGGCATGACGCCAAGGTACTCGCACAGGTCGTTCACCGTGGTCTCGGGGGACCCGCCTGCCATGAACAGCCCGTCTACGTCTCCCAGGCCCAGGCCCGCATCATCGAGGGCGTTTCGTATCGACTCGGCGTGCAGCGTGAGCACCGACTTATCGGGCAGCTTGCCCATCTCGTCAGACTCAGACGCTCCGACTATGGCGACCTTACCGCGCAAATCTTTCGGGGCCATGTCAGTCTCCTTATCACGTCAAAAGGCTCATGCGGGCCGGAACTGTGGCAGCGTCACTTCGTCGGTCACGTCAAGGTAGGCGATCTCGACGGCCATGTCGCAGTGGACCTTCTCCGGGTCGGGCTCGATGCCGATGAGGTTGCTCATCATCCGAGGCCCCTCTTCCAGCTCGACAACGGCGATGACGTATGGGTCAGACCCGAAGCCGGGGGCCGGCCTGTGGTTTATCACGAACGAGTACAGCGTCCCCTTCCCGCTGGCCTCGAACCACTCCACGTTTGACGAAAAGCAGTGGGGACAGAAGGGACGAGGATAGAAATACGCCTTACTGCAGTCCTTGCAGCGCTGTATGAGCAGCTTATGCTCCTTCAGCGCGTCCCAGTAGGGCCTGGTCTCGGGGGTTGGTGAGGGCAGGGGACGATTAGTATCCGCCAATGGGGCCACCTCCCTGGGCATCCGTTGGGAATTCCGACGCCGCCTATCCTATCGCCCACCCGTTCCCGGTGTCAATCTGATGTACTCGTCCGGTAGGTCAGTGACACACTGGCCTTTTATTCAGTCCTCCAGAGGCGGATCCGCCCAAGGCGGATGTTCCATCTTCGATTGTGGGGTTTCGGTTTGCGTTCTGTCTGTTGGGTTTTGGGGTGGCGATGAAAGACGCTTGCTGGATTCGGCTCCCTATCTTTAGATAATGCGGGCTAGGAGGCGTCCCGGGAACGTGGGGACGGGGCTCCGCCGCCGCCTAGACCTGGAAGTATGGTCGGACGTACGGGTCCGTCATCCGTCATAGGCTCCAATGAAGGTTGGCTGCGCTGTCCGCCGCAGGCGGGTGCAGGAAGGGGAAAGTCCAGGGTCAGTTCCCCTCGCAGGAGTACGGGGTATCCGGTTCGCCGCCTGTATCCAGGAGCCGGGAGTGGCGGACAGTCCAGTTTTATTTGAGGAAGCGGACGGAGAGCCGAGCGGTCCTCGGCTACGGGCTGCCCCGTTCCGCTCCATAGGACAAGGTTGCTCCGTGAGGAGACTTTTAAGTACGGTCCAGGGCGTCTTCCATCGCCTGATGGTCAGGGAAGGGATAGCCGGGGCCCTTGGTAGAGGAGATGGCGGCGTTCGCTTGTGCCGTGGGGCGGCATGTGGGCCGCCCTTTGGGATGGGCTTGGACGTTGAGTCCTCGGGGGCCGGGTGGGCTTCCCTAGTGTTTGGTTCCTCCTTAAGGTGGGTGTCGGGTCTAGACTGGTCCAATAATAGAACACATGTCTTATGAAGTCAAGGGGTGGATGTCACACTTTTGGGGGGGCACCGCCCCGGCCCTTCCGGGGAACCCTCACCCCCTTGGTCCCCCTCTCCCTTAGGGCCTTCAAGGGAGAGGGGGAAAGAAGAATAGAGGCCCGCATACGTGCTAGGCACGTATGCGGGCCTCTAATTCAGTACTGGGGGGAGGGGGAGGAAAAAACAGAGGCAGAGGCTGGCACTTCTGCGCCCACGTATGCCTCTAATTCAGTACTGAGGGGAGGGGGTGATGTCACCCCTTTATGTGAACGTGATCAGCTACTATCCTCACCATGACACCGTCATATGTGTCACCCATATTTGTGAATGACTTGACAGATATGGACTAGTATTTTATTCTACGCCGCAGGATTTTTTCTAACAAGGTTAGCACATGCCTCACGTCCTGCGAGTGTCCTACACGTTTGGAATCTTCGCCATCATCGGGATTGCCCTGTTCTTTGCAGTCGGAGTCTTTGCCGACGACCATAATTCCGTGGACCTATCCCCTTCCGTTTTATGGGAGGGAGAGGAGATCACTCAGCCGGTTGTCGGAGAGTTCCTAACCGCTGCCCTGGTTGCCGATGACCCGACCGGCATGTCCTGGCAGTGGGCCCGCTCCCAAGATGGAGAGAGCGGCTGGGAGGACATTGAGGCTGCAACCTCCACGAAGTACATCCCCACCGGGGATGACGTAGGGCGCTACCTCCGGGCAGCCGTCTCATATACCGATGGAGACGGCAACACGCAGAGTGCAGAGGCAATCACCACCGATCAGGTGGAGCAAGAGAGGAGTGGTGTCCGCTGCCCATGGTGCGAACCTGGGCCGATATGGACGGCGACACCCGTGCCCACCAATACACCCGTGCCCACCAATACACCCGTGCCCACCAATACACCCGTGCCCACCAATACACCCGTGCCCACCAATACACCCGTGCCCACCAATACACCTGTGCCCACCAATACACCCGTGCCGACCAATACGCCCGTCCCGACCAATACACCCAGACCCGTCATCCCCACACCCACTCCCCTCAGCAAACCCCCACCCCCAACAGGGGTTCACGCAGAGGCACAGAGCTATACGTCAATTCTCATCTCTTGGAACAGGGACAGCAGGGGCGGAGTACAGAGTTATGACGTAGACTATGATGACTCCAGCGAGCCCCGGGACCACCACGGTGGTGGCCCCAACACCTTCAACCTGGTCTCCGGCCTCCGGATTTGCACTCTGTACACATTCACCGTTCAGGCCTTTGGTGACGGGACTACCTACGCCGCTCGATGGAGCGACCCGTCCCACCCAGTAGAAGAGTGGACTCTCTGTCCTACCCCCACTCCGACCTCTACCCCTACCCCTACCCCCACTCCGACCCCTACCCCTACCCCTACCCCTACCCCTACTCCCACCCCTACCCCTACTCCCACCCCTACCCCTACCCCTACTCCTACGGCCAGGCCTTGTCTGGTGGACTGCGAGCCACTACATATATGCAATACGAAGGCCGTTATCCCTGGATTTTCCAACAAACCTCACCTTGTGGCAGACTGTGTTGTCCTAAAAAGCATCATAGACACCCTGAGGGGTGATGCGGGCGATGCATTGAATTGGAATGGCGAAACACTGTTGCGTGAATGGGAAGGACTCGGCTTTAGCCCCAAAACTGACGAGCAGACCAACACGACCTATGATCGTGTTACAGCGTTGTACTTGAACGATAAGAACTTTAGCGGGACAATCCCTGCAAGGCTCGGCTATTTGTCTGCACTCAATATCCTGTTTCTAAATGACAATGCTTTAACAGGATTTCTCACAGAATTAATAGTCGGAGATGAAATAGTGACCATTAACCTTGCTAACAATTCGTTGGAAGGACAAATCCCATCCGAATGGGGATATCGGGACAAACTCCAATCTCTTATCCTCAATGACAATATATTGGATGGAGGAATTCCGAGTTCACTGGCTAACCTCGAAAATCTTGATTTCCTATATCTCCAAAACAATGAATTAGAAGGTCCAATACCAAGTGCAATAGGAGACATGCCTTCTCTTAGCAGATGGTATCTTGCGGGCAATAACCTCAGTCCTTGCTTACCTACATCACTGCTCAACATCGAAGAGAATGACTTTACTTTTCTTGGGCTCATTATCTGCCTTCCGACTCCTAAGAGAGAAGTACTTTGTCCATTAGCTGGAAGGATTGATCCTTCTGATTATGATGACAACAGCACTATTGTTAATATCGGGCCTGGCTCGTATCAAGTGCATAGATCGTCCACGTATATGTTCTTTCCTTTACCTGACCTCGGAGGTTCAGAACTTGGCCTGTCTGGGCTAGCTGCTTGTGGTAATAGCGCCGTTGCCACTGCATCGGTCACGACTGTCAACACTAGTTTGTATGGCGCTGTTTACCATGGATACAATTCCGGTAGAACTGGATCTTTAGGACACTCCACACCGATTTTGGGACAAATGTGTACGAATAGTCGGACCTGTCTGTGGCAAAGTGGGTTTCTATTCGCAGGACAGGGTTGGGGTAACCAATTTCAAGTGTACGGTACGCACCGTATATCTAGCAGCGGTGGGACTATAAACACATACCGGACAACTGGAGGATATAGTGTCGACGACGTAAGATTTGCTCAACCACCTCCCCATCCTCCGTTGAATGTTGATGCAACCGTCAATAGTCAAAATTTTGTCAATCTAACTTGGACTACGGAGCCTGATGTGGCCAGTTATGTAATTGAAAAAAGTGAAGATGAAGATTCCGATTTTAGGGAATGGGAGCAATTGATGGAAATAAGACCACCAGGCCAGATAGCGTTCTTGCTGGCCTGCGGTGATTCCTACTACTTAAGGATAAGGTCTAAAGGTAGCGGATCACCTTATCCAGCAGCAAATGGCCCCCCTTCGCGTTCAATCAGGGTGTCTTCTTATTCCCCGTGCCCTACGAGGTGATGATACGCTATGAAATGGGAAATGCTAATAGCAATTTTATTCTCTCTGCTGTTCCTGCTATTCGCCATATCCTGCAAGCCTACGCCTGTTGATGCCGAGTCGGCATTGAAAGAAGTGTGTTCACGGAGTGAAACACACACACACTACGATATGACAACAACTGGCACTGTGATAAGAGGCGAGCAAAGCTCGGAATTCTCCATAGATTACGAAGTGAGCGGGAACAGCTTTCGACAGATAGTAATGGACGATCAGGATATGGTTTTGGGTGAGTTGATTTTCGTGGACGGCGTATTTTATGTGAGAGAGACCAATATACTAGGACAATGGGGGCAATGGGCAGCGTACCAGGATTATGGAACAGATAGTGCTAATTCGAGTCCAGGTGCCCGAGGGAGCCCAGGAATATCAGGAATATGTGGCATCGAAGGCCTTGTTAATTTCAGGGATATGGGAACAATGACGAAAGATGGCTTATCCCTGAGGGTATACGCAGCGTTGGCTCCATCGGGATCCGGTGGAGGAAACAACCGGATTGAATACATGTTTTGGGTGGACAGCAACAGAATCCTACGCAGGTTTTCGCTCAACTCCTTCAGTGAGGGTGTATCTGGGCTTTTGGATGAGAGCGTATCATACACCACTACTGTTCACGGTATTGATGTAGTGAATGTGATCGTTGCTCCTATCTCTCCTCCGGATTTTCAGTCCCCAACTCCTTTCCCGGCCAAGGAAGCTACTTTTGTGGATGCAACCGCAGAGCCCAGCGCATTCGCAACTGCCCAAGCTGTATCCACCACAATTGCCGAACAAACCCTCAGGCCGTCTTCGGAGATAACGGGTCTAGTGAGCGACATGGAAGAGGGAGAGAGCGACTCATTTGGTGTGAGTGCTACGAACCTGGTGTCGACGGACAGCTACAGCATACGGGTGACCACGGACAACACCAATACGGGGTTTGACAGCGGGTGCATGGATCAGCAGGAGGACGTGACGATATCTGCTGGGAGCACGTCCCACACGGAGTCTCTCATGCTGTACGGGTGTACTGCGCCCGGTGGGACGGTGACGGCGACGCTGCTGCAGGGGAGCACTATTGTGGCCACTGCCACCGCCGACGTGGCGGTAACCGATCCCACCCCCGAACCTTCAGCCACACCGGAACCCACCGCAACACCCGAACCTACACCTACGCCCACATCAATTCCTCAGCCCACACCAACTCCCCAACAGACCTCTAGCGTGTCCGTCTCCCTCTCTCCTCGGGATGACCCCTACATCACCCAGACCGACATCACCGTCTCCTGGTCAGACTCCACTCCCTGCCAAGGAAGCTACTTCGTAGGAGTTTCCGACAGCCAAGGCTATTTGATTAGATTGCTCGGTTCCCACCCCGCACCCGCTACTACAGCTATTGACGCAGACCTCAGCCTCCCCTGGGACAATGTCCCCAACTATTCTTGGACGGTAAGCGTGCGTTGCGACCCTTCCGAGAACTCCTCCGATTGGTGGATGCTCGGAGAAGTGCCCCTACAATCGGGCTTGCCCAGTTCGCCCTAGGCCGCCACTCACCTTCTACAACCGCCCCTACCCCTACCCCTCCACCCCCCCGGCACAGACCGAAAATACGACTATGGCGTGAGCCCATCCCTTGGGAACCTTTTAGGCAACTAATACGTTATAGTCATATAAGATGTATGGTCCACAAGCATCTAGCGCTTTTTGGCTGCATGTGGATGTATGTCACCGAGTTCACGGTTATTTAGCTCAAAGGTAGCCTCGGCCTCCGACCATGATGCACGAATTCGGGCACACCCTGGGGAATCCGAGCTTTTGGGAGATATCTACTAGAGTGGATTTGGCTCCAATAGTTGATGTAGTCAACACAGGAGCAGTCATGCGAATGTTGTATAGAAGCCGATTGCGGATGATGCAGATCGTGGGCCTGGGTGTGGCCCTAGTGGTTGTTGTGCTCCTAGCGATAGGCTGTGGTAGTGCCGACACCGAGGTAGAGACCACACAAGGCAGTGGCAAAAGTTCGGCATCGGGTGCGATGTCCAGCGGCGTTCCCTACACAGGCGAGTCCTCGATGGAGGAAACGATAGCGTATGCGGAGGCTGTGGCCCGCGTCAGGTTCAGGTCCGCCAGACAGACCATCGAGGAAATCCGATTTGATTTCCGCAACTCCGACCGATATATCACTTATTATGCCAACTCCATCGAGATTACGTTCGAGGTGCTTGAATATCTCAGGGGTAGCGGAGGCGATGAAATCAAAGCGGTGCTATTCGACCATGACGGATTGCGTGAAACCCGTGCGGAGGTGGAGGCCCTCAATGAGAACCTATTGTCCTTGCGCACCACCCAATGGGACGAGAGAGAAGCCATCGTGTTCTTGCATTCGGGTGACGGTGTGGTCAGCACTTTTGACGACCCCGACCGCTATTGGATGACCTCCTTCCGCAACAACGGAGAGGACGGCTACACGGTAGCGAGCAGATGGGAAAAGGCGTGGCTCCCCGATGCCGCCGCACAGGGGGCGACGGGCAGGGCATTGGGCGGAGAGCAGCGGTTCTTGATAAATCTGCCGAGTGGATCCCAAGACGCGAGTGGACGTAGTAGCACTCAAGGCGAGTCGATGACAATCAGTGAATTGA
Organism: Dehalococcoidia bacterium; assembly: GCA_965249275.1. Lineage (GTDB taxonomy): Bacteria > Chloroflexota > Dehalococcoidia > Plut-88900 > Plut-88900 > Plut-88900. The sequence goes on from CBDFLQ010000006.1 coordinate 738,955, forward strand.
AGGCCCTGGTCACGAGGATAGGGAATGAACTTGCCGCCGGTGGTACGGAAGCCTACGCCGAGTGCGTTCGTGACAAATACCGCTCGGCAAGATATCAACAGTACCTCAAGAACCATCGTGAGACCGTATGGGGCGTCGAGTACAACCGCCAACACGTGAAAGCGATAACGTCGGGCGCATCATCCGGCACCGAAGTGTACGTCGGTAGTGCGGCTGACCATATTGATGCAGATGACATCCCCGACTCGCTCGATATTGATGATGTGATATTGCACACAGGACAGGATGCGGACTTGTTTGACAAGGTGTGGCCAGCCAACGCTGTTACGGCGCGACCCCTTCCTCAAGGCACCTACCGGTTCTATTGGGCCGACCAGCCCAAGAATTACGCCTTGTGTGATGCCATATCGGAAATCCGTAAGAAACGAAACGAGGTAATCGTCACGGTCGCCCCGCCCTCCGGTACCCTTCACGAAGCCTTCTTTGATCCGGTGACCATTGGCACGGGGGTGGGGGTTGACGGGTCCAACGGCGTCATAAACCCCGCCGCCTTCTCTATAGACGGCACATCAACCTCCATCACCGGCCTCAAGTGGGAAAGCGGCTCCGTCGTCCTATCCCTCTCCCCCTTATCCTCCCTCTCGGGGCAGAAGGTGGAGTTCATAGAGCTGGACGGGTCCGTTTCCCTCTCACTACCCGCGTCCTCCGCCACAGAGGACTCTTCCGCAGGCACCCTCTCCTGGTCCGTATCAGACCAGCCCTGGCACAACGACGACTTACTCATGCTGCGGATTGTGGCTTCCACAACACCCGAACCCACCGCAACACCCGAACCTACACCTACGCCCACATCAACTCCTCAGCCCACACCAACTCCACAACAGACCTCAAGCGTGTCCGTCTCCCTCTCCCCTCGGGATGACCCCTACATCACCCAGACCGACATCACCGTCTCCTGGTCAGACTCCACTCCCTGCCAAGGAAACTACTTCGTAGGAGTTTCGGACAGCGAAGGTTATTTGATTAGATTACTCGGTTCCCACCCCGCACCCGCTACTACAGCTATTGATGCAGACCTCAGCCTCCCCTGGGACAATGTCTCCAACTATTCTTGGACGGTAAGCGTGCGTTGCGACCCTTCCGATAGCTCCTCCGATTGGTGGATGCTCGGAGAAGTGCCCCTACAATCGGGCTTGCCCAGTTCGCCCTAGGCACACCTCACCTTCTACAACTCCTCAGGCCCTCTCCGTCTCTCCCGTAACTCCACGCGGGAGCACCCCCACCTAACTTTCCACCCCCTCGTGCGTTTACTCACTTGAACGCACCAATCTTGCTACCTCACCATCATATGGCTACCATAGTGCTCGAACGGAGACTCTATGCCCATGCGTAATGCTATAAACAAAAAGACTGGCCGATTGACCCTTCTCACAGTCCTCGCACTTGCCACCATCGCCCTCCTAGTCGCCGCCGCCTGCGGCTCGAGCGAAGAGGGCCCCACCCTTCAGCCCACCTCCACACCCGTCCCCACCGCGCCGGCCACGCTTGCCACCGCCACCCCTGTCCCGGACTCGCCGGTAGGTACGGGTGGTGAGTTTACACGACTCTTCTCCGACCCCCCCACCCTGGACCCCGCCCTCACCTCCGACACCAGCTCCGCATTCGTAGTCATCGAGGTCTTCAGCGGTCTCGTCACCATCGACGCCGACCTCAACATCGTCCCCGACATCGCCACCAGGTGGGACCTCAGCAACGACGAGCGGACCTTCACCTTCCACCTGAGAAACGACGTCAAGTTCCACGACGGCAAGCCCGTGACAGCCCACGACTTCAAATTCTCCATGGAGCGGGCCCTGGACCCCCGTACCGAATCCACCGTCGCCGACCTCTACCTGAACGACATCGTAGGCGCCTCCGCCAAGCTCAAAGGCACGGCCAACAGCGTCAGCGGAATACGCGTCCTGGACGACTATACCCTCGAAATAACCATCGACGCCCCGAAACCCTATTTTCTCGCCAAGCTGACCTACTCCACCGCCTTCGTCGTCGACCAGGAGAACGTCGAGTCGGGCCCCGACTGGACTTCCCGGCCCAACGGCACTGGCGCCTTCCGCCTCGCTGAGTGGGAAATCGGCGAGCGCATCCGGCTCGAAAGGAACGACCTCTACTATAAAGAGCCCGCCCACCTGGACGCCGTCAACCTGCTTCTAAGCGGCGGCGTCGGCATGACCATGTATGAGAACAACGAGATCGACTTCACGGGCGTCGGCCTGGCCGACATAGACCGTGTCCTCGACCCCACAGAGGAGATCAACCGGGACCTTCAAATCACTCCCCCCGACTACAGCGTCAGCTACTTCGGGCTCAATACCCAGATGGCCCCCTTCGACGACATCAAGGTACGTAAGGCCCTGGCCCTCGCCATTAATAAGGAGCTTATCGCCGAGGCCGTGCTGTCCAACCTGGTCGTCCCCGCCTATGGCATCCTGCCCCCGGGCTTCCCGGGCCACAACCAGAACCTGCAGGGCATCCGCTTCGACATCGAAGAGGCGATGAGGACACTGGCCGAGTCCAGCTATGGCCGCGGAGACCCAGCAATCGCCGAACAGCTCATGCAGGCCGACACCGCCGTCGACGACGAGTCCCGCATCACCGCCCTCAGCGAGGCTTCCAGGATGGCCGCGGCAAAGCTGCCGACCATAATCCTGTCCGTCCCCGGCGGTGGTGGGGCCGTGGGCCTCGATACCGAGGTTGTCCTGGCCATCTGGCAGGAGCTCCTCGGAGTCAACGTCGAGGTCCAGCAGTCCGAGTTCGCCACGTTCCTTAACGATGTGGACCGTCGCCGCTACCAGATGTTCACCCTCGGCTGGGTCGCCGACTACCCCGACCCCCAGAACTTCCTGGACATCCTCTTCCACTCCGAAAGCGCCAACAACCACACCGGCTTCACAAACCCGGAAGTCGACAGGCTGCTGGAACAGGCCCGCACCGAGAAGGACGTCGAGACCCGAATATCCCTCTACCAGCAGGCCGAGCAGCTCATCGTCAACGATGTGCCCTGGATCCCCCGCTGGTACGAAGGCGACCGCTACATCCTCATCAAGCCCCACGTCAAGGGCTACGTCCTCTCCCCCCTCCCCATCCCCAAGCTCAGGTTCATTTACATAGAGCCTGAATAAGCAAGAGTAATTGGACCCCTACCGTGTGGTATCCTTTCCACACGGTAGGGTGTTGGTCGGGAGAGTCAAAGAGGACTGCTTTGCGTTCACGCACAGTTAAGAACTTGGATGAAGGGGCAGGGAAGCTCCCGCGAGACCTGGCAGACGCCCTCGCAGACCTTGCAGACGCGAGCGAAGAGGCCCGGGAGGACGGACTACCCATCCCAGACCAGCAATTACTTGATGCCTCTGAGCAAATCCTGAGAAAGCTCTACGATATCTGGCCTCACCGCTTCGAAGTCTACCCCGACCAGGATGGAGCGATTGCTATCGATGCACGTAATGACCGTGGGTCTGCGGTCTTGGTCTTGTGCGAACCCGGAGGGGAGGTGCTTTGCTTGGTGCACACTCACGGCGAGCAGCAGAGCAACAGGTATCCGTCTTCTGAAGACCTTCCGGATGATTTTCTGTCTGGAGCCTTTTCCTCTCTGGAGTTAGCGTCCGGCTAGCTCCTATGCCAGTCCCCGAAACCATCGCCGAATGGGAAAATCTAGGTCGGGGAATCTATTCGAGAAGCACCGCCAAACGTGCCAGCAGAAACCCACACCATACAACGTGTTTCTGCCCCCGTCAGGGGGAATGAGAATTTCGGTCGACAGATTAAGTGTTGCTCCGCTTGAAGAAGCTATTACGATAGCCAAGCAACGGGCTGCAAACCGAGAAGGCGAGTTTCGGGGATGGGCGACTGTTACGGCTGATGCGGCCTGTAAAGAGGGTCGCACGGTAATTGCCTCTCCTATAGAAGGCGAAAATCCCTATCACTCGGACATTGTTTTGCCTGCCGCTGTTGCCAATGACCGCAAAATGCAGAAGCACCACGCTCTAGCACTCGCAAGGCGCTCCAGTTGGCGCGAAGGCCCGAATCCCGTCTAAGATAGATGCTAAGTTCTTCGCACTATGAAAAGACCACACTAGCCAACCCCCGGAGGCGTAGATGAAGGCCTACATCCTTCGCAGGATGCTCTGGGTCCCAGTAGTCCTTCTCGTCGTGTCCTTCGTCACCTTTGCCCTCGGCAACTATGGCCCGGGCGACCCCGTTTCCGTTCTCGCCGGCCAGCACCGGGACCCCGATGTCATTGCCCGCATCAAAGAACAGCGCGGCCTCGACGACCCCTTCTTCGTACAGTATGGGCGTTACGTATGGAACGCCGTGCAGGGAGACCTCGGAGAGAGTTTCACCTTCCGCGGCGAACGCGTCTCCAGCCTAATCACCGGCAAGATATGGGTGTCGGCCCAGCTGGGCATCGCAGCGACGATAATTTCTGTGTTTGGAGGTGTGCCCCTGGGCTTGACCGCCGCCCTGAACCAGGGCCGCTGGACGGACCCGGTCATCGTCGCCACCACACTCCTCTTTGTCTCGGTCCCCGTCCTGGTGACCGCGCCCCTGCTCGCCCTCATATTTGTCGTATGGCTGGACATATTGCCCAGCGGCGGATGGGGCGGCTTCTTCGACATACGCATACTCATGCCCGCCTTCGTTATGGGAGTGCCGGGCATCGCCATAATGACCCGGCTGATGAGGGCCAGCACCCTGGACGTCCTGGGCCAGGACTACATCCGCACCGCCCGAGCCAAGGGCCTGCGCGAATGGACCGTCCGCCGCCGACACATCGCCCGAAATTCCATCATCCCCATCGTCACCGTCATTGGCCTCTCTCTGGGCGACCTTGTGACCGGCGCATTCATTACCGAGCAACTGTACGGCATCCCGGGTATCGGCAAGTTGGCCATCGACTCCATATTCAACCGGGACTTTCCGGTCATCATGGCCCTCGTGCTGATCATTGCCGTGTCCTTTGTCCTTGCCAACCTGCTGGTCGACGTTCTCTACGCCTTCCTCGACCCCCGGATCAAGTATGACTAACCCGCTGCAGCTCCTGAGCGGACTGGGTCGCCGACTCCTCAAAAGGGACTCCTTCAACTCAGCGCCGGAAGGCCCTGCATCCACCTCCGAGGGGCGCGGCGGTCCCTGGGCACAGGCATGGACCCGGCTGCGCCACAAGAAGGTCGCGCTGGGGGCGCTCATCGTTGTCGTCATTCTCTATGGGGTGGGCGCCTTAGCCCCTCTAACCGCTCCCCGAGACTACCGGGAGACGCCGTCAACTAACCTGGAAGAACTGCCTGGATTCCAGGGCTTGGTCATGTCTCCCAACTGGTCGGATGACTCGACTTTGTACAACTACACGCCTGTTGGCGTTTTTCGCTCCGAAAACGCGGGAGGCAGCTGGACTCAAGTAGTCTCAGGGCTGGGCGCCGTCAACGTGGATGTGCTGGTGCCGGTCCCGTCCGAAGGGCTTGAAGAGGTGGTCTACGCCGGTACGCCTCAGGGAGTTTTTGTCTCCCGGGACGGCGCCTCTTCCTGGGCCCCTGCGAACGTCGGCCTCCCGGACAATCTTGGCATCAATCACATCGCCGCCTCACCCGTCTTCCACGCGGACGGGACCCTGATTGCCGCCTTGTCCGGCGGCCTGTTCAGGAGCGCAGACCGGGGCACGACCTGGACAAACGTCAGCAATGGCTTCCAAGGCGACTCCCCTGCCGCATCCCACGTCGTCTTCTCCCCCGCCTTCGCCATTGACGCCACGGTCTTCGCCACCGTTACCGAGCGCAAGACAGGCTCCTTCCGCTCCGTCGAGGAGATCTACCGCTCGACAGACGGCGGGGTGACCTGGACCCAGGCCTACGAGGGCAGAGCGGGCACGTCCCGGGAAACCAGGATGGCCATATCGCCGGCCTTCGCCCGAGACGGCACCCTGTACGTGTCCACCTCCCAGGGTTTGCTCCGCTCTCGGGACAGGGGGCAAACATGGGATGTGATTGACGAAAGTTTGGGCAGCCACCAGGTAATCTCCCTCCTTATCTCCCCCGATTTCGGGTCCGACAACACCATATTTGCCAACACCAGCAGCCTGGGTATTTATCGCTCCGTCGATGGAGGCGAGTCCTGGGACATAGTAACCACCGGCCTCAGCATCACCAAGGCCGAAGGCCTGGCTGTCTCACCCAACTTCGGCAACGACGCCACGCTATTTGCCGGCACTGTGGACGGCGGGCTGTTCATCACCACTAACGGCGGCGACCTCTGGACCGAACTCGCCTCCACGGACCTCATCCAAGGGCCGTCCATTTTCAATTGGCCCCCCAGCTTCGAGCATCCCCTTGGCACCGACAGGATCGGCCGCGACATGCTGAGCCGGGTAATCTACGGCATCCGCACCACGGTGATCATCACCTTGGCCTCGGTGCTTACGGGATCGCTGCTGATTGGTGTGTTCATGGGCGCCGCCGCGGGTTATTTTGGCCGCCGCGTAGATACCATAATCATGCGCACCGGCGATATATTTCTCGCATTCCCCGGCATCCTGCTTATCATCCTTATCGCTGCCACGGTCAAGCCGAGGGTCGTGGAATGGACCAGGGGATTCGAAGACTGGTCAGGCATCGATGGCATAGTAAGGTCGGGGGCCGTGGACTACTTTGTAGTGTTCGCGTCGCTGACCCTGTTCAGCTGGGTCGGCATGGCTCGGCTGGTCAGAGGCCAGGTCCTGTCGCTGAAGGAGAGCCAGTACGTGGAGGCGGCTAGGGCCATGGGCGCCTCGAACCTGCGCATCGTCTTCCGGCACCTGCTCCCGAACGCCATCAGCCCGGTCATCGTATCGGTCTCGATGGGTATGGGTGCTGTGGCGGGATCGGAAGTGGTGCTGAGTTGGTTAGGGATCGGCATCCAGCCCCCGAACCCTAGCCTCGGGCGCATGATCCTCGAAAACTTTGGAATATCCAACCTCTCCATCCTCCGCGACGATCCCCACCTCCTCCTGGTACCCGCCGCCACCATCGCCATCCTCATCTACGCCTGGAACCTCCTCGGAGACGGCCTCAACGACGTTCTGAACCCGAGGACACGGTAGAATGAATTACATATCCGTCCCGCCATCCGGCGACGACAAGCCTTCCCTGGCAACCCTTCGCGGCGCCTTCACTTGTCTTCCAGACGCAACCTATCAAGACTTTCTGGATATCAAGGCGATATGGAACCCCAGGGTCCCGGAAGTCGACGATCTCGAGGAGAACTGCAGCGCCGGATAGCTCTATCCAACTCTTGGACGAAACGCACGTCCCTTGTTTGACATACGCCTCGTGACAAAGGACGCTATCTTAACGGCTTCCGCCCAAATGTATACCATCTGGTAGCCGATACGCCCCGCCGAGCAGGTTGGCCTTACAAATTCACAATCGCCAGACTAGACGCAATCAACGGCACATCCTGCTGGGCCTCGTCCGCAAGTCCGACCCGGTACACTGTCAGCCCGTGCTCTCCGGCTGGAGCGTCGTCCTGCACCCTGAACGTCAGCGTTGCAAGAGTCCCGGCATGTGTCGGGGCTGAAGTCTCGCCCCTCCGGGCCAGGGCGAAGATTAGCTGTCCAATCTCCTGGTCCGCCGACTCCACTCCCACCAGTGGCGAATCCCCGAGCAACTCTCCCACTAACATACCCTCGTAGGCAAAAACCTGCGGGTCATAGTTGATCGTCACCTCAGCCGCGCTGATTCCCTGTCCATTGGGATCGACTTCCACGTCCACCGTGAAGCTGCCACCCGACTCTGCGTCTATGCTGGCCGGCGTAAGAGTCACGATTACCGCATCGTCATCTCCACCCCCGCACCCCGAGACTACGATCAGTACCACCAGCGCCCCGAGTATTGCTGCCGTCAACGATATTTTGGCCATTCTCTTCATATCGTGTTGCTCACGGGGAGGGTAGCTGCGCACCGAGGATCGCCAGGTCCAGGTAGTTGACCACGTTGTCATTGTTCAGGTCCGCCGTTGCGTCGAAACCCGCCTCTCCGGAAATTGTCCCGTAGGCTTGGCGCAACTGCACTAAGGCCAGTTCCCCATTTTCAATCTCGACCTCGCCGGTCGAGTCTGGAGAAGGCGTCGCCGTAGGAGCGCCGAGGGGAGCCCGAGTAGGTATGGGGGTGGGGGTCGTCGAAGCGGGCCGGTTGCCTATCCTCTCCATCGACACCGGAGGCACACCTAGGCTCTCCCTCCACATGTTGTCGAGAGTGATGAGGTCGATTCCATAGACCTTCTCCAGGGTGTCCTCGAAATTGAGCTGGCCCTCCCGAAACTCCCTGAGTAGTTCGCTCATCTTGGCCGTCCCGAAGGTCCTTATCATAAAGTCCACGACCTGACGGGAGTGGCCGTAAAATACGATAACGGCATCCGGCTCTCCGGGCCGGTTGGCGAGCTGGACCAGGGGGTATAGGGTGTCCGTCCTGACGGCGCGGAGCACCGCCAGATCATAAGAGAAGCCCGGCTCGATGTTGCCGTACTCGGCGAGGCCCTCGTTTAGCCAGTCCGGGACCCGTTTCCCCGGCCCTTCGGCGGCTTGTGCAATGAGGAGGTGTGTCACTTCATGGGATACGATTCCCTTTATCTGGCTGTCGAACCCGTTTATCAGAAGCACCCCCTCTTTCCCGTGGGCCTGCCCCTGGGTCACTAACCCGCTGGAGCTGGTCCGGCTGATGAATGGCAGGGCATCCCTCATCTGCACCGGGTTGCTGTACATCACTATGTTGACGTTTCGTGTCAGTGAAGTCTCCAGCAGCCGACCCACGTTGCTCAAGGTCTTCACTGAAGTGTCCAGCACCGTTTCGGCCCGCGTCTTCACGGGCCCGTTGTAGTAGACGGTCACGTTCTCCCGGGACACGGTGTTCCACTCGAAACGGGTGTCGGTGTAGACAAACTCGATGACTTCCGTCTCCGCAGAGTTGCCATCCTCGTCCTCCAGTATCCACCTGTACGAGATGACGGCGCCCGGAGGTATGTAGGTGCTGCTCCCGCCCCGAGTCCTGAGCGTGAACTCTGCAGTCGAAGGGTTGCCATCCTCGAACTCCACAGGTTCCACTCGTCTCGAGTCCTGTCCCACTATCAGGAATGTCATGTTGACGCGGGCCACGGGCCTATCGGTGGAGAACTCCAGGGAAAAGGTCATGTCATCCGGGAAGTTGGTCTCGACCGACTGCTCCCCGAACTCAGTCCAGTGATTGTCCGCCGAAGCTCCTGCGCTTAGTCCGGCCCACAACACTCCCGCAGCTATGGTAACCGCCACTGCTATCCAAATATGGCTGTATCTTAGTTGTGCCATCGGTCCGTTAACGTCCCGCCATTAGGGGCTTGCCATGCTTCGTATCAGGGCTATGGCAAGGTTTACGACATCACCCAACAGGCCCGAGTCAACGAATTCCAGGGTGTCCTCGGCGGTGTTGACCCGGGAAAGGTCGTCACCGAAGAAGAACACCACGGGTATCTCCACCGACTGGAAGACAACGTGGTCGCTGATCAGCCCCTCGGGCTCTCGGCCCGGGGTGATAGTGACTCCAAGCTCCGTACCCAGCCGCAAGACCTCCAGTTGAAACGCCGGCTCTCCAGCGATAATAGCCCTTTCACCGCTCCCAACATCGTCCAGGTTGATCATAGCAAGCACGCTGCCCGTGTTGTCACCTATGACGTTCGAAACGTATCGCTGGCTGCCTATGAGGCCGACCTCTTCCCCGCCGAAGGCCACGAATGTCACGTCCACGGCAAGGTCGTCGTCCTTTAGGGCTCGGGCGATGGTGAGCAAGGCTGCCGTCCCCGACGCATTGTCGTTCGCCCCGACCGACTCGGTGTCCGTATCGTAGTGCGCTCCGACTATAATCGTTGGCGCGCCGGCTATGGAGCCCTTCTTGGTCGCCACTACGTTGCGGCTCACCCGGTCTTTCGTCTCCACCTTGACCCGTACCCTCACCTCACCCGACTCCATCATCGCCAGAAGGGCCTGACCGTCTTCCTGGCTTATTGAAAGCGCCGGTATCTGGCCGGCAGTTTGAAGGGTGCCTGCGAAGTTCTCCGGCTCGCTGTTGTATATTATGACCGCCGAAGCGCCCGCGTCCCGAGCATTGCTGGCTTTAATTTCAAAGTCGGTCTCTCCCCGCCCGATTAGCGCCACGGCCCCGTCCAATCCATCCCCGGGGAAGTCTTCCGGCCTGCCTAGTCCTGCATCCACCAGCCTCGCTTCCACGTCCCCGAAACCCGTCCGATACATGAACAGCGATTCGATAACTTGCTCATCCTCGCCCATGACCCTCAGCCAAGGTTCATCACTGCTTATTAGTCTCAGGTCGAAGCCCCTGACCTCTGCCTCGTACCCAAAACTGCTAAGCTCGGCGGCAATGAATTCCGCGGCCGCAAGCTCTCCGTCCGTCGTAGCATTTCGTTCCGGGTAATCAGAAACTATGGTTTCCACGTATCCATAGGCTATATCACCCAAGTCAGGTGCGAAGGAAACAGCGGTGGGCACGTTGACGCCCGGGGCGGAGATGGGGGTCGAGGTAGGAATTGCGATGGTGGGGGTCGGCGTGCCTGTTGTATCAATTGCCTGGGGGGTGAGTGCCTGCGCCTCAGTAGTTGCAGTGGCATCCCCACCGCCGCCACATGCGGCCGCAACCAGTACTGCCAGCATTGTAGCGGCCAAGATTTTGAATTTGATCATCTAAACCTACGTCCTGTGTCCTCTCGGTGGGCACAGTAGAGTTTGGGACTAGCGGGGCTCATAAAACAATAACGTACATACAGTCATTTAGTTGCGCCCCTCAGCATACAATAATGGGAAACTGCAGTGCAGTTTCCCATTATTTACCTTGCTTAAGTTAGGGAACTATTCCCCCCGACTTGCCGGCCCCCGAGCCGACTTCTTAGGCGCTCCGGTGTATTTATCATCCGGGAACAGCTCCTCACCGGGAGCCCCGCCCTCGCCGGCCACCGTGCTCATCGGCTCCTCGCCCGCTTCCATCTTGCGAAGAAACTCTTCGCTCACGAAGAACATTCATATACAGAATCCGTCCCGGGCTATGTCCTCGTGGTGCCTCTCGCAGGGGCAGATCTTCATGCGATCCAGATCCGGATCGCCATCTACGATCATTCAGGGACAGTAGCGGTAGCCGAATTTCACCTCGTTCTTGGCTAGCCCCTTCTGCACCTCATCGACGATCTCCGGGTCGGAGTAGAACTCGTAGGGTCCCTTCTCCACGTACTTCTCGGACATCTTTACGGCGCCCTTCAGGGCCTGCTCGAAGGTCTTCTTCTTCAACCTCATTCCTCCTTTGCTCTGGGGCCTGTGGTTCAATTATACCCCACCCCCTCCCTCAAAACCCGTATAATCTGCGTACGCACTCTACCCCTAGCCACTCACGGGAGGCAGCAATGACCGAGTCCAATCTCTCCAACTGGGGCCGCTGGGGTCCCGACGACCAGATCGGCGTCCTAAACCTTCTACAGGGCCGGGGCCATGTCCTCAAGGCCTTCAGCATGGTCAAGGAAGGCAAGATATACAGCCTCGCCGTGCCCCTAGAGAAGGACGGGCCCCAGATGCCCACCTTCCACAAGACCTGGCGCGTCTCCCACGTCGCCGAGCGCAAGGACCCCGACCTCTCGATCATCGATGACGTCATAGTCATGGAGACTCACTCCGGCACACACATCGACGCCTTAGGCCACGTCTGGGCCGACGGCCAGTTCTATAACGGATTCTCCTCCGACGAATTCGCCAGCAGCCGGGGAGTTGAACGTACGGGCATTGAGAACGTCCGCCACATCATCGGGCGGGGCGTGATGCTGGACGTAGCCGCCTATAGGGGCGTAGACCACCTCCAGGAGGCCGAGGCCGTCACCCCGGAAGACCTCGACGGCGCTGCACAGGCCCAGGGAATCGCCCTCGAACCCGGAGACGTGGTAATGATTCGCACCGGCTGGTATACCCTCTTCGAAAAGGACCGCGCCCGATGGGCCTCCTCCTTCCCCGGCCCCGATGCCTCCGTCCTCCCCTGGCTGAAGGAGCACGACGTTTGCGCCATCGGCACCGATCACCCAACCTGCGAGCGCAGGATCAAGGTCGGCAGCCCCGAGGGTGGCCTTCCACTCCACCGCTACGCCCTTAGGGATCTTGGCGTCTACATCCTCGAAAACCTCGACCTGGAGGGCCTAGCCCGGGACAAGGTCTACGAGTTTCTGTTCATCGGCGCACCCCTTCGCCTGACTCACGCCACCGGTTCCCCCTGGAACCCCCTGGCCATCATATAGAGAGGGCCTGTTATGACTAACGAAAAGCTTTCAAACTGGGGCCGCTGGGGCCCCGACGACCAGATAGGGGTCCTGAATCTGCTCCAGAACTCTTCCTCAGTACTTGATGCTATAAAGCTGGTAAAGAAGGGGGACGTATACAGCCTCGCCGTGCCCCTGGAAAAGGACGGTCCCCAGTTCCCCCTCTTCCACAAGACCTGGCGCGTCTCCCACTGGCAGCACCTCCACGATCCCGATCTCGACATCATCGACGATGTGATCGCCATGGAAACCCACTCCGGCTCTCACATCGACGGTCTGGGACACTCCTGGCACGACGGACAGTTCTACAACGGCTTCTCCTCAGACAAGTACGCCAGCAGCCGGGGCGTCGAGCGCCTGGGCATCGAGAATGTGCGCCACATCTTCGGCCGCGGCGTCATGCTCGACGTCGCAGCCTATAAGGGAGTCGACCACCTCGGCCCCGCCGAGCCCGTCACCGCCGATGACCTGGACAACGTCGCCGCCGCCCAAGGCGTCGACCTAAAGCCCGGCGACGTGGTTTTGGTCCGCACCGGCTGGTACACCCTCTTCGGTAAGGACCGAGCCCGGTGGGCTACATCATTCCCAGGCCCCGACGCCTCCGTGCTCCCCTGGCTCAAAGAGCACGACGTGGTAGCCATAGGCACCGACCATCCCGCCTGTGAGCTCTTCGAAAACTTGGAAGAGCCCGGGGATACACCCCTCCACCGGCACGGCCTCCGGGACCTGGGCGTCTATCTCCTCGAAAACATGGACTTGGAAGAACTGGCCCGGGACAAAGTCTACGAGTTCCTGTTCGTCGGGACGCCACTGCGCATCACCCATGGCACAGGCTCGCCCTGGAACCCTTTGGCAATAGCATGAGTATCTCGTCCGAAAATCGGGTTCCCCGAGCCATGACCATCGCCGGCTCCGACTCGGGGGGCGGCGCTGGCATCCAGGCCGACCTCAAGACCTTCGCCGCCCTAGGCGTCTACGGAACATCCGTGATAACTGCGGTCACCGCCCAGAACACCCTCGCCGTAAACGGCATCGCCGAAATTCCGGCGGACATGGTCTCGGCTCAAATAGACACAGTTATGTCCGACATCGGGACCGACGCCTTGAAGACCGGCATGCTCGCCCACAGCGGGATCATTGAGGCCGTCGCCGAGCGAATCCAGGCTCTGGACATGCCCAACGTCGTCGTAGACCCCGTGATGGTCGCCAAGAGCGGCGACCGCCTCCTCCGGGAAGAGGCGGTGGACGCCTACCGCACCCGTCTCATACCCCGAGCCATGGTCGTCACCCCCAACATCCCCGAGGCAGAAGCCTTGGTCGGCTTCACCATCGAAACGGATGACGACGTTCACCGTGCCGCCAGGTCTATCGCGAATATGGGAGCCAGAAACATAGTCATCAAGGGCGGGCACCGGGAAGGCCCGGTCACGGACGTTCTTTACTCCGAGGGCCGGTTCCACGATTTCACTTCGGCCAGGATAGATTCGAAGAACACCCACGGCACGGGCTGCACTTTCGCCTCGGCCATCGCTGCGCACTTGGCCCGGGGCTGCTCCGTAGAACAGGCCGTGTTTCACGCCAAGGAATATGTCTCGGCGGCGATAGAGACCGCCTTTCCTATAGGCCAGGGACACGGGCCCCTGAATCACTTCCACGCTCTGTGGGGCCCTTTGCAAAACGCTCGTCCCGTAGAACGAAGTATGAGGTAGGCCCTCTCTCTCTGGTTGGGATAGGTCTAGGGCCGTAGGCTCGCCGGGGAGAGTCGAAGACTCGCCGAGGAGAGTGCGGGGGAAACATATTCCTTCATTGTTTGACTAACCCGCATTGAGGTGGTGGAAGATGATTATCGACAACCATATCCACATATTCCCCGATCAGGCCGGCCCAGACGTCGGCCCCGACCCCGCCCGACACGTCGCTCAACTTCAAAAGACCGTAGCCGATTTCTGGGGCAGGATGGTCTCAAGTCACACCGACCCCAAGTTCATTCCCGAGCCCGAGGAAGACGTCGGTTTCACCGTCGGCAAACATGGTCGATACTACTGGCGTAAACGCGGCGAGGGTTGCTGGCTCCAGCGAGGCCCCGCATTCATGGCCAGAATGGAGTCTACACCCGAGCAGATCATTGCCCACATGGACGCCGTCGGCGTGGACATGGCTGTTATACAGGCCGACTACGACTACGTGGACTTCGATACCGGCCGCGAGAGCTATTTCCTCGATGCCGTGAGATCACGCCCCGACCGCTTCTTCGCCACTGCCGCCGTCGACTACCGGCTGTCCCACTCCGACGACTTCCTCCAGGGACAGATCGCCAACCTCACCCACGCAGTGGAGGACTACAGGTTCCGAGCCCTGTTCCTCGGCGGAGAGGCCATCCCCGACCCTCTCGACGACCCTCGCTGCGACCCCTTATGGCGGGAAACGGTCCGCCTCGGCGTGCCGGCCTACGTCAATACTGGCTTTTGTTCCAGGGTAAAATATCTGGAGCAGCTCAGGGGCCTCAAATCTGTCCTGGACCGCTTCCCCGACCTCAATGTCATCGACTCCCACGTCGGCGGTAACCTTCTCCACCCCTCCCACCCCGATTACGTCGAAACCCCCACCGAGATCTTCTCGCTACTGGAGACCGGTCAGTTCTACCTGGAGGTCGGCTACGTACTCGCCTACGAGGACTACCAAATCTGGGGCCCCGACTCCCTATATCCCTACCCCCAGCACTCGAAAATCATCCAGGAAGTCTACAAGCGCTTCGGGCCCATGATGGTCTGGGGGTCGGACCTGCCCTGGTGCTACCGCACCTGCACCTACCAGCAGAACGTTGACTTGGTCCGTCTCCACACCCCCTACATGACCGACAAGGACCGCGAGCTGGTCCTCGGCGGCAACCTCTCCCGTCTTCTGGCCTGATCACCAATCCATCCTCCGTCTCCCTCTCCTTTATTGCCCGCAGGGACGGTTCGCGAACCGTCCCCCGGCCACTCACCCCAATCCCCGCCAACCGACCATTTACCGTCATTCCGAGGCCCCACAAGGAATCTAGGGCTAGCCCCAGCACCTCTCCTTCCTGGTTCGCTAGGCCCTTCTTTATTGTGATAGCATGACGGTACTATGACCACCACTGCCGACGTAACCCAAGTCTTTGCCGACGCCCGAGCAATGTACTCCGCCGCCCTCTCCCGACTAGCCGAAGGAGACATCAGAGACGCATCTGAAAAGGCGTGGTGTGCCGTCAAACGGGCCACAGACGCCCTAGTGCTTGCCCACACTGGCGAATTACCGGAACGTTCGACGGATACAGGTAGCAGTCTGCGAAGAATCGCTAAAACAGAACCGCCAGCGCGTTCGCTCAAAGCCCGCTACTACGAACGCCAGGGCACTTTGCACGGAGAGTGCTTCTATATCGGCCTCTGTGAACCCACCGAAGATACCGAGCGGCTGATCAGCGAGACCATAGATTACATCCAGGACGCCGAAGCCTTGGCACAAGTGTGACTTAACCGTCCCAGTCTCCCACCATTTGCTTCCCGGTAGGGGCGGTTCGCAAACCGCCCCCAACCCGCTCACCCTAATCCCAGCCAATCGACCCTTCACTGTCATTCCACCCCCACCCCGTCTCCCGAAATCCAGCCTATCCATCCCCTCCTCCCTCTATAAGGAAATAATGATGGCAGGTGGGGTCCCGATTTATTCTTGGGGTGGGGGGATGATAGTTTTTCACCCTCACGTTAGACACTCCCACACCCCTCGGCTATAATTGACCCTCAAGAAATCCTGTTATCCGGGGAGGCGGGCCTGAGAGTCAACACCCGATTCTTTGCCATTTACCGGGAACGGGCCGGGCTCAAGGAGGAGGACCTCCACCTCGATGAAGGCGCAACCTCCGCCCGACTCGTGGAGCGGCTCTCGGAGTTGCACCCGGGCCTGTTCGAAGGTGGGGGAAGGCTCGTGGTGGCCGTCAACGGGGAGTACGTCCCCATGGACCATGTCCTAGCCGACGGCGACGAGGTTGCCCTGATACCGCCCGTGAGCGGAGGCCGAAGTTGATCAAGATAACCGAACAACCCATCGATGCCGCCGAGTTCATCGCCGCAGTCAACCGGAAGGAGAACGGCGGCCTCGCCGTCTTCCTGGGCACGGTGCGCGACTTCACTGGCCCGACCCGCCTCGCCTACATGGAATACGACGCCTACAAGGAAATGGCCGAGAAGAAGATGGCGCAGATCGTACATGAGGCCCGGGCCCGCTGGGACACCCCGGACATCGCCGTGGCTCACCGATTCGGGCGGCTGGAGCTGACCGAGCCCAGCGTCATCATCGCCGTCGGCACACCCCACCGCTCCGAGGCCTTCGAGGCCTGCAGATACGTCATCGACCGCATAAAAGAGGAAGTCCCCATCTGGAAGAAAGAGGTGGACGAGCACGGGCAGGGTGAGTGGGTCGAGGGTTGTGTGCCGTCCGTCAGAGAACCCGTTTCCCATTAGGAGGACTTTGCTTCAGTCCGCAGTGGGGACGGGGCCGCACGTGCTGTCAAAGATCCGCCTGCGGAGGAAGCCCGTCGAAGTATGAGCGGGGGGCTGGGGTTATTCAAATAGTCAAAGTGTTGTAACCTGTGACCTCGCAAAGGTCCCATTAGCGGAGGGATCGCATAGTGGTCTAGTGCGGGCGCCTGCTAAGCGCTTATCTGGGGAAACCTGGATCGTGGGTTCGAATCCCACTCCCTCCGCCATCCACGCTCAGAGAGTCAGGTTTATAGCATCGATTAGGAAATTATGCCTTGAGTACCACAGTACTGATAATCGGACTTGGCGACGTGGGCGCATGGGCGCTGGAGTTCCTGGCTCGGGAGCCGGGAATCGGCGCCATAGCCGTTGCCGACCTGCGCGCCGACTGGGGACGATACCGCACCAATCTCGCTGCCATCGGCGCGTCCATGAACGGCCATGACAAGTCCTTCGTATTCCACCCTGTCGATCTAAGCGACGTGTCCCAGACTGCGGCGGTCCTCGCCGACGTCAAGCCGGACGTGGTGATCAACGTATCATCTCTGCTTTCTCCCAGGTCCGTTACCGAACAGCTATCTCGAGTTCCGGGCGAGGCCGGAGAGCAGGCCCGGGCGGCCTTAACCATCGGGGCACAGCTGCCCTGGCACCTTGCTCCCGCCTACAACGTGATGAAGGCTCGGGATAGCGCCACACCCGAAACACCCGTAGTCAACGTATCCTTTGCCGACGTGGTAAACCCGATGCTCTGGAGCGCGGGGCTCGGGGCGGTGTGCGGGGCGGGAAACTGCGAGCATCTGGCCTACGAGATACGCCGAACTGTCGCCGCCGACCACGAGTGTGCCTCCGACGCCGTTCAGGTCTTCCTTGTGAGCGGCGGCAGCGCCATGCTCCACGCCGGGCCCAGCAAGATGCCCTATTTTCTCAAGCTCACCGTTGACGGCAAGGACGTCACATCCAACTACGACCCGAAATCGCTCATCGAGGCGGCTATCCGAAGCCGTTTCTTCCCCGTCGAAGGATACCCACCCCTGTTCCCTACTCCTGCCGCCTCGGCGGTAAAGAATGCCCTTGCGATTGCTCAGGACAGCCGGGAGCTTATGACTGTGAATTCACCACTTGGGCTGCCGGGCGACTATCCGGCCAGGCTTGGGACATACGGCGCAGAGCTGGTTCTTCCTGAAGAGTTATCTCGGGGGGAAGCGGAAAGGATCGGTCGAGCGGCTCTTCCCGTCTTCGGAATCTCCGAAGTGCAGGGAGACGGCTCTGCCTTATATTCCGAGGAGACCCGAGGCCGCCTAAAAGACCTCTTAGACTACGATTGTCCCAGCATCCACCCCTCGGAGGCGTGGCCTCGAGCGCGGGAGCTGATGCAGGCGTATCGGCGCTTTCTTGAGCGCGTGACCTAGATCTTCCGGCTCCAACAACACTCGAAGAACATGCTGAATTGGGCCCGTAGGATAGACCGTAGTTGGCTAGTGCTAGCCACTGCCTTC
Source organism: Dehalococcoidia bacterium (assembly GCA_965249275.1). Classification (GTDB taxonomy): domain Bacteria; phylum Chloroflexota; class Dehalococcoidia; order Plut-88900; family Plut-88900; genus Plut-88900. The sequence goes on from CBDFLQ010000006.1 coordinate 757,310, forward strand.
GTGGTTATCTTCTTCAACAGCGGGTCTCGGATGGCTTTCGGTGTAGTGCTCAAGCCTCTTGAAGCGGACTTGGGCTGGAGTCGGGGCCCTCTTTCCCTGGTGCAGACCACTTATATGGTGGTCTCGGCACTTACTATGCCGCTGGCGGGGCGTTTCGCAGACAGGTACGGCTTTCGGCTGATCATTGCGGCTTTTGTTCTGGTCATGGCCGCGGGCGCCGGATTCACCGGATTCGTGAAAGCCCCGTGGCAGCTTTTCCTGCTCTACGGGGTGGTATTTGCGGTCGGGAGCGGGGGCTCGAACCTGGGCGTCATGATCGTCCTGGTGAGCCGCTGGTTCCCGAACAATCCGGGCAAGGCCAATAGCACTGCAATTACCGGCGGCGCCATAGGACAGCTGGTAATAATCTCGCTATTGTCGTCCGTTCTGCTCGACTGGGGCTGGCGGACCTCATACATGATCATTGGGTTGATGATACCCACCCTCAGTGTGCCGATGACCTTGGCCTTCATCCGCTCCCGTCCCAAAGTGCAAGAGGCCACCGGGCCGGCAGAGAAAGCAAACCAGAGTGCGGAAAGTCGACCTCCCGAAACCGGCATCGCCTACAAACAGGTTGTAACCTCCCGGAAGTTCCTCACACTGATATTCATGTTATCCATCTGCGGCTTCCAGGACTTCCTTGTCAGCACGCATATCGTCGCCTTTGCAACCGACCAGGGACTCACCCCATTTCTGGCCGGCAATTTGCTGGCGATTATGGGAGTAATGGGAATGTTCGGGGTGCTGGTCTCGGGGTACCTTTCCGATGCCTTTGGGCCTGGCAAGCCCTCCGGGGTGTGCTTCCTAATAAGAATCGTGATCTTCGCCCTGGTTGTGACTTCCACCTCCCCCGCGGCTGTTATCGTCTTCGGCCTTCTTTACGGGTTCACCTTCCTTATGACCGCCCCCCTCGCCCCGATATACTTGGCTCGTGGATTCGGAGTCAGAAATCTGGGAGCGCTCACTGGGACAGCCAACATGGTGCACCAGATGTCGGGGGGGTTGGGCGCTTTCATAGGCGGGCTGATGTTCGACAATAGCGGCGACTATCAAGATGTTTGGCTCCTGGCATTGATACTCTCGGTAGTCGGGTATGTCTCTGTATTCGCGATCCGGGATCGGCCCTTTATATCGATACCCTCTCCCAAGCTGGAGGAGGGGTAGCAGAAACCATACGCCTTATTCCGACTTAATGGACAGGTCATAGCCTGTCAGATATCATAATCGCCGCTCATCAAAGGAGCCTAAAATGAAAATTCACGAATATCAGGCCAAGAGCCTGCTAGCCCAGTACAAAATCCCTGTACCCGAGGGTCGCGCTGCCGAGACCCCGGAGGAAGCTGCCGAGATCGCCCGAGAACTCGGGGGGCGTGTCGTAGTTAAAGCCCAGGTCCACGCCGGGGGCCGGGGCAAGGCGGGGGGTATAAAGGTAGCCGATTCGCCGGAGGAGGCAGCGGCCCACGCTAAGTCGCTGCTAGGGACCCGGCTCGTCACCCATCAGACCACTGCGGAAGGCGTACTCATCGGGAAAGTGCTTGTCGAAAAGGCTGCGCCGGAGGGTAAGGAGCTGTACGTCGGAATCGTCATCGACGGATCGGCAGGCGTGCCGGTGATCATGGCCAGCGAGGCGGGAGGCATGGAGATAGAGGAGGTCGCAGCGGCCACTCCTGAGAAGATACTCAAGGAGGGGGTCGACCCAACCATCGGGCTTCAGCCCTTCCAGGGTCGGCGCCTAGCCTACGGTCTCGGGCTTGGGGATAAGCAGGTCCGGCCAGCCGGGGCCATATTCTCAGGGTTGTACCGGCTAATGCGGGAGAAGGGATGCTCGCTTGTCGAGATTAACCCTTTGCTAGTGACGGGAGACGGGTCATTGATTGCCCTGGACGCCAAAGTTGACTTTGACGATGATGGCCTTTTCCGCCACCGCGACGTACAAGACCTGCGAGATGATTCCCAGGAAGACCCCCTCGACGTACAGGCCAACGAATATGACATCAACTACATCAAGCTGGACGGCGACGTGGGCTGTATGGTCAACGGGGCGGGCCTCGCGATGGCGACCATGGACATTATCCAGCTTCTCGGGGCTGCTCCGGCCAACTTTTTGGACGTGGGCGGCGGCGCCAATGAAGAGAAAATCGCCCAGGCCTTCAAGCTCCTGGTGTCGGACCCCAAGGTGAAGAAGGTGCTGGTAAACATCTTCGGCGGCATCCTTCGCTGCGACGTGGCTGCCCGAGGCATTGTGGCAGCGGCCAGGGAGGTCGACGTGGATATGCCGGTGGTAGTGAGGATGAGGGGGACTAACGTCGATGAGGGTCGGCAGATTCTCGAAGAGTCGGGGCTGAACATAGCCTTCGTACCCGACCTCCAAGGCGCCGCCCAGAGGATAGTTGCCGCCCAGAGCTCCCGCTAAGGGATTATACAAATGAGCATTCTAGTAGACTACAATACACGGTTGATGGTCCAGGGCATCACCGGCAGAGACGGCAGCTTTCACGCCATGCGCTGCCGAGACTACGGCACGAACCTGGTGGCCGGGGTGACTCCGGGAAAGGGAGGCACGGACGTGGAGGGTGTGCCGGTGTACAACTCCGTTTCCCAAGCCGTTGCCGAGACAGGTGCGAATGTCGCCCTGATTTTCGTTCCCGCCCCTTTCGCTGCGGACGCTATCCTGGAGTCTGCCGATGCGGGAGTGCCCCTAATCATCGCCATCACCGAGGGGCTACCCGTGCTGGACATGGTCAATGTGGGCAAGTATCTGAAGGACAAGGCCGTCCGCCTGATCGGCCCCAACTGCCCAGGAGCGATATCCCCCGGGTCCAAGGCCAAGGTGGGAATCATGCCGGGCAACATACACATGGCCGGTCGAGTCGGCATCGTGTCACGGAGCGGCACCCTTACCTACGAGGCCGTCGCTCAGTTGACCGAGCTCGGGATTGGTCAGTCAACGTGTGTGGGGATTGGGGGAGACCCGATAATCGGGTCTGACTTCGTGGAGATCCTCGGCCTTTTCCAAGGGGACGACGAAACCGAAGCCATAGTGATGATAGGCGAGATAGGCGGGTCTCGGGAGCAGGAGGCAGCAGCCTTCATCAAGAGCAACGTGACCAAGCCGGTGGTCTCGTTTATCGGAGGGGCTACCGCACCTCTCGGGCGACGGATGGGTCATGCCGGGGCCATAATCACCGGCGAGAGCGGCACTGCAAAAGCAAAGGCAGAAGCGTTGAGCGATGCTGGGGCCACGATAGCCTATAGTCCTGCGGAGATCGGGATCACGATGCAAAGGGTGCTTAACTCCCGCTAACACTCTGCATCAGCTAGTCCATTGGGAGTGGCAGAGTTCCCTCTGTTGATAGGCACTAGCCAATCTGCTATCTTTTTAGTCCGCGATTCGCTTAAGTGGGGCTGTAGCTCAGCAGGGAGAGCACCTCAATGGCATTGAGGGGGTCAGGGGTTCGAATCCCCTCAGCTCCACCAACATCCTTTCTTTCCCTGCCCATCATTGTCCCAGAACATCCTTAATTTATAGCTGGGTGATGCTTATTGGGTGCCCAGACGCGCCACCTGTTCCCCCCAATTTCCCGCCTCGGCTATGGTAATAAACGTGGGAAAAAGTCGTTACTTAGAGGGACATCTATGACACTATCGGAAACAGGGGTTAAGGCCCTATAGGAACCGGGCGATATTCCGATGTCGGAGGATTGCATCTTTACATCAGCAAAGCGGGACGCAAGTCGTGGGTTCTGCGCATTACCGTCGACGGGCGCCGAGACATGGTTTTGTGAGCTCGATGGGATCGTTGACAGCGTTCATGAGTGAGACTACCATGGTCCTCATCGAGGGTAGTACTTCGTTTAGGCTCAGGCAGTTTGGTATGGGTTAGAGCGGTAAGGGAACGGGCGGATTCAACGTCGCTAGCATAGGGCTGTCGACACACCGATAATCTCCTCAGACTGCCTAACCACTCTCCAGAAGAACGCACCGTTCACTGTAGCTCCTAACTCCAGGCCATTGGGAGTATGGAAAGCTGGGAGGTGGGATATGGGTGTCCTGTAGTTCATAGGTGACCCCCGCTTATCTTTCGTTGCGCGCGCTTGGCACGAGACACGATAACTTTCAGGGAAAGGCAGACTCATGAGATTTTTTGGGCGTTCAGTCAGAAGAGGACCGACCTGGCAAAGGACTGCGATCTTAGTACTCGGGGTCTTGGCTTTGTCCCTACTTATAGCGGTCGCCTGTGGAGAGACTTCCACGCCGACTCCGGCGCCCGAGCCCGCCACTTCCGTGCCATCCACCGCAGTTTCCCAACCCACGGCTACAGCGGTGCCCGCTCAGGTGGTGACAGCCACGCTTGAGCCTCCCACGGAACCAGAGGTGACAATCAGGGCAAGAGATGAATGGACGGTAGAGAACCCGGCAACGCTGGCGGAGATAGAAGCTGAGCTGGAGAAACACCGGGGCGAAAGCATCGTAATTGTCGGCCCGGGAGGCGCCTACCAGGCTGCAATGAGACAGGCCTATTTCATACCTTTAGCGGAGAAATTCGGTATCGAGGTAGTCGAGGATAGCCCCAACAAGACGCCAGCCCAGTGGGTGACCGCTGCAGAGACGGGCAACATAGTGTGGGATGTGTCAGCCCACGGCGTTGCAGATGCTGTAGCTCTCATCAAAACCGACACCCTGGAGGAGTTGGACTTGAGCGTGGTAGATATCAGGGACCTGTTAGACCCCATTCGAAACCTCTCTCCATACATGGGTGGTGGAGAGGTCACATGGTCAATCGTCCTGGCTTACAACACCGAAGTCTACCCCGGGGATAGCGGGCCCAAGACCTGGGCCGACTTTTTCGATGTGGAGAAATTCCCCGGCCGCCGGGGCCTGCGGAATGCGGTGGCGTGGGGAGGTCAAATCCAGATCGCCAGGCTAGCCCGCGAACCCGAGCTGTTGAATTCTCCAGAGGGCAAAGAGGCTGCCAACACACCGAGCAGAGAGCAAATAGAGGAAGATTTCGCCTGGTTTGCCGATTGGGTTGACGACGAAGACAGCGACATAGTGTATTGGAGCAGTGGCTCAGACTGTCCCCAGATGCTTATCGCCGGAGAGGTCGACATGTGCTCTGCCTGGAACGGTCGAATCTTTGATGCGGTGGAAGGTGAAGGCGCTCCCTTGGGCATCTGCTGGGAATGCGGCCACATCATTAATATAAGCGGGTGGGACATGGTCAACGGCATGAAGGAGTTGCATCCCGAAAGGTACGAGTTGGGCAACCTGGTCATCGCCTGGGTAACCTTCGCCGAGATCAACGTTGAGATGTCCAAATACATCTCATATGGGCCGGTCAACCGGAAAGCCATACCATTGTTGGACGACCCTGCCTTTGACGATGTACGAGACGAGCTGCCCACCTCGGCGGCAAACGCCCCCTACGGAATCATCCTGGATGAGGTCTATTTGGGAGAAATTCTGGACTGGGCTGAGGAGATGTACATCACCGCAACCCAGTAGCAAAGAGCAGGTCCAAACTAGAATAAGTAGAAGCTGTTGACATCGAACACAACCGGCTTGGCTTCATCGTATCCTGCCTGAGAACGGCAGGATACGATGAATGACCTGCAGGGTCATATCGCCTGATAGCCACATCGACTGGGGATGATGCCTCACGATGAGTTCATGTCTAACGCGCCGCCGCATTTGAAGGCTAAAATCCCGAGGGTGGTCGAGAGTGATGAAGGTCCTTTGTGGGTTGAGGGGATCTAGCTGTTGATGCGGAAGGGGTGGACGGCAAACCAGTGCTCCTTGGCAGGTTATTCACAGAAGAGCATCCAGGGGTAGGGTTTCGTGCACCAACAAGGGGTGTGCTAAACAGTTGCGTCGAGTAAATAGTAGGGACGACAGTTGCAGCCAATCCCACATCGACACCTTTCCGCGCGTCAATTGATGCAGGAGGGTATCACACGGCATTGCCTCTTCCCTCACGTCCAACTCTGACCCACCAACACTATTCCCACTCCTGCCCGTAATTGTCCCAGATCACCTTTATTTCGTAGTTCCTAGTGCGTTCCGGAGTCTGTTCAGCCAGACCACGTGTCTCTGATAGCAGATATTTGTTGCGCACGAATGAGGCGATGTTCTAGGGATTTTTCGTCGGGCTGAAGGATTCTCCATCATCTGCTCGGCAGGAGGCCGGCTCGGGTTGCTGGTCTTCTGTTGGACTTCCCCGCTCTGATTCCTCTTCAGTTGTCGCTTCTTCCTTCAAAGGAGAGGACTCAACATCCACAGTGGGGACACGCTGTTTCCGAATCCGATTTCTTAAGCCTACTATGAGTTTTATGAACCCCATCAGAAGCCGCAACACAAATTCCAGGCCAATGAGGAACAAAAGGTAGTACAAGATGTTTTCGGTGTAGTCTCCTGCCCCTTTGAGAGAGTCAAGGGAATCGGAGACGGAGAAGAATGACGCATCGATGAGGAATACACCGAGGACTGCAAAGGGCAGCATCTTGGCGAGGTCTCGGGATAGGTCTTCCTTGTAATAGGCTGTGACTCGGATTGCACTGACCGTGGCAAGGGCTATCAACAGCGTATCCGCGAAGGTTTGCTCTTTAGAGAGGAAGGCCAATACAAGGGTGAGGACTGCGAACCAGAAGAATGCGAATACCGGAAACAGAATGAGGTATTTCGCCACGTACAAGGTAAAGTGGAGCGAAGATCGTATCCATCGGTGACTCGACTCTTCATAACTGGACAGGTCCAGGTCAAACACGTCCCGAGCAGCCACAAACCGATAGAATCTGAAGACAAAGATTGCATAGGCTGCCATGCCCAGAACGTAAACCGAGACCGGCCACAGCAAATCTAAGGCCTCATTAAGGTCCAGTCCCTTGGTGAAGATGTCGTTAATGTCCATAAGGCTTCCGTTAGACGGTAGAAATCTCCAGTTTAGGCGTACCTGTAGGACCGAGATACAAACCCTGACCTCGCCCGATGTGAATCCTGAATAATTTGGAAGGAGTCACGAGCGTTAATGACTTTCCATTTATGCAGCGGGCGTGAGATTCACACTCTTCCTAAACATACTAATGCAACCTCGCTAGTTGTAACACAAATCGGGAGGGGCCAACAGGCCTGGGCCTTGAGCACGCCGGGAATGGATGGTACGTCCATTGACCTATCTGCAGGTCTGTCCTATATCACCGGTTTCGTCCAGCAGTCGATTATCGGTGACCATAGACAGTGGATATGTATGCCGTCATAACACGGAATTTGGCTGAACTCTCGCTCCTTTTCCGCGCTTCGGCCTTCCTAAATCGAGCCTTGGTCACTAGACCATACTGGCTGTGATATCCTAGCTACTAGAATAATTTTCCCAAGCATTTTCTGGAAGTTCCAGAGGACTCCAGGAGCCGTTTTCTGCATGCGATTCATCATAGATAGATGGCGGCGCATCGGCACCCGACTGTATCTAGCTTTGGGATTTGCGGTGGCACTGACGCTAATCTCCGGTGGGGTAGCCGTCTACTATTTCGAACAGAGCGGAGACCATAACTACCGCGTCCAATCGGAGTCGGTGCCGGCTTTAGAGTCGTCCTGGATAGCCGCTCGTGAGGCGGAACGCTTACGGATTCTGGGGCTCGAGGTGGTGGCCGATGCTGAATCCGGCTTCCAACGCCAGGATGCCGACGCCCTAGTCAGGTCTCTACAAAGGTTGGAAACCGCCTTGGAAAGCGTGAGCGGTGTGCCGGCCCTGGCAATCGACGCCCAGGCTGTCAGCGATGCAGCTTATGACCTGGCCGAAGTCATCGACAATCTTGTACTTACCCGCGAGGCCGTGCTGACGGCAAACGACCTCGCATTGGACTACCGGTTACGCTTGGCAACAACCTCCTCGGATATCGGGGAGTCAGAGGCTGCATTATCGGTGCTGCGGCAGGCGTTGCAAGCTCAGGATGATCCCTCCCTTCAGGGGATGTTGGAGAGGTTTTTAAGCATACATGCGACCGGCATAGACCCAGCGGTGTCATCTTTAGGCGAAGGTGCGGGGGTCTTCTACATCCGCGGCCAACAGCTGGTACTGGAAACCAACATCAGGGAGCTGGCAGCATCCTTCGAAGAGTCGAGTGCCGCATTAGAAAGCTCAGTGACGGCGCTGCTAACCGCATCCGGCGAGCATTCTTCGGAAGCGCTGGGACTTGCCGTGAGCAGTTTTGACGAAGGCCGAACACTGTTGGCAGGTATCAGCGTAATCAGCGTGATTGCGGCGACTTTGGCAGCCTGGATTTGGGTAGGAAACGGCATGGTCAGGCGGCTTTCCCGTATGTCTGATCGCATGAGGAAGATGGCCGACGGAGACCTGGAGACTCCGGTGCCAGAAGTGGGCCGCGACGAGATTGGAGAATTGGCCAACGCCTTGGAAGTCTTCAGACAGCAAGCCCTGGAAGTCCAGCGTTTGAATTTGGTCGAGAAGCTATACGAGGAGCTGCGTGTGACCAACGCAGAACTGAAACGGGTCCAGGCCCGGCTGGTGGCCCAGGAGAAACTGGCGGCTTTGGGTGAGCTGGTGTCGGGGGTGGCGCATGAGATCAGTAATCCGTTGAACTTCGTCAATAACTTCTCCGAAGGCTCTCTCGAACTGTACAGTGAACTAACGGAGATGCTGGACAACTACAGGGATAGGATGTCAAAGGACGATACCGCCTTACTGGATGACATCACCCAGGAGATGACCGCAAGTCTCAATCGCGTCCTTTCCAACGGTGGGCGTGCCCTGGCAATTGTCGAACGGATGCGGGGGTTGGGTGTCACGGGCGGAGACCCCGTTGTGGTCGGCTTGAATGAAGTATTGCGGGAGGCGGTGAATTCGGGGTGCAACACCTTTAATGCCCAGTGGCAGGACTTCTCAGTGGAACCAGTTCTTGACCTGGATAAACCTGTAGGTGAGACGACGTTGGTCGAAAGAGATTTCTCCGAGGCGCTGCTAAACCTGGTATCGAATGCCTTCTATGCCATGGACCAGAAACGACAGGCCTCGGAAGGCTACGAACCAGTCTTGGCCGTTTCGAGTCGGCGGGTCGGTGATATGGTGGAGATACGAGTGCGGGACAACGGCACCGGAATATCCGATGATGTGCTTGGACGTATATTCAACCCGTTCTTCTCGACACGGGATGGAGCAGCAGGGGCAGGGTTAGGTCTTCCTCTAGCGGCCGATGTGGCCCGCAGGTTCGGGGGCGACCTATCGGTGGACACTGTAGAAGGTGAATACGCGGAGTTCATCATGACGCTGCCAATTACGATAGACAGCCCCACTATGCCTGAGATGGAAGAAAGCCTGTTGCAAAGGACCGTATAGCGGGGGGGGTTTTCACACATCTCCTGTTCGGCATCTCGCCTTTACCTTTAGCGTTTCCGCGCTATCAGGTAGGAGAATACGCCAAGGGCGAAGGCGCTGGTAACAGCCTGAATAACTATCAGGGTGGTCCGCCTACGCGGGCTGGAAGCAATACCCCCCAGCGTGTTACGGATGCGCGGTATGGCGTCTCCGATTACGGGTGCTGCGGGTTGCTCCAACTCTTGTAAATCCGTTTGAGTCGTAGACCCTCCCCCGGGAGCAGACAGTGGTGCGGCAGTAGGCATTGCGGTGGGCGTGGGAGTGGGGACAGATGTAGGCGTAGGTGCGGGTATGGGAGTCGGGACCGGAGTCGGAGTTGGGATGGGAGTTGGAATCGGAGTTGGGGTGGGTGTTGGCGTCGGGGTGGGTGTTGGGGTAGGAGTTGGGGTAGGGATGGGTGTTGGGGTAGGGATGGGTGTCGGTGTCGGGGTCGGAGTTGGGGTCGGGGTGGGAGTCGGAGTTGGGGTAGGGGTGGGTGTCGGCGTCGGGGTTGGCGTGGATGTCGGTATCGGGGTTGGAATGGGGGTTGGCGTAGCCGTAGGCGGTGGCGGAGGAGGTGTTGGTGTCGGGGTTGGCGTAGCAGTGGGAGGTGGCGGTGGTGGGGGAGGAGGTGGCGGTGGCGGTGGGGGAGGAGGTGGCGGTGGCGGTGGGGGAGGAGGTGGCGGTGGCGGTGGGGGAGGAGGTGGCGGGGGGTCACCATCAAATAGGCCACACCATGATCTGGGATCACTTCCGCAGGGGAACTGACATTCACTTCCTCCACTGCTGACGGCACATGTCGTCACAGTGCCAGGGGGATTGGAAGGGGGAACGGGCAGACCACTACTATCGCAACTCGTCGGGGCACTGTTAACGTTACCATCTTCGTCGTAGTAGTAGTACGTGCACTCCAAAGACTCTTGAGCATTGGCACGCATCGTATAGCCAATCCCAATCGTGAGGATGACGATGGCAATGAGAATGCCGCCTAAGGCGTATTTCATGCAACTGACTCGAGATTCTTCAATGCGGTCACTGGCCTACCAGTGCCTCGATATAGTCACCCAAGTATCAAATCAGGGTTCCCCGCGCTCTGTTCCTCTGACTCGACAGACTGATTAATGTCCCGTTTATTGCGGCTTACCTTCAACCTATTCTGTGCTCTCGCACATTAATACCTCTTCCTTATTCTTGTTTGCACGGCGCCACACCGAGGCGTTTGGAATTGCAGCCACGCCGGTCAGGTCAGGATGCTTCTGGGATAGAAGTGCCTAGTGTTTGAAGAGCCTTAGCTTTTTCCACCGGACCCATTAATCCTTGAAGACAATTTTGAACCTATCCACAATAGGATTATATCCCCTTGTACCCACAGTCGACCAATTGGTCTACTAATCCTCTAGGACAAAGTAGGTTTTTGGGTCCTCCTCTTTGACACCCCGGCACGGTGGGAATATCATCCTTCCCGGAATTCGGGGCGGGTCCCGCGAACTAGAGCAAGAGAGGAATAGAGACGCATCATTGGGAAGAGATCAACGTAGAGGGCATCACGGTATACATATCGGAGATCCACAAGTTGCAGACGTAAGTCAAGCCTCAATCTTTTGTTCGATGAGCTTAAGAGCCATAGATAGACTCCATAGTGATTAGGATAGTGGCAATGCCCTGCGAGACAACGATACTATTCACCACCCAGATAAAGAGGTGTAGCGAGGTGGGCGTATGAACCCTGGCAAGGCACTGCCGATCTTGCTCCGGGCACTGGTGTGTTTGCTGCCCATCTTCACAGTCAGCGGGCTAGTCTGGGGCACCGTCTCCTGTGCCCCACCTCCGACGACTACCTCGAGCCCATCTCCTGCGGCCAGCCTGGCCCCTACTCTGACGCTAACACCGATCATTCCGTCCGAGAGGGATGCCATTGCGTCCGACAATAGGGCTGCTAAGCCCATGGGTAGCCCAGCGCCTATGGGTACTCCAACCTCCGCGGCCGTCCCAGCACCTATGGACACTCCAACGCCTACGAACACTCCGATACCAATCCCAACACAGATACCTACAGTGGCTGCTGCCACAGAGTTGTCTCGAACCATTCCCTGGTTTTCGTCCCCACCTGACGTCAGTCACAACAAGGCTGCGGGGGCGCTTACAACAATTTGGGCAGAAAACTCAAATCTCGGTGCTTGGGTTGCCCAGATGTCGTGGGTCGGCAACGGAATTACCGGACTTGATGACCGAGTTCTCCTCTTACTGCGGGACATCGTCTTGGCAAACCCAGACCTTGCGGAGACCATTGCCGGATACCATTGGTTTGCCGATGGTGTGACTCCCTGGGAATGGGAGACACTCGAAACTCTCGGCACATCGCCAGGAGAGAATGTCGAGAAGGCGCTTCAAATAGCACGCTTGGTGTGGATAGCTGACGGGGTCACTAATCGAGAAGAGAAGGCCATAAGCAACTTGCAGCGGATTGCCAGGCATCCCAAAATAGCGGAAAGGGTACTGCACTTTGACTGGGTGATAGAAGGCATTGCATATCAAGAGCAACAGGGCCTAGAGAACTTAGCAGACCTGGCAAACAATCATCCGGGTCTCGCTGCAATGGTGGCAGAGCAACCATGGTTGGCCGATGGTATGACGTATCATGAGCAGATCGCCATCCGGTACCTGTCCTACATCGCAGGCAGCGACAGGTCGCTAGCGGAGAACGTCGTTCACTCCATCCCCGGCGGCCTGAGCAACGCGTATCTGGTCATATCTCTTGGCAGTTTGGCCGTCGAGGACCCGTCAGGATTCCAGATGGTCCGGGAGCAGCCGTGGATTTCCGACGGACTGGATGTCGAGGAGAAAGCCTTCATGATCACCCTGAGAGATACGAAAAGCATCTCGATGGAGTTATTTGCAAGCGTTCTGAAATCCCGTTTCACGCGGTCGACAACCGTTTCGCTACCGGAGAGTGGTGAAGTGCGTCTTTGGGCATTCCAGAGCGATCCGTTCCCTGCCAACGACAACAGCATAGAAACAATGGAGAGGGCAGTCCGCAGTATAGAAGAGTTGTTAGGTCTGCCCTTCAACACCAACGACATCATAGTTTTGATCACACCGGCAGGCATAGGAGAAACGCGCGAGCCACACCCTGCAGTGCATGTAGGGAGTCACATACGCATAGTCAGAGATGGTGGCCAACCAATACCCAAGTCTTACATCTACCACGAGACGGGTCATTACTTCTTTAAGTTCTTCCCCAAATGGATCATCGAAGGCGGCCCCGAGTTGCTAAATTCCTATATACGGGACAAAACGGGTGTCGAATCCATCAACGACAGGCTCCTTGCGCTGGAGGAGCATGTCAAGTGGGCCTGTTACGACCACGGAATCCCGAATCTCTTAGAACTGGATGAGCGCGAGGGATTCTACGTGGACCAGAGCCCTATCTTTTGCACGTATGCGTTTGGAGAATACTTTTTCCTCCGGTTGCATCAGCTGCTAGGACAGGAAGCGGTATCGGCCGCATTGAGGGATATGCATCTTCGGTTCACATTGACGGACCTCGACGTGAGGTTGAGAGGCAAAGACATTTACCTGATATTTCTGGAGCATACACCCCCTGAGAAGATAGAGGATTACCGCGACTTGTTCAGGAAATTGCACGGCGGGCCGTGGCCCGACGCCAACGTCAATGTCGTAGACGATCACGGAGACAGTGCAACGGGTGCAACCCGGATACAGGCCGGACAAGTTGTGAAGGGAGCGCTGGACCACGAATTCGACGCAGACTATTTCCATTTTGAGACCGCGGCCTCACAGGAGTATCAGATTGCAGTCAACAACAATTCAATGGAGGACATACGCCTTAAGCTCTACTCTACTGACGGTGCAACTCTCCTTGCGGTTCGCGAATCGGAAGTGCAAGGCGCAGGCATACTTTTGTCCTGGTCAGCACCGGACTCCGGAGGACAATACATCGCCGTGGACAGTCCTGAGGGGAGCATAGACTCCTATACAGTACGCATTGCACCGCTTGTTGTTGGCGCTGACGACCATGGAGACGAGGCCACAACAGCGACTCACGTCGAGGTAGGAATTAGAGTACACGGCACATTGGACCATAGTGTGGACCGGGACTACTTCCAGTTCCGAGCCGAAGCAGGGCGAGGGTATAAGGCCATTGTATCCAACGGCGCTCTGGTGTATTCAGACGTTATCTTCTATCACCCTGACGGCGTTACTCCGACAAAGAGATATGCGGGAGGATGGGGGATCAAGGGGGCCAGGCAATGTGTATACATTCCGAGAGACGGTGAGTATTACGCCGTAGTCGGGAGTCCCGAGGGGAACAGCGGCGACTATACACTAGAGGTCATGCCCACCGAAGAATGTGAACTATGACTGAGCATATGCTTTAATCTCACGAACCTGTGTAGGACATCCAGAGCCTTGCCCATACGCATATCCCTCGTTCTATCCAGCAAACAGCCGATTTACTATTTGGCCGATCAGTACTGAGAGTCTATTCAATTCCGGGCTTTGACACCCACGCGCGGCGGGCATATCATCCCCACTGGACATCAGGGCTCGGGCCTCGTAACCGAGAAGGAAAGAGGACCAAAGATGCATCACTGGCAAGAGTTCAACGTCGACGGCATATTTTCGTACAAAGACAACTTGAAGATTGCTCACGCGGTGAGGACGGGCAATACTGTGTACATATCAGGGCAGGTAGCGCTGGATGTTGACGGGAATGTGGTGGGCGAGGGAGACGTAGAGGCACAGGGAGACCTGATCTGGGAGAACATTGGTAAGGTGCTGGAGGCGGCCGGGGCGTCGATGGACGACGTAGTTAAGGTGTTCCAGTTCGTGGTCGGAGCGGAGAATTTCGCTGGGATGTCCAGGTCACGGCGCAAAGTATTAGGAGAGGCGCCCTTGAGGGCCATCACGGCGATTGTGGTCTCGGGGCTGGTAAAACCCGAGCTTCTGCTGGAAGTGGACGTGATTGCGGAGATAGGCCAATGAGCTCGGTAGAGACAGGGTCAAAACACTGGACCAGCTATACGGTACCCGGCATCTGGTCCTTTCCTGAACACCAGAAGATCACCCACGCCCTGAGAGTAGGCAACACGGTCTACATCTCGGGACAGACTGCCCGTGGGGTGAACGGGGAGGCAGAGGGCGGAAGCGGAGTCGAGGCGCAGGGCATGGCGATATGGAGACACATCGAGACGGTGCTGGCCGCGGCCGGGGCCACGCTGGATGACGTAGTAAAGGTCTTCCAGTTCGTGGTGGGAGAGAAGAACTTTGCGGGGATGGGCCGGGCACGGAGGGCTGCGTTAGGGGAAACTAAGCTTCGAGCTATAACTTCAGTGGTTGTGGCCGGGCTTGCGAGGCCGGACCTACTTCTGGAGGTCGACGTGATTGCCGTGGTCCCGGACTAGCTCGGCCGCAGGGCATAGCCCTGGAGGTCAAAGGTGCGGTTCAGACGCGCATCTTCGGATAGGGCCTCAATGCGCCTTGATAGTGGGGAAGCCTCGGGGGAGGATTCTGCGGTGTCGGCTGCCTCAGGGGACTCCCAGACGAATATGCGGCCCATCTCGTTAGAGCCGGCCCGGCTCGTGAATCGCAGCCCGAGCACGTAGCCCTGCTGGAGAGAGAAGGCCGTGTCCAGGGCTTCGAGGAGGTTTGCGATGCGCTCCTCATTGCCGGGCTTCGGGGTGAACGTGGATAGCCTCATCACGACCATGACCGGTTACCCCACCCCTCGCTTCTCAATGGCTCGCTCCAATATCCTGCGGTAAAGGTCGGTGGGCGCGGCCCCGACTATCGGCTCCCGACCTTCGATGAGCACCAGCGGCAGTCCCGATGGCGCTTCTCCGTATTCCATAACCATCTCAAGATGCTCGCCGATGACCGCCACTTTCTGTTGACCGCCTTCCAACTCTCTTTTGAATCTCTCAGCGTCCAGGCCCTCCCGGGTGGCGAGGGTCGTAAGCTGCGAGTAGTCGCTGACATCAATGCTCTCGACGAAGATTGCCCGGAACAGGGCACGGTGGTAGGACTCGAAAGCTTGGGGCCCTTGGGCGGCGGCGCACTTGGCGGCTTCCAGTGCGGGAAGACTTGAGGAGATGTAGGGCTTGTCAGCGGCCCAAGGCTCGAACCGGGCCCCTGGTTCAGCCTCTGCCGCCGCGGCCCGGGAGGTCCTGCCGTGGGGTGTGACAAGCCGAGAGTCGGCGCGGCCCATGAGGAGAGCGTAGCTCTTCCATTGGAACTCCACCCGGGGCCCGAGCGCCTCTTTGACCTTGTCCAGCCGCACCGACGTGATGTAGCACCAGGGTCATATGTAGTCGGAGTAGATGGTGACTGACAGGTCTGGGGCCATGTGATCTTCCAAGGTGTTATGTCTAGTCTGAGAGAGGGGCGATTATAGCATGAGGTACGCGTGTTTTATCGCTCGCATGCAGACCCGGTAAGTCCAAGTTTTTGATTGAACTCCATATTCAGGCGTGGCCTCTAATTGTTCTCGATAGAATGGAGTTGTGGGAGCAGGTGAGAAAACCAGGTGACTGCGGCACCGGATTTGGTCATGGGTAAAGAATAGGGATGGCGGGTCGGTAGCACAAGGGGCCCGCGTCACTTTGGTGAGGAGTGTGGGGGTTGATACGGGTATCCGCTCGACCCTTCGACGGGGCTCAGGATGAGCGGGAGTGGGGGGATGGTCATAGAATCTAGCATCAAAGCAGGATGCCTCAGTTATCGTGACCTCAAACCGTAAACATCACCAATTCCAGTATTTCATGGCTTGCAACAGTGCCGATGAACTCACCTGTATTTTTGTCCAGTACCGGTAGCACTGTTAGCGAATTTTCGGTCATTCGCTGGAGAGCATCTTCCACCAATTCCTCCGAATTAGCATTGGGCGTAAGTCGGCGCAGCACTCGGCCAAGGTGAGTGTGCCTCCACTCGCTGCGCGGAAGGTAGCGCAACATGCTCAACGACACTATGCCAGCGAATTTCCCCTTATCTACAACCACGTAGTCGTTCTGTTGCGGCAGAATCCAACTGTCAACGAACGCTTTTACCGTAAGTGATTGCTCTGGGTAGCTTCGAGAACGGTCCAGGATATCCTTTATCGTGATGCCCTCCAGGGCAAAGCGATCCAACGAGGGAGGCATTTGTCCCCGGGGGATAACAGTTTCGGAATGTTTGAGTCTTCCAATTGCAAAACTGATTCCCATGGGGGTCAGAAGGATATATCCGAACATGACTAGTACCAGCAAAGAAAAGACTCCCTTGTCAATGGTACCGGTCTGTAGGAGCAAGAGAAGAAGGGCGATTTCGGCCACTCCCTTGGCCATCAGGCCCATGGCAGTGGCGAAGGGAGCATGAAGGCGGGTAATGTATACGCTGATAAACGCTGCAACGAATTTGCCGGCTAGAGGCACAAGCGTTAGTGCGAGTACAGTCTCCAAGGGCAGCTCCAGGAAATCCAGGCTCAAATGTAGTCCTGCGGAGGCGAAGAACAGGGGAACGAACAACCCTTCGGAGGTACCTTTCATACCCGGCATGATGTCGCGCCGAACCTGGTACGGCAACATGGAGAGAGCGGCACCAAAAAGCAGAGCACCAAGGGATCCGTGAAGTCCGACCTGCTCGGCCAAGGCCACTACCAAGAAAAGCCCGCCCAGCAACAGCCCAAAAGAAAGTTGCGGCACTCTTAAGAATCGATGCAACAGAACGATCACCCTGGGCAGCAACTTGGTGGAGACGAACCATGTAGCAACTGCAAATCCGAGAATTTGCCCCACCAGGGTCAGCACACTGATCCAGTCCAGACCGTGACCGCGTCCCCCAGGGTCAAAGTGTTCGCTTATAGTGAATCCCACAACAAACAAAGCGATTAGCTCGGCGATTATTGCAGCGGTGAAGATTTGGACTCCCACAGGCTCTCTCAGTCGGCCTTCATCAATCAACACCCTGGCCACGAGGCCGAGGCTGGACAGTGACAGCACGCCAGCCAATCCCAAAGCTTCGGTAAAGTCAAGCCCTAAATGGAGATCAAAAAGGTGATCGCTGGTAACTGCCAGGGACACCAATAGCGATATGGTCACAGACAATACGGAGGCAAGGAAGAGACGGCCACGAATGGCCGCAAAAAATCCCCTAATGTCCAGCTCCTCCAAGCCTATAAGGAAAAAGAAGACAAATATACCGATGCCTAAAAAAACTTCGAGACCTGGGCTGGTTTTAACGACTCCGCTTAGGGGACCAAGGACAACTCCAGTAGTTGCATAGGCGATGATTGAATTTAGGTTGAACCGTTTGAATAAGCCCTCGAGCAGCTTGGCAGTTACAATGAGGAGCCCAACTGACAAGACGGCATTCTGGAGATCCAAATTGAAGGGCCCTTTCTAGCAGCTGTTCCTCTTGGTGGCAGCAGCTAAAACGAAAATGGGAATAGTGAACCTGAGGGTAAAGTCACTAAAGAATAGCATCTTGTTTTCGTAGTCCCGCGGCAATGAGGGTTCATTCTGCGGTCGACGTATAGTGCGCTTGTGTTAGGGGTATTGTGCAAAAGGGCCTCGGCAGTGTCAATGAGCTAAAACTTGGTGCATTTGACCGACTCGGGCACAGACTACCAGACAATTCCTAATGAGTTAGGGGCAAAGTTGGCCATGCCGACGGTAGGAGGAAACTCATGCTTCTTTGCCCTTAACATTTGATTTTCTGGTTGAGCTTGTGCTTGGGAGACGCTTCTTCATTAATCGTTTCTCATAAGACAAGGATGCGTGCCATAGATAGAGCAGGTGCTAGGCAGATGTTTGCATCCGCTCGACCCTTAGATAAGCTCAGTATGAGCGAGGCGGGGCGTGGGTGCTTGGGGATGACGAGGGTATGGAGTGTGAGTGGGCAAATCCTAGGAAACCTCTGAACAAGTCTAAGGGCATAGGTAATAGGTAAGATAGGGAGAGTAAGGCCAAAGCTGAGGTGAGATTTGATGGAGCAGCCGACATTTGCAGACTTGGAATACGAGGGCAAGAAGCGAAAGACCCGCCGGGAGATATTTCTGGAGCGGATGGAGGACCTGGTTCCATGGGGAAAGTTAGAGGAGCGAATCCGGCCCTACTATTCCAGGGCGGGCCGTGGACGGAGGCCCTACGAGTTGTCGGTGATGCTGCGGATACACTGCGTGCAGCTGTTCTACAACCTGAGCGATCCGGGCATGGAGGACATGCTCTACGAGGTGGAGTCGGTGAGGCGGTTCGCAGGTCTGAGGCTGTCCGGCCCCTTGCCTGACGAGACTACGATACTGAACTTCCGCCATCTGCTGGAAGAGCAGGAGTTGGGTCGGGGGCTGTTCGAGGAGATCAACCGTCATCTGGAGTCTCGGGGACTGAGGCTCAGGGAGGGTACGATTGTGGATGCGAGCATCATCGAGGCGCCGGCGTCTACGAAGAACCGTGCTGGAGAGCGAGACCCCGATATGCACCAAGTGAAGAAGGGGAAGGAGTGGCACTTCGGTATGAAAGTGCACATTGGTGCAGACGCTGACACGGGGGTGGTGCACAGTATGAGTACGACAGCTGCGAACGTGCATGACGTGACGGAGGCGCACCGGCTGCTGCATGGAGGGGAGAGGCGAGTGTGGGGAGATGCGGGATATCAGGGAGTGGAGAAGCGGGCGGAGAATCGGGATATGGATGTGGAGTGGCGGGTGGCGATGAGACCTGGACGGCGTCGGAAACTGAGGGCGGGGAGCTGCGAGGCCTTAGCGGAGAAGAGCAAATCATCCATCAGGGCTAAGGTGGAGCATCCGTTCCTGTACGTGAAACGGCACTTCGGCTACGCCAAGGTCCGCTACAGGGGCTTGTACAAGAACACGCAACGGGTGGCGATGCTGCTGGGGCTGGCCAACTTGGTAAGGGCCGAGCGCCACTTAGCGGTGTGACGGAGGAGCAGTGTGGTCAAATCCGGGTCGATGGTGACTGGATGCCCTGACAGGCCAGAACATAGGATGCAAATAAGCCACCGAGACGCAACATTACGACCCAACCTCTCCCCAAAACTCCATGCAAGACAACCTAAGCTGGTTTACAGTGAGTTGTTCAGAGCTTCCCTAGATCTCTCGCGGAGCCTCGGGATGACATGCCAGAGGCGGGATGGGGGGCGAGCACAGTAGGCGCTCCTGCGGAGGAATCGTGGGAGTCTGGATTCCCGTCCTCCAAAGGCGGATTTTCAATGTCTGGGCACGAGAATGACGGAAGGGATGGGATGGGTTGTGATATATTGTTCCCTGGTGGAGACCATATGTACCCGCGCACATAAGGCTCGACGCCATTCGCCCATGGCAGGTGAATGGTGAGACTCCCGGCGTCCCTCTCCGTTCTGCTGGCAACGAAACGACGCCGTCAGGTGTTGCTCGCGCTTGCCGCCGGCCACATTCTGACCCAGATGTCCAGCCTTCCTGTGGCCCTCTCCGTAGGCACCTTGGCCAAGGAGTTCTCCGTAGGCATCGACGAGGCGGCCTGGATCGTCATCGTCTACCTACTAGCCCTCGGCAGTGGCGCACTCCTCGGGGCCCGGCTCGGTGACAGGTACGGACACAGTCGCGTTTACGTCCTTGGCGTCGTCGCCTCGACCCTTGGTGCGGGACTGATAGTTGTCGCGCAAAGCCTTTGGGAGGTCATGGCGTTCAGGGCGGTTTCGGGCGTCGGGGCGGCGCTGATGATTGGAAACGCCAACGCCATACTGGCCTCAGCCTTTCCAATCAATGAGAGAGGCCGCGCATTTGCGGTTCCAATCATGGGCTCCCGCCTGGGCACCCTGCTGGGCCTAGCCAGCTTCGGCCTTTCCCTACAATTCGCCACCTGGCGCATCGCCTTCGCCACTTTCCTACCCATCGGCATTCTCGCTGTTGTCGCCTCACTTGGCCTCATCCGGGGTTCCCAGACCGAAGTCGAAGACAAAGAGAAGCGCGATACGGGCCCTATCGACTTCATTGGCGCCGGATTTATCGTTGCGAGCGCGTCCGTCCTGATTCTCTCCACGAACCACCTGCACGGGGGCGAGGAGTCGTTCACTTCTTCCGAGGCTCTCACCTACCACCTCCCCATGCAATTCCTGTTCCTGGGTCTCGTTGTCATATTCGCCTTCGTCGAGCACAAGGTCCGAAACCCGATCGTCGATTTCCGCCACTTCCAGCAAAAGTACTTCACACTTTCCCTAGTCTCCAACACGGCTTTCCACTTCTCCATGCTCGCCGCCATGACCCTCGTCCCGATACTCATGGAGCAGGGTTTCGGCCTCTCACCCATCTTCGTGATGATCGTCCTCATACCGAACCAGGGGGTCGGGCTGTTCATGCCCATGGTCGCCGGCTGGCTCTACGATAAGCACGGGTCCCGACTCTTCCGCCCCGCGGCCATGGCAACCATAGCCTTAGGGTTCCTTGCATTGGGACTGCTGGCCCCCAACATCACCTGGTGGATCGTGCCCTTCCTCATGCTGCCAATCACCATGGGCACAGCCATATTCAACCCGATCAACAATGCGACGGTTATGAGCGCCCTGCCCCTGGAGCACAGGGGTATAGCATCCGGCCTGCTGGAGACCACCCGCGAGATCGGCCATGCCCTTGGGGCGACGGCCTCCGCGACTGCCCTGTCGATGTTCATACCCGCCCTGGTCAACGACCTCACCGAGGCTCAGGCCCAGGCCCATTACTTCGACGGCTTCCGGGTCGCCACCCTCATGGTCATGGGCGTCCTCTTCTTCGGAGCAGTAGTCGCCACCTTCCACAAGACGAGGCGCCAGCCGGGGGTGCTTACGCCTTCGCAGGCGCCGTCGCCATCGGCGTCGCCTACGTCTTAACGGGAGGTCGATTCTCGTAAAGCCACGTCCATTCGATGTATAATCTGCTAGTCACGAGAAGCAGCCGAAGCCGGCAGGGAGCACTATCATGCGAGAGATATTCGAGGAAGTCGGCGGCCTGATTAAGAAGAGCAAGCCCTTTGCGCTGGCCACGGTAGTCAGAACCAAGGGGTCCACGCCCCAGAAGCCCGGGGCCAAGATGCTGGTGCGGGAGGACGGGTCCTTCGCGGGGACCCTCGGGGGCGGCTGCATAGAGGCGGACGCATACACCGCATCCAAGTTGGCCATGGTCGAGAACACCCCCGCAGATGTTCAGGGTTTCACCCTGAACGACGACCTAGCGGCACAGGACGGCCTGGTCTGCGGCGGCACCATGTACATCATGATCGACCAGCCCCAGAAGGACCCTTTGTTCGACGCCTACACGCGTGAGATAAACGCGGCTTATCGGGGCGAGGGTGGGGTCGCACTGGCGACCGTCACGCAGAAGGGCGCGCTCTCGGGGCCGGTGGGGACGAAGCTGCTCATCCGGGAGGACGGGTCCAGGGTAGGCTCCCTGGGAGAAACCTCGCTGGACGACGCAGCGTCGGAAGTCGGCAACAAGGCCATGGACTTCGGTCGGCAGGAATTCATCTCGTCAAAGGACGGGACGGAGATATACGTGGAAGCTTTCACCAGTCCTGCCACCGTTGTGCTGGTCGGGGGTGGTCACGTCTCAAATTCCATCTATAAACTTGCGACGTTCCTCGGGTATCGGACCCGGATAGTCGACGACCGGCAAGAGTTCGCCAATCCCGAACGGTTCCCGGACGCCGACGCCCTGGTCGTAGACGACTACGACTCCGGGATCAGGCGTATCGGCATAACGGCCAACTCCTTCGTGGTGGTGGCGACTCGAGGGCACAAGTACGACGACATGGCCCTGCTGGAGGCGGCTAGGTCTCAGGCCAAGTTCATCGGGCTGCTGGGCAGCAGGCGAAAGGCGCTCCTGATTTTCCCGACTTTGCTCTCATCCGGCGTGCCGCTGGAGAGGGTAAGCGAAATCCGCACACCCGTTGGTCTAAACCTCGGGGGGCGGACGCCGGAGTCGATAGCCCTGAGCGTCATGGCGGAGATCGAGATGGTGAGGCACGGCGGGGACGGCTCTTCGATGAAGATGGAGGAGAAGCTGGTACTCAAGGCACGGGAGAAGGCCGGGGTTCCGGCGTAGAGCGCTTGCCGGGGCCATGTTAGTCGGGCCTGACTCGACTTTCTAGTGACTGAGCGTGCAGGACAGTGTTCACCCTCACCCTAGCCCTCTCCCATCGAGGGAGAGGGGACAGGACGCCGCCCCCCGCTCATACTTCGACGGGCTCAGCACGAGCGGCCCAAACCCCTCCAGCATAGGTAATACAACAGCCATGTCGAGGGAGAGGGAATAGGACTCCAGACGCGGGCGAATGTCCACAAACTCACCTCCTGACACCGGTGTCACAGCAATTCTTTTGGCCGCGGGACTTTCCACGCGAATGGGTCAGCCCAAGGCCTTGCTCCCTTGGATGGGGACGACGTTAGTCGAATATCAGTTGGAGCAGATGGCGGCGAGCCGCGTGTCCTGTGTGGTACTGGTTGTCGGGCATGAGGCGGAGGCTGTCAGGGTACGGGTGGCGGGGAGAAGGGGCGTTAGAGTTGTGGAGAACCGAGACTACCGGCAGGGGCGGGCTTCGTCGGTGGTGGCTGGAGTGAGGGAAGCCGCAATCAACTCCAAGGCACTACTGTTACTGAACGTGGACCAGCCTCGGCCCTCGTGGTTAATTGATGAGGTAGTCAATGCACATCTTCGCGGAGGAGCAAAGATCACGATACCCGTGCACAAGGGCCGCAGGGGCCACCCAACGGTCTTCGACGGCAGCTTAAGGCACGAGATGCTGGGGATCATTGAGGAAGGGTTGGGGCTGAAGCAGGTAGTGAGGCAGGACGGGGGTCGGGTGGGGAACGTGGAGGTGTCGTCATCGCTCATCTACCTGGATATGAACACCCGGGAACAGTATGAGATGGCGTTGGGGAGGGAGGCGGAGTTTCGATGACTCGGGTCTGCTTGACAACCTATGAGTGCGAGCCTATGTTAGCCGCGTTCCCGTACGGCGGCTTTTTCAGGAGGTAAACGGCCCATGATGGCATTAGAAGGCCTACTAATAATCGACATGACCATATGGCAGCACGGGCCGGTGTCCACGGCGATGCTGGCAGACATGGGCGCCGAGGTGATAAAGGTGGAAGAGAGGGTGTCGGGTGACCCGGGGCGGTACCTGTCGACCTGGAATTTCGGGAAGAACTCGGGGACCGATCTGAATTACTACTTCGAGAACAACAACCGGAATAAGAAGAGCCTGGCCATCGACCTGAAGACCCCCGAAGGCAAAGAGGTGATGATCCGGCTGATCAAGAAGGCCGATGCATTCGTGTCCAACTTCCGAGAGCCCTCTCTAAAGAGGTTGGGGTTCGATTACGAGTCGGTGCATGCAATCAATCCGAAGCTAGTGTACTCGGCGGGGTACGGATTCGGGCCAAAGGGGCCGGACTCGGCGAGGCCGTCGGCGGACCTGGCGGCGCAGGCCCGGGGCGGAATCATGAGCCAGATCCAGACCTCGGCGCCTATGCAAGTGTGGGGAGGCATGGCCGACCAGACCGGAGCATTCATGCTGTGCCTGGGCACTACTATGGGCCTGCTTACCCGGGAGCGCACGGGCATCGGGCAGAAGGTAGAGGAGTCGTTGTTCGGGACCCAGCTGGCAGTGGGTGCATTGATGGCCCAGGGAACGCTGTTCTCAGGGAATGTGCCCAGCGAATACCGGCGTCGGGCGCTGAGCCCCTTCTGGAACGTCTACAAGACGAAGGATGAAAAATGGCTGTGCCTCTCCGTGCTGGACATGGAACGGGACTGGGAAGCCACGTGTCGGGCCCTGGACCTGGAATGGATGATGGAGGATCCGCGGTTTATATCGGGGCAGGACAGGGTCTTTGGCCACAGCGATACGTTAATAGGCATACTGGAAGAGACCTTCGCCAAGAAGACCCGGGAAGAGTGGCGGGAAATCCTGGACGCCACCGACGTCATCTGGGCCCCGGTACAGGACTACATGGAGGCCCTTTCGGACGAACAGGCAATCGCCAATGACTACGTGGTGGAGATAGACCACCCGAACGCCGGAAAGGTCAAAATGCTGGGTCTGCCCATTCAGTTCAGTGAGACTCCCGGCAAGGTGAGGAGTGGCGCCCCGGAGCTGGGGCAGCACACCGAGGAGTTGCTGACGGAGCTACTGGACTACTCGTGGGACGAGGTCATCGGCCTGAAGGACAAGCAGGTCATCTAGGGCCGGGTGGCGTTTTGAGCAG
This sequence comes from Dehalococcoidia bacterium, assembly GCA_965249275.1. GTDB lineage: Bacteria > Chloroflexota > Dehalococcoidia > Plut-88900 > Plut-88900 > Plut-88900. The sequence continues at coordinate 781,947 of CBDFLQ010000006.1, forward strand.
CGAGGGCGGCGACACCGTGCCCAACATGCGTCTGTATGAGGTGTACGCGTCTCGGGACATCGGGGAGGTGGGGCGGAAGTACGATGCGTGGGCAGAAGACTACGATAACGACATCACGGGGGATTACGGATGGCCGGCCCCAGGTCACATGGCCGATGTCTGCAGCCGCTACGCAACCCGTGATTCTCTGCTCCTAGACGCGGGCGCAGGGACCGGACTTACAGGCGCAACACTTCGGCGGGCAGGGTTTCAGAACATCGTTGGGATAGACCTGTCGGCGGGGATGCTGGAAGTAGCGAAGGGCAAGTCTGTTTACAGCGGGCTTTACAAGATGAAACTCGGAGATCCGTTGGCCTTCGAAGATGGGGCATTCGACGCCGTGGTCAGTGTGGGCGCATTGACCATTAGCCACGCCTCCGCCGACTCCCTGGACGAACTGGTCCGGGTCACGAGATCCGGAGGACATCTAATGTACACCCTGCGGCCCGACTACTATCGGGACTCGGACTTCCCGCAGAAGCATGCCGAGTTAGAGCAGGCGGGACGATGGCGGTTTGTGGAGGTGACTGAGCCTTTTGCGGCCATCCCTTTGCGGGAGCCTGACGTAGATTTTCAGATATGGGTATTCGAGGCATTGGGTTGAGTGGCAGACGCTAGCTACAAATACATAGTCATAGGAAAAGGGATGATCGGGTCGGCGGCGGCGCGGCACCTGGCGGAGCGGACGGAAGGGGTGGCGCTGATAGGCCCCGACGAGCCTCGGGACCCGTCAAGTCACGACGGTGTGTTCGGGGACCACTACGACGAGGGTCGGATAACACGGATTCTAGATCCGCATCTTGTTTGGGCAAAGCTGGCCCGGGAGTCGATCAGGCGGTATCGAGACATGGAATCTCGATCTGGCATACCGTTCTACCACGAGGTCGGGCAGCTGTCCGTGGGGCCGCTTGACCGGGCAGTCTCCGAATACGTGCCCAATTCCGAGCAGGTAATGCTCGACCTTAACGAAGGGTTTGAGAAACTGGGGCCGGAGACCCTAGAGTCACGGTTTCCGAAGCTCAGTTTCGAGTCACAATGCTCGGGGTTGTACCAGTCATCCGATGCCGGACACATAAGTGCCCGCGGCATCGTGGAGGCGGAGACGGCCCTGGCCAAGGGGCACGGCGCCGACGTTATCAGCGAGGAGGCGGTCTCGGCGGAGAGTGGGGCGGGCGGGGTTGAGGTGAGGACGTCGGGGGGCGGGGTATACCGGTCGGACAGGGTTTTGGTGGCAGCGGGGGGATTCACGAGGGACTCGGGGCTGGTGCCACGGACGCTGGATGTAGACGTGCTGGCAGTCAACGTGGTCTACATCGAGCTTACGGAGTCGGAGGCGGGAGACCTGTCGGACCTGCCCAGCATGATCTACATGACCGGCCGACCCAACGATAGCAGCTACATCGTCCCACCCGTGCAGTACAGGGACGGTAAGTACCGGATGAAGATCGGGGGGTCAGAAGGGCACGGGAGCCTGGGGAGCATGGAGGCGATCAAGGCGTGGTTCAGGGGGTCGGGCACACCTGCCGAGAGAGACCGCTTGTGGGACAAGATTCAGGCCACGATCCCACGGCTACAGTCCGTGCCAGACGAGCGCGTGACTCTGGGTACGTGCGCCGTGAGCAAGACGCCTACGGAGCTGCCCTACATAGATATGGTAGACGAGCGCATAGGCGTGGCAACGGGCGGCAACGGACTTGCGGCGAAGTCGGGGGACGAGATCGGGAGGCTGGGTGCGCTGACGCTGCTCGAGGCGACGTGGGACTCGGACCTGGACCCGGGCCTGTTCGGGGCCAAGGTGAGGACTCGGGCGTAGGAGTCCAGCCTGGGACCATCCTGCCGTTTGCTCCGCCGTGGGCCGCCCCTCGCTCATACTTCGAGAGCCTCAGCACGAGCCGCCCTACCCAGAGGAGCCACCGAGATTTAACCCTACAGGGAGTACCCCTACCTCGCACTACCCCTGGATTCACGCGATGGCGCACCTTCGGCCTGCCTCCGCAGGAAAGACGGTCATACGGGGTTATTTGAATGGGACAAGGGATTCAGAGCCCTACCGCACTCCTTCAGCCTGCACAGGGCTGGCTCCAGTCTTCTCCCTTGACGGGAAAGGGGACAAGACGCCCATCGCTCATACTTTGAGGACCTCCCGCCAGGGGCGGACCTTCGACAGGAATGGCGGAGTCAACGGGCAGCAGTTACGGCACGAGCGCGGTTGATGGACTGTTCGACGATATCAAACCCGGCCAGCTCTGAGAAGGCTGCCATGAGTTGCTGGGTGACAGGGCCCGGAACCTCTTCGCCGACGGTTCGGGTGTCTACTCTTCCCACAGGTACGACGCAGTAGGGTGTTGTGGCAAGGAAGGCTTCGTCGGCGGTGTAGGCGTCGTAGGGCTGGATTTCCTCTTCGATGAATGGGATGCCCAACCGCTCCGCCAACTCACCGATGACCTTTCGGGTGACGCCCTGGAGTATGGCCGAGTCCCCGGCAGTCCTTATCTTGCCGTCGGTGACGATGAAGAAGTTGGAGCCTATGCTTTCGGTGAGGTTGCCGCGAGCATCGGTGAGGACGGGGAAGGCCTCAGGATCGATGTCCGTGGCCTCCAATTCAGCAAGTACGAAGTTGAGCCGGCTGTAGTGCTTGATCTTCGGGTCCAGGGCGTCGGAGGGATAGCTCCTGATCTTGGGTATGACCACATGGGCGCCGTCACTGTAGAGGGGCGCCATTCGGGCGTGATCCAGCGGATCTATCCATATGGCGATGTTGGGCTTCAGAGCCAAGGCGGAGCGACCGCCTTCGCCGCGGGTCACGAACTGGGTGACCATGTAGTCGTCCCCCCGCTCCCGGATTGACTCGTTGCGCTGGACAACGTCTAGGGTGATGTCGGTCATCTCCTCCTTGGTCATGCCGGGGTCGATACGCACGTAGGTGAGGGAGCGGTAGAGGCGGTCGATGTGGTCTTCGAGGCGGAATACCTTGCCGTTGAAGGTACGTGAGGTATCGAAGACCACATCCCCGAGCCTCATACCCCTATCGTTAAGGCCGAGCTTGGCCTCGCTTCTGGGCATGAACTCGCCGTTTAGCCAGACTTGGTATTCCATGATTTCCTCCTCTTAATTCCGAGTCCTGAACAACTATTTTGTAGTCTTTGGGACATCACCCTCACTCTCTTCAGCGAGTCTCCGACCCTAGCCCTGTCCCGTCAAGAGACCTTTGTGTAGCCGCAGGGCAAGCTATTCTTTGCTATTCTAATCGCCATTCCCCTCCCACCGCTCATACTTCGACGGGGCTCAGCACGAGCGGCCCCGGCCCCTCCGATATGGGTTATGCAAAGGTCACGTCAAGGGAGAGGGGACGGAACTGTCCTTTAGAAAACATCGATTTCCTGGCCGAGGTTTTGTTCGCGGGCCAATTCGTAGATTCTCATGGCAGTTGCAACGTCCTGGAGGCGAGGCCCTGGGACTCGAAGAGGGTGATCTGGGCCTCGGAGGTGCGGCCAGGGGCCCGGCCCGACACCACGTCGCCGAGTTCCGTCATGGTATCCCAATTTACTACGCCGCGCTCGGCGGCGACGAGGAGGTCCCCGCATTCGAGTTGGGCCTGCACACGGGAGTCGACGGTGATGATGTCGCTCTTGCGGATGGCGTCGTTGTCGAGCTCCTTGCGGACAAGGGAGTTGCTGCCTGCGGCGTTAATATGGGCACCTTCGGCGATCCATTCACCCTTGACCACCGGGTCCCGAGCGTTGGTTATGGTGACAACAACGTCTGCGGCAGTGATTGCGTCCTCGGGGGTGGAGGCGGGAGATACATCGATGCCGAGCTTTTTGGACATGCTGTCGCAGAACTCGGCGAGGGGCTCGGGGCGGCGGCTGTAGACCTTGGCGGTCTCAATATTTCGAACCGCGCATACAGCCTCAAGCTGTGTTACAGCCTGGCCCCCGGAGCCGATCATACCCACCACATTGGCATTTTCTTTGGCAAGGTACTTGGTGGCTACACCGGAAGCCGCTCCCGTGCGCATTCTGCCAAGGTTGTCGGCCTGGACGATGGCGAGAAGGTCACCGGTCTCGGCGCTGAAGAGGAGGACCATGAATCGGGTGCCGGAGCGGAAGGATGTGTATACCTTCAGGCCCATCGCCTCTCGGTAGTAGCAGACACCGGACATGAGCTGCATATTGCCCTTGCCGGGGATGTGGAAGCGTCGCCGGGGGCGGTTTATCGAAGTGCCCTCACCCTGACTTCGGAACGCTCCTTCGACCGCGTCAAGGGTCTCCTCCATTGTCAGGAGTTGCATTACCTCTTCTTCGCGGATGATTAGGGTCACGCTCAAAACTCCTTGGCGGGGCCCCTGGGCGCCAGGCCCTTGAGATATTGCACGCTTCTGCCTATGACCTCGGCGTCTTCGGCATCGGGGCGGAAGTTGAGGTAAGTCTCCAGGTCTACGAGGGCCGTGGAGTAGTCCTTGAGCTGGAGACGCACTTTGCCCCGGTCTCGGACCTCATCGAGGTCCCAGGGCGATACATCGATCATCATTTCTATGACCGTCAAGGCCTTTTCGTAGTCGCGTCGGGAGGCGTGGATGCCCTTGAGGTTGTTCAGCATCCGGGTGACTAACTGGGCCTCGGTACAGGCGGCCAAGTGATGCTCCCGGAAGGGCATGAATCCGCCGCCCGTGAGGCGGAGCCTCTGGGCAAGGTGCTCCGTGTCGAGTATCAGGCCCTTATAGAAGGGATCGACGTAGATTGGACCGTCCTCACTTTCGTGCTTGACGATGAAGTGGCCCGGAAACCCGACCCCCTTGATCTCGATCCCCGCGTACCTGGCCACCTCGATGTATACGACCGACAGGGTAATGGGAATGCCGATCCTCCGGTCCATCACCTCGTTGAGGTAGCTGTTGCGGGGGTCGTAGTACTCTTCCTCGTTGCCCCGGAAGTCTTCCTCTTCGAAGAGGACGCGGTTGAGGGCTTCGATGGCGGCCTTTGGTGAAGCATCCGTGGAGCGGGACCGCACCCTCCGGCCGAGGCGCTCCAGAATATGCACATAGTAGGGGATGTCCAGATCAGGGTATTCGCCCTGGGCGATAAGAAGGGCAGCACGGGACAGGTCGATATCCCGGTGGGGCGGGGCCATCAACTCTGCGAATGCGCTTTGGGAAGTGCCGGGGTGGGAGTCTTCCATCAGGGCCTCGGGGGTGGGGGACTGGGTCACGGGAAGTGTATCATGCAAGCGGGGGGGCATGTCTGCCAGCGTCCAGGGACATTGAGTTGTAGTGAGGGTTTGTGGGTTTATGTCTGTTTTGGAGGGGCAGGCGATGGAAGGTCCGGGACTAGAAACCAGGCCGTGGGTTGCTGCCGAGCCGTCGGCACCGGGCTGGATTATCCCCACATGTTGTCGGCTGCGGTCAGGGTTGTGTGGGGCAGATCCCTCCGGCAGCGGCACTTGACCGGACCGCTGACGGGGAACATAACCGGCGTCCCGGTGCATCGGTCGTAGAGACTGATAGCGGGGACGGCGGGACAAACAAGGACACGAGGGCCTTGCTAGACCGGGGGTCGGTTGACCTGCCCGGTAAATCGGCTCGCAATGGGCCGGAGTAAACGCATCCGGTAATGGGAAGCGTTGAATCGGCAGGGGCCCTGGACGGGGCATGCCGAGCATAGTCTGTGGACCTTCCATCGCCTGGGTGGGGGGGAGGGAATAGCCAGGGCCTTGGGCAAGAGGAGATGGCATCGTTTGCTTGAGCCGGGCACTGCTGACGCAGAGCCACAGGATGGGCTTAGACGTTGAGTCCTCGTGGGCCGGGGCTGGGGTTCCCCCTGGGTTGTGGTTCCTCCTTGGGTTTAGGTGAGTGACGAGCTAGTCGAGGGTGAATATAGTACATGTGTTTTGCTTTAGTCAAGGGGTTCGTGTCACATTTGGCCAAGTGGGATCACCCTCACCCTAGCCCTCTTCCATCAGAGGGAGAGGGGACAGGACGCCCCGCCCTCTCCGCCTCCGAGGATGGATTCTGGCTCTCGGGGGCGGGGAGGGGGAAGGGGAAGGAAGGTGTTGGGCAGGAATACCGAATAGAACATTCAGTTGTTATGTATTCCCCATTCAGATTATTCTTCTAGGCGCAACAGTGGTAGGTTCAAGGCAATTGAGAGAGATAGTAGCCATGAACAAAATCGATGATATTGAAACGTTGAAATCTTTCATAGATGACAACGAAGACCTAGAACAATTGGAATCAATTCTCGACCGATTCAACATATTTGAGTCCCTGGGACTTGTCCGCCAAGAGATACGCCATTCCGCTTTCCTTCGCTGGCTCCTTGATCCAGCTGAGACTCACGGCCTTGGGGATTATTGGCTGCGACGGTTCCTCAAGATGGTCATCAAGGGAGGCGAAGAAAAGCCAGGAAATAGGCTATCGCTCTTCGATCTAGATGGCTGGGACCTTTCTCAAGCTGAAGTCCGCAAGGAGTGGAACTACATCGACCTGTTGATCGTAGATAACCGCAATATGTTTGTTTGTGTCATTGAGAACAAGGTCGACTCAAGTGAACACAGTGACCAGTTGAACCGGTATAAGGAGATTGTGGAAAGAGAATTCGAGGACCATAAGAAGGTCTATGTATTATTGACAGTATCGGGGGCCGCTCCTTCAAATCCTTCTTATATTTCCGTTGCCTACAAGGACTTGGTATGGGCTATAGAAACTGCCCTAAGGAGACGTGCGAGCCAGGTGAATGATGCGATCATGCTTTTTGTGCAACATTATGTTGACATGGTAAGGAGACGAATTGTGGAAGATTCGGAGATTCAGGAAATTTGCCGCAAACTTTACAAGAACCACGGCAGAGCTCTGGACTTGATATTCGAACATCGGAACGATCGTCAAGCCGAAGTAGGCAGAGTGATACGAGATTACATACTCTCCCTCGGTGATGAAGTTACTTCAATTGTTGATACTACGACCCTTATAAAATTCCTACCAAAACACATGGACCTGCCTCAAATTCAGCACGATGGAAAACCGATTTTGGCGTGGCAGCTGGTTAACAAAGGTAGGAAAGTTCAGTTCGACTTGCAATTACGTCGTGGGCCGGAGGAAATGCGACAGCGAATATACGAGGTGGCTCAGAAACACCCTGACATTTTTGGCAGAACTCAGGAACCACTATCCAAGGATTTTCCTATTTTCTTCTCAGAAACTTGGATAGCAAGGGACGAATATTACGCGCTCGACGACGAGAAGATAAAACAGAAAATATGCAAAGGCATCGATAATTTGTTGGAAGTCAAGGGCGAGGGGATGACAAATGCGCTAAAGAAATTGCTGTGAGGTTAGCTTGATTGCCAGCGACAAGAGCGGCACCTCCCGGGGATGGATTCACGCCTAGGCGCATCTTCGACATCTTCGACCGGCTCGGGGGGTGGAATGATCCGCCTAAGGTGGACAGGCTCCCCTGGGGTGGGTGGGGAGTCGGGCGGTTCGCGGAGTGTGTTTCATAAGTCCGTTAAACAAGCCTAATTGGCTATTCTTAACCATTGTGATGGGTACTGTAGGCACGGACATAAGTCGCAAAAAGTGAAAAGTGGGCCATGGAGTGACTTTTGAAACAGGCTCCGCGAACCGCCCCTACGGGGTAGGTGGGGGATGGGGAGGACAGGCACGAGAGCTGCTCATACGGGGAGATGAGGCGCTGTTTCTAATGGCGGGTGATTGGGGGGGTGTGATAATATGCGGAGGCTTTTCAATTGATTTCTCGGGGGTTGTCCGATATGCCACAGGGCCAAATGGCTTCTCAAACTTTCCAAGTCCCGGATACCGTTGAGGCTATCGAGTTCTATTTCGAGCAGGGGTTGACCGACGGCCTGCCCGTCGTGCCTCCTACGCCCGATATGGTGACGCGATTCCTGGACGCAATCGGCAAGGCCCCGGGGGACGTGCTCGGCACGATACCGACCCGTAAGCGGGAGATCACCGCCGGAAAGGTGGCCATCAACGCCATCATGGCAGGCTGCAAACCCGAGTACATGCCCGTCGTCGCAACCGCTATCTCGGCCATGTGCGAAGAGAAGTTCAACCTTCACGGGACCTCGGCGAGCACGGCGGGGACGGGCCACATGGTCCTGGTACATGGGCCAATCGTGAAGGAACTGGACATCAACTACGCCAATAACCTGTTCGGACCTACCAAGAGGTCGAATGCGACTATCGGGCGGGCTATCCGGCTCATCATCATGAACGTATGTGGGTCGGTGCCAGGGATACTGGACAAGTCGACGTTCGGGCATCCCGGCAAGTACAGCTACTGCTTCGCCGAGAACGAGGAGCTTAGCCCCTGGGCTCCGCTTCACGTGGAACGGGGGCTGGCGCTGGAGTCGAGCGCGGTAACGGTCTACGCGGGGAACGCGCCCATCCAAGGCAGCGACCACGGCAGCCACACCGCCGAAGGAATTATGAACTCGCTGGCCGGGGGCATCCTGGCCAACGGAATGCCCAACGGCGGAGAGCTGATGGTAGTAATCAGCCCCGAGGTGCTGCTACACATCCGGGAGGAGGGGCTGTCCAAGGATGACGTCAAGAACTACCTGTTCGAGGCGACGAAGCGACCCCGCTCTTTCTGGAGCAGCATGGACCGGGGCTGGGACCCCGAGGGCGGTACTCACGATGGCAACGAAATGGCCGCAGCCGTTCAAAGCCCCGACGACCTGATGGTGATAGTTGCGGGTGGCACGGCGGGAGGGTTCTTCTGCACGATCCTGCCCTGGGGCGGGGGCACGGCCACTAAGTCGGTAACCAAGCAAATACCCGGTATGTAGAGTCCCAACACACGGGAAAGGAGCGCGCCATGACAACCGAGACCAAGAACGGGGGCATCACAGTGATGGACCCCAGGGCCCAGTCCCTCCACGCCGAGGCGGAGATGGCCCCGAGGCCCGGCAAGCTTGAAGGAAAGGTCCTCGGGCTGCTATCCAACAGCAAGCATAACGCAACCGAGCTTCTGGAAATGGTCGGAGACCTGCTGGGTGAGCAGTTCGAGTTGAAGAACGTGAAGGCTTCCAGTAAGGCTGACGCGTCTCGACCGGCGCCGGTTAACACGGTGGCCGAGCTGGCAAAGGAGAGCGATTTCGCCGTAGTAGCGATCGGGGACTGAGGCTCCTGCTCTCAGTGCAGTTTGCACGACGGAATTGAGCTCGAAAAGCTGGGCGTACCCTCTGCGGTGCTCATCACGGACGAGTTTGTCAACCAAGCTAAGGCCATCGCCGAGATACAGGGCATCCCCGATTATCCATTCGTCATAATTCACCACCCGATCGGACGGCTGACGCCTACGGACCTGAAAGCTCGGGCGCAGGCGGCCCTTCCCCAGATTCTGAAGATTCTGGAAGTCGAATAGTCCGGTCGGGGCCCGCGTGATGGACTCGGCGGACTGCGAGGTTGTGCGGCGTCTGGTCGAAGAGGTCGCTAATCGCGGCCGAATGACTCTCGTCGACGATCTGGTCGCCGCCGATTTCCAAGAGCATGTGGGCCCTCCAGGCCTCCCCTCCGACCGAGAGGTGCTGAAGCAGGCCCTCGCCTCCCGACGTCTGTTCGGGAGCGGATCGGACTACGCAATATCGGAGTTGCGGGCCCGGGAAGGCCTTGTAGCCTTGACTCTAGAGGAGCGCAACGGCAAATCCCGCTCCGATCAACTGAGACCTTCGGACAGCTGTGTCTCAAGCCCCACCATCCCTCGGAATCACCCTCACCCTAGCCCTCTCCCATCAAGGGAGAGGGTACAAGAGGCCCACCCTTCCCCGCCAAATATTGGCTTAAGCGAAGGCACCAAAGTGGAGAGACATACAATTCGCGTGGAGCAGGGCAAGATTGCCGAGCATTGGGGCGCCGCGCCCCTGTTCGCCACTCCCACTTTATGACCACTTCGACAAAAAGCTGGAAGCTCAGCCCCTCGGACTTTGCTTTTCTATGGGAGGAGTGCAAGCGCTGCTTCTACCTTAAGGTCGCCCGAGGCTTCTACCGACCCCGGACTCCCTTCCCCGGTATCTTCAGCGTCATCGACCGGTTGATGAACGAATATTTCAACGGCAGGCCGAATGCGGAGATTTCGGACACGCTGCCACCGGGGGTGGTGAAGTACGGAGAGAGTTGGGTCGAGTCCAAGCCCCTGTCTGTTCCCGGCCACGCTTCCACGTGCTTTATCCGCGGGCGCTTTGACTCGGTGCTAGAGTTCGAAGACGGTTCCTATGCCGTAATCGACTTCAAGACCACGTCTACACAGAGCGGTCACCTGCCTCTCTACACACGGCAGCTCCACGCCTATGCGTATGCGCTGGAACGCGCTGCCCCCGGCAATCTGGCCCTCTCTCCCATCACCCGGCTGGGTCTCGTCTGCGTGGAACCCGACGCGCTTGTTAGGGACGCACAAGGCCGGATATCCTATAGCGGCAATGTGGAGTGGAAAGAGATGCCCCGTGACGACACTGCATTCGACGCCTTTCTCGGCGAAGTCGTCACCTTGCTTGACCTCCCCGAGCCTCCGCCCTCGGCCCGCAGGTGCGAATTCTGTCGATACCGTAAAGCTGCAAGAAACATGCCCTACTAGCCTTTCATTTGTGATTCACAGGAGACGCCAAGCATGAAGATGAATTTCACCGTCGGGATGGGGCGAAATATACCTGCCTACGACATCCCGGCCCATGCCAGGGCAGCCGAGGAGTGTGGTTTTTCCATGATGGGGTGGGTGGACCAACCGAACCTGTCCCGGGACATGTATTCCAGCCTGACCATCGCGGCGCTGAGCACTAAACGTATCGGGTTGATGTCCGCGGTCACGGACCCGATAACCTACCACCCGTCGGTCACTGCGACAGGGCATGCGACGTTGAATGAGGTGTCGGGGGGGAGGGCGATTCTGGGGCTGGGGGCGGGGGGGCGGTTCGGTAAATCGATGCGGCCCCGTTCGACAAAAGAGATAGAGAAAGCCATCAATTTTCTGCGTGGGTACATGGCCGGGGAGGAAGTCGAGTGGCAGGGCGCCAAGATGCACTCGGAGTGGTCCAAGGCCAAAATCCCCATCTACCTGGCAGTGGACGGGCCGAAGCTTTGCAAGCTAGCCGGCAAGATCGCAGACGGCGCGATTTTCATAGGCGTACATCCTGAGATGGCAAAGTGGCGGGTGGAGCTGATACACCAGGGGGCAGAAGAGGCGGGTCGGGACCCGGCTGAGATCGATATCTGGGCCCGCAACATGGCCTACATCGCCGACACAAAGGAGGAGGCCCGCAAAGAGGTAACCTCCTACCCGACGATGTATATAAAGATGCACCAGTTTTTCAGCCGGGACGTACCTGAAATACACGACCTACGACGGCGGATGGAGCATCGGGAGCCTGGGATAGTCGAAGAGCTGATGAGTGATTCGGCGAACGCGGCCAAGGCATACAACGAGTATTTCCACGAGCACGTGGACGCTCCACACGCGAAGCTCGTGACTCAGAGGATGATCGACGCCTTCCATCTGACAGGTCCGTCGGAGGAGATCAGGCAGCAGATCGAGGAATTGGGCAACATGGGCGTTACCACCATCTCCACCGTCCTCTTCACCATCTTCGACAAGATAGGCATGATGCGTAAGTTCAGTGAAGAAATCATGCCTCATTTCCGGAATTAGGCTGTACTGAAGAGGCGGATGACACGCATGCATAACTGCCTTGGTGAGAACCGGATCACCCTCACTCGCCTCAGCGAGCCTACGGCCCTAACCCTCTCCCATCAAGGGAGAAGGGACAGGACAGCAGCCCCGGAGAAAGGGAGAGCATCTTGAGCGAATCTGCCGGAATTCAATTACCGGATACCGTCGAGGCGATTGAGTATTTCTACGAGCAGGGAATGACAGACGGCCTCCCTGTCGTGCCTCCTACGGCGGAAACCGTGGGCGCGTTTTTGGAGGCTGGGGGTACGGAGCCCGGGGAGGTGATAGGGACTCGGGCGAGCCGTAACTGGGTCGTGACCGCTCAGAAAGTGGCGGTCAACGCTGTGATGGCGGGCTGCAAGGCTGAATATGCGCCCGTTGTACTAGCGTCCATACGGGCGCTCTTGAAACCCGAGTTCAACGCATCCGCCATCGCGGAGACGGCGGGTACTTCTGCACCATTGATCGTGGTGAACGGCCCTATTCGCAAGGAACTAAACGTCAACGGGGGATGGAACCTGTTCGGGCCCGGGTGGCGGGCCAACGCCACCATCGGCCGTACTCTCAGGCTCGTCCTCATGAACGTTTGCAGGGAAATTCCGGGTGTAACCGATAAGTCGACTTTCGGGCACCCGGGACGCTACACCTTCTGCATAGCCGAGAACGAGGAAGCAAGCCCCTGGGAGCCGTACCACGTCGAGCAGGGGATGGCGCTGGAGTCGAGTGCGGTGGGCCTTTTCCCTGTCTGTCATCCGATGGAGGTGTTCAACCAGTCTGACCCGATCCCGGAGCAGATTCTCGACACGCTGAGCCATGCCATCGCTGCGAACCTGGTCTGCCACGGGCCGGTAATGCTCATAATGAGTCCCGAGCACGCGCAGAACATAGGGCCGGCGGGATGGAGCAAGCAGGACGTCAAGGAATACCTGGCCAAGCGGGCCAACGAGTTTCAGCCTCAGTTCGCCTACGAGCGGGAGCGGATCGGGGCGCTGGGCGGGACCTGGTACCCGGGCACCGATGACCCGGACGACTCGGGCATTCCTACCACTCCTGAAGGCATTACCCTGCTGGTCGCAGGTGGAGAGGGCGGCGGACATTCCACGATTATTCCGTTGTGGGGACAGGGCGTTCTGAGTAAAAGCGTACTTGAACCCGTATCCGCGGCCTAGAAAGAGATCATGACGACCAAAGGCACCGAGCTTCCCGACACTATCCAGGCAATCGAGTATTTCTTCGAACAAGGCTTGACTGACGGCCTGCCCGTCGTGCCCCCCACCGCGGAGGCCGTGCAGGCTTTCCTCGAAGCCGGGGGGATCGCGCCTGACGAGGTGCTCGGGACACGGGAGAGCCGGAACTGGATCGTCACCGCTCAGAAGGTTGCCGTCAACGCCATAATGGCTGGCTGCAAGGCTGAGTACGCTCCGGTAGTTGCGGCCGCTGTGAGGGCGATGCTAAAGCCCGAGTTCAACCTCTCAGGCATTAGCGAGACGACGTCCGGGATGTCGGCGCCGATGATCGTGGTGAATGGGCCCATACGGAAAAAGCTGGACATCAACTCGGGGTGGAACCTGTTCGGGCCCGGGTGGCGGGCCAACTCCACCATCGGGCGGACGCTAAGGCTGATATTGATGAACGTTTGCGGTGAGATACCGGGCGTGACGGACAAGTCGGCGTTCGGGAGCCCGGCCCGTTACACCTGCTGCATCGCAGAGGACGAGGAGATCAGCATCTGGGAACCGTATCATGTCGAGAAGGGGTTCGATCCATCCTCCAGCACCGTCTCTCTTTTTCCAGCTCTGCCCCCAATCCCGGTATTCAACTACGCTGACAACTCGCCCAAGGCGATCCTGGACACTATCAGCCATGCCATAGCTGCGAACATCAATTGCCACGGCGAGTTGGTGCTAATCATCAGCGGCGAGCACCTGTTCAACATCGAGCCGGCGGGCATGACGAAAGCCGAGATCAAGGAATATATATCAGAGCGCGTAAACGAAATGAGCCCGGGGCTGGTATTCGACGCCGAGCGAGCATATGAGCTGGGCGGCGTCACCCCGTTCAAGGACCCGGTCAGCGAGGAGCGCTCCGTCCCCACGTTACCCGAGCAATTGCACCTGTTCGTGGCGGGGGGTACGGGGGGTGCGGTCTCGGCGATGGTGCCCATTTTCTCTCATGGACATTCGAGTACGTCGGTTATCGAGCAGATCATAGAGCCATAGGTCCTTTTCGAAAGGCCACAAACAAAACTAATCCAGTTCCGGAGGTCAACCGATGGCAGGCAAGCTGTACACGTCATACACAGGTTTCCCCTCTTTCTTCAGCGGCAAGATCGCGGGCGTGGAGGACGTTGAGGAAGGAACGTTGGTCGTGGCGGGAGTGCCGATTGACCAGGGGGTAGTCACAGGGCGGCCCGGGGCTCGGTACGGCCCCCGCGGCATCCGTGAGGCCTCCATGCAGCATCGGGGGGCTTACGAGGTTTCAGCAGAGAACACCCTTATGGACGTGGAAACCGGCATCTGGCGAAAGCCCGTAGCCTCTCCACCCCTCATCGACATTGGTGATTTCGACATCAACCCCACGGACATGCGGGACACGACCGAAATCGTTATCAAGGGCGTCGCCGATGTAGTGAGGAGGGGCGGGATTCCGGTCCTGTTGGGGGGAGACCACTACGTTGCGTATCCGGGATTTGCGGGCTTCTCAAAGGGGATGACGGAGCGGGGCGGGGCCCCGAGGCTCGGGTATCTGCATATCGACAGCCACCCCGACTTCCGGGACGTCCACGGTGTCGGGGGGAAGTACACTCACGGGACCCAGGCACGGCGGCTCAGCGAGGACACCCACATCTCCTATAACAACATGGCGTGGGTCGGGCTCAACGGCTCGGTAATCGACCCGGCGCAGCACCGCATTTTCCGGTCGGGCGGAATGCAGGTGACCACGGCCAAGATGATCCGGGAGCAGGGGCCGGCGGAAATTGTAAGGAGCGCTATGGAGGTGGTGGGGCACAGCGTGGACGCTGTCTACGTGACGATAGATATCGACGTAGTAGACGGGTCGGAGTCTCCCGGGACGGGGGCCCCGATATTCACGGGAATCACCGCCGTGGAGTTCCTGGAAATGATGGAAGCCCTTTCCAGCTACGACATAATCAAGGCGATAGACATCTGTGAAGTTGCGCCGCCTCTCGACCCGACGGGTCGGACAGTGCACCTGGCCGCGAGCGGGCTGCTGGGGATTCTCGGGCCGAAGATTTTTGAGACCGTTGAGATAGACTAGCCGACTCTGTCAGGAGAGGCCCCATTATGCCGAATGCAGGCGGCAGACTTGAAGGAAAGACAGCCCTAATAACGGGGGCCGGGTCCAGCGGGCCGGGCATGGGGAATGGGAAGGCCACGGCTATTCTTTTCGCTCGGGAGGGCGCCAAAGTACTCTTGGCGGACCTGCACGAAGACCGTGCCCGCGAGACCCTCGTGACGATAGAGGCGGAGGGAGGAGTGGCATCCACCATCGAGGTTGATGTCACTGTCGAAGAAGACGCCAGCCGTCTCGCTGAGACGGCCATCGAGCGCTACGGCCGCATCGACGTGCTGGTCAACAACGTGGGCATTTCGAAGCGGGGGTCGGTGCTGGACGTTACGCCTGAGGAGTGGGACCGGGTAATGGCCGTCAACGTGAAGAGCATGATGTTGTGCAGCCGTCACGTCGTGCCCCGCATGAAAGAGGGCGGCGGTGGATCGATAATAAACATTGCCTCCACCGCGGGCCTCAGGGCTCACCACAGCACACCCTATACCACCTCCAAGGCGGCGGTTATCGGGCTGACGTTTTCGATGGCCGCCGACCACGGCCCCGACAACATTCGGGTGAATGCAATAGCTCCAGGTTTGGTCTACACGCCGATGGTCGCTCCTCGGATGGAAGAGGGGATGCGGGAGAGGCGGATGGCGGCGGCGCCCCTCGGGACGGAGGGGACGGGATGGGATGTGGGGTGGGCGGCGGTGTTCCTGGCGAGCGACGAGGCTCGGTGGATAACTGGCGTCACCCTACCCGTTGATGCGGGTCTGAGTGTGACGACGGGGATTACTTATCAGCCGCTGTTGCAACAGAATTGGAAGTAGGCCCGCCCAACCACTTCTAATCACAAAGTCATCCGCATCTATAAGGTACACATCGCACGCTGCGATGTGAGAATAATCTCCCTGCAGCCACGCTTCCTTCCGAGTGATACACCCTCGCAAGAACAGCCGTACGCTACCGCAAGTGCTGGGCTGACAGGCCGGCGACAACTCCGAAATGGTCTGAGAGTTTTCTCCCTTCGTGGATGTTGCTGATCACATCCAGGGAGCCAACTTCTAAATCATTACTCAGAGCAATGTGGTCGATGCTCTTGCGTCCCTGGAAGGCAAGATCTGATGTAGCGATTTTCCTGCTCGATGGGAACGCCTTTTGAAGCGCCAGCCGCAGGTCGGGACGTGCGCGGCTGCCTGTTCCTATAGCTTGATTGAAGTCCCCCATCACTATCAGACGCTTCGCAGTCGCCTGTCCGAGAACTTCGGTGAGAGCACCTAGATACTTTTCATGGTCTTCCCAGCGCATCTTGCGTTCCAATTTGCGTCTGGCCTCGGTCCGTGATCCGAACCAGGGAATGCAGACTCCAATGACTGTTACCTTGCCCAAGGAAGTACGTGTGACTCCAGCCACGAACCGGCCCGGTGGCATCGAATCGAGCCCCAGATCATCAACTTCGTCCCAAGGTTCTCTCGACCAGAGTATGACCTTACGCCGGCTCATCTTGATTCCGTACCCCGCGTCGGGCTGTGAGCAGATGGTGTACCCGCGTTGAGACAGCAACCTTACATCCGTCTCGGTGAGACAGACGACCTCGGGGACATGACCTTCAATACGGCTCAGTATTTCAGTGGTGCGCCGTGATCTAGGGGTCGCCCACTCGACATTCCATGTAACCGCTTTCAATGACATATCCTGCTTTCTTCGCCTACCCTTGGGATGGTCGCCTACAAGGTCACTAGAAGCCAACTCTGAATATCGCTGCCTCAGACCACTCTCTACCTTTAGTTTAAGGTACGCCATATCAAGCGCCTACAAGTTCAGTTTGGAATGCCAGTCTGAAATGACACGCTGCGTGGTATACTGTTCCCACTCACGTAGGCAAAGGAGGCACCCATGGTCAGTGAAATGCTGAAAACTATGATCGCCCTAGACCCGAGGGGCGACGAGAATCTCGAAGAGCACATCGATATGGCCCCAAAGATCGACAGCCTCAACGGCAAGCGCATCGGGCTCTTGCACGACCGCAGGCTCAACGGCGACAAGCTCCTCTGGATGGTCACCGATCTCATCAAGTCAGAGTACGAGATCTCCGACGTCACCTTCGTCGCCAGGCCAAACGTCTCCGACGTATCACCCCCAGAGCTCCTCGACGAGTTGGCGGAGAAGGCGGACGCCACCCTGATTGCGATCGGGGACTGAGGCTCCTGCAGTACGTGCTGTATGCACGACGCGATCTCCCTCGAAGACCGGGGCGTACCCACCGCCGTCATAATCAGTGACCAGTTCATACCCGGAGTGCAGGCCATAGCCCGTACCCGCGGCCTCCCCGACTACCCGTTCGTGGTGGTCAAGCACCCCATCGGCAGCCTAGCGGATGACGACCTGAAGGCACGGGCCAAGGACGCCCTGCCCCAGATTGTGGACATCCTCACGAACGGCAGGAGGTCCTAACTCCTGCCGAGCTAGACGATTTCATAAGAAACCAGGCTCGGTGGAAAAGCCGACGGGATAATCCCGTCGGCTTTTCCCGTTTCAATGAACACCGAGTCTCATGCCTCCAAGACCAAAAGTGATATACTTCACGACGCCTGTCCAGGGAGGATCGACGCACGGAAAGGCAGCAATGAAAGGCTCTATAGAACGGATTGAAGGCGGCACCGTTACCAGTCCCAAAGGGTTCAGCGCCGGCGGTGTCTACTGCGGAGTCAAACCCTACGGCGACGACAAACTGGACCTCGGCCTTATCTACTCGAAGGCCCGCGCCGCTGCTGCCGCCGTCTTCACCAAGAACCGAGTAACGGCACCCGCAATTCTGATCAACAGGGACTACCTGAAAGACCCGTATGCTCAAGCCGTTGTGGTAAACAGCGGGATCGCTAACGTGTCCGTCGGGGAGCAGGGGCGGATCGATGCGGTGGAGATGTCAGTGTTGGCGGGGAATAAGCTCGGGGTTGCGGCGGAGGACGTGCTGGTCGCCAGTACAGGCGTCATAGGCGTCGAACTGCCGATGGCCCGAATACGGGCGGGTATAGAGGAAATCGAGGTCACCGAGGCCGGAGGGCCGCTCATGGCGCGGGCCATCATGACCACCGACACCCACCCCAAGGAGATAGCCGTCTCCTTCGACGCGGGGGGCGGGAGTCGGGCGGTTGTGGGTGGGATAGCCAAGGGCGCGGGGATGGTGCACCCAGACATGGCGACTATGCTCTCCTTCATTGCGACAGATGCCGCGGTCGAACCTGCATTCCTCCAGCAGTGCCTGCAAAATGCTGTAGACGACTCCTTCAATATGATAAGCATCGACGGAGACACCAGTACCAGCGACACCGTCGCCATCCTGGCCAACGGGCTGGCAGGGAATGCGCCTATCTCGGGAGACGGGGCCGGGGGGGAGGCCTTTTCGAAGGCGCTGAAACAGATCTGCACCTTCCTAGCCAAGCAGATAGCTCGGGACGGTGAGGGTGCCACTAAGCTAATCGAAATCATCATCGAAAAGGCACGCTCGCAGGAGGAGGCTCGGAACGCGGCCCGAATCATATCGACCTCCATGCTGGTGAAGAGCGCAATACACGGGAACGACCCCAACTGGGGTCGGCTCATGGCGGCGCTGGGACGAACGGGCGCCTATATCGAAGAGTCCAAGACAGACCTCTTCATCAATGATATTTTCATGCTCAACAACGGCACCCCCGTCCCCTATTACGAAGACGCGGTCTCCCGTTCACTGGACCAGGAAGAGGTCTCGATCAAGCTGGTCCTGAATGTTGGGGAAGCGTCGGCGACGGCGTGGACGTGCGATCTCTCCGAGGAATACGTCACCTTCAACAGCGAGTACACGACCTAGGCCCGGGACAAGGTGAAGGGGATGCGTCAGGCAGTAGTCAAGATAGGGGGAGGGGCCCTCGGCGCGTCCGACACCCTATTCTCAGACCTGGCTGCCCTACAGCGCGACGGAGCTGAGATTATCGTCGTTCACGGCGGCGGTAACGTTGTGTCAGACTGGCAGCGGCGTCATGGGGTCGAGGCGCGATTCGTTCGCGGTCTGCGGGTCACCGACGGTCCAGCACTTGAAGTCGCCACGGCCGTCCTCGCAGGTCTTGTAAACAAGGAACTGGTCGCCTCGATAGCCGGGTGCGGGGGTCGAGCCGTGGGTCTGAGTGGCGTGGACGGAGGAATAATCCAGGCGGAGGTGCAGGACTCGGAGCTGGGGTATGTGGGTCGGGTCACGGGGGTGGACCCCATGCCCTTAGAGGCCCTTGTTAAGAGCGGTTTTCTCCCAGTCCTGTCGCCCATAGCCTCCCAACGGCGAAACGGCAGCGCAGACTGGAGGGGCATCCTGAACGTCAACGCCGACACCGTGGCCGGCGCCCTCGCCTCCGAAATCCATGCCTCCACCCTTGTCTTTCTTACCGACGTGGAAGGGATTTTGGACGAGACCGGCACCTGTGCATCCTCCCTTTCGAGAGACGATGTCCAGAACATGATCGAATCCGGAGTCATCAACTCGGGTATGATTCCCAAAGCCGAGGCGTGCCTAAAGGCGTCAAAAGCGTCGGTAAGGGCGGTGATAACTGACGGGCGCAGACCGCACGCCCTATTGGACGCAGTGGAAGGTCGGGGGCCGGGGACGTGGTTTGGTGGAGGATAGTTAGCTGACATTAGTAAGGAAAAAGGAACACCCTCACTCGCCTCAGCGAGTCTTCGACCCTAGCCCTCTCCCATCAAGGGAGAGGGGATAGGAAACCTCCACCCACGGGGCCCATTGGCAATATCGTGGAAAGCGAAGCATAAGCGGGCCGCCTGCATGCGCCTTAGATCCCTCGCGTGGCCTCGGGATGACAATGCTATCGGGTCTTTAGAAAGGAAAACAATATGGTGAACTGGCAAGAGCTGGAAGCCAAGTATTTTATGAGCACGGGCCGCCGACAGCCCTTGACCCTGGTCAGGGGCGAGGGCGTCAGGGTCTGGGATGAAGACGAGAAGGAGTACCTGGACTTCGTGGGCGGGATCGCGGTCACGGGGCTGGGGCACTGCCACCCTGTACTGGTCGAGGCGCTGCAGAAGCAGAGCCAGACTCTCTGGCACGTCTCCAACCTTTATTACACGGTGCCCCAGGTAAAGTTGGCCCAGCTCCTGGTCGAAAACTCCTGCTGCGACGAAGTGTTCTTCCAAAACAGCGGAGCGGAAGCCAACGAAGCGGCCATAAAACTCGCCCGAAAGCACGGCAAGGTCAACCTGAACGGGGCCTACGAGGTCATTTCGGCGATGAACTCGTTCCACGGGCGCACGTTCGCCATGGTCGCAGCCACGGGCCAGCCCGACCACCAGGCCACCTTCACCCCCCTCCCCCAGGGCTTCAGCAACGTCCCATTTGACGACATTGAGGCCATCATATCCGCCACATCCGAGAGCACGTGCGCAGTGATGCTGGAACCCATCCAAGGCGAGGGCGGCGTTAATGTCCCCTCCCGCGAGTATCTCCAGCAGGTCCGGGACTGGTGCGACCAGCGGAACCTGCTCCTTATCTTCGACGAGGTCCAGACGGGTATCGGGAGGACGGGCAACCTGTTCGCCTACGAGCATTTCGGCGTAGAGCCCGACGTGATTACCCTGGCCAAGGCCCTCGGCGGGGGGTTCCCCATAGGCGCAGTCATGGCCAAGAAGGCGGCGTCCGTATTTGAACCCGGCGACCACGGCTCCACCTTCAGCGGAAACCCCTTGGGCACCGCCGTCGGCGCAGCAAACATGCGCTACATCCTGGAGAACGACGTTGTTGGCAATGCCCAAAGGGTCGGAGAGCGGCTACGGGCCGGCCTTGAAGGACTGACCGGCAAGCACGACCTGGCCGTCGGGGTGCGGGGCGTCGGGCTGCTCCTGGCTCTTGCCCTGAGCGAAAATGTCTCGGGCGCCCTGGTCAATGAGTGCCGCGAACGCGGCCTGTTAGTGAACCCCGTAAAGCCCAATGCGCTCCGACTCATCCCGCCCCTGATTCTCTCCGATGATGAGGCGGACAAGGCAATCGAAATACTGGATGCGGCCCTCGGGGCCGTGGCTCAAGCCTAGACTTACAGAGGAATAACGTGACCCAAAAGATCGTCCTTGCATATAGCGGAGGGCTCGATACCTCCGTAGCCATCAAATGGCTTTCCGACCGCTACAACGCCGAGATCGTGACCCTTACCGTAGACGTGGGCGGCGAGATAGACCTGGAAAAGGTGCGTCAGCGGGCCTTGGGCACGGGGGCCGTCCAGGCCGAGGTACTCAACGCCCGGGAAGACTTCGTAAAGTTCTTCGTTTGGCCCGCCCTGCAGGCTGGCGCCGTTTACGAAGGCAAATACCCCCTGGCCACCGCCCTCGCCCGACCTCTCATGGCCAAACTCCTCGTGGACGTGGCCCTGGAGACGGGCGCGTATGCCGTCGCCCACGGCTGTACCGGCAAAGGGAACGACCAAGTCCGGTTCGACGTGAGCGTCGGGGCCCTTGCGCCTGGGTTGGAGATTATTGCACCCGCCCGCGAGTGGGGCATGACCCGGGAGCAGGAGATCGACTACGCAAAGGAGCACAGCATCCCCGTGCCCCTCACCAAGGCCAATCCCTACTCCATCGATGAGAACTTGTGGGGTCGGAGCATCGAGACAGGGGTGTTGGAAGACCCGTGGGTCGAACCACCGGAGGACGTTTACCAGTGGACCGTATCCTCAGCTAACGCACCTGACGAACCGGAATACCACGAGATCGAATTCGAGACGGGTATTCCAGTTCGGCTGGATGGTCGGGACATCGGTGGTGTGGAGCTGATCGACATACTGAACAAGGCCGCCGGGGCCCACGGGGTGGGTCGAATAGACCACGTGGAGAACCGGTTGGTCGGCATTAAGTCTCGGGAGATATATGAGGCACCCGCGGGCATAGTCCTCACCGCCGCGCACCGGGCCCTTGAAGACATGACCCTCAGCAAGGAGCAGGCCCGGTTCAAGGAGAGGGTGGCCCAGGAATACGCCGACCTGATCTACAACGGCCTCTGGTTCACCGCCCACCACCAGGACCTAGCCTCCTACGTGCAGAGCACCCAGCGCCACGTCACCGGCACGATAAGGGTGAAGTTGCACAAGGGCCAGTGCACGGTGGTCGGGCGTAAGGCTCCGCAGGCACTTTACCAGTTCGAGCTAGCGACCTACGACCAGGGAGACACCTTCGACCAGAGCGCGTCAAAGGGATTCATAGACATCTTTGGACTGCCGGTCAGGACCCAGGCCCGAATCCAGCTGCTGGAACAGCCGGGCGGGGCCCTCGGGATCACAGGGCCGGCCGCCGACTAGCCGACAATCGAAGCCACGACCACATAGACCTCAGGGAGGACCGGATGAGCATTGTCCTAACGGAAGAGCAGAAGCAGATGGTCTCGACCATCCGGGAGTTCGTCAATCGGGACGTGAAGCCCTACGTCTCCGAGCTTGAGCACGCCGACGAGTATCCCCACGAGATGGTGGAGAAGATGAAGGAGATGGGCCTGTTCGGGGCCGTGGTTCCGAGGGAGTATGGGGGCCTGGGGCTCGACAATGTCACCTTCGCCCTCATCATCGAAGAGCTTTGCAAGGGTTGGATGAGTCTCAGCGGCACCATCGGCAGCCACTCCATAATGACCTACGCCATCGTCAAGTTCGGTACGGAGGAGCAGAAGCAGCGCTTTCTGCCCCAAATCGTCACGGGCGAAAAGCGCGGAGGCATCGGGCTCACCGAGCCGGGCGGCGGCAGCGACCTCCAGTCAATCCAGACCATGGCTGTGAAAGATGGCGATGATTATGTTATCAACGGCTCCAAGATGTTCGTCACCAACGGCATCCAAGGCAACACCTTCGCTCTGCTGACCAAGACGGACCCCGAAGCCAACCCGACCTACCGAGGCATAAGCCTCTTCATCATCGAAAAAGGCGGCGAAGGCTTCACTGTCGGCAAGAAGATCAAGAAGCTCGGGTATCGGGGCATCGACACTACGGAGTTCGCCTTCGACGACTTCCGCGTGCCGATAACCAACCTCCTGGGCGAGGTGGAGGGGCAGGGGTTCAAACACATCATGTCGGGGTTGGAGGGTGGTAGGGTGAACATCGCGGCCCGGGCCGTGGGTGTCGCCCAAGCCGCGTTCGACGCCGCCATAACTTACGCCCAGCAGAGGGTGACCTTTGGGAAGCCTATCGCCGAGCACCAGGCCATCCAGCTAAAACTCGCCGATATGGCTACAAAGATAGAGGCAGCCCGCCTCCTAACCCTGTCCGCCGCAGCCAAGAAGGACCGGGGCGAGAGGTCGGACCTGGAGGCCGGCATGGCCAAGCTATTCGCCAGCGAGACCGCCCACGAGGTCACCATGGAGGCCATGCGTATTCACGGCGGCTATGGCTACACAGAGGAATTCCCTGTCGAGCGCTACTTCCGGGACGCGCCCCTCATGATGATCGGCGAGGGAACCAACGAAATCCAGAAGCTGGTTATCGCACGTAACCTGCTCAAGAAGCACCAGATATAACGAACCGAGACCCTACCAACAGGAGCGAATTATGGACCACGACGGACGAGAAGCCTTCGGGAGCTGGTACGACGACTACACGGTCGGGGACATCTACAAGCACTGGCCCGGCCGCACAGTCAACGAGTACGACGACACCCTTTTCAGCATGATCACGATGAACCATGCTCCCCTTCACATCGACGAACACTACATGAGTGGGAGCCAGTTCGGGCAGAGGCTGGTGAACGGGCTATTCGTCATCAGCCTGGTCGTTGGCATGACGGTCAGGGAGATCAGCGGCAAGGCCATCGCAAACCTCGAATATGAGACCATCAAGCACCTGGGCCCGACCTTCCACGGCGACACCATCTACGCCGAGACTGAGATCCTGGAGAAGCGGGAGTCGAAGAGCAAGAATGATCGCGGCATCTTGTACGTCGAGACCCGGGCGTGGAATCAAAGAGATGAGACGATTCTCACGCTGCGGCGTCGGGTGATGATTCCGAAGCGGGGGAACGGGGCGGGATAGCGGGAGATGTTAAACTTGGTTGTGGACCAAGAAAGCCGACTGGGAGGAGTAATATGGCAGAAGAAAAGAAGAAACCTACTATAGCTCCTCAGCGCAGGGCTTTCGAGCCAACGTTGCCTGATCCAGGAATGGCCGTCAGGGATGCCAAGATTCCGAAAAAGGGACGCGGTAAATGACTATCGGATCATGTGCGTAGTCCCGTCCCGTATTCAACCCAATACGAACAGCAACGTAGCCCACACACCTATCAAAAGTATCTCGGTTGCTGCTGAGAAGATCGTGATTCTTAGCCACCTGGCCTTGGCATAGTAGGTGTCCATGTTTTCGATCCACCACTCCCCCATCCAATACAAAAGATTTTCATTGGCCTCGATAACATCCCTATCTACGTAGAACTCCGATATAGACGTCGGACTGGGGCCCACCTTATATGATGCCGGATCGAAGGCAATAACGAATGCGACGGTGGTTATCAAGAAGCTAGCGCTCGCCAAACTGAGTAGAACGGTCAATGGAACGGTCCAAGCTTCCAGCGAGCTTGCCATGTTGGTAGCCCCGAGGGGAATGGCAATCCCGATTGCGAGTGCAGATACAGTAAAGACCCCCAGAGCCTTAGTGCCTATGGCCTCTATCCGCGTAATCACAAAATCGTTGCTGTCCTTGGCCATTCCAACCCAGGGTCGAATAGGGTCTTCCTGAGAATAATTCAACTGAGTCACCACCTATTTGTCCTATATCATCGCACGCTGTCAATGTAGTGTTTAATTGTAGGTCTTTCAAGCATTCCACTCCTTATTAACGTGTCCACTCCTCATCCATATACCACATCCATATCATTTGACAGACGGCTTTATAAGCACGATATCGCCGGGTCAAAGGCGCATGCGCGGATGCTTGGGCGGCAGGGGATTGTT
The DNA here is from genome assembly GCA_965249275.1 of Dehalococcoidia bacterium. GTDB lineage: Bacteria > Chloroflexota > Dehalococcoidia > Plut-88900 > Plut-88900 > Plut-88900. The sequence goes on from CBDFLQ010000006.1 coordinate 806,910, forward strand.
CCTGAGTCGGAGGTCGAGGCTATATGCAAGGGTCTCGACGTCATTGAGCGGGAGATCGAGGCCGGGGCTTTTCCATTTCGGGAAGAGCTGGAAGACATTCACATGAACGTCGAGACCCGTCTCGCCGAGCTCATCGGGGAACCGGCTGGAAGGCTTCACACTGCACGTTCCCGTAACGACCAAGTTGCACTGGACGTACGCCTGTTTCTGAGGGAAGCCATCGAAGACGCCATAGTGGGTCTTCGCTCGTTTCAGAACGCTCTTCTTTCGCAAGCAGAGGCCAACGCCGACGCGATCATGCCCGGCTACACGCACCTGCAGCGCGCCCAGCCCGTTCTTGTTGCTCATCACCTGCTCGCCTACTTTGAGATGGCGCAGCGAGACATTGCACGATTCAAGGACTGCCGCCGACGCGCGAACGTACTGCCCCTGGGGGCAGGGGCGCTGGCGGGCGTCACGTACCCGATCGACCGTGAGTTCGTGGCAGAGGAGTTGGGGTTCGATGGGGTGGCACGAAACAGCATGGACGCCGTCTCCGACCGGGACTTCCTCGTGGAGTTCCATGCATCGGCGGCCATTGCTATGATGCACCTCTCCCGCCTGGCCGAGGAGATGATAATCTGGACCTCCGAAGAGTTCGGGTTCGCCTCGCTTGCCCCCGAATACACGACGGGCAGCAGCATAATGCCCCAGAAGCGCAACCCGGACGTGGCCGAGCTTGGCCGGGGAAAGACAGGTCGGGTCTACGGCAACCTGGTGGCCCTGCTCACTACCCTCAAGGCCCTGCCGCTCGCCTACAATAAGGACATGCAAGAGGACAAGGAGGGCCTGTTCGACACCGTGGATACCCTCAACGCTACCCTCGCCGCATTCGCAGGAATGGTGGAGACCATGACCATCAACCGAGAGAGGACGCTGAGGGCTGCGGAGGCCGGTGTTTATTCAGGCATACTAGCCACGGACCTTGCGGACTACCTCGTGGCAAAGGGGTTGCCTTTCCGGGAGGCACACGGAGCTACCAAATCTCTTGTCATCTATGCCGCCGAGAAGAGCACGGCCCTCAACGAGCTGAGCCTGGAGGAATACCGGCGTTTCTCTTCACTATTCGATAAGGATGTCTTCGCCATTACCGTGGAATCGTCCCTAGCGGCTCGGGCCAGCCAGGGGGGCACAGCGCCCGAGAGGGTTAAGGAAGCGTTATCACAAGCCCGAGAGATGTTGAGGTCTGAAAGTGCCTGATTCCTCCGAGATAAAAATCTCACCTTCGATTCTATCTGCAGATTTTGGGCGTCTCGGTGAGCAGGTTGCCGAGGCCTCGGAGTCGGGGGCCGACTACATCCACGTCGACATCATGGACGGCCACTTCGTCCCCAATCTCACGATTGGGCCGATCATCGTATCGGGGATTCGGCCATGGACCGAACTGCCCCTGGACGTTCATCTGATGATAGAGGAACCGGACAGGCTGATTCCAGACTTCGCCAAGGCGGGCGCAAACATACTTACCGTCCATCCGGAGGCGTGTCGACACCTCCACCGGGTTATCTACCAGATCAAGGACCTGGGCGTGAAGGCAGGGATATCGCTCAATCCCGGGACTCCCGCTTCCGTGCTTGAACCCGTGATATCCGACGTTGACCTAGTTTTGGTGATGACTGTAAACCCGGGATTCGGGGGGCAGAAGTACATTCACAGCGTGACGAGCAAGATCGCCAAGGTGCGGCAGATGCTGGATGAGGCGGGGTCGGGGGCGGAGTTGGAGGTGGACGGGGGAATTAATGCAGAGACGGCGTCGAAAGCCGTGGAGGCAGGGGCGAGGGTACTGGTGGCCGGGTCGGCGGTGTTCAACGATCGGGACACGGTGGCCGGGTCAATTGCCAGAATTCGGGAGAGCCTCGGGCAGGCTTAGGCTGCCTAGTTTAGCAATTCGTCGATTATCGGACCGAGCTGTCCAGCGGTCAGCGATCCAATCCGCTTGATTGACTGTCCACCACTACTAATGATGAAGGCGGGCTGAGTGAAGATGCCGTTGGCTTGCGCGGCGGCTCGGTCTTCTTCCAAGAATTTCTGGTACCTCTGCTCTTCCATGCAAGCGGTAAATTGGGGCACGTTCAGACCCAGAGTCTGTGCCAAGCTGATCTGGCCTTGGACGCTCCCGGAGCCGCTTCGAATTCGGGCGTCATGAAACTCCCAGAACTTATCTTGCTCACCGGCGCACTCCGTTCCCAGAGACATGATTCTCGAGGCGGGACCGAAAGTGGTCCGGTGGCGGAGCACCAGCTTTACCTGACCTTGGTCTATGTATTGTCGCTTTATCTCCTGGGCCGGTCCAAGGGCCCAATTCCTGCAAACGCCTCATTGAAAGTCGCTGAATTCCTCCAGCGTTACGGGTGCGTCCAGGGACCCGAGAATGTTCCATGGCCGTCCGGAGGGTAAAGGCTCAGGGGTGGGAATTGGGGTTGGGATAGGAGTTGGCGTAGCAGTTGGGACGGGGGTTGGAGAGGGAGTCGGGACTGGAGTTGATGAGGCGGAGGGGACTGAGGTAGGAGTTGGGGCGGGTGACGTAGCGATGGGCGTAGGCACAGGCATGGGGGCGGGGGTCGATGTCGGGACAGGGATTGCAGTAGGTGTTGGGGTTGGTGCAGGAGTCGGTACAGGCGTAGCCAGCAACTCATCAATTACTGCGGATATTTCTTCGAAGGAGGGTGATCCGTCGTATTTTGTTCCAGTTTGGTTGGGGTCGGTGGACAGGACGAAGATGGTGGGTGTGACCGAGACTTCGTTCCGCAGGGCCAGATTTATGTCTCTTTGAATGACGCCGTCGTAGGTTCTGGCTTCCATGCAAGCCGAGAATCGGCCCGTGTCCAGGCCAAGGTCTTCGGCGAACCCTTCGAGTCTTTCCACCCCTCTGCCGCCCTCGCCCTGTTTTTCGTAAAGAGTGTCATGGTACTGCCAGAAAGAGCCCTGTTCTCCCGCACACTCGGTGGCGTGGGCCGCCAAGTATGAATCATCGTTGATGTGAGGGAAATGGAAGTAGTTCAGGTTCACCAGCCCGGTTTCGACGTATACCTTCTTTACTTCGAGGGCCGCACCACGGGCCCAATGCTTGCAACCGGGTCAGAGGAAGTCGCCGAAATCGGCTATGGACACGGAGGCATCCGACGAGCCAAGGACATTCCAGTCCCGGGTCGTTGGGGGTGCGTCCTGCGTGGAGTCGGGTGGAGGGGTGTCGGTGGGAGGAGCGTCGGAGGAGGCCGAAGTCGATGGAGGGACGAGGGTGTTAGTGGGGACCGGCGCGCCGGTAGATGTAGGATCAACTATCTCAGGGTCTGACGAACAGGCCCATGAAACTATAGCAAGGGTAGTTATACAAAATAGGAGGATGCCGAGTCGGGTGAATGTCAGGCGTCGGGGGAGAATGGACATTTGAGAAGACCCGTGTCCCAGCATTGGCGCTCGGGCCACTAGTACGCGGAGCCCAGATATTCGTCTATGACTGCGGAAACCACGTCGAAGGCGCGTGCCCCGACGAACTTGGTCATCTGATCGCTGCTCAGGATGAAGATAGTTGGCTGCGTGGTTACGCCATCCTCTCGAGCCTGAGCCAAGTCCCCGTCGACAATGTGCTCATAGGTCTCGTTTTCCATGCAGGCGGTGAACTTGGGAATGTCCAAGCCGATGGTATTGGCACGAGCTATTTGCCCCTGGACGCCTATCTCCCTGGTCCGCTCCTGGAATATCGCGTCGTGATATTTCCAGAATTCACCCTGCTCACCCGCACACTCGGTGCCTTGAGCCATCAGGCGCGATTCGGGACCCAGGACGGCGTAATGGCGGTATTCCACCTTGACCCTGCCGTCGTCCACGTAGGTCGATTTGATCTCCTGGGCCGTTCCAAGGGCCCAGCGCCTACAGCCGGGTCATTGGAAGTCACTATAGTCCAAGACGGTGACCGACGCGTCCGCCGAGCCGAGGACATTCCATCCCCTGCCATCAGGGTCAAGGGTGATCACCGATAAGGCAGTCGGTGTGGCAGCGGGCTGGGCCGTGGGGTCAGGGTCGGCATCCGGTGCGGTAGTAGCAGACGGGGCCTGGGTGGCAGTGGGGTCGGGAGAATCGGTTGATCCGCCACAGGCCCAAGCAGCCCCAGCGACAAGCGCGCAGAGGAGCAACACCACAGCGGGCGCAACCGTGCGTCGGCGGAGGAGGGCAGACAAAGTCAAGATGCTTGCTTGTACTGGGTCCTGAGGCAGCGGGTGCAGACCTTCATCCGCTGCCGCTTGCCATTTATCATCAGCCGCACGGGGTGAACGTTCGGCCTGTACATCCGGGGCGTGTGCCTTTTGGAGTGGCTTACGTTCCTGCCGAAGCGGGGAATCTTGTTACATATTTCGCACTTCGCCAATTTAATCGCCTTTAGTGTAGAATCAGTATCCAAGACGTTAGCATAAATGCCCCAACTTTACAATCTGAAACCCCTTGCCCGAGCACAGATGACCTCCTCCAAGAAGACCAAGAGCGCCCGCCGAGACTCCTGCGTAGATGACGCATCCCCACTCCTCAGGATGTTTGATGCCGCAACCCGCTGGCTTGAGGCTAACGCGCCTTACGTCGACTCCCTGAACGTCTTTCCAGTCCCCGACGGCGATACAGGCATCAACATGCTCTTTACCCTTCGCGCAGCCTACAAGGCCGCCAAGGAATGCCCCGACCCCACCCTCGGCCCTCAGGCCCGCGCCCTAGCCTGGGGCGCCCTTATGGAGGCCCGGGGCAACAGCGGGGTTATATTGTCACAGATTCTCCGAGGATTCGCCGATGGGGTCGACGGGGCCAGTGAGCTGGACGGGCCGACTCTTGCCCGCAGCTTGGCGTTGGCAACCGAGTCCGCGTACAAGGGTGTCGAGAGCCCGGTCGAGGGGACGATGTTGACGGTTATCAAGGATACGGCTCGGGCAGCGGAGACCGCGGCCAACGCGGGCAGTAATCTCGAAGACGTGCTAGGCGACGCAGTCCGGGAGGCCGAGGCATCCGTTCTGCGCACCCCCGACCTCCTTCCCGTACTCAAGGAGGCGGATGTCGTCGATGCCGGCGGCCAAGGCGTGTTCCTCATCCTGGAAGGAGCATTGAAAGGCCTCACCAACCAACCCCTGGGGGAAGCACCCGCTGCACTGGATGGAGATGCAATTGCCAGGGTGTCTGTGGTGGGGAGCAGTGAATCCACTGACCAAGTCTACGGCAACTGCACACAGTTCATTATCCGGGGCCAGGGGCTGGACTCGGCGCAAATCAGGGCGGCGGTCGGCAGGGCCGGCCAGTCGACCGTGGTGGTGGGAGAAAAGGAGCTGGTCCGCGTCCACACACACAGCTTCGCCCCAGATGAGGTTGTAGAGCTGTGCATGGCCTTCGGGGAGGTGTCCCAGGTCAGCGTTCAGGACATGGACGAGCAGCACGCCGATTGGCTTCGGGCCCCTTCAAGGGAGAGGGCCCCGGCCATTGGAATCGTTGCCGTAGTGCCTGGGCCCGGGATTGAGGAAGTATTTTCCAGCCTGGGCGTTGGGGCCTTTGTGCCAGGCGGGCAATCGATGAACCCGAGTGTCGGGCAGATCCTTGAGGCAGTCGAGTCTCTATCTGCTGAGTCGGTCATAGTGCTGCCCAACAACAAGAATGTAGTCCTCACCGCCCGCAAGGCCGCAGAGGTGTCCTCCAAGCAGGTTAAGGTAGTACCCACAACCAACGTGCCTCAGGGAGTCGCGGGGGTCCTAGCGTTCAACCTGACCGAGCCTTTGGATAACAACGTGGAGTCGATGCAGCAGGCGCTGGACGGTGTATACTCGCTGGAGATCTCCAGTGCCGTAAGGTCCACCTCCGTAGACGGAATCCCCGTCCGCAAGGGAGACGCAATCGGCATCCTTGACGGGGAACTGACCGCAGCGTGCCCCGAACCGGAAGACGTGGTCCGCAAGCTTGCGCCGAGGTTAGAGTCGAGGGAACTTTCCCTGGCCACCGTATACTACGGTGAAGGCGTTACGGAAGACCAACAGACGCGGCTAATTAAGGCCTTCGAAGAGGCCGCATCTTTCCTGGAAGTGGAAATGATCCATGGGGGGCAACCCCACTACCAATTCATTGTTTCGCTGGAATAGCAGGGGAAGCGAGGCTTTCCCTTGGTTCCAATAAATCAAGGGCAGGGTAGAAAATGAGCGTAAGAGTCGTTACCGACAGCACCTCCGACCTCCCGCCCGAGATCTGCCGGGAATTGGACATCACCGTCGTGCCCCTGACCGTTAATTTCGGCGATACGGGGTACAGGGACGGAGTCGACCTGAGCACTGACGAGTTCTACAAAAAGCTCATAGCATCAGACAAGCTGCCAACTACTTCCCAGCCCTCCGCAGGCGCTTTCGCCGAGGCCTACAAGGAAGTGGCGAAAGACACCGATGAGATACTCTCGATCCATATCTCCGGCAAGCTGAGCCAGACCTACAACTCGGCCCGGTTGGCTGCGTCTGAGATGGATGGGAGTTGCAATATTCAGGTTGTGGACTCTCTACAGGTGTCCATGGGCCTGGGATGCATAGCCATGGCAGCCGCCCGGGCCGCGAGGGACGGCGCTTCCATGGAAGACCTGCAACAGCTGGTGTCCAAGATGATGCCGGAGACCCGTACCTTCGCCCTTCTTGAGACTTTAGAGTACTTGGCGAAGGGTGGCAGGATCGGCAAGGTGCAGGCTTATCTCGGAAACTCTCTCCGACCCCTCGCCATCTTCAAAGTCATACCCATCGTAGAGGTCAGAGGCGGAGAGGTCCACCCACTCACCCGCGTCCGCACCCGGCAAAAGGGGCTCGACCGGCTCATCACTGAAGCCAGTAGTGCGTCCGACATTACAATGGCGGGAGTTGCCTACAGCACCAACCGCCAGGAAGCCGAGTCCGTATTGGAGAGCCTGCGACCTCTCGTAAGCCCCGACAACCTCGTTCTCTCCCGATTCGGCCCGGTCCTCGGCACTCACATTGGGCCCGGTGCGCTGGGCCTGGTATTCACCACGGGCTAGAGAGGTCCTTGACGGCGCAATAGCCGGACCATGCAGCAAGGACTGGAGACCCTGAAGAAGGTATTGGCATTGGAGCGCCAACGCGGCTTCACCGATAAAGCCGTTGTCGGTGGGCTGGACGCCTTCCTGGACAAGTGGCGGGTAGACAGTCCGGAGGAATTCTCTCTACCCAACAGCTACGAGCACCTGGAACCGTCGGAGCGCAAGCGTTGGATAGAGGCGACCCTGGCAAAATTATCGGGATCCCCCACACCGCCCCCGGAACGGCCACCAATCAAGACCAGGGCTAAAACTCCTGCAGCCAAAGCCAAGTCCAGTCAACCAAAGCCAGCTCTCAAAGAGGAGTCTCCGCAACTCGGCTCTCCGATAACCGCACTCAAGGGAGTCCAGGACGCGACCGCCAAGAGGTTCGCGAAGCTGGGAGTGACGACGGTCAGGGACCTTATCTACCACTTCCCCAACCGGCACCTGGACTTCCGCACCACCAGCCCCATTGCCAACCTGGTCCCGGGCGAAGACCAGACGGCCACGGGATTCATTTGGGAGGCTTCTCTGGTCAGGCTCGGGCCCCGGGCCCAGGGAACCGAGGTGATCATCGGGGACGACACCGGCAACATCAAGGCCGTCTGGTTCAACAACACCTGGTTGGCCCGATCCCTGAAACCGAACCAGCGCATCGCAGTTGGGGGCAAGGTGAAGGTATTCCGAGGCCGGAAGGTCTTCGAGAACCCTGAGCATGAAATAATTTCGGAGAATAACCGCACTCATACGGGCCGCATGGTGCCCATCTACCCGCTCACCGACGGCCTTTACCAAAGGTCCGTCCGAAACCTTGTCCGCCGAGCCCTCGATTTTACCCTGCGCAAGGCGTCCGAAGTCCTGCATGAGGACCTCATACGCCGCCGAGACTTACTCGGCATTCGAGAGGCGATAGCCCAGGCCCACTACCCCGACGACGAAGAGTCAAAGGAGACGGCGCGTACACGCCTCGCCTTCGACGAGCTCTTCCTCATTCAGCTGCGCGTCCTGGCAAAAAAGCGAGATTGGCAACTCGGCCAAGAGGCCAGACCGATTCCCATAAACTCCGCCCTTACCCAAAGCTTCGTGGATTCCCTGCCATTCCCTCTGACCAAGGCCCAGTCAAGCGCCCTGGAGCAGGTCACCGGGGACATGCAAGGCCCCCGGCCCATGGCCCGTCTTCTGCAGGGTGACGTCGGGAGCGGGAAGACCGTTGTAGCTACGGGCGCATTGCTACAGGCCGTGGCCAACGGGGCCCAGGGTGCGATCATGGTCCCCACGGAGATACTCGCAGAGCAGCACTTCCGCACCATTTGCGGGCTGCTGGGTAAGGAGCCGGGTCTCGGGTGGGGAAACGAAGTGGTCCAGTCCTTTGACTCGTTTTTCGATAGGCCAATCAGAGTCGGGCTTCTCATCGGGGACATCAGGCAAGGAGCCAAGCGGGAAGTGCACAGGATGATCGAGGAGGGCCACATAGACATAGTGGTCGGGACTCAGGCCCTGATCCAGAAGAGGGTCGAGTTTAGGGACCTGGCCCTCATCGTCGTCGACGAGCAGCACCGATTCGGGGTAATGCAACGCGCCGCCCTCCGACAGAAGGGCGCGAGCCCTCACCTCCTGGTCATGACTGCCACTCCCATCCCCCGCACCCTCGCGCTAACCCTATACGGCGATCTCGACCTGACTATACTCGACGAGATGCCCCCCGGCAGGCTCCCGATAGAGACCAAATGGGTCAAGCCCCACCAGAGGAACCTAGCTTACGACTTTGTGAGGCAGCAGGTGCAGAAGGGACGGCAGGCGTTTGTCATCTGTCCATTGGTCGAGGAGTCGGAGGCGCTCCAGACCCGCGCCGCGACCAAGGAGTACGAGTGGCTGTCCGAGGACGTATTTCGGGAACTTCGCCTTGGATTGCTTCACGGCCGCATGAACCCAGCCGACAAGGACGAGGTCATGGATTCTTTTCGTCGGGGTGAACTGGACATACTTGTCTCGACTGCCGTTGTAGAGGTCGGGATCGACGTGCCGAATGCCTCGGTGATGATGATAGAGGGCGCTGAACGTTTCGGATTGTCCCAGTTGCACCAGTTCCGGGGCCGCGTAGGTCGGGGCCCCGACCAGAGCTATTGCCTGCTCCTGTCCGATCAGCCTTCTGAAGAGGCCCGAGAGCGTCTCGATCTTATGACCAGGACCCTCGATGGCTTCGTGCTTGCCGAGGAGGACCTCCGCCTGCGGGGCCCAGGCGAGTTCTTCGGCACGCGTCAAAGCGGCCTCCCCGATCTCCGCATGGCCCGCTTGAGCGACACCGCTCTACTGGAGATGGCCAGGCTGGAAGCCGAGCAGGCTATGGGTCGGGACCCGTACCTGGAGCTGCCCGAGCACAAGACGCTGGCGGCCGAACTGGAGCGGCTCGGGCCTACGTGGGCCATTGGCGGGACCGAGGCTTAGGGTATAATCTCGGTTTCCTAGCAGCAGAGGCGGCTCGAATGACTATCAGAGACAAAATAGACGCGATGATCAGAAAGGCCTCCCAGAAGGCCCAGGACAAGGGTGTCCTGCCCCAGATCATACTCCCGGAAACTGTCGTTGAAAGACCCCAAAAGCCAGAGCACGGCGACTATGCCGTCACTGCTCCACTGAAGCTGGCACGGGGTGCGGGCATGAGCCCGCTGGTTATCGCACAGCACCTCCTAGACAATCTCGATTCCTCGGAGGAGATAGAGAGCGTGACCCTGGCCCGGCCGGGATTCATCAACTTTCTGCTGAAAGCAAACTGGCTGAAGGCCCAGATCGACGCCATAGTCGAAGCTGGGGACTCATACGGGAACATTGACGCAGGGCGAGGGGCCCGGGTGCAGGTGGAGTACGTCAGCGTCAATCCCACGGGACCGCTTCACGTGGGGCACGGGCGGGGGGCGGTGCTCGGGAGTGCGCTTGCCCGAATACTGCAGGCCGCCGGCAGCTCTGTCGAGCAGGAATACTACATCAACGACGCCGGCACCCAGATGACCCTCTTCTACCGCTCCCTCTATGCCCGCTACCTCCAGGAGTTCGGCCTTGAAGCAGAAATGCCCTCGGGCGGATACGTTGGCGCATACGTCATAGATCTCGCCAAGGAATTGATTTCCGAAGAAGGCGACAAGTTCCGCAACATGGACGAGGCGGACGCCGTACGGGAGTTGGGAGTGCTGGGCCTGCGGAAGATGCTGGACTCCATACGGACGGACCTTGAAGAAGTCGGGGTCCACCACGACGTCTGGTTTAGCGAGCAGAGCCTCTTCGACTCGGGGCGGTACGGAGAAACGATGGAAAAGCTCGCCTCCGCAGGCCATACCCGGGACAAGGATGGCGCAACGTGGTTCGTCTCCACCGCTCTCGGCGAGGACAAGGACAACGTTCTCGTCCGGGGAAGCGGCAACCCGACCTACTTCGCCTCCGACATCGCCTACCACTACGACAAGTTTGTCACCAGGGGTTTCGACCGTGTGATAAACGTCTGGGGCGCTGACCACCAGGGCCATATCTCTCGGATGAAGGCTGCCGTCGGGGCCTTGGGGGTCGACCCTTCGCATCTGGACATTCTCGTGTCTCAGATGGTCAGCCTGAAACGCGGCGGCCAAGTCGACAAGGTGTCCAAGCGCGGGGGTAATATCGTCACGCTGCGAGAGGTGGTGGAGGAAGTCGGTGCAGACCCATGCCGATTCTTCTTCCTCTCCCGCTCCCCCGACAGCCAGATGGAGTTCGATCTGGAACTTGCGAAAAGCCAGTCGATCGATAATCCTGCCTACTACCTTCAGTACGCCCACGCCCGTATGTGCAGCATCCTTCGCATTGCCGATGAGCGGGGCATCAACTTTTCGGAAGCGGATGTCACGCTGCTGGGCGAAGATTCGGAGATGATGCTGATCAGGCAGATGCTCAAGCTCCCCGAAACGGTGGAGCTAATAGCCAAGACGCTGGAGCCCCAGCACCTGCCTCACTACTCCCAGGACCTGGCTGCCCTATTCCATTCCTTCTACGAAAAGTGCCGTGTCCTCGGCGAGGATCTCCCGCTTTCTCAGGCTCGGCTCAAGCTGGTTTCCGCCTCCCGGACCGTTCTGGCTCGGTGCCTGGACCTGATGGGAATGTCGGCGCCCGAGCAGATGTAGTTCCGAGGGAGTGGGGGAGTTGGGGGCAAGGACTCCATAGACCTGTAGGCAGGCAAGCGGTTGCCGGAAAGACGAGATGATGGAGAGTGGAAGGTTGGGATTCTGGCCCCGCATTGTATGGAGTGGATCGGCAGTTTTGCTTGTCTTGGCTTTGATATGGGCTTGCGCTCCATCGCAAGGCACGCCAACCCCGGACTCAACTCCAACGGCGACTACAGTAGCACCGCCAGCTACTGAGATAGTGCCACCGACCGAAGACCCAACGCCGACATCGGAAGCCAGCCTGACACCTGAGGCGTCTCCGGTGTTGGAGGTTACGCCTGTGCCGATTCCCACAAGCACCGCTGTTCCTACTCCTGCCCCAACAGCTACTCCGGCGCCAATACCTACACCTACCCCCATTCCTACACCTGTCCCACCTTGCAACCCGGCACAGGTAACAATAGCAGACCCGCATCCGTATAAAGAAATCGGCCTAGCCTCATTATGGGATCGATTTCCCTGGGCATATTGTGAACTTGTCAAAAGGCCATGGATATCGGAAGGGGGAGACGACCCAAATCACGTTGAACTCTCAGTATTGCGTTACCTGAGCCAGATGAGGATACCGGATGAGACTACTGCATTTGCATTAATACGCCTCCCGTTTCTGGACACCATTGAGTGGGTGATCATGAAACCATGCAGTTCATGGCCGACCTCTCCCATACCGACCCGGATGGCTTAGCGCAACTCCTAACGCACGAATCACTTACATCCGGCGATAACAGCCCGATACAGCTAATATATTTGGATGCAAAGCACCCAGATGCCGCAGCGGAAATCGCTGCCCAAGGCTGGGTCAAAGATGGGCTCTATAAGCATGAGTACGAGACCCTGACACTTCTACAAGAAGCGGCCATTGGGTCAAACAAGTTCTTCAGATACCTGATGGACAGCGGTCCAAGCTGGATACCTCTGGGAACAGGGGTTGATCAGTCAGCGCTTGAGACATTGGTGGCCTGGAGTCTTTGGGATGAAGATACGGTGATTCGCCTGGCTTCCATGCCTTTCTTGGAGACCATTGAATTTGTGGACGCAGAGGCTGTGCACCGCCTACGGGAGCTAGCGGAGAACAATCCTGATGGTCTACGGAACGTCCTGTCTCACCCAATCTTTGCTGATGGCATCAGAGATGAGCTTGCGGTCCAAGTATCACTACTGTACCTGGAACAGACCAACCACGAATTAGCTGCCGCCATAAATGAGCTCCCGTGGATCCAAGACGGCATCACTTATGTCCCGCCTCGGGACTGGAGCAACATCAATCCAGATCCGACAGAACATGAAACTACAAATATTCTTGATTTTATCGAAATGGGCATTCAGACCCCGGATTTCCTCCTAGATCTAACATCCAAGTCCTGGGTTAGAGACGGGCTGAGCGGTGCGGATACAAGCGTAATCAGCCCATTGTTCAATCTCGCAATTAGCGATCCCCAAGTAGCAGCTGAGCTGCTGAGAATGCCGTTTCTGGATAGGATAAATCCACAGGACTCAGAAGTGCTATGGACACTGGCCATGCTGACAGAGAATAGCTGGGTCCCTCTACAGGAGTTTCTGTCAAATCCGTTACTGGCGGGAGGAATTTCAAACGACAATATTTCCATAGTACAGCTACTTGAAGTAGAGATCCGGGAGCCCGAGAGATACGCCTCAATAGAAGGTCTGTCCTGGATTCAGGACGGTATTGACGTGTCGGAGGCATACGCGGTTACCGTATTGACCGAGCTGGCCCTGGATACGGATGCCGTATTCACGGCAGTAATGGAGAAAAACTGGGTAAGGAACGGGCTTACCCGAGAAGAGGCAACAGCGATTTTCCACCTGATAACCATGTCAGGGCTATCATGGGGCGAACAGGACGTAGACACCACGCTGAGAATCATAGCCATGCCGTTTCTGAATACCTTTGAACCGGTGGATGCTGCAGCCGTGGATGGGTTAGCAAGGCTACACCACAATGGTGACGGGGATTATTTACACCAGGTATTGAACCACCCTTCTTTGAGAGACGGCATTGATGATGCAGACACTCTGATAGTTGCGGTCCTACCTCATGTTGTAGAAAGAGTGCCAAAAAAGCTGAATATACTGCTGGACCCCGGACAGATTTATCGGCAAGAACGCAAGATAATGCTTCCGCTAGCCGGTGAAATAACCGTCGCAACTATCCACACAGTTCCCGGAACATTCAGCACAATGGACATACTGGAAGAAATCGTCCGCCAATATGAGGTTTTCATGAACGTGGCCTACCCCAGCAACGTGGCGGCTATAGTTGTTGTAGATTTGGGGGGCCCGAGGGGTGGAGGTGGCCCTAGCGGTATCATTACTCTCCACCCGGGTTCTGAAGAGGACGTGGAGCTTATTGCCCATGAGGCTACCCGTACCTATTGGAACTTTTATCCGCCCTGGATTCGAGAAGGCGCAGCCGAGTTCATGGCGAAAATAGTGATTGGGCAGCTTGACGAAGCACCAGCTTCACCGAGTGAGACGGGATGTAGCCTGGCCAAAACTCTGGGAGAACTAGACCAATTAACGTACGGACCAGGCCTTGATGAAGATGCGGTTTGGTGGTCGGGGTGCAGTTACACGATGGGCTTGGGGTTGTATGCGGACTTGTACAACAGCCTGGGCGATGAAGAGTTCCGGAGAGGATTCGGCGGGCTGTACCTAAAGATGCGGAATGAAGAACACAATGATGAGTGCTTCGGAGTCGAAAGAGGTCTTTGCTATGCGCGAAAGGCCTTCGTTGAGGATGCCTCACCCGGGTTTGCCGATACCGCCGGAGGGGTTATAGATCGGTGGTACTACGGGGAGTCGCAATGACCCCATCCCTGTCCCCAGGCACATGTGCTCTCACCCCGTCTCTGTGACCTTTGGTTAGTTGGCGTTTACGAAGAATTGCATAGAAACTTAGGCGATAGGCAATTGCCTGAAAGGTTGGTCGTTGGAGAGCGAGGGGCCGGGACTAGTAGGCAGAAGGCTAAGGTTAGCCGTTTTGTCCGTATCAACTCTAGCCTTGGTTTGGGCCTGTGGATTGGCACCAGTGACCCCCGCCCCCGACCCAACGCCGGCCAATGTAGGCCTGTCGCCCATACCCACCGGCACCCCGATACCGACTGTGCCGGTGGCGTCCACCCAGATTGTAATTGCAGCGACGCCAATGGCCACGGGTACCAGCGTGCCAGTTCCTGACCTTGAGTTCCCATGCGCTTTGGATGAAGCCTCCATGAATGACCCGCATAAAGGTCACTCTCTAATGAGGCTAGCCGAGTCTCACCCCGATATCTACTGCGAGGTGGCCAAGAGACCGTGGCTCCGGGACCCGGACAACGATCCTCATCAAGTAGAGCCGGTTGTCTTGCACTTACTTGCCGAGCTGGCCACCAAGAACCCGGCTTCCACCTTGAAAGTAGCTAAATTGCCGTTTCTGGATACCATCGACTGGGGCGATTCAAATACGATGCGTTTCCTAACCGAGTTGTATGAAAGCGACCGGGAAGGATTTCATCTACTGATATCCAACAAGTCTGCTACGACCGGGAATCCTGAGAAGCCATTTCCGCTCATATATCTGGAGCTGGGTGATCCAGACTCAGCCGCCGAAATTGCCGCGCTGGACTGGGTTCAAGACGGCCTGCACTTTCAAGAACACAGGGCCGTGACGATACTTCAAGAATTGGCAGGCGTTTCCAGGAAAACATTCAGGCTCCTGCTGGAGTCGAATTGGCCTCGGCAGCCCGTGAAGGGGGGCGTAGAAATCCTAGCCTTTGAAGTCCTGGTAGATATGGCCCCCATAGATGAAGATGCCGTAATCCAAATTGCCGATATGCCTTTCCTGGGTACCGTCGAGTACATTGACTGGCAAGTGGTGACTCGTTTGCACGAGCTAGGCCTGGAGAATCCCGACGCGCTGGACCGTATTCTGCGAGATTCCACTACCAGAGGCGGAATAACCGATGAGCAAGTCTTCGACATCTTGTTCCTGTACCTGGAACAGGACGCCCCGGCTGCCGCGGAAACGATTCGGAGCCTCCCATGGGTGCAGGACGGCATAACCTACGTGCCTCCACAAGATATTGTCAACCCGGACGCACCTCCAAGGGAGTTGGAACCATATTTCGTCATGAATATGGTCAATTTCGCCGCCGCCAGTCCTGACTTCCTCTTCGAGTTCGCCGAGAAACCCTGGGTGCAAGACGGGCCTGATCGAATCGAAAGAAGCATCGTGTATAACTTTCGCTACTTCGTGCCCAGGGACCCCCAAAAAGCGCTACGCGTGCTGCAATTGCCGCTTCTGGAAACCATAGAGGAAGGCGACGCATTTTACGTGGAATCGTTGGCTGATCTGGCAAGAAAGAACAAGGCAGGTTTCGAAGAGGCTATGGCCAGGCTGGCTGAAAGTGGCAGCGCTTCAGACAACTAGAGAGCCGTTATACCAGGCATCGCTGCTTCCTACCCCAATCCCGACTTATATCTCGGGATCATGCAGGTGTAGAGCTGGCTGGCGGTTTTTAGGTGGTCGGCGAGCTCTTTTTTAAGGGGCCTGACCTGGGCCGGGACTCCGGCTACGAAGGAGTAGGGAGGGACACGGGCGCCTTCTTTCACCACCGCCCCCGCAGCGACCAGGCAGAACTCTCCGATCTCGGAGTCGGCGAGAAGGGTGGCGTTGATGCCTATCAGGGAATGGTGGCCGATCTTTCTCGCTTCAACAACCGCCGCGTGCCCGATGGTTACGTCCTCCCCGATATCGACTCCCCCGGTGTGGATGACCACGTTATCCTGCACGTTGCTGCGGTTGCCTATTCTGGTTGTGCCATGGTCGGCGCGGATGACTGCGCCCGGTAGGATCATGCACTCCTCGCCCACCTCCACGTCGCCTATGAGGACCGCATCCTGGTCAACGTAGGCGGAGGGGTGGATGCGGGGCGTCTTGCCCTCGAATGAGCGGATTGACATCTTGTTTCACTCCTAAAGACGCGGAACGGGGATGAGTTGGCGGCCGGGGGACAACCGTGTGAAATTTACCACAGGTATGCTAAACTGCAACCGCTCCCAACCCCCCGACTCCACCCACGAAACTCATGCTCAACGGCAAAAAAGGCAGAGTATTTTCCGGTGCCCGACCCACGGGTCGGCAGCACCTCGGCAACTACCTCGGCGCAATCCAGAACTACGTCGCCCTTCAGGACGACTACGACTGTATTTACTGCGCCGTCGACATTCACGCCCTCACTACCCTGGAGAACACCTCCCAGATGCAGGACAACATCAAGGAGATGCTCCTGGACTGGCTGGCCGCAGGCCTCGACCCCGACAAGTCCATCCTCTTCGTCCAGTCCCACGTCCCGGAAGTCCTCGTCCTGCACACCCTCCTCAGCATGGTCACGCCCCACGGGTGGCTGACCCGGGTCCCGACCTTCAAGGAGATGGCCCGCAATCAGCCGGACAACGTTAACTATGGCCTTGTCGGCTATCCCGTCTTGATGACCGCCGACATCGTGATGTACAAGGCCGACACCGTCCCCGTCGGGGAGGACCAAGTCGCTCATTTAGAGCTCGCCCGCGAGATAGTGAGGCGGTTCAACAATATTTTTGGTCCCACCTTCCCGGAACCCCAGCCAAAGTTCACCGAGGCCCCCCTCATTGTCGGGCTGGACGGCAGTCACAAGATGAGCAAGAGCCTCGGGAACCACGTCGAGCTCGCCGCGTCGCCGGACGAAACCCGGAAGAAGGTCATGGGCGCTGTAACCGACCCCCAACGCATGCGCAAGACCGACCCTGGACGCCCAGAGGTCTGCAATGTCTTCTCTCTACACAAGCAGTTCAACCCCGACAAAATCGAAGATATAGCCGAGCAGTGCCGCACCGCCCAGCGCGGCTGCGTCGACTGCAAGCGTATGCTGGCCGATGGCATAAACGATGCCCTGAAACCGTTCCGAGAGCGCAGACGTCAGCTTGCTGAGAAGCCCGCCTACCTTAGAGAGGTCCTTGATGATGGCGCCCGCAGGGCAAGCGTCATTGCCCGCGAGACCCTGGAAGAGGTCAAGGAAAAGATGGGCCTCAAGGCCAAGGCCTGGTGAGCGAAGTCCCCATATCCGCAACCGGCAAGACCGCCGAGCAGGTAGCCCGAGAAGCGGTCGCCCTCGCAAGCCGCATCCTCGTCAGAGGCTTCCGAAGGCAGAAGAAGGTCTACTTCAAGGGCCGCGGCAATGTGGTAACCGACACCGACTATCGCGCTGAGGCACGTGTCATATACCACCTCCAACGGGAGTTCCCCGACTTCTCCATCCTATCCGAAGAAAAGGGCGCTATCGAGGGAACTGGAGGCTACACCTGGATAATAGATCCCCTGGACGGCAGCCGTAACTTCGCCTCGGAGAACCCACACTTTGCCGTAAACCTCGGCCTAGCCTACGAGGGTGACATGCTCCTAGCCTTCACGTTAGATCCACTGCGTAAGGAGCTTTTTCACGCCATCAAGGGCGGCGGTGCATTCCTGAACAGGGCACCCATATCCGTGTCCCGACAAGAGAACATCGCCGCCTCAATACTCGCCACCGACATGGGTTACGACGAGGAGATGGCCCGCCGAGGCCTTGAGATGCTAGCTAATCTCTGGCCCGGGATGCAGACCGTTCGGATAATGGGGTCGGCGGCGCTGGGTTTGGCTTGGGCCGCTTGCGGCAGGGTGGACCTCTACTTTCATCATGCCCTGGCCCCCTGGGACGTGATGTGCGGCCTGCTCCTGGTACGGGAGGCCGGGGGAGTCATCACCTCGGGATCAGGCGGGCATGCAGACTTTCACAAGCCGAGCATCATAGCCACCAACGCTCAGATCCATGCCGAGTTTCTGGAACGGACTGAAGGCTCGGCGTGGCGGGCCCACGTCACGGGCTAGACCCCGAGCAGCGCAAAGTCCCCACCGCGGGAGCCTCCTCCTCTTGTGTCGGCCAAAGAGCTCGGGATACCATTTGCCCCGACCTGACGGGAGCAACCTTTGAAGATAGCAGTTGTCCTGACACTAGCAGCGGTCTTCCTTGCCTTGGTGTCGGCCTGCACATCCACCTCCTCCACACCATTGACGGCTTCCTCGGTCCCGACTCCTGAGCCTACGCATCTCCCCGCCTCCCCTACGCAAACCGCACCACTCCAGCCATCGCCCACCCTTCCGCCCACTTCCGCCACTCCCTTCATAACGCCTACATCTCCCCCAACTCCCACACCTTTGCCCCCCAGAGTCCCGACTGCCACGCCTCAAACGACCCCTACACAGCCGGCCCCAACCCCAACTCCTCTCTACACAACGCCGACCGTGGTCATAGGTCCCGTGGCGTTCCCGGTGGAAGTGGCCGTGACCCCTGAGCAGCGCCGACAGGGGCTCTCGGGCAGGCCTGCTCTGACCTCACGGACTGGGATGCTCTTCGTATTCGAATCGCCGATGCCACTGCAGTTCTGGATGAAGCGGATGCAATTCCCGCTGGATTTCGTGTGGATCGGGGCAGATTGCACGATAGGTGAAATCACCCGAGACGTCCCGCCCCCTCCCCCTGGCACCGAGGACTCAGACCTTGCGCGCATAAGCCCTCAAGATGACATGCAATACGTGCTGGAAATCAACGCCGGCGAGGCGTCAGGACAAGGCCTCGAGCCTGGCCAGTCGGTGGTTTTCGCGGGGTCTATTGCCGGGCGGTTCGAGTGCTAGGCGACTCGAACTACTGAGCAACCGCGCCATGTTGCCAAAGGTGAAAGCGCTAAGTTAGGATAATCATCGCCTTTGGGGGAGAAGGCGACCACCGTTTGACTCGTCAGGCTCCGAAGCGCACTCTTGGGCCCGGTGCATCCGGCCCACACAACTGAGGTAGCAAATGGGACTACGTACAGGTGAAGAATACCGGGAATCGATAAGGGACGGGCGCGAGGTCTACTACGACGGCGAGTTGGTAAAGGACATAACTGTCCACCCCGCTTTCAAGCCTATCATCGACGTCCGCTCGCGGATGTACGACATGCAGAACGAGGCGGCCTTCGAGGAGGCCACCACTTTCGATTTCAACGGCGAGCCGGCAGCCCGTTCATTGAAACCACCCACTTCCGTCGACGACCTGGCCGCCCAGAGACGCTACGTAGAGACTGTCCTCACCGAGATTGGCGGGATAGTCGAGCGAGTCGGGGACGACACTGCGGGTGAGCTTTGGTCGATGTACGATGCCCGGGAGACGCTGCGCAAGTTCAACCCCATGTTCGCAGAGAACGTTGAGCGGCACGTTAACCGGCTCCAGGAACTGGACCTGTTCCACGTGAGCGGCAACACCGACCCCAAGGGAGACCGCAGCCGTCCACCGCAGGAACAGGACCCCGACATGCTCCTGCATGTCGTCGATGAGACCGACAAGGGGATAATCGTGCGGGGCGCGAAGTACGAAACCGCCGCCTGCTATGCGAACCAGGGTTTCGTAAAACCGACCATCGCTCAATGGGGGGAAGGGCTGAAGGACTACGCTGTCGGTTTCATCACGGATATGAACAGCCCGGGGCTCAAGCTGATATGCCGCACGGGGTTTGCGGTCGGCAAGGACCCCAAGGACTATCCGATATCAACCCGTTTCGACGAGATCGACACGCTGCTAATATTCGACAACGTTCTCGTGCCTTGGGAGAACGTGCTGTTTTGCCGGGAACCCCAGGCCGCCGCCTACATCCGGGGCACGTTACACCGGTACGTAGTTTTTCCATTCGTCCTAAGGACGCTGTTCAGGGCTGACTACCTGCTGGGAACAGCCTTTCTCAACATCGAGCAGACCGGTCTGCAAAACGTACCCCAGGTGCGGGAAAAGCTGACGCAATTAATGTGCTACCGGGAGACCATCAACGCCCACCTTCACGCTGCAGTCCACTGCGCGGAGCCGAGCCCCGGCGGTCTTACCATGCCCAACCAGGCCATCATCTACGCAGGCCGTATCTACGCATCCAGCAACCTGCCGGCCATGGTGGGCATAGTAAGGGAGCTGGCAGGAGGTCAGCTGGAGCTCACTCCCGACACAGCCGCATGGAAGAATCCCGAGATCCGCAAATACCTCGAAAAATACTATTCTGTCGGAGACTGGAGCATGGAGGACCGCATAAAACTCCTCCACTTCACCCGTGACATGGTCGACTCCTCGATGGCAGGGCACAAGCTGGCCTTCCAACTATTCGCACAGAGTCCTCCCTACGCCAACCTCCTCGCCCTTTATTTCAACTTCGATCCAACGCCGATGAAAAAGCTGGTCAGGAAGGCCGCCGACCTCTCCCATGAGGTAATGAAGGAGAAGTAGGCCCGGACCCTTACCGCAACAAAAGGAGAACACGATGACTTTCTCATTAGTGGGACACTGCAAGAGGACCGGTATGGTCGGGATGGCCGTATCCACCAGCAGCATCTGCGTCGGGGCCCGCTGCGTATGGGTTGAGACGGGAGTCGGAGCGGTGGCATCGCAGAACCTCACTGACCCGCGGCTCGGGAAGCTGGGTCTGGACCTGCTCCGCCGAGGCTACTCCGCCAAGGCTGTAGTGGACGAGCTGATCAAGGCTGGGGCCTACCCTCAGTACCGGCAGATCGGCGTCGTAGACATCGTCGGGGGCACGGCTGCGCACACGGGCAGTCAAGTCTATATGGAGAACAACGAATATCTGGGAGACGGTGTGGTTGCAGTCGGGAACCTGCTTTTCTCTGAGGCCGTGGCCGTTGCTATTGGGAAGGGATTTGAGGCCGATCCGGACCTCCACCTGGCGGAACGGCTGGTGAGGGCGTTGGAGGCGGGCAAGGCTGCTGGCGGGGAGGTTGGGAAGAATGAGCACTCCGCGGCACTGGTCGTACATCATAGGTATCCGTTCCCTGTCATTGATCTCCGAGTCGACTGGCATGATGCGCCCATCACGGAACTGCGTCGGCTCTGGGGCCTTTACGAGCCACAGATGAACGATTTCATCGACAGGGCTATCAACCCCGATGTTGCCGCCCCCCACCTCACAGGCCCCTAAGCCTTAGAGGAGGCATTCTCACGTGGACGATATGCAGAAAGACCAAATCCTGACTCATGTAGACCGGGCGGCGATGCTCGACCTGGCCAAGCGGCTGATCAGCATACCCAGCTTCAAGCCGAACGAAACCCCCGTAGCCCACTTCCTCGATGACTATTTCCGGGAAAGGGGCTACGAGGTCGAGCTTCAGGAGGTTGAGCCGGGTCGGCTCCAGGCCATAGCCACCCTCAAGGGCAGCGGCGGCGGCAAGAGCCTAATGCTCAACGGCCACACCGACATCAACTCCCTGCGCCGAGGCGCGACGCGGGACCCGACATTCCCCATCGTTGAAGGAGACCGGCTATACGGGCAGGGTGTCGAGAACATGAAGGGCGGTCTCGCCAGCATGATAGCCGCCGCGGAGGCAGTCCGCCTTTCGCCCGTGGAGCTTAGAGGCGACCTGGTCCTTGCCTGTGTGGTCGGGGAGACGCAGGGCGGCGAGGGCACCAACTTTCTTATGGAAAGCGGACTGAGAACAGACTTGGCCGTTTCACCGGAACCGACGGGTGTCGGCAACATAGCCACGGTCCACGCGGGGATAGCCCACCTGGCCATTCACACCTACGGCGTCACGGGCCACATCAGCGTCCAGGAGCATACGGTTAACGCCGTAAGCAAGATGACCAATGTCATCGACGCGCTGGAGAGCATGAAGTTCACCCACACCCCGAGCGCGAAGCTGCCGGCCATGCCTCGCATCAACGTGGGGAGCATTATCGGGGGGCGGGGTGAGAGCTATGTTCTCATAGAGCCTCCCTACGTCCCCGACTTATGCACCATTCTCATCGACGTCCACTTCGTTCCAGGCCAGACCCTGGACACGATAATCGCCGACATCCACAACGTCCTCGATCCCCTGGCCGCGCAGGACTCGGAACTGAGATACGAGATAGAAGTGCCACCGCCCGCCTCTTTCGAGGGACGGCGGAGGCTCGTTATGGAGCCCTTCGACTTGCCCGACGGTCAGGAGATCGTCGATATCGTGACCCGGAGCCATGAGGCAGTAACTGGGACGCCGCCTCGGGCGGTGGGCCCCATATATCCCTTCTCTTACTCCGCGGGCGACGTTACCTGGCTGTGGAAGGCTGGAATCCCCTGCCTGGAATACGGGCCTTCAGGCGGGTTCAACTCCGCCGAGGGAGAGGACAACTTCTGGACCTCCATCAGCGAGATGGAGACCTGCGCCAAGGTGATGGCTCTCATCGCGCTGGACGTCTGCGGGTAGGGCCTTCGAGCCCAAAACAGAATTTAGACACGCGTCTAATACCAGCTCGATGCCCTGCCTTGGTGGGGGAGTGGCGGGGTCCCTGTAAGCCTCCTTTTTCTTGACACCTCTACGCCGACTCCCTATCATAAATTGTTAAATGGCCCCCCATTTCTTAAGGGCACTTAACACATAAGCACAATGAAAGTGAGGTAGGGATGGCTATTCTAGTGGCCATCTTGTGCGCCGTTGGGGGCATTCTTCTAGGTGGGTTAATAGGTTTCTTCGCTCGTCACTTGATACTGGCCAAACAAAAGAGACAGGCAGAGGCACAAGCGGCAGCTCTTCTTACTGAAGCCGAAGGCAAGCAGAAGGCGCTACTTCTCGAAGCAAGAGAGGAAGTGCATCAGATCCGCAGGTCGGCAGAGAACGAGTACAAGGAAAGAAGAAACGAAGTCAGACGTCAGGAAAAACGCTTAACCCAAAAAGAGGAAACTCTCGACCGCAAGGTGGAATCCGTTGACCGCAGGCTCCAGAACCTTAGTGACAAAGAGGAGGCGTTAGAGCGAAAGGTAGCCGAAGCAGAAGAACTGAAGGAGCTCCAGCTCCAGAAGCTGGAGACCATCTCCAGCCTCACCGTAGAGGAGGCCCGCGACAAGGTCATCGGCGAGGCCATAGAAGCCGCGCAAGGCGAGATTGACCGCCGCACATACGAGCTTGAGCTTCGGATGAAGGAAGATGCGGACATGAAGGCCCGCAAGGCCATCGCACTTTCCATTCAACGCCTGACCTCCGACGTAGTTTCCGAGACTACATCCGCCGTCATACCTCTCCCCAGCGATGACATGAAGGGGAGGCTAATCGGGCGTGAGGGCCGCAACATCAGGGCCCTCGAAAGGGCCACGGGCGTCGACCTCATAATCGACGACACCCCCGAGGCCGTCACCGTCTCCACATTCGATCCCGTGCGCCGTGAGGTTGCAAAGGTCGCCGTGACCAAGCTGGTCGGCGACGGCCGAATTCACCCCGCCCGGATCGAGGACATAGTCCAGAAGACCCAGGCAGAGGTCGAAGAAGGCATGAGGACCTCAGGCAAGGAAGCCCTGTACGAGCTGGGCATCACCGGCTTCCACCCGGATCTCGTCAAGCTGGTCGGCCAGCTCAAGTTCAGGTACAGCTACGGCCACAACATCCTGAAACACTCTGTGGAAGTGGCTCACCTGGCGGGTATGATAGCCGCTGAGATCGGCGCCAACGTGGATATCGCCAAGAAGGCCGGACTTCTCCACGACATCGGCAAGGCCCTGACTCACGAGGTGCAGGGCGGCCACGCCGAGATCGGGGCGGACATCGCTCGCAAGTACCACATCCGCGCCGAGGTTGTTAAGGCCGTCGAGGAGCACCACGAAGAAGACCGGGTCAACGTCGAGGCTTTCATAGTCGCTGCAGCCGACGCCATAAGCGGCGCCAGGCCCGGGGCACGGCGCGATAGCGTAGAGCACTACATCAAACGCCTCCGCGCCCTCGAAGAGGTGGCCAACAGCTTCAACGGTGTGCAGAAGTCCTTCGCCATTCAGGCAGGCCGTGAGATCCGCATCATGGTCAAGCCCGAAATTATCGACGACATCGGGGCATCCCGGCTGGCCCGAGAGGTCTCGAAGAAGATCGAGGCTGAGCTGGTCTATCCCGGCGAGATCAAAGTAACCATCATCCGGGAGACCAGGGCCTTGGGGACCGCGCGCTGATTTCCATTACCACACGTACCCATCTCTCTTCCCGGCCCAGCTCGGAAACTTGGGCGCATTACCTCGCCGGACGTTCGGACACGGACGACTGCGGGAGCGCCTAAGTGCGAGTACTGATGATCGGCGACATAGTCGGCAAGCCGGGTAGGCGCGCCGTGCGTACCCTGCTTCCGCGCATTAAAAACGAGTTCGGGGTTGACCTGGTTGTAGCCAACGCCGAGAACAGTGCCGGGGGATTCGGCCTTACCCCCAGCACATCGGATGAGCTACTGGATGCGGGAGTGGACGTGATCACCACCGGGAACCACGTCTGGGACCAGCAGGAGATCATTGAGTACCTGGACTCGGAGGCCCCCGTCCTGCGGCCCCTCAACTTCCCACCCGGCCTGCCGGGCCGCGGCTACCTCATTTTCCAGGACGTCCTGGTAGTCAATATCATCGGGCGCGTGTTCATGAAGGACTACGATTGTCCGTTCAGGGCTATGGACGGTCTGCTGAAAGGCACCCGAGATCGGCCCCGGGTCACTTTGGTAGACTTCCACGGCGAGGCCACTTCCGAGAAAGGCGCTATGGGCTGGTACCTGAACGGCCGAGTCAGCGCCGTAGTTGGGACTCACACCCATGTCGGCACCATCGACACCATGGTACTACCCGGTGGCACGGCCTACGTCACCGACCTCGGCATGGTCGGCCCTTCCCAGTCAATTATCGGCGACGATCCCGAGCCAATCATCGAGCGCTTCCTTACCCAGATGAACCACCGCATGTCGGTGGCCAAGGGTCCTGTGCGCTTCAGCTCGGCGCTAATCGATATCGACGCCTCCACCGGGAAGGCCACGGCCATACAGCGCGTAGACAGGTTTCTGGACTGACCCGTGCACGTAGACCTCCACTCTCACACCACCATCTCCGACGGCGTCCTATCCCCGGAGGAGCTTGTCGACCACGCCGCACATAAGGGCGTTCGATTCCTGGCCATTACCGACCACGACACCACCGGCGGTCTAGCCCGCGCCTTCGAACGCGGTAAGAGGCACCCATCCCTCACCATCATCCCGGGCGTCGAGCTCAGCGCAGACGTGCCCGAGGGCGAAGTCCACATACTCGGCTATCTCGATTCTTACGAAGCCCCGGGCTTCCAGAGCGAGATGGAGAGATTCCGTGAGGGACGCGTGGGTCGGGCCGAGGGGATGGTCAAAAAGCTGAGTAAGATTGGGCTGGAGATCGACTGGGAGATGGTCAAGGAGATCGCGGGGGACGGAGCTATCGGCCGGCCCCACGTGGCCCAGGCCCTCGTCGAAAAGAGTCACGTTAAGTCGGTGCAAGAAGCGTTTGATCTATACATAGGCCGGGACGGGCCCGCGTATGTCGGGAGGGTCAAGTTGACTCCCGCCGACGCCATCCGGCTCATCCAATCGGTCGGGGGACGGGCGGTGCTAGCTCACCCTAGCTTCACCCGCAACGTAGAGTCCATGCTCCCGAGCCTCAAGGCCGACGGTCTCGCCGGGATGGAAGTCTACTACGCCAGGTACTCCCGCGATCAGGTTGCCCGACTAAAACGCCTCGCCGATCAGCATGGCCTGGTGCCCTGTGGCGGCAGCGACTACCACGGGCCGGGTCTCGGGCCCGACGTGGACCTGGGAGACGTGGACGTTCCCGAGTCCACGGTTGTCAGGCTTTTGGGAATCGGGGATTCGAAAGGCGGCTAGCGTGAGCGAAACGGTGCTGTCGGCCCAGCAGATCCAGGAACTTCTGCCGCACCGGTGGCCATTTCTGATGGTCGACCGGATTATAGAGCTGGAACCCGGGGCACGGGCCGTGGGTATTAAGAACGTCAGCATCAACGAGCCCTTCTTCCAGGGCCACTTTCCCGGTTACCCCATCATGCCCGGAGTCCTCATCGTGGAGGCCCTGGCGCAGGTCGGCTCCGTGGCTCTGCTCAGCCTGGAACAGAACCGAGGCAAGGTGGGCTACTTTGCCGGTATCGACTCGTTCCGGTTCCGCAAGCCCGTCCAGCCCGGCGACGTTCTCCGCATGGAAGTCTCGCTGGAGCGGATGCGGGGAGCGGTGGGCAAGGCGAAGGCCAAAGCCGAGGTGGACGGCAAGACCGTCGCCGCGGGAGAGCTCACATTCGCCATCGGCGACTTGGGGTAGGTTTGACTCCTGGCCCTGTTCGATAATCTCCCATGCAGTGCGCTACTCACCCTAATACGGAGACACTTCTATCCTGCGGCAAGTGCGATAAGCCAATCTGCCCCAGGTGTCTCGTCCACACGCCTGTCGGGGCGCGATGTAAGGAGTGCGCCAACGTCCGACGTTCCCCCATATACGAGGTTAGCACTCTCTACTACCTGAAGGCCGCGGGCGCGGGGCTCGGGTTGGCTTTGGCCGGGGGTGTCGTGTGGGCACTGCTGCGCGGGGTGCCGTTTGCCTCCATCATCACCTCGATCATCGTGGGGTTGGCAATAGGGGAGGGGATTTCGAGGGTGGCGAACAGGAAGCGGGGAGTGGGCTTGCAGGTAATCGCTGCAGTCAGTGTGATTGCGAGCAGCTTCGTCGGTAAGGCAATCCAGGCTGCGTTCTTCTACGATCTATCGGGGCAGACGCTCAGGCAATATGTACTATCGGTTGACGTGTATCTGCTGCTGTTCCTGGGGGTGGGGGTGTTCTACGCTATCGGGCGGTTGCGGTAGGTGCCCTCCATGCTTTGGATATCGACAAGCTCGCAGAGAGCGGGGGTCTTATAAGAATTACTAGCTGAGGAAAATCCGATGAAGTCTGGGGAATATATTTCAGTTGCTCTAATTGCGTTGGTCGCCCTGGTAGGACTTGGGTCCGTGGGGGAATGCAATAACGACCGGACCTATGAGTGGGAAAGCAACGCATCAGGCGCATATTTTAAGCCGAACTGGACACCAGACGGTGCGCACATTGTTTTCGATAGATACGTTGTTGACGTTGAGGGCACAAATCTTCGCTCAATCGTACCTGACTCGCAGATGGGTGGGGAATTCGACCTTCAAACTTCGACGAATGTGTCGCTAGTTGAACCCATGGTGGCCTATACAACCCTGCGACATGGGAATGGAATTCCGGGTATAAGGACATATAGTTGGGACATCGTTACCTCCGCCCTGGACGGGTCGTCTTATGAAAGGCTCACGTCGGAGGAGTCCCGGGAGGTTAGTCCTATCTGGTCTCCTGACGGTGCCCGGATTGCTTTCTTCTCGGATGGAGATACCGAATTCTCCGGACGGTTCAACCTATTCGTAATGGACAGTGACGGCTCGAATGTGGGAAACCTGACACCGTCTATTGAAGTGGCTACCGATCCGGTAGCCTGGTCGCCGGCCGGAGACCGGATCACTTTCTGGGTGAAGGAGATGAAGGAGGAGACTGACGGGAAAGAATACCCGTACGACCACGTGTTGCACGTCATAGACGCAGATGGGTCCAACATGCGGACGCTTAACACGACGGGCAACCCTCTCGCGTGGTCTCCCGACGGCCGGAAACTGGCCTTTATGCCAGAGCGCAGGCGTAACGACCACGAAAGCCCACGAACTATCGTAGTAGTGAATGTCGATGAAGAACTCCAAGCGCGAACCATAACCATCGATCCTCCACCCGAGGTATCTGGAGAAAACATCACAGATGCCGGAGCGTTAACCTGGGCTGAAGACGGATCAGACATTCTGTTCGTCTCTTGCCACTCTAACCCCAACGAGTTGAGAACATACTCGGTAAATGCCACGGGGCCAGCTACCTTCTCATTGATTGGGCGATGGCACGCACTAGCCGAATGTATATCACACGAGCAAGTAGCATGGTCACCGGACCGCTCTCTAATCGCCGTTTGGGAGGACGACAGTAGATGGCACCCCCACCACAAGTTATTTGTAATTTACCCCGACGGAACAGGATACCAAGAACTGGCTATCAGGGATGAAGATGGGAGGTGGATAGCCGCCAATGCTCAGTCCCCAAGCTTAGCTGAAGACATCTCTGCCTGCTCTGAGGGATTCGTGGTGCCCAGAGGTGATCTTTATGTTGGACTGATCCGTGACTGCGAAACGCTTCTCGAGATTGCGAACGAACTTGTTGGGGCAAACGTACCATTGAACTGGGGAGCTGACGAAAAGATCGACACTTGGGAAGGGGTAGTGATTGGCGGTGATTCGCCCCGGATAACAGGTCTATCCTTCGACCGGATCTTCGGATTCACGGGCGGATTGCCTGCCGACCTTGTCAAACTTACCGCCTTGGAGACTTTCTCTATTGAAGGCGGATCTATTCCAGGTACCATACCTCCACACTTGGCAAACTTGAAGAACCTTAGGCACCTAACATTAGGAAGCATTGAAGTGAGTGGCCCGATTCCTCCTGAATTGGGCGACCTCACCAACCTGGAGACCCTGAGTCTCTACGACAATAATCTCTCAGGCCCAATTCCGTCTGAATTGGGTGACCTGACCAACCTGGAGACCCTAATTCTCAGTTCCAATAATCTCTCGGGCCCCATCCCCCCGGAATTGGCCAAATTGGTCAATTTACAGGACCTGTTTCTTTCTAACAACCTACTCGAAGGAGAAATACCGCACAGCGTGATACAAATAGCGACTTTGCAGCGTGTGCATTTGAAGGATAACCACTTGAGTGGATGCGTCCCAGCGGATTTCGCCAGGAACTGGCGGTACGAGATGGATGACGAGATCGAAGCTTGTGAGGATAACTGACTCCCATTTGACGCCTCCCACGCCATCATCGTAAAGTTAAGTCAGGCGCGGGCGTAACTCAGTGGTAGAGTGTCTGCTTCCCAAGCAGGAGGTCGAGGGTTCGAATCCCTTCGCCCGCTCCACCCCCAAGCTCCATGTTCATACTCTCAGACGCCGATCTAAAATTCATCGTCGAGACCCTCTACCCGGACATGCGAGACCGTGCCAGGGTATCTGAAGCCGTACGCGATAAGCCCGACATCCTGGACGCCATGATCGGGGATACGCGCCTAGCTGAGAGGGTGCTGGACGACGAGGAAGCTGTCGTACACATTTCGCCCCGGCTGTTGTTCACAATACTGCTGCGCCAGACGCGTCGGGACCTGGACAACCAGCCCTACATCAACGAGATAGGGGACCGGGGCGAGGTCATACCCGTATTCGAGTCTTCCAAAGTGGCCGATCTGCTCGACGAGGAGCCGCCTCGGGACTATCTCGCGGATATGATGTCCTCCTTCTCCAAGACCCAGTCCACGGTGGTCTACTCCCTGGAGCGCGGCCGGCTGAGGAAACGGCGCTTCAGCAGCATGGACATGGACGACATGATATACGCCGCTCGGCACGCTGAGCCCACAGAGCGCCCGGACTACTACCGCCGCATTGCGGACATAGCGCTGTTCATGACCGGGGTATATCCTCACCAAGCCATCCGAAGCCCGCGCCGTCGGCGCTTCGCTCATCGGCGAACCCTCGCCGATTACGAACGGGAGGGCAGCACCTTCTACGGTCTAGCGGCCAGGGAGTTAGACGTGCCGGAACTCGGGGATGTGATGGTTACGCTATCGGAGAACTTCACGCTGGCTCGGCGCGCTCTCAATCATTTGAGTGAGAGGTACATTCGGGCTCGGAGTGAGCGGTATTTTGGGGTGGGGCTTTAGGTAAGCCTTCGGTGAGCCAAGTATCTTATCCTGCGTGATTGTGGGATCACTTTCACCCTCACCCTGCCCTCTCCCATTGTATAGACCGGGGACATAGGTTACACATGTTCGGAGACATGGGTTACACCATAAGGCATGGTAAATCTGTTTCAGGAGGGTTTTCATGCCATGGAAGGTTACAAGTGCCATGTCTCAACGCGAAGAGTTCGTCGCCCTGGCACAGTCCGAGGGTGTGAATATGAGCGAACTGTGTCTGCGCAGTGGGATCAGCCGCAAGACCGGCTACAAGTGGCTGAGACGATACCTCGAAGGCGGAGAGCAGAGTCTGGATGATCTCCCGAAGCGTTCCCGTCACTCCCCGAACCGCACGGGCGCCGAGATGGAGCAGCTCGTCGTAGACCTTCGTAGTGAGCACCCCACCAAGGGAGGACACGTACTGGCCAGGATGCTCAAGGATAGTGGTCACAACGGCGTGCCGTCCAAGAGCACGGTCACGGCCATCCTCAGACGACATCGACTTATAGAGCCGGCGGACAGCCTCAAGCACAAGCCGTACAGACGCTTCGAGCACCAACGGCCCAACGACCTTTGGCAAATGGACTTCAAGGGGCATATCCCAGTAGGCAGTGGTGGACGGTGTCACCCACTGACGGTACTGGACGACCATTCGAGGTTCTCCCTGGGCGTGAGGGCTTGTGCAGACGAGAAGACTCAGACTGTCCATGACCATCTCACGTCCATCTTCCGCCGCTACGGCATGCCCAACCCGATACTGGTAGACAATGGCTCCCCCTGGGGCAGCGACTTCTACCACCCCTTCACCCCGCTCACCGTCTGGCTGGTGCAACTGGGAGTCAGGGTGGTCCATAGCAGGCCATACCATCCTCAGACCCTCGGCAAGCTCGAGCGCTTCCACAGGTCCCTCAAGGCGGAACTGCTCCAGGGAAGTAAATACACCGACCTGTCCCACTGCCAGAGCAGCTTCGACAGGTGGAGAGACTTCTACAACCTCCAGCGGCCTCACCACGCCCTGGACCTCGATACCCCCGCCAGTAGATACACCATCAGCCCTCGGCTTTTCCCGGAGACCCTTCCGACCGTCGAGTACGATACCAATGACCAAGTACGCTCCGTCGATGACAACGGCCGAATATCCTTCCTGGGCAGATCACTCCCCATCGGTAAAGCCTTCAGAAACAGGAGGGTCGCTCTGAGACCCACAGCCAACGATGGCACATGGAAGGTCTTTTTCTCCGTACAGCCCATCGCTACCATAGATCTAAGTCGATAGAATGTGTTACCTATCTCCCCGAACAACTGTTACCCATGTCCCCGGTCTGTACACCCATCAAGGGAGAGGGGACAGGACCTTTCCACCACCCCTCTAGGACACGGTTGTATGTCAGCTCGCCTAGGGGACGACCAGTAGGTTGTCTTCGGTGAGGACGTGGGTCTCGGTGGCGAGTTCTTCGCGGAGGAGGCGGGGGAGGAGGAAGAGGCCCTGGTGGGTGATACCATCGTAGGCACGGCACGGCTTTGAGATCCGGGTGGCGAGGGCTGAGTCCACGTCGGCTACTGAGAGGGTTGAGGGGTCTATGGTCTGGCTCGCGGTGGCGAAACCCCAGTCGCCGCTGAAGCTCGGGACGACGGCGTGGTAGGGCACCACCTTGTCGAATATCTCGGACAATGTGTGGCAGATGGCCGTGAATGCTGCTGACCGGCGAAAGTCTACGGTCTCGGCCTGGATCGCCATGATGCCACCGAGAGCCAGTCTGTCCCGCACCACCCTATAGAAGCGCTCGGTGAAGAGAAGAGCGGACGGGTTTCCTTCCACGGGGTCGGAGAGATCAATGAATATAACGTCGAACGTGGCGTCGGTGTTTTCCAGGTATTCCTTTGCGTCCTGGTGGAGGAGGGTAGTGCGGGGGTCATCGAATGCGCCGTCGTGCCAGGCGGGGAGATAGCGGCGAGATGCTTCAATTACGTCACGGTCGATATCGACCATCACGGCTTGCTTAACGCTCTTGTGATACAGGACTTCCCTGAGGGTGGCGCCTTCGCCGCCGCCGGCGATGAACACACGCTCGGGGCCCGGGTGGGTGATCATGGCCGGATGGACGAGCATCTCATGGTATATGAACTCGTCCGACTCCGCGGACTGGGTCTTGCCGTCGAGGACCAGGATGCGACCAAAAGCAAGGGTGTCGACTATCTCGATGGTCTGGTACTCGCTCTGCCCTGAGTAGACCACGTCGGAAATCATTAACTCGTGGTACAGGTGCTCGGATACCGACTCCCTGAACCATAGGCTGTGATCTCTGGTCATGGTTTCACCCGTCCTGACCCTGAGACCACGGGGCTAGGAGCCGACGGAAACGGGGCTCCGGGTCAGGATTCCCCTTTTGACGACCATAAGGGAGGGGTCTTCACACTTGAACTTCTCTATCAGAAGATCGGCAACCCTGCTGGGGTCGAAGGTCTGGCCGCAGGTGAACACGTCTACGGCGGCGTAGCGATACTCGGGCCAGGTGTGCACGCAAAGATGGGACTCGGAGATGGGCACCACGCCGGTCACACCCTGGGGGTGGAACTTGTGGAATGACTCTCCAAGAATGCGAGCCCCCATCTCCTGCGCCGCGGACATGAGGGCTTCTCTCACTGCAGACAGATCGTCCAGGACGGCGCTGTCGCAGTTCTTCAATTCCAGAAGTAAGTGGTTTCCTAGGACATTCAATCACCCGCCCCCCATTTTAGATTTGCGCGCGCAGGCAACGCATTATATAAATCGCGGCGGCTTCTGACAACCGCAGGGCACCGCACGAAAGAAATATACGGAGGACTAAAGGCTTAGCTTACGCCCATGGCTTCGTCCAAGGCCGACGTGTCTATGGAACTCTCTACCAGGGCGCTGAACTCCCGGAGCTTGGCCTCGCCGTCCAGCCCGGGCCCCGAGAGAATCTCCTCGATGGCGTCCAGGGTATCGAGGGTATCCTTCTCGACGACGGCGATGGTCACCTGCAGCTCCTTGGCTCGCTCCAGGACGTAGGGTATTGGCTCGAAGTCACCGGTGAGGATGAGGCAGCGAGTCGGGGTGTTCATGGCGGCCCACTGGAAGTCGGGGCGGTCACCCTTGGCGATAACAGCCTTCTTGTCCCGCTGTCCGAAGTACTCGGGGCCTGCGGGGAAGTCCTCGGCGTCCAGGAGGTTGGCCCCGACCATCACGTGCTCGACCAGCAGGTCCCGACCCTCGGCTTCCAGGGCGTACCGGCCTTCGAGCCGGGCCACGAGGTCGTCGACGGTGATGCCGAACAAGGCTCGGCCTTCCGGCACGATCCCCAACACACGAAGCCCCGCCGACTCCAGCGCCGGTTTCAAGGTCTCTTCTGCTACACGTGCCCCGAGAGTCGGGACCCGGTTCACTATCACACCCACGAGGCCGTCGCCCAACGCCTCAGCCGCCGATTTGATCGACTCTGCGTCCAAGTCTCGGGAGAACCCCACTACCAGCACCGATGCCCCACCCGAACCCCCGTCCGCTCCCTCTACCAGCACTATGTCGGCGTCCTCTGCGGCTTGGGCCGAGGGCGCGAGGCATTGGACCTGTTTGCCCATTCCCTGCCATCGATGGGCGAGGGCGGCGATTATGGAAGACTTACCGTCTCCGGGCGATATGGAAGCGACGTTGAGGGACCTGGACACGCACTCCTCCTTGGCTTGAGGAAGGCGGCAAACCGCCTGTATTTGACGTGAATTTCGGCGTGGGGATTATACCATAGGCATGCGTATTACCTTCACAGTATTCTCATTAAAGGGTACCGGTGAGCCGCCCGATGGGTGGGGCTTGCAGCCCGTCCGAACCGCCGGCATTTGATTGTTTTAATCAAAAGTTCGTGCCTGCTTGATTGTTCCAGGGAAAGCTATTACGCGCTATCCGGGGGTAGGGGCGCCGGAGGAGGGGAAGGGATGGGCATGGGAGATTATGGGGGTATGGGCTAGCAGGCGGTTCCTTTCGTGGGTGGTGGGGGAGGACGCCCCGCCCCAGGGCGACCAGCCGGTCGCCCCTACGGGGGAGGGGACAGAGGGGGATGGGATGGAAGGTCCCGGACGGTTGCGCAGGAAGGCGGCGACGCCTGTACCGATGAGTGTTGTCCGCGACAGCGGATGTTCCACATCGACGCCGGCTTTGCGACAGCCCCGTGCTTCTGAGAGGACGTGGAAGAGACGCGAGGGGATCTCGGTGTGGGGCAGTCTCGACCACCAGAAGCGCCCGGCCATACGGAGATATGGGGGCGTGGACTCTGTGCCGCCGCTGTGTGGCATGGCCTCTCCGAGGGCAACGACGGTGGAGTCTCTGGGCACGATGGCCCTGGTGAGCAACTTGACGCCGTGCTCGTGGGCGTCGCCCGAGAGGGCGAGGGTGTTGCGCTGGGTGAGTGCAGCGCGCACTTGGCATTGGCCGTTGGAAAGGGTATGCCGTTTTTTGTCCGGGGATCTTCCATGGCAGGTCACGTAGACCGGGAGGGACAGTGATTGATCGCTGCGGAGGCGGAGGCGATGGGCCTTTGGGCAGCGCTTGTAGTGAGGGATGTGCACCGGGAAGGTGGGTGGAAGGGGGCAGGTGAAGAGGCGCGTGCCTGAGGCCGTGTGGTCCCATACCACTTGGGTACGACGGGGCCTATGGAGGCTGGTGCGACTCATGGGACTCCTATGTCCTTTTCCTTGATTAGGGCCGACGTACAAGGTCGGGGCCTGGGGGGTAATATAGTACATTTGTTTTGCTTAGGTCAAGGGGCTCATGTCACATTAGGATTGGGCTTTATTGACGGTGAAAAGGGGTGTGGTAACATATATCGCTGACGCCGAGGTAGCTCAGTTGGTAGAGCAACGGACTGAAAATCCGTGTGTCGCCAGTTCAAGTCTGGCCCTCGGCACCACTACCCACCCCCGCCGAACGATCCAGGGCCGAAGTGGCGGAATAGGCAGACGCGGTGGTCTCAAAAACCACTGGGGGAAACCCTGTCCCGGTTCGAGTCCGGGCTTCGGCACCAACGGCGTTGCTTTATCTATCAACCATGAACAGTTACGATGAAAGCGGCATAGACAACCTTCCTTTTGAAGAGTACGCGCAGGTCATGGCCGACCGGGGCGCCGCCGAGCACGGAGACCCTGAAAAGCCCAAGCTCTCCTTCAAGGAAATTGCCGCGAGCGACATGACTTTTGCCGAGATTGAGGCGGAATATGGCGAAGAGACCGCCATTAACTCCGGCATCGCCAGGGACCCCGACACTTGGGAATGGACTGATGAAGACTTTGCCCGCGCACGCCCCTATCGTGAGTTTCTAGCCCAGACTACAGAGGGCTAGGGGGAAGTGGCGGAATAGGTAGGCGCGGTGGTCTCGAGAATTGTTGGGAGGAACGGGGGTTGAGTGAAAAGGAAGAAATAGGAGGAGTATGAGGAATCCGATTGAAAATGCAGTCATTGAAGCAATGCGATCCAAGGAATTAATAAGTGGAGAGTCATTAGATGATTTCTTGGACACACTCGCGAATCCGGAGTGGGACAACTTCTTTGACGCTTGCCAAGGGCCTCTAGACATGTATTTAGATGCACTCACGAATCCTGATTTGCGTAACTTACTTAATACTTGTACAGAACTTGCCGAAATAGCTTCCTCCAAGCTAGAGGAACGCACCGCTGCACGACAAACATTCGCACTTATTACCACCCTTAGCGCCCTCAATGATATTGGCGTAGACTGGTCAAATGTTGACATAGACAAGACCGTCGAAACTGGTAAGCTGACCATCAAAGCACTCTAGTGAGCTGAGACCATAGAGGCTTGATCCAGCCTATGAGCACAAAATCTCCCGAACTAAAAGAATACAAAGTAACAACATGGCAATACAATCTGTATCATCATACAGGTGTCGATATAGATGATTCTCTCTGGAAGTTCCTCCCCATCGGACTCCTGATCACCATTCCAACTGTTTTCTGGATCGCTTTTGCAATCACTCAAGACTGGGGCGAAGCATTATTTTATGCACTTGTATTGAGCATTGTACCACCTCCTTCCGTTGTTACTATCCTTGTTGGTTGGTTAATTGTCTCCGCATTGCTGAAAATCATGAGATTTCTCTTGTTGTTTAGCAGTATTGGTTCCCGTATTAAGTTGTACGAAGAGGCAATGGAACTCCAGCGGATTATCCAAAAGGGAAATCATAGGGCACGGCGAGAAAATGGGAGGGCACGGCTACAGGTTGAAGAGGCAATGTGGAAATCGGGAAAGGCTCTGCAAGGGGCCGAAAGCCACAACCAAGAGAGCGACAGGCTTAAGCGCATAGCTGAACAAGCATACCTGCGCGAGGATTCGAGAAGACAAGCTGAGAGAGCGCAGCAAGAAGCTGAAGAAGAACGTGAGAGGGTACGTCGAGAGGCTGAAAGAGCGCAAGAAGAAGCCGAAAGAAAACGTGAGAGGGCACGCGGAGAGGCTGAGAGAGCACAGCAAGAAGCCGAAAGAAAACGTCGTAGAAAACTTCGAGACTTCTGGATGTCGTTGAGTGGGAGAGAGTTTGAGCACGAACTAGCGACTCTATATAGAAAGCAAGGTTACGAAGTCCAATCCACTCCCACTTCAGGGGATGGAGGCGTTGATCTCATTATCAGAAAGAATGGGGAGAAAATCGTCGTACAGTGTAAAAGTCACAAATATCCCGTTGGGCCAGCAATTGTCAGGGAGTTATACGGGAGCATGCATCATTTCAGTGCTGATAGCGCGATCCTAGCGTGTACCGGGGGATTTACGTCGGGTGTTCGGGATTTTGTGAAAGGCAAGCCGATAGAGCTTATTTCGGCACCAGGGTTGGTTATGATGGCTAACGGGCGTGAGGATAGAGGAACGCCTAAAGAACAAGGCAACATAGCAGGCCCCACGATGCCCAAGATGTAGAAGAGAGATGCGGTTGGTGTCTGGTAGATATATCAAATTCTGGGGATGCACGGGATATCCAGGATGCCGGGCCACTAAGGATGCGTGAGGGCTTGGACTTAAAAAAGGACAAGGGGTTGCCGGATGAAGTTTGTGGGCATGGTAACAAAGAGGTATTGCACGGTATGGAACCGCGCATGTACACCTATACCCTCGACTATGCCGACCAATTGTGTGTGCAATTAGTAGGTTTCGAGGGTCTTGAGCCGTTTGAAGTGATATACCTCAATACACTCAGGGTGGGGCTTGAATATCTCAACAGATTAGTTGAGGAAGAGGAAGCCCGGGTCGCAAATGAAGATGACCCTTCGGGTTACTATACAAATGCTCAACTCATCACTTGTATCTTTAATTGGTATTCGGTAACAGCCTGCGACTATGTAAAAACGGTTGGCCGGATATTCTATAAAGGAAACAAGGGAAAAGTTAACGCATATCAGGAAAAGGTGATACCAATTGAGTACCACTGGCGTAACCAGGTTGGTGCACATGGTACATTCGCAACCCCTCCATTCGGACACATAGTCAAAGTTGCGATAGGCGTTAACGAAGATCATGACCTAGCATATTCCAAGTTCGCAAAAGCTGCGAGAGGCCAAATGTATAGCACCTTCCCTGCACCACATGTCCAATTCAGAGACAGTGTCTTCGTTGCAGGCATGTCGCTGGGAATCCCTTCGCCATCAGGAGAGGGACATGTCGAAGACATGACTTGGAGCTTGACCCGTACTCATACAGCACTAGCAAAGCGTTATTGGCCCGACGTTCAAGCCTAATCCATAACGGCTAAGCAACGCACATACATATCCACTGGAGACTTACATGGACGTAGTCGGGTATACGGATAGGCCGAGTGTGAAGGTTGGGGAGACCGTGAAGTTCATGGTGAGCTCTCGGGGGGAGGCGTACCGGGCGGATATTGTGAGGTTGATTCATGGGGACCCGAATCCGACGGGACCTGGGCTCAGGGAAGAGGTCTTCGAGTCGTCGATCAATGGCGAATACGCGGGTCGGGAGCAGGTCATAACGAAGGGCTCCTACGTCGTTGTTCCCGACAACCCCCTGATTCGCAACCCCAAGTCCGTATGCATCCAGGCCTGGATATGGCCCACCACCCCCGATAAAGGGTTGCAGGGCATCGTGACCAAGTGGTCGGGGGCCGATTCACGGGGGTACGGGCTCTTCATTAACGAGCAAGGCTGTTTGAGCTTCAGGCTCGGGGATGGGGAAGGCTCGGTTGTCGAGGTTAGTTCCGAGGTTCCCCTCCATCGCTGGGTATGGTATTTCGTGGCGGCCAGCTTCGACGCCGACTCCAAGACGGTGGTCCTATCGCAGGAACCCGTCGCTCCCTGGCCCGACCAAGGCCTGCATAACGTCACCCGCTGGATAAGTGTGGCGTCGGGGCCCGGGCCAACCGACGCCCCTCTGATCATGGGCGCCTATTCCAACGGGACCGTCGATGGCAAACTGCAGGTAGAGGGCTATTACAACGGCAAGATCGACAGCCCGAGGCTCTTTGATTCCGGCCTGTACGCCGCCGATTTATCATCGCTGAAGCGGGGGGCGCAACCCTCGTCATTCGGGGGGAGCCTGATCGGGGATTGGGATTTTTCGAAGGACATCGGCTCGACTCGGGCCACGGACAGATCGGTGCATGCTCTTCACGGGCGTACGGTCAATAGACCGGCCAGGGGCATGACCGGCCACAACTGGACGGGTCGGGACAACGCCTTTCCTCTACGCCCCGAGGAATATGGCGCGATCCACTTCCACGACGACGACCTGGATGACGCCGGTTGGGACGTGGACTTCGAGTTCACCGTACCGGAGGGGATGAAGAGCGGGGTGTACGCGGCTCGGCTCCAGGCCGGGGACGCCGTCGACCACGTCCCATTCTTCGTCCGCCCCGATACAGGCGCTCCCACCGCCCCCGCTGCCTTTCTAGTACCCACCTTCAGTTACATGGCCTACGGCAACGGCCGCCACACCGAAGATACCGCCGGCAACTTCTCCGACTATTTCGTTCCCGGCTTCGAGTATCCGGTCAAACTGGAAGACCATTACATCGTCGATAACGGCCTGGTCAGCCTCTACAACTCCCACACCGATGACTCGGGGGTGTGTCATTCGTCGTGGCTCAGGCCCATCGTCAACATGCGTCCCGGCTACTATTCGGTCGGGTTGGCCTCCGGCAAGGGGAGCCCGCATCAGCTCAGCGCCGACCTCCATCTCGTCGACTGGCTGGAAGCCGAGGGACACCCCTACGATGTCATAACCGACCACGACCTGCACAAGGATGGGCTCGCCCTCCTGAAGTCCTATAAGGTGATAGTCACCGGCTCGCACCCCGAGTACTGGTCCACCGCCATGCTCGACGCGATGGAGACCTACCTGCGGGATGGCGGCAGGCTCATGTACCTGGGCGGCAACGGCTTTTACTGGGTGACGGCCCTGGACCCGGAGTCGGGGCACACCATCGAAATCCGGCGCTGGGGCGGCACCCAGACCTGGCGAGCCAACGCAGGCGAGACCCGGATCAGCTTTACGGGCGAGCCCGGAGGCATCTGGCGGGACAGGGGCCGTGCGCCCCAGCGGATGCTCGGCATCGGGTTCACCTCCCAGGGCAACGACGTCAACGCCCCATACCGCCGGGAACCCGGCAGCCGGAACCCGCACACCGAGTTCATCTTCGAAGGCATCGGGGATGACGAGCTTATCGGGGACTTCCCTTCTCTCGTGATGGACTACGGGGCCGCGGGCTTTGAGCTCGACAGGATGGAGCCCCGGTTTGGGACCCCACCCCACACCATCCACCTGGCCACGGCCACGGGCTTCTCCGACTCCTACCAGCACGTCGTAGAGGAGGTCGACCAGTCGACGTCGAAGCAGGGCGGGACTACAAACCCACTGGTGAAGGCGGACATGGTCTACCTGCGCTATCCCAGGAACGGCGCCGCGTTCTCCGTGGGCTCCATCAGTTGGTGCGGAAGCCTCTCCTACAACGAATACGACAACACGGTGTCCCGGGTCACGGGGAACGTGCTGCGTCGGTTTTCTTCGGGGGAGGCTGTGCCTTAGGGGTTAAACCTGCTGACGCCTTTCACCCCTGAGTCCCGAGGTCGACGAGGTGTAGGGGTGTTTGGCCTCGGGCGAGCATGTCGACGTTCTCCATACCTACCTTGAGGAAGTTTTCAAGGGTCTCGGGGTTGTAGGCGGCACGGTCGCCGGTCATGACAACGTTGTCCAGCTTGTGGATGCCCATGCGGGAGACAATTGGATTTGCGACGCCCCAGTGGATGAAAGGCACGGCATCCGAGGAGTCGGGCATCATATCGTAGTCCCACCACACGTCTGCTCCAAAGCCTGCGATCCAGTTCTCGGTCAGGGCCCTGTAGAGGGCCTCTTCGTCGACGATGCGGGCCCGGGCGACGTTGACGAGATAAGCCGTTGGTTTCATGGATTTCAGGGCGGCCTCACCGATAAGCTTGTCTGTGGCGGGCATCCAAGGGATGCAAAGCTCGACGAAGTCCGATTCTTCCAGCACGCGGGAGAGGTCTTCGGGGCCGCCCAAGAAGTCGAGCCCCAGCTCTTCGACGAGGTCGGGGGCCGGGGTCCGCTTGGTAGCGAGAATACGCATCCCGAAGGCGCCGGCCCTCCGCGCGAGTTCCACCCCGATAGCGCCCAAGCCAACGATTCCCATAGTCTTGCCAGCCAGCTCGCAGCCCATGGTATCTCGGGTGTAGGGGTACCAGGAGCCTTGGGCAATGGCTCGGTGGGCGGGGAGGACCCGCTTGGCCAGGGCCATTGTCTGTGCGAAAGCCATCTCCGCCACGGCTACAGCGTTGGCCCCGGCTATGTTGCCAAGCAATATGTTCCGTGCTCTCAGGGTGTTGAACGAGAAACCGAGGTCAGCACCGACTATCGAGCGGTGGGTTACGCCGGAGTGGAGCACCTGTACCAGCTGCACATTAGGGGCTTGTTCGATCATCTGCTCCGGTATGTATCCGCCGACGATGGCATCGGCGTCGGGGGCCACGGCTAGCAGGTCCTGGATATGGTAGGACTTTGGCGAAAGTATCCGGCAAACATCGGAAACATAGCCCTGGAGTTTTCGCAGTTCGTCTTGGTTAACAGGCCAGGACAGCGCTATATTGAACATGTTAGACAAACCTCCCCGAAATCATTGGAACGCCGCCGACCAGACAGTCCCACAGTATCATCACGCCACAACATAGTCACAGTAGAGGCATTAGTCCAGTTATTGTCTGACAGTCCTAAAGAGCGGAGCATCACTGACGGGCATTTCGTTGACTAGTCGCGAACCGCGCCATACCATTGGGCAATTGAGGCCGGGGTTAAGGTCACGCAGGTCCATCAGATGGGAGGAAGTCCATGGCGAGCGTACTCGAGCGGTTGGAGAGTAGGACGCGGAAATCCCAGGAGGTGTTCAAGAGCACCCGGGAGGTCGTGGCGCAGGAGGTGGTGGGGACAGTCGACATGCCCTATCCCCTTTATATCAAGGATGCGAAGGGCTCCCGGATCACCGACGTCGACGGGAACGAGTACATTGACATGACGATGGGGTTCGGGCCTCACATCCTGGGCCACGCCCCCGACGTAGTTGTGGAAGCGGTGACCGAGGCCGTGGCTCGGGGGCTGCAGTTCGGGCTTCACAACCCGTACCAGGAGCCATTGGCGTCGCTAATGGTGGAGGCAGCGCCCTGTGCCGACAAGGTAGTCTTCACCAACTCCGGCACCGAGGCCACCATGTACGGCGTCCGCGTCGCGAGGTCTTTTACAGGCAAGAACAAGATTGGCATGTTCGACGGCGGCTATCACGGGGCGCATGACCAAGTGCTGGCCGGGGCTCGGCGTGAAAGCCCTCGCAACCGGCCCATAGCTCGGGGGTTGGGCGGGGGGATTCCCCTACAAACCACGGAGAACGTCATCCTGCTTCCCTACCGGGAGGATGAGGCATTCGAGATTATCCGTGAGCACAAGGACGAGCTTGCAGTAGTGATGATCGAGGGTGTGCAGAGCTCCAACCCGAGGCTGGACCACGGAGACTTCCTTAGACAATTGCAGCAGGTCTGCCGCGAATGCGAAGTCCTCTTCCTAATCGATGAGGTCATCACCGGGTTCAGGCTGGGGTACGGAGGCGCTCAGGAGTATTTCGACGTCGTGCCGGACCTGGCGGCTTACGGAAAGATAATAGGGGGTGGGACGCCTATCGGCGCGCTGGCGGGGTCGGAGGAAATCATGCGGGTGTTCTCGGCGTCCCGGGAAGGGGACAAGTCCGGGCCTCGGCGGATCTTCTCCGGAGGGACCTTCAGCGGCAACCCCATCAGCATGATCGCCGGTCACGCCGCCGTGAACCACCTGAAGAATCACCCAGAGCTGTATTCACAGCTTGAGGAGCGCGGGGCTCGGCTTTCCGAGGAGATCAACTCCTTCTGCATGGCCGAGGAGCTGCCCGTCCAGATGATGAGCGCCCAGTCCTTGTTCTATCTGCGCTTCCAAAGATCCCCGATAAACAGCTCCCGGGACATCGATTCTTCCCTGCATGACGCGGAGATCCAGTTCTACCTCCACCTTTTGGACCGGGGAGTCATCGTGCCGGGGATACACCTGGGATTCACTTCCACAGCGCACAGTGATGAGGACGTGGACACGATAGTGGATGCGATGAAGGAGTCGCTAAAAGATGTACGCAAAATGGGGATGATGTAGCCCAACCCGTAAAGCAGGAGACTAGAGTTTTGAGCCCTAAACCTTTAGAAGGTGTCAAAGTCGTAGAAGTATCCAACTGGGTGTCGGGCCCGACCTGCGGCGTTATGCTGGCCGATTACGGGGCCGAGGTAATCAAGGTTGAACATCTGCAGTCGGGTGGCGACCCGACAAGGGGCTGGATACCCAACATCGACCCTACGCCCGACCTGGTCAACTACGTCTTCGAGCAGATCAACCGGGGTAAGCGCAGCCTCGCGCTGGATCTCGGTTCCGAAAAGGGAAAGGAGATATTCGCGAGGCTTATCAAGGACACGGACGTAATGGTTACCAACTTGCGGGTCGGGACAGCGGAGTCTCTCGGCATCGACTACGAGAGTTTAAGTGCGATCAATCCTGCTCTCGTCTACGGGAGGCTCACCGCCTATGGAATAGATGGGCCTGACAAAGACCGTCCCGGTTACGACATGCTGAGCTACTGGGCGCGTTCCGGCTTAATGTCGGCGATCAGTCCGGTGGAAGGGCCGCCTGTCGACCTACCATGTTCACTAGGAGACGTAAACACCGGAACTTTCCTTTTCGGGGCCATAATGATGGCGCTTTACACGCGGGAGCGGACGGGCAAAGGGGCCGTGGTTGATACCTCCCTATACAACGCCGGCATCTGGGGCAGCGCGGAGTCAATCTGGTCTATGCTGATCTCCGGCAGGCCTCTAAAGTCCCTTGCCGAATTCATTAGCATCAACCCACTGGTCAAGTACTACCAGTGTGGCGACGGCAAATGGGCCCAACTGTGCCTGCTCCAGAGCGACCGAGCGTGGCTCCCCTTCTGCGCCGCCATTGCAAGACCCGACCTAGCGGAAGAGGCTAAGTATGGGTCGCTCCAAGACAGGGCAGTCCACAGCGAGGAACTCACGGCCATCCTGAAGGCGCACTTCAAAACCCAACCGCGGGACCACTGGGCCGCACGGCTGGACAAGGCGGGCTTGCCGTGGGAGCCTATTTCCAGCATTGATGAAGTTGGGGTGAGTCCTCAGCTGGAGGCTACGGGTTCGATTGTAGAGGTGGAGCACCCGCAGCACGGCTCCCTCAAAGAGCTGGCCTCCCCCTTCCGCATTGGCAACGAGAGCTTTGCTTCAAATGTCTCGGCCCCTGAGTTCGGCGGGTCCACCAGGAACGTGCTGCTGGAACTGGGGTACACCTGGGAGGAGATTGTCGGGCTTAAGGAGTCGGGCGTGGTGATCTAGGGCGGAATACCCGCACAATAAAAAGCGTCGGCGCGGTGCGCCGACGCTTTTATTTGCAATCTATTTCTTGATGAGGGTCTAGGGGCTGGGGCTGAACTTGGGGTATTTGTCCGTAGCAAAAGCGAGGTAGAGGTTCACCCGCGTCCCCCAGCGCATATACCCCTCTGCGAACCTGAAAACCGACTCAGGGAACCTGCCAGTGAACAGGATTATGAACCACACAACAAACAGGGCGATCATCAAGGCGATGCCGTAGAAGAAAAGGATGATCCCGTGGGGTATGCTCACGTAGAGCCAACCCAACAATAGCTTGAGTACGGCGTGGGGCCTGGACAAGGTCTCCGGGTACTCTACTCTGAAGATCACCGGGTCGTCGGGCTCCTCCTCGAAGGAGAATGGCGGGTATTTATCCACCATGAAGTTGCCCATAAACGGGCCGGCGTAAGCCATAACCCTCAGGTTCCACCGTTGGTACGCGACGACGAAGTCGAATAGGCTCTTCGGGTATCGGCCCGTGAATAGGATAACCACGAAGGCTGCCAGGGAGACCACCCAGGCTGCGATGCCCAACGCCCATAACATGACCCCATGAGGGATGCCCACGTAAATAAAGCCAAAGAATGTCTTCAGTAGAAGGTGCAGCCGGGACAGCTTCTCGGGGCGCTGAACGCTGACCACTATTGGGGCCGAGGGTTCCCCTGCCATCTCCTGGGCTTGTGCAATCGCCATATACCCACCTCTTTCCCTTATAAGGGTCGGTGAAACGGCCTGTGAAACATGCTATCAGATTGCGGGACCCGTCACCCGGCCCCCGACCCTGCGCTGAACATAGCGAAGGAGCTTGTGAAACCGTGCAAGAACGTCGATCCGCCCACCTGTCCGATCTCTCCGTTGCAGAAGAACCCGGCCAGCGGCGCACGGGAAATGCGATTCAGGAAGATGTCGCTGTCGTGGTTGGGCCGCCCGAA
Organism: Dehalococcoidia bacterium; assembly: GCA_965249275.1. Taxonomy (GTDB): domain Bacteria; phylum Chloroflexota; class Dehalococcoidia; order Plut-88900; family Plut-88900; genus Plut-88900. Next base: position 851,767 of record CBDFLQ010000006.1, read on the forward strand.
CAGGTGCTCGCCCCTACCTAGGCAGGAGAACAGCAGCGCACCGGACGTGCCTGAAGAGTCGTTGTCTTCCACGTAGCGATCCATCACGGCTTCCAAGTCTTGCCTTGCCGTCTCGGCGTCCCGAACGTGGAACTGCACGACCTGTCCCTCGCTCAGCATCTCCCCTATGACCAGGGCACCCGTTTCCTGGTGCAGACCCATCACGTTGCGGATCAGGAAGTCGCCGGGCCTGAACTGGTCCTTGAGAGGGTCCATCACAACGCCCAGGTGCAGCGCTGAATTTATCAGTCTTCTGTCGTGGCTGTCCGACTCATTGAAGACCTTGCGAAGGGCTTCCATCGGGCTCTGTCCGTCCAGCTCAACCAGCAGGTTCCCCTGACACTTGGTAATCACGCCCGACCGCCCGATGGGTCGGCACCCCTGCGCGACAATCGTGTCCACTTTCACATTCCCGTACATCGCCATCCCCACCGCTCCCGAGTGAAAGACGTCCTTGCCAAGGAACAGGGCATTGGCCCCAGCGCTCATGCCTCCGCTGGCCAATCCGCCTATCTTCACACCTTCATTGAATGCGAAGTCCAGCCCGGCGACCAGGCTATCGGCGTGGATGGTGAACGGGTCCGGCAGGACTACGAAGTGAGGCTTTTGGTCGGCATTGACGCCTACTATCTGCTCCCAGGACGCCGGTCCATCGTCGGGAGTCGGCAAGTCGGCATCCTCAACGTGGAAGAAGTTCAGGTGCACGTCCGGCAGGATAGCGCCGGTGATGGAGACCGCCGCCCGGTTCTCGACCTCCTTGCCCTCCCCGATGACGCCTCCGCCCGAGCAGCCGATCAGGTTCTCGACAGGGCTGATGTCGGCGATTATGTCCGGGACTTGATCGTATTCAGCACGGTGTGTGTTGGAAACGAAGACCATAAGGAGGTCCGGCGTCCCTCCGTCGAGGTCCGCCTTAACGCGCTCGGCCGCCTCCTGCACCGCTGCCTTCAAAGTATGCTGCTCTGATATGGCTGATGCCCATTTCATAGTCCCACCCCACCCTAAGAATATTGCTTATATTATTATACATCCCCTCCGCCGCCTTACTGTTATACAATGCCCGAACGCTTAACCCATAAGACAGGATGCATAGCCCATGCCCATCTACGAACTGGACGGCAAACGTCCGACCATTGCCCGATCCGCTTACATCCACCCGACCGCCGTAATCATCGGCGACGTCACGATTGGCGAGAACTGCTGGATCGGGCCGAACGCCACGATACGAGGTGACGACCACAGCATCAGAATCGAGGACGGGTCGGACGTGCAGGACAACTGCGTGATCCACGGCGAGACGGTGCTCGGGCCCAAATGCCGCATGGGGCACGGAGCGGTAGTCCACGGCTCGGTTTTGGGAGAGGGGGTCCTAGTGGCAATGAACGCCGTAGTCCTTGACGGGGTACGTCTCGGGGACGGGGTGGTGGTGGCAGCGGGCTCGGTGGTGGCTCCCAAGGCAGAGGTGGCGGCGCGGAAGGTGGTGATGGGAGTTCCGGGTGCGGTTGTCGGCGACCTGCCTGTGGGTATGCAGAGAGCCGGCGAAGACGAAGACTACGTTTCAGCTATCCCCATGTATCGGGACCGTCAAATCGAGGTTTCAATCGAAGAATGCAGAGACCCGTCCAAGGAGGCCGCTCTTGACCGCTCAACCCGAGAATAACGAAATCCAGGCTCGAGTCAGCCTGGCCATGAAAGAGGCCCTGGACGCCTGCCCCTCACCAAGACTCGCGCCCTTCACGCCTGCACAGATGGCATTCCTGGAGCGGGTTCTGGCGTCGGCGCTGACCTTCTCGGCATCTTAAGCAAAACCTCGTCCAATTGGCAGGGCCAAAATGACGAGGATAATTTCTAATTCTGCGGCGAGATCAGATACGCCTTCGCGCTAGTGAATGCCTACCAGATAGAGCTCGGGAGACGGGATTAGTCTGTGGTGCGTTGTGTCGGCGATCAGGCCGAGACTCTGAAGGGACACCACCCCGAGAAGGTACAAGTCTTCGGGCCCAAATATCACGGGGCTAGTCCGCTCCCGACCTTCATACTTGAACCGTGCCTCTCCCAAGCCGTAAGCCTGCCGACTTCCGTCGGCCAGGGTGAACGTCATGTCCTCCAAGGGAGACAGACCTAGCTGTTCCTTCAGCAAAGAGGACGGCAGCATAGAGTAGGTAGCGCCAGTATCAACAATCGGCTCTACTTCGACGAATACTCTATCCGTCGGGTTTCCTACCTCGATAGCCGCGCGAAAAAGTTCCATGTACGCTCCTGACTTCCGATTATGAACCCGCAAGGCTAGGTACGCTATACTACCCTCATGCATCACGCACCCATCAAACTCCTTCACTTCTCCGACACCCATGTCCGTGAGAAGGACGAGCTCCACCCCATCGTCAAGGAAGCCCTCAAGGAAGCCGACTGGGTCATTCACACCGGCGATTTTACGGGACCCACGCTAGTCCACCAGCTGATAGAAGACCACCCCAAGTTTGTCGGCGTATTCGGGAACACGGACAAGGACGAGACCCGGCGGATTCTCCCCGACAAGCAGTTCTTCGCCATCGGGCAGTGGAGGTTCGGCATCATTCACCCCTGGTGGGGCATGGAACCCGACGGGATAGAGGACCGCATTCTGCAAGAGCTGGGCGCCCAGGACGTCATCCTCTACGGGCACACGCACGAACGTGTCGAACACTACGTCGGCGATACGCTTATCGTGAATCCTGGCCCCGGTTACCCGGACTTCATGATGCCGGGCTCGGTGGCCATGCTGACCCTTCACCCGACCTCCATAGACGTTGAATTCCGAATTTTTGAAAGGCCTTCCAGAAGGGCGTAACGCCATTAAGAGAGGCCCGTCTTCCTTGCCCACTCATACACCCCCATATATAATGGTTCGGCTGTCAGGATGGTGTTGCTCACAACTATGTAACCCAAATTCCTTTGACATGATCTCTGGGAGAGTAAAGAGATGTGCGGCATAAGCGGAATAATGCATAAGCATGCGGGGGCCGCCGCCCTCGCTCCCATAGGCGAAGAACTCGTCCGTATGCTGGATGCCATGAAGCACCGGGGAATCGACTCCACGGGCATCACCGTGGCCGGGGAAGACTCCAATTCCGACTTCATTGTCAGGGTCTGGTCCGATCCCGACGCCGACTACCGGGGCCGCTTCAGGGCCGTCGAAGAGGCGGTGGTTGCCAAAGGCGGGGTTGTAAAGAACCGTCAGTCGACGGACGAATTTCTACGCCTCAACGTCAACTATGAAGGTGACCTCAACTCCCTCGCGGCCTCGTTATACGAGCTGCCCGGCGTGACTATCCACAGCATCGGCCAGAACTCCGAGGTCGTGAAGGACGTGGGCACGGGCGTGGAACTCGACGACAAGCACGGCATTGGCACTATGAAAGGGACGCACGGCATCGGGCACGTGCGCCTGGCCACCGAGAGCCGGGTCGACATCACCCACTCCCACCCCTTCTGGGCCTACCCCTTCCCTGACGTTACCGTCGTACACAACGGCCAGCTGACCAACTATCACAAGATGAAGCGCAAGTACGAGGACGAAGGTCATCGCTTCCAGACCGGGAATGACTCCGAGCTCATCGCCGTCTACCTGGCCGAAAAGCTTGCCCGCGGCGCGGCCCTCGAAGACGCCCTCTACGCCTCACTGGATGATCTGGACGGTTCATTCACCTACCTGGTCTCTACCGATCAGGGCATGGGCTCCGCCAAGGACTCCCTCGCGCTCAAGCCTCTGGTCCTCATGGAGACCGACGACGTGGTAGCCCTCGCCTCCGAGGAAGTCGCCCTCCGCTCCGTATTCGACGAGGAGATAGAGCGGGTCGAGCCCCAGCAGAGCGAGGTCATGACTTGGTTGATATAAACGCCAGGGACATGACCATCCGGGAGATCAACACCCGGGTCAAGGAGCTGGTGAACGCGGGGGAAGAGGTACGGATTATCGATCCCCAGGCGCGGCACAACCTGGTTATCGGGGTGCTGAAGGAATGCAAGATAACAGTCGAGGGAAGTGTCGGGTACCTGTGCGCCAGCCTTCTGGACGGTCCTGACGTTATCATCAACGGCAACGCCGGATGGGCCTTGGGCGAGAACATGATGAGTGGCCGCATAACCTTGACCCGCAGTGCGGGCGCATCCGTTGCCGCAACCCTCAGGGGCGGGCAACTGTTCGTCGGCGGGGACGCCGGGGCACGGGCGGGCATCTCCATGAAGGGCGGCGATCTTATAATACGCGGCAACGCTGGATTCCTAACCGGCTATATGATGCAGAAGGGCCGCATTATCATCTGCGGCGATGTCGGAGACGCGGTCGGGGACTCTATGTACGAAGGCGAGATATATGTCGCCGGGAACATTGGCTCGCTCGGGAGCGACGCCAAGGAGGAGACTGCCTCCGAGGACGAGTTGCTGCAGATATGGGAAAAGCTCGAGAGCTTTGGCATAACCGAACGCTTCCAGTTCAAGAAGGTGGTCTCCGCCAAGAAGCTCTACCACTTCGATGCGCTTGAGCGCTTTGAAAAGAGGGTGGTGTAGGTAGCCCGCTATGGTAATGAACAGCAGCCAGGTCTTTACTCCCTGGATCATGGACGACATTCACGCAAAGGCCGACCTTGGACGCTACCGCATCCGCGGCTTCTCTTCCTTTCAGAAAGTGACCCACTTCGACGATCTGACCTTCCTCTCCACGGGCCTCACCCGAATCCCGCTGGAAGGCTATAAGGAGAAGTGCAGCACCCGCACGGTGATTGGAGAAGGTAACGCCAAGAACCCGCTGGTACTGGAAACTCCCATATACATCACCGGCATGAGCTACGGCGCTCTTTCCAGGAACGCCAAGGTATCTCTCGGGAAGGGGGCCTCGGAGGTGGGCACCGCCACCTGCACGGGCGACGGCGGCATGCTCATGGCCGAGCGGGAAGCCTCCGACAAGCTCATATATCAGATTCTGCCCAGCCGCTACGGCGTGAACCCTCACCACATCATGATGGCCGACGCCATTGAAATCTGCGTAGGGCAGGGCGCGAAGCCCGGCACCGGTGGCATGCTCATGGGCGTCAAGGTGCTGGACCACATCGCCGAGATGCGGGACCTGCCCACGGGTATCGACCAGCGCAGTCCCACTCGACACCCCGACTGGCTCGGGCCGGACGACCTTCCCATCAAGATAGAACAGTTAAGGGAAGCCACGGACTGGCGTGTTCCCATCAGCGTCAAACTGGGGGCCTGCCGGGTCAAGGACGACGTTAAGCTGGCCGCCAAGGCCGGCGCTGACGCCATAGTCATTGACAGCATGTTAGCTGGCACGGGCGCTTCCTCCGAAATCTTCCTCGATCACTCAGGCATTCCCACCGTACCAGCCATTGTCCTCGCCCGCGAGGCGCTGCGGGAGATCGGGATGTACGGGAAGGTGACCCTCATAGCCTCGGGAGGAATCAGGAGCGGGGTGGACGTGGCCAAGGCCCTGGCCCTCGGCGCCGACGCCGTAGCCATTGGCATCGCCGCTCTCATCGCCCTTAATTGCAACCGGGACATACCCGAAGCCAACTTCGAAGAAGAGGTCGGGGTTCCGGCTGGGATGTGCCATCACTGTCAGACGGGTAAGTGCCCTGTAGGCATTGCGACCCAGGACCCGGAGCTTGAGAAGAGGCTCGACCCAGAAGAGGGCGGCGCACGCGTCGCTAACTTCCTCAATGCCATGACGATGGAGCTGGCACTCATTACCCGGTCCCTCGGCAAGAGTGATGTTCACAGTCTCGAGCCCGAGGACTTGGCCGCCCTCACCATCGAGGCCTCCGCCATGGCCCGCATCCCGCTGGTAGGCACCGACAAGGTGTTCGGGTTTGACTAGCCGCCCGGACACATCTCTCGAACAGGCTAGAGCCTCAACCGGAGCAGAGCATGGCCAATAGAGAGCAGATACGGGAGCGGATGACCCGGGACGGGATCAAGTACATCCTCACCCAGTTCGTCGACATTCATGGGGCCGCCAAGGTCAAGCTCGTTCCCGCTTCCACCTTCGACAACGTTGTCGACGATGGCGCGGGCTTCGCCGGGGGGTCGCTCCACGGCATGGGCCAGGGCCCCAACGCCCACGACATGGCCGCCCGTATCGACGTGGACTCCTACACTCGCCTTCCCTGGGACCCCGAGACCGCACGCTTCGCTTCCGATCTGTTCGTAGACGGCGAGCCTCATCCCTACTGCCCTCGGCAGCACATGAAGAAGGTGCTCGGAGAGTTCCGGGACCAGGGTTTCGTATTTAACGTCGGCATTGAGCCAGAGCACTTTCTTGTCAATCGGAAAAAGAACGGCAAGATTACGATTTTCGACCCTGATGACGTCGACAATCTCGAAAAGCCGTGTTACGACTACAAGGGCATTTCCGGCGTCATCGGCTATCTGAAGGAGATGACCGACGGCCTGAACGGCCTCGGGTGGGGGGTATACCAGTCCGACCACGAGGACGGCAGCGGCCAGTACGAGATCAACTTCGATTATTCCGACGCCCTCACCACCGCCGACCGCTACACCTTCTTCAAGATGATGACCAGCCAGGTGGCCCGAAAGCATGGTGCAATCGCCACCCACATGGCCAAGCCCTTCGGGGACAGGACCGGCAGCGGAGGCCACATTCACTTCCACGTAGCCGACGCCAAGACTGGGGAGAACGTCTTGATAGACAACTCCGACCCCCAGGGTCTAGGGCTGTCCAAGATGGCCTACCATTTCATCGGTGGAATTCTGAAGCACGCACCCGCCCTCTGCGCCATCAACTCGCCGACGGTTAACTGCTACAAGCGGCTGCAGATGGGCGCCGCACTTACCGGTTCACGCTCCGGGTTCACGTGGACGCCCGCCTTTATCTCTTACGGCGACAACAACCGGACGCAGATGATCCGGACCGCGGGCCCCGGTCACCTGGAGGACCGGACGATGTCCTCGGGGTGCAACCCCTATCTCGCCTTCTCAGCCTACGTCCTGGCAGGCATGGATGGAGTCAAGAACGAGATGGATCCCGGCGCTGCGAACTTCGAAAACACCTACGCCCTCGGTATGGAGGAGATCAACAGGCGCGGCATCCGGGTCCTCCCACAGAGTCTCCCCGAGGCCCTCAACGAGTTGAAAAACGACCAGGTCGTGCAGGAGGCCCTGGGGCCCATCTACGACGAGTTTATGAAGGTGAAAGAGGCAGAGTGGGCCGACTATCACCGGCAGGTGAGTCAATGGGAGGTGGACCGGTACCTCACCATGTTCTAGGGGCCCCGGTCAATCTGGTCTTTTGCGTTCCAAGTCATTCAAACTCGAGTTCTCCAACCCCCGCCACATGAGCCCGCGACTCCTGGCATAGTGCCATGTCCTTCCTTCTAAGCTGCCCGAACTGCGGCCCCAGGTCTGTCAACGACTTCCGTTTCGGCGGCGAGGTCTCAACCCGCCCCTCCCCCGGCGACCCGGAGGAGACTTGGTCTGCCTATTTTTACCTGAGCAAGAATGTTGCCGGTCTTCAGCAGGAGTGGTGGTATCACAAGTACGGCTGCCGCCGCTGGTTCCATGCCCAGCGCAACACCTTGAACAACCGGGTATCGGCCACCTACTGGCCGGGGCAGGGCCCGAATCAACCTGCAGGGAATGAGGGCTGAGTTGAGGCAACGCAGGCTCCCAGCCCACCCCTCCCAGATCATCGACCGCTCGCGCTCCATCTATTTCAACTACGAAGGCAAGCGGATACTCGCCTATCCCGGTGACACCGTTGCCTCGGCGCTCTACGCGTCCGGCATAGATATCTTCAGCCGCAGCTTCAAATACCACCGGCCCAGGGGACTACTCTGCGTGTCGGGCCGATGCCCGAACTGCATGATGAACGTGGACGGCGCTCCTAACATCCGCGCCTGCGCTTGTGCCGCAGCCGACGGCATGGATGTAGCGGGGCAGAACGCCTGGCCTTCCGTCGAGAACGACGCCCTTTCCGCCTTGCAGTACTTCGACAGGTTTATGCCAGTCGGTTTCTACTACAAGACCCTGATTCGACCCAAAGCCGCATGGCATCTCGCAGAGCCGGTGATCAGGCGCGTAGCCGGGCTCGGGACCGTGGACACAAGCCGTATACCGGACACCGAGTATGAGCACGTCAACGCCTATACCGACGTTGCGGTGATAGGTGGAGGGCCCGCCGGATTGAGCGCGGCTCTTGCCGCCGCGGAAGCCGGAGCCCGGGTCACGCTGGTCGATGATCAGCCGTCCCTCGGGGGGCACCTGCGTTACAACATCCTGCCCTCTCCCCAGATGGGAGAAGGCCAGGGTGATTCTCCTGTCCTCGGTTATGAACTCGCCAGACGCCTCGCCGAATCCGTCCACGCATCTACCCGAATCCAAGTCCTATCCGACGCCTCCGCAATGGCCGTCTACCAAGGCAACATGGTCACGGTCCATCAGCGCGAGCGCATAGTAAAGCTGAGAGCGGGCCAGGTGGTAGTAGCTGCCGGGGCCCAGGAATCGCCTGCCGTCTTCCCCAACAACGATCTTCCCGGAATTATGCTAAGCAGCGGCGCACTGCGTCTGGCCAATCTGTACGGCGTGAGCCCCGGGGCCCGGGGTGTGATCGTCACGGACAGCGACGAAGGTCTAAGAGTTGCCGTTCAATTGACGGACGCGGGCGTAAATGTAAGCGCCGTCGTCGATTACCGGCCCCGCCGCGATACACCCCTAGCGAGGGACCTCCGGAAGCGAGGTGTCGGTCTGCTCAACGGATGGAAAGTGGTAAAGGCGGAGGGCGTAAGAAAGATAGAGGCAGTGCTTCTGGAAAGCAACGCTGGGGGCGGCGAACATCGTCTTGAGTGCGGTTTCCTCTGCCTGGCTCCCAACCCCGACCCCGTCACCGCTCTCCTTTCTCACGCCGACGCCAAACTCACCTACGACGAGGCCCTCGGCGCGTCCGTTCCTGCGCATCTGCCTGACTCCATATATTCCGCCGGTGACGTAACAGGCATCCATGACGCCGAAATCAATATGCTGCAGGGTCGGGTTACAGGACTCGAGACTGCGTCGGCATCCGGTGCAGGCGACACAGACTCGGAGGCTCTTTCGAGCCTAAAGGCCGACCTTGATCGCCGCGAAAAGGCCTATCGGGACGAGCTATCATCCGCCTCACCCCGCATCACGGGAGAAGTCTCCGGCAAGAAGTCTGCCCGAGCCAAGAAATTTGTTTGCATATGTGAAGACGTGACGGAGAAGGACGTTCGGCAAGCCATAGACGAGGGCTTCGCCGACGTCCAGTCGCTCAAGCGCTACAGCACCGTGTCGATGGGGCCCTGCCAGGGGAAGATGTGCCACAAGAGCTACACCAAGGTCATCTCCCAAGCCACGGGGCGCACCCTCGACGCCGTAGGTGGGACGACCTCTCGGCCTCCCTTCCGACCCACACCCCTCGGCGCAATAGCCGGGCCGGGGCACATGCCCTTCAGGATGACCCCCATCCACTACGCTCACGTCAGGGCCGGTGGAAAGATCGCCGAGGTCGGGCAGTGGAAGAGACCCCACTCCTACGGTGATCCCGCCGAAGAGATAGAGGCTGTTAGGAACCGCGTCGGCATCATCGACGTTAGCACCCTTGGCAAGCTGGACGTAGTCGGCAAGGACGCACCGGCACTACTCGACCGTATCTACACTCACTATTTCTCCAACCTGAGGGTCGGGCGGATCCGGTATGGAATTATCTGCTCAGACAGCGGAATCATAATGGACGACGGCACCGTCACGCGGCTCTCCGACGACCACTATTACGTCACCACCGGCACAGGCAACATCGACCTTATCGAGGAGTGGTTCAGGTGGTGGCTGGTGGGCACGGATATGTGTGCCCACGTCGCCAACGTGACCCCGGGATTTGCCGCAGTGAACGTCGCCGGGCCCCGGGCCCGAGACACCCTGCAAAAGCTCACCGATGTTGATCTGTCCAAGGACAAGTTTCGATACATGCGCAGCGCCAGGGGCCAGGTGGCCGGGGTGCCGTCCCTTCTCCTTCGCGTCGGGTTCGTCGGGGAGGCGGGTTGGGAGCTTCACTTCCCCGCCGAGGCCGGTGAGCACGTCTGGGAAGCGCTGCTGGAAGCCGGGGAGGAGTTCGGCATCTTGCCCTTCGGGGTCGAGGCCCAGCGCGTCCTCCGGCTGGAGAAGAAACACCTGATACCCGGTCAGGACACCGACGTCATGTCCAACCCGCTTGAAGCCGACATGGCGTGGGCCGTCAAGTTCGAAAAGGAAGATTTCATAGGCCGCGAGGCTCTCAAGCAGGTCTCCGAACGCGGTTACCGCAACCGGATGGTCGGGTTCGTAATGGAAAACGGAGCGGTGGCCGAAGACGGGAGCCCCGTCCTCGAGCACGGGTGGCCTGTGGGCAAGGTAACAAGCTCCCGGTTCAGCCCGTCCATCGGCAAGGGATTCGGGCTGGCTTGGGTCCCCGACCGACTCGCCGCGGAGGGTCAGCGAATCGAGATTCGGGTGCCGGGCGGAGTCGCCTACGCCCGGGTCCGCCATGCCCCCGTCTACGATCCCGAAGGCGTACACCTGAGGGAGTAAGGCGACTTTTATGGATTTAACCACGGCAGCGCTCGCCAAGCTCACCGCGATGCACGGGGCCCATCAACAGTTGGGCGCCGAGTTCCTCTACAGGGACGGCTGGAAGCTGCCCTCTCACTACTCCTCCAGCGACGAAGAGGTGTCCCGGGCCATCAACGGCGGCGGCATCTTCGATATCAGCCCGATAGGCAAACTATCATTCCAAGGCGCAGACGTGCTGGCCGAGTTGCCCCGCGCCCTCGCCTTCCCGGAGTCCCTCACCGTTGGCAGAGCCATAAGATGTCCGAGCCCAACGGCCAGCGAGGACAGCCGGGAGTCGGTCACCGTAGCGGCACTCACCTACGACGAGGCCCTGGTGCTCACGTCTCCCGGGTCACGGGACTCCATCGGCGAGGCCCTCGAAGAGGCGCTTGCAGGATGCGCCCACATGATCGACCTGACCTCTGCGTGGGCGGGGATCGGGGTCATGGGGCCTCGCAGCCGGGACGCCCTTGCAAAGCTCGTCGAGCTGGACCTGGACCCCGACAGGTTCCTCGATGGCGCATGCGCGCAAGCCAAGACAGCCGAGGTCCACTCTCTCCTTGTTCGCGGAGACGTCTCGGGGCACTACGCCTGCCAAATGTACGTTACCCGTGACTACGGAGAATACGTGTGGGACGCCCTTGTTCACGCGAGTAAGGGAGTCGGCGTGTCACCCATCGGAATCGAGGCCTTTGAGCAGATTTCCTCGGACAACCCAGGAATACCCTGGTAACGGAATTGAGAATATGGACCCACTGAAATTTTTACAGGAAAATCCGACACCCTCAGAGATCCCCTTCCCCGAGGCCGAGTTCCAGGGCCGCATTGCCAAGGTGCGCGCCCTGATGGCCGACGCGGGAATCGAGGCGCTCCTCGTCACCCATCTGCCCAACCTCTACTATCTCACGGGTTATAACACCATCATCCCCAACCGCTACGCCTGTCTCATCCTCCCAATAGAGGGCTCGCCGACGATTCACATTGCGGACGTAGAGCTTGGCGCAGTGTTCGCCACCGGCTGGATCCGAGACGTCGAACTCTATCACTATTACGACGCCGCCCGAGCCATGGACCTCCTCAGCGGCATTCTGAAGGACAAGGGCCTTGATTCTAAGGCCATCGGCGTCGAGACTGGGGTGTCGGGGCTGCACGTCAACCAGCACCGACGCCTCACCGAGACACTTCCCAACGCCTCATTCATCGACGCCTCCCGGCTCGTCTACGAGGTCCGCAAGACAAAGTCTGCGGCGGAGATAGAGTACATGCGGGAGGCTGGGCGGCTCACCGTCCTGGGCGTCGAAGCTGCGATGGCCGAGATCGCCCCCGGCAAAACGGACAACGACCTCTCCGCCGCCTGCCACGAGGCCATGATCCGCGCCGGAAGCGAGTATTTCACCAAGTGGCAGAACATCATGACCGGCCACCGCACCGGCTTTCACCACTCCTTCCATGCCCGGTTCCCCATTGCGCCCGGAGACCTGGTCTACATGGAGCTCGGAGCGTCCTACAAACGCTATGACACTCTGATGATGCGCACCGCATCGCTCGGACCGCCGGACGACCTGACCCTAAGAATGACCGACGCCATGCTCCGCACATTCGACGTGCTGACCTCCAACATAAGGCCGGGCCGCACCTGCCACGACGTTGCAATGGAGGCGAAGAAGGCTGTCGGCTCCGTCGCCGAGGAGGCCTTTTTCATAGAGAACTTCGGCTATTCCGTGGGCATAGGCGTACCTTCAATCTGGGGAGAGGACCTGATCTTCATCGCCGAGGGTGTGGACGAGCCCCTCCTGCCGGGCATGACCTTCCACACACCCCTCACGATCCATGTGCCGGGGAAGCGGGGAGTCGGCTTCAGCGAAACCGTCCTGGTCACCGAGACCGGTTGGGAGTCACTGACTGCCCAGGAAAGGTCTCTTCTGGTGGTTCCCCTCTGATGTTTCAGCTATTCAAAAAGGAGCGGATGTGGCGGGACCCGCCCCTCAAGCCCCGGTACGACATTGTCATAGCCGGGGCCGGGGTGCACGGCCTTGCCATCGCCTACTACCTCGGGCAGCGGGGTATTACAAACGTCGCCGTCCTGGACAAAGGGTATCTGGGGGGCGGGGCCAGCGCCCGGTCCACGGCCATCATCAGGGCCAACTACGTGACCCCGGAGGGCATCCCATTCTTCTATGAAAGCGTCAAGCTCTACGAAGACCTCTCGCAGGACCTAGGCTACAATCTGCTGTTCAGCCAGACTGGTCGACTTGAGCTCGCCCACACCGAGTCCTCCGTCTACGCTCTCCGAACTCGCGCCGAGGCCAACGCCGCCCTGGGTGTCGACAGCAAGATTATCGGCACCGACGATATACGCGAGCTCGTGCCCGTTCTCGACATGCGCGAGGGCAACGACCTCCCAGTCCTCGCCGGCCTCTACCATCCGCCCGCCGGAGTCATCCGCCACGACGCGGTAATCTGGGCCTACGCCCGCGCCGCCGACCGCAGAGGCGCAGAGATTCACCCCTTCACCGAGATCACCGCCATCAACCAGAGCAATGGACGGGTCACGGGTGTCGAGACCAGCCGCGGGCCCATTCAAGCCGACCTGGTCATCAACTGCACCGCCGGGTGGAGTTCCACCATCGCAGCGATGGTCGGGCTTGACCTGCCGATGATTACTCACCCCCTGCAGGCCATGGTCACCGAGCCCCTGAAGCCCATACTCAAGCTCGGGGTCTCCTCCACCAACTTCCACGTCTACGTCTACCAGACCGACCGCGGGGAGCTCGTCATGGGCGGCGCCGTCGACCATTACACCAGCTACTCTCAGAAGTCGACCTTCCCGATGATGGAGGAGCTATCTGCCGGGGCACTCAGGATGTTCCCCTTCCTCAAAGACGTGAACATCCTCCGGCAGTGGACCGGCATATGCGACATGACCCCCGACTACGCGCCGATCATGGGTCCGGTCTCGGGGCTGGATGGATTCCTGCTCGACTGCGGCTGGGGCACCTACGGTTTCAAGGCCGCCCCCATTTCCGGGAAGATGATGGCGGAGCTTATCGACACCGGCCAGACCCCCGACCTGATAAAGCCCTTCTCGTTAGACCGCTTCAAGGACGGCAGGTTGGTGAATGAGAAGGGTGCGGCTTCGTCGGCGGCGCTGCATTGACAGCCAGTACTCAACGTCGATCTCAGGCATGCACACCCGGCGGTTCCCTGTAACTTAGTTAGGGGCGGGTTACCGATGCATCGAGTCAATAGCCTACTAGGAATGCCTCCATCCTCTTAGACAGGACGTCCAGGTTGGCTCCCAGCCACACTTCGTCAACAATTACTCCTCTTTCAAGAGCCATCGGGGAAGTAGGTAAAGCAGTGATAATATTTGGGGGAACCCTTCCGAGCCTGTCTCAAAAGGGAGTGGAGGTTTATGCATGAGGGTAAACTAGGAGGGGAGAAGCTCTGAGTGGAGGTTATGGAGATGCCACTGAGACCGATGGGACGAGAGCAGGTGTGGATGCTGCCACCGACCCTGGATGAGATGGTGCCGGAAGATCATCCTGTGCGGTTCGTGGCGGAGTTCGTCGATGCACTGGGACGGGAGGACTGGGCAGAGATGGGAGTAGACATTGACGGAAGCTGGACGGGAGCGCCGGCGTACCATCCCAGGGCAATGTTGGGGGTGTGGCTGTACGGATTCATGACGGGGGTAAGGTCGAGCCGCAAGCTGGAGGGGGCCTGCCGTGACCAGATACCGTATCTATGGTTGACGGGATGGCAGCGTCCAGATCACAACACGCTGTGGAGGTTTTACAAGAGCAATCGCCAGTCGATGCGTAAACTGCTGAAGCGCACAGTGCAAACGGCGCTCGGGATGGACCTTATCGACCTGACGCTGCAGGCAGTGGACGGCACGAAGGTGGGTGCGAATGCGACGGGAGACAGGAGCCTGGATGGAGAAGGATTGGAGCGTCTGCTGAGGCGTGTGGAGCAGTCGCTGAAGGAACTGGAGGCTGAGAACGAGACGGGGGAGGATGCCGCACCCGTCCATCTGCCTGATGAGTTGACCGAGAAGACGGCGCTGAGAGAGAAGGTGCGCCGAGCTATGGACGAACTCTCGGAGCGCAGTGAGATCAAACAGATAAACCTCACGGATAAAGACGCACGTCTGATGAGGACTCGCCGGGGGATAGCGCCCTGCTACAACGCACAGGCGATGGTATCGCCGACGAAGACCGACACAGGCGGGAAGGGCATGTTGATCACTGCAGTAGAGGTAGCCGATGATCCCGACGACCATTCCCAACTCGTTCCAATGCTTCAGAGGGCGGAGGAGACCACCGGCCTCAGGTCTGAGACGACGCTGGCCGATGCGGGCTATCACTCAGGGAGCAATCTGCAGCAGTGTGGGCGCAGAGAGCAGAAAGTTGTGATGCCTGAGGCACAGCGTCGGGCACTGGGCCGCCCCTATCACAAGGACCGATTCGCCTACGATGAGGATACCGACAGCTACATCTGTCCGCAAGGACAACGACTACGCTTCACCCGAATCAAGCGCACCCGTGGGATGCCGATGAGGCTCTACCGGGCCTCGGGGGCCATCTGCCGAGGGTGCCCGGTCTTCGGGGTGTGTACGAGGGACGGCCGACATGGGCGAGGGCTTGAGATAGGGCCCCACGACACAGCCTTGCGTCGTCATCGGTCCTGGATGGGCAGCGATGAAGCCAGAGAGTTGTACCGTCGCAGGAAGGGGCTGGTAGAGCCGGTGTTCGGGATCATCAAAGAGCAACAGGCGGCGCGTAGGTTCCTGCTGCGGGGCCTCAACAACGTGGCCGCCGAGTGGGGCCTGTTGGCCTCGGCCTTCAATCTGCGCACCCTGTGGCGGGTATGGCACGGCCGGACAACCCGCATATGGGGCCGCAATCTCATCCCATCGCTGGTGCGCAACTCAATCATCGGCCACCCGGCATGAGTCGTCGTGACCGATCATTGCTCAAATGACACCCCATCTAGCCCTTCACTCTTGCCACACCCCACCCCACTTGTGAGACAGGCTCTTCCGGGTGTCAACGGCAGGGCGTGAGTGTTCAATGGCCCGTAGGTGATGTAGTTTGAAATCTCTACGTTAATCTCAGGGTACCCTGTCCAAGCAATGAACAGCTCAGCCAATGTCTTGTTGGGGGAACCCTTCGGGATGTAGAACACGTCGGTCTGGGTCAGGTGTCCACACTCGTAGCAATAGTGGATGTTGTCTCCACCGTATTCGTTCTGGGCGTTCCAAATTCGCCCGTTCCAAGCTGTGCACATGTCTGCTTCATCGATCCGCAAAGCCCTCGGACAGTCGGTTCCTGAATTCCACCAAGACTGGATGTGAGGTCTTAGCTCTTCCAGCATTGCAAAGGACTGGTCGACCTGCTCGGGGGTCAGTCTGGCTATCGCGTTCCGGCCTTCGACGGTATCCAGAACCTCCGGCGTACGAGCGAAGTGGGCAAAGAAGATGTTCTCGTTCACTCTTCTACCCATCCACCTGGTGCCCGGGAAGGCATCGACGTCCCAAAAGGCAGTCCAGTCGTTCGGCTTTTTGCCACCCCAAAGAGTGTTGATCTTGTCCTTCTGATAGGCGAGACCGGTGGACCAGACCACCCCTCCTCCACCACTCCACGGCGTTATAGCTACTTCAGGATAACCGGACAAGTATCCGTTGTGGATCGCCGGTGTCAGCCTTTCCAGTTCCCCCCAAGACCCGAGTTGTTGTACCGCCCTAACGCCTGAATCCACCACGTCCCAGGTCACGTTCCCGGTTTCCACCATGGAACGGATCTTGGCATACTCCACCGGGCTGTCTTCAACCAGTTGGATTCCAAACCTTTCCTGGAAGGGCAGAAAGTAGGCCTGCCGCTGGGCGGCCTGGTAGGCCCCGCCCCAGGAAGTTACACTCAGACTTTGGCCTCGGTAGTTGCCTAGTTCAGCCTCAATTTCCTCGAAGGTGGCGGGGTTGTCCGCCGTCCACTGGCTGATAGGTCGACGCGTGCCAGGGGCTGGGGGAGTTGGAGAGGGAAAGGGGATAGGAGTCGGAGGGGGCAGGGAGGTCGCTGTGGGGAGGGGAGTATCGGGGGGCAGAGGAGTCGTAATCGGCAGGGAAATCGCGGTGGGGAGGGGAGTCGCAGGGGGCACGGGCATGGGAGTCGGGGCGGGCTGAGGCGTTATAGTCGCCTGTATCCCGGGTTGGATAGTGGCGTCGATGACAGGGGTGGGGGTCTGGGGCGCAGTCCACAGCGCCTCCGCTACGGCTGTCTGCACTGCAGCGTTGACGTCCTGGGTGGGAACGGGAGTTTCCATGAGAGGGACACACGCCGCGAGTACGATGCCTATAACCATGGGGCCTAGAAACAACCTAACCTTCTTCAAGACCACGGGGCCTCCTCACCACGAAATACGATAAATGCCAGAAAGAGAACTTTGACTCGGGAATTCGGCTCGCCGCTTAAGGACCGCCGGATTGCCGGATAGCCCTTGGTAACATATTCTGTGCAGAGTATAACAACAAGACTTACCCAGGAGGCCCGACCATGACCCAAGACATCTGCTGGCTCTCGGCGACGGAGTTGGCCGAAGGCATTAGGAACAAGACGTTCTCTTCGCAGGAGGTCGTGCAGGCGCACTTGGCCCGCATTGCGGCGCTCAACCCGACTCTCAACGCCATCGTAACCTTCGCACCCGACCCCCTGGCCTTGGCCAAAGAAGCCGACGCCGCAATCGCACGCGGGGATGATCTAGGGGCGCTGCACGGAGTGCCGTTCACCCTAAAGGATTGCGTGGAGGTCGCCGGGCTGCGGGCCACGCAGGGCTCAAAGATATTGGCGGACAACATCTCCACCGATGATGCCACCGTTTACAAACGGCTGAAGGGCGCGGGCGGAATCCTCCTCGGCAAGACCAACCTTCCCGAGTTTGCCCTCTGGTGGGAGACGAACAATCTCCTCTTCGGCGCTACCCAAAACCCCTGGAAACTCGGCTACACTCCCGGCGGCTCCAGCGGCGGCGAGGGCGCGTCCCTTGCGACCGGGATGTCACCGCTGGGGGTCGGGACTGACCTCGGGGGGTCAATCCGGCAACCATCCAGCTTCTGCGGTTTGGCAGGCCTCAAGCCGACATTGGGTCGGGTGCCGTACACGCGGGTCGTGCCTCAGACGCTATTTCGCGCTATTCACGTCGGGCCCATGGCTCGAAACGTCCAGGACGTGGCCTTAGCCCTATCCATCATGGCCGGCCCCGACGGCGAGGACATCTACGCCCCGCCCGTCCCCGTCCCCGATTACACAGACCTGGATGGTCCTTTGCCCAAGCTACGGATCGGGTGGAGCCCAACGGGCGGGACGCCGGTAGAAGAGGAAGTGCAGAAGGTGGTGGCAAAGGCGGCAGACGCACTCTCGGTGCTGGGGATGGAGGTGGATCCGGTGGAAATACCAGGGCTGGGGACCAATGATGCGCAAGTGATCTCATCAGCAGTTTACACGGTGGAAGGAAAAGCGTTTCTAATGGACGTAATCAAGGGACGGGAGTCGGAGCTGACACCGTTGCTGCGTAAGCGCTACATCGACTCCCCGGCCAAGACGTTCGACGAGTATTTAGAGGCGAGCTTCAACTGGGAGTCGCTGAAGTGGGAGGTCGGCGAGTACTTCACCCGCTACGACATCTTCCTCTGCCCGACCGTCCCCATGCCTGCCTACGAGGCAGGTCGAGAAGAGTTCGTTATTGACGGCAAGACCATGGGCGCGAGGCACAGCCTCCGGGCCACCGTCCCCTGGGACCTTACCGGCTCCCCCGCCATGAACGTTCCTTTCGGCTGGAGCGATGAGGGTCTGCCCATCGGCGTGCAGCTCGTGTCCCGGCACTTCGATGAGCACACCCTTCTCAGGGTCGCCAAGGCCCTGGAAGGCTGCCAGACGGACAGGCGTCGTCCCGCCATCGCCAACCCGCAATAGCATAACCCTCCATCATTCACCGAGAGGATTTGACACTGCTTACCAGTAGCCTTACCATCCTCTACAAATGTGACTACAGCGTAGACAAGGAGAGGTAACCATGAGTGTGTTTGGACAGGCGCTTAGATTCTTGTTCGTCGGCATGATAATCGCCGGGGCCGTCATATCATTCACTGGATGGATGGTAGACTCCGATCCGGATAGAGGATCTCTACTGGCCGGCGAACCCGGCTTCGGTAACGAGTTGAGCTTCCTGCTCGTCCTCTTCGGAGCCATTGGACTCTTCGGAACCTTAACTCTTCGCAACTTGCCCTTTCCCTGGGAGAAGTAGGGCTAGCTCCCGAGGCATACGCGCGACGAGGGTCCCGGTCCCGCTCGGTTGATAAAGTGCGAAATTGCAGCAAGCATCCTTGCTGGTTCGCCAAGGGAACCGATCAAGAACTAACGCACTCCGAATCGGACCCGCAAAGACGGCCAAGCGTGGACTTCCGCATACCAGACGCACGAATCAAACGCATCGGAACACAGTGACCGTAACGTAGGCAACTACGAGGTACGCTCAGTTGGGCGCATTGAAGCACCCAAGCCGTTTCCAGGGCCTTGAATTGGCTCAAACTGAATGGCTTGGGTGCATGTCATAAGGGGAGAAATTCGGGGGTTCCTGAACAGCACAGGTCCCATTGGAGATAGGAGCAGCGCTATGGTTGCAGAGCTCACCGCCGTCTCGGCCCTCAATCGCACCCTCCCGAGCCCCTACTACTACGATCCCGGCATCTACGAGCAGGAGAAGGAGCGCATCTTCTACCGCTCCTGGATCTGTGCCGCCCGAGTCGAGGAAATCCCCAACGTGGGTGACTACCTGCTCCGTGAGATTGCCGACGAAAGCATAATCGTCGTCAGGTCTAAGGGTGGCGAGATCAAGGCCTTCTACAACGTCTGCCGACACCGCGGCAACCGGCTCTGCTCCGCCGAGTCTGGGAAGGCCAGGGGCAAGGCCTTCGCTTGCGGTTACCACGGCTGGACATACAATCTGGACGGCGATCTCATTGCCACGCCCAACATCGCCACCCGGCCCTCCCTGAACGGCGACCCCCTCTCCCTGTATCCCGTCGCCGTCCAACTGTGGGAAGGTTTTATATTCTTGAACCTCGCCCCCGATCCCGAGCCATTTGTCCCGGAGCTCGGCGTGCTTGCGGAAAAGCTGCCCAAGTACAACCTCGCCAACCTCAGGATCGGGCATCGCAACGTCTACGACATCAATGCCAACTGGAAGCTGGTACTGGAAAACAACGTCGAGTGCTATCACTGCCCCGGCGTCCACCCCGAACTCTGTGAAATCCACCCTACATTCAGGGGCGGCGCAATAGGCCAGGAGGCCCTGGACGGTGCACCTCTTATCGAAGGAGCGACGACCTATTCGGACACGGGTATCGGGCCCCGGCCCATCATCAGCACCCTCTCCGAGGAAGACGTGGCCAAGTTCCGCAGTGTCACCATCTACCCCAACCTTTTCTTCGGCCTGCTCCCGGACCAAGTCTTCGTCTTCTACAAGTGGCCCGTATCCTCGACCACCTGCCGCCTCACCGTAGACTGGCTCTTCGAGAAATCGGTGGTCGAGTCACCGGGTTTCGACCCCTCAGACACGGTCGGTTTTCTCGACCGTGTTTTAAAGCAGGACTATGACATCTGCGAAGAAGTGCAGAAGGCGCTCAGGTCTCGGGCGCACCGGCAGGGTGTTTACTCCGCCCAGGAGCACCTGCCCTACAAGTTCAACCAGTGGATACTGGATAGGCTGGGGTCGGTCGAGTAACCGGGCGGGCTACGCCCCGTTTACCCCATACATAGCCAGGCAGTTGTCCCTCAGGATCTTCCTCTTAACGTCCTCCGACAGGTCTTCCCGATTCCAGAAATGCGCAACGCTCTCCGGGTATTCGTTGTCCCAGTGCGGCCAGTCCGAGGCGTAGAACAGGGAGCCCTCTCCGAGGATGTCGATCACCTGGGGAACGAGGGTCTCGCTGGGCTCGGCGTGGAACCACACCTTGTCGCCCTTCAGGTACTCGCTGGGCTTGCGGGTGCAGTCCGGGGTCTCGAGCCAGCCCCGCTTCTCCCATTCCTCGTCCATCCTGTCGAGGAAGAAGGGCACCCACGTGCAGCCGGTCTCCAGGTATCCGACCTTCAGGTCAGGGAATCGCTCGAAGACACCACCGTAAACCATGTGCACCGACTGCAGCATGTTCGATATGGGAAATGCGGTGGTGTGGCGCTGGATGAACTTGCTGTACTTCATGTATTCGGACGTGCCGCCGTGTACCGCCACCAGGCACCCGAGAGACTGGGCCTCTTCGAAGAACGGGTCGAACTTCCGCTCCCCGAAACCCCCGAACCCCACCGCCGGCAGCATCACACCCGAGAAGCCTGCCTCCGTCACCGTCCTGCGCATCTCCTTCGTTCCCGCCTCCACGTCGGTCAGGGGGACCAGGGACACGGCCTTCAGTTTAGGGCTAACGCTCATCCACTCGTCGGCCATCCAACGGTTGTAGGCGCTGGTAACGGCCTTCAGATAGTCCGGGTCCCAGATGGTTCCGTAGGTCAGCAGCGTCGTCGGGAAGAGGAAGGTCATCTCCATGCCACCCCATTCCAGGGCGTCGAGCCAGTCCTTGGGAAACGGATAGCCCGCAGGCCCGATACCACCCATCCTACCCCCAAGCGTCGAGTCCGCAAATGCCCGGTTGGTTATCGCACTCCCGTGGCCGACCCTGCCCTGGGCATCGGGGAGGTTGTCCATCAGGAATTCGTTGTAGGGTTCCGGCATGTACTCCCTGATCCGGGCCTGGTCTTCAACGATATGCCCGTCCGCGTCTATCACCCCGAATGGAAGTTGCATGGCTATCCTCCGCCTCTATTGATAGGTGCCGTTAGTTTCAAGCAGTCTAGCCCCGATACGGGAGACGTGCAATCGCGGCTTCGGCGCGCCCATCCGCTATAATCCTCCCAACCTTTCCCCTCTCGGAGGCCCCTATGCCCAGTTCACCTCATGGCGTGCAGTTTGAGTCCCACCGGCCCGACATCATGGGCCGCAACGGCATGGTCGCCTCCGGGCATCCGCTGGGTTCCCAGGCGGGCATCTCCATCCTGCAGCAGGGCGGCAACGCAATCGACGCTGCCATAGCCGTGGCCGCTGCCGTCAACGTGGTGGAACCCCAGATGTCCGGCATAGGCGGCGATGGGTTCATCATGGTCTACCGACGGGACCTTGGTAAGATCGAGGTTGCCAATGGCACGGGCCCCGCGCCTTTTGCAGCGACCTGGGAACGCTACGCTGACACCGGCATTCCCGAAAAAGGCATCCTGTCCGTCTCGGTTCCCGGCCTACTGGACGCCTGGCTCTCTGCCCACGAGAAGTACGGCAACCTACCCCTCGCTGATGTTCTGGCTCCGGCGATAGGTCTCGCTCGGGACGGTTTCCCGGTGAGCCGGAAGCTGTCGGGGGATATCGCCGCTGACATTTTCCTGTGCAACCACCCTGCCTCGGGGGCCATATTCGCGCCTGGGGGTCGGGCCCTGGGCCCCGGTGAAATCCTGTACCAGTGTGACCTCGCCGACACCTTTGAACAGATCGCCGTCGGAGGCGCAGAAGTCTTCTACCGCGGCGAGATTGCCGCAGCTATTGCCCGCTATCACCGTGTGAACGGAGGCCTACTCTCCCTTGAAGACCTTGGTCGGTTCCACGGTGAGTGGCAGGACCCCATATCCACCACATATCGCGGCCACACCGTCTTCGAGGCGCCGCCAAACTCCAGCGGCCACGTTTTGCTCCAGGAGCTGAACATCATCGAGCAGTTCGACATCCAGGGGCTCGGGTGCAACACCTCGGAGGCCGTCCACGTTATGGTCGAGGCGAAAAAGCTCGCCTTCGCCGACCGCGAGGCCTACGTCGCGGACCCAGGCTTCCTCGACATTCCCATGGTAGGCATGCTTTCCAAGATGTACGCCTGGGAGCGCGCCTCCCTCATCGACAGGCAAAGGGTCAACCCGAATGTGGCCCCCGGCAACCCCTATATCTACCAGGACGGCCCTGCCCCACCGCGTTCCCCAAAGAAGACTCACGGCTCCGAAAAAGGCGGGGACACCACCTGCTTCGTCGTCGTTGACCGGTGGGGGAATGCCGTGAGCCAGCTACAAAGCCAGCAGAGCGCATTCGGGTCGGGGGTGGTGGTGGAGGGGACGGGGATTCTGCTCAACAATCGCATGACCTACTGGCATCTCGACCCCGATCACATCAATTGCCTGACACCCGGCCACCGGGTCCGGCACACCATGAACCCCGTAATGGTATTCGCAGGCGAGGATGACACTGCCGCCAACGGCGAGCTCGTCCTGGTCTGCGGCACCCCGGGCGCCGACACCCAGGTGCAGACTAACATGCAGGTAATCACTCACGTCCTGGATTTCGGCCTCAACGTTTCCGAAGCCGTGGAGGCGCCCAGGTGGAGGCACCTGCAAAACCAGACGGAGTCCACCGAACCCCGTAAGTTCGCTGACCGGCTCCAGCTGGAAGGGCGCTTCTCCGAGGAAGTGAGGGCGAGCCTCGAGGCCAAGGGGCACACGCTTCAAATTCTCCCCGACTGGGGGGCTTCCGGCAGCGAGGTGATGATTCGCCGGGACCCGGCAACCGGGGCATTGTTCGGGGCGGCTGACCCCCGTCGGGACGGCTACGCTATCGGTTGGTAGCCGTCCGCCTGTCCGGGTCTGCGGCGTGTGACTCGTCGGCGTGCAGGTGCATGTAGTCTTCCACCCTGAAGGGAGGCATCAACGGGTTGGTGGTGAGCCTCGCCGCCTTCAAGGTGTTGACCATCAGCATGGCCACGGTCATCACCCCGACCCCGCCCGGTACCGGAGTTATGGCCTGGGCCTTCTCCTTGACTGAATCGAAGTCTACGTCGCCCACAAGCCGGTAGCCTCTTTTCTTGGTAGGGTCCGGTATGGCGTGGATCCCGACGTCTACCACCACCACCCCCGGCCTCACCATGTCCCCCGTTATGCCCTGGGGGTTGCCTGTCGCGACGACAAGGATGTCGGCCATTCGGGTGATGCTGGGCAGGTTCCTGGTCCCGAGGTGGCATATCGTCACCGTCGCGTTGGCCCACGGCTTCTCCTGGAGCAGCAGCGCAGCCAATGGTCGGCCCACAATCAGGCTGCCCCCGACCAACACCACGTGTTTCCCCTCCGGGTGGTGCCCCACCGACACAAGCATCCGGTGTATCCCTGCCGGCGTGCACGGCACAAAGCGCGGCTCCCCCGCCATCAGCCAGCCCACGTCAAGGGGGTGCAACCCCTCAATGTCCTTAAGGGGATCGACGGCGTGTATGACCTTCAGCATGTCGATGCCGCGGGGCACTGGGAACTGGACCAGGATGCCGTGGAACCTATCGTCCGAGTTCAGCTGATCGATCTTCCTGAGCAGTTCGGCCTCGGTTGTGTTGCCGGGCAGCCTGAAGGTCTGGGAGTAGATGGCCGACTCCGCCGCCGCCTTCTCCTTCGCGGCTACGTATCTCCCAGAAGCCGGGTCATCCGATACAAGCACCACTGCCAAGCCGGGCACCACACCCGTCTGCGAGCTAAGTTCCTCCACGGCGTACTTCACGCCCAATCGGATGTTCTCGGCTATCCAGCGGCCATCGATTATCACTGCGGTCATAGCCAATCACCAAGCCTCCACCGATACTGCCATCAAGCCGCTCGGGCCCCGAGGCCCGGACGCCGCGAATGATACTCGCCGCCCGCGTTTAGTGCGAGTAGCAGCCACCTGAGAATATTTGTCTTTCCCCCCTCCCATTTTGTCTCTGGACTTGTCCCTCCTCTCCTATGCCGGTATCATTGTCACCGGCCACGCGAGCCAGGAGGAACCACATGCGATTTAACTTCACCCCGGAAGAACAGGCCTTCAGGCAGGAGGTCAAGGACTTCCTTGCTGCGGAATGGACAGAGGACCACGACCTAGTACCCGGCAGCGAAGAGGCACATGCCGTGGAAATGGGCATGCGCAAGAAGCTCGCCGACAAGGGCTGGCTGGCACTCTCCTGGCCGGAAGAGTACGGCGGCTCTGACGCCTCCGTAATGCAGCAGGTCATCTTCACCGACGAATGGTCCTACGCCCACGCACCAGGCCGCGACGGCGAGGGTATCGGCTACATCGGCCCGGCCATAATGGTGCACGGGACCGAGGAGCAGAAGAAAGAGCACATCGGCGGCATAGCCCGCGGTGAAGTTGTCTGGGCACAGGGCTATTCGGAGCCCGAGTCGGGTTCCGACCTCGCTTCCGTCCGGACCCGCGCTGTCCTAGAAGGTGACGAGTGGGTCATCAACGGACAAAAGATCTGGACCTCCCAGGCCCACGTCGCCGACTGGATCCTCCTCCTGGCCCGCACCGACCCCAATGCCCCCAAGCATCGGGGCATTACTATGTTCCTCGCCGACATGAGGACGCCCGGCGTTTCCGTCAGGCCCATTGTCGACATGACCGGCGGCCACCACTTCAACGAGACCTTCTTCGACAACGTGCGCGTGCCCAAGGGCAACGTAGTCGCCGAGGTCAACCGGGGCTGGTATGCCGGAATGACCCTGCTGGACTTCGAGCGTTCCGGCGTCGAGTACGCCGCCCTCGCCCGTCGGGCCCTTGACGAGACCCGGAAGTTCGCCAGCGAGACCAAATATAACGGCAAGAATCTCATCGACCTTCCCATGGTCCGCAACACCCTCGCCGAGATGGCCGTCAACGTGGAAGTCTCCTACATGATGTCCTACCAGATTGCTTACATCCAGAGCAAGGGAGAGGTACCGAACAAGGAAGCCTCCATGGGTAAGAGCTTCGGCTCGGAGGTCGAGCAGCGCATACTGCAGATGGCCATGCGCATCCTGGGCCTCCATGGTCAGCTCACCCCCTCCTCCTCACGCACCCCTCTGCACGGTTGGGTCGAGACCAACTATCTGAAGAGCGTCTCGGACACCATCCAGAGCGGAACTTCGGAGATTCAGCGCAACATCATCGCCACCCGAGGCCTTGGCCTGCCTCGGCAGTAGTCCCCACACCATAAGACCGCAATTGCCGCGCCGCTCCGTGAACACGGAGCGGCGTAGTAATTCATAGGAGAGGAACTCTTGAATATAGCTGACGTAATTGTGGTTGGGGCAGGCAACGCGGCTCTTTGCGCCGCACTTTCCGCCCGGGAGAACGGGGCTCGGGTGCTGGTTCTTGAAAAGGCGCCCGAGCACATGCGCGGCGGCAACTCCTATTTCACGGGCGGCGGCTTCCGTTTCCCCTACGACGGCCTCGAGGACATCCGGGGCCTAATCCCCGAAATGGCCGACGAGGAGGCCAACTCCATCGAAATCGGCTCTTATCCCCAGCCCCAAATGTACGACGATATCATGCGCGTCACAGAGGGCCTCTCCGATGCCGACCTCATCGAGACCCTCGTCACCCGCGCCTATCCGACCGTCCAGTGGATGAGGGAGCAGGGGCTCCACTGGGTCCTGATGTACGGCCGCCAGTCCTTCGAGGTTGGGGGGAAGCAGCATTTCTACGGCGGCCTGATCACGGAGGCGGTGGGGGGTGGCAAGGGCCTCGTCGACTCCCTGTTCGACGCTGCCCAGGCCCGAGGCATCGACATCGCCTACGGGGCCAAGGTCACGGGCCTCCTGACCGACGATATAGGACGCGTGACCGGGGTATCGGCACGCACGCCTGAAGGAAGCCGGGACTTCGAGGCGAGGGCCGTGGTCCTAGCCTGCGGCGGCTTCGAGTCGAACCCGGAGATGCGGACCCGCTACCTGGGCCCCGGGTGGGAGCTGGCCAAGGTGCGCGGCACTCGGTATAACACGGGAGACGGCATCCGCATCGCCCTGGACGCGGGGGCACAGTCCCACGGCCACTGGAGTTCCTGCCACGCGGTCGCCTGGGATCTCAACGCACCCACTTTCGGCGACCGCAACGTCGCCGACCTATTTCAGAAGCACTCCTACCCCCTCGGCATCGTAGTCAACGTTGAGGGCAAGCGCTTCCTCGACGAGGGTGCTGACTTACGCAACTACACCTATGCCAAGTACGGACGAGAGATATTGAAGCAGCCCCACCGCGCAGCTTTCCAGATCTTCGATGCCAAGGTCTCCGGGAAACTTCGGGACGAGTATTACATTGCCCGTGCCACGAAAGCGGAGTCGGACACCATTCCGGGCCTTGCGGACGCCCTCGGCATCGACAAGCAGAAATTCATCGACACCGTACAGAGCTTCAATGCCGCCGTTACGGAAGGGGAGTTCAATCCCGCCGTTCTCGACGGCAAGGGGACCACAGGAATCGAGCCGCCCAAGTCCAACTGGGCTCAGAGGCTCGATTCTCCGCCATTCATCGGCTACGCCGTGACTTGCGGCATTACCTTCACCTTCGGAGGTCTCAAGATCAGCCCCGACGCCCGTGTCCTGGACACCGAGGACGCGCCCATACCGGGCCTGTACGCTGCGGGGGAACTTGTCGGCGGACTCTTCTACTACAACTACGCCGGTGGGTCCGGATTGATGGCGGGGTCGGTTTTCGGTCGGATCGCAGGGGCGGAGGCGGCGAAGGCGGCGGGCTCGGCTTAGACGCCTATTGCTAAGTGCCCTTGGCCCCAGTGATGTCTCGTCTCTGGAACATGAACAGCGCCGCGCCGCCAAATATTATGCTGTAACCCAGCAGGACCAGAAACGCCTGCACCGTATTTGGCAATTCACCGTCGCCAAGGGTGGTGACAAGGAAGATAAAGTCCTGAGCGCCCTCCTCGCTAATCAGGGCGTGGGCACTGATTCCAAGGGTGAATCCCGCTATTTTATCGAACCCGTCTACGAACACCGTAAGGATAGGAACGACTATCTGCTCCGCTATGTGGTAACCCACAGTTATTGCCAGTCCGACGGTCGCGGAAGACGTCAAGATAGTCAGGGCTGTGGCCAAAAGTGCGTACGGTATCAACGCAAAAGCCGCTTTGAGAATTGTCAAAATGGCTTCCGACCACTCGCCGGACGAAGTCAATTCGCTACTGTTTTCCGCAAGTCCAGTGGTAACCAGGCTGCTAATCCCGATGAAAACAGCAGCGATAATCAGGCCGCCAAGTCCCGCCAGGGCGGAGATTCCGAACTTTGACACCAGAAGCTGCCACCGCCCCGGGCCCCGTGCCAGAGCCGTACGCAGTGTCCCCCAACCGTACTCCGTCCCCATCATTGACGACGATAGAGTCACAATCAGCACTATCGCCAATCCAAACATCGATCTGAGACCCAGAGTCACGCTGCCCGGCAGGAGGAATAAGTCGGCTGCTCCAACCTCTCCTTCGCCGCGATATACCAGATAACCAATCCAGACAAGCATCTGGGTAAACAGAGTGAAGATAACCAGCAGCACCCAGGGGAACCACCGATGCCGCAGCTTGAACCACTCCCACCTCATCAACGACAGAAGGTGCAGTATCAAGCAGAGTCTCCGTTTGCTCCCCCGGTTACTTCAAGGAAGTACTGCTCCAGACTCTTCGCTCTAGGCCGCATCTCGGTGACGTACACGCCTGCCCCGCTCAGCGCCGCCGTCAGCTCACCCGACCTGCTGCTCGGGGCAGAGGCCACCAGGTATCCTTCTTCTTCCTCCACTTCACTGACCCAGTCCACCATCGAAAGCACCTCTTTGGCCTTGGCGTCATCCGTCGTCCTGAGTTGAACCTGCTCACCCGACTTCACCAGCTCCGACACATCACCCTGTGCGATTAGTTTGCCCCTGGAGAGGATCGCCACGCTGTCACAGACTGCCTCAACCTCGTGGAGGAGGTGGCTGGAGAGGAGCACGGTCCTGCCACCGGTGCCTAGTCTACGGACCAGGTCCCGGATCTCGGCCATGCCGGCTGGATCCATGCCATTGGTCGGCTCGTCGAGAATAAGGATCTCGGGGTCGCCGAGAAGGGCGTAGGCGAGGCCCAAGCGCTGCTTCATACCGAGGGAGTAGGTGTGGAACTTGTCGTTGGCCCTCGTGCCAAGGCCCACGGTGTCCAGAAGCGAATCCAGCTCGGCCCGGTTGCCCTTTCCCGTTATTCCCTGAAAATAGGCGAGGTTCCTTCGGCCCGACAGGTAGGGGTAAAAAGCCGGAGTTTCCACGATTGCGCCGATGCGGTGCAGAGCCTCGGTGTGGGATCCTCCCCCTCCAAAAAGACTGAAGTTGCCGGAGGTCTGCCTCGTAAGGCCGAGAAGAATGCTGAGGGTTGTGGTCTTACCCGAGCCATTGGGCCCCAGCAGCCCGAATATCCGACCCCTGGGCACTTCCATCGACAGGCCATCAACAGCCACGATTGAACCGTATCTCTTGGTTAGGCCCTGGGTGCGGATTACGGAGTCGTTCATACGCTGGGCATTATCTGCGCCTGCGCAACAGGAAGTCCAGTATTTTCTTCAAGGGGTTGCCGCCCTGTCGTACACTCTGCAACCTACGTTGGGTGCAACTGACACACGTGCAGGCCGAGGGATGTCTCCCCACCATTTCCTGGCTTCTGAACTCCCGCTCTTTCACCGTGCTTTATCCGACGGCCGCGCTTTTGGTAGGCACTGCATCGAGCACAAACCCCTGATAGCCGTTCTCTGCAATCTCGTCGCACCTTTTGCGATATGTACCCATGCCGCCGGTGTAGGGCATGAAGACTCGGGGCTTGCCCGGTATGTTTGCGCCGAGGTACCAAGAGTTGGCTTGCATATATAGGGTCTTGTTGGCTTCTTCCTGGACGTGGGCATCCCAGTCCTTTTCGGCCTGTGGGTCGGCTTCAGCGGTTTCGAGACCGTAATTACGCATCCAGTCTATGAAGTCGGCTACCCACTCTATATGCTGCTCGATGGCGACGGGCATATTGGTCAATACGGAAGGGCTCCCGGGGCCTGTCAGCATGAACATGTTGGGGAATCCAGCGACCTGTAGGCCGAGGTAAGTCTTCGGGCCCTCGGCCCATTTCTCACGCAGGGTCAGTCCGTCGCGTCCCCGGATGTCGATCTTCATGAAAGTCCCGGTCATGGCATCGAATCCCGTGGCGAAGACTATCGCGTCGAACTCGAAGTCCTTCTCGGAGGTCCTTATCCCCTTGGCGTTGATCTCCTGGATAGGCGTCTGGCGCAGGTCTACCAGGTTGACGTTCTCACGGTTGTAAGTATCGAAGTAGTTGGTGTCTATGAGGGCTCTTTTGGATCCGAAAGGATGGTCCAATGGCAGCAGTTTTTGGCAGGTCTCGGGGTCCTTGACCATCTCCCGAATCTTGGAGCGTATGAACTCGGAGGCGGTGTCGTTGGCCTCCTTGTCGATCATGATGTCTTCGAAGGAGCCATAGATGAAGTCGTTCCCGCCGACACTCCAGACCTGCTCGAAAACCTTCCTGCGCTCCTCCTCCGTAACGTCAAACGCCGACCGGGCCACCGGGGTTTGAGGTGTGCCGCCGTGGGTCCATTTCGCTTTTTCGATGATCTCGTCGTAGTTCGGTTTGACCTCTTCCTCAATGAACCTCTTGTCTATGCTGCCGTGCCTTGCCGGTACGGTGTACTGGGGGGTGCGCTGGAACACCGTGACATGCTTGGCCTGTTTGGCTATCACGGGTATCGACTGCACGCCGCTCGACCCCGTGCCTACAACCGCAACCCGCTTCCCGGAAAAGTCCACGGGGTGGTGCGGCCAATTGCCGGTGTGATACCAGTCCCCTTCGAAGGAGTCCAGCCCCTTGATCTTGGGGATGTTGCCCGTGGATATGCACCCGATACCCGTGATCAGGTGCCTGGCAGTCACTCGGTCGCCCTGGTCCGTCTCGATCTCCCAGAGGTTTCTGTCCTCAAGGAAAGTGGCGGAGGTGACGCGGGTATCGAACTGGATGTTGGACCGCAGGTCGAACCGGTCGGCGACGTGGTTGAGGTAGGTCAGAATCTCGGGTTGCTCGGGGTATTTGCCACTCCACTCCCATTCCTGGAGAAGCTCCTTCGAGAAGGTGAAGCAGTAAGTGTAGCTCTCGGAGTCACACCGGGCGCCGGGATACCGGTTCCAATACCAGGTCCCACCGACCCCGGTCCCCGCCTCGTAGACCTGGACGGACATCCCCATGTCGTCCCTCAGCCGCCACAGCATCCCCAACCCCGAGAACCCCGCCCCGATCACTACCGCATCGAAGTCGCCGCCGTTCTTCAAGCTAGCCATATAACTCCCCCTGCAACTCTATGACTTCGGCCTTTCCCTCTTCCCCTTCCCACAGAACCGGCCCTATTGTACCAGCAATGGATTTCGGCGGGGATTAGGCGCCTAGTCCTCAGAACAAGAAACTGGGGAAGCGCTCCGCGCTTCCCCAGCTCTTTTCCAGCTGTTCAGGGTTAGGACGGGCTATGAAGCTAAAACCGCCAAGTTATCACCACCCTCTTCCCCGTGAGGAAGTCGATCATCCCCCGCTCCCAGCACGAATCCCTCATACCCGTTCTCCGCTACTTCATTGCATCGCTTCCGATAGGCGCCCTGTCCGCCCGCGTATGGCATGAATACCCGGGGTTTTCCGGGAATGTTAGCTCCCAGGTACCAGGAGTTAGCATATACAAATAGGGTCTTGTTGGCTTCCTCGTTGACGTGGTCGCACCATTCTTCCTCGGCGCGGGGGTCGGGCTCCGCGGTTTCAATGTCCCGCTCGCGCATCCAGCCTATGAAATCTCCAACCCAGTCTATGTGCTGCTCAATGCACACCGGCATGTTGCAAAGCACGGATGGGCTCCCGGGGCCCGTGATCATGAACATGTTGGGGAAGCCAGCCACCTGCAGGCCCAGGTAGGTCTTCGGGCCCTCGGCCCACTTCTCCCTCAGAGTCATCCCATCCCGGCCCCGGATGTCGATTTTCATGAATGTGCCGGTCATGGCGTCGAACCCCGTAGCGAAGACGATGATGTCGAACTCGTATTCCTCCTCAGCAGTCCGAATCCCCGTTGCCGTGATCTCCTGGATAGGCGTCTGGCGCAAGTCTACGAGATGGACGTTCTCACGGTTGTAGGTCTCGAAATAGTTGGTATCCATAAGAGCCCGCTTGGACCCGTAAGGGTGGTCCAATGGAAGGAGTTTCTGTGCGGTCTCGGGGTCCTTGACCGTCTCCCGAATCTTGGAGCGGATGAACTCGGCGACGGTGTCGTTGGCTTTCTTGTCACTCAAAGTGTCATCAAAGGATCCATAGATGAAGTGGTTACCGCCTATGTCCCAGAACTTCTCGAATATGCTGTTGCGTTTCTCTTCGGTAAGAGCCAAGGCTGAGCCGGAGTCGGGAGTCACAGGTGAGCCCCCACTGGTCCATTTTCCCTTATCAATGATGGCGTCGTAATTGGGTTTGACCTCTTCCTCAATGAACTTCCGGTCTATGCTGGCGTGCCTTGCCGGTACGGTGTACTGGGGCGTCCGCTGGAACACCGTGAGATGACCGGCCTGCTCAGCGATCACGGGTATCGACTGCACGCCGCTCGACCCCGTACCAATGACCGCAACTCGTTTCCCTGAAAATTCCACGGGGTGGTGAGGCCAATTGCCAGTGTGATACCAGTCCCCTTCAAAGGAGTCCAGTCCTTTTATCTTGGGGATGTTGCCCGTGGATATGCACCCGATTCCCGTTATCAGATGTCGAGCCGTGACTCGGTCCCCCTGGTCAGTCTCGATCTCCCACAGGTTGCGGTCCTCAAGGAAAGTGGCCGACGTGACCTTGGTGTTGAACTGGATGTTGCGCCGGAAGTCGAACCGGTCGGCGACGTGGTTGAGGTAGGTCAGTATTTCGGGCTGCTCGGGGTATCTGCCACTCCAGCTCCATTCCTGGAGAAGCTCTTTGGAAAAGGTGAAGCAGTAGGTATAGCTCTCGGAGTCGCATCGGGCGCCGGGATACCGGTTCCAATACCAGGTTCCCCCCACCCCGCTGCCCGCCTCATAGACCTGGACAGACATGCCCATCTCGTCCCTCAGCCGCCTCAGCATCCCCATCCCGGAGAGCCCCGCCCCGATCACTACAGCATCGAAATCGCCACCGTTTTTCAAGCCTGCCATATAACTCCCCCTGCAACTCTGCGTCTTCAACCATCCGAACACGACGTATTGTATCAGCAGTAGATTCAGATCGGGTGGGGGTTGTGTGCTAACATGACTAGGTGAATGGCCGCGAATTCGTGAGGCGCGCTAGGCGTTACGCCAGGAAGAATCGGTTGGATTTTAGTTTTCGCCCGGATCTTGGTAAGGGCAGCCATGCGAAACTCAGGATTGGAAGCCGTAGCACAGTAATCAAATATGGTGAGATTGGGCAAAATATTCTGGCGTCTATGCTAAAGCAGTTGAATATTGATCGCCGGGAGTTCTAGTTATGCGGTACGTTTACCCATGCAACATAGCTCCAGATGAAGAGGAGTTGAGAGAGTCAGGGAGAGAGGCTTATGTGGTGACTTTCCCGGATGTGCCGGAAGCCATAACTGGTGGGTGGTCTTGGGATGAAGCCGTCGAAATGGCTGAAGACTGCATCGGTGTCGCCCTCAGTTTCTATACCGACGAAGACGAGGAAATACCTACCCCCAGCCTCCCCACCGAGGGCCAAGTCTTTATTCCCGTACCTCCCCTAGTTGCAGCCAAGCTGGCAATTTATAGCGCCATGCGAGAAAAGGGAATCACCAAACAGACCCTGGGCCAAAAGCTCGGCCTTGAGTATGAAGCCATCCGCAAGCTCTTGAATCCCACATACCGCACCCACTTCACCCAGATCGAAAAGGCCCTCCGAGTTGTAGGCCGCTCTCTCATAATCGAGGACGCGTCAATAACTGCGCCTATTCCCACCGCGGTCGCGGTCTAATCTTCTCCTGCTCGTGCTAACATGATCGGGTGAACGGCCGCGAATTCGTGAGGCGGGCAAGGCGCTACGCCAGGAAGAATCGGTTGGATTTCATTCTTGATACCGAAAGCGGGAAGGGAAGTCACGTGAAGCTCACGGTCGGCAATCGTTTCACGCACGTACCAAGTGGGGAAATAGCCCCAGGAACATTGGCCGACATGTTCAGGCAGCTTGGTATCGACCGCAAGGAGTTTTGATCAATGAGATATGTCTACCCTTGCAATATAAGACGAGACGAAGAGGAGGCAAACCTAACGGGAAGGGAGGCTTACAACGTTACTTTCCCCGATTTGCCGGAAGCCATCACATGCAGTTGGTCCTGGGATGAAGCCGTTGAAATGGCAGAGGATGTTCTTGGCCTCTGTCTCGCTCACTATTGCGTGCACGAGGGTTACATCCCCACCCCCAGCCTCCCCACCGAGGGCCAAGTCCTCATACCCGTACCCCCGTTGGTAGCCGCGAAACTTATTATCAATTCCGCTATGCGAGAAAATGGGATCACCAAACAGAACCTGGGCAAAAAGCTCGGCCTTGAAGAAGACGCTGTTCGGAAGCTCCTCGACCCCAACTACCGCACCCACTTCACTCAAGTTGAGAGAGCACTTAGGGCTGTGGGCCGCTCTCTTATCGTCGAGGATGCACCCATAACCGAACCCGCACGCATCCCTGTAGCAGGGTAGCTTATCGAAGCAAGAAAACGGCGGGGGATGCGCAACGTGCATCCCCCGCCGTTCTTTCTTTTACGATCTGGGTGTCTTGGGGCTAATTCCCTAAAACCACCTTGTTATCACTACCTTCTTCTCGGTGAAGAAATCTACGGCGTCCCGACCCTGCCCATGCAGGTCTCCGAAGAACGACTCCTTCATCCCGCTGAACGGGAAGAAAGCCATCGGTGCGGCTACTCCCACGTTGATCCCGACGTTCCCTGCCCGCACCCGATGCTTGAAGTCCCTGGCAGCGCGCCCGCTGGAAGTGAAGATACTCGCAGCGTTCCCGTAGCGGTTCGCCTCGATGATGTCCATCGCCTGCTCAAGGTCGTCAACCTGCACTATCGAGGCCACGGGCCCGAAGATCTCCTCCTGGGCTATCGTCATTCCCGGGTCTACCTCATCGAAGATGGTTGGCCCAACGAAGGACCCGTCCGGGAATCCCTCCACAGACACGCTGCGCCCGTCCAGTATCAGCTTAGCCCCTTCCTTCACTCCCTGGTCGATGTATCCGATCACCTTATCCCGGTGCTTTGATGAGATTACCGGCCCCATGTCGGACGACTCATCCAACGGGTTCCCGACCTTAATTGCCTTCGCCGCTTCCAGCAGTTTGTCTTTAATCGGCCCATAAGCCTCGCCCACCGTCAGCACGACCGACCCCGCGAGACACCTCTGCCCCGCGCCGCCGTACAACGATCCGATCATGTTGTCTATCGTCTTGTCCACGTCTGCGTCGGGCATGGCTACCATGAAGTTTTTGGCACCGCCCTGGCACTGAGCCCGCTTCCCGTTAGTCGTGGCTCGCTGGTAGACGTATTTCGCAATGGCAGTCGAGCCTACAAAGGAAATAGCACGCACGTCGGGGTTGTCCAAGATTGCGTCGACAGCCTCTTTTGACCCGTTGATCAGATTGATGACCCCATTCGGGAACCCGGCTCGGTCCATCAGCCCGATGCAGTACGACATGCTGAGCGGCACCTGCTCCGACGGCTTCAGCACATAGGTGTTGCCGCAGGCGATGGCGTAGGGCATAAACCAGTGCGACACCATGGCCGGGAAGTTAAACGGCACGATGCCCGCGCAAACCCCAAGGGGTTGTCTCACGCAATCCTCATCGATGTTGCGCGCTATGTCTTCCAGGTTGTAGCCCATCATCAGGGAGCTGATCCCTGAGGGCACCTCGACGTTCTGTATCGCACGCCGGACCTCGCCCCGGGCGTCGCCGATCGACTTCCCGTTCTCGTGGCTCACGATGCGCGACAGCTCTTCCCGGTTCTCTTCCAACAGGTTCTTGTAGTTCCAAAGCCGCTGCACCCGGTCCGGGGGCGGAGTATCTCGCCACGACTTGAACGCCGACTGCGCAGCGGCGACCGCCGCATTCACCTCGGCCGCCGTGGAAAGCGGGACTTCCGCGATCACTCGGCCGCTGGCCGGCTCCTGGACGTCCAGCCAGTTGTCTGTCGATGAGTCGACCCACTCTCCATTGATATAGTTCTGCAACCTCCCGTAGTACTGCTTGACTTCCAGCAAAGTGGACCGGGACTCAGCCATAATCTTTCCTCCCCGAAGATGAACGAATGCGCCGTGGGACGCTCGGAATGTTAACGGGGGGTGGGGAGGGGGTCAAGCGACTGCAAACCAGGGGCCGAGCCATAATGTCTCCCCGGCCCCTACCCGAACAACCCCGGGGTCGCCTTCTCTATCAGCCCGGTTATCGACTGCGGGTAAATGCCGATCAGGAAGACCACACCGACTAGCGTGAGCAGCACTCCCCCGGCTATCTTCGGCATGGTCAAGGATTTCGAGCCCACCGGCGCGGGTTTGATGTACATCTGCCTGATTACCATCAAGTAGTAGTAAACCGATATCAGGCTGTTCGCCACGGCGATGGCTACCAGCCACAACAACCCCTCCTTCGCCGCCGCCGCGAATATGTAGAACTTGATGGTAAAACCCGCGAAGAAAGGCAACCCGGCCAGCGAGAACAGACTTACGGTCAAGGCCAGGGCGAGCACCGGCGACCGCTTGGCCAACCCCGCGTACTCCTCGATCTTCTCACTGCCTGTCAGGTTGAAGTAGATGATCACGCAACTGAAGGCTGCGAAGGTCGTGGCTGCATACCCGACCAGGTACAGCACCATCGCCGTCGAAGCCATCTCCGAAAGCGCCGCTATCCCCACCAGCAGGAAGCCCGCGTGCCCGATGCTCGAATAGGCCAGCAGTCGTTTTATGTTGCTTTGCGAAATCGCTATGACGTTCCCCACGGTCATAGTCAGGGCCGCAATTACCGCAACTATCGGCTTCCAATCGTCGATAACCGGCTGGAACCCGACTGCAAACAGGCGCAGCAGCAAAGCGAAGCTCGCCGCCTTGGAAGCGACGGATAGGTAGGCCGTCACGGGGACCGGGGCCCCTTCATACACGTCGGGCGCCCACATGTGGAAGGGCACAGCCACGACCTTGAACCCGAACCCGGCAATGAGAAGAGTCAGACCTGCAAGGAACGCCAGTTGCAGCTGTTCTCCCGAACGCAGGACCTCTCCCATCCCCTCGAAGGTGGTCGTGCCCAGGGAGCCGTAGATCAGGCTCATGCCGTACAGCAGCACCGCGGAGGAGAATGCCCCGATCAGGATGTACTTTACTCCGGCCTCGTTGGAGCGGGCTTCCCGCTTGGCGTAGGCCGCCATCACGTAGAGGCAGAAGCTCAGGAGCTCCAGGGAGATGTAGGCCGTCAAAAGCTCGTTGGCCGAGACCATCATCATCATTCCCAGCACCGACAACATGATCAGGCTGTAGAATTCCCCCGGGTTCTCCAGGTGCTTCCTCACGAAGTCCCTAGAAGCGAGCACCATCACCGCCCCGACTATCGGCAGGAACACCTTGAAGAAGATCGCATAGTTGTCGACGACGTAGATGCCCGCGTACAGCTCACCTTCATTACCGAGCAGCGTAAACGCCGACCCCATGACCGCCAACAGTCCCACAACGGCGAGGAAGGGTAGTACACCCTTCTTGTTTTCGGGAATGAACAGGTCCACCCCGAATAGTACAAAGGCCAGCCCGACAAGCAGGAACTCGGGGACCAGGAGTGCGAAGTCGATATTCATGCCGCTGCAATCCTAGCCAGGATAGGGGCGATGCCCACGTCGATCATGCGGGTGAAGGGCTGCGGGTATACCCCGCCGAAAATCAGCACAGCCACAAGGGCAAGCATTGAAGCTTTCTCCAGATTCGAGGCGTCGGGGAGCTTCTCCCATCGCTCGTCCAGCGGCCCGAAGAAGACCTTGGCCAGCAGCCTCAGTATGTAAACCGCAGTAATCGCCGCTCCGATGATGCCGAGCACCGCCAAGGCAGGATACGTATTGAACAACCCCACGAAGACCAGGAACTCGGCGATGAACCCGCTCAGTCCGGGCAGTCCCAGCGACGTCAGTCCCGCCACTGCGAAGAATGCCGCAGTCACCCCCATACGCTTGGAGAGTCCCTGGAACACCGAGATGTCCCGGGTGTGGGTCCGGTCGTATACCACACCGACCAGTGCGAAGAAGAGGGCCGTCATTATCCCGTGGGAGAACATCTGGTAGACCGCTCCGGTCAAGCCCTTCGGGTCCAGGGTGGCGATGCCCATCAGCACGTAGCCCATGTGGCTCACGCTGGAATAGCCGATGATGAACTTCATGTCCTTCTGCGCCAGCGCCGACATCGCGCCATACACCACATTTACCGTCGCCAGCCCGACCAATACCAGCTGCCAGTCCTCGGCGCCCTGGGGCAGCAAGTCCAGCCCGACGCGGATTATTCCGAACGCACCCAGCTTCATCAGGACACCGGCGTGAAGCATGCTCACGGACGTCGGAGCTGCAGCGTGGCCGTCCGGGGACCACGTATGGAAGGGCCACAGGCCGGCCAACACCCCAAACCCGAACATCAAGAGTGGGAACACCACTCTCTGGAAGGTTGCATCGAAGCCAGCCTGCTCCAGTTCCAGAAGGTTGAAGGTCCCAATACCAGCATGAACATAGATCGCTATTAGCCCGACCCACACCAGCACGCTGCTCGCTACCAGGTAAAGGACCAGCTTCAGCGCCCCGTACTCCTTACGCGTGCTTCCCCATACCCCGATAAGCAGGTACATCGGCACGACGGCCAGCTCGTAGAAGAAGAACAGGAAGAAAAGGTCAAGAGACAGGAAGACTCCGTACACCCCGCAGACCAGGGCCATGAACAGCGCAAAGAAGTCCTTGGCCCGAGGCGCTGTGTTCCACGCCATGAACACCGCCGTCACCATCACTATGCCCGTAAGCAGCACCATCGGCGTGGCGATACCGTCGACGGCCAGGTGGAAGGTCACCCCGAGCCCCGGAAGCCAGTGGTACTTCTCCGTCATGAACTGGTAGCCACCCACGTCGTTGTCGTAGGCGACGAAAACGTAGATGGATAGGGCTAGGGTCACGGCAGCTATCGCCGCCATAGACCACTTCATCAGCTCGCGCTTGTTCTCGGGCAGGAGGACCGCGATCACTCCACCCGCAGCGGGGAGGAAGAGGAGGGCTATGAGTACGTTGCCGTCCAGGTCTGTCTCCTCAGGCCGCCAGAGTGATGGCTACCACGAATATCAGTGTGCCCACCGTGATCCCGAGAACGTAGTTCGAGACCTGTCCCGTCTGGTGCCGACGCAGTATCCGGCTCATCTTCGCCGTGAACAGTCCTGTCCCATCGACCCCCGCGTCGTTCACCACGTGCCGGTCGAACCATGCCGTTGCACCGCCTATTCCGAGCACTACCCTATCGATTGTCCACTGGTAAGCGTCGTCCAGGTAGTATTTATTTGCCGCTAACTTGCGCACAGGCGCCAGCCCGCGTTCCACGCCCCCCGGCAAAGACATCCCCTGCCGGTAGAGCGCCAACCCCAAGACTATGCCCACCAGGGCAACCACCGAAGAGACCGCTGCCAAAACCACGTGCTCATGGAAGCTGTCGGCCTTGTCCAGCACAAAGCTCCCGAATCCCGTGGCCTCTCCGGGCAGGCCGAGCACATTGTCCAGCCAGTCGGGAGCGGTGAACCCGAAAACCAAGGTCAGGATGCCAAGCAAGGCTATTGGGCCGGTCATCACGAACGGGGCTTCGTGCGCGGCCTCGTTCTCGGGTTTTAGCTTGCCGAAGAAGACCAGCCAGCAGAGCCGGGTCATGTACAGGGCGCTGAGGAAGAACGCTCCAATGGTAATGACAAGGGTAGCGGGGTTTCCGTCCTTCCAGATGCCCTGCAGGATCTCGTCTTTGCTCCAGAAGCCGCTGAGGGGCGGAATGCCGGACAGGGCCAGGGCGGCGATGACAAATACGACGCTCGTCACCGGCATCCGAGACCTCAGCCCTCCCAACCGACGGATGTCCACGTCCGAATGCTCACCGACCGCATGGAGGACGTTTCCAGCGCCCAGGAACAGGAGCGCCTTGAACAGCGCGTGGGTTGCCAGGTGGAACATCGCCGCGGCCAGGGCGCCATGCCCCAGAGCAAGCATCATGAATCCGATCTGGCTAACCGTCGAGTATGCCAAGACCCGCTTCAGATCCGTCGACGACAGGGCCATTGTGGCCCCCATCACCGCCGTTATCAGCCCGATGGCGATGACCAGCTCGCTCACTGCGGGGGCGGCATCGAACAGGGGCAGCATTCTGGCTACCAGATAGACCCCTGCCACGACCATCGTAGCGGCGTGAATCAGGGCGCTCACGGGCGTCGGGCCTTCCATGGCGTCGGGGAGCCAGACGTGGAGCGGGAACTGCGCCGACTTCCCCATAGCGCCGAGGAAGATCAGGATTGCGCTCAGAGTCATGACGCCGCTGCTCAGCTCCCCTGCCTCGACCGCCTCCAGAATGGTCGGGATATGGAAAGTGCCCAACTTGTTGTACAGGAGCAGTATCCCCACCAGCAGCCCCACGTCCCCGATGCGCGTCGTGATGAACGCCTTCTTGGCCGCCTCCGCCGCCGACCTCCGCTCGTACCAGAAACCTATCAGCAGGTATGAGCATATGCCGACCAGCTCCCACCCCACGTACAGCACCAGAAGGTTGTTCGAAAGCACAATGCCTAGCATCGATGCCACAAAGAGAGAGTGGACGGCGAAGTACCACGCGAGTCTCGACTCCCCCCGCATGTAGCCAAGGGAATATATCTGCACCAGCAGGGAGACGAATGTGATAACTCCCATCATCACCATCGCAACGGGGTCGATCGTCATACCAAGGTCGAACACCCCACCCCCCGCCTCAAACCACGTAGCAGAAAACTCGCGCGCCGCTCCATTCAGCAGGTCGTTAAGAAGGAACCAGAACAGTACGAACCCGAAGCCTATGGCCCCGATGGCAATGTACGGGCCCTTCCACGGGAGATACCGCCCGAAAAGGGCCAACGCAGTGAACGCGCCCACGCAGGCCGCGGGAGCCAGCCATGCCCACTGCAGCCCGATTGCTTCGGTTCCGTTCATGAAGCCGGGGTTACCATTTCATCCGGCTTAGTTCGTCCACGTTCACCGAGGACCGGTTCCTGTACAACCTGAGCACTATGCCCAAGGCCAGCCCGACCTCCGCGGCAGCTATGGTTATGACAAAGATTGCGAATATGAAGCCCAGGTGTTTTTCAGTCTCACCCCTCGGTACCAGGTACGTCGAAAAGGCAATAAGGTTAATGTTCACGGCCTGGAGCATAAGCTCGATGGACATGAGGATCAGTACGGCGTTCCTGCGTACCAGGACCCCGTAAGCGCCCACGGCAAAGAGAGCGGCGGCCAGAATGAGATAGTATTCGATCTCTATCAAAGGCTAGGCTCCTACTCCTCGGGCCCCGGGCGCGAGATAACTATCGCCCCTATCAGGGCCACCAGCAGCACTAGCGACGCGATTTCGAACGGTATGGCCCACTGCTGGAACAGCACCTCTGATATTGCAGTGAACCCCGGACGCTGAGGGTCCTCCACGGGGCCCGGCCAGTCCGACATCAGGAATATCACCGTAAGCGCGGCGAAGACAGCACCCGTAGCCAGAAAGGCCAGCACGCGCTGGTTGTTGTCCAGCTTCAGCGCCGACTCCCGGGCCCTGGTCAGCATGAGAGCGAACAGCAGCAATATCGTGATTGCACCGCCGTAGATCAGGACCTGGACTATCGCCAGGAACTCGGCGAGCAGAAGGACAAACAGTCCCGACACTGCCAGCAGGGACAGAATAAGAAACAGGGCCGCATGGACCACGTTGCGTGCCGCAACCGTGCCCACAGCCCCGATCATGGTCATCGCGGCCAGGATGAAGAAGAAGACCAGTACAGTGGTCACTACTCTTCTTCGACCTTCCCTTCCGGCACGGCCTCCGGGTACGCCGGGCCATGCTTTTTTTCGTAGTCCGACCCCAGGGCGTGGAGGGCGTCCAGGTCGGCCCAAAGACCCCTGCGGCCATACTGTCCTATCTCGTGCTCCTGGGTCATAACTATCGCATCGAAGTTGCACACCTCCACGCAGATGCCGCAGACAATGCACCGGGACAGGTCCAGCTTGAAGTCCTCGACCATCTTCTTACGCTTGCTCGTGCCCGCTTCGTAGTTCTCGTTCGGCTTCATGGTCACGTACATGCAATCGGTCGGGCAGTATCGGGCGCAGACCTGGCACCCGACACACTTGGACTCCCCAATCACGTCGTCCCACAGCAGCCCCGGAAAGCCCATGAACCTGTCTGAAACCGGCAGGTGCTCCTTCGGGTACTGCACCGTCACCGGCGACCTGAGCATCGTCTTGATTGTCGTGGCGAGACCCTTGATTACACCTATCATGTCGCCAGCTTCTCCTTACGGACTCTCAAAGCCTCTTCGAACTTCGCCGTCCGTGATTTCTGCCGAATTCTGATCACCACCCCGCTAACTGCCAACAGCGCCATCGACATCAGGAACATCGACCACGAGGGCCACCCGTAGAATGCGTATATGCCCGTCACCAGGATGTTGGCGAAGGTCAGGGGAATCAGGAACTGCCAGCATATGGTCATAAGCTGGTCTATGCGGAAGCGGGGCAACGTCGCCCGCAGCCAGAATATCGCCATGATTATCGCAGTAGTCTTGATTGCGAACCAGATCACACCCGGGAGGAAAGGCCCGCTCCAGCCTCCCAGGAACAGCACCGTGGCCAGCGCCCCGATGGCGAAGGTGTTGGCATACTCGGCGAGGAAGAATATGGACCAGTGCATGCCGCTGTACTCGA
The DNA here is from genome assembly GCA_965249275.1 of Dehalococcoidia bacterium. Lineage (GTDB taxonomy): Bacteria > Chloroflexota > Dehalococcoidia > Plut-88900 > Plut-88900 > Plut-88900. The sequence continues at coordinate 894,255 of CBDFLQ010000006.1, forward strand.
CGTACGGCCCACCGACTATCTCCGACTCCGCAGTCGCTATGTCGAAGGGCGTGCGTCCTAACTCAGCCAGTCCCGCCACCAGAAAGACGACCAGGCCCAGGGGCTGCAGATAGACGTAGGGATAGCTTCCCTGGCCCAGGACTATCTCCCGCATGTCCAGGGTCCCGGCCAGCATTACTACCGCAAGTATCACCAGGATTATCGGCAGCTCATAGCTGATGAGCTGCGCCGCGGCTCTGGCCCCGCCAATTAGGGCGTATTTGTTGTTGGACCCCCAGCTCGCCATGATGATCCCGACAATCGACACCACGGTCACCGCGATGATGTAGAGGATCCCGTACTCCAGGTTCCTGACGACGAGGTCCTCGGTGAAGGGTATGGTGACCCACAATATGAACGCTGGTACAAAGACGATAATCGGCGCAATCCAGAAGGCTGACCTGTCCCGAACGGAGGGTGTTATATCCTCCTTGAGGAGCAGCTTCAGGGCGTCGGCGATAGGCTGGAAGATGCCGTGAAAGCCGGTCCGCATCGGGCCCATCCTCATCTGGAAACGACCCAGGACCTTGCGCTCGAGGTACGTGAGCAGCAACACCACCACCGTGATCAGCCCGATGATGGCTAGCACCTTCAGAACAGTGAAGAGGACGTCCAGCCAGCTCAACGGTCGACGTCTCCCAGCACTATGTCTATCGAGCCCAGTATCACTACCGAGTCCGCCAAGTAGGACCCTATGAGCATGTGTCTCAGCGCCACCAGGTTGCAGAAGGACGGCGTCCTCATCTTTATCCTGTGGGGCTTGTCCTTGCCCTCGCTCACCAGGTAGACGCCCATCTCACCCCGGGGGTTTTCCGTCCGCACGTACACGTCGCCCTTGGGAGGGCGGAGGGTGCGGGGGGTCTTGGCCATAATCGGGCCAGGCGGCATCTGAGCCATGGCCTGCTTCACTATTTTGATCGACTCCCACATCTCCTCCATCCGCACCATGTAACGATCGAAGCAGTCTCCGCTGGCGCCAACAGGTACGTTGAAGTCGAATCTCGGGTACAGGAGGTAGGGGTCGTCTTTCCGCAAGTCGTAGGCCAGCCCCGAGGCCCGCAAGTTGGGGCCTGTCACCCCGAAGTCGATAGCCGTCTCCGCGTCGATGACGCCCACGCCAATGGTGCGCTCCAGAAAAAGCTCGTTCTTGGACAGCAGGTCTTCGCACTCGGTGATGCCCTTTTCGAGCATCGGGAGGAGGGCGTCGAGCCTCTGGTTAAAGTCGTCCGGCAGGTCCCGAAATACACCTCCCACGCGGAAGTAGCCGTGCATCATCCGGGCACCGCTCACCGACTCGAAGAGGGCCTGCATCTGCTCCCTCTCCCGGAACCCGTACAGGAACGGGGTGATTGCTCCGCAATCTGCGCCGAAGGCGCCGTAGAAGAGCAGGTGGCTCGCTATCCGGTTCAGCTCGCACATTATCAGGCGGATGTACTGGGCCCGCTCCGGGACCTCGAGCCCCATCAGCTTCTCAACCGCCATCACGTAGGGAAGCTCGTTGTTGAAGGAAGATACGTAGTCGAGCCTGTCGAAGAGGTCGATGATCTGGCGGTAGTCCTCCGCCTCGCACAGCTTCTCCGACCCCCGGTGCAGATATCCGATGTGCGGCACGACGTCGACTATGTTCTCGCCGTCCACGGTCAGCACCATGCGGAACACACCATGAGTGCTGGGGTGCTGAGGCCCCATGTTCAACATCATGTCGACAGTGTCGAGCGGCTGATCGATGGTCACTGGGGCACCTCGATGTCGTCCGGTATCTGTATCTCGGCGAAGGGATACTCCTTGCGGCCCGGGAACCCTTCGAACCCATCCCAAAGCAGCAGAGGCCGGGGGTCGGGGTGTCCCGTGTACGCTACCCCGAACAGCTCCGCTCCCTCTCTTTCGAACCATTCCGCGCCCGCCCATACCCGTGACACGGAGGCGAAGACCGGATTGTCCCAGGGGGCGCTGGCCTTGAACACGGCCCCATGCCCGAGGCTCGTGGAGTAGAGATGGTAGACGGTCTGAAACACGTCGTCATATTCGACTACGGAGAGGCAGCTCAGAAAGTCGAACCGGAGCCTCGGGTCTTCCTTGGCCATGCGGCAGATGACATCGGCCTGTACCGGCTCTATCGACATCTCCACCTGGTTAAGGTTAAGGGTCGGTTCCCTGCCGGAGAAGACCTCTTTCAGAATATCGAGAGTCGCCAGCGCTTTGGGATCCGGCTCGGGGGGCGGGGGGCCCTTTTTCCCCTTGGGCGGCATACCTAGGTCCCGACCTCGCCGCGCTCGCGCATGATCTTTTCCTGCAGCTTCAGGATGCCGTCCATAAGCGCCTCGGGGCGGGGGGGACAGCCGGGCACATACACGTCAACGGGGATAATTTTATCCACGCCCATCACCACCGAGTAAGATTTCTGGTACGGCCCCCCGGCGCTGGCGCAGCTGCCCATTGCAATCACCCACTTCGGTGATGGCATCTGTTCATAGAGAAGCTTGATGGGCTCCTCCATCTTCTTCACAACCGTCCCCGCCACGATCATCAGGTCCGACTGCCGGGGCGAGGGCCACGGGACTATCCCGAACCTGTCCAGATCATGGTGCGACATGAAGGTGCTTATCATCTCGATGGCACAGCACGCGAGCCCGAACTGCAACGGCCAAAGGGAAGATTTCCGCGCCATGGCGAATATCTGGTCTGCCTTGGCAGTGATGATGCCGGGGGCTGCGCTCTTGAACAGGCTCTTCCCCGGCCAGTTGCGCCGGTCGCCGGGGTTTACTTCCAACGGAGCATCCCTTTGCGCCAGCTGTACAGCAGACCGAAGAGCAGGATGGCGATGAACAGCATCATCTCGTAGAAAATGACGGGGCCGTTGCTCTTGAATATCACCGCCCAGGGAAACAGGAAGGCAGCTTCGACGTCGAAAATGAGGAAGAGGATGGCGAAGATGTAGTAGCGGATGTGGATCTGGGACCAGAATCGGCCCACGGGAGGGATGCCGCACTCGTAGGGGATGTCTTTGGCCTCGGACTTGCTCTTCGGAGCCAGGAGCATGGAGCCAAGGAACGCGAAAAGCACCATCAGGGTGCCAGCAATGACGGCGATAAGAACGGCGGTGTATTCGAGAGAGTACTGTTCCGGCACGTGCCTTATTCGTTATCTAGGGCCCTAGCCTAGGCCCTGAGCAAATCCCTTTTAGTCGCGCTTACAGCCCTTCATAACAATGCCAAAATCGGAGGTGCTTTTCCGTCCGGCGGCCAAGCGAGATCGGAGTAGCAATATACCAATCTCACCCCCTCAACGTCAAGAAAAACAACCACATAAAGAGGAGCGGTTGGCTAAGCCAACCGCTTATTCGTGTCCATTCTCATAGGGGCGGGGGAGTACCGGGTACACTCACCCTCCCAGAGCCCGCAAGAAGAGCCCGATACTGTACGTCCCCACAAACACCGGCACCATCCCGATACTCGGGCGGATGTTTCTCTCCGTCTTCTCCAGGTACAGCCGAGCTATCGCCACCAGCAAGACTATCATGATCAGGAACGCCACTAACGTCGTCACCCCGATGACCACGCCGACTATCAGCCCGCCGAGCGCCCACGCCAATAGCTCCGTGTCGGAGCGCCTCAGCGGGCCGAATATGCCCTTCTGAGCGTCAGGTTTATCGCTTCTGGCCTGCCTCTTTCCGGACTTTCTTCTAGGACTCAGATCAACCTTCTATTCTCCAGGCTGTCCTGGTTTTCGGTTATATGGGTCATGGTTTTGGGCAGCAGCGGCTTTACCCTTTCCCATATCTCTGAGGATACGATATCCGAGGCCCGGCTGGCATCCACAACGAGCCATGTCCCCGGGTCTCGCCTGGCCTGCTTCAAGTACCCTTCCCGGACCCTCTTGTGGAATGTGATGTTCTCATCCTCGAACTTTCGGCCCTCTTTGTCCACCCGGCCCCCCTGCCCCGCGTTCTCTTCCATCGAAAGCTCCGGTGCAAGGGCAGCGATGCGTTTCATGGCCTCCTCAGGCTCCATGTCCAGCAGTATCGTCAGGTCGGGCATGACATCTTTGGTAGCTATCAGATTGACGGCCTGGATCTGCTTTTGCGTCGGCCCACCTTTACGACCCTCGTACCCGTAGCCCTGGTAAGCGATGGTGGAGTGCACGTAGCGGTCCGCGATTACTATGGAGCCCCGTTCCAACTCAGGCCCGATGTGCCTGGTTACCAGTTCCGCCCTCGCCGCCGAGAACAGGAGAAGTTCCGCAATTGGTGTCGGGGGGGTCTGGCCCTTGAGGAGCGGCCTGAGTTTTTCTCCGAGGGCCGTTCCACCCGGTTCCCTCACCAGCGAGCAGACGTAGCCTTCCAGCCTGAGTCTATCCCACAGTTGTCGGGCCTGAGAAGTCTTGCCCGTACCCTCGCCGCCTTCAAAGGTTATGAAAAGTCCCATAGGGTTTGACAGCCCAGCCTAATAGGGGGCCGGGTTCCTTCTGGTCGGCTGACCGCCGGGCCGCGAGATGTTAACGTGCCGCATCGGGTCCGTCCCCACACTGAAAGATTCCAGGTTGGAACGCTCCGCCGTCTGGTGCTGAAGCCGCCGGATGAAGCTGCTCTGGGGGCTCAACGCCACCGAGTCCTCTCCCGTCTCCACTTGCCGTACAGCGTCCTCAGCCTCCTTTATCGCCGAGTTTAACGGGTCGCCCTTCTTCTCCAGACCGAACACCGACATCAGGTACTGCTCAATCTGGCTCACGCTGCTGTGGCGCAGCACGAAGACGGGCACACCCTCGGCTTCCGCGGCCCGGAGGGCCTGGGGTCTCTTCCGGTAGAAGGTCTTCGTGGTTATCACAAGGTCGGCGTCCCGGAATCCCTCCACAAGGCTTACGGGGAGTTTCAGCTTCTTGATTACGCTTTCCATTCGACCACGATTTACACCAAAAGAGTAGATGCGGGAAATCCCTGCCAGCATCTTAGGCCTGGGCTCGACGGACGGGCCAGGCGCCGGAGTCCGAGTCTCTACTTTCTTACTGACGTTACCTTCCTCGTCCAGCCAGCGCTCTTCCGGGGGCGCGGATCTCTGCCGCAACGTCAAGTCCACCGTCGTCGACACGTCCGTGTGTACTGCCACCTTGTCCCAGCTCTGTATCTCTACCACTATGTCGAATGTCGGGGGGGCCTTCCGCTCCAGAATGGACTTCTGCGTTCCTCTTCGCCGCGCCTCGTCATCACCCAGCGTCACCGACTGAATGCCCCCGATCAGGTCCGAAAGCGTGGGGTTCTGGATCAGGTTGTCCAGGTTGTTCCCGTGGGCCGTGGCCACCAACTGCACGCCCCGCTCCCCTATCGTTCGGGCGGCGGTTGCCTCAAGCTCCGTGCCTATCTCATCGATGATGATCACCTGGGGCATGTGGTTCTCCACGGCCTCAATCATCACGGCATGTTGAAAGGCGGGGGTCGGGACCTGCATCCGGCGTGCCCGCCCTATGGCCGGATGGGGAATGTCTCCATCTCCGGCTATCTCGTTGGAAGTGTCCACGATGACGACCCGCTTCCGCATGTCGTCAGCCAGCACCCGTGCCACCTCCCGCAGCATCGTCGTCTTCCCGACACCCGGTCTCCCCAGGAGCAGAATGCTCTTGCCCGACTTTACCAGGTCATCAATAACCCGTATTGTGCCGTAGACCGCCCGCCCGACCCGGCAGGTCAACCCAACGATATTACCCTTCCGGTTCCTTAGCGCCGAGATTCGGTGCAGCGTCCTTTCGATTCCCGCCCGGTTGTCATCCCCGAAGCTGCCTATCCGCTCCGCGACGAAGTCCAGTTCCTCCTGAGTCACCTCGGTGTCCTGAAGGTATGCCTCTCCGTCAGGGAAGCGGGCCTCGGGCTTCCGGCCCAGGTCCATGACCACTTCCAACAGCTCCTTCCCGTCCTGCCGTTCCCGCAGCCGCTCCTGCAGGTGAGACGGCAGAGTCTGGAGCAGCGCCCCCAGATCGTCCGTTATCTGTTTTTCCATTCCCGTTTAACCGCCTATTGCTGCTATTCCGCACCTATGGGCACCAGAGAAGGCCGCTTGATCTTGGCCGTAACGTTTCGCACCCCCCTGGAATATTCCTGCACCAATGTGTACCCTCGGGCCTCCAGGGCTTGCATAAGTGGCGATTCGAACTCTGTGGCCATGCAGTGCACAGTCTCCAGGCCGGCCATCCGACTCTCCACCAGGTGCAGGATGTCGTCGGGGGATATCGAGGCCCCGGGCCTGATCATGATACTGAAGTAGCCCGCCCTCCCCTGCACCCGAGTCCCCACCCATCCCACCGTCAAACCCTTCTCCACAACAAAAAACTGCCCGGAGTTTCGTCCTGTCCAGTTTCCTGCCCGGGTCTGCCTCCAGTAATCAAGGGTCTGGCCCTCCACCACTCTCACGTGGAAAGGATACACGGCGTTGTAGAGCTGGAACACAGTGAACTCGTTGGATTGCGTCACCGGTTGCAGTTCAGCGTCCGTTCCACTGCCCGCAGTTTCCGTTCCGGAACGTGTGTCCCGACGGTACAAACGCTCCCGAAGATAAAAGGTAAATCCCACGGCCCGGACCCCGTCCCGGCACGGGCTATCTTCCGCAACCCTTATAAACAACCTGTCGACTCCCCGCCGGCCTGCGTTGAGGATAAGACCATTGAGCAGGTCCATGAGCGAATGCCCCAGGTCCGGGGAAAGGGCCAGGGAACTCACCTCCCAAACCGTAGGGCTTCCCATATCCTGGGCCAGGGCCAGTCCCTTCACCTTGAATCCCCTGGTCAGGACGCAGGTGTGCCTACGGGGCGCGAGGCCCAGCAAGGGCTTGGGGGAGATTACGTCCAGCATGGACAGACGGTCCGAGCCCAGCTTCCTGTGGGGTTTCGCCTGGTTGGGCAGCTTTCCCATGCCGGAAAAGACCAGCCTGACCAGATCAAAAGGGCTGATGGTCCTTATCATAGTCCCCGAGTCTGCTCGCCCGTCATCCGTATATGCGTGTACTCCGAACCGGGCCCCGTCAACGGCGGCCCATATCCAGGAACAACTTGTGGAACCGGGCATCGTCGGTGAGTTCGGGATGGAATGAGGTTACCAGGACGTTGCCCTGGCGTGCCGCCACCGGCGTACCGTTTTCCAGCTGGGTAATGAGATCGACTCCCGGCCCCATCCGTTCTATCCAGGGCGCCCTGATGAACACCGCATGAAATGGACTTCCCCCCAACGCGGGGACAGGGAGGTCCGCCTCGAAACTGTCTATCTGAGACCCGAACGCGTTCCTTCTCACGTCAAGGTCTATAAGACCCATAGGCACTAGAACGTCGCCAATCACGCGGCTAGAGGAAACAATCATGCCCGCGCACGTACCCCACAAGGGCTTACCGGACTCTGCGAACTGCTTCACGGGCTCCACGAGCCCGTAAATTTCCATGAGCTTCGTGATGGTGGTGCTTTCGCCGCCGGGGATCACCAAGCCGTCGAGTTCGTCAAGTTGCCGCGGCAACCGGACTTCCGAGGTCTCGACACCCAGGTCACTGAATATCTTACAGTGCTCGGCGAAGTCTCCCTGGATCGCCAGGACTCCTACCTTCTCCATCAGAGAAGGGACACCTCCGCGAGTCTACCAGCCCCTGGAGGCCAGGAGAGCCTCCGGCGGCAGGTCCTTTGCAGACATCCCCTTCATCGGCGTTCCCAGGCCTTCCGAGACTCGAGCCACGATGTCCGCGTCCTTGTAATGGGTCGTCGCCTCGACTATCGCCCGGGCCCTCGGGGCAGGGTCATCGGACTTGAAGATGCCGGAGCCCACGAACACACCCTCGGCGCCAAGCTGCATGACGAGGGCAGCATCAGCAGGGGTCGCTATGCCGCCTGCGCAGAAGTTCACCACTGGCAACTTGCCGCTTTCCCTGACCTCGGCGACTAGCTCGCGGGATGCACGCATCTCCTCGGCTGCGATGGTCAGCTGGTCGTCATCCAGCTCACGCAGCCCTTCGATGCCCTCCGTAACAGTACGCAGGTGGTTGACGGCCTCTACGATGTCTCCCGTACCGGCCTCGCCCTTGGTCCTGATCATCGCCGCGCCTTCGTCGATGCGCCGGAGGGCCTCGCCCAGGTTACGGCACCCGCATACGAAGGGGACATTGAAGTTGTGCTTCCAGACGTGATATTTCTCGTCGGCAGGCGTAAGGACCTCCGACTCGTCAATGTAGTCGACAGCGATTGCCTCAAGCACCTGGGCCTCGGCGAAGTGGCCGATGCGGCATTTCGCCATGACCGGAATCGTGACCGCGTCCTTGATGGCTTTGATTATCTCGGGGTCCGACATCCGGGCAACGCCGCCGTCCCTCCTGATGTCCGCGGGGACCCGTTCGAGGGCCATAACCGCGCATGCACCCGCGTCCTCAGCGATCTTGGCCTGCTCCGGGGTTACCACGTCCATGATCACCCCGCCCTTCAGCATCTGCGCCAGTCCCGCCTTTACTTTCCATGTCCCCTTGTCCATCTTAGCCCCTCCTTGGTCCTTTGCGACGGGATTCCGTCAAGTGCGAAATTCTCATTATGATAACGGAAGATATTCTATCATAACGCAGTTTTGGAGGGACGATCATCCCGGCCGGCCCCGACCCTAGACCCTGGCCGTCCCCACGATACTGGACAAGGTGTCTACGCCCTGCTGTTCCATGTACTCCCTTAACCCATCCGCCACGTCCACGCAGGCCCGAGGATTGGTGAAGTTGGCTGTCCCTATCTGGACTGCAGTGGCGCCTGCCATTATGAATTCCAGGGCATCCTGCGCGTTGCTGATGCCCCCCATCCCGACCACCGGAACGTCTACCGCACCCGCGGCCCTGTATACCATAGCCAAGGCCAACGGTTTGATTGCCGGCCCCGAAAGACCGCCCGTCACCGTGCTCAGCGTAGGTCTGCGCTTGGGCACGTCTATGGTGAGCCCTACGTAGGTGTTCACCAGGGATATGCAGTCCGCTCCACTATCCACCACCGCCCGGGATATTTCGGCAATGTCGGTCACGTTGGGGGTGAGCTTGACCATGACGGGGAGCGACGTGTTTTTCTTGACTGTCTCTGTGACCAGCGCCGCCGCCCGTGCATCGACACCGAACTCCAGGCCCCCTCGCTCCACATTCGGGCACCCGATGTTCACTTCGAGACCGCTGATGCCCGGCCGGCCTTCCAGTATCCGGGCAATCTCACCGAACTCGGTCGCGGTCTCGCCGGATATGTTTGCTATGACTTTGATCGGCCACGTTGCCCACTCTGGAGCGAGCGCATCCGCCGCGGCCTCCGCACCGACGTTCTGCAGGCCGATTGTGTTAAGCAGTCCGGCGGATGTCTCGGCCAGGCGAGGCTGTGGGTTTCCAGCGCGCGGGTATCGGGTTATCCCCTTGCACACTATCGCCCCAATACGGGACAGGTCCGAGACCTCTCCCAACTCCTTGCCGTAGGCCACCGTCCCCGAGGCCCCGATCACCGGATTGCTGATGACCAGGCCCCGCGGATGCAGAGGCGCCAGATTGACCGAAAGGTCCAGTTTTACGGCTGTCCTCATCTAGTTGTCGGAGAACCCGTTGGTAAACCCGAAGGAATCGAAGAAGTCCTGGCCGTCGTCCATGCCAGGAGGCATCTGCAGGCCCTCTCCCAGCTCGGGGATGGGCGTCTTCTCCAGCTCAAGCAGCTCCGGTATGTTCAACCGGGCCGGGATCAGCCGACCTATTATCACGTTCTCCTTCAGGCCCAGCAGGCGGTCTTTGCTGCCCCTTAGCGCAGCCTCGGTCAGTATCTTCGTCGTCTCCTGGAAGGAGGCCGCGGCCAGGAAGCTGTCCGTGTTGAGGGACGCCTTGGTAACGCCCAGAAGTATCGGGTTAGCGATGGCGGGCTCTCCGCCCTCGGCCAGGACCTTGGCGTTGCTGTCATGGTAGACCAGCCTATCGACCAGCTCGCCGGGAAGGAGCTGTGTGTCCCCCTGCGAGTCGATCCTGACCTTCCGAAGCATCTGCCGGACTATCACCTCAATGTGCTTGTCGTTGATGTTCACGCCCTGGGACTTGTAGACCTTCTGCACCTCTCGCACCAGGTACTGCTGTACGGCGTCGGTGCCCATGATCCTTAGAATGTCCTGGGGATTGATGGGGCCCTCAGTGAGCTGCTGTCCGGCGGTAACCGCTTCTCCCTCTGCCACCAGCAACCTGGTAGTCGCCGGCACCGGGTACTCCCGACGGTCCTGCTCTTCGTACGTTACTACTATCCGGTCTTCTTCCAGCTCGACCATGCCAGGCGTCCGGGCGAGGATAACCTTGTCCGGAAGAGCGCTCTCGGGATCATCCACCGACTGCTGTTGAGCCAGCGGCGTCTCTGACTCGATGTGCTGCCCTGACTGGACCAGCGGTTTGTAGCCCTTCGGGAGCGGGTACTCTTCCGTGTACTGCTCGGTGCTTACCGTGACTATCTTTCGGGTCTCTTCGTCCTGCTCGACCTGGGCTATGCTGTCCATCTCAGCTAGGATCGACTGCCCCTTGGGGGCCCTTACCTCGAACAGCTCCTCAACCCTCGGCAGTCCACTGGTTATGTCCAGGCCGCCGGCCACTCCGCCGGTGTGGAACGTTCTCATCGTCAGTTGCGTTCCCGGCTCCCCGATGCTCTGCGCTGCGATAACTCCCACCGCCTCGCCTTTCTCCACCGTCTCGCCTCTCGCCGGGCTCCAGCCATAGCAGATCTTACAGAGGCCCCGCTTAGCCTCGCACCCCAGGGGCGTGCGCACGAACACGCGGGTTACTCCCGCATCCTCGATCTCCTTTGCGGTTGGCTCGTCAATCTCTACCCTGTTGTCTATAAGCATCTCCTGGGTCTCAGGGTGATAGACGGGGGCCGCGGTGAACCGGGACACGATCCATTCGGACAATGAGCCAAGGATTGTCGTCTCGGGATCGTAGTTGATCCAGATCCCGGATGTGGTCTCGCAGTCCTCTTCCGTGATGATGACTTCCTGGGACACGTCTATCAGCCGGCGGGTCAGGTAGCCGCTGTCTGCCGTACGCAGGGCGGTGTCCGCCAACCCCTTTCGTGCTCCGTGGGTGGAGATGAAGTACTCCAGCACCGTCAGCCCTTCCTTAAAGCTGGACCGAATGGGCAGGTCCATAATCCGGCCCCGTGGGTCGGTCATAAGACCCCTCATGCCCGCCATCTGCTTGACCTGGGAGATGTTACCCTTCGCCCCCGAGTCGGCCATCATGTAGATCGAGCCGTAAGAGGGCAGGACCTCCTGGATTAGAGCCTGGACCTTGGCGTCTGCCTGGCTCCATACCTCTACGGAGTTCTTGTAAAGCTCGTCCTCGGTGATGAGGCCCATGTCGTACTGGGCCTTCTCATCGGCGACGCGTTCGTCGGCCTCTTTCAACACACCGGCCTTGGCTTCCGGCACCTTCAGGTCGGTAGCCGCAATGCTCATGCCGGACTTTGTCGCATAGCTGAACCCGAGCCGCTTGATGTCGTCCAGCACGACAGCCGTGGCCTCTGATCCAATGAGCTGGTAACACTCCGCAACAATGTCCTTGAGGACCTTCCGGTCAACAACCTCGTTGTGGTACTCGACCTCTTCGGGCAGGATGTCGTTGAACAGGATGCGCCCAACGGTCGTGGCCAGGCGCTCGCCTTTGCCCAGGGACACCTCTATTTCCTGCTGGAGCTGAATCTGATCCAGATCGTAGGCCAGCTTGGTGTCGTCCGCATTGCGGAACAGCCTTCTTTCGCCCTCAGGTACGGGCTTGATCAGCGTCATGTAGTAGCACCCAAGCACGATGTCCAGGGTGGGAGCGGTAATCGGCTCCCGAGAGCTGGGCGACAGCATGTTCCTGGTGCTGAGCATCGCGTGCTTGGCTTCGATCACCGCGGCGCGGGACAGGGGCAGGTGCACGGCCATCTGGTCGCCGTCGAAGTCCGCGTTGAAGGCAGTGCAGACCAGAGGGTGGAGCTGAATGGCGCTCCCATCTATGAGCACGGGCCAGAAGGCCTGTATCCCGAGCCTGTGCAGGGTCGGGGCCCGGTTCAGCAGAACGGGCCTCTCCTTGGTCACCTCTTCCAGGACGTCCCAGACCTCGGGCCTGGTGCGCTCCACCATCCTCTTGGCGCTCTTTATGTTGTGGGAAAGACCCTTCATAACCAGCCGCTGCATCACAAATGGCTTGAACAGTTCCAGGGCCATCCTCTTCGGCAGACCGCACTGGTCCAGCCGCAGGTTCGGGCCCACGACGATCACGGATCGCCCACTGTAGTCGACCCTCTTGCCCAGGAGGTTCTGCCGGAACCGTCCCTGTTTCCCTCTGAGCATGTCCGATAGCGACTTCAGCTTGTGGTTGTGGCTCCCGGCTATGGCTCGGCCCCGGCGCCCGTTGTCTATGAGCGCGTCCACCGCTTCCTGGAGCATGCGCTTTTCGTTACGGATGATAATCTCCGGCGCACCCAGTTCCAGGAGCCTCTTCAGCCGGTTGTTACGGTTGATGACCCTGCGGTATAGATCGTTAAGGTCGCTCGTGGCGAATCTGCCGCCGTCCAGCTGGACCATCGGTCTCAGATCGGGAGGAAGGACGGGCAGGATGGTCATGATCATCCATTCCGGATGATTGCCGCTCTTGTACAGGGCATCCACGACCCGCAGCCGCTTCGTGGCCTTCTTGTACCTCTGCCCCGAGGTGGAGTTGATCTCCATCTTCAGGTTGTCTCGAAGCTGTGTCATGTCCAGATTCTGCAGAATTTCCAAGATCGCTTCCGCCCCCATCCCCGCCGAGAATATACCCCCGTGCCGCTCTTTCAGCTCTCGGTAGTGGGCCTCGGTGAGCATCATCAGGGGCTTCATGTCCTGAAGCTCATCCAGCTTCTTCTTGGAGTCGACCTTGAGAGCGTCCCTCTCCTCAGCCATCCTTCGTTTGACGTCATTGATCTGCCCAATGGCGCGGTCGGACTGCTCTTTAATCTGCTTTGTGTAGCGGGTAGAGGTTGCTTCTATCTCCCTGTCCGACCTCTCGGTGATCTCCGCTACCTTCGCTTCCATTGCCTCGCTGAGCGCATCCAGGGCCGCCTCCGATACCTCAGCACCCTCGGCTACTATCGTATGGCCGTTCAAGGCCAGCTCACCGACCGAGGCCTTGCCCATCATCTCAGTTATCTGGGCTTCCAGCTCTTCCGCAGTCTCACGAACTCGCCGAGCCTCTTCATCAGATTTCTCGGCAAGGGAATCAAGCTCGGCGTCCCGGCGGCGTTCAAGGTCGGCTTTCGCGTTCTTGCCTATCGTCTCCACGCCCTCGATAGCCTCGGCGGTCTGTTGAGCAAGCTTCTCTTTCTCGAGATCCACAGCCTCCGTCACCTCAGTCAAGGCCCGCTCCCGGGCTGCGGTGTCAACGCTGGTAACGGTGTACTGAGCGAAGTACAGGATCCGCTCCAACGTTCTGGGCGAGACATCCAGCAGAAGGCCGAGCCTGCTCGGGGTGCCTTTCACATACCAGATGTGACTGACTGGCGCCGCCAGACGGATGTGACCCATCCGTTCCCTTCTAACCTTGGACCGAGCGACTTCAACGCCGCACCTGTCGCAGATTATGCCCTTGTAACGGACTCTCTTGTACTTTCCGCAGTAGCACTCGAAGTCCTTGGTAGGACCAAAGGTGCGTTCGCAGAAGAGGCCATCCTTCTCCGGCTTCAATGTCCGGTAGTTGATGGTCTCAGGCTTGGTCACCTCTCCGTAGGACCACTGTAGTATCTGCTCCGGCGAGGCCAGAGAGATGCGTATGGCGTTAAAGTTCTCGGATTCGACTCCCTTGATGTCGGTGACCATGTACTACAACACCTCTTTTTCTGATTCTTCGGTTGCGGCTTCGTCCGGCTCGGGGCCCAGCTGTGCAAGTATGTCCAACTCTCCCTCCACGCCGTCTTCTGTTTCGGCAATGTCTTCATCCAATAGCGTTTCTTCTGCTTCCTCGTTCAGCAGCTCCACCGAGAGCCCCAGGCTCTGCAACTCTTTCTGCAGCACCCGGAAGGATTCGGGAACGCCGGGCTGGAACACGTCCTCGCCCTTGACTATCGATTCGTAGGTCTTCACCCGACCCGCCACGTCGTCCGACTTGACTGTCAGCATCTCCTGGAGCAGGTGGGCCGCACTGTAGGCCTCAAGGGCCCACACCTCCATTTCCCCGAACCTCTGCCCTCCGAACTGAGCCTTGCCGCCCAGGGGCTGCTGGGTTATCAGGGAGTAGGGGCCGGTGGACCGGGCGTGGATCTTGTCCTCTACCAGGTGAATCAGCTTCATCATGTAGATTGGCCCCACGGTTATCGGCTGGTCGAAAGCCTCTCCCGTACGGCCGTCACGCAGAAGCATCTTGCCGAAGAAAGGCGGGATGACATCCCGTTCGGACATGGCCTCCGTCATCTTGGCATTCAGCTCCTCGCGCCCGAAATCGGAAGCATCTATTCCCATATCATCGAACCAGAGCTTCAGGCACACCTCTTTTGCCAGGCCGGGGCTGTTGTCCCCCATAACCTGCTCCCCGTCGTATCCCTTGCCCTTCAGCCAGTCAATGGCCATGTGGCCGTTCTGGGGGCCGGCGCCGTTCTGGGGGTCGGAGCCGTTCTCGGGGCCCGGAAGTGCAGTCTCAGCCCGCTGGTTAATCCACATCTTGGACAGGGCATCTTCAATTGACGTGTCGCTCGCTCCGTCGAATACGGGCGTCGCGACCTTGAACCCGAGGGCCTGGGCCGCGAGGCCCAGGTGGGTCTCCAGAATCTGCCCCAGGTTCATCCTGGACGGCACGCCGATGGGGTTTAACACTATGTCTATTGGAGTCCCATTCGGCAGGAAGGGCATCTCCTCCTCGGGCAGGATTACCGCTATGACGCCCTTGTTGCCGTGGCGTCCCGCCATCTTGTCTCCCTCGGCTATCTTCCGGGTGTGGGCCACCCAGACCCGGACCAGCTGGTTTACGCCTGGGGAAAGCTCGTCCTTGTCGTCCCTGGTGAACTTTTTGACGTCAATTACCTTGCCCTGCTCGCCGTGGGGAACCCGCAGGCAGGTGTCCTTAACTTCCCGGGCCTTCTCACCGAAGATCGCCCGCAGCAGCTTCTCTTCCGCCGTGAGCTCCGTTTCACCCTTGGGCGTTATCTTGCCGACCAGGATGTCTCCCGGCCCGACAACCGCCCCAATCCTGATGATTCCTTCCTCGTCCAGATCGGCCAGGCTTTCTTCGCCAACATTCGGGATGTCCTGGGTGATCTCCTCGGGGCCAAGTTTCGTGTCCCGGGCCTCCACCTCGTGCTTCTCGATATGAATCGAGGTGAACTTGTCCTCCCGGACTATCCGTTCGCTTATTACAATGGCGTCTTCGTAGTTGTAGCCTTCCCAGCTCATAAAGGCACACAGGACGTTCTGTCCCAGCGCCAACTCTCCCATGTCGGTAGAGGAGCTGTCGGCCAGGACCTGGCCTCGGCTTACCCGGTCTCCCTTCTGCACAATCGGCCTCTGGTTTATGCAGGTACCCTGGTTGCTCCGCATGAACTTGAGCAAGGGGTATTCCCGCAGACCGCCCTCGTCCTGCTTAATCATGATTTCATCGCCGGAAACCGAGACCACCTTGCCGTCAGCCGCAGCCACACACACCTGACCACTGTCCTTGGCAACATAGGCCTCCATTCCAGTCCCGATCAGGGGCGACTCGGGGCGGAGGAGGGGCACGGCTTGCCTCTGCATGTTGGAGCCCATCAGCGCTCGGTTGGCGTCGTCGTGCTCCAGGAACGGGATCAAAGAAGTTGAAACACTGACTATCTGCTTCGGCGATACGTCCATGAAGTCGACGTTCTCGGGAATCTCCATCCGCAGAGTTTCGCCGTAGCGGGCCTCGATCCTTTCCGTCGTGAACTGGTTCTGCTCGTCCAGCCTCAAGTTGGCCTGCGCTATGACGTACTGCTCCTCTTCATCCGCCGCGAGGTAGTCGATATTGGCCGACACAAACGGCTTAACACTGATAGTCCGCCCGTTCAGACCAGCGATCCTCTTGGCCATCGCCTTCGTTACTACCTTGCCCTCCCGGGATATCGTTCTCCCCTCGTTCCCCACCACCTTCTCAGTCAGCGTCTTGCCGACAATCTCGGGGGAATCGCAGGGGACTTCCTTTATGACCCGACGGTAGGGGGTCTCTATGAAGCCGTACTCGTTGATGACTGAATAAGTGGCCAGGGACCCGAGAAGTCCAATGTTGGGCCCTTCAGGGGTCTCGATGGGGCATATCCGCCCGTAGTGGGAATGGTGTACGTCCCTGACGTCAAATCCCGCCCTCTCCCTGGACAGCCCGCCCGGGCCTAGTGTCGATAACCGGCGCTTGTGGGTCAGCTCCGCCAGGGGGTTGGTCTGGTCCATGAACTGGGACAGCTGCGAACCACCGAAGAACTCCTTGATGGAAGCCACTATGGGTCGCACGTTGACCAACGCCTGCGCCATCGCTGTTTCCGCCTCGGTCAGGGTCATCCTCTCCCGCACCACCCTCTCCATCCGCATCAGCCCGATACGGAACTGGTTCTGAATAAGCTCACCGACACCCTTCACTCGCCTGTTGCCCAGGTGGTCGATGTCGTCGACGGTGTCTTTGCCCTGGTTTACCAGGATCACCTTGCGGACTATAGCCAGCAGGTCCTCCTTGTTGAGGGCGCGGTTGCTGAACACCTCATTCACCTTCTCGGCCTTCTCCTCCGGCAGGATGGCCTTTACTGCCTCTTCGTCGAAGATGCCCGTCGCCACGATGGGGTGGACCATCGCCGCTTCCTCTTTATCCAGGCCCAGGGCCTTCAGCAGCTCGGTCCCCAGCCGCTTGTTTACCTTGTAGCGGCCAACCTTTCCGAAGTCGTACCTGCGCGGGTTGAAGAAAAGGGCCTTCAGCAGGTTGTCTGCATTCTCGACGGTGGGGGGCTCTCCGGGCCTGATGCGCCGGTACAGCTCTATCAGCGCCTCCTCCCGAGACTCGATGCCCCCATCCTTCTCCAGCGTCCTGTCGATGTACGAGTTTTCGCCTTCCAGGTCGATGTCTTTGAACAGTTCCTTGATAGGTTCATCATTCCCGTACCCGACGCACCTGAGCAGCGTAGTCACGGGGAGCTTCCTCTTCCGGTCCACCTTCGCCGAGATTATGCCCCGGTTGCTGGTCTCAAGCTCCAGCCACGCACCCCGGTTGGGGATCAGCTTGGTCGAGCAGAGGCCTCGTCCCGTGGACGGGTCGGTGTCCAGTGTGAAATAGACCCCCGGCGAGCGCACGAGCTGGCTTACAACCACCCGCTCCGCGCCGTTGATGATGAAGGTGCCCTGGGAGGTCATAAGGGGAATGTCCCCCATGAACAGCTCCTGCTCCTTCACCTCTCCCGTCTGCTTGATTACAAGCTGCACCTTCACGTACAGGGGAGCCGAGTAGGTTGCGTCGCGCATCCGGCACTCGCTCTCGTCGTACTTCGGGAAGTGCTTCTTTTGGCAATCCGGGTTCTGCAGAGGACACGGGAGGGGAGTGCCGTCCGGGCTCTTATCCTTTGTCGGGTCCCGGAACTCGTAGTCCAGGAAGTGGAGGTCGAACCTGCCACCTGCGTAGTCGGATATCGGCGACACTTTTTCGAACAATTCCTTGAGTCCTTCTCTTCGGAACCATTCGTAGGAGTCCAGTTGGACAAGGATCAGGCTGGGTATCTCAAGGACTTCGGGGAGCTTGGAGAACGACACTCGGCTCCGGTCAAGGGTTTCGGGCGCGGGTAGAGTCGACACCATGGCGTCTAGAACCTCCAGGATAACAGGGTAGTAATGCCTATACCTGTGCTAGGTGAGGTGCGGGTACAAATGGTCAGCTCGGGGGGATGAGCCTTAGAGGGGGAATGGGGCACGGGGAGTACTGCATTCGACCTGCCATATTAGCACCCGCTAAATGCCCTGTCAATAGAATGCGACCCCTAATTTGGAGCAATTCCATGTTGCCTGGTGAGCGTCCTGAGGCCAAGGCCCGGGCCATTGGCCCAAAGAGGTCTCGATTCTCTGCCTCCTGTGCCTGTTCAAGTTGACAATAAGGCACGCATACAGGTAGGCTTTATCGGCTATGACAAGCTGGGATGCTGCACAGGGCTATTATCGCCACTTTATAAGCGTGCCAATGTGCGCCGGTGAGGTCTTGACGCTCTACCCCCAATCATAGGACAGGACAGACAAGAGAACGTTCGAGACCTCGACCACAACCGGTCGAGGTCTTTTTTGCTGAGAGGTGAGGAGATGGTCCAGATCGAGAAGTCGGTAGTCCATGACGTAAGGGTTGAGAGCATCAAGCGGCTGGACCCACCGTCTGCATATTGGAAGCGTTACCCGCTGCCGGACCCCATAAGGGAGCAAATTGCCCGGCATCGGCGCCAGATAGAAGCAATTCTGAGCGGCCGCGACGCACGGCTGCTCATAATCGTCGGGCCATGCTCGATCCACGACACCGAATTGGGCCTCGACTACGCCCGGCGCTTGGCAGGGCTTGCCAAAGAGGTCGAAGACCGGCTCATGATCGCCATGCGGGTCTACTTCGAGAAGCCTCGCACTACTGTCGGCTGGAAGGGCCTCATAAATGACCCTCAGCTCAACGGCACCTACGATGTACAAGAGGGCCTGGCCAAGGCTCGGCAGTTTCTGATAGACGTATGCTCCCAGGGTCTGCCGACTGCTACAGAGTTCCTGGAGCCGTTCACTCCTCAATATCTCAGCGACATGATCTCCTGGGGCGCTATCGGCGCAAGGACCACCGAGAGCCAGCCCCACAGGCTCATGGCGAGCGGTCTCAGTATGCCGATAGGGTTCAAGAACGGTACAGGCGGGGGCGTGGAAATCGCAGTTGATGGCGTAGTGTCCGCCATGTCGGAGCATGTTTTCCTCGGCATCGATGCCGACGGCATCGCATCCGTGGTAAAGACCATAGGCAACCCTGCCGCCCATTTGATACTCCGGGGAGGAAAGTCGGGCCCCAACTACGGCGTGGAGTCGGTGGCTACCGCACAGGGATTACTCAAGAAGCGCGGCCTCTCCTCCAACCTGCTCGTGGACTGTTCTCATGCCAACTCGAACAAGGACCACAAGTTGCAATCCGCCGTCTTCAACGCACTCCTCGATCAAAGGGCGACCAATCCGGGGATTGTCGGCCTAATGCTCGAAAGCAACATCAAAGAGGGAAACCAGTCCTTGGGAGATCCTTCAAAGCTCGAATACGGCGTTTCGATCACGGATGCCTGCATCGGGTGGGAGGAAACCGAGGAAATCATCCGGTCAGCCCATGCGCGGCTGGGGAGCTAGGGATTTTGCCTGCCTTGATTGGAGCGCTCAGCCCGGACCCGAGGGACTCGCTAAGCGAGACCTTTGCATAACCTCTAGTGGTGGGGCCGCTCGTGCTGTCGTAGATCCGCCGAGGCGGGAGGCTCTCGAAGTATGAGCGGGGGGCCACGCACTGCCAATCCGTCGCAGTTATCCGCCCTATTTTTTGTGACACGGACCCCTTGCCCCTCCCCTCACCGCCCCATCTATAATGCCGTTATGCGAATGTTCCTCACTTTCCTTCACGGGCCCCGAAATCCCTGGAGTTTCCAAACAATCAAACATCGTGCCTGCTTCCTCCAAACAATCAAACGTAAGGCCGGTTTTTTTGGTTGACCGCTTTCTTATTGATTGGCATATGTCAACTAAACCGTATGCTCAGCACCAATTCAGAGGTTTCCCGCCACCTTCCCCTGTGCTATCATCGTCCGGTAGTTTTCCTCCTCTGGTGGCATGTCTCCCCTTGACCTGAGTCTTCTCATTGAGCCCCCTTACCGCGACAATTTGGATGCCGCATTGATCCAATGTGCCGTGTCAAATGTCCTCGAAGTAGAGGGTGCCCGATACCCCGCCGAGGTTTCCGTCGCCGTCACTGGAGACGACACGGTAGCCGACCTTAACCTGAGGTTCAGGGGCAAATCGGGCACCACCGACGTGCTGTCATTCACCATGAGTGGGAGCGAGGTCGGAGAGGGAGGATTCGTCAGCCCGCCCAGCGGCAAGCAGGACCTTGGAGAGGTGATAATCTCCTACCCCCAGGCCTCCCGTCAGGCCGAGAGTCTGGGCCACGAGACCAAGGACGAAATAGCCTTCCTTACAGTTCACGGCATGTTTCACCTCCTGGGCTACGACCACGAAGTACCCTCCGAGGCGGACCTGATGAAAGAGATGGAGACCCGAGCATTACGCCTCATGGGTATTGAGCGAAAGGCCCTGTTCCCGGAGCAAAATGATGGGGAGGGGATGGACTCACGCCTCGGCGCATCTTCGACCGGCTCGGAGGCCCGAATGACGGATTTGGGGAACAACTGATGGTCTCCGAAGTGCTCTATCGTAAGTGGCGACCCCAGACCCTCGCCGGAGTGGTGGGGCAGGAGCACGTTACCCGCACCCTCATCAACGCCCTTACCCAGGGCCGGGTCGCCCACGCCTACCTCTTCTGCGGGCCCCGGGGCACAGGCAAGACCAGCACCGCCCGAATCCTCGCCAAGGCTGTCAACTGCGTCAGGAACGGCAAGGGCGAGCCCTGCAACGAGTGCCCGCAATGCGTGGCGGTCGGCATGGGCAACGCCCTCGATCTCATTGAGATAGACGCCGCCTCCAACCGAGGCATCGACGAGGTGCGTGACCTACGGGAGCGCGTCAACTATTTGCCTGCCGAGTCCCCCTTCAAGGTCTATATTGTCGACGAAGTCCATATGATGACCACGCCCGCCTTCAACGCCCTCCTCAAGATTCTGGAGGAACCCCCGAGGCACGTAATCTTCATTCTCGCCACAACCGAAGCTCACAGGCTCCCCGTCACCATCGTATCCCGCTGCCAGCGCTTCGACTTCCGCCGTCTCAGCCAAAGCTCCGTCGAGGGCCGGCTCCAGGAACTCTGCGACGACGAGGGCGTAAAGGTCGAGCCCTGGGTGATGAAGTCCATCGTCCGGGCCTCGGAGGGGAGCCTCCGGGACGCCGAGAACCTGCTGGAGCAGCTCATCGTCTCTTTCGGCGCCAGCATCGAACCTGCCCACCTGCGGGAGCTGCTCGGCGTATCATCGGGCCTGCCCCTTCAGGAGGTCGCCGCGGGGATGCTCTCCGGCGACCTGCCAGGTGCACTCAGGTCCCTGCACGGTGTCGCCGAGCAGGGGTTGAACCTGAAGCACTTCCACCGGGAGATGCTCGAATATCTCCGGTCGTTGCTCCTGATCAAGGCCGGGGCCGCCGACGTGCTGGACTTGCCCGACGAGGACTTGGTAGGGGCGCGTGAGCAGGCCTCGACATCCGACATCGGACTGTTGCAGCGCGCCCTCGCCCTCTGGAGCAGCGCCAACCTGAGAGCCGATTCCTCGAGCCCCATGCCCCTGGAAATGGCCATCATTGACGTCGCTCTATACGCCTCCCAACCCGCCTCCACCCCCCAGCAAACCAGGCCTGCCAGGAGCGCTGCTGCCCCAGAACCCGCAAGGCCGGCGGCACCCGCACCGCGCGCAAGAACCGCCCCGACGCCCGCACCCCAACCTCCAAAGCCACCCGTCCGTGACCCCGAGCTCCAACCGGTCGCAAAGGCCCCTTCAAACGGTGTCCCGGCACCCGATACCCATTTAGAGGAAACCCAGAGTCCCGCGCCGGTCTCAGAGCCTCAGCCCGAGCCTTTAGCTACACCCGTGCCGGTATCTGAAGGAACAGGCGACATCTCCGATTTCAAAGAGAGATGGCCGGCATTGGTGGATGCTCTACGAGGCGTCGGGTCCAAGGGAAGCCTGGATGCGGTTCTCCGCAGTGCCAGCGAGCCCGTGGCCCTTGAGGGCGACACCCTGGTTATCGGTTTCTTCCACGAATTCCACAAGAACTGGATCGACAACCCCAAGTATCGCCACTTGGTCGAAAAGAAGGTAAACGAGGTGTTCGGCGGGCCCTATCGGATCCGCTGCGACCTTGTCAGTAAGGATAGGTCACCTCGCCTCGAATCCGGTCCGGCCATAAGCGAGCCTGCGCCCCCGAACGGCGGCTACGGACAACCCGCCTTGGCAGCGCAACCGGAGCCCCGAGCCAAGGAACCCCCACTCGTCCCCGCCACCCCCGACTCGGGGCCCGGGCCACTGGTGAAGGCAGCGCTAGAGATGGGAGCCAGGATTATCGAGCGGGGGCCGGAGAATTCCAGCGTCACCGGGAGCGCATTATGAACAGACAGATGCGGCGTCAGATGAAACAGATGCAGGATGTCCAGTCCCTGCTGGCCAAGGCCCAGGAAGAGCTGGCCGACAAGGACGTCGAGGCCAGTGTCGGCGGCGGCGCAGTCAAGGTCGTCATGAATGGCAAACAGGAGATCAAGTCCATCACCATCTCACCCGAGGTCGTTGACCCGGAGGACGTGGAGATGCTCCAGGACCTTGTCCAGGCCGCCGTCACCGAGGCCATCGAGAAGTCCCAGGGCCTGGCCTCCAGCCACCTTGGAGGACTCACCGCGGGCCTCAACATCCCCGGGCTGTAGGCAGCGGGGAAGTCCATGTCCACCTCGCCCACCTCTCCAGCCGTGACCCGGCTCATAGAGGCATTCCACCGGCTGCCGGGCATCGGGCCCAAGACGGCCCAGCGGCTAACCTATCACGTGGTGCGCCTCCCCGAAGAGGAGGCCCGAGCCCTCTCCGAAGCCATCATCGCCGTCAAGGAGCGCACCACCCTTTGCGGCTCGTGCCAGAACATCGCCGAGACCGAGGTGTGCCCCCTCTGCAGCGACTTTCGTCGTGACCGTAGCCAGATCTGCGTCGTAGAAGAGCCTTTGGACATCCTCCCCATCGAGAGGTCGGGCAAGTTCCACGGACTGTTCCACGTCCTCCACGGCGTGATCTCTCCCATGGACGGCATCACACCCGACGACCTGAAGGTGAAGGAGTTGCTGCACCGTCTCCGCGACGGCCAGGTGAAGGAGATAATCCTCGGCATCAACCCCAACATCGAGGGTGACGCCACCTGCATGTATCTGAACGGGCTGATATCGCCCCTTGGGATACGGGTCACGCGGCTGGCTCGGGGCCTCCCCGCCGGCGGCGACCTCGAGTATGTGGATGACGTGACGCTGGCTCGGGCCCTGGAGGGTCGGCAGCCGTTTTAGCGCCCCGACCCGCAACTCCTTCTTTCGGATGCCCAGAGAAGACACTAAGGCCCTTTTTCGACGTTTCCTTCATCCTTTAATATGAGGCCTCGGCGTATAATCCCCTCATGTCCAGACCCCGAGTCTATAAGTCCGAGGCCATTGTCCTCCGCCACCAGAACCTCGGCGATGCGGACAAGATTGTCACCGTATACAGCCCATATTTGGGCAAGCTGAGGCTCGTGGGAAAGGGCGTGCTGAAGCCCAGGAGCAGGGTCGGAGGCCACGTCGAGCCGCTGTCCCGGGTCTCGCTGCTCATTGCACGGGGCCAGAATCTCGACGTCATAAGCCAGGTCAGCCCCATCGAAAGCTTCGTCGAGCTGCGGGATGACCTGCAGCGCACTGCCCAGGCCCTCTACGCCGCCGAGCTTATCGACCTCTTCACCGGCGAGGAAGATGCCAGCCCCGAGCTCTACGAGGCCCTTTTGGAAACGTTGAGAGCGCTGACCCTAAACAAGGACGGCGGCCTAGTCCTGCGCCGCTATGAGCTGCGCCTTCTGGCAATTCTCGGCTACGCGCCCGACCTCGACTCCTGCGTAGTGTGCCGGGCCTCGAGCTTCCAGGGTGGCGCATCCTTCAGTTCCGTCGGTGGCGGCCTCGTCTGCCCCGACTGCGCCGAGGGAGACGGGGCGGCGCGGCCCATCTCTCGGGACGCCCTGGCATCCTTCCGCTACCTTCGCAACTCAGATCCATCCGCGATAGCGGAAAAGGTGACCCCTGAACGGCTGGCCGGGGAGATGGAAATGACCCTGGGCCGCTACATCCGCTATCAGCTGGAGAGGGAGGTGAGGTCGGCGGGTTTCCTCGACCGGCTTGCGTCATTGCCTTCGAGGAGATAGCAGAGTTGAAAGGCAATGCCTTTTTCTGATTGTGGTCTTGGGCATCGCACGCGAGCGATGATCCGAGTTCCTAGCGGCGAAAAAGCCTGTGCTATACTCGCCTAAATCCCGATACCCTCCCCCCTGAAGGAGAATTCATGTCTGACACTCAGCGCAGCTCGGAGCTCATGGCCCGGGCCTCCCAGTTCCTGGCCGGCGGCACCATGCACCACACCACCCACGGGTCCCTTCCCCAAGAGCTTCAGCCCATCGTGGCCCGGGGCGAAGGGAGCAGGTTCTGGGATGTTGACGGCAAGGAATATATCGACTATGTCATGGGGTCGGGGCCCCTGATCCTGGGCCACGCCCACCCCGAAGTCGTTGAGGCCGCTGAAAAGCAGGCCGCCGCCGGGTCCCAGTATTACAACCTCAGCGAGTCCATGATCGATCTCGCCGAGACTATTGTCAGCGCCGTTCCCTGCGGCCAGCGCATCAAGTTCGCAGGCTCGGGCAACGAGGCCACCATGATGGCCCTCCGCCTAGCCAGGGCGGTCACCGGCAAACCCAAGATCATGAAGATGGAGGGCGGCTATCACGGCACCCACGACTACACAGCCTGGGCCGGTACCCACAAGGAGCCCTTCGAATATCCCTACCCGCCCAGCGACTCCCGCGGCATCCCCGACGCCCTTGCAGATCTCGTACTGGTGGCCCCCTTCAACGATATAGAGACTACCTCCCGCCTTATCGAGCGCAACAAGAATGAGCTGGCAGCGGTCATCGTGGAACCGGTACAGCGGAACATCCCTCCAAAGGTTGAGTTTTTGGAAGGGCTCCGGGACGTCACCCGCCGGTGTGACGTGGTACTCATTTTCGACGAGGTGGTGACCGGGTTCCGGCTCGCTTGGGGCGGAGGCCAGGAGTACTACGGCGTCTCTCCCGACCTTGCCACCATGGGCAAGGTTATAGGAGGCGGCTACCCCATCGGGGCCATAGTCGGCCAGAATGACCTCTTCTATCCCTTCACCCCCGAGGCAGCCGCCCGCGGTGAGTTGGCGATGTACGGCGGCACCTTCAGCGGCAATCCCGCATCCATGGCCGCAGGCCGAGCTACCCTCAATGTCCTGAGACGGCCCGGCCAATACGAACGGCTGGCCACGATGGGCAAGAGGCTCGGGGACGGGCTCAAGGAATTGGGCCAGATGCTCGAGATCCCCATGTTCGTGTGTCAGGAAGGTTCGATAGTCGACGTACTATTCACCGACCAGCCCGTGACCCAATACCGGGACACCTGGTCGGCCGACGCTGACATGGGCCGAAGATTCAAGATGGGCCTCATCCGCCGAGGCGTCTGGAGCGTTCCCGGCGGCCCGAAAATGTACGTCTCGCTGGTCCACTCGGAAGAGGACATTGACCACACCCTCGCCGTCGCTGAGGAATCCCTGAGAGACCTCCGGGCTTAGCCCCCCACCCGAGGGGAGCCTGTCCGCCTAAGGCGGATCATTCCCGTGCCCCGACACGGGCCGAAGATGCGCCGTGCTGAAAGTGGAACATACGCCTCAGGTGGGTCCGCCTTTGGCGGAGCGTGAATCCATCCCCAGGCGGGGCCGCTCATCTTGTCGAAGATCCGCCTCAGGCGGGAGCCCCGTCGAAGGGTCGAGCGGGGGCGGCCCACGACTGCCAATCCATCACATCCTCCCAAACAACCCACTCCCCTTCTCCCCCATCTCTCCCCACCTTTGACTCTCATTCCGAGCGCCCGGCGCAGTTGGCACACCAGGAGACAACCTATACCTTGACACGTAGCACGGAACGAACCAATAGTCTGATTGTCACCATCACACCTGCGATTATGGGGGTCGTAGCTAATGCCGTAGCAGCCACTAGTAGAAGTTCGTCTATGGTCTCGTTGCGCAAATCTAGGTAATAGTCCGCGCATAAGGCGACCAGCCATACTATCAAAGCTGTGTACCAGACAAGGGCAGCCGTTGCAATACTTCTAAGAAACCCCTTCAAGGATTCCCAGTAGCGTTGTTTGGTGGACGGATCATACATGCCCGCTTCAAACGGGTCGCATAGGCTCATAAGCTCTCATTGTCCTAATGACTGAAAATGACTAGCTTCCGAGAGATTCCGTTTGGTTGTTGGATTTTATCAAATAACTACCGCGCGGACGCTTCACGCTGAACGGAAAACCCCACTCCCACCCCCCCTCCCATCCCGAGGCCCCGCGAAGAATCTAGGACTTGCCCACCCCTGTCATTTGTTCCCGAAAGGGGTAGGTCCAGACGATAAACAAGGGCTAAAGGACGGGTTCACCCCTAAGCTTAGCGAGGACATTATGCCCGTTCCAAGTGAGGCCAGTCACATCATCCATATCGTCTGTAGTTACCAGCCCCGCTTCTTTACAGAGTCGCGCGTGAGCCCGTACAACTCCGTTTGAGTATCCATGGAAGATGGTCGCTTTTAACGTACCCTCCGACAAGGCGCTCTGTTCTTCAACGAGTTCTAGCATCTTTTGGATTAAATCTATGTCCCTCTTCATAGTCGTCCTCGTCAGTCTAGAGATTCCCGAATGAGAAAGACACCGTCAGGCTTTCGGCACTTTCGTTCAACGAGTGCCGACTTAAGCATCTGGCGAAGTTTCAATATGCCACATTTTCATCGCGTTATCAATTTCGCTCACATTTATCCCCCCACCCCCTACCCCCTCGCCGCCAGCCTCACCATCAAATAAGCCATATCCCTGTCCCCCTTGATCGAATTGCACGCCGCGCAAAGCAACTGAAGGTTCTCCAGGTGGTCCGTCCCTCCCTTGGCCCGAGGCACCACGTGATCAATCGTCAGGTTGTGGATTGGGAACAGAATCTTGCACCCGGCACAGTTCCCCGCCTGCTGGCCGAACAGCACGTGCTTCTGCTTCCGGTACGGGATCGGAGCCTCGATATCCATGCGCCGAGGTATATCCGTCCGGGCCGTGACGTAGCCGTGGTGAAAGAGGCTGCCCATGGCCTGCTGCAACCGCATGTTCACCAGTTCGACCGCTTTCGGAGAGACGTCTATCCCCACCCACTTCCTCCCCAACATCTCCGCCGCGACGCACGCGGTTGCACACCCGCAGAACGGGTCCAGAACCATGTCACCGGGATTAGAAGACGCCGAGATAATCCGTTCCAGCAGCGCAAGTGGCTTTTGAGTCGGGTAGCCAGTTCGCTCTTTTGCGTGGGCTTGGACAGGCTTGATGTCCGTCCACTGATCCTGCAAGGGAACGCCTGGCATTTCATCGAGATAGCGTTTATACCTAGGGACCGCTCCCGGCTTGCTCTGAACTATGCGACCCTCTTTGGCCAGTTTAGCCATCTGTTCTTGGCTATACCTCCAGTATCGTATGACCCCAAGTAATTCATAGTGGGGATTTCCTTTAGCGTCACCACCTGGCCCTGTTAAATCGCCAAGTGTGTATCTTCTGCCCGTTTCCGGCTCTATGTGACGATAGAAGCGGTCTACATAGTCTTGGTCGTATTCCGTATAGATTGGGTTCCACGTCCAACTGTCTCCCTTGGAGTAGAAGAGTAGGGAGTCACGTATGCGCCCGTGCTGGCGTCGGCCTTGCTTGGTGTCGCTGTGGGCGCTACTCCGCTTCCAAGATATATCGCTGCGGAAGTTGCCTGCCCCGAATACCGAGTCCATCAACATCTTGAGATAGTGCCCCGCCGTCGGGTCGCAATGCAGGTAGATAGAGCCGGTGCCCTTCAGCACCCGCCGCATCTCAACCAGCCGCACCGCCATCATACACAGGTAGGACTGCATCCCCTTCCCGTGCGTCAGCCCCGCCGCCTCTATCAGCTTGTACATCGCCGGTTGCTCGTCGGCAATCAACCCCATCCACGCAACATCCAACTCTGAAAGCGTCCACGTGTCCTTAAACGCCGCCCCTGCCGCCCGTGACCCGACCGGTGCGGCATAGTTCCGGTTGGAATTGAACGGCGGATCGAGATATATCAGGTCCACCGACTCGGAGTTCAACCCCCTCAAAATATCCAGGTTGTCCCCCGTCCAAATCGTCTTGTCTACAAAATTAGCTTCAGCCATGCCGCTAGTGTAGATTAACTGTCAACTTCCCCTCCCCCTTGGTAACGACATATCAGCCATGTTGCAGAGCAACATGGCTGATATGTCAATAAAACAGGGCGGGGGGGGCGGGACTCAATATATCCCTGAGGGTGGTGAGACATACCTCCAAAAGTGACACGAACCCCTTGACCAAACTTGTACACTTGTACTATATTCACCTCCGATAGGCCAATCACTCACCCTAAACCCAAAGGAGGTACCAAAAACTAGGGAAGCCCACCCGACCCACCCGAGGACTCAACGCCCCAGCCCATCCCAACGGCCCTCGCGCAGACCCGCGGCACAAGCGAAAGTCGCCATCTCCTCATCCCCACCGGGTCCCGTGCCCCCTTCCCTGTCCCCCAGGCGATGGAAAGACGCCCTGGTTCGCTTATGTTCCATGTGAACCCCCTCTAAGACGCCCTCAGCCTCTTACAGGGAAACCCTCCCTCGGGAGGAACACGCTCTTTCGAGCGGAATAGCGGTCGGATAGACCCGGCGCTGAGGTCCTCTCGGTACACCGTCCGCTTAATGAAGCCGGGAGCCGGTGGTCTACGCGCTCCTGGTCGCACCGGCAAACTCGGACACACTACGCCTGCAGAGGCCCGGCGTCGGACGCTGGACGAGCCTCCTTGCCGCCCTATAGCGGTGCAGCCAACCCTCGGAGTCGGACTCGGACCTGCTGGCCCTGAAGGTCCCTGCCCATGTCCGGCGTATACAGGGCCACAGGCCGCAGCAGCGGCAGGCGGCGGTAGTCCGCCCCAGTCGGGCCGGCGTCCTTCCCCCAGCGCGTCGGAACACCCGAACCACAGGAACGGGGGCAGCGTCCAGCAAGCGTCTTCCATCGCCAACCCACCCCAAACAAACAGAACACACCGAAACCCCACCACCCATAACTGAATAACCCCCCTCCCCCGGCATAACGCCTTTGCGTAACTGTCATTCCCGAGAAATCAGAGTCCGGAAACGGTGTGAAGTGTGGGATGTTCCAGTTGTGACCAAACCCTGCGTGTGGTAGCATACTGCCCCGTCGCACGACCATGATACTTACCGCCGTAGGCGCCTATCCGAAAATCACTGAAGGGCCCGAGGGACAGAGGCTCCGTAGAGCCATAGCCCGCTCCGATAGAGGAGACATCACCCCCGAAGACCTCGCCCGGGTTGAGGACGACGTCACACGGGAGGTCATCGAACAGCAGGTTGCCGCAGGCCTCGACATGGTCACCGACGGCATGATTCGCTGGGACGATGGGCAGACATACATCGCCCGTAACCTGGAAGGCTTCGAGGCAACGGGCCTCCTGCGCTACTTCGACACCAACACCTATTACCGCCAGCCTGTAGCCACGGGCCCCATCAGCTGGAAGGGCCCCATCACCGTATCTGACTACCGGTTCGCCGCGGGCTGCACTTCGCTGCAGGTCAAGGCGATTATCACCGGCCCCTATACCCTGGCCAAGCTCTCCCGCTCCGACCACCACCGGGACCTCACTCACCTCGCTACGGATCTGGCCGACGCCCTCAGGCAGGAAGCCCTTGCCCTGGAAAGCGAGGGCGTGCCCCTTCTCCAGGTAGACGAGCCTGCCATTGTCAGGAACAAAGAGGACTGGGCACTCTTCCGTGAGGTGATGGACCGCTTCACCCAGGGTTTGAACGTAGAGCGGATGTTGTACACCTGGTTTGGTGACGTCACCGGGCTGGATGGCTTTTTTGATCTTCCCTTCCACGGCTTCGGCCTGGACTTCGTCAAGGGCCCGGCCAACTTTGACCTGCTGGACCGGTTCCCCGCAGACAAGACCCTGGGCCTCGGCATCCTGGACGCCCGCAACGTCCGCCTGGAAACGGTCGAGCATATTTCGAATACTCTTACGGAGACCTCGCGGCGGGTGTCTCTGGCCCGCATTCACCTGACCCCCAGCTGCGGGCTCGACTACCTGCCCCGGGACACGGCAATAGCTAAGCTGAGGCGCATGTCTGAGGGCGCAGCGGCGCTGAAGGAGGCGGTAAGTTAGATGGGAGCCTTGTTGACGACCTCCGTAGGAAGCTTCCCCAAGCCTCCTTACCTGAGAAAGGCCAGGGGACGCTACTCCCGCGGCGAGATGGACCGGCAGGAGCTCCGGGAGCTGGAGTTGCAGGCAACCCGCGAGTGGATCGAGGCCCAGGAGGAGATCGGCATCGACATCCTTGTCGACGGGGAGATGGACCGTGGCGACATGGTCACTTATTTCGCCGAGAACCTGGACGGGTTCGCAATCAGCGGCCTGGTCCGCTCCTACGGCAACCGCTACTACCGCAAGCCAATTGCCACCGGCCCCATTAAAAGGCGTCAGCCCGTCACCCTTGACACCTGGAAATACGCCCAGAGCCTCACCGAAAAGCCGGTCAAAGGCATGCTCACCGGCCCTTATACCATCTGCGACTGGTCTTTCGACGAGTACTTCCCCAACCGTGAAGCCTTCATTATGAACGTGGCTGAGTTTGTGCGAGACGAGGCCCGGGACCTGGAAGCCGCCGGCGCCACCTATATTCAGATCGACGAGCCCGCCCTCTCTACCCGCCCGGAGGAGATCGACGTCGCCATCCGGGCCATGGGCGTCGTCACCGAGGGCCTCACCGCCACGACCATTACCCATATTTGCTACGGTGATTTCGCCAAAATATATCCCCGGATGCTGGATATGCCCGTAGACATCTTCGACCTGGAGATGGCCAACAGCGGCTACCAGCTCATGGATGTGTTCGCCTCCCACCCCTTCAGAAAGATGTTGTCCGCCGGCGTCGTCGACGTGCACAGCCACCAGATAGAACCCCCCGAAGAGGTTGCCGAAGGTGTGCGCCGGGTCCTGACCCAGTTCTCCCTCGACCAGATCCTCGCCGACCCCGACTGCGGGCTCAAGACCCGAACGGTGGAAGAGGCCAAGGCCAAGCTGAAGGCCGTCAGGATGGGAGTGGACCTCGTCAAAGAGCAGCTGGGCGTCGCCTAGGGTCCAACCGGCCCTCAAAGCAGAACGCCTGGCTCCCCCAGCAAGCTTCCTGTAGGGTGCAAGCTAAGTAGAGAAGGGCAGGCCGGTTTGAGAGCGGTATCGATAGAGGAACACGGCGGCCCCGAGGTCCTGCAGGTCCACAAGGTGCCCAACCCGGAGATCGGGCCCCTGGAGGTCTTGATCAAAGTCTGGGCCTGCGGCGTCAACCACGTCGACCTCTATCTTCGACAGGGAATCATCGGCGCTACCATACCCCTGCCCGCGATCCCCGGCCGAGAGGTTGCCGGAGAGATCGTCGAAATGGGTGAGTTGGTCACCGACTTCTCCATCGGAGACAGGGTGACGGTCATCCCTCGCTTCCCCTGCGGCAACTGCGACCCGTGCCGCATCGGGGAGGAGGGCATGTGCCTCAAGGCGGCCAGCATCCCCGGCGGTTATGCCGAGCTCACCAAGGCTCCCGTCTCCAGCCTCATTCTTCTCCCGCCGGAGGTTTCCTACGACATGGGCGCCAGCGTCGCTCTCGCCTATCTCACGGCATGGCACATGCTGATCACCCGGGCCAAGGTGCGGAGTGGGGAGGACGTGCTCGTTCACGCGGCGGGCAGCGGAGTCGGCAGCGGGGCGATCCAGATAGCAAAGATGGCCGGGGCCCGCGTCTTGGCCACCGCATCCTCGGACATCAAGCTGGAGCGGGCCCGCCAGATCGGCGCCGACGAGACCATCAACTACTCCACTGAAGACTTCAGGGACTCCGTGATGGGCCTCACCGAGGGCCGCGGCGTAGATATCGTAGTGGAGCACATTGGCACCGATACGTGGCAGAGCAGCATCGGGTGCCTGGCCTTCAATGGCCGGCTGGTGACCTCCGGGGCACACACCGGGGTTTACGGCAGGATCAACATCCAGGAGCTGTTCATCAAGCAGCTAACCATCATCGGGTCCTACCTGGGCTCGCGCCACGAGCTGGCCCAACTGCTCAAGGTAGTGGCCCAGGGCAAGGTCAAGCCTGCCATAGACAGCGTCTATCCCCTGGAGGGCGCCAAAGAGGCGCACCAGATGATGGAGGAGAGGCGCCAGTTCGGCAAGCTGCTGATCAAACCCTGGCTCCGATAGACTTTCCCGTTTCGTTCCTCATTCGATCTCTCTATTAAGAGAGAGCCAGGATGATCCCCAGTCCCCACACCCCTTGAAACCATTATTGGTGAATGCGCATAGCGCATTCACCAATAACCTATAACTCTTCGGAAAGAACAACGGGCCGGCGCTGAGCGCCGGCCCATTATTACTATTCGGTTGTGAATTGCCGTCCTGTTGGACTAGTAGTCCATGGGCGGGCCCGGGGGCATGGCCGGCGACTTGTCCGGTATCTCGGTAACAAGGGACTCGGTGGTCAGTACCATGGCCGCCACGCTGACGGCATTCTCCAGACCTGCACGGGTCACCTTGAGGGGGTCGATAATCCCCTTTTCGATGAGGTCGCCATAGTCGTCGCTGGCGGCGTCGTAGCCGTGGGACGGGTCCAGCTTCTTCACCATGTCGACGACGACGGAGCCCTCTTTGCCGGCGTTCTCGGCGATACGCCGCATCGGCTGCTCAAGGGCCTTGGCAACGATGGAGACGCCGGTGCGCTCGTCACCCTCGTTTTCATCAATGACCTTGCCAAGGGCTTTCTGGGCGTTCAGAAGGGAGACGCCACCACCGGCGACGATTCCTTCTTCCACCGCGGCTCGGGTGGCCGAAAGGGCGTCCTCTACGCGGTGTTTCTTCTCTTTCAGCTCAACCTCGGTGGCTGCGCCAACCTTGATGACTCCAACGCCGCCGGCCAGCTTGGCCAACCGCTCCTGGAGCTTCTCACGGTCGAAGTCGGAGGTGGTGTCCTCGATCTGGGCCTTGATCTGCTTGATCCGGCCCTGGATCGCGTCCTCGCCGCCCCGTCCTTCGATGATGGTGGTGTCGTCCTTACCGGATACGACACGCCGGGCCCGACCCAGGTCTTCCAGGGTTGCGGAGTCCAGTTTGCGTCCGACCTCTTCGCTTATGACGGTGCCGCTAGTCAGGATGGCTATGTCCTGAAGCATCGCCTTGCGCCTGTCTCCGAAGCCGGGGGCCTTCACTGCCAGGCAGTTAATTGTGCCGCGCAGCTTGTTCACCACCAGGGTGGCCAGCGCTTCGCCGTCCACGTCCTCGGCAATGACTACCATGTTCTTGCTGACCTGAAGGACCTTCTCCAGGACCGGTAGAACGTCGGCAACGGCAGAGATCTTCTTGTCGGTAATGAGGATGTAGGGGTCGTCAAGACCTGCTTCCATCCGCTCGGAGTTGGTTACAAAGTACGGGCTGATGTAGCCTCGATCGATCTCCATGCCCTCGACGTACTCGATCTCGTAGCGGATGCCCTTGGACTCCTCTACGGTGATGACGCCGTCCTTGCCGACCTTCTCCATTACCTCGGCGATGAGTCCACCGATTTCGGAGTCGGCGGCGGAGATGGAAGCGACCTGGGCAATCTGGTCCTTGCCTGCTACCGCGATGGAGAGCTTCTTGAGCTCTTCGACGGCAGCGCCGCGGGCTATCTCCATACCCCTCTTAATGGCCATGGGGTTGGCGCCGGCGGCCACGTTCTTCATGCCTTCGTGGATCATGCTCTGCGCCAGGACCGTAGCCGTGGTGGTGCCGTCTCCGGCCACGTCGTTGGTCTTGGTGGCGACTTCCTTGATGAGCTGAGCGCCCATGTTCTCGAACGGATCCTCTACCTCGATCTCCTTGGCGATGGTTACACCGTCATTGGTGATGGTGGGGGGACCGAACTTCTTGTCTAAGATAACGTTCCGGCCCTTGGGGCCGAGTGTGATCTTCACCGCGTTGGCCAGGGCGTCAATTCCCTTGCGGAGGGAAGCCCTCGCGTCTTCGGCGTATTCCAATTGTTTTGCTGGCATTTAAGCTCCTTTCCTAATTCTTCCCGGTCCAGGTGTGCCCCGGAACTAGGTTATCTTGGCGACGATGTCGGACTCCCGCACTATCAGGTAATCCTCGTCATCCTCTTTCAACTCGGTGCCGGAGTACTTCCGGAACATGACCATGTCGCCCTTTTTCACCTCCATGGCTACCCGGTTGCCGTCGTCATCGAGACGACCGGGGCCCACGGTTATGACCTCGCCCTCTTGGGGCTTCTCTCTAGCCGTGTCGGGAAGTACAAGGCCGCTGGCCGTGACCTCCTCTTTTTCGGCGGGCTTGATGAGCACTCCGTCTCCCAACGGTTCAAGCGTTCGTGTCAATATGAATCCTCCTTTCGAATCATTCGTCCGTACAAAATTTTAGCACTCAAGTGGCCCGAGTGCTAACCGGTGCAGATTTTAACGCCAGAAATAGCGTTTCGCAAGGGGTTGATGTCACCCCTCTATGTGAACGGGATCAGGGGGGTTATTTGTTAATCGCCTCCTTCAGGCAAACTCTCTAATCGGAGTCCAAAAACCTGCCCGAACGCCTCTCTAAGCGCGCTCAGGACATCCCACCGGGACACGGGTCTACCCAATATCTTCTCCACGGAAGTCATGGGTGCGTCCTTGATCCCGCACGGATATATCAGCGATAGGTGCTCCATGTCAGGGGAGACGTTGAGTGCAAAACCGTGCATCGTCACCCAGCGCCTGACGTGAATCCCTATCGAGGCGATCTTGTTTTCTCCAACCCACACCCCCGTCAACCCCTCCCGTCTTCTCCCCCCCACCCCGAGGCCCTCAAGGGCCCGTATCAAGACCTCTTCCAGCTTCCACAGGTGTTTGCGGAGGTCTATCCCATGCGAGGTAAGGTCCATGATCGTATAGCCGACTATCTGACCGGGGCCGTGGTAAGTGACGTCTCCTCCCCGGTTGGCGTGAAAGAATTGGATCCCGCGGTCGGTCAACTCTGACTCGGGTACCAGGATGTTCTCCATGTTGCCCGACCTTCCGAGCGTTATGACCGGCGGGTGTTCGAGCAGGACCAGGGTGTCGGGTATCTCATCAGCAATGCGCCGGTCTCTGAGGTCGGTCTGCAGGTCGAGGGCAGACTGATAGTCCACCAAGCCAAGATCCAGTACCTGCGCCTCCCTTTTATCAGTGGAGGCTTGTTTCTGTTCGGCTATCATGCATAAAAGGCTTTGGGCCGCTTAACAGCAGCCCAAAGCAATTTCAAATTAATCTACGCGGGCGCCTGATTACCCGAGAGCGGTAACTAGACGCTGAAGCCGTCCAGCATCTTCTCCAAAGTCATCTGCCTGGCCTTGCTTCTGACCTCATCCTGTCGCTCGTGCAAGGGCTTGGAGTCGGGGTCCTTGTAGATTATTCCTACAGGAATCCCGGGCTCGTGGATGGCCTTGTACGCCGACATCCTGTCGCTCGAATCGTAGTCTTCGGACAGGGCCCAGAGGGCGGGCTTTATCCCCTGCTTGGCATTACCTTTTAGGAGGTCGTAAGTGTCGTTGTATTCGGTGCAGGGGGACTGTATGTGCACTATGGAGAAGCCCTTGTGGTCCATCCCCTGGAGTATGAGAGAGGCCAGGTCCCTGGGCTTGCCCGAAAAACCGGAGGCAATGAATGAGGCGCCGCTAGTAAGGTAGAGGTCCAGCGGGTCCACCGACCCCTCGATCTTGCCGAACGGTGTGCTTGAAGTCTTGACACCCATGTCGGTGGTCGGAGAACTCTGGCCCTTGGTGAGCCCGTAGACGCCGTTGTCCATGATGACAGCGCAGACGTCCAGGTTTCTCTGGGCCTGAGGCACGATGTGCTCTCCCCCAATGCTGAGAAAGTCCCCGTCTCCAGCGACCACAAGAACATTCAACTCCGGCCGGGCCATCTTTATACCAAATGCCTGGGGCAGTGTGCGCCCGTGGACTCCGTGGATCCCGAAGGGTTGCTCGCCCTCGACCAGGTGGACCAGGTTACCGGAGCAGCCTATGCCCGCGACTATGACCGTCTCGGTAAGAGGGGCCTCGTCTCTCAAGGCCCGCTCCCGAATGGCCATCTCGACAGCACGCCGCACCCCGAAGTCGCCGCAACCGGGGCACCACTTGAAGTCGTACTCTGCGTTCTTGATCTTCGGCGCCTTTCGCGGCGCCTGCTTTAGTGTGGTCATACTTGAACTGTCCTTTCAGCCTGTACCCGGACTCTCTCCCCGATACGCTCTACCAGGTCTCTCACCTTGAACGGCAGTCCCGTAATCTGGGTGATCGACTCGGCTTTCACGCCCTTAGCTCTCAGAATCATGGACATCTGCCCCATGTAGTTTAGCTCTGGGACTATTACCAGTTCTTTCTTCTTCAGTTCTTTAAGCAGGGTCGGAGGCAAGGGGTTGATGTTCATCGTGTAGTACCAACCCAGATCGCACCCCTCGGCAATGAGCTGCCGATATGCTTCCAGCCCAGGGCCTTTTGACCCACCCCACGGCAACAGCGTCACCGGGCAATCTCCGTTCTCCACCTCGAACTCGTCCTCCAGCAGCAGGTCCAGCTTGCTAAACCTGCGATTGGTCATCTGGATGTGCCTGTCCGGCCTGTGGGTTGTATCTCCATACGGGTCGTGCTCGCTGGCATTGGCCACGTAGGGGCCCGGCCCGCCCGGAAGGGGCATGGGGGAGACGTGGCTGGCCTCATAACGCAGGTAGCCGTTCGACCCGGTATAGACGTCCCGGTTTTCGACGACCAAGGCCTCGAGATTGGGCCTGGGAATGTTCTGCGCCCTCTCCGAGAGGTTGTGATCGCTGAGCAGGGCCACGGGGCCCTGGTACCGCTCCGCCCAGTTAAGGGCCTTGACCGCG
Source organism: Dehalococcoidia bacterium (assembly GCA_965249275.1). Lineage (GTDB taxonomy): Bacteria > Chloroflexota > Dehalococcoidia > Plut-88900 > Plut-88900 > Plut-88900. The sequence continues at coordinate 931,210 of CBDFLQ010000006.1, forward strand.
GCATCAAAGCACTCCGACACGTCGCCGGGGGCTATGATCGGCAGTTCCATGTCCCCGTGGGCGGGATGCAAAGCCGCCAGCAGGTCAGACTGCTCGGTTTTCGTTGGCAGTCCCGTGGCCGGCCCACCCCTCATGACGTCAACCACTACGCAAGGAATCTCGGCCATCCAGGCAAACCCAAGGCCCTCGCTCATAAGGCTGAACCCGGGTCCTGCCGTGGAGGTCATCGCCTTCTTGCCGGCGTACCCCGCCCCCACTATTGAGTTAATGGATTCTATTTCGGAGCTGGCCTGATATGCGAACTTGCCTTCCCCGACCAGGTTGTTCTCCATGAATATCAGTATCGAAGTGGCCGGGGAGATGGGATATCCGATGAAGCAGTCGAGCCCTGCGGCTATGGCGCCCATGGAAAGGGCCTGATTACCGTTGATAAGTACCTGGTTACCCTCGGTCTTGGTGGCCGGGGCCAGGGTCCCGAGTCTCAAGCCGCTCTTGGCAGCGCCTTCCCTGCCGAGGAGCAGAGCCTTGTTGTTGGACTCAATTATCTGCTCGTCGTTGGCGCGGCCTCTCGTATAGCGCTTTCGGTTGAACTCCGCCAGGTACTCGTGGGGCATGTCGACCAGATGGGCCAAGGCTCCTACGACGACAAAGTTAGCCGCCCGCAAGTTGCCTGTGGAGCGGGCCATTTCCTCGAAGGGCAACCCGACGCTCTGATCATCCTCTTCAAGCTGGAAGTCACCGGTGTTATATATTACTACACCGTCTTCCCTAACCTCTTCCAGGTGGGTCTCGTAGGCTTCTTTGTTGAAGGCTACCAGGACGTTAAGGTCATCCCCGGAACTCAGAATAGGAGAGGTCGCTACCCGGACCTGGGTCCAGGTGGGTCCACCCCGGATCTGAGACGGAAAAGTCGAGAATGTCAGGACGTGGTAGCCTACCTGAGCCGCCGCCTGCGCCAAGGCCGCGGCTGCTGTCACTACACCCTGCCCGCCCTCGCCGGCAAAGCGGACTACAAAGTCTCTTGTCTCCAATTGCCTTTCTCCCGTCTAGCCGGCCGCTGTAACGGTTTGAGCATCCACAACTGGGGCCCTAAGAGGACACGGCCGTGCCTATCATGTCCATTTTTGTTCCCCTTCTTCTTTCCTCACGCGCGCATCGGGAGGCGATGCCAAAGGAACCCGCCATCGCGCAAGACCCCCCACTGCCTAGGCACGAGTGGCCGGAAAATCCTAGCATCTAGAGGGCCGGATGTCAACTTATGCACTTCCAAATACATCCCAAATCCCGTTCCTTGACACTCAGACGGACAGAATGATAAAGTCCGAATCCGGTACTCAAGCAGGCCAGATTCCAGTCAGCCCCGTCCGGGCTTTGGTACCCGACACTTTCGGACTTAATGTAGTCGAGTGTCGGTCATGTCGCCCAAGGCGGGGGGCCGGGACTTATGGCCCCCGGTGGCGTTCAAACGGCCCGGGGTTCTTGACTCGGATGGCTCTAGCCCGGAACCTATATTTTGACAGTATCATGACAGGCTGCTCAGGGGGCACGAATGGCTGAGGCCAAAGAAGATATTCAGCTACACCGCGGGCTAAAAGGCATCTACTTCGAGCGATCGGCAGCCTCTTTTATCGACGGCGATGTCGGCAAGCTCCTCTATCGGGGATACAACATCCATGACCTCGCCGAGAACTCCACTTTCGAAGAAACCACTTATCTGCTCCTCCATGGCTCCCTGCCCACCCGCAGTCAGCTTAGCGAGATAGACGAAACCCTAAAGTCCAGCCGCCAAATTCCCGATGCCGTTTACCAGGTGATAGACTTGGTCAAGGATGCCCACCCGATGGATGTCCTGCGCACAGGGATATCCGCACTATCCGCCTTCGACCCCGACGTATCCGACAACTCCGCCGAGGCCAACATCCGCAAGGGCATCCGGGTAACGTCTCAGGCTTCCACCATTGTTGCCGCACACCACCGGATAAGGCAGGGCCTGGATCCCGTGACTCCCAACCCCTCGCTAGGCCATGCTGCAAGCTTCCTCCACATGCTTCACGGGGAAAAACCGACTGATGAGGATGCCAAGTTACTTGACGTCGACTTCATCCTCCACGCCGAGCACGGGACCAACGCATCGGCATTTGCGGCAAGGGTCTGCGCCAGCACAATCTCGGACCTCCACTCGGCCATCGTTACTGGCGTAGCCGTCTTGAAAGGGCCGGCACACGGGGGCGCCGCAGAGGCTGCCCAGACCATGACGCAGGCCATCGGCTCACCCGACAACGCCGAAACCTACATCAGGGACACCATCAAGAACGGCGGGCGGATAATGGGCTTCGGTCACAGGGTCTACAAGGCGGAGGATCCCAGGGCTAGGCACCTCAGAGAGAGGTCTCGGGCCTTGGGCGAGAAGCTGGGCGAGCCGGAGTGGTACCAAATCCTCACCCGTGTCGAAGAAGCGATGGCCCCCTATAGAAAGCGCGGCGTATTCGTAAACGTGGACTTTTACGCCGGTTCCATCTACCACCTCCTCGGCATCCCGGACGATCTGTTCATACCCCTGTTTGCCATGGGTCGCATACCCGGATGGACCCTGCAAGTAGTGGAACAACACGAAAAGAACATACTCATCCGGCCGCTTGCGGAGTACACGGGTCCGATGGACCTGGAGTACGTCCCACTGGACCAGCGCGGGTAGCGGACTCCCGCCTCCCTTTCGCTGCCTGAATCTCATAACTCTTTGTGCTATCATTTGCCAAGCTGTTTGCAGCAACCTCATTCGTCAATATCGTGGGAGGAACATAACCATGGCGGACCAGATCCAGGTAGGACAGGAAGCCCCCGACTTTACACTTAAAGGCACTCAGGGCGGGGACGTAACCCTAAGTAGTTACAGGGGCGACAAGAACGTACTCCTCGCTTTCTATATTCTCGATTTCACCGGCGGCTGAAGCACCGAACTGGCCACCCTTAGGGCGGCCCGGAGCTCCTTCAACGACGCCAACACCCAGGTCCTCGGCCTGAGCATCGACAGCATCTTCGCCCACAAAGTCTACGACCTCAGCCTAGGCGGTCTCTGGTTCCCACTCCTCGCCGACTTCCACCCCAAGGGCGCGGTAGCGGACCTCTACGGCATCATGACTGAGAACGGCATCAGCAAGAGAGCCTGCTTCCTTATCGATAAGCAGGGCGTCGTACAGGCAGCTGAAGTGTACGAGCGGGGCCTGCCCGATGTCCCAGCCCTTGCCGCCAAGGCCGCGGCCCTTTAGGCCCGGTCCGGTTTACAGCGGAGGCGGCAGCCTATGAAGACCAGGCAAGAAGCACTGGACCTCCTCCACGAATACACGAAGAGCGAAAACCTGCGAAAGCACGGCCTCGGGGTGGAGGCTGCAATGCGCGCCTATGCCCGCAAGTTCTCGGAGGACGAGGACGTCTGGGGAATTGTGGGCCTGCTCCATGACTTCGACTACGAGGTGCATCCCACCGCGGACAAACACCCTATGGAAGGCTCCAAAATCCTCAGGGAGCGGGGTTACCCGGAAGAGATCATCTACGCCATCCAGTGCCACGCCGACTACCTCGGCCTGGATAGGAAGGCGAATATGGATAAGGCCATTTTCGCCTGCGATGAGCTTGTCGGGCTCGTCAATGCCGTAGCCCTCGTCCAGCCCACGAAGAGCGTCATGGACGTCAAGGTCAGGTCGGTCAAGAAGAAGCTGAAGGACAAGTCCTTCGCCAGGGGCGTGATTCGCGAAGACATTACTAACGGAACGGCCCAGCTTGGCGTCGAACTTGACGATCACATCGCAACGGTGATCGAGGCCATGCAGGGCGTCGCCGCCGAGCTCGGGCTGGACGGCAGCCTGGCCAAGTCTTAGGGACTCCCTTGCAGCCCGACAAGATCCTGCTGGAGGGTATGGAGTTCTACGCCTATCACGGCGTCAATGAGATTGAGAAGACCCAAGGGCAGCGATTTATAGTCGACGTGGAACTGTCCGCCGACCTTGCCAGGGCCGCAGAGACCGACTCCCTGGCAGACACCATCAACTACAGCGAAGTCTTTCGCCTGGTCAAACGCACAGTAGAAGGCCCTTCCCGTGACCTTATCGAGACCGTAGCGGGGGAGATAGCTGCCCGGGTTTTGCACGACTTCCCTGTGGAGCAGGTCAGGGTCAAAGTCAGCAAACCGGACGTACCGATAACCGACGCAACACTCTCGGCGGCCGCGGTAGAGATCGTCAGGCGCCGGGATAACCCCCACGGAGGTAAAGCGAATTGAACGCAGCAAATGACAACCGGGACTGGGCCATAGTTCTCGGAGCGTCCAGCGGATTCGGGGGGGCTTGCGCCCTGGCGCTGGCGGAGAAGGGGCTTAACATAGCAGGCGTTCATCTCGACAGAAGGGCCACGCTGCCAAACGCTCAAGCCGTCGCTGCGAAAGTTAAAGCCTTGGGCGTCAGGGCCCTGTTCTTCAACACCAACGCCGCCGACGATGGGAAAAGAGCCAACGTCCTGGATAGTGTGAAGGAGAACCTGTCACCGGGCTCCTCGGTTAAAGTGCTGGTACACTCGCTGGCCTTTGGGACCCTCAAAGCCTACGTACCGGAAGACCCCAAAGACTCGCTAACCCAGGCCCAGATGGACATGACCCTGCACGTCATGGCGAACTCCCTGGTCTACTGGGTTCAAGACATGGTCTATCGAGACCTGATGACTGAGGGGGGTCGGGTCTACGCCCTCACCAGTGCCGGTTCCCATCGAGTAGTTCCCACATACGGCGCAGTATCAGCGGCCAAGGCCGCCCTGGAGTCCCACGTTAGACAGCTGGCCATGGAGCTCGGCGGGCGAGGTATCACAGTGAACGCCATCAGAGCCGGCATAACCAACACCCCAGCCCTCAGGAAGATCCCCGGCCACGAGGAGCTCATAGCCGGTGCGTCCGCGAGCAATCCCGGAGGACGGATGACCACACCCCAGGATGTCGCTGCAGTCATCGCCATGCTGGCCACGGGTCCGACCGGTTGGATTTCCGGGGATGTAATCGGCGTAGACGGCGGAGAGGATATATCCGGGTTCTAGAAGCCCAGCATCTCTGCCTCTACCCCACGTCCCACGCCATATGGGGATATTTCCCCTCCAATAGGTTGACGTGCCGCTCGGATATTAGGGGCACAGGCAGGCCATCGTGGAAGATGAGACCCTCGCCACCCAGCCCGGACAGCCCCCCAGCCTCTACTTCCTTGGCCTGAATACAGAACTTAAAACCACCCAGACCCTCGGGGTCGATCAAGTTGCCCAGTCCCATCATGTTGGCATTATATTTACTCGACGGCAGGCCCATGCCCCGAAGGCCGTTCCTGATCCCCAAGATGCCGAGGTTACCCAGGAAGTCCCTCTGGGAGACCAGTCCGCACGCCTGAAGCCCCCTTCTCTTTGCCATCTGCATCAGCGTCGTGAAGTCCACATGCGCGGTGATGTCCTGCCGCCCGATGCGCCGGAAAGGTTGGCTATTAACCGTGTGCCGATAGTGGCACATCAGCGTTCCCTGCGGTCGGGACGAGGAGTACAAATCCGAGGCTTCGTGCCCGTAGTCGATGCTGATTATGTATCCTGACTCCAGGGACTCGGCGAGGGAACGGGTCAGGTCTTCCAGGCCCAGGTTGATCTCGGCGCATTGGCCCTCGGCCAGAGTGACTCCTAGGCCATTGAGCCGCTCCTGCAAGAGCCCTGTAGACGGCTCACCCACAACTTCAACAAGCCCCCCACCCCCCACCCCGACGTACAACTCCCGCAGTTTCCCTTCCTCCATCGTGACCCGGTGCACGGGCATCGCATCCAGGTACTCGTTGGACAGGATGCAACCGGTGATTCCCCTGAGAGGAATGCCGCCTGACACAACGTGATGGGCGCCCTGAACACGGTGTGCGTGTCTCATATCTATGGTCACATACTCCAAAGCGTCGGCAAAATCGGAGGAGACGTGGCATGAATATTCGATGATGTCCCTAGCCATTACCCCTGTCCCAGCGCCCAGCTCAACTACATGGAACGGCGAGGGCTTGCCCATCATCCCCCACATTCCCGTCAGCTGCACCGTCAGCAGCGCCCCGAAGGCAGGATGGGCCACGGGGCTCGTGTAGAAGTCTCCCCCCGCCCCGATTCGCTCAGGGCCGGAGGAGTAGTAACCCCAGGGCTCGTGATACAGCGCCAGATCCATGAAGCGAGCGAAGGTCATCGGGCCGCGGGCACGTACCTCTTCAACTATCAGCGATTCGAGAGGATTTTCGGCCATAAGGATAAGTCTGTCGAACCACGGGTCTGATTGACACCTAAACCGGCCCACTTGTAGGATATCGCATATTGCGGCACTGAGTTTTTCCATTCGGGAGCGACAGGCTATGGCCACAAAAATCGACTTCAACTGCGACATGGGAGAGAGTTACGGCGCATGGAAGATGGGCCTCGACGAGGAGGTCATAAAGCACGTTACCTCTTCGAACGTGGCCTGCGGCTATCATGCCGGAGACCCGATATGGATGCAGCACACCGTGAATTTGGCCAAGGCCAGCGGTGTCGCAATTGGCGCCCACCCTAGCTACCCAGACCTTCTCGGCTTTGGACGCCGCAACATGAACACAACCCCCGAAGAAGCCCGAGCCTATGTGAAATACCAGGTCGGGGCCTTGCAGGGGTTCATGGGCGGAGCCAAGCTCCAGCACGTCAAGGCCCACGGGGCCCTGTACAACTCCGCCGTCAAGAACGATGACCTCGCCAAGGGCATTTGCCAGGCCATCCTGGACATCGACCCCGAGATAATTCTTGTAGTGCTAGCCGGTACCAACTGGGTCAACATAGCCAAAGAGATGGGTAACCGGGTCGCTCGGGAGACGTTCGCCGACAGGGCGTTCAACGCTGACGGCACCCTCGTCGCCCGCTCAATAGAGGGCTCCGTGCTGCACGATCCCTCGGAAGTCGTTGAACGGAGCCTCAAAATGATCACGGAAGGCTCCGTAACTGCAATCACCGGGGAAGAGATCCCCATGCAGGCCGACACCATATGCCTCCACGGCGACAATCCCGGCGCCGTGGAGCTGGCTTCCGCCATCCGAAGTCGGTTCGAGGAAGCGGGCGTAGAGGTCGTTCCTATGGGGACTTTCTGCTAGTCCCGAGCCGAGGGCAAAAGCCAGTGCATGCCACTCTTCACTGAACCCACCTTCCGCTATGGCGGCGATAAATCCCTGTTCATTGAGGTGGGCGACGAGATAACCCCCGAGGTCAACCGGAGCATACGGCACCTGCTCAACGCAATCGATGCCGCCGATATCCCCGGTGTACAGGCCCTTGCCCCTACCTACCGCTCCATCCTCGTCTATTACGATCCACTCACTATGCGGGTAGAAGACCTCCAGCAGCGTCTTGCCGAGCTATACGGCAACCTCGAGGACGCTGATCTGGGTGCTTCGAAGGTCGTGGAGATACCCACCCTTTACGGGGGGGAGTACGGCCCGGACATCGAGTTCGTTGCCACACACAGCAACCTTACCGAGGCCGAGGTCATTGAGGTCCACACAAGTGCCGACTACCTTGTCTATATGGTTGGGTTCAACCCCGGATTCCCGTACCTCGGGGGCATGTCGGAGAAGATTGCCACGCCGCGGCTCCCAACTCCCCGGGTGAGGATGGTCCCGGGCTCCGTGGGCATCGCCGAGCGGCAGACGGGCATATATCCGCTGGCCAGTCCGGGGGGTTGGCGGGTTATAGGAAGGTCGCCCATAAGAATGTTCGACCCCGGCAGGGAGCCCCCGTCCCTCGTCGAGGCGGGCGATATGGTCCGCTTTACGTCCATCGAGGAGGCGCAGTACCGGGAGATTGAGAAGCAGGTAGAGGCGGGAACGTTCAAGGTCACGGTTCGGGACGCGGGCTGATATCAATATGGGCGTCATAGAAGTAATAGAGCCCGGTCTCCTCACCACGGTCCAGGACATGGGCCGCTACGGTTACCTGCACCACGGCGTCCCGGCGTCCGGGGCAATGGACACCGTCGCCCTTCGCATGGCCAACATCCTCACCGGCAACCCCGAGGACGAGGCCTGCCTGGAAGTCACCCTGGCAGGGCCTAGACTCCACTTCCGTTCTCCCGCTCTCGTAGCCATAAGCGGGGCAGACCTCTCTCCATCTCTCAACGACGCTCCCACCCCGATGTGGGAGTCGTTCCTGGCTCGGCAGGGAGACGTCCTATCCTTCGGGGAGCACAGGTCCGGGACCCGGGCCTACGTGGCGGTGGCCGGGGGTTTCGACATCCCAATGGTCATGGGCAGCAAGTCCACCTTTATGAAGGCGGCAATAGGCGGCTTGAAGGGCCGAGCGCTGGAGGCGGGCGACATGCTTTTGACTCGGCTGCCCGTCTCTTCCAGTGATCGTTCAGGTCGGCGGATTCCCCGAAGCCTGGTCCCCAACTACGACCCTGAGCTTGCTATCCGCGTGGTCCTGGGACCCCAGGACGACCGTTTCACCCAGGCTGGATTGACCGTTTTATTTGGCGAGTCCTTCACTGTATCGGCAAATTCGGACCGGATGGGATACCGCCTGCAGGGCCCGAAAGTCGAGCACAGCGACGGGCCCGACATCATCTCCGACGGTATTCCCTTCGGAGGGGTACAGGTCTCGGGGGACGGGCAGCCCATTATCCTGATGGCCGACCGGGGCACGTCCGGCGGCTACACCAAGCCTGCGACCGTTATCAGCTCGGATATCGGCAAGGTTGCCCAGAGGATGCCCGGAGACGAGATCCGATTTCAATCGGTAACCTTGGCTGAGGCCCACGAGGCCCTAAGAAGCCTGGAAGCAACAATAGCTCAGGCCAAAGAACACCTGAAGGCCCCAATCTCCCGGCGCCGGTTCACGGTAACCGTCGAGGGAGAGCCGTTCCAAGTCGACGTGGAGATTGCACGGTCAGAGTTCGTGGCTGCTGGCCGGGCTGTTGTGTCGGGGGCGGGGGAAGCGGCGAAGACTTTTGCCGTGGATATTTCGGCTCGGTAGACCCGGGAGCACTAGGGGTCCCAGGTGTGCGGTAGAGGGGATTTAAGCCTCTTCTTCGTTGTCCTCTTCTTCGAATTCGTTGACGACGGGAGTTAGGGTCTCGATGAAGGCTTTTACCGTCTGGGAAAGCCTATCGGCGAGGTGATCGTCCAAAGAGGATGAAGCATGGGTTAGCACTACCCTTGTTTCTTCCAGAGTTGGTTCCGAGTCGATGCCCACTAACTTCAGCTTGTTAGACAGTTCCTCGATTACCTCCCGCTCCTGAAACCTGGCCCGCAGATCACCTGAGAGGTAAGCCAATTCTACGTCTGCCTTACTAGGCTGGGCTTGATCGTCGAAGAAAAGATTCACCATATAAGACAAGCGCCAATTGCCCCAATGTTGACTTGCATACCAAAAGTGGTAGTAACGCCAACCTCCCGTATCTCCGGCCCATCTGCTATTCCTGTTTGGTCGGACTTCCTGCGGGAGTCCGCTCAATACACGATCGCCCACATTCCGCAGGAAAGTGGTGACATGATCACTTCTGTTCTTCGCGAACGTTTCCGTTAGCTTAATTCCTAAGCTGCTGGACAATCCGCCACCTTCATCCGGTCTGCTGCCAACCTGTACCATGTAGTCTTCCGCGCCGGGCACAGGGATGATGGTATTCGCATGTACGTACATGGATTCGCCGTCCATGTATGGCGTTAATTGCACACAGGTTATTAAGTTAGGTGATTTCCCGTTCAACCACAGGGCAGCAGACGTCACTTCAGGTGCGAAGCGATGGCTCGCAAGGATAATACGTTGGTCGTTGTTCAGGCTGCTCAAATCATCTTCGTCAAGGTGCCGCCGCAATTTATGCACTGCTTCTTCACTCGATGAACCATCATAGCTCGCCAGTATCTCGACGATTATTTCAGAACGGGTCTTTTGAAAATAACTTGCATATTTGACCGCCTGCCAATAAGCGTCTGCACCAGAGTCGTCACGCTTCAACTCAATAATGACCAGTTTACCGTCCGGGTCTACAGCCAGAAGGTCTAGTCTTTCGTTCGTCCTGTCGAAACCGCTAAACTCCTTGCCGATTATCAGCAAGTCCTCGCCCAGAATGCTTGGGTTGGCGGCTACCCATTCCTGAATATCCCGCCGTTCCTGGAATCCCAGATGGGAGAATTCAGCCTCCTTTATCGCCTGGCTCTGCTTATCTTTGCTGTCTATCTTGAACAGTTGGGAAACAGAGTTCATTTCATGGTCCTCAAGATTAACCAAGCCGCTGGAGAGCTTGCCCGCCTACACCACCGTCAGGTCCCGGCTGGTCTTCGACAATATCTCGCAGCCGGTGTCGGTCACAAGCACGTTGTCGATTATCCGGGCCCCGAGTCTCTCCTCCGGCAGAAACACCGGAGGCTCGATGGACAGCACCATGCCGCTCTGCAACGGCTCGTCGATACTGCCGTCCATCTGAAACGGCTCCGACCACCTGGGCGGGAATCCGGGAGCTATTCCGTAGCCGGTGGTGTGCCACCGACCCTCCTCCATCCCCGCATCCCCGATGACCTTCTTCGCCGCCTCGTGAGGCACCGACGCCGGGACCCCCGCCCTGATCGCCCCGATGGTCGCGTCGCAGGCGTCCCGGACAACCTGGTAGACCTCTTTCATCCTGGCCGTCGGCTCCCCGATGCACATCACCCGACCGATAGTGCAGGTGTACCGACGATAGGCTGAACCGTATTCGTGGTGGACCAAGTCCCCATCCTGAAGCACCCTCTCCGATGGAAAGCCGTGGGAGTAGGGCGTCCGCTCTCCGCTCACGAAGTTCATCGGGCTGGAGGTGAACTCACCGCCGAGGGACATCATCGTGCGATGCATCTCGCCCACAACCTGGAACTCGGTCTTGCCTGCTGCCATGGTATCGAGGCACGTCTGGTGGACGGCGTCATTGATGTCGGATGCCTTGCGGATGTACGCCAGCTCCGCAGGGGACTTAACGAACTTGAGCTCCTCGATCAGGCGGGTCGGTTCGGCTACCAGGGCATCGCCGAGAACATCCCTGAGCTGCAGATAATCGTGAACGTTGAGATACGTATTCGGGACCTCAAGCCCTATCCTCCGGCTGAGATACCCCTTCTCCTCCAGTATTGACTTGAGGATGGGCACGGCATGGTCGCCCGGGTCCCGGTCCCACCCCCGCACGTCCCCCGACAGCGACATTTCCTGTGCCTCGAAGACATCAGCGAAACGAGTCTGGAGTATCAGGTCGCTGGGCTCCAGGGTGAATAGCAGGGCCTGGAACTCCTGGTATCCCTTGATCCGGCTGCCGGCCAGGTAGTTGATGTTGACGGGGTTAGTCACTATGAGAAGGTCTATGCCGATCTTCTCCATGGCCGCCCGAGTCCTCTGCTGCCGGTCCTCGAATTCGGATATCTCGAAGTCCAGGTTTGTCATGGGTGACGCCTTTCTTATTGGAAGACTGGCTGGACTAGGTTTCGGGGGTGGGGGGTGCGCCGTCGGTGGGAGCGAACGCCTCGGTGAGGCTCGAGATAATGTCGTCCTCGCCGGCGCCGGCGAGGAGATCGACGTTGATAGCCTGAAGGGTCTCGGTGTGGACCCCGGCTCGGAGCCCGAACTCCAGGGACAACCGGGCCACCGACTCCGGGCCGTCCGCCTCGGCGATGATTACGAAGTCGTACCTGCCGAGAACCATGTACCGCGCCATAAGGCGGGCGCCGGGCACATCCACCTCCTGCGCGACGTCATTTATAAGCTCGGGATTATCTATCAGCTTCCGCTGCCCGTCAGTCGTCAGAGTGGCCAGGAGAATGTAAAGCATGGCGACCGCCGTTCTCTGAAATTCAGGCGCATTCTAACACACACCCCCCCATCATCCCCCACCCCAATCGGGAATCCAGTGGGGCCGCTCACCCTGTCGTAGATCCGCTGAGGCGGGAGCCACTCGAAGGGTCGAGCGGGGCGGGGTCTTATCCCCTCTCCCTCGATGGGAGAGGGCTAGGGTGAGGGTGATCCCCTCCTCGGTGCGGGGTGTCCCAATGCCCGTTATGCCGTACAATCAACCCCCACCACCCTTGTCCCGGTCACCAAAGGACCCACACACCAGATGCCCCGTCAAACCGAGCCAAACGCCAACAACGCCTTGGGCATTCTGTTGCAGGCCATGTTCTCCCGCAGCAGCATCTATTACGAGAACACTCGGGTCATTGTCGACCATCCCGGCCGACAGCCCGACATCCTCATCACATCCCCCGGCCGCTCGCCCGTTGTAGTCGAGGCAGAATACATGCCTGCCGCCACCGTGGAACCCGAGGCAAAGGCTCGCCTCGGACTCGACGTCACGGTCGATTCTCGCCCCATTGAGGCCGCTATTGCCCTTCGTTACCCAGGGGAGCTTGCCGATGAGTCCGACTTGGCGGCTACCATAAAGTCCTCAACCCTCTCCTACTGCATATTCACCCAGGAGCGTAAAGACGTCAAGCGCTTCCCAGAATCCGGTTGGCTGGACGGCTCCGTTGAAGACCTCGCCGACCTGATTCGCCTCGTTTCCGTCCCTCAATGGGCCGTCGATGCGGCTACGAAGATACTGAGAAAGGGCATCGATAACGCTGCGAAGATACTGGACGAGACGGCCACTTCGCGCCCGGAGACTGTCAAAGACATTGCCGCACGGCTGGGCATGACCGATGTCACCCAGACCCGACGCATGGCTTGCGCCATCATGGCCAACGCCATGGTCTTCCACGAGCGCATCGCCAAGATGCACGCGGGTATCAAGACCCTGGAGAAGGTCTGCGGAGAAGATGTTGCCAACCCTCAGCACGAGGTCTTGGCCTCATGGGACGCCATTCTCAAAATTAACTACTGGCCCATTTTCGCTATCGCTAGGGACATTTTAAGCGAACTGCAGTCCAGCGACGCTGCCCGGATTCTACGGCGGCTAAGGGACACCGCCCAGGAAATCAACTCCTCCGGTGTGGAGAACGCTCACGACCTCACGGGCCGCATCTTCCAGAACCTCATTGCGGACCGGAAGTACCTGGCCACCTTCTACACCCTTCCCGCCTCCGCTGCCCTCCTTGCAAGGCTGGCCGTCGCCAAGATGGAGGGTGTCGACTGGTCCGATAAGGAAACCATAGGCAAGCTCCGTATTGCCGACTTCGCCTGCGGCACCGGCGCCCTCTTGTCAGCAGTCTATGAGCAGATCGCTGCCCGACACGAACGGACAGGGGGCAACCCCACCGAGCTTCACAAGGTGATGATGGAAGAGATGTTTTACGGCTGCGACGTCATGCCCTCCGCAGTCCACATCACCTGCTCCACGCTCTCGGGATTGGAGCCTGCCCAAGGTTTCGGAAAGTCCCGCCTATACGCCCTCCAGTATGGACGTCAGAAGGATGGCAGTGTGAAGATCGGCTCCCTGGAATTCCTCCAGACCTCCGCACAGTGGACCCTCTTCAACACCAGCGACCCCGCCACCCAGATAGCCAGCACTGGCGAGCAGACCACACCCCAGGCCATCGCCAACATCCCCGACGAAGCGTATGACATAGTGATAATGAATCCTCCGTTTACGAGACCAGGCTCCGATTGGGAGGGTGAAGAGAGGGCTGAGGACTATATCAAACACTTTAGAGGCCTGAGTACCGCATGGGTCACTCAGAAGGATATGGCGAAACGCCTTAGTCGTTACACAGGAGATACGTGTTACCACGGCTATGCCGGCATAGCCTCAGCTTTTGCAGCCCTTGCCCACAAGAAGCTCAAGCCCGGCGGAGCTTTAGCTCTAGTGCTCCCCCTGTCAGTAGCGTCGGGCCTGTCTTGGGAGGGTTTTCGCGAGATGATTACCCGCGACTACACAGGGCTAAATGTGCTAACAATAGCTGCTGCGGGCAATGATGACATCTCCTTTTCAGCAGACACAGGCATGGCAGAATGTTTGGTCATTGCCCGCAAGCTCAGGCCAGACGAAACACCCCAAGACCGCATGTATTTCACGTCGTTCCTGCGAAGGCCCCAGGGCTTCCCCCACGCAAGCTCCCTAGCTACCAACCTATTGGTTGGCAGCAGAGTCAGGCGAATTGAGGACGGACCCTATGGCGGCACGCCCTTGATGGTTGGGGAAGAGTTGGCTGGTGAGACAATAACCGCGCCCCGCGTTGCGGGTGGGGCAGGCTGGGGTGCAGTGCGCCTAGCCGACTATTCTCTGGCGCAAACTTCTTATGCCCTCTCGCAGTCTAAGTTGTGGCTCCCAGGGATAGCATCAGCCTTGGAGTTGAAAGTCGCACCCCTAAGCGATGTTGGTAGACGCGGCTGGCACGACATAAACATAGCTGGTTCTGCTGGCCCCTTCACTAAGGTGCCGTCAAGTCTGACATCTACTTATCCCTCTCTCTGGGGCCACAATGCCAAACGGGAAACACAGATGGTCTGTCTGTCAGACTCGCAATTGCTCGTCAAGCCAGGAATGGAAGATAGAGCCGCCAAAGCGTGGGCGACCGCAAGCCGTGCTCACTTGAACCGCGACTTCCGCTTTAATTCGCAGCCGCTGGGTGCCGCATTCACTGAGCAAACCAGCATCGGTGGTCGCGCCTGGCCAAATATCGTATTCGACAACCAACGGTTTGATTACACCTTCATGATTTGGGCTAACAACACCTTGGGACTACTATGCTTCTGGTGGCATTCCAATCGCCAAGTTGCGGGCCGAGGCACCACTACCGTCAGTGCAATTGACTCCCTCCCCACCCTCGACCTCCGCACCCTCACCGACGCCCAACTCGCCAAGGCAAAAGAAATCTTCGACGAGTTCCGTGACAAGGAACTCCACCCCGCCTACCTCGCAGACGCAGACCCCAACCGTGCCTTGCTGGACCGCCGCGTCATCCGCGACCTCCTCGGCTTTGACGAGGACACCTACCTCGGAGTCCGACGCCTGGCCGCCAAGTGGTGCGCCGAGCCCTCCGTCCACGGCGGCAAGAAACGGCCCGTATGGGCCAAGTTCGTCACATAACCCTCCCCCCATCCACCCCCTCCATCATTCCGGCCGCCGAGAGCCAGAATCCATCCCCATCCCCTTCTACCCAGTACTGAACTAGAGGCAGAGGTTGGCGCTTCTGCGCCAACCTCTGCCTCTGTTCTTATCTCCCCCTCTCCCTTGACGGCCCTAAGGGTCGAAGATGCGCCTATGGCGTGAGAGGGGGATTAAGGGGGTGAAGGTTCCCCGGTGGGGCTGGGGCGGTGTCTCCCCAAAAGTGACACGAACCCCTTGACCAAAGCAAAACATCTGTACTATATTACCCCCCCAAGCCCGACACCCCACGTCGGCCCTAATAAGGAAAGGACAAGGAGTCCCATGAGTCGCACAAGCCTCCATAGGCCCCGTCGTCCCCGAGCGGCATGCCACCGCCCGGCCACCGGCACGCGCCTACTCCCCAATCCCTTTCCACCCAACCTCCCACATCCCAACCCCCACTACAAGCGCTGCCCCAAGGCCCATCGCCTCCGCCTCCGCAGCGATCAATCACTGTCCCTCCCGGTCCACGTGACCGGCCATGGAAGGTCCCCGGACAAAAACCTGCATACCCTTTCCAAGGGCCACTGCCAAGTGCGCGCCCCACTCACCCGGCGCATCCGTTTCGCCTCCTCAGGCGACGCCCCGGAGCACAGCGTCATGTCGCTCCCTTGGGCCATAGCGCCCCCTTGGGCCTTTGTGCCCTTCCCGGATTCCCCCGCCGCAGACCTTGCCGGCGAATCCGAACAGTCGGATGAGCGCCGACTCAAAACCAACGCACCATTTAAGGATTCCACCGTCGTCACCATCGGAGAACTCCGGTCTACGAACGCCGGTCACGGGTCCACGCTCCCATCCCTTAGGATGGTCGAGCACTTCTGGTGGACGGGACTGCCCCACACCGAGAATTTCTCGGGTCTCGTCCACATCCCCTCAGAAGTTAGGGGCTGTCGCAAAGCCGGCGCTGATGTCGAACATCCGCTGTCGCGGAAAACGCCCATCGGTACAGGCGTCGCCGTCTTCCTGCGCAACCGTCCGGGACCTTCCATCCCATCCACCTCCCCGGCCCCCTCAATCCAGGGAAAAGCGGACTTTTCCCGCAAAACAATCAGACCTCACGCCTGGGTCCGCGTATCAATCAAAACTCTCCCATTCATACCCACCAAAGGAACCGCCCAACAGCCCATACCCTCAACCCCTCCCTCCACAACTAAATAACCGCCGCCCCTAGCTCCGCGTATACACCGCCTCCCCTGCTCGGCGGGTGATGCGGCCGGCCCGCACCTCGGCAGTCACCAGCGCCAGGTCGGTCACGTACTGCTCGACGATGTCGTGGTGCGAGTAGTCGAAGAAGAGGTGGATGCCCTCTGGGTCAACAATGCGGTTGCTGTTCCACCCCCGGTCGGACATGCCATCGTGGACGGCATAGATGTCGAGATTCTTCGACCCGAAAGCTGCCAGGTAGGCATGAGGCGTCCCGAACACCTCGAGCCCCTCGATGGAGTTGATCCCGTCAATGAACCGGTCCCGCGTCCCCAGAATCCTCTCCACGATGCGTAGGTATCCCTCCTCCCCCAGGTAGTTCATAACCGCCCACGCCGACGCCACCCCACCCCCGGACCTGGACCCCGTGTTGTTGCGAGTCGAGTAGAGCCCCGAGGGCCACTCGTCGAAGGTGAACCGCTGGTACTTCTCCAACGTATCGTCCCGCAGCAGCAACCCCGAGACGCCTTTGTTGGCATACCCCAGCTTGTGCACGTCCACCGAGATGGAGGTGACGCCACTCACTCCAAAGTCATAGTCCGGAATGTCATATCCGAGCTTCCTTGCAAAGGGCAGTACGAACCCACCGTGGCACGCGTCGACATGGCACCAGAGGCCCTGCTCCTCCGCCAAGGCCCCGATCTCGGTTATCGCATCGTTGGCCCCGTACGGGTAGGAGGGAGCCGATCCGGCGACCATGATGGTGTTGTCGTTAATGGCCCGGGCCATTGCATCCACGTCCGCCCGGTAGTCGATGCTGTCCGGCACCCGGACGGTCTTGATGCCGAGAATATGTGTCGCTTTGTCGAAGGCCGGGTGGGCAGCCCGCGGCACCAAGATCTCAGGCTCGGTGGCCGAGGGCCTGTGGTCTCGGGCCCAGGCCTTGGCCGCCTTCACCGCCACCACGATACTCTCCGTGCCGCCGGATGTGACGCTCCCGCCGGCGCCCTCAGGCGCGGTCAGCATCTCCAGCAGGGCGCCGATCAGCTCCCGCTCGTACCTGACTAGGCTGGGGAAGAGGTCGGGGGCGAAGAGGGCGTTGTGGTTGATGTACATCTGATAGGCATCGTTGGCCACCTTGACCACGTCCTCCCCGCCAAAGTAGCTGCCCCCCTTGAACTGCCGAGGCTCATACCAGGGCTTGTCCTCCTCGTGCGCCGACTCCATCTCGGCGCGGACGTCGGGCCAGGGTCGGGAGCTGGGGGGAAATTGGGGTGGGGTCATGGTGGGGCCTCCTGAAACGCTACACTTGGAATTCCTGATATTGGGATAGTCAATCCTATCCTGGAGGTGAAGTAAGGGAGGGAGTGGTGGAGGATGGAGGGATTCGGATTTAGCTACGAAACATATATATTTTAGTGTGCATTCCCACAATCCTCACCACACTGATAGGCTAATGGCAACCTTCGCCGATCATTGCCTCGCAAGGTATGGTATCACGCCTTCACCTATGAATATGATCGGAGTGACTGTATCCAGCGTTCTGCACGCATCTGAGTGCAGGACGCGGTTGCGCAGGGGCCAATTGAAAGTTCGAGGCTAACTAGACGGGTCTAAGTGTGCTGTACTGCAAACGTTCCGGTGGGAAATCTCAATTTAAGAAGCCGATCAGGTAAATCCGAGTCGTGACCAGTTCTAGCGATGGCCCCGCCGAAACCCATGGCTCCGCTTTCTCCATGCGGTCTCCGAAGCAAAACTCGTGGAACATATCTCTTGCCTATCAAATTTGCTGCTTCATAGTTCTTGAATGCAAGTGAGGTTGCCTGACGGCCATGTTATCTAGAGGTAATCGAGATTGATCCACTACCGATCTAGCTTGTGCTCTTACGCGATGGGCATCTCGGCACAATGTCGCAGGCGCCGCTACTTCAGCAATCAGCCAGGTTGGACAAGACATCTCAGGACCGGTCGGTGAGCTCCTTCAAGGCTATGCTCGCCTCGCGGCGTAGCCTGTTGGAATTATCCCGCTCCCGATCCACCGCTATGAAGGCGTCAACGGTGAAAGGCTGCCAGGAGGTGCGCAAGGTTCGGACAGCGCCCTCTTCCCTTTCCACTGCTTCTACCAACAGGTTGTACATGGGCAGCAGGTAACCTGACTGCGGAAGGTCTCTCACTTGAAGCCCGAGTTCACTTATGCGTATGTTGAATTGACTCAAGGCTTTGAGAACTTCGGTACGGTCGCATCCGCCTTCGACCTCCCGCCAGCCGTTGTAACCCTCGTGGAATGCGCCCCATGAAGCCAACAGGCTCTCGTACCCGTCAACAAACTCTCTAAGGTCCTGCAAATCTTCTTCGCCACTGCCATCCAACGCATCCTCGATGGATAGATTGACTTCCTTGAGGGTTGCCTGGGATTTCTTGATGGCGGCCTGCGGCGCCTTCAGACGCGGTGCGATCGTTTGACTGGACGTTTCTGGTTCAGGGGTGGCCGGCTCATCACCTATCTCCAAGGCTGCCATAATGGCCTGTCTGACGACTTTAAGTGTGTTCGACAGGGCAGCTTGTTCAGCCTCCGCTACCTTTTGAAGCTCCCCGATCATATCTTTCGTAGCGTCTGTCGCAGTTAGCCTGTCAATAGAATCAACTACCTCGTCGAGTTGCTCGATTAGCTGGTTGAGCCGGGTGAGCACTTTCGCGTTGTCCAGGGTCTCGGACTCCTTCAGCAAGCCGGAGTAGTCGTCGTGATAGCCCTCCCATGCATCACCGATGGCATCAAGGGCCTCGGACAAATCTTCTATCGCCTGCAATCTCTCGGGGTCGGTAGCCTTCTCGAGATCTTCCTGTAACTCCGCGACCTGGTCTTGCACTGTCCTTTGGGCGAAGGCCGATTCGGAGCGCTGCTGCTCAACTGTCTCAAACAATGAAAGGTTGTTTGGCTGCCAGCGGTCGCGTAACTGTCGGAATGCCTTCTCCTCCGACTCGGCAGCCGCTATCAACACGTCGGCTAACTCCCGAGTCACCGTCGCCCTGGGAAGGTCCCGGGCCTGTTCCGTTACACCGTTGAAAGCTACGGCAAAGTCCCGCAGGGCATTCTGAGCGGTGCTCTCGTGACAAGATGTTAACCCGGCGCGCCAGTGGTCAAAGTCCTTGTGGAATTGGTCCCACTCCAGCCCAACGGCCTCCTGTTGTGTGGCAAATTCATCCACCACCATCAGTTCCCTAACCGACAGGGGCCTGGACGATTGGGGGGTTGAGTCTGTGGGCAGGGTAACGGGCGCGGTTTCAGAATCGCCACTGCCTCCACAGGCCAGGACCAGGCCCAGCGTTAATATCAAAGTGGGTAGAAGGATATATAGACCTAATTGTTTCTTCATTGACTATTACGCAACCCCAGATAGTCGCTAACTAGTTCGTCTCTGAATTCACCGTTGAACAAGCTGCTCACAGCCCCGGTCAAGGCAACGGGTGTTTCCCCGAGGACTACCAGCACGTATCGGCCTTGGTCCCTATGAAGCAGGATGATCGCTGTTCCTTCCCTGTCGATTTCCGGGGCAAAGGGCAGGGTAATTGCCTCGTCGATGCTAACGCCGGCAGCCTGTAGATATTGGCTCACCATGCGTGAGTCTTCATACAGGCCCAGGAACACCGTGTCCTGGCTCACGTCTTCCCCTTCACCAATCCTGGAGGATAGACCGTAGGCCGTGAGGCCGTTTCTCATCTCGAGGCCAATGTTCCAGAGAGAAGGCTGGCCCAACAGGATGTCGGTATTGTCTCCGGGGTCGCCCTCATAGAAGTGGGGAAAATCGCCGAGGTCAAACTCACGTTGACCGTCGGTCAGAAAGTCCGCCAGATTTGACAACAGCCTGTCGTTATCCAGTAGAGAGTTATAGGGAGGTACCATAAATGTGAAATCAGCAATAGCCAGGACGTTCCTCTTGTCTCCCAGAGAAATGGGGTTGAATTTCTCTGCAATGTTCCCCAAAGAAGACTCCGTATTTGTATCGGTAAAGGCCAAGCCGTCACCGGAAGACTGCACCGACCCGGCGATATACAGGGCTATAGTCTCGAGGCCACTGGTAAGGGGGGCGGGCTGGAAATCTCTAACGAATATGTGCCTGAAGTTCAGGTCGTATTCCACGGTGTTGTAGAGATAGTCGGGTTGGAACTCCACACCAAATCTCTTAGCCAGGGCATTTATCCGGTTGGGCCGGGTCGGATCAGACACCAGCACCAGTTTTCCGCCCTTCTTGACGAACCGTTCCACCAAGTCGACTTCCTCGTCCAGGTAGGTAGTTCGGGGAAGCATGACTAGGAAGCTGTCGGCTTCCCGCAGCTTCTTTTCCATCTGTTCCAGTCTGGTCGGTGCCAGCACACCGAAAAAGTTGCCAATGAATTCAACGTCATAACCTCTGTCGGTTACCCAGGAGCTGAGGGTGGCAATTTCACTTTCACTGAAGGAGTTGTAGTGCAGAGCGTCGACGACCAGCAGTCCCTTCCGAACCTGGGCCGCCCCCGTATCAACGGGAGCAACGGGGGCCACCGCGGGCGAAGTTATCTGCTCATAGGGAATATCCACCGAAGGCGGAGGGTCATAGGCGCCTTGGTAAAAGAAAAAGAATATGCCCGCAAAAGTAGCGGCGGCAATTATGGGGAATAGAAAGAGAGATGCTAGTTTAAGGGTCATGCCCAACGTACAGGTAATAGATTTCCGGGCGCTGTATGTCGACGGGTAATCCCGGGAGGGCTTCCTCCCCGTCTGCTCCGAGGCCCTGGTCCAGCATCAAGTCTCTCAAGGTACGGAGAGTTGTCAGGGCGTTCTCGGTTTCGCCTTCCGAGGGCAGGGGCTCCCCGTCTCGGGAGGGATTGGATAGGAAGGAGAGGGCCCCCGACAGGTCTCCATCTCCGTCTTCGAGTGTAAAGACAAAATCGAGCTCCTGAACGAATTCCCGCAACACTTCCAAGTTTACGTCTACGAATCCGTAGTTGGAGATTCCCGCCAAGTCGGCGGCCTTTTCAATCGCGTCAGAATAACTCCCAACTTCGTCGGCCAGTCCCAGTCTCACTGCAACCATCCCCGGATAAAGGCGTCCTGTGCTAAGCTCCTCCCTGGAAATACGCAGCTTGTCTCCCCGTTCGCTAACCACCATTTGAACAAAGGCCGCATTCAGTATGTCCACCGTCCCGATCCACTCTCTCCTGGTGCCTCCATCCAGCTTGTTGGGGCTGCTGAAGACCAGCCCCTCATCGGGAAGTTCCGGGATCAGGGGGCCCGTGGAGAAAATCACTCCCACGTTCCCCACCATTGAAGATGTCTGGGCGTAGGTGTAGGAAGCGCCCATTGACATCATGTAGCCGCCGCTAGCTACCAGGTTACCCATAACTAGCACCACCGGCTTTTCTTCACGAAGTCTGCGGGTCTCGTTGTAGAGGCGTTCGCTGGCTGAGGCGCCTCCACCGGGAGTGCTCAGTTTAATCACCACAGCCTTTATGGAGTCATCTCGACGGGCGTAGTCGATGTATTGGCCAATAGCGAAGGCCGAGCGATCGTTGATGACTGTGTGGGGAACCTCTATGATCCCAATCTGGGGTTTGCCGGGAGTCAGGTAGACGAAGCCCAGCGCACCTGCCGCTATGCCCAAGCCCACCATAGCCGGCACTAGGATGTACCAGCTGACTAAGAATCTACCTATAGGGGAAATGAGGAAAATGCTCCACCTCTTCGGCCTTGGCAGGCCGCTGAAAAACTCACTAGGACGAACTCTGTGTCGATGAACTGTAGTTTTGTGTACTTTTCCAGAGTGATTTTGCGATCCACACCTGTGATTTGAAGTATGTCATTGTAGAGGGCGAATTGGGACCTTAGTGTTTAGGTCTGCGTCAGAAAAAGAAGTTCTATTTGTGAATAAACTAATTATACCAAAGAGGAATTCGGGCTGGCGGCATTACTCGGAGTACCATGCTCGGTCACTGGTTGCCATTCGAGGTGTTTCACCTATCTGCACACTGGAATTACACTGCCGATGCTGCGAGGCAGGGCCGACGCTATTTGCGCATGGTGACGCAACGGGATTTTGAAGGGTTTGCTTATGTGCGCAGAAGCAGTGGAAAGATTGAGATTTGGGAATTTGTCCGGGGTGGTGGGCCGGCGCGTATTGTACAGCGAACCTGGCAATGGGTAATGTCAATACAAAAGGACAGGACATCCAATCGATAAGTCACAATATCCTGCCCTTCGGTGAACGGCGCCGGTATTCCAGACGCCAGGTACCCTTGGCAGCTCTTGTAGCCTCGGCCGCTGAACCCGTAAGCCCCGGTCCAAATCCAGGTTGCACAGCCAAAATGTCGTCCTCTTCCACCCACCCTTCCCAAGGTAATGGCTCGCTTTTGGTGCTAGGATATCCCCTAGTTGTCCTTCTGTAGTGGCTGAGGTCTCGTGTGGAGGCAGCAATTCGTGTGCTTGTTTTTGTCGTAGGGGACAAGGCAGTGGTTACTGGGAATGATTGTGGGTACGTTTAGACTTGGTGCAGCTAGATGTTAGGCATCATGCGCGCTCAGCGGAACGCGGGCCAGCGTTTTTTGCCGGCCCTAGCCCACCGGGATTATCGAGTGATGTGGTTCGGGCACATCTTCGGCGAATCGGCATCGTGGGCGATGGGAGCCGCCGAAGGGTGGCTGATTTTCAACTTGGCGGATAGTAATCCCAGTACCTGGGTGGGCGCGATATTTCTCGTAGCTATGCTCCCCTGGTTCGTTGTACCTATCATCGCCGGATACTTAACCGACCGGTTCATACGACGAAACATACTGGCGTTAGCCTACGTCGTCAGCCTTTTGCATAGCTTGACCCTGGCCCTTCTGGTCCTCACCGGTGTGGTGCAACCCTGGCACATTCTTGCTCTGGCCTTCGTCAACGGATGCGCCAGGGCGGTCCACATGGGCGCAATAGAATCTCTGGCTGCTAATCTGGTACCGGGGCAAGTCCTGCCGAACGCATACATTCTGGTTAACGCAGGCTACTACGCTACCCGACTGATCGGCCCCGGAGTGATTGCGCCGATTATAGATGTGGTCGGTCTGGAATGGATATTTTTCACCTGCACTGCTTTCTACGGCGTAGGGGTATTCTTCGTACTCCGGATACGCACTCGATCTACGGGCATCATAGATCCCGACAAAGGTTTGCTTGACAACGCTTTTTCGGGATTCAAATACGTCTACGGCCATAAGGTGCTACGGAGCATCATCCTGATAGTGCTGTTCCACTGAACTTTGATAATGTCATTTGAATCGCTCGTGCCAGCGATTTCGGAAAACCGGTTGGGTTCCGGCGGCAGCGGCGTAGCCTACATGCATATGATGGTTGGTTTTGGTGCGCTGTTAATCTCCGTTGCAATTGCTCCAATGCGAAGGGAATCAACGATAGGACGACTCTTCCTGGTGACGGCCGTGATCAGCGCTCTGGGCAATTTTGTTCTTGCAGTGGCGCCCACCCTGCCCTTAGCACTGTTGGGGACTGTGATTATAGGCATCTCTCATACGGGTTTCATGACCATGGCTACGATCATGATTCAGTCGGTAGCTCCTGATCACCTTCGTGGTCGAATCACCAGCATATACCTGATTCACGCCGGCGGGATCATGGCGTTTTCATACTTCGCTAACGGCGTCCTGGCAGACGTGTTTAACCCCGGGTGGATACTCCTGGTTGGAAGCGCGGCGTTCCTGGGAGTGATGGTTCTCAGTGTCTTTACACCGACACCGCGAAGACTGTACATATCGGGTGTGCCCGCACTTGCGCCGGCAACCTCGTAATAGCCCCTAACAGCCTTCATCACTCCATACACCTCCTCAGTCATCTGCGGGGTAAGAGAGAAGGGGAGCAAATTGATAACTTTCGATCCCAATGTAGTCTGCAGCTAGTGGCAAGACCGGGCCCCAAGCAAGTTCGCTACACTTGAGCGCGCCGTATTGCGAAGTTCATGTCTGCTTCGCAATAGACACCAAAAGTTGTCTACTCGTGGGCCGCTGTCCTGGATGATCTATCCCGCTGACTTCTTGCGTCGGCGGCACGGGCTATTTCGTCGGTTCGAGCAGCATTCCACGCTGGCCCGTCTTGCCGCACATCGTGCAACCGTCGTCCCCGGTATCCGCCGCGAACGTGAGACGCTCTAGATGGGCTGCTCGTCCCCGTTCATAAGGCACGAACCTTAACCTCTGAAACGCACGGTTTGGTCGGCGGTCTCTTAGCCGGCACGACGTGCTGCCCAGGCCCATCAGGTGGATCCTTTACTGGAGCAGCTCAGCTATTGCTATTCCCTGTTCACCAGCGACCGAGTACAGCAGATAGGCGGACTCGCCGACCTGGAATATCGCCGGGTCTCTTAACTGACGCACCGGCTCCTTGACGGCGCCTCTTGCGGAAGGCGCCTGCGGCAGGTCTCCCCCCTCGTACTTCATCTCCGGTTCCAGTACAACCTCCGGCTCGGAAGCAGTCCACTGTGCCCAGTCCCGGCTGAGGTCGATTCGGGAGCGAAGGATACGCTCGGGCTGGGCGTAGGCGTTTGTGTAGTAGACCTCTGCCTCATTGCCGACAACTCGCACCGCCGAGTGGCGCATATCGGAAGTGAACAGCGTTGGCCCCTCCTCGAAGCCTGTCAGGCCGTCCTTAGACCGGTAGAAGATTCCAGGCATGGCCAGGGCGTAGAAGTACCCGCCCCAGCGGAACAGCCGGAAGTAGGGCTCTCCCAGATTATCGGCCCGTGCTATGAACCTGATGCCGTCGTCGGAGAGGGCCACCTTGGTCCGCTGTACATCTTCACCGACCCAGCCGTGATAGTACATGCGGACCTGTCGGTTGGTCTCTTCCACATGTACGTCCGGGGAAGCGATGTGGTTGTAGCAGTAGGACTGCTCCAGACGCAGGGTTCCCGGCTGGTAGATCCGCCACGGCCCCTCCAGGCTGTCCGAGTAGGCGAGACGGATGTAGTCACCCTGATGATGGGCAAAATAGAGGTAGTACCTGCCCAGGGGACGGTC
>CBDFLQ010000007.1:0-1094394 GCA_965249275.1 Dehalococcoidia bacterium
CGACTGATCCGTCACCCACCCAACCCAAGGAGGTAACAAAACCCAGGGGGAAACCCAGCCCCGACCACGTAACGGAGGACTCAACGTCTAAGCCCTCCCAAAGGGCGGCCCACAAGCCGTCCCGCGGCTCAAGCGAACGCCGCCATCTCCTCTACCAAGGGCCCCGGCTATCCCTTACCCTGATCCCCGCGATGGAAGACGCCCTGGACCGTACTTAAAAGTCTCCTCACGGAGCAACCCGACCCATGGAGCGGAACGGGGCGGCCTGTAGCCGAGGTCCGCTCGGCTCTCCGTCCGCTTCCTTAAATAAAACTGGGCTGCCGCCGTCTCCCGGCTCCTGGCTTCAGGCGGCGAACCGGATACCCCGTACTCCTGCGAGGGGAACTGACCCTGGACTTTCCCCTTCCTGCACCCGCCCCCGGCGGACAGCGCAGCCAACCCTTATTGGAGCCTATGACGGATGACGGACCCGTACGTCCGACCATACTTCCAGGTCTAGGCGGCGGCGGAGCCCCGTCCCCACGTTCCCGGGACGCCTCCATGCCCGCATTATCTAAATATAGGGAGCCGAATCCATAAGGCGTCTTCCATCACCGACCCCCCAACAAACAAAACAGACAGAACTAAACCCGAACTGAATAAACATTCCCCGCAGGAGCGACCCGCCGGTCGCCCTGGGATGGAGGTTCTCGAAAAGTCGAGCAAGGCCAGTTATTGCAGAAACCGCCAGTCGTAGGCGGCGGTGGAGATGATTTCAGGGCCGTCGGCGGTGATGATCATCTGCTCACCGAGCTTGGCCGCCTCCCGTGCCCCGACCTCGCCCACATAGCATTCCAGGGTCACGACCATATTCTCTTCCAGTGCCCCCGGCTCGTGACCGAAACCGTGGGGTCGCCAGTCGGGGTAGGAGATGGCGGGCCATTCGTCGGACATGCCTGCGCCGTGGGACATGACCGGGTAGCGCTGGGCCTTGTATTTCTCCGGGAACTGGTAGGACTTTTCGGAGATCTCCTGGTAGGTCATGCCCGGCCGGAACAGGTCCATCGACTGTTGGATGAACTCGTATCCAGTCTTGTAAACGTCCATCTGCTCGGGCGTGGGGTTGCCGTCGCCGCAGAGGTAGGTCCGGGATACGCAGAGGAAGTAGCCCATCGGCCCGGCCATGTCGATGTCGAAGCCGACAAGTTCCCCGGGCCTGACGAGCCTGCCGGAAGAGTCCTTGAACCACGGGTTCATGTTGCCCCCGGCAGCCAGCAGCTTACCGTCGGTGTGCTCACCGCCGTACTTGAGGTTCGTGCCCGCAAGTATCGACCAAAGCTCGTCCTCCGTGACGCCGGGCTTTATGGCCCGGCGGGTGTTGTCGATGGCAACGTCAGCGATGGCTGCGGCCTGGCGCATCAAGGTTAGCTCGTCGGGGGTCTTGATGGCGCGGGCTCTCTCGATTGCTTCCCAGCCATCGGCGAGGCGGATGCCGTGGCGTTTGGCGGCTTCGAAACCCGTGGTGTCCAGCTTGTCCAGTCCGATGCGCTCGGAGGCGATGCCCAGCTCTTCCAGGACGCTCTTCACGCCCGCTGCCCAGAGCTCGACGGCCTCATCCATGTAGACGCCGCAGGGGAAGAAGTCCCAGACCTGTCCGGGCCTGACCCGCAGTTCGTCGGTGTCCTGGGCACTGGACATGTCGCCGAAGAGGACTGGTGCACCCTCCCGGGGGATGAGGGCGTAGCGCTGGAAGCGGCGCAGGTTGTAGGCTCCGGAGGAGCGGGAGCCGGTGGCGTAGCGCACGTTGACGGGGTCGAACATGAGAATGCCGCCGAGGTCCAGCCGGGCCATTTCGCCCTGGAGCCGGGCGAGGCGGTCTCTTTTGAGCCTTGCGATGTCGACCCGCTCCTCGAAATCGACCATCTGCTGCCCTACGAGGTCCTTTTGATGCGCTTGCTTGGGCATGAGATACCTCCTTGGCTCGGGGCTAGGTGTTGTATGCGCCTGCTTGCCAGGACCAGGTCTTTCTCCAGTCCCGAGGCACGTGGCGTAATC
This sequence comes from Dehalococcoidia bacterium, assembly GCA_965249275.1. GTDB lineage: Bacteria > Chloroflexota > Dehalococcoidia > Plut-88900 > Plut-88900 > Plut-88900. The sequence goes on from CBDFLQ010000007.1 coordinate 2,035, forward strand.
GATCAAAGCGGAAGGCTGATATATCCACGGCACATTCTCCGTCGATTATTAGCTCCTTGACGGCGAGGCCCGTGGCGGGAGAGAGGCCGAACCCGTTGCCCGACGCCGATACGATGACGAAACCTTCCGGGTTACTGAGCTTGTCGATAATGGGGATGCTGTCTGGGGTCTGCTCCACTACGCCTGCCCAGGAGCGAAGGACTCGGGTGTCCTCCAGTGCGGGGAAGAGCTCGGCGAGACGGCGAGAGATGTTGCGGACAAGGGGCGTGTTGGGCTTGGGAGGAGACTCCTGGAGGGCCACGTCTATCCACTCGTGGGGGCCGCCGCCGAATACCAGGTTGCCCCGGAGCGTCTGCCGTCCGTAGAGGCCGTTACCGGCTATATATGTGCTGAATCTCGGTTCCAGGGGCACGGTAGCGATGATCTCCACGCGGCCGGGAGCGACAGGAATGTGAACCCCAACCATGTCCCCAATGAGCCCCGACTGAGGCCCGGCGGCACTGACCACCATGTCGGCGGAGACGGCGCCCTGGGTGGTCTGTACACCCTGCACACGCCCCCCCGACACGTCGATACCGGTGACCGCAGTGTCCTGGTATATGCGACCGCCCCGGTCCTGGCAAGCCCAGGCGTAGGCTTGCACGGCCCGCTGGGGGTTAGCGTGTCCGGCGTTGGGAAAATACATGCCCCCGAGAGCCTTGTCTGTAAGCTCGGGGACCAAGGACCTCATTTCCTCTGGGTCCACGGCCCGGGCCTCGACGCCGTATTTGGGGGCGTTGATAGACATCGCCCTGACCAGGTCCATCTCCTCCTCCCACATGGCGACCTGGAGCCGGCCCTCGTGGATGAACTCGGTGGGGTAGCCAAGCTCCTCGTGAAGGGTGAGCCAGGTCTCTCGGGCTCGGGTGGCCATGGGGATGGCAAAGGGCTCATCGGCGCGGGGACTCATGCTCCCGCCGTTGCGCGCCGAGGCTTCCTCGCCTATCAGACCCTTCTCAAGGACCACAACATTGACTCCCGTATTAGCGAGAAAGTAGGCGGAACTGAGCCCTGAGACCCCACCCCCGATAATCACGACCTCGGCGTTGTCCAGGTTCACCTAGCCACCCCCATTCGGGGATTCTAGCTTGATGGTGGACCGTTTGAACCACTTGGGCCAGTCGGCACGGGTCTCTTCGGTCTCATCGGTGTCCCACATTGATCGGAGGGGGAGGGGACGGGCGGGGGTGCGGTAAGTTGCTATCGGCACATCCGAGGGGTCAACACCCGCGGCTTGGGCCGAAATTAGAGCGACCTCCTCGCGGCAGCGTCGGCCTTGGCAGTAGCCCATACCGGCCCTCGTAAGACGCTTCAGCCTGTCGAGGTTTACGGGGGCTTCTTCGAATAGGGTGGCCAGCCCTCTGTCCCCCATGCTTCTCGAAGGCCAGCCGAGATATCGTGGCGGTGACACAGCCTGGAGGTCGGCCCTGCTCACTTCTTCGCAGAGGCAGACGGCCACTTCGCCGACCTCACTGTTGGACAGGGAGGAGCACCAGGACTGCCAGTATTGGACGGCGGGTTGTGCGTCGGCCCGGGGCCCGTGGACCAAGATGTCGGAAAAGCCATCGTGTATACCTGCTGCCGACCTCCCGGCTCGCGCACCTTGTCTTTCGGTGAGATTGGCGGCGCCATTCGCATCGGGGACGCCGCAGACGTCCCCCGCCACGAAAACTCCCTCTAGGCTGGTCTCCATGTTGGAGTCGAAGGCGGGTATGTATCCACCGAGGCGGGTGTCGAATCGGAGGTCGCAGCCAGTGAGAAAGGGAAGCTCGGCAGATGGCACTAGGCCGATTGCGAGGCAGACAGTGTCGCAGGGAATTTCACGGGTCCCGGTCGGTGAGGATAAGACCAGGGCCTCGACCTCCCGAGAACCGCGGGCCTCGACTACGGAGTGGGAAGTATAGAAGGGGACACCGCGTGCCTTAAGGTCATCGGCGAGGGTACCGGGCGAGCGGACCTCGGGGCCCGATTCTACGATGGCCGCCACCTCAATGCCGTGGTCGAGCGCGAGGGCCGCGGCGGCAAGAGCGAGGTCCCCAGACCCGAGAATCGCCACCCTAGTTCCGCTGAAAGCCTGGTACTTCTCAATAAGGGCGCACATGCCTTGCGCGCCAACCACGCCTACGAGATCGCGGCCGAGAAAGCTGAGGGACAGGTCTCGGGCGCCGGTTGCGAGTACCAGCCGGTCATATTCGAGCATCCACGTTTCACGGTCATTGCCAAGGCCCAGGACGGGCCTAGTTACGTGTCGACTGTTCTGCCGCTCCCTGAAGCTGCCCCACACGTAGACGCCGGGCTGGACGTCGACTCCCGCCTCCTGGGCGCAGGCGATACCGGGGTTGGCAGCGACGGCACGCTGCAGCATGAGACCCTGGTCCCTGACTGTGGCGGTCATACGCTGGCCGAAGAGGTAGGGGATGTCGAGCCCCATCATCGAGGAGTCGATGGGGTGCTCGTCAATGAGAGTAACTCGGGCCCCGGCCTCCGAGGCTGCAAGGGCCGCAGCAATGCCCGCGGGCCCCGCACCAACCACGACCACGTGGGGATCAGTCATATTGCATCCTGCTAGACCTGAGATAGGAAACGCCGGGTAATCGTATGGCGGGGGTGGGGTGGGGTCAAGGGGGAGGGAATTAGGTTAGCACACCGGCAGCAGCGACTTCGGCTATCTCTTCGTCGGTCATTTCCAGGATGTTCTTGAGGACGTATTCGTTGTGCTGCCCCAGCTGCGGCGAAGGGCTTTTGTAGAGCGCAGGAGTGTCTGAAGCAATGAACTCGGTTCCGTCGAAGGGGTAGAGGCCCATTTCAGGGTGGTCCATGTAGATGTAGTGGCCTCTGTGGGCGAGCTGTTTGTCGGAGAAGAGGTTCTCGCAGCTGTTAACTGCGCCCGCCGGTACACCAGCCTCCTGGAGAGTTTCCATAAGGGGTACGGGTTCGAAATTACGGGTCCAGCCTGAGATGTGCCGGTCAAGCTCTTCTTCACTTGTCTTACGACCTGCAAGGGTGTCGAGCCTGGACTCCACTGCCCACGCCGGACTGCCCATCACCGAGACAAGCGCCTTCCACTGTTCATCTGTCTCCACGGCGATGGCGCACCAGGTGTCGGGTTCGCGGCAAGGGTAGACGGCGTGGGGGGCGGCGGTGGGGGAGCGGTTCCCATCCCGTTGCTGCTCTCGCCCGTTTGCCGAGTAGTCGAGGAGGGCCGGGGCCAGGATCTGAAGTGCGCCCTCAAGCTGCGAGAGATCCAGGTATTGCCCCTGCCCTGTGCGCTCCCGGTAGTCCAGGGCTGCAATGAGAGCGGAAGCGCCGAACCTGGCAAGAAAAAAGTCGGTGTAAGCCCCGTAGGGTGGCACAGGGGTGCGGTCGGGCCAGCCGCAGTGATGTACGAACCCGGCCAGGGAACCAAGCATCGGGCCGAAGCCTGCCTGGCTGTCGTATGGCCCCCCTCTCCCGAGCATGGAGGCGCTGTACATGACAATGCCGGGGTTTATCTTTTTCAGGTCTTGGTAGCCCAGCCCGTAGCGTTCCAGGGTGCCTGGGGAGAAGTTTTCGGTGACGACGTCGGCCCAGCGGACCAGGCGATGGATGACATCCTTGGCTTCCGGATTCGAGAAGTCTACGCTTATGCCGAATTTGTTGGAGTTGTAGTTGGCGAAGTAACCGCTGCGGTTGATTCCCCACTCCCCATCTGCGAAGGGAGATGCCGTTCGAAGCACTTCGACTCTGCGGAGCGACTCCACCCTGACCACTGTTGCGCCGTGGTCGGCGAGATAGCGGGTGGTGAGTGGGCCCACAGCGACCCAGCAGAAATCCAGCACCTTCAGTCCTTCGAAAGGGCTGGTCTTGTTTGCCTGCTGGAAGCGCCGTTCCCTTCTTGGGTGGGTGTCATTACCAAGGATTTCTTTATTGTGCTCACCGAGATAGGGGGCGCGGCCTCTTGGGCCCAGGGAGGAGGTGGAGGACTTTATGAAGGAGCCAGGGTAGCGGAAGGAGCGCCCTTCTTTTGGGTGGTATATATCGGTGAAGAAATTGCGGGCGGCTAGCTGAAGGTCGGAGAACGCGTCGTCGGCGTTGCCGACGGGGAACATGAGGATGCCGCGATCTGCTGCACCCTGGTAAAGTTCCCGCTTGGTGTGAGTAAGAAAGAATGCAGCCATTGCGCCCTCGACGCTCTCGAGGACCTCTTCCGACAGCTTTCCCGCGTCGACTTCCCGCCAGTCTGCCGGGGCTTCGGGGATGGGACTAAACCCCTCGCTAGCCATCCACCGGAAGAGAGAATTCGTGCGCTCTCCGAGTACGCCGCCCATTACGAAATAGGATACGAAGCCGTCCTTGGCGGGCCAGGTGGTCCGCAGCTGTCGCTCACCCCCCATGCCCCGATAGCTGCCCCGTCGGACCACATTAATGTGGTTGAGGCCCCAGGTTGCGGGAGCCTCCGAGAGGACGCGGGCCACGGCTTGCTGACCTGAAACGTCGACGTGCTGCCCCTTGCCGGTGGCGAGCCTGTGGTAGTGAGCGACCATTGCACCGATCGCCCCTGATGCCCCAGTCAATGGGCCAAACTGGGGCTGGGTCACCCGCAGAGGCGGCCTGTCGGGGTCTCCGGTGAGGAAGGTGAGGCCGCCGAGGGACACGCCGACCAGGTCGGGGCCCAGGAAACGGGAATAGGGGCCGGTCTGCCCGAAAGGAGTCATGGAGACCATGACGAGGGACGGGTTTATTTGCCGCAGGGTCTCGTAGCCGAGACCGAGACTGTCCATACAGCCCGGGGCAAAGCCTTCGAGCAGAAAGTCGGAGCCTGCGGCGAGGTCTTTCAGCTTTGCTGCGCCTAACTCGGAGGTAATGTCCAAGGTGACGCTGCGCTTTCCGGCGGCGAAGGCCCACCAGACGAGGCTGCGCTCGGGGTTGGGGTCGTCTTTGTAGAATGGGCCGAGCCTGCGAACAGGGTTGCCGTCCGGGGGCTCGATTGCGATGACCTCGGCGCCGAGATCGGAGAGGATTTTGCCGGCAAGGATGCCATTTTCGCCGGCGAGGTCCAGGACTCGGTAGGGGGATAAAAGGCCGGGGCCTTGGTTTTCGGCTGGGGGTGTGGACACGGTTGCCGCGGCCTCCTGCCGGTTAGAGGCCCAGGGCGTCGCCGAGCTTGTGCTTGTGGTCCTTCGGGTCACCGAGGTAGCTGTAGAGGGTCCGGGACATCTGGGAGTGCAGCGTTAGTCCATAGCCCTTGTCGATGCCTATGCCAGCCAAAACCTCGTGGGTAGCATCGCAGGCTTTTACATAAGCCTCAGATGTAACGGCCTTGGCCATGTGTATCGAGGTCTCGGCGTCCCGGCCCGTGTCCAGTTTCCAGAGGGCCTCGTATGTGGTCCAACGGGCAGCGTCCAGATGGTTGACCAAGCGAACTATGTGGTCCTGCACCCTCTGAAATCTGCCAATGGGCCTGCCGAACTGCACCCGGGTGCGGCTGTGGTCTACTGCCATGTCAAATACTGTCTGCATTCCGCCAACCTGGTAGGCGCACAGGATGGGAAGGGCCTTCAATACAGCCCGCTCGAAGGCAGGCCAGCCTTCGCCCAGCAACGCCGACGCGGGGATTTCTACATTGTAGAAGGTGACCTCGTTCATGGAGGTCATGAAACCGTCCAATGCCCGAACGGCGACGCCCGGGGCCTGGGCATCTATGAATGCGAGGGACACATCTCCGCCATTTCGTACGGTACAGAGAAGGTGTGTGGCAGACTGTGCGTCCTGCACAAATAGCTTGGTCCCGTAGAGGTTGTGCGAACCGTTATTCGAAGTGAGCGACATACCGACGGACTCGGGGGTCCAGCCGTAGTCGGGTTCGGTGACGGCGAGGCCAACGGCATAGTCCCCGGCAGCGATCTTGGGGAGAATCTCGCTCTTCTGCTCTTCCGTTCCTGCCTCGGCGATAGTTAGAGCGGCTAGGACGCCGGACGAGAAGAAGGGCCCGGTCACGGGCCCGCGGCCAAGCTCTTCGAAGACGACGGCGGCGTCGGTGAAAGAATTGCCTGAGCCGCCGTATTCGACGGGGATGAGCATGCCGAGCCAGCCCATGTCTCGGGCGCGGGCCCAGAGCTCGGGGGTGATTTCTCGGTGGGTGTCTTCAAGCTCGATGAGGGTCTCTTTGGGAAACTCCCGCTGTACGAAGTCCCGGGTAACCCTTCGGAGAAGTTCCTGCTCTTCGGTGAGGGATAGGTCCATCTGGAATCCAGGCGCTAGGAGTCCGGCCCGTTAGGCCAGGGCCCCGGCCTTCTCCTTGACGGACCTGCCGATGCCGATTCGGCGTGACATAATGACGCGCTGGATGTCGGCGGTTCCGGCGGGGTGCAGATTCGCGATAGAGTTACGCTGGTCGAGCTCTATGGCGGTCTTCAGAACGGTCCAGCTGTCATCCTTGACGAGGGCGTAAGGTCCAAGGACATCAAGGATAGTTTCGGCGTTTTCCAGACCTGCGATCTTATCGTAATAGGAAAGCTGGGAGCCTTCGTAAGAGCGAGGTTGTTTGGCGTTGGCAAGCCAGAAGTTGCGGACTCCGAACAGACGAACGATCTCTGAGCGGATGTAGATGTCAGCGATACGGAGGCGTATTTCGGGGTCGGCGCTCAGGGGTTTGCCGCCGCGTCGAGTCTCCTTGCAATACTCGATGAACCGGTCGACCAGGGTATTGCGCTGGACTGCGCCTCCACCCCCATGTTCCAGCTCAAGATGAGTGGTTGCGACCTGCCAGCCGTTGTTCTCTCCGCCAACGAGGTTGAAGGCCGGGACCCGTACGTCCTCGAAGTGTATGGTGTTCTTCCTGCCGGTGCCTGCCCCGCCTTCGTTTCCGGTGCCCAGCAGGTCCATGGGCAGAATTGAAACGCCGGGAGCATCCATGGGGATGATGAACCAGGAGAGGTTTTCGTGGCGCGGGGCTTCGGGATTGGTCTCGCAGAGGACCCAGGCCTGCTCTGCCCCGTGGTCGCTGCCGACGAAAATCTTCCCGCCGTTGATGACGTACTCATCGCCGACTCGGGTGGCGTTGGTCTTGACCCCAGCGAGGTCGGATCCGGCCTCGGGCTCGGTGAGGAGCTGCCAGGTACGGACCTCGCCCTTGAAGATGGGTGGCAGGAAGTGGGCCTTCTGCTCCTCGCTGCCCCAGACAAGGATGGATGCGCCCCCGAGCTGCCCGCCGCTGTCGTAATAGGGTGGAAGAGTTAGACCGGCACTCCCCAGTTCCTCTTCGATGATAATGGCGTGGTCGATGCTCAGGCCGCCGCCGCCGTACTGGGTCGGGGAGGTGGGCCAGAGCCAACCCTTCTCCCCGAGGGCCCGGCCTATCCTGCGTCGCTTCTGGTACTGGTCGTAGGAGAGGTCATGGGAGTCGACGGGGAACTCCAACTCGTCGAGCCCGGAACTCTCCAGAAGAGAGCGGACTTCCTTGCGGAAGGCTTCCTGCTCGGGGGTATATTCAAGCTCGAAGTTCATAGCCGGAGTGGTAGGTATTATTAGGGGAGTGGGGTGGGGGTGTCAATTGGGGGGTACGTCGACGATCAAGTGTGGGTAGCTCCGCGGACAAATTGGAAAGAAAGTCAGCTCGCTAGTGTTTTGATGAAGTTGGAACTTCGGAGGCTTCTGGTGAATGAGTAGGCGTGATAACATATTGATAGCAATTGGAATATGCTTAACAGGTGAGGAACAGATAGAATGGCCACTCTGAACGTCCGAAAGCTGGATGAGGATGTCGTGGTTAAGCTCAAGCGGAGGGCCGCTGAAAACAACCGTTCTTTGGAGAGTGAGGCCAGACACATCCTGGAAATAGCCGCCGTGGATAACGTGGCGGAAAAGATGAGAGCGTTCCGGGCCAAGGCCAAGGCACTGCGCAAGCTGACCCGCGGTACAAACCAGGTGCCTTCAGAGGTGATTATCAGGGAAGACCGTGACTTCGGCCACGGGCCTGGCTCATGAAGGTGGTCGTCGACGCCAGTGTCGCTGCGAAGTGGCTCGTTGATGAGGAAGGCTCAGATGCGGCCGACACTCTGCTCGACGGTAGCTTCGAACTTTTCGCACCCAGGCTTATGGCATCGGAAGTGGGAAGCGCGCTAAGACATAAGGTCCGTATGGGAAAGCTGGAAGTGAGCACAGCGGGCGAATTAGCCTCTCAGATAAACGACTTGACGGTTATCTGGGCTGAAGATCAAGAAGTCGCTGCGGATGCTACGCGACTCGCCCTTGCCTTGAATTGTTCGGTATTTGACTGCATCTATCTCGCCCTGGCGCATCGCGTAGGGGCTAAGCTCATAACCGAAGACAAACGATTCGTCAATGCGGTGGCGCACACGGAGCATGGTGGAATAGTGACCACCTTGGCAGAATTTGTAATTGCTTAAGGGAATGCACCCGAATCTCTGATAGAATTGCCAACCACAGCCTTGTAGACTAACCCTTAGATTATTCAGGAAACCCACACATGCGTTTTGCGGCTATAAGCACCATGATCGATCCGAAGAAGCGGTATTCCCAGGCTGAGCTTCTCGACACGCTGCGTGAGCAGGTGGTTGTGGCGGAGGATATGGGGTTCGAGGCGTACTGGCTCGGGGAGCACCACTTCGGGCCGCACGGGATGGGGAACGTTCCTAACCCGATACTGGTCGGGGCCGACCTGGCAGCGCGGACAAAACGGATCAGGATTGGACAGCTGGCGAACATCGCCGTCTGGTGGCACCCGCTAAGACTTGCCGAGGACCTGGCCGTTCTCGATAACCTTACCAAGGGTCGGATAGAGGTCGGGTTTGGGCGGGGGATCTGGCCTTACGAAGGTCCGCAATTCCACCCCAACGCCGACCCCCGCAAGGGTGACGAGAATCGGGAGCTCTTCGAAGAGGTAATCGACGTCGTCAAGAAGGCCTGGACTGAGGATTTCTTCTCCCACAAGGGCCCGAACTTCCAGTTTCCGGCGGACGACACTAGCTTCTCTCACCCGAAATTTGCGCCAAACCCCGAATGGCAGGATGGAAACCGGGTACTCAAGCTCAACGTGACGCCGAAGCCGTACCAGAAACCACACCCGCCTCTCTGGATGACCGTATCGACTGACAGGTCCGTAGCCTTTGCAGCGAAGCTGGGGCTAAAGCCCTGCTACTGGCAGCCGCCGGCACTGCGTTTGCGGGAGAGGTTCAAGCTGTATGCGAAGACCCGGTCGGAGATTGAGAGTAGGCCGTTCAGGATGGGAGAAGACCAGGCGGTGATGAGGCACACCTTCGTGGCCAAGGATGCGGAAGAGGCTCGACGCGTCGCCGGAGAAGGAATCATGTTCAGCTTCACCTACAACGACCCGTTCCGCGGGCTGCAGGTGTTTATGAACCCCGGCGAAGAGGTCACCCCGGACATGAAGATGGACTGGGACTTCCTGAGCAGCCGACACCTGCTTGTCGGGAGCCCGGACGAGGTAGCCGAGAAGATCCACGAACTCCAGGAGGTTTGCGGACTGGAATACCTGGTTGTCAACTACGGTCACGGCTGGCTTCCCAAAGAGGATGCAATGCGAAGTCTTGAGAACTTTGCGGCTAAGGTGATGCCCCAGTTCCAGAAGACACCGGACCCAGTGCCGGTCGCCGCGTCCTAAAGAGCGAAGAATAACCATGACCTTAAACGGAACAGCGTCGGTTTTTCAGAAGACCAGGGCCGAGATCGACATCGGGGCGCTGGAGCACAACTACAATTACCTGAAAAGCCGTATTGACAAGGGCATCAAGGTGATTGCCGTGGTCAAGGCCGACGCCTACGGCCACGGCGCCACAACGGTGTCCCATGCCTTGGAAGAAATGGGTGTCGACGCCCTTGCTGTCGCCACAATCGACGAGGCGATCGCCCTCAGGAAAGAGGGCATCGGAAGCCCGATCATCGTGTTCGGAGGCGCGCTGCCGGGTGAAGAGGCGGCGGCTCTGCACTACGATTTATTGCCTGCAGTCCACAGCATCGAGGCCCTTGGCAGGCTTTCTCAGTCGGCGAAGTCCCTGGGCATGGAGGCCGGTTATCACCTGAAGGTGGACACTGGGATGGGACGAGTAGGGATCGACTACCGGCACCTCGGCATGTTCCTCGACCATGCGATGGAGCTTCCTTCTATTAGGCTGGAGGGTGTGTTCACCCACCTCTCCTCCGCCGCCGAAGACTCCAGCGACTACTCGTCTCTGCAGTTAGAAAGGTTCCGGTCGGGTCTCGAGGAGATCTACTCTCGGAATATCGAGGTCGGGATGGTGCATGCGGCGAACAGCGCCGGCATGCTCTTCCACCCGGAGTCGTGGTTCGACGCTGTCCGTCCCGGGGTCGCCCTGTACGGCATCAATCCCAGCTCCAACTGGCAGGACCCCGAGCTAAGGCCCGTGCTCTCCTTCAAGAGCAGTGTGTCGCTGATCAAGAATGTTCCCGCGGGGAGCCCATTGAGCTATGGCAGGACATTCGTCACGGCAAGGGACAGCGTTATCGCCAGCGTGCCCGTGGGGTACGCCGACGGATTGAGCTTTCTGCTGTCGAACCGGGGGTCGGTGATTGTGCGGGACACGCTGGCGCCGATAGTCGGGCGGATTACGATGGACATGACGCTGGTAGACGTGACGGACGTGCCGGACGTGAGCTTCGGAGACGAGGTTATGTTGATCGGGGAAGGAAACTCAGTTTCCATGACCGCGGAGGGAACCGCCGAGACAATAGGGACGATACCCTACGAAGTGCTGTGTAACATAAGCAAGCGGGTGCCGAGGGTGACGGTGGGGTCGGCGCTTCCAATGCACGACAAGAGCGGGGAAGCGTTGACGATCTCCGGATAGCGGGAAGGAGACAGGAACATGAGGTTTGCGGCATTTACTACCGTGGCGGACGCAGCAGGAGAAGCCACAACTGCAGCGGACTTGCTGGACAACCTGAGGGAACAGACCATCTTGGCGGAACAGATGGGTTTCGAAGCGATGTGGCTGGGCGAGCACCACTTCGGACCCTACGAAACTGGCGACATTCCCAACCCCATCCTGCTCGGTGCGGACCTGGCGGCACGGACGTCGAAGATTCGAATCGGGCAGATGGCGAACATCGCTCCCTGGTGGCACCCGATACGCCTCGCCGAGGATGTAGCGATCCTGGACAACCTGACCCGGGGCAGGGTGGATGTGGGGTTTGGTCGGGGAATATGGCCGTATGAGGGCCCTCAGTTCCACCCGAACGCCGACCCCAGGAAGGACAAGGAGAACCGCACGCTGTTCCGGGAGATCATTGAAATCGCCAAGGAGATATGGACAAACGAGTACTTCTCCTACGAGGGTGAGAACTTCACTTTCCCGGCGGCGGAGACACAGTTCAAGCATCCCCTTTACCCGCCAAACGACGTGTGGCTGGATGGGGACAAGGTCACGAAGCTCCGGGTTACCCCCAGGCCTTACCAGAAGCCACACCCACCGCTTTGGATGACCGTATCCACGGACAGATCTGTGACTACCGCGGCTGAACTGGGCTTGAAAGCCTGCTACTGGCAGCCGCCTGCACTCAGAATCAAGCAGCGCATGGAGCGATATGCAGAAGTAAGATCAGAGAAGGAAGGACGACAATTCACATTCGGTGAGCATCAGGCGGTGATGCGCACTACCTACGTGTCGACATCCATGGAGCAGGCTCGACGCGAGGGAGAAGCCGGGGTGATGTCCGGGTTCATCTACAACGACCCCTTCCGCGGCCGGGAAGTGTTCGCGAATCCTGATGAGGAACTGGAACCCGGCACCAAGATGGACTGGGACTTCCTCGAGCCCCGGTCCTTACTGGTAGGCTCACCGGACGACGTCATAGAGAAACTGCACGAGTTACAGGAAGTGTGCAAACTGGACTATCTCCTCGTCTCCTATTCCCACTTCGGCATTCCGACTAACAAGGTGCTCAAGAGCCTGGAGCTCTTTGCCACGAAAGTAATGCCGTGGTTCTCGAAGAAGGAAGCCGAGACCCCGATGGCCGCATCCTGACCGTCGGGACTGAAGTCCCGGGAGCCTAAAAATGACATCACAACCCCAACTGATAGACTGGCACACCCATACGTGGAAGCCGGAGCACATGACGGCCCAGGCCCGATCCGACATGAAGGTCCACGGCGTCATCGGTGGGGAAGCAACGCCGGATGATCACAAGAAGTCGGTGGTGGATGGTGGGGCAGAGAAGTTCGTCGTGATCAACGCGCCCGTTCGCGCCTACAAGAAGATACCCAACGATTTCATTGCAGACTACGTGGCGCAGTTCCCGGGCCGAGCCGTAGGTTTCGCCTCCGTAGACCCGAACGACCCCACTGCTGCAGAGGAGTTTGAGCGCAGCGTCACGGACCTTGGATTGCAAGGACTGAAGGTATCGCCAGTGTACCAGGGCTTCGATCCCTGGAGCCCTGAAGCGTGGGAGCTTTACTACCTGGCCAACAAGTACGACGTTCCCGTGATGTTCCACATGGGCGGCATGTACGACCCCAACGGGACCCTGGAATGGGGCCATGTCTTCAGGCTGGACAAGGTCGGTAGGGCGTTTCCCGACCTGCGAATAATAGTGGCCCACTTCGGGCAGCCGAATATGCAGGAAACCGCGATGCTGATGCGGAAGAACACGAACGTTTTCACTGACCTCTCGGCGAGGTTCCACCGGAAGTGGCAGCTGTACAACGGGCTGCTGGTGGCAATCGAATACAAAGTCACCGACCGAATCCTCTTCGGCTCCGACTTTCCCGTGATGACCACCATGGACGCGGTCAACGCCTTCAAGAACATCAACGACTGGGGCGAAGGCATAAACCTGCCCAAGATCCCTCCCGACCTGATCGATGAGATCATCTACAACCGCCCCTTCGACCTGCTGCGATTCTAAAGGAGACACCGGATGACAAGCGGTAACCTGGAAGCGAAAGACTGGGCCTTTTCCGAAAGCGAGTACCGAGGCCGCGTGGACCGGGCCAAGGAAGCCCTTAAAGAAGCGGGGCTGGACTGCGCGGTGTGCGTCGGACCGGAGCTAATTAACTACTACGCAGGCTACGACGCCCATACCTTCTTCCAGTTCCAGGGCCTGGTCTTCGGGCCAGGCGACGACGAGCCTACTTTCGTAATGCGGGACGTGGACATTGGGCGGGCGGAGGTCACGTCTTGGGTATCGGATGTGCGGCTGTACCGGCACGGCGCTGAGGACCCGGTGGAAATGGTGGCCAAGGCGGTCAAAGAGCGCCTGGGCAGCGGTACGAGGGTCGGGGCGGACCTGCAGGCCTACGCCTTCACTGGGATCCACGCACTTCGCCTAAAGGACGCGCTCGGTTCTGCCAGCCTGGAAAACTTTACCAATGGGCTCGATGGTGTGCGGCTTTCCAAGTCCGACGAGGAGATGAACTACGTCCGAAAGGCGGCGGCAATCGCGACGGCAGGGCTCGAACGGGCCAACGCCACAGCGCGCCCAGGCATCACCGAGATAGACCTGGCAGCGGAGATAGAAGCCGCCATGCGGCAGGCGGGCAGCGAATATCCGGGCATGCCGACGTGGATATCCTCTGGTGCGAGGAGAATCGGCCATAAGACGGCGGACAGGAGAGTGATTGAGCCGGGCGACCTGATATCGATGGAGTTTCCCGGCGTATACCGACGCTATCACGCTGCCACGATGCAGACCATTTCTGTGGGAGAGCCGACGCCTGGGTGCCGAGATGCCTATGGCATCGCGTTGAGGGCCTTGCGGGCCGGATGCAAGGAGATCGCTATCGGGAGGCAGGTGTCGGATGCGGAGCAGGGTGCGGTGCAATCGCTTATCGCAGACGGATTCGACGCCACGGTAAGGGCGAGGTTTGGGTACGGCGTAGGCATCGCATATCCGCCGACCTGGCTAGAGACTCTCGACATAACACTGGAGTCGGACCAGGTCTTCGAGCGCAACATGACCTTCGTGCTGCACACGAGCTCAAGCGACTTGGACACGGGCCAGCAGGTCCTGGTCGGCGGGGCGTACGCCGTCACAGACAATGGGCTTGAAGTCCTCAGCGGGGGAGACCTGGAGCTAAAGGTCGTCTAAGGCCCGTAGCCAGCGGGGCTAATCCCCGCACCCTCAACCGTGGGTTCCTCTGCTAAAGCGGGATTTACGGGAGAGAAAAGGAGCGGGAGGCTAGTTTTCCCACCGTTTGATTCCCGTGGAATCGGCAATTACCTGCCTGGCGGAGGTCAGCTTGGCCTCATCCGCACTGACGTCTGTCAGCCGATAGACGAACAATGGCTTGCCGGGCATTCGGCATTGCATCTCAATGCATCTGTGGGCTTCTGTGCCAAACGCGGACATCCGGAACACAATGTGCTCGAAGAGATGGCTTCTCTTGGAACCCATGATGAAAAATTTCTTGTCGGCGATGGTTACGGTCTCACGGGCGCGGTCAAAGACATATTCGCGCCGGGACAATATGCCGTGAGGAGGTGTAACAGTGAGCTTGTCACCACTGGCGACGATAGTGCCGAAGGCCTCCTGAATGTGAGCATCAGCCATGTTCTGTTTGCCTTTCGCGAAAAAAATGGTGTAGTCGGTGCGCGGGGATTTTATAGTAAGCAGGGGCGGTGGGCAAGGGTGGGGTAGAATAACTGCGCTGAAGCGACTTAAGGCAGGAAAAGAAGTAGTCGATGAGCAAGTCGGAACCCGGTGGCGTTGAGAAAGTTAGGGAGGCCCTTGTGGGGTTGGGGTATGGGTACTGCCCCGTTGTACTTCCTAAGTCGGCGCGGACGTCTGTGGAGGCGGCTGAGGCCCTTGGCTGCGACGTGGCGCAGATCGCCAAGTCCCTGGTGTTTCGTGGCCGAGACTCGGGGCGGGCAGTCCTGGTGGTTGCCAGCGGAGTAAACCGGGTGGACGAAAAGCGGTTGGGTCGGACAATCGGGGAGAAGGTTCAGAAGCCGGACGCCGATTTCGTGAGGGAGGTTACCGGGTTCACCATAGGCGGGGTGCCGCCGTTGGGGCACGCCAACCCACTGGAGACGCTCATCGACGAAGACCTGCTCCAATACGAAGTGGTCTGGGCTGCCGCGGGCAATCCGAAGGCCGTGTTCTCGCTCGACCCGAAAGACCTGGAGTCAATGACTGGGGGTCGGGTGACCCAGGTAAAGTAGGGACTCGGACTTCCGGGCCTTGCCGCATGCAGCAGGGAGGCAACTGGTGAAAAGGCTAAAGGTATTAGCGACCGGCGGCACAATAGCATACAGATGGGACGAGGCCAGTGGCGGAGCGATTCCCGCAGTGACCGGCGCCGACCTCATCGAGGCCGTTCCTCAACTTGCCGAATTAGCCCGGATAGACGTGCTCGAGGTGTCCAACGTCGCCAGCCAAGTCCTCGGGCCATCGGACTTTCTGGCCTTTGCCAGGGAATGCGAAAGAATCGCCGCTGCCGACGAAGCAGACGGGATAGTCGTGACCATGGGCACTGCGACATTGGCGGAGTGTGCCTACACGTTGCACCTGCTCCTGAATCAGGACATCCCGGTTGTAGTAACGGGCGCTATGCGGACCCATTCCCACCCCAGCCCCGACGGGCCGGGGAACCTCCTTGATTCCGGGATAGCGGCGATTTCGGACGAGACTCGGGGGTGGGGTGTGTTGGTCTGTGCCAACGGTGAACTCCACGACCCACGAGAGGTGGTAAAGAGCAATTCTACAGACTTGGCAACGTTCAAATCGCCGGAGTTCGGGCCGGTGGGAATGATCAGGAATGGCATGGCAGTCCTCTTTCGGAGGCCAACCATACGAGAGCACATTCCAGTGGAGGCTATCAATGCCAGGGTGTCGATAGTCCCAGCGATAGAGGGTGACGACGGCAAATTGGTAGATGCGGCAGCCGAGTTCTCGGACGGCATGGTTATCGTGGGATTTGCGCCCGGCTGCGTGCCTCCGGGGATGACCACGGCCATTGAGCGGGCGGCGGCAAGGGGCAGGGCTATGGTCTTGGTCACCCGTTCTTACGGCGGGTCCCTGGGGATTGGGGTTTATGCGAGGAGTGTTGGAGGCATAGAGCACCTGATGGAGATGGGTGTCCTGCCGGGCGGAAGCCTTCGTGCATCGAAAGCGCAGATCAAGCTGACGCTTGCCCTCAGCGCCACCCGAGACCCCGAGCAGATTAAAGAGTTGTTCCCGAACATATAGAGGCTTGAAACTCGGACACAGGAGATGAGCATGGACCTGGTAATCAGAGGCGGGAACGTAATCACGGCTGAATCCAACTACACGGCGGACATCGGGGTGCGGGGTGGCGTTATTGCACAGATCGGCGGGACTATGGACGCGCCAAGGGAGATCGACGCGTCAGGGAAGCTTGTGATACCGGGAGGCGTGGACGTGCACGTTCACTTTGAGCCGGACGAGGGCCTGGGCCCCGATTGGGGAGGGATGGTGGACGGGTACTACTCGGGGTCGGCGGGTGCGGCTATCGGGGGCATTACCACCTTTGGAAACATGGTCGCGCCGCTTGGTGACGAGGGAGAGGGGGATGGAGGGGAGGGGTTGATGGAGATGCTGGAGCGCGCTGAAAATTGCGCTCTGACCAACTCGGTGCTGGACTTCACTTTACACCCGATCATCTATCACCCCACCCCAGACATCATTGCGGAGATGCCCAGGATGGCCGAGGCCGGCTACTACAGCATCAAGATTTTCACCCTGTTCCAGTTCGACAAGAGGATCAAGGACTTTATCCAGGCAATAGACGCTGCCCGCCAGCACGGCATGATCACCATGATGCACTGCGAGGACCAGCCAATCAACGGCTACTTGGCCAGAAGGCTGATCGGCGAGGGGAAGTCAGGCATTCAATACTACAACGACAGCAGGCCCGACTACGCAGAGGCCATCGCTACTGCCAGGGCCGTCGCCATCGGCCGGGCAACGGGTGCGAGCATCTACGTGGTGCATCTATCGTCGAAGGCGGCACTGGAAGTCACCCGACGTAATCCCGTTGAGGGACAACGCGTGTACGTCGAGACTCGGCCCCTCTATCTCCACCTGGACGTCCGAAATTACGACGAGCCTAATGCTGAGAAGTACACGGGGTGGCCACCCTTGAGAGACCCGGAGGACGTCGAGGCCCTGTGGCACGGTGTCAATGCGGGGAACATCCACACGGTCTGCAGCGATCACGCTCCCTGGACATGGGACCAGAAGCTTAACCCCAAGCTGAACGTCGGCAACTTCCTGCCGGGCATGGCGAACTTGGAAACCATGCTGCCAATGCTCTACGACGATGGTGTACGGACGGGTCGGATAACTGCTAACAAGTGGGTGGACCTGGTCGCTACCACGCCGGCCAAGCTTTTCGGAATGTTCCCACAGAAGGGGACGATAGCCGTGGGGTCGGATGCAGACATTGCGGTGTGGGACCCGGATCGGAAGCGGACGATCAGGGGCGAAGAGATGGCATCCAACGCGGGCTTCGACATCTACGAAGGAAAGGAAGTCCGCGGTTGGCCCGAGTACACGATTTCACGGGGCGAGATTATCGTGGACAAGGGAGAGCTGGTCGGGAGCCGGGGCCGAGGGTTAAGGGTGAAGCGTGGGCCGCACCAGCCGCTATGAGACCAGGATTTCCAGTCGGCAATGATCGCTGGGGCCCCACTCATCGGGGGAGTTGAGAGCGCGTACAGAGACGGTGTCTGAAAACCCCTTGGACGCGAAAACGTAGTCGTCCTGGAATGAAGCGGTGGCCGGGGTTTGACCGATGCCGTAATAAGTGGCAACTCTTCTTCGCGGATCCAACTCCTCGGGGCTTTGCGATGCTAGTTCATCGGGAGAGTTGTGGGCCTGCCTTCCAAGGGGTCCTACGAGGGCAAGGCCGATTGTGTCCATTCTGTCAAACACGGTCTTATCACGTGCGACCCAATACTTATTCTCGCTCCCTCCCCGACCGTAGAAAATGTTGAGGTCTCCAGCGGCAAGGATGCGGTGCCTGCCCGGAGATATGTGGGCGATAAAAGCAGAAATGTCAGAGATGATGCGGTGGACTGAAGCGTCCCAATAACCCTGGTCCCTGTTGGTAGAGGGATGGGAGATCAGCCGGCGTCCGTACATGGAAACGGCGATGAACGGTTCAATTGATCTGTCGGTGGCACTAACCCGTGCAGCCGTTATAGTCCCGATTCCGCTAACGGCGATCTCATTAGACTGCGTCCAAGCTGTTGGGCCGACCTGTTTGAACCACTCGACCTCCACCCGGTCGGAAAGACGAACGACCATGGGCCATCGGTCATATAGTGCGGAGATGTTCCCGCGCCACCAGTCCGAGTTCCAGGAATGTGAGTCCCAGGACCGTTGCGGACCTATGTCCAGGAGCCTGTCGACTTTGTCTGGTGGCGGCTTAGCCTCCTGAAGAAGGGCAACATCAGCGTTCATTCCCAGGAGCTGCTCCCAGGGCTCTTGCCCCGTGCCGATGTTCCAGCTGATGACCTTTATCATTGAAGGGGGTCGGTCAAGATCAGCTTTCGGAGATGTCTATGCTCTCGATGACGACTGGGTCGGCGGGTTTGTCCCGGGGCCCGGTGTTCACCTTGGAGATCATTTCCACCACGTCATATCCGTCTGTGACCTTGCCGAAGATGGTGTGCTTGCCGGTGAGGTGTGGAGTCGGGGTGACGGTGATGAAGAACTGGCTGCCGTTGGTCCCGGGGCCCGAGTTGGCCATGGCCAGCAGGCCCGGCTCGGCGAAGGTGATGGAAGGGACGAATTCGTCCTGGAACCTGTAGCCCGGGCCTCCGGTCCCCGTGCCGGTGGGGTCGCCGCCCTGGATCATGAAACCGTCTATCACCCGATGGAATATGACGCCATCGTAGAAGTTTTCTTTGGCGAGAAAGATGAAGTTGTTGACGGTAACTGGGGCATCGGAGGCGAAGAGCTCAATTGTGACCTCGCCGTGATTGGTGTTGAGCTTGGCCCTATAAGACTTTCCGGCGTCTATGGACATTGCTGGGGGACTGCTGTATTGCGTGATGACTACTTCTCCTACTGTCGGGGTTGGGGGCTCGGAACCCGAGCACGAGGAGAGGACGAGCGCGGTCAAGGCCAGGGCAACAAAGATTAAGGCCTTGATATTCACGTTACGACTCCTCCCTCGTATGGGGTGCGAGCTAAAGGCTGAAGGTATTTTCCGGGCTTAATCCAGAATTTTATTCTCGCCGGGGATGAGAACGGAGATTTGCGAGAAAGACGAGTCCTTGGTAGCGCCGTGCCAGTGAATCTCGCCCTGGGGGACGTGGACTACGTCGCCCAGAGAGACCTCATTCTCCTCCTCGTCAGTGGCGAGGATTCCGCGGCCGCCGGTGACCACGATCACCTGGTCGGACTCATGGGTGTGACGCTTGGTGCGGGCGCCGGGGCTGAAGACTACGTTGCCGATGAGCAGGTGGTCGGACAATTCCTTGGTGACCATCCTCTGGGTCTCGACCGAGCCGACGAACATGGGGTTGCTCCCCTCGAGCTTCTTGTCCATCTTGTTCATGTTGAATACTTGCACGATTCCTCCTTCTTGGCGGGGCCTCGGCGATATGGATTCCGAGCGCCGGGGGTAATGTATTGGCCTTTGCACCGGAATGCAATACCCGCAACCCAAAAAACCGAGCCGCGCTGGTCTCCATTCCGCGGCGGTCACTGCTGATACAATAGCCCGTGGAGGGCCCAATGGAACCGGAATTAACAACATATGACGTGATAGTTGTCGGGGCGGGGAATGCGGCACTGACAGCGGCCCTTTCGGCCAAGGAGCCCGGAGCCCGTGTCCTGGTACTTGAGAAAGCGCCCCACGCAGAAAGGGGAGGAAACAGCCGATTCAGCGGCGGCCTTTTCCGCTTCGCCTATTCATCCGTCGAGGCGGTGAAGGGTCTATTGCCCGAAGGGGAGCGCAGGGCGAGGGTGGAAGTCGGCGAATACGGTGAAGACCGATTTTACGACGACCTGATGAAGGTGACCGAGGGAAAGGCTAACCCGGAACTGTCCAGGAAGCTGGTGGAGGAGTCCTTGGGGACGATGAAATGGATGGCGAGACAGGGGATTGAGTGGGACTGGACTCACCTTTGGTCGGTAGAGGCGTCTGGAGGGGGTAGAAAATACAACCCCGGTAGTATTTTGGAGGCGAAGAACAAGGGTGTTGGGCTGGTGGCGGGGTTGTTCAAGGCGGTCGAGCGGGCGGGCATCGAGGTGCGATACGGAACGGCGGTGAGGGGGCTGAAGGTTGGGCAACCGGGAGGAACGATCGCGCTCTTGGTGGAGGGAGAAAAGGGACAGGATGAGATAGCCGCCAAGGGCGTCGTATTAGGGAGTGGGGGCTTCGAGGCCAACGGAGCGATGCGGGCCCGACACCTGGGCAGCAAGTGGGAGAACGTGAAGGTACGTGGCACGAGGCACAATACCGGAGAAGTGCTCACATTGGCTTTGGAAGCGGGGGCCTCGGAGGCGGGACAGTGGGACGGATGTCATGCCACCCCCATCGACGCCTTCGCTCCTGACGTGGGAGACCTGCGGCTCACGGACAGGACCAACCGGCTCTCTTACCCGTTTGGGATCATGGTCAACCGACGCGGGCGTCGGTTCTTCGACGAAGGAGAAGACCTGGGGGCCTACACCTATGCCAAGGCCGGGGGTCTGATCCTGGAGCAGCCGGGCGGAATAGCCTTCCAGATTTTCGATAGGAAAACCCTTCACCTGCTGGAGGCCCGCTACGAGACTGCTGAGCCCATCATGTCCAAGACCATCGACGAGCTGGCCATAGATTTGGGGCTCGCGCCCCAGGGGCTTCTCAAGACAGTCCGGGAATTCAACCTGGCCGTGGCCCGGGGCCCCTTCGACCCCTCGATCAAGGACGGCAACGGTACAAAGGGCATAGAGCCGCGCAAGTCCAACTGGGCCCTCCCCATCGACTCCCAACCCTTCGCAGCATATCCCGTGACCGGGGGCATAACCTTCACCTTCGGTGGGTTGAAGATCGATACGGACGCGAGGGTATTGGACACCGGCGGCAGCCCTATGCCGGGGCTGTACGCTACCGGTGAGATAACCGGGGAATTCTTCTATCACAACTATCCCGGCGGGTCGGGGTTGATGAGGGGGGCGGTGTTCGGGCGGATAGCGGGCAGCAACGCCGCCGACTACGCTCGCAGTTGAGGCCAAAGAGACCATGAACGAGACCCGCCAACTGGCCGAATTCGTGCACGACACCGGTTACGATGACTTGCCCGAGGATGTAGTAGACGCCTGCAGAGTTTTCCTGTTGGACAATCTGGCGAGCGCGTTGGTCGGGGCCCGGACCCCGTGGGCCGGGATGGTGAGAGATCTGGCGGGGGAGAATGGCGGAGCCGGGTCGTGTTCGATACTCGGGACAGGAGAGACGGCCTCGGCCTCCTATGCGGCTTTGGCCAACGGCACGGCAATCGCCGGCTTCGAGACTGATCAGGCATTCTATCCGGGGTCGTGCCATCCGGGGGCGGTAGTCCTTCCGGCGCTCCTCGCCGTTGCTCAAAGCCAGGTTCTTGACGGCAGGCGGTTCATGGAAGCGTTTGCCCTGGGATATGAGGCGGTTTGCCGGATAGGACTGGCGGCGGGTCGGGCGGTGGAGGATAAGGCGGGCTTTCACGGGCCGGGGACCAATGGCCCCTTCGGCGGGGCGATGGGCGCCGGTAAAGCGATGGGGTTGGGGGTGGAGGGGCTGGTGAACGCGCTTGGGATAGCGGGATCACATGGTGCAGGCTTGATGGAGTTCGCCAAGGAAGGGGCGATGACCAAGAGGCTGCACCTCGGTAGGGCGGCACAGACGGGGCTCGAGAGCGCGCTGCTGGCCGAGAAGGGGTTCACGGGCCCGAGCACCGTCCTTGAAGGGGAACGGGGATTCCTAAACGTCTACTCACCGACCCCGGACCCGGCGCTTTTGACCAAAGACTTAGGCAAAGAGTGGCTGCTATTCGACATAAGCTGCAAGAGCTACGCCTGCCACATGTCCTTTCACCCCATTATCGATAGCGCGGTGGAATTCAAAGGACAGTCGGGAGTCGGGGCAGGGGAGATAGAAGGGGTGAAGGTGGTCACTAACCCGACGGTGGTGAGGAAGCACGGACAAAATGCCCCGACGACGATTCTCGGGGCGCAGTACAGCCTACCCTTCTCTCTTGCCATAGCCCTTGTTCGAGACATCAAAGACCCCGCGACCTTCAACGAGTCGATCCTCTGGGACGAAGAAGTCAGGGCCTTGGCGGGGCGAGTGGAGTTGGAAGCGAAGGAGATGGGCGTCGGGCCAATGGCGGAAGTCACGATTAACTCGGTGAGAGGGAAGCGCAGGCTTGAGGCGAGAGACTGGAAGGGCGCCCCGAGCAATCCCTACACACTAGGCGAGATGAGCGAGAAGTTCAGGACCTATGCGTCGGGGTCGCTTTCAGAAGAGAGAATCGAAGAGGTGATTGGCACGGTGGATAAACTGGAGGATGAGAAGGACGCGGGGAGACTGGCCCTACTGCTGACGCCCGACGCTCCGGGTGAGACTTGCTGAGGACGAGACATGAGTAAAGGCGGAGAGTTCCGGGGTCTGCTTGAAGAGAACGACTATGTGTACAGCGCGGGGGTGACCGGTGCGCTGGACGCGTCGATTGCCGAGAGGGTCGGGCTCAAGTTTGTCTACATGAGCGGCTACTCGACCTCCCTGGCCCTTCTGGCGAAGGCCGATCTCGGCTTCCTGTCCTCCACGGAGATGGTCTCCCACGCGGCGCAGATCGCAAATGCGACGAAGCTGCCGGTGATCGCTGACGCGGACGACGGCTTTGGTAATGCCCTGACAGTTATGAGGACCGTGGAGAGTTACGAAATGGCCGGGGTGGCGGGAATCCACATCGAGGACCAGGTTGCGCCGAAGAGATGTGGTCACCTGGCGGGGAAGAGAGTGCTGCCGCTGGACGAGGCTGTCGGCAAGTTCAAGGCGGCGCTGGCGGCCCGCCAAGACCCCGACTTCGTGATAATAGCCAGGACCGACGCCCGTGACGCAGACGGTGGAACCTTCGAAGAGGCCGTGCGTCGAGGCCGGACCTATGCATCCCTTGGCGCGGACATGGTGTGGTCGGAGTTCGGGAACCCGGATGCACTTGGTGAGTTTGAGAAATTCGCCAGTGAAGTGCAAAAGGAACGGCCCGGAATTCCCCTGGTCTTCAACTACTCGTCATCGCTCAAGTGGGGGAGGAGTAAAAACCGGGTGTCGTTCAGCCAGCTGTCGGACATGGGCTACAAGGTGATACTGGTGAGCATGGGCTGCGTCCACGCGGCCATGCACGCGGTATGGGACTTCATGGCCGACCTGAAGGACAACGGCCAAGAAGCGCAGTTCCGCCTCGAAGATACGGTTCGCGGCCATCCCACCGAGGACCACCACGCAATGGGTAACATCGCCCTCTACGAGAAGCTGACACAGGACTACGTTCGATAGTCTTCAGGCGGGTCTGGGGACGATTATGAAGTCGTCGTGGACTTCCCGCCGGGGCTCGGAGCCCATGCCTTTAACCCCTTCCCACAGCTCCCGCAGATGCTCTATACCCAGCTCAAGTCGGCGCTCGTCCGGGTGTGTGGGTGCAGACTGTTCGTAGTCGACGCCGGGTGTAGTGGTCAACTCTATGTGGCAACCCAAGACCCATGACACGGGCCGGGTGTCGGTGAACTCGATCATCCGCTGGAGGCTGGCCCCGTAGGCCGGAAAGTCTCTGACGTAAAGCCTGCCGGGGTAAAGGAAGTCGTTGGTAATTAGGATTGCGGTGTCCCTGTCGTAGGTTGCGATACCGGCAACGTCGTGGCCGGGGATGGGAATTAAGTCGATGACGCGGTTGCCCAAGTCCACCGTGGCGGAAGTGACGGGCCAGGACGTCATGCCGAAGAAGTCTGCGACCTCCTCAGGCGTGTGCCCGACTATCTTGGTGTTCTCCCGACCCTCGAACAGCCAGTCTCCTGCAATATGGTCGAAATGGGAATGGGTGTGGGCGACGATGAGGGGAAAATCCTTGCCTACCAGGTCGTCGACGGTCTCACGCAGTGGGAACTTGCCGGGTGCGCCGGTGTCGAAGAGGATGGCCCGCTCTTCTCCGGCGAAGAGATACATGAACGGGCCCTCCCAGTGGTCAAGCAACGACTGGCGCATTATCCACGTGCCCTCGGCGTGACGGTGGACCTGTAGGGCAGGCTCGTTGGGATCCAGGCCGTCAACCCAGTGATTGGGGAAGGGGGATTCTGGGGACGAGTGTTCGGCAGGCATTGCTCGGCTCCTTTTTCTAGCCAGGGAATCTTGGCTACGGTCGGAGGGCCTCCAGGGACGCTTCCAGTGCCTCAATGTACAGGTCCAACTCTTCCCGGCCCATAGGAGTCGAAAGACATCCGAAGTCCCGGTTGATGCAGACTATGCCCCGGTCGAGCATGTGGTGGGCGAAGAAGTCGGAGCCTGGCCAGTCGTGCTGAGAGGCAATGAAGGACCTGTAGTCGGTCAACTCTTTATCGGTGAGATGGACCCAGAAGAGGGACCCCTTGCCTGAGACCTGAGCGGGGAACTCCCTGCGGTCGATAACCCCCTGAATGCGGCTGCGAAGCTCGTCACCCATGCGGTCCAACCGCTCGAATACCGATGGTGTCAGCTGTTTCATGGTGGCCAGCCCTGCGGTCATGGTTACCGGGTTGGCGTTGAAGGTGCCTGCGTGTAGCAGCCATTCTCCCCCGGCTCGGGTATGGTCGAACACGTCCATCACCTCGTCGGTGCCCCCGATTGCGCCCACCGGAAACCCGCCGCCGATTATCTTGGCCAGAGTAACCAGGTCGGGTTTGATGCCGAACTCGGCGCAGCCGCCGCGATAGGAGAGGCGGAAGCTCACCACCTCATCGGCGATGAGCAGTACGCCGTTGGCCCGAGTCACGTCCCGGAGGGTCTCGATGAAACCGGGTTTGGGAGCGACCAAGCCAAGGGAGGCGGGCAGGGGGTCGAATATCAGGGCGGCCAGTGTCTCCCTGTTGGCTTCTATCAAGTCGACGCAAGCTTGGACGTCGTTCCAGGGCAGGACTACGACATCATCGGTGGACTGGGGCGTCGAGCCTAAAGCCCCGATGCCGCGGGGAGAGCGTGGGTCGCCCCAGGTCTCCGGATCGGGGGTGAGGCTTACCTGGGCGTAGTCATAGGTCCCGTGGTAGGCCCCTTCGAACTTGGCGATCTTCGGCCTGCCGGTGAAGACCCGAGCGGCTTTTATGGCGTTCATAACAGCCTCGGTGCCCGAGTTGCAGAAGCGCACTTTGTCAATGTAATCGACCCTGTCCACTAGCAGGGAGGCAAGTTCAACCTCAGGTTCCGTCGGCATGGCGAAGGATGTGCCTAGTTCCAGTTGCCGGGCCACGGCCTCCATGACCTGTGGATTAGCGTGGCCTAGAATGGCCACAGTGGCGTTGCTTATGAAATCTACGCGCTCCTGGCCTTCAACGTCGGTAACCCGGCAGCCTTTACCGCTCCGAACGTATATGGGGTATGGGGAGAAGGCTATGGAATGTCGGGTGTTGCCGCCGGGCATCACCCGCCGGGCACTATCGTAGAGGCGCTTGGACCGGGAGGATGGTGATTTGTAGGCAATGGTTTGAATGGGTTTACGGGTCATAGGGCTATCTTATCGGGGTGGGGGGCGGGGCGCCATAGGAGTGCCGACTAAAGTCGGGACAGAGAGGCGGGTTTAGTGATAAAGTCGGGAAGCGAGGCCAGAGACGGGACTGCACGTTTAGGAGCGTTACATGCGTTTCGACAGTACGCCTTATTACCACGTTGGGGAACCCTACTACGCCATTGGCTGGGACGCGCTGATGTCGGAGGTTCGGAAGGAGGCCCAACTCCTGGAAGATGCGGGTTTTACGACCATGTGGTTCGCCGAGCACCACTTCGCCTGGGACGGCTACTACAACGCCGCCCCGAACCCCCTCCTGGTGGCAGCGGACTTAATCCCGCGCACCAAGACTCTACGACTCGGGGCCCTGGGCACGGCCCTCCCCGACCGGCACCCGATACACGTGGCGGAAGACGTAGCCATGCTGGACCGGATGAGCCAGGGCCGTATGGAGTTCGGGATCATGCGAGGCGCAAACAACCGGGCCGGCGTCCAG
This sequence comes from Dehalococcoidia bacterium, assembly GCA_965249275.1. Taxonomy (GTDB): domain Bacteria; phylum Chloroflexota; class Dehalococcoidia; order Plut-88900; family Plut-88900; genus Plut-88900. The sequence goes on from CBDFLQ010000007.1 coordinate 28,222, forward strand.
TTCCACCCGGCCGCCGACCGACGGAACAAAGAGGTGAACTATCGACTCTTCGCCGAATGCCTGGAGATCATCGTTAAGGCGTGGACTCAAGAGGCCTTCACCCACGAGGGAGAGTTTTACAAGTTCCCAGTGCGCGGGTGGCGGGAGTCGGTTAAGGAGATAACGGACGCCAGCCCTCTCCATTTCTCGGAAGACGGGGAAATGGTGGCGCTGGGCCTGCACCCGAAACCCTTTCAGAAGCCCCACCCGCCCATATGGCAAATGGCGGATGCGATGGACTCCCATATTTTCGCCGGTGAACAGGGCATCAACGCGATGTGCTACTCGCCCCCCGTGGCCTCGATCAAGGAGCGGTGGCAGGCATATCGGGAAGCGGCCAGGGCGTCAGGGCGAGAGTTGGAGTACGGGGAGAATCTGGCAGTGATGAAGCCTTGCTTCGTGGTGAGAAGCATGGACGACGAGGCACTGTCCGCGGTGCGAATCGGTACCAACTTCCTGTTCGACCGTTCGCCGCTGGCCAAGGTTGGCCGGCACATATACATCGGCGAAGGCGAGACGTTGACCGCGGACGACAAATCTGACGACTGGTTCGATTTCCTTCGCCGGCACGGTCACCTGTGGGTCGGGACGCCTGATTTCGTCGAGGAGAAGCTCGCTGAGCTGGAGTCGGAGTTGAACTGCGGACACGTTGGTCTGTTCCTGAACATACCGGGACTCAGCTTCCGGCAAGTGATGGACAGCCTGACCCTGTTCGGCGAGCAGGTTATGCCCAGGTTCGACAGGACGGCCCCGGCCATCGGGGCTGGGGTGGCGGGGTAGAACCACGGCATCTGTATCCCATGTATGGTGGTCGCGATCATACGGAGACTTTAGGAGGATTGAGGCGCTGTTCGGCAGTACGGAATACCTCCTGGGAGGTCGATGGTGGGTCTTGGAGGGCCATGTTGGTTTATGTACAGAGGGCGATATTGATTAGCGGGTCTATAGACCAGAGTGACGTCATTATTAGGGAATAGATAATGAAATCGAAGCTGACAATCGCTGCGCTCAAGGCCCAAGCTCAGATATTCGCCACCATCCAATCTTCGCATCATGAACCCGCCTTATTTGGAGTGACTGATGGCAAAGCTGTAGGAACATACCTTGAGCACAAATTCAGGGAACACCTTCTGAGCCAATTCGATTTCCAAGAGGGTTCATCTGCCAGGGGTATCGACTTTCCCGATCTCGGTGTGGACATGAAGGTGACAAGTATTAAACAACCACAATCATCATGCCCATACAAGTCGGCCAGACAGAAGATCTTTGGACTCGGTTATGCACTGCTTATTTTCGTGTACGAGAAAACCGACGATCTGGCAACATCTACGGGACATCTCGACATTCAACACGTCATCTTTGTTGAGGAGGAGTGTACGGCCGATTTTCAAACTACGTCAGGTATCCGAAGTATTCTTGACAACGAAGGGAATAGGGACGATCTCATTGCTTTCATGCACGATCGTATGTTACCTGTGGATGATATTGAAGCAGGAAACATCGCCGAGGATCTTCTCAGTACGCCTCCCAAAATCGGTTATTTGACCATCTCCAATGCGCTTCAGTGGAGGCTTCAGTACCGTCGTGTAATCGATAGAGCAGGCAGCGTACCTGGGGTAATAAGGCTGAAATAAAAATGACACTAGACAAGATATCAAAGGCCGAATTTGGCGACTTTCAAACCCCACGGAATCTTGCCCGCGACGCATGTTTGGTTGTTAAGCGCACCGGTTTCTCTCCAGCATCAGTCATTGAGCCAACTTGTGGTAGTGGTTCCTTCCTCCAGGCCGCTCTTGAGGTGTTCCCTACAGTAAACCATCTTCTCGGGGTAGACCGAGACCCCGGTTACGTTCAAGAAGCCAAGGTGGTTCTGAGTCGGATCAGAAAGGACCAGCATGCCCAGGTTATCCAGAGGGAATTCTTCAACACTGATTGGTCGTCCCTTGTCTCAAATCTGCCAAGCCCGCTTCTGATTTTGGGCAACCCGCCTTGGGTAACAAATGCGGCTCTAGGTGCTATGGGAAGTGTGAATCTTCCTAAGAAAACAAACTGTGACAATCTACGAGGGTTAGATGCTCTGACCGGAAAGTCTAACTTCGACATATCTGAATGGATGCTACGCCAAAACCTTGCCTGGATTGCCGAAAAAGCAGGGATGCTGGCCGTCCTTTGTAAGACGACAGTTGCAAGAAAAGTCCTGTCATATGCATGGTCCCGCAAGTTGCCAATCAACTCTGCGGCAATTTACCGTATAGACGCGAAGGCACACTTCAATGCATCAGTAGATGCGTGTCTGCTTGTCGTGAGTTGCCAACCGGGCTCTACGTCAAAAGACTGCCGTGACTACCCATCCCTTCAGGCTACCAACTCTAATGTAATTTTTGGTATGCGTGACGGCACTCTTGTCGCAAACGTTGGTAATTATGAGCGCTGGCATGGGCTCTTGCGCCGTGGCCTTTCTGGTTGGCGTTCAGGAATCAAACATGACTGCAGCAAGGTCTTCGAGCTTGTTTTGCGCAATGCCAAGTACGAGAACGGACTGGGCATGAAGGTCGATGTTGAAGCTGAGGTATTATTTCCACTACTGAAGAGTTCAGACCTTGCCATGAAAAGGCGGCCACACAGGTGGTTGTTCGTACCGCAAAAAACGATGACAGCATCACCAGATAACCTCAAGAAGGATGCCCCCAAGGCATGGACATACCTCCTTGCGAACGCCGATCTTTTGGCGAGGCGAGGCAGTTCGATATATAACGGTCGTCCGCCCTTTTCGATCTTTGGCGTAGGCGACTACTCCTTCTCACCTTGGAAGGTCGCAATTGCAGGCTTATACAAGAATCTCGCGTTTTCCGAGGTTGCTCCATTTCAAAATCGCCCGGTCGTCTTTGATGATACATGTTACTTTTTCTCTTGTAAGTCGGAAGAAGAGAGCAAAGCGCTGCACGAGATTGTGGAGTCAGAGGTCGCGCAAGAATTCTGGTCAGCCTTTGTTTTTTGGGACGCAAAACGCCCAATCACCGCCAAGATTCTTAACCTACTCGATTTTGCGGCACTCGCCCGTGAGACAGGCAGGGAATCTGATGTAGTTCGCATTCTCGCTGAAAGGCAGATAGTTCACTACACTGAGGAAGCACATCAGCAATTGATGTTCAGAGAAGACTCTGAGGAATATTGTGTTCATCTAAACAAAGACCACCACGGCAGGTGATGGACAGCCTGACCCTGTTCGGCGAGCAGGTTATGCCCAGGTTCGACAGGACGGCCCCGGCCATCGGGGCGCCGGTGGTAGGTTAGGCAAACTATTCGTTCACGGAGGACTCACACCAGTGCAGAGCACAGCCCAGACCGTAGAAGAGTATCTGGCCGAACTACCCCCCGACCGTCGACTCGCGTTGAGTGAGGTCCGCAAGGCCATCCTAGAAAACCTGCCCATGGGCTTCGAGGAAACAATGGACTTTGGGATGATAGGATACGTGGTCCCTCTTGAGACCTACCCGAAAACGTACAACGGCCATCCCCTGTTGTATGCGGCGTTGGCGTCGCAGAAAAACCACATGTCGCTGTATCTGATGTGCAGCTACTCGCATGAAGGGTCGAGAGCGTGGTTCATGGACGAGCTAGAGAAGCGGGGCAAAAAGCTCAGCATCGGGAAGGCGTGCATACGGTTTAAGCGGCTGGAAGACCTGCCCCTTGACCTCGTTGGAGAGGCGATAGCCTGCAGCTCGGTGGAGGGGTACATAGAGATATACGAGACGGCCCGCAAGTGCCGGTAGTAGACGCCCGCACTCCACAACTCAGGAGACCCGACATGGCAGACATGCTCATAACTGGCGCCACCGTCATCACCATGGACCGCGAGAGGCGGGTGATAGAGGACGGGGCTGTGGCCATAAATGGCGACCGGATCACCGCAGTCGGGAGCCGTGCCGAGATCGAAGCTGCCCACTCAGCTCCCACGGTAATCGACGCCAGCAGGATGGTCTGCCTGCCAGGTCTGGTCGACGTGCACGGCCATGCGGGCCACGCCCTGGTCAAGACCATGGACCACGACTCCTTTACCCGCTGGCGGGAAACCGTCGAGCTCATCTACGCCGAGGGTGTCGACGAAGAATTCTGGTACGCCGAGGCCTCTCTAGCCGCGCTGGAAAGGCTGAAGTTTGGGACCACCACGGGTCTCAGCTACTTCGGCGGTGGTCGGATGCTCATCCGCACCGACGACCCGGTCTACGCCGAGCAGCACTGCGAGGCCGTGGCCGCGGTCGGGATCCGGGAGTTTCTGGCCGTGGGCCCATGCTCTCCCCCCTTCCCCCGGCGCTTTGTCCGCTGGGACGGGGACAGCAAGAACGAATATCTTGCTGACTTCGATCGTCAAATGGCTACGACTGAGGACATCGTCAACAGGTGGAACGGCGGGGCCGACGGCCGGATAAGCGTATGCCTGACCTCATCGACGATGAACATGTCGCGCCCGCCGTACGCCGGGTTGCCGATGAATGAGCTGAAAGCCGAGGCCCGCACAGTGAGAAACTTGGTGGACCGGCTCGGGGTGCTGCTTACCCAGGACGGCCACACCACCGGGACTATAGCCTTTGCCCACAAGGAGCTCGGCATCCTCGGGCCGAACGTGATTTTGTCGCACAGCGTGGGGCTCACGGATGAAGAGATCGCAATATGCGCCGAGACCGACACCAAGATTGCCCACAATCCCAGCTCCCCCAACTCGTACCCGGCACGCTGCCCAGTACCCCAGCTCCTCGACGCCGGGGTCACCGTGGCCCTTGGTTCAGACGCGGCCTCCCCGGACATGAACTACGACATGTTCCGCCACATGTACTCGTGCATGAGGCAGCACAGGGCGCAGTTCGGCGAAGGAGCCTACATCCCACCCGGAAAGGCCCTGGAGATGGCGACCATAGACGGGGCGCGGGCCTTGGGCATGGAGGCGGAAATCGGGTCTCTGGAGCCGGGCAAGAAGGCAGACCTGATCCTGGTGGACATGGACAAGCCTCACCTATACCCACTCAACATGCCCGTCCACAGGATAACCAACTTCGCCGGTGGGCAGGACGTAGACACCGTAATAGTGGACGGCAAGGTACTAATGCAAGGCCGAGTCGTGAGCACGGTGGACGAGTCGGAGGTGCTGGCTCGTGCGCAACAGGCAACCGAGACCATGCTGGAACGCACGGGCTTGCAGTCGAGCCTGGGTATGGGAGAGGGGTTCTGGGGCAAGAGCCGATATCCGGGGGCCTGGGACGGGTAGTAACCAAGTTGTTTTTATTGCCGCTATAATGCAAGCCACCCTCGTCGCTTTGCGCTAGAGGGGCAGACATGGTGGCAAGGTAACGAAAGTGTCTTTAGTTCGCGATTATTCCAGGAGGTGTAGGGATGATAGAAAGATTCAGTATTCTGTATGCCGGCCACGTCAACGTCGATAATATGGGATATGCCGGAACGCCGGCCAACGAGCGGTTTCTTTCGGATGAGGACCTGGCCTCGGCCCTCACCATTACCGACGAAATAGCCCAGACCGCCGACCGGCTCGGGTATCACACCCTGTGGATGGCGGAACACCACTTCCAGCGGGAAGGGTACGAGTGCCTTCCCAACCTCCTGATGCAGAGTGTGCACCTGGCCCACATCACCAAGAACCTGAAATTCGGGTGCGCGTTCAACGTGCCGCCCATGTGGAATCCACTGCGTCTCGCCGAAGACTACGCCCTTGCCGACCACCTGACGGACGGCAGGGTTATCTTCGGGGTCGGGCGCGGATATCACACCCGGGAAGTGGAGTCCTTTGGAGCGCCCATGGTGGACAGAGACGCGAACAGGGACTATTTCGAAGAGCAGGTGGAGGTCATTTTCAAGGCCTTTAACAACCGCTCCTTCTCCCACCACGGCAAATACTTCGATATCCCTCCCAAAGTGCCTTACCGGGGCTACGAGCTGGAGGAGATAACCCTGGTCCCCAGGCCCAAGCACCTGCCCGTTGAGTGCTGGCAGCCGATAGTGAGCTCCAACCCGCGAGGCATTGATTTCATGATCAAGCACGGGATCAAGGCCATCTCGGGTGGGGGCGCAGCCCCCGGCGGCGCCTCCCGGAGGGTTGTGGAGCTTTGGAGAGATTCTTTAGTCAAGTCAGGCCGAAACGCGGAACTCGGAGAAGACTTGATTATCGGCGAGAAATTCCACATGGCCGACAGCCGAGAGAAAGCCATAGAAGAGGCTCGGCCCTATTTCGAGGAGAACACGAAGATGTTCGGGCCCTTGGGGTTCGTCGGGGGTCTGAGCGAGGAGCAGAAGAAGGGCTTGGAAAATCCGACACAGGAGCTTTGGGCCAGCCTGCCCACCATCGAAGACGACGTCCGGTCGGGGAACTTCCTGTGCGGCACTCCTGCGCAGGTAATCGAGCCTCTGATGCTGCTTCAAGACCTATATCCGGGTCTGCGGGAAATCAACATCCAACCCATGATATCGACACCCTCGAAGGTCATCCTCGAGCAGATCGAATGGTTTGCCAAAGAAGTGATGCCGGCTTTTCAGGTGAAACAACCCAGTGCGGCCAGCTGAATGGACGTGGAGAGCAATGGGCCTAGATTCCATCTCGACTCAGACTCGTAGGAGCAAGCGAACATGAAGGTTTCCTATTTCCATTTGATGCCATACCAGGACCTGCCCCGGGACTTCGAGTCCCAGTACCACAGCGCGTGGGTCGACCTGCCCAACGAGCACTTCGACTCGGCGAAAGGTGGACAGTACTACAGAGAATACCTGGCCCAGCTCCAGCACGCAGACCAACTGGGCTTCGACGGCATCTGCGTCAACGAGCACCACGGCAATGCCTATGGCCTGATGCCCTCTCCGAACCTGATGGCGAGCATCCTGACCCAGACCACATCCGACGCGGCGCTCATAGTGCTGGGCAACAGCCTTGCTCTCTATCAGCCACCGCTCAGGGTGGCGGAGGAGATGGCTATGCTCGACATAATGAGTGGCGGCAGGCTCGTAGCTGGGTTCCCGGTCGGGACTTCCATGGACACGACATTCTCCTATGGACAAGTCCCGTTGCAACTGCGGGAACGCCACGCCGAAGCACACGACCTGATTATGAAGTCGTGGTCGGAGAGGAAACCATTCGCCTTCAATGGGAAGTACACCAAGCTGCGGTACGTGAACGTCTGGCCCCGACCCCTACAGAAGCCTCACCCACCGGTCTGGATACCGGGAAGCGGGAGTTTGGAGACGTGGGACTGGGTGCTTAACCACAACTACGTCTACTGCTACCTGAGCTACTTCGGGTACCAGAGGGCCGAGAAAGTGGTGCAGGGCTACTGGAACACCGTCGCCGAGCGGGGTATCGACGATAACCCACACAGGTTTGGGTTCCTTCAGTTGGTGTGCGTCTCGGAGACGGATGAGCAGGCGGAGAAGGACTACGCGGAGCACGTGAAGTACTTCTACCAGAAGATGCTCTGGATACACCCGCCCTTTGCGGAGGCGCCCGGGTACCGTTCGATAAACTCGATGCGGAATTCGGCAAGAGCGCAGACGGGAAAGGAAGCGGCGAAAGCAGCGCTGGAGATGGGCTGGAAGGACTACGTGGAGAAGGGGCACATCATCGCCGGGAGCCCGAGCACCGTGCGTGAGCAGCTTACCGACGCGGTCAAGAGGCTGAGGATCGGCCACCTGATGTGCCTGCTGCACATTGGCAGTATGCCCGACGAGATAGCCCGCAAGAACACGGAGCTCTTTGCCAAGGAAGTTATGCCGGGCCTCCAGGGATTATTCAGCGAGTACGACGACCCGTGGTGGCCGCAAGCTGTGTCGAGACCCGTGGCGGCTCCTACGGTAGGCTAGAAGATTTCGGAGAAAACACTTGGTCGAATTCAGAGAAACAACGCTCTCCCTGCGGGGAGGCAAGTTCGAGATTCAGCTCGTGGAAGGGGGCTCGGGGCCCGACTTGCTCTACCTCCACGGAGAGCATGGGTTCTCGGGGTGGGCCCCATTCATCGACGCCCTCGCCGAAAACTTCCACATATATGCTCCAGCCCACCCAGGCGTCGCCGACTCCATTGGCCTGGAGGAACTGGATGATTGCTGGGACCTGGTCCTCTTCTACGAAGAGCTAATGACGGGGCTGGGGATCGAGGGCGCGGGAGTCGTGGGCCATTCCTACGGCGGCATGGTGGCCGCCGAGCTGGCAGCGCATAGGAAGGACCTCGTGTCCAGGTTGGCATTGGTGGCATCCCTCGGTCTTTGGCGGGATGAAGTTCCCACCCTGGACTTCTTCACACTGACACCATCAGAGGAGGCGAAGGCCTTTTGCTTTGACCCTGAAAGTGAAGCGGCAAAGTCGGCCTTCGCTATGCCATCGGACCCAGAGGCCAGGAAGGAAGCGATGATCGAGCGGGCCAAGACCCTCTCGTCTATCGGCAAGTTCATCTGGCCCATCCCCGACCGCGGGCTGCCTAAGAGAGCGCACCGTATCGGCGCGCCGACGCTGCTGGTGTGGGGCGATTCCGACAAGATAGTGCCGCCGGAATACGGGAATGCGTTTCAGGACCTGATTGCCGGTTCAGAGTTGCAGGTGATCGAGAACTGTGGTCACCTGCCCCAATACGAGCAACCCGAGGCATTCGTGTCGGCAGTGTCGGCATTCATGGCCCGATAAGGACAAAAGAGAAATAGCATGGGTGCGTACAGGGTGATCTCCTCCGACTCCCACATAATCGAACCGCCGGACCTGTGGACGGCGAGGGTCTAGGGTCGGTTCATTACTGACCCCAAAGAGCTAGGCATACGACTTTGAGGAATGTTTGTTAAATGGCTGAAACCTTAGCCCATATGTTGGGAGGTTTCGGGTTATTCCTCTTCGGGGTCTGGCAGCTGAGTGAGAGTCTCAAATCCCTGACGAGTTGGCGCCTTAGAGCTCTTGCGGCAAACTGGCTCCCCAATCGATTTGCCGCCTTTGGCTGGGGTTTTCTTGCTGGGGCCGTTGCCCAGACGATGTCGGGGATTACCTTCATAGTCGTGAGTATGCAAAGGGCGAAGTTGGTTCCTTCCCGACAGGCCTACGCTATCATCCTTGGCGCCAACTTTGGCGCGCACCTACTAGTATTAGTGGTTACATTGGACGTCAACCTCGTTGCCCTCTACACGATCGGCGTTTCTAGCGTGTTGATCATAAGCCAGCGAGTGTTCAGATTTCGCTCGGCTGCATTGGCCGTGTTTGGGGCGGCGCTTCTATTCGTAGGGCTGATATTGATCAAGGAATCAGGTGAACTACTAGTCTTTCAGCCTTGGTTTGAAACGCTCATCGCGTGGACCAGCCGTTCCATTTGGTTCTCGTTTGCGGTAGCAGCCATACTCACACTCGTTGTCCAGTCGGCAGCGGTTGTGGCTGTGTTCGGTATTAGTATGGCGTCGGTAGGCGCGCTGACCATTGATGAGACCATGATCTTCATTTATGGCAGCGCTGTAGGTTCGGGCCTAATCGTATTGCTGTTGTCGGTAAATCTGTCTGGAACATCGAGACAGCTTCCTATGTACCAGGCGCTGATTTGTTTTATTGATGGCGGAGTGCCCCTGGCGCTTCTTTTGATCGAATTGAATCTCGGAATCCCGATGGTAAAGGCATTCCTTTTGTCGATTGACGTGGACTTGAGTATGCAAATGGCCATATTGTTTCTCTTGCTGAACCTTCCGGCAGCGCCACTGTTTCTTATTCTTGGGCGGATTGACCGACTATTTGGGCGCCTGTGGTCTGCTACAAAAGAAGAGGAGATGTCCCAACCTTTATACATAAACGATCACTCCTTTGGGGACGTGGCCATAGCCTTCTCCCTGGTGGACCTTGAGCAAAAGCGCGTACTATCGAGGTTTTCTCAATATCTGGACTTTGTTCGTCGTGATCGTGGAATCCAAAGTTTAATGACATCTACCAGAGAGCTAAACTCTCACGTAGATATCTTCCTAAGAGACCTCAGTGCGCACCAATCGGACTTCGATACGGAATATATGATCTCAATACAAGGGCGACAGAAGCTCATCACCTGGTTAGAAGAGCAATTTTCGGAACTTTGCATCGGACTGAACTCGCTGGATGACACCCGTGCTCTGAGAGACTTCAAACATAGTTTTGTCGAAGGGATAGATGCAGTAATGCTGGTCCTCAACGATGACACAATGGCTGGCGATGTGGATTCGCAATATTTCTCAACGGAACTAACCAGTGACCGCAGCGGCTTGATGTGAGAAATACGGTCCACGTACCTTGAGGGTGACTTGAAGCTATCCAAAGAAAACAGGGCTCGGATCATGAATATAACCGATACGGCTGAACGCATATTTTTCCTTCTTTCGAAGCTTACTGATGGAATTGAGGGCTTCAAAAGACCGAAAGTCAGCATGTCTGCACCTTAAGAATAGAACCTTGATTTGCCTCCTTGGGGAAATCTGTTACAACACGGATAGTGATATAGTGGATGCGCAACAATCCTAAGGTTCCAGTAACTTTGACCCACGGCAGGTGCCTTATGGCTGGATACAAGATCATCTCCTCCGACTCCCACATAATCGAACCGCCGGACCTGTGGACGGCCAGGGTCGAGGGCCGGTTCAAGGAAAAGGCCCCGAGAGTCGTCTCGGAAGAGAATGGGGACTGGTGGTACATAGACGGCCATCGCACCAACTCATTTCAGAGCGGCGCCTTCGCAGGCGTGCGTTTCGAAAACCCCGAAGACCTGCGTATGAGCGCCAAGTGGGAGAACGTTAGGCCCGGCGGCTTCATGATCGACGACAGGATTAAGGACCTGGACGCCGATGGCGTGGACGGCGAGGTCATCTACCCGACAGAAGGGTTGCTGGCCTACAACACCGGAGACCCGGAGCTGCTAACAGCGATATGCGCCACCTATAACGAAGCGATGTCCGAGTTCTGTAGCGCCGCTCCCGACAGGCTCAAAGGCATCGCCATGATCAACGTCGACGATGTCGCGAGTGCGGTGAAGGAGATGCACAGGAGCCGGCAGTTGGGACTCGTTGGTGCGATGATTACAGTCTATCCGACCGAAGACAAGTCCTACGATCGGCCCGTATACGAACCGTTCTGGGAGGCCGCCGAGGAACTGGGAATGCCGCTGAGTCTCCACGTCGCTACAGGCCGACCGGGGCCCGGACAGGAGTTCCAGGACCCTACCAACGTGCGGCCTGCGTTCTTCGCCACCGCCGACTACTGGGTGCGGGTCTCGTTGGCTCACATGATCTTCTCAGGGGTTTTTGAACGGCACCCGGGACTGAAAGTGATATCGGTGGAGCATGAGGTGGCGTGGGCGCCCTTCTTCATCGAACTGCTGGACTACACTTACACCCAACGCGCTCACCGAGGCCCCGGATGGCGCCGTTTCAAGCCGGGCGTATTGCCCAGTCACTTCTTCCGGTCCAACATCCTGATCAGTTTCCAGGAGGACGGACGAGGTATCAATGACCGCGCTGCGATAGGTGTCGACAACCTGATGTGGGGATCAGACTACCCGCACACGGAGTCGACGTTCCCCAGGTCGCGGCAGATCCTGGACGAGATCCTTGCCGGGGTCCCCGAGTACGAGAAGGCCAAGATAGTCGGCGGCAACGCCGCTCGGCTGTACAACTTCAACTAGTCTTCCCCGCCTCCCGCCTTCATTCCTGCGGAGGCAGGTCGCAGATGCGCCAAGGCGTGAAACCATCCCTCCTGAAGGCGCACCCCCCGCCGAGCCGGAATCCATCCCTGGGGCCGAGGGGCCGCTCACCCTGAGCTCCGTCGAAGGGTCGAGCGGGGGGGCCGCACTTGCCGACCCGTCGCGCCCGCCCCCCAAAAGTGACACGAACCCCTTGACCAAACTTGTACACATGTACTATATTCACCCTTGAATGGCCAATCACTCACCCTAACCCCAAAGGAGGAACCACAACCCAGGGGGAAGCCCACCCGACCCCACCCGAGGACTCAACGCCTAAGCCCATCCCAACGGCCCTCGCGCAGACCCGCGGCACAAGCAAACGACGCCATCTCCTCTTACCGGGCCCCGTGCCCCCTTCCCTGACCACTAGGCGATGGAAGACGCCCTGGACCGTACTTGAAAGTCTCCTTACGGAGCAACCTTGTCCTATGGAGCGGAACGGGGCAGCCCGTAGCCGAGGCCCGCTCGGCTCTCCGTCCGCTTCCTCAAATAAACTGGGCTGCCGCCGTCTCCCGGCTCCGGGACATCGTCGGCTAACTGGATACCCCGTACTCCTGCGAGGGGAACTGACCCTGGACTTTCCCCTTCCTGCACCCGCCTACGGCGGACAGCGCAGCCAACCCTGCATCGGAGCCTATGACGGATGACGGACCCGTACGTCCGACCATACTTCCAGGTCTAGGCGGCGGCGGAGCCCCGTCCCCACGTTCCCGGGACGCCTCCTAGCCCGCATTATCTAAATGTAGGGAGCCTAATCCAGCAAGCGTCTTCCATCGTCAACCCTCCAACAAACCAAACCCCAACACCCAACCGAATAACCCACCCCCATCCGTCATTTCCGACCCCGATCGGGAATCCATTCCCAAGCGGCAAGACCGGTCTCCCTCCCCCTAACCCCCGTCCTTCCCGGGAAGTCGTGACTCCCTGTGTGGGAAGACGCTTGGGACCTGGAGGCTACACCCCCTCTGGGCGGCGGGCCAGGGCCGACTCTATGGCGGTGACCAGGGCCATCGCCGACTCCGGCGTGAGTTCCACGGCGACCCTCGCGCTGAGACCCCTGTCCTCGTTCACAAAGCTGATGTTCAGTGAATGGTCCAAGGGGGCGTGGTAGGGGTGGTCATAGGTGACGTTGGCCTGCTTTAGCGGGAACCACCCCTGGTGCCCCTTCCCACTCCCCGAGACTTCAACCTTTTCGACAATCATGGTGCACATGTTTTTCTCCAGCGTGATTGGACTCAACTCCCAGTAGCCTAAAACGCTAGCTGAGGTGCCTCTCGAAGAAGTCCCAGATCCTGGCCCAGCCGTCGACAGCATGCTCTACGCGGTAGGCGGGGCGATGGTAGTAAAAGAAGCCGTGTCCCGCGTTGGGATACCTGTGGAACTCGTAGTCCTTCCCGTGCTTTTTCAGCTCGGCTTCGTGAATATCGACCTGCTCGGGCGTGGGAGATTGGTCATCCAAGCCGAAGAGCCCGAGGATGGGGCACGAGACGTTAGCAGTGTAGTCGATGGGAGCCACGGGGTTCTTGTCGTTTAGCTGGTCCTTGGACATGACGACTCCCCCGCCCCAGCAGTCCACCCCGGCATCGAATCCCGACTCCCGGCCTACAGTTAACATGACGTGCCGGCCGCCGGAGCATGTGCCGAACACGCCGACCTTGCGGTTGTGGAACGGCAGGGCCCGGACATATCTCATAGCCCCTACGATGTCACCGACTGCCTGGTCATCGGGGACACCACCGTCGGCCCAGACCCTGGCGCCAACGTCTTCCGGGTCTCCGTGACCTTCGCGGTGATAGAGATTGGGCGAGATGGCCGCGAAACCGTGGTGCGCGAACCGGCGGGCGGCCTCCCTGTACCACTCGTCCCAGCCGGGCAGGTGATGGATTAGGACGACGCCCGGGAATGGTCCGCTGCCCAAGGGACGGGCGAAATAGGCGTTAATAGCGTCTCCGTTGTGTCCATGCATGGTTATGGTCTCGGCCAGCATGCCTTCGTACATATTCGTCTGGTACATAGATCGCCTCCTTGAGTTCTGGGAGCTTTACTTGGTCTGTGGCCGGGGTACGTTATGCCTTCTCGACGGCTGGAATGATCTCCTTGGCGAAAATCTCGGACTGGTCCAGCATGTCCTGGAAATCGTCGGTAGCGGTGTGCATCACGATGAAGTGGGCGACTCCCATCTTCTTTAGCCCTACCAGCCTCTCGATGATCTCGTCGGGGGTGCCGATCCAGTGACCGCTCACCAGGTCCTCGGTGGGGATGTTCCTACGGAAGTAGCCGAGCGTGCTGTCCTGGTAGCGCTTGACCGCCAGATCATGGTCCTTTTCGACGCGGAGGTCGGCCCATACGCAGAAGTCGATGTCGGAAATGGTCCTTCCATTCTCTTCGAGCATGGGGGTAAGAGATTTGAGGACTGTCGGGGTCTCGGGGTCACGGACCATGGGCCCGAGACCGTACTTGGCGGTCCTCCTGAGAGAAGCTTCGCCGTGGGCTGCCAGGTACATGGGCAGGGGCCGCTGCACGGGTTTGGGGCTAAGCTCCATGCTCCCGAACTCCACGTATTTGCCGGAATAGGAGGCCGGGCCATCGCCGTTGAGGAGCAGTTCCAGTGCGTCTAGCTTCTCGTCGAGCATGTTTCCCCGATGAGCGCCTCGGCTCCGCGGCCTTACGGTGACGAACTCCTCCCGTGATCCGCCGAGGCCCAAACCCAACAGGAACCGCCCATTGCTGAACTGGTCCAGTGTCGCTGACTGCTTGGCCAGGATGACGGGGTCCCGTAGAGGGATGATCACCACACCGGCGCCCAGTTTTATAGTCTTCGTGACGCCGGAAAGGCTGGCGAGACTGATCATAAGCTCGTACCAGTTGGGCTCAGCGTCGTCGGAGGGGCGGCCTCTGAGGTCGGAGACCGGGGCGGTGAAGTCGAAACCCCAAAGGGCGTAGCAGCCGAGCCGCTCGGCGTCCTGGGCGAAGCGCACTAGCTCCGCAGGCCCGGCAAAGTTGGCCGGCACCAGGAAACCCTCCATGCAATTAGGCAGGGCGATGTCGAACTTCATTGTTGTCCTCCGTGTGAGGGGTGGGGGCGGGATGGGGTTATTCTAATGGGAGGGGGGTGGGTGAGCAATGGAGTCGATTATGGGTGCGGGAGTTCCGTGTCGGGGCACGGGGATGATGGAGGAAGGAAACTGTGGAGCGTTAATCGGCAGGCTATTCTTCTTGCAACAAGGCATCGACTTCTTTGGATAGTGTTGGGAGATTGGCCTCTACAACGCCCCAGACCAAACGATTGTCGACGTCCGCGTATCCATGAATCAAGACGTTGCGGAAGGCTATGATGCGCCTGTACTGGGTAATCCTGCCGACCAACTCTTCGTCCACTCCGGCAAGGCGGGTCATGGCCTCGCCTATGATCTCGAACTCCCTCTCCACCGCGGCGCACAACATTGGGTCACTTTCGTAGTCCGCAAAAGTCTTGTCTCTCGTGAACTCTTTGAGTAAGGCGACGGCACGCTTAATGTCGTGCAGGTATTTCTTCGCCTGGAGCGCCATATACGGACATCCTTGTCTTCTGTACCGCTTCGAGGAAGTACGGATTCCTGATAGCTGATCCGATCACCAAGTCCACCGGCTTTCCGAATAGGCTCTCCAAGGATTCCCAGAGACCGAAATAGGCGTCCGCATAGGCCCCAAAGCCCGTGGGGCGGAATTCGACCACAAAATCCAAGTCGCTGTCCTCTGAATAGCCCTCACCGGTTGCAGCGGAGCCGAACAGACTGAGATATAGCACGTTATGCTGGCGACAAAGCCGTTCTATGTCCGCGTAACTTTCTGCCACTGCTTCGATCATTGAGGGCTCCCGGTCTCCGGCCCCAGCCTTTGTGCTCGTCGTCAAAATGTGCTTTGGCCTCTATGTGCGGTTCCGATATCCTGCCGCCCTCCCCCTAGAAGCCATTCTAACATGCACCCAGAGTCGTCCTGTGCCAACGCAGAATGGTGGCGATTGATGTAGTAACGGGATAAGATTGGGGGCCGAGTCCAACACTGACAGTAGAAAGGGACCGATTTGAAATTAGGCATGGCGGGCCTCGGGCGGATGGGCGCAAACATGGCACTGCGTCTGATGAGGGGCGGCCACGAAGTCGTGGCCTATGACCCGCAGCCCGATGCGGTACGCTCCATCGAGAGTGAAGGTGCTCTGGGTGCACACTCCCTTGAGGAGATGGTTGAAAGGCTGACCTCTCCCAAAGCAGTATGGGTGATGGCCCCCGCAGGAGACCCTACCGAGACCACGATTCTCGCCCTTAGTAATCTCCTATCTACCGGCAACGTGGTAGTGGATGGAGGCAATGCGTTCTACAAGGACAGCATGCGCCGAGCCGCGATGCTTAAGGAGAAGGGCATAGGGTTTCTGGACGCCGGTACCAGTGGAGGCATTTGGGGTCTGGAGGAGGGCTATTGCCTGATGGTCGGTGGGGATGAGTGGGCCTATGAATTCATGCTGCCCGCGCTTGAGACCCTGGCCCCGAGCGGAGGAGTGGGTCTCGGAAGAGTAGGAGCGGCGGGCGCAGGTCACTTCGTGAAGATGGTCCACAACGCGGTCGAATACGGACTAATGCAGGCCTACGCCGAAGGCTTCGAATTGATGTCGGCAAGCGATAAATTTGACATAGACCTAGAGCAGGTGGCCGAGATTTGGCGTCACGGCAGTGTCGTTCGCTCATGGCTGCTGGACCTGACGGCCAGAGCTTTGAGGGATGACCCCGGACTAGAGGGCATACGGGCGTACGTGGAAGACACGGGAGAGGGGAGATGGGCGGTTCAGGAGTCAGTTGATCTGTCGGTGCCTGTGCCGGTCATCGCGGCATCGTTGCAGGCCCGGTTCCGGTCTCGGCAGGAAGAACCCCTGGGCGCGAGACTGCTGGCAGCGCTTCGAAAGGAGTTCGGGGGACACAAGGTTATGAAATCGGACGACGGAAGATAAAACCATGAAAGAGTTGTATAAGCAGACGGCCTGGCAGATGGTAGAGCTTCTGCGGTCGCGGCAGGTCAGTCCCCTGGAGGCGATTGACGCTTCCGTGGCCCGTATCGAGGAAACGGACGGCCATCTGAACGCCCTCCCGACCCTCTGCGTGGAGCGGGCGAGGGAACATGCGAAGAGGCTGATGGCGGCGCCGCCTCGGGAGCCGGGGCGTGGGTACCTCTACGGTTTGCCCATAGCCGTGAAGGACCTGGTAGACGTGGCCGGGGTGCGATCCACCAAGGGTTCGCCCATCTACGCTAACCGGGTTCCGAGGGAGTCTTCTTACTCGGTGGAAATTCTGGAGGCCAACGGGGCGGTGGTGATAGGCAAATCCAATACACCGGAATTTGGGGCGGGTGCCAACACGTTCAACGAGGTGTTTGGGAAGACCCGGAACCCGTGGGACACCCGCACCACTTGCGGGGGCTCTTCGGGTGGGTCGGCGACTGCTTTGGCCTCGGGACAGGTCTGGCTGGCCACGGGGAGCGACCTTGGCGGCAGCCTGAGGATTCCTGCGAGCTTCTGCTCGGTGGTGGGCCTGCGCCCGAGCCCCGGCCGCGTGCCGGAGGGACCCAAGGCTCTGCCCTTCGAGACGTTGTCGGTGGATGGGCCCATGGGAAGGACAGTCGGGGATACGGCTCTTATGCTCGACGCGGAGGCAGGGCATCACCCCGGTGACCCATTGAGCTATCCCGCCCCCGAGACCCCCTACGTGGAAGCCGTGGACAACCCCAAGCCGCCTACCCGGATCGCCTACACTCCCGACCTGGGCATCGCTCCCGTGGCGTCAGAGGTAAAGGAGATCTGCGCCGAGGCAGTAAAGCTCTTCGATGGGATCGCCGAGGTGGAAGAGGACACCATCGACCTGCATGACGCCCGGGAGACCTTTCAGACCCTGCGCGCGTCCCAGTTCGCCGCGAATATGAAACCGCTGCTCGGAACGCATAGAGACCAGCTGAAGCCGGAAGTCATCTGGAACATCGAAAAGGGGTTGGCTTTAAGTCGGCGGGATGTAGAGAAGGCACAGGCGGCTCGCGGTGCGTTGTTTCACCGAGTCACAGCCTTCTTCCAGAAGTACGACTTGCTGGTCTGTCCAACAGTCTCGGTCCCTCCATTCGACGTGGATATCCGCTACCTCACTGAAATCGAGGGTGTGGAGCTGGAGAACTACGTCGATTGGCTGCTGCTGACCTTCGCCTTGACCCTGACGGCTTGCCCGGCGATATCCGTGCCGTGCGGCTTTACGGAGTCGGGGTTGCCGGTCGGGCTGCAGATCGTAGGTCCGCCGAGGGGCGAAGCCCCGATGCTCTCGGCGGCGGCCCTGTTTGAGCAGGCGGCGGGTTTGGCGTCGAAGGTGCCGATTGATCCGGTCGTAAGGCACTAGACGGCTGGGCGAGTGGAAGACCTGCTCAAAGAGGTGGAGGAATTTCCTGCCTATGATGGCCTCGACTTGGATTGCGATCCCGGTCTTGCATAGACCCTTGGCCACTGCTAGGCAATAACCGCCAATTCCTCACTGCCGGGAGTGAGCTGTTCCAACCCCTCGTCGGTGAGCAGATAGCTGGCCCCGACCAACGCGCCGATACCCTCATCTGGAATCTGGATGGACGTGTGGAGATAGAAGGACATTCCGGCCCGGAAGACCTCCTTGGACTCCTTTATGATGCTCATGGTGTCAACCCAGCTGGGTGGGTACGCGGCGGAGATACCAATTCCGAAGCGCATGTTGGAGAACTGGGAGAACCCCCTGCGCTCCATCGGCCCAATGGAAGCCTCCTCCGCAGCTGCAACCCTCTCGCCGACGGCGATGGCCCGGGCCCCGGTCAGCAGCGAGTCTCGACCTGCCTCGTGCATGGAGCGGACCCGAGGACTCGGCTCTCCGAGGGAAAAGGTCTTCATGGTGACGCACTGGTAGCGCCGGGCGATACCGGCAAACTCGATGCACACGACATCGCCATTTTCCATGATGCGGTTTGTGGCCTGGCTGTGGGCGTTGGGGGAACGAGGCCCGCTTCTCACCCACGTGGGCATTGCGGCGTAGTCGCAGCCACGGGACCGCATGGCGTACTCGATCTCGGCGGCCAGCTGTATCTCGGAGATTCCGGGCCGGATCGCGGCCACGGCCGCTTCCATACCGACGTTGGCATATGATGCGGCTTCTCGAATATACGCAATCTCATTGGGAGACTTGACGAGCCTCAGGCTGTTGATGGCCTCGGTAGCATCAACTATCTGGGAGGGCGCAAGGGCGTCTCTGAGGCGCTGGACATAGCCCGCGGATGCTGAGAATGAGCCTAGGTCCGCGGCAATCTTCTTGCCTACCAATCCCTTCTCCCTGACCGCCTCCCCGACCAGGTCTGCCGGATTATCCTTGCCGTAGTGGAAGGTGCGGAAGTCGGTGATCCAGGCCGTCTCTCGGGACACGGGCTCGTCCACCTCACGAATGACTAGGCTTGGATCATCGTTTCCTGTGGTGAAGATCAAGGCTTGGTCGCTGAAGAACGTGTAGGCCTCGTGGCCGGCGAAATAGTAGAGGAGCTCGGGTGCGATGCAAATGCACCCGTCCAGGCCCTGGTCTTGGAGGAGGTGTCGGGCTCGGGCGAGGCGGTCTCGGTATTCGGTTTTCGGGAAGGCGGGTGGCATGATTCGTCTCCATTAAAGGGGATTGGGGTTGAGGCATGGTACTGAATCGGCAATGAAGATTCAATGAAGCATCTTGACATCAACTTGTCGTGACACTAAGATGCCTGCATGAGAACTACCTTGACATTGGACAATGATCTGGCCGAGGCGCTCAAAGAGCGCGCCCGTCTCCTCGACATACCCTTCAAACAAGTCGTGAACGACGTACTGCGTCGAGGGCTTTCACCCGCAATCCGCGAAGAAAAGACGGTCTATCGGGTTAAACCACTCTCAGGCGAATTTCGTCCGGGAGTAGACCTTCTCAAGCTCAACCAGTTGAACGACGAACTGGAGGCCCAGGAATTCAAGCTCCATGACGTTGAATGATCATCCCTGACTTGAACCTGCTGGTCTATGCCTACAACAACAGTGCACCCTTGCATAACCCGGCTCGCGAGTGGTGGGAAGGCTTGGTTAATGGGAGTGAGCGGGTCGGTATTCCGTGGGTTGTCGTGGCGGGTTTTGTGCGGCTTCTGACGCACGGGAATATACGTGAGGCCCCTGCGACGACTACCCAGGCAATCGACTACATTCGTGAGTGGTTCCGGTTCCCGCACGTCGTGCCGATCAATCCTGGGGTCGGTCATCTAGACCACTTTCAGAGTAACCTGAAGGCTGCCGGAGTGGGCGGAAACCTTGTTACCGACGCCCATATCGCTGCTCTCGCTATGGAATACCAGGCTGAAGTACATTCCAACGACACTGATTTCAGCCGCTTCCCCGGCCTCCGTTGGCGTAATCCCCTTTAGTCCCAATAGGAGAAGGCAATGTCTCAGGTGCTTAAAGGGATAAAGGTCTTGGAACTGGGCAGCTTTGTGGCGGTGCCCGCGGCAGGGACGATTCTGTCCGACCTCGGGGCTGAGGTGGTGAAGGTCGAGCACCCTGTGACGGGAGACCCGGGCCGGGGGTTCGACGTGAACACGAAGGGTGTGATCACTCATGAGGGAGGACTCAACGTCTCCTTCGAATTGTTGAACCGAGGCAAGAAGAGCATCGCCCTGGACCTGGCAAGCCCGGCTGGGCAGGAAGTCGTCCACCGGCTGGCCGCGCATTTCGACGTTGTTGTCACTAACCTGACGCCTCACCGGCAGGAGCGCTACCGCATGCGGTACGAAGACCTGTCGGCGGTCAACGAGAGACTGATTTACGTCGTGCTCACGGGTTACGGGATGGAGGGGCCGGAGCGGAATCGTTCGGGCTTCGACTATGCAGCTTTCTGGGCCCGGTCGGGGCTGATGGGTATGTTGGGGCAGCGGGGCGGGCCCCCTGTGCAGGAACGCCCTGCCATGGGCGACCTCACGACGGCTCTGGGTTTGACGACCGCTGTCGGGATGGCCCTGTTTGAGCGTGAGAGGTCGGGCAAGGGGCAGCGGATCGACACCTCGCTTCTGCACACGGGGATGTGGGTCATGGGTACCGACCTGATAGTGGCGCTCAAGGACCGGGTCCCGGTGCAGCGTAACCTCCGAACCGACGTTATAAACCCGATCTTCAACTTCTACGAGGCCAAGGACGGGAAGTGGATGCAGCTGGTGATGGTGCACGGAGACAAGTATTGGCCCAACTTTTGCCGCGCCCTGGAGATCGAGGAGCTCATTGATGATCCGAGGTTCGATTCATTGGACAAACGCTATGAGAACAACAACGAACTAATCAAAATTCTCGATGACAGGTTCGCTGAGAGGACTCGGGACGAGTGGGCCGAGCGGCTGGAGGCCGAGGGTTGTATGTGGGGCCCGGTGCAGAGCCTGGATGATGTGATAGCCGACCCCCAGGCCGAGGCCAACGGCTACTTCCTGGGCATGACCCATCCGTCAGAAGGCGATTTCACCCTGGTCTCGCCACCGCTGAAATTCACCCGTACCCCTGCCCAAATACCCGACGTGGCCCCCGAGTTCGGCCAGCACACCGAAGAGCAGCTCCTCTCCGTGGGCTACACCTGGGACGAGATATCCCGGCTCAGGGACGAAGGGGCAATAGTCTAACCGCAAAAAGAAAGGGGAGGACGCCTGAGCGTCCTCCCCTTTTACTTTCCTCTTGTGCTATAGGGCGGCTACTTCAGCCCCCAATAGTACGGTTTCTTAGGAACTGCCGTTCCCATCGTTCTTCTTCTGCAGGGCATCCGTGATCGCCCCCGGGTTCATGGGTGTCGAATTGAATCGTATCCCTGTGGCCTTGTGGATTGCGTTGGCAATTACCGCAATCGGAGGAACGATGCTTGCCTCGCCGACTCCCCTGACTCCGAAAGGATGCCCAGGGTTGGGGCACTCCACAATGACCGTGTCGATCATCGGGAGGTCCAGGGAGGTGGGCATCCTGTAGTCCAGGAAGCTGCTGTTGGTGAAGTCTCCGTTGTCGTTGTAGAAGTACTCTTCGTTGAGGGTCCAGCCGATACCCTGGACTGCCCCGCCCTGCATCTGTCCTTCGACATAGCTGGGGTGTACAGCCTTTCCGGCGTCCTGGAATGCGGTGTATCGGAGCAGTTCAACCTTGCCCGTCTCGGGGTCCACTTCCACGTCGGCAATGGCCCCGGCATAGGAGCCGCCGATACCGGAGGGATTAACCGTGGCGCTGCCCACTACGGCTCCACCCACTTCCCGGGCTCGACCGGCCAGCTCTTTGAAGGTCAGCTTCAGTTCGGAGTCAGACGTAGAGCTGATGACGCCGTTTTCGTACTGTACGCTGCTCTCATCGGCTTCCCATATGCGGGCTGCCCGCGCGATCATCTGCTTTTTCACGCTCTCGGCGGCCTCGCAGGCGGCCAGTCCGGTGGCGAAGGTGGTCCGACTGCCGTCCGATTGGGCGGTATAGCCTATGGAGTCTGTGTCCACTACGGCTGGGTTCACGTCTTCCGCCTGGATACCGAGGACCTCGGCGGCCTGCATGGCGATGGAGGCCCTGGTCCCACCGATGTCAGCGGAGCCTTCCAGGAGGTTTACGGTGCCATCGTCGTTGACGCTGATCGTGCAGGCCGAGGGCTCACCAATGTTGAACCAGAAGCCAAGTCCCACCCCGCGGCCCCGGTTGGGTCCTTCCAGGGGAGCCGAGTAATGGGGGTGGCTCTTTATGGCCTCCATGATTTCCATAGAACCGATTTGCGGGTTGATGGGACCGTCTATCCGACGGGTACCCTCTTTTGCGGCGTTGGCCAGGCGCAACTCGATGGGCTCCATGCCAAGCTTTTCGGCCAGCTGGTCCACAAGCTGCTCGCTGGCGAAAGTGGCGTTGGGCGCCCCCGGGGCCCGGTAGGCCGCCGACTTGGGCTTGTTTACCACAACGTCGTAACCTTCGGACATCTGGTTGGGGATGTCGTAAGCGGCGAAAATGCACATGGTGCCGCAGATAA
This sequence comes from Dehalococcoidia bacterium, assembly GCA_965249275.1. Lineage (GTDB taxonomy): Bacteria > Chloroflexota > Dehalococcoidia > Plut-88900 > Plut-88900 > Plut-88900. Next base: position 51,026 of record CBDFLQ010000007.1, read on the forward strand.
CCAGGGCGCCGGGGTAGGCGCCTGCATCGTAGGCCAGGTAGGACTCGCAGGCGACCATCTTTCCGTCTTTGGTTGCGCCGAGCCTGGCCTTTACATAAGAGGCGCAAGTCGGGCCGGTGGCTTCGAATACCTCTCGGCGAGACATCACTATCTTGACCGACTGGCCAGATTTCTTCGAAAGCAGGGCGGCTACCGGCTCTATGTAAATCTCCGTCTTTCCACCGAAACCGCCACCGATCTCCTGGGTCATTACTTTGACCTGGGATACGGGAATGCCAAGGATGTCTGCGGTGCGGTCTCTTACCAGGAATCCGCCCTGGGTGCTGCACCATACATGGACACGTCCGTCTTCGTTCCAGAGGGCAGTGCAGGGGTGGGGTTCGATGTAGCCCTGGTGGACGGTCTGGCACGAGAACTCGCCTTCGACAATGACGTCGGCTTCGGCGAAGCCCGTCTCTATGTCGCCCTGATCCAGCTTGTAGTAGCTGGCGATGTTCCCCGGTTTTTCCGCCTGTGTACCACCGATGTCAGCGTACATGTCCTCGTGGAGAAGAGGTGCGCCCTCTTTCATAGCCTCGCGGGCGCTGAACACAGCCGGCAGGACCTCGTAGTCGATTTCTATGAGCTCAACCGCCTCCTCGGCGACATGGGCGCTGGTGGCGGCCACGGCTGCTATGGCGTGGCCCTGGTAGAAGACCTTGTCCCCGGCAAGGATGTTGTTCCTTCGCCACCGCAGGCCCCGGTCGTCTCCCGAATCGGGAAAGTCTTTTCCGGTCACGACGGCCTGCACCCCTTCCAGGGCTTCGGCTTTACTGGTATCGATAGACTTGATCCGGGCATGGGCGTGGGGGCTGCGCAGGATCTTCCCTTGCAACGGCGAGGTCTTCGGGAAGTCGGCGCCGTAATTGGCCCTTCCAGTCACCTTGTCGGCCCCGTCGTGTCGAATAGGCCTTGAGCCTATCACGTCGAATTGCGTGTTCGACAATACGACGTTAGGTTCATAGTCCTGCTGCGGTTTCGTTGTGGTCATAGGTCCAACTCCTTATCAGTGTGGGATCAGGATACCATGTCACAACTGCGGAGGAGCTTACCCGGAAGGGCGCCCGTGCAGTCGTTTCCTTCGAATGTAACTGCGCCGTTCACTAATGTGTAACGCAGACCCGTCGGTTTCTGGATGATGCGGCGTTCGCCGCCTGGGAAGTCGTGAGCGTAAATCATCTTGTCGTGCTGGAACCCGAGTTCGTCCAGATTATAGACCATCACGTCAGCCCAGTCCCCGACCCTGAGGGTGCCCCTGTCCTTGAAGTCGGCAAACCAGCCGGGAAGAGCGCTCATCTTGTAGTGGCCCTGCTCCAGGCTCATGATCTGTCTGTCCCTGATCCAGTAGGTCAGGAACTCTACAGGCCATGTGCTCGTGGTGAGGTATCGGGTGTGGGCGCCGCCGTCGGACACAGAGACGTGACCGTAGGGGCTCAGGATGTTCTCGTCGAGAGGCCGGGGGTCGACGGGGTGAGCGAAGACGGTTTCAAGACCTTCGTCCAGGGCGAGGTCCAGGAAGGCGTCGACCGGGTGCTTGCCCTGGGCGGCGGCAATCTCGGCTATGGTGCTGCCGTCGTACTTGTAGTTACGCTCGTGCATGGTCTCCAAGACGGTGACCCGGGACCAGTCTGTGCGAAGGAGCTGCCGGGCGTCGGCGTCCCTCTTCATTTCGTCACGAATGTCGGGGTCCTTCAGCTTTAGGGTGCGCTCCTCTATGGAGCCGACAAGCGGGTTGACCCAGCCGGGCAGCGAGTCGAAGAGGTTGTACTCGGAGAGCTGGAACTCGGCGTTGACTTCCATCACCAGTTCCTGGGTGAAGAGGGGAAGGCCCTCAGCCCGCATCTGGGCGACCCACTCATCCCGAGCAGACTCCTGCTCGAGGAGGACGTGGAGGGGTCTGCCACTGGTCCGCATCATCTGGGCCAGTAGTTCACGCTGTTTGGCCGGGCTCTTTTCGGGGGGAAGGCCGCCGGACTGGGCTATGGTCCAGCCGATGTGGCCCACACCGAACTCGCTGAGCACCTCGGACAGGCCGAGGTATTCCTCGTTGGAGGCTACGTGGCTGGGGAGCCAGGAGCCGTCCTCCGGGCGGTCGCCGGTGTTCATGTCGGCGGAAAAGCCGAAGGCGCCGGCCTGCATGGCTTCGTAGAAGATACGCTTCATCTCGTTCAGTTCGACGTCGGTGACGGAGGTCCGCTCCCTGGAGGCCATCATACCGATGACGTAGGCCCTCAGCGGCGAGAAGGGAAATACGGAGCCGACGTTAACGCCGAGCCCCTGGTTGTCCAGGCTGTCCAGGTACTCGGGAAAAGTCTCCCAATCCCAGCGCATCCCGAGCCGCATGGATTCGAGGGGAATAGCCTCGATGCGATTCATCATGCGCATGTTGAGTTCCCGGTCCTCGGGGCGGGTGGGTGCGAACCCGAAGCCGCACTGCCCGATGGTCAGGGAAGTGACCCCGAACCAGCCGGAAAGAGTGGCGTAGGGGTCCCAGTTAAGTTGGGCGTCGTAGTGGGTGTGGAGGTCGATGGCCCCTGGAGCGACGATACACCCCGAAGCGTCGATCTCCTTGGCAGCGCCTGCAGGGATACGCCCGCTTATGCGGGCCACGCGCCCTTCCTTGATGGCAAGGTCTCCCCGGTACCGTGGGATGCCCGTCCCGTCCACGATGGTCCCGCCCCTGATGACAACGTCGAACTCTTTCATATCCAATCCTCCGCTACATACACTACGGCCAAGCTGGGGACTTGTCGGTATTATACAGAGGAGTTGAGTGGGGGGATAGAGTGAATTACAGTCTTGGCCGAGAGGCCTAAACTAGAGGGATTTTCAGAAGACTTGAAACGAAAACGGGCTGGGCGTAGATTATGAGACATACTGACAGTTCCTGGGAGATAACAAAGTGACAGTCCAACGCTACTCGGTAAACCAGCAGTCTATCCAGACTTTTTTAACTTGGGTTGAGGCCAACCAAATCGCAATCCCTGAGATTCAGCGTCCCTTCGTATGGAGTGCAACTAAAGTCCGCGATTTCATTGATTCGCTTTATCGAGGATATCCAGTGGGATATCTCATCGCTTGGCAAAACCCTAACGTCAGGCTGAAGGACGGTTCACAATCGGCGGGTAAGCGCATTTTGATTGACGGCCAGCAGCGTATTACGGCCCTCGTCGCGGCTTTGAAGGGAAAGCCCGTGCTGGACAAGAACTTCAGGGAAAAGCGCATCACAATAGCCTTTCACCCCAATGAGGAACGATTCGAAGTCACTAATCCCGCCATCCAAAGGGACAAGGGATGGATACCTGACATCACTAGCGTCTTTGCTCCAGGAGCGAAGATGCGAGGGATAGTTGACAAGTACTGCGCAGACAATCAGGGCGAGGACAATAGCGGGCCTGACATAAGCGTAATCGATGATCGCTTGGAACGTTTAAAGGGCATCCTAAACAACCTCCTCGGCATCATAGACCTCAATGCTGAACTCGATGTGGAGACGGTTGCTGAGATTTTCGTACGTGTCAATTCGGAGGGCGTGCCGCTTAATGAAGCTGACTTCGCCATGTCTAAAATGGCTGCGAACGAGCAATACGATGGCCATCAGTTGCGAAAGTGCATCGACTATTTCTGCCACCTGGCAGTAGCACCCGAGGCATACAGCGAACTCTCCCAGGACGTTGATTTTGCGGCAACGGACTATTTCAGGCGAATGGAATGGTTGAAGAACGAGAAAGAGGATCTGTATGACCCTACATACACCGATATGCTGCGGGTCGCGTTTACGACGAAATTCAAGCGTGGACGACTAAATGACCTTGTAGCCCTCCTTTCGGGCAGAAATTTTGAAACACGCAGTTACGAAGAGAGTATTGCCGAAGAATCGTTCAGCAGTTTAAAAGACGGCTTGTTGAGTTTCATGAACGAGACCAATTTCAAGCGGTTCCTCATGATCTTGCGCTCAGCTGGATTTATGGATTCATCGCAAATAAGGTCACAGAACACCGTCAACTTTGCCTACATACTCTATCTAACGTTGCGTGAGAAGGGAGTCACCTAGGTTCTCATCGAGAAACTGGTCCGTCGGTGGTTTGTAATGTCAATGCTGACGGGGAGATATACCAGTCAGCTGGAAGGCAACTTTGGCCTCGACATCGCAAACATTGATACACAAGGAGCCGAGCAGAGTCTGAACGTTATCGAGTGGGCGGAGCTTAGCGAGTCGTTTTGGGAATTCGGTCTGCCACAGCGAATGATCACTTCGGCTGCAAGCAGCCGTTACTTCAATGTTTTTCTGGCAAGTCAAATCCACAGCAATGATAAAGGATTTCTTTCAAAAGATATAACTATTCCTACCCTGATAGATGGTCTGTCCGACGTTCATCATGTTTTCCCGCGCAACTATTTGAAGAAATTCGAGTTCAAGGCTTCTCGCTACAATCAAATTGCCAATTACGTGGTGATGCAGAGCGAAATAAACATAGCAATTAGCGATGATCCTCCAGCAACTTACTTCTCTGCGCTGTGGGATCAATGCAACGGCGGCGAGGCGCGCTACGGCGCTATAACCGACGCCAATGAACTACAGGAAAACCTTGCCGCTCACTGTATCCCCGACGGTATGGAACAAAGCAGCGCTGATTGCTATGATACGTTCCTGGAAAAACGCCGTGCTCTCATGGCTCTAAAAATTAGGGACTACTACAGAAGACTGTAGTTAATCCTCTCCTAGCCCGAGGCTACGCCCCCTTCACGTTGACGAACTGACTGAAGCGATGGATTACCGACACCAGCTCGGCTGATTGCTCCATTACTAGGTCGATGTCCTTGTAGGCGCCGGGAAGCTCATCCAGGAATGCCTCCGAACGCTTCACTTCGATTCCCTCCATCAGCCGGTCAAAGTCATCCATACTGAATAACTCTCGGGCCCGCCTCCGGCTGAACCGGCGCCCCGCTCCGTGTGGAGACGTGGACATCGCCGGAACACAGCCCTTGCCCTTCACAACGTACGACGCCGTTCCCATCGACCCGGGTATCAGGCCCATCTGCCCCTCCTTCGCCATGATGGCGCCCTTCCGGCTAACCCACAGGTCTCGCCCAAAGTGCTGCTCTTTCTGGGTGAAGTTGTGATGGCACTGAATCGTATCGACGACCTGCATCTGCGGAATCCGGTGAGTCAACAGCCCGATGAGCCGGTCCATCATTTCTTGCCGGTTGAGCAATGCAAAATGCTGTGCCCACATCAAGTCCTGATGGTACGCGTCGAACTGCGGCGTCCCTTCCGTCAGATAGGCCAGATCGGGGTCTTCAAGCTCAATGTGGGATCGCTCCATCAGGTTGCGCGCCACTCGGATGTGGAACATCGCCAACTTGTTGCCGATCCCCCGAGACCCGCTATGCAGGAACAGCCACACGCTTTCGTGCTCGTCCGTGACCAGCTCGATGAAGTGGTTGCCCGAGCCGAGAGACCCTAGCTGGAGACGCCATTTGGGCGTTATCTTTGCGTAATCATCCAGGCGGTCACCGGCCAGATTTTCCAGTTCCGCTACCTTCGAGACGGCCGTCCGTTTGATGGACCGATTGTACTTCCCGGCGCTCAACGGAATCTGATGTTCGATTGCCTCACGGATTTCGACCAGGTCGTCAGGTATGTCGTCGCGAACCAGCGACGTCTTGACGGCAATCATCCCGCATCCGATGTCTACGCCTATCGCCGCCGGAATCAGCGCCCGTTCGGTCGGGATGCAGCTTCCAACCGCCGCGCCCTTACCCAGATGGCAGTCGGGCATCACGGCAACATGCGGCTGAACGAACGTCAGTCTGCTGATGCGCTTCACCTGCTCGACGACATCGGGCTCCAGCTGGGCTTCCGGCACCCAACTCAATACTTTGTCCGCTATCTTTTCCGGCACCTATTCCTCTTCATGGGTGGCATAAACCTCTAAGGCAAGGCCGCGGGACCCGACAATAGTCCCCCGAAACCTTCAATGGGATTGGTTAGTCCGAGCTTGCCGAATATGGCCCAGATGTTGGCCTGGTTAGACGTGACTGCAGATTTGCCCGTCTTCCGCTCCAGCCGGTCGACCATCTCCAGGGCTCGCCACGCGGTACAGGAGCAAAAGATGCCGTCGGCCCTGGGGTTGAGGGACTGGGCGGCGAACTCCAGGATGTCTTCGGGGTCCCGGTCGTTGATCATCCGGTCGGGGCCTTCCCGTGTCCAGTTGTCGGCTTCCAGGTTCAACACCTCGAACCCCGACTTCTCCATGTAGTCCCATAGCCTGTCGTTGTTCCATTTCGGGTACGGCGTGGCGATGGACAACTTCCGAATGCCCAGCGAACGAAGGGCCATGGCCACCGAGTGTGTGGTCACAGCCGCCGGCAGCCCCGACTCCCCCTCGATCATGCGAATCAACTCTTCATCCCAGCCCGGGCCTTTGTAGAAGCTGGACGTTGTGCCTCCGTAGGCAATGGCATCCATACCGGCGGTACAGAGATATCGGACGGCATTTAGGACTTCCGAGTTCATGCGGTCCATCTGGTCCTGCCCGAGATCATTTTCCGGAAGCCACATGCGGTGACTGTGGAGCGTGACGTTGGATGGTACAGCCATGTAAAAGTCCGGCTCGTATGTCGCGTCGGATGACGGGACAATCAGGCCTATTCTAATTCGTCGCGCCATGACAACCTCCACTCGAGACAGTCCCTCGAATCCTGGATTTACACCCCCGACGGCAGCCTATACACCTTTGCTGCTGTGTCGTAGAACATGGCTTGCCTCTCCGTCGGAGAGTAGTCCTTCGATAGCCGTTTGAAAGCGTTGAAGACAACGTTGTAAGAAAATGACCATTTGTCCACGGGGAAGTTACTTTCGAACATGCAGCGCTCGGGTCCAAACTTCTCGATGCAGTAGTGCATGAACGGGGCCATCTCCTTGGCAGCCTCCTCGGACCCGACCGGTTTGTCGCGGGTGTGCCAGTCGAAACCGTTGTTGATCATACCCATCCCCCCAAGTTTCATGTAGACGTTCGGACACTCGGCCACGGCGGCGATGTCACGCTTCCACGTCGAAACTACCTCTTCGGACCGGGCAGCATATGGCCCAATTCGCATGAGTCCTCCTATATGGTCCGAAATTATCGTTAGGTCCGGTACGGCCCGAGCCAGTGAGGCGAGTTCCGGCAGCTGGGTTGAATACATCCAGGACTCCATGGTTAGCCCGCGACTGGCCAGCACCCGGGCCCCGGCCCTATAGCTGTCGCTCATCATCTGATGGGGAATCTTATAGAGCGCGGAGTTGGGTACGCTGGGATCGTCGTCCCACGTCACTGAGTGCCGGATACCCCGAAATCGATTTGGACTGGCCGCTTCCAGCCTGTCCAGCACCCTTCCTACGTCTTCTCCGAGGTTTAGGTTGGCATGCCCGACTATTCCGTCGGCCACGCGGCAAGGGCCGTATAGCCCGCTCGCGCTAGCCGCTGCGAGACCCTGGGCAAACTCAATCTCTCCGACGGGCCGCATCTCTTCCGGTGCGTTGGCCCGGTACATGGCCCGGGCCTCGACGAAGACTGTTGCCACTATGTTGTGCCCAGAGCTTATATCGTCCAATAGCTCGGGGAGTAGATAGCGCTGGTAGGGCATCCTTTCTATCTTGTAGTCCCAGAAGTGATGGTGGGGGTCGATGATTGGGAGGTCGGGTTCCAGGGTCGGTTCCGGGGTAAGGGCGAGCCAGTCGTTGCTTCCGAAGGGCATGGGTTATCCTCCGAGGTGGGGTGCGGTCGGGACTCATGATACCAGACCTGACGAAGGTCTCGGTCAGGTGTCTCGAGTCTCTCTGACCATGAGAACGATGGGTACCAGGAGAGCGGCGACGGCTGCCGTCATCAGGAAGCCGGGCCCGAGGGATGAGTAGGAATCTCGCAGCTCACCCATGATGTAGGGTCCGAAGAATCCGCCTACCTCCGCCGCGGCGAAGAACATTCCCGCCGCCACTCCCATCTTCGCCGCCCCGACACCCCGCGTCTCCATCAGCAACAGCGAGCACATCGGCAGCATCGGTTGTGCGGCAAAGGTAAGCGCCATCAACGCAGCCACGGCTCCGGCGCCGGGAAGGAATACCATTGACGTGGCTGCGACCGCGCAGACCACGAGCTGTAGACTCGTCATCGGGACTCGGTATCCTCGCTTTACGAAACCCGGTATGGCCAGCAGTCCGGTGAGCCCTACCCCAGTCGCGAGCGCAGCCCACAACCCTCCCGCATCCAGCGACATCCCTTTCTCCTCCAGGAAAGCGGGAGCCCAGCTTGAGTTGCCAACGTGCACAACGAAAGTTCCCATAGCGAGAATCAGGATGATTTTTACATTCCTCAATCGGAGCAGGGACGTGAACTCCTTCAGAGCTAGAGAGCGGGTGGCCAGATGCGTGCTGGTGGCGCGGGTCTCTGGTTCCCTCGCAAATAGGACCCAGGCCACGAGGATGAGTGCGACTAGAATGCCGTAGACCAGGGAGATGCCTCGCCAGGACCCTGTCAGGGGCTCGACCACCGTGTTGGCGGTGGCGAAAGCCAGGCTGATACCCGATGCCGGACCCGTTGAGTAGATTCCCGTGGCAATGCCGCGCTCTCGGCCTTCGAACCAGACGGATACCAGTTTCGGGGAGCCCACCGAGATCAGCGGCCCGCCGAACCCGAACAGGCCCACGGTGAAGAACAGCTGGAGGAAGTTCTGGGAGAGGCCGCGCGCGATCAGTGAAAGCAGAATTATCAGGATCCCCAATCCCAGCGACTTACGCAGCCCCAGCCTGTCTACTAACAGGCCCACAACGGGCGCAAAGAAGATGTATACGACATGCCAGCTCCCGTGCACCAGCCCCATCTGTGCCGAGTTCATGTTGAGCTCTTCCTGGATCGGCGTGACGAGAGGTGAGATAGTCCCGAAGGTCAGGCCGAAGGAGAAGTAGAGAGACCAGCACAGGCCGACCATAAGCCAACGGGCTCGGGGCTTGGACGCGGGCACGGGATAGGGGGAAACTGCCGCAGCGGGGACGGGGGGAGATGGAGGCATGGGAATAAGATAGTAACAGGGGTGGAATAGGTAGTCTATGAGGCGGTTGGGGTGGAGGATTGGGCGGAGCTATATCTGATATGATGCTCGCTGTTCACTTGAAAACGTGTGAATTCGCACAAGGTTCCACGCTGGTCATGCCTGAGGAGGTTACATAATGCTAACGTACAAGAATCGGGACATCCCCGAGACCTTCGCCGAGATAGTCGACCCGAAACACACTGCCCTAATCGTCCACGAGATGCTCAACGATTTCCTGAACCCCAACGGGGAGTTCGCAAGGACCATCCCCGACAACCCCCTGGTGAAATGCATGCCCGATCAGGTCGGGCCCCTGATCAACCTGGTCAACGAGGCCCGGGCAGCCGGTGTGAAGGTCATATACGTCGGCTGGACGAACTACCCCGACAACAGCACCCGTGCGGACCCCGAGATCCGGCTCGCCTACGATCAGATCATGGACGGGACCTACGTCATGCAGCGGTGCCTGATGGAAAACACCTGGGGCCACGACGTGATAGACGAACTCAAGCCCGCGCCCGGAGACCTTGTGATCAACAAGTACAAGCGTGACGCCTTCGCCGGGACCAGCCTTGAGGCCATCCTCCAGTGGAACCGGATAAAGACCTTCATCATCGTTGGGATTGGGGTCCACGTCGGGATCATCCCGACGGTCAGCAACGGGATGAACAAAGGTTACTTCACGGTTACTCCCGAGGACTGCATGGTCTCCCACGAGCGTGACTGGGTGGAGACTTCCATGAAGTTCTTCAGGATGTGGGGCTTCACCAACCCGTCCTCCGACATCATCGCCGCCTGGAAGGGTGAGGGGAACTAGGCGGAATGTGACGCCTCTCCCTCGAGCATAGTCTTCAGGACGTCGTTCGTGCCGACGGAGCCGAGAAGCGCTCCGGACTCGCGGTCGACCACCGGGAAGACCGTGACGGCGTGCTCCGCCATCTGCTCCAGGAAGTCGTCGAGGGGTTCGTCGGGGTAAGTGACGACGGGCCTGCGATTCACCAGGCTTCCGATGCGGATGTTCGGCCAGGTATTTTGCGGCAAGCGGCGTACCCTGCGAAGTGAAAGAGTGCCGGCCAACTTCCCTTGGTCCTCGGTTACTACGTAGTCCTGTCGCTCATGTCCTGCCCACAGCTCCATGAACTGCTGCACCGTCAGGTTGGCATTTGCGAAGCGCCGTCCCTTCTCCAGAATGTTGTTGACGGTGAGACCCTGGAGAGAGAATCGGGCGAAGGAAGGCACGATTGAGGTCGGGAGGGTTGCCTGCCGGGTTTCGTCGGTTCTCCTGATAGCCAGTCCCATGATTGGAGGCACCGCGAATATAAAACCGATCATGAGGAGCGTTAGCAGGGAGAACATCTCCCGCGAAATCACTTCGTTTTCCAGGAGAATGTGAAGGAAAGCTATTTCGATCACTCCTTTACCCATGATGCCGGAAGCCACCGCGAATCGACGCGACAATCGGGCCACCGTGACTCCCATCAAAGACCCTGCGGCTTTGGCAAATATCACCACTGGGATGACGGTTGCGAGGGTCGAGGCGGGCAAATTCGTGAAGGAAAGGTCCACTTGAGTCCCGGCGGAAGCGAAGAACAAGGGGATGAATACGCCTTGGGACAGGCCGCGAATCGAGGGCAGGATTTCGTTACGGAGTCGGCGGGGAAGGCCCGAGTTGACCATGCCGAATACCAGGGCGGCCAGTGCCTCGTCCATCCCGATCTCATGGGCGCCCCATACCACTATGAACAGGCTGCCTACCATAAGTGCAGAGGCAAGCTGGGGCGCTCCGATAATCCTTCTCAAGGAGACAAGGACCCGCGGTACAACCTTCGCTGAGAGCACCCATGACGCAACTACAAACAGAATGATCTCTCCGAGCAAGACCACTATTTTCCAGCCCCCCAGCCCGCCGGGATGCGACGATTCCTCTAGCGCGAAACCCGCAACCAGCAGGCCGACAATCTCGACAATTACCACGGTAGTGAAGATTTCCAGGCCAACTGAGTCTTTCAACTTGCCGAGGTCTCCCAGCACGCGGGCGGCTATGCCCAGGCTCGAGAGTCCCATCAGGGAGGCCAAAGTGACGGCGTTGGGTACGGATAGGTCTATCACGTAGAGAAAGACCACCAGGTTGGCGGTAAATGGGACGGCGAAGCTGATGAGAGCGGCGACGAAGAAGCGGCCACGCAGGGTCCCGATGAAGCCGGATATGTCTATCTCATCGATTCCGATGAGGAAGAAAAGAAAGAGAACCCCGACTTCGAAGAAGAGCTTGGCTTCCTCGCCGGGCTCAAACCAGATGCCCAATATGATGCCCACGACGAGGTAGGCCAGGAGGGAGCTCTGTTTGAAGCGGACAGCCGCGCCCTCCAGCAGTTTGGCGCATACGAGGACGAGGCCAATGATCAGGAAATCGCTGGTCATGCTGTGAGGCGGGGCAATGCAGCAGCGAGCGCCTTAATGTGGTCGGGCGTTGTGCCGCAGCACCCACCTATGGCCCGCGCTCCGAGCCCACTCCACTCCTTGGCGTAATCCAGGTATTCCTCGGGGGACATAGACTCTTCAAAGTCCCATCCCACGCCTTGATACACGGCGCCCTGTGCGTAGGCGCCTATTGGCATATTGTGATGTCCGGCCAGCTCCCTGAGGGCAGCCGTGACGTACGGGGCCTGGCAGCAGTTGAGGAATAGCACCGAGGCGCTCGCATCTCTAACGGCGGCCTGAGCGTCCAGGATGCTTTCCCCTGACTTGACTCTGCCTTCCTCGTCGACCACGAATCCGGCCCAGGCAGGCATCCCGGCCTCAACGGCGGCCTTAACCCCCGCGACGGCCTCGTGGATTTTGGTGCATGTCTCGACGAGGATTACGTCGACACCCGCTTGAGCCAGGACACGGACCTGCTCCCGATAGGCGGACAAGCATTCGTCGTATGGGAGGACGGCATCTGGGTTGTAGGACTGGCTGAGGGGGCCCAGGGAGCCAGCGACGATCACTTCACGGTCGGGCGCTGCAGCCCGAGCCTCAAGGGCGGCCTTTGCGGCCAGCTCGTTGAGTCGTACCACCTCGGCCTCGGCCTTCGCCTTGGAGATCCAGCCGATGTGGGTCAGCTTACCGACGTTGCAGTTATAAGTGTTGGTAATTGTTACTTCGGCCCCGGCACGGATGAAGTCTTCGTGGATCTCCCGGATGCCTTCCGGGGACTCCAGCATCGCCGCTACCGAGAGCTCCGACGACCCTGCGGCGATGCCATGCCTTTTGATCTCGGTGCCCATTCCGCCGTCGAGGATGACGGCGTCGCCCCGGGCCAGTTTGGCGGTCAACGCAGCGAGGCTCATTCCGGCACCCCCTATGTGCTACTCTCTCATCCCTTCCAGTACGGTCGCGACACCCTTCTGCAGGTCCTCGAACACCTCGCGGACGCTGCGTCGCGCGTCAATCGTCTCAAACTCGTACTGTTTGGAGAGGCTGCGAAATTCCTCGATGAGCGACTCCTGGTAGCGGACGAAGCTGGCGTAACGATCGGGCTCCCGAAGGAAGTCGTGCCCCGACTCCCAGTGATCGAGCTCACGGTTTGCCATGACGCGGGGAATCAGGTGTTCCAAGTCCACGTCCAAGAAATAGATTTTATCCGGTACCATTGCGAACTCCATCACGTCGTCGAGCCATTGGGGGGGGACGCCTCGAACCCTGGCACGCGCCATAATTGAGAAGATGTAGCGGTCGCCCAGGATGACCATGCCGGCCTCAAGCGCCGGCAATATGCTCCTCTCCATTCGGTCCCAGAAATCGGTAGCGTAGAAGAGGTTGAGGGTAAGGTAGTCAAGGATATGCCCCCGCTTGGCGCGGTCTATCCCGCTGCCCGTGAGCGAGGAGCGCCTGAATCCCGTGTCGGAAACGGCAAAACCCTCCGTCTCCAGCCATTCCTTGAGCAGCGCTATCTGGGTGGACCGCCCGACACCGTCGGTTCCTTCGATTACGATGAGGCGGCCCGGCAGCGGTTTCTCCCCCAGCTTGAGGGGTGTGTGACCATAGAACGTTGGAATCTTCATCAGCGTATCCTCGTAGCGTTCTGATCGCGCAGGTGGATTTGGCGGGAGGCTAGCCCTCGGTAAGAATGGGATCGGTCAGACGCTGGTATCCAGTGGGCGGCAAGTAGCGGCCTGTTAACCCGGTGCTGGACAGGGCGTCAGGTACGCTGTGGCTGTCGAATTGCATGATTCCCGGGAGCAGGGGCTCGACGTACTTTCTGACCTTTTGCTGCTGCGCGGCTATTGTCTGAGTGGCGTCTATGGTTACTAGGCCGTACTCATCCGTGAGCCTGCCGTATTCCTCCAGGAGACGGCCCTGGAACTTGCGGAAAGACTCCTCTCGGCTGGAGGAGAGCCCCAAGTCCTGCCCCGACTCATAGAAGCCAAGCTGGTCGCGGCCTGTGACTATCCGGCGGATCGATTCCTCCAGGGGGACCTTGAAATAGAATGCCAGGGAGGGTCGGATGGCGAAGGAATAGACGCGGCGCAGCCAGTCTCCGTTGACCCCGCGGGCTGTGTCCCTGGCAAGGGCGGTGTAGACATAACGGTCAGCCAGAACTATGGTGCCCGACTTCAGGGCGGGTATAACCTGCGTGTAGACGCGGTTGGCGAAGTCAGCGGCGTGGATCAAGCTGAAGGACATGGGAGTCAGCATTCTCTCCTGCTTGCCCCGTTTGGTAGTCCGCTTGACGATTGGTGAGGAGTTCCACTCCGTGAAAATAGTGACGTAACCAAGCCGCTTCAGCCATTTGCCCAGCAGATCAATCTGGGTGCTCTTGCCGGAGCCGTCTATGCCCTCGACGATGATCAGGCGGCCAGGGTACTTGCCATCTTGTGGATGATTCCCGTACCTCTGGCCCATTTGGAAGTTCGCGCTCAGGTCGTTATCCGTCATCTCTACCCTCGTACGATGTGCAAAGGTTGGTTGAACTCTGCATTCCAGCGTTCCTGAAGATGGGGGGCCGAGGCCCGGGCCCATGCCGGAGTTACTATGGTGGCTACTTCCTCCCCGGAAGCATTCGTAGCCCCGCTTTTCTCCGGCGAGATGGTAACACATTCCGGCGAAACATCAGGCGGCAAACGGCGCTCGATTTCGTCGGTAACCAGCAGGATGGCAGCTGCCTGTCCTACGAACCGCTTGTCAGTGGGTGTCAACGCATCCGAACGTAGGAAGGGCTCTATAAGAATCTTGTCCTCGGCAGCCAAGAGAATTGCGGCTATCTGGGCGCACTCCCTGTGGGTAAACCCTGGCAAATCGGACCGGGTGACCAGGGCGGCCGCCCTGTCGTAGCGGTTGTAGAAATCAATTGAGCTGCCTACGTCCAGAAGAAGGGCAGCGCACCTGAGAGACGAGGTTAGACGGCGGTGGCGGCCCTGCCATACGGCCTCTGCGATACGGCCACTGATGTTGGCCCTCCGTGCCCCGCGCCGGGAGAACCGAGGAGCGAAGCGCTGGGTCAGGTCGCGTAGGCCCTCGGATCGGATCTTGGAGCGTTTCGGCAGAGAGATAGTCTTGCCCGTTGGTATAGGGCTTGGATGCCGAGCCAGACCCTCCCGCAACCCCTGCCCCGATACGACTATCCCCTTGGCTCCCGTGTGGGATATAAGAGTTTGTGCTATCAACGCACCCCCAACTATGGAGTGGGTCCGCCTGCGGTTCATGCCGGGTATGAGGGCCCTTTCCTCCCTGGTTGAAGAGGTCATCATATCCATGAGAATTGCGAGTCCGTCGGGGCTTATGTAGTAGCCGTGCATTTTGGGTACGGGATGGGCAGTCCGGCGGCGGTCCAGCTTGGCTAGGAGCCGCATCGAGCCCCCGGACCCGACCAGCGCTCCACCCTTGGGGAGAGGCGGGATTTTGGCCTCGGAGAAAAGGTCTGCGGCGTGTCGGGCGGCCGCTGCGAGGTCATTCGGTGAGGGTTTGTCCGTCAGCCGGAACAGGTTGGCGAAACGCAAGCTCCCGAGCCGCAGGGAGTCTAGAGTCTTCAGAGAACGACGGGCGAACTGCACTATCTCGGTGCTGCCGCCTCCCAGGTCCGCGAGGAGACCCCGGGCCACGGGCAGCCCGTGAATGGCACCGATGAAGCAGTAAGCGGCCTCCTCATATCCCTCGATTATCCGAAATGCGACGCCGTGCTTTTTGGTCGCGGCCTCAGTCACCTGGGAGGAGTTGAGGGATTCCCGCAAGGCCGCAGTTCCCACGCCGTGGACTTCCTTGATGCCGTATCCCGAGCAGACTTGGGCAAAGTCCTCGATGGCGTCTATTACCCCTGCGACACCTTCTGAGTCCAGAGTCCCGTCGGCGTCGACGTGAGACATCAGGTTTAGGTTCAGTACCTGCTGGGCTATTGGTTCTATGCCCCCGCCGGGATTCAGGCGAATTATCTCGGCCCTGGCCGAGCCGGACCCTATGTCGATAACTGCGGTCAGGGAGTCGTTGGATAAAGGAGTCGGGCCATGCGCCTCGGGGTAGAGGTCATGACGCGGCCGAGTTTGGAAGGATCGGAGTTCAGGAACCAAGACGCTGCAGTTTTCTCAGAAGGCTTGTTCCTTGTCAAACACAGAATGGCGGGCATGCGAGCAGTGCTCAGGTAAAGGCGCGGGTTTCAGTTCCGATGATAATACAGGCCTTCAAAGGGGCGCAACGTGTCGCGGGACATCCCCCTGCTCCCGAAATCATCGTCTTGCCCTTTATCGTTGTACACCTAGCGGTCGATGTCATTCATCTACGCTAATTCAGTACAATGCCCATAAATGTATTAGTTCAAACATGGCATAGGCATATGACTCTTTGACTCATTCATACAATCTCCGAATCGGAGTGACCCTGGCCGTACTCGTCATTGCAGCGAGTGTTTTCCTGGGATGGTCGGCACTATCCCTGCCTGCGTTGGCGAACGGGAATGATTGGGGGATGGTTGAAGTAAGTGAAGTCACAAAGACTCGGGCCAAGGTGACGGTCACCTTCGTCGACGAAACCGCAAGCGGCCATGCGTATTGGCGCTTCCGCACGACCATGCCCGAGGGACAATGGCTCGGACTTGACGGGGTCTCGGTCATCGGCGGTATCTCCGTATTCGATATTGCTATGCTGAGCCCCGGGACCGATTATGAGTTACAAGTGTCTCTCGACGGGGATTTTTTGCAGACTGACATCCTATCTAAGAAATTTACAACCCTTCCCCCCGACCCATCCGTCTCTGAAGTGATTGTTGAAGATATCACCCTGACGGAGGGAACCGTCCTCGTAACCATTGCCAACCCAGGTACTTCGTCCAAGACGGTCTACGTCCGCTACCGCACCGACGACACCCAACCCTGGAGCAATCCGCCAATCACCATAACCACCGTGACGGGTACGGCGATGAAAAAGCTGTCCGGCCTATCTCCCGGTACCCGGTATGAAGTAGAGGCCTCCTTGGGTGACGGTTTCCTGCCCACCGAGACTGAATCCACGACTTTCACCACCCTTCTCCCAAGGGTCTCAAGTGTGAGGCTAGAAAATGTCACCACTTCCGAGGCAATGGTCAATGTGACCATCGCCGAACCGTGGCCTGGTGAAAATAGGGTCCACTTGCGTTACAGCATCGCGCCTTCAACACAAGCATCCTGGATTAAGCCTGCTCCAAAGTCGGTGGTTGGAGATACCGAAACGTTTGATCTGACGAGTTTAGCCCCAGCCACCGAATACGAAGTGGAAGCATCCCTGGATGGCGAGTTCATGACGGGGGTCGAGTCCGCCACCTTCACTACGGCGGCTTCCCCGAGCATCGGATCGGTGAACATGGCCGGCGTCGAGCAGAATTCAGCAAGCGCCATTGTCAGCATATTCGACTCGGATGGGACTGCCGTGACGATCAACCTGCGCTACCGCGAGACATCCAGTGGAGATTGGAATGCGGCCCAACCGAAGACGTCTACGACTGATACTATGGACTTCACATTGTCGGGCCTGACGCCGGACACGGAATACGAGGTGGAAGTGTCGCTCGACAACGGCTTCTCTCTAAGTCAGTTCACCTTTTTCATTACCGAATCAATGACATCCAGGCCACCCTCCCCAGTGGTTCGAATCTCCGGTCTCTTCGCAGAAGATATAACGCCTGGCTCGGTGACCGTGATTGTAATGATCGCCGGCCCGGAAAACCGAGTAACAGTGAATTTGCGGTATAGGGTCGAAGGCACGAATACGTGGAGCCGTATACTCCGCCGAACCACCGCTACGTCGACCGCTCAATTCGAACTTGGAGGACTGACAACCGCTACGAACTACGAAATAGAAGCGTCCCTAGATCCCAACTTTCCGATCCAAGATTCCGCGTACGATATCTTCACAACTGCAGCAGTTCGGGTCTCGGGGGTCAGGCTGGAAGACATAACCGACACAGAGGCGACCGCGATTGCAGAGATTGAAGATCCCCAAGGCCGGACTACGGTCTTCGTGCGCTACATAGCCTTGGGAACGGGGGCTTGGAGCGAACCCCAAAGCCGAATTACTAGCTCCAGTACGGTGCGTCTTTTCCTAGCGGACCTCCTGCCGGATACTCAATACGAGGTGGAGGCCTCTTCAGAGGAGAGCTTCCCCGGTGATAACTCGGCACTCGAGACATTTATCACCGAGCCCGCGCCCAGGGTCTCTGAGGCAAATGTGGAGGGCATCACCAATGTGTCCGCCACATTTGCAGTGGACATTGACAGCCCACAGGCTCAGATGAAGGTATATCTGCGGTTCCGTATCGAGGGTACAGGGACCTGGAGTACGACCAGAACCCGTACTACCTCCATACCCAGCGCGCGGTTTTCCCTAGCGGACCTGAAGTCTGATACCGGATATGAAGTCGAGACATCCCTTGACAAGGACTTCCCCGCGGGCAGCACTGTATCTGTGGTCTTTTCTACGCAACCGAATCCCAAAGTCTCGGACGTGACAGTCGAGGACATAACGGAAAAGAGCGGGACTGCAATTGTGAAGATTGACGGGCCACAACCCCGGACAACGGTCTATCTTCGCCATCGCTCCCAGGGAGACTCAGCTTGGAACGTGCCTCAAACCCGAACAACCTCTTTGGACACTGCGCGATTTACTTTGTCGGGACTGATGCCGGACACCGGGTACAACGTAGAGATCTCACTGAATCACGACTTCGATGAGCTCATTTCTGAGACCTTTCTCACGGCTGCAAAAAGGCCGAAGCCAACCTCCGTAACAGGAGGGCCCATTACACAGACCACGGCCGCTATCATTGTGCATATAGACGACCCTCAAGGCAGTTTGACAATCCATCTACGTATCCGAATTTGGGGCTCAAATACTTGGAACAATCCTGAAACCCTCGTAACGTCGGCCTCCGCCGCTCCCTTCGACCTGAAACGCCTTACAGGAGGCACAACCTACGAAGTCGAGGTGTCCCTTGAATCAGCCTTCCCTCCTGCGGATACGGTTTCGGCCATCTTCACGACCACCCCTGCGACTAAGGTGTCGGGGGTGAATGTCGGAAGTGTTGCTGCAATAGAAGCCACCGTCACGGTCACAATTTCCCACTCTGAAGGGAATATCCGGACGGTCTATATGCGCTACCGCGGGCTGCCTGAGGGGGACTGGAGTGCAAGCCAAACGGAAACGGATGCGTCAACAATGGATGCCCTTCTACCGGGCTTGATTCCCGATATGGAATACGAGGTACAGGCCTCGTTGTATGAGACTTTTCCGACTACCGACACCCAAGTACAGAGGTTCAATACTCTTTCCGCACAGCCCATGGAGATGCCAACCCCCGTGCCCGCAGCAACACCCACTCCTACACCTACACCCGTACCCACATCAACACCCGAACCCATATTTACCCCCGAACCAACTCCCACATCCACACCCACAGTTGAGCCTACCATGACCCCCACCCCTCCACCCCCTCCGTCACCCACGCCCCTACCGTCTCTCACCCCTACTCCCATGGCAACTCCCAGCTATACGCCCACCCCGACCAGTGAGCCCAAACCCGCCGAGATACCTGCTCCCATGCCTACCACAATCCTAACTGCGCCTGCACTATTATCACCCACCCCTGCACCCACCTCGACATCTCAGGCGGAGGAAGAAGAGACCGGGACAGACTTAGCCCTCGTGATCACCATAGTCACATTGGTCATTGCCTTTACTATGGTGATCGGCTTCTTCGTATACCGCCGGAGAACGGTGAGTTAGGGGTAAATCGTAGGCGTGAGTGTATAATGTGACCACAAGAGTCCTTGTGGTCGGGAGGCTGCAATGCCGAGGATACAACTGATACTCTCGGACGAAGAGCGAGAGTTGTTTAAGGCCCAAGCACATCGAGAGGGCAAATCCCTTGATGAATGGCTGAAGGTTGCCGCTCTCCAGCGTCTGGGGTGGGCACCCCCTGTAGCCAAGTCTGGCAAAATTGAAGACCTTGATGCGTTCTTCCGTAAGTGCGATGCGATTCCAGGACCCGAGCGTGAGCCCGACTGGGAAGAGTACAAGAAGCTGATTAATGAGGTGCGCCCGTCAGTAGCGGATGCCTCGTGATTTTCGTCGACACCAACGTCTTCATTTATGCTGTGGGCAGCAGTCATCCGTTGAAGAGTCCGGCGGAGGAGTTTTTCCGTAGTGCTCGGGACAGCGGCACGTCCCTAGTTACCTCTGCGGAAGTGCTCCAAGAGTTGCTCCACGTCTATCGACGCACTGGTAGACTTCAACAATTGGATGATGCGATGTTACTGGTCACAAGTGACATCGTACAAGCGTGGCCTTTGGAGTGGGCGGATGTGGACAAAGCCCGACAACTTCACGATAGCCATCCTGAACTGGAGGCCCGAGACCTCTGCTATCTCGCAAGCTGCCAAAGGCGTGGCATATCGACGATCATGACTTTCGACCAGCCTTTGCTGGCGGCGGCTAGCGCCTAAATATGCTAATCTGCGTCCAATAGCGCCACCTTGTTCTCCAACGCTCATTAAGGCTAACGCGAATGGACGACGTCGAGACCCTGGCCCGTAAGCTGATCGCAATCGATTCCCAGAGCCACGTCAGCAACGCACCCCTGGCCGAGTTCGTCTCCGATATTCTCGCCCCCTTCGCTGAGGAAATTGAGCGAATCGAGTACACGGACCCCGGTGGCCGTCATAAGGTCTCGCTTGTAGCGCGGGTAGGCAAGGGGAGCGGAGGCTTGGCCCTCTCCGGGCACATGGACACGGTGCCAGGTCTGGGCTGGGATGCCGATCCCTTCGAGGCGAGAGTTGAAGACGGGAGAATGTACGGGCTGGGAGCGGTGGACATGAAGGGTGCTATTGCCGCGACACTCGTGGCCGCCGAGACTTACGCCCGCCTTAGGACACAGGTGCCGCTGACCCTCATCTACACTACCGACGAGGAAACCGACACCCAAGGCGCTCGCAGCATAGTCGATGAATCGGAAATCCTACGGTATGTCGCGCCTCGGTACTGCATAGTAGCCGAGCCTACAAATCTGCAAGTGGTCAACGCTCACAAGGCGGCTATCACATTCAGCGCTACGGCTCGGGGCAGGGCGGCCCACAGCTCCAGTGGTAAGGGACTGAATGCCAACATAGCCATGATCCCATTCATCCACGAGATGGGCCGACTCTACGCCGAATTGGTGGAAGACGAGGCCTACTGGGACCCGAGCTTCGAGCCGCCTTTCCCGGACTGGAATATCACCATCGACAACCATGGAACGGCGGCCAACGTTACCGTTCCACTCAGTACCTGCCGGGTGAACTTCCGCTATACACCCACCCTGGACCCGGGCCCCGTACTGGCCAGGGTGCAGGAGTCGGCGGATAGGGCGGGGCTGGAATTGGAATCGTGGAGCAGCGGCCCGCCCCTCTATATTGCGCCCGACTCTGAATTGGTCCAGCTGGCACTGGAAATTACCAGCCAGCAGGCTCCAATTTCGGTCCCGTACCGCACCGACGCCTGCATCCTTAGCGAGGCTGTTCCGTGCATAGTGGTCGGGCCGGGAGACCTGAGGCAGGCCCACACCGTTAACGAATGGGTCAGCGTGGAGCAGCTTCACCAGAGCGTCGACCTATACTTGAAGTTCATACAGGCCGTCTGCAGTTAGTCCAGGCCTGAGACTTAAGGAGGCCCACAGTGTGCGCGATGCGATACCCGACCTGGGAAGAGTTCATGGGCGATTGGGAGGAGTTCATCAAGGGCAGTTTCGGGGACAGGCCTATGTTCCCCACCCTCGCCCCCGAGACTCCCACCTTCATGGGCCTGCCAGAGGCCAAGACGCCGGAAGACCTGAAGGGCGTTGACGCGGCGATAATCGGCGCGCCCTACGTGGCCACAACCCACGAGACCTATGCGGGAGTTGACCGAAACGAGTGGCTTTCGGCGCCGAAGAGGGTCAGGCAGCAGTCGGCGCGCTACCAGTCGGGGTACATTCAGGAGTTCCGGATGGACGTTTTTGATCACCTGAAGGTCGTCGACTACGGTGACGCTCCCATACCAGCCGAGGTTATGAGAGACCAGTCCCCCGAAAACATACTGAAGGCCCAGGCCGCCGTAGAGATGAAGGTAGGACAGGTGCTGGATGCCGGGGCCATTCCGGTGGTTATCGGGCAGAACTCTCCGTGCGGGTCCTATGCCATCGCAAAGCCGATAGCCGAGCGTACCGACGGCTCCGTGGGCTGTGTCAGCCTAGACACACACTGGGACATCCAACCGATAGACTTCCTGTCCCAGGACCCGAGAATCGCCGGCTCGGCGAGCTGGAAGCACAAGATGTACGAGTTTCACGAAAACATGCACCCCCAGCACCTGGTCGAGATTGGGGAACGGGGGATGCTGGAGAGAAAGGACCTGGTCGAATCGTATACCGACCGTGGGGCGCGGTTTATCTCCTCATGGGAGGTGCGGGACGAGCTCGGCATGAAGGGCGTTGCCCACGAACTGGATCGGGCTTACAACGGCACGAAAGCCGTGTACGTCCACTTCGACATGGATGTGATGGGCGGGGCTGGCCCAGCGCCCGGAGACATCCTCGGCGAGGCAGTGGAGCCCATAGGCCTATCCGACTTCGAGATTATCAAGATAGCCCATGAGGTGGGGAAGCGGGGGGTGTCGGGATTCTCTTTCATCTGCATCCCGCCCGGGTCGGCAGTGGTCTATCGGGTGATTGTCTACGTCATCATGTACATGCTCGCCGGGGTAGCGATGGCCAAGAGGGACGGGACTTACCTACTTAAGTAAGATTTAAAAAAGCCGCGCCCGGTCTCTCACCGACCCGGCGGCCGCTGATCGGCTGGCAGTTCGCTTCCGCCGGTCCCGTGGGTGAAATCTTCACCCCATTCGTAAGGCAGGTCCGTGATCTTGCCCGGCTCGTCGAGCGTGTCCAGAGTGCCGAGAGCATCCTTGATGATGTTCGTCTGGAGCTCTCTGTCGAACGGCTTGCCACATTGATGTCCCAAAGGGAAGTTGACGAACACGGGCCGGGGTGGCTTCACCTGAGCCATCATGTCCCTGACCGAGCCTACGTACACGGTGCTGACGCCTACCTCTTCAACTACCCTCGCTAGCAGTCCAACGGACTGGTGGTCCAGCGGTCAGGCAGGTACACAGAAGAGGACGTCAACCTTGGCCTCCTTGAGTTTTCTGGCGATCTCAGCCGCCAACTGTGTCTGGAGAGCTGTACGCTTGTACATTCTCCCCATACCGAGTCCGTAGTTGATTTCGGCCAGTTCCCCTATATAGCCCTCCTGCTCCAACTCCCGGAATCTGTCTAAAGGCAAGATGACGTTGGGGTCCCGGTCGGCGTCACGGTGGTCATAATAGTTGTAGTTGATTATCAGGTCTTTGGTCGGGGTGTCTTTGGAGATCTCCCGGTAGCTTAGCTCGCTTCTGGCCAAGGGGTCGAAAGGCTCCTGGTCCCTGCGGGACATCCCCGAGGAGCAGAGCAGTGCCACCTTCGCCTGGTCGAGCGGCTTCTCGAACGGGCTCCAGGTCGTGGTCTGGAACACTGACCACTTGTAGGGTGGAAACCCGTGGCCTTGATAATAGGCGTTGAGGTTGGCTACGTAGTCTATGGGCTTCATCCACGACCTCCTTGCTATAGGGGCAATCCCCGCTCCAGCCTTTGCAACCGTCTCAACTTCTCTGGGGCCACCTCATTCCGCCGGGACACTGTCTGAATCGCATTGGCTACCATTTATTTTCGGCGAGTGTAGCATTCGGAATACCCTACTTCAAACTGTCCGGGCGCGGTGGGTGTCGTGATTTTCCTTCATCTGCATCCCTGCGGGGTCGGCAGTCAAATATCATGTGATTGTCTACTTTGATATGTACCTACTCGCTGGTGTGGCGATGGCGGAGAGGGATGGGACTTACTTGCCGAAATATGGCGAAATAGTAGAGCAAAAGATTCGGGCGGTTGGCTTAGCCAACCGCCCGATTGTCTTCTTACTTGGTGGAGACGGGGGAGGGTCGAACTCCCCGTCCAGAAGGTGGCCCCAGAGCGTCTACAGGCTTAGACGGCACTTAAATTTCGCCCGCCGTATCGCAGCCGACGACGACAACGGAAGGCTAGCTGAATAGTCTTAACCTGTCCCTCACAGCATTAGGGCAGGAGCACCTCGATTTGCGTCGCCCTGAGACGGCCTTCGAGGAGAGGCCGAACAGGACGGGTTACCTAGTGTCTAGGCAGCCAGTGCGTACTGACGTTTGCCAGTTATGTTTTTGCCGCTGGTTTTACGAGTCCCACGGCGCCTCGGCCTGCAACCCTGGGTTACCGTGACTCCTGTCGAGCCCACGCGTCCCCAAGCTGTAGGACTCTATTTTAACATAACGTCTTGCTTGAGATTCGGGACCCGAGACCCGAAGAGCGCCTAGCTGCGTCTTATGCCAGTTTCCTTGAGGACGGCCCGCTGCATCTGCCTATCGGCCTCCCGGCGTGCGATGGCCGCTCGCTTGTCATAAAGTTTGCGCCCACGCGCCACCCCGATCTCTATCTTCGCCTTATGGTTCTTGATGTAGAGCCTCAGCGGCACCAGCGTCAATCCCTTCTCCTGCACCTTGGATGAGAGGTAGTCGATCTGGCCGCGGTGCAACAGCACCTTTCTAGGACGCATGGGCTCGTGGTTCGATCGATTGCCGTTGGAGTAAGGCGAAATGTGGGCGCCGTGGAGCCAAAGCTCGTCGTCTTCCGGGCGTGCGAACGCATCCCGGATGTTGACCTTGCCGTCCCGGATGGACTTGATCTCTGTGCCCGTGAGCACGAGTCCTCCTTCGAACGACTCCAGGATGTCGTATTCAAACCGGGCTTTGCGGTTGACGCTGATGGTTTTCATTAGAGGTGCAAGGGTTATCCCGATATCGAAAGCACGTGTTCGACGGCTGCTTCCAGCTGGACGTCCTTCTGGGCCGCGAGATCGGCCTCGGTGAAAGACACCAGGATGTCAGGTTCGATGCCGAACCCCTCGATTACGTCGCCGTCGGGGGTGAGCCAGCGGGCAAAGGTAACATTCAGCCCCGACCCGTCAGACAGGTTGTATAGGCGGGTGACGCTTCCCTTGCCGAAAGTGGGGAGCCCGATAAGCTGGGCCCGGCCCCGGTCCTGCAGTGCGCCCGCCAGCACCTCTGCGCCGCTGGCGCTGTGCGCGTCTACCAGGACGGCAAGGGGCACGTCCAGGGCTGCGCCGCCGCCGTCAGCATTCCAGTCAGTCTTGCTTCCATTACCTTCCATCTCGATTAGCACCAGGCCGCCGTCCAGGAAGAGATCGGCAACCTGGACCGTCTCCCGCAGCAGCCCCCCCGGGTTCTGACGCACGTCCAGGATGATTCCCTTAGCTCCTTGGGACAGAGCTTCTTCCAAGAACGCCTCTGTCTCACCGGGGGTGCGGCGGGTAAACAGGTGGATCCTGATTCGGTATATGTCGTCGTCCAGGGATTCCATACTGACACTGTCGATTGGAATATTTCCGCGCACTATGACCACTCGCTCAGGGTCATGGTCCAGAAGGTGCTGGATCAGGAGCTCGACAGGCGTGCCTTCCGGCCCCCGGATGCGCAGTATCGACTCCCGCAGGGTGATGGAGTTCGCCTCGGTTCCGTCGATCTCCAGAATGATGTCGCCGGCCAGGATTCCGGCGGCCTCGGCGGGGGAGTTTTCCATTGGGGATATGACTATTGGGTACCCCTCACTATTGGTGCCCACGTAGGCCCCTATCCCGTGGAACGAACCCTCCAGGTCCGACTGTTCCAACCTCAGGTCTTCCCGGGACAGGTAGGCTGTATACGGATCGGCCAGGGCCCCGACCATGCCACGGATGGCGGCGATGCTCAGGTCTTCCAGCCCCAAAGCGTTATCGGTGGGTTGAGTGTATGCGTATGCGAGGACTTCGTAGGCCTCCTCCAGCTCGTCTCCTCCCGGCACCGAGAAATAATTCTCCTCCAGTTCCAGGTCGTATTCCAGGGCCCGAGCCTCGGCTATGGAAAGGGACGTGTCTTCGGTAGCTTCCAGGATACCGAATATGGCCCCGTCGCTCAGCACGCGCGGGTCTATGTCGTCGATTTCCACGTACTCCCGCTGGACTATGCGCCAAGCCTCATAGAGGGTGCGGGCTTCGTCTGGCAGGCTTATGGTGAGCGGCTCCTCATTGGGTTCCGCAGTAGCCGTGGATTGGGGGATGGCATCGGAGGTGGACTCATTGGGGGTCGAGTCCACGGGCGTTATATCCCCGCCCCCCCGGCATGCGAACACGAGGGCGATGACGGAGATGAGAAGGATGACTGTAGCGAGCCGTTTAGAAATCGGCAAAATACTCAAACCTCAGCATTGGGGCGTAAACAATTACATCTGGGTCCAAAGCCTAAGGAAATTTTATCATAGCCATAGGGCGCCTCCAATTCGGAATCGGAGACGTTGACACATCGGAAGGCGTGTCCATAGAATCGTAGTCCCCGCGCCCCGGAACCCGAGTTGATCCCATTAGTGAGGCTGGTATGGCGGTCGGAAGGCAAATTTACGAACTGCATCAGCTGGACGCTTCAATCCTCGATACGGACGCCGCCCTGGCTCTCGTCAACCGCAAATTGACGGACGATTCAGAGCTCCGGAAAGCCGAGGCAGTCCTTAGTCGAGCCCAGGAAAAGCTCGCGGGTGTGGAACGGCGTCAGCGTGAAGCAGAGGCCCTAATCAGCGACATCCAGGCGCGCCTCGGCCCTCTGGAGAAAAAGACCTACGACGGCTCAGTTGGCAATCCCCGCGAACTCCAGAGTATGCAGCGCGAGGTGGAAAACCTCAAGAAGCGCCTTTCCGATGCTGAGGACAGCTTTCTCACTATTCTTGACGAGCACGATGCTGCATCAAAGGTTGCTGCTGAAAAAGAAGCCCAGCGTTCCGCCACCGAGAAAAAGAGGAAGACCGAGTTAAAAGACCTAGCCAACGAGAAGGACAAGCTTGAGTTCGATCTTCTGGAGCTTTCCGAAAAGCGTGACGGCAGGGCCTCTGCGTTGGACACGGACCCGAAGAGACTGTACGAAACTCTTCGACAATCGCTGGGAGGGTTGGCCTTAGCGACCATTGGGCGCGGAATGTGCAACATTTGCCGCATATCCTTGCCAATGAACGTGGTCCAAAAAGCGAAGGCCGGCAGAGAACTGTCCCAATGCCCTACCTGCTCAAGGATCCTGTGGGTCGAGTAGTTCACGTCCACCCCATTTCCCCCGGCCTCACTTTGAAAGGAGTGACGGCGTGATGAGCAAAACTATCATCCAGACTGACGGCGCTTCCCGCGGAAACCCGGGGCGCGCGTCCATCGGCGGCGTGATATGGGACTACGAAGGCCAGGTCATCGCCGAGGTCAGCAAGGCCATAGGCATCGCCACCAACAACGTGGCGGAGTACAGGGCACTGGTTGAGACACTGGCCAAGGCCCTGGAATTGGGTGTCGAGTTTGTCGACGTCCGTCTTGACTCAGAGCTGATAGTCAGGCAAGTCAACGGCAGTTACCGGACCAAGAAACCCAAGTTGAAAAAACTCCTCTCCCAGGTCCAGGGGCTACTGCAGTCATTCGATGGGTACGTGATCCGGCACGTGCCTCGATGGGACAACCGCCACGCCGACTCCCTCGCCAACCGAGCCCTGAACGCTCGCTGAATTTGACCTCCCCGTTAGGGTGGCATAGTCTTGAATGGGACTTGGAGACCGGGTGGCCGCCCGCCTCGGCGGGAGGAAAGTCCGAGCTCCACCGGGAAGGATGCTGGGTAACTCCCAGGAGGGGAAACCCTACGGAAAGTGCCACAGAAACATACCGCCCGTCCATGGCGGGTAAGGGTGAAATGGCGAGGTAAGAGCTCACCAGTAGCCGGGAGACCGGCTAGCTGGGCAAACCCCATCCGGAGCAAGGCCAAATAGGAGGACAATGGGACCCGGCCCGTCCTCGGGTTGGCTGCTTGAGCCCGGCGGTAACGCCGGGCCCAGATAGATGGCCACCGTCCGCCTCAGGCGGATACAGAACTCGGCTTATAGGTCTCCGCAGGTCTCGGTGGGGCGGCGACGCGTGCGTCGCCGCCCCATTCTTTCTTGAAGGCACGGCACGTCGACATATATACTGGGCTATCGCCCTCGTTTAGCCTTGCCGGAGGTACCTATGACCACCTTGAAAAAGGCCCCCGAAGCCGCCGAGACTCGGTCCCAGACCGCCCATCCCCTCGATCCCCTCACCCCTGATGAAATAGTCCGCGCCGTGGAAATACTGAATCGGGACCAGGAAATTGGGACGCGTGTGAGGTACGAAACCGTCGTCCTCAACGAACCACCCAAGGATGACGTCCTGGCCTACGATGGGACGAAAGCGCTACCCCGTGAGGCTTTCATCTGCATCCTGGACAACGACTCCCGCCGCACCTACGAGGCCGTCGTCTCTCTCTCCGAGGACCGCGTGAAGTCCTGGAATCACATCCCCGGAGTCCAGCCCAAGATCATGCTGGACGAGTTCTACGAGTGCGAACAGGCAGTTAAGCAGGACCCGGCCTTCCGAGAGGCCCTCGCCCGACGGGGAATCACCGATGTGGACCTCGTGATGGTTGATCCTTGGGCTGCAGGCAATTACGGGTATGAGGGCGACAACGGAATGCGGTTGTCCTACTCGCTCTGTTGGCTTCGCTCCAGCCCCAAGGACAATGGCTATGCCCGACCCATCGAGGGCGTCGTCCCGGTGGTCGACCTTAACGAGATGAAGGTACTGCGGGTTATCGACCACGGCGTTGTGCCCCTCCCTCCGACCGACGGCAACTACTCCCAGAATTTCATTCACGAGTTCCGGGAAGACCTTAAGCCCATAGAAATCACCCAGCCCGAGGGCCCCAGTTTCACGGTGGACGGGTGGCATGTTGCCTGGCAGAAGTGGGACATGCGTCTCGGGTTCACTCCCAGGGAGGGCCTGGTCCTCTATGACATCGCTTACACTGACCAAGGGCGTCGACGCCCGATTATCTACCGGACCTGTCTTTCCGAGATGGTTGTCCCCTACGGCGAGCCGAATTCGCCCCACTTCCGCAAGAACGCCTTCGACGCCGGAGAGTACGGCATCGGCAACCTGGCCAACTCCCTTACCCTGGGGTGTGACTGCTTGGGCGAGATTCGCTATTTCGACGCCGTGACAAATGACACCCGGGGCGGCGTAATGGAAATACCCAACGCCATCTGCATGCACGAAGAGGACTTCGGGATACTCTGGAAGCACGTCGACTGGCGGACCGGAGAGACCGAGGTGCGGCGCTCCCGCCGATTGGTCGTCTCGTTCATCTCCACGGTCGGCAACTACGAATACGGGTTCTTCTGGTATTTCTACCAGGACGGCACGATCCAGTACGAGGTCAAACTTACCGGCGTGCTCAACAACGCTGCCGTGCCCCCGGGCCACGTGCCCGAGCACGGGACTTTGATTGCACCTCAACTCGCGGCCCACATCCATCAACACTTCTTCAACGTCAGGATGGACATGGCGGTGGATGGGCAGAAGAACTCAGTCTACGAGGTCAACAGCTACGCCTGCCCTGCTGACGAAAACAACCCCCACCACAACGCCTTCTATGCAGAGAAGACCCAGCTGAAGACCGAGTCCGAAGCCCAGCGCAACATCGACCCATACTCGGCCAGGTATTGGCTTATAACCAACGAATCGGAGACTAACTACCTTGGGCAGAAGACCTCCTACAAGCTGATACCGGGAGAGAATGTGCTGCCCTTTGCCCACGACGACGCCTCGGTCATCAAAAGAGCGGGGTTCATGACCAAACACCTCTGGGTCACGCCCTACGATCCCGCGGAAATGGACGCCGCAGGCGACTACCCCAATCAGCATCCGGGTGGGGCCGGACTTCCGGCTTACACGAAGGCCAACCGGAGCCTCGACAACACCGATCTCGTGGTCTGGTACACATTCGGACACCACCACGTCCCTCGCCCCGAGGACTGGCCCGTCATGCCCGTGATGTACACAGGTTTCAGCCTGAAACCTGTCAGCTTCTTCGACCGGAACCCGGCCCTGGACGTGCCGCCTTCCAGCCACGGGAACGGCCATCACTGCGGCGGGCACAATGGCTCGTGCCACGCGTGACCCGTGGATGGTTTAAGCACAACCGAAATCGGAGCGGGGGACCTGAAGGCCGTACTGCCCGACCTGACTGGCACGCTCAACCTTTCCGGGTTGGATGGCCCTGTTACCGTCTACCGAGACCGGTCGGGCATACCGCACGTCCAGGCATCCTCTCTGCACGACGCGTTCTTTGCCCAGGGATTCGTAACGGCTCAGGACCGGCTTTGGCACATGGACTGGGACCGTCGGCGAGCCTTGGGGAGATGGGCCGAAATAGCAGGGCCCGCGGGCGTCGAGCAGGACAAGCTGATGCGGAGATTTCGGCTCGGGGCAAGTGCAAAAGCCGACTTCGAAGTCGTGAGCCCGGACACGCAGGCCATGCTCGAAAGCTATGCCGGGGGCGTCAACGCATTCATTCAGACCGCCTCCGAGTTGCCCATCGAATACCGTATCATAGGCTCGGGCCCCGAGCCCTGGGAACCCTGGCACTCGATGGCGGTTTTCAAGGTGCGTCACATCCTGATGGGCTCCTTTGAGCGCAAGTTGTGGAACGCGCGGATGGTCCGCAGGCTCGGCTACCAGAAGGCACAGGAAGCGATACCCAAGTCCCGGCCCGGCGAGCTGCTTATCGTGCCGCCGGGAGGCGAATACTCAGGCCCTTCGGATAAGTCGCTGCCGGACTTCCTTGAAGGCGCGGAGTGGCCGGGGCTCCCTACAAGGGAAGAGGGTGGAAGTAATAACTGGGCGGTGCACGGGAGCCGGACTGCCTCCGGCGCACCTCTCCTCGCAGGGGACCCGCATCGGGGACTTGAGGCGCCCAGCGTCTACTACCAAAACCACATAGCGTGTGACGAGTTTGATGTTGTAGGGCTCTCGTTCCCCGGCGTGCCGGGGTTTCCGCACTTTGGACACAACGCTCACGTCGCCTGGTGCGTAACCCACGCCATGGCCGACTACCAGGACCTCTTCATCGAGCGGTTCAAGAATGATGATCCCCGTTTCTTCGAGTTCAGGGGTGAGTGGGAACCCGCCGAGGTCTCGACCGAAGTTATACAAGTCGCAGGTGAGCCTTCGGAGCAATTCGAAATCATCTCCACGAGGCACGGTTCTATCGTGGCAGGAGACCCGGCCAAAGGGACGGCTTTGGCTCTCAAGTACACCGCCACTGCCGAACCCATCAAGGCCTTCGACTCGATAAGTCGGATGCTCGCTGCCACGTCGGTTGACGAGATGGATGAGTCGATGCGGGACTGGGTTGATCCAGCCAACAACTTCGTCTGCGTAGATGTGCAAGGCGACATAAAGTACCTGACCCGGGGCCGACTCCCGATCAGGCCCAAGGCCAACGGATGGGTCCCTGTGCCCGGCTGGAGCGGCGACTACGAATGGACGGGCTACGTCCCCTTCGAGGAAATGCCAAGGTCTCGGAACCCCGAGACCGGTTTTATCGTCACCGCCAACAACCGCATCACCGACGAGGACTATCCTTACTACATCGGCCTGGACTACGACGGCGAGCATCGAGCCAGGTGTATCTATCAGGCCCTCGAATCACTAGCCTCGGCTACGGTGGAAGACATGACCTCTGTGCACGCGCTGCGTACGTCGATACCGGCCCGGGAGCTGTGTGAGCTGCTGAACGATGTGGAGATGCGCACCGAAGCCGCCGTCGAGGCCAAACGCCTACTCCATTCATGGGACTGCCGGATGGACAGAGACCGTCCGGAACCAACTATCTTTAGCGCCTTTCATGATGCCCTCGCCGAGGCCTATTCCGCGTCCATCCTCGGGCCCCTGGCCGAAGAAATGGCCGGTGAGACGGGACGGGGAGCGCCGTCCTGGTACGGGCGCACAAAGTCGAGCCTGCACGATAAGCTCAAGTCGGCATCCTCCTCCGGCGAGATGACTGAAGTTCACTCTCTTCTCGCTGGAGCCTTGGAAACAGCAGTTACTAAGCTGAAGGCTTGGCTCGGGGAGGAGATGTCCGATTGGACCTGGGGCCGAGTCCACAAAACGAGTCCCAAGCACGCCCTATCCGCTGCCTTTCCCAATCTGGCCCAGGAACTTAATCCCCCGTCTGTGGGCACCCACGGAGACGGCTTCACGCCCTTGGCGGGCTCCTACTCGGCTGCGGAGCCATACATACTCACGTCGGCTTCGATGGCACGGTACGTCTTCGATGCGTCGGACTGGGAAAACTCTCGCTGGGTCGTGCCTCTGGGAGCGTCCGGGCATCCGGGAAGCCCTCACTACTCCGACCAGGCCGAGACATGGGCCAACGTTGCTCTCCTACCCATGATCTACGACTGGGAAGCGGTCTCCCGTCAGTCCGAGACTCATCAGTCCCTGCTCCCGGCAACCGATTAAAAGACCCACCTCGCGGGCTCAGGCGGTGTTCCTTCTTCCGGCTAAGAGGTTCTGTGCTTTGACCTGCAATATGAGTGCTCAGACGGCACTGGGATGCCTAAATTGAACCCCAAGCCCTAAAAGAGCCCCCATTGTCTATTGACCGCAGGGCAAGACGTATGAGATGCTTTTAAGCGTGCTACGTGGGCTGTTGAGCGCGTTTAATATTAGAGCGTCGGAATGGCCCGCAACATTCTCATTCTAAGGTAGGGGAAACAAATGCAAGGATATTGCGTAAAGTGTCGAGCCTCCCAGGAGATCAAAGACGCCGAGCAGATCACCATGAAGAATGGCCGGCCTGCCACCCGAGGCATCTGCCCGGTCTGCGGAACTAAGATGTTCCGCATCGGCAAGTCCAGTTAGCTAACGTCTCAGCCTCGGGCCTTCCGGCGCATAGTTGGCCCGAGGCAAAACCCGCTCCCGTATAACACCATCAGGTCTGGCGGCCTGTTTTTGATAAAGCGGGAGCGATATCTTATCTACCCATCTTCCAGTCAACGATAGCGCGCGCTTTAGCGTGCGTTGATCTTTGTTGCCACTGGGAAGTGGTCAGATGCTTGACTCCGGGTGGATGAGTATTTCGTTGACTCCAGGTCTGGGCTAGTCCATACGTAGTCGATGCGCTGGTGTGGCCCGTCCGATGGGGAAGTGAACCCCTCGCCTTGGGTCCCTGAGTCGACGAAGGAGTCCAGAAGCCCGGCTTCCTCCAGCATGGTAATTTCCGGGTCTCCCGGCCCGCCGTTGAGATCGCCCAGGAATACGGTTCGAGATAACCCATCCCACCTTTTGAGTATCGCCTCCGACTGGGGTATTCGATGCTCCCCCTCGTCCCGGCCCGCGTGGAAGTGCGTGGCAATGACTCTCAGCGGCTCCTCATCCCCGATGTCTATTTCCACCCAGAGGAACCCTCTGTCCAGGGACAGGTCGTCGTTGTTGGGCATCTCGTGGTTTTCCGAAAGGACGATAGGATAACGGCTGAACACCGCGTTGCCCCATACGGAATCGGCGGCAGATCCCCAAGCGTAGTCCATGTCGAGACGCTGGGACAGCCATGTCAGGATGTCGACGGACCCGTCTACCAGCCAGCCCCGAGACACCTCCTGAAGGGCAACGATGTCGGGGTTCTCAGCCTCGATAACCCGGGCTATCTCCTCCAGCTCGAATCCGCCTTCAGTGCCGAATCCCTGGTGTATGTTGTAGGCCATCACCCTGACGGGCAGCCCGTCCCCAGTCTTGACCTCCGGCTCTGACCAGGTAATGGTCAGGATTAAGGGAGACAGCATAAGCAGGGCTGCCACCCGTCCTGCCCATATGAAAGGCGCCCGGGGCCGCTCCACCGACTTCCCCCAAGTCCCCACCCAGACAGTTACGCCGATTAGTACAACTGCCCCGATAATGATCGCCCGCTGAGGCACCCCGACGCTAATGTCGTAGGCGGCGTAGTAGAGAAAGACTGCTCCGAGAAAGATCAGCATTCCCACGCCCGAGAAGAGCGTGACCGACGTAAACCTCCTCCCTTCAAGCTCGGGGCCATTCCGGGACGCGAGGGACGCCAGCAACAATACCAGCATTAGATGCCCGATAGGCATGACGATCGCGGCAAGGGCCCCGGACTGTTCCGCCAGCAAACCGACTATTAACAGGACAGTCGCGGCCGGAACCAGGACGAGGACCAAGGGTCGGCGCAAACCCATGACGATGGCTGCCAAGGCGAGGCCCACCAGGTTGGACGCCACAATCAACGCCAGCACCCCGGGTTGGTCCCACCCGATTAGCGCCGTCTGCTGCCCGATGTTCTGGAAATAGAGCATCTCCAGGAAGAGGAACGGCCCAAGAGCCAACAGGAGCAAGGAGCCCCGATAGCTTGGTGGCTGCGCTTCCTGGCCTCGGCTGCGGATTGAGATGATCTTTGCCGATCCTGTCAGCCCTCCGGCCAGAAGTACCGCTATAACGTCGGCGCCCACATTGTTCTGCCATGAGAGATCGACAGTGCCGAATCCACCCTTGATTGCCGTGTCCAGGGCCACGCCGACCAACAGCCCCAGCAACCACGTTCCACCATCAATTCTCTTGCCGTTGGATACGAGCGAAGCACTGGCCGGTATAGCCCACAGGAACAGGACCGCACCCCCAATCGACAACGCGAAGTCGACGACCGCTACGTCTACGAACTGGATGATGATCCGAGCTGCCCATAGTCCCACGGCGCTCAACTGCAGCAATCCCCCGGGGCCCATGCCTCGAGCCAAGACGGGCGCCAGGAACATCATCAGAAAGCAGAGAAAGGCCACTCCCCCAACCCCGACCGTCGAGACTTCCCTCGCCTCCCGCATGTAGAAAAGCAGGCTGGACATGAACAGCCGCAGCATCTCGATGCCAACAGCAAAGAGGAGTGTGATGAAGATGAAATGCCAGATGCTGGATCGGGCGCCGGTGTTCTTTGATCCGGTGGTCATGGGTGAGCCTCCCCCATCAGCTGGTCCAGTCGTTCGTCGCTTATCCCGAAGAAGTGGCCGACCTCGTGGATTACCGTCTGTCGGACCTGCTCCTCCACTTCCTCGTCGGTCTCACAAATCGCTTCTATGGGCCTCTGGAAGATGAATATCCGGTCGGGTTGGCCGCCGGTGTGAAAGACGCTGCGTTCCGTCAGAGGAATGCCGTCGTAGAGGCCGAGTAGCTCCAACGGATGGTCGAGCCCGACAGAATAAAGCTGCTCGTCAGACGGGTAGTCCTTGATGACGCGGGCCACGTTGCCTTCGCCGAGGATTTCGGCAAACTCGGTTGGAAGGCTAGCCAGGGCCTTTTCCACCAGCTCGTCAAACCGGCTATGCTCGATGATATCGCCTCCAGGGGTCGGGTCCGAGGCCATTATAAGCGGTGCCGACATGCAAAGTTCAGGATGAGTCGGACTGTTGAGAGGTGGGGGCACTAGGCATTACACTGTATCGTCGATAGGCTACCTAACTAAGGGGAGCGACAACGACAATGGCGGCTTCACAGGGATTGTCGTGCACCAAATGTGGGCACTCCCGGTTTGAGGTCGATGAAATCCGGACCACCGTTAAGATTTCCAGGTTCTTGAACATACAACACAAGAAGTTTACAGCTATAGTTTGCACCGGTTGCGGCTACACCGAGCTCTATAGAGGCGACACCTCCAGACTGGCCGATGTGCTGGACTTCCTGGCAGCCTAACCAAGACCACGGGAGAATTACATGACCATAGGCCACGAAATGATCGCCGATGTGCTCCAGGAAGCAGGCATCGAATACGTTTTCGGAATACCTGGCGGAAGCACCGGCGCCATCTACGATTCCCTATATAGCAGACCGGGTGTCAAGGCGATTCTCGCCCGGCACGAGCAGGGCGCTGCCATCATGGCCGACGCCTATGGCCGCGCCACTGGCCGACCCGCAGTGGTCATGGGCCAGGGCCTCTTTATCGGCTCAAATGCGTCCTTCGGCATCATGGAGGCCCAGCTAAGCAGCTCTCCCATGGTAGTCCTCACCGACACCTCAGACGGGGACATGGCCCAGCACCCGGCCAACCAGTCGGGGTCGGGGGAATACGGCAGCATTGACCTGTTGGCCATCTTTCGCTCCATGTCGAAATACACAACCCTTGCCACGACTCCCAAGGAGGCCGTAATAGGGCTTCAGCTGGCGATGAAGCATTCACTAAGCGGGAGGCCGGGGCCCGGGGTGGTGCTCATGCGCAGCCGGGCGCTTGTGGGGGAGGTGGACGTCGA
Source organism: Dehalococcoidia bacterium (assembly GCA_965249275.1). Lineage (GTDB taxonomy): Bacteria > Chloroflexota > Dehalococcoidia > Plut-88900 > Plut-88900 > Plut-88900. The sequence goes on from CBDFLQ010000007.1 coordinate 86,898, forward strand.
GTCCGCACCCTTCATCCACCCGACCCGGGGCTATTTGAACACCAAGCCCTCCGTGGCTCGCCCCGAAGACGTGGAAAGGACAGCGTCCCTCCTCGCCGAGGCCAAGTTCCCGGTCATAGTAGCGGGCAACGGCGTCCACATGGCGAACGGCCATTCACAGTTGCAGCGCCTCGCCGAGATGCTGGGAGCGGGAGTCGCTACATCCTACAAGGGAAAAAGCACCCTCCCCGAGACCCATTCCCAGGCCCTCGGCATGGTGGGCCAGTATGGACAGCAGGCCGCCAACACCGCAGTGGGCCGTGCCGATGTTGTGCTGGTGGTCGGGGCCAAGCTCTCCAGCCAGGAGACCGTCGGAGAGACACCGTCCCTTTTCAACCCTAAGAGGCAGACAATCATCCAGATCGACGTTGAGGAACGTAACGCCGGCTGGTCCTTCCCCATTGACATTGGACTGATCGGGGACGCCAAAGAGGTAATGGCCCAGATCATCGAGGCTCTTGACGGCAGAGAACCAGACACAAGTCAGAGAGTCAAAGGCCTCGCCGCTCTGAAGAAGCAGGCCTCCTACTACAACGACCCTGAGCTTTTCATGGACTCGTCTCCCGTTATGCCCCAACGTCTCGTTCGTCTGCTGCAGGAGACCCTGGACCCCTCGACAATTATCAGTCTGGACGCGGGCAACAACAGGGTCTGGATGTGTCATCACTTCCAGTCTCAGAGAGCCAAGACCATTTACGCTCCCGGCGGTATGGCGGGGATGGGCTGGAGCCTGCCTGCGGCCCTCGCGCTCAAGCTTGTCCACCCCGACAGGCCTGTCGTCGGGGTCACGGGGGACGGGGGCTTCATGATGTCCGTCCACGCACTTTCGACCGCCGTCCAGTACAATCTTCCCGTTGTCTACGTGGTGCTGAATGACTCCTCTTTGGGGATGGTGAGACACCATCAAGGCGAAAAGAGTATCTCCTCGGAGTTTGCAAAGACCGATCACGGGGCCATATGCCGCTCGATGGGCGGCTACGGCGTCCAGGTCAGCGATTCCAGGCAGGTACCCGACGCGCTGAGAGAGGCCTTTGCCTCGGGCAAACCCGCCGTCGTAGACGTACTGATCGACCGAGGCCCCAACCCCGACGACTTCCGGGCCACGGCCCGGAGGCTTACGGATACTTAGACCCTTGATCCAATAGCACCCTACGAATTGTATAAATTATGACTAAAGACTTCGACGCGATAATCATCGGTGGAGGCCACAATGGCCTCGTAGCCTCAGCTTACATGGCCAAAGCAGGAATGAGTGTCCTGGTGCTCGAGCGCCGACACATGGTCGGCGGCGCATGTGTCACCGAGGAACTAATCCCCGGCTTCCAGTTCTCTTCATGTGCCTACCTTTCGTGGCTCCTTCAGCCCAAGGTCGTCAAGGACATGGAGCTTCACAAGCATGGTCTCGAGTTGTACAGGCTCGACCCCCACTCCGCCCGGCCCTTCCCGGACGGGAGCGGCATGCTGTTCTGGGACGACGAGGAGCGGACTAAAGAGTCTGTCGGCAGAATCAGTCCGGGAGACGTCGAAGGGTACAGGGCGTGGTCGGAGTTCTGGGACAAAGCAGCCGAAATCATGCAGCCGTACATGCTCCAGCCGCCGCCCACCATGGAAGAAGTCGTGGAGCGTGTACGAGGCACCGAGCACGAGGATGTCCTCAATACCCTTGTCACGGTCAGCATGGGCGAGCTTCTGGACCGCTATTTCGAGTCGGAGAAGATCAAGTCCTGTATGGTTTATTCCCCCGACCCCCGGGGCCTTTGGGTCGTCGGCAACGCTCTTCCGTCCGCGTACTACGCCTGCAACCGCTACGTGGACCCCGCGGACACCGGACTGCCGAGGGGAGGCATGGGCGGCCTCACCCGTGCGATGGCTGCTTCAGCACGTTCCAGTGGGGTCTCCATACGGACCTCGGCCAAGGTAAAGAAGGTGATCATTAGGGAAGGCAAGGCTATAGGTGTAGAACTCGAGGACGAGGAGCAGATCGAAAGCGCGATAGTAGTATCCAACGCCGACCCCTTCCAAACTTTCCGCCATCTTGTCGGCCTCGAGAATCTTGATTCCGCCTTCTCAGATGCTCTGTCCAAGGCCAAGACCAACTTGACCCACCTGAAATTCCACTGTGCGCTGCGGGAAGCCCCCGACTTCTCTCGCCACTTCCCTGACCAGGAGTCGAACAAATACATGGGTATGATGGACATATGCCCATCGCCTGAATACTTCCAGAACAGCTGCCGGGACACTGCAGAAGGCCGCTTCACCGATTCCCCTATTCTCGAGTTTCAAGTTCCTACTGTACTCGACGACTCCCTTGCACCGAATGGCAATCACATACTCTCGGCCTTCATCTTACACGCCCCCCGTGTGTTGGCCTCCGGGTCCTGGGACGACGCCCGGGAGGAGACCGCCGAGAAACTAATCGATAAGATCACTGAGTACGCTCCTAACTTCCGAGACGCGGTCATAGACTGGCGGCTGATCACGCCTGACGACATGGAGAGCAGGGTCGGCCTGACGAACGGCAATATCCATCACCTGGACCTGGTGGATTCCCAGATGCTCTCCAACCGCCCCCTTCCCGGCTGGTCCGACTACCGGACGCCGATTGAGGGACTATATCTCTGCGGGGCCGGGACCCATCCAGGCGGTGAAGTCACGGGGGCCCCGGGGCACAACGCGGCTCACCAAGTTTTGAAAGACTGGGCCTCCTGACCGAGGCCGGACAATTTTGATGAAACGGAGACCTAGCTAGATGGCCAGAAACGGGTTCAAAGTGTTGGACAGCGACATGCACGTCATGGAGCCTTCCGACCTGTGGCAGACCTACACCGATGCCAAATTCCGAGACCGCGCACCAGTATTCCGCGGCGTGGAAACGAGCCACGGGTTCACCAACAAGTGGATAGTCGAGGGTAGGATTTTCCCTGCTCATTCCGACAGGAAACCTCGGACAGAGGTACTTGCCGGTCGGCACGAGGCGATAACAGACAGGTTCGCCAAGGCACGGGCCGCCAAGTTCGACAACGTCACCCAGTTGGAAGCCCTCAAGGTTGAAGGTATCGACATAGCGGTGCTGTTCCGCACATTCGGGGCTCACGTTATTGCCCTCGACGGTCTGGACCCCGACCTCGCCCTCGCCATCTGCGCCGCCTTCAACGACTGGCTCCATGACTTCTGCTCCGCCGACCCGTCTCGGCTTAAAAGCGCTGCCCAGATGCCCATGCACGACGTCGAGAAGGCCACCCAGGAGGCCCGCCGCGCCGTAAAAGAGCTGGGCATGGTGGCGCTCGTTCTACCCTCCAACCCGGTCAATGACAGGCCCTGGTACGACCCCTACTATGACCCGTTCTGGCAAGAAGCCGAGTCATTGGGAGTGCCGGTCTGCTTCCACGGCATTCAGGGGGCCTATCAACAGCACATCGGGACCCGGTTCCTGGATTCCTTCGTCATAGCCCACGCCGCCACACACCCTTTGGAGTTGATGATGGACGTGGGCAGCATGATTGGTGGAGGTGTGCTGGAGCGGTTCCCGACCCTCAAGGCAGGGTTCCTCGAAGGCAACTGCAGCTGGCTTCCCTGGTGGCTCTGGCGGCTGGACGAGGAGTGGGAAACCTTCGGCCCGTGGGAGAGGACAAAGCTCCAGGGCCCGCCCTCCGAATACTTCCGACGCCAGAGCTTCATCTCCGTGGACGTGGACGAGTTCATGGTCAAGAACGTCATCGAGACTGTCGGGGACGACAACCTTGTCCTTTCCACTGACTACCCCCACCACGACTCCAAGTATCCCGATGCCCTGGCCACCTTCCTGGAGATGGACGTCGTCCCCGAACCTTCGAGGAAGAAGATCCTCTGGGACAACTGCGCCAGGCTCTACGGCATATAAACGTTTTACATAATCACATCGACATTGACATAAGAGAGGCATAAATGGACATCGACAAGATCAGGTCGCAAATTCCCGTCTGTAGCAACCTTACCTACCTGAACACCGGTTGGTCGGGCCCGTCTCCCGAGCCGGTCCTCGACGCCATCAAGGCTAGGATCGACTACGAGTCGGCGGAAGGGCCTGTCAGCAAGCCGGTTCTTGAGTCCGGCCACGAAATCGAGGACGGCACCCGGCAGGCCGTGGCAGGCCTCCTGAACGTCGCCCCGGACGAGCTTGCGTTGACCCAGAACACCACCGAGGGCCTGAACATGGTGATGGCCGGCTTCCCCTGGCAGGAAGGCGACGAGATCATCACATTCGACATCGAGCACCTGTCCGTAATGATCCCATGCCTCTACGCAGAGAAAAGGCACGGGGTGAAGGTGCGGGTAGTCGAGTTGGGCACCAACGATGAATGGGACACGATCCTGAGCAAAGTCGAGGCGCAGATGAGTCCCCGCACTCGGATGATCGCCTTCAGCCACATCCAGTTTTCCTGTGGCCTGCGCATGCCCCTGGAGGGAATCCGCTCCCTGACCAAGGATAAGGGCATCTACATGCTGGTAGACGGGGCCCAGACCCCGGGCCACATCGCCCTTGACCTTTCAGGATCGGGCGTGGACTTCTACTTGACTCCCGGCCACAAGTGGATGCTCGGGCCGGAGGGCACAGGCGCTCTGTTTATCAGGCGAGACCACATAGAGATGATCAATCCCTCCTACGTCGGGCACAGCGCCGTCAACACTGAGAAAAAGCCCCTTGAATTCGAACTTTCCGGGATGAACAAGTTCAAAGTCAGCACCACCAGCGCAGCCCTGGCAGCGGGTTACGGAGCCGCCATCGGCTTCATCAACGACGCCGGCCCCACAGAGATCGAGGCCCGTAACATCGCCCTGTCCAGCTATCTGAAGGCCAAACTGCTGGAGCGTGGCGGCTACGATGTTCTCTCGCCGCTGGAAGGCCCGGGACTCTGCGGTCTCACTTCCTTCCGCGCCGAGGGCGCGACATCCCAGGAGATTGTAGATCGGTTGTGGGAAGACCACAGGATCGTGGCCCGGTCGGTGGGCGGTGTGGATTGTGTCCGAATCTCCTCCGACTTCTACAACACGGAAGAAGAGCTCGACCGGCTCATGGAGGCGCTCTCGGCTATCGTAGCCTAGGCTGTCAGCCTGCGCTCGACCAACCGGCCCCGCTTAAAGACGGCCGCCACGTCCGCCAACGCGGATGGATTCTTGCTAGGGTTGCCGTTCGCCACCAGGACGTCTGCCTGCTTCCCTGCCTCCAGGGTCCCGACTCTGTCGGAGATTCTGAGAGCCCTTGCCGCTTCGCTGGTTCCCGACATCAAGGCTTCCATGGGGGTCAGCCCTGCCTTGGCTAAAGCCTCGATTTCCCGGGAAAAGTAACCGAACGGATATGCGCCCCAGCCGCAGTCGGAACCTGCCACGAACTTGGCCCCCATTTCCCGTAGGCGGCTGCACTCGTCTATGCGTTCCTGCACGGCTCGCTCGCCCTTGACCACTTCCTGCTTGTCCTCGTCGGTGAGTTCCTGGGCCTCGGCCTTCTCCCTCAGCAGCCTGAGCCTCGACTGCCACATAGCGAGGGTTGGGTTGTTCCAAACACCCTTGGATACCAGCTTCTCGGCCACCGCTTCATTGAATTGGTAACTCTCGTCGGGATTGGCAAATACGCAATGTGCGATCATGGAAAATCCGGCGTCGACGGCCATCTCTATCCCCGCCGAGCATCGCGCATGTCCAAAGGTGGGCACGCCCTTCTCTCTCGCCGCGCCCGTAATGGCTTCCAGCTCTTCCAAACGGAAAGCTGCAGCGTAGGGTCGGGTCCCGAGGGTGCTCCCTCCGGTGGTCATTGCCTTCAGGAAGTCTGCGCCCGCATTCAGGTGCTCCTGGGCCTTGGCCCGTGCCTCCTCGGGCCCTGAGACCTCGGAGCCCATAAACCAGCAGTGCCCCCTGCGGATGGTGATGGGGTTGCCGCAGGCCAGCACGTCTGCCCCTATTACCGTTCCCTTCTCCAACGCAGCTTTCAACCGGAACCCGAGGTCATTCCACGCCCCGAGGTCGCACACGGTAGTGACCCCGGTTTCCAGAGCTATGCGCACGTTCCTGAATGAACGGGTCAGGCGAATCTCGTCGTCATCCTCTGCGTTGACGTCCTCGCCCTTGCGGCTGTTACCGGGCATGTTGGTGTGGGTGTGGCAGTCGATGAGTCCGGGAACGATTGATGCTCCAGGGTATTCGAGCACGGGCCCCAAGACCGCGTCTTTGGCCTGGGCCTTCGGAATTACCCCTTTGATCAGCCCATCTTCAAGAACGAGGGCCGACCTCTCGTCAGCATCCCCTCCCAGGCCGTCGATGATCCTGTCGGCTATGAGGATTGATGTCCCGGATCCGTCGTGTTCAGGCAAAAGATGCTCCCTTCGGAGAATTCTGCTGGGCGCTAGTCCTGCTCATTCTGCATTTGCCGGTTCTTTGCAGCGTTCATTTGCCACTGCCGATCCTGGAGCCATAATATCACCACGGCTGTGGCGGCCACCCCGACGACTGATAGCGTAATAAACCCAATAGATGCCAAGAAATATAAGATCAATTTGCCCATGCTATTACCTCCCGGAGACCCCGCGGCACTAGGGCCTATTGCAGCATCCCGGCCGTTGAAATGATGGTCGGGGTGGCCGGATTTGAACCGGCGACCTCATGGTCCCAAACCATGCGCGCTACCCCTGCGCTACACCCCGATGGTCAAATCATATTCCGGGCCCGTATGCCGGTCAAGGAAAACGGCTCGGCACACGGCTCCGGAATGGACAATCCCCACCCCCCAAACTAGACTTCCCACCTGCCCGGAGATATTTCCATGAACAACCGTAAGACGATATTGCTGATAGGGGCCTTTCTACTCGCAGCAGGCCTGAGCCTCTTGGCCCGACTGCTTGACGATAGGAAGAAGGCCCGCACCCCTGAATCGGGACCTGGTCCCGATTCAGACGGATAAGTCCCTGCGGGCGAATATCGCCAGCGCCGCTAGGTGCCCCCCTACTACGATTCCCCCCAGAATCCCTATTCCCATCCAGTCTACAGTCCCGCTGTGCAGCAGTTCGGACGGGTCGTAGTAGTGGAAGATGGATACGGACGCTAGCCACTTCAGCCCCTCGTAACCCGACCCTATCACCTCGGCCAGGTAGGCAATGAAGGTTATGACGGCGGCGAGGGCCAGGGCGGTTCTCTGGTTCGAGCACATTGCAGAGGCAATCAGCGTGTAGCTGAAGACCGTCATCACCAGCAGATAACCCACTGCGGTTGAAAGGGCCAGACGCTCAATTCTGATATCCGCCTCGATTACGGCCACTGCCAACGCGCTTGAGGCCCAACCGACAAAAGCCAACCCTGCGACAGCCAGCGCAAAGAACATGGACTTCCCGAGAGCCGTGTGTCGGCGGCGCAGCGGCAGGGTGCCGAGCGTCAACAGCATGTTGTCTCTCTGGTTGTTGGACAGGCAGCCGGACGAGAAAATCAGGGCATAGACTACGAGATAGAAAACAAGGGAGCCTGTCGCGGGCATGGGTAGATGAGCCGGACCGTATGCGGGCATCTCCGGGTCCCAGAAAACCGAGAGCGCTCCTAATACGAACAGTGCCAGGGCCCACGAGACCAGAGCCAATCGACTCATCTTGAAATGGAGATGCAGAAGACGGCTGGTCATACGTACGGGCCCGGGCCATAGCCCTTCATCATGTCCATCAGTATGTTCTCAACCGCATTGTCAATGACCTCGACGTCCTCCACGGAGTACTTGCCGAGCCTCTTTAGCAGGCTTCCCGCCTCCCCGTCCAGCGTTACCACCCACTCCCTGCCGTTGCGGCTGACCACCGACATGTTGTGAGTGATGATGTCCTGGAGCTCTACGTCTTCCCGAAAAATGATCTTCACCCGCTTGCCGAGCTTCCGGTTCAACGTGGGCATTTCCCGGATGAAGTTCATATCGCCGTTAACGAGCGTGCCCACTCTATCGCTGACCTTGGCAGCCGTACGCGGTGAATCGGTCGAGATGACGATGGTCGTGCCTTTTCGCCTCTCCTCATCTACCAGGTCGTACATTACACGTTGAGAGGACTCGTCCAGGTTGTGAAAAGGGCTGTCCAGGAGAAGTATGGGTGGATTGTGCTGGAGAGCCAGCGCCCACTCCAGCCGCACCATCTCACCCCGTGAACAGTTGCCAATCTTCTCAGATTCGTTGATCTTAAGCCGCTCCACCAATTCTTGGCGCCTGGGGGCCCCTGCCTTTCGGGCTGTGGCGCTCAAGTCCATATATTCCCGCCCCGTTAGGTCTGGGTGGAACCGTTGGTCGCCGAATACACACCCGACCCTCTCCCTGATGTGGTCGGACTCCGATGCGCAATCGTAGCCCAGGACTTCCGCCGTGCCACGAGTGGGCCGTTTCAAGCCCAGGAGGATGTGCATTAACGTTGTCCTCCCGGAGCCGCTCGGCCCCAGGATAGCAAAGGTCTCACCTTCACCGACTTCGAAATATACGCTCTCCAGCGCCACGGCGTTGCCGTAGTGCTTGGTGAGGTCGGTTACCTGGATGAAGCGCTCTTTCCTGAACATGCCCGCGCGATTTTACCCCTTTTGTCCTTCCCCCGCCCCTCCCGGCCCCACCCGATTTGCCGGTCTTTCAGTTGATGGAGAAGACGGACCCCTGCTCGGTCTTGGTGACCTGAATGCGAACAGGGAAGGCCTCCTTTAGCTCGTCGATGTGGGTAATGACGATTATACGGTCGAAGTCTTCCTGTATCGAGTATATGGTGTCCAGCAGCTTTTCACGCCCCGCCCCGTCCTGTGTCCCGAACCCCTCGTCGATGAACAAGATGCGCAGCGGCGCTCCGGCCCGCCGAGTCAGCAGTCGGGAAATTGCCACCCGCAATGCAAAGTTGATGCGGAACGCCTCGCCGCCGCTGAACATTTCGTAGGGCCGAGCCCCGAGCTCGTCTGCAATGTTGATGTCCAGCGTCTCAATTGAGCCGCCGGTGCGCTTCTCACGCTGCGTCTCTATCTTGACGTGCATCCGGTTGTCGGTCATGCGGCTGAGAAGCCGGTTTGCCTCATCCTCGATCTCGGGCAGGACGGTCTCGATGATCAGGGCCTGGACTCCACCCTTGCCAAACGCCCGAGCCAGCTCTTCGTAGCTCCCCTTCTCCCGAGTGGCGCGGTTGAACTGGATCCTCTGGACTTTGGCCCTATCCTCCAAGGCTCGGATTGCCTGGAGCCGCTCCCGCAGGCCTGCGAGTCGGTCCCGACGCTCCCTCAGGTTTCGGCCAACCCCTTCCAACAACGACTGCCCCTCTCTCAACCTCCGGACCAAACCGGGCAACTGTGCGGCCTGCTCTTCGATTCCTTGAAGACTCGTCCGCTCGGCTTCAATACGGGATTGCAGTTCGGTCCTGCGGGCCTCTGCCAAGCGAAGGTCATCCCGAGCCTCATCGCTGCGGCTCCTAGCCTCCTGCAGCTTCAACCAGGCGAGGTCCGAGCCTTGAAGAGACCGGACCTGCTCGGAAACTTGCTGGTGGGCATCGGGATCGTACGCCAGGGCCCCGAGCCGGCGATTCAACTCAGAGAGCTCATCGCGCACTCCCTGATTGAACGTGTCTTCTTCAAGGAGCGCCGAGACCGCAGATCGCTCTGCCTGTAGGGGCACTAGCTGACCCGCTGCCTCCTTCCCCTCCCTGACGTCCCTTTCCAGGACCACAACCCGAGCCTGCAGGTCCCTCCGCTCCCTCTCCGCCTCGGCTTGCGCTCTCTGTGTGCCCGTCTTCGACTTGTCCCGCTCAGCAGTCATCTCCGTGATCCGACGACGGTTTTCATCGTACTTGCGGCGTCGTTGCTCACCCTCGGAATTCAGCGCCGAGCGAACGTGCTCGATTCCCGCCTCCGCCAGCGATGTCCCACACGTCGGGCATTGAGAGACCCCTTCTGTGAGAAGGTCCACCTTCTTGCGCAGCTCCTTCATCTCTTCGACCAGGTTGCGATTGTCGGATTCCAGGCTGCGTATGGCCACGGACATCTCTTCCTCGCGGCGGGACTCCTCGTTCAGTTCGAGGAAGCGTTCGTCCAGGGCCGCGAGCCTCTCGGCGCTCTGGGTCAGCCTCTCCTCCGAGACCTCTATCCTCGACTGCTTCTCTTCCAAGGCCCGACACTCGGCCTTGAGCCGTTCCAGCTTGGCATTGAGTTGGACACGCTCGGCATCCAATTGCCGTTCCAACTTATTCCGCTGGTCGGTGAGCCGGCTGTGCTCCCTCAATCCGTCAGCGAATTCCTTTTCCGCCTCGACTGCGTGTCGAAAGCGGGCATACCGGTCTTCCAGCGCGTCGGCGTCCTGGAGTAGGCGGTCGTAGTCAGACAGCCGAGACCTGTGCCGGTCCACGTCCCCACGGGTGCGAGACAAGTCCTCTTCCAGCCCGCGCAGCCGACCCCTTAGTGAGTCCAGTTCCGAAACACTGGACTCGATGCGGATCTTCCGGGCCGTCAACCCCTGTACAGCTTCTCGCCGCCTGCTTTCCTCAGTTTCCAGTCCTCCCACTTCTTCCAAAAGCCGGCTGACGTCGGCCTCCAAATCCGGCCTTTTCTCAGATTCCCTTTCGATTTCGGTCAAAGAGTGCTCAAGCTGCGCCGACTCCCTCTCCCTGCTCCGCGCCTTCTGCCGCGATAACTCTTCGAGGATGTCGTAGTAGGAAAGGTCCAGTATGTCGGCGAGGACTTCTTTGCGCTCCTTGGGCGTTCGTAGGGTGAATTCGTCCGCCCGGCCCTGGCGAAGAAAGGCGCTGTTGACGAAGGTCTCGTATTCAAGGCGCAGGAGTTGGTTGATCTGGGCCTGGGTATCGGCGATGGTGTTCCCGGTGATGGGCCTGAACTGTCCCCCACCCCCCGACCCCGCAACCTGAAGCTCCAGCACGCTCGCCCCCGACCCGCGGCCTCTGGCCCTTTTCCGTTTCCTTATCACCCGGTACACGTCCTCCCCGTTGGAGAATTCCAGCTCCACCTCCATGTCCGATTCACCGATGTGAATAAGGTCGTCGACTCCCCTTCCCCTCGCCTTTCCCCACAATGCCCAGGTCATCGCATCCAACAGCGCCGATTTACCGTGTCCGTTGTCGCCGCAGATACAGGCTACGTGGATCCCTGTCAGATCCAGCGGGTCCGGGACGTCCCGGTAGCACATGAAGTTCTTGAGGCGCAGCCTGAGAGGAATCACTTCGCGGCTCCCGAGACTTTCATCGGAAACGTGGAAGCGGAATACATCAGTTGGGCTTGACGATGATCTTGCTGGCCGTATCCGTGCTTATCACGATCTCGTGGTGGTCTACTTCCAGCGTGATCGTGCCCTTGAAGCCGGCCACGTCCAGCACTCTCATCGTCCATGAAGGGGACACGTTGTGCTCGTCCAGGTACTGAAGGAGCTCGGCGTCCTCTTCCGGAACGCGTTTGACGGTGACGTGGGTGCCTTTGGGAATCTCGCTCAGGGACTTGAGGTGGGACCGGATGTGCCGTGCCCTGGCATATCCCTCGCTTCCCGGTATCGGATACCCGTGAGGGCAAGTGGTCGGGTTGTTCAGCAGCTTTACTAGCCTATCGCCAACTTCCTGCGAAATGCCGTGCTCCAGCCGGTGGGCCTCCGAGTAGGCCTTATGCCAGGCCAGGTCCAGCACGTCGGTCAAGAAGCGCTCCGCCAGACGATGCCTGCGTATGACCTCCTCAGCAATCTTGTTGCCGGCCACCGTGAGCGCTATCTCCTTCTTCCGAGAGACCTTGATGTGGCCATCTCGGGCCATTCTGCGCACCGTCCCGAATGCCGTGGCAGGAGACACGCCCAGAGTCTCTGCAAGCCGAGCCGAGATAACGGGCTTACCTTCCTCCACGAATCGGAAGATCGTCGTCAGGAAATCATCCGTCGCCACCGAGGTCGGTTTTGCTATTCCCGGCATTGCAAAGCCTTATTTGTGCATTGGTTCTCAAGCGTATTCATTATTTGCCACATGCAATCGCGTAAATTCGCACGAAAATTGCGTGAAAAAGGTATTGACAGGTCTTATTTGTTAGCCTAGCCTAACTCCCAAGTTTCTCTTTATGAAGTTACCCTCATGGTGAAACGCAAATCAAATGAATTATAGCACGAGCCCTTTTGACGAACCGAAGTAAAGAAGGGACGGCAAACCGAGTGAATCCTTTAGGGTCCAAAAAATCAATCGTTCCCCTGACCGCCTTGGCTCTGGTTTTGGTGTTTCTGTCGACACTAGCTTTGGCATGTGGCGCCGAACCCACTCCTACGCAGGCATCTCAGCCAAACCCCACGCAACCCCCCACAATAGACGAAGGTCAAGATGACCCCGGAGAACTCGTCATTTACTCCGGTCGAGAAGAAGACCTCATAGGCCCGATCGTCGAACAGTTCGCCACGGCCACCGGAATTGATGTCAAGGTCAACTACGGCTCTAACGCTGCCCTTGTGGCGACCATCCACGAAGAGGGCCAGAACAGCCCCGCCGACATCTACTACGGCTCCGACCCCGGCTCCTTGGGCGCTTTGGAGTCGAGACTCCAGGACCTGCCGGACTCGATACTGTCCAAGGTAGACCCGAAGCTTGCATCCCGGCAAGGCAAGTGGGTCGGAATTTCCGGGCGGGCTCGGACCGTTGTATACAACACCGAGACCCTTGCTGAGGCCGACCTGCCCCCCTCAATTCTTGACTACACCGATCCTAAGTGGAAGGGTCGCATCGGCTGGGCCCCTACAAACGGCTCCTTTCAGGCCTTCGTGACTGCCCTGCGATTGACGGAGGGAGAGGACGCGGCCAGGGCGTGGCTGGAGGGCATCCAGGCCAACGAGCCCAGGGTCTATCCCAAGAACACTCCCATAGTCCAGGCGGCCGCCGATGGTGAGATCGATGTCGGCTTTGTGAACCACTACTACCTGTTCAGGTTCCTCGCCGAGGAGGGTGAAGGGTTCAAGGCGAGAAACCACTTCCCCACGGGAGGCGACGTCGGGTCCACGATCCTGGTGTCGGGCGCAGGGATAGTTGACTCTTCCGACAATAAAGAAAATGCGGAAAGGTTCATCGAATTCCTGCTCTCGACCGTCAGCCAGCAATACTTTGCAAGCCAGACCTTTGAATACCCGGTAATAGAGGGAGTCACGCTCCATCCGGAGCTGCTCCCTCTGTCCGAGATCGATGTCCCAGACGTAGACCTGGGCTCCTTGCAGGATTTGGAGGGGACACTGAAACTGTTACGGGACACGGGGATAGTCCCATAGTCTTCCCACTGGGTTATCAAATCAGGCCGTGAGGGTAACGCGGGCAGCCAACGGCGCAGCGTTCCTCCGAGGTCCCATAGCCGGGGCCCTAAGGCAAATCATGCCTGGGGCCCCGGCCTTCATCTGGGTCCCTGCCCTCCTGATTGCCGCCGCTCTCGCCCTGCCATTGGTCTACCTCATTCTGCGGGCCCTTGGCACGGAGAATGGCATATGGGAAGTGCTGGTCAGATGGCGCACCCTGCAAATCTTGGGACGCTCCGCGTTGCTGGCCGCATCGGTTACCGGGTTGTGCATTGCGTTGTCCGTGCCCCTGGCGTGGCTCACCGTCAGGACCGACCTCCCACTGAAGCGGTTCTGGTCGGTTGTTACGGCTCTTCCCTTGGTCATCCCCAGCTATCTGGGGGCCTTCGCCCTCATAGCGGCCCTCTCGCCGCGTGGAATGTTCCAGCAGCTTCTCGGTGGTGTCTTTGGCATTGAACGGCTCCCCGATATCCATGGGTTTTGGGGCGCGACCCTGACCCTGACAGCGCTCAGCTTTCCTTACGTCCTGCTCCCCGTGCGGGCAGCAATGCGAAACCTGGGCCCGGGGGTCGAGGAGTCAGCCCGGGTGCTGGGTCACGGGCCCTGGTCGGTCTTCTACCGCATCACCCTGATGCAGCTCCGCCCTGCCATTGTCGCCGGTGCGCTCCTCGTATCCCTCTACACCCTGAGCGATTTCGGGGCCGTTTCCCTCCTCCAATACGAGACCTTCACCTGGGCCATATATCTCCAGTTCAACTCCGCTTTCGACCGTGGCATAGCCGCAAGCCTTTCTCTGGTCCTTGTTGGTACGGCTCTGGCGATACTGCTTTTCGACTCGTATACCAGGGGCCTCGCCCGGTACTCAAGCAAGGGTGTGGGTGGCAAGAAACGCACCCCAATGGTGAGCCTTGGCAGGTGGAAGTGGGTCGGTGTAGGGTTCTGCTCTCTCGTCGGGCTTGTGAGCATTGGCATGCCCCTCTCGGTCCTATCCTACTGGCTGGTCAGAGGCCTGGCTGCCGGCGAACAGATCAGTTCTTTCTGGGGCGCCGCCGCAAACTCCGTTTATGTATCGTTGCTGGCCGCTGCCGTGTGCGTGCTCGCCGCGGTACCCGTTGCCATGCTCAGCGTCCGATACCCGAGCCGCTTCTCCTCCATGGTCGAACGATTCAGCTATCTGGGATTCGCGTTGCCAGGGGTCGTGGTCGCCTTGGCCCTCGTCTACTTCGGCGCTAACTACGCTCTGCCTCTCTATCAGACCCTCGCCATGCTCATATTCGCCTACGCCATCCTCTTTCTGCCCCCAGCCGTGGGAGCGATAAGGGCCCAGCTGCTTCAGATAGACCCGAGAATCGAGGAGGCAGCCCGGGGCCTCGGCCTTTCCCCCCCGAGGGTCTTCCTGTCGGTAACTCTCCCCCTCATCAGGAGTGGGGTCCTGGCGGGGGGCGCACTGGTGTTCTTGATCACCATGAAGGAACTTCCGGCGACCCTCCTGCTCGGCCCTATCGGCTTCAAAACTCTGGCTACCAGCGTCTGGGGCGCCTCCGAGGCTGCCTTCTTCGCCAAGGCTGCTCTTCCCGCTCTGCTGCTGGTGCTCCTTTCCTCCGTGCCGATGGCCCTGCTGGTCCTCGCGGACAAAGGCCGAGACCAGACCCTTCAACGGGCCAAGAGGTGACTTGGGCGGGCAAGTTGATATGGAATGGTCGGCGTGAGACACTGAGGACGCTCAAAGCGAAAGGACGCTGCCGCCCTTGCCTGCCAACTCTAATACGGCGCACTCAGTCGTAGAGCTAAGAAACACCTCGAAGACCTACCCGGGTACCACCTTCCCAGCGGTTAGCGAACTTTCTTTCTGTTTGGCCGAGGGCGAGATCTTGTCGATCCTCGGGCCCAGCGGTTGCGGTAAGAGCACCACTCTCCGGCTGATAGCCGGGTTCGAAGCGCCGGACTCCGGTGAAGTTTTCTTACGCGACAGCCGTGCATCCGGACAGGGCTGCCACGTTCCCCCCGAGAAACGAGGCGTGGCGATGGTCTTCCAGGACTACGCCCTGTTTCCTCACCTGTCTGTCGCCAAGAACATTGGCTTCGGCCTCAGGAACATGAAATCCAAAGAGCGGGCACAGCGGGTGAAGGAAGTCCTGGACATTATAGAATTGTCCTGGTTGGCCGACAGGTACCCGCACCAGATATCGGGCGGGCAGCAGCAGAGAGTCGCGTTGGGTCGGGCCCTGGCCCCCCGGCCCGTGGTGATCCTCCTTGACGAGCCCTTCAGTAATCTGGACAACGCCATGCGAGGCCAGATGAGGCGGGAGGTGCAAGCTATTCTTCGGCGGGAAAGGGCCACGGCCATCCTCGTTACCCATGACCAGCAGGAGGCGCTATCCTTCGCTGACAGAGTGGCAGTGATGCACCGGGGGAAGCTGGAGCAGATGGGGACGCCGGAGGAGATATTTCACAAGCCCGCCACCTCCTTTGTCGCAACCTTTGTCGGGCACGCCAGCTTCATCTCCGGCCGGGTGGACGGTGAAGAGATAGACACGGAGATCGGCAGTTTGGCGTATGACGGCGACCATCTGCTCACCGAGGTCATCGTCATGATCAGACCCGATGACGTCAAACTCCTCCCCGACGCCGCAGGCCAGGGGACCATAATGTCCAGGGAGTTTCACGGCTCCCGAAACTTCTATTTCGTGGAGCTCGACTCCGGGACGACGATTCGGAGCAGACAGCCGTCTGGGACAATATACCCTCCCGGCATGAAGGTCAGGGTCTCTCCGAAAAAGTCGGCGGAAGTCGTGGTATTCCCCCAAACCCAGCAGGGCCTGATTCCTAGAGACCTTCCTATATCAGACCTCGACTTGAACCCCTGACTCCTAGATCCATAACCACTCAAAACATGCCCGAAAGCGAGTCGACTATCGCAATTGACGGCCCCGGCGCGGTGGGCAAGACTACCGTCGGTAGAATGCTTTCAGAGCGCATCGGATTCCTTTTTATTGATACGGGAGTAATGTACCGGGCAGTAACCGCCGTGGCGATTCACAGGAACGTTGACACGGATGACGAGGACGCCGTCACCTGTCTCGCAAGGTCGGTCGACATCCGCATCACCGGAGGCCCGGGGCCAGGTTCCCAGAGGGTGATGGTGGACGGCAGTGACGTAACGGGTAGCATCCGCTCCCAGGCCGTCGACAAGCGCGTCTCTGCCGTTTCCAGCTACTCCGGTGTTCGAGAGGCTATGGTCGACCAGCAGCGTGCCTTGGCGTCTCGAGAGGGAGTAGTGATGGTGGGCCGGGACATCGGCACCGTCGTCCTGCCCGATGCAAAGCTCAAGATTTACCTGACCGCAACTGCAGAGGCTCGAGCCAGGCGGCGTTACGCTGAGTTGGGGGATGCAGGTTCTGACGTGAGCTTCGAATCCGTTCTCCAGGCCCTAGAACGCCGAGACAAGACCGACTCCGAAAGGGCCCATTCGCCCCTGAAACCCGCGCTCGACTCCATAATCGTCGACACTTCCCATCTCACTGCCGACCAGGTCGTCGACCGCATCATGGAGCTCTGGCGCACCGTGAACTGATACTACTCGCCTATGTGTGGAATCGTAGGATACGTGGGCAATCGCCCCGCTGGGCCGATACTGTTCGATGCCCTCAGCCGCCTTGAATACCGAGGCTACGACAGCGCGGGAATCGCCGTAATCGACGGTACGGGCAAGGCCGTGGTCGAGAAACAGGCCGGCAAGCTGGGAGCTTTGGTAGCGAGCGTCGGAACTCGGGTCCCGGAGGGATGTACGGGCATTGGGCACACCCGCTGGGCCACCCACGGCAAACCCACGACCCCAAATGCCCATCCCCACTCCGACTGTACCGGTAAATTCCTGGTCGTACACAATGGCATCATCGAAAACTATCGCATACTCAAAAAAGCGCTAATCGGGGCTGGGCACAAGTTCACCTCGGAGACGGACTCGGAGGTGATAGCTCACCTGGTTGAGGAGAATAGGAGCGCGGGCATCGGGCTAGTGGAGGCCGTAAGGAAGAGCCTCGACCTCCTGGAAGGCGCATTCTCGGTGGCTGTAACGGCCGCCGACGAGCCCGGCAAGATAATAGCGGCGCGGGTTGGCAACGGCGGTGGAATAGTGGTCGGGTATGGAGAAGGTGAGATGTTTCTCGCCAGCGACCTTCCTGCCATCTCTCCATATATCCGAAACGCGATCTATCTAAAGAACGGCGAATTGGCTCTCGTCGAACCCTGCGGCTCCCGCTACTTTGATGAAAGCGGCACTCAATTGGCACGGACCCCCACCCCCGTCTCCCACGGTGACGTAGCCTTTGCCAAGGGCGGCTACAAGCACTTCATGCTCAAGGAGATAATGGAGCAACCGGAGTCGCTAACCAACCTTCTCCGGGGACGCATCAGCTTCGACCCCGCAGGCATCCTTCTCCCCGAGCTCTCTGATGCCGCCGGCATGCTTGCGAAAACCGAACGGGTAATCATCGTAGGCATGGGTACAAGCTTGCACGCCGCCGCCGTGGGAGCGCGAATGTTTGAGGCGCTCGCCCGGGTCCCCGCCGAGGCGGAGAACGCCTCCGAGTTCCGCTATCGGGACCCGGTGATCAGCTCTACGACACTCGTAATATCCGTCTCGCAGTCCGGCGAAACCGTGGACACCCTCGCGGCGATGGAGGAGGCCAAGTCCCGTGGCGCGGGCCTTATCGCCGTTACGAACAACGAACTCAGCCAGGCCACCGTCCTCGCCGACGCAACGCTCGACATAAGAGCAGGTGCGGAGATTGGAGTTGCCAGCACCAAGTGTCTAACCAATTCCATATTGGCCCTTTATCTGGTAGCCTCTTATATGGGACGGGCGCGGGGCCTGCTTTCTGGCGGACAGGTCACCCAAATGGTAGATGATCTGGCCAGGCTCCCGAGCCTCATAAGCCGAGCCCTGGAGACTGACAACGCGGCCCGGGAAATAGCCCGGCGGCTATACCGGACCAACAATTACCTCTACTTGGGGAGGGGAATCAGTTATCCCGTAGCCATGGAAGGTGCGCTTAAGCTGAAAGAGATCAGCTACTGCCACGCCGAGGGTTACCAGGCCGGGGAGATGAAACACGGGCCCATAGCCCTCATTGACGAGGACATGCCCGTCGTAGCTCTGGCCTTGCAAGACTGCCTATACCCGAAGATGCTCGGCAACATCGAAGAAGTGAAGGCGCGCGACGGTAAGGTCATTGCAATCGCGACCGAAGGTGACGAGGACATCGCGGCGAGGGTCGACCACGTCATATATGTCCCCCCAACCCCCGAGCTTCTTTCACCCCTCGTATCCGTGATTCCCCTGCAGCTGTTTGCCTATCATGTCGCCGTGACCCGGGGCTGTGACGTTGACCAGCCCAGAAATCTCGCAAAATCCGTGACCGTTGAATAAGGAGAACGTTTGATGGACATTTCCAAGTTCGGCATATACGTTAATGCCAGTGAGAAGAAGGCTGTGAGAATCAACTCGCCCTACTGGATTCCACCCGCCGAGGAATGGACTTACCTGACCCCTGAAGTGAACATGACACTGCTCAAGATACGAGACCTTGCCAAGGAAAAAGGCTTGTCCGATTCCCCTGACGAGATCGTGTGGACATCAATCCCCCTGCTTGACTGAGGGCTGACCATGATTTTGGATATAAGGGATGGTGATGTGAGTAAAGTCGGGTGAGGTCGGCAAGCGGCCCCGAACGACTGTGCCCCCGCTGCAAGGGCGGTGAGTTCAGACGAGGCTTCAGCTCGGTTACCGGGTACTGGGCCGGCCAGGTTCTAGTGCCCGTTATATGCTCTCGCTGCTATTACAACGTCGGTTTCGGCATCCAGACTGCGCTTCCCCGCTTCGAACCGGCGGAGGCAGGGACACCGCAGGCCGCAGGACGAGTGCACTCGCCGGGCACGACTCAAGACGATGGCCCACGCATGGTCTGGAGCGGAGGCCAGCGCGTCGGGCCCCTTCGCCGAGGAGCGATTCGGGACTGGGTGGTACTTGGAGCGGCTGCGCTCATAGTAGCCGGGATATTCTTCGTGTTCAGGTCTATCGGTTCAGGATAGGAAGGAGGGGAGAACTTCATGACCCAAACACCCTTGCCGAATCGTCTGGAGCGAGAAAACAAGGATGCCATCGACCGATTGAGCGAACGGGCCTCCTGTCTAACCCCCGAGGCCCTGTGGGAGCAGGCGGTGCGAAGTGGGGATGGGACAGTAGGCCCGGGGGGTGTTCTGGTGGTGAACACGGGGAAGTATACGGGCCGCTCCCCCAAAGATAAGTTCATCGTCAGAGAGCCCTCTTCGGAGGGCGATATATGGTGGGGGTCGGTCAACCGCTCCATTGAGCAAGAGACCTTCAATCGGCTGCTTACCCGTGTTCTCGATCATCTCCGGGCCGAAGACGTCTACTACCGAGACTGCTGGATCGGGGCCGACCCCCGCCACCGGCGTCGGCTTCGCATATTTACCGAAACTGCCTGGCACAGCCTCTTTGCAGCAAACATGTTCCTGCCCATGCCTCGGGAGCAGATTGGGCTCTCCGAGCCCGACTTCACATTCATCCACGCCCCGGGCTTCGCCGCTGAGCCCGACAGGGACGGTACAAACTCCGAGGCCTTCATCATCATCGATTTTGGGCAGCGAATCGTCCTTATCGGTGGCACCAGTTACGCCGGCGAGATCAAGAAATCGGCCTTTACCGTAATGAACTACCTGCTCCCCAATGAGGGCATTCTCCCGATGCACTGCTCCGCCAACGCGGGCCCCGATGGCGACGTGGCCCTGTTCTTCGGGCTGTCGGGCACCGGAAAGACCACCCTCTCCGCTACCTCCGACAGGACCCTCATCGGAGACGATGAGCACGGCTGGACCGACGACACTGTCTTCAATTTCGAGGGCGGCTGCTACGCGAAGGTGATTCGACTCTCCGAAGATGCCGAACCCGAAATATATGCCACCACCCGCCAATTCGGCACCATCCTCGAAAACGTGACCATAGACCTCGACACCCGCGCCCTGGACCTAGACGACGATTCCATCACAGAAAACACCCGTGGCTCGTATCCCCTCTCCAGCATCCCCAACGCCGACCCCACGGGCGTCGCCAATGCGCCCAAAAACATCTTTTTCCTGACCGCCGACGCCTTTGGCATCATCCCTCCCATCTCCCGCCTCACTCCCGAGCAGACCGAATACCACTTCTTGTCCGGCTACACGGCCAAGGTTGCTGGCACGGAGAGGGGAATAGTAGAGCCCGTGGCCACCTTCAGCCCATGTTTCGGCGCACCCTTTATGCCCATGCCACCCCGGGTCTACGCCGGGATGCTGGCCCGCAAGCTTGAAGGCTCCGGAGTGAACGTCTGGCTGGTCAACACAGGCTGGACGGGAGGCCCCTACGGGATTGGGCATCGTATGAAGATCCAATACACCCGGGCGATGGTGCGTGCCGCCCTGAACGGCGCCCTGGCCTCTGTCCCGACCGA
Organism: Dehalococcoidia bacterium; assembly: GCA_965249275.1. Taxonomy (GTDB): domain Bacteria; phylum Chloroflexota; class Dehalococcoidia; order Plut-88900; family Plut-88900; genus Plut-88900. Next base: position 107,712 of record CBDFLQ010000007.1, read on the forward strand.
GCCAGACCCCGTGTTCGGCCTGCACGTCCCGGCTAGCTGCCCCGGCGTTCCCTCGGAGGCGCTCCGGGCTCGGGACACTTGGGCCGACCCTCATGCCTATGACCGCCAGGCGCAGAAGCTGCTCACCATGTTCAACGACAACTTCCGTAAGTTTGGCTAGCCGGTGCCCCGAGCACGAAACCCAATGAACCGGCGAGTCCCGCAGTGATGGGCCAACTGGTAAGCCTCCTCGCCGCGATGCGGCCCAGGCAGTGGACCAAGAACTTTGTTGTCTTTCTGCCCATGGCCTTCACCATCAACCTGGCCTGGGACCCGGGCAACGTCGACGAGGTGCTCGATGTCCTGGCTTCAGCGGCGTCGGCCTTCGGCCTCTTCTGCCTCCTCTCCTCCGCCGTCTACCTCCTCAACGACCTCGCTGACGCCAAAAAAGACCGCCTGCATCCGAAGAAGGCGTTGAGGGGCGTGGCCTCGGGCCGGTTGTCCAAGGGGCTTGCCGCATTCGCTGCGATGCTCTTTGTCGGTGCGGCGCTGCCCCTCGGCTTTCTTGTCGAAGTCAGCTACGGCTGGGCCCAGCTTGCCTATGTGGGCATATCTGTCGTTTACATAAGCATAGTGCGGCAGCTTGTCATTCTCGACGTGTTCGCCATATCTGCAGGGTTTATCGTGAGAGCCGCCGCCGGGGCCCTGGTCATTTCCGCCGACCCCTCACCTTGGCTGTACATCTGCACGGGGCTCGGGGCCCTCTTCATCGGGTTTGCCAAGCGGCGGCAGGAGATGCTGACGCTGAAAGAGGATGGAACGGAGCATCGGGCCAGCCTGGGCGGCTACTCCCTCCCGATGCTCGACCATCTCATCACTATGCTCATGGCCTCCACCCTCATCGCATACATCCTCTACACCTTCACCGCCGACAACCTGCCTCCCAACGATGCGATGATGTTCACCATTCCCTTTGTTGCCTTTGGCATAGCCCGCTACTTCTACCTGATTCATGCCAAACAGGCGGGAGGCAACCCCGAGGATATCCTGCTCAAGGACGTGCCGATACTGCTGTCAGTGGCGGGCTGGCTGGCCGCAACCGTAGGCATCCTGTTAGCGTTTCGGGGGTGAGGTGGTCCCCCACCCCCGACTCCCCATTCTGTCAACGAATTACCTAACACTTACAATTCCCGTGCCCCGACACGGGAATCCATCCCAGCCCCCAGCCCCGAAACCCGCGGCCTACACAGGTCTTCATGGCTCCGGCGAGTAAGTGGACGGCGAAGAACAGCTTTGGTACACCGCTGGAAGCGCCTATACTTTGGTGTAACTACTGAGGGACAAGAAGGGGTTTATGCGATTATTGCTCATATTGCCAGTCTTTTTCCTGTTGGCCTGTTCCTCCGCCCCCGCAGACTCCCCTGATCCCGACCAGTACCTGGACCGCGTCCGCCGGATGCACGCAGAGAACCGGGCGCAGTTCGAGCATCTAACCACTGTCACGTTTGCCCCACCCGTTGCACAAAGTAGCAGCGACCCGAACGAGCCCAATCCCACTTACGACGAATGGAAATTGTATGTCTTGTCAGGACTTCTCCCGCACCTCAATGACCTGTCCAAGACCAGCACGTTCTTGTGGGCACAGCTTAACGAGCTAAACACTATGGCAGTGCCGGAGGAACACACTGGCCTTCACGCCGACTTGGTCACCATGTGGGAGGCAGGAATAGCTTGGGTGGATGAGCGGCTTAGGACTGCGCAACAGGCGGCAACATACCTGCAGGCCGACGATTGGGAGGGGTTTGACGAAGCCAATATGGTTGATGAGGAAGATATGGAGAGGGCACACACGTTAATTGACCGCCACGTAGACGCTGTTAATCGGGTGAACTTCGTCCTGTTTGGTACGCCGGAACCCGAGCCGTTTGACATTTCAGGGTCGTCCACCGCATGGGCCCTAACGCCTCTTCCCGATGTGCCCACCGCCACACTGGGGCCAATCTCCCAGCTCACCCCGACAGCAGCGTATGTAGATCCCATGGTCCGAAAGGAAGCAATACGGAGGTATGCTAATGATGCCTGCGGCCCCGAAAAGTTGGACTATCCGGCTATTGGCTGGCCTAAACTGGCAGGTGAACTTTCATGGGCAATTTCACTGTTGAGGTATGACCCGCCGCGAGGGTTGGGGGGCTTCCGAGATGTCTTATGGGACTACTACGAGACCCTAAAAATATTTGCCGAAGAACAAGACCGTTCTCTCAAGGTTGATCAGGCCTTGTTCTCGTCTGACCCGGACGTTCTGCAAAAGCGGATGGAAGTAGAAAAGACGGTCAGTGCCCTGCCGGAGTCCGACCGTCAAGTGCTGAACGACGCGGGATGCACTTTCTCGTGACAAGTAAGGGCCGCTATCTCCCCAGTCTTTGTGCGCGCCGTGACCATTGAACAGGAATACGGCGACAGGCTGGAGAGGTTATTGGAGGCGGTGGAGTGCCCGAACTAATGAAGGAGACCGAGAAGAGCTTGACTAACAAACTGGCAATAGGAGCTGGCGTGGTGGCCCTCATCCCTTACCTCGCACTGCTGTCCACCTCGGGTATCAGTGCGTTTCTGCTTACGACGCCCCTCTGGTGGAGCGCGGAGTCATGGGGGGCGTCCGTGACCATCGGCTCGACGGTCGGGATGGTGGGGGTCGTGGCCTCCGCCCTGGTTCTCTGGTCGTCCCGTCACGAGGGACGGCGCTCGGGCCTGGGCCTGGCGCTGGGGGGTCTCTACGCCATCCCCCTGATCGTCTCACCCTTCGGACTGGCCCCTTTCCACCTATTCACAGGCCCGGTACTCCTGGTACTGGTGGCGGCGGTCGTCAACCATCGACGGAAATTCGCCGAATTAAACTGACGCACTACCCCTTGGCGCGGGTGCATGCCTCTGTTCTTCTCTCTCCCTCTACCCCTGCCCGTAAGGGCGACCGGCGGGGCCTCCCCCCCAAAAAGTGACACGAACCCATTGACTAACCTAGTACACATATTCTATATTGCACTCCAACTCGGGCCCGCATAAGGGCCGGGCCCCTTGCCGAAACCAACTGAATTGCTGAAAAGACCGAAAGGAACTGCCGTATGACCAAACGACCCCGCTACCCCTCCCGGACCCCTAAGCCCGATTCAAGTGGCCCTTGGGAAGACTCGCTCGATCAGGCCGGCCTCCCCGGTGGCCCCTATTACTCCGCCAGGCTTAGTAATCTCGAATCGAGACAAAGACTTGGCCGAGCTTCCAAAGTCCAGGGCGTTGACCAGGAACTCGCTATCCTCCGCTGGCGCCTTGAGGAATTGATTGCCAAGGAAGACAACAAAGAAACCAAAGACCACTCCCTAGTGCTCAAGACCATCGAACTCATAGTTCGAGCCTACTCCGCCAAGGCACGCTCCTCCGACGATTCCAACGCCCCCACCGAAAAAGGCATCGAAAACCTTCTGCGGGACGCCTCTCGCAAGTTCGGACTAAAGACAATCCCCTGGAACTCCACCCACTAGAGAACGCCTTGATAGACATTTATTCCCTAAGGCCCTACCAGCTGCAGATAGCCAAAGCTATACTGAGTAGCGTTCAGGACGGCATGGGCTTCTCCTTCTCCGTCATGATCGCCCGTCAGGGCGGCAAGAACGAGCTCTCCGCCTGGCTTGAGGCCGTCCTCCTCTCCGCCGCCTCCCACGACGGCGGCAGCGCCATCAAGGCCACCCCCACCTTCCACCCCCAGGCCCGGATCAGCATCTCTCGCCTCCAGGACACCCTTCGGCGCAGCCGCATCTATTATGAATTCCAACACGGCAACCTCTTCGCCGTAGGCCGCGCCCGCCAGCTCTTCCTCAGCTCCCACCCCACCAGCAACGTCCTCGGCAACACCGCCAGTCTCCTCCTCGAGATCGACGAGTCCCAGGACGTCTCCCCCGATAAATTCAACCGCGACTTCATGCCTATGGGCGCCTCCTCCAACGCAACCACCGTCCACTACGGCACCGCATGGGACGACCATTCCCTCCTCGAGCAGGTCAAACAGTCCAACCTCGATCTCCAACGCACCGACGGCATCCGTCGCCACTTCGAGTTCGACTGGCAGGCCGTCGCTCGCTACAACCCTCACTACAAGCGCTACGTAGAGGCCGAACGTCTCCGGCTCGGTAGCGATCATCCATTGTTCCGCTCTCAGTATTGCCTGGTTCCCGTGACCGGCAAAGGAAGGTTCATCGACCATAACAGGCAGGCCCTGCTGCGGGGCAGCCACCTCCGAATCAGCGCCCCCGTCAAGGGGCGTACTTACGTCGCCGGCGTAGACCTTGCCGGCGAGTCCGAACAGTCGGACAACCTCCAGTTCAAAGCAAACGCACCATTTAAGGATTCCACCGTCGTCACCATCGGAGAGCTCCGGTCTACGAACGCCGGTCACGGGTCCCCGCTCCCATCCCTTAGGGTGGTCGAGCACTTCTGGTGGACGGGACTGCCCCAAACCGAGAATTTCTCGCGTCTCCTCCACATCCTCTCGGAAGTCTGGGGCTGTCGCAGAGTCGTCGTCGATGCAACGGGCATCGGAGCAGGCGTCGCCGATTTCTTGCGCAAATCTATCGGGCCTTCCATCGTCAAGCCCTTCACCTTTACCGCCCGCAGCAAATCGGACCTCGGCTTCGACCTCCTCGCCGCCATCAACTCCGGCAGGCTCAGGATGTACAAGCCCGACGGCTCCCCCGAGTCCACCGAGTTCTGGTCCCAAATCTCCAAAGCAAGGAGGACCGTAAGACCCAACCAGACCATCAACTTCTTCGTAGACCCCTCCCAAGGCCACGACGACTTCCTGTCATCCCTCGCCCTCCTCGTCAAAGCCTCCGAATACATCCCCCGCCGCGCCTCCGGTCGCCTGCGAGAGGGCTATGAATAAGCCCCCACCCCCGAGGGGAGCCTGTCCGCCTCAGGCGGATCATTCCGAGGCCCCCCCCCGAGGAATCTGGGGCGGGGCATTCCGCTCGCCCTGAGCAGAGTCGAAGGGTCTCAAGAGCGGAATGGGCGGGGTGTCCCATCCCCCCTCTCCCTTATTGGCCCTAAGGGAGAGGGGGATCAAGGGGGTGAGGGTTATCCCGGGGCGGAGGCCGGGTGGTGAGATTGACAGGGAGAGGGTGGCAAACTATAATCGGCATTCCTAAACGAGTCTGAAAACATGCCTAAAAGAACCTACCAACCTAAGAGGTTGCCCCGAAAGAGGAAGCACGGGTTCCGTGCCCGAATGAGTACCCGAGGCGGACGTGACGTTATACACCGCCGAAGGGCCAAGGGCAGGACCAGTCTGAACGTTTAGGGCTTACAATTTTGAACACTAAAGAAAGGGGAGCCCGCTGCTGAAGGGTACGGCCAGGGATCGAAGGCTCAAAAAGAGCCGCGACTTTGATCGGGTCCTCAGGAGGGGCAAGCGCAGGGCAAACGGGTTTCTGGTACTCGGCGCCATTCCCAACGGCCTTGAAGTCAGCAGGTTCGGCTTCTCGGTCGGAAAGAGAGTCGGCAACGCTGTCCGGCGGAACCTAGTAAAGCGTAGACTGCGGAACATCATGACTGAGCTGTGCGGCCAGGACGGATGGGATCTCGTAGTCATCGCCAGAAAGACCGCCTCAGAGGCCGGATACCGTGACCTTAAAATGGCATTGACCGGCCTGTTGCGATCGAGCGGCCTGCTCGGTAAACGTAACGCCAGCGCAGTTTAAGCATGGTCCCTAAACGGCTTGTCCTGGCCCTGATCGGCTTTTATCGCCAGTTTGTATCTCCTTACTATGGCCCCGGCCCCACCTGCCGCTACCTCCCAACTTGCTCTGAATACGGCCAGGACGCAGTCGTAAGATACGGAGCCCTCAAAGGCGGCTGGTTGACTATCCGGCGGATCGGCCGGTGCCATCCACTATCAGCAGGCGGGTACGACCCAGTACCTTGAAAGGCCATCACGTAATTCCCGGCAATAACCTCCTCCCTCAAGAGGCGTCTGTCCGCGATATGATTTCTCGGGTATCACCGACGCCCGTATTGGCGTCGGATGAGGTTCCCGTCTCTCGCATCCGGTCGCGAAAAGTGACCGGCAAACTTCTGTTGATCCTTCTACTGGTTGGGCTGCTTGCTACTCTTGCCTGCAGCCGAGCCGGTCTGGGCATCAACTTCGAGGGTTGGGGTGGCCCGACCTTCATCGGCAACTCTGTTTACGTACCCACAAAGAAGGACGCCGATCAGGCCAGCATTCGAGTTATCGATGCGGTCTCCGGAGCTGTTAACGGCATGTTCACGGCGACCGGTGAGTCCACGTCCATTTACGGCGCACCCGTCCAGGGACCCGGAGCTGATGGTCAAACTACCTTCGTCACGGTAATCTACACCGCCGAGGGTACGAGCTACGGCAGGGTCTTCGCCATTGGGCCGGACGGCTTCGACAGCCCGGTATGGCAGTTCCCCGAGATCGGTATGGACTCTGTTGGCTCCATATTTGGTGGTGTGGCCTACTCACAAGCGACCAACACCGTCTACTTTGGCGCCGACGATGGCATGTTGTATGCCCTGGACGCGGGCACTGGAGAGCCGAAGCTCGGCACGGGAGGCGTTTTCTTCCCCGCCGAGGCTCCTATCTGGTCGACACCCATGGTCGAGAACGGCGTGGTCTATTTCGGGACCATGGACGGCATCCTCTACGGCGTGGGCGAGACCGGTGGCAAGATTCTTGAGTTCAAAGCTGGGGGGGCCATTACCGCAACCCCGATAGTCGAGGAAGGAATTGCCTACGTCGGCTCCTTCGACAAAAACTTCTATGCCGTGCCCGTCAATGGAGGCCTGAACGCCACGCCCCGTTGGATATACGCCACCAACGGCTGGATCTGGGCCGACGCCCTCTTCGCCGCCGACGCAAGAGGACAAGACTTCATCTTCGTATCTTCGCTTGATGGCAGCGTACAGGCCGTAAATGCTGCCTCAGGTTCCCCACTCTGGCCCAATCCTTTCATCGCCTCGGAGGGCATCCGCGGCACACCGGCGCTGGTTAGCAAGTCGGGTGGCGGCGGCCAGTTCTCCAGCCTGGCTGACAAGGTTTTGGTAGTCGGGTCCAGGGATGGCATGTTATATGGCCTGGACCCGCAGAACGGGGCTCCTGCATGGGAGCAGCCCTTCAACACCCGGGCCCTTGGTGACAGTGACGGCCAAATCCTTGCGCCTGTCGCCTCCCGAGGCAACGCAGCCTTCGTGGTCACATCCAAATACGATATATTCGCAGTTGACGCGAATACCGGACAGGCATTGCCGGGCTTCACGTCTCTACAGTAGACACCGACGCAGGAAAAACAGGTCTAAAGAGCAAGCATGGGCATAATAATAGACATCTGGGACGCGCTCTTACTCCAGCCTATGCTGAACGCGCTGATCTTCCTGTACGGCGTCCTCGCTAGCAATTTCGGGTTGAGCATCATTGCCTTCACCATAGCGGTTCGCATAGCCATGTACCCGCTGACCCGCAAGCAGCTGAACGCCTCCCGAGCCATGTCAGGCCTCCAGCCGAAGATCCAGGAGATCCGGCAGAAGTACGGCAAGGACTCCCAGAAGGTCACCCAGGAGACCATGAAGCTGTACAAGGAGGAGGGGGTGAACCCCATCGGGTGCTTGGGCCCGATGTTCGTGCAGCTTCCTATATGGATAGGCCTTTACCAATCGATCATCCAGGCCATGCCCCGGAACCCCGAGCGCCTTGTCGATCTCTCACAGAAGCTGTACTCATGGCTCCCCGGGGTCCACACCGCCATACCGCTGAACAAGGGTTTCCTCTGGTTCGACCTCTCGGAGCCCGACCCCACCAAGGTCATGCTGCCCTTGCTCGTCGGCGGCTCGATGTGGGTACAGCAGAAGATGATGGCCACCGTGTCCACGGACCCGAAACAGATGCAGATGAACCGGATGATGCAGTGGATGATGCCCGTGATGTTCGGCATGATCACCATCGGGTTTCCCAGCGGCCTGGCCTTATACTGGGTCGTGTCCAACACCATAGGTATTGCCTTGCAATACCGGGCCGCGGGGTGGGGCAACCTTTTCCCCTCAGCCGACATCGCTTCTCAGCCGGCTGACGCCCGTTCTGCTAAGGCCGCCGATAGCTCAAAGGAGATGGTAGTCCATGGAGAGCCTGGAAGTGTCGGCAAAGACAGTGGAGGAAGCGATCGACCTGGCCCTGAAACAGCTCGAGGCAGATCGAGAAGAGGTCGTCGTCGTCGTCGTAACAGAGGGTAGAGCGGGTATACTCGGCATCGGCAGCGAGCCGGCCAGGGTAAAGGTTACTCCCAGGGATAAGACCCCCAAGGCAGTCACCCTCGCCAAAGAGGTCCTTGAGGATATATTCGACAGGCTGGACGTCGACGCCGAGGTCCGGCTGAGGACCAACAGCCTTTCCGGCAAGGACCTGTCCCTGGACATTCTTGGCGACGATTCGGGCCTGCTCATAGGTCGGGGTGGCGTCACCCTGGACTCCCTCCAGTTCATGGTGAACTTCGTCGTCAGCCGCAGGCTCAACGAATGGTCCCCCGTCAACATAGACGTGGAGGGCTACCGACAGCGAAGGTACACGTACCTGGAGACTCTTGCCGAAAGGCTCGCCAAGAGGGTTCGCACCACCGGCAAACCCTTCACCCTTGACCCGTTGCCCGCCAACGAACGCCGGATAATCCACCTGGCGCTCGCCAATAACTCCCAGGTCACCACCGAAAGCACCGGCAGCGGCAGCGAACGTCGGTTATCCATCCTGCCCGCGCCCGGCTCCCGTCGTCTCTCCCGTATCTGATCCTGCGGGGCGGGACTGAATAGTAAGGGGAAGTTTAGCGAGAGGAGGCTGAACATGACTCTAACCCCGAGCGAAAAAGAAAGGCTGATAGACGAATCTTTAGAGATAATTGAGGAATTGGGTGGGGTGAAGAGTATCCGCGAGGGCCTCGCCGAAATGGACACTGCTTGGCGACGTATGGACCGCGAGAGTGAGACCTTGCTCAAGCTATACCCCGACAAATGGGTGGCGATGAGTAAGGATGGAGTTGTGGCAGTGGGCGACTCACTGGAGGGCGTTTTCAGCAAAGTAGACACTTTGGGCTTACGCCGCAATTCCATCAATGTTAAATTCATTGCTACGCACCCTCGTACCTTGATCCTGTGATACTGGGTGGGTTTGACGGTGACGGATGGCCTTATATAAAGGGATTTCTGGTCCTTCCTCGCCTGGGGATTTATGGTAATGTCCAATTCCTACTGGATACTGGTGCCGAATCAACGTGCATTCATCCGGCGGACTCCCTGAAGCTAGATATACCCTTTGGTAGACTCCTTTCCCCAAGTATGTCCTACGGCGTTGGGGGAAGCTCCCTTTACCATAAAGAACCGGCCGTCCTTTCCTTCTTAGACGATGTGGTAATGCAGTCCTATAGAATTCACCTATACATTGCCGATCCCACCACCACAAATGCTGTGTTTCCTTCCCTGTTAGGCCGGGACGTATTGAATCGTTGGCGTGTAGAGTACGATCCAACAAATTTGAGTCTCGAGTGTATAGTGCGTAGCGCCGACCGAACTGTAGACTAAACAACCCCGGCTGTTAACGCGGAGATTGCGCAATGGATTGTCCTACTTGCGGGACACGGAATGATGACAGATACAGGTTCTGCGGGACCTGCGGTAAGAAATTACAAGAGCGAACATCCATATTCGGCAACCGTGACCCGATAGACCGGGAACCTCCTGCCGAAACAGGTCCCGTATTTGACCCTTACAGGGGCCCTGAACCTATAGAACAGGCACCCCCTCCCGACCCCGTTTCCGGATATGGCTCCTACCGTGCCCCGGGCACAAATCCCACCCGGATACCGAACTACCTGGTTCCAGCCATCCTGGTTACCCTCTTCTGCTGTGTTCCTTTCGGTATCATTTCCATCGTCTACGCGGCTCAAGTGAATGGCAAAGTCGCGCTGGGCGACATAGAAGGAGCATTGCGAACATCCCGAAGCGCAAAGAAGTGGGCGTGGCTTTCGTTTGGCACGGGACTATTGATAACTGTAGGGTGGATAATCTACATAGGGGTTGGCCTTGCCGGTTCAGACTTGGGTGGGCTTGAGTGAATCATGACGTTGCCGTAACACACTCGCCCAACGTGCAAACCAAGACGTTCGCCCTAGACCCATGGTTCTGATTTGGAGGATGTCGGATGCACTGCCCAACCTGTGGTGCTAGAAACTATTTGGATGCACGGTTCTGTAGAGGTTGTGGCCAAGACCTGCACGGATCTGAGCAGATGCCGCGCATCCGCAACTATCTTGCGCTGTCGGTTCTGGTAACCTTCTTCTGTTGCCTCCCCTTGGGTATAGCTGCCATCATTTATGCAGCCCAGGTGAACGGGAAGCTCGCCGCGGGGGATATAACAGGTGCACGGCAGGCGTCCCGTACTGCACTAAAGTTGGTAGTATTTTCCTTTTTACTCGGGTCGATAATAATCGGGTTGCCGCTTGCGTACATGCTTGTGTGGATATTTACATATTAGCCAGTGCCCGCAACCGCATGAGTAAAGTGCTGAATTGAAGCCTCATGCCCAACAATGATGACTATTACAAGTTCCTTGACGTGTCTCCGACTGCCTCTCTTGAGGAGATCAGGAGCACCTTCCGGCGGATGGCGCTCAAGTACCACCCCGACAAGAACAAGGACCCTTGGGCCGAGACAATCTTCATGCAGATCAATGAGGCCTATCAGGTACTCGGAAACCCCAAGAAACGAGCCGCCTATGACGCAGAAAGACGAGCCGAGGCCCAACGTGCCGAGGAACGCCAACGCGGCCAACAGGGGCCTCGCTACACACTCGCCCGATGTGCAAACCAAGGCCTTCGCCCTAGACTCATTGACCTGATTTGGAGGAAATCGGATGCACTGCTCTACCTGTGGTGCTAGAAACGATGACAACGCCCGGTTCTGTGTCAACTGCGGCCAAAAACTGGAAGCTGAGGAGTCGCTACCCGGTGGCAGTCCTCCCTATCAACGATTCGGAGGTTCCACCTATGAACCTTTCGGGGATTCCGACAGCCACCCACAGCACATTCCCAACTACCTAGTACCGTCAATCCTGGTTACCATCTTCTGCTGCCTGCCGTTGGGCATAGCGGCCATCATCTTTGCAGCCCAGGTGAATGGGAAGGTCGCCGCCGGCGACATCGCTGGGGCACAGTCGTCATCCCGCACGGCTAGAACCTTGGTAATAGTTCCCGTCGTAGTGGGAGCGGTAGTAATCGGCATAGCACTGCTGGCAGGACTCTTGGGAGATCCTCCTCCCGAGTTGATCAATGAATGAACCATGTCGTTAAGTACACAAACTAAAGACTTCCTACAGCCGATTCGCGGATACGTACTCTCCGAGAGGGCCATCTATGTAGCCGCAGGCCTCTTGGCCCTTGGCGCTGCCGCTATGCTTTACGTCCTCGACCCCCGGGAGCCGGGCAACTACCCCATCTGTCCCTTCCTGGGCCTGACCGGCTACCACTGCCCCGGCTGTGGCACACTTCGGGCTTTGCACCAGCTTCTCCACGGCAGCCCCTTGAATGCAATAGGGTACAACCCACTCACGATACTCTCGCTGCCTTTCCTTGCGTATGCCTTCGTTGCAGGTGGGTTGAGAGCCTTCCGGGCCCCGGCGCCCGCGCCCATCATTATCCACCCCAAGCTTATATGGGCCATGCTCTTCGGCATAGCGGCCTTCTGGGTCCTGCGAAACATCCCTATCCAGCCCCTCTCCATCCTCGCTCCCTAGTCCCGCTCACATAGAGGGGTGACATCACCCCCTTGACTGCATAAGACAAATGTTCTATTATTGGGCTGGTCTAGACCCGACACCCACCTTAAGGAGGAACCAAAAACCCAGGGGAAGCCCACCAGACCCACCCGAGGACTCAACGCCCAAGCCCATCCCAACGGCCCTCGCGCAGGCCCGAGGCTCAAGCAAAAGATGTCATCTCCTCATCCCACCGGGTCCCGTGCCCCCTTCCCTGACCCCCAGGCGATGGAAGAAGCCCTGGCTTTCTACTCCCACCCCTCTCCCGCCACCCCCCCGTCATTCCGGCCCCCGAGCCGGAATCCAGGGGCAGGGTGCGCAGAGAGATTACAACAAGGGTGACAGGAGCTGTACTCGCGGACCGTGTGACCCCCATAGAGAACCGTCTCGAAGTTCGGACCGCATTGCAAGAGTTAGCGCGCTACGGCGAGGGGGTGCCGGAGGATTTGCTCCGTATCGCTCCGGCAAAGTAGGACAAATATAGTTTGGCTTGTGGGGCCACAGCTGGATCCCTGGCCCACGAGATGCCCATAGTGGCATACAGCCCAAAAATGGAGCCTCTGACGGACATCCTGCCCTGGATCGGTCCGTGCATATAATCGAGCAAAGGGCACGGCCGGCTGCAAGTCCCTCCCTCTCAGGCGGGGCCTGCTCTCCAGGTCCCCCGACAGCCGGAACACCCGCAAAGAGAGATGCAAAGCCAATTAGAGGGCAAGAGGGCCTCTTCCATCGCCAACCCAAAACCCAACAAACAGAACGGAACCCGAAACCCCACAACTGAATAGAAACCCGGCGTGTCACTAACCTGCCGAACGAGTGCACTCCCTAGTCCTTCCATCTGCCTAACAGGTAAACTTACTCTGCCCCACTCGCTCCCCGCCCTTCCATCAATAGGAGTTCACCGATGCCCAATGCAACCGTGAAGATAGAAAACGTCCGCTTCATCCTTACCCTGGACCCGGAAAGAAGGATCATCCGGGACGGGTCGATTATCGTTGAAGGTTCGAGGATTACCCAGGTCGGCAAGGCCGCCGACCTCAAGGACGTCCCCGCAGACAGGGTGATCGATGGCTCTGAAATGGTGGCGACACCCGGCTTCATCAACGGTCATCTCCACATCTCCTACGCCCACGCCACGCGAGGCATATTCCCCGATTCCCTCGACCCGGTCGACTACTTGGGTAACGTCTTCCGCCTCGCCCTCCAGATGCGCCCCGAGGAGGAGTACAACACCTCCCTCCTCGCCCTCACCGAGGCCCTTAAATACGGCACTACCACCGTCGTAGACCCGGGCACCACCCGCTATCCCGACTCCTGCATCAAGGCGTACGAGGAGTCCGGGGCGAGAGTCATCATCGGGGCATCGGTTACCGATCTTCCCAACGCGATCAACGTACCTCTAGTCAGCCTGCAAGATGCAGAGCAATTGATGGAGAGCACGGTCAAGCAGTTCGACGGCGCACTGGACGGCCGAGTCCGGGCCTGGACCATGCCCGCCGACGTTAGCTCCTCGTCCAAGGAGCTGCTTCAGGCCGCCAAGCGCATAGCCGACGAAAACGGCACCCGGATGACCATCCACTGCGTTAATTCACCCCAGGCGGTGGAGGCCTTTCTTAGCAACTATGGTAGGCGACCCATCGAGTGGCTGGAGGACATCGGCGTCCTTGGCCCCAACCTCCTGCTCGCCCACGTGGTCGGCCTCAACGACTCGGAGGTTGACTGTGTGGCCAGGACAGACACCAAGATGGTAATGTGCCCGACCGCGGCCGTGAAGATGGGTGCAGGCACCTCTTCGCGGGGCCGTTTGCCGGAGATGATAGAGAGCGGAGTCACTGTCGGCCTGGGCACCGACTCTGCGAACAACTCCTGTGTCGCCGAAGTTTTGCGGTCGATGTACTTAGCCGCGGTCCTATACAAGGATGGCCGGGGCTCGACCAGCATGGTCCCTGCGGAGAAGGCCCTGGAGATGGCCACAATCGACGGCGCGCGGGCCCTGGGGCTCGAGTCGGACATCGGCTCCATCGAGACCGGCAAGAAGGCCGATATTGTCCTCTTCGACACCCGCCGCCCCGAGTGGCGCACCCTGTTCAATCCCGTCAACAGCCTGGTATACAATGCCGATGGCAGGAGCGTGCACACGGTTCTCGTCGACGGCAGGATAGTGGTAGCGGACCAAAAGCCAACCTACGTGGACGAGTGGGAGTTGATCCAGAAGGTGCAGGCCATAGGCGCAGACATGCTCTCCCGCACTAACACCCACTTCCCGCAGTCTTGGCCCATTGTCTAAATGTCGAAACTAGCTCTGATAATTCGTCACGCCGCCCCCGAGACCCTGGCCGGGAACTACACCTCGGTCCTACAGGAGCGCGGCTTCGAGTTCCACCCCCGTAACATCTTCGAGAGTGCCCCTGCTTTCGACAAATTCGACCCACCTTCGCTTGAAGACACCGATCTGATCATTGCCATCGGCGGCCCACAATCGGCCAACGACAGCTATCCCGCCCTGCACGCGGAACGTCAGTTTCTTGGAGACGCTATGGCTTCTGGCAAGCCCGTGTTTGGTGTTTGTCTGGGAGCGCAAATCATGTCCAAGGCACTGGGTGGAGAAGTAGCTCCGACAGGCGGTTACGAGTTCGGCCTGCGCAAAATCTGGGTCACCGAGGAAGGAAGCCGGGACCCGGTCTTCAGCAAGTTCCGCGTGCCCCTTGTCCCGACCCTCCACGGCGAGTGCTTCATCGTTCCTCCCGGCGCAACCGAACTGGCATACGGCTACATGCTCTGCAAAGACGGAACCTTCAAAAGGCAAAGCATGGCTTTTCGACACGGCAACTCCTATGCCTTCCAGTTCGAACCCCAGCTCACTCTTGATGAACTGAAAGTCTGGAATCGAGACCTCGCCGCCGACTACAAATTGATGGGCCCTTCATTCGATCCGGCCTTTGAAGCCGCGACTAACCTCCGGGAATTCACAGCCTATTCGCCGATATATGAAGCCCAGTCCAGGGAGATGCTGGTGGCCTTTCTTGAAAATGCGGGCCTGGCCTAGGGCCGAGGAAGAGTGAAGATATGAAAGCACTGACGAACGCCAACCTGATAGATGGCACCGGAGCTCCTGCGAAGGCGGGACACACAGTGCTGATAGATGAAGATAGGATCGTTGAAGTCGGGCCCTGGGAGAAGACCACCATTCCACCTACGGCGGACGTCACGGACCTGCAGGGGATGACCCTTATGCCGGGCCTCATCGACTGCCATGACCACATCGCCGGTTCCGTATACGGTCTAGTCGGCAGATGGGAACTCGATGCCCCTCCCAGCCTGAGACACCTGCGTACTGCTGAAACCCTGAGAAAAACCCTCAATATGGGCTATACGGCATTCAGAGATGCCGGCGGCCTGGACCAGGGATTCAAAATGGCTATAAAGGAGGGGCTTATCCCTGGACCTCGCCTGGTATTGAGCTTGAGCATCATCTCTCCCACCGGCGGCATTGGTGATTGGTCGAGTCCCTCGGGTCATCATCGACCGGATCCCGGTAATGTCAGCTTGCCTCGCGGCGTTGCCAATGGCGTCGATGCCATCCGTGCGAAGGTCAGGGAGATTGCCCGCATGGGCGCAGACGTCATTAAGTTTGCTACAACCGGTGGGGCCAGTTCGCGCCCGGGCCACGGGCCCAAGGACATCGCATTCGGAAAGGATGAGATTTTTGCCATAGTGGAAGAGGCTCACGCCTTGGGCAAACGTGCCATGTGTCATGCCATCGGTGGCCCGGGCCTCAAGCTCGCCGTTGAAGCAGGCGCCGACAGCATCGAACACGGCAGCTATGTTGACGAAGACCCGGAAATAATTCCCATGATGGCGGAAAAAGGCATCTTCCTGGTCCCCACATTGACCGTGTATGCCTTCCATCGCGATGCACCTGAGCCTCACTTCAGTTCCCGTGCCCAGGCGATGTACGCGCATCAGGTCGAAAGCATCCAGAAGGCGCTGGAAGCGGGAGTAAAGGTCGTGGCGGGCACCGACGCCGGCGGCTACGAACATTACATAAACGCCCAGGAGTTGCAATGGCTTGTGGAACAAGGTGGCATGACCAACAGCCAGGCCATCGTGTCGGCGACGGGATGGGCGGCGGAGTGTCTCGGTTTGGAGAAGGACATCGGCACCGTGGAGCCGGGAAAGCTCGCCGACCTGATAGTCGTGGACGGCGATCCAATTCTTAACATAAAGCTTCTACAGGACCAGTCTCGTATCAGGGCCGTAATCAAAGGCGGCGTCACTCACCTATCCAAGTAATCCACCCCGGCACGAAGCTTTGTCCTATCGTTCTTTCGTCCAAACGGGTTTGGCGCGACCGCCAACGACAGGCTAGAATTACCTGCGCTCGGGGCTGTAGCTCAGTTGGGAGAGCACCTGCTTTGCAAGCAGGGGGTCAGGGGTTCGAATCCCCTCAGCTCCACCAACATTCCCAGCACGGCACGTGCATTTTGAAAGGTTCAACCGAATATCTAAAGAGATATCACCGCGCCCACTTTTGCTATAAGATAGTCTTTTAGGCATCACACCAGCATGTCATAGACCTGATACGCATTTGATACTACCATTGACCTTGGTCATACAACCCGCAAAGATTGGCCGGTACAATCAGGTTACCCTAACTCTGTTAAAGATACCCTTGCCTCCCAAGTTCACTCTCCATTGCCCATCGAGCGATTAATCCCACAAGGTGTGCCCTTTGAACCTGGATATTCTTTCTAAGCTGCTGGAATCCGCAACATGCGGCGCCTACGCCGTGTCAATAGATCAGACCATCGTACTCTGGAACCGTAATGCCGAGCGCATCCTCGGTCACTCGTCCCAAAACGTGCTGGGCCGCAAGTGCTACGAGGTTATGGAAGGCGTCACTTCAATCGGTCTGACGCCCCAGTGCCTGGGCGGCTGCCCGTCAATGCACTACCTGCGTGCTGGGCTGATACCGGCTATGGCGCGGCTTCAAATGCTATGTTCCACCGGGGAACGCAAGTGGCTGTCCCTCACTCCCATGGTGGTTGCCGGTATCCTTAGAGACGCGCCTCTGCTGGTCCACTTGTTCGACGACGGCGAGCAAGAGGAGGATTTTGATCAGACTAGAGACTCAGTGCACGATGCACTGGCAGAGAGCGGCGCTCAGATCATCTCTGACCACCCCCCTGCCCCCCTCGGGGAGGACCCTGCACTTTCACGGCGAGAATTGGAAGTGTTGCGTTTAGTCGCACTGGGTTGGGATACTCCGCGTATAGCCGCCGAGCTGGGCATCAGCCGACACACCGTGCGCAACCATATCCGAAATCTAAGGCACAAACTCAACGCAACCACCAAGCTGGATGCTGTGATGAAAGGCATACGGTTAGGCATCCTGGCAATGGGCCGGTCATCGCGCTAGCAAACTCGCCTGCCGACCGTGCTGCACGATATGTATCGACGAAACCGGCAACTTGTGCGTCGCTTGAGGTATTTCCCCCTTCCCTTAGAATGAATCCTGATTCAACTGCGCCACTTGGCCAAGATTCTTAACCTTCCTGCAAGAGGTCTCACGTGTTCTTAGTTCCAAGGGTGATGAGCACCCAGCACCCCGACAACGCCGTTCCTGCTCCCTTCGCAGACTCTGAAGGAGTCCTTCGCGGCAATGGTGAGGTCAACGAGGCCTTCCACATCTTTTCCTTGGGCTGCGACGAGCAGATGTGGGACTCAGAGGGCAAGGAAGCCGACAACCACGTCGTCCAGAAATTGCTGACCGGCTTCCCCGAGTTCTTCCATAATGAGCGCCGACTTGGGCGCGACGTTATCCTCACCCTGCGCGTCCCCAACCCCGGCATCGAACGGGACATGCGGAAATCCATGGTCGAAGCCCTTCAGAGCGTGCCTTCCGCCCGGGATGTTGCCGACAGCTTCTACGGCGGCATGGAAGATGCCTCGGCGCCCATCCAGGAGGTTATACTTCCCTTCACCACCTCTGCCGAGGAACTGTTTCTCGTTGAGGCCTACTACCGTAATGTCATCGTTGGGCAGGAAACTCTCTCCCTCCTCGACGGCCAAGTCGTGAAAGACTGGGTAGGCGAGTTCTTTCCCAAGCACATCCGTGTCATCCCCCTGATAGAGGATATAGAGCACCTCTACCAGTGCGATAGCATAGTGGAGGAATATCTGAAAGGAAGAGATTTGCCGGGCCAAAGGGTCTTTCTTGCCCGGAGCGACCCGGCCCTCAACTACGGCAATGTGGCCGCGGAACTGGCGCTGAAAGTAGCCCTTGTCCGCCTCCACGAACTTGGAGGTAGATTGGGCGTGCCCATTTTCCCCATCATTGGGGTTGGCTCCGTTCCCTTCCGAGGTCACCTGACTCCCCTTAATGTCGACCGGGCCCTTCGAGAATACCCCAGCGTGCATACATTTACCGTTCAGTCCGCCTTCAAGTACGACTACGATATCGACGCTGTCCGTAGTGGCATCGCTCAGCTCCACGCACACGAGCCTCGTGATCCGGTCCCCATAGATCAAACCCGAGCTCGTGAAGTCATAGACAAGACCACTGTGGAGTACCAGGCCCGCGTCCATGACCTGCTCGAAGTGATCACTAGCGTGGCAGGACACGTTCCCAGGCGCCGCGAGCGCAAAATGCATGTCGGATTATTCGGATACGGCCGCTCTCTTGGCGGCCTCGGCGGAGCTACTCTCCCACGCGCTATCGGATTCGCAGCTTCCCTCTATTCCATAGGCGTTCCACCGGAGCTGTTGGGCCTCGCTGCCCTTGATGAGGCCGACCTTGCCTTTGTCCGGGAGTCGTGTCCCAGCCTCAATGAGGACCTGCGCGCCGCCCTGCGCTTCACCAACGAGCGTCACGTCCTGGACCTCCTCGGCGAAAACTATCTCCGCATAGTCGCCCAATTCACCGACGAGCTGGACCGTGTCCACGAAGGTCTAACCAGTGCAATTTGGGCCGGCATCAGCCAGGAGGCCCCCGTTCACATCTCCCACTACGTGCAAGAGGCG
The DNA here is from genome assembly GCA_965249275.1 of Dehalococcoidia bacterium. Lineage (GTDB taxonomy): Bacteria > Chloroflexota > Dehalococcoidia > Plut-88900 > Plut-88900 > Plut-88900. The sequence goes on from CBDFLQ010000007.1 coordinate 126,565, forward strand.
GCTCTCCTGCGTCGCTTCCTTGGGTAAGCGTCTACTTTGATGATCAAGTTCGAATGCGTAGAGAGTTATACCCCCTGTAGACATCGCTCCTGTGTGCAATTCGAACAACCAGCACTACAAGCTCGTTGTCCAGCGGTGTGTAGACAATTCGATAGTCTCCGACTCGCAACCTGCGCAACCCTCTTAATCCACCCCTCAGCACACTTCCAGCCAAGGGTTAATCGCCGAGACTATTGATAACTGAGGTTACGCGTAACCTATTCTGCTGAGGGAAACTCGTCAGTTCCTTCGCAGCGCTGCGCTTAATCCGAACCGAGTATGCCGGGCCTGACATCATCCCAGTCCAGAATAAGGTCAGACGGGTCTCGCAGCCGGTCTAATGCTGCGGGCAGGTCATCAAAATCTTCCAAATATTGCTCCAGGGCTTGGCGCATCACATCAGCTCGGCTGCGTCTCAGCTTGGCCGCTGCCGCATCCAAAGCTTCCACCATCTCATCCGACACACGCGTTGTAATTCTAGTCATTGGACATGCTCCGTGAGGCACTAGGAGCTATGGAATCCCATTTACAATTCTTAGGATTACGATAGCCTTAACAGTAGTGACTGTCAAAGGACCGCCGACTCACGAAAAACCTCAACGCGATAAGGCGGGAGCGCCAAGAGCGCTCCCGCCTTAATCTGGAATTGCCCTCCCGCTTTTCGGGCCCGATCTACTCCCTTATACCAACGGGCAACTCGGGATCGCAGAATGCCAGATCCAAACTGTCAAAGTCGCTTTCGGGCACGTCCTGTAGCTGCTTTTGACCGGCCGTTTACATCATCCTGATATCCGGTGCTGTGAGGCAATAAAGGTCGGTTTTCTGTGTAAATCGCCTTACATACACCTATTTTGCTCCATCACCTGTTACCGTTTATCATTCAACTGGTGATGCATTACGGGATTAGAATACGCCGATTCGCTCTTGCGATTGCATTCCTGATCGTTTCCCTGACCCTGGTGGTCGCCTGCTCTTCGCCCCCGAGCATTGATGGACCAACCCCCACCCCAGCCCCGCCCACAGGGCAGGAACTCTTCGCAGCTACTTGCGCCACGTGCCACGGCGCCGAGGGCCAAGGCCAGTCCGACTGGCATATCCGCAAGCCTGATGGCATCTTCCCCGCCCCTCCCCTGAACGGAGATGGCCACACTTGGCACCACGGAGATGGGCTGCTCTACAGTATAGTGAGCCAGGGCGGACAGCTCTGGGAAGACCCTAACTTGCCACAGTTCAAGAGTGGCATGCCTGCATTTGGAGAACAGTTCACCCACGATGAGATTGTTGCAGTGCTCGAATACGTCAAGAGTCTCTGGGATGACAAAGAAATCCGCGGCGTCTCCATCATCGAGCACCAGGCCCTCATGAGCGAAACCGACCCTTTTCCTTCCGACGGAAGCTAGCCTTCCACCGCCCGTTCCCTACGTCTTTACTCTCTCCTATGCCCGCACTTTGGCAAAAATAGGGTGGGTCTTCCAACAGGTTCTTGACCGGCCTATGAGCTTCTAATAAACTGCCAGTCACTCGGCCCCTTGACCATCCGTCTCGATACTATTCATGGCAATAGCCCGAGGTTAGCGCATTTAGGGTAACCCACCTGCCAGGAAGGAGCGTGCCGGTTGAAGAATCCAAACAACAACCCCGAGAAGCAAAAGGGCAGACCGACGCGCATAATGAGTGGCATCGAAGGTCATTTCCAGGGCAAGGTGCTTGCCGGTCTTCTGGAGCTCGTCCCCCTGCTGGTGACCGCAATTGTCGTTCTATTCATTGTAGGTAAGACGGATAGTTACGTCCGTGACCTGCCGTTCGTAAAAGAAGAGCCTTGGGATGTACCGGGCATCGGCTTAGCAGCCTTCGTCGTTGCGTTATATGTAATTGGGTTGCTGATTTCCTTCCGGCTCGGCAAGTGGGTTATCTCCCTCATCGGCGTCGTCCTTCTACGCGTTCCCGTGATCAAGGTCATCTACAGGCTCATGCTGCAGGTCACCAACGTAGTGGCTTCTGAATACGGTTTTAGTAGGGTGGTTTTCATAGAATGGCCCAGGGACGGTATGGTGGCCTTGGGATTCGTCACAGGCCGAGTACAGTCTAAGGACCGCGAGCATTCCCTGGTTACTGTCTATATTCCCACCATACCAAATCCCACATCCGGCAACATGGCCTTTGTAAACGAGGATGACGTTATGGAGACTGACATCTCCGTAGACTCTGCCATGAAGCTCGTTTTCTCCGGGGGGTTCGTACTGCCGGACACTCTTGCTATTGCACGCGTACCCAGAACTGACACCGACACCGACGCCGACGCCGATTTTCTGGGCGCTTTCGAAGCAGACAACAGTGCAAGGGACGGAGAGAACCAACAGCGGGATTCCGCATCTAAGGGCGAGTCCGGCGCTCCTGCCGTAGGAGGCCTGATGCCCAAAGGGACCGAGTCGGGGAAGTCTTCCTGACAGGCGCCGTGCTTTGGACTCCTTGAAAGAGTGCAAAGTCTCGGCGCCACTTTGGGTAATAAAGGCCTGCCCACGGATCAAGAAATGCCCTGCACGTGCTATAGGGTTAGGATGTAACCCCCGAAGCCGTTGCCTCTTCCACCATCTCTGTTGGGCGTTCCAGGGGCAGGGCCACAATCATCGTAGTGCCCTCCCCCGGCTCGGTTTCCACCCGTATCGCCCCCCCGTGCCGCCGCACGATGTCGTTTGATATAGCCAGTCCAAGCCCCGTGCCCTGGTCCGTGGGCTTGGTAGTGAAGAATGGGTTGAATATCTTCTCTACCACGTCGGGGGGCATGCCCGTGCCGTTGTCCCGGATCCGAATTTCCACCCCATCCTCTTTTCGTATAGTAGACATCCACAAAGTCGGTTCGAAAGGTACTCCTTCCGCCATGGAAGCGCGGCGCCTCTGGTCGGTAGCATAGCAGGCGTTGCTGACTATGTTGAGGAAGACACGACCTAGTTGCTGGGGGACAACCTCTAGTTTCCCAACATCGGGGTTCAAGTCCCATTGGAGGTCTACCTGGAACTCCTGGTTCGTGGCCCTGGTGCTGTGATAGGCCAGCCGGGCATGCTGGTCCACCAGTCCGTTGATGTCTGATTCCTGCCAGTCTCCCGAGTCTCTTCCCATCCTCAGCATATCGTGGACTATGCGGTTTGCCCGCTCGCCGTGAGAGCGTATCCGGACGACATTGCTCGTCAGGTCATCGGTGATCTCTTTCACCAGGCCCCGCTGTTCGTCGGGCAGGACTACACCCTCCTCCTCCAATATCTCCCGCAACTCTTCGATCAGCTCTCCCGACGCCTCGGAGAAGTTGTTGACGAAGTTCAACGGGTTGCGTATCTCATGCGCAACCCCCGCCGTTAGCTCACCGAGAGCGGCCAGCTTCTCCCGCATCACTATCTGGTCCTGTGCCTTCCGAAGCTCGGTTAGGACGCTCTCCAACTGCCCATTCTTGTCCTGAAGCTCGCCCGCTAGCTTCTCCACCTCGTTTAGCCGTAACGCCTCCAGGGCATTACGACGGAACACTTCAAGCGCAGCGGCCATGTCGGCAACCTCATCCTTGCCGCTCATCTCGACTCGCGCCTCCAGGTCTCCCCCCGCCATCCGGCGCATCCACTCGGAAAGCATCCCCAGCCGCCGCAGCAGCACCCTGCCGATAAACAGCCAGATAATTAGCGTCGCACCAATAATGCTTAAACCACTAATTACCAGCAGCAGCGTACGTCCCGTGAATATCGCCTGGGTTGACGCCTGCGTCGCAACTGCCGCGCTGGCTTCTGCCGCGCTGACCAGACCGTCAACCTCCTCTACCAGGTCTACGGATATGTCCCGGTTAAAGGCCAGCAAGTCTCCTTGTTGCTGCGCTATCTGCAGCTCTCTTGCGAACACGTTGAAAATGCTGTCTTCACCTGTCCCCAACTCAAACAACCTGGCGTAAATCGGTGCCGCCTCTTCGTAGAAACCCAATGCCCTCTGGGCTTCCAGGTTCCGGTCGATCCTTTCCACCGCCGCCTCGAACCGTTCCCTCAACGGCTCTATAAAAGATTCATCCGAAAGTGTGAATGCGTTGGCCAGAAGTTCGGTGGCGATGTTGGTGTCGGCCTGCATCTCCGTAAGCCTTCGATAGCGGACGACCTGTTGCTCCGACAAGTGGGCCGGACGGGATACAGCACTGCCCTCGACGGTAACGTGCCCGGTGAGGACATAGAAGAGTTGATCGTCTATGGCAGGGGCCAATAGGGCGTCCAACTGGCTCCGCAGATCTGCGAGCTCAGCCTGCAAGCTCAATCTGTTTTCAGTTAGCTGGAACACCTCCGCCATGCTGAACTTTAGGTCATTGATATTGGTGATCAGTGTCTCTGCGTGAGTCAGGATCTCCTCTACCCGCTCCCTTCCTGCACTTTCGCTCTCTTCAAGAACGGTGATCTGCTCTTCGAATGATAGAAAAGCGTGATCAATGTTCCCCGCCACAAGGGCCAGTTCCAGTGGATTAGCGGCTGTAGTAAGGCTGGGCGCTGCGGCCACTAGAGTACTGCCGTACTGTGCCACTTCAAACGCAGCGGCCAATTCCGGCACACTTCCTTCGTTCACCCTGCTTTGCACTTCCCCTACCCGGTTGAACGAAAACCATCCGACCAAACTGGCTGCGATAGTCATGACCACAGCGCCGCCAACCGCGAGGTACAGCTGCGTGGATATCCTTGATCGCCTGGCCAGTATCCGCTTTAGTTGCTCGACCATGCCTCCGCCTCTTGCAGGTTGTCGACAGCATGGTACGCACCGTCGTTACCTATAACCGTAAGAAACACTTTGTCCGATCCCTGGTTGTCGCCTTCCCCAAACTGCAACTCAAACCCTCCGATGTCGATCTGGCTGGAGCCCAAGATGCTATCCATAAAACATTCTCGGTTTACGTCTCGCCCACACTTTTCCAGCCCGGCTATTGCCATTCGGCCTGCCAGGTATCCTTCAAGGGAGACGAATCCCGGCGTCGTCTCCGGGGCATGTGCCCCAAGAGCCTCCTGGTAGGCCTCTACCACCGGGAGAGAATCGTCCCAGGGGAACGGCACCACTTGCGTCACAATCACCCCCGCGCCATTGATTCCCAGCTCTTCCCTCAGCGCATTGCTCCCGACGAACGATACGTTCAGGAATATCGAGTCGAAGCCCAGGCGTCGGGCCCAGATTATCAGCTCCGCACATGGCTCGTAGGCCCCAATCATGATCACGGCCTCGGGCTCCCCTTCCATCAGGTCGAGCAGGGCAGTTTTTACCGCTGTCGTGTTGCGCTGGTACAGTCCCACCGCAACGGGTTCCATGCCGTGAGGTTCAAGCGCGGCAACCACTCCCCTATATCCGCTTCGACCATAGGAATCGTCCTGGTACATTACGCCGATCCTGGTGATGTCCAAGTCCTCCATTAGCCGAGCCACCATCTCCGCCGTCTCCTGCTGGTAAGACGAACGCAAGTTGATGATATTGTCCCAGCTCGGGTCTCGCAGGAATCCTGCGCCCGTAAACGGGCCTATGAAGGGCACGTTGGACGCGGCCGCTACCGGTGTAGCTGAGCGGGACGTGGGTGTGCCCACTTCCCCTATCAAGGCAAAGACCTCGTCTTCATCTATTAGACGGTGGGTGTTGGCTATGGAAGCCTCGGGTTCGTAGGAGTCGTTATAGGATACGAGTTCGAGGCGCCGCCCGTGGACTCCCCCGTTCGCATTCGCCTCGGCAAATGCAACTTCAATGCCCAGCCGCATATTCTTGCCCAGTTCTTGCGCGGGCCCCTCAAACGCTGCCGACTGCCCAAAAAGCACCCTATCGTCCGATACTCCATGATTATCGGGCGTTGCCGGCACGGCGGTTGCCCTGGGTGTGGGGAGGGGCGTGCCCTCCGGTCCGTTGCAGCCCGAGACTACCAGTAAGGCCAGGACGCTCACCAGAAAAAACGCCAGGAGCATTGGGATTACGGGACGGGTGCCTCTCATCAGAGTCTAAAGCCCTCCGATCCCTGCGTTACACAGGATCAGTTGCCTCTAAACGGCGTAACAGCCCAGGGTAAGACATGTGATGTCATCGTGCTGGGGTGCATTCTCAGCAAAGTGGTTCACGGCTTTGACTACCTCTATCCCAACCTCTGCCGCGTCTCTAGGCGTAGTGTTTGCGAATATCCGCTGTACCCGTTTGATTCCCAGTTGCACGCCTTCGCTGTTCATTGCCTCGGTTACTCCGTCAGTATAAAGCACTAACGTATCACCCGAAGATAGATATACGGTCTCCTGCCGGTACTCAAAATCCGCAAGGACGCCCAGAGCTAGGCCCCCTGTAAGGGGAAGAAGGGAGGAGGTACCGTCGCTGTGGAGCAGTAGAGGCGGATCGTGGCCGCCGCTTGCATAGGTCAAGGCGCGGGTGTCGGGGTTGTACACCGCATAAAGCATCGTAACAAACATTTCGGCGCTGTTGTCCTCGTGGAGCAGGTTGTTTACTTCGGAAAGCACCGCCCCGGGCCCGTCCATTCCAATAGCCGCGCCCTTCAGCAGTGTACGGCTCGACATCATGAACAATGCAGCCGGCACCCCCTTGCCCGACACATCCGCTATGGCCAGACCTATCTGCCCATTCTGCAGCCGTATGACGTCATAGAAGTCTCCTCCCACGTTCCGGGCCGGTTGCATCGTCCCAAATACTTTGTACCTGTCGCTGATAGGAAATGCAGTGGGCAGAATGGACTGTTGCATGGTGCTAGCGACATTCAGCTCGTTCTGAAGGACCACCAGTTTATCGCGCGCATTGAGGGCGTCTCGTAGCTCCTCTATGTGCTGCAACGTCCTGTCTATAGTGAAGCGGAGATCGTCGAAGTCCACCGGCTTGGTCACGAAGTCGAACGCACCTCTGTTCATGGCCGTCCGGATGTTCTTCATGTCGCCGTATGCCGAAATAATCACCGACCGCAGATTTGGGCTTACCTTCGGTATCTGCTCAAGCAGCGAAAGCCCGTCCATTCTCGGCATGTTGATGTCCGACAGGACCATGTCGATCTCTTCGTCTGCCTCTAGCATCTCCAGGGCCTCGACTCCGTCCCCAGCGAAGCAAAACTGATAGCGCCCCGACCGGATATCGCGCCGCATCCGCTGAAGCATGAGGGGTTCCAGGTCAGGCTCGTCGTCGACCACTAGGATTTTGTAGGGCTTAAGCCTGTCTGCCGTTGTCATCTGTGCCTTTTTATATCCGTCTTGGCAAATGGGGTATCGGACACAAGCCACCAGCATTGAAGAAATAGTAGGTTAAGTTGGCAGAGAAACTGTGCCTGGTCAACATGGTCCACGCGGTCATTGCACCTCGTAAGTAGTGGGTTTCGCTCTTCCTTTCGGCGCTGAGTATCGCGTGCCGAGACAGTCTACAACATGGTAGCTACGTGCGACAATGTATTGCACTTGTTTAATACTTTTGTTTTGTTCCAGTTGCACCCAATGTCCCGACCGACTAAAGTTGGCCTGTATCTATCAGTTTGGCCCTCCCCGTCATTCAGGTAAGGAGCATACTAATGAGATACGACCATATAATTGTTGGCGCTGGCTCGGCAGGCGCTGCCCTCGCCGCCCGACTCACCGAAGACCCCGACCGCTCCGTTCTCCTCCTCGAAGCTGGCGGCGACTACCCCGAGTTCGAGCGCATTCCCGAGGAGGTCAGACTGGCCTACGGCAGCAAGGTGCCCATCTGGGACAGCGACCACATCTGGAATTTCAGCGCCCGTGCCACCGACCTTGCACGCATAGACATTCCCCGCGGCAAGATCACTGGCGGCTCCAGCGGAGTCAACGGCGCCCAGTTCCTCAGGGGTGTCCGGGAGGACTACGACCGATGGGCTGAGTGGGGCAACGAAGAATGGTCCTTCGAAAACGTGTTCCCCTACTTCAAGCGCATGGAGGCCGATCAGGATTTCCGTGACGAGTTCCACGGCAACGACGGCCCAATAATGGCCCGCCGCTACCCCGAGGACGAGTGGCCGCCCCACGCCCATGCCTTCTACCAGGCCTGCCGTGACGCCGGCTTTCCAGACTGCCCCGACCACAACCGCACAGACTCCACGGGCGTCGGTCCCCTGACCTTTAACATCATCGATGGCGTGAGGATGAGTACTGCCATCGGCTATCTGAATCCTACCCGGCACCGCCTCAATCTGACTGTCAGACCCCAGTGTCATGTCCACGGCATCATCTTCGATGGCAACCGGGCAGCCGGTTTGCTTGTCATAAGCGGGCGAGAGATGTTCTCAGTATATGGAGACGAAATCATCCTCTGCGCCGGAGCCGTGGGCACCCCACACATCCTGCTGCTCTCGGGCATTGGACCTGGAGACCAGTTAAGGAATCTAGGCATTCCGGTGGTCCAGGACTTGCCGGGCGTTGGCCGAAACCTTAGAGACCACCCGGATGTGCCCCTGTGCTGGTACACGAAGGAGGATTACCCTCTGAACATCGATCAGGTCACCTCCGGCACGGTGACCCTGAGGCACACGGCCCCGGGATCGCCCTTCGTGAACGACATGATCCTGTACGTCGGCAACTATTTGGCAGCGAGACCCTTCAGGGGCCTGGACGAGAAGGCCCCCGTCGGCGTCGGAGTCAGCCAATGCCTCTACCTGGCCTTGAGCGAGGGCGAGCTCAGGCTCCAGTCCACCGACCCGCGCCAGCAGCCCATCCTCGACTACAACCTCCTCGACGACCCATTCGACCTGAAGCGCATGCGGGATGGCCTTAGGCTCTGCAATGAGCTATTCAGCCACGACGCATTCAGTGACATCGTCGAGAGCCGTACCGCCCCTTCGGACGAAGTCTTGGATTCCGACACTCTCCTGGATGAGTGGATGAAGACCGAGGTTGTAACGGCCCACCACATCTCCAGCACCTGCAAAATGGGCCCTTCCAGCGATCCCCTCGCCGTCTGCGACCAGTACGGCAAGGTCTACGGCGTCGATGGCCTCCGCATTGTGGACGCCTCCATCATGCCCGACACCGTACGCGCCAACCTCAACGTCACCGTCATTACAATGGGCGAAAAGGTCGCCGACTTCATAAAACAGGGCCGCTAAGCCCATCTATTCGACGGATCTCGTTTACCCTGTCATTCCGAGGCTCCGCGGGGAATCTAAGGCGTATATCGCACCTCTCTACTCCTGTCCTTCGCCAACGAGGACTGAAGAACTGGGGACGCCACCCCTCAAGAAAGGACCACACCATGAAATACGACCACATCATAGTAGGCGCAGGCTCCGCCGGAGCGACCCTCGCCGCCCGACTCACCGAAGACCCCGACCGCTCCGTCCTCCTCCTCGAAGCCGGCAGCGACTTCCCGGAATTCGAGCGTATTCCTGAAGAGGTTAGGCTGGCCTACGGCGGCAGGACTATTTACGACTCCGAGCACATCTGGAACTTCAGCGCTCGCGCAACCTCCAAGGCCCACATGGACATCCCGCGCGGCAAGATCACCGGCGGGTCCAGTTCCGTCAACGACGCCCAGTTCCTCCGCGGCGTCCGCGAGGACTACGACCGATGGGCGGAATGGGGCAACGACCAGTGGTCCTTCGACAACGTCTTCCCCTATTTCAAACGCATGGAGGCCGACCAGGACTTCCGAGACGAATTCCACGGCAATGACGGCCCCATCATGTGCCGCCGTCATCCCGAGGATGAGTGGCCGCCCCACCAGCAGGCCTTCTACGAGGCTGCCCGAGACAAGGGCTTCCCACACTGCCCCGACCACAACCGCACCGACAGCACTGGCGTCGGCCCCCTCGCCTTCAACATCATAGACCGCGTCCGGATGAGTACCGCCCTCGGCTACCTGAACCCCGCCCGTCACCGACTCAACCTCACCATCCGACCCAATTGCCTGGTCCACGGCATCATATTCGATGGCAACCGGGCCGCTGGTCTGCTTGTCATAAGCGGTAAAGAGATGTTTTACGTCTACGCTGATGAGATCACTCTCTGCGCTGGGGCCGTCGGCACGCCTCACATTCTCCTCCTCTCCGGGGTCGGGCCCGCCGACCAGCTTGACTCCTTCGGCATTCCCGTTGTCCAGGACCTTCCGGGGGTCGGTCACAACCTCCGCGACCACCCTTACGTTCCCTTGTGTTACCTGACCAAGCCCGACTACCCCCTGGACCTCCCCACCCCCGCTTCGGGCGCGGTCACCCTACGCTACACCGCCTCCGGCTCCCCTTTCGTCAACGACATGATCATTTACATGGGCAACTACGCCGCCAGGCGGCCTTCCAGGGGCCTCGATGACAAAGACCCGATCGGTATCGGAGTTGGTCCCGCCCTTTACCTGGCCGTCAGCCAGGGCGAGCTCCGACTCCAGTCCACCAACCCCCGACAGCAGCCAGTCCTCGACTACAACCTTCTCGACGACCCCTTCGACCGTCAACGAATGCGCGAATGCCTCAGGCTCACCGACTCCCTTTTCCAACACTCCGCATTCTCCGACATCGTCGACAGGCGCAACGCCCTCTCCGACGAGGCACTCAATGACGACGACCTCCTGGACGACTTCATGCTCCACGAGGTCATGACCGCCCACCACATCTCCAGCACCTGCAAGATGGGCCCTTCCAGCGATCCCCTAGCCGTCTGTGACCAGTACGGCAAAGTCTACGGTCTCGATGGCCTCCGCATCGTCGACGCCTCCATCATGCCCGACACCGTCCGTGCCAACCTCAACGTCACCGTAATGACCATGGGCGAAAAAGTCGCCGACTTCATCAAACAGGGTAACTAGCTACTATGGCCATTGCGAACCCCATTCCCCTCATCCCCTCCCCACAAACGGCATCTTCGTAGCCTACCCCCCATTCCGTGCCTAAAACACAGGTGGGGGGTCTCTTGTCCCTAGTATTTCCCTAGAAATCATCCCTAGCCCTTTTTGGGCCTTTACGCGAATTGGCCCTCCCCCCGGCGTCCCAAGCCATGCCGCAAATCGTCGAAACCTACAGACGGCGCCGGTCGGGTTTCGATACCAGGCGGTCGGTCGATGAACGGGGGAGAGGGCCAACTCTCCAAAACAAGGGGAGGGGGCCGCTATCAACTGCCCTCCCCGCGATCATTCTACACGATAGACCGGCAATCGCGATAGACCGGACAACCTTTTCCCCACCCGCAACCCCGGCATAGGCGGAACAATCAGACGGGGAAAGGTAAACGTTGATATCGCCGCCTTGCTAGCGAGTCTAAACAATGAGCAAGGCAAATGGGATTCTCAGTAATGGGAATGGAGAAAATATGATGGGTTGTACCAGCCGGAAGCAGGGGGGATTCCCCCATGGGTAGGGATGGGTGGGGCATGTCCTGGGGTATGGAATCCGGTACGGGGCCATACCCCATCCCCTCAACTCCTTCATCTTCAGCTCCCCAGCCCGTATAGGAGCCAAACGTGCCGGTCACTCCCTGTCACAATCGTCGCGGCCTCTTGTGCAGTGAAAACAAGTCGCGGCAAGGATTGAGTTTGCTGGCGTGAATCCATACCCGCCATTTTCAGCACTCACCACAGGGTGGGCAATGGCGTCCGCGCACCCGGTTTGCTGAACGTGTCAATATCAGTTGAACAATGACGTTAACAACACTGTAACTAGAGAACCTACCGCTGCGCTAACGAGGCTAGTACATACCATTGTCAAAACTGGGCTATTGCGTTTCAGTCTTGCGAGGTACCGGTGTTCCAATTCATAAAGCCGGTCTTCGCCCTCGGGCGTTATTCCTTGGGCAGTCAGATTCACAACCTCGCCTCCATTCTTAGTGAAAGGTAGTAAATAGCCCGCGTCTACGAGAAACCTAAAGGTGGTGATAAGTTGGTCTATTTCGTGTCTTTTGACGTATGTCCTGTTTAACCATTGCACCCCCTCCGAAGAATCCCCGGCGTAAAGCATAATGCTCCCGTGGTCTCTGACTACCCTCAAAATGTCTAGTTCGGTGTTCCTCTTTGGCATAATTCTCTCGACGATTCTCTGCTGTTCCTAGGTCATTTTTGTCCTGTTCTTCAAAGGGCCCCCCGGAATGGCGTTACCGGAGGGCCTTCTAGGTCTTTTGGTATGCCTAGCTTGTGACCCAAAGGGGGCAGTCGAAGGGCAAGAATCAATTGCCCCTCAAATTATAATCGCACCCCACACCCCGCTGGCTGATTGAAGCTCACGAGGGGTCGGGCGAGGCTGGGTTATCATCGAAGATTGCCGAGCAGAAATATTAACCCCTCCCCACAAACGGCATCTTCGTAGCCATGATGTTCATGAAAAGCACGTTGGTGTCCAATGGCAGATTCGCAATGAAAAGCACAGCCTCCGCCACCTTCTCCACATCAAAGGTCGGCTCCACCATCCGGCTCCCGTCCGGCTGAGGCACCCCCTTCGACATCTTCGCAGTCATCTCCGTCACCGCGTTGCCAATGTCTATCTGGCTGCAGGCGATGTCGTATTTCCTCCCGTCCAGAGCCGTCGATTTCGTCAATCCCACCATCCCGTGCTTTGTAGCCGTGTAAGGCGCGGAGTTTGGCCTCGGGGTCTGGGCGGATATCGACCCGTTGTTGATTATCCGACCCCCCATCGGCGTCTGCTCCTTCATCATCCTGAACGCCTCCTGCGTGCAGAGGAATGGCCCCGTGAGGTTTGCATCGACTACCGTCTTCCACTGCTCATAGGTCAGGTCTTCCAGCGGGCGCCCCGGGGCCCCGACCCCCGCGTTGTTAAATAGCACGTCCAGCCGCCCGAATGCCTCCTTCGTCTTGGCAAACAACTCCCTAACCGCTTCCGGGTCTCCTACGTCTGTCCTCACCACTATGGCATTCTTCTCCTCTTCTCCTACCTGTTCCCGCGTCTTCTCCAACAGTTCCGCCCGACGTCCGGCCAGCGCTACCGACCAACCGTCGTTCAGCAACGCCAATGCACTGCTCTTCCCGATTCCCGTCCCCGCACCCGTGATTATCGCGACCTTGCCCGTGGAACTCATTTACATAACCTCCGAAGTTAGCCTTGTGAAACGACATAACGATAGAACTGGCTGTTTGCCATCTCCGACTGCCGACGATAGTATATCCGCAAGCCGAATCCCTTTCGAGGAGCGCAACATGAACGATTCCATCACCTACGTCGATGTCGACGGCCACATCCTCGAACCACCCAACATGTGGCTCGACTACATAGAGCCCGAGTACCGTGACGGCGCCGTCCAGATTCTACTCGACGATAAGGGCCTGGAATATCTGAGCGTCGCCGGGGCGACCTCATGGTTCATGCAGGGTGGTGTCCTCGGCAACATTGCCGGCATTGGACAGGACGTCCGGGAGCACCTAACGCCCGGCTCCATCACCTACGAAGAGTCCCTGCTCCCCGGCGGCTATGACCCCCACGAGCGTATCAAGATCATGAACGAGGAGGGCATCGACGTCTCGATCCTCTACCCCTCCCTGGGCCTCTGCTGGGAAGACGTATGTTCCGACCCCAAGCTCGCCGCCGCCAACTGCCGCGCCTATAACAACTGGATGATCGACTTCTGTCGCCCCTATCCCGACCGTCTCCACGCCGCCGCCCACATCCCCGCCCTGGACGTCGAGGAAGCGGTGAAGGAGCTTAGGAGGGTGGCAGGTCTGGGCGTCAGGTCGGCCATGCTGATCTCCGCCGCCCCCGACGGCCTCGCTTTCGGCAACCCACGCTTTGATCCCCTCTGGGCCGAGGCCCAGGAGATCGGCATCCCCATCTCCTTCCACCCCACCGGCAGCTTCACGTCCATCGGAAACCGCTTCTACCCCACCCCCGAAGATTCATCGGTCTGGTGGGTCTACGTCGTCGCCTCCGACGAAGTCAAATACCAGTACACGTCCCTGCTCGGCGACGGCGTCCTGGAGAAATTCCCGGAACTCAAAATCGTCTTACTGGAGTCGGGGGTCGGGTGGCTCGCCTTCTGGATCGACCGCATGGACCAGAAATACGAGGTCAACGGCTTCACAACTCCTATGAAGATGCTGCTCAGCGAGTATTTCCAGAGGCAGACCTGGATTGCCATAGAACCCGACGAACGCCTGGCCCAATTCAGCATCGAAACCCTCGGCGCGGACAAGTTCTTCTGGGCCTACGACTATCCTCACTCGGACTCAGTGACCGAGCCGCTCAGCAAGCTAAAGGAAACCCTAGCCCCCCTCCCCGAAGCCTCCCAGCGCATGGTCGCCGGCGAAAACGCCATCACCCTCTACGATCTTAAGGTGGGGGCAATACAAAGCTAAGCTGAGGGCTAGAAAATCCACTCTGTTTTCACTATAGCCACTGGAGGAACCGAACAGCCGTACTTTACACCAATGGTTTCAGTTGATGCTTTATCGGCTGTACGGTGGGCTTTAATCAATTCTGGTATCGAGGTGCCTGATGGTGGTTGTAGAACGATCTTCTCGATCTTGACTGAAAGTTCGTATGAGTCTGGAAATAGAGATAACCCAAACTTAGATAATCCACCCAATGTTATTACGATGAGTTCCATCAACAATTCGGGGGGAATGTCAGATTCCTCTGGTTGCACCATATCTCTGAGTTGCGGGTGGATGCTCCGACTTCCCAAGTCATAGACCCGCAATTCTGCAATATGCCCTGTATTGTCAGCGAGGTCTTCGATTTTGGGGCGCTCCCAATAGGACCCATGAGCTTTAGGTGATTTGTTTTCAAAGTACTTCGCCCGTATGAGCCCCATCATTTACTTGGATGCTTCTAAATCGCATTTGCTGTAAGTATTTCGCAAATCAAAGTCGTTAAGACCTTTTCCAGCCCGATGATAGACTTCTGAATAGAAGGCTTTGGCAAAGGCTTCATACTGATTATTGGTCTCGATGTGTCTGAGGGTCATCTCTCTTTCCAATAGCATCCGATAATTCGCAAATGCATCAGAAAAGCTACCCAGAGCTAATGAGAGGCAAGATAACCGTGCCAAACTAACTCCTCGAGCCATCATGCTGGTCACAGCCCATCCCTTGCTTTGGGCCACGTCGTCTGCTTGGTGTATCAGAGTTATTCCTTGCATTGTTAAATCCGAAATTAGTGCCAACTGTGTGTATTTTGGTGAGTTCCACACAGTTTTCCAGTTTTCTTCATCGACAGCCCAAGAGTTAAATACATTCATTAGCAGGTATTGCATCAAGGGAGATTCCATCATGCCGGCTAACTGCTCTTCAATTTCATCGTTCTTTGATATGTCCATTCTCCCTTTTGATTCTTCGGATTTTCTCATTTATGTGACCTTTGAAATAAGTTCTGATTTGCCGCGGTTGCAGCATAGCACGCGCTCTGTAATTGCCCTCGTGGTTACCAACAGGCAAGCTCAAAGACACCCTTGCCCCCCTCCCCGAAGCCTCCCAGCGCATGGTCGCCGGAGATAACGCCATCGCCCTCTACGATTTAAAGGTAGGTGCCGCACGGGTTTAACGTAAGGGCAGGGCAATCCGTTCGCCCTAATGCTCTCGAAGGGTCGAGCGGGGGGAGCCCGTCAAAGGGTCTACCGAGCAGATTTGGGGGCGGGGTAATCCGTTCGCCCTGAGCCGAGTCGAAGGGTCTCCCGAACGGATGGGTGTGGGGGTACAAACCCTCCACTACTCAATAAACCCGTAGAGCTTACCCGCATTCGTACGAGTGATCTTTTCCCGTGCCCCGGCAGGAACACCCGCCAGATTCTCCTCAATGGTGGCCAGGGAGTCGGGCCAGACGCCGTCCGGGTGCGGGTAGTCGGAGCCCCAGATGATGTTGTCCTCTCCCATAAGAGGCACCATGCCCGGATCGATGGTCTCCTTCTGGTAGGTGGAGAAGCCCTGCCTGAGCCAGAACTCGCGGGGCGTCATCGATAAGTTCAGGTGATAGAAGCGGTCCTCGTACTCATGGTCCATCCTGTCCAGCACGTAGGGTAGCCAGCTCACCCCGCTCTCACCCAGCACGAACCTCAGCCCCGGGTGCCGATCGCACGCCCCCGAGAATATGACGCTCGCCAGGTACTCCACCCCCGATAGCTGGAACATTGTGATCCGTACCGCCTTGTATCGCCTCTCGTACTCTTCCGCCTCTTCAGGGTCCGGCTGCCGAGGCGTGAACCCGACAGTGTGGAAGGATATCGGGGCCTGCGTCTCCTCCGCTGCTTCCCATAACACGTCCCAGTCCTCGTGGTACATCGGCTTACTCGCCGAGGCCACTGCAAAGTCCGCCCCCCGCAGTCCCAGCCCCGAGGCCCTTCTGAGCTCCGATGCCGCTTCCGCAGGATCATGGTTGGGAATGCAGGCCAGCGCCCTGAATCGCTCGGGGTTCGACTTGCAGAAGTCCGCCGCCCAGTCATTGTAAATGCGATAGACCAGGGACATCGCCTCGGGGTCCTTTAGGTTCAGCCCGACCCCAAGGATGCCGTATATGACCTCCGCCTCCACGCCGTCCAGGTCCTGGTCCTTCGCCCTGAGCTCCGGGGTGGTTGGGTGAAACAACCCCTTTGCCCCGTCCTCGTAGAAGCCCAGCGATATCATCCGGTCCAACCGTTTGGACCAGCCCTTCTCCACTTTTTCACCCGTGAACCCCAGCCCCCCGACCCCTCCCAGCTCAATCCCGTTCGCCCTCCACGATTTTCCCCGCTCGTCCTCCACCACCCGGGGCATCTTCGCCGCCATGTCGGCGGGGGCATTTGAAGCGAACAGGTCGCCCGGCAGCCAGGTCAAATCAACGTGAGAGTCCCCTGAGATAATCGTATACTCCATCGCACTCATCCCTCCCAATCGTCGCTAGTTGCCCCGCATATGTCCTAGGCCACCACAATCCGATCCACTGGATTATATACAATCCCGCCCGAGCATACTCGTGAGCTTACAACATCATCTCCCGCAGGGGCGATTCCCGAATCGCCCTCCCCCTAACCTCAGCGAAAGTCCACCCTGACAGCTTAAAGAACGCGTGGAATATCGTGGGAGGGGAAGTCCAGTCCCTCCTCCCTCGATTAGACCTTTGCATAACCTGTGTAGGAGGGACGTGGGGCCGCTCGTGCCGAGGCTCTCGAAGTATGAGCGGGGGTGTTAGGCGATCTGGACAGAACGACATGTGAGATCTGCAGCTACACAAAGCTCCCCCGGTCGGCCGCGGGTGCGCCTCTGTCGCGAAGGGATTGAGGGGGAGGGTGTTTCGAGAACCCCAATCAGAACCATTCGCAGCCGCGCATCGGCCTCATGGGGAAAAGGGGTGATAAAAAAGAAGAGAAAAAGAAGGGGCCTCTCCCGACACGAGAAGCCCTCTTCAATTAGCGGTCAGTTAGGGGTTTGGTTACCAGGAACGTCGGTTGTTCGAAGGCGCACGGTTGGCCCGGGGCCTCGCTTCGTTTACTGTCACGTTGCGACCGTCGATTGCGGTGCCGTTCAGCCCTTCGATAGCTGACCTTGCGGCAGAGTCGTCACCAATTTCAACGAAACCGAAGCCGCGGGAACGGCCCGTCTCCCTGTCCGTGATGACTACGGCGTCGTCGATGGTGCCGTAAGGCGCAAAGGCCTCCCTCAGATTTTCTTCCCGAGTGTCGTAGTTTAGGTTTCCTACGTAAATCTTCATAGCGGTTCTCCTTATTTTTGTATCCGTCGATTGCTGGAGGAACCGCCGGCGCTCAGTGTGTCGGTCCGAGGGGGCAGGGGTAACTCTCGATATCTCTGGACTCCAGTATTATACACCACATAGCAATAACGCGATCAATATCCCGGACACTGCCTCGTATTGCGCTAGTTTGCCACTCGAAAAGTGACACCATTTACTCTTTCAACATACCGGGTACAATTGACTCCCGTGCAAAGGACTCACGAAACAAATTAACCCACACGAGATTAATAGGAGGCCCCAATGCCCAGCAGAATGTCTATAGGCAACGCCGAGCTCGTCGGAGTCCTCGACATGATTCCCCCCACCCGGGACCCCACCGCCTTCTTCAACACAACCACCCGTCACTCCTGGGCCCCTTACGCCGATGATGTTCTCGAAGAAGGCCGGCTCCAGCTCTATTTCGGCTGCTTCTTCGTCCGCACCCCTGACAAATGCGTCCTGGTCGACACCGGCATGGGCCCCGGCCCCCACCCCGACCGCGAGAACCGCACCGGCGACCTTATCAACCAGCTCAAGGGCCAGGGCCTCCAGCCCGAGGACGTGGACATCGTCGTCCACACTCACCTCCACCCCGACCACGTAGGCTGGAACCTCCATTTCGAAAACGGCGAAGCAATCCCCTTCTTCCCGAACGCCGAGTACCTCGTCCCCCAAAAGGACTGGGACCACTTCACCGACCCGGAAAACCTGAAGTCGGCGTCCTACGTTCGGGACTACGTCGTCCCCCTTGAGAAGCTCGGCTGCATGAGACTCATCGACGGGGAGGCCGCCGTCACCGACCTGATTTCCACCCTCCCCACCCCCGGCCACACCCCCGGACATCAGGTAATCCTCATCACCTCCCAGGGCGAGAAGGCCATGGTAGTCGGGGACGTGCTGCACAATGTGGTCCAGGTCCAGGAACCCGAGTGGTGCCCTCGCGTCGACATCAACAAGGACGACAGCCGTAGCAGCCGGGAAAAAATCCTCTCTAAAGCCGAAAACGAGGGCTACACCATAGCCGCCGGCCACTTCCACCCTGACCGCCACACCGGCCGCATAGTCCGCATGTCCGGCCGCCGCTACTGGCAAGCCTTGTAGTTACTCTTTGGACACACCTCTGCTGGCTCCCATGGCGGGAGACAGGGGCCAATCGTGCTGACGTAGATCCGCCGAGGCATGACCTCCGTATAACTGGGGGTGGTGGGGCCGCTCGTGCTGAGGCTCTCGAAGTATGAGCGGGGGGCTCCTATCCCCTCTTCCTCGACGGGAGAGGACTAGGGTGAGGGTGATCGTAAACTTGCAATAACCGCAACGAAAAAGTTGCAATGCTCCGAATTGGAGACACCACCTTGGAAAAAATCCTCGTAACCGGCGCCGCAGGCCAAATAGGCTCCGACCTCGTCCCCGAGCTCCGACACCTCTACGGCAACGACAACGTTATCGCTGCGGGCCACGTCACCCCCCTGCCCGAGGACATCCGAGCCTCAGGCCCTTGCATCACCCTCGACGTCCGGAGCTACGAAGACGTGGAACGCGTCATCAAGGAGTACGGCATCACCGTCATATACCATCTCAGCTCCCTGCTCTCCGTCCTCGCTGAGGCCAACCGACCCCTCGCATACGCCGTCAACTTCACCGGCAACTTCAACATCCTCGAAGCTTCCCTGTCCAACGGGGTCAAGAGAGTCAACCTGCCGAGCTCTATCGCCGTCTTCGGCGCAGACGCCCCCAGCCTCCACACACCCAACGACGTATCCCTGAACCCGACATCCCTCTACGGCGTATCCAAGGTCTACGGCGAGAATATGGGCACCTACTACCGGCACCTCGGCCTCGACGTGCGCGGCACCCGGCTCCCCGGCATCATAAGCTGGAAAACCGAGCCCACCGCCGGAACCACCGACTACGCCGTCGCCATCTTCTACGGCGCAATCTCCGAGGGCCGCTACACCTGCTACCTCCGCCCTGACACCGCCCTCCCCATGATGTACATGCCCGACGCCATCCGCTCCCTCATCCTCCTCGACCAGGCCGACCCCTCCCGCCTAATTCACTCCGCCAACTTTAACCTCACCGCCTTCTCCTTCACCCCCGCTGAGATCGCCCGCGAGATCGAGGCGCGCGTCCCCGGCTTCCAGATCGACTACAAAGTAGACCCCTTACGCCAAGCCATCGCAGACTCGTGGCCCGACTCCATAGACGACTCCCCCGCACGCGACGAATGGGGCTGGAAACCCGAATACGACCTACCCACCATGGTCGACGACTTGCTAGCCAACCTCCGCCCCAAACTCATGGCCGGTCTCCCGTAAAGAGACCTTTGCATAAAACGTCCCGGAGGTGCCGGGGCCGCTCGTGCTGAGGCTCTCGAAGTATGAGCTGAGGTCCAGTCCCATCTACCTTGATGGGAGAGGGCTAGGGTGAGGGTGATTCCTGGCTCACAAAATGCACGCTTGAAATTTTGTATAGGTCTCCGTGGCGGTGCGCTTACCCCTCCCCGTAGGGGCGACCGGCCGGTCGCCTTCCCTGCCGTCAGCCCCCTACCCCCCCTACCCCAATCCCTCCACCGCACCAAACCCGACAGGCAACTCCCCCCGCTCCACAGCCTTGACCTTCTTCACTAGCCCCTCGTTGATCGAGACGTTCACCCCCGCCTCCCGACCCTTCGCCACCACCAACCCGTTCAGGTACTCGATCTCCAGCCGACGCCCCTTCTCCATGTCCTGCGCCGTCGAAGACCGCCCCGATTCCTGATATTTCTCTGCCGCCTGCATTAGCGATAGCTCAAGCTCCTCCAGCCCCTCACCCCGCCCCGCGGCCAGCCAAACTTCCGGGGCCTTTCCACCTATGGAGACCAGCGTGTGGCCGATGGCCTGCCCGACTTCCACCGCCTCAGCCGCCAGGCGTATCGTCAGCCTCCTGACCTCGGCAGTCATGGCCATCTCCCGGCTGCTTAGGCCTGTGATCGCCTGCAGGCCGTTCCCCATCGAGTTCGCCACAAGCTTGCTCCACCTCTCGCCTCCCAGATTAGTCGTAACCTTTGTGCTGTCCACCATCTCCAGCAGCGCCGCCACCTCTTCGACCCTGGGCGTAACCTTACCGTCCATCTCTCCGACCCGGAACACCGTGTGCGCCGCGCCACCCGCCGCCGTCGTCCGAGTCACGTGCCCCGGCCCCAGAAGCCCCACGCCTATGTTGCTCGCGATGCATCCCAGCACCCTCTCCCGCCCCAACGCTCCCGCTATCGTGTCTTCGTTTATCCCGTTCTGGATCGACACCGCAAACCCGTCCTCCGCTAGGTAGTCTCGAATTAAATGCGAAGCCCAGGCCGTGTCGTAGGACTTGGTGCAGATGAACGCGATGTCCACCGGCGACTTGATGAGGCTCTGTACCTCGTTGATGTGCAGGGCTCGGGGCCGAGAGTGGTGTTCTCCCTGCGTCCCCGACACCTGCAACCCGCCCTCCTTGATCGCGTTAACATGGTCGGGCCACGGGTCTATCAAGATGACTTCCTCACCTGCCGCCGAGATCAACCCTCCGACAAAGCTCCCCACCGCCCCCGCCCCGACAAACACTAGCCGTTTACTCAACTGTATGCCCCTTCCTGATTGTTTTTCTTACCCTGATCATTCGGTTCGAAAACCGTGGTTAACTGTGTGACAGTATATTAACGAGCTTCCCGTAAGGGTCACGAGTGTAAAACCGGCGTACACCCCAAGGCTCGTCCGTGAGAGGATAAACGATCTCGAATCCCGCGCAACGAGTCCGATCGTATGCCGCATCGACATCGTCAACTTCGATCGAAAGGTCCGGGACCTGAGTACCCGATCCTCCCTCACGCGCCACGCTGATCTGAGCGGGTGCATTCGAGCCGGAAGTGAAGGTCACGATCCACCCGAGATCCATCACGACCTCAAGTCCCAAAACATCACAGTAAAACCGACGCGCATCCTCGACTCGATCCACCGCGATGTTTGCGACAATGCGTTTTACTTCCATCTCTATCTTGTTCTCGAAAGATACGGCGACAGTCCTCGGAGATCTCCCACCGACCTACTTCTCACCCGCCCCGAACTCCGGCATCACCTCTTCATGGAACCGAGTCAGTTGCTCCGAGTACTCCGCCAACGGCATCCCTTCCGGCCAGTGTAGGATCACGTGCTCCAGCCCCGGGTACCGTGCCTCGTACTCCTTCAGAACGCTGACCACGTAATCGGAGTCTCCGCAAAGCCACACTTTCTGGTCTACCCCATCCTCAAGAGTTGGGACGCGGCTCGGTGCGCCGGGCGTCCCCCAAGGCCGACCCTCCGCATCCGTATACCGCACCAGCCCGAAGGGCGCGAACCACTTGTACCGCTCATCGTGGAACAGCCTGGCCCGCTCCATAGCCTTTTCCTGGCTCTCGTCGATGTAGAAGAACAGACCCAGCGCAAGGTCCTCTCCCAGGACCAACTCCCTCCCGACTTCCGCCGCCGCATCCTGGTACTCGTGGATGACCTCGTCCGCCAGCTTCTCCCCGGTCCCGTGCACCACTCCCTTGATCCCAATTTGAGCTATGTACCGCAGTGTCCGGCGGCTCGCAATCGGCTGCCACACGTCGACGGGCCTGTGCAGAGGTCTCGGGACCAAGGTGATGTCCTTGAGGTCATATCCCCGGTATGGGACCTCGGCCGGGAGAGTGTAGTGCTTACCCTTGTGGGTGAAGGATTCTTCGTTGAACGCCTTGAAGATGATCTCCATCTGCTCCATGAACAGCTCTTTGTTGGCGTCGTTGTCCAGCATCGGCGAGCCGAACGTCTCCACTTCCCGGGTGTGATACCCCCTCCCCACCCCAAAGATCACCCGCCCCCCCGACAGGATGTCCGCCATCGCGAAGTCCTCGGCCAGCCGCAAAGGGTGCCACATCGGCACGATGTTGAACGCGCACCCGAACTTGAGCCGCTTGGTCTGCGTCGAAAGGTAGGTGCTGAGCATAAGCAAGTTCGGGATGCACTCGTATCCCTCCCTCTGGAAGTGATGCTCCGCCATCCACAACGCATAGTATCCCTGCGAGTCCATCTGCCTGGCGATGGATTCCGCCATCCCGAAGCACTCCGTCAGCCTTTCGTTGGGATACCGCCGGTCCTCCGGCGCCGTCCCTTCCGATCCGACGTTGTCCAACTCGATATGGCCCACATACAGGGACGAGAAATGCTTGATCATCTATCTGGCCTCTTCAATAAAATGCCTTGGAATTCTTGCTAGGTTGCCATGTAGCCGCCGTCTATCGGGAGAACGTGCCCCGTGACGTAGGACGCTGCATCCGTGCACAGCCACACCACCACCTCCGCTATCTCCTCCGGCTTTCCCATCCTCCCGATGGGCTGGTCGTTGTGCAGCTCTTCCTGCGGCGTGTTATTCGATTCCATTATCAAGTCCATCATCGGCGTCATGATCACACCCGGCGCCACCGCATTCACCCGGATCCCTTGCCGCGCATAGTCCATCGCCGCGCTCTTGGTCAGCCCCGCTACCCCGTGCTTGCTCGCCGTGTACGCCGACGTTCCACTCGACGCCACCAACCCTGCCACCGACGAAGTGTTCACTATCGCCCCACCCCCCTGCGCCAGCATCTGCGGGAGTTCATACTTGATGCAGAGCCACACCCCCTTCAAGTTCACTCCGATCACCCGGTCCCATTCATCCTCGGGGTATTCGTGGAACGGGATGCGGGTCCCTGTGTGGATTCCGGCGTTGTTGAAGGCCGCGTCTATCCGACCGAACCGCGACACCGTCTCCGACACCATCCGCTGCACTTCATCGGCCTTGGACACGTCCGCCGTCATCCCCGACGCCTCCCCTCCCCCACCGACGATCAAGTCCACCGTCGCCTGTGCCGGCTCTTCCGCCAGGTCCACCGCCATCACCTTCGCCCCTTCCCTGGCAAACACCAGCGAAGTCGCCCTCCCAATCCCAGACCCCGCCCCCGTCACCAGGGCCACTCTGTCTTTCATACTATCGCCCATGTTTCTCCTCCTGTGTCGTTCCTATTCGGCCCACTCTCCCCTGACGAAGACTTTGCATAACCGTCATTCTCTCAGTGTCTGGCACCCCATCCGCAGGAGTGGGGCATTCCGCTCGCCCTGTCGCAGATGCGCCGTGGCGTAAGCTGAGTCGAAGGGTCTCAAGAGCAGAATGGGCGGGGCGTACCGCGCCCACACCCGGAGTCATGCAAAGACCTCTCGGCGAGTGAGAGTGAAAATCCCCTCACCCCTCAATCCCCGCGTAATGCAAACTTTGCCCGACAATATCCACGCCCACAAGCTCGCTGTGCGCCGCCAGCAGTTGCCGAGTCACCGGCCCCGGTATCTCTCCCCCAATCGGCCTCTTGTCGACCCGGGACACGGGCATGATCCTCGGGCTGGTACGGCTAAAGAACACCTCGTCGGCAGTGTATAGGTCGTATGGCTGAAGGTCTTCCTCGTAGGCCGGGATGCCGAGACCCTCGGCCAACTCGAACACCACCTGCCTCGATACTCCCTGGAGAATGTTGTCGTCCTTCGGCGTCTTGAGAACTCCGTCGTTGACGATGAACACGTTGTACCCTAGCCCCTCGGTGACATTTCCTTCTACGTCCAGCAGAAGGGGCAGTCCCTCCGGGTCGACGTCCCGTGCCTCCAGCTCAGCCAGCACGAAGTTCATCCTGCTGTGGTGCTTCACCTTGGCGTCGAGCATCGAGCTGGAGTAGCTGCGCACCTTGGTGATGATGGCGTGCGCCCCGTCCATGTAAAACCTTGCAAATTCCTCGAAGTGTATCGGCTTGATAATCACGCACACACTCGGTGGCCCGTCCACCGAGGCCCCGCGAGTGATAATCGGGTTGATCGCAAAGTCCCCAACCTCGGCCCTCCGGTGGTCGTTCCTCGCCACTCCCTCGCGGCACACCTCTAACATCTCCTCCTCCCCGAATCCCGGGTCAACCCGCACGTACTTCAAAGACCGGTAAAGCCTGTTCACGTGGTCTTCCAGCCGGAACGGCACCCCACCGAATGTCCGCCCTTGATCGAAGACCACATCCGCCACCGCAAAGCCCCGATCGTGGGGCGGGAACAGTACCTCGCTATAAGGCACCCACTCCCCATTGAAATATGCCGTGTAGTCGTCGTAGTTTCCCATCAATCTCCTCCTGATTTTCCCCTCTCCCTTGACGGGAGAGGGGTAGGGTGAGGGTGATCCTGCCCCCACATTAACCAACAAATAACTTCACCGGAGCAACGGATTCGGTAGACCCATCCCCCACCAACTCAAACAACTCCACCCCCTGCTCCCGAGCCATCCTCCTCAAAAACGCCTCCGCATCCACCCACCCCTCCGGACTCCCGACTCCCCTCCGCCCAATCTCCCCCGACGCCACCATCAACGTCGCCAACGCCGCCACAGAGGTAGTTCCCCTCCTCGAATAGTCCTGCGCCTCGAATACCCGCTGGCACTGCTTCCCGTCCTTCTCTCCCTCCACCCTGACCCGCACAGCCATAGGTTCGTCCAACGGCTCGATGTCGAAATACGGCTTCCCCTCCTCCGACGACAGGAACGTCATCAGAAATTCCATCGGGTTGGTCTCGAGCCCCGGAACCTTCTCATACGACGAGAATCCCCACCGCACCATCGTCTCCATGAAGTTGTTCCCCTCGGCCTGGTGCAGCCCGCCGCTTGCCGTCACTTCGGTCAGGCTGGGTATCGACTGTGAGATGGTCACCGGGTCTGGAACGCCCGTGTAATACACCTCCTTCACCCCGACTGGCGGCAGAAACTCGATCTCTTCCCTATTGGCGAATGCCCCGGGTTTTACATAAGCACCATTGACAAACTGGGGCGCGAGCCCGCTGTTGATCCTCAGAAAGTGCTGTATCGCCGCCGGGTAGTTCAGCGAATAGTTCCACGAAAACCAGATATTCACCCGACGCGGGACGTCCATCCCGTCGCAGCCGTATCGAGCCAGCACTCCACTTAGCCCCGGCATGATCCCGCATCCCGTCAGCGCAGCGACTCCTGCCTCTTTTGCCCTGCGGTCCCAGTCCGGGTTGAAGAACAGCTCCTCCGTCGGTTCGTGGTCGTCGCCCATGTCCACGTAGTGCGTCCCCGACTCTATCGCCGCCTCTACTACCTTCAACCCATGCAGATGATAAGGCCCGACCGCGTTGAACACCGCGTCGACTTTGCTTAGCGCCTCTTTCAACCCTACCCTGTCGTCCACGTCCAGCGTCATCCACTCGGCCCCCGTCCTCTCCGATACCCGCCGCGCCCGGTCCCCGTCCTTGTCCGCCGCTACCAGCTCTACTCCCTTTCCCTCTGCCGCGATCTGGTATGCGATCCCCCGGCCGTGGAACCCGCACCCCAGCACCATTACCTTCATTGTCTCCCCAACAAAGGCGCCACCTCTTCGACGTACCGACCCAGCTGTTCCGTCATGTCCGGCCCCACGAAACGCAGCACGGGCGTCGTACACCCGACATCCACGTAGGACTGGATCTTCTCCGCCACCTCTTCCGGCGGCCCGTACGCCACCCACAGGTCGATAAGTCCCGGTGTCACGAATGCGGGCCCGTAGTAAGAGACAAGGAATTGGTGGGCCTGTTCGTAGGCCACGTCCCTGTCATTGTGGATGTTCACCATCAGGTGCAGGCACGAGTCCAAAGCCCCCGCGTCCCGACCCATCCCCGCTGCATACTCCCGTATCCTGTCGAATCTTTCCCTGAATTCCTGCGGTTCTATCGCGTCCGTCTGCCAACCGTCGGAATGCTTCGCCACCCGACGCAGCACCCGTTCCATCAACTCCGGGCTATAGTCACCCTTGGGGTTTACAGCCAGCCACAGCGGGACCCGGGCCTGGACGGGCTTGGGTAGCGCGTCTACTTCCTCGAACTGGAAGAAGCGCCCTTTGTGGGTAACCTTCTCCTCCGACCAGAGCCTCCGCAATATCTCCATCCCCTCCAGCACCCGGCCCACCCTCTCCCCCGACGCCACACCCATCACCTCTAGCTCTTGAGCGTATTGCGGCCCGTACCGGGCCGACCCGCCGTTTCAGACAGCCAGTATCGTTCTGCCCCCCGACAGCACGTCCAGGCTCGCCCACTGGATCGCCAGTTGGACGGGGTTGCGGAGTGGGAAGCTGGCCAGGCATATAGTGCCCAGCTTTACGTAACTGGTACGTGCAGCAATGGCTGACAGGAGAACAAGGTAGTCGAGCCTCGGCTTGGACAGCAGATTATCCCCGACCCAAACCCCGTCGAAGCACCCCGACTCCTCCGCCGCCACCGCCGCATCCACCAACTCAGACACCGTCGTCCCCCCAGACACCACCGATCTGTTCGAAAGGCTTATTCCATAATTAACTTTGCTTACGATGTTGTTACCTTCCCTTTTCTGCTACGCCAACGCCGTATTCAGTGTCACTACTCGGCCCCGCGAGAACCTGAAGAGCTCCCCTGACCGACCACCCCTGGAGATCCCTTCCTTGGGCGGCGGGGCCGCTCACCCTGAGGTTCTCGAAGGGTCGAGTGGGGGGAGGCCCTGGACTGCCTTTCCGTTCCGTCCGACAACCCCTCACACCCTAAGGTACAACCATGCGGAATGTTATCATATCGCCCAGGCTAATCTAGCAGTACCCGCTATGTAATATCGGAGTTCCCATGACAACCACCCACCCCAAAACCCTCGACACCATAATCGTAGGCGGCGGCATCGCCGGCCTAACTATCGCCTACCGACTCCAAAACCAGGACATCCTGCTCCTGGAAAAAGAGGACTACTGCGGCGGTCGCACCCTCTCCAAGCAGATGGGCGAGTACGTCTACAACATGGGCGCCCAGGTCGTAAACGGCGACGACAGCCTTGTCGCTCCCCTCGCCAACGAGCTAGGAGTGACCCGTAGCCTCATCAACAAGACCAAGCTCCCGATTATCATGAAGGGCAAGCTGGTAGCCGCCTCCAATGAGCCCTCCTTCCTCTGGCAGCTTCCCATTTCTCTCTCCGACAAGATCAAGCTCGGCTGGCAGGTGCTCAACCTCAGGCGCAAGTACGGCGAAGTGCGCAAAGACTTCCCCGACATCAACGACCCCGATATCGTCCACCTCAACTCCATGACCCTCGCCCAGTACATGAATCTCGAATCCGGGGACCTCCGAGACATCTGGGACACTGTCGCCCTCGCCACTACTACTACCCACGCCGGCGAGTCCTCTGCCTACCACCCCATCAGCACCTTCCTCCACTTCATGGCGAAGGAGTATTTCGTCAACGGCGGCACCTGGCAGATCACCCGTGCCCTCTGGGACCGACTCTCCGACAGGATCGAGACCTCCGCCGAGGTTGCAAGGGTCGAGCAGGGCTCAGACGGCGTCACAATCACCTATTCCCAAGGGGGTCAGACCCACACCGTGCGCGCCCGAAAATGCGTCATGGCTGTCCCCGCGCCTGTCGCACTCCCCATAATCGACCCTCTTCCCGACTGGAAACGCGAGGCCCTGGCCGCCGCCCGATACGGCTCCATAACCAGCGCCGGGTTCCTCCTCGACCGCAACTCAGAGGACTTTCTCGGAAAGGGTGTTTGGCGGGTCCCGACCGTGCGCAGCCGGCTCGTATCCGTTACAAACCCCACCATCACCTTCCCGCAGGAGGTAAAGGAAAGGACGGGCCAGGGTCTCCTGCGCGTCTACACCGCCGACACAGAGTCCAAGCGGCTCTCCAAGCTCTCCGACGGCGAGTCCGTCGAGTCCCTCATGGAAGAGCTCTACGCCGTCCTCCCCGACACCCGTGGCCACGTAATAACCGGCGCCCTGAAACACTGGGAACACGGCGGAAGCCCTTGGCTTGTTGGTCGCCTGGCCCACGTCCCCAACATCCAGGCCCCCACCGACAACATCCACTACGCCGGCGACTACACCGCCGGCTCCGGCATGGACGCCGCCGTCCACTCCGCCTCCCGAGTCCTCACCGAACTAGGCCACGCCCCCCTCTTCCCCACCCCCGCCTAACCCCCTCGCGACGCCGCCCTTTACCGTCACTCCTGCCTCCACAGGAATCCATCCAGCGGGGTCGGGCCGCTCACCCTGAGCGGAGTCGAAGGGTCGAGCGTGGGGGGCTCCGCGTCTCACCAACCCGCCACGCCCGCCTACCCTAACCCATTTGTCATGTCATCCCGAGGCCCCGCGAGGGATCTCAAGCGCATCTTCCGCCAAACATTGAATTGTAGAGGCAACTCACACCTCTCTACTGGGGTGGCGAGGGGGAACTCCCCCCGAAACCTAACTAGGTATACAAGCCGTCACCATAATCTCCACCAACAGGTCCGGCCTGTTTAACATCACCTCCACCGTGGCCCTGGGCGGCTTGCTCACCGTAAAGTGCTTGCCATACTCCTCATTGAAATCGGCAAGGTCCTCCCTCTTCGTAAGCCAGCAGTTCACCGACAATACGTTCTCCAAGTTCGTGCCCGCCGCGTCCAACACCCTCTTGATCCGCTCGATCGTGAAGCGAGTCTGCTCCGCCACGCCCTCTCCCAGCTTCCCGGTATCCGGGTGCGTCCCCGTCTGCCCCGCCACGAAAACCAGGTCTCCAAATCTCGCACCCGGCGAAAGGTTCGGGTTCCCGCCCTTCATATCGACGTTGATAATTTCCTTCTTCGGCATTTCGATTCCTCCTGTACGGTTGTATTAGCTCCGGATCGACACGAGTCCAATGTCTTCCGCCTCGACCCAATGGGATACTATATGTACGGCACGACAAGCGCAATCTAGGCACGAAACGGCATCAGGGCGTTCAGCAATCAGGGTGGGCGGACCATCCGGGTTTCCATGGCCCTAGCAGCAGGCAGATTACCCCTTCCAGCAAAGCTTTCTAAGGCCGTCAAGTATTGGATTAGGTCGACTCGCTGCTGTAAGTTGTCCAAATCGACGGTTATTGGAACCCATATACCGAGAATGGACAAATGGTTGAACAGTTGAAACAACTCAACGTTCAATCGCTCCCGCTCCGCCACATCACTTAGGTCAAAGATGATTGGAGAAGGGTCGTCCAATTGGACTAGAACCCTCTTGCATTCTGTTAAATCCCAACTAAGGTTCCGAAACTTCCGCTCGGCCGCATAACGCCATCTACGATACAACTTACGGGCAATAACCCAGGAAAATGCAGCAGATACCGCTGCGAACAAGGATCCTAGGACGATGACCACAAATGGAAATACCGCTCCGAGAAGTGGCGCAATATCATTCAGGGCCGAGTCCAAACTGGACGCAAAACCTCCGACATTAATGAAGTAAACCATGCATGCCGGAAGTCCGGTGAAGGCAAGCCAGATGAGAACCTTCCATAATGTACGCACCCGGCCATGCTAACTTGCCCTAGTGGCAGTGGCAAGGAGTGAATCACCGTTTTTCTAGCGTACGTATGAATCGAAGTCACGCCTCAGTCTCAATGAGATTCCACCCCACCATGAACACCCACACCCTCCGATGCACCGCCTGCTCCCGAGACCACGCCCCCGACATGCGTACTCTGCACTGCCAAGAGTGCGCCTCCCCCCTCGTCGTGGCCTATCCCTCTGATGCAGAACCCGTCCTCAATGCTTGCCCCGTCTCCCTCGGCGAAGGACACGCACCAGTCGTAACCCTGCCGACCATCGCTGACTCCCTTGGCCTGAAATCCCTCTACACCAAGCTGGAGTTCGCCTCCCCGACCGGCTCCTTCAAAGACCGAGGCACCGCGGCCATGATTGCCGCCGCCCGAGAGTTCGGTATCAACGAGCTAGTCGAGGACTCCTCCGGCAACGCCGGGGCCTCCGTAGCTGCCTACTCCGCCCGATGTGGCATCAAGGCCCACGTCTTCGCCCCCGACTCCGCCCCCGATACCAAGCTCCGCCAGATCAAGGTCTATGGTGCAGAGCTGCACCTGGTCCCCGGCCCCCGAGAAACCGCCGCCGAGGCCGCCCTCGCCTTCTGCGAAGAACACAACCTCGTCTACGCCTCCCACAACCTGAGCCCCTACTTCCTGGAGGGCACAAAGACCTTCACCCACGAGCTTCCCGCAAACTTCCCGGACGGTCTCCCCGACCACATCGTCATGCCCGTCGGCAACGGCTCCCTCTTCCTGGGCGCGTGGCTCGGGCTACGAGAGCTCCAACGCCGCGGCGCTATAAACACCCTCCCGAAGCTCCACGTAGTCCAGGCCGAGCC
The DNA here is from genome assembly GCA_965249275.1 of Dehalococcoidia bacterium. Taxonomy (GTDB): domain Bacteria; phylum Chloroflexota; class Dehalococcoidia; order Plut-88900; family Plut-88900; genus Plut-88900. The sequence continues at coordinate 157,420 of CBDFLQ010000007.1, forward strand.
CGTCATGCCCATCGTCGCCGCCTTCCGAGGCCAAACCTGGGCCCCGTCTCCCGGCGCCCGCACCATTGCCGGCGGCATCTCCGTCGCCAACCCACCAAGACTCACCCACGTCCTCAGCATCCTCCGAGAGTCCGGCGGCAACGCCGTCGCCATCCCGGACTCCGAGATCAAAACCTGGCAGACCCGCCTCGCGCAATCCGAAGGCCTCTTCTGCGAACCCACTTCCGCCGCCGCCTTTGCCGGCCTCCCAGCTCTCATCGCGTCTGGTGCAATATCGCCTACCGAGACCGTCCTGGTCCCGATTACAGGCTCAGGCCTGAAGGACCCTACCTGATCCCGATGTTGTATCATGAAACTCCTCGTATAACGCCATAGGAGCCAACCATGCCCACCCCCCTCCGCCCCTCCCTAGCCCCTTACGAGGCCTACCCTCTCTTCAAGGTCCTTCAGCGCACCGCCACCCGCCTCCCCGACAAAACTGCCGTCATCGACGGTGACCGCACCTTCACCTTCTCGCAGCTTGACGAACAGAGCGACAGGTTCGCCGCCGCCCTCGCGGGTCTCGGCGTGGTAAAGGGGGACCGAGTCGGTCTCTTTGCTCCAAACTGCGCCGAGTTCGTCACCGCCTACTTCGGCATCCTGAAAACCGGCGCAGTCGTAGCCCCGGCAAACGCCGCCTACCGCGCCCGAGAGCTAACCCACCAGATGGACAACTCAGATGTGAAAGTGCTCGTATCGCATCAGGCCAACCTCCCCGTGGTGGAAGCCGCCCGCCCCGACCTTCCCGGCTTGAAAACCGTCATCAACGTTGGACCCAATGCCCCCGACACCCTGAACTTTGACCAACTCATCTCCGAATCCGAACCCACCCCTCCTTCCGTCACCATCGATCCGAAGGAAGACCTTGCCGCCTTGCCTTCTTCCAGCGGCACCACCGGTCTCCCCAAGGGCGTCATGCTCACCCACTTCAACCTCACCAGCAACCTCGAACAGACCCTCAAGCGTCCCGGCGAAGCCTCTGCCCCCACCGAAGACGATGTCCTTTTGGTCCACCTCCCGCTCTTTCACAGCTACGGCATGACCGTTCTGATGAACACCGCCATCGCCGCGGGGGCCACCCAGGTCCACATGGGCCGCTTCGACATGGACCTCTTCCTCGACCTCGTTCCTCGACACCATATCACCATGCTCTTCACCGTCCCGCCCGTCGTCCTAGGCGTGGCCCAGGTCCCGGGCATCGAGTCCCATGACCTCTCTTCCCTCCGAGTCTGCCTCTCCGGCGCTGCCCCCCTCTCCGAGGAGCTTCAGACCCGGTTCGAGCGGCTGACCGGAGTCCCGACCGTCCAGGGCTACGGCCTAACCGAGACCTCCCCCGTCACAAACATGGATTTCGTAGACCCCGCGCGCCGGCGCCCCGGCTCCATCGGTCCGCCAACCGCAGACACCGATGAGAAGATTGTCGACCCCGAAGACGGTTCTCGTGAACTTGCGCCCGGAGAGATCGGCGAGTTGATCATCCGCGGCCCTCAGGTCATGAAGGGCTACTGGCGCAACCCAGAGGCCACCGCCGAGACCATAAAGGACGGTTGGCTTTACACTGGCGACATGGCCCACATGGACGCCGACGGCTACGTCTACATCGTCGACCGGAAGAAGGAGCTGATCAAGTACAAGGGCTTCCAGGTCGCCCCCGCCGAGATGGAGGCCCTCCTCCTCGAGCACCCCAATGTCGCCGACGTTGCCGTCGTCGGCAAGCCCGATGAAGAGGCCGGCGAGCTTCCCAAGGCCTACGTTGTCGCCAAGGATTCGTCCCTAACCGCCGCCGACGTCATGTCCTTCGTCGCCGAGCGCGTGGCCGGTTTCAAGAAGATCCGTGAGGTCGAGTTCATCGACGAAATCCCCAAGAGCCCTTCAGGCAAGATCCTCCGCCGCGTCCTCAGCGACATGGAAAAGGCCCGTTAACCTCGGCTCGGATCACCGTGGCGCGTGCCTGTTGACTCTACATAATGGCCTTACCGACGAGAGGATACCCCTAGCCCCATGCCTCGGCTCTTGGAAGTCCTCCTCATCGCCACCCGACTGGGCCTAACCTCCTTCGGCGGCCCCATTGCCCACATCGGCTACTTCCGCGATGAGTACGTAGTCCGGCGCGCCTGGCTCACCGAGCAGCGCTTCGCCGAGCTAGTAGTCCTCTGCCAGTTCTTGCCCGGCCCGGCCAGCAGCCAGCTTGGCATGGCCATAGGAATGCGTCGTGCCGGAATCTTCGGTGCCTTGGCCGCGTGGCTCGGTTTCACCCTCCCTTCAGCTATCGCCCTCGTCCTCTTCGCATATGGTGTAGAGGAACTCGGCGGAGAGGCCACAGAATGGTTGCACGGCCTGAAGGTCGTGGCCGTTGCAGTTGTCGTCCTCGCCTTGTGGGGCATGGGCAAAACCCTCGCCCCCGACAGGTCCCGAGTCACCATCGCCGTCTTGGCCGCAGCAGCGCTCCTTTTCACAGAAGGCGTGCTGATTCAGCTCGCCGTCATTGCCGGCGGTGCCGTCCTCGGCCTCACCTTCCTCCGCCCGACCACCCCCACCCAAGCCCCTCCCCCCGACAAACAGACCGGCGCGGGCGTCGGAGCCCTGGCCCTCGTCGTCTTCCTTGCCTTCCTTCTGGCCCTCCCTGTCGCAAACCACCTCCTCGACAACTTCCCCCTCGCCATCGCAGATAGCTTCTACCGCTCCGGGGCCCTTGTGTTTGGCGGCGGACACGTCGTCCTCCCCCTTCTTGAGGCAGAAGTCGTCCCGACAGGCTGGGTGACCAAGGACGACTTCCTCGCCGGCTACGGTGCGGCCCAGGCCGTCCCGGGCCCTTTGTTCACATTCTCGGCCTACCTTGGCACTGCGACGGGAGTCCTGTCCCCGCGATGGCTTGGAGGCCTGCTGACCCTCGGCGCCATTTTCCTGCCATCGCTCTTGCTGGTCGTGGGCGTGCTTCCCTTCTGGGAGCGGATACGAGGCTTCACACATGTCCGGGGTGCGCTGGTGGGCGTCAACGCTGCAGTCGTCGGCATCCTTCTGGCAGCCCTCTACGACCCCGTCTGGACCAGCGCAATCACCTCCCCTCGGGATTTCGCCCTAGCCGCGGCCGCACTCGCACTTCTGGCCTTCTGGAAAGCTCCTCCTTGGTTGGTAGTCCTGTTGACCGGCGGGGCCGGGGCCCTACTGAACCTGATGTAGGACTCTTTAGCCGTGTTCCGTGTTTGCGGCGTCTCCGCAAATTGACCCCTAAAATCAAGGGTGCTATCCTCAATCCCAACTTCGTGCCGGACGCCCGAGTCCGAAGGAGGACGCCCGTGTACACACTGATTAGGTCCCTGCCCCTGCGCTCGCTTCTGACCGCCCAGACTCCGGCTTTGGCTGCCTCCTGGATTATCGCTGAACTCCTTTACAAGTTCGGCAGCTTCACGTTGGAGCTTTCCGCCTTCTTCGCCACCTGGTTTGTCATAGACACCGTTCTATCCTTCGCGCTCCGCTTCTTTTCTAAGCGAAAGACCGGCGACTCCCAAGCCTGATTCCCTACGCTCCCTTCAAATTAATCTCATCGGCTCTGGAGGACTTGAATGGCCTTTGACCAGTCCCTCCTTCGCACCATGGAGTGGCGGTGCATAGGCCCGCCACGCGGCGGCCGAGTCGTCGCCGTTACCGGTGACCCCGCCGACCCCATGACCTTCTACTTCGGCGCTTGCGCCGGAGGCGTCTGGAAGTCCGACGATGGCGGCGCATACTGGCAAAACGTCTCCGACGGCTATTTCAAGACCGCTGCCGTCGGCGCAATGGCAGTCGCCGAGTCGGACCCCAACGTCGTCTACGCCGGCATGGGCGAGGCTTGCATCCGCACCGACGTCTCCCACGGCGACGGCGTCTACCGCTCCTCAGACGCGGGCCGCTCCTGGTCGAATATCGGCCTGCACAACACCCGACACATATCCCGAGTTCGTGTCCACCCAACCAACCCTGACCTGGTCTACGTCGCCGCCCTCGGCCACGCATGGGGCCCCAACCCCGAGCGCGGCATCTTCCATTCCTCCGACGGCGGTCAGACATGGGAGCACGTCCTTTACAAGAACGATATCACCGGCGCTGCAGACCTTTCTCTCGACCCGAACAACCCTCGGATAATGTTCGCCGCCCTCTGGCAAGTCCAGCGTTATCCCTGGGCATTGTCGAGCGGTGGCCCGGGCAGCGGCATCCACCGTTCGACCGACGGCGGACTTACCTGGCAGGATGTCACCCGTCACCCCGGCCTCCCCGAAGGCATCATGGGCCGCATAGGCATCGCCGTATCCGCCGCCAAGCCTGGCCGGCTCTGGGCCACCATCGAGTCCGAAGACGCAGGCCTCTTCCGCTCCGACGATTACGGCGACACCTGGTCCCTCGTCAGCGATAACCGAGACCTCCAGGGCAGGCCCTGGTACTACCAGCACGTCTTCGCCGACACCAAGGACCCCGACTCCCTCTGGATTCTCAACTACAAGACCTGGAAATCCATCGACGGCGGTGCGAACTTCTTCGAGGTCACGACCCCCCACGACGACAACCACGACCTCTGGATCGACCCTCAAAACCCCCTCCGCATGATCGAGGGTAACGACGGCGGTGCTTGCGTATCTTTCAATGGTGGTGAGACCTGGTCTTCCATCTACAACCAGATGACCGCTCAGTTCTATCACGTCACCACCGACAAACGGACCCCATATCGTGTCTACGGTACCCAGCAGGACAACACTTCCGTCAGCGTCCCTTCCCGCAACAGGAAGGGCGCGATCACTTGGGAAGAGTGCCGCGTCGTCGGTTCGGGTGAAAGCGGCCACATCGCCGTACACCCCGACAACCCGAACGTCGTCTTCGCTGGCGCCATCGGCAGCTCTCCCGGCGGTGGTGGCAACCTCCTCCGCTACGACTACGCCGCCGACCAGACCCGCATCATCACCGTCTGGCCCGAGCTATACACCGGCCTCGGCGCGAAGGAGATGAAGTACCGCTTCCAGTGGACCTATCCCATCTCATTCTCCCCCCACGACTCCGACACCCTCTACGTCGCCGGTAATCGCCTTTTCGCCTCCCGAGACCAGGGCCAAAGCTGGCAGGTCATCAGCCCCGACCTCACCCGTGACGACCCTTCCACACAGGAACCCTCCGGCGGCCCCATAACCAAGGACACCTCAGGGGCCGAGGTCTACGGCACCATATTCGCCTTCGCCGAGTCCCCCGTCGAGCCCGGTCTCTTCTGGGCAGGCTCCGACGACGGCCTCATCCACGTCTCCCGGGGTGGTGGGCATTTCTGGACCAATGTCACCCCTAAAGGACTGCCCGATTGGGCCCTCGTCTGCAACATAGAGCCTTCATGTCATGACCCCGCCGTAGCCTATATCTGTGCCACCCGCTACCGTCTCGACGACACCCGTCCCTATCTCTTCCGGACCGCCGACTACGGGCAGACCTGGACGCCTATCGTCGATGGCATTCCGGTTGACGACTTCACCCGCGTCCTGAAGGAAGACCCGGAACAACCCGGCCTCATATACGCCGGCACCGAGACCTCTATCTACTTCTCTGCTGACAACGGCGATAGCTGGCACCCCCTTTCCGCCAACCTTCCCAGCGTCCCCGTCTATGACATCACAGTGCAGGGCAACGAAATGGCCGTCGCCAGTCACGGTCGCGGCTTCTGGATTCTCGACGACCTCCACCTCCTCCGCCAACTCGCCGAGTTTGAAGACTCCGGCATAACACACCTCTTCGCATCTAAGGACACCCTCAGGATGCCCGGCCCCAAGGAGACCAGCGGCAAGGCCACGGCGGGCGTTTCCACCTCCGTGGGCAAGAAGTACCGCATCGCCCTCGAGACCCCCGCCACCTACTTCGAGACTCCTCGACCAGGGCTAAAGCCCCGACGCGTTTTCCTAAATGCCGGCCAGAACCCCGAGGAAGGCGTCGCCTTCGACTACTTCCTCGAAAGCGCTGCCCAGTCCGCATCCTTAAGTATTCTCGACAGCCAGGATCGCGTCGCCGTCTCCTGCACCCCGGATTCCGAAGACACATCCCTCCCCACAGCCCAGGGCATCAACCGCTTCGTCTGGGACATGCACTATCCTCCCGGCATCAAGCTCCCCGGTGACAAGACCACCGAGGACGATGTCGCTTCCGGCCCCCTCGCCCCTCCCGGCCTCTACAAGGTGCGCCTAAATATCGATGGCGCTTTGCATGAGGAACAGTTCCGCATTGTCAAAGACCCCAACTCCGCGGTAACCGACGACGATCTAGTTGCCCAGTTCGACCTCCTCATGCAGGTCCACGCCAAAGTCTCCGAGACCCATCTTGGACTCATCAGGCTCCGCAGCATCACTGACCAGATCACCCGGTGGCGGGAGCGGGCTCTGGGTATGGGCGCCGAGGAAGCCGTGTCCACCGCCGACGAAATATTGGAAACCCTTGGCAATGTCGAAGAACAGCTCGTCCAGACCCGATTCAAGGGCGCAAGAGACCGCCTACACTATCCTGTCCGACTCAATAAGAAACTCTCTGAGCTTACAAAGGTCGTTGGCGCAGGCGACTACCCTCCCACCGACCAGGCCCGAGCCGTCTTCTTAGATATCTCCGATCGCATCGATCAACATCTGGTCCGGTTGGATGAAACCATCCTGACCGGTGTCGCCAAGTTCAATGATCAAGTGGGTTCGCTGGGTTTAATCCCCGTGGATGTGAGCCCCAGCCAGCCTTGAGACTCGACATAAGGAGCGTAAAGTGCCGGAACAAACCCGACAACCCCTCGCCAACATCCAACGTCTGAAAGAGCACATGGCCGCCGAGGGCCTCGCCGCCGTCGTAGCACGGTCCGGCAAGAACTTCGCATACCTCTCAGGCGTCGCCTTCCCCGGCACCCTCGCCCGGCACCTTGACCTCGCAGACTCCCCCAGAGATGTCTTTTGCATCTGGCCCCTCGAAGGCGACCCCGTAATTATTATCAGCGCCCTCGGTGTTCCCGTCGTCGAACGAGATTCCTGGGTGACCAGGCTGGAGGTCGTCCAGGACTACGTCGAATCACCCCGCCAAAAGCTCGCCGCCGTGCTCACCGACATGGGCGTAGCCGACGCCAAGATCGGCATGGAAGCGTCCTACGTCAACGCTGCCCGCTGGGCCGAAATGCAGTCCCTCCTCCCCAACGCCGACTTCGTCGACTGCACGTCCCTCATGAACTCAGTGCGCTGGATCAAGACCGACGCAGAGGTCGCACTCCTTAAAGAAGCCGCCGACATCCAGGACGACGCCCACCTCGAAGTCTTCCCAACCATCCGTCCCGGCGACCGTGAGCGTGACGTCCACAGCCGTTTCATGAAGAGCCACTTAGAAAGGGGCTGCCATTTCGTCCACGGCGTCCTCACCTCTCATCGCAACACCTCCATGTACCTCGGCGAAAGCGACCTTGTCATTCAGGCCGGCGACATCATCCGCACCGACTACGTTTCCTACCTCCACGGCTACCCCGGCCACCAGTCCCGCATGGCCGTAGTCGGCCAACCCTCCCCCGACCAATCCCGCACCTACGCCGAATACCGGGACATCTACCTGAAACTCATCGAAAAATGCACCATAGGCACCAAGGTCAGCGAGCTTTACTTCTTCGGCAGGGAGATGCTTTTGGCCAAGGGTTTCCCGCACAACCCCGCCTCGTTCGTTGGGCACAGCGTCGGTAGCTGGTGGCACCAGCAGGAGCCCTTCCTGGTCAAGGGTTGGGACGTAGAGATCGCCGAGAACATGGTCCTCGCCATCGAGCCCTACGTCGACTACTGGCACCTCCAGGACATGGTCCACATCACCAAAGACGGCCCCCAAATCCTCTCCAACCGCTTCGACACCTCTAGCCTTTTTGTCACACAATAGTTCTCCATTGGGTCGCTTGGTTATAGTATAATTGTGGCAGTTGCACCTATTTGGGAGCGCACAATGGTTGAAACCAAACTCCACAACCTAACTTACGAGGACTATCTCAAGACTCCCGACGATGAGCGGTGGGAACTCCTCAACGGAGAATTGTTGATGGTAGCGAGTCCCAACACCGCTCACCAGATCGTGACGGGAAATCTATATTGGCATTTGCGCGCATTCGTAGATAAGAGGGGTTTGGGCAGGGTCTTCGTCGCCCCGTATGATGTCGTTCTTTCTTCCCATAACGTACTCCAGCCCGATGTCCTGTTTATACCTGAAGAGCAGCAATCACTTATCACCGCCGAAAATGTGAAGGGCTCGCCCGCACTGGTTGTTGAGGTGATTTCACCTTCTTCCGGGGCCCGAGACCGGGAAATCAAGCGGCGCATTTACGCTCAGCAAGGAGTTGGAGAGTACTGGCTGGTGGATCCTGTCGCATACACCCTCTCCGTCATGGTTCTGCAAGGTGAGCAGTTTCGGCAAGTGGGTGTGTACGGCCCGGAGGATGTCCTTACTTCTCCGGCGCTGCCGGGGCTCGCCCTTGAGGGTCGGGATATTTTCGCGGATGTCTGACCGTCCTGCGGCAACCGGATAGTGAGGCTAAGAAAACTCCAACGCCTCCGCTGCCACCAACTCCCCGATCTCCTCTTCACTCAACCCCGCGAACTCCTTCAGTACCATCTCGCTGTGCTCCCCGACCAACGCCTGCGCCCATCTCAGCTTACCCGGCGTCTTAGACAGCGTAAACTGCAGCCCGTCGTAGGGCATGGGCCCGCACTCCGTGTGCTCCAGCATCTGGTAGAAGCCGAGATGCGCCAGCTGTGGGTCGTTCCACAGCTCCGACTGGCTCTGCACCACCCCCGCCGGGACCCCCGCCCCTTGCAGCATCTCCATCAGCGCCCGTGACTCGAACCCCGACGTCCACCCCGAGACTATCTCGTCCAAGGCCGCAGAGTTCTCCAACCGCTTCCCCATCGACTCAAATCTTGGCTCGACCTTCAGCTCCGGCGTCCCCATCGACTCACACAGCGCCCTCCACTCCTCCTCCGAGGTCACCGCAATCGCGCACCAGTGCCCGCCTTTGCGTATAGGCGTCTCAGGCTCGTTTTCGGGCGCGGCACAGGGATAGATCCCGTGGGGAGCATACGCCTCGTCACTGTTGCCATTTCTGCGCATCACACGGCCTGTTGCCTGGTAGTCGAGCGCCAGCGGCGAAAGATACTGAATTGCACACTCGAATTGGGCGAGATCTATGTGCTGTCCCTTCCCCGTCCGATCCCTGTATAGGAGCGCCGCCAAAATCGCCGCTGCCCCGTTAGGCGGATTGATGAAATCGCTGTAGGCGCCGTATGGAGGCAGTGGTCCATGGTCTGGCCATCCCGTCAGGTGATAGAAACCCGCATGCGCCGCCGCCTGCATCCCAAACCCCGCAAACGCCGACTTGGGCCCCGTCTGGCCCTGCTGGCAGGCGCTGAACAGGATGATGTCTTCCTTGATCTTCTTCAAGGTTTCATAGTCCAGGCCCCACCTTTTCTTGACGACCGGGGTGAAGCTCTCCGCCACCACGTCGGGCTGCCACTCCTTAACCAGCCTTCGAATCAGGTCTTGAGACTCGGGTTTCGACATGTTCAGCCCCAGCCCGTATTTGCTCGTGTTGTAAATTGCGGGAAACTGGCTGCTGTTTATGCTTGATATTCCGTCCTTGCACGGCGGTGCCGCACGGAGGTCGTCCCGCCGGGTCACCGACTCCACCCTGACAACCGTGGCCCCGTTGTCTGCCAGGTATTTGATGGTTATCGGCCCGACCGCCACCCACGTGAAGTCCAGCACCTTCAGACCTTCAAGGGCCATCCCCTTTCCCGTGTCCAGTCCAGCGCTCAACTTATATCACCCCCGACTCTTTCATCGACTCGAATTCCTCATCCCCCAACCCCAACTCATCAACGAACACCTCACGATTGTGCTCCCCCACCCCCGGCGCCCGACGCCTGAACGAGATCGGGCACTCCGGCATCGAGATGTACCGCCCCGCATATTTGAGAGGTTGGTCGTGGCACGGCGTATCTGCCTTCAGCCAGTACCCCCGGGCCCGTAGCTGTACGTCCCCCAGCACGTCATCGATGGCATTGCATGGTGCCAATAGCACCTTTTCCTGGATCGACCTGTCGAAGAGTTCCTCTCGGGTCTTTGTCATGAAGAACCGGCGGATATACTCCGTAACTGTGTTGATTTCCTGCTGCTCTTTCTCCCCCGGCACCGCCTCCTCATCCCATCCTCCCCACTTCTCCCAGTCCATTTCCTTCATTAGATCAGGGGCGAAGCCCTCTTCATCCATCCACCGCACCAACCCTTCCATACGGAACCCGTGCATCCCGCCCGCCAACGTGTAGCTCACGTATCCGTCCTTGCACGGAAAGATGGCCAAAACGTCCAGGTCGCCATTCTTGTTGTAGGCCCCGTTCCGCTCGACGTTGTACCCCTCCAGTTGCGGAAACTGGCTCGCATTCATCATCGTCCAGAACACCGACACCTGCGTAGAAACCTCAACTACCTGCCCCTCCCCGCCACTATGAGCTTTCCATAAAGCACACATCGACCCAACCGCCGCCTGCGCCCCTGCGTGGAGTTCCGCCTGCGGAAACGATATCCGAACGGGCGGACGGTCGGGTTCGCCGCTGATGTAGGCCATCCCACCCATCGCCCAGGAGACGAGGTCAGTCGCCTTGTACTTCGCATGTGGCCCCGACTCCCCAAACGGCGTCATCGACGCAACGACCAACCTGGGGTTGACCCTACTCAACTCCTCGTAACCCAGCCCCACCGACTCCATGTAGTCCAGCCCCCAGGACTGCACTAGGAAGTCCGTGTCGGCTGCCAACCTCTTCAGCAGATCTGCCCCTTCGGGCTTGGTGATGTCCAAGGTGATTCCCCGCTTGTTGAAGCAGTACGTCTCCCAGTACCAGCTCCGGTCGGGCTGCTCTTGGCCCGGATATAGGGGCCAGTGGTAACGCGTTGGGCTTCCGCCCGGGGGCTCGACCTTTATCACGTCGGCTCCGAGGTCGGCCAGCACCTTCCCGCACCAGTTGTAGCCGCCCTCGGTCAGGTCCAGAGCCCTGTACAGCCCGAGAGCCATCGACTCCCTGTCAAATCCCATTCGCTTTCCGACACTCCAGCGTCCGATTTCGGCGGTTAGTATATACCCTATCCCACCCCTCATCCCGCCCACCCCTCGCCCTCCCTCCCCTTTCCCGCGACACGGGCCGAAGTTTCGCCGTGGCGTGAATCCATCCTCCAACCTCCCGTCATTCCTGTAGATGTCAGGTAATTCGTTGACAGAATTAGAGAGATTTAAGGGTTTGCAAAGGGGTCTTTCCGTCCATTGCCTGGTGGGGTCTCTGAGTATTGTAGTAGATCAGGTATTGCTGAAGCTCGTCCTTCAGTTCCGAGACCGATTCGAAGGTTGTCCCCTCCAGCAGGTCCTCGTTCAAGGTTCTCCAGAACCGTTCTATCTTCCCGTTGGTCTGGGGCCTATAAGGGCGGGTGTAGCGGTGCTTTATGCCCAGTTCATTGAGCATGCGTTCCATAGGGTGGCCCTGGGTGTTCCTTGGGGAGGCCATCTCGGGGCCGTTGTCGGTGAGGATAGCCTCGAATTGGATGCCGTACTCCACGTTAAGGAAATTGATGGACTTCAGAGTAGCCAACATCACGGAGAGACTCTTGATGTCTCCAACCACTTCGGCCCAGGCCAGACGGGTGAAGGCGTCGATGAGGGCCACGAGGTAGTAGCGGTGCTTAGTGCCCACGATGGTATCCCGGCTGAGGTAGTGGCTGTCCAGGTGGCCCAGCTCTCCTGCCCGGGTCTTGATGATCTTGCGCTTCGACTGCTGCATCGGCTTTGTGAGCCTATTGAAACCGTGGCGTCTGGTGATGGCGTAGATGGTGGAGGGCTTAGGGGTGTTGTGTTTAAGGATGGGTTTGAGTATGGCATAGATCTCGTAACGGTTGGTACCGTTAAGGCGCTCGTTGATGACCTTCTGCTCAATGTAGGGCAGGGTGCGGCGGGACTTCCACCCGGGACCCCGCTTACGGGGGAGGAAGGCGTTGTCGGAGGGGGAGAGGAGGAACCGGTTGTAGTACTTGGCGAAGGTCTGACGGCTAGTGCCGTGGAAGGAGTAGAAGTCCTGGGCGAAGCGGAAACGGGGATGCTTCCCTGCCTTGACCAGTTGATACTCATGGATGAGGAACCGCCACTTCTGAATGTAGTTCCGTTCAAGGGTGAGGTCCTTGCTATTGTCTCGCATTCTCGCCTCCAGATTGGTGTTGGCCTCTTATACCAATCTGTCAACGAATTACCTAACACTTACAATTCCCGTGCCTCGACACGGGAATCCATTCCCCTGGAGGGGCCGCTCACCCTGAGCAGAGTCGAAGGGTCGAGCGGGGGGTGGCCCTGCAACGCCAATCCGTCATGGTTTCTCGACGCCACTCCTCCCGATACCCCTCAGCCCACCCCTCCCCATGTTATATACTCTCCTACACAACCCCCAACAGGAGACCCCCGACTATGCCTGAACAACCCGCCAAGCTCCTTCCCCTCCCCGAAAACTGGAACCGCGCCCTGGCCATCGCCGCCCACCCCGACGACCTCGAATACGGCGCTGCCAGCGCCATCGCCCGCTGGACTTCTCAGGGCAAGGAGGTCGGCTACCTCATGGTCACCAAGGGCGAGGCGGGCATCGATTCCATGCACCCCGAAGAGACCGCTCGTCTCCGCATGCAGGAGGAGATCAACAGCGCCCGAGTCGTCGGCGTAAACTACGTCGAATTCCTGGGATTCACCGATGGCGTTGTCGAGTATGGCCTCCCCCTCCGCCGCGCCATCACCCGAGAAATAAGAAAGTTCAAGCCCGACGTCATCATCAGCGGCAACTACGACCTGTTTTTTCCCGGCGGCCATTTCAACTTTGCCGACCACCGAGCTGTTGGCGTCGCCGTCCTGGACGCCGCCCGGGACGCCGACAACCGTTGGATCTTCCCCGAACTCCTTGAAGAAGGCCACGAGCCATGGCATGGCATAAAGCACATCTTCATTGCCTCCCCCCCCGTCACCACTCATTACGTCGACGTGACAGATTCCATAGACAAGGGCATTGCGTCCCTTGAGGAACACAAAGTCTACATCGACAATCTCTCCCAGGACTTCAACCCGGAAGATTTCCTCAGCTTCGGCGCCGCCGCCACCGGTATGCAAGCCGGCTGCGACTACGCCATCGGCTTCGGCTTCATGGACTTTTAACCCACCATAAATTGTCATCCCGCCCCCCCACAAGGAATCCGGGGCAGGGCATTCCACTCGCCCTGAGGCTCTCGAAGGGTCTCAATGACGGAATGGTGGGTGGCCCTTCCTACCCCACCCACCCACACCCTTGTCGTGTCATCCCGAGGCTCCGCGAGGGATCTAAGGCGTAGGCCCACCTTTTCAGCGATTACTTGAATGCTCCCGGTGGCCGAGACGCACCGCCCTCTCCCGTCATCCCACCCTCCCGAGCCGGTCGAAGATGCTGCAAGTGCTCATTTGGCGTGCGCCGAGGCGTGAATCCATCCCACCCCCATCCTCTTCCCCGTAGGGGCAGGTCTCGGAGTCTGTTTCATAAGTTATAGGCATATGGAGTAGGCTATGGTGGACAAGGTAGACAGCGTCATAAGGAGGTGACTGGGGATGCCACATCGACCGATGAACCGGGAACAGGTATGGATGTTGCCGCCGAGTCTCGACGAGATGCTGGGGGCCGGTCATTCTGCTCGATTTGTTGCTGAGTTCGTCGATGCCTTGGATGGAGAGGGCTGGGCAGGGATTGGGATTGATAGAGACGGGGAGGCGATGGGAGCGCCGGCCTACCATCCCCGTGCGCTGTTGGGTGTGTGGCTGTACGGCTTCATGACCGGTGTGCGATCGAGCCGCAAGCTGGAGGCGGCCTGCTGCGACCAGATACCGTACCTTTGGCTGACGGGCTGCCAGCGCCCGGACCACGTGACGTTGTGGCGGTTTTACAGCTCGCATCGGGATGGTATGAGGAAGCTGCTCAAGCGGACGGTGCAGACGGCGGTTAATATGGACCTGGTGGAGATGGCGGTGCAGGCGGTGGACGGGACGAAGATTAGAGCGAATGCGGCAAAGGACCGGACCTACGACGCCGCTGGGTTGCGCCGTCTGTTGGGCCGTTTGGAAGGTGCGATAGACGAGTTGGAAGCGCAGAACGAGGCTGGGGAGGAGTCGGCTATCGGCCATCTGCCGGAGAGGTTGCAAGACCGCAAGGCATTGCGTGAGCGGGTGCGTGAGACGGTGCACAGACTTGCCGATCGGGATGGGCAAAAGCAGATCAACCTGACCGATCAGGACGCCCGGATGATGAAGACGCGACAGGGTTATGCGGTGGCCTACAACGCCCAGGCGATGGTCTCTACGGTAGCAGCGGCTGAGGGTAAAGCGCCCGGCATGCTGATCACGGCAGTTGATGTGGTGAACGACATATCCGACAGACGGCAACTGGGTGCGATGATGGAGAAGGCTGAGGAGACGTTGGGACAAAGGACGGAGATGACGTTGGCGGATGCGGGCTATCACTCCGGGAACAATCTACAGGAGTGCGCCCTAAGAGGCCAACGGGTGGTGATGCCTGAGTCGCAGGACCGGGCGCTGCAGAGCCCGTATCACAAAGACCGTTTCACCTACGACGAGGCGAGCGACAGCTACCGTTGCCCCGAGGGCCGGTTGCTGCGCTTCACTCGCACCAAGCGCACTCGCAACACAGCAATGCGGCTCTACCGGGCATCAGGGGCCGTGTGCCGGGCCTGCCCGGCCTTCGGGGTCTGTACGAAAGACAAGCGTCATGGGCGTGCCCTGGAGATCGGTTCCCACGACGCTGCGTTGCGTCGACACCGGGCCTGGATGTCCACCGAAGAAGCCAAGGGTGCGTATAAACAGAGAATGCAACTGGTAGAACCGGTCTTCGGTATCATCAAGGAGCAACAGCAAGCCCACAGGTTCCTGTTGCGTGGCTTAACCAACGTCTCGGCTGAATGGAGCCTGCTCGCCACAGCCTTCAACTTGCGCACCCTGTGGAGGATACGGCGAGCCGCAGCTACCTGGACAAAGCATTGGGTAGCCGAGGGCGCATACTCGGCCTATCGGGCGCTTCGGACGGCAATCGTGGGCACACTCAGCCCCCTGCTTCGATTAATGCGGCTCCGCCATCAGCCAGCCCGACCAAGCCAACTCCCCACGTCAAGCACAACCTACATCTGAAACAGACTCCCCGTGCCTGCCCAGTCCCCACGCCCGCACACCTTGACCCGCAGAACACTGAATGCGGTAACCTCCGGGCCTGTCCGTCCCCTCTCCCTTAAAGGCCCAAAGGCGTCGTAGACCCGCCTTTAGCGGAAGAGGGGGCCAGGGGGAGAGGGTTCCCTATCCGCTCTACAACTTCGACAAATACTGATCGAAAATATCCACACCCACGAACCCGCTGTACGCCCTCTCCAGCCTCTGTGTCACGGGGCCCGGTATCCGACCATCCGCAATCGGCGCACCATTCACACTCGACACCGGGCAGATGCACAGGCTAGTTGACGTAATGAACACTTCGTCCGCATTGTAGGCGTCAAACATGTCCAAGTCAGTCTCCACCGTCTCGATATCCATCTCCCGAGCCAGGTCAAGCACCGTCTGCCTGCTGATCCCTTCCAACGTGAACCGGTCGATGGGAGTATGAATCGCGCCGTCCTTCACCAGGAAGATGTTGCTGCCCGCTCCCTCGGCCAGGTTTCCGCTGACATCCAGCAGCACTGCCCATGCCTCCGAGTCCTGCGCCTTGACCTCCAGGTCAGCCAGCACCATGTTCACGTAGTTGTGCGTCTTCGCGCGAGGACTCATCGACGAAGGGGGCGTCCGACGCACCGATGGCGTGATCACCCGGATTCCGTCCCGGTAAAGATTGGCCCTCTGTTTGAAGGGGATCGGGTCCGTCTGGATAATAACCGTGGCCCCTCCGGCCTCTTTCGGGTTGTGCGACGGCGGATCGACTCCCCGAGTCACCCGCTGGATCACCCAGTAGTCCGCCCCCTCTTCCAGCAGAGGCAGGTTCGCATTGACTACCTCGTGGGTCAGTTCCGCCATCCTGTCCTTGCTCATTCCCGGGTCGAGCCTCAGGTACTTGCAAGACCTGTACAGCCTGTCCAGGTGCTCCCGCACCTTGAATACCTGCCCGTTGAACGTCCGGGTGTTGTCGAACACCGCGTCGCCCATCTTGAAGCCCCGGTCCTGAATCGAGACCTTTGCCTCGCTCTCGGGAACAATCTCTCCGTTAATATAAACAACTCGTTCCTTCGTCAACTTCGATTCCTTTCCTGCCTTGTCATTTTCTCCCTCCGACACTCTTATACCAACTGGTGCTGGACGGGCCGGGGCCGCTCGTGCTGAGCCCGTCGAAGTATGAGCGGGGCGGGGGCCAATCCCCTCTCCCTCGGCGGAAACTTTGTACAACTGTCATTCCGAGGCCCCGCGAGGAATCTGGGGCTGGGTCCCATCCCCTCTCCCTTGACGGGAGTCGTAGATGCGCCGAGGCGTGAGGGCTAGGGCTAGGGTGAACTTCTCCCCTAAACCGTCACCTCCGCCGCCCGAAGCGCGGGCATTACCTCTTTCGCAAACATCTCCATCGACGCCATCGCCTTGTCAGTCTCCAGCGCCCCGATGTCAAACTGGCAAAGCAGCGTGGTCACGTTCGCCTCGTCCCTGAATGCCCGAATCTTCCGCAAGCACTCCTCCGGCGTCCCCAGCATTAGCGTCGTCTCCAGCAACTCCTCGGCGGATGGTTCGTCGGGTAGCCGGTCAGAGTACGCCCGACCGTCGATAATCCTTTCCCTCCCCGCCCGGAGCGACCCCGCTGTCCTGCGGACATACATCCCGTTTTCGAACTGCGCCGCCACCTCCTCGGGATCGTGGGAGACGTAGGTGTGCCGCAGGATCGTGAACTCCCTTGGCCCCCAGCCGTTGGCGTCGAGACCCTCCCGGAATATCCGGTTGTTGTTCTTCAGGTTGTCCATCGCCCCCGAGCAGATCGTGTGATAGCCCCGCTCCCCACTCAACTCCATGCTTGTCGGGCTGCTCCCCGCGTGCCAGAAGGGTGGATGGGGTTGCTGCAGGGGCCGGGGAAACGTCCATGTCTTCGGAAACTGGTAGTGCTTCCCTTCGTGGGCAACGCCGTTTTCCGAAAGGCACCGGGTCACGATCTCCATGTACTCGTTGAACCGCTCGAAGTTCTCCTCGATAGGCACCCCGAACCGGTTGAATTCGTAGGGCTGATAACCTCTGCCAACCCCCAGGTCGAGTCGTCCATCCGTCAGCTGGTCCGCCATCCCGATCTCCTCGGCCAGCCTGAGCGGGTTGTAGAAGGGCACCACCATCACCCCAATGCCGATACGGGCTTTCTTGGTGCGTTCCGCCAGCTTCACGGCCATCAGTAGTGGGTTGGGGCAGTAGCCGTAGCTGGAAAAGTGGTGCTCAGCCAGCCACACCGAGTCGAAGCCCAACTGGTCCGCAAATGCAGCCATCTCTACAGTGCGGCCGTACACGTCTTCTGCTGGCTTCATCTCAGGAGACTGGTTCAAAAAGAAGGCCCCGAATTTCATACATATTCTCCTTACGGCTTATCTGCGCTGGAACGCCAAACATTATAGTCATCCCCCTCTCCCCCTGTCGATTAGACATCCCCCTCCCCCTTTCCATAAGACCCTTGCATAACCCCAATGCCGGACGGTGTCGGGAAGACTTATCCCCTCTCCCTTGATGGGTGTACAGACCGGGGACATGGGTTACAGTTGTTCGGGGAGATAGGTAACACATTCTATCGACTTAGGGAAGCTCTGAACAACTCACTGTAAACCAGCTTAGGTTGTCTTGCATGGAGTTTTGGGGAGAGGTTGGGTCGTAATGTTGCGTCTCGGTGGCTTATTTGCATCCTATGTTCTGGCCTGTCAGGGCATCCAGTCACCATCGACCCGGATTTGACCACACTGCTCCTCCGTCACACCGCTAAGTGGCGCTCGGCCCTTACCAAGTTGGCCAGCCCCAGCAGCATCGCCACCCGTTGCGTGTTCTTGTACAAGCCCCTGTAGCGGACCTTGGCGTAGCCGAAGTGCCGTTTCACGTACAGGAACGGATGCTCCACCTTAGCCCTGATGGATGATTTGCTCTTCTCCGCTAAGGCCTCGCAGCTCCCCGCCCTCAGTTTCCGACGCCGTCCAGGTCTCATCGCCACCCGCCACTCCACATCCATATCCCGATTCTCCGCCCGCTTCTCCACTCCCTGATATCCCGCATCTCCCCACACTCGCCTCTCCCCTCCATGCAGCAGCCGGTGCGCCTCCGTCACGTCATGCACGTTCGCAGCTGTCGTACTCATACTGTGCACCACCCCCGTGTCAGCGTCTGCACCAATGTGCACTTTCATACCGAAGTGCCACTCCTTCCCCTTCTTCACTTGGTGCATATCGGGGTCTCGCTCTCCAGCACGGTTCTTCGTAGACGCCGGCGCCTCGATGATGCTCGCATCCACAATCGTACCCTCCCTGAGCCTCAGTCCCCGAGACTCCAGATGACGGTTGATCTCCTCGAACAGCCCCCGACCCAACTCCTGCTCTTCCAGCAGATGGCGGAAGTTCAGTATCGTAGTCTCGTCAGGCAAGGGGCCGGACAGCCTCAGACCTGCGAACCGCCTCACCGACTCCACCTCGTAGAGCATGTCCTCCATGCCCGGATCGCTCAGGTTGTAGAACAGCTGCACGCAGTGTATCCGCAGCATCACCGACAACTCGTAGGGCCTCCGTCCACGGCCCGCCCTGGAATAGTAGGGCCGGATTCGCTCCTCTAACTTTCCCCATGGAACCAGGTCCTCCATCCGCTCCAGAAATATCTCCCGGCGGGTCTTTCGCTTCTTGCCCTCGTATTCCAAGTCTGCAAATGTCGGCTGCTCCATCAAATCTCACCTCAGCTTTGGCCTTACTCTCCCTATCTTACCTATTACCTATGCCCTTAGACTTGTTCAGAGGTTTCCTAGATTCCTCGCGGGGCATCGGAATGACAGGGTTAAGGGGGTTGGAGTGGGGGAGGGGCGGACGCGACGGATCGGCAATGCGTGGACTGCCCCCGCTCGACCCTTCGACGGAGCTCAGGGTGAGCGGCCCTTCCCCAAGGATGGATTCACGCCTCGGCGCATCTTTGACCGGCTCTCTCGGCAGTCGGAATGGCGGAGGGGGAGGGAGTCCCGGCTCGGCGGGGGGGTGCGCCTTCAGGAGGGATGGATTCACGCCTTGGCGCATCTGCGACCTGCCTCCGCAGGAAAGACGGATGAGGGGTGGCAGTGTGGGGCGGTCCCCGCTCGCCCTTCGACCCGCCTCAGCGGACTTACAGCAAGCTCAGGGTGAGCGGCCCCTCACAGGGATGGATTCCGTCTCGGGGGCCGGAATGACGAGGTTGGAGAGGGAGGCGCGCTGGGTTAGGAGGGTTGTTGGGTGGGGCGGGGGGCGGCTGATACCATCTGGGCTGCGACCAGCTGGGCGTAGAGGCCGTTTCGTTCCATCAACTCGTCGTGGCTGCCCTCTTCGACTTTGCGACCACGGTCGAGGACTATCAACTTGTCGGCGTCTCGGACTGTGGAGAGCCGGTGGGCGATGATGACTGTGCTTCTGCCGGACATCAGGCGGTTGAGGGCCTGTCGCACCTGGTGCTCGCTGACGGCGTCGAGATGGGAGGTGGCTTCGTCGAGGATGAGGACTGGGGCGTTCTTTAAGAGGGCTCGGGCGATGGAGATGCGTTGGCGCTGACCGCCGGAGAGCTGCATTCCCCGCTCGCCGACCATGGTGTCGTAGCCCTCAGGGAAAGAGGATACGAAGCCGTGAGCATTGGCCTGCTGGGCGGCTTCCTCGATCTCTTCCTGGGAAGCCCCGAATTTGCCCAAGGCGATGTTGTCCCCGATGCTGGCGTTGAAGAGATAGGTGTCCTGGGTGACGAAGGCGATGCTGTCTCGTAGGGGGTCGAGCCGGAATTCCTTCAGGTTGTGATTGCCCAGGGATACCTCGCCGGACTGAGGATCCCAAAAGCGCATTAGGAGATAGGCGCAGGTGCTCTTACCCGCCCCCGACCTTCCGACAAGGGCCACGGTCTGCCCGGGCTCGATGGTGAAGCTGAGATCGGAGACGGCCTGGGGAAGGCCCGGACCGTAGGCGAAGGAAGTGCCTTCGAAGCGGACCAAGGGCGCTGTGGGCACTGCAACCTCTCCGGGTGCAGCTACGCCGGGACCGTCCTGGACGGACATAGGTTCATCGTGGACGGCGAAGACGCGGCGGCCTGCGGCAAGGGTCTCCATGAGGTCCTTGCCGGTGCGTGCGAGGTCTGATACGGGAGAGAAGGTGGAGAGGGCAAGGAGGGCGGCAAGGGGCAGGTCAGGACGGTCCATCCTGCCTTCCAAAACTAGCCATGCGCCCATTGCCAGTACCGCAAGGCCCCCAAGCCCCGTGATCGATTCTATGAAGGAGGTCTGCGACTCCTGGGCCTTCTTGAACTTGAGCTGGCTCCCTGCGAAGTCCCAACCCCGTTCTCGGATGTCGCCGGTCCTTGCGGGGCCCTGATCGAAGGCGGATATCTCCCGCATTCCCTGGATGTTATCGACCATCTGGGCATGGATGCCGCCGAGCTTGCTCAGCACTTCGTCGCCGAGACGTTCGTTGGTCTTCTGGGCGTAGAAGGGGCGGATTGCAACGGCGAAGAGGAAAGGCAAAAGAACAATGGCGAGGGGCCAGGAGATGAGGGCAAGGGTGATGAGGACGGCAAGGGGCACGACAAAGGCCACGAAGGCCGGGCTGATGGTGTGGGCGAAGAAATACTCGATCTTCTCGATGTCTCCGCCGACGACACCTACGATGTCCCCAGACCTACGTTTAACCAGATAGGCGGGGGCTATGGCGTCCATCTTGCGGTACATGTCGATACGCATCTCGGCCAGGAGCCTGTAGGCGAGGTCGTGGGCGAGCCAGCCCTCGGCCCAAGTGAAGAATGCGGTGAGCGGGGCAAAGACCGCGAGGAGGATGAGGTATAGGGTCAGGTCTCCGCCCCGGAACACTTCGCCGACCAGCAACGCGCTGATCACGCCAAGTCCGATTATGGAGCCGTGATGGGCAATGCCCAAGAGGAAAGTGACAGTCTGCTGTTTCCACCAGGGGACGATAAGTGTCATCAACCTCCGGAGGATCGTGAACGCGCCCATTGGATAAGAAGCCTCGAGAGCGGCAGGCGCAGGCAGGGGTTCCTCCTCGTGGGGTGGGGAGGCGAGGCCATCGACGGCGCTGGTGAGCTGGTCTACAGTTGCGAGATTTGCCGGGCGGGAGGCAAACCCGGCGGTCTGCTGGTCGGCCATGAGCCGGGCGTAGATACCGTCGGCGGCGATAAGCTCGTCGTGGGAGCCTATTTCGACGAGATGGCTGTCTTCCAGGACGAGGATACGGTCGGCACCGACGATGCTGGAGAGGCGGTGGGCGATTATCAGGGTTGTGCGGCCTTGCATGAGCCGGTCCAGGGCTTCCTGGATTACGGCCTCGTTTTCGGCGTCCACGCTGGACAGGGCCTCGTCGAGGATAAGGATTGGGGCATCCTTCAGGAGGGCTCGAGCGATGGCGATGCGCTGCCGCTGGCCGCCCGAGAGGCGGATAGCCCTCTCACCAACATAGGTGTCGTAGCCCTGGGGGAGCTCGGAGATGAACTCGTGGGCATTGGCGGCTCTTGCGGCGGCTTCCAATTGTTCCTGGGTGGCGTCGCCCTTGCCGAACCTGAGGTTGTCGGCGACGGTGCCATGAAAGAGGTAGGTGTCCTGGGTGACGACCGCGATCTGCTCCCGGATTCGTTCGAGGGGAAGGTCTTTCAAGTCCTGTCCGCCGAGAAGAATGCGGCCCTTCTGGGGATCGAAGAAGCGATATGCCAGCCAGACGAGGGTCGATTTTCCTGCACCACTTGGCCCCGCCACACCTAGCTTTTCACCCTTGCCCAGGGTGAACGATACGTTCTCAAGGGCGTTGCCCCGGCCCTGATTGTAGCCGAAGGTAACGTTTTCGAAGCGGATTTCGGCGGCGAGGGGAGCGGTATTAGGGGTGTCGGGAGTGGGTGTGTTCCTGGGGCCTTCGATCTCTACGGGCTCTGCCATGAGGTTGAAGATGCTCTGCGCGGCTGCACTTGCGATCATGCCTTTGTGATAGAGCTGGGTCAGTTCCCGGAGAGGCCTGAAGACCTCGACGCCGAACATCATGACGATCAGGAGAGTTCGAATCTCCATGTCACCGGCGCTGACCCGGGCTGCTCCCACGCCGAGGGCGACGGCTGCACCGGCAGAGATTCCCAGCACGGTAACGCCGCCGGTGGCAATGTTGGCGGCGAGGACACCCATAGTGCTTCGATATAGGGCACGGGCCTTGTCCGCCAGCCGATCGCCGTGCCGGCCACTTTGGCCGTAGGCCTTCAGGGTGGCAAGACCCTGCACACCGTCCAGGAAGTCGGCGCCCAGGGAGCCGTAGGAGCGGTAGCGGTGCATGCTGCTCTTCTGGTTCCAGCTGTGGAAGACCGCCGGAGCGACGAGGGTGAAGAGGGCGAAGCCGAGGAAGATAAGAGCAATGGGCAGGTCCAGGATGGCCATGAATACGAAGATGAGAATCGGGGCGACGGCGGCAATGATGATCTGGGGAAGGTATTGGCCGAAGAAGGTCTCCAGGCCCTCGACGCCATCGCCGAGGGTGAGGATCACGCCACCTGTGCGACGCTGGTCGAAGTGACCCGGGCCAAGGGCTAGGCAGTGCTGATAAAGATTCTCACGAATCTTTATCTTGACGATGTTGGAAGTGTGATGAGCGTAGCTGTTCTGCAGGTATTGGAATACTCCTCGGACGCCGATGAGGATGGCGACGCCGATCATGGGAAAAGCAAGGGAGGAGTACTCGGCTTGTCCGCGAAAGACCCGGGCGATGACTATGCCGAAGATAGCGAGGCCGGCGACTCCAGCGCCAACGGCAATAAGCCCCAGCACTGTGGAAAGAAAGATACGGAGCCGAACGCCCTGCGTAAGCTGGAACAGTCTCAGATCGAAGTACATGAAGCCTCTAGGCCAGTTTGTCGTAGAAAGAGCCCTGGCGCAAGGGTTGCTAGCCGGGGCTCTGTTCGGTGGATTATACAGTCGGGCACAGAATACGGCAAACGAGGAGCGGTGCGTTGTATTGACTCCCCAAGTGGATTCGCTTAGCGTATCCGGCTGTATGTGGGGAGGAGCGACCAGCCGCTCGCCCCTATGGGTTGGAGGTTCACGGAACACAAGCAAGAACGGAAAGGGTGCAAGAAGAATATGAAGGACTACATAGCCGTCGACGTGGACGGTCACATCATGGAGCCACCCGACCTTTTCGAAAATAACCTGGAACCGAAGTATCGGGACCGGGCCTATAAGCTCGTGTTGGACGACCAAGGGGTCGAGCACCCGGTTATGGACAACATATGGCTGGACGATACGAGGCCGGTGGGCACAGTGTCGGTGTACGGCGCTGTTGACAAGCCCATGGAGGACTACCTGGCGGGGAAGGTGCACTACCGGGACTCGATGGTCCCGGGGGCATGGGTGCCGGATGAAAGGCTCAAGGTGATGGACGAGGAGGGGATCGATATTGCGTTGTTCTACCCGTCGCTAGGTCTGGACTGGGAGAGCTCCAGCGACGACGCCGACCTCGTGGCGGCCCACTGCCGGGTGTACAACGACTGGCTGATCGACTTCTGCAGCACCGATCCCAGCCGACTAGTGCCGATAGCTCACGTGTCTTTCATGGATGTCGAGCAGGCGGTGGCGGAGACCAGGCGGGTGGCAGATCTTGGGGCGAAGGGACTGATGTTACTTGCGTTTCCGCCAAGAAAGGGTCAGCCGTATGGCGAGCCGGAGTTCGACCCGATATGGTCGGAAGCCGAAAGCCTCGGGCTGCCTGTCGGGGTACATGTTCACGGGGGCGGGACCCGATTTGGCGGTGATTATTTCTACCCGCACCCCTGGAAGGCGTCTTGGTGGTGGTGGTTCGTCACGGCAGCGAAGTTTGTGGTGGACTCGATGACCTCGCTGTTCCAGGGAGGTCTTTTCGACAGGTTCCCAAACCTTCAGGTGATCGCGTTGGAGGCAGGCTGCGGCTGGCTGGCCTACTGGCTGGAGCGGATGGACGAATATTTCGAAAGGTACGGCTTCGAGACGTCGATGCAGCTTAAGCCGAGCGAATACTTCAATCGACAATGCTGGATATCGATGGAGCCCAGCGAGAAGATTGGCCTTACGATGATGCAGCTTCTCGGGGCCGACCGGTTCCTCTGGGCTTCCGATTACCCCCACTCCGATGCAGAGATGGGGACCGTGGCACAACTGAAGAAGAACCTTGCCCCCCTTCCGGATGCGGAGTTCCGAAAGATACTGGGGGAGAATGCGGTCAAGCTGTATCAGCTTGGGTGATTTTACATAATGCGTCGATGGGCGGTCTATGGCGAGGGTGGGATGAGTGATTTTGTGAGGGACTTCGTTACATAAAGTGCGCGTTTGTCTTTTGGGATACATCCTCACTCTCTTCAGCGAGTCTTCGACCCTAGCCCTTTCCCGTCAAGAGAGCTTTGCACAACTACAGGTTGCCTCTGCTGTACTGTCCGGATCACGTAACCTCCACCCCCCGCTCATACTTCGAGAGCCTCAGCACGAGCGGCCCCGGCCCCACCGCGGGAGGTTAGGCAAAAATCTCATCAAGGGAGAGGGGATGGAACGCTCGCACATCATTCAGTTCTTGGGATCCCCTTCGAGAGCCTCAGGACAGGCTTCGACTTCGCTAACGCCACGGCGCATCTTCGACAGGGCGAGCGGAATACCCCGCCCCTGGGGATGGAGCCCGACTCGGGAGCAGAAATGTCGGTTATGCAAGGGTCTCATACCGGAAACACAATGCGGGCTCATGCTGGAAAGGTGAATCGATGCCAAAGATTGGACTGGTAGGGCTGGGAGTTATCGGGCGGATATACGCTGCCAACCTGACAAGGACTTTCGGGCCGATATATGTCTATGACAGCGTTCGGGAGCGGATGGCGGCAGTAGAGAAGCTGGGGGCTCTGGCGTCGGAGAGTGGGGCGGACTTGGCGAGGTTGTCGGAGGTGGTGTTGCTGGCGCTGCCAAACCCCGAAGCGGTGAGGGCGGCGGTAGATGGGAAGGATGGCGTGTTAGAGGGGGCTCGGCCAGGGACAGTCATTGTGGACCTGAGCACCATTGACCCGAAGACTGCCATTGAGATGTATGCTTGGGCGAAGGAGCGGGGTGTTGACTACCTGGACTCTCCGATAAGCGGGGGGCAGCCAGGTGGGGCGGGCACCGACGGGGCGAAGGCGGCCAACGTAACCTTCATGGTGAGCGGGGACCGAGGCGCATTCGAGAAGGCAAAGCCTGTGATGGAAGCGCTCGGCGAGAAGTTCTTCTTTCTGGGGGAGGCAGGGACGGGGACGAAGGTAAAGCTGCTGAGCAACTTCGTTAGTGGGATGGTCAACTTGATCTCGGCGGAAGCGTTTGCTCTCGGGGCGGCGGCGGGCATCGATGCGAAGACCCTGATGGACGTGTTTGACGAGACGGACGCCGACTGCTACTTCATGCAGAACTATGTCCGGCCGAGAATCGAGCGGGGTGATTTCGAGCCGGGCTTCTCGGTTGACCTGCAGTACAAGGACTTGAAGCTGACCAGCGAATGGAGCAGGGAGGAGGGGGTTCCCACCCCCATCAATGACCTGGGCGTGCAGCTATACCAGATGGCTCGGGCGGCGGGGCTGGGGCATAAGGACCTGGTGGAGTCGGTGAATTATTGGGCGCGGGTGTCGGGGGTGGAGTTGGTAACGGGTGACAGGGCTTGAGCGCAGGCTCTAGCACGCCGCTCATACTTCGATGCTTCATAGGCGGACTTGCAGCGGGCTAAGTATGAGCGGCCCCGCCTCCGGAGACTGGATTCACGCCATGGCGCACGCCAAAGGCGCATCCTCCCGAGGCGGACGTTCCGCTTGCAGCATCTTCGACCGGCTCGGAGGCCGAAATGACGGAGAGGGAGGGGCAGGATGAGGGTGTTTTAGGGGTGGGAGTCGTAGGGATGTACGTCCGGTAGGGATATATGCCTTAGGTTCCTCGCGGGGCATCGGAATGGCATGGTTGGGGTGGTGGGTTGGCGAAGAAGTTTCGCGGTGGACGCTTGTGCAACTCCGGGTTGGGGCGGAAACGCCCTGCCCATTCCGCTCTTGAGACCCTTCGACTCGGCTTACGCTATGGCGCATCTTCGACAGGGCGAGCGGAATGCCCCGCCTTTGGGGAGGTATTCACGCCTCGGCGCACGCCAAAGGCGCACTTTCAGCATCTTCGACCGGCTCGGAGGCCGGAATGACGGAGAGGTAGGGGCAGGATGAAAAGGTTTTAGTGGTGGAGAGCGATATGGGTACGACTACTAGGGACATGCGCCTTAGATTCCTCGCGGAGCCTCGGAATGACAATGATTAGGGTGGTGGGTTGGGGGCGGAGGGACGTGACAGATTGGCAGTGCGTGGACTCCCCCCGCTCATACTTCGACGGGCTCAGCACGAGCGGCCCCGCCTCAGGACAGGCCGTAGAGGCGGGCGCAGTTGTCCCAGAGGATCTTTCGCAGGCTGTCGTGGGGGAAATCGAGGGTGAGTAGCATCTCCACGGACTTGGGGTAGCGGCTGTCGGGGTGGGGGTAGTCGGTGGAAAAGACAATGTTGTCATCGCCAAGCCAGTCGATGGCATACTTGCCGGGCGCTTCGTCGGCCTCGACGGAGGTGAAGCACTGGCGTTTGAAGTACTCGGAGGGCATGAGGGGCAGCCTATCCTTGAGAATCGACTCCCTGTGCTCGTAGTGCTCGTCCATGCGCCAGATCCAGAACGGCGACCAGCTGCAATTCCCTTCGAGGAAAGCGAACCTTAGAGTTGGAAATCTCTGGGTGACGCCCCCCATGATGATCGCGAGGCAGGCGTACATCTGCTCTATGGGATGGGCGGCCAGGTGCTCGGTAGTCCAGAGGTTTTCGTGGTTGCCGTCGAAACGTTCTCCCATAGCAACAGGAAGCTCACAGGGAGTGCCTTCGTGGAAACCGACGGCGAGGTCGAATGCCTGGCACTCGGCCCAAAGAGGGTCATAGTAGGGGTGGTTCCAGTTGCGGCCCTGGACGGGGTTGGGGCGCAGGAATACGCCCTTGAAGCCGAAGTCCTGGGCCACGCGTCGGGTCTCCGCAATGGCGGCGTCTATATTCTGGGCAGGGACCATGCCCGAACCGAACATCCTCTTGGAGTCGCCCTGGCAGAACTCGGCGAGCCAGTCATTGTAGGCGCGCGATATGGCTGCTGCCAGCTGATCATCGTCGTAGACCTTGGCGTGGGCGAAGAGGCCCATGGAAGGGAAAAGCAAGGCCAGGTCTATCCCCTCAGCGTCCATGGCCTCGACCTGGGTGTCGGGGCCCCAGCCCCGGTCCTGGAAGGCGAGGAATTCATCGAACCTGCCGTAGCGCTTGGCTAATTCGACGTACATTTCCCCTTCGTCGGCGAAGTTGTCCTGATTGCGGGCGATGACTCTACCATCGTGCTTGAGACGAAGGTCCATGAAGTACTCTTCCGCACCTACGGGGGCGAGGTCACGGAACTCGGGTGAGATGTAGGTCTGCCAGAGGTCGGCGGGCTCCATGACGTGCATGTCGCTGTCGATGACCTTGAAACCGTCCTTAGCCATTGCGGTGCCCTCCTTCGGGCTGGGGGTCTTTTGCAAGCCAGTATCACTCTCTCGCGCCTCGGCGAGACTACGGCCTCAGCCCTCTCGCGCCTCGGCGCATCTCCGACCCATCGAGATATCTTTGCGTAACTGCTGATCACGCTAGTGGTGCCATCCAGGTTACCTGACGTCCCTCCCCCGCTCATACTTCGAGAGCCTCAGCACGAGCGGCCCCGGCCCCTCCGGCAGGCAGAGGTTTCCTTAGTGCATTGTCCACCTTGGGCGTGGCTACTGCAACGGGTTGAAACGCATTGCGAGGCGAGGAAGCCAGTTACACGGGCGGTCGGGGAGGGGTCCTCGGACGATTTCGAAGCCGGCGCGTTTGAAGAGGGGCTCGGTTCCGAAAAAGATATTGTCGGCGCCGGTGCGCTCGTTTCCGGCTCGGGGGTAGGCCTCCACGACAGGAGCGCCGTACTCGAATGCATATCGAGCCGCTGCCCGAATAAGGGCCACGGCGACGCCCTGGCCGCGTGCATTCCTGTGGACGGTCACGCAAGGGATAACCCAGACATCCTGATCGTCCACCCTGGGTGTGGCCCGGGACTTCTCGATGCGAGCAAGCTCGCTCCGGGGGGCGACGGCAACCCAGCCCACGGGGTCTTCTCCCTGGAAGGCGAGGAGGCCCGGAGCGTAAGAGCGTCGGGCCAGGTCTTCCATAGCTGCACGGCGGCGCTGAGAGCCGGACCCTTCGCCGGGGAGCTTCTTCCATTGGGCGCCTGGGATACGAGGGAACATGCACCAGCAGGTACTGCCCCAGCTTCCCCGGAGGACTGTCCTCATGCTGTCCAACAGGTCGGGGGTCAGGGGTCTGATGTCCAGAGTAGATGTCCCGGTAGTAGTCATAAGCTGATTACCCCCTGACTGCAAGTCTATATGGCCAAATCAGGATTAGGATGCGAAAGTATCCCGCGTAAGGATAACAGGTAAAAAAGCCCGGTTTGACCTATGGGTAACAAGGGGCCCGAAGCGTTGGGGTGGGGGCTTAGAAGTTACCGATCGGGAGGGGGCCTATGGCCTTGCGACCGTGGCTACCAGCGGGGGCGGCGGGGCTCTTTGGGTCGGGCCCGGTCTACGGTAAGGGGTCTGCCCTTGAGCTCTTTACCATTCAGGCCTTGAACCGCAGCTTCACCTTCGCGCTCGTCAGTCATCTCGACGAAACCGAAACCGCGTGAGCGGCCGGAATAGGGGTCGGTGATCACGCGTGCCGAGTCGACAGTGCCGAAGGGGTCGAAAGCTTCTTTCAACTCCTCATCGGTCAGACTATAGGGAAGGTTGCCGACGAAAATGTTCATGAACAGGTCCTCCAGGGCCAAGTATCTCCTGCTTCGAAACCCCTATCTTCCAAGCTGGAAGCAAGCGTTTACTACGCCCTTTCGGGGATACCGAAGATGGGGAGCATTCTACCATACAAAAGATAAATGCAACTACCAGAACACATTGTTACGCATTTCCCAAAGACTCTTACATAAGGTGTATTTAAGGGCTTAGCCAGCGAGTGGAGCAGGGGCAACGTTGGGAAACAATGCGTCCCGTTTGCCGGCAGTCGTATAATCACCAGAACTCCTTGGAAGGGCGACCGTCGCCCTTCCGGAACATCAAAGAGACCGCCGGGGAATTGGGGGATATTGGGTCATGGGCGCGCGGCGTCAACTTATCGACGTAACTTATTCGTTCTTAGTCGCGCTAGGGATTGCGGTGATTATGATTATGATCGTCACCGCGTTCCAGGACCGGCCCGACCTGGATGACGAGACACGGGAGCGGGTAGGGTTTCTTCTGCTGTTCCCGGTGTCTATTGCGATAATAACGGGGACGATAGGCTTCGGGCTGTCGCTGATAAATTGGAGGGAATGGCGCCTGTTGATACTGGCGTTCCTGGGGGTGATAAGCCTAGTAAATGCAATACTTGACGTATCGAACGCGCTTACCTATTTTGGCGTATCGATTTTCCTAGTGTTCGGAATGTATTTTGCCGTGGAGTGGTTCGGGGTCCGGCGTCGGCGCAGGGTCTAAGGCCGGGCCTAAGCCCGGAAGGCGAGCATAAGACCATCCCGCAGGGTAAGCAGAACGTTGTTGACCCGGGGGTCATTGGTAACGTAATCGTTCAAGGCGTTTATGGCCTTATCGCTCTCATCTTTCGGGTCCAAAACCTTCCCTCCCCACAGGGTGTTGTCCACTGCGATCACGCCTCTGGGCGCCAGCAAGTCGATGCATTTTACATAATAGTTCAGGTAGTTGGTCTTGTCGGCATCGATGAAGACGAGGTCGAAGGGGCCTTGGAGGGTGTCGATAGTGTCGAGAGCGGGGCCGACTCTTAGGTCGATCTTCTTGCCGTGGGGTGTCTTGGCGAAGAACTCGCGGGCCAGGGATCGAGGGGCTATGTCGCAGGTTATGAGTTCACCGTCCTCCGGGAGAGCATGTGCCATCATGAGGGCGCTGAATCCTGTGAAGGTGCCAATTTCCAGGACTCGCTTGGCTCCGGAAACTCGGATGAGTGCCTGGAGGAGGGTGCCGATGAGGCGGTCGGAAAGCATTTCGGCGTCGGGTGCCGAGTTGTAGGTCGCCTTTCTGAGTTCCTCCATGACTGGGGGGAGGGGGGTGGTGTGGTCGAAGGCGTAGTCGTCGATTTCTCGGGGGACGATGCCGATCATGGATTACTCCTGTGGGGGGTGGGGGTCAATGGGTTTAGTTGAACCGGGGTATGACCTGCTCGGTGAAGAGGGTTAGGCTTCGCATCACCTGCTGGAAGCTTAGCCCCGGGAAATTCAGGAAGAGGGCGATGTGCTGGCAGTTGAGCTCTGTGCGGTAGCGTTCGATCTGTTCTGCTACCGAGTCCGGGGTGCCGACCATTATGAGGTCGTGCTTCCTCTGGAAGTCGAACCAGTCCAGGTCTAAATCGCCGTCTTCTATTTCTCCCTCTATAAACGAATCTCTGGATGCCTTCATCGGGTCGCGCTTGTTCCACACGCCGAGCATGTTGGCCCCCGGCCTGACGGCCTCTAAGGCTTCTTCCATGGTGTCGGCGACGTAGGTGGCGATCATCACGGAGAGCTTATCGCCGAAGTTGTTCTCTTCGCCTCTCGCTTCCTTAGCGGCGTCGTAATAGGTGTTCCAGATTTCCCTTATCTTGCCGAGGGAGACGGTCTGGCACATGGTGGATATGCCTCGTCTGCCGGCCAACTTGTGGGAACTGTTGGAGGTTGACATCTGAAAGATGGGTGGGTGGGGTTTCTGGACAGGCTTGGGGTGTACGCCGAGAGCGACCATCTCGCCATCGTCGGCGTGGTAACGGGGGTCTCGGACCCATTCGTTGGGTTCGTGCCAGCCGGGTTCAGGGAAAGTAAAGTGGTTGCCCTGATATTGGAAAGCTTCCTGTTTCCAGGCGTCTATGATGACATCCAAGGCCTCGTTGAAGAACTCGGAGTTGACCTTGGGGTTTCGCCGGTCTCCCGCCGAACTGAACTGGGCGGAGGCCCGGGTGTCGAAGCCACGGGCGATGCCGAAGTCGACACGGCCGTCAGTGAAATTGTCCAGGAGCGCGATGTCCTCCGCGACGCGCAGGGGATGCCAGTCGGGGAGGATGGTGCCGCACTGGCCGATTCTGAGGTGGTCGCTGTTCTTGATCAGGCCCGCGCCCATGAGAATGGGGTTGGGGGAGGCGCGGTACCAGCCGTCCCAGGCGAAGTGGTGCTCGGCGAGCCAGAGGCCTGTGAAGCCTCCCTGGTCGATGAGCTTAACCTCCTGGTGCATCTCGTCCATCAGGGTGTCCCAGGAATACTGCTCTCCGACGTGATAGTAGGGTGTGCAATCGAACCTCATTTGTCACCTCGTGTCTGGTCTGGGGTGGATGATCTTTGAAGAGTCCGAATCACCCTCACCCTAGCCCTCTCTCGTCAAGGGATAGGGGACTATTTTTGTTAAGCGAACTTGGGGATGATGCGGTCGGAGAAGAGGTGGAGGGAGTTCATGACCTGCTGGAATGATAGGCCGGGGAAGTTGAGGAAAAGGGCGATGTGCTGGCAGCGGGTCTTTGATTGGATGCGCTCAATCTGCTCGGAAACCGAGTCAGGTGAGCCGACCATGATCAGGTCGTGCTTGAGCTGGAAGTCGAACCAGTCGGAATCCAGGTCTCCTTCTTCCATCTCCTCTTCGATCAGTGTGGCCTGCCGAGCCTTGTGAGGGTTTACCGACGACCAGGCAGCGAGGCGGTTGGCACCGGGCCGCACGGCTTGAACTGCCTCTTCGTAGGTCTCGGCGAGGAAGGTTGGGCGCATGACGGCGACGCCCTCTCCGGTAGGGACGGGACGCCCAAGCCTCCCGGAGGCTGCCTCGTTGTGGGCGGCGAAGGCCTCGTTGATTCTACCGGGGGACAGGGAGGCGCACATGGCGCTGTAACCCTTCTCTCCCGCGTAGCCGAAGGAGCCGACGGTTTCGGCCATGATGTAGACGGGAGGCCGGGGTTGTTGGTAGGGGCGGGGTGTGACGCCGAGGGCGATCAACTCACCGTCATCGGCGTGGTACTTGGGATCCCGAACCAGGGGGTTGGACTCATACCAGCCGGGTGTCGGGTAGGTGTAGAACTCGCCCTTGTAGGAAAAGGCGTCGTTTTCCAGGGCCTTGACTATGATTTCGAGGGCTTCTCGGAAGAGGGCGCGGTTGTGTTCCGGGTCTCGGCGGTCGGCTTCCTTGAAAAACTGGATGGTGGAGCGGGTGTTGATTCCCCGCCCTGCGCCGAAGTCGACGCGGCCCTTTGTCAGCTGGTCCAGGATGGCGATGTCCTCGGCGACGCGGATGGGGTTCCAGTCGGGGATGATGGTGCCGCACTGGCCGACACGCATCCTGTCGCTTTCGGCAATGAGGTCAGCGCCGACGAGGATGGGGTCGGTCGGGGCACGGTACCAGCCGTCCCAGGCGAAATGGTGCTCAGCGAGCCAGAGACCGGTGAAGCCGCCCTGGTCCATAAGGCGCACTTCTTCCCGCATCTCGCGGACCAAGGTCTGCCAGGAATAGTCCTCGCCGACGTGATAGTAGGGTGTGCTGTCGAACCTCATATTCAACCTATTGCCGGGACTAGGAGCGCTGCCTAACGTTAAGTCTGCGGAGCTTTAAGGGATGGGAATCACCCTCACCCTAACCCTCTCACGCCTCGGCGCATCTACGACCCGTCAAGGGAGAGGGGATCAATTATTAACTGAAGCGGGGGATTACTTTTGAAGAGGCCAAGTCGAGAGAGTGCATGACCTGTTGGAAGGATAGGAGCGGGATATTTAGGAAGAAAGCGAGGTGGGGGCATCCGGTCTCGGTCTCCAGACGCTCGATCTGCTCGGAGACGGAATCAGGGGAGCCGACCAGGATGAGGTCGTGCTTGAGTTGGAAGTCGAACCAGTCCAAGTCCAGGTCGCCTTCTTCCAGCTCCTCTTCGCTGACCATTATCTTGCGGACTTTGTCGGGGTCGGTGGTTATCCAGGAGGCGAGGAGGTTTGTGCCTTCCCGGGCGTCGGCGACGGCCTGTTCGTAGCTATCGGCTATATAGGTGGGGCGCATCACGGCCAGGTTTTGCCCGTAGGGCACATCGTGGCCTGCTGCTTCCGAGGCGGCGTTGTTGTAAGCCCGCCAGGCGTCTTTGATGCGCCCGTGGGAGATAGAGAAGCACATGGCTCCAATGCCCATGCGGGCTGAGTAGGCGTGGGAGCTCGAGGACTCGACCATGTTGAAAACGGGAGGGTGGGGCCGTTGGAAGGGTTTCGGGGTGAGGCCCAGGGCCTTAAGCTCGCTGGTTTCGCTGTGAAATCTGGAGTCGCGGCCCAAGGGGTTGGTCTCCTGCCAGCCGGGAGCGGGATAGGTGAAGAACTCACCCTTGTATGAGAAGGCATCGTTCCGCCAAGCGCCGAGAATGACCTCAAGGGTCTCGTTGAAGAGGGAGCGGTGCTGTTCGTTTCGGCGGTCGGCTTCTTCCCGGAATTGGATGGTGGCACGATTGTTGATGCCTCGGGCCACGCCGAAATCGACCCGGCCTCTGGTGAGTTGGTCGAGGAGGGCGATGTCCTCGGCAACGCGGATGGGGTTCCAGTCGGGGAGGATGGTGCCACACTGGCCGACTCGAAGCCGGTCACTTTCGTTGATCAGGTCGGCTCCGAGGAGGATGGGGTTGGGGGAGGCGCGGTACCAGCCGTCCCAGTGGAAGTGGTGCTCGGCGAGCCAGGTGCCGGTGAATCCACCCTGGTCCATGAGGCGGACCTCTTCCCGCATCTCGTCAACGAGGGTCTCCCAATCGTAGTCCTCGCCGACGTGGTAGTAAGGAGTGGAGTCGAACCGCATACCTAGTCTCCCGAGTCGAGTGTGCGTTGATGTTTAAGCAGGGTGCCGCCGCGGTGATTATATACCATGCCCTACGATTGCCGGGCGTTCCCCCTGCTACATAAACCGGGGCATCACCTTTTCGACGAAGAGGGTGAGGCTTCGCATGGTCTTTTCGAAGGTGAGGCCGGGGAAGTTGAGGAAGAGGGCCAGGTGTCCGCAGTTAACCGAGCTTTGGAGGTTCTCGATCTGCTCAGAGATGGTATCGGGGGTGCCGACGCAGACGAGGCCGTGCTTGAGTTGGAAGTCGAGCCAGGGGAGGTCGAAGTCGCCGGGGTCTAGCTCATCTTCGGTGGCCATGGCGGAGTAGGCTTTGACTGGGTTGTGGGAGTACCAGGCCCCGAGCTGTTTCGAGCCCCAACTCACGTCGGCGATGGCCTGCTCATAGGTCTCGGAGACGTAGGTGGGTCTGACGATGCAGAGCTTCTCCCCGAAAGGAACTTCGCGGTTCTGGGACTGAGACAGCGCCTCGTTGTGGGTGGTCCAGGCCTCCTTAATCTTGCCGATGGATATGGACTGGCAAAAGACGCCCATGCCGCGGCTTCCAGCGAACCTGTGGGAACCGGGGGAGTCGGCCATTTGCCAGATAGGGGGGTGGGGTTTCTGGAAGGGCTTGGGGTAGACGCCCATAGCCTTCAGCTCGCCGTCAGGGCCGTGGTAGTCGGGATTCTGGACCATGGGGTTGGACTCTATCCAGCCGGGGACGGGGAACTTGTAGAACCTGCCCTCGTGCTGGAAGGCTTCCTGGGTCCAGGCTCCGGTGATGACGTCTAGGGACTCGGCGAAGAGGGCGTAGTTGGACTCCTGGTTGCGCCTGTCGGCGTTGAGGTTGAACTGGATGGAGGCCCGGGTGTCGATGCCCCGGGCGATACCGAAGTCGACGCGGCCCTTGGTGAACTGGTCCATGAGGGCGATGTCCTCAGCGACGCGGAGGGGGTGCCAGTCTGGCAGGACAACGCCGCACTGTCCGAACCTGAGTCTGTCGCTGAGGCGGGACAGTTTTGTGCCCAAGAGGATCGGGTTGGGAGCGGAGTTGTACCAGCCATCCCAGGCGAAGTGGTGTTCGGCCATCCAGAAGGTGGTGAAGCCGGCCTGGTCGGCGAATTTGACCTGGGTCTCGGCTTCGTCGACTATCTTTTCCCACGGGTAGGCCTCGCCTACGTGGGTGTAGAGGGTGATGTCAAAGCGCATGGATGGTCTCGGAGGATTGTGGGTGGTTTTGCATGGCTGCTGAGTGTATGGGGAGTGTATCTTTGGGGTGGGGTGGCGTCAACGGGGGTGTCGGAGGCATAGACGTGATCCCCGCCCCGCTCATACTTCAACGGGCTCAGCACGAGCGGCCCCTCCCCCACCCCGCTCGACCCTTCGACTTGGCTTCCGCCTCAGCGGATCTGCGACAGGGTGGGCGGCCACTCCACCCCAGGGCAACCACTAGGAGCCTGTCTCATAAGTCCGTTAGACACAGCCCGATTGGATATTCTTGACCAATGCGACGGGTGCCGTAGGCACGAATCCAAGTCGTATAAGAGCGGGAAGAGGGGCATGGGGCGACTTTTGAGACAGGCTCCTAGGGATTGTCCCCCTACAGGGGAGGGAGCCCGGCCCCTCCCGGGGATGGATTCCGGCTCGGGGGCCGGAATGACGGGGGGGGGTGGGGTTAGGAGAGGGCGGAGGTGATTTCGTTGTACTCCCTGAAGGCGTCCAGGTGCTTGGCTACGGAGTCGAAGCCGCAATGCATGGTCTCCAGGTAGAACTTTGATGCGCCGATCTCCTGCCAGCCTCTGACGTAGTCGGCGACGTCTGTCATGGGAACGGCTTCGAGATTGATCTGGACGGCGATGGCAATGTCCGAGGGGTCTCGGCCTGCTTCTCTAGCTGCCTCGTGGATCACTTGGATCTTCTGCTTGGCGTTGCCGGGTTGGTCGGTGGTGGGGAACCATGCGTCGCCAAGACGGCCGGTCCGCTTCAAAACGGGATTGGAGTCGCCCCCGATCCATAGCGGGATGGGCTGCTGGACAGGGAAGGGTTTGAGGCCTGCCTGTCTGATGGTGTGCCAGCGGCCCTGGTAGTTGACTACCTTCTTTGTCCAGAGTGCCCGCATCACGTCGATCTGTTCCTCGATGCGCTTGCCGCGGTTGTGGAAATCCTCGCCGAGGGCCTCGAACTCAACGGGGTTCCAACCAACTGCTATGCCGAGCACCAGACGGCCACCACTCAATACGTCTATCGCTGCCGCTTGTTTGGCCACCAAGGTGGTCTGGCGTTGAGGCAGGATGACTATGCCGGTGATGAGCTTGATGCGCTGGGTGATGGCGGCGGCCCAACCCAGGAGCACGAAAATCTCGTGGAAGTTGCTGTCTATGTCGTAGAAGAAGTTGATGCCGCTGTTCTTGTAGAAGTCCGTGTTGGCGCCGAGGACGTGGTCATATACGACCAGGCCCTCGAAGCCCATCTGCTCGGTGGCCTGGATTAGCTCTTTGGCGTCCTTAGGGTCCGGGCCGATCTCAGTTTGTGGGAAGACTACTCCGAAATCCATGTCATCCTCCTAGGCGATGCAACTACGATCATTTTCTGCCTGTAAGTATGAAGCGGGTGGGGAGGGGATGTTCTGGGGCTTTGACGTCCCGGAAGCCTGCGGAGTTTAGAAGGCTCCGCAACTCGCCCTGGGTAATCATACCGCAACCGACCAGGCCCTCGTGGAGCTGGACGCCGGCCATCATCTGGTATGCGGGGTTGCCACGGTAGTCCTTTGGTGAATCAGGATAAGGAAGTTCAGATACGACGACGACGCCCCCGGGACGAAGGGCTCGGTGGGCGCGGGAGAGGACGTTACGGTAGGAGTCGGGGCCACCGACCTCATGGAGTGTGACGTTCATGGTGACTACGTCGAAAGCGGAGTCGTAGTCCATGGCGTTGGCGTCGGCTTGGATTACCCGGGCGTTGTCACCGGATTCGGAGTCGGCGAGAGTTTGGGCGGCGAGGACAGCGCTGGGGGCGTCGTATTCGATGCCGAGTACTCGGGCCTTGGGGAAACGCTTTACATAGTGTACGACCCCGTATCCTGCTCCAGAGCCAATGTCCAGAATGTCGATGTCCACGGCCGCCGGGTCGTCAGTATTCATGACTTGCGGGAGGACAGCGTCGGTGATGACGGCGTAGTCGGGCTTGGTCATGTTCTTCAGAGCTTCGAGGAGCCAGGGATCGTGCTCGCTTCTGGGCCATACGCCGCCTGAGGGCAGGTATTTGGGGAAAGCGTGAAAGTCCTGGTGGAGGGCGGCGTTGAACTGGATCCTGCCTCCGAGGAAGAGGGGGTCGGTGGGATTCAGGAGGAGGGAGCCCATATGGGGTGCGAGTCGATAACCAGAGACCTCATCCCAGTCCAACATCTCGAAGGCGTAGGCGGCGCGGCACCAGATGCCGACGTAGCGGGGCGAGAAGCCGAGGGTCTCGGCGAGGGCATCTTCGGTCGTGCCTGGGGAGCCGGCCTCGGAGATGGCCTTAAACAGCCCCGCCTTCAGGCCGATATCGGTGATCCAGGTGGCCTGATAGCCGAGAATGTAGTCGACCAGCTTGTGCCAGGCGGCTTCCTTTGTGGGTTGCTGGGGTTTCATTGGCTGTCGAGGGGTGTGGTAGTCGATTGAACAAATCGGGCTGACGGGTAATAATACCCCGAAATCCAGCACGCAAGGCAAGGACTAGACATGTTCAAAATCGGAATCGACGTAGGGGGTACTTTCACCGACCTGGTGGTCACGAGACCGAGAGAAGCGCCCCGGTTGTACAAGACCCCCTCCACTCCGCAGGACCCCTCCGAGGGCGTCATGAACGGTCTGCTGGACGTGGCCCAAGACTATGGGCTGGGAATCACTGAACTGCTGTCCGGCACGTCGATGATCATTCACGGCACCACTGTGGCCACCAACACGCTGGTGGAGCGGAAGGGGGCCAAGGTGGGGCTGATCACCACGGGCGGGTTCAGAGACCTGCTGGAGATGCGGGAGGGGATGAAGGAGGACAGGTACAACCTGAGGATGAAGCAGATGGAGGCCCTGGTGCCTCGCTACCTGCGGATCGGGGTGCCGGAGCGTACTCGGGCAGATGGGTCGATAAAGAGGGAATTGGACGAGGCGGCGGTGGCGGAGGCTGTGAAAGGAATGCTGGAAGAGGGAGTCGAGGGGCTGGCGGTATGCTTCCTATTCTCGTATCTCAACCCGGAGCACGAGCGTCGGGTGGGTGAAATCATCGAGAGCCTTGCCCCGGGGCTGTACACGTCGCTTTCTCACGAGATCCTGCCGCAGATCAAGGAGTTCGACAGGCTGAGCACGACGGTGGTGAACTCGTATGTCGGGCCGGTCTTCGGAAGGTACTTGACCCGTCTAAATGAGCGGTTGGCAGCGTTCAGCGATTCCAACGATATCCTGATAATGCAGTCCAACGGCGGCGTGACACCCATTGATGATGCGAAGAACCAGGCGGTGAAGGCGATCCTGTCGGGGCCGGCGGGGGGCGTGGCCGGGGCCAAGAGCTTCGGCGACCTGGTTGGAGAGGCCAACCTCATCGGATTCGATATGGGAGGCACCAGCACCGACATATCCCTGATAGAAGACGGCGTTCCTCATGTGACGACGGAGCAGTTCGAGGCTGGGTGGAAGATTGCGGTGCCGATGATCGACATTCACACCCTCGGGGCGGGGGGCGGAAGTATAGCGCGGGTCGATCCCGGGGGGATTTTGAGAGTTGGACCGGAGAGCGCGGGCGCCGAACCGGGCCCCGCCTGCTACGGCAAGGGCGGCGACAAGCCAACGGTAGCGGACTCCAACCTCGTGCTCGGGTTCCTTTCGGAGACGAATTTCCTGGGTGGACGGGAGTCTTTGGACAAGGCCAAGGCAGAGGAGGCATTAGATAAAGAACTTGTCGGGCTGGGGATGTCGACGGTGGAGGCTGCGTTCGGGGTACATCAAGTTGTATCGACGAACATGGCGGAGGGGATACGGCTGCTGGCGGCGAGACGGGGTGTCGATCCACGGGACTTCTCATTGCTGGCCTTCGGGGGGTCGGCGGGGCTGCACGTAAGCGAGATGGCCCGTCAGCTACATATCGAGAGGATATATGTGCCATCCACGGCACCGGTGCAGTCTGCCTACGGAATGCTCTCGACGGACCTCCGGTACGACTTCTCGCTGTCGCACCCGGTCAGCCTGGACAGCATCGACCTGGGGGAGGTGCGTAGGTTATCGGCCGAGATGGGAGAGAGGGGCAAAAACAGGCTGAGGGAGCAGGGTGTGTCGGACGAGGATATCAGCGTGTCGGTGTCTGCGGACATGCGGTACCTGGACCAGATATTTGAGGTCAACGTGCCGGTGCCGGACCTGACGCAGGATGACTCGGCGATATTGGAACAGTTGTCGGCGAACCTTCACAGGCGGTACCAGGAGCTGTACTCCTATCAGCAGTCGGACCAGGAGGTCAGGCTGGTGACGCTGCGGGCGTCGGTGTTTGGGGCCCTTGACCCGGTGGACTTGCCCAAGTCTGAGGGCAAGGGAAGGCTAGAGGATGCGCTGAAGGGTAAACGGAGCGTATACCTCGATGGGTGGGCAGATGTCCCGGTCTACGACATGGACAAGCTGCCCGCATCGTGGGAGATGGAGGGGCCGGCGATCGTGGAGTCGGATTTCACGACGATTTTGCTTCAACCTGGGGACAGGGCAGTGGCCGACGGCTACGGCGGCATGAGGATGCAGGTGGCTATAGAAGAGGACGAGGTAGAGACCGACAAGGGTGAGGGTGTCAAGCCGGACCCGATCACCGTTGCCGTGGTTGAGAGCCGGTTGAACACCATTGCGCTGGAGATGGCGGAGGTGATGATCCGGACGTCGATGTCGCAGATCCTGAACTCCAGCCGGGACTTTTCGACGGCGATAATCGATGCGGACTGCCAGCTAGTGGCCCAGGGCGAGGGAATTCCAGTGCACATAAGCGCGTTACCCCTGGCTGCGGCAGCGGTCAAGCAGTATTTCGGAGATCGGATATACGATGGGGACATGTTTGCCCTGAACGATCCGTATTTCGGGGGAAGCCACATACCAGACATAACTGTCATCCAACCGATCTTCTATGAAGGCAAGCTCCGGTTCTTCGCTGTGAACCGCGCCCATCACAGCGATGTCGGCGGGGCGACGCACGGCGGGTACAACCCCTCGGCCAGTGAGATATACCAGGAGGGTATACGCATACCACCCCTGAAGCTGATCGAGAGGGGAGTTGCCAGAGACGACGTGCTGCACATGCTCTCGGCGAACGTGCGTCACCCGGAGAACTTCCTCGGGGACTTCCAGGCGCAGTTTGGGTCGGTGAGGATAGCGGCTCGGCGGATCATTGCCATGCTGGAACGATATGGCGCAGAGGGGCTGAGTCGGGCAGTAGACGAGATCCTGCACGGGACTGAGGTGCAGGTGAGGGAAATGATCTCCAACTGGCCCGACGGCGTGTACAAGGGTGAATCGTTCATCGATGACGACGGTTTCGATGCCAAGATGGTGCCGATCCGGGCGACGGTGACCATTGCCGGGGACAGTATGACCATCGACCTGAGCGAGTCGAGCAAACAGGTCACGGGATTCATAAACAGCGCATATGCGAACACCAGGTCTTTGTCCCACGTATCGCTGATGTACATGGCGCCCTTTGACGTGGCGAGGAACGAGGGGTCGATGAGACCCATCACCGTGATCGCTCCGAAGGGACTGATCGTGAATCCGTACCCGCCGGCCCCTGTGACGATGAGCACCAACCACTGCGGCGAAGAGATAGTCGAGGCGGTCTTCCGGGCCATGGTAAATGCCGTGCCCGACGCGGTGACCGCCGGGTTCTCCCGCCGCTTGAGGTACGCGATAACAGGCGAAGACCCCAAGACCGGCAGGAGGTTCATCTGGCACTTCTTCCTCGGGCGTGGGGGAGGGGGGGCGTCCGATGGGTTCGACGGGTGGTCGAACGTCGGGGAGATCAACGTGGCAGGGGGCATCAGGAGCCCCAGCGTGGAGGTTACCGAGGAGCGGTTTCCCTTCTTCATACCCCGCTACGAACTGCTGCCCGATTCCGCGGGGGATGGGCGGTGGAGGGGCGGTCTCGGGAGCGTGGTGGAGCTTGTCTATGAGGGGGAACCTGGAGCCAGGATGAACACGGCTGGAGACGGGATTGTTAACCCGCCTTTCGGGCTGCTGGGAGGCCGTCCGGGTTGGGCCCATCGATACAGCATCGTGTCGGAAGACGGCGGGGAGAGGGTGCTCCGTTCGAAGGAGACGGGTGTGCCGGTAAAGCCGGGAGACACGATACTTTGCTACGCGGCGGGGGGTGGGGGATACGGAGACCCGGCCCTGCGCGACGAGGACATAAGGGAACAGGACCTTAGGAATGGCTACTGTACATAACGGTAATAAAGACAAGAGCGGGAACACTTACGACCTGGTAGTGGTCGGTGCGGGAATCGCGGGGGCGAGTCTCGCCGTCTCTATGGCGAGAGCCGGGTATGGCGTACTGCTGGTCGAGGCGACCACGGAGTTCAGGGACAGGGTCAGGGGGGAGTTCATCTTCCCGTGGGGCGTGGTCGAGGCGACAGCCTTGGGAATCTACGACGACATAGTCGGGGCGGGGGGACATCGGGTCCTGTGGCTGGATATGTACGGAGGCCCGAAGCGGATGTTCCACGGCGACTTGGTGAACGACACGGGCGCCGGTGTATCGGCGCTTACGTTCTACCACCCGACGCTGCAGAAGAGTTTGATAGAGGCGGCAATTAGGGCAGGGGTTACGGTGTTGCGGGGAAGTCGGGTGAAGGAGTTGGAGAGGCAGGGTGGTGTGCTAACGGTGCGAGTCGATGGGGATAACTCCGAGAAGGTGAATTGCAGGATGCTGGTTGGGGCGGATGGCCGGGCCTCGCAGACCCGGGCACTGGGCGGCTTTCAAGTGAACAAGGACCCGGAATCGAACCTCGTGGCCGGGCTGCTCTTCGACGACATGGGTGTCGCCGACGATGCAGCGCACCACTGGGCCAACCCCAATGCGGGGCTGGCGGCCATACTGTTTCCACAAGGCCTGGGTCGGGTGCGGGCCTACTTATGCCATCGATGGGATGCAGGTTATAGACTCAGCGGCGCGAAAGACGAAGAACGCTTCATCGAGGGGTTCCTGTCAACGGGCGCGCCGGAGGACGTATTTACGGGGGCGAGGCCTACGGGGCCTCTTGCCACTTTCGATGGGGCGCACGCGTGGGTCGATCACCCCTTTAAGGACGGTATTGCGTTAATCGGGGATGCGGCCTCGACGGGGGACCCGACGTGGGGACAAGGGCTTTCGACTAGTTTGCGGGATGCCCGGTTGTTGAGGGATGCTTTGGTCTCGAATCAGGATTGGGAGCAGGCGGGGCATTCGTATTCCGCTGCTCATGACGCGTTCTATGCGATCAACCACACTTTCGAGGTCTGGACGTCCCATCTGCTGATGGACCCCAAGTCTCGGGACCTGCGGGCCCGGGTGGTGCCCAAGATGAAGCTGGACCCCTTTGGACACCTCCACGCGTTCTACCTCGGGCCTGACAGGGCTCTCGACGAGCAGGCGCGTATCAATTTCTTCGCTGAGGTGGAGGATGTAAGTGTTCCGGGCTAGGGATCTCTGCATACTCACCTTGCGGACAAATATTGAGGTGGAAGTGAGTTGCATTCCTAGTCGGGAATCCCCAACCCTAGATTCCCGATTTCTCGGGAATGCCGGTTACATAAAAGCCCCATATATTGGGAATAATGACCGCAAATAACCTGCAACGAACCTACCTGGACGGCCGGCATTACGATCTGGCCTATGGCAACTTTACGGAAGACGTCGATTTCTGGGTCGGGCAGGCGAGGCGTTATGGCGGGCCGGTCCTGGAGTTAGCTTGCGGTGCGGGTCGGATCGCGATACCGCTGGCCCACGAAGGGTTTGATGTGACGGGTATCGACCTTGCGGAGTCGATGCTGGAGCAGGCGGGGAGGAACTCCTCGGAGGAGGGGCTGGACGTCGAGTGGGTGAAGGCAGATATGCGGTACTTTGACCTTGGGAAGACCTTTCCCCTAATCATCTGCCCATCCCAGAGCATCTCCCGTATGCTGACCATTGAGGACCTGGAGGAGTGCCTGTCCCGGGTGAAGGAGCATCTAGCGCCGGGGGGTCTGTTCATAATGGAGCTGTATAACCCCTCGATGGAGATTCTGAATCGGGGGGAGGGGGAGAGGTCGCCCTTCCTGGAATACGAACACCCCGACGGCGATGGAATAGTGCGGGTAGACTTCAG
Source organism: Dehalococcoidia bacterium (assembly GCA_965249275.1). Lineage (GTDB taxonomy): Bacteria > Chloroflexota > Dehalococcoidia > Plut-88900 > Plut-88900 > Plut-88900. Next base: position 200,978 of record CBDFLQ010000007.1, read on the forward strand.
CAGCGTCTACGATACCGCGACCCAGGTGCAGCACCTGATGCTCCACTACTCGCTGCTCGGCGTGGAAGAGCAGCCGGCCGAGCAGATTAGCATTCGGATGTACTTCCCGCTGGAGCTGGAGGCTCTGCTCAAGTACAACGGGTTCGAGGTGCGGGCCAAGTATGGGGATTTTGAGTGCAAGTCTTTCGAGTCGGGGGATAATCACCAGATTCTGGTGTGTGGGGTGGGTGGGTAGGGCTTGAGCAGTTGCGCACTACTACCTTTGCTCCATCAATACAGGCGTACTCTTCACTTGGCATCTGATATCACCCTCACCGATCGAGGGGTCTTTGCGTAACTGCACAACAAGCCTCATTTGCTATTCTGATCGGCGTTTCCCCTCCACCGCTCATACTTCGACGGGGCTCAGCACGAGCGGCCCCGGCCGCTCCTGGACAGATTATGCAAAAGGGGCTTGTTGGGGGAGAGGGGATAGAGAAAGCGAGTAATGACGGTAGATTCACAGGGCCTCGGCGTAGAGACTGAGGAGAAGATTGGGTTTCGGTGGGTGGTCTTAACTCACTTGGGGCTGGCCAATGGGACCGTGGTCCTGTTCGTATTGTCGCTGGGGGTTATGCTCCCCTCTATCTCCAAAGACCTTGGACTTTCTCCTACCATGCAGGGATTGCTGGGGTCGTCGGCGCTGTTCGGGAACCTCGTATTGGCGCTGCCGTTGAGTATCGTGCTGTCGCGGTACAGCGGGAGGATAGTCCTGCTGGGGGCGCTTGTTGCCATGAGCGTGTTCGGGGTCGGGCAGGCATGGGCGCCGGTGTTTGCAATATTGCTGATAAGCCGGTGGCTGTTCGGGCAGGCTGCCGCCGCGATGCATCCGGCGCGTACGCTGCTCATAAACCAGTGGTTCCCGAGGCGCGAGATCATCTTCGCCAATGGCTTATTCAACGGAACCTACGGCATCGCAGCTTTGATGGCCCTGGGGCTTCTTCCCTTTGTCCTGGAATGGCTGGATGGCAATTGGCGGTTGGTCATCCTGATAAGCTCACTGCCGATATTCGTATTTACAATCGCGTGGGCGGTGCAGGGCCGACGCCAGGGAGCGGCGGCGTCGGCGGCCCTGGGGGGTAAAGAGTCCCTCAACTTAGGCAAAACCCTCGGGCGGCACCGTGTTTTGTGGGTGGTAGGGCTGGGGATGATGGGCCTGAACCTGACGTGGAGTTCGCTGATCACCTTTTGGCCCACACTGCTGCTGGAAGAGTACGGTTTTTCCGTCAAGACATCCGGGCAGATGTTTGCGATGGCGGCGATGTTGGAGGGCGCCGGGAGCGTGGCGGTCGGGTATTTCGTGGCTAAGTGGGCTCACAGGGACTTTATGGGCCCATCCATTGCGGTATTGGGGACATTGGTCTGTGTGGGCTCGGTGGGGATGGCCTGGACGGGAAACCTGCCGTTACTTATCATTTTCGCTCTCATGCACGGAATCGGGTTTTCCCTGGTCCCCTTTGTCTGGACGCTGCCCTACAGGCTCCCAGGTTTCGGGGCACGGGACATAGCCGTAGGCATAGGCTTCATCGAGACGTGCCTACTTGCCGGAGGGGCTATCGGCCCGGCCCTTACGGGCTTTCTGCAGGACTCGACCGGAGACTTGCGGCTGGCGATGATCATCACCTGCTCGTTCTCGGCGGCGATAGCCGTGTCCGGGGTCCTGGTGACCGCCAACGGATTCAGGCGGAAGAGCTAGAGTCCGTAAATATCCCGGACGTTGAGGCCCATCACCTTTGCCTGATCGTCGGGGGAAAGCTCGCTGAGGCTCTCCCTTAGCCTTGCCACGGGTTCCTCGCAGGAGTCGCTGTGGGGGTAGTCGAAGGCCCAGACCAGCCTGTCGGCGCCCATTAGCTTGGCCGTGGCGGCGCCGAGTTCGTCGTCGGGTTCCATGGAAATCCAGCCTCGTTCGTTGAAGTAATCGCTGGGCTTGTTCTTCAGGTCGGTCGTGAAGCCGATGAGCTCAAAGGTCTCGTCCATTCTTTCGAGGAAGTAGGGCATCCAGAGACAGCCTGATTCGAGGATGAGGATCTTGAGGTCGGGGAACCTGTCGAATACCGTGCCCTGGAAGAAGCTGCAGAAGCTGTTCATTAGCTCGGTGGACTCGACGGTGAAGGTCCACCATGAAGGGTGTTTGATCTCCGGGTGCAGCAGCTTCGATGCGGAAGTACCTGCGGAGCCGACGTGGAGGGAGACGGGGATGTCCTGTTCCTGGTGCTCGGCCCACAGGGCGTCCCAATGAGTCGAACCGAAAGATATGTCCTTGGCAGGACCAGAGGGGGCCTGAACGGCCTTCTTTTCGAGGCCGGAGAAACGCTGCATCTCCCGGACGCTGAGGTCGACGTCGTGCCAGGGGAGGGTGAGAGCGGGCATAAGGCGGTCGGGGTGGGCTGAGCAGAAGTCGACGATCCAGTCGTTGTAGACGCTGCAGTAGGCGGCGGAGAGCTTGGCGTCTTCCATACGGGCGAAGGCGAGGCCGAGAGTGGGGTAGAGGATACTCATGTCGATGCCCTCGGAGGTCATCATCTTGACCCGCTCGTCGGGGTCCCAGGCTCCGGGGACATGGGAGAGGGCCTGCTCCCAGGTGATGTCGCGCTTATCGAAGACGTGCTCCTTGCGCCACTCGCGGGTCGTGCCTATGGCGGCGACGTTGGCGCTTCGGCCCTTGGAGTAGGTGCTGATGGCCTTTCCATCGAAGCTCCAGAACTCAAGTCCCTCCTCGTCGATCTCGATGCGGAGAGCGCGGGACTTGAATTCGGGTGCGATGTTGTCGGACCAGAGGGAAGCGGGTTCGAGGATGTGGCCGTCTACGTCGATAACCTGGGCTGTCATGGTGTTGCCGCCTTTCGGGGTTTGGTGGGGTGGGCATTATGAGGGGAGCGTGGGGCTGAGAAACGTGAGTGGGCAAGTCCTAGATTCCTCGCGGAGCCGCGGAATGACATGGCTAAAGGAGCGTTCTTCGGATGGCAGGGTGTGAGGGACATTTGGGTGGTAATGCTAGACATAATGATAGTGATTCAAGACTCGGGGGTGGGGGTGGGGCGGGTGCGGGGGTCGAGGCGGAGGGCGATGATGAAGAGTCCGCCGGTGGATGCGCCGACTACGGCGAAGATGCCAGCCCCTTCAAAGCCGCCGAGGAAACCGCCCACGACTGCGCCGATTACAGTGGCGACCGCGGCAATGAGGTACTTAACGCCGATCCCCAGACTCGTCATCAGGACGGTCAAAATGCCGGCCAGGATGCCGATGACTATGCCGATGACTGCCACGGCCGCGGCAACCCGCAATACTTCTGCTGAACCTCCCATGACGAGGCCCATTAGAGCGCCCAGAATAGCCCCTGATAGTGCCCCGGCAATCGCACCGACAACGAATCCGATTGCCAGCACGAGGACGCCTTTGGACAGCCTGACGCCTATTGCCTGGAGGCGATGGGAGTTCGTGAGGGTGATGTTGTCTTGGGTGTTCAAGTCGGCTTTGTTATTGGGGTACGGGTTTGTAGTGTCGGGGTTATCTTAAAGCACGGGGGAAAGGCACGCCAAGCGCGGGAAGGGTGGGGGGGTTGGCAACGATTGAGTCGGATTGACTACCGGTTGACATGGGATTGGGTGCGATTGGGGGATGATTGGACTTGATTGAGGGACGATTGGACTTGATTGAAGGATGATTAGACTTGATTGAAGGATGATTGGACTTGATTGAAGCTCGATTGAATTCGTAGCTGTTTTGATTGAATGACGCCTGAAAGGAAAATAAAAGGCGGCAGAGCGGTTTTTGAGTGGGGGGATGGGTGGTGGAGATTGACATAAGCGTAGTGGGGAAGGAGAGGGATGGAGGGGGTTAAAAGCTCAGGGCGCGTTGCAGTTTGTGGTTAAGGGCCTGAAGGGCAGAACGCCGGCGGGGATGATTGGCGGGGAGTTCGGAGATGAAGATGAGAGTTTCGATGATGGAGGCGGATGAGCCGCGTTGGGTCTTCTTGCTGCGGCGGGCGTTGCGCTGGAAGTTCAAAAACCAGCGATAGAGGTCGGGATAGGGGGCGAGGGCGGGAAGGAGGGTTTCCTGGACGTATTTGGATGCAAGGCCGTGTCGCAGGCGGTTTCGGTTTCCTCTAGGTGCGCCCGCTCCGGGGCGGGATCCTCCACTGGGCATAGGGTTATGATCCTCCTTATTCGAATAAATGTTCTGTAATGATAAGGCATACAGGGGCACGTGGCAAGGGGTTCGTGTCACATGGGGGAGGGGGGTGTTAGACTAGCGCGCCCGAACTTTCAAGCAGGCGGTGTCCTATTGATGTTCAATCGTCTTCGTCGTATCCGAAAACCGATGTTTCTGGCCGTAGGTGTCGCCGTGGTCATGCTGGCGTCGCTGGGGGTGATTGCGGGGTGTGAGGGAGGAGGGGAGGACGAGGTGGCAACCCCTGTTGTAGAGCTGACACCGGTGGCGGTGTCGAGCCCCGGGGCTACGGAAGCTGCATCTACTGAAACGGCGACGCCTGCGATCTCGAAACCCGATCCCACTGTGTCGGCGGAGACGGGTGAGAGTGGGATGGTGGACCTGCTGCACCGGCTGAGCCAGGACCGGCTGAGCAACCCCGGAAATCTAACTGCTCAAACCGCCCTTCGGGAGATCGCGGATTCGGGGGACACGGCGCTTGTTGCTGCGCTGACGGACCTTATCCAGGTGCTGTTGACCCGTAATGAACTGCTCTTCAACGCGGAGCAGGTAATTCCCGTCATGCAACAGCTCTCGGGGCAGAGTTTCGAATATGACGGCAAGGCGTGGGTCGAATGGCTGGCTCAACAACCCGACTTAGAGCTGCCAGAGGGATATTTCCAGTGGAAGGTGGACTTGCTGAGCGATATCGATCCCCCGTTCAGGAGCTACTTCACCTCGGGTGACGGCGAACTGATAAACCCTGCGACGATAGATCTGGACCTGAGGTTTTTGGTATGGGGCGGGGTGTTACAGGACGATGGGTCGTCGAGATCGATTCCTTCGCTGGTGAACCCGGCGATGGTCGAGGGGGATGAGGCGGCCTACCTGGAAAGCACCGACCGCGTCTTCGGGGTGTCCATAAACGGAGATGCAAGGGCCTATCCGTTGCGGATCATGAACTGGCACGAGATGGCGAACGACGTGGTGGGTGGGGTCCCGGTGGCGCTTGCCTACTGCACTCTCTGCGGTTCCGGCATTTTGTACGATACCGACGTGGACGGGCACACATACACATTCAGAAGCTCGGGGTTGCTGTATTTCAGCAACAAGCTGATGTACGACCTGACCACCGGCGGCCTGTGGAACCAGTTCACCGGCGTGCCAGTGACGGGGTCGCTGGTCGACTCGGGAGTGCGGCTGAATATACGGCCGGTGACTCTGACCACGTGGGGCGACTGGTTAGCCATGCATCCCGATACGCTGGCACTAGACATAAATACGGGATACCCGCGCAACTACTCGTCGGAAGGGGAGTTCGGGGCGGCGTACACGGACTACTTTGGGAGTGAGGAACTGTGGTTCCCTGTCGGTGAGTACGACGAACGGCTGCAAGTGAAGGACGTTGTGTACGGAATTGAAATAGACGGAAATGGTAAGGCTTATCCGGTGGAGGTTGTGGGTAGTGAAGGATTGGTGAACGATGAGATCGGCGGGACTGAACTAGTGCTTGTGGGGAATCCGGGGACAAATGCCGTAGTTGCATACGAGCGCGCGGGAGTGAGGTTCGTCAGCCTTCTTGGCGAGGAGGGAAGAACGACGCTGGTGGATGAGAACGGAGTAGAGTGGCTGGTGGGGGACGCAAGCCTGGAAGCGTTGGATGGCAGCGGCGACGAGCTGGCGCGGATTGCGGGCCGGACCAGTTTCTGGTTCGGGTGGCGGGCGTTCTTCCCGGAGACGGAGTTGTATGGGGGTGGGGGGTAGCTCACCGGTAGTGAATTCTACGTACAGCTAGACGGGGTATTCAAGGAATTGTTATTACTGTCGTTTTTACTGGCGGCAATTAATTCATCGTAGTCTCTTCGCGCCTTTTCGTAGCGAGCCTCTGCTTGGTGTAATTCTGCTATGGTAAAATCCTTACCCTTTTCAATCTCTTGCCGATAGTTGTCACCGTGTTTACTCTTCATCTTGTGATGGTGCAAATGGCTCGATCGCGCAGCCTCGGCTTTCCTCCAATCGGAGAGCGCGTTGTGGGCGTTATTCTCGCAACCACTTAATCGACGAACAGCCTCATCGAGGCGGCGTCTCGCTTCATTGATATCCATACTCTTATCTATACGGCTTTCACAAGCGTAGATATTCACATCTTCGAAATGGGACTATAGATTATGGGCAGGTTGGGTTTTCAGCGGTAGTGGACGTAGCCGCCGAGGCGGGATTCGACGGATTCGGCGATTTCTTCTGCGAAGGAGGAGCCGACTCGGGAGAAGAGTTTTTGGAAGAGGGGTCGGCGGGGGCGAGCGTAGACGACCTTGGGGGGAACCTCGCCGAGCTCAGATGCGAGCTCGATGGCTCGGTCCATGTCGGCGACTTCGTCGATAAGGCGGTACTCGGCGGCCCTTCTGCCGGTGAAGACCTCGCCGGTGGCGTATTTGAGGACGTTGTCCCGGGACATGCCTCGGGACCTGGCGACAAGGTCGACGAAATTGTCGAAGAACTGGCCGATCAGCTCGTCCCGCTTCTTCAGCTCTTCATTGGTCGGGTCGCGGTAAAGGGCGCCCATGTCCTTATAAGGCCCGCTCTTGGAGACGGTGACGTCGATCCCGATGCGCTTGAGCAGGTCTTTTGCCACCGGGCCGATGGAGATCACGCCAATGGAGCCGATGATGGAGCTGGGAAGTGCGATGATCTTGGTGGCCCCGCAGGCGACCATATACGACCCGGAAGCGCCAACGCCCCTGACAAAGGCGATTACGGGTTTCCTGGCAGCCAGGCGAGACACGGCTCCGTAGAGGTACTCGGAGGCAGGGGCAGAGCCGCCGGGGGAATCGATCTCGATGATGACGGCGCGGACACGCTTGTCGGTCTTGAGGGTATCAATAAGGCGAACGGACTCGCCGACCTTGGCGCCGCCCTGAATCGCGCCGAAAAGCTCGACGATGGCGATGCGGGGCTGTATAGGCAGCGCGAGGCCCCAGATCGAAGGGCGCGACTCCACGGTGGCGGAAGCGGCCTCGGCGTTGGGGACGTAGGCGGTTGCAGCCGAGGCAGCGCGTCGGACGACCTCATATCCTATTCCGGCGGCGGTAAGGCCGAGCGGAAGCAGGTACGAATCTTTTGGAAACTTCATTGGTCCTCCCGATGGGTGACGTTAGATTTTAGAAATTGTCTGAGCAATATATGAAGGGCGGTGGGGTTGTCGCGACGTAAGGAAAGGAGTCGAAGGAGATAGACAAAGGCGGCAAATCCAATCACCCCACCCCCAACACCGAAGCCGAGGACATCGTAAAGGCATCCGTCCCAGAATCGGACACCCGTGCCCTCTGGGCAGAGAAGGGTATCGGCGATGAAGACTCCGAGCACACCAAAGGCAAAGATAAAAAACAATGCCGCCATAAATCGTTCTACGCTCCAGGCTCTCAGATGGGCCCCTAACCTGGAGGAGAGCGCCTTGAGCAGTCTGTGCCGGTAGACGGGGCGTGGGACGACAGCACGCTGCGGCGGAGCAAAGAGTGCTTCTCTCCGGTTTGGAGGCGCGTCGTCGGCGATTTCAGCTGGGGTAGTGTCTCCGTTGGGGTTGTTTTCTGGCAAACCGATCATCTTCCTGAGGTCAGTGGGCAGGTGTCATGGGTCCGGGGCCACCCTCCTCCCGCCTTGGCGGACTTTCAGCTAATTCTACATCAGCAGGGACGCGTTTCATAAAGAAAGCCGGGACCAAGGCGAGCAGTGACACGACAAATGCTACGAGGAAGAAGCCTTCGAAGACGGAAAGGCCGGCCTCCGAGACACGGGAGACGTAGTCTGGGTCGGTGAAGGGGAGGTCGATGTCACGGACGAGAATGTCGAATCGGTCGGTACCCCAGGCGGCGATAGCTGCAAGGCCGACGGTCATTCCCATGAGGCGCATAACGGTAAGAAGACCAGAGGCCGACCCTCGATGGGCAGAGGGGGAGGAGTCGACTGCGGCGGCGGCAATTGGTGCGATGACGAGGCCGAACCCGAACCCGCCGATTACGAGGTGTATGGTCAGCGCGGGGTCGGTGAGGGAGGTGTCCCAGCCCATCATCAAGAAGAAGGAGACGGCAGCCAGGGCAAGGCCAAGGGCTGTCGGGAGCCGGTAACCTAGTTTCGATACCGCAAGGCCACCGAGTATTCCGCCGACGGGGATCGCAGCGGTGAACCGCACCAGCCTGAGGCCGCCCTCCAGGGGTTCTTTGCCCATTACCGTGTCGGTGATGAGGGGAACGTTGACCATGGCGATTATAAGGCCGATCCCGACCAGGAAGTGGGTGAGGTTCGCACCGGAGAACGTGGCACGGCGAAACAGGGCCGGAGGGATGAGGGGATAAGGAATCCGACTTTCTCGCCAGATGAAACCGGCGGCGAGGACGACGGAAAGGACGATGCCGGCGGCGGCGAGGGGTGGGTAGTCGGGCCAACGGGATATGGACAGGGTAAACAGGACCAGGCTGAGCATGATCCATATGCCGCCCAGGTAGTCTACGGGGGTCTTCCGGCCCGTTCCTCCGGGCACCAGGAGGAGCAGGAGCAGGATGGAAGCGGCTACGAGGGGGACGTTAATCCAGAAGACCCATCGCCAGTCGAGGAAGTGGTCGAGGAGCGCGCCCCACATCGGCCCGATGACGCCGCCGAACTCCGCGGAGGCGCCGAGTAGGCCGAGGGCGGGGGCTCGGCGTCCAGGGGGGAACAGGTGGCCGATCATGGCGATAGTGACGGGAATGACCGCACCTCCTCCGACAGCCTGGATAACCCGGTAGGCGACGAGGGGCCAGAGGTTATTGGCGATGGCGCAGAGCACGGAACCGACGGCGAACAGGAGCATAGCTGAGACGTAGACGGTGCGGTGGCCGTAGACGTCGGAGAGCTTGCCGATGAGGGGCATGCCGCAGGTGTAGCCAAGCAGGTAACCGGTGATGATCCAGGAGACCTGGCTAAGGTCGTCGACACCCAGACGGAAGTCACCCATGATGCTGGGTAGGATGGTGACGACGACTACCTGGTCGTCGGCGGCAATGAATACGCCGAAGCAGGCGGCGAGGATGGGGATGTAGGGTGAGCGGGTGCGGATCATGGGGTTTTGGGGGTGTGTGGGTGTTGGTGTAGTCTTTGGATCACCCTCACCCTAGCCCTCTCCCATCAAAGGGAGAGGGGACTGGACCCTCCCTCACCTCCTCCGGCAATGAGTGGTTAAGAATTAGAACTGATATCAGGTGGGGCGATTTCGGCGGGGATATCGAAGTCTGAGGGGAGGATGGTCCTGGTGATGTTTGGATCCTCGTCGGAGGACATGGGGCCGAACATGTGGATTTTGTAGACCAGGGAGTCGTCTATCCCGACCCAGATACCGACATCTATGGGGAGGCCGGGCTCAGCGGTGGGGGCGATGGAGGTGAGCTGGCCGGAGTCGATGACCGAGGTGATGTGGTAGGTGGAGATACCTTCGAGAGAGGCCTCACCCTCCAGAACGGGGTCCTTGGCGTCTCGGATGATGCCGCTGATTCCGGTTGCGGGGTCGAGCAGGGCTGAACTGACGATTCCCCTCTCTATCAGCTCGAATTCATCGGTGAATGGGTTGGTGAGCCAGGTTTCCTCACCTATGGCGATAAGGGAGACGTCGAAGAAGAATCCACCAGCCCAGGCGCCGACCTCGGCCTCGAGGCGGTCAGGTGCTACGACCTGGCCTGTGACGTCTTCCATCAGAAGGCCAAAGGCGATGGGTGTACCGCCGTTTTCGTGGGTCATGGTGAAGGTGAAGAATTGGAGCGCTTGGAAGCGGTCGGCGGCGGCCTGGAGGATGACGGATGGGTCGGGGGGTGGGGTGGGGGAGGGGGGGGTGGTGGCGACCTCCTGCCCACCCATGCCGCATGCTGCGGCAACAAGAACGCAAGTTAGAGCGGCTATGGCGATGACCGAGAGAGCGGGATGGAGTGTTGTTTTGCGCATTTTAGAAGTGCCTCTGAGTCATCATGTTAGCACTCTTGGTTTGGGGGCCACAATTAGGTAGGGAGCGGGGAGTCGGGGCTGCTATGTTAGAATGACCCGCCTCCCCTGTGCGCATTTTGCACCCCTTCGAACAGGAGCGTTCTATGGACGAAGCCACCATCCAAGCGTTGATACCCATTGCAATCGCGGCTTACGTGATTGGCTCGATTCCGACAGCAGTCATAGTGGTAAAACGGTTCACGGGGCGGGATGTGATGTCCCTGGGTACGGGGAACGTCGGGACGATGAACACGCTGAGGGCAACGAACTCGAAGAAGTTGACGCTGGTGGTGCTGCTGGGCGACATGGGCAAGGGGGCGCTGGCGCTGCTGCTGGGGTGGGGGGTGGCGGTGGGGTTCGGCTATGAACCGGAGCTGGCGATGACTGTGGGAGGGATCACGGCGATAGTCGGGCACAACTACTCGATCTTCCTGAAGCTGAAGGGTGGCAAAGGGTTAGCGACGGCGGCCCCGGTCCTTCTGTTCATAGAGCCGGCGTTGGCGGGAGTGTGGATTCCGACGTTCCTGGTAACCGTCGCGTTGACGAGGCTGATGGTCGCGGGTCAAATATTGGGGACGGTGGCGGCGGCGTTGGTCGGGGTATTCGTCTTCCCGGACACGGCGATACCGGTGGGGATCTTGTCGGCGATCATCTTCATAAAACACGCGCCGAGAATCAAGAACATCATCGATGGGACGGAGCCCCGGATGTACTACAAGATAAAGAAGTCGGGGGAGGGTTGAGGGGGGTGTCGAATTTGCGAAAGCGTTGACATAAGCCCTGTGTGCAACATAATGGCCCTTAATCTACCGCGTTTTTGCTCTTTCGGGGGTTGGTCATCTGGCGGAAGGCTAGTCTCCGGGGTCCGTTAAGAAGTTGAAATCGTGGCTAAAGATGAGGATGATTGGGTAGTTGGACATGGTTGACATCGGGAAGGTGTATGGGAATTCAGGGGGCTAGGTTGACAACAGTTATATGTGTCCTTATGTCTAGCGATTAGTGCTTTAAGTGTATATGGGAGACATAACAGATATAGTGCGAAGTGCTATAGGGGTGTGTTAGTGGTGGGGGGAGGGGGGGTTTAAGAAGTGGGGGAAAGGGGTTGTGTGGGTGGTGGGCTGATGCCTTAGATCCCTCGCGGGGCCTCGGGATGACACGACTAAGGGGGCTGGGCAGTCACTGGGTGTCTAGGGGTCAGGGACAGCGGGAGCTATCAGGGAATGCCCCTGCTCTTGAGACCCTTTGACGGAGCTCAGGGCGAGCGGAACCCCCGCCCCTTCTGTTCTTGTGGTTTGGCGGACCCTGGATTCCCGATTACTCGGGAATTTCGGTTATTTGGAGGTGACGCCTCGGTGCACGGGCAAAGTACAACCTCCCCCCGCTCATACTTCGAGAGCCTCAGCACGAGCGGCCCCCCGGGATGGATTCCCGATCGGGGTCGGGAATGACGGATATGGAGAGGGGGGAGGGGATAGGTACAGGTCCTAGGGGTGGGTTTTGGGGTTGAGGATGGCCTGGAGGACGGTTTGGGCAGCGGTGTGGGGGTCCAGGGTGGCAGATTCGACTTGTTGGACGAGGGCGGAGAGGTCGGGGTTGGAGGAGATGACGAGGTGAGCCTCCTGGTCGACTCTGTCTCTGATGATTTCGAAGAGTTCCTGCTTGCGGCGTTCGCTTCTTCGCCGGGCCAGGAGCCCCGACTTCTCCCCGGCTCCCTTGTGCTCGCCTATGAAGTCGACCAGCTTGTCGATTCCTACATTCTCGACGGCCCTGGTGGACAGGACACGGGGGATCCATTCCCGCGGACGGGTGTCCCAGCTGATGACGGCGGAGATGTCTCGGACGACGGCGTCGGCGCCGGGGCGGTCGGCTTTGTTGACGACGAAGAGGTCGGCGATCTCCATGAGGCCGGCCTTCATGGCCTGCATCGCATCGCCGCCTTCGGGGACGAGGGCCACGATGACGGTATCGGCGAGGCCCATGATATCAAGCTCAGCCTGCCCGACGCCCACCGTCTCGACGATGGTTACGTCCGTGCCGTAGACGTCGAGGAGCTTAATGGCGTCTCGGGTGGACCTGGGAAGGCCGCCCTGGCTGCCTCTGGTGGCCATGCTGCGGATGTAGACGCCGGGGTCCCTGTAGTGGCGCTGCATGCGGACACGGTCGGCGAGGATGGCGCCGCCGGTGAAGGGGCTGGTGGGGTCGGCGGCAAGGATGCCGACCTTTGGGTCGGAAGAGCCGTTCCAGCCCCTGGTCCTGAGGTCGGAGGTTATTCTATCGACCAAGGTGCTTTTGCCCGCGCCGGGGGGGCCTGTGATGCCGATGGTGTAGGAGCGACCAACGTGGGCGCTGATGCTGTGGATGAGGTCTCGGGCGGCGGGGCCGGAGCGTTCGACGATGGTGATGGCTCGGGCGAGGGCGCGCTTGTCTCCGGCGAGGAGATTTTCTATGAGTTGGGGGTTGGTCATTTCGATTGCAGGCTCACTCTCCTCAGCGATTCTTCGATTCTAGCCCTTTCCCACCCCCCCGCTCATACTTCGACTAAGCTCAGCACGAGCGGCCCCACGCCACCTTGCGCGTACTTCGATCCTGTTTGTTCCATCCAGATCGCCTACCTCCCCCGCTCATACTTCGACTAAGCTCAGCACGAGCGGCCTCACGCCACCCTGCGCGTACTTCGATCCTGTTGTTCCATCCAGATCGCCTACCTCCCCCCGCTCATACTTCGACTAAGCTCAGCACGAGCGGCCTCACGCCACCCTGCGCGTACTTCGATCCTGTTGTTCCATCCAGATCGCCTACCTCCCCCCGCTCATACTTCGACTAAGCTCAGCACGAGCGGCCCCTCCAACACCGGTAATGCCACAGGTCTCTTGTCATGAAGAGGGGATAGGGAAACCTACCTTGGCCCAAGTTAGGGAGAAGGAGAGGAATTCTCTCTGGAGTCGGGTTGGGGGGGTTCTGTCGAGATATGTTATGTATAGTTGACGTTTGAGGGGTACGCCTTCGATTCTTAGGCCGGAGATGCGTCGGGAGGCGATGGCAGAGCGGGCGGCGAACTCTGAGACGAAGGCGACGCCCAGGCCCGCTTCCACGGCGGAGATGATGGCCTGGGTGCTCCCGAAAACCTGGGCATGCCGCCAGATGCGAGCGTCGAAGCCTGCTTTTTCGAGCATGGCGTATACGTTCTGCATGGTCCCGGAGCCCCGTTCGCGGGTGATGAGGCGCTCCTGCCCCAAGTCGGCGATGGCGATGCTTTTCTTCTCCGCAAGCGGGTGTGAGGAGGGAACGATCAGGACCAACTCATCTTCGAGGAAAGGCTCCAGCTTCATCCCTCGATGTGAGACCCGGGCGCCGACAAATCCAAGGTCACACTCGGCGGTGCGGACCATATCGGTGATGTTGCCGGTGTCTCCAATTTCGACGGAGGCCTCGACTGCGGGATGGAGGGCAATGAAGGCGGCAAGGAGGCCGGGGAGAATGAACTCGCCGGGGACGGTGCTTGCTCCCAAGGCGAGACGGCCACTGACCTGGCCGGTGAGGTCTTTGAGCTTCTCATCGAAGTCGGAGCGGGCGGCGAGGACTCGGGATGCGAAACGCTGAAACTCTCGCCCGGCGCCGGTCATGACGACGCGGCGTTCCCGTCGGTCGAGAAGAGGTACTCCTACATCATTCTCCAGCCGTCGGACCTGCTGGCTGACGCCGGGTTGGGTGAGGCCGAGATGCTTGGCAGCGCCCGAGAAAGAGCCACGTTTGACCACTTCCAGGTAGGTTGTCATGTGATCGATGTTCATTAGGGGTAAGGCTGTCTTTGGGTCGGCGAGTGGGCGCTTATTACTCGGGGAGATTATATAGCAAGGGCGGGGTGGGGCCGGGGGCTGGTGTAGAATGAGACGCTAGTTGGGTCTCGGAACCTGTGCGTCAACCTGAGAGGAGAACGGAACAGATGAACCACGTCGAATACATGCGATTGCTTCGGAACGGCCCGATTGAAAAGGAGCTTCCCTTCACGCAGGAGGAGTACGACGAGCGGGTGGCGAAGGTCCGGGGGGAGATGGGGAATGACGGGCTGGATGGGCTGATAGTGGTCTCGCCGGCGAACTTGCACTATCTATCGGGGTACTACACGTTTTCGATCTCCAACCTGACGGCTCTTGTGATTCCGGCAGATGGGGAACCGGGCGTGGTGACGGCGTCGTGCGAGATACCCGCGGCGATCCTATCGGGATGGGTTGAGGATGTGGTCAGCTTTGCCTGGAACGAAGGCGATTTGATCGCATCCAAGGTGGCAGGGATGCTTGAAGCTCGGGGCCTGGGAGGCAAGAGGCTGGGAATAGAGATGGCGCGTGGGGGCCCGATCCCCGGCCTGGTAGAGGAATTGGCTCGAGCGGTGCCTAATGCCTCTTTTGTCGACGCATCCGGAGTCGTGGAGAGGGTGCGGAAGATCAAGTCGGCCAAGGAGATTGCATACATGCGGGAGGCGGGTCGGATGACGGTTGAGGGGATCAATGCGTCGCTCCAGGCGATAGCGCCGGGGGTCACCGACAACGACCTGGCGGAGGTCGGGTATGCGAAGCTTATCGGTGGTGGTAGTGAGTTTATGTCAACACCGCCAATCGTGACGACCGGGTATCGGACCAGCTGGCACCACACGACATTCCGAAGGCTGGCCCTTAACGAAGGAGAGGTGGCATTCTTCGAGTACAGCGGGTGCTACCACAGGTACAACGCCCCGATGATGAGGAGCGGTGTGCTGGGAGAGCCGTCGGACGAGGTGAGGAAAATCGGGGAGGCGGTGAAAACGACGCTCGACCTGGTAATAGAGGGGGCAAAGGCCGGACGAACGTCGCACGACGTGGCTCGGGATGCACACAAGGGGTACGCGGGGCTGGAAGATGAGATGTGGTTTATGGGGATCTGCGGGTACAGTGTAGGGGCGGGGTTTCCTCCGACCTGGGCAGACGGGGCGACGTTCATAGCGGAGGGGAATGACGAGGTCCTGCAGCCGGGGATGACGTTCCACCTGCCGATCATGTTCCGGGTGCCGCGCAAGTTCGGGGTGGGGTTGAGTGAGACGATTGCAATTACGGAGGACGGGTGTGAGGTGTTGACGGAGGAGGCGCGGGAGTTGTACGTGGCGGGGGGTTAGGGGCACACTCAGCCGCCCAGTGGTGGATTCTCGACCCTAGTCCTTTTTGCGTCCCGCCCCCGCTCATACTTCGACGGGGCTCCCGCCTCGGCGGATCTACGACTGCACGAGCGGCCCCTAGGGCAACCATTGGCGTTGTTCTACGGGAATGGGGAGGGCGACCGCCGGTCGCCCCTACGGGGATGGAGGGGAGGGGGATTGAGGAGGGGAGTTTATTGGGCGGTCCAGCCGCCGTCTACGGGCATGGCGTGGCCGGTGACGAAGGATGCGGCGTCTGAGCAGAGCCAGACTACGGTCTCGCCGATCTCTTCGGGGCGGCCCATTCTGCCGGAAGGGGAGAGGCCCGAAACCCAGGACTCAAGGCCGGGGTCGTCTTTCATGAGCTGTTTCACGGAGGTGGTGGGGACGTGGGCGGGGCAAACGGCGTTGACTCGTACACCTTGGTCGGCGTATTCGAGGGCGGCAGCCTTGGTAAGTCCGACGACCCCGTGCTTTCCAGCAACGTAAGCGGCTGTGCCGACTGCCCCGGCGATGCCGTAAATCGAAGAGGTGTTTACTATGGCCCCCGCGCCCTGTTCGAGCATTATGGGAATCTCGCGCCTCATGCAGTACCAGATGCTGTTCAGGTTTATTTCGATTACGTGAAGCCAATCCTGTACGGCAACCTGGTGGGTCATGGGTCGGCCCAGACCGCCACCGCCGCCTGCGTTGTTGTGAGCGCAGTCGAGACGGCCGTAGAGGTCGATAGTATTGGCGATAAGGGCGTCAACCTGTTCTACGCTAGTGACGTCGCAGGGGACGAAGGTTGCTTCGCCACCGGCTTCTCGAATCAGGCTGACGGTTTCCGTGCCGCCGGTCTCGTCCATGTCGGAGACGACGACTTGGGCGCCTTCACGGGCGAAGATTATGGCGGAGGCTCGGCCGAGGCCGGAGCCTGCGCCGGTGACGAGGGCTACTTTGCCGGTCATTGTTTGTGTCATGTCGTGCCTCCCGGGAATTGTACCAACGGCTCGGAACACCCTCTCCTTGACCCTCTCCCATTGTACAGACCGGGGACAAGACTCTGCATGGAACCGCTCGACCTTCGATTCTCCAGAGGCGGACTTTAAGCTAGCTTAGGGTGAGGGGGGGAGGGCGATTCACGAATCGCCCATACGTGGGAGGGGATGGGAGTGTCGAGGGAGAGAAATGTGAGTGGATAAGTCCTAGATTCCTCGCGGAGCCTCGGAATGACAGGGTAAAGGGCGAGGGTTTGGGATGACAGGGGTGGTTGGGGGAGGGGGAAGGCGACCAGCCGGTCGCCCCTACGGGGGGAGGGAGCTGAGGGAGGATGACCACGAGAGTTGCCACTACGGGGGAGCGGGGAGGGATGTTTTCAGGGTATGCCTTCGCTATGCCGATGGGCCTGTCGAGTAGGAGCGGTTTTTGAGGGAGTCGGTGAGTTGATTTCGGAAGTTGGGATGAGCGATGTTTGTGAGGGCTCTGGCGCGCTGTGATGTGGTCTTGCCCAGGAGGGAGGCGACGCCGTATTCGGTGACCACGTAGTCGGCGAGGGTGCGGGGGATGGTGACGCTGGCCCCGGCGTCGAGGAAGGGTACAATTCTTGACTGGCCGTGCTGAGTCGTGGAGCGAAGAACGGTTATGGAGCGGCCACCTCTCGAGGCCAGGGCCCCGATGACGAACTCCTGCTGACCGCCGGGCCCGTTGATGGGATGAGACCCCTCGGCGGACTCAACGTTTATCTGACCGGACAGGTCCACGGATGCGGCCCCGTTGATGGCTACCATGTTGTCGTGGGCTGAGATGACCCGGAGGTCGTTCGTGTAGTCGACATCCCGGACCTCGACTTTGGGGTTGTTTGCGGCGAGGTCCGTTTCCCGGCCTGCGCCTGCCAGGGCAGACGTGACGGCCTTGCCTCGATCCTGAGTCTTACGACTGCCGTTGATCACGCCCTCCTCGACGAGGGGGAGCATTCCGGGGGCCATGACTTCGCTGTGTATGCCAAGGTCCTTTTTCCCGTCGAAGATACCGGCTCGGGGCAGGGACATGCCGACACGGCCCCAGCCAATCTGAATGGTATCGCCATCGTGGATCAGTGCGCTCACGTGGCGGCCCATCTCCCGCACGGCGTCATCAGGATCCGGGATTGAGTGGTAGAGCACGGGGCCGGTGTCCGGGTTTTCGACGAAGCAGTCGATGTCCGTCACGTGGATGCTGTTCGTGCCGTAAGTCCTCATTGTGCGCGGGTCGACCTCTACGATGACCATGCGAGCACTGGCGGCGAAGGAGCGTTTGTTCCACAGGCTGTGGCCAAAGCTGCAGAAGCCGTTCTGGTCAGGCGGGGAGACGACCGCGAAGAACACGTCGGGGCGCTGTTCTTCCAGGCCACGCTCCTCGATACCCTTGAACATTAGGGTGAAAAGGGAGGGCAGGTACTCGGCGCGGCCGTCGTCGAGGAAGGGGCGGTAGGTGTAACGGTAGGAGTTCTGGACCTGGACGTTGAAGGAGGAGTCGACGCCGGGGTCGAACCAGCCGAGCTCGTTGGCGGGGCCCGCGCACTGGATGATGACGTTTTCTATATCGCCGGCTCGGGCCTGTAGGCCTGAGGCCAAGAGCCTAGGTTCTTCGCCGAGGGTGATGGCGACTCGGTCTCCCGAACGTACGTGGGAGACGGCTTCTTCCAAGGGGACTGTTCTGGAGCGGTAATGTTCGGGCCAGCCCATGTTATGTGATTCCTAGCGGGCTTTCGGACTGGTTGGTGCGTTGTTTCATTGGGGGTTTGTGTAATTGCTCTTTTGGGACGGGATCACCCTCACCCCCTCGAGGGACTCGGGGCAGGCTGTACGACCGGGGACATGGGTAACAGTTAGACCGAGGACATAGGTAACACTTTGACTGGGGTTTTGTCGACCCTTCTGGTGGGGTCATCAAGGAGTCCGATGATGAGTGGCCCGAACTGTATGGACCAGGTTCGTTCGTCTATCTGGACCAGGCCGATGGGTTCGCCCTTGAGGGACTCGCTCACGTAGAGCATATCTCCCTTCCACTTGATCTGTCCGTTGCTGCGGACACTACGTACGGTGACACCGGCGTTGTACTCGGGCGAGCTGATACGTGTGGGATAGGGTCTGATCGAGGGCGTGTACAGCCGGCTTGGTGGTTGCTGCCCCAGGGCCTCATGTGGCCTCTCGAAGTTGTAGGTGTGTCTGAAGCGTTCGAGGGCTCTGCGTTGTCGTCTCCAGTTGGCCTTTGGAGGTGTTGCGGTCTCGGCCTTGAGGGTCCGGTGAAGGCGCTCGATGCGTCCATTCTGTTCGGGGTGACCGGGCTCTATGCGTTCGGGTACGATCCCGAGCTTGACCCACCATGCTGAGAGTGGTGAGAGGCTGCCCAGACCCACACTGGCGAAGGGCGGACCATTGTCGGTGCGTATGGCCCGAGGGATGCCGTACTCTCGGAAGGTTCTCTCCAGAGAGCGCTTGACTTCCGGGCCGGCAGGGCGGTCGAGAGGGTCGCATACCAGTAAGTAGCGGGACATGGCGTCCTGGGCTGTAAGGGGGTCTATCCGCATTCCGTCATCCGTGCGGAACCAGCCCTTCAGGTCGATGGCCCACACGTCATTGGGGTGCCGGGCGTGGGCGAAGGGCTCGCCCCAGCGTGTAGCCCTGCGCCGCCGCTTGCGCCGCCTCACCAGACCCACACGGTCCAGTATGGCGCCCGCAGTACTGGAGGAAGGCCAGGGCACGTAGGGCTCGATGGAATGCAACCAGGCGACGATCTTCTTCGGGCCCCATGTGGGATGGGTGCGCTTCGCCTCGATGATACGCTTAGCCACCTCTATGGAAGTGGCGTTGGGATGGCTGTGAGGAGCCCGGCTTAGGTCAAGTAGACCGTCCTCACCATACGCCTCGTATCGGCCGATTATCTTGTAGCCCGTCTTGCGGCTGATCCCGGACCGGCGGCACAGCTCAGCAATAGTCTCCTCTCCCGCAGTGTGACGCTCGATGAACTGCAACCGCTCCGATTCTATGCTCGTGTCTTTCCAAGGCAACACATCTTCCTCCTCTGGGATTGCCTAATACAATCCCACGATGTGTTACCCATGTCCCCGGTTTATGTGTTACCTTTCTGCCCGGTCTGTACCCACCCTAGCCCTCTCCCATCGAGGGAGAGGGGATAGGACCTCCCAACTGCCCCAGGGCAACCACGAGGGTTGTGTAACGGTATCATAGAGGGAGTTGGAGGTGTGAGTGGGCAAGTCCTAGATTCCTCGCGGAGCCTCGGAATGACAGGGTAAGGGTGGGGCCTTGGGATGGGAGGGGGGCGAGAGGGAGGGAGGGGGGGCTAGGCGACAGCGGTGGTTGAGAGCTTGTCGACTATTAGCTTTCTGAGGTCGGGGAGGCCGGTTCCACGGAGGGCGGAGATGGCTACCATGTCCTCGGGCATGCCCCACCAGTCAGGGTCAGGGGCGCCGTTGGAGGGACTGCTTCCGTTGGTAGGGAAAAGGTCCATCTTGTTGAGGACGACTATGGCGGGCTTGTGAGACAGGTTGAGCTCTCCGAGGATTTTCTGAACTTCTTCGACGTGCTCAGGAGCGTTTGGGTGGACTACGTCGACGACGTGGAGGAGAAGGTCGGCGTCTGCAAGCTCTTCCAGGGTTGCGCGGAAGGCGGCTACCAGGATGGCGGGGAGCTTTTGGATGAAGCCGACGGTGTCGGTCAAGAGGACCTGACCTAGGGGATCGATGTGCCAGCGGCGGGTGACGGGATCGAGGGTGGCGAATAGCTTGTCGGCGGCGAGAACTCCGGCGCCGGTCAAGGTGTTTAACAGGGTGCTCTTGCCGGAGTTGGTGTAGCCTACGAGGGCTACGATTGGCAGGCCTCGCCTGCGCCTATCCTCCCGATAGAGGTTGCGGTGAGTCCTGACGTCCTCGATTTCCTGCTTGAGGCGATGGATCTTGTTTCTAACGAGGCGGCGGTCGGTCTCCAGCTGGGACTCGCCGGGGCCTCGGGTGCCGATTCCTCCGCCGAGCCGTTCGAGGTGCTTCCACTGGCCCGCGAGCCGCGGGAGGAGGTATTCGTGCTGAGCAAGCTCGACCTGGAGGCGGCCTTCTCGGGTGCGGGCTCGGGAGGCGAAAACGTCGAGGATGAGGGCTGTGCGGTCGATGACCTTTGTTTTGAGCCTATCTTCGAGGACTCTCTGTTGGGATGGGGTAAGCTCGTCGTCTACGATGACGGTCTGGTAGTGAAGCTCGCCTTTCAGGTTCTTAACTTCTTCCAGTCTGCCCTTGCCGAGATAGGTGTGGCTGGGTCTCGGGAGTCGCTGGGAGACGATGCCCACTACCTCTGCGCCGGCGCTTTTGGTGAGGAGGGCGAGCTCGTCGAGGGAGTCCTGGAGGCGCCAAAGGCTTTCGACGCCTCTGACGGAGGCCCCGATAAGGAGGGCCTTCTCGGGGGACGGGTAGGTCGAGATGGAGTTGCTACGGCCTATGGGGACCTCCGGTTTTGGTTGCGCTTATGTTAACCAACCTTTGTCGTAGGACTTTGGCGTGAATGCTGTTTAGGATTAGATTCACCCTCACCCTAGCCCTCTCCCGTCAAGGGAGAGGGGATTGGACCACCGCCCCGCTCATACTTCGACGGGGCTCCCGCCTCGGCGGATCTATGACAGCACGAGCGGCCCCGGCCCCTTTGACATTCGGCATAGAAAGGTCTCATCAAGGGAGAGAGACATATACGCTGAGGGTTGGGATAAGAAAGTATAGAGGTCACGAGGCTAGGGATTCTATGCGGGCTAGGGCTTCGTCGATGCGGTCGTCTGGGAGGGACATGGAGAGTCGGATATAGCCTTCTCCCTGCTTGCCGTACCCGGAACCGGGGGTGACGACGACGGCTACCTCGTCGATGAGCTTGGCGCAGTACTCGGCGGAAGTGTAGCCCTCCGGGACACGGGCCCAGAGGTAGAAACTGGCCTGGGGGGGCAGCACTCGAAGTCCGAGTTTCGCCAGCCCTGCGACCAGCTTGTCGCGGCGGCGCTGGTATATGGCTACATTCTCGTCGACGCAGTCCTGGGGGCCTTCAAGGGCCTCGAGGGCCATGTACTGGATGGCCTGGGGCAGGCCGGAGTCCATGTTGGACTTCACGGTGTTCAGGGCGTTGATGAGCTCAGCGTTGCCGACGGCCATGGCGACTCGCCACCCGGTCATGTTGTAGGTCTTGGAGAAGGAGTGGAACTCAATGCCAACGTCCTTGGCGCCCTCCGCTTCCAGGAAGCTGGCGGGCCGGTAGCCGTCGAAACCGATCTCACTGTAGGGGGCGTCGTTGCAGACGGCGATGTCATGCTTCTTGGCGAATTCGACTACACGAGAGTAGAAGTCCACGTCGGCTATTGCGCCAGTGGGGTTGTTAGGGTAGTTGATCCAGAGGACCTTGGCGCGCTGGAGAATCTCGGAAGGGATGTCTTCGAGGTCGGGCAGGTAGCCGTTCTCCTCCATGAGGGGGACGGGATAGCTCTCTCCGCCTGCGAAGAGGGTGCCCATCGAATATACGGGGTAGGCGGGATCGGGGACGAGGGCGATGTCTCCGGGGTCGATGAGGCAAAAGGCGACGTGGGCGATGCCCTCCTTGGAGCCGATGAGTGAGATGACCTCAGAGTTGGGGTCTAGGTCGACATTGAACCTGGACTTGTACCAATCGGCGACGCCCTTGCGGAACTCGGGGAGGCCGTCGGACTCTGGGTAGCGGTGATTGGCGGGGTTGTGGCTCTCCTTGTACAGCCGGTCAAGGATGTGGGGCGGGGTGGGGAGATCGGGGTCGCCGATGGCGAAACTTATGACGTCATGGCCCTCAGCCTTCTTCTGAGCGATTTTCTGGTTGATGGCGACGAACAGGTAGGGCGGGATGGCATCAAGCCTTTTTGCTATCCTCAATTTAGTTTCCTCCGACGCCGGGCTCTTCCCAGACGCCTGTAAACACGTATTCGGCGGGGCCGGAGAGGAACACGTCACCCTCGCCATCCCACTCGATGACCAGGGAACCGCCAGGAAGTTGGACGTTGACGAGGCTATCGGTGAGGCCGTGAAGGCAGGAGGCGACGGCAATGGCGCAAGCACCCGTGCCGCAGGCAAGGGTCTCGCCGACGCCGCGCTCCCAGACTCGAGCTCTGACGTGACTTCTATCGATTATGTTAACTATTTCGAAATTGACGCGTGCGGGGAAGAATGGGTGGTTTTCGACTCGGGGGCCGACGTCTGAGAGGGGGAACTCGTCGACGGGGATGTCGGTGAAGTGGACTGCGTGGGGGTTGCCCATCGATACGCAGGTCACGGGCACCGTCCGGTCGCCGAGCTCTACCGGGTAGTCCTTGACGACAGCGGGGCCGTCAGAAAGGGCGACGGGGACCTGGGATGGGCGGAGCCGGGCCGGGCCCATGGAGGCGCGCACGGAAGAGACGCTGCCGTTGTTACGGGAGAGTTCAATCTTTCCTACGGCGCCGAGGGTCTGGACTACAAGCCGGTCTTCCGGTGCGGATACGACACCCTGCTCGACGACGTACTTGGAGAACATACGGATGCCGTTGCCGCAGGCCTCGGCCTCCGAGCCGTCTGGGTTGTAGATCTGCATGCGGCAGTCGGCCACGTCGGATTCCCTGATGAGGAGGATGCCGTCGCCACCGACGCCGAAATGTCGGTCACAGATGTCGACGGCGACCTGGGACCAGTCTTTTTCGACTTGGCGGGCGTCGATGAGGATGTAGTCGTTGCCGATTCCGTGCATCTTGGTGAAGCTGATGGTCATGGGACAGTGTTCTCCGGTTATTCAGTCAGGTCTTATATTTGCGTCTCAGATACGAATTCTGACACCCGTTCGGTTACGGGGCCGGTGAAGTCTTTGCTTATATCATACCAGTCTATTCTAGGGTCTCCGGGCTTGAACCAGGCGGCTTGATGACGAATGAGCCGATGGGTCTCGGTCTTGGTCTTTTCTACTGCGGCTTCCAGGGTGCATTCGCCTTTCAGGTACGAGCCGAGCTGTTTATAACCCACTCCCGACATGGATGGCAAGCCCAGACCATAGCCACGGCCCAGCAGGTCGCTGACTTCCTCCACGAAGCCGGCTTCGATCATGGAGTCGACGCGGGAGTCGGTGCGGAGGTGAAGGGTGTCTCGGGGGGCGTTGAGGCCGATGACAAGGATGGGATAGTCGAGGCCTTTTTTCTGGACCTGCTTGGAGAAGGGCACACCGGAGACTTCGAAGACTTCGAGGGCGCGGACTACGCGGCGGATGT
Source organism: Dehalococcoidia bacterium (assembly GCA_965249275.1). Classification (GTDB taxonomy): domain Bacteria; phylum Chloroflexota; class Dehalococcoidia; order Plut-88900; family Plut-88900; genus Plut-88900. The sequence continues at coordinate 224,598 of CBDFLQ010000007.1, forward strand.
TTCGGGCGTCGATGGAGGCGGCAGCGTCGGGGTCAACGGTGTTGAGGCGGTCGTGGAGGGATTGGGGACCGAGGGTGGCGGCCTCTTCTGCCAGGCGGGCGCGGAGGTCGGGGTTGGGGGGGACGTGGGGAATGGCCATGCCCTCCAGGAAACCCCAGACATAGAGGCCGCTTCCGCCGACGAGGATGGGGACTCGGCTTCTGGAATAGATGTCGTCTACGGCGAGGTTGGCCTGTTGCAGGTAGAGGGCCAGGTTGAAGGGCTCGTCGGGGTCCACGATGTCGTAGAGATGGTGGGGGACGCGGGCGAAGTCCTGGGGCGGGGGTTTGGCGGTGCCGATATCCATGTGCCGGTAGACCTGTCGGCTGTCGGCGTTGATTATCTCGCCGCCGAGGGTCTCGGCGAGGTGGAGTGCCAGGCCACTCTTGCCCGTGGCCGTAGGCCCGACGATGGCGACCAGTCCGGCCAAGGTCAGTCCGGCCGGGCCTGGGAGGTTGCCGACACGATGCCGGAAAAGTCGTCGGGGTCGAGGCTCGCTCCTCCGACGAGGGCTCCGTCGATATCATCGGACGTTATGAAGTCGCCGATGTTGGAGGACTTGACGCTGCCGCCGTAGAGGATGCGCGTGTTACCTGCGGTTTGTTCGCCAAGTTGCTGCGAGATAGTTTGGCGGATAAGGGCAATGGCTTGCTCAGCGTCGGAGGCGGAGGCGGCTTTGCCGGTGCCGATTGCCCAGACTGGTTCGTAGGCGACAACGAAGTCGGCGTCTGGGGCCACGTCTTTGAGGCCGCCAATGACCTGTCGGGTGAGGACTTCTTCGGTGGTGTTGGCCTCGCGCTGGGCAAGGGTCTCACCGACGCAGAGGATGGGAGTTATGTCATGTGCCAAGGCTGAATGGAACTTGCGGTTTACGAAATCGTCGTCCTCTCCAAAGAGGGCACGGCGCTCTGAGTGGCCGACGATGACGTAGTCACAAAGACCGGAGAGCATGGTCGGGGAGACTTCGCCGGTGAATGCACCTTTGGGCTCGGGGTGGAGGTTCTGGGCACCTAGTTTGAGGGTGGAGCCGGATGTCTCGGCGCCGACGGTTGTGAGGGATATGAAGGGCGGGCATAGGAGGACTTCCACGCGGGGCGCGCCGTTCAGGTCCGAGGCTAGGGCTTTGGCGAGGGCGCGGGCTTCGTCGACGGTGGTGTTCATTTTCCAGTTGCCGGCGATGAGGGGGAGTCGGGTGTTGGGCATTGAAGCCTCTCTCTTTTGGTTAGGCGCCGAATTTGATTAGTTTGCCGGCGTGGGCGAGGGCCAAGGGCATGACGTCTGTTGCGGCGAATTCGCCGAGGACGCCTTGGGCGCAGGCGCGTTCGCTGAACTTGGTCACGGTGTCGGGGCGGGCCCAGCGGCTCCACATCATGAAGGGGACGGGATGCCAGCTGTGGTTTGCCCAGATGGCGGGAGTCGAGTGGTCTCCGGCGACGACGAAAACGTCGGGGCGGAGGTCGATGATTCTTTGTAGAGGGGCGTCGACTTCCTCCAGGGCTCGGACTTTGGCCTCGAAGTTGCCGTCTTCGCCTGCGGTGTCTGCGCCCTTGTAGTGGATGAAAAAGAAGTCGTGGTCGTCGTAGTTGGCGATCATTTCGTCGACGACATTAGTGAAACTCGGGCCCTTGGCCATGACTTTCATACCTACAAGTCGGGCGAGGCCGCGGTACATGGGGTAGGTGGCGATTCCAAGGGGGTTGAGCTTGTAAACCTCAGACATGGAAGGCATGTCCGGGAGCTTGGAGAAGCCCCGAAGGGTGAGCATGTTGGCGGGGCTTCCAGCGTCTTTCAGGACGTCTTTGATTTTCTCGACGGCGGCGTTGACGATGTCGGCGGTGGGCTGTGCGTCGGGGTGGGTGGGGCGGACGGGCGGGGGAACGACGCCGTTGACCTGTTCATCGGTGTCGGCGAGGTCTTCGCTGAGACCCGGGCCACGGAAGACGATTACGAACCGGTGAGACTCTACGGGATGGACATCGACCCGTGCGCCGTCGACCTCGATATTATTCAAGAGGCGGCAGAGCTCTCGGGACTCGCTGGAGGGGAGACGTCCGGCGCGGCGGTCGGTGATTACGCCCTCGGTGTTGACGGTGCAGAAGTTGCCGCGCACTGCGAGGTCGTCGGGAGTGAGGTCTATGCCAATACCGGCGGCTTCAAGGACTCCGCGCTTGATTAGGTTGGCTACCGGGTCGTAGCCGAAAAGAGCCAGGTGGCCGGGGCCGCTGCCGGGGATGATTCCGGGGGCCACGGGTACGGTGAGTCCGCACATGGAGAGGGAGGCGAGACGATCAAGGTTGGGAGTTGATGCGGTCTCAAGCTCGGCTTTGCCGGTGTCGGGGTGGGGGAGACCACCGAGGCCGTCGATCACGAGAAAGACGATCTTGGAGTCGGTGGACCGGGAGACTTGAGAAATGAGCTGGTGGCTTTTGTTCATGTAGCGTCCATTAGGGCGGCGACACCGGGGAGGGTGCTTCCGCCGAGAAATTCGAGGGATGCGCCGCCGCCGGTGGAGACGTGATTCATGCGGTCGGCTAGGCCGAAGGCGGCGACGGCGTCGGCGGTGGAGCCGCCACCTACCACGGTGACGGCGTCGGAATCTGCGAGGGCCTGGGCCATGTCTCGGGTGCCCGCAGAGAAGGCTGGGAACTCGTAGACGCCCATCGGGCCGTTCCAGAAGACGGTTTTGGCGCGCGTTATGTAATCTTTGAAGAGGGAAACGGTCTTGGGCCCGATGTCCAAGATTAGGGAATCGGGGGGGACGGCGTAGGCGGGGATGGTCTCGGGGGAGGCGTCAGGGCTGAACTCACCGGCCACCACGACGTCGATAGGTAAGGCAACGGTGACGTTACCCTGTTCCCCTTGAGCCATGATGCCCGACACGAAGTCGAGGCTCTGTTCTTCGTAGATGGAGCGGCCTATTTCCTGGCCCTTGGACTTGAAGAAGGTGGCGCACATACCTCCGCCCACCAGAAGTACGTCCAGTTTTTCCATGAGCCGTTCAACGACGGCGATTTTATCGCTGATCTTTGCGCCGCCGAGGAGGACGGTGAGGGGTCGGGCGGGGTTTTCGGAGGCCATGCCGAGGTATTTCAACTCCCGATCAAGGAGAAGGCCGGCGACGGAGGGGAGATGGTGGGCGACGCCCTCGGTGGAGGCGTGGGCCCTGTGGGCTGTGCCAAAGGCGTCGTTGACGAATATGTCGGCAAGGTTGGCGAGGGAGGCGGCGAATTCGGGGTCGTTGGCTTCCTCACGGAAGTCGAAACGGAGGTTTTCGAGGAAGAGGATGTCACCGGCGGAAAGGGACTCGGCCTGGGAAGCGACCCCATCACCGACTACAACGTCTGCCATTTGGACAGGTCGGCCAATGAGGTCGGAGAGGCGTCGGGCGACGGGGGCGAGCCTGAGTTTGTCGTCCACCTTGCCTTTGGGCCGACCCATGTGTGAGCAGAGCACGAGGCTCGCTTCCCGGTCCAGAAGGAGTTGGATGGTGGGGAGGGAGGCCCTGATGCGGCTATCGTCGAGGATTGCGCCGGTCTCGGGGTCCAGGGGAACGTTGAAGTCCACCCTGACAAGGACTCGCTTGCCGTTCACGTCTATCTCATTGACTGTTTTCTTGGTCATAGTCAGGGGTCGGCTTAGTGTGCCACGGGAAGGCCGCACACCTCTTCGATAGCGGTGTGGGGAATTATGCCCTCTCTGAGGATGGCAGGTCTTTCGCCCGATACGTCTACGATGGTGGAGGGTTGGGCGCCGGGGCACGGGCCCCGGTCGATTATCAAGTCGACCTTGCCGTCGAGCTGATCGGCGACTTCCTGGGCGGTGACGGGATTTGGGCCTCCGGCAATGTTGGCGCTGGTGCCGGTTATAGGGGCGGAGAGGGCGGCGGCGAGCTGCCTGGGGACAGAGTGGTCGGGGACTCTCACGGCGACTGTCGAGCCCCAGCCATTGACGAGGCTAGGGATGTCAGGTCTGCAGCGGACGACGAGGGTCAGGGCACCGGGCCAGAATGCCTCGGCGAGGGCACGGGCGAGACCCCCGGTCTGGTCGGAGACGAGGGAGAGGTCGGCGACGGAGGATAGGAGAAGAGGGACGGGTTTGGAGTCGGGTCTTCCCTTGGCGTCGTAGAGCCTGCGCACGGCGGACTCAATGAAAGGGTGTGCGCCGAGTCCGTAAAGGGTGTCGGTAGGGAAAGCGACGAGGCCGCCGCTTTGAAGAATCGAGATAGCCTGTTCGATGTCGGTTGCGCCGGAGGTTGACATTGAGCAGTCGGGAGGACGGATATTACGGCGGAATTTACCTTGACTCAGTATATCACGGGTGCTAGGCTGAATCAGAGATCAACAGGAGGTTCCTTGGCGGAAGAGGGAGCCACAAATCTTAGCCGCAGAGTTGCGGCCACCGACGATCTAGAAGTCTCCACCTACCTTGAGATTGCGGGCAGTAAGGTAGGCCAAGCAGAGACTCCCCACCCCGACGCGCAGGTGGAACGCGCCTACCAACCGGAGTCCGTCGTCGTCCTGGATTTCGGGTCACAGTACAGTATGCTGATTGCCCGGCGGGTGCGCGAGTGCCACGTTTACTGCGAAATTCTCCCCTACAACGCACCGGCGGAGCAGGTTGCCAAGCTCAACCCCAGAGGATTCATTCTTTCCGGGGGGCCGGCGAGCGTATACGAGCCCTCGGCGCCGATGGCTCCGGCCTACATCTACGAAAGCGGGGTCCCGATCCTGGGAATCTGCTACGGCATGCAAGCCCTGACCCATCAGCTGGGGGGTAAGGTGTCGTCGGGGTTGAAGAGGGAGTACGGGCACGCAGTCCTACGTCAGAACGTGGCCGATCACCCGATCTTCAAGGGACTGCCCCTGGAGATGCCGGTTTGGATGAGCCACGGGGACGAGATCTCGGAGCCGCCACCCGGTTTCTCGAGCCTGGCGTACACCGACAACGCCCCGGTTGCAGTGCTGGGGAACGAGCGGGGGATTATCGGGCTGCAGTTTCATCCGGAGGTGTCCCACACGCCGAACGGGGCGGACATCCTCAAGAACTTCCTCTACGAGGTCTGCGGCTGCAAAGGGACTTGGACGCCTGCGAGCTTCATAACCGAGGCCACCGACAGGATTCGGGAGCAGGTGGGCGGAGGCAAGGTGATCTGCGCGCTGTCCGGGGGAGTGGACTCGGCGGTGACGGCGGCGCTGGTGCAAAAGGCAATCGGGGACCAGCTGACGTGCATCTTCGTGGACAACGGGCTGCTAAGGAGGGAGGAGTCGGAGAGGGTGAGGGGGGTGTTCGAACGGCACCTGAACCTGAACCTGATATACGTAGACGCGGTGGACAGATTCCTGGAGAGGCTGGAAGGGGTTACCGACCCGGAGAGGAAGCGGCACATCATCGGGGAGGAGTTCATCCGGGTGTTCGAGGAGGAGGCGGGAGAGTTGGGCGAAGTGAACTACCTGGCGCAGGGGACGCTGTACCCCGATGTAATCGAGAGCCTGCCCCCGGCGGACGCGCCCTCGGTGACGATCAAGACGCACCACAACGTCGGAGGACTCCCGGATGTGATGAAGCTGTCGCTGGTCGAGCCATTGCGGCAGCTGTTCAAGGATGAGGTTCGGGAAGTTGGGGATGAGCTGGGGATGCCCGAGGAGATGGTGTACCGGCAGCCGTTCCCGGGCCCTGGGTTGGCTATCCGAATAATCGGGGAGGTGACGAGGGAGCGGCTGGAGGTGCTTCGGAGCGCTGACTGGATAGTGATGGATGAGATCAAAGCCAGCGGGCTGTACGGTAAGCTGTGGCAGAGCTTCGCGGTGCTGACGCCACTTCATACGGTAGGTGTTATGGGAGACTTTCGCACCTATGGGAGCATAGTCGCGATCCGGGCGGTGACCAGTGAGGACGCGATGACCGCGGACTGGGCTCGGTTGCCGTACGACGTACTAGCGCAGATTTCCAGCCGTATAGTGAACGAGGTGCCGGGGGTGAACCGGGTGGTCTACGACATTTCCAGCAAGCCGCCTTCGACCATTGAGTGGGAGTAGACCAGAAGGGGCATCGACCTGGGTGAAGCTATCGTGAACATCCTGGTTGTTGGGAACGGAGGTCGGGAGCACGCGTTGGTTTGGAAGCTGGCGCAAAGCCATCGAACTGGAAAACTGTTTGTCGCGCCCGGGAATGGGGGCACGAGACAAGCAGCCGAGAATCTGGGCATTTCCGCGACGGATATTGATGGGCTGGCGTCGGCCGTGGATAAGCACAGGATTGACCTGACGGTGGTCGGGCCGGAGGCTCCTCTGGCCGAGGGAATCGTGGACAGGTTCGAGGGGCTGGGAATCCCGGTGTTTGGGCCGAGCAAGGCCGCGGCTCGGCTGGAGTCGTCCAAGATATTCGCCAAAGAGGTGATGGAGAGGGCCGGGGTGGCGTGCGCCAAGGGAAAAGGGTTCTCTTCTGTGGAAGAGGCGCATCGTTATGTAGAGCAGGTCGGGGGGGCGGTGGTTGTGAAGGCTGACGGTCTGGCTGCGGGCAAGGGTGTCACTGTCGCAGAGACGGTTGAGGAAGCGCACAGGGCAGTGGACGAGGCGATGGTGAGTCGGGTGTTTGGGGAGGCGGGGGACAGGGTTGTGATTGAGGAGTGTCTGAGGGGTCGGGAAGTGAGCCTTTTTGTATTTGCGGATGCGGATACGGTGTCGGCGCCGGTGACCGCGTGCGATTACAAGCGACAATTGGACGGAGACAAGGGCCCCAACACCGGCGGGATGGGCTGCTACAGCCCCGCAGAGTTCCTGGACGAGGCGCAGTCGTGGGAGCTCAGGGATACGGTTGCGGTGCCTGTAATCAAGGCTATGGCCGCAATGGGGTGCCCTTACAAAGGTGTGCTATACGTCGGGGTGATGATGACGGAGGACGGGCCGAGGGTGCTGGAGTTCAACGTCAGGCTCGGGGACCCGGAGGCGCAGGTGGTGTTGCCGAGGCTGGAGTCGGACCTGGTGGAAATCGTCGATGCGGTGGCGCACGACCGGCTGTCGGAGGTTGAAGTGAAGTGGAGCGGGGATGCGGCAGTGGCGGTTGTTCTGGCCTCGGGGAGGTATCCGGGCAAGTACCGGACAGGGTTTGCTATCTCCGGGCTGGACTCTCTGGACGGAGAAACCCTAGCCTTCCATGCAGGAACATTTTATGATGAAGGGTCGAAAGAACTTAAGACTTCCGGCGGCCGCGTACTGAGCGTGGTGGGTCGGGGGAGGAGTTTGGAGGAGGCTCGGGTGCGGGCGTATGACAACGTGGGAAGGGTGGGGTTTGAGGGACGGCAATATCGAAAGGACATTGGCCTCGTTGGTGAGGCCGTATCGGCAGGAGAGTGACATGCCTTTAGTTGGAATAGTGATGGGCAGCCCATCAGACGAACCCTATGCAAAAGAGACGACGGATATCCTGGACAAGCTGGGAATATCCTACGAGCTGAACTTCATATCCGCACACAGGACACCGGAGAAGGCCAGAGAGTACGGGATAACGGCGAGGGAGCGGGGGCTGGAGGTGATTATCGCGGGGGCCGGAATGGCGGCGCACCTGCCGGGTGTGATGGCCAGCTGGACCACCCTCCCGATAATCGGAGTGCCGCTGCCGGGGAGCGACCTGGACGGGCTGGATGCACTGCTGGCTATTGTGCAGATGCCGGGAGGAATTCCGGTGGCGACGGTGGCGATAGGGAAGGCGGGTGCGAGGAACGCGGCGTTCTTCGCGGCGCAGATACTCGGGCTCAAACATCCGGAAATTGCCAAGGCGCACGAGGAGCACCGGGCGCGCCTGAACTCGGGACAGCGATAATGATTCCTCGGTATTCAAGGCCGGCGATGTCTCGGGTGTGGGAAGACGACGCCCGTTATGACAAGTGGCTCCAGATAGAGGTCGCCGTTTGCGAGGCGTGGACGGAAGAGGGAGTCATCCCCGAATCGGAGATGGAGCTAATCCGCGGCGCCACCTACGATCTGGCGATATTCGATGAGGCTATGAAGGAGACCAAGCACGACATGACCGCGTTCCTGCGGGCCATGTACCCGAGCGTCGGGAGCGGGGCGAGGTATCTGCACCTGGGTTTGACTACCTCCGACGTGTGGGACACTGCTCTGAGCATGCAGATGGTGGAGGCGGTGGGGCTGCTGCTGGGGGAAGTTGACCGGCTGATCCGTGCACTGGAGTCGAAAGCCCGGGAGCACAAGGACACGGTGATGATCGGGCGGACACACGGTGTGCACGCCGAGCCGATCACATTCGGGCTAAAGCTGGCGCTTTGGGTCGACGAGATGAGGCGGAACCGGGAGAGGATGGAGAGGTTGAAGGGGTCGGTGGGGGTGGGGAAGATCTCGGGGGCGGTGGGGACGTATGCCTTGGTGTCGCCGGAGATAGAGGAGCGGGTGTGCCGGAGGCTGGGCCTAACGCCGGCGCGGATTTCGAGCCAGATAGTTCAGCGGGACATCCACGCCGAGTTTTCCATGACCCTGGCCTTGGTCGGGGCTTCTTTGGAGAAGTTTGCAACGGAGTTAAGGGGACTGCAACGCACGGAGATCCTGGAAGTCGAGGAGCCGTTCGGCAAGGGACAGACGGGGTCGTCGGCGATGCCGCACAAGCGCAATCCGATCATCTGTGAAAGGATATGCGGGCTGGCCCGGGTGATGCGCGGGCACGTTGTGGCAGCGTTGGAGGACGTGGCGCTCTGGAACGAGAGGGACATCAGCCATTCGTCGGTGGAACGGATTATTATGCCGGACTCCTGCCTGGCGCTGGACTATTGTCTCGACCTGTTCACGGGGGTCATCGAAGGTATGACGGTCCATAGCGAGAACATGACTAGGAACCTGGAGTCGACGCGGGGGCTGGTGTTTTCGCAGAGGGTGTTGACCCGGCTTATCGAGTCGGGGCTGGACCGGAACGAGGCCTACGGGGTCGTGCAGAAGCATTCTTTGGAGTCCTGGGCAGAAGGCAAAGATTTTCGCAAGCTGCTCCTTGATGACTCACAGGTGACGGATCGGGTGCCTGCGGAGGAATTGCGATCATTGTTCGAGTACGGGTTCTATGTACGCCACGTCGACGAGGTCTTTCGTCGGCTAGGCTTGAATAACGGCGTAACAGGTGAAGCAAAATGATAACTCTCACAGACTCGGCGCTGCCCAATATCCTGTACCGGGGCAAGGTTAGGGACACCTACGAAGTAAAAGGCAAGCTGCTGATGGTGGCTACGGACCGGATCTCGGCGTTCGACATTGTATTGCCGAGCGGGATACCGGGTAAGGGTAAGATACTGTCCCTGATGTCGGCGTTCTGGTTCCTACGAACGGGACAGCTGGTGCCGAACCACTATATCGCAATGGCGGGGGATGCGGAGGGGTTGGGGGAGCTGGCCGGAGCGGTGGAGGCGATGGGTGTGCCGACCGAGGTAGCCGACAGGGCGATGGTGGTGAAGAAGGCGGAGAGGATCGACATTGAGTGCATAGTGAGGGGTCACATCACGGGGTCGGCTTGGTCGGAGTACAAGAGACAGGGCACGGCGGGAACATTGCCGATGCCGGCGGGACTGTTAGAGTCCCAGAAGTTCCCGGAGCCGCTCTTCACGCCGACGACCAAGGCAGAGACGGGCCACGATGAGAACATGACGTACCAGCAGGTGCAGGACATGGTCGGCGATGAGATGGCCGACAGGCTTCGGGACACGAGCATCGCGGTGTACGCTTTCGCTCGGGACTACGCGGCGGAGCGGGGAATAATCATCGCAGACACGAAGATGGAGTTCGGGATAATTGACGGTCAGCTGTACCTTATCGACGAATTGCTGACACCGGACTCGAGCAGGTTCTGGGATGCGGAGCAATTTGAGGTTGGCAGGTCGCAGCAGAGCTTCGACAAGCAGTACGTGAGGGACTGGTTGATAGAGTCGGGTTGGGACCGGGAACCTCCCGCTCCTCCCCTCCCTGATGATGTGGCAAACAAAACTGCAGAGCGCTACGAAGAGGCTTACATGCGGTTGACAGGGAAAAAGCTATAATGGGATACTTGATTGTGAACTTAAGTACGAATAGAGGATAATTTGGCAAGACGTAGAGGTCCGGTCGGGCCGCCCAGCGGCAAATCTTTCTGGCAGAAATATCAGTGGTTCATCATAGCCGGAGTGGCGCTTTTCTTTGTGATTACGGTGATCGCGCCGGCGTTGACCAACACTCCGGAGCAGCCGGAGGAAACGAATGAAGGCACTGCACCGGATGCGGTAGCCGGGGCCACGGTTCCGGGAGAGTTCTACTTCAAGTCCACGTCGGCCGAGCACATCCCCGTTGGATCCAGGGGCTCAGGGTACGCCTCCGACCCGCCCACCTCGGGTCAGCATTGGTCCGAGCAGGGTCTGGCCCCCATTAGCTGGGGCCTCTACGGCGACATCGTTCCCGATGAAGTGCTGATTCACAACATGGAGCACGGAGGGATAATTGCTTACTACCGTCCCTCGGCGCCGCCAGCGGAGGTGGAGCAACTCAGGCAGTTCATGATGGCGCAGCCCGGATACCCAAAGGGTTACATAGTGGCGCCGCGTGCTACGTTGCCGGCGGACATTACCCTGGCCGCTTGGGAATATTATCTGCCGCTGTTCCAGTACAATGAGGCCACGATAACATCATTCATCAACGCACACTATGATCAGGGCCCGGAGACGGTGGACGGACAGCTGAGATAGACGGCGCAGACACGAGGGAATGTACCTAGCGAAAGTCCACGTAACGCTGAAACCGACCGTGAACGACCCCCAGGGACTCACAATCCTGGGGGCTCTTCATTCTTTGGGATTTGCGTCAGCGCGGGAGGTGAGGGCGGGGAAGTATATTGAGGTCAGGGTGGACGAGGGGACTCAAGAGGCGGCTGAGGCGCAGGTTGGGGAGATGTGCAGGAAGCTGCTGGCCAACCCGGTGATTGAGAGTTTTTCGTTCGAGGTTTTGGAGGGGTAGGACTCCCCTCAACCCCCCGTCATCACGTGTCCCCGCTATGAATCTGAGGGACAGCGTCCTCTCCGTCATTCCGGCCGCCGAGAGTCGGTCGAAGATGCGCCGAGGCGTGAATCCATCCTTGGGGAGAGGCCGCTCATCCTGAGCACCGTCGAAGGGTCGAGCGGGGGGCGGTCCCGCACTGCCAATCCGTCGTGCCCGTCCCCCAAAAGTGACACGAACCCCTTGACTGTATGCGTACATGTGTACTATTATCCCCCTCGACTAGCTCGTCACACACCTAAACCCAAGGAGGAACCAAAAACCCAGGGGAAGCCCACCCGATCCACCCGAGGACTCAACGCCTCAGCCCATCCCAACGGCCCATACACGGGGCCCGCGGCTCAAGCGAAAGTCGCCATCTCCTCATCCCACGGGTCCCGTGCACCCTTCCCTGATCCCCAGGCGATGGAAGGTCCACAGACTATGCTCGGCAGGCCCCGTCCAACGACGCACCTGCCGATTCAACGCTCCACATCATCGGATGCGTTTGTCCCGGCCCATTGCGCGCCGGTTTCCCGGGTAGGTCAACCGACCCCCGGTTTAGCAAGGCCCTCGTGCCTTGTTTGTCCCGCCGTCCCTGCCATCCGTCTACCCGGCGGATGCACCGGGACGCCGGTTATGAAAGTCCGCCTCAGGCGGCATCTTCCCCGTCAGCGGTCCGGTCAAGTGCCGCTGCCGGTGGGATCGGCCCCACACAACCCTGACCACAGCCGACAACGTGTGGGGATAATCCAGACCGGCGCCGACGGCTCGGCAGCAACCTCCGGCCTGGTTTCTAGTTACCGGGCCTTCCATCGCAGACCCTCCCAAACAAAACCGAAACCAACACCCCAAAACCCAATCGAATTTGCTGCAAGTGGAACACCCGCCTATGGAGGGCAGAACGTCCGCCTGGGGAGGTCCGCCTCAGGAGGACTAAAGAAAAACCCGGTGTGTCACTAATCTATCGAACGAGTACACCATATTGACCCCACTCCCCCCACCCCTTACCATTCCCACGCCGACCCACCAGGAGCACACCCTTGCCATCCACCGACTATGACGTAATCATCATCGGCGCGGGCCACAACGGGCTCACCGCCGCCGCATATCTCGCCAAAGCCGGCCTCCGAGTCCTATCCCTCGAACGCCGCAGCGTCCTCGGCGGCGCAACCCTCACCGACGAGATATTTCCCGGCTACCGCCTTCCCCGCTATTCCTATGCCGCCCTCCTTCTAGAAGGCAAAGTTGTGCAGGACCTAGACCTCGAATCCCACGGCCTCAAGGTCCTCCCCGTCGACCCCGAACGCATCCACCCCTTCCCCGACGGTCGAGCCGTACGAGTCTGGAACGACGACGCCCAGGTCGCCGAGGAAATCGCCCGCATCTCGCCCCCTGATGCCGACGCCTACCTCAAATGGGTCGACTTCTGGGTGAGGGCCGCCCACATCATTCACCCTTATATGCTTACCTCCCCTCCCACCCTCGCCGAGGTCATGGCCTCCGTCCAGGGCACCGACGACGAGGCAGTCCTCGAACGTATCCTCTTCGGCTCCGCCTACGACATGCTCGACCAGTTCTTCGAGTCGGAGCAGGTCAAGGCGCTCTTCGCCTGGTCCTTCAACGACGCCCCCCTCTTCTTCGCTCGCCTGGAGACCTCCCGCTTCGGCGACCCCCGATACCAGGGCATCCTCCAGGGTGGCATGGGCAGCCTTCCCCGTTCCATCGAAGGAGCCGCCCGCTCCTACGGCGCTCAGTTCGAGACCAGCGCCGAGGTCCGACGTGTCCTCATTGAAAACTGCTCGGCCATCGGCGTAGAGCTTACCGACGGTCGTCAGATCAGGGCCGGGACGGTAGTCTCCAACCTCGACCCCAAGCGCTCCCTCCTGGACATTGTCGACGAGGGACACCTCCCCTCCGACTTCCGGGCCCGCATCCGCTCCCTAAAGAACATGCGCGCCTCCATGAAGCTCCACGCCTCCCTCTCCGAGCCCCCTGACCTGAGCCACTACTTTGGCGGGGACTGGGACCTCGGATACCTGGGCCGTGTCAGGATGTGCCCTAGCCTCGACCATGTGCGCGCCGGTCGCGCCGACGCCGATGCCGGCCGTCTCCCCCAGCACCCCTCCATGATCATGCAAATCCCTTCCGTCTACGACCCCTCAATGGCCCCCGAGGGCAAACACTGCATGTCGGTATGGGTCGAGACTGCCGCCTTCGAGCTAGCCGACGGCTCCTGGGACGACGCCCGGGAACAGGTCGCTGACATCATCGTCGACGCCCTTTCCGTCTACGCCCCCAACATCAAGGACGCCATCATCGATAGGCAGGTCGTTACGCCCTTGGACCTCGTCCGCGAGGTCGGCCTCACCAACGGCGACATCCTCCACTTGGATATGACCCCTCAACAGTTCTTCGCCTCTCGGCCCCTCCGAGGCTGGAACAGCTATCGCACCCCAATCGGAAACTACTATCTCTGCGGAGCCGGGACCCATCCGGGCGGCTACGTGTCCGGGGCCCCGGGCCACAACGCCGCCCATGCCATCCTCCGAGACATGGAGCTCGCTTCTTGACCACCTCCCATCACCCCACCGACCCCGAACTTTTTACGTCCGAGTCCATCCGTAACAACCTCAACACTTCCTTCATGGGCCGCGACCTTCTTTTCTACGACACCCTTCCCACCACCATGGATGTCGCCGATATGAAGGCCATGGCAGGCGCTTCCGAGGGCACTGTCATCCTCGCCGACGACCAGACGGCAGGCCGGGGCCGCTTCGACCGACAGTGGGTCGTCGAGAAAGGTGCTGCCATTGCAGTCTCGATCATCCTTCGTCCTCCACCCCCCGTCTCCGCCCGTCTCCATATAGTCTGCTCTCTCGCCGTGGCCCGTGCCGCCGAGACCGCCGCCGGACTCAAACCCGCCATCAAATGGCCCAACGATGTCCTTATCGACGGCAAAAAGACCTCCGGAATACTCCTCACTTCCAACCGGGACCGAGATGGCAAGTTATATGTGAACGCGGGTATCGGCATCAACGTCAACCAGACCGCCGAGTCCCTCTCCGAAATCACCCCGCCCGCCACCAGCCTCCGCGTGCAGGCGGGCCAACCCGTCTCCCGTTTAGAAGTCTTCTGCGCCCTGCTCCATCACTTGGAAAAGCTCTATCTCGAAGCCGTCTCAGGCAGCGATCTGCTCGACCTGTGGCGCTCCTATCTCATCACCCTCGGCCAGCACGTTCGTGTACAATGGCGCAGAGAGGACATGCTCGGTTTCGTGGAGGAAGGCCGTGCCGAAGACATCGACGAATTCGGCCGCCTCCTCCTCCGCACCGACGAAGGCGAGCTGAAAACCCTGGTATCCGGAGAAGTTACGCTGCACGGCCAATAGCGGCCACAACCCAATCCCTTCTACACTGGTCACAATATGACGGACGCATACGATTTTTCAGGACGCGTGGCCCTTGTAACAGGCGGAGGCTCAGGCCTCGGTAGAGAGGTCGCCGTGGCCCTTGCCAAGCTTGGCGCCGACGTCGTTGCCGCAGGCCGAAGGCCGGGCCCCATCCAGGAGACTGTCGACACCATCCTGGCCAATGGCGGCAGGGCCATCGCCGTCTCCACCGACGTGACCGACTCCCAAAAGGTCGACTCCCTTGTCGAGCGCACCGTCTCCGAGTTCGGCCGCATCGACATCCTCGTCAACAACGCCGGCATCTCCGGCGCAGATGACCCTGAGAAACCAGTATGGGAAATCACCGACGAGGTATGGCACCGTGGCATTGACGGCGAGCTAACCGGCTCCTTCTTCTGTGCCCGTGCCGCGGGCAAGCACATGGTCGGTCAGCGCTACGGCAAGATCGTCAACGTCTCCTCCGGATTTGGTTATGGCACCCAGCGCGGCCAAGTCATGTACGGCGTCGCCAAGGCGGGCGTCATTCAGCTGACCCGAGTCCTCGCCATGCAGTGGGCCCGAGACAACGTCAACGTCAACTGCATCGTTCCCGGCCTCTTCTACACCCTCCCCGAGGAGATGGAGCGAACCATAGAAGAGCGCGGGCACCGCTTCATCCCCGTCGGTTTCGTAGCCACGGCCAAAGACCTCGTCGACCTCGTCCTCCTGCTCTGCTCCGACGCCTCGTCCTACATGACCGGCGAGAACATCATGGTCGATGGCGCTGCTCTCATCGGCGCTTACGCTCCCTGGGGCTACCAGCCCCTCACCCCGACCCCGGAGGCCTGACATGTCCCCCGCTCCTTTCAATCTTAAGGGCAGAAACGCAGTCCTTGTGACACGGGGTGGCATCAATGCCCCCGCCCTCGCTGCCGCACTCACAGATGCAGGTGCAAGCCTCGCAGTGGTCCACCCCGAGTCGACCACCCCACCCCCCACCCCCAAGGCTGTGTCCTGGCCCGGTGACACGGATGGCCTCGAAGATGCGGTTTCCAGTGCCATTTTCGACCTCGGCGGCATAGACATTCTTGTAAACGACCTCGCTGCCGACTTCGCCAAGCCCCTCGCCGATATGACCTATGCAGAATGGCGCACCACCATAGACCTGAACCTGGACTCGGTGTTCCTCTCCTGCAAAGCAGCCGCGAGCCACATGCTGGCACAGCAGAGGGGACGCATAGTAAACATCGCCTCGGGTCTCGGGGCACGCGTGGTGGTCAACCAGAGCGCCTTTTCGGCGGCCGAGGCCGGGGTCATCCACCTCACACGCGCCCTGGGCCTCGAGTGGGCCCGAGACAACGTTCGTGTCAATGCCATCGTCGGCGGCTGGATCGTCGACTCCGATGACGCACTCCCCGACAAGATTCGCCGCTACGTTCCCATGCAGCGCTGGGGCAGGCCCGAGGACCTCGGCGGCACCCTCATCTACCTCGCCTCCGACTCCTGCGCCTTCACCACCGGCGAACCCGTCTTCATAGACGGCGGCATCATGATCCGAACGTAGGATATGCCTGCCACTTGTGAAGTTCTGTTCCACTCGACTCTCTTTTACCTGTCATTCCGAGGCTCCGCGAGGAATCTAAAGCATTATTTCGCAGCCCAGACTTAAATACCCTCACAGCTTCGTCTACCAGCGCCGGCTTCCCCCTCCCCGTAGGGGCGACCGGCCAGTCGCCTTGACTCCCCACCCACCCTGGCCCTCTGGAAAACAAACCCAATAGTACAAGGAGAACCCGACATGGCCACCAAGAAAGCCCTCCCTCTATCCGACGCCCCAGACCGCAGCCACGTTTTCAACTGGGGCCTCAAGGTTTCCGGCTTCAGCGAGCTCCTCCTCCTCACCGGCCAGATCGACGCCGACCGCGATGGCAACGTCCGACACCCAGGCGACGCCGTAGCACAGACCGAGGCCGTCTTCGACTCCCTGGTCGGAATGCTCGAAGCTGAGGGCTGGTCCGTCGACGACGTCATCCGCGTCGAACCGACGATTACCGTGGACTCGGACTCGCCTGAGAATCGTGAAGGCATATACGCCGTCTGGGCAAACTGCTTCAAAGACGTGGCCGTGAAGCCCGCCGCAGGCACCCTGAGACTCATCAGCGCCCTCGCCCGACCCGGATTCTTCGTAGAATTCGAATTCCTCTGCGCCCGTTAGGGGGCACCCCTTCGTCTGGACATAAATCGCCCTGGACATAAGGCATCGGCGGGAGCAATGTCTGCTCCCGCCGATGCCTTTTTTCATTTCCGCGCAATTCTCCCCACTCCCACAACTCCCTTCTCCTTCGACGGTTCTTTGTGGATCCGTATTGCACCCTTTCCTGCGTCATTCCGGGCCCCGAGCCGGAATCCATCATCTCCCACCCTCTCTGTCCCTCCACTGTACGGGCATCCACGAGGGTTGCTCTAGGGGCGGGGGAATCCGTTCACCCTAGGCCTAAGTCGAAGGACAAGTGGATTCCTGGCGCGCTTCAGTCCCCTCTCCCTCAGTGGGTCGCAGATGCTGCAAGTGCGTCTTTGGCGCACGCCGAGGCGTGAGAGGGCTGGGGTGACTCCCTTCTACCTCTCCAGCTACAAAACACCCTCTATTGCAACCCATACCCCATGTTGCTATCCCCTACCCATTGCCACCTGTATCCTGCTATGCAATCCCCCGCCCCTTGCCACCCGACTTCCTACGTGCTACCTTCCCGCCGTAAGGAGGTCCCATGCCCCAATCCCTCACCTGCTGGGAGACCGCCCGACGCCTGAACGTCAAACCTCTATGGGTCCACAGGCTCATCGACAGGGGAGACCTGAAGGTCGTTGGAGACGGCGTCACCGAGGAGTCCGTCAAGAAGCTCTTGCGCCGCCGCGAGGCACGGAAACGCCCCGCCGGCTACGTCAGCATCAAGCGTGCCTCAGTATTTCTCGGAGTCTCACGGCAGCGGGTCCAGCAGCTCTGCGACTCGGGCGCCCTCCGCTCCAAGTCCGTAGAAGGCCGAGTCTGGATCGATGGAGAGAGCGTATTCAAGCGCGCGGAGGCCCAGCCCCGCCAATAGATACCTATCATTGGAGCAATCCAACTCCCGCCCTCATTTACTGGCCTTTGGCCTTAATGTAGAATTCATCATGCTTAAACTCATGATTAGACTGTTGAATAACGCTCCGCCGAGACCATGCTCCGCATAGCCCTGCCCAGCAACGCCGACTGGCTGGACCCTACCCTTGATTTCCTGAACTCATGCGGCCTCCCCGTTAAGAGGGTCACTGCCCGGCGTTATACGGGCCGCATGCCCGCTGTTCCCGGCGCTGTCGTACTTTTTCAGCGCTCCGCCGACATCCCTCGCCAGGTGGAAGCTGGCGCCGCCGAGATCGGCCTTGCGGGCCTCGACCAGTTCCTCGAAGCTCACGCGGATGATGGGCCCGGGTTGCTCCTCGTCAAAAGCCTGCGCTTCCGTGGCGCAGATCTGGTAATCGCCGTCCCCGACTCCTGGGATGACGTCATCTCCGCCGAGGATCTGGCCAACCGCTCCAGGCAGTACGAAAACGAGGGGAAATCCCTACGCGTAGCCACGAAGTACCCGCAGCTCACCAGGAGATATCTGGAAGACCAGGGCGCGGTCAACTTCTCTATCATCGATGCCGGTGGCACCCTCGAAGCCGCTCCCGCTATGGGCTATGCCGACTTCATCGTCGACATCACTTCCACCGGCAACACCCTCCGGGAGAACCAGCTCAAAACAATATCCGGTGGGACGGTTGTGAAGTCCCAGGCCTGCCTATTTGCCAACAAGGACCTCCTGAGCCGGGATCCCGACGCCCTCGCCGGTGTCCGCATCCTCCTTGAGCTCATCGAAGCCCGACTCCGTGCCTCCGAGTACTACAGCATCATTGCCAACATTCAGGGGGAATCCCCCGCCCAGATTGCAGGCCACATCCAATCCCACCCCGAGATCGCAGGCATCGAGGGGCCTACCGTCTCCCAGGTCTTCAGCAAGGACGGCGAGACAGGCTGGTACGCCGTCACCATGGTCGTCGAGCGCGACAAGGTAATTACCGCCGTCGACCATATCCGAGGCATAGGTGGGAACGGCATCATCGTTTTCCCCACTACCTACGTGTTCGAAGCCAAGTGCACAACCTACGACAACCTGCTCGAACAGCTGGGGCGCGCCCCGGTGGAAACGTCGGTTTAGTGGGATGCCCAACTCCTCGCTCCATATCTCCTTCGCCGACGACGCTGCCAGGGCCCTCGGCCACCCCCTCCTGACCGACTACTCAGGCAGCTACCTTCTCGGCTCCACGGCCCCCGACGTCCGGAACCTCGCCGGCTGGGACCGATACCGCACCCACTTCTTCGACCTTGCCAACGACCAGCCCGGCAAAGGCATTCAGGGCCTCTTCGATACCTATCCTGAGCTCTCTGACGCCGCAAAACTCGGCAACGAGACCCGTGCCTTCGTCCTCGGCTATATGTGCCACCTGGTCACCGACGAGCACTGGATCGCCGGCGTCTACCGCCCCTATTTCGGCAAAAAGACTTCCGCCGACCCGCTCACCAACGTCCTCGACCGAGTCCTCCAGTTCGAATTGGACAAGCGTGAGCGCAATGGCATCCGGGACCTTGATGGCGTACTGGAGGCCCTTAAGGACGCCGACACCGGTGTCAACGTCTCCTTCATTGACGCCGACCTCCTGCGCCGCTGGAGGGACGTGATGACGGAGCGCACCTCCATGGATCTCGGCTGGGACCACCTGAGGCGATTTGTACGAAAGGCCCTCCCCCAGCATCTGAAAGATGACGAGGGTACTATGACCTCCGTCATTGCCCAGGGCCCCGAGCTTCTCTCCCGAGCCAAGGAGCAGGCCCCCGACCACGTCATCGCTTCCTTCAGAGCCAAGGCCATCGACAAGTTCGTTGACATCGCAGGGGAATACCTCTCTTGAGAGTCATCACCGACCTAACCGAGGCCCGTGACTTCCTCAGTCGGCTCCACGGCGGCCCCGACGCCCCTTTGAGTCCCAAAGTCGCCGCCGGCATTGAACGCGTATTCGGCGAACCTCTATCTCTTCCCGAAGCCGTCACCGGCATCCTCGATGACGTCCGTACCAAAGGTGACGCCGCTCTCTTCGACTACCTCCGCCGCATCGACAACATTTCCCCCGACCACCTGGAAGTCCCCCAAAGCGCCCTTGATGCCACCCTGGATAAAATCCCCCCCAATGTCGCCGACTCCCTGAGATTTGCCGCCTGCCGCATCCAGGATTACCAGACCGAGTTAGCCCGGCACACCATCCGGGATTTCACAAGCAACGGCCTCGGCCAGAGAGTCACCGCCCTGGACAGGGTCGGCCTCTACGTTCCCGGCGGCACCGCCGTTTATCCTTCCACCGTGCTAATGACTGCCATTCCCGCCCGAGTCGCGGGCGTCCGGGAGATCATTCTGGTAACTCCCCCCCGCCCCAATGGCTCAATCGCGCCCGTCGTCCTTGCGGCCGCGGCAATCGCCCGAGTCGATAGAGTCTTCGCCATCGGCGGCGCACAGGCCATAGCCGCCCTCGCTTACGGCACCGAGTCCATCCCCGCCGTCGACAAGATTTTTGGCCCCGGCAACGTCTTCGTACAGACCGCCAAGCGCATGGTTTTCGGCACCGTAGGCGTCGACACCATCCAGGGCCCCACCGAGGCCGTCACCGTCGCCGATGACCACATTTCACCCTCCTGGTGCGCCGCCGACATCCTCGCCCAGGCCGAGCACGACCCAGATTCCGTATCCATTCTCATTACCGATTCCCCGTCCCTCGCCGAGCGGGTCGAATCGGAGCTCACCGACCTACGTCAGCGTTCCCAGCGTCTCGATATCCTCACCCAGTCCATGGACGCCAATGGCGCTATTATCGTCACCGAATCCATTGAGCAGGCCATTGATCTATCCAACCTCTACGCCCCGGAACACCTCTGCCTCATGGTCCGCAACGCCGACCGCTATGTTGACCTAGTTAAGAACGCCGGGGCCCTGTTCCTGGGAGACCACTCTCCCCACGTTCTCGGGGACTACGTCGCAGGCCCGAGCCACGCCCTCCCCACGGCAGGCGCCGCCCGTTACAGCTCTGCCCTCGGCGTTAATGACTTTCTGAAATCCATGTCTATAATCTCCCTGTCGGAAGAAGAGGCGGGCCCCCTTCTGGCGCACGGCATAGCGATTGCCCGACAGGAGGGCTTCGAGTCCCACGCCCGCTCCCTGGAAGTCCGCACCGCCCAGCATTCCGTTAGCAGCGCCGGAGACTGAACATGGATACGGAAAAGTCTCGACCCTCAATCCGAGACCTCATGCGCCCCGACCTCCGTCACCTCGCGGGCTACACCCCCGTCGTCCCTGTCGAGCGCCTGGTCGCCGAGACCGCAGCCTCATCTGGGGTGGCGCTGACCCCGGTCAAGCTGGACGCCAACGAAAACCCCTACGGCCCCTCTCCCCGCGTCCTCCAGGCCATATCTGAAAGCGAGGCCCTCCACACCTACCCCGACGCTGAGCAGCGCACCCTCCGCGCCGCCCTCGCCGAGTACGCCGGGCTCGCCACCGAGAACATAATTGTCGGCAACGGCTCTGACGAAGTCCTCGACATGATTATCCGTCTCCTCCTGGAACCGGGTGATCGAGTGCTCAGCTGTATCCCCACATTCGGCATGTACAAGTTCCTCACCGACGTTGCCGGCGGCCAACTCATTGAGCTCCAACGCACACCTGATTACGGGATTGACCTCGACGCCATAAAAGCCGCCACCGACGAACGTACCAAGCTCATCTTCCTCGCCTCCCCCAACAACCCCACCGGCAACAGTGTCCCGCGGGATAAGGTGATAGCCCTCCTGGAAATGGGCCTTTATGTTGTCATCGACGAGGCCTACTTCGAGTTTGCAGGCCACACCGTCGCCGACCTGGTCAAAGACTACGAAAACCTGATGGTAGTTAGGACATTCAGCAAGTGGGCGGGTCTCGCCGGCGTTCGAATCGGCTACGCCATCGTCTCCCCCGAGGTCTGTGCCTGCCTCAACCAGATCAAGCAGCCCTACAACATCAGCGTATTTGCCCAGATAGCCGCTTTGGAGTCTCTACGGGACCGGGATTACCTGATGCGCAACGTCCAGGCCCTTGTGAAGGAAAGAGCCCGGCTCTTCGATTTCCTGCAGGGTCTCGACTACCTCTCTCCCGTCCCCTCTGAGGGCAACTACATCCTCTGCAACGTCATCCGTGGGAACGGCGAGCAGGTCTTCAACCTGCTGAAACAGCGTAATATATTCGTCCGGTATTATGATAGACCTAACTTGAAAAACTGCTTCCGAATCAGCGTCGGCAAGCCGGACGAAACCGACCGCCTCGTCGACGCCCTCGCAGAGATTGGCTTGGAATTGAATGGCTGACAGACACGCCCTGCTCGAACGAAAGACCGGTGAGACCGACATATCCATTGAGGTCGAGATCGACGGCACGGGCCAGTACACCGTCGACACCGGAGTCCCGATGCTCGACCACATGCTTTCCCAGCTAGCCCGTCACGGCGCTTTCGACCTCAATATCAGTGCCCGGTCCTCCACAGACCCCGACGGCCACCACACAGTCGAGGACGTTGCCATTCTCCTTGGAAGGGCCTTTGGCCAGGCTCTCGGGGACCGCACGGGCATCGTCAGGATGTCCCATGCCCTTGTACCCCTCGACGAGGCCCTCGCCCTTGTTGCTCTGGACCTCGGCGGCCGAGGCTACGCCCAGGTCGACCTATCCTTCACCCAGCCCGTAGTAGGCGGCCTCACCTCCGACATGGCTCGGCACTTCCTGGAGTCCTTCGCCATCGAAGGCCGCTTCAACATCCATGCCAAAATTGAAGCTGGCACGAACGACCACCACAAAATCGAGGCCCTATTCAAAGCCCTCGCCAAATCCATGGACGCCGCCTCCCGCATAGACTCCCGCACCGCCTCCCAAGTCCCCAGCACCAAAGGCGTCATAGAAACCTAGAACGTCCGGGGGCCGCTTAGACCTTCTCTGGGAGGAGGGTATTCAGTTGTGGAGGGAAACTCGGTTTTGCTTGTTTGGATTGTTGGGAGGGGGAAGGCGATGGAAGGTCCGGGACTCGAGGGCAGGGGCGGGAGGCCAGCCTGCGATTACCCCACCTGTCTCTGCTGTGGCGGACGAGAGAGGCGGGGTGTCTCGTCCACAAGAGGGCACTCGACCATTCGGAGGGATGGGAGTGCGACTCAACTTCCGCCGCTGGGTGGGAATCTCCGAGGGAACGACGGTGGAGTCGGAGCCTGGGGCACGAAGGCCCCTGGCCAGCCCTACATTAGCGGGCTCGTATATTCGCGTGCTATGCGCATAGCGTTGACTCAAATGCTTCGGGTGAGGGAGCGTTGAATCGGCTGGCGTTGTAAGGGTGGATGCCCTTAGAGTCTATGGACCTACCATCGCCTGATGGTCAGGGAAGGGATAGCCGGGGCCTTTAGTATGAGGAGATGGCGACTTTCGCTTGAGCCGGAGGGCGTCGCGCGGCGCACCTGCGGGATGGGCTAGGACGTTGAGTCCTCTGCTATGTGGGCCGGGGCTGGGGTTCCCCCTGGGTATTGGCGCCTCCTTTGGGATTAGGGTGAGTGATTGGCCTATCGAGGGTGAATATAGCACAAGTGTTTTGCTTGAGTCAAGGGGTTCGCGTCACTCGCTTCAGCGAGTCTTCGACCCCATCCCCTTTCATGCGGGAGGGGACGCCACCCCATTCCGCTCTTGAGACCCTTCGACTCGGCTCACGCCACGGCGCATCTTCGACAGGGCGAGCGGAATACCCTGCCCCCAGGAATGGAAAGGGCGTATTTCGTGAGCCGGTTCAGGGGAGGGGGGGTGCGACCACGAGAGTCGTTCCTAGGGGGGAGGGATCACCCTCACCCTAGCCCTCTCCCATTGTATAGACCGGGGACATAGGTAACAGTTGTTCGGAGACATGGGTTACACCATAAGGCATGATAAATCTGATTCAGGAGGGTTTTCATGCCATGGAAGGTTGCAAGTGCCATGTCTCAACGCGAAGAGTTCGTCGCCCTGGCGCAGTCCGAGGATGTGAATATGAGCGAGCTGTGTCTGCGCAGTGGGATCAGCCGCAAGACCGGCTACAAGTGGCTGAGACGATGCCTTGAAGGCGGAGAGCAGAGTCTGGATGATCTCCCGAAGCGTCCCCGTCACTCCCCGAACCGCACGGGCGCCGAGATGGAGCAGCTCGTCGTAGACCTTCGTAGGGAGCACCCCACCAAGGGAGGACACGTACTGGCCAGGATGCTCAAGGATAGTGGTCACAACGGCGTGCCGTCCAAGAGCACGGTCACGGCCATCCTCAGGCGACATCGACTTATAGAGCCGGCCGACAGCCTCAAGCACAAGCCGTACAGGCGCTTCGAGCACCAACGGCCCAACGACCTTTGGCAAATGGACTTCAAGGGGCATATCCCAGTAGACAGTGGTGGACGGTGTCACCCACTGACGGTACTGGACGACCATTCGAGGTTCTCCCTGGGCGTGAGGGCTTGTGCAGACGAGAAGACTCAGACCGTCCATGACCATCTCACGTCCATCTTCCGCCGCTACGGCATGCCCAACACGATACTGGTAGACAATGGCTCCCCCTGGGGCAGCGACTTCTACCACCCCTTCACCCCGCTCACCGTCTGGCTGGTGCACCTGGGAGTCAGGGTGGTCCATAGCAGGCCATACCATCCCCAGACTCTCGGCAAGCTTGAACGCTTCCACAGGTCCCTCAAGACGGAACTGCTCCAGGGAAGTAAATACACCGACCTGTCCCACTGCCAGAGCAGCTTTGACAGGTGGAGAGACTTCTACAACCTCCAGCGGCCTCACCACGCCCTGGACCTCGATACCCCTGCCAGCAGATACACCATCAGCCCTCGGCCTTTCCCGGAGACCCTTCCGGCCGTCGAGTACGATGCCGATGACCAGGTACGCTCCGTCGATGTCAACGGCCGAATATCCTTCCTGGGCAGATCACTTCCCATCGGTAAAGCCTTCAGAAACAGGCGGGTCGCGCTGAGGCCCACGGCCAACGATGGCACATGGAAGGTCTTTTTCTCCGTACAGCCCATCGCTACCATAGATCTAGGAAACCTCTGAACAAGTCTAAGGGCATAGGTAATAGGTAAGATAGGGAGAGTAAGGCCAAAGCTGAGGTGAGATTTGATGGAGCAGCCGACATTTGCAGACTTGGAATACGAGGGCAAGAAGCGAAAGACCCGCCGGGAGATATTTCTGGAGCGGATGGAGGACCTGGTTCCATGGGGAAAGTTAGAGGAGCGAATCCGGCCCTACTATTCCAGGGCGGGCCGTGGACGGAGGCCCTACGAGTTGTCGGTGATGCTGCGGATACACTGCGTGCAGCTGTTCTACAACCTGAGCGATCCGGGCATGGAGGACATGCTCTACGAGGTGGAGTCGGTGAGGCGGTTCGCAGGTCTGAGGCTGTCCGGCCCCTTGCCTGACGAGACTACGATACTGAACTTCCGCCATCTGCTGGAAGAGCAGGAGTTGGGTCGGGGGCTGTTCGAGGAGATCAACCGTCATCTGGAGTCTCGGGGACTGAGGCTCAGGGAGGGTACGATTGTGGATGCGAGCATCATCGAGGCGCCGGCGTCTACGAAGAACCGTGCTGGAGAGCGAGACCCCGATATGCACCAAGTGAAGAAGGGGAAGGAGTGGCACTTCGGTATGAAAGTGCACATTGGTGCAGACGCTGACACGGGGGTGGTGCACAGTATGAGTACGACAGCTGCGAACGTGCATGACGTGACGGAGGCGCACCGGCTGCTGCATGGAGGGGAGAGGCGAGTGTGGGGAGATGCGGGATATCAGGGAGTGGAGAAGCGGGCGGAGAATCGGGATATGGATGTGGAGTGGCGGGTGGCGATGAGACCTGGACGGCGTCGGAAACTGAGGGCGGGGAGCTGCGAGGCCTTAGCGGAGAAGAGCAAATCATCCATCAGGGCTAAGGTGGAGCATCCGTTCCTGTACGTGAAACGGCACTTCGGCTACGCCAAGGTCCGCTACAGGGGCTTGTACAAGAACACGCAACGGGTGGCGATGCTGCTGGGGCTGGCCAACTTGGTAAGGGCCGAGCGCCACTTAGCGGTGTGACGGAGGAGCAGTGTGGTCAAATCCGGGTCGATGGTGACTGGATGCCCTGACAGGCCAGAACATAGGATGCAAATAAGCCACCGAGACGCAACATTACGACCCAACCTCTCCCCAAAACTCCATGCAAGACAACCTAAGCTGGTTTACAGTGAGTTGTTCAGAGCTTCCCTAGGACTTGTCCTCTCACGCCCTTCCTAGTCTTCCTTCCCCTCCCCCCTGGTAACGACATATCAGCAATGTTGCAAGGCAACATTGCTGATATGTCAATAAAACAGGGCGGGTGGGCGGGACTCAATATATCCCTGAGGGTGGTGGGGGGGCCTCTCCCAAATGTGACACGAACCCCTTGACCTAATTGGAACGTGTGTACTATTATTCCTCTCGACTAGCTCGTCACCCATTCCTAACGTAAAGGAGGAACCACAACACAGGGGGAATCCCAGCCCCGGCCCACACGAGGACTCAACGTCCAAGCCCATCCCGCCGAGCGGCGTTAGCCGCTCCTAGGCTCAAGCGAAAGCCGCCATCTTCTCATACCATAGGCCCCGGCTTATCCTTCCCCCACCATCCACGCGATGGAAGGTCCGTAGACTATAAGCGGCAAGCCCTGTCCAAGGGCCCCTGCCGATACAACGCTCCCCTCATCAGGAGCGTATACCTCGCCCTCGCAGGCGAATACGCTGACCCCGCCAATGGCCGGGCTTAGATACAGGGCCTTTGAGCCCATAACCGACTCCCCCGCCGACGCCTTCGGAGAGGCACGCGCACCCCTCGGCGGCTCCGAGTCCCGCTCCCATCCCTCTGCATGGTCGAGCACTTCTGGTGGTCGGGACGCCCCACACCGAGAATCCCTCGGGTCCCCTCCACATCCTCTCAGAAGCTAGGGGCTGTCCTGTGCAGGCAGTCGACGCCCACAGGCACCGGCACAGGCCTAACCGCCTCCCTGCCCAACACTCTCGGACCTTCCATCGCCACCCTCCCCACACCAAACAAAAATCCAGAGTCCCAACTCCCAACTGAATAACCGACGGCCTCCCGCTCCCCTGTCATTCCGAGGCTCCGCGAGGAATCTAGGACTTGCCCACCCACATCCTTCATAGCCTTCCCCCAACCCCCTATCCCGGGAAATGCGGCATCACCTCCCTCGCAAACAACCGCATCGAGCTCCGAGTCTTCCGCGCGTCCATCCCCCCGATCTGCATCCACGCCAGTATGTGCGTTGCCCCGCGGGCCTGGTCCTCCTCCACCGCACGGCACACGTCATCGGGCGTCCCGACCATGAACGGTTTGCCCAGGAAATGCACCTTCCCTAACTCTGCAAGATCGGGTAATTCCTCCGCACTCGGCAAAGGCAGCATCCCGAACATCTCCCCCGCCATAGAATCGAATATGCCCGCCTCCGTGTACTTGGGCAGATAGCCGCGCATCTGCGCCAGGGCATGTGGGGCGTAGTCCCTCCACGCCTGCTCCTTCGTCTCCCCGACATAGCAGTTCCGTATAACGTTCCTGAAATACTGTCCCGGGTCCCGACCGTACTTTCTCAGCGCCCGTTCGTACGGCCCGAGCATGTTCGCATCCCGGGGCCCGGTCAGGTGACAGCCGTACCTCGCCGCCCGATCTATTGCCGGCGGTATCTCATCCCCCACCGGCCTCTTCTCCGCCGCAACCCATATGGGTGGGTGTGGTTTCTGTACGGGACGGGGCAGCATCGTCACCCCATCGAAGTGAAAGTGGCGGCCCTTGAAAGTGAAGTTCTCTTCCGTGAACAACCCAATGATCGACTGCAGTCCCTCCTCCATCCTCCGTCCCCGCTCACTCCTCGGCACGTCCAGCGTATCGAATTCCGTCTTCTCGTACCCGATCCCCAGGCCCAGGTCGAACCGACCATTGGACAACACGTCCACCATCGCCGCGTTCTCCGCAATTATCAGCGGATGATGCAGGGGCAAGATGCTGATATTCGTCCCGATCCTTATCCGACTCGTCCTTGCGGCCATCGCTGCGCAGAGGATAAAGGGGTTGGGTGGGTACTGGGCGTCGAAGTGGTGCTCGGCAGTCCACACTTGGTCGAAACCCAGGTCCTCTGCCAGCTCGGTGAGCTCCAGTACCTGCTGATAGTTCTCAGTGTCGGGAGTGCGAAACTCGGCCGGGTTCTCTGCGAAAAAGAACAGTCCAAACTTCATACTTAGGTTCTCCGTTCTGACATGGATTCAAGCCTGCTTAGGCTTGCTCTCCGAAGAATAGCAGGCAACCTCATCTCACCCTCCGGATCCCGGACTGCGTCACCACCGTAAGGAGCACCACCCCCAGGAAAGCTATGCTGCTATATGTCACCGCCCTCTGCACCCCAATCCACTCCGCTAAGCCTCCCATGTACAGCATGCCCAACGGCAATGATCCAATCGCCATTGCCACCGCCCCCATCGCCCGACCCCTCATCTCCGGCGACGAAACTGTCGTCGCTATGGTGGTCTGCATCGTGGTGAATCCCGACTGCCCTAGACCGGCAAATAGCAAAGGCAGAAGAGCCAGCCAGTAGACCGGGGCAAAGCTGAACAACAGCACCCCCACACCTAATATCAACGAACCTATTATGAAAATCTCTCCCCTGTATCTCATACTCCCCAACGCCGCAATGACCACCGCCCCAATCATAGAGCCCATGCCATCCATCCCGCTCATGAATCCCAACCCCGTCCCCCCGACCCCGTAGACGTCCCGCGCGAAAACGGGATGCAGTTGTATGTGAGGAAACACCAGCGTGTTGGCCGCCAGGGTGATCATCAATAACCCCCTCATGGCCCCATTGCGCCACACATACTTCAACCCAAGGACAATGCCTTTCACCATTGGCTCTCGATTGGTGTCCTCTTGCCTCGGCGAGGGCACCGGGACCCTGATTACGAACAGCAGTCCCAGCAGCACCGATACCGCGATGAAGAAGTAGGCCTCCCCCGGTCCCGCAACGTCCAGCATCCACCCCGCCACCCACCTCCCCACCATCGCCGAACCCATCCACGAGGCCACATTTATCGCCATGGCATTGACTACGACTTTTTCGGGGACAACATCTCGGATTATCGAATGCCTGACCGGGTAATCGATCGCCCAGGCAATGCCGATCAGAAACGCACCCAGGTACATCTGCCACAGGTTCAGCAAGTCCAGGAACAGCGTGACTCCCATCCCCGCCGATAGCACGAAGTTCAGGAACTGCGCCCCCATCAGCATCCGCTTGCGTGGCCACCTGTCTGCCTGGGCCCCAGCCACAAAGCCCAGCGTCCCCATCGGCAGCAACCGAAACGCCCCGACCAGCGCCACTAGGAAAGGCGAGTCCGTTCGTTCCAGCACCACCCACCCTAGAATGATGTAGTCCATCCAGAACGGCAGATGCCAGAGCTGGCTTACGAACCACAGCTTCCTCCAGTCCCGATGCTCCAGCGATCTGAGAGCTCGGGAGCGGGTTAACCAGCCGGACCGGTTCTGCTGCACTCTGCTATTGCCTCGGCCCGAGGGTATCTGCGGCTAGGATTGCGCATGAGACGGGTAGGTCTCACAAGAAAGGGCGGTTGCCGTATTCTATAGGAAGCCCCTGCCCTATCCAAATCACCCAGGGTTTGACCCTCCACCCGAGTGCACCTATTATCTGATAGCCCCGCCCCTTGCCCCCTACCTGCTTATGGACTGGCGACAACACTACCGAAAAAACCTGGTCACCCCTGACGAAGCGGTCTCTACCATCGCCTCTGGCGACGGAGTGACCGTTTCCGTCAATCCCCATCCTAACCTTATATTGGATGCTCTCGCCGCCCGTCGAGGTGAGTTGCGAGGCGTAAGGCTCCACCTCCTGGGGCCTCACTACGACCCCGGCTGGCTCCAACCCGGCTGGGACGACTCTTTCCCCATCACCATCATGTTCTACCTCGGCGACGTCGCCCGACCCGCCCACGACCAGCGTTACGTCGACTTCCAGCCCATGCTCCTCTCAACCGCCATGAAACCCTTCGACGAGGAAGCCCGTCAGCCCCATGTCGTCGACTACCTGTTCATCGTCGTCTCCCCACCCGACGATCACGGCTTCTGCAGTTTCGGCGCCGAGCTTTGGGACAAGCGCCGCGTCGCTAAATACGCATCCAGCGTCATCGCTGAAGTCGACGAGAACCAGGTCCGGACCTACGGCTCCAACTATATCCACGTTTCGGAAATCGACCGATTCGTCGAACATACGCCTCCCGCCCTATCCATCAAAGCAGGACAGAAGCTCCTGGATACCCTTCCCGAGGGCGAACTCAGATCAGAGCTCGAGAGAATCTCGCCGCTTATGTCTGATGTACAGCGCCAGGAGGCCATCCCCACTCTGATGCGCGTCAACATCTCGCAGGTCCGCGGTTGGGCCCGCTGGGCAGGTTGGGTCCCTCCTCCCGAGCCAATACTGAAGATTGCCGAATACGTCCATGGCCTCGTCCATGACGGAGATTCCGTTCAGATCGGCGTCGGCACTCCGGGCGTATACCTTCCGGGCCTGGGCGTATTCGACGACAAGAAAGACCTCGGCTGGCACGCCGAGATGTCGGCCCCCGGCATCCTCTCTCTCGTCGAAAGGGGCATAGTCAACGGCAGCCGAAAGACCATTCACCAGGGCAAGGCCGTCTTTTCCGGCCTGATGGGCAGCACCCCCGCCGAGGTTGAGTTCGCTAAGGAAAACCCGCTGGTGGAGCTCTGGGACGCCGACCACATCCTCGACATGCGGAACATCGCTTCCAACCCCAACCACGTCGCCATCAACAACGCCATCTCCATAGACCTGACCGGCCAGATCAACTCCGAGACCCTGTTCGGTGGCAGGCTCTACAACGGCACCGGCGGCCAGCCCGAACTCCACATGGGGGCCATCTTTTCCGAAGGGGGCCGAGCCTTAACCCTGCTCACCTCCACGGCTCTCGGAGGCGCAGTGTCCAAGATTGTCGCCCAGCACGAAGAAGGCGCCGCTATTACCATTCCGCGCACCTTTGCCGACTATGTGGTCACCGAGTACGGTGTCGCCCGACTCCTCGGCAAGTCCGTACGGGAGCGCGCCCGAGCCCTCATTAGCATCGCCCATCCCGACTTCCGCCCCGAGTTGGAGAGGGTCGCCAAACAGTTGTATTATCCCTAACGAGGTGAACCATCCATGAAATTCGGCATCTTCTACCAGATCCCCTGCCACGCCGACCAGTACGCCCCCGACAGATATCGCGAAGTCCTCTACCAGATCGAACTCGCCGAAGACCTCGGCTTCGACTCCGTCTGGCTGGGAGAACTCCACTTCGATGCTGCCCTCGGCATCATGCCCTCCATCAACATCATGGCCGGCGCCATTGCCCAGCGCACCTCTCGGATGCGCATCGGCCTTGGCGTGAGTATCATCCCCATGCACGACCCCCTTCTCAACGCCGAGGAAGCCGCTATGGTGGACAACTTGAGCGATGGCAGGCTGGAATTCGGAGTTGGGCGTGGCGTCCTCACCTTCTACGATCCTTTCCGAATCAAGCCCCAGGAGAGCCGCGAGCGTTACGCCGAAGCGCTGGACATAATCGTCGGGGCCTGGACCCAAGACCCCTTCTCCTACGAAGGCAAGCATTTCCAGGTGCGTGAAGCATCTCTGGTGCCCAAGCCCGTCCAGCAGCCCCACCCACCCCTCACCGTCGCCGCCAGTGGCAGCCAGGGCGTTTTCGACGTAGCCGCTAAGCGAGGCATGGGCGTGATGGCCGGACTCTTCCTCACTCCCATGGAAACCCTCAAGGACCGTGCCGCAACCTATCGCCAGGTTGAGACCGACGCCGGCCTACCCCACAAGCCCGAGTTCATGAAAATTCTCCAGCCCACCTTCGTCTCCGAAACCGTAGCGGAAGCTCAGGAAGCCACCAGGGCCAGCGTCGACCAGTATTTCGACGCTCTGAAAATGAATCTGGACTCTCCTGCAGGCGACAGGATCATAGAAGCCGTCCCCGAGTACAGCCACTTCAAAGAGGCCCGAGACGAGCACTCTCACGAGCAAATCGTGAAAAAGGGCATGGACCTCTACCTCACACCCGACAAGACCACCGAAAGGCTCAACTGGTTCAAGTCGGAGCTCCCCGTCGGCGAGATGCTCCACTGGTTCGAAATGGGCGGCCTCGTCCCCCACGAAAAGATCGTCGACTCCATGAAGCTATTCGCCAGGGAAGTCATCCCCAACTTCCGTTAAATGGAAAGCACCTACCCGCTCGCCCTGTCGCAGATCCGCCGAGGCGGAAGCCTGCTGAAAGTGCGCCTCTGGAGCATCGAAGGGTTTATCGAACGGGTGTCAGCACCTAACGTCCAAAGGCGGTGATTGACCATCCTTCAAGACGCCGATAGTTTCAAAGGCAGATGGATCGTCGTCGGCACCCTCACCTCGGGTGTGGCTATGGCCCTATCGTCCATATTCGTCATTGGCCTCCTCCTCCCCGACATAGCCGAGGATCTGGACCTCTCACCGGTCCAGCAAGGCTGGCTCGGTGCCTCCGTAGTTTTCGGAAACCTATTTCTCGCCATTCCTCTTAACCTCTGGCTCTCCAGGTACAGACCTTGGCGCGTGGCCTTCATCACCTTCCTGGGAATCGGCGGCTTCACCCTCCTCCAGGCCTTCGCCCCGAATTTCGCCATCCTGATCATTGGACGCGTTGGCCTTGGCATCAGCTTCATAGCCAATCAGTCCCCAAGAGCCTTGATCATCCAGCAGTGGTCGCCTCCCGGCAAAGTACAAGTCACCACGGGTGTAGTCTTCGGCGCCATAGATCTCATCATGGGCGTCATCTTCTTCCTGACTCCCGTACTCAACAACGCTCTGGGCGGTTGGCGTCCCGTTCTTATGGTTTTGGGCGCATTGGGGTTAACCACCGCCGCAGCTTGGACCATCCTTGGAAAAGAAAGAGAGATTGGCGAATACCGAACGAGGCTGGAGTCCCAGCGGGAAAACCCTTTGCTCTCGGTCCTCAAGTACAAGCAGTTGTGGTTGATGGGTTTGGGCATGTTGGCCGTGTCCGTCGGCGGCTCTGCCTTCGAACACTTCTGGCCCACCCATGCAGAGGAAGGATTGCTGGTCTCCGATAATGTCCCCGGAGCGGTTTTTGGCATCAGCCTATTCGGCGCTGGCGCGGCGGTCTACCTCTTCAACGTCATACCCTTCTTCAACAGGTTCCGCACAACTACCCTTGCCCTCTCCGGACTCTCCACCGCCGCCGTCAACGCAGGCCTCCTGTTCATTACCAACCCAACCTTCCTTATCCTCCTTTCCATCCCCCGAGGCGTGGCAAATCTCTATTTTCCACTGCTAATGATCATGGTCTATCAGCTCCCCGGCATCCGCCCCCGGGAAGTCGCCGTGGGCATCGCGTTCATGCAGACCTCAATCTGGTTGGGTAATGCCATAGGCCCACTTATCGTGGGATACGTCCAGGAAGCCTCAGGAGACCTACGCCTCGCCCTATTGTGCATCGCCTTCACTGGCACACTTTTAATGCCCGTCGCCCTAGCCCTCCACGGCCTCCGTGACCCCAGCGACGAAGACTCTCATAGCAAATGATGCATCGAATGAACACGGAGCCAAATGAGCAGGTCTAGCTTACTGCACTGGTCCCTTGCCGATAACTTCCAGGTAAGCCTCCAGTCGTTCGTGAAGCCACTCCGCCATCGACTCCCAATTTCCACGGGCTCGCGTCTCTACGCGACGATGCGTCACAACCGCGTAATGGTCTGAAACTACGCCTACATCAACGCCTAGTTCGCTCCGAATGGGCTCTTCGTAACCCTCAAGATTAGGAAACACATCTTCGAACGGCGCTCCCCAGGGAGACGTGCAATAGATACCCACTTCCCTTTTAGCAAGATATTGCGACACGACTATTCCGGGGTGCTGCGTGTTGTACCAAGTGTTGCTGCGTGCATAACCTGGGCGTAGGCCTGCACTGCCCGCATCCTCCGGATAGTTTTCGGCGTAGAATGCCCAGAACTCCCTTCTGAACTCCCCGACCTCGCTGATGGCTTTTGCGGTTCGCCTTGACAATTGCTTTTCCATGCGCTGGGCTTGGCCCATGTATCCAGCTCGGTGCCAGCGTCCCACCCCTCCCCTCCTGGCCCTTTACTTCAAACGGCCAAGGCCATTCCATCGGCGCCCGGGTCCGCCCCGCCCGTCCACACCCCATCGTCTATACGAATCCCGTGCACCCACGCAAAGGCGTAGGACACGGGCCAACGGACCACCTCGTACCCCTGCGCCTCCAGTTCCTTGGTTACGAATCTCGGGATCCGGTTGCTCACGTCGATGGGATTGCTCGTCGCAGAGAACCGCGCCGCCGACACCGCGTCCGACATCGACATCTCGAAGTCCAGCACGTTCATCAAGACCTGCAATACCCCCATCGTGATCTGCGTGCCGCCCGGCGCTCCTATCACCACGTACGGCTCGTCGCCGCGGAAGACTATTGACGGACACATTGACGAAAAGCGGCTTTTGCCTGGCGCTAGACTCCCTGCTCGACCGGGCCGAGGGTCGAACACCGCCATGCACCCGTTGTACATGAATCCCAGCCCCTCCGTAATTGCGCCTGACGGCATTCCCAGCGAGTGCGTCATGGTGAACAGGTTCCCTTCCTCGTCGGCCACGCACACCTGTGTCGTGCTCTTGGATTCCACCGCCTCTTTCATCCTCTCCACCACTCCCCTCTCGCCCCTCTCTATCGCCGACGCCAATTCCCGAGCATAGTCCTTGGACGTGAGCCGGGACACGGGAACTTCTACAAAGGCAGGGTCCCCGACATGGGCGTCCTTGTCCGCCGTGGCCCGTTTCATCGCCTCGGTTACCACCTTCACGTACTCCGCCGAGTTGTGCCCCATTCCCGCAACGTCGAAGTTCTCCAGGATGTTCAGCATCTCCAGCAGCACGACGCCCCCGCCCGGCGGCTGGTTTGTCGCCACGTCAAAGCCCCGATACGTCCCCCGAAGAGGCTCGCAATGCGTGGTCCGGTATTCAGCCAGGTCTTGCGCCGAAATCAGCCCCCCATTTGCATCCATGTCCTCGACTATCCGAGAAGCGATGTCCCCCAAGTAGAAGTCGTCAGGCCCGACCTTGGCCAACTGCTCCAACGTCGCCGTCATGTCCGGGTTGTCCAGCCGCTCCCCAACCTTCTTCAAAGATCCATCCCCGTTGAAATACACCCGCCTCCCCGTCTCCGTCAGCTTCAGCCGCTCCGAGGGGCTCGTCCTGCCGAATCGCTCATCGTTCGTCCACCAGTTATACATGTGAGGTCGTACCACAACCCCCTCCTTGGCGTGCGCGATGGCTGGAGCCAGAATCTCCGCCCATGGCATGCGTCCCCAGGCTTCATGTGCCTCAGCATATGCCTTAAGACTTCCCGGCACCGTGACCGACTGGTATCCGAGGTCATTCGCATTACCCTTAAGGATGAACCCGAAACCGTCCCGAGCCTCACCCTCGATCAGGTCCTCCCACATGTCGGGTCTCGTGGCCCGTGGCGACTTGCCGTGAAAGTCGATGCACCTGTGCACCCCCAGGCCCGGCAGATACGCCTGCAGACTCCCGAACCCGGCGATCCCCGTCATCTGAGGGTCCACTACCCCCTGCACGAATGCACACGCTATTCCGGCGTCTATGGCGTTGCCGCCCTCTTTCAATACCATGGCCCCGGCTTCTACGGCCTCGGGCTGGGGAGCTACTATCATCCCTCGGGTCATTCGAATGCCTCCATTTTCAACTTTGCGCCCACCGAGCTAGGGCCTTCTCCGGCGACGCGATATCTTCTATCGACGTGTAGTAGTAGTCCTGCCACTCTTCTTGCGGGATTCCGGTGAACAACATCAGATTTAGGGGATATTCGCCACTGTCGCTCGCGCTCCGGAAGTCGTCTCGGAACAGAAAGGTAGGCTTCTTCAAGGCAATCGCCATACCCAGTTCCACCATCACTCCCTCATCCGGTGGAACTCCGTTGACCACCGCAAATATCCCATCTGACTCCACAACGTCCAGATAGTCCGCCTGCCCGATCCTGTACGCCCACCCCGCTGCCGCAAAGTCGACCTGGTTGTTCCGGGCGAAAGGCTCCCAGACGTCCAACCCCAGGCCCTCCAGCACAGCCACCAGCTCAGGTAATAGCAGCGTCTTCTGCTGTGTTGAAAACCCGTAAGGGTTGGCTAGGTATATCTTCTTCATCCACGCGCTTCCCGGTCGGCGGCCCTCCATAACGAAATCGCCTCGAATATCAGCACTACCAGGACAATGGATATCAGGTAGTCCCACAACGCGAACACAGGGTCCCTGTCCGGGTCCATCTTGGCCATGTACTGCAGCAGATATCGGATATCTACCATTGCAACCAGGGCAGTGATCACATCCCTCGGCAATTGGGCCAGGTGGGCTCCACCATTTCTGCGAATCCGCAGGGAATCGAGCACGTTGGCCAAGACAACCAGCCCGAGCACCGCCATCACCCCCGGGTCGGCAGCGTAGTCGAAGATAACGTGCGCCGCATCCTCATCGAAGACAAACACTATCATGGCTGCCAAAAGCAACGCCGCCGCGATAACGCACAGGATCGCCAGTCCCTTTCGCCAAGGCATCATTTCAACCCCTCCTCCCGGGCCCCCGACACGGGGCCCGTTCTTGAGAATTGAGGCCAGTATAGGGTCTTTACCGCCGCACGAAAAGCAGAAAAGCCTCCCCCTCTCCACCAAACCGCCACAGCCGTGTCATTCCGATGCCCCGCGAGGAATCTAACGCGTTGATACCCCACTCTACCTACGCATATCAAAGGCTACGCGACCTTGCGAAGAGACTCGCCCATCTCCCATATTCGTCATTACTGCGGCATCAAGCTCACGAAGAACAGTCTATCCATTTTCTCAGCAGTCAACTAATATCAATTGTGTCCAGCGCCAACCGTTGTCAAAACTGAACCCCGCATATCAGGTGCTACACTGTCCCCCGCGTCCCCCCGCCCCACTCCCCAGGAGGTCAAAACTTTGCCTGCCCAAGATTCTCTTCAACTCCGCCTTCAAATAGACACCCGAGAGACCTTCGGCGAAGGTCTCGAGTTCGGAGATACCGGCTCCTACGAGAAAATTGTCGGCAAAGTCCATTTCGCCGTAGACCCCGACTCCCCGGCCTACTCCTCTGTCGTAGATATCCAGTACGCCCCCCGCAACCCCGAGGGCCTTGTCGAGTTCTCCACCTCCTTCTTTCTCCTCAAACCTGCCGACATGTCCCGTGGCAACCGCCGCCTCGTCTACGACGTCAACAACCGCGGTACCAAGCTCCTCGTCCATTTCCTGAATGATGCTCCGCTTACTGACAACCCGTCCACGCCGGAGCACGCGGGAAACGGCTTTCTAATGAGGCGCGGCTATACAGTCCTCTGGTCGGGCTGGCAGGGAGACATCCTCCCCAATGAAAACCTCATGTTGATGGACCTGCCGGTCGCCTCCATAAAC
Source organism: Dehalococcoidia bacterium (assembly GCA_965249275.1). GTDB lineage: Bacteria > Chloroflexota > Dehalococcoidia > Plut-88900 > Plut-88900 > Plut-88900. The sequence goes on from CBDFLQ010000007.1 coordinate 261,746, forward strand.
GGGGCGCCAATCACTGGTCCAGTCCGTGTCGAGTTCTCACCCGGTGACGAAATCACCAAGCTGGGTCCCGAGGCAGCCCGCTGTATGCCCCTCAGTGGAAACGCTTATACGAATAGCTACCCCCCTGCCTCCCTGGACACCTCCAATGCCGTCTTCACTTTTCGAGAGTACGAGACCGACCCCCGAATCCCCTTCCACCCCGACGCCTGGCAATACGCCAAGCTCGATCCATCCGGCAAAATCGTGCCATCCCCCACTGACGTCTATCTCCCCCAGGGATTCAAGTCAGGCTGGATATACGAGCTTGTATATATGGCCAAAGACCCACGAGTCATGGGCCTGGGCTTCACCGGCGTCCGAGACCTGATCTCCTTCTTGATAAACGCCGACACCGATTCGGAAGGCGCTCCGAACCCTGTCCGGGACAACGACGCCGGTATCGAGAAAGCCTACGGCTGGGGCTGCTCGCAGAGTGCGCGCTTTCTGCGGGAGTTCGTATACCGGGGCTTCAACGAAGACACACACGGCAGGCAGGTCTTCGCCGGTATTTCTCCCTTCGTGTCGGGCGGAGGCCGGGTATTTGTTAACTATCGATTCTCGCAGCCGGGCCGGTACCCGAGACAGCACTACGACCACCTCTACCCCTCCGACCAGTTCCCTCACGCCTATCCCGTCACCACCGACCCCCTGACAGGCAGAACCGACGGTATCCTGAAACGTCCTCCCACCGACCCTCTGGTCATTCACACCCAGTCCGCCTCCGAGTATTGGCAGCGCCGCGGCTCTCTTGTCCACACCGACTCCCTCGGCAACGACTTACCCGACCACGAACGCTCCCGCGTCTACCTCTTCGCCTCCGCAGAGCACAGCCCCGACCATATCAACGGCCCCATCTACGACCAGTTCAAGCACCCATCCAACCCTCTCAACGTCACTGCCCTACTCCGAGCCATGATAGACAACCTTGATGATTGGGTTACGGCTGGCACTCCCCCACCCGACAGCCGTGTCCCCACCCGCGAAGCTGAGACCTGCGTTCCAGCAGAAGTCTCCAATTCTCGCTTCCCAGCCATCCCCGGCGTCCAGGCGCCATCTGCCCCAAACCGCCTCTTCGTCCAAGACCATGGCTCCGATTTCGATCAGGGAGTTCTGTCCGTGGAGCCTCCCATCGAAGACAAGGGCAAAGAATATACGGTGTTGGTCCCACATGTGGATGCCGACGGTAACGACGTCCCCGGTATCAGAGGCCCGGAACTCGAGGTCCCGCTTGCAACCTATACCGGCTGGAACTTCAGGCCCCAGGGCGCCGCTGAGAAGGCTATGGCCGCAGTAAACGGCAGCTATCTGCCTTTCGCCAAGACCCGCGCGGAGCGACTGGAAAAAGGTGATCCCCGCTCTTCCATCGAGGAGCGCTATGGGTCCCGACCCCACTACGTAAAGCTGGTCGCCCTAGCCTCACAGCGGCTGGTGGAGGAGCGCCTAATCCTGGAAGAGGACGCCGACCGGTTCGTGGAACAGGCGATGGTTGAGCCCGCCTTCGACGAAATAGGCTAGCCTACGCTTAATCTGTCCAGCGCCTCGAGCACCGGGGCCAGCTCTTCGGTTGTCTTCGGAGTGGTCGGGTCCAGGCAAATCTGTATGTGAGATATGCCCTCGCGCTCGTAACGGAGTAATTCCTCGGCTATAGCCTCAGGAGAGCCCGAAAGGGGTTTCAGAGGAGCCTGCCCCGCCAACTGATCGCTCGGAAGGCGGTCCCACCAGGGGTCGGCATTAGCGTCGGCCATTAGTACGGCGTGGCTGCGCTCCAAAGTGGCCGGGTCCCGACTCTGCTCTCGGCAAGCTTCATCGACAATCGGGCGCATTCTTTTCGCCCCCTCGACGCTGTTGAGCGTATCATCGTAGTAGGCGTTCCACATATCGGCGTATTTGGCCGTCAAGGCCATCATCCGGGGCCTGCTCGCCCCCATCAATATCGGCGGCCCCCCCGCCCGAGGCCCCTGCGGACGAAGCTCGCACGCACGTGCGCTGTAAAACTTGCCTTCAAAGTCTACCTGGCCGTTCTTAAGCAGGCCGTGGACTATCTGGATCGCCTCTTCGAATCGGCTTACCTTGTTGTCGAATGGGAACCCATAGGAATTGTACTCGAACTTGTGGTATCCGGACCCGACACCCAGGATCAGCCTGCCATCGCTGATCTCCTCGACAGTGGAGGCCATCTTGGCAAGCAGGGCCGGGTTACGCCAGCCTATAGCCAGCACCAATGTCCCTAGCTCCACGCGGTTGGTTGTCGCCGCCAACGCCGAGAGGAGTGACCAGACTTCCCACACACCTCGGGCCTGGTCTTCGCCCTCCAGCAGGTAAATGAGGTGGTCTACAAGCCAAATCGAGTCGAAGCCAACGTCTTCGGCCAGAGCAGCGATTTCCCTGAGCTCTTGCCAATTGCTCATTCCCGGCCCTCGGAGGCCCTCCGTCTGGGGTAGCATCAAACCGACCTTCAACGTCCTCGAACCGCTTGCAACCGTCATGTTTCACTCCTTGGACTATTTTGGGGATCCATTCCCCGTATGGTAGTTCACAACCCCTGGCGTACGAAGAAATTATATACTTGTGCGGGCTCCCGGCCACCAGGGTGTGCGATGTTCGGCGTCCCGCCGTGGCCTTACGTTCATCGGAACAATGTCTTACAACTTCCTCATACTGACTGTCTGCGCTTCTTTGTTCGCCTTGCGCGTGCTTGGGCAAGTATTGGTGGTGACCCGAGCCCCCCGTTGGCTTCCTTCCAACAAGCACTGGTACTCAGGGCTTCTGCCCTACAGATTTCTACTGCCGGCACAGTTGCTCTTGCTGGCAATCATGATGGCGATAACTCTGGCAGTCTATCGGGATGAGCCATTTTTTGCGACCGACCGCTGGGACCGGGCAGCGCCAATTCTCGCCGTCATTTCCGGGGTCTACTTCGTGTCGATGGCCCTCCGCTACGTCCTGACTATGGCGCTGCGCCCCGAGCGAAGGTGGTTCAAACGCACCATCCCGATCTGGTTCCACATGGTCCTGGCCATTGCTCTTTGGGCATTCGCCGACTACCTGCGGTAGTTGCTCTCCGCAATAACTCGTGCCACCCGTTTTGCATCAATGCGAATATTGTAGAGCCCGCCTCGTCCATCGTAGTTGTGGCCGATGAAATACAGTCCCGAATAGTTTGCGCTGCACACCCTGTCTCTCCGATCGCCGAATCCACACTCATCTCTGGCCCCGTAAACACCCATCCATTCAATTGCCGCACGATATCCGGTCGCAAGTATCACCTGGTCCCCGACCCACTCGGAACCATCCGAAAAACGGACGCCGCCCTCGGTCATTTTAGCCACTCCGGGCCTCAACTTTATGCGCCCCGCTTCAATATGTTCCAGGATCCCGCGGCCGATCACGGGGACGTCCGGGCAGTCATCCTTCATCTGTTTTCTCGGTAGCCGGGCCGACCCTGGCCTCAGCAAGCCGCCTATCAGCCCCATCCCACCCACAACGCGCCTTTGTGCAGAATTTGGGACACACGACATCATCCAGCCGAAATACTGGGTCGGGATGCCAGCGATGCTCTTAGGGATAACATTGGCCCCCGACCGAATGGATACTGTTACTTCTATTCCAGCTTCAGCCATCTCCGATGCAATCTCCGACCCCGAGTTCCCGATCCCGACCACCAATGCTCGCCGCCCTGGCCTATCATCGGGCCGCCGATATTCCGTGCTGTGGAATATCACCCCTCCATAAGACGACATCCCATCAAAGTCCGGGACCACAGGCGAAGTCATAATGCCGGTGGCAACGATCACGGATCTCGCCGTATATTCGCCCCGCGTCGTTTCGACGACCCACGCACCGTTGTCCTGTCTCAGTCCGGTCACTTCCGTGCGCTCCCGTAAGGGCAATGCAAACCTGTCCGCGTATCCTGCAACGTATGAGGTGAATTCTGAAAGTGTCGGGAACAGGGAAGTTTGGGGCGGGAAGGACATTCCCGGAAGTGCGCTAAGGTGCTTGCCTGTGTGCAACCTCAGGCCATCGTAGACGTGCCCCCACATCCAGCCTGCATGGCCTCCTCTTTCAAGCACTACGTTGGAAATGCCCCGCATTCCCAGCTGTTGAGAGGTCGCAAGCCCGGCCGGCCCTCCTCCCACGACGACAGCGTCGAAGCTCTCAACAGGCATGGTCTTCCTTTACCTCGACGCTTGTCTTCACCCGACTGGAAGCGTCCACAGGCCTAAATGTTCAACTCCTTCACCACTTCCCCGTTGTCTTCCCCATCCGGCAGACCCAGCAGCTCGTCCTTGAACTGTATGTCCCTCACGGCCCGAGCCAGCTTGGCTTCGACTCGGCGGGAAGACCAACCTTCCGACATTACCTGAATGAGAGGAGCATGTAGTCGCCCCGACCTCCTCTTCTGCTCGTACTCGATGTTCAGCCCCGACAACGCTTCATCGATGGCTCTGCCAAGCCTAAGCGCCGCCTCATCGGCAACCGGGTTCTCCTTGAATTCCAGCTGCAACGCGTACCGGGACTCCTCGGCCCGACCCACCGCACGGTAATATTCGACCTTAACACCCACAGATGCCTGTGCTTCCGACACAGCCTGGATCAATTGCGACACATGCAGCTTTTCGCCCTCTAGGTTCACCATGTCCCGGCCCTTTCGCAGGAACTCCAACATCGGCGTCCCGTTGTGGAATCCCGATACCCGCACAACGTCGTTGATGTCGTACCGGTATAGGCCGTTGGGCGAGGTGATCAGGACGTAGTAGCTCTCACCGTCCTCCAGTTCCCCGACCGTCAGGACGCTTGGAGCGTCGCTTTCAATCTCACCCTCTGTGATGAACTCGTAGAAATTGGCCCCAAGGGTCGGGATGCCCCTGCATCCATCATCCTCGATAGGTAGGGTCACGTACGCCTCACTTGATAGATACCCGATGTCCCGGAATGGCGTTCCCTGCTGGAACCATGGCCGCAGCCTATCCACAGTCGATCCCACGCTCCCTCCCTTCCAGCACCCGACCAACGCAAGCTCGGGCCAATAGCCTTCCGGCCTCAGCGACCCCGAGTTAGCCACCATCCTCTCCAACGTACTAGCCCGCTTCGGGTTCGGCCTAAGCTGGGCCTTCACTTCCTCACGCACCCCCTCTGAGATATCAAATTCTCTGGAAAGAGAGCCATCGTGGATGTCCTTTATCAGCCGGTCCCGGTACCTGTCCGCGGTCGTGATAAGCCGCAGGATAGTGCTGGGGTTGGGCGTAGCCACCAGGGAAACACGTTGCTCTATGGCAAACCGCATGATCGCGTAGTATTTCGCCTCAAAGTCCTTGATGGTGAACACGGGGTAGGGGACCGCATAACGCCGGCGTATGACCCAGGATGCTTTCTTGTATATGTTCCCGGAAGCCGACCCGAAGGGAATGCCGCTCTCCGTATGGCCCTCTACGGCCGGACTCACAATCACCAGCGCCTTGTGATCGAGCACCTTGGGATGGTCCACGAGACATCGATATAGCCAGAGCCGAGACAGCCGTTTGGACATGCGCCCCGTGGCACGTGTCACGGGGATGGACTTAGGCTGTCCGGACGTACCGCTCGTCAGCGCGAACATATACGGATCTTCGGCGGTCAGGACGCCGCGCTCTCCCCACTTCACCTTGTCGACCCACGGGCGGAATGACTCATAGTCAGCGATGAGCACGCAGCCCTGGTAATCTTCCACCGACCGCATCGACGAAAAACCGTGTTCCCTCCCGTACGCCGTGTCTCGGTTAGTTCTCAGGATACGTCGAAGGAGCTTCCACTGGGCTTCCTCCGGGTGCTTGGTAATATTCTCGAACCTGCTCCACGACCACCGCCCCTTCAGCCCCGACAGTTGAGAGACGAAGGACATATCTAGCCTCCGCTTTTCACCTTCACAATGTCGTCCGCGAGTCTTTCAAGGATGTCGTCGTCAACCTCAACCCCCAGCCCCGTACCCAAGACCAGGCCCCCTCTTCCCTCGTACCCAAACATCACCGGGTCCCGGGTGAGATCCTCAGTCAGCAGGTGCGTCCCGAACGACCCTTCCACGTACTCAACTGCCGGCAAATGTGCCACGAGATGCCGCCCCGCCGCCGACAACAACGATGTCTCCCCAACCTGCGCCCCCACCTGCACCTTAACCCCTGCCTCCAATCCAAGTTCCGCTATCCGCAACGAAGAGATTAACCCTCCGCACTTCGATGCCCGGACGTTGAACACGTCACACGCCTGTTCTCGGATGAGGTTGACAGCATCATCAAAGGTGACCAGCGACTCATCGGCAATGACGTTGAGGCCGGTCTCTTGCCGGACTCGCCGCATGCCTTCCAAATTCGAGGCGGCCACCGGTTGCTCCACAGCAGTTATGTCAAACATCCGTAGCTGGTTCAAAGCCGAACCAGCCTCGGGGCCCGACCAGGCGCCGTTAGCATCCACCCTGATATCTACATCTTTTCCGGCAACATCCCTGACCGCCTGCAGCCTCTCAACGTCCTTCTCCACACCCACCTTTACTTTAAGATTCGTAAACCCGGCTTGCATATACCGTTCCGCCGTGGCACGCGCTATCTGCGGGTCAGTCGCATCTATCAGGCCGGTGTACGTCACATGCCCTCTGACCGGCCCCAGCCACGAGGCAATAGATTCCCCGGAACGCTTGAAAGCCCAGTCCAGCAAGGCCAGCTCCAAGGCGCACATCGTTGCGTTCCAGGCCACAACACCGGTGCCTTTCGAAAGGCGTTCAGCCCACTCCCCCACAAAAGACCCTATCTGTTCCACAGCCCCCACGCCCGACCCAAACTCCAGCTTCATCACCTCCGGCCCAATCCTGCTCTTCAGTGCTTCGACCACCCCGGCCACGTCCTCCCCGGTAACATAGGCCCTCGGCAACCCCTCCCCATACCCCCTTGACCCGTCACTCCCCGTTAGCCGGACAACTACTGAATCGCTGGTCGAGCGGCTCGTCTTGGAGTGCACGAAGGCTCGATTAAACGGGATGTGCAAAGGAAATACTTCCAGGCTCACGATCCTGCTCGGCCCCGGCCTCCGACCCAGCTTGGACCCGAGGGGGAAATAACGTTTCAGCACAACGTTACGCACAAACGTCCTGCTCAGTATCTGTTCCACTTCATCGGGCCGGAACCCGTAGTAAGAAATGTAACCCTGAAGTGTTCGCTTCCCTTCTTCTGCGTGCCGGACATCCACTTCTCCATGCAGCGTGAACCACTGCACCGCCTCCACTGAAAGCCCGTAGTGCCCGGTCATCGACTCCGCTATCCCGTCGCTCGCCCGAGACAGGAACAGCTCGAATGCAACGGTTTCCAGCAGCATCGAGAGTCCCAGGTCTCGGAGACTCTCATACGGCACCCTCCCCGACCCAAACTCCCGTCGAGCCTCGTCCGCCTCGGCATTGAGCCGTATTACGTCGGCTTCGGAAAACCCGATACCCCTGGCTAGGTCTATCAGCATCTCCGGGTGCGCCTTTTCTCCCTCGTACAGCCCCATCTCCTCCATCAGGTTCCCCTTAACCATGTCCGCAGCGTCCCGTGGCGCGACAGCGAACAAAAATGAAAGTATCTGCACAGAGTTCAGGTGCGTGACAATGAAGCTACGGAAGAACTCGCGCAGGTCTTCTCGGGCCATATCGCCCGACAGTATGGCTAGCACTCGAGAATCGGCTAGAGCCTCGGTGGTAGTCCCTTCCAGGGTCTTCTTAATTGTGTTCTCAATCGAATTATGTAATGTGTCTGGCAAAAATGTTCACTTTCCTAACCGACTCACGCGTCCGAAAGTCTCCCCTCTTGGCGCAGGTGTATCCGGGCTAACTTCAACTCCTCGTAATCAAACTCGTCCCCTAAACGCTCCTTCACAGGCCCGAGCAAGGCGCTGCCCGACTCCCGAAACGCTTCTTCGATAATGCCCAATCTTCCAGGCTCGGGGGCAACATGGGTCAGGTCCAACCGAAATCCCTGGTAGGTAATGCGTTCCATGTGCCCGATAACGGTGTTCCTGGCCAGACCCCGCTCGTTGGCTATCTGGTCGATTGACAGTCCTTGCGCCAGCATCTCTCTTGTAGTTTCGTGGGTGCCGCTAAGGGGTCCCCCGCGCGAATATCCGTTACGGTTTGCGCCCCCATTCCGAGGCGCCAGTGCCAGGAGTTCAGCGCCCGTCGGCACTTCCACGTTGTTCGCCTCAACGTACTCCTTGATGACGCTGACGAACTCAGGGCCGTACTCCTGCAGCTTCACCTCCCCAACCCCGTGCATCCGAGAAAACTCCTCTTTGCTGCACGGGTAAGCTGCAGCCATGTGGCGCAGGGAGACGTCGCCGAATACAACGTAAGGCGGGACTCCGCGTTCCTCGGCCAGCCGCTTCCGCAGGGCACGCAGCTCTTGAAAAAGGTCTTCATCGTATTTGAACGCATCGCCACCGGGCCTCGACCTCCCAGCTCGTCTGTCCATTGTCGGCTTGACCAATGTTAGCGACTCCCGTTGCTTGAGGAACGCCCAGCCCTCGGGGGAGAGGGAAAGGGTAGGATAGTCTCCTTCGTTTCGGACCAGCAGTCCCTTCGCCTGAATCTGGCCGAAGACCTCCTTGAGTTGACGCTTGCTGAAGTCTTTGACAATGCCGTAAACGCTCAATTGGTCGTGCCCCAATGCCAACACCCGCTTGTCCCGGCTCCCGACCAGCACGTCGATCACATGGTTCGCCCCGAACCTCTCGTCGGTCCGCACTACCGCCGAGAGTACCTTCTGAGCGACTTCCGTGGCGTCGAACCTATTGTCGGTATCGATGCAGATGTCACATGCCCCGCAGTCTTCCTCCTCCCATTCCTCTCCGAAATATCTGAGCAGGAATCGCCGTCGGCAGGTCGGAAGCTGGGCGTATTCCACCATCTTGTCCAGCTTCTGCTGGGCGTTGCGCCGCTCCCTCTCATCTTCCATCTGCCCGATGAAATACTCCTGCTTCACCCTGTCCCCGAGAGTGAAGAAGAGGACGCAGTCACTTGGCAGCCCGTCCCTCCCGGCCCGGCCCGTTTCCTGGTAGTAACCCTCCACCGACTTCGGCAGATTATGATGCACGACGAGCCGCACATCCGGTTTGTCGATGCCCATGCCAAAAGCGATAGTCGCAACGATGATGGGAACCCTGTCCCGTATGAAGTCATCCTGGGTCTGCCTCCGGAGTTCGGGCGTCAGTCCCGCATGGTATGGAAGGGCGGGAAAACCCTGTCCGTTCAGCTTACGAGCCAAGTCCTCAGTCTCCTGGCGCGAGAAGCAATAGATGATGACCGACTGGTCCCGATGCTTTTCAAGGAGTGAGATCAGCTCACCCCAGGAGTCTGTCTTGGGCCGCACCGAGTAGCTGAGGTTCGCCCTGTTGAAGCTCGACAGGTACACCCGACCCCGCTCCAGCCCCAGCTGCTGGACGATGTCCTCCCGCACCTTCTCGGTGGCGGTTGCTGTCAGGGCAATCACCGGCACCGACGGAAAGTCCCGCCTCAGGTCCAGCAGGTTGCGGTAATCCGGCCGAAACTCGTGACCCCACTCGGAGATGCAGTGAGCCTCATCAATGGCGATTAAACTCAGGTCCAACTCTTGAAGAAACCGTCGAAACAGAGGCGCAGGCAGACGTTCGGGCGCCACGTACAGGAGCTTAACTAATCCGGCCTTTACTTCGCTCTGCACTCGATCTATTTCCTTCCAGGACAGGGAGCTGTTGATAAACCGGGCGGCTATCCCGTTGGCATTCAGCGCGTCTACCTGGTCCTTCATCAGGGCAATCAGCGGAGAGACCACCAACGTGACTCCTTCGAATATCAGTGCAGGCAGTTGATAACAGAGCGACTTACCACCACCCGTTGGCATCAGCGCAAGGCTGTCCCGTCCAGCGAGGACATTGCCGATTATCTCGCCCTGCGGTGCCCAGAAGCTGTCATAACCGAAGCGCGACCTCAGGACGGCAAGTGTATCGACAGCGATGTTCATGGAGTGAAAAGCCTAACTCTCGAGATCGACCAAGGGAACTAATGGAATATTACCCTTAATGCAACTTGGAAAGAAGCTTGGCTGCCGGGATGCACCACGAAGGTTCCGGCGTGATCGAGTAGTTCGAACCATCTATTGAGTCATCCCAGCCACCCGACCTCCACACACTCACCCCTATATAATACCGACAAGCAAGCATTGTCCCGGCAAATGTTCGTTAAGGCGTACAACGATGCCCCAAGACCCCCTAGATAAAGGCCCAGGCCCCCTCACCGGCGTAAGAGTCCTCGACTTTACCAGGGCTCTGGCGGGCCCTTTCTGTACCCGGCTCCTCTGCGACCTGGGAGCCGAGGTGATCAAGATCGAACCCCCGCCCGGCGACCAGTCCCGAGACTTCATGTACGTAACCGAGGAGGGCATCAGCGGTTACTTCATGCAGCACAATGTCGGGAAAAAAGGCTTGTGTATCGACCTGCGCTTGCCCTCCGGCATCGCGCTTGCGAAGGCGCTGGCAGATCTCTCCGACGTGGTTGTCGAGAACTACAGGCCCGGTGTCATGGGCCGCCTTGGGCTCGACTACCCCACCCTTACCAAGACTAATCCCGGACTCGTGATGTGCTCCATATCGGGATACGGGCAGGAAGGCAGCTACGTCCATAGGCCCGCTGCCGATCACACTGCCCAGGCCATGAGCGGCGTAGCACATCTCAACGGAGACCCCGATGGCCGCCCTCGACTCGTCGGGACCGCTGTAGGCGACACAGTAGGAGGAGCCCATGCCTTCGGGGCCATCTGCGCCGCTCTATACAGGCGGGCCGTAACCCAAAAGGGCGAATACATAGACCTCTCCCTGGTCGACAGCCTGATTTGGCAGAACGAGTGGGCCTTCGAGTATCGCCTCCTGAGCGGTGGCCGGGACCTCCCAAAGAAAAGCCGACCAGTGGTTAACGTACATGGCATCTACAAGGCCCGGGACGGCTACATCACACTCGCCGCTGTTACTCAGGAGGGATGGGAGAACCTGACGAGAGTCATGGAAAAGCCTGCATTGGCCTCCGACCCTCGATTCCTCACTCCACGGGACAGAGAGCTTCGCTGGAAAGACGTAGACCGGATCATCGAAGACTGGGTGATGACCTTCCCCTCGGCCCGAGCCGCCGTCCACGCTTTTACCGACGTCGGAGGTCTGGTAGGCAGCGAAGTGCTCTCCGTCCCGGACGTCTTGGAAGACCCTCGCATGGAGGAAAGAGGCCTGTTAGCTGATGTGGTAGATCCAGTCCTCGGGCCTGTGAAGGTGCTCAACTCGCCTTTCAAGTTCGCCGGGTCCATGTCCGGGCCCCGAGCCCACGCGCCCTTACGCGGTGAGCACACCGTCGCCGTCCTCCGCGACCTGTTGGGACTGTCAAGGGAGCGAGTCTTGGAGTTGATGGGAGAAGGCGCAGTTATCATCGAAGAGCGTGCCGTCGAAGCGGCCTTACGAGACCTGGGCGTTTAATACCTCGAGCCGGAGGAGCCATGAAACAAGAGAGCCTCGTCCAGGACGAAGAACGGGTTATCACCGACGAAATGCTGGCTTTGGCCCGCAGCCGCATCGGTGTCCCGATGAAGGTACACGTTCCTTTCAATGAGTTCGTTACCGTGGACGCCATTAGGCACTTCGCCCACGGCACCGGCGACGACAACCCCCTTTACTGCGACGGGAACTACGGCGCCAAGACCCGATGGGGCAACACGATTGCCCCTCCCCTCTTCTACAGAAGCACAGGCAACCCCGAGCCCCGAGACTGGAGCAAGGAAGACAGTGTCAGGGCCCGGGACCCCCTCAGTGGCATCCACTCCTGGTACGTGGGCGAGACCATCCACTTGCTCCGGCCCATCTTCCCAGGCGACCAGCTATTCGCCCGACGTTTTCGCCAGGACCTCCTCGAAAAGCGGAGCTCCTTTACCGGCGGCCGAGCAGTCATAGAGGTAGTTCGACAGGAGTTCAGAAACCAGCGCGGAGAATTGGTGGTCGTGGCAGACGAGAAAGAGTTCCGCGGAGGCCGGCAAAAGAAGTGGGGGGAGCGAACGAAATACGCCCACTATGAGCGCCAGAGCTACACTCCGGAGGACCTCGAAACCCTTGACCGCGCCTACGAGTCGGAAGCGAGAAGAGGCGGCTCTCTGCGATACTGGGAGAACGTAGTCCAAGGTGAGGCATTGCCTTTCCTCGTGAAGGGCCCCCTCACCGTCACCGACATGGTCAACTGGAAAATGGGTGGTGGCTTGGCCATGCTGTTCCACGGCGCCCACCGCCTAGCCTATCAGTGGCGCAAAGCCCACCCCCGAGCCTATGTTACTAACGCCGACGGTATCCCCGACATAGCAGAATCGGTGCACTGGGACGAGCATATAGCCCGTCTCACCGGAAACCCTTACCCCTACGACTTCGGAGAGCAAAGGGTGGCTTGGCTCACCCACCTCATCACGGAATGGATGGGGGACGACGCTTGGCTCCTCTCTCTTGAAAGCCAAGTCCGCCGCTTTGTCTACATAGGGGATACTGTCTGGATCAAAGGTGAGGTGACGGATAAAGAGGTCAGAGACGGCGAGCACCGAGTGACGATCAACGTGAAGGCAGAAGACCACCGGAATGAAGTAACCGCCATCGGCACCGCGACGGTCCTCCTCCCATCCCGAGCCGAAGGCCCCGTGACCCTTCCACCGAAACTGAAGCTGGCCTCGGCAGGTTAGTCTCTAACATACCGGCGGTAGAGGATCCTTTGTGATGACATCACGCCAGCACCCCTTCCGCCTGTAACCTTCTGATTTCTTCCTCAGACATGTGGAGCAGTCCACCAAAGACATAGTCGTTGTCTTCACCAAAACGGTGGCAGCGCTCTATCTGTGCGGGCGTTTCAGATAAATGGATGAAAGGCCCGGGGTACTCTACAGAGCCTATCTCCGGGTCATCGACACCGGTGAAAAACCCCCGGGAGCGGAGATTGAGATCTTCGAAAATGCGTTTCCCATCCTGGACTACCCCCGCTGGCACACCGGCTTCTTGAAGAAAGTTCATTACTGTCTCGGGTGCGCGCTCCCGGGTCCAATCCTCTATCAGTTGGTCCAACTCATCCTGATTGGCGTGCCGACCGGCCATATCCCCAAACCTCGCATCCCTACACCATGTGGGACTCCCCAACGCCCGACAAAGGCCTTCCCATTCTTCCTCGCTGCCGACCGCAATGGCGCACCATACATCGCTGCCCTTGCACCGATATACGCTGTGGGGAGCCATCCACGCATGTCGATTGCCCAAAGGCTGGGATACGGTCCCGTTGACGAAATAGTCCAGGTACTCCGTCCCGAGGACCGCCGCCATTGCCTCAGTCTGGGCCAGCTCGATGAGTTGCCCCTCACCGGTTCGGTCCCTGTGGCGCAATGCAGCCATAATGGCGACGCTGCCCATCGCCGCGCTCAAATAATCGGGAGTCCAGACCGGAGGGCCTGCGGGTTCCGGGTCGTCCGGGTAAGACCACAGGTGATAAAGACCGGTGATGCTCATGGCAACCGACGCCATCCCCAGATAATCTCGCTGGAATCCCGAGAGCCCGAATGCCGGGAGCCGAGCCATGAGGATGTCTTTCCGTAGCGCTTTCAGCTCTTCGTAGCCTAAACCCCACCTCTCCATCACCCGGGGACTGAAGTTCTCCACCACGACATCGCAAAATGGCACAAGCCGTCGAATAACCTCGCGTCCCTCCTCCGTACCCATGTTGACCGTAACACTTCGCTTGTTCCGGTTGACATCTGCGAAGGTTACCTTTTGCTGGAGAACTACCTTCGGGTCCAGGTCCGCTCTCGCCCGACCCCTCTGCTGCCTTGCATCCGACTCGACCTTTATAACCTCCGCACCGTTCTCACCCAAGACTTGTGTCAGCACCGGCCCCGCTATGGCAAAAGTGAAGTCCAGGACACGAATCCCTTGAAGAGGCAAACTCGTTCCAGGCTTACCTGTCTGTCCCGCTTCAACCGAAGGCCGCAGCACCGGCGTTTTGGTTGCCGAAAGAACAGTGAGCACGTCTACGTTATGTTCACTTAAGCCGGGGGCGGGAGCGAAGATCGCACCGGGGGTCTCACTCATCCTTAAGGGGCTGCACACTAGCCTGCTTCTGCCCGATACCGGGTGCTCCACGTCCACGAACAGGCCCCGTTCCAAAGCATATGGGTCCCGAGTGAATTCGTCGGGCCGGTTGATCGGGCCAATTGGGATCCGGTATTCCTGTCCTTTTCGGAACAGTTCGTCCTTGGACAACCCCCTCATGAACTGCAGTACTTGGGGCTCTATGAATTCGAGGTTTGCATTGCGTACGTGTCGGTTCTCCCAAATCGGGTCCATGAGGGCTTCCGGCCTGCCCATCCATTCAAGCAAATTGTGCCAGTGCCCACGAGGAATGATTACAACGTGGCAGAAACCGTCGCTGCCCGGGTAAACGCCCTCCGGCATTCCTCCACCCAAAGGGCCTCGGTTCCCCTCTCGCACCAGGACGGCCCTATTGGCGCTGTAGTTCACCACTATGTGCTGCTGTGATGCACTCACTTCTTGGCACGACACATCCACCCGCTGCCCTAGGCCCGTGCTCTCCCGGTGTCTTAAAGCCATGAGCAGGCCAAATGCGGCGTAGGTTGACGCCAGCTGGTAGGGCTGACATTCAGGCTCGGCCAAAGGCGCCCGTGCGGGCGAACCGCACAGGTACATTACACCACCCATGGCCGATACCACGATGCTCGGCGCCTTGAAGCCGCTGTAAGGCCCATCGACCCCAAATCCCGTGATCGACGCCACCACCAGGGCCGGGTTTTCTTTCCTCAGGCTCTCGTAGTCAAAAGCCCCCTCCACCGGGGTCTCTATTATGGCATCGGCGGTGCGGGCCAGTCCTCGGAATGTCTCCCTCCCTTGGCCCGTGGTTATGTCGAGCGTGACACTCTTCTTGTTGGTGTTCAGGTGGAGGAAGCGCAGGCTTGCTTCGTCATCAGGCGCCCCGTGCCTGAACGGGCCTATGCGCCTTGCCGGATCGCCCCCAGGAGGCTCGACCTTTATAACTTCCGCACCGAGATCGGCTAGCAGACGACCACAGAACTGCCCCTCCACCCCTGCCATATCCAGAATGCGTATCCCGTCTAAAGCCGTCTTCATAGGCGCTTATGAGTTTGTATCCTCAGGCCTTCGTCCGATATCCGCCCGTGTAGTAGTTCCACGAAAACAGTTTGGAAACTTCTACTCGTACAAGGACAGGGTTGATGGACTGCTTGAGCGATTCCGAGTACCTGAGCCCTGCGTCAGGTCCAAGATACCTTACGCAAATGCGTTCAATATACTCTGCCGCCTTGGACTCGGATTCCTCCACCTCCCCCGAACCGTATATCGTGACCTGTCTGTAGGGATAGTGATCGTCGTCGATGAGAAACGACATCCTCGCATCATTTTGGAGTGCCTTGGCCCTCGGCGCGGCCCTTCCGCAGAAAAAGAAAAGTTTGTCGTCTTCATACAGATACCAGGTGGCGACAAGATAAGGAAAACCGTCTGGGCTGTTGGAAGCCGCCCTGACAATTCGCGGTTCCTCCAAAAACCGCCGTACTTCTTCCTTGGACATTTTCATGGCGTAAACCTTCCCTTATTTGTTAATGAGAATACAGGACCATTTTCTCATTCCTTCGGCGCACTACAGTCGGCTAAGGCAAGAAACTACACATACCAGGCCCTGCATCGATCAGCGTCCGACTAGAATATCGCCAGCGGATTAGCCGGAGACCCGGTGGCATTGTGGAATCTAAGGGGTGCTACAACCATCATGAACTCCCATCGATTCCGCCGAGCACATTCCACAGCGAGGTCCTCGAGATTGGCGTTGTCAATGAGCCAAAGCCCCAGGTGTGGAATGCCTATAGCGTGATTCGGCGACCGGATGCCTTCGTAGCCTGAGGGCCAGACCTCGTTGGATTGGTCACCGGCCAGCATGGCTATGTCCCGAGCCCGCCACCACGGTATGCACGACGCATGTGGCCCGGGCCTCGGATCATCCGACGCCGAAAGTTCCCCGGAATAGCACCGCGCCAAATGCCCCGTGCGGATTAGCAGCACATCCCCGGATTCCACTCTCACACCCTGGGCCTTCTCTGCCTCTTCCAGTTCTTCGGGGAAGATTGGCTCGGGGTCCATCAGCCACTTCATCCCCCGCAGCCGGGGAATGTCCAGCAGCACTCCCCTGGTAACGACCCCCTGGGCCAGAAGCTCTATCGATTCCACCTCGGCCCCCGTGCCGCTCTTGACCAGGTTGGCCGGGAATCCGTTGTACATACGGCCTTCGGTAAAGATGTGGCAGAGAGCATCGACATGCGTGATCGAATTGCCGTGGTAGGCCACACCTATAAAGTCCCCCGATTCCTCAGCGTCCGGGCCTGCCTCCCCGGTCTCCGTCATGTAGTGCAGCACCTGTGACATCGTTTCTCCGGGCAGGTCCTTGGATATGGTCCATGCACAGGAAACGGACGTCCCATCCATTACAAGCTCCGCCGCCTGACGACGCTTCTCATCGGTTACCAGGTTCAGCGTCCCCAGCTGGTCGTCGGCGCCCCATCTGCCCCAGTTGGAGCAGCTTCCGGCATATCCAAGGACCTCTTCTTCTGTCGGCAATATTCGGCTGTTCATACTTATTTCCAAGCTCCTGATAACCTATAAGCTCACTGACGAGTCCCTGCAAGTCTTAACCTTTACGATAGGGCACGTCAATCATTGTCCGTGAAACACACTTGAACAGGCCCGCAACAGTGTGTGTTCGGGCCTGCTTCTCACCGACCACTAACCGAGCCCGATCATCTGGTCGGGCGTCATTAGCCATTCGAGCCACCCGCACCGGGTACCGCCCAACGATACCAGCCTGAGCTTACACAACGCGCCCTTCTTTAGACGGATTAACGCGGTCGGGTCTCCGCTCACGACCATCGAGACAAAGCTGCTGAGGTGTGGCTCATGCCCGACTACCATCACGTTGTCCATCGATGCGTGCTTTGAAGCCAGCTCTTCCAAGAGCAGATAAGGATGCGCCTCTGGGACAAGGGCATTGGATGTCACTAGCTCGCCGGGTCTTGCAAGGCCGTCTCTGATTATCTGCGCGGTCTGGGCGGCGCGTAGCAGTGGACTGCTAATCATCAGGTCAAGTGACAGATCGATGGCATGCAGCCCCTTAACCTGTTGAGTCAGTTTAGTATTCCCGTGTTGCGTCAGCGGCCGTTCGTCGTCGTTTGGGTACTCGTGCCAATCTCGTTCGGCTGCAACGCCGTGTCTTAGTACGTACAAATCCATGCTAGCTGGAAACCCTCCTAGCCTAGCGGAACAATGTTGCCCGAGTCCGGCGCAAAACGGTGCGGTTAAATCGCACAGCCTACAGATTATGTCGCCTATCGGCTACATCGCGCAGCATTATGTAACCAAGCCATAGCCGAAAGCAACAGAACCTCGAGACTAACGCCAACCCTTGACACTTCGCGCCCGTGCCAATATCCTCATTCCCAAATCATAAACACAAACCACTCCCCGTTCAGGTGCCCATCCAGGGAGAATAGGGAAGGCGGTGAAAAACCGCCGCGGTAGCGCCACTGTAAGCGGGATTTGGAGTCGGAGTCCACTGTCGGTTAACCGATGGGAAGGGCCCGGCACCCGAGATCCACCCGCAAGCCAGGAGACCTGCCCGAACAGGAGGTGACCACTCTCCGCATAAGAGAGGGTCCCTAGCGCGTTGGGCAAGAGTCCCGGGCAGAGCGCAACAAGACCTCCAGCGGAGAACCGCAGGAGGTCGTTTTTTTGAGGGTTGTCAGCCTCAATACTCTGCGAATCTACCGTCAATCGGGCGTCGCCACCCGGCTCGCGGTCGGCTCCTCAGTTCTCCTTCTCCTCGTCTTGGCAACCGCCCTTGCTTCACTCAGTCTCGGGCCCGTCAACATACCCGTAGACCACGTCGCTTCAATTGTCCTGTCATATCTCGGACTCGATTTCGCGACGTTTGGACGCACCGAACAGCTCGTCATCGAGCAGATCAGGATTCCAAGGATTCTGGTCGGGGCCCTTGTCGGCATGGCCTTGGGCGTCGCTGGCGCAACCATGCAAGGCCTCTTCCGTAACCCGATGGCCGACCCCGGTATCATCGGCATCTCCGCAGGCGGCGCGGTGGGAGCAGTTGTGGCCATCGCCTCTGGGCTGGCCAGTCTCTTCTTCTTGGCCCTGCCCGCATTTGCATTCGTAGGCGCGGTCGCTGCCTCATTCCTGGTCTACGGCATAGCCGCCGTCGGTGGCCGCTTCTCAATGGCCACGCTGCTTCTTGCGGGAGTGGCAGTTAACGCATTCCTGGGGGCCATTGTCTCCGCAATCATCATCCTCTTGCCCGACAATGGAGCCCTCCGGGAGATATTGTTCTGGCTCGCGGGCGGCCTCGACTCCCGCTCCTGGGAGCACGTTCGTATCGCCGCTCCACTGATACTCGGCGGGACGGCGGTGATAGTAGTCATGGCACGAGACCTGAATCTGCTAACTCTCGGCGACGATGAAGCTCGCTCCATGGGTGTCCGAGTCGGCCTCACCCGCGTCTCCCTTCTAACAGCAGCAGCTCTAGCGACGGGCGCCGCCGTGGCCGTGAGCGGGACTATAGCCTTTGTTGGGCTCGTCACGCCCCATATTCTTCGCCTGGTCCTCGGCCCCGATCACCGGGTGCTGATTCCCATGAGCGCCCTTGGAGGTGCTGTGTTCGTCGTACTGGCCGACACGGTTGCCAGGACCATCATCCAACCCGCCGAGTTTCGTGTAGGTGTCCTAACGGCATTTGTCGGGGCGCCCTTTTTCATTTTTCTACTCATCAGGAACAACCGACAGGTGTATTCATTGTGAAATACGGCAACTGAAAGGAGCCATCGTGTCCATTAGAAAGCTCAGTGCCCTCTTCGTCGCCCTTGCGGTCTTGCTGGTATTGGTCCTGGCGGCATGTTCATCCGCAACGCCAACGCCTGCACCAACAATCTCTCCGACCACAAGCCCAGTCTCGACAACCGTTCCACCTACCATCCAAGCCCCAGCCCCGACAGAGGTTCCAACCGTGCCCTCGGCTCCGGCCCCGACAACGGCACCATCCCCGGTTCCACCCGCGCAGCTCGACCCCACACCCACTCCCAAACCGGCTGTCAACTACTTCGAAGGCGTCCCGGGTATCGTTGATCCCACCAACTTCGGATGGCCGCGTGATGTCGAGGGAGTAAACGGCATCGTCAGCATCCCTAGCAAACCTCTCCGTGTCATCACGGCCTCCGTCGGCCACGATGAAATAACGCTGGCTCTGGTGCCCAAGGAACGGCTCGTAGGGGTAGGAAGTTCTACCAAGAGTGTCACCTACTCCAACGTGGCCCCTTTAGTTCAAGACATAGCCGAGATCACCCGTGACCCCGAGACCATAATCACCCTATCCCCGGACGTCGTCGTCACTAGCCCCTACTTCGCTGCAGAGGGAATCGATGCCCTTTCAAGGCTTGGCATTCCGGTAGTCCAGACCGACTTGCACCAGGGCCCCGAGGCACGAATAGACAACATTCTGCTCATGGGTTATATCTTCGGAGAGGAAGACCGTGCCGTAGAGTTCGCTGCAGAGGTTGGGGATAGATATGAATCTCTGGTGTCAGTCACCGGGACAGCCGAACCGAAGCCTCGGGTGCTGGCGTTGACCCAGTATTCCGACACCATCTGGACCGCTGGCAGAAACTCTACAGAGGGCAGTGTCATTACTGCCGCAGGTGGAATCAATGCAGCCGAAGAAGCAGGAATAGAAAGTAACCAGACTACGAGTCTGGAGGGAGTCATCGCCATGTCTCCCGATATCATCGTCATTGCCCAACCCGTGGAATTCGGCGCCGCCGAGTTCCGGCAAAGCCTTCTCGACAACGAAGCCCTCGCCGAGGTCCCTGCAATCAAGAACGGCCAGGTTCACTTAGTTGAAGGCAAGCACTTCACCACGCTCTCCTACTGGAACATCCGTGGTGCGGAAGATTTGGCCCATTTACTTTGGCCGAACCTATTCCCCGAACCCATAACCACCCCATTCACCCTCGCCGAATAGAGTACATGATGAAAAACGGCACATCTCTTGCAATCAACGCGCATGCCCTCTCATACGAGGTAGACGCAAAAGCCCTGCTGTCCAACGTGGACTTGCACGCCAGGCGTGGTCAATTCGTTGGGCTTATAGGCCCAAACGGGGCGGGCAAGACCACCCTTCTCAGGGCCTTGGCAGGAATACTCCGCTATCGGGAAGGCGCCGTTCTGTTGGAGGGCGCCGACTTGAAGGATGCCACGCCCAGGGAAATTGCAAAGACCCTCGGCCTCGTCCCCCAGATTGCTCCTTACACCCACGGTTTCACTGCTCTCGAGCTGGTGGTCATGGGACGGTACCCCCACATAGGACGATTTCAGATCGAGGGTAAGGAAGACGGTCAAATCGCCAGGAACGCGATGAAGTTAACCGAGACAGAGCAGTTCGCCGACCGGACCCTAGATACCCTTTCCGGCGGAGAGCGTCAACGGGTCTTCGTCGCTCGGGCCCTGGCACAGCAACCCCGCATCCTTTTGCTCGACGAACCGACGTCCAACCTCGATGTCCTTCATCAGCTCAAGGTGCTCGGCCTCGTGAGGCGGCTCGTTGACGACGGCCTGACGGCAGTCGCCGCCATCCACGACCTCCACATGGCTGCACGTTATTGCGATCAGCTCGTACTGATGAAAGATGGCCGGGTCCTCGCCCAGGGCTCCCCCGAGGAAGTCCTGACTCCCGAGATAATCGAATCTGCCTTTGGTGTGAAAGCTTCCGTGTACCGAGACCCGATAACAGACTCTCTTACCATGACCTTGATCGGCCCAGCGGACGAGCGTCCATAAGTTGGGATAGCGGTTAAGCTCGACGTAGTACCGCCCACCGAGCTAGGCCGCATCTACGCCGACGAACTTGGCCGTGCCAACCAACTCGTCGCGGCCGAGGCTGACGAAGTCTTCTTCATGGCCGCTGGGCTGTCGCTTACTCTAAAGAGCCCAAATCAATAGGGCAGTACAGGTGTCCGGCAGGCTTTCAATATTAGCGAAGTCCGATGGCGCCGAAGACGAGTTGGTAGAGTCAGCTGCCCGTGCCTGTCATCATCGCTGTGAAACGTCTCTGCATCTCTTCCGGCGTTACCTCTTCGAGAAAATGCCCGACATTCCAGCGATGCCCGGAAGGGTCTCGAAACCAGCCCGACCGCTCGCCGTAGAACTGGTCCTCCGGTTCGCTCTCGATCTCGGTCACCGCCTCGACCGCTCGACGAAACACCGCGTCGGCATCATCGACTTGCAGGTGCATCGTGACTGAGGTGCCACCCAACGTCAGCGGTCCTACAATGCCGTATTCAGGGAACTCTTCGGCCAGCATGAGCGTCGTTCCACCGAAATCGAGCACGGCGTGCCCAATGCGCCCATTGGGATCCGTCAGTCGAAACTTCTCAGTCGCCCCGAATACCGACTTATAGAACTCAATCGCCCTGGCGGCATCATTGACCTGCAGATATGCGAGCAGGTGATGGATCTTCATTCAGCAGCACACTACTTTCTACGGGGAGTTGATCTTGCGGTCGCCATCGCGGCATCCAAAGACCACTAGAAGTTCTTGATTATGTGAAGGAGTTGGTGGGCCCGCCTGGATTCGAACCAGGGACCAATCGGTTATGAGCCGACCGCTCTGCCGCTGAGCTACGAGCCCCGGGAACTCAATTCTATCCCACCCCTCCCCACCCCGCAACACGGCTTTGCCGTGATATCCTCCCCTCCCACACCCTATCTAAACCCCTGAGAAACTATACCCACATGCACACTCAAACTGTCGAATTTACATCCGAAAGCCAGACCGTACGCGGCGACCTCATCGTCCCCGCTCCCGGGTCTCCCTGCATCCTCATGTCACATGGCTTCGAGGCCAGCAAGGACGGCACCAAGTGGTCGTTCCTGACCCCGAGGCTCGTTGATCGCAGTTATACCGTGCTCAAATTCAACTATCGGGGCTGCGGTTACGGCTCGGAAGCCAGCGACGGCCTCTTCGAGGACACTACCCTATCAGCCCGCATCGCCGACTACCGCGCCGCCCTCGACTTCCTCCAGGCCGCCGATGTCGACCCGAACCGAATCGCCGTCATTGGCTCAAGCTTCGGTGGTGAAATTCCCGTCGCCGCCCAAGACCCTCGGGTCAAAGCCTACGTCCTTCTCGCCACCCCCTCCCGACCCCAAACACCCACCGAAGAACAGCTCGCCGAGTGCCAGGCCACCGGTTATTTCTCTCTCCCCTCGGGAAAGAGGCTCACACAAGCGTATTTCGAGGATGGGGAACGATACGACCTGTGCAGTGCCGCCGCTCAACTGGACCGACCTACCTTGATCATCCACGGCGGTCTCGATGACGACGTCCCGGTTGAGCAGGCTAGGGAACTCTACGCCCACGCCCGAGAACCCAAGAGGCTCGAAATCTTCGAAGGCGCCGAGCACGCCCTGCGCAGGACGGAGGACATGCAACGCATCCTCGAACTGAGCCTCGGCTGGCTAGGAACTTACCTGTAGAAGACTAAGCAGCTCTAGTTCATCTTGTAGAGGTCCAGCGCGTTCTCACCCATCACCTTGCGCTGGTCCTCTTCCGGCAACTTGGAAAGCGTTTCCCTGAGCGTCTTCACCGGCCCGGTCCACGAGTCCGAGTGCGGATAGTCGTAAGCCCACAGCACCCTGTCGGCCCCTAGGAGTTCTGCCGTAAGCGCTCCATATTCGTCTTCCGGCTCCATGGAGATCCAACCTCGGGTCTTGAAATAGGTGCTCGGCTCCTCTTTCGACTCCATCGAGAATCCGATGACCTCGAACTTCTCATCCATCCTGTCCAAGATGTAGGGCATCCACAAAGTCCCCGACTCCAGCACTACCAACCGGAACGTCGGGAACCGGTCGAAAACGCCGCCCTGGAAGAAGCTCATGAAACTGAGCTGAATATCCTGTGAAGTGCTGAAGATCCACCAGGAAGGCTTGTCAATCTCGGGGTGCAGGAGACTGCCGGTCGGAGTTCCGCCTGCGCTCACATGCAACGCGGGCGGGAGGTCTTGCTCCTGGAATTCCGCCCACAACGGGTCCCAATACCGTGACCCGTAAGACCTGTCGTGGGGGGGCGTAGCCGGGCACATGACCGCTCTCGGCCCGACCCCCGCAGTCCTTTTCAATTCCTTCACGGCTTCATTCACGTCCGTCCACGGGAGCGTGATGGCTGGATAAAGCCGGTCGGGATGTGCACTGCAAAAGTCGACCAGCCAATCGTTATATACGCGGCAATAGGCAGCAGCAAGCGCGGGGTCCTTGGTTCCCCCTGCCCAACTCAACCCCAGGGATGGATATAGAATGCTTTTGTCGATCCCTTCCATGTCCATCAATTCGACCCGGGCATCGGGATTACAGGCCCCGGGATTCATCTCGCGGCCCTGCTCCCAGGTAACCGACGGGTTTTCGAAAATATTCTTCTGGCGCCACTCGCGAGTCCTACTAACGGTGGCCATGTTGGCGCTGGTGCCCTTGCTGAGGAATCTGTCGCCTTTGCCTTCGGAGAACCACTGCTCCAGCCCGTCCTCCCCGACTCCCATGTGCATCGCCATGTCCCGGTATTCCGGCTCGATATTCCTAGTCCAAAGGTCTGACGGCTCCAGGATGTGACCATCGACATCTATAACGAGTGACTTCTTCACGCCTTCTTACCTCCTGGCTCAATACCGGCTATTGGTGCCCCTATTATATAGTCCCCGCTCGTCTCTTTCCTACGACTACGTCTCTATTGCAACCTATATAGCTCAACCGCATTGTTCCCCGCCACGAGACAGCGTTCTTCCGGCGATAGACCTTCCAGCAGCTTCGTAAGGTGCTTTATAGGTTCCGTCGCCGAATCGGAATGCGGATAGTCGTACGCCCACAATACCCTATCCGCTCCCAGTTTCTCAATTGCAAACGGCCCGAATTCGTCGTTCGGCTCCAGCGATATCCAGCACTGAGTCTTAAAGTACTCGCTCGGCCGCATCACCGACCCCGCCGTAAAGCCAATCACCGCCTGCATCTCATCCATTCTGTCGAGAATCCAAGGCATCCACGCGCACCCCGCCTCCAGTACCACCAGCCGAAGCTCCGGGAACCGGTCGAACACGCCGCCTTGGAAGAAGCTAACGAAACCCAGGATCGTGTCCAGGGACCCGGTGACGAAGTCCCACCAGCTCGGCTGAGTGAACTCCGGATACAGGATGCTGCCCACAGTCGTTCCCGCATTGCCCACGTGGAGCGATACGGGTACGCCTTGATAAACAAACTCCGCCCACACCGGGTCCCATCGGGGGCGCCCGTAGGACATGTCTCCCGGCGGCGTGTTCGGCGCCTTCACCGCCCTGGCCCCGAAACCCGACGTACGCTTCAACTCCTGCACGGTAAGTTGCACGTCCCCCCAGGGCAGCGTGACGGCAGGAAACAGTCGGCCCGGGACATGGGAGCAAAAATCCCGGATCCACTTGTTGTAGGCACGGCAGTGCGCCGCACTCAACTCGGTATCCTCAATCCTCGGTAGGGTGAGCCCTATTGAGGGATAGAGGATACTTATGTCAATTCCCTCCTCGTCCATCATCCCCGCGCGGCGGTCCGGTTGCCATGCCGGAGGATTCATCTCCAGACCTTCAGCCCAACCAACGCGATGGTTGTCGAAGATGTTTTCCTTCCGCCATTCCAAGCTTTTGCCAATGGAGGCTGCATCAGCCGCCGTCCCACCGGAGAAGAAGGCGATGGGCTGCCGATCGACACTCCAGCACTCCAACCCAGCCCGGTCCTCCTCCACGCGCATGGCCCGATCCCGGAACGCGGGTTCGATGTATTCCAGCCACAGGTCGGCAGGCTCAAGAATGTGCCCGTCCACGTCCACGAAGCGCATTCCGGTCACTATTGCCCTCTAGCTATCACTCTAACTCTACGACCGACAACCCTATGCGACCACAAACTAGGTGTCGAAAATCGATATGTAAGGTTCGTAGAAGAACACCCGGTTGCGTCTGCGTCCCGTGACATCACTAAGAATCCCGATGTCAACTAGACGAGACACCAAATCGTTGGCCGATGGATAACTAACCCCCAGGGTCTTCTGGACATCTTTGACCATTATGTACGGCTGGCGAAACAAGTCCCCTAACAAGCGATGCCCGTTGCCCGCCAATCGTCCCATCCGATTGCTTATCATCGAGCGGTGTTCATCTGCTAGTGATACGATCCTCCTCACAGTAGCAGTTGCCTCTACACTAACCTCTGCAATGCCTTGCAGGAAAAAGGCCAGCCAGCTCTCCCAGTCGCCTTTGTCTCTGACACCCTGTAGCAAAGCGTAGTATTGGGAGCGATGCACTTTGAAGAAGTAGGAGAGATACAGCACCGGTTTCAACAGTATCTCACGCTCGCATAGAAGAAAGGTGATGAGTAGCCTTCCTATGCGGCCGTTACCGTCCAGGAACGGGTGGATCGTTTCGAAATGGGCATGGATCAGACCGAGTCGGATCAGGAAAGGGAGACCGTTCTGATGGTGCAGAAACTGCTCCCACTCCCCTAGCAGGCTTAGGACTTGAGCGGGGGGTGGAGGGACGAACTCGGTGGTGCTAATAGTAGAATTTTGCGAACCTATCCAATTCTGTTCCGTGCGCAATTCACCAGGCGTCAATTTTGAGCCGCGCACCCCGGCGAGTAGCCTCTGGTGTATCTCCCTTACTAACCTGATTGAAACTGGGAGCTCGGAAAGCCGCTCAAGCCCGTATTTCATGGCTTGGATATAGTTTATGACTTCGAAGGCATCGTCCGGTCTATGGGGCGATGCTATTCGAGCCTCAGCGGAGAGGACATCCTGTAATGAGCTTTGTGTTCCCTCGATTTGGCTGGAAAGAACAGCCTCCTTGCGTACATACATGAACACAAACAGGTCCGCGGCCGGCAAGGACTGAATAGAGCCATCCAGCCTGCCTAGTGCGAGATCCGCATCAGACAAACGCTGCTGCAGCACGCCCGATATGTCAAGTGGTGGATCCGGGGGCAGAGGGGCAGGTATGAAGGCGGAGTATCCGGTGGGCTGAAGCTGATAATATCCTGCCCTTTGTTGTACATACTGTTGGGAAACCCCGTCACGCGAATCTTGCTCTTCTCCCAATGTCTCCCTACCTGCCTCAACGTTCAGCATGGATAGTATCAATCATCCCTTATTAAAGATATCAGGCTAATATTTTAACAAAAGGCAACTCAGCATTCTATATCAAAGTCTACCTTTAATATGGATCCTGCCCTGCCGCTTTTATTAAAGGATAGGCTTGCCATACTTTAATATGCAACCAGCAAATCTCCCATGTTAAACGCTACCTTTAACATGGCCCATCACCACAGCCCTTATTAAAGGAACCGGCCCCTGAACGTTACCGTGTGGAGGCAACCGCCCCTAGTAGGAAAACCCCCCACCCCCCGTCGGCTGACCGGTCTTCATGTCTATGGTCTCGAACAACCGGGGCCCGAGAGCCGCCAGCAACCCCAGCGCCGCTAGGTGCATTGTCCTGTCCGTCGGGTCCAGGGGTGGGGCCACCTCACACAGGTCTATCCCCTTCACGATGTCGTACTGGCCGAGAGCCGTCATCAGCGAAAGAAATTCACGGGCTCGGATACCCTGGTAAACGCACGCCGTCGTCCCCGGAGACTCGGAGCCGTCCACCACGTCAATGTCCACGCTCACGTACACCGCGTCCACGCTCGCCGCAGCGACTTCCAACACTTCCTTGAGAGCTTCCTCGATTCCCTTGTCCAGCATCTGGCGCGCCGTCACCATCTTGAGACTGTGGTCGGTGTACATACGGTACTGCTCGGCATCCAGGACAGCGCCGTTCAGCCCCAGCCATGCCATGTTCTTGTAGGAAATCGTCGCGTTCTCGCTAATGCGCCTAGCCGAGGTGCCGTGATTGAACCGGCTGCCTGCCTGCAGTTCATCCCAGAAATCAGGATGGCTGTCGATGTGCAGATATCCGATGCGCGGGCTCGAATGCCTCTCCAACATCCCCCTGGCAAACCCGAGAAAGCCCGGGTAGCAGACATAGTGGTCGCCCCCAAGGATTACCGGCGAGCCCCCCCGACGCACGATATCGCTCACTCCCGAGGCCACGCCCTCGGTGGTCACCATGATGTCCTGGGGGGAAATATCCAGGTCACCGATGTCGGCCAGGAGCCCGTCACCCTTGAACCGGAACCCCATGTGCGAGTCCAGGTCGACCGTCGTGCGGTCCTCGGCCATCTCCTGCACCATCCGGTACTTGTAGGTCCCTTCTCTTATGCCCCGAGGCCCGAACCGCGCCCCCTTCCTCCCGATGTTGATTCCCTCGTCGATCGGCACCCCCGCCACCACCGTCATCCCTTCCTGCACTTCCTCCCTCCCGATGATCGGCGCCCCGAAGAAGGACGGAAATCCTACGTATGAGTTGATGTAGCCCGGCTTGGTTACTGCCATATTGCACCTCCGGTTAGTGGGAACCGCGCTAATTTAAACCCCTCCCCCGAGACAGGTCAACAAACCACTTGCTGATCCCGTTCACATAGAGGGGTGTCATATCCCTCTTGACTTTATAAGACATGTGTTCTATTATTGGGCCAGTCTAGACCCGACACTCACCTTAAGGAGGTACCGGACAACCTAGGGAAGCCCACCCGACCCACCCGAGGACTCAACGTCTAAGCCCATCCCAAAGGGCGGCCCACAAGCCGTCCCTCGGCACAAGCGAACGCCGCCATCTCCTCTACCAAGGGCCCGGCTATCCCTTACCCTGACCATCAGGCGATGGAAGACGCACTGGACCGTACTTAAAAGTCTCCTCACGGAGCAACCCGACCTATGGAGCGGAACGGGGCAGCCCGTAGCCGAGGCCCGCTCGGCTCTCCGTCCGCTTCCTCAAATAAACTGGGCTGCCGCCGTCTCCCGGCTCCGGGACATCGTCGGCTAACTGGATACCCCGTACTCCTGCGAGGGGAACTGACCCTGGACTTTCCCCTTCCTGCATCCGCCTCCGGCGGACAGCGCAGCCAACCCTGCATCGGAGCCTATGACGGACGACGGACCCGTACGTCCGACCATACTTCCAGGTCTAGGCGGCGGCGGAGTCCCGTCCCAACGCTTCCCGGGACGCCTCCATGCCCGCATTATCTAAATGTAGGGAGCCTAATCCAGCAAGCGTCTTTCATCGCCTTCCCAAAACCTGACAGACAGAACTGAAACCGAAACCCCACAATCGAAGATCCGCCTCTGGAGGACTGAAGAAAAACCCGGTGTGTCACTAACCTGTCAAACGAATGCAATTGCTTGTACGAACCGCATGGGCAGACTAGAATTGCCCCCATGACTACCCAACCCACTCCCGAGGCAGAACCCTCCTTCATCGGCCTACCCTCCTTCCTCAAGCTCCCCTACGTCACCGACTCCGCTGAACTCAAACGCCTCGCCCCCGACGTGGCGATCATGGGTGCCCCCTTCGACATGGGGACTACCATTCGACCGGGAACGAGGTTCGGGCCCCGGGCGATTCGCCAGGCTGCAGGCTACGTCGGGGGCAGTCCCGTCGAGCCCATGTACCACGTCTCCCTCAAGGTGGCGCCTTTTGCCATTCTGAAGGTCGTGGACTTCGGCGATGCCAACTGCTCCCCCCATTCCCTTGAGCTAGCCCACGCCGCCATCAATCGCAAAGTCTCCGACGCCCTGGCCGCCAACACCCTGCCCATAGTCCTCGGCGGAGACCACTCTATAACCCTTCCAGCCGCTACGGCCGTCGCCGACGCCTGGGGTCGGGGAAAGGTCGGCATCATCCACTTCGACTCCCACGCCGACACCGCCCCAGACAGCTTCGGAGGCAGCCTGATCGCCCACGGCAGCCCCATGCGCAGGCTCATCGAAAGCGGCGCGGTCCTACCCAGAAACTTCGTCCAGATCGGCCTCCGGGGCTACTGGCCCCCCGCCGAGGTCTGGCAATGGATGGAAGAGCAAGGAATGCGCTGGCACCTCATGACCGAGCTCGAAGAGCGTGGCTTTGACACCGTAATGGACGAGGCCATCGATGAGGCCTTGGACGGCCCCGAGTTTATCTACCTATCAGTTGACATCGATGTCCTTGACCCGGGCTTCGCGCCCGGCACCGGCACCCCGGAACCCGGCGGCATGACCCCCAGCCAGCTTCTCCGTGCCGTGCGGAACATCGTTTCCCGGGTCAACCTAGTCGCCATGGACGTGGTGGAAGTCTCTCCACCCTACGACGGCCCCGGCGCTGTCACCGCCGAGCACGCCCACCGGGTGGTCGTCGAAGCCATAGCCGCCCTGGCCCACAAACGCACCTCGTCCTAGCGGTCCATCCGCACTCGGCGTCTCCGAGTCCCCCTATGGTACTATCCCGCGAATCTCACACAGTAGATGGTCAGTTTTTTGAAAATCTCCAGCGAAGCCCGCCTCCGGGCCAGTGCTCCCAGGGTTGTAAGGAAGTCTAGAAAAGAGAGAGGCTGTGAATACTCACCTAAAACTGGTTGTTTTGGCACTGGTATCGCTGGTTCTTGCTTTATCGTGTAGTCAGAATCCAGAGTCGGCTTATCGGGAAAAGTCCGCGGAGTTAGGAATCGAGTTCTATCAGACCGCACGGGCGGTTCCGGAAGCCCTGCAAGGGTTGTCCTTGTCGAACCCGCTCGGCGGCGATGTCACCAGGACGGAGGCACGTCGCCGGTTTGCCGCTCTTGATGAGGCGCATGGACGGCTTTATGAAGTCCTCAAAGAGTTTCGAGACATCAAGGACGCAGAGAGATTCAAAGAGCATTATCAGCTCCAGATAAACGAGTTCGAATCTCTTATAACGGCAACATGGGCGCTGCGTTCATTTTATGGGACATGGCTGGACAGGTGGGGGTCTTCTGACTTAGAAACCGAGGTCTTGTTGCGCAAGGCCTTAGATATAGCTCTTGTTCAGATGGATGAAGTCGAGTACTTCAACGAACAGATTCAGGTTTTGTTGCTGCCTCTTCCTTAGCAGTGAAATGCCAGGCTGGCATAGACAATCTAAAAGCCTGCGCTGAACCCGGCGCAGTCACCGCCGAGCACGCCCACCGGGTCGTCGTTGAAGCCATAGCCGCACTAGCCCACAAACGCACATTCTCCTAAGGGTTTGCTTGCGCTTGGCGTGGCTAAGGCCCCTTATGGTAATATCTGCCCATCGGATTCCCACGTCGAACCCCCAAATAAGCCCCTCAGCGGGCCTGTTTAATGAGAGAGGTAGGCTAAGCAGTGGTCCTTGAGCAGCTAATCTCCGCCGACTCCCACGTAGTAGAACCCCCCGACCTCTGGCAGACCCGCACCGACGCCCGATTCCGAGACAAGGCTCCTAGGGTCGTCAGGAATGGCAATGTCGACAACTGGGTTGTCGGCGACGACATACTCATTGGCTCCATCGGAGGCCCGACCCAGGCCGGGCGCCGGTACACCGACCTCGATTCGCTCTCCATAGAAGGTAACTACGAGGAGTCCCCGCTGGCGGCCTACGACCCCGACGAACGCCTCAAGGCCATGGAAGTCGACGGCGTAGTAGGCGAGGTGGTCTACTCGACCATCGGCACCCGCCTCTACACCGTAGACGTTCGCGGCGACCTCCTTGCCGCCTGCTTCCGGGCCCTCAACGACTGGTCCGCCGACTTCGGCGCCGCCCACCCCGACAAGTTAAAAGGCACCGCCGCCATCAGCTTCGACAACGTCCCCGAAGCTGTGGTAGAGATCCAGAGATGCGCCAAACTCGGCCTCTCCGGTTTCGTCATCCCCGCCTACCAGTCCGAAGACGAGCATTATGACAACCCCGAGTTCGCCCCTATATGGAGCGCCTTCGAGGATACCGGCATTCCCGTCGGCATTCACTCCGGCTCCGTACGGCCGGGCCCCGCACGTATCGGCGCATTCGCCAACAACGCGTCCGTGGCAGGCACCGCAGCCTTCAGGGCCACCCAAGACTACTGGGTCCGCAGGTCCGTAGCGCAGATGATGTTTGGGGGCATATTCGAACGGCACCCGAAGCTAAAGGTCGGCGTCGTCGAATACGAGCTTTCTTGGGCGCCCTATTTCATCAAGATGATGGACATGGCCTATGAAAAGCACCGCTATGTCACCGAGATCCGATTCAAGGACGACCGGCTCCCCAGCGACGTCTTCCACCAGAACATGTTCGTCTCCTTCCAGGAGGATGAGCTGGGTATCGCCCTACGTCACGTGATTGGGGTAGAGAACATTATGTTCGGTTCCGACTACCCCCACCGGGAGTCGACCTGGCCCCGCTCCCGGCAGGTCCTCACCGAAGTCCTCTCCGATTGCACCGAAGAAGAGAAGCATAAGATCAGCTACCTGAACGCAGCTCGCCTCTACGGCTTCAACTAGCTTACCTGCTTTGAAACCATGATTCCTGAAATCTGCTCCGGTCTCAGGGTTCTTGACCTCAGCCGCACTTGGACGGGCGCCCTCGCTACCGTGCTCCTCGCCGACGCAGGCGCCGAGGTCATCAAGATCGAGGCCCCCGGTGGCGACCCCACCTGGTCCCACTACGCCTCCCCCATGTGGCATCGAGGCAAGAAGAGCGCCTTCCTGGACCTCAAGTCCCCCGACGGACAGGACACCCTCAAACGTCTCGCCGCCAACAGTGACGTTCTCCTCCACACCCTAATGCCCGGCGCTGCCGAACGTCTCGGCGCAGACTACGAGACCCTGAGGGTAGTCAACCCGGCCCTCGTCTATTGCTCCGTCTCGGGGTTCGGCCCGCTCAAAGGCCTGGAACACGTCAAGGGATACGACGCCATTGTCGCAGCCCACACCGGCCGTTTTCATGTTTTCGACAAGCAGATAGATCGCGATGGGCCAAAGTTCGCTGCCCTGCCCGTCGCCAGTTTCGGTGCGGGTATGCTGGCCCTGCAGGGCATCTTTTCCGCCCTCCTGGTCCGGGAGCAGACGGGCCGAGGCCAGAAAGTCGAAACCAGTCTCCTCCAGTCTCTTATAGCCTACGACTGGTTATGGCTCCTCTGGCAGCTCAAGAACCGCGGAGACAACCCCACCCTCGGATGGTCTGAGACCGAGCCCACACCTCAATATTTCGTAAGCCCCACCAAGGACGGTCAGTGGCTCCAGATGGCCAACGCTATGGAGCACCTATTCTTCAACTGGATTATTGGCATCGGCTTGGGCGATTACCTTGCCGACTCCCGCTTTTCCCACTTCCCCAACACCGAGTCCAAAGAGGCCGAAGAAGAGCTCTACCAGCGCATGTTCGCACGGATGAAGGAGCGCCCCTTAGACGATTGGACCCGCACCTTTATGACGGAGGTCGACGCCGCATCAGAGCCATTCAGGCAAACGGCCAGCGCCTTCACCCATCCCCAGGTCGTCGCCAACGCCCACACCATGACCGTTGAAACCACGGACGGTCGTCTAATCAAGCAAGCAAGCCGGATAGCCACGTTTACCGAGACCCCCGTCGGCGTCACCCGACCCGCCCCCACCCTCGGCCAGCACACCGCTGACGTAATCGCCCTCTCCCGAAACGGCAGCCGGCCTTCGGCCATCACGGGAAACGGAGCAAGCCCGAAAAAGCCCCTCGAAGGCATCACCATCGTTGACTTTGCCTCCTGGATTGCCACGCCTCTCGGCCCGTCCATCCTCGCCGACCTCGGCTTGCGTGTGATCAAAGTCGAACCTCTGGGTGGCGAGCCGTGGCGCGGCTTCGGGCTCATGGGCCTCAGGACCCACCAGAGCAAGGAGTCCGTGGCTGTCGACCTGAAGACAGACGAGGGCCGTGAGATAATCCATCGTCTTATCAAACACTCCGACGCCCTAGTCCACAACCTCAGACCCGGCGTCCCCGATCGCCTTGGCATCGACTACGCCACCCTGAGCAAAATAAACCCCGGCCTCGTCTATCTGTATGGCGCGGGCTACGGGTCAACCGGCCCCTACTCACCCCGCTCAGTCATGCACCCCATACCCGGGGCTGTGGCGGGGGGTGCCCTGTACCAGGCGGGATTCGGGACTCCGCCCCCACCCGACTCTGATCTCTCATATGAGGACACCCGCCGCATCGCCAAAGCCCTCTCCGTCTCCAACGAAGCCAACCCCGACGTCAGTGCCTCCATGGTAGTTGCCGTCTCTCTGCTGATGGCGCTCTACGTCAAGAAAAAAACCGGAAAGGGCCAGTACGTAGAACCCACCATGGTGGGCACGGGTTTGTTCGTCAACTCAGACGACTACGTCCAGTTCCCAGGCAAGCCCTCCCGCCGCCTCCCCGACCCCGACCTCTTCGGCATTCACGCCCTCTACCGCATGTATGAATCAAATGAAGGCTGGCTCTTCCTCGCCTGCGACACTGATGACGAATGGAAAACCTTGTGCCGCTCCCTCGCCCGAGAGGATTTGATCACTGACCCACGCTTCTCCACCCCCGACTCCCGCCTCGAAAACGATGATGCCCTCGCAGCCATCCTGGACTCGATATTCAAGACCTGGCCCGCCTCCGAGTGGCAGGAATACCTGACCCCCAAGGCCGTCGCCTGCGTGACCGTCTACCCCGAGGACTTCAGCGACTTCGTCAACACTGACTCGCGCATGAAGGATAGCGGCCTGATGGTCGACCAGAAGCACCCGGCAATCGGAAAATACCTTCGCTACGGCCCGATGATCAACTTCTCCGAGACCACCGGCACCAACCTCGGCCCCATCACCGTCGTCGGAGAGCACACCGCCAGTGTCCTTAGCGAACTAGGCTACACCCCCGACCAGATTGAGGACTTTGCTTCCCGTAAGATAGTCGTCTGCGGAGAGACCTAGGCCACCTACACAAACGGCAGCACCCGCTTCGGGTTCTCCACAAAGATCGCGTCTATTTGCTCCCTGGTCATCCCCTTGCCCCGCATAATCGGGACCACAGTTTCCAACAGGTGAGCGTATCCGTGCCCCCCGAAACTGTGCAGCCTCGTCTTCCACGCCGTGTCGTGCGCCACGACGATCTGTCCCAGGTGCCCATCCTCGATTAGACGCATGATGAAGTCGACCCTCGTGCCGTCATTCGGCATGGTGAACGACGGGGCCAGGGGATAGAAAGCCTGCTCAGCCCCGAACAGGTCGTATTCGATGTAGCAGCCCGTATCCGCCAGCTCCTTCAACGTTCCGTAGTCTGATATCGTCCGGCAGACGTGGCTCATTATCGTCCGGGACACGTCCCCTCCCGCCGCATCGATAGCCCGGACGATCTCCAGCGGCGCTGAGGGATGGCGCCCGGGGTGGATCGATAGCGGCGCCCCCGTCTTTACCTGCGCCCGAGCCCCCGCCTTCACAGACCTCCGCTCCGTCTCCGTCCACGGCCACGAACACCCCAACTCCCCGATTATCCCGGCCTTGATACCCGTGTCCCCGACTCCCTCCGTCACATCCTCCACTATCTCCTCCATCATCTGGTCCTCGTCTATCTCAGTCCATCCCGCCGGTTGGAATGGCTCTATGTAGTACCCGGACCCCATGACAATATTCAGGCCCGTCGCCCTCGATACCCGCGCCAGTGCCAACGAGTCTCGGCCTATCCCCCGATTTGTGGCGTCCACGAGGCTCTGTCCCCCGGCCCTGTAGAACCGGCTTACCTCCTTGATCATCAATTCCTCGTCGTAAAGGCCAAGATTTTCGTAGTTACTGGCCCAGTTTCCCCTTATCCACCCAACGTCGTCGATTGTCACGGGCTTCATCGCGAGTCCCTTGCGACTCCCTTCCTGTGGCTCCAGGTACAGGGGCTTGAAGTGGATGAATACGTGCTCGTGGGTAAGGGTTACTCCCAAGTCCTCGGGAGATATGGGCCCGAGGACCGTCTGGACCATGCCGGTTGCGTCTGAAGTTGCCATAAGTTGTCTCCGATTCGGCTTTGTTACGAATTGGGCCGGTGGTACCCCGAATCATAGGGTCGCCCAAAACGGCATGTCAACGAGTCTGGTTTCATTGACACGCCCCATTTCCTCTCCTAAGATTCCACCATTCTCTCTATGGAAGGCGAATGCTATGCCAAACTTGGAAGTTCTATCCTCCGATTCTCACATAGTCGAACCCCCTGACCTCTGGATCTCGCGTATAGATCCCGCCTTCCGAGACCGCGCCCCCCACATGGTCATCGGCGATGATGGAATGGCCAATTGGCTGGTGGAAGGCGACCAGCCCCTTGGCTCCGTTGGCGCTCCCTCCCAGGCGGGCCTCCGCTACGAAACTCCGGAGGCCATAACCTTCGAGGGTGCCCTTGATGATGTCCGGCCCGGTGCCTTCGACCCCGGCCCGCGCACAGAGGACATGCGAATCGACGGCGTAGACGGAGAGGTCATCTACCCCACCATCGGGGCCCGACTTTACACCATACTTGAACCGGACCTCCTCGCCGCCTGTTTTCGAGCCAGCAACGACTGGCTCGCCGACTTCTGTTCGGCAAACCCCGGCCTCTTCAAGGGAAATGCCCTCATATCCCTGGACGATGTCGAAGACGGTACCCGAGAGCTCGAAAGGTGCGCCAAGCTCGGATATCGCGGGGCCATGATCACCACCTACCCAGGCGATGACAAGCAGTACGAGCATCCCGACTACGAACCCTTCTGGTCCGCCGCCGAGTCCCTCGGCGTGGTACTCAGCATGCACATAGCCTCGAACAGGCCGGGCCCCGGGCAGGTCAGCGTCTTCACCGTCAACGGCGACGAAGAAGGAGCGGCCGCCTTCAGCGTCAACCAGGACCACTGGGTCAGGAAATCCGTGGCTTCCATGATCTTTTCAGGCGTATTCGAAAGACACCCGGACCTGAACGTAGCGATCGTAGAGCACGAGCTTGCCTGGGCCCCATACTTCCTCCGGACCATGGATTGGCTCTATTCCGAGCTAAGCCAAACGGCGCCCCATCGCTTCAAGGAGGGAGTCCTCCCCAGTGACTACTTCCGAAGCAATGTCACCATGAGCTTTCAGCAGGACGACATCGGGATTCAGCTGCGAGACCTCATCGGTGTCCAGTGCCTCACCTGGGGCTCAGACTATCCCCACGCCGAGTCCACTTGGCCCAAGTCCCGTGAGGTCCTCGCCAAAGTCCTTGCAGACGTCCCAGCCGACGAACAACGCAAGATAGTCTGCGACAACGTTGCGGGCCTCTTCGGCTTCGCCTAGGCCCCTATCGGTCTGCCCATCAGTATCGACCTGGGCACATCCGCCGCCATCGCCCGCGCCCTTTGCAACCCCACAATCTTCCCCGCTTCCACCACTGCTTGCGCCATCACCGGGGCCCGGGGCCCGGTCGGCCTGTGACAATCGGTGCTGACTACGTGAACCCAGCCCTTCCTCAGTAGAATCTCCGCCGTGTCCCGCGCCTTCGATCCAAACCTCCCCAATATGCACGTCGAAGTCACCTGCCCGAGCATCCCCCTCCCCACCAGGTCCCCCATTATCGATGTGTCTCTCATGATGTCCGCCTGCCGTTCAGGGTGAGCAATCAGGGGCGTCAGTCCTTGCTCCTGAAGACGAGTCAGCACATCATCGGTGTAGTCGGGAAGGGAGTCGAAAGGAAGCTCAACCAGGATGTAAGGGCCCCCGCTGATCGGGAATCCCGCACCGTTCGCGACGAGTTCAGGAAGGTCCGGCGTCAGGTGGTTCTCCATCCCGACATATATCTTTATGTCGAGCGTTTCTTCCTGCGACAGCCGGTTCAGCGTCCCGACGTACTCGGACACCAGGCCTAGAACCCCGGCCTCACGCACGTCCTTGCCGTGCGGAGTTGCCGCCATCCCTTTAATCCCGTCCCCCGACGCAGCCCTCAGCATCTTCATCGACTCTTCAATGGTCTTTGCACCATCGTCGAGGCCCGGCAGGATGTGGCTATGAAGGTCGAACAACCGGCGCCC
Organism: Dehalococcoidia bacterium; assembly: GCA_965249275.1. Classification (GTDB taxonomy): domain Bacteria; phylum Chloroflexota; class Dehalococcoidia; order Plut-88900; family Plut-88900; genus Plut-88900. The sequence goes on from CBDFLQ010000007.1 coordinate 298,835, forward strand.
TACCCCCGAAGGTTCATCACCTTGAACGCCTCGGCGTACGGAATGCCCTTGTCCCTGCCCAGGTTCTCTGCGTGATTCCGCAAGCTGTCAGCCACATTCCAGTCTTCCGTATCGGCCACCTGGCTCTTGTGGCACTTCAGGGCCGCAATCTTCAGGTCGATAGTCTCGGAGATGTCGAAGTGGGTGTCGGGGTCTTCGCTTCCCCAGAACAATATGTGCTTCACCTTATGGGGTTCCAGCCCCTCGGCGGCGTGTTCGGGGAAGTGGAGCCTGTCCCGGGCGTATGGAAAAGATGCGTCCAGGGTTACCTGTCCCGCCATGCGATGGTCCCGGTGCAGATAGAAGCTCCGGCGGAGGGGATAGGTCGTGAATACCGCATCTGGCTTGTGAATCCGAAGGTTCCTGACCAGCTTGCCGCGGAATTCCGTTGTATCTTCCAGGCCACCGTCCGGGTAATCGAGGAAAACCACTTCACTCAGCCCCAGCACCCGACCGGCCTCCAGCTGCTCCTCCCGCCTGATCGCCGCGAGTTTCTCGGCAGTCATTTCAGGGTCGTCGGTCCCTTTGTCCCCGTTGGTGGCTACTACCAGGACGGCCTTGGCCCCTTCTTTGATCCACTTGGCTACTATGCCCGCACACCCGAACTCGAAATCGTCTGGGTGGGGCGTCACTACAAGGACTGAACTGGGGGTGGGAATCATCAGATGCGTTGCTCCTGGAGTAAGTTATTAACCCGACCCCAATAACCGGGGTCGGCAAGCTACTTTCCTACACTCGAGACACCTCTGTCAATCCCGACAATGTCCCTCCCCCTTGCCCCACACCCCTCCAATCTGTAATCTGAGCACATAAGAGTCCCACCCCCAGGAGGCCGATACCATAATTACCGTAAAAAGCTACCAGAATTCAGACCTAGACCGGCTCTGGGCCCTCACCAACTCCATCCACGGCGACAAAGGCTGGTGGGCCGCCCGATCCCCGGCCAACATGTCCGTGTGGCTGGGACAGCCCACCATCGACCCCGAGCGGGACGTCTTCCTCGCCTTGGACGGCGACCAACCCATCGCCTATCTAATAGCCAATATGGAGCCTCCCCTCAAGCGCGTAGTCCTCGAAGGCGCCGTCCACCCCGACCACCTTCACCGTGGAGCTGGCACCCGACTCGTCCAAGCCTCGGTTGACAGGGCGTCAGGCCTCGGCTACGAGATAGTCCAGATGGCTTTCCCCTTCGGCGCACTCAACACCCGCAGGCTCGCCAAGGGTTGCGGCTTTCGCTTCATCCGTAAGTTCTGGGAGATGAAGCTCGACGACCCCTCCACCGTCCCCGACCCCGGCCTGTCATCAGAATTCCAGCTCCGCCCCTTCAGAGACGGCGACGAAGACCGGCTCCGCTTTATCCAGAACCTGTCTTTTGCAAAGCACTGGGGCTACAGCCCCAATAGACTCGAAGACGTCCACTACAAGGTCCGCATGGGCCTCTTCAGCTTCGACGACATCCTCCTGGTCCTGGACAGCGACACACCCGTCGGATTCAACTGGACTCGGCTAGAGCGCGGAGATAAAAGCACCCAAGGCTGGATCGGGATGATGGGCGCCCACCCCGAATACCGAGGCAAGGGCCTGGGCACGTCCATAATGAGGGCCGGCGTTCAATATCTGAGAGAATCAGGCGCATCCCGCATCGACCTCACTGTCGACAGCCAGAACCCGAGCGCCCACAGGATATATCAAGCCGGGGGGTTCAGAAGACAGGCCGTGACGGTTTGGTACGAACGGGCCTTGTAAACGGTCTTAGTTAACCGCCCGGTACACCGATTCGTACAGACCCGCTACTCGACCGGCCACCGTAGGCCAGTCCAGCGCAGCCACCGACTCCCGCGCCTGCGACGCCAACAGTCCACGCAGCCGCACGTCATTTAGCAGCAGGCTGATCTTCTCGGCCAAAGCCTCGGGGTTCCGGTCCCGGATCAGGCTGCCGTTCAGCCCGTCCTTCACAGTCTCAGGCAACCCCCCGACCGCCGTGGCTACCACGGGAGTGCCGCAGGCCATCGCCTCCGCCGCTACCAGCCCGAAGCTTTCGTAGAAAGAGGGGACCACACAGAGATCGGCCGCGTTGTAGTAGTGGACCAGCCGTTTGTGGGGTACCGTCCCTTCGAATGAAACCAGGTGATCTATCCCCAGTTCCCCTGCCAGCCGACGCACCTTCGTAACCTCTTCATCCCCCGTCACGTCCCCGCCCACGATCAACACCTTCACTTCCTCATCTAGCCCCAGCCTAGCCACCGATTCCAGCAAGAGCTCAGGCCCCTTGAGTGGCTGGACTCGGCCCACGTAGAGTAGGACATTCTCGTCGCCAAGCCCAAGTTCCCGTCGCGCTTCATCTTTGGGCATCGGCTTGAAGACATCCATGTCAACGCCGCAGGGGATGACCTGAATCCGGTCTCCCGGCGCCTCGTAGAAGTCGATCATGTTGCCCCGCTCGTGTTCGCTCACGGCGACAATTCGGTCCGCCCGATGCAGAGTGTCCCTCTCCGACCGGATCCGCACTATGCTCTCGTTCTCCTCGGGCCGGGCGCGTATCTTCGCCTCTCCCAACGTGTGGAAGCTGGCGACGTGGGGAAGCCTTACGTGTTGATTAAGCCTCGACACCACCTCCCCCGACAACCAGTAGTGGCTGTGATACAGATCGTAGGCCAGCCCGCGCTCCCTTTGGAAGCTGATCATGTTTTCCACGAATTCCGGGAGTAGGGAATAGATGCCCTCTTTGGATTCGTACCAGGGCCCCGCCTTGATATGTATCACCCGAGATCCGGGCCCCAGGTCGACTATCTCGGGATCGTTCGGGTCGTGGAAGCGGGTGAAAACGTCGGCGCTGATCCCCAGGCTGCCCAGTTCCTTGGCCAGTTGAAGCAGATATACATTCATGCCCCCGGTGTCTTTCTCACCCAAACGAGCGAGGGGGCAACCGTGGACGCTGACTAGCGCTATCCGCAAATTATCCTTGGACATGGACACAGTGAACTGGTGTGTGTGCGCACTGAAAAGGACGCCCTAGCGGTTGGCCGATATGGTGTAAACAACTTCGTCGACGGCCCCTAGGTGATATTTGTACGGCTCGGCGCCCCTCAGGAAATTGAATTCCGTTTTGCCATTCTCAATGGCTTGCTTAAGGCACAATGCCTTTAGTAGCAGCCCGACGCTAAGGTGTGAATACTCCGTATCGTACCCGCTGTTATAGAGGAAATATCGGTTGTCGTAGTCGAAGCAGATGGTCGAAGAAACCCGCTTGCCGTCCACTTCCAGAAAGCTGAGCCGCACGGCCCCGATCTTCGCAAGCCCCGAAAGTGTGTTCCTGAAGAACCCTCTCATCTTCGGGGTCATGAACGCCGCTTTGTCGACTCGGCTGCCCTCCAGCAACCCTAGAAACTCCTCCAAATCTTTGGGAAATCCGTCACATTGGGCAGCGACATGATATCTCACGTCTCCAGCACTGTAAAGGCGGCGCAGCTTCCTGCGAAGCTCGTGGCGGTCTTTCTTGCTCAGCCCAGCTAGGTACTCGTCCCAGCTTCCCGGCAGCTTGACGGTCGGGCACACTTCCTCTGGCCGGATTGTCACCCCGACCCCACACTCCCGAAGGGAGTCCACGAGACTCGTCATGGTCGGAGACTGACCATGGACCCCGTTCAGCGCCAATTCCTTCCACTCCATCCCAAGCACGTGCTCCGTGATCGCAGCATAAACCTCCTCCTCACGACCCTCCGCCACCACGAAGTCCATGTAGTCGCAAACGTTGGCGCTGCCGATAAACGAAAGCTCGTTTGCTGCCCTCTTCAAGGGAAGCACTCCAACCAGTTCGTCACCATCCATGCAGGCGTAAAGAAGCAATTCGTGGCCGTCAGCAAGAGAGTCCCACCACAGCTTATACCATTGGGGACTCAGGAAGATGTTGTTCTCCCCCGCCCTACCCAACAGCCCTTCCCATCGCGGCTCAAGCCCCGAGAAGGTCTCCCGCACCATTTGCAGACCCGTCATTAACTCCCCTGCAGAATCGAAATAAGCTGTTCTTTGGTATATCGGCCCCGCTCGAAGTCACCCCTTGTCGCCAGTGTGACGATGCGAGTCCCGGGCTTCTGAATCCCCCGCATGGTCATGCACAGGTGCTCGGCGTTTAACATCACCACCAACCCGTCCGGCGATACTGCTTCGAATATCGTATCAGCCGCCTGCTGCGTCAACCGCTCCTGCATCTGCGGCCTCCGAGACAGTATCTCCACGACTCGGGCCAGTTTGCTCACCCCCGCTACCTTCCCGCTCGGAATGTAGCCTATGTCCGCAGACCCAAAGAAGGGAAGCAGGTGGTGCTCACACATCGAGTAAAAAGGCATGTGCCGCACCATGACCAGGTCGTCATGGTCTGCTTCGAAACTCGCAGCCAGCTCCTTGGAGGGGTCCTGGTCGATTCCCGAAAACAGCTCTTCATACGCCACCGCCACCCGAGTCGGCGTGTCCAGCAACCCGTTGCTCGGGCTCAGCGCCCCGAGCCCGGCTATTATCTCTCCGACCGCCTTTTCTATGGCTTCTTTGTCTACCAACTGTCCATCCTAAGTCGCAGACCGGACCCGGCTAAGTCCAAGGACGGACTCAACTCCCTCCACTGTTGGAGGAGCCTCCAGGAACGTACCTCTGCTCTGCAGGGCAATCTCCTGGTCTTTGAGTCCCGTACCCGTGATCACGCACACCGCCGAGGCCTCGCGAAAATCTTTCCCGTCCCGCACCATTTTATACAGCCCCGCCACCGAGGCGGCAGAGGCCGGTTCTCCAAATATCCCCTCTTTTTCCGCAATCGTTCGGTAGGCAGCCAGAATCTCATCGTCAGTGACCTTGTCTATTACCCCACCCGACTCCCTCTCCGCCGCCAGCGCCCCGCTCCAGCTCGCCGGGTTCCCTATTCTGATCGCCGAGGCCACAGTTTCGGGGTTCTCTATTGGCTTCCCTTCGACTATTGGAGCAGCCCCGGCAGCCTGAAAACCCATCATCCGCGGCCTGTTCCCCGCCTTCCCCAAATCTGCATATTCTTTGAAACCCTTCCAGTACGCCGTGATGTTCCCTGCGTTGCCCACGGGCACGAAAAGGTAGTTCGGGGCCTCTCCCAGATCGTCCACTATCTCGAAGGCTGCCGTCTTCTGTCCTTCTATTCTGTTGGGGTTCAGAGAATTCACGAAGGCCACTTCATAAGTGTCGGTGAGAGTCTGGGCAATGCGTAATATCTCGTCGAAACTGCCGTCTACACTGACCAGCTTGGCCCCGTGGACCAGTGCCTGGGAAAGTTTGCCTCTGGCTATCCGACCCTTGGGCGCCAGCACGTAGGTCGCCAGCCCGAATCGTGCCCCGAACGCCGATGCCGAGGCGCTCGTGTTCCCTGTGGAGGCGCACATGATGGCCTCCGCATTCGCTTCCAGGGCCTTCGCCACCGCAACTACCATTCCCCGGTCCTTGAAAGAACCCGTGGGGTTGCATCCCTCCAGTTTGAAATAGAGCCTCCCGACACCCAATTCCTTCTCAATCGTCCTCGAACGCACTAGGGGAGTGCTGCCTTCGCCAATGGTGATCATCGGCGTTGAGCGTGTGAGCGGGAGATATTCGCCGTACCTGCTGAGAACTCCCTGTCCCATCAGTCCCTCTCCCTCAACCTTCAACCCGAATCACGTTCCCGATCTCCCTCACGGCCTCGAGCCCCTCCATCCTCCCAACCGAACCCCGCATCGACTTCTCCGATGCGGGGTGTGTCATCAATACAATTTCGGCGGTATTGTTCTCGGGGTCCGACCTCTTCTGGATCACCGAGGCCAGGCTTATCTGCATCTCGTTAAATATCTGCGTTATCTGCGCCAGGACACCATAGGTGTCCTCCACCGTCATCCGCACGTAGAACTGGCTCTCGCTCTCTACCATCGGCCTTATCGCCTTCGGCACGGCCGACGATACCAGCCACCCGTTGGCCTGGCCCATCGACATCGCCTTGGCGATTCTCAAGACGTCGGAGATAACGGCGCTGGCGGTGGGCTCGGGGCCCGCACCCCGGCCATATAGCAGTATCCTGCCCGCCACGTCAGTGTCTATCTGGATGGCATTGAAAACACCGTCCACCTTGGCTAACAGCAGGTCTTCGGGCAGAAGCGTGGGATGCACCCCTACTTGAATCGACTTCCCATCATTCTTGCCTATGGCCAGCAGCTTGATCGCGTACCCCAGCTCCTGGGCGTACTGAAAGTCCCGCGCCGTTAGCCCAGATATGCCCTCACAATACACGTCCGAGGTTCGTACCTCCGAATGGAAGGCCAGGCTGGCGATTAGGGCCAGCTTGTGGGCCGAATCCGTCCCTTCTATGTCGGCAGAGGGGTCGGGCTCTGCATAACCCAGCTCCGAGGCCTCCTTCAAGGCCTCCCCAAACTCAATACCCTCTTGCGACATCCGGGTCAGGATGTAGTTGGTTGTCCCGTTAATGATGGCTGTGATGCCGGTAACTTCGTTGGCAGATAGGTCGTGGTGGAGGGTGCTTATAAGGGGAATCCCGCCACCTGCGCTGGCCTCATACAGAAGCGCAACGCCTTGACGCTGTGCCAGCCCCGAAAGATCAGGCCCGTGCTTGCCCATCACCTCTTTGTTGGCCGTCACCACGTGCTTGCCCCTCGACAAGGCGTCACAGATATACTCTCGTGCTGGCTCTTCTCCACCCATCAATTCGACTATTATGTCGACTTCCGGGTCTTGGAGCAGGTCAGCCGCGTCGGTAGTGAACAGTTCAGGTGCTAGGGAAGCAGGTCTGGGTTTGGACGTGTCTCTTACCAGCGCTCGCCGGATTTCGATATAGGCCCCGGGGCCCGCATCCAGGACCCCCGCTTTCTCTTCCAGTACTGCCGCCACCCCACTCCCCACTACCCCAACTCCCATAAGTCCAATCCCGATCTTCTTCGATGGGGAAGCTGGTTGGGTGTTCATACTTGGGGATATGCTAAAACGCTGCGGGAATATCCGGCCCTGCTCTCCAGGCGCCGAGGCACGGACCGTTGTCAAAGTCCTTCGACGCCTTACGCAGAGACGACTATTGGGCCGGTGTCCATCGTGTGGGTCGGGGCAATGGGCAGTAAAGCTATGGTCCGGGCCCTCTTTATGGCCGTGGTCAGCCTGCGCTGGTGCTTTGCGCAGGTGCCGGTCTTCCGCCGGGGCTCGATCTTCGCCCTGTCGGAAATGAAACGTTTCAGTTTCGTCGGGTCTTTGTATTCTATGGTCTTTACCTTGTCTACGCAGAACGAGCAGACCTTACGCCTGCGTGCGAACCACGTTTTGCCTCCCCGCCGCTCCCTTGGTGGACCCGATCTCGACCTTGACTGGACCAATTTAGACCATCCCTTTCTCGAACTCGCTCAGAGGCGTGACGTTAGAACTCAGTATGTCTTGACTTGATTGGGCGCGCTAGAAGGGCAGGTCCTCATCCCCGACTCCGGTATTCTCCCCGTACGCCTCGTCCCCAGGGACGGTTACCACGGGTTGCCGGTCCAGGAACAGGACTCGGTCGGCTATGATCTCGTTCGTGAATCTGGTCTGGCCGTCGCGGCCCTCCCAGGTATCGCTCTTCAGCCTGCCTTCTACGTAGACCCGCTTGCCCTTTTGTAAGAATTGATTGCAGGACTCGGCCTGCTGGTTCCAGGCGACTACCCTGAACCACTCGGTCTCCTGCCGCCGCTCACCACCTTTTGGTGTGTAGGACCTGCTCACCGCAATTCGAAATGAAGTTACGGCGTTGCCGTTGGGGGTGTACCGCATCTCGGGGTCCGTCCCCAGGTTGCCGATCACCATCATCTTGTTCAAGCCAACCATGATTACGGCTCTCCTTTAACCTCCGCCTCCGGCTGCTCTGCAGCCTCGGCAGTCGGCTTCTCAGCGCCTCCCGACTCTTCCGCCGTTGCCGGCTCTGACGCCTCTTCTGCAGGCGGCTCAGCCGCGGGCGCCTCAGCTACGGGGGCTTCTGCAGGTGCCGCGGACTCAGCGGGTTTCGCTGGGGTCACCACCGCAACCGGCTTGGGTGGCTCTTGGGCAGCCTTCTGAAACTCCGCCTCATCCACCTTGATTACCATGTGTTTAAGCACTTCCTGGGCAAGAACGAGGTCCGCCTCCAATTCGGAAGCGTGCTGCGGTTCCAGGGCAAAAGTCGTGAGCAGGTAGTGGGCCTCAGTGTGTCTCTGGAGAGGGTAGGCCAGTCGGCGTCTTCCCCATCTCTGGACCCGAGCTATCGAGCCGCCCCTGGAGGTGATGAACTCATTGATCTTTTCCGACGTTTTCGGCACATCCTCGTCCGCAATCTGCGGATCGACGATGGTTACTATCTCATAGCCTTGCAAGGGCGAACTCCCACTACTATAAAATCTGGTTTTTGGCCGAAAGGCATTATAGCATAGGCCCCACAGCCCCTAGTCCCGCGCCTAGTAGTCAATCCCCGGCACCGGGAACCGAGACGTCAACTCTCCAACGGCGTCCGTGACCTCTGCCTTTACCCTCTCGTCGTCTATGTTTGTAACCACCCGATACATCAGCCGAGCGATTTCGGCCATTTCGTTGGGTCCGAAACCTCTGCTGGTCACCGCCGGAGTCCCGACCCGCAACCCGCTCGTGATCCGGGGCGGACGTGGATCGTTGGGTATCGCGTTCTTGTTGGCCGTGATGTTCACGGCGTCCAACGCTTCTTCGGCCTCTTTCCCAGTGAGCCCCAACGCCGACACGTCCACCAGCATCAAGTGCGTGTCCGTTCCCCCCGACACAATTCTGAACCCCAACTCTTGAAGCTGGTTCGCCAGAATTCGGGCATTGTCCACCACGGACTGCTGATACTGCTTGAACTCGGGCCTCAGGGCCTCCCCGAAGGCCACCGCCTTGGCCGCAATTGCGTGCATGAACGGGCCGCCCTGCATTCGGGGAAATACCCCCTTGTCTATGGAACTCGCCAGGTCCTTGTTGCACATGATCATCGCCCCACGCGGGCCCCGCAGGGTCTTGTGGGTGGTCGTAGTGACTACCTGGGCATGAGGTACGCACGAAGGGTGCACACCAGCAGCCACCAGCCCTGCGATGTGGGCCATGTCTACCATCAGCAGCGCCCCGACTTCGTCGGCTATCTGACGAAAACGTGCAAAGTCAATTATCCGCGGGTATGCCGTGGCCCCAGTCACAATGATTTTGGGCCGGTGCTCCCGTGCCAGCCTGTCCACCTCGTCGTAGTCAATTAGCTCGGTATCGGGATCGAGACCATAGGAGACGAAGTTGTAATAGCGTCCGGAGAAGTTTACGGGGCTTCCGTGAGTTAGGTGTCCCCCTTGGTCCAGACGCAGTCCCATGACCGTGTCCCCCGGCTCGAGAAGGGAGAAATAGACGCCCATGTTGGCCTGGGCCCCTGCATGGGGCTGGACATTGACGTGCTCGGCCCCGAATAGCTCCTTGGCCCTTTCGATGGCGAGGGTCTCGGCCTGGTCCACGAACTCACAGCCACCGTAGTACCTTTTGCCAGGATAGCCCTCGGCATACTTGTTGGTCAGGATGGAGCCCTGGGCTTCCATTACCGCCCGGCTCGCGTAGTTCTCCGAGGCGATCAGCACGATCTTTCGCTTCTGCCTCTCCGCCTCCGCATCTATTATTCGCTTAATCTCGGCGTCTTGTTCCAATAGAGTAGTCATGTCGCCTCTGTTCTAGGGCTTGCAGCAAGTGGCCGCTCCCATGAAATAAGGCACTTCCTGAAGAGAGTGCCTGCCTGAATCGGGAGCTATGGCCCGGCCCACGCCGCAGGGCCCGTGGTCTCTTTTCCTTGGCTAAAAATTCTATCTCACGCTAGTTAGGAGAGTCAATGAAAATGACTGTCCTACCCTCACTCCGTAGGGGCTGCCGGCCGGTCACCCTCCCAGGCTCCCTATGTAGGGGCTACCGGCCGGTAGCCCTCCCAGGCCGCATCAATAAGCGCCAGCATCCCCCCCGACACCAGAGAATGCCCCCCCAAAACCACCGGAATCGCCGCCTCCCTTGCCCCGAGCGTGAACTCCCGCAGCCACGGGTCAGCCACCGACTCTGCTTCCAACATGTCCGAATAAAACCTGTCGGAGGCCGAGAAGCTCTTTCCTGCGTGATTGAATATCACCCTCGTATCAAGAAACGCCGTATCCCCCATTTCTGATAGCTTGTCGAAAAAACCACTCACACCTGACGAGTCAAGCAAATAGCCCAGCATCGACTTTCCACCCCACCCGTCGGACCGCATCCCTCTCCCCTCCGACACCACCCGGCACCGGCACGCCGTGTCCGTCTCCAGCCTCGACCACACGAAGCTCCCCACCCGACCCGCCACCGTGACTCGTGCCTCCTTGTCCGTGAAACAGGCTATCGCCCTCTTGAGTTGCCTTGTTTGCAATTCAGTGGCAACTAGGGCCCGTCTCAAATTTTCTGGCAATCGAGGGTATAGTGACAGCACGGCCAAGTCGGTTGGCGTGTCCACGTCCATGAGCGTCTCGATGCCCTTGTCCAGGGCCACGGCATCGAGACCCGCGTGGTCCCTCAGTAAACGCGGCAGGGGATTGTCGATTTCCGGCAAGAGTATCCTGTCCAGGGCATCCACAGGTGTAAACGCCGTCATGTCCCCCGAATACAGGTTGTTGGATATCACGATATCCGAGCCTTCCACGAGCCGCTTCGCCACCTCCCCGAACAGCGACTCTGACGCCAAGGGCATCGACCCACCCCCGAGGCAGCAGGCCCGGTCCGCGCCCTGCTTCCGCAGCACGTCTCTCAAACACCGCCCGAAATGGAACGGCTCCGGCGACCTCTCAACTTCCACATTTGGAAGCTTTATGTCGAGCAGCTCGGGCTCATTCGTGACTAGAACGTGCCTGTCGAATCCCCCACACCCCACCGCCTTCCTCAGGTTCTCAACCGCTATCGCCCTCTGCGCCGAGGCCAGCGCCCGCTCCGGAGCGCTCTCTCCCCACCCCCCAACAAACGTCACGAAAACCGAGTTTCCCATCTCCGCCTTTCTTACAGCTCCCTCGCCACCGTAACACCCCACACCTCCGTTGCACCGGCCCTTTTCAGCGCGGCCGCACAGGCCCGAAGCGTTGCCCCCGTGGTGGTGACGTCATCGATCACTGCGATCTTCCGGCCCTCGAGACCGCCCGGCTCGCACTGGAACGCCCGAGCCACGTTCGCCCGCCTTTCGTCGGCTGTCGAGGCCCGTGCCTGGGGCCCGGCATATGTGACTCGCCTCAGCCGTCGCTCATCCACATCTACTCCCAACGCCTCTCCCAAATGCTTAGCGATTATCTGGGCTTGATTGTAGCCCCGCTTCCGCAGCCTCCGCTTGTGGAGTGGGACCGGAGCCAACAAATCAAACTCCAACCCATCCTGGCTCACCATGTCCGCAACGTATCCCGATAACGTGCCCGCAACCGACCGCAGATTGGCATATTTGAGCGCCAGTACCGCCTCCCTTACCGGGCTCTCGAACTCAAACGCCGACCTCATCCCGTCCAGCGGCCACACGCGCGTCGCCTCAGCGATGCAGAGACACGGGTTCGGGCCAGGATTCCCGCACCTGTGGCACCGCGGCGCCCTGATGGTCGGCAACTTCGATTCGCATTCCGCACATATAAACGCCCCCGACCTGTCGCACGCCACACAGCGTCGCGGGAATACCAAGTCCAGGAACGAGTCCTTAGCGTCTGAGATTACGTTCGAAAGGCTGATGTGCTACCTCAACTGGTAAACGTTGAACCAAATTGGCTTGAAGCTCAATTATAGCCACCGTTGTATACTCCCCATTACATTTTCTGCCATCGTCCCCCCCACAGGAGGCACGCGAGTCCCCAATGTTCAAGGCCGTCTTCTTCGACCTCTACAACACCCTCGCCAAGTTTGACCCCGCCCGAGAAGAGCTCCAGCAGCAGGTCTGCGCAGAATACGGTATCCAGATCACCCAGGACGGCATCATCAAGGGCTACGCTACCGCCGACGACTTCATGGCGCGGGAGAATGGCAAGCATCACCTCGCCAAGCGCACCGAGGAAGCACGCAAGGAATTCTTCGCCGAATACGAACGTCTAATCCTCCTCGGCGCGGGCATCGACGTTCCTGCTCCCCTTGCCGGCGACATCTTTCAGAAAATCCAGACAATCCCCTACCACCTCGCCCTTTATGACGACGCCCTCCCCTGCATTCAAGCCCTCAAGTCGCGGGGAGCGATAGTTGGCATGATCACCAACATATATGCTGACCTGCACCGCACCTGCGCCCGACTCGGCCTGACGGACTGCCTCGATTTCTGGGTCACGTCCAAAGAGGCCGGCTCCGAAAAGCCCCACCCTGCAATCTTCGAAATGGCCCTCTCCAAGGCCGGCGTCCCCGCTCCCCAGGCCGTACACGTCGGTGACCAGTACTACTCGGATGTCACCGGGGCACGGGGCGTGGGCATTACGCCTGTCCTCATTGATAGGGCTGGACTGTCCAGCAACATGGACTGCACCGTGGTCCAAGGGCTGTGCGAGGTTCCCGACCTGCTTCTGTCCACTCCCACTTCCTAGAGCCTTGCGCCTCGTCCTCTCCTGACCTACAGTATTGTCAGGAGTAAGGCCCGGACATCGGCTTCCCTCCGGTCTCTATCTAAGATTGCTGACGAGCCGGGCCGGATGGGCAGTTATGGGCGGCCAAGGCCGGTTAGTAGTAGTCTCCAACAGGGCCCCTTCCGTATCGACGCCCTCCACCACGGAAGAGCGGCGAAACCTCCCCGTCGGTGGGCTGGTCAGCGCCCTCCGTCCTGCCCTCGAAAGCCGAGACGGCCTCTGGATGGGCTGGAGCGGGGAGACCGAGGTCGCAAATAGCGATGCCCGACTCTCAATCTCGGAAGTAGAGGGCATCAGCCTCGCCTCCTTATCCCTTTCCCGGGATGAAGTCGAGCACTTCTACGACATCTTCTCGAACCAAACCCTCTGGCCTCTCCTCCACTCCTTCCCCGGCAAGGCAACCATCCGCCACGACAGCTACCAAGTCTACCGCAGCGTTAACCGCAAATACGCCGCCGCCCTAATCGACCTCCTGAAGCCCGGCGACCTGGTCTGGGTCCACGACTACCACCTTTTCCCCCTGGGCCGAGAACTTAGGAAGCTCGGATGGACGGGTAAAATCGGCTTCTTCCTCCACAGCCCCTTTCCACCGTCTGAAATCTTCGGCATCCTCCCCTGGGCCCGAAAGCTCCTCACCCGCCTCTTCGACTACGACATCGTCGGCCTGCAGACCCGTAAGTATGCCCACAACCTTCAGGAGTCGATGGGCGACGAGATCAGAGCAGTGCTAATCGGAGATACCCTTCACTATCGGGACCGTACCCTCAAAGTCCGCTCCTACCCCGTCAGCACCGACGTAGAATCCTTCCGCTCAATGGCCCTGAACAAAGACCCAAGCCCCGTCGTGGAATTCCTCGAAGACTACTCAAAGGACAGGAAAATCCTTCTTGGAGTCGACCGTCTTGACTACACCAAAGGAATCGCCCTGCGGATGCAGGCCATGGAACGTCTGCTGGACACCCACCCCAAACTTCGTGGGAAAGTCACTCTAATCCAGATTTCGGCGCCCAGCCGAGTCAACGTCCCTGAATACGCCCAGGAACGCGCCCAACTCGACTCCCTTGTCGGCCAAATCAACGGCAAGTTCGGAGAGGCCCACTGGATGCCCATTCACCCCCTCCACCGTTCCTATTCGCAGCAAGACTTGGCCCACTTCTACCGGGAAGCCGACGCCTGTCTCGTCACCCCTCTTCGAGATGGGATGAACCTGGTGGCCAAGGAGTTTGTCGCCTCCCAGACATCCGACCCCGGAGTCCTCGTCCTCTCCCGCTTCTGCGGCGCCGCAGAAACGATGCAGGACGCCTTGATGGTCAATCCCTACGACGTTCAGCGCACTTCAGCCATGATTCACCGCTCCCTGACTATGAAAAAGGAAGAACGTCAGCGCCGCTGGCAAGCTCTTTTCCAGGGCATAAGCAGGCACACCGCCGAAGACTGGTGCTACGGTTTCCTCTCCGACCTCGGAGACGAATAGGCCATCCAGCGCAGGAACTCTTCCACTTCCCCTTGCCCCTCCAGCCGGTAGTCGGCCTTTTGCAACACTGCTTTCGGCGTCTCATCGTCCACCACGGCCACCGCTAGCCCCCTGAAGTCCCTCCCCAGACCTGCATCGTGCACCGCATCAAAAGCGTCACAATCCGTAACGTCGTCCCCGAGGACTATCGCCCCCGTCAGCCCAAACTCTCGCACCAACCGACCCACTGCCGTTCCCTTGTTCACCTCTGCTGTTGGCCCCACCTCCACCACCATCTTCCCCTCTTTGATCGCCATATCACGGGTTTCAGCTAAAGCGTGCATCAGTTTCAGCACCGAGAGCCGTGCGTTCTCAGGGTCAGGAGCGTTGCGGTAGTGCACAGCCACGTTCACTCCCTTATCCTCCACGTATAACCCCCTGGTCCCGAGCCCCTCAACCTCCCTCTGCACCTCCCCCAAGAGTCCCTTGTCCAACTCTCCATTCGCCTCCGGTTCCAGTCTCCCCACCCCCCACACCTCCATCCCGTGATTCCCTAGGTAAGTGATTCCTCCCAGCCCCACCACCCCCCGCAGGAACCCCACCCCCCTCCCCGACACCACCGCCACCAAATCCAACTTCCCCGCCAATACCGCTAATAGGGCCCTGATGTTCGATTCAAGCATCGTATCCCGGGGATCATCGAAAATTGGCGTAAGCGTCCCATCAAAATCACTGAACACCCCGACCCTCTCGGCGCTCAAGATGTGAGACAGCTCGTCCAGATGGTCCAAGGCACGCGGCGGACACATACCCTCTTCGTCACGCCCTTCCCTATTCAAGAGACTTTTCCGCAACCCTGATTTCGAGTGGCGGATGGGTGGACAAGTCCCCTCTTCCTTGATGGGAGAGGGCTAGGGTGAGGGTGTTCCGGACTCCGCAGAGTAGTTACGCAAAAGCCCCTTGATTGCCCGAATGTCCCCTTTTTGAGGATTGTAAATGCTGCAAGTGGAACATCCGCCTTTGGAGGATGCGCCTTTAGCGTGCGCCAAGCTGAAAGCCCGCCGAGGCGGGGCGTGACCCCTGCATACCCGTCATTCCTGTGAAAACGGGAATCCAGGGCTGGCAATTCACCATTGATTAGTATGACTGAAATGCTCAATACGGCCCTGTTCCAGGTGTCATGCAAATGTCTTTCGCCGAGGAGAGCGAAGGTGATCCCAACACATATTCAACGCTGAGCCACCACAGCCTCGCGCCTTCCTCCATGAGCTTGCACTTCACCCTCCGGCACATCTATCTGCTCTACAACCTTCTCCAGCATCCGCTGCCACCCCTTCATCGTCATGTCCATGTCAATCCTCACCTGCCTGCTCCCGACCCTCACCCGCCTCCCCACCCCCTGCATCCCCCGTCCGTCGACGCGCGCCTTCGGCCCCAGAAACACGACTACCTGCTTCCCTTCCCGCGCTATCCTCATTATCCCACGCTGAGACGCCATGAGCTTCAGCTTGAGCAGATACAAAAGGTTCTCTACCTCCGTGGGCCGGGCCCCGAACCTGTCCTGCATCTCCCCCGCAAGGTCGTCTACACCTGTTGTCTCCCTCATTCTGGCCAATCTCTGGTACAGGGCGAGTCTCACCTCCAGGCCCGGGACGTAGTCCTCAGGCAGATAGGCTGGGACCGGAATGTCCACGGACGTCGCGTTGTCCAGGGGCAGCACAAGGTTCGTGGCCCCGTTCGCGTCCATGCCCGCAAACCCGAGCTCCTTCAGTTCTTCTATTGCCCTGGCAAGCATCGCGCAGTACAGGTCGAACCCAACCGCTGCGATATGGCCGCTCTGCTCGACTCCCAGCAGGTTCCCCGCCCCCCTGATCTCCAGGTCCTTCATAGCAATCCTGAATCCTGCCCCAAGCTCCGTGGCCGCCTGGATCGCTTTCAACCGCTTCTCCGCCACCTCGCTCATCGCCCTGTACCGCTCGAAGAAGAAATAGGCGTAGGCCCGGTCCGCCCCCCTTCCCACCCGTCCCCGCAGCTGGTATAGCTGAGACAACCCCATCCTCTCCGCCTGGTGCACGATAATCGTGTTCACGTTGGGCATGTCTAGCCCCGACTCGATGATCGTTGTGCAGACCAGGACGTCGTAGTCCTTAGCCGCGAAGTCGAGCATCACCTTTTCCAGCTGTCTCTCGTGCATCTGTCCGTGTCCCACGGCCACCCGCGCCTCCGGCACGAGCTTGCGCAGCCTCTGGGCCAGCGCCTCGATGCTCTGCACCCGGTTGTGCACGAAGAATATCTGCCCGCCCCGATCGATCTCCCTGATCACCGCTTCCCGCACGACTTCGTCGTCGTATTCCTGCACATAGGTCCTGATTGGCAGCCGCTCCTCGGGGGGAGTCTCCATCGTGCTCATGTCCCGCACCCCGACCAACGACATATGCAGAGTGCGAGGTATCGGCGTCGCGCTCAGCGTTAGCACGTCCACCTCTTCCCTCATCTTCTTCAGTTTCTCCTTGTGCGCCACCCCAAACCGCTGCTCCTCGTCGATGACCACCAGCCCCAAGTCCTTGAATTCAACATCCTTCTGCAGCAGCCTGTGAGTCCCGATACACACATCCACCGTCCCCTCTTCCAACCTCGCCAGAACCGACTTCTGTTCTTTCACCGACCGGAACCGGCTCAGTACCTCTATCTCCACCGGAAAGGCCTTTAGCCTCTGCCGAAAAGTCTGGAGGTGCTGCTGTGCCAGCACGGTAGTAGGCACCAGCACCGCGACCTGCCTCCCGTCCAGCACCGCCTTGAACGCCGCCCTAATCGCCACCTCCGTCTTGCCATAGCCCACGTCACCACAGACTAGTCTGTCCATGGGTCTCGGCTGCTCCATGTCCCGCTTTACGTCCCGGATCGTATCCATCTGGTCCAGGGTCTCGACATACGGGAACGAGGCCTCCATCTCCTGCAGCCAAGAGTTGTCCTGTGAATATGCGAACCCCTTCTTCATCTCCCGCTTGGCGTACAGGGACAACAGTTCTCGGGCTATCTTCTCCGCAGACTCCTTGACCTTCCTCTTCGCCCGACCCCACTCCTGCGTCCCGAGCCGGCTCATCGCCGGAGGCCCTTCCCCCGACCCTATGTAAGGCGTCACCCGGTCCACGCTGTCGTTCGGCACGTAGAGCCGGGCGCTGTCTGCATATTCGATTGTCAGGTATTCCCGCTCCCCCTCGTCCCGCCTCATCGTCGTGACCCCCACGAACCTCCCTATCCCATGGTCGATGTGAACCACGTAGTCCCCAACCGCGATGTCCGAAGCAAAAGCCTCCTTCCGCAAAGGCCTCCGCCTCGACGCTCGTCTCTGCTTCACATACCCGAATATCTCCTTGTCCGTGAAGAGGACCAGCGGTTGTTTCTTGCTCCCCCCCTTCAGCGTCCATCCCTCTGCCAGGGCCCCCTGCACTAGCTTCGGCGTGCCGGGAACGGGAGGCTCGGAGATTGCTGTGGTTACAGGTACGAAGATGTCCAACTCTGCGAGAAGTTCTGACAGCCTTTCGGCCTGGTGACTAACTATCGTTACCCGGTGCCCTTCTTCCAGCATTCCCCTTAGGTCTCGAAGGAAATATCTCAGATGCCCCCCGAAGTTAGGCGTTGGCGCGAACCCCATCATCTCCGCCCCCGACTCCCCGGCCCGCTCCCAACCCTCCAGCCGAGCTACCCGGCCGGCCCCTTCCAGCGATTCAAGTATCTCGCTCCATTCAGGATAAGCGGGGGGTACGGTAGGAGGCAGTTCCTCTTTCTCGACCCGCGAGGATCGGACCTCCTCCGCCTGCTCCATCAATTCCGTGTATGCGTTCTCCAGCGAGACCCCGCCGTCCAGCAGAACAACCGCATTTTTAGGGAGATATTCCAGGAAGCTGCCCTTCAGGAACAGCTGCGCGTATGCTTCTCTACCCTCCACCCCCACCCCCAACGCGAAGCCCTCCAACTCCTCCTTGAACCTCGCCGCCACCTCTGCTGGACACCCTGACAGGTCTATCGATGCCCCCACCTCTTCAACCGTCGGCCCCGACTCACCACCGTACAACGACTCCTTCGCAGGCCCGATCCGCACGGAGTTCAGGTTCTCCACCGAGGCTTGCGTTCCCGGATCAAATCCGCGCAGGCTTTCAACCTCATCCCCAAAGAAGTCCAGGCGTATCGGCCGGTCCTCCGTCGGGGGATACACGTCGATTATGCCGCCGCGACGAGTGTAAGTCCCAGGCACTTCAACCGCGGCGTCGTGCTCGTACCCCGCGGCCATCAGCCGCTCAATCAGATCCCGCGGGGCTATGCGTCCACCCGCCCGCACCTTAAATCCCAATTCCGCGTAGCGTTGTGGTGACAGGGTTTTCAATGCCAGTGCAGGGACACTGGTCACTATCACAGGCGCGGTGCTGCGCGTGCCCTTGAGCAGCAAGTCAAGCACCCGGATACGATCCAGCGCGATGGACGGGTCCCACCCCCGACCCTCGTACGGCAACGTGTCGGGTTCCGGAAACAGATGGACGTTTTCAGGGGTAGACGACCAGAGGGAGACCTGTTCGTAGAGAGCGGTTGCACTGGCGTCCCGGGGCGTTACCACCACTATGGGCCGACCCAGCTTACTTCTTAGCGCTGCAACCAGGCACGGCTTGGCCGAGTCCAGCGCCACCCCCGACCACACCACCCCGGGTACTTTCGCCTTGGACGCGACTGACTTGCCGAGGCCCGCAAAAGAGGGGTCCCGGGTCAACTGGTCGATCAGGCCCGTTAGGTCCATACGATGGGAGTCCAAAAGCCGCGCAAAGGATTCTAACAAATGTGCGCAAGAAAGTAAGGAACGTAATGGTCGTGATTTCTTTGGGGCAGGCGTACGCCCGGCTATAATGTGTCTGCACGCCGCTTCACAGCACCCTATAGGAGACCATCGATGAGCACCGAGGCCACAATTATTAGCATCTCGCTTATTGCGTTCTTTATGGTGCTGTCAGCCTTCTTCTCCAGCTCCGAGACCGCATTCATGTCTCTCCAGCGGGTGAGGATACTCCACCTTGCCAACATAGGCCGGGCCGGAGCCAAGAAGATGCTGGACAGGATGGACCAGCCCGAGCGGACCCTATCCACCGTCCTCCTGGGTAACAATCTGGTCAACATCGCCGCCGCGGCAGTCGGTACAGCCCTCGCAGTGGCGTGGCTTGGGGAAAACCTGGGGATCGCAGTGGCTACTTTGGGCATAGCGTTCCTCCTTCTCGTCTTCAGCGAAGTCATTCCCAAGACCTTTGCAACTCGCCACGCCGAGTGGCTTGCCTTCCGTTACCTTAGACCCTTCGCCTTGGTGGAAGTCTTACTCTTGCCTGTCTCCGTCTTCCTGGAGCTCATCGGACGCGGCATTATCAGTCTGAGCGGCGGGCGGATTGGCGCTAGAAATCTGGTCAGCGCCGAGGTCCTCCGCTCCGTCATCTCCGTAGGTCGGGAGCACGGCGCAGTCGACCGCGAAGAAGCCAAAATGCTCCAGAACGTTCTTGTTTTCAGGGACCGACTCGTCAAAGAGGTGATGACCCCGCGCACCGAGATGGTGTGGCTCGACGAGGACACCACCCTTAACACTTTCCTTGACGAATACGACACCGCCCCCCTCTCCCGATTCCCGGTCTACAAAGAGGCCTACGACAACGTAGTCGGTATCCTGCACACCCGGGACGTCATCAGGGCCCTGCACGGCGGCCAGGTGCAGTCCGACAGCCAGCTCATCGAGCTAGTCCGCCCGATCCAGTTCGTCCCCGAAACCAAGCGCCTCGGCGACCTCTTTTTCGAAATGCGCTCCTCCGGTCAACAGATGTACCTCGTCGTCGACGAATACGGCGGAGTCTCAGGACTCGTAACCAATCAGCAGCTTGTAGCCGCCATCATGGGTCGAGTCGCGGACGACGAGGCCGGTCGGGACGAAGTCGAAGAGCTGGAGTCCGGTGCTTTCCAGGTCGACGGCGGAATGCCTATTCAGGAAGCCAACGAGACCCTCGGCTTCAATATCCCCGACGGTGACTACGAGACCATTGCAGGCTTCGCCCTCGATATCCTCGCCCACATCCCCACCGAGGGCGAAGCCTTCCGCTTCCAGGGACGCCGCATCACCATCTCCGAGATGAAGGGTGTTAAAATCGAAAAGTTGCTGGTCTCCAAACGCTAGTCCCTCCTCTCTCGAATCCCATCACCAATCACCAATATGCGAATAATCCTCGTTAGACACGGCGAAACCGACGCCAACAAGCAGGGGCGATTCCAGGGCGCCAGCGACGCCCGGCTCAATGACACCGGTCTCTCCCAGGCCGCGGCCCTCGGACGCCGACTTGCGTCCGAGAAGCTCGTTGCCGTCTACTGCAGCCCCCAGACCCGTGCCATCCAGACCGCAACCCCCATCGCCGAGGCCCTCGGCCTCCCCATCGAGACCTTGGACGGACTTCGTGAGCTGGATATCGGCGAGCTCGACGGCCTCCAGGCCAACGACCTCCGGGAACGTTATTCCCACATCCTCGATCAGTGGCGCACAGACGTCGGCACCCTCACAATGCCCGGCGGGGAGTCCATTGTCGGTCTGCAGCTGCGCACGTGGGAAGCCATCCAGAAGATTCGCGAACGCCATGAGGAAGACATCACCGTTGCCGCCATCAGCCACAATTTCGCCATACAGAGCATCCTGATCAAGGCCTTGGGTATGGATCTGCGAAACTTCCAGCGTATTAGGCAGGACCTGGCCGCAATCAGCGAGGTCGACTTCAGGAACGGCGAGCCCTCCCTCAAGTCCCTCAATGATCGGTGCCACCTTTCGGGGCTGGCTTAACCGAACCCCGAGGAGGCTCCTGTCATCACTGGAAGTAAGAAATCCATCAGTGCGCTAGAATCGCCCGTCCGCGCGTTCATCCTCGACCACGGCCTCGCCCACGACCCACGACCTCTTGTCCTTGGCGTCTCCGGAGGCCCCGACTCCCTATCTCTCCTCCACGCCCTACACCACCTCTCTCCCGAGCTAGGTCTCTCCCTCCACGTCGCCCACTTCAACCACGGCCTGCGTGCCGATGCCTCTGACGCCGACGCCGATTTCGTTGCCTCTCAAACCGAGAGCCTCGGCCTCCCCTTTTCCACCGCCAAGGAATATGTAAGGTCCCGTGCCAAGGGGCACAGCCGCTCTCTCGAAGAACAGGCCCGTGATGCGCGCTATGATTTCCTTGCCCGCGTCGCCGCCGAGCAAAATACCTCCGGTGTCGCTGTCGCCCACACCGCCGACGACCAGGCCGAGACCGTCCTGATGCACCTGATAAGAGGGACCGGCCTCCGTGGTCTTAGGGGTATGTTCCCCGTCGTGGAAACGCAATCGGTCTCCGGGCTGGACCTGAAGTTATTCCGCCCCTTGTTGTCGGTCTCCCGTCAACAGACCGAGGACTATTGCAGAACCTTGCCCCTTGAACCTCGTATCGACCACACTAACCTCCTCCCGGAAACGTTGCGAAACCGGATCAGGCTCGAACTACTGCCCATGCTCGGGGAGTACAACCCCAGGTTCTCCGATGCGCTCCTCCGCCTCGCCGATTCCGCCAACCTGGACCTCTCCTTCATCGAGTCCCGCGTCGCTGCGATATGGCCGGAGGCGGTGGAAGAGATGGCCGGAGGACTATCCATATCCCGCAGAAAGCTCTCAGATATACACCCCGCCTTGCGCCGTCGAGTCCTGTCGCAAGCCTTGGAGTCGGTGTCCGGTAGCCCATTGGACATCGAAGGTGTCCACGTAAAATCGCTGGAGTCCCTGCTGACCGGAGACACTGGCTCCGAGCTTGACCTGCGCAAAGGCGTCCGAGCCTCCCTGGGCTACGACCACCTCACCCTGACCAAGATCCCCACCCCACCCCCAACCCCCCTCCCCGAAGAAGAGCGGCCTATCACCGTACCCGGCAAAACTCTACTGCCTGGCTGGAAGATCACAGCCACCGTTGACGAAGCAACCTCTAGCGAATGGAATGCAGACCCATATTCCTCTCTCTTTGATATGGACAAAGTGTCGGGGCATATCACCGTGCGTCGCCGCCGAAACGGCGACCACTTCATCCCCATCGGCATGTCTGGCTCCAAAAAGCTCCAGGACTTCCTCACCGATGCCAAAGTCCCCAGAAATCACCGCGACTCCATACCCATTGTCCTCTCCGACGATAAAATTATCTGGGTTGTCGGCTACCGCCCCTCCAACCACGCCAAGCTCACCCCCACCACCCGACACACTCTCCGGCTTGCCTTTGAGCCCGTCTAGGAAGTGTGGATTAGACACTTCTTATTTGCGTTATTAGCCCATTACGATAATAAGCATTTATATAATTTTCATTCCCGAAAATAAAGGAGCGTACTGGTGCCCTAGGGTTTCGCCCAACGAGGCCACCGGAGCATCCCTGGCTTTTTTCTCACGGGTAAGGGGGTTATTTACAGAACGTACTCATCTGCATACATAGTTGTCTTATTTTCATTTAAATAGCATAATGCTAATAACGTGTCTCTAAATTAGCGGCGTTGAAAGTAAGGAATCCTGTGACTCTAGTGTCTATAGGTAATCGTCAACCCAGCGGTCGCATGGTGAGGTGCATCGGCGGTTATCAGGCTTATGTGCCGGATCCTCTCCCACCTCCCATAGTATGGAATCAGAGACTCACCGTCGCGCTCTCATCCGCCGACCGTGCTATCGGCAAGCTTGCGGGTGAAGGACGGCGCTTGCTCAATCCTCATCTCTTGCTGCGGCCATTTGTCCGTAAGGAGGCTGTTCTCTCCAGCCGCATCGAGGGGACCCAGGCTACCCTCGGCGAGCTCTTGATTAAGGAGGCTGGTGCCACCGTGTATCGGACTCACTCCGATCTCAATGAGGTGGGCAACTACGTCGCTGCGCTCGAATACGGCCTGAATCGCCTCGAAACATTGCCCTTGTCCTTGCGCTTGGTTTGCGAAATGCACGAACGGCTCATGCGAGGGGTTCGGGGCGACATGGCCATGCCCGGCGAGTTCCGACGTAGCCAAAACTGGATTGGTCCGCCCGGTTCTAATCTGAGCAACGCCACTTATGTTCCGCCGCCCGTTCCCGAACTCATGCCTTGCCTGGACTCTTGGGAGCGGTTCCTGCATGACGAGGCCCTTCCGCCTCTGCTCCATGTCGCCCTCGCCCACTCTCAATTCGAGGCTATTCACCCTTTTATCGATGGCAATGGCCGGATAGGGCGGCTGCTTATCACGCTTTTGCTGGTATCGAGAGAGATTCTTCCATCTCCCCTTTTATACCTGAGCGCCTATTTCGAGGCGACCCGACAAGAGTATTATGCGCGACTCCAGGCGGTAACGGAAAAGGGGGAATGGGAGGAGTGGCTGGTCTATTTCCTCAGGGGCGTAGTCATCCAGTCAGAGGATGCTTTGGACCGGGTAAGGCGCATCGACGAGTTGTTCGCTGGCTGGAAAAGGCTGCTTGCCGACGGAAGATCAAGGCTCCCCGAATCTGCACTCGAACTCTTCATCGAAAACCCCTTCTGGACTATACAGAGGGTAGCCGAGAGGCTGAACGTTGCATTCACAACTGCCCAGCGCGCCATCGACAGGCTGGAGTCCGTAGGAATCGTCGCTCAGGTCGGAGAAGCGAGACGAAACAGGGTCTATTGTGCAGAGTCGGTCCTCAACGTTTTGGAGGAACCAACACCCCTCCCTACCTAGCCCCGACCACACTTATTAGCTCAATGTAGCCTTTATGCTAATAAGCATGCACGTAGTTTTGGTTTCGGAAAATATGGGGCGTTCCAACACTCAGGGCTTCAGCCAGTAGGCCGAGCCCACCCTACGACACCCTCTCCCCACCTAGCATCGGCAGCCAATACACCCCTTATTTGCACAATATGGCCTGAACGCTAATAACTATGTGGGCAATTTTCAAACCCGAAAATAAGTGCCCGCCTGCCGATGTAGAGCTTTTCTCCTAGCCTCTATTTTCATCCGTGTCTAGGCTAGAGCGGCTTCCACGAATTCCTTGTGTTTCTGGTAGCAGTACCGGCACACTGGTTTTGCCCGGCTAGTTTTCCAGCTCTTAGCGCACAGATGACAGTGTTTTTCTTCAAATTTATCGTTTTTGTATTTGTCCCAGCTTTTTAAGTGAGTCTCGCAGTAAGGTATCCCCGGGTTTGCTTTCAGCGGTCTTTTGCAGCGAAGACAGTAGCCCTCACTAGGCGAACCTGTGCTCAATTGGATTCCTTTAGTGCTTTGGCTGAATGCTAAATAGCCTGTGGAAGTTTCCTTGACTTTTTTGCTCTTCTTAGGGGCTTCCACCACCTCACTGATACGCTCTATGTCTCTGGCTTCTTTGAGTATTTCTTCGTAGAGCTTCGGGTCATTCTCAAGAGAGACGCGAATTCCCATCTCTCGATTGTTCTCTTGAGAATACTCATATAAATTCATTGAAGTCAGGATTGCCTCTTTCTCGTTGAGGTAGCACTTGGCGTGTAGATTCTTGCAAAACTTTGTTTCAATCCATTCTATGGACTTCAGCCAGCTATCTTCTTCAGACTGCAGTTTCTTCTTTCCGTAAACAACAGTTACGCTTGTCAGGTGCCCCGTACCTTCAATACGCTTCTTAATGTCATCGTCAAATTTAAGGTAGGGACTAATGAGCAGAATACACTGCTCAGCGTTCCTGATGATGCTCTCTATCCCTGCTGTTGTGCTTTTCCGAGTCAGAAACTCCGCCATTGCGCGCTTACTCCCCAGCCATAATACGAAACTTAGGCCGAATTGACGTATTTACTCACCACCCCACCCTCCTACAACACCCTCTTCAACTTCGGATTCTCAGTCAACCCCGGGATCCGACCCCGCTTCGCAATGGCTTTCCCGTCCACCTCATGAATATCTGCGGTGAAGTTGATGGGCCCGGCATTGCTGATATGTCCCCCCACCCCGAAGCTGTCCACCGGCGCATCATTCTCCCTGAAGTAGCGAATGCGCTCCGGGTCCAACCCCCCGCTCACGATCAGCCGTACCGAGTTGAATCCTTCCAGGTCCAGCCGAGCCCGTATCTCCTTGACCAACTCCGCCGTCACCCTGCCCCGTTCCCACGGCGTATCCACCCTAACCCCGGCCAATCTCTCCCGCATCGCTCGGGCCACGCGCAGACTCTCCTCCGCTTCATCCTTGAAGGTGTCTACCAGCACTATTCTTGGCACTTCCGGACCCTGGCTCCGGTCGAAGGCTTCTGCCGCTTCCAATGTGTCTCCCATCACCAGGATCAGTGCATGGGGCATGGTCCCCGTAGGCGCGACTCCCGCCAGCGCCGCGCCGTCTATCGAGGCGCACCCCTGGCACCCGGCCAGCACCGCCGAGTACTCCATCCTTCCCGAGACCAGCGGGTGTACGTGCCTCGCCCCGAAGCTCACAACAGGAATACCCCCAGCCGCCTCCACACACTCCCGGGCCGCAGTAGCCCACCCTGTGCAGTGCGACAAAATCCCCAGCAGCGGCGTCTCGTACAGGCCGAAGGGTCTGTAGGGCGCCCGCACCCTCATCACCACCTCTTTTCGCTCTATCTCCGACCCCTCTTCGATGGCCTCCACTTCCCTGTCTTCGGGAGGCACCACTTCCTCAATCAGCTGAAGCGCTTCGTCTATGCCGCTCAGAATTCCAGGCTTACTGGGGAAAAACTCCACGGTGCATATCGGGTTCAGGCCCTCGGCTTCAAGAACTTGCTGAGCGCGCCGGAAGTAGATGTCCGTCGTCTCTCCGGACAAGACCCAGTCCGGAAGGGGAAATTTCGGGCGAGTCGCTGAGCCTAAGGAAGGTGGTAGATCATCTTGGGTAATAGCCATGAAATTTCAGGTTTCAGAGACTTCAGCTGACAGTCTGAGGCTGCACTACCCTGGCCCCGAGCACTTGCTCTATGTGATCGAGAGCAAACCGATGCACTTCTTCAGAATAGCTGGCCACGGCATCCGCGGGCACCTCGACTTGGTAGTCTCGATTTCGGGCATCGGCCACCGTGTGCATGATGCAAACGTTGGTGCAAACCCCGCACACGATGATCTTCTCGGGGTCCAGCGCCCTCAGCCTTTCATCGAGGTCGGTATTGAAGAAACCGCTGTACCGCTGCTTGGGTATAACGTCCCCCTCAAAATCCACCAGTTCGGGGATTATCTCCGTCTCCGAGGTTCCCCGGACGCAGTGTTCGGGAAACATCTCAAACTCCAGGTCGTCGGGCTCGTGGTTGTCGCACAGGAAGATGATTTTGCTTCCCAGCCGAGACTCACGCTCTATCAGGTCTCGCACCACCGGAACAATACACCGCGCCGACTCCCCCGTGTAAAGATTGCCGCCCTCTTCGCAGAAACCCCGTACCATATCTACTACTAGTACTATGTTCGGCATCACACACCTCCTTGCTAGACTGCAGTCTATCCTCCGGCAGGATGTTACCCCCGCCGAGGGATGGATTCAAGGACGGGACTTGCTGACCCGGTTGCGAGGCTTGGGGATCCCACCCAAACGGAGCCTGAGCAGTCCCTGGAAATCCGCCCAGGCCGTGGAGAACACTCTGACTCGCGTGTCGGGATCGTCCACCCAATGCACGGGGACTTCCTTAACCCGGTACCCGTTCTTCTCGGCAAGTATCAGAAGTTCTGAGTCAAAGAACCACGCCTTGTCCCTGATCAAGGGAATTAGCTCGTTGGATGCCGTCTGACTTATCGCTTTGAATCCGCACTGGGCATCCGAAAAGTGGGTCCGGAACATGCATTTGATCAGCGTGTTGTAAGAACGGGAAATGAACTCTCGTTTCAGGCTCCTCTTCTCCACCCTGGAGCCTTTGGCTAGCCGGGTCCCGATGGCCACGTCAAACCCATCCTCAATGGACCCTATCAGCGCGGGCAGTGCATCCAACCGCGTCGAAAGGTCGACGTCCATGTAACACATCACGTCCGCCTTGCTATCCGTCCACGCCTTGAACAGTGCCCGCCCCCGACCCTTCTGATTGAGGTGCAGCAGAGACACCCGGCTGTCTTCGCTGGACAGTTTCTCGGCCACATCACGGGTGGAGTCGTTAGACCCGTTGTCCGCCACTACAATCCGCCATTCGCTGTTCGCCAATTCCCTCCGGGCAAACTGGGATAAAGTAGCGATGCACTGGGGCAGCGCTGCCTCCTCGTTATAGACCGGAATGATTATGTCAATACTTCTCAAAGGGCCTTCTCCCGATTCAGAAAGGGTGATTTCTCCTTACCCGCCCTAATGCTTGAAGTGCCGTACTCCCGTGAACACCATCGCCATGCCTAGTTCATCCGCCGTATCAATGACCTCCTGGTCCCTTACCGATCCCCCCGGCTGCACCGCCGCAACCACCCCACCCCCCGCAGCCAGCTGTACGTTATCTGCAAACGGGAAGAACGCGTCGGAGGCCAACACCGAACCTCTCGCTTTATCTTCTGCTGCTCTAAGGGCCAAGTGAACACTGTTCACCCGGTTCGGCTGCCCCGCCCCCATCCCGACCAACGCCATATCTTTAACAAGTACAATTGCGTTGGACTTCACGTGCTTTGCAGTCTTCCAGGCGAAAGCCAGGTCTTCCATCTCTCCAGGCGTCGGGCTGCGCTTGGTAACACATTGCCAGGTTGAGGGGTCATCCCCACCCGAGTCCCGGGTCTGAACCAAATACCCTCCTTGAACTGTCTTCACATCCAAACTTGAACTGTCACTTCTCCCAATACCCATCTCAAGTATTCGAAGATTCTTTCTCCTTTTGAGAAGGGCCAACGCTTCCTCTTCGAACGAGGGAGCAATGACGATCTCATAGAAGACCTTCGAGACCTCTTCTGCCGTCGCCAGGTCGATCTTCCGATTGCACGCCACAATGCCCCCGAACGCCGACACCGGGTCGCCTGCCAAGGCCCTCTTGTACGCCTCGGTGAGGTCTTCATGGCTGGCCAGGCCGCACGGGTTCATGTGCTTGATGACCGCCACCGCAGGCCCCTCGAAATCCGAGGCAGCACCCCA
The DNA here is from genome assembly GCA_965249275.1 of Dehalococcoidia bacterium. GTDB lineage: Bacteria > Chloroflexota > Dehalococcoidia > Plut-88900 > Plut-88900 > Plut-88900. The sequence goes on from CBDFLQ010000007.1 coordinate 326,990, forward strand.
CGCCGCATCCGCATCAGCAATGTTGTTGAAGGAAAGCTCTTTTCCCCAAAGCTGGTTCGCACCCGCAATCCCCCCACCCCGAGACATCGACCCCGCATAAAACGCACCCTGCTGGTGTGGGTTCTCGCCATAGCGCAGCCCCTGGGCCTTGGTCATGCCTATGGTCAGCTCATCGGGGAACGGGTCGCTCCCGTCTGACAGATAGTCGGCGATGGCCGTGTCATATAGCGCAACGTGCCTGAACGCTTTTCGAGCCAGGTCCTTTCTGAGTTCGTGGTCAATAGTCCCATCCGCCAACCTTTGAGCTACCGCATCGTAGTCCCGGGGATCGACCACCACCAGCACGTGTGGGAAGTTCTTCGCCGAGGCCCGCACCAGCGTCGGCCCTCCTATATCGATATTCTCTAAAGCCTCCGCCAGGTCCACACCATCCCGACTGACAGTCTCCACGAACGGGTACAGGTTGACGACCACCATGTCTATCAGCCCGATTCCGTGCGACTCTAGTTGGCTCATGTGGTCCGGCACGTCCCGCCGAGCCAGTATCCCGCCGTGGACCGCCGGGTGCAGCGTCTTGACTCGACCGTCCAGGATTTCGGGGAAGCCCGTCAACTCGGAAATGCTTTTGACCGGGGCCCCAGCCTCGGCGATGGCCTTCTTGGTGCCCCCCGTTGAGTAGATGTCGACACCCTGCTCAGCCAGCGCCCGGGCGAAAGGCCCTAGTCCCGTCTTGTCCGATACGCTGATTACCGCTCTCATATTCACGATATGATCACCCGTTCCGGTCCGTCTCCCCTCACCACCTCCCCAATCTCCACCGACCCCGGTATCTCCTGCAAAAGCACAGGTGTGTTCTCAGTTGACGTGGTAACCACCAACCCGATTCCCATGTTGAACACGTTGTACATCTCGTCATCGGAGACCTGACCCGCATTCTGTATCAGCCTGAAGACCGGCGGCGCCGCCCATGTGGAGGCATCAATCTGCGCCGTAAGTCCCTTGGGCAAGGCTCTCGGCACGTTCTCCCGAAACCCGCCGCCCGTTATGTGTGCCATCCCTTTGATTCTGTCTATCAGTCCCCCCACCACCCCGAGATAGCACCGGTGAGGCTCCAGAAGCTCTTCTCCCAGAGTCCGCTCCAGCTCCGGATAGAATCGTTCCAACTCCGATGGATCGTCGTCCAACCCGAAGGCCTTCCTAACTAGCGAAAATCCATTAGTGTGCAGCCCCGAGGAAGGAATCCCGATGATAGCGTCCCCTTCATTGATCGCCGAGCCGTCGATTATCTCGTCCTTCTCCACCACCCCCACTATGAATCCGGCCAGATCAAACTCCTTGCCGACGTATACTCCCGGCATTTCCGCCGTCTCCCCGCCTATGAGGACGCAGGCTGATTCCCGGCACGCCTTCGCCAGTCCTTCGACTAGGGAATCGGCCGCGTCGGCATCCAATTTGCCCATCGCAATATAATCCAGGAAGAAGAGAGGTTTCGCCCCGCCGACCAGTATGTCGTTGATACAGTGGTTGACCAGGTCCTGGCCCACCGTGTCGTACCGCCCGAGCATCGCTGCGATTCGAACCTTCGTCCCGACTCCGTCGGCGCTTGAAACAAGCACCGGATCCCGGTATTTCTCTAGGTGGTACAGCCCGCCGAAAAAGCCGATGTCTCCAAGCACGCGAGAGTTGAAGGTAGTCCTGGCGTGTCGGGAAATCCGCTCCGTGGCCCGGGACGCGGTCGTTAGGTCGACCCCTGCAGCCTGGTATTTGCTGTCGATAGTCATGGGTAGGTCTCTGGCTTAGGCCGCGGGCATGTCTCTCTAGTGGCGTACTGGAACAAGGACGCACCCTGGCGGATGCGTATCCGCAGGGTTCCGACGCTGGCTTATGGGCGGGTCTCCATCGCGAGCTTGTCCATCTCCAGCTGCACCGGTATGGGGTACTTTCCCGTGAAACAGGCTGTGCATACTTCGTTGTTGGGAATACTCACCGCCTCCACCAGGCCCTTGATGCTCAGGAAGCCCAGGGTGTCCGCTCCAATCAGCTGCCGGATCTCTTCAACAGTATTCTGAGCCGCCAGAAGCTCCCCGCGCGTCGCAAGATCGACACCGAAGAAGCACGGGTGTTGGATAGGCGGGGCGCATATCCTCATGTGTATTTCCTTGGCCCCGTTCTTCTTCAATAAATTCACCACGTGGGGTGTCGTCGTTCCCCGGACTATGCTGTCGTCCACCACTACTATCCTCTTACCCTCCAGCACCTCCGGCATCGCATTGAATTTGAGGCGTACCCCCAACTCCCGTATCCGCTGGTCCGGCTGGATGAACGTCCTGCCGACATACCGATTCTTAAGGAGCGCCTCTCCAAACGGGATCCCCGACTCCCTGGCGTATCCCATCCCCGCCGCCACTGCCGAATCAGGCACCCCGACCACCATATCCGCATCCACCGGGTACTCTTTGGCCAGCTGTGCTCCCATCCTCTGCCTTGCAGAATGGAGCAGCTTTCCCCCTACTATGCTGTCGGGACGAGCGAAGTAGATGTGCTCGAAGATGCATAGAGAGTGCGTGTCCCGTTCCACAAGCTGGTGAGACGTCACACCCGTCTCATCGATGATAACCGCCTCACCCGGTTCGATCTCCCGGATCACGTCCGACCCTATGTGGTCCAGCGCCGCACTCTCCGAGGCTATGACCCAACCGCCGTTCAGCTTGCCCAGCGACAGGGGCCGCACGCCCATCGGGTCCCGTATGCCGATCAGCTTGTCCTTGGTCATCAAGACCAGGCTGTAGGCGCCCTGGAAACGGTTCATGCAGTAGCGGATGCGCTCGGGCCACGTTGCTCCGGGAGCCTGGCCCATCCAATGAGCCATCACCTCGGTGTCGGAGCTTCCCTTGAACTCCACACCCCGCTCTTCCAGCTCTATCCTGAGCTCCTGGGCGTTGATAACGTTCCCGTTGTGCCCCATCGCTACTTCGCCCCAGGGACCGTTCACCAGCATGGGTTGGGCGTTGTCTATGCGGCTCGACCCCGAGGTCGAATATCGTGTGTGCCCGATGGCCAGGTGCCCGGTGAGTTTGCTCAGGGATTCTTCATCGAAAGCCTGGGCCACGAGACCCATGCGTGTGTGCACGGATATCCTGCCCCCATCAGACGCGGCAATGCCCGCGCTCTCCTGGCCTCTGTGTTGTAGCGCGAACAACCCGAAAAAGCTTATTCGGGATACATCCTCTCCGGGAGCGTAAATCCCGAAGAGCCCACACGCCTCTCTCGGCTTGTCATCCATCTGAACGCGTCACCGGACTGCGGTCATGAAGGTGATCGATAGGGCATCTCCCGCGAGCGTATCCGTGCCGGTCGGGACCCGTCCTCGGATTATAGCCCCCACCCCTCCCACGGTCAACGACACCCTCCCCCGTTTCTCTCCTCCAAACAGCCGTCTCAGGGTAAGGTTAAGTAATCTTGTGGAAGCGAACGGGTTTATCCAGTTTTTTGTATTTCCCTTCTGCCACCAATCGATACAGCCAGGCTCTAGCTTGAGTTTTGTTGACTTGGAGACATTCAGCTACATTCGATTCCCTTATAGGCATATCCATCGCTTCCAGAAGTTGTTTGACTTTAGCAAATAGGATATTCGCAGGAGACACTTCTTTTCCGTCATCCTGCTCTGAGTATAGAATTCCCAGCTTCTTTTGCTCCAGCCCGGGTAGGAGTTGCTGTGCTATCTCTTCCTTTTTCGGTGAAATAGATGTATCTTCGAATACAGCTCTAAACTCATGTGTGGTTTCAGGGTTAGGCCAGTCTCTTGCACCCTTTCGGCGTAGAGCTTTCAATCCGGAACTCATTTCGCCTTCGTTACGGGTGTGCACATATACCGGCACATGGTGCAATTTGGCTAGTTGCTCAACCGCACCCGACCATGTACCGCCTTTGCCATTGTTGGACTCCATAATCAGGCCCGCATCGGACAGAGCGTAAATCACCTTATTACGTTGCATAGCGTTTCCGACATTCCAGCCTGCCCTCGGGTCATACTGAGAAATCAACACCAGTTGCCCGTCCATCAACATCTCTCGGTTTTCATGGTTAAGCGCGGCTTTCTCCAGACCTTCGGCCAGCACTCCCACCGCTGTTCCTCCCCGCATTAATGCTCCATTCATCGCGGCCCGGTCTACGCCCCTCGCGGCCCCAGAAATGATAGTGCAGCCCGATTCAACTGCAAGGTTGCCGATCTTTGCCGTATGTTCCAGCAATTCATCGTTCGCATTGCGTGATCCAACAACCGCCAAACCACCATTTCCCAGTAAAGACGCGTCACCACAGCCGTATAACACAGGTGGTGCATTGCTTGAAAGCCTAGTCTTGAGGCGCGGCGGGTATTCGGCATCTGCCCTGCAAACTACCCAGATGCCCCTGGTTTGCCAGCGCTCTATTGCCTGGCTGAGGAGAAAACCGCGCTTCAGCAGTTGGTCGATCCACCGCAGGTCGAATGAAGTCTGGCATGCACGCAATATTTCGTCTCTTTCAGTTCCCAGCAAATCGGCGGGTTCACGTTGGCCTTCATGGAGATACCCGGCGAGTTTGTTGTACTGTGTCGGTGTCAAAGGTCTTTCCACACCTCTTTTTTTCCCAACAATCAGAGGTGCAGTCAGTAATAGAATTGCTTTTGCGTTGTCCGAAAGCTCAGTAGACATGCACTTTATCCCGTCCCTGCATCAGCGAGGGCGAATGGAAATACCGCCGCGCAACCGTTAACTCGCAACAGAGATGAAGCAACGGCGAATGTCCAGCGAGAGTCCACCATATCATCCACCAGAAGGACCGGCTCACATATCAAGTTTGTTTCCACAAGGGCAAGAGACCCTTCCACGTTACGCCATTGCTGAACGCTGTTGGTCATCTCCTTCTGCGCCCGGCGTGTCTTGGTTTTGGTCAGAGCAGCGCGAAATGGCAACCCCAACCTACCGGCCAGCCTCCGCGCAAAGTCTGGGACTAAATCGGAATGCCGCTGCGAGGGAATGCAGGTTACCCAAGTCGGTGTGGGCTGTGGCCTCCATTTCTGTATCAGTCGGGTGGAAGCCTCCACCAACTCATCAGAAAAGCGACCATGCTTGTATTTGCCATCACGCACTATATCGCCCCATCCTGGGTCGCCCCAGTAGCAAAGCGTCCGCCCAATTTCCGCCCTTTGCTCTTCCTGGATTGATTTGCGTGGATAAGCCCACTGTTTACGCGGCTCAATACAGACATTGCTGTGACGCAGGAATTCTATGGCCATCAACACCATTTCCCGGTCTGTGGTAACCGGCAGAGGCGGTAAGTCCGGCGTCCGAACTCCTTCCGCATTGCCGTCCAAGGCGCTTATGAGAAATTCCATATGGCCCGAATCTAATGCCAGATACTCTTTCATCTGGGCTTGTTCTTTATGTCGGAGAGAAGTTAACCGTTTGACCCGTTCCCAGAATGCGTTACTCAATCTAACTGGTGTTAATTGCCATTTGCTACCCTGTTTGACAATGGGAGCAGGCGATTCCAGAGCCAATACTTTGATGGCCTGAGAAAGTCGTCCAGGCCTGATGTTCACTTGCGCCAAGATTTGGGGTTCGGAAAGGCCTTGGGTGACCCCACTCAGTGTCTCAATTATCAGTTCGACTTCTTCTTTGGTCGGGAAAGCATTATTGATGAAATAGTCGGTAATATCGTTATCTTCTTCGCCGCTCAACAACACGCCATACGCGGCATCCACGCCACGTCCCGCACGTCCAACCTGCTGGTAATATGCCACTACTGAACCGGGCATTTGGTAATGAATCACAAAGGTCAAGTCCGGCTTGTCGTAACCCATGCCCAGTGCTACCGTCGCCACAAGTGCTTTGACACGGTTCTCCAACAAAGCGTGTTCCAGTTCTTCTCTGTTGCCAGAATCTGAGGTATACGCCTCAACATTCAGCTCTCGCGATTGTAGCCAATGGGCTATTTGGCCCGCATCGCGTTTAGTCAATGTGTATATTATTCCGGACCCAGGAATCTCTTTCAGCCGCTCGGCAAGCCACGCTAGCCGTTCCGCTCGACTTGGCATTTGGATGGTTTGCAGTAATAGAGACGGACGGTTCAGATCACCGCGCGTAATTAGGATGTTGGGACCAAGCACTTCTTGCAGGTCACCCACTACCCTGTTATTCGCTGTGGCAGTAGTGCCGAGCACTTGGACATTTGGTGGCAGAGATTGGACTATTCTTTCAATGCGTCGGTAGTCGGGACGAAAATCGTGGCCCCAGTCGGAGATGCAGTGCGCCTCGTCAATAACCAGCATTACAACTTGACCAGCCATACCTGGAAGGAAGTTTTCGCGGAAATCATCATTCGCAAGGCGTTCCGGCGAGATTAGCAATATGTCTATTTCATCCCTGCTTGCCTGCGTTTTTACATCGTCCCAATCTGCGATGTTATTGGAGTTGATGGTAGCCGCCCGCACGCTCATCCGTTCCGCGGCCGCAATCTGGTTTCGCATCAGGGCCAGCAACGGGGAAATAAGCAATGCTGGGCCTCCTCCGCCTTCCCGCAACAGTTTGGTCGCGATGAAATACACGAAGCTTTTTCCCCACCCTGTCCTCTGGACGACCAGTAGCTTGCCACGTCCTTCCACAACATGGCGGATGGCTTCTTCTTGGCCTTCTCGGAACTGTGCGTCAGGGATACCGGATCCTATACGCAGTAGTTCGAGCGCCCGCTTCTCATCGTAACGCATTTCGCAACCGTGCGAGGTAAAAGCCTACTTTCTCACCATACATTCCCATTTCTTCTCCGAAACCCCGACTGACACCCTTGCTTTCACCCTATTGTAGCCCAATGGCCCGACCCCTCCAACCGGCCCTGTATCCGTCATTCCCGCCCTCCTACCCTTCCCCACCTATCCCCCCAGGTGCTATCATTTTCCCGTAACCTCGACCCCTCTTTGACAAGCCTTTTACCCGTTCCCGACTGCTGATTTTGATGAACTACGCCCAAGTCCGCGCCTATCTCGAAGAACGCGAGGAGTTCCTCTCGCCCTTTGCCGTCAAGTCCCGGCTCTCCCGAGGCCGCAAGGTCGAAGAGGAACCCAGCCCCCTGCGCACCGACTTCCAGCGCGACCGCGACCGAATCATTCATACCAAGTCCTTCCGTCGGCTTAAGCACAAGACCCAGGTGTTCATCTCCCCCCTCGGCGATCACTATGTCACCCGCCTCACCCACACCCTGGAGGTCTCCCAGATAGGCCGAACCATTGCCCGAGCCTTGAACCTCAACGAAGACCTCGTGGAGGCCATGTGCCTTGGCCACGACCTCGGCCACGCACCCTTCGGCCACATCGGCGAAGATGTACTCGCATCCCTCTACCCCGGCGGCTTCCGGCACAGCCATCAGAGCCTCCGGGTCGTGGATAGGCTGGAGGGCAACGGCAAGGGCCTCAATCTCACCTGGGAGGTGCGTCAGGGCATCGTTTCCCACTCCAAGTCGAGCCTCGGAATCATGGGCGAAGGGTGGAAGAACCCGCCGACCCTCGAGGCCCAGGTCTGCAAGATCTCCGACGCCCTCGCTTATCTCAACCACGACACCGACGACGCCATCCGCTCCGGCCTGATCACCGATTCTGACCTCCCTCCCGGCGCCGTAGCCGTCCTCGGGGCCAACTCCTCCCAGCGCGTCAACACCCTCGTCTCCGATGTAGTCGAACATTCCTGGGCTGCCTCCGGCCGGGTCCCTCTACCCGATGGCGAGACCCCGTCAATCAAGATCGGCGACCGGGTCAAAGAGGCATCTAACCTGCTCCGGGACTTCCTTTTCGAAAGGGTCTATATGGTCAGTGGCGCAAGCCCCGAAGCCACCGAAGCCCGCGCCGCCGTCAAAGCCTTGTATAATCATTATGTCGAGAATCATGAGGACATTCCCATTGAATATCGCCTCCCGGAAGACTCCACTGAGAGGTGGGCCTTGGATTACATCGCCGGCATGACCGACCGCTACGGACTAAGGAAAGCCCGAGAACTGGGCCTCGTCTCCCAGCCCGTGGGATAGGAATTGAGGAAATCCGCCACTTGAGCAGCGCATCCATAGAAGAAGTTAGAAGCAGACTGGATATCGTCGACGTGGTGTCCCAGTCTGTGCCCCTGAAGAAGGCCGGGCGCAACTTCAAGGCCCCGTGCCCCTTCCACAACGAAAAGACGCCCTCGTTCGTCGTGAACCCTGAGCGTCAGACTTGGCACTGCTTTGGCGCCTGTGGCACCGGCGGCGACGCCTTCTCCTTCGTAATGAAACGGGAAGGGTTGGAATTCGGCGAGGCCCTTCGCACCCTCGCCGAAAAAGTTGGCGTCACCCTGGAGACCCGCGACAAGAAGGCCGAAAGCAAGACCTCCCGGCTTCTGGAAGCCAATAAGGCCGCCGCCGCCTTTTTCCACCACCAGCTTCTCACCGACCCCGCTGCCACCGAGGCCCGCAAATACGTTCAACAGCGCGGCCTCTCCAGCGAAATAGTCACCGCCTTCCAGCTAGGCTACTGCCCTCCCGCCTCCGGTGCCCTCTTCAAGAACCTCTCCCAACACGGTTTCAGCCGAGATGAGTGCGCCGATGCAGGCCTCGGCACCCGCAACGAGGCCGGTGAGGTCCGCGATATTTTCCGCGGCCGTCTGATGTTCCCCATCCGTGACCCCCGTGGCCGGGTTATCGGGTTCGGCGGCAGGGCCATGTCCGACTCGGGGCCCAAGTACATCAACTCGCCCCAGACCCCCATATTCGACAAGAGCGGCACCCTCTACGGCGCGGACAGGGCCCGGGAGGCCGCCCGGCAGCTTAAGAGAGCCGTCGTAGTCGAGGGCTACATGGACGTCATCACCGCTCACCAGTTCGGCTTCGAAAACGTCGTCGCCTCCATGGGCACCTCTCTCACCGAGAAGCAGGTCGAGGTGCTGAAACGCCTCTGCAGCCGTATATCCCTAGCCCTGGACGCCGACACCGCAGGCCAGGAGGCTACCCTCCGCAGCCTCAAGTCCTCCTGGCAGTCCTTCTACCGCAGTGTTCACCCTCTCCAGGGCAGCAAGCGGCAGCGTTTCCTCGAAGGCCCACCCGACCAGACTGTCGATATCGTCATGATGCCTGAGGGCGAAGACCCGGACAGCATCATCCGCAAAGACCGAGACGGCTGGGTTTCCCTTCTAGACTCCCCCAAACCCCTGATCGACTATCTAATGGAGATGGAAGTAGGCAGGGCCAACCTCGATGCACCCGGCGCCCGCACCTCCCTCCTCGAAGAGTTCCGAGGCCTCCTAGTCACCACCGATTTCCTGGACCAGGAAGTCTACATCCGCAAGCTGGCCCGGCTTATGGACGTCAGCGAGGAAACCGTCAAGACCGCTATCAACGCCCCTGCCAACAACAGCGTGCGCCAGCCCCGTGCCCCGACCCCCCGGTCCCGTACCCGTCCACAGCCCACCCCTACCCCCCGTCGTGGCGACAAGCTCGAAGAGTATGTCCTGTCCATTCTGCTCCGGAACCCCTCTCTCATTTCGAATATGGAAGACGCCGACCCCGAATGGTTCGTAGACCTTGCTAATCGGGAGATTTTTAAACGGTTGGCTGCGGGACATCGATTCGAAGACTTGGCCGACTCGATCCCCGATGAGTTCGCTGAGCCCCTGGCCCGGATTAGGAATACTCACGTTCCCGCAGATTCGGATGAGCTGCTGACCAGGGGGCTGAAGGAGGGGAGCACCCGGCTGGAGGTTCGTCATCTCAAGAGGCTGAAGCTCGAGGAGAAGAGCCTGCTTGAAGACCAGGACTCGTTGCAGGGCATGGCTGATACGATCGACCAGCGCAAGCTTAGTACGAACAAAGAGCTAAAGAGAGTGTATAGCTAGGGACAGCGCGCTAAGTGTGTATAATATATCCATGCACACGGATACAGCATGAACCGAAATCTTAACCCCCACACCATAGCGGAAGAAGAGGACCGTGACTCCGATCAGGAGTCCCAGGTTAAGCCCGCTATCGAGCCCAGCCCTAATGGCGGCGAGACCGACTACCGAAAGGTCATAGGCGCCGCCATCGCCAACAGAAGTGTCCTGGACCTCATCTCCCCAGACAGGCCCCACCACTCCGAAGGCCCTACCAAGGTCGAGAAGGTCTTGGCTGCCGCCGAAGACACTATCGAACAGGAGATGGTGGATGATCCCGTTCGCATGTACCTGCGGGAGATCGGACGTGTCCGCCTCCTTAGCGCCCGGGACGAGCGCATCCTGGCCCGCAGGATGGAGGGTGGCAAGCTCATCTCCACCATTGAGGATAGACTCACGGAGAGGCAGGGTGCCGAGCCCTCGCCCGCTGAGCTCGTGGCCTACATGCTGGAGCACCTCGGCTCCTGTGCCCCTACCATCGAGAAAATGGCCTACGACTTCGGCCTGACACCTCCTCTCACCCTCGCTCAGCTCACTTCTCACCCCATCCTCCGAAACTCGATCAAGGCCGAGATAGACCCCGCCGTATCCACCCCCATTGGCGAAGCCGAGGGCAGGCCCCCCGAGGATGTCGTCCATGACCTACTCAACGCTTCCGTGGAAGCCCGCATACTCCCCGAGTCTGCCCTCGACGCTGTGGGTATAGACACCCCCCTCGTCGAAATTGACAACTGCCTGCAATCACCGGAGACCGCTAACGCTCTGGCAGCATTGAATGGCCACCTACGCCGGGACTTGGAAGTCCTGAAGGCAGAAGGCGGCAGGGCCCAGCGCCACCTCACCGAGGCCAACCTTCGCCTCGTAGTCAGCGTTGCCAAGAAGTACATCGGTCGCGGCATGTCCCTCCTGGACCTCATTCAGGAAGGGAACATCGGCCTGATCAGGGCAGTCGAGAAGTTCGACTATCGGAAGGGCTACAAGTTCAGCACCTATGCCACCTGGTGGATTCGCCAGGCCATAACCAGGGCCATTGCCGACCAGGCCCGCACCATCCGCATCCCTGTCCACATGGTCGAGACCATTAACAAGCTCCTCAGGATGAGCCGACGCCTCGTGCAGGAATATGGCCGGGAGCCGACCAGCGAAGAGATCAGCCAGAGTATGGAGATCACCCCCGAGAAAGTCCGGGACATCATCAAGATTTCCCAGGAACCCGTCTCCCTCGAGACCCCCGTCGGCGAAGAAGATGACAGCCACCTCGGCGACTTCATCGAGGACCGGTCCACTGTCGCCCCCGCAGACGCCGCTTCTCATCAGCTCCTCAAGGAGCAGGTTAACGAGGTCCTCGAGACCCTCAACGGCAGGGAGAAGAAAGTGCTCCAGCTTCGTTTCGGGCTGGAGGATGGTCGCAGCAGGACACTGGAAGAGGTGGGCCGGGAGTTCGGGGTTACCCGAGAGCGTATCCGCCAGATCGAGGCCAAAGCCCTCCGAAAGCTCCGCCACCCGACTCGCAGCAAGAAGCTGAGGGATTTCCTCGAATAGAGTGCCCAACGCCTCTCGATTCGCCTTGCCAACAACCTGCCCGCCCCTCACGAGCACAGAGCACCCCCCCTTTTTCATCGCGCCTTGGGCTGTCCTAGCCTGAGCCAGGTGACCCAACCTTGAAGGCCCTCAGAAATGCCCCCAACCCCATACTATTAGTCCCTACTTTGGTGGTCCGCACCATCAAGGAACTTGGCGACGACGATGCCACTCACATGGCCGCCGGTGTCGCCTACTACGCCCTCTTCTCCCTCTTTCCCCTCCTCCTCGGCCTGATAGCCATCATCGGCCTGGCCGCCGACTCCAACACCGTTCGCTCCGAGATACTGGAGTGGGCGGCAGACAACCTCCCGGGCACCGGCGACTTCATCTCCGACAACGTGATCGCCTCCGCTGAGGCATCCGGCTCCCTGGGAGCAATATCGATAATAGGCCTGATATGGTCGGGCAGCGCCATTTTTGGCGCTATTACCAAGGTGGTGAACCGGGCCTGGGACATCCAGCAAGATAGGCCCTTCATAAAGGGCAAGATAATGCAGCTCTCCATGGCCATGAGTGTGGGTGTTCTCTTCGCCCTCGCCTTGACTAGCGCCTCCCTAGCCCAGACCGCCGAGCGCTACGCCCACACCGACATGCCCATCCTCGGTCAGGCCGATGAGGTCTCGGGGATTCTGCTTTTCCGCACCCTCTCTTTCGTATTCAACCTCGCAATCTTCCTGAGCCTATACAAAGTCCTGCCCAACACCCAGACCCACTGGCGCTACATCTGGCCCGGCGCCCTTGTCGCAGCCCTCCTGTTCGAAGGTTCGAAATTCCTCTTCGTCCTCTACCTGGACAACTTTGCCACCTTCAGTGCAGTCTATGGCTCCATCGGCTCCGTGATAGCCCTTCTCCTCTGGGCCTACGTCAGCGCCTTCATCCTGATCCTCGGGGCAGAGATGAGCTCCGAGTTCGGGCGTATGATAAGGGGCATCGACAGAGGCAAACCAATAGTGAAACGCTCCAGCCAGGGGCCCTTCTTCTAATACACAATGAACACCTTAGCCGAACTAAATGACAAGATAGTCTCCTGCACCCTATGCCCGAGACTCGTGCTGTGGCGTGAAGAAGTTGCCCGCACTAAGCGCAGGATGTATATGGACTGGGACTACTGGGGCAGACCTGTCCCCGGCTTTGGTGACCCCGCCGCCCGAGTCCTGATCATAGGCTTGGCCCCGGCGGCTCATGGAGCCAACCGTACCGGTCGAGTCTTCACCGGCGACGACAGCGGCAACTGGCTCTACACCGCCCTGCACAATCAGGACTGGGCCAACAAGCCCATATCCACCCATCGCGGCGACGGACTCGCTCTCACCGACGCCTACGTCTCGGCAGTGGCCCGATGCGCCCCGCCCAAGAACCGCCCCACCCCCGAAGAGCTGTCGAACTGTGCCCCGTTCCTTGAGGCTGAGCTTGGCCTGCTCAAGAATCTGGAAGTAGTCATCGCCCTCGGCAGCATCGCCTTCGACCGGTTTCTCCGACTGTGGAAAAGCATGGGCAACCCCGTCCCGACCCCCAAGCCCCGCTTCGGCCACAACGTCGTCTACTACCTCCCACCTGGGTTGAAGCTGGTCACCTCCTACCACCCCAGCCGACAAAACACCCAGACCGGCACCCTCACCCGCGAAATGCTCGACGCTGCCTTCACCACCGCCAAGTCCCTCCTCTCCCCTCCAATCCCCCCTCCTTCGATGGGAGATGGCTAGGGCCGTAGGCTCGCTGAGGAGAGTGAGGGTGATTCCCGCTAAGACTCACGCAGAACTCCCAACACAACTTTGGGGAAGCGGGGCCGTTCGTGCTGTCGAAGATCCGCCTGAGGCGGGAGGCTCTCGAAGTATGAGCGGGGGGAGTCTGAAGGGCCAGGTATACCTTCAACCCACCCTCAAGCCTACTCACGAATTCAATTTCCGTGACCAACCTAGTTACCATGTCATTCCGAGGCTCCGCGAGGAATCTAGGACTTGCGCCAGCACCTTTTGACCCCCAACCCTGTATAATTCTCATGGACTTCCAAACACCCCCGAGGCTTAACACATGACTCACGGACACCTTTCCACCTTCCCCTCCACAACCGTAATCAACGATCAGGACCACCTGAACATCGGCGGCTGCGACCTCGTAGACCTCGCTCGCCAATTCGGCACCCCCCTCTACATTTTCGACGAGGTAACCCTCCGAAACATGTGCGCCCAGTTCCGCGATGAATTCGCCAACCGCTACCCCAACACCCAGGTACTCTACGCCAGTAAGGCCTACGTCAACCCCGCCCTCGCCCGTATATTTAACGAGGAAGGGCTCGGCTTGGACGTCGTTTCCGGAGGTGAGCTCGCCGTCGCACAGGCCGCCGACTTCCCCGCCGATTTGGTCTACTTTCACGGCAACAACAAGGGCATCGACGAGTTGGAAGCCGCCCTCGACTGGGGCATCGGTCGCGTCGTAGTGGACAACCCCCGAGAGATGGACCTTATCGACGAAATGGCTCGTGCCAGGGGGAAGGTCCAGGATATCTTGATTAGAGTCTCTCCGGGCGTCGACCCCCACACCCACAGCCACACAACCACCGGCATCCTCGACAGCAAGTTCGGCATCCCCATCGAGACCGGCTTAGCTGAGGAGGCCGTGAAAAAGGCCATGTCGGCGGACAACCTCCGGCTCGTGGGCCTCCATTTCCACCTCGGCTCCCCCATCTATGAGATCGAGCCTTACCGCACAGCCATAGACGTTACCATGTCCTTCGCTGCAGAAATGCAGGACCGCCACGGCCTTGAGATGCTCGAGTTCAGCCCCGGTGGCGGATTTGCCATCCAATACACCGCCGACGAACCTCCCCCCGACGTATCCGAATACGCCGACGCAATCACCTCCGCAATCCTTGAGCGCACCCAGTCCCCGCCCCGCCTCCTCATCGAGCCCGGCAGGGCCATCGCCGGGCGCGCCGGTGTTGCCCTTTACAGCGTCGGCACGACGAAGGACGTGCCCGGCATCCGCAAATACGTCTCTGTAGATGGTGGAATGGGAGACAACATCAGGCCCGCGATTTACGGCTCCCGCTATGAGGCGATGGTCGCCAACCGAGCCTCCGCGCCTTCGGAAGAAACCGTCACCATCGCAGGCAAGTTCTGCGAGTCCGGCGACATCCTCGTCGAAAACGTGGAGTTGCCTGTCGTGGACAGCCGGGACCTGATAGCCATTCCGGCTTCAGGGGCATACTGCCTGGCGATGGCCTCCAACTACAACGCCGCCCCCCGTCCCCCCATAGTCCTCGTTAAGGACGGCGAGCCCCGTCTCATCCGGCGCCGGGAGACCTACCAGGACCTCATGCTTTGCGATCTGTGATCGACGCTAAAGCCTCCGGGACGGCTTCCCACATCCACGGCCATAACGGTGTTCTTACCCTACTGTACACAGCCGCGCAGGCCGACAGGCTTGCCCATGCTTACGTCTTGGTCGGGCCTCCCCACGTCGGCAAGATGACGGTAGCCGTCCACCTCGCTCAGCTGGTCAACTGCGAAGACCCGACACCTGGTCCCTGCGGCGCTTGCCGTCAATGCACACGTGTCGCAGCCGGCCACCACTCCGACGTTCAGGTAACGAGCCTTCCAACCACTGAGGAAGGAGCCCTGGGAACACAGATCAGGATCGAGCAGGTGCGCGAGCTTCGCAGGCAGGCCAGCCTCCGCCCATACGAGGGCCGCACTCGGGTCTTCATCATCCAGGATGCAGAGCTACTCACTAATGAAGCTGCCAACAGCCTGCTGAAGTACCTCGAAGAGCCGCCTCCAAATGTCCTGCTCCTCCTTCTCGCTGCAGATGAGGACGCCCTGCTCCCGACCGTCCTATCTCGCTGCCAGCGCATGGAGCTTAGGCCCGTGCCTTTTGTCTCCCTCCAGGACGTGCTGACCGCCAACTACGGCATCGGCGAAGAGCAGGCTGCACTGATATCCCGACTCTCCGGCGGTTGCCCCGGTTGGGCCATCTCCGCTGTGGAGGACGAATCGGTCCTCGAAGCCCGGCTTACCGCCCTCGACGAGCAGATCGCTCTCGCCGAGGCCGACCTCGGGGCTCGTTTCCGTTTCGCCAACTCCCTTGGAAGCGCCTTCTATCGTGACCGGCCCCGGGTCAGAGACGTTCTCGCCCTCTGCCAGTTATGGTGGATGGACCTCGCCCTCTGCGCCGCCGGCGTCCCCGACCATATCGTCAACATCCACAGGATCGAACAGGTGGAGGCCCAATCTCAACTTGTTGGCGTCTCCGCCGCGCACGGATTCATAAAGGATGTGGCCCGTGCTCGGAACATGCTGGAACGCAATGTAATACCCCGCCTTGCTCTGGAATGGCTTATGCTCAAGATGCCCGCCGGGGCCCGACAGGCGGCCTAGGTGACTAAATGGCTTCTATAGCAGGCGTAAGGCTCAAGAGATCGGCACCCGTGCTCTATTTCAACACGGGAAACCTGGAGTTCAACGTCAACGACATCGTAGTAGTCGAAACTGAGGATGGAGAGCGTCTCGCCCGCATCACCTTCACACCGGACCAACTCCTCCTCATTCAATTGAAAGAGCCTTCCGGGTCCGTTCTCAGGCTGGCAACCGAGGAAGATTTGAACGAGGGTTCATCGGCCCTGGTCTAAGGCCTCCCTACCCCGGGACGAACTTCCGCCACTCGCCTCGAACGTTCAGGTAGGAGCCCAGGTCCCGGTATCTCCGCGATGGCGGCATCTTCGGCTCGCGCATCAGCTTCATGCCCGCCTGGGCAGGCGTGCGGCCCGCCTTCCTCAGGTTGCAAGGCACGCAGGCGCTCACGATGTTGTCCCAGGTGTGGACTCCACCCGCCCGCCGGGGCACGACGTGGTCCAACGTCAGATCGGGGACCTGCTTCCCGCAATACTGGCAAAAGTGCTTGTCCCTAACGAATACCTCTCGACGGGACAAACGGGGCGGCAGCATGGGTCGCTTGATCATATGCCCCAGCCTGATCACCGAGGGTAGAGCAAACACCGACGATTCGCTGCGCATGCCTCCCCGGCCGTTCTCCAGGGTCTCCGCCTTGCCTTTCAGCAGAAGCACTATGGCGCGGCGCAGGTTGCAGACGTTGAGCGGCTCGTAGTTCTGGTTGAGGACCAGGACGGCTTTTGGGGCCGGAATTGTGCGAGCCATTCGATAAGGTCGCCTTCCAACTGGGCCACTATGCGGATTGGCGTGATTCTATCACACCCCCACCCCCCTGCAACCTCCCCCGAGACCACACCAGTACCGCCAAATATACTCCACCCATAGCTAACGCGCCCAACACGTCGCTCGGCCAATGGACTCCCAGGTACACCCTTGAGGTCGCCATAGCTGCTACTAGAAGCATAAGCCCGGCCTGCATTGCCTTTCTCAGCCCCGTGTACCGACCCCGCACCCCCGACAAAAGTATCGCCAGCGCCCCGAAGCAAACGACAGCAAACAGCACGTGCCCGCTGGGAAATCCATACGTCGTGAGCTCTTCCCGCACATCCAGTAGCGCCGGGTCGGGACGAGGGCTCGCCACTATCTGCTTGATCACCCAGTTCACCCCCAAGCTCACTAAGACCAGTACAACGAGCAGCGCGGCATCCGACCTCTGCTTTAGCACAACCAGGGCCAGACCTGCGCACACGGTTATGATCGACGCCGGAAACCACCACCCCACCCCCGACACCCCTCTCATCACTTCATCGAACAGTGGTATGGATATCGACTGCACCCACTCCGCAACCGCCAAGTCACCCGGCAACCATTCCAACTGCGCCGCGCTCACCGACAACCCCACCGCCGCCGCTATAAGGATGATTACAAACACATTGCGCCATGACCGTATCACCTCGGGTTGGGACATGGGCCAAATAATACACTTCCATGACCGTGCAGGCCGAGATAGATGGCCACCGACTGTACTTAACCCCACATTATGTAACGCTCTGCACGCCTGAGATTGCCTAAATCGGCAGTCCGTTGTTTACTTATATAGGAGCGCCGCGTCCGTCAACACATAAGGAAACAAACATTGCTTGAGTCCCTAACCGAAAAGTTAACATCCATACTCAAACGCCTCGAAGGCAGGGCCCGACTCACCGAGGAGATCATCAACGAGGCCCTCCGCGAAGTCCGCCTCGCTCTCCTCGAAGCCGACGTCAATTTCAAGGTCGTCAAGACCTTCGTCTCGACTGTCAAGGAACGCTGCCTAACAGCGGAAGTCCTCGAGGCCGTCACTCCTTCCCAGCAGATCCTCGCAATAGTCCACGAGGAGCTAACCAACATCCTCGGCGCTGAGGGCCACGGCCTTGAGTCTGCTGACACTGCCCCCGGCGTCATTCTACTGGCAGGCCTCCAGGGCTCAGGTAAGACCACCACTGCCGCCAAGCTGGCCCTCCAGCTTAGGCGCGACGGTAAGTCTGCCCTCCTCGTCGCCGCCGACCTCCAACGCCCAGCTGCGATCGACCAGCTCGTGTCCCTTGGCAAGCAGCTGAGTGTACCCGTCTATAGCGAACCCCCGGACTCCGACCCCATAGACGTATCCAAGCACGGCCTTCAAGAGGCCCGGGACCTGAATGTCGATTGGGTAATCGTCGACACCGCGGGACGCCTCAATATCGACGACGATCTTATGGAGCAGCTGTCCCGTATCAAAAAAGCCGTCTCGCCCACAGAGTCCCTCCTCGTCGTAGACTCCATGACCGGCCAGGAGGCCGTAAGTGTCGCCGAAGAGTTCAACAAGCGAATCGGGCTGACCGGCCTGATTCTCACGAAGATGGACGGCGACGCCCGAGGCGGAGCGGCCCTGTCCGTCACCTCCGTTACAGGTGTGCCAATCAAGTTCATCGGCGTCGGCGAAAAGGCGGACGCCCTCGAACCCTACCATCCGGACAGGCTTGCCTCCCGGATCCTTGGCATGGGAGACGTCCAGACCCTCGTCGAAAAAGCCAAGCTCAGCATGGACGAGGCCCGGGCCAGGGAGATGGAGCGCAAGATGCGCAACGCCACCTTCACCCTGGAGGACTTCCTGGAGCAGATGCACCAGCTCCGGGAGATGGGCGGCCTGGGTCAGGTCCTCGACATGATCCCCGGCATTGGCAAGCTCAAAAACCGCATCGGACCCGGAGACCTGGACGACGACAAGCTCAACAAGACCGAGGCCATCATCCTCTCCATGACCCCGGAAGAGCGCCAGAACCCCAGCCTAATTGGGGGCAGCAGGAAGCGCCGCATTTGCAAGGGAAGCGGTACTCTGCCCCAGGACGTGAACCAGCTCCTAAACCAGTTCCGCCAGATGCAGAAGATGATGAAGGCCATGGCCGGCACAAAGTCCCGCCTCCGCGGCCAACAGATGGCCCAGCTGTTCAGGTAGTCAGTCCGGGCTTCGGCTCGTATTTCGTGAGCGTGCTCCATTTGGGAGCAGCGAAGTGAGCGCGCAAGTCCTACATTCCAACTCAGGGCCCGGAATGACGGTAATGCAAAGGTCTCGCCTCGGCGGACCCTCCAGAGGCGGGTGTTCCACTTTAAGCGCGAGGCTTCGGCATGACACGGGGGAGGGGCCTTAGAGATTCAGCTCTTCCACCCGTGTCGGGCGCTCTAACCTGTAGTCGAGGCGCTTGATCGAGCCGCGGCCCTTGACATACGGGACAATGCGCGCATCGAATGCGATTGTGCTCCGAGCGGGTATGGGAGAGCTCCACTTGCCTTCCTGAAACCAGACGTGGTCCGTAAGCTGTACGCCTGTCTCCGAATCTTGTATCTCGGCCAGCATGATGTGGCCGAGATGTCTATTCCGCTTTTTCAATACGGCGGTGAACCGAGCTCGCTTGCCTACGAGCTTTTCAAGCGCCTTTCTGTATCCCTTAGCTCTTCTCAACTATTCCTCCAAAATGCACCGTTATGAAACCCCTCGGTCTCCACCTGCTTATGCTTCGGGGGAGCCGGGATGAGTGGCCGCTCCCGTGGAGGGCTTCACACCAGAGGGACACTTTCGGACTGATCGGGGCCGGGGGCTATCCTAGCCATTACGTTCTTGAGTGCGTCCAACGGGGTCAGGGTGGGCGGGGGCGGCCTCTGGCGGTGCGGCGGGGGGTTTGGGAGCCGGGTGCGAGGTCATCGTGCGGGACAGATGCACGGCTCGGTGCGTCTTGCTGAGGAGGATTTTCCGGTTGCGGCGTCTTTGATGACAGGCGCGATTCTTCACGGGGATGGATTTCCGCACGCCACGGCGCACGCCCATGCGCATCTTCGACATCTGCGACACCTACGACCTCCGCAGGAATTGTGGATGTCAGGTAATTCGTTGACAGAATTAGAGGGATTTAAGGGTCTCCAAAGGGGTCTTTCCGTCCATTGCCTGGTGGGGTCTCTGAGTATTGTAGTAGATCAGGTATTGCTGAAGCTCGTCCTTCAGTTCCGAGACCGATTCGAAGGTTGTCCCCTCCAGCAGGTCCTCGTTCAAGGTTCTCCAGAACCGTTCTATCTTCCCGTTGGTCTGGGGCCTATAAGGGCGGGTGTAGCGGTGCTTTATGCCCAGTTCATTGAGCATCCGTTCCATGGGGTGGCCCTCGGTGTTCCTTGGGGAGGCCATCTCGGGGCCGTTGTCGGTGAGGATAGCCTCGAATTGGATGCCGTACTCCGCATTGAGGAAGTTGATGGACTTCAATACAGCAAACATAACGGAGAGACTCTTGATGTCTCCGACCACTTCGGCCCAGGCCAGACGGGTGTAGGCGTCGATGAGGCCCACCAGGTAGTAGCGGTGCTTGGTGCCCACGATGGTATCCCGGCTGAGGTAGTGGCTGTCCAGGTGGCCCAGCTCTCCTGCCCGGGTCTTGATGATCTTGCGCTTCGATTGCTGCATCGGCTTTGTGAGCCTATTGAAACCGTGGCGTCTGGTGATGGCGTAGATGGTGGAGGGCTTAGGGGTGTTGTGTTTAAGGATGGGTTTGAGTATGGCATAGATCTCGTAACGGTTGGTACCGTTAAGGCGCTCGTTGATGACCTTCTGCTCAATGTAGGGCAGGGTGCGGCGGGACTTCCACCCGGGACCCCGCTTACGGGGGAGGAAGGCGTTGTCGGAGGGGGAGAGGAGGAATCGGTTGTAGTACTTGGCAAAGGTCTGACGGCTGGTGCCGTGGAAGGAGTAGAAGTCCTGGGCGAAGCGGAAACGGGGATGCTTCCCTGCCTTGACCAGTTGATACTCATGGATGAGGAACCGCCACTTCTGAATGTAGTTCCGTTCAAGGGTGAGATCCTTGCTATTGTCTCGCATTCTCGCCTCCAGATTGGTGTTGGCCTCTTATACCAATCTGTCAACGAATTACCTAACACTTACAGGAATGACGGTTAAGCCATCGCGGTGAGGCTCTTCGTCGGGTGGGGTGTCGGGGAGGGGATTGCTCTCCGACTTCTCGGGAATGACGGTTAAGGTGGGCGGGGGTTCGCCGTATGGTAGCGGGTCATAATCTGGGCAATGGTCATCATCGGGGTCTTCGTCATCGGGATCTTCTTCGTCGGGGTCGGGGAAAGGGCCGGGATAGTACTTCAAAATAAATCTGTCCATGTCTTCCACCTCGGCGGTCAAGGCCTCGTTCTCCACTAGCCGTTCGGTTTCTTCCTGGGGCCACGGCTCATCGGGGTCTATGAGACCGTAGCGCCATCTGGTCTCCAGGGAGAGGAGCTGCCTCCAGGGCCACCATTTCTCGCCGGGTTTCGCCATGCGGACGGGGACTATGTCGTGGAAATCGAGGTTGCCATTGTCCACGTAGTCCTGGAAGACCTTCTTGATGAGGGCGTCGATCTGCTCCTGGTCGGTGAGTTTACGGGGCATTCGGGAGTTGGCGGGGAGGGACCTGGCGAGGATGCGGAGGTAGCGGGAGACCTGGACGTGGTCGATGGGGCGCTTGCTCAAGAGGCGGTTGGTCAGGGAGCGAAGGAGGGCGATTTCGCCTTCCATGCCGGGGCTGTCGGGAGACAGGGGGGGCAGGGAAGGGCTGACAGTGGCGAGGGAGCGGCGGCGATGGGGCCGTCGGCCTCTGACGTGTCCACTGCGCCCGACGGGGCGGGTATTCTTCCGCGGCGCATTGCCGCAGGCATCCGCTTCTGCGCCAAGGGCAGCAGTGCGGGTTTTCTTCCGCGGCGCATTGCCGCAGGCATCCGCTTCTGCGCCAAGGGCAACAGTGCGGGATTTCTTCCGCGGCGCATTGCCGCAGGCATCCGCTTCTGCGCCAGGGGCGGCAGTGCGGGATTTCTTCCGCGGCGCATTGCCGCAGGCATCCACTTCTACGCCGAGCACGGCGGAGCGGGCATTCTTCCGCGGCGCATTGCCGCAGGCATCCGCGAGGGGATCGGGCTGGGGGTGCAGACCAACCGCCTCTTGAGCAGGCGCCCCGACGGTGAGTCGGGGAGAGGGGTTTGACAAAGGTTTGTTTTGTGTTTTGGATGGGGACATGGACTGAACAGGATAATAGAACGTGTGTACTGTTTGAGTCAAGGGGTCCGTGTCACATTTGGGGAGGGGGAGCCTTCCCGTGTTACGCTGCGGGAGCAAATCGACGCTGCACTTTCACGGTGGAACCCTCACCCCCTTGATCCCCCTCTCACGCCACAGGCGCATCTTCGACCCTTAGGGCCTGTAAGGGAGAGGGGGAGATAAGAACAGAGGCCCGCATTGGCGCAGAGCGCCAATGCGGGCCTCTAGTTCAGTACTGGGGGAAAGGGGGGAGGGAACAGCTTCACGCTCGACGCTTGCCTTTGACGGGGCTCAGGATGAACGACCCAAGGGATGGATTCCCGATCGGAGTCGGGAATGACGGAATAAGGGGAAGGCGGCCGGTCGCCCTACGGAAGGGAGAGGAGACAGGAGCCCCGCCCTAGATTCCTCGCGGGGTTTCGGAATGACAGAGCAAATTGTGGACTCGGGATGAAGGGCTTTTATCCGGTGAGCTCAATCCCCGCACCCAGCCCAGCGTACATATACGTCATCGCCGGCACCTTGTACTCGCCCCAACGGTCCGTAAAGGCCTCCACATCCTCAGGCGACACGGCACGGCCGTCCATGAATACATTGGAAATCGTCTTTAGCAGGTACAGGTCGGACGTCGGCAGCACGTCGTTCCGGCCAAGAGAGTGGCAGAGAATTCGCTGCGCTGTCCACACCCCAATTCCCCTGTAAGCGACCATCGTCTCCGTCACCGACTCATTGCTCATATCCCATAGCAAGTCCAGGTCCAGCTCGCCGAGGGCCACGGCTTTTGCCAGGTTGTGGATATACTCCGACTTCCTCGCCGAAAGTTTACATGCCTTCAGTTCCTCGACACCCGCTTCCACGAACCTTTCGGGCGTCGGCGAAAGCCAATATTCCTCGCCGTTCACATTGACCCGCTCCCCGTACTTTTCAATCAGTCTCCGCTGCATGGTCAGGGCCACCTTCGTCGAAAGCTGCTGCCCGAGTATCGTCCCGACCAGCGCCTCGAACAGGTCCGGGTCCAGACCCGGCTTCAGCCCCCGGAACCTGTCGATTGTCTTACTCAGCCCTGTATCCTTCGCCGCCATCCCATAGAAGCCGCTGAGGTCGTACGCCGTATTCAGCCGCCATTCCACCTCCGACACCAGCGCACCCAGCGACTCTATTTCAAGCCCCTCTCCCTCCGCACGCACCTCCAGCCTGGGCTCCTCCACACTCCCCACCGATGTCACGGA
This sequence comes from Dehalococcoidia bacterium, assembly GCA_965249275.1. Taxonomy (GTDB): domain Bacteria; phylum Chloroflexota; class Dehalococcoidia; order Plut-88900; family Plut-88900; genus Plut-88900. Next base: position 350,193 of record CBDFLQ010000007.1, read on the forward strand.
CACCAACGCGGGCCTTCCCCCGGCCCTGGTCATCCGGCGCCACACGTCGTCCTCAATGCGCTCCGTCCCCAGGCCTACGGCGTACCAGCTCGCGTGTCTAGCAGTCAGCCCGAAGTCGAAGGGCGGTACGGGATCGATATGGGCGGTTAGCAATTCCAAAACGCGGGCCAGTATAGCACTGCCCGTGTAGTTGCGGGCCTGGAGGGGGCGTGGCAACACTATTGACACGCCGCGTATCAACTAATATAATCCGTATAGCATTAAATGCCGTATCACATAGACAAGAAGGGGCGGTGCAAATGAGACGAGAGGGCGTGTACGTCATGCGGGTCGCCTCCCGACTTTCCGGGATGCACCCCCAGACTCTGCGTAAATACGAACGGTTCGGGCTGCTAGCCCCCACGAGAATCGGGGCCCTGCGCATGTACTCCGATGCCGACATCGCCCTGCTAAAGATGATAAAGTATTTGATTGGAAATCTGGGACTCAATCTTGCAGGAGTGGAATTGGCAATGGCGATGAGATCGGGCTTGAAAGCGCTGCAGCGGCAGGCCGAAGACCTGCCCGGCGATTCGCCTTCGAGACACAACATGGGCCGCACCATCGAGCAGATGCTCCGCATAATCGAAGCCCCGGATGCACGGTGACAAAATGTCATTAGACGACGATTTTAGCCAGTTCATAAAAGGCCCCGCCGGCTCCGAGTCAGGCCTCAGCGCCCGGCTCGAAGAGCTCGAGCAGGAAGTCAACCGCTTGCGGGAAGCGCTTAATCGCAACCGCGCTGAGCACCTGAACTATAAGCGCCGTATGGAGGAAGCCGAGACCCACCGCACTGCACAGGCAGCCGCCCTGCTCACATCCAGTTTGCTGCCGGTCCTCGACGATCTGGACCGAGCCGCGGGAGCCGGCCCGGCCACGGGTCGGGTCAGTGTTGTAAGTGCGCAGGAAAGGGTCTGGAAAGAAGGAATGGAACTGATCCGGGAAAAGCTGATGGCCATTCTGGAGAAAGAGGGTCTTCGCAAGGTCAAGGCAATGGGCGAACCCTTCAATCCCGTCCTGCACGAAGCCGTCGCCCCCCACCCCACCCATACCATACCGGAAGACACCATTGTCGCCGTTCAGCAGCACGGATATACACTCAACGGTACGCTCCTCAGACCCGCCAAAGTTACGGTCGCCCGCAGACCGGAGCGCCCTCGATATTAGAATTTATAAGCCGTAGGAGGCTACGGAGGTAGAACAAAAATGGCAAAGGTAATAGGAATAGATCTCGGGACCACTAACTCTTGCATGGCCGTCATGGAGGCGGGCGAGCCCAGCGTCGTCGAAAACGCAGAGGGCGCCCGCACGACCCCATCCATGGTCGGCGTAAACTCCAAGAGCGGCGAACGCTATGTTGGCACCACCGCCAAACGCCAGGCCGTCACCAATCCCGACAACACGGTGTTCTCCATCAAGCGCATGATTGGCCGGAAATTCGGCGACGTCGAAGTACAAGGCGACATCAAGCTCATGCCCTACAAGATCGTCCAGGCCGCCAACGGCGACGCCCATGTCCAGATCTCGGGCAAGACTTACTCGCCACCCGAGATCTCGGCAATGATTCTCCGCAAGCTCAAGGAGGATGCCGAGGCCAAGCTCGGTGAAACCATCACCGAGGCCGTCATCACCGTACCCGCTTACTTCAATGACAGCCAGAGGCAGGCCACCAAGGACTCCGGCCGCATCGCCGGTCTTGAAGTCCTCCGAATCATCAACGAGCCAACCGCCGCCGCCCTCGCCTACGGCCTCGACAAAGAAGGTGAGAAGACCATCGCCGTCTACGACCTCGGCGGCGGCACTTTCGACGTCTCCATCCTGCAGATAGGCGAGGGTGTGTTCGAGGTCAAGTCCACAAACGGTGACACCCATCTCGGCGGTGACGACTTCGACCAGCGCATCATCGACTGGCTAGTCGCCGAGTTCAAGCGTGACCAGGGTATCGACCTCCGACAGGACCGCATGGCCCTCCAGAGGCTCAAGGAGGGCGCCGAGAAGGCCAAGTGCGAACTCTCCACCGTTATCGAGACGGAGATCAACCTTCCCTTCATCACCGCTGACTCCTCGGGCCCCAAGCACATGAATATCTCCCTTTCCAGGGCTAAGCTTGAACAGCTTGTCGGCGACTTGGTCGACAGGACGGAAGGTCCTTGCCGCAGCGCCCTCCGGGACGCCGACATCAACGCTGCTCAAGTGGACGAAGTCGTCCTTGTCGGCGGCCAGACCCGCATGCCTGCCGTATTCGAAAAGGTGAAGAGCGTTTTCGGCAAGGAGCCTCACAAGGGCGTCAATCCCGACGAGGTCGTGGCTATCGGCGCGGGCATTCAGGCCGGCGTGCTCAAGGGAGACGTCCAGGACATTCTTCTTCTCGACGTCACCCCACTCACGCTCGGCATCGAGACCCTCGGCGGCGTGGCAACCCCTCTGATCAACCGCAACACCACTATCCCCACCTCAAAGTCCCAGGTCTTCTCCACCGCCTCCGACAACCAGCCCAGCGTCGACGTCCACGTCATCCAGGGCGAGCGTTCCATGGCTCAGCAGAACAAGACCATCGGCCGCTTCCTCCTCGATGGCATCCTCCCCGCCCCCCGGGGCTTGCCCCAAATCGAGGTCACCTTCGACATAGATGCCAACGGCATCCTCAACGTCTCCGCCAAGGACACGGGCACGGGCAAGGAGCAGAAGATCACCATCACCGCCAGCTCCGGCCTTGAAAAAGACGAGGTCGAGCGCATGGTCAGGGAGGCCGAGTCCAACGCCGAGGATGACCGCCGTAAAAAAGAAGAGGTTGAGACCCGCAACAACGCAGACTCCCTAGCCTACGCCGCTGAAAAGATGCTCCGGGACAACGCCGATAAAGTCCCCGCTGACCTCAAAGCAGAGGTAGAGGGCAAGATCGCACAGGTGCGCTCGGCACTCCAGTCCGGGGATACCGACCAGATTAAGCGCTCCACCGACGAGCTTCAGGAGTCCATGCAGAAAGTCGGGGCTGCCGTCTACAGCCAGCAACAGTCCCAAGGCCCGACTGATGGCGCAGACCCGTCAGGTGGCCCACAGCCCGGCGGCCCGGGCCCTGATGGCCCGTCCCAGTCCGGCACCGTGGAAGGTGAATTCCGCGAAGTTTAACCCCTTCCTCATCCACAAAAGTCAAACGATGACCCGACATGCTGAGCATGTCGGGTCATCGTTTCTTTCGGTGTAGGGGGGTGTCCCCTCCACTTCACTCCACTCCCGCCACCACTGTTGCTCCTGCGTTCTCAGACCAACGAATGGGAACCCCGCCCGGAATCCACTCGACCCTTCGACCCTGCTCAGGATGAGCGGATTCCTACCCCACTCCCACCCCCGGATTCCTGCCTCCGCAGGAATTACGGAGGAAGAAGAGGTGTTTCGCTCCCTTTTCTACCCCACCCCGGCCAAAACCGCCGCACCCGTGCTCTCCGAGCCCGGATGCCCCGGCGCTCCGTAAAGCGGGCACCCCGTGCAGCTCCGCGTCGACCCGCACGGCGCAACGTGTCCCTGCCCAGATCCAGTCAAGGAATTTGTGCTGGTCTCAGGCGTTGGTTCCTGGAACAGATCCAGCCGTAGCTGCTTCGCCTTCGGGGGCCGATGACCGGGAAACACCAGGAAAGGCCATGCCCGCTTCTTGATAACCCCCATCAACCGCAGGTCTCGCCACGAATCGATGGAATGCTGCCTGCGTTGCCTCAGGATCCGGTCCACCGCCGTCGGCCCCACACCCGGGGCTCGAAGCAACTGGGCTTTCGTAGAGTGATTTATGTCTATTGGAAAGGCGTCCAAGTTCTCCATGGCAATGACTGTCTTGGGGTCCCGGTCCATGGACAGATACCCCGATTCATCGAAGGCCATCTCGATCTCTTCGTTGGAAAACTTGTATATCCGCTTGAGCCAGTCCATCTGGTAAAGCCGGTGCGACCGCGTCATGGACGTAGCCGGGTGCTCTTCAAGGGGCGTGTAGGGCACCGGCTGAAAGTTGGAGTAGTAGGCCCGCTTGAGGTTCCATTCCCCATAAAGCTGGTCTACTCGGTGAAAAATTTCCCGGTCCGACTCATTGGCCGCGCCCACCACGAACTGGGTGGCCTGACCCACCGCCCCACCCGTCTTCTCCCGGTTCAGGTCGTTGATCCATTCCATCGGCGCCAGGATGTCCCGCTCCAGGTCCTTCATCTTGCTCAGTGTGCGCATCCTCTCGGCAGTCGGCGTCTCAATATTGACCGAAAGCCGGGTCCCGAGCTTGTGCGCCGCCTCGATGTACTGCCGCTCTGTGCCCGGCATCACCTTCATGTGGATGTAGCCCTTGAATCCGTACCGTTCACGGATAATCTGCACCACGTCGATCAGTTTCGCCGTGGTCTTGGACCCGGTTCCCGCCACCCCCGAGCTCAGGAACAGGCCGTCCACCGTATGCCGCTGGTGTAACTCCATAAAGGTGCGCGCCAGCTCCTCCCGCTTGAAGGCGAACCTCTTCCTCGGGACCCAGTGGCTGTTGGGGCAGAAGTGGCAGTCCATCTTGCAGAAGTCGGTGAACATTACCCGCAACAGGCTTATGGTCTTGCCATTGGGCATCGACGCCTTGTAGACGCCGGGCAGCGGGTTCTTCTTCGGGTCCGAATAGGGCCTGCGCTCCTTGGATTTCCTCTGGGGTTGGGACAGAACATCGTCGCTGGCCATTCCTCCCAGCAGTTGGAGCTTTTCATAGGTGTCGGGCGTACGTCTGATGAGCATGGTGTATTCCTCCTCTAATAGAACTTGTGTTCTTATAGAATACATCAGGTTGTCAAGGGGTCACACATAGGCATGGAAGTGGATGGTTGGTTGGTGGCGAGGCAGGTGTTGGTAGGGCCTACGCTTTAGATGCCTCCCGCCTGAGGCGGACCCTCCAGAGGCGGATGTTCCACTTTCAGCGCGGGGCCTCGGAATGACGGGGGAAAGGAGGGTGGGGTGCGTGGCTGGTCGAAGGGGGTGCGTGGTGTCCTGGGCGTGAGGGCGATCGGCCAATCGCCCCTACGGAAGGGGACACCACCCCATTCCGTTCTTGAGACCCTTCGACTCGGCTCCCGCCTCAGCGGATCTGCGACAGGGCGAACGGAATTCCTCACCCATGGATTACCATGTCGGGGCACGAGAATGACGGGGAAACTGGGAAGGGCTGACGGATCGGACGCCGTTCTTAGGTTATCCCGTACAGCCGAGCACAGTTGTCCCACATCGTCTTCCTCCTCATCGAGCCGGACAAAGGAAGCTCCATGAACAGGTCCACGGCATGGGGGAACTTTGAGTCGGGGTGTGGGTAATCGGTGGAGAGGACCAGGTTGTCGTCCAGACCGTAGCTCTCCACCATAGCCGCGGGTGATTCCTCGGGCTCCACGGATACGAAGCACTGCCGTTTGAAGTAGTCCCCCGGAGTCATCGTGAGGCTTGGCGCCTCCATCTTCCCCGAAAACTCGAAGTGATCGTCCATCCGCCACATCAGCCACGGGACCCAGGAGCAGTTGGCTTCCAGGAACGCCACACGCAGCGACGGAAACCGCTCCAACACCCCTCCCCCAATCATGCTTACCGCAGCCATCATCATCTCCATCGAGTGACAACACGTGTGAAACAGCCAGTAGTCTCCCTCGAACTGGGACCCGGCCTCCGGCATCGGGACGTGCGACCCCTCATGAAACCCGACCGACGCATCCAGTCTCTCTACTTCTTCCCACAGCGGATCGTAGCAAGGGTCGTGCCAGTTCTTCCCCAGGTACAGGTTGGGCCTCAGGAATACACCCCTGAACCCGAGTTCCTCCACGCACCGCTTCACTTCCTTGACCGCCTCACCCACATCCGTCGGGAAAACCATGCCAATGCCTTTCATCCGGTCCGGGAAAGGGCTGCAAAAGTCCGACATCCAATCGTTGTACGCCCTGGCTATCGCCGCCCCGAAACCCGCGTCCAGCTTATCCGTAGCCACTGCGAAAAGCCCTCTGGATGGGTACATCAGCGCCATGTCCATGCCCTCACGGTCCATGGCCCGCACCTGGGAGCCCGGGTCCCAGCCGCTGTCTATAGGGTCTTGATAGGCATCCAGAGGCCCGGCCTTCTCCTCGAAAAGGTCATCATGGACGTCCCTTGGGATCTGTTCCCCGTCGATCTCTACACACAAGTCCTGCTGGTAACGAGCCATGCCCACGGGCGCGCGCTCCATGTACTCCGGGTCTATGTAACGTTGCCACAGATCCACCGGCTCGATGACGTGCATATCCGAGTCCATGAACTTCAAGCCATTCTTGCTCATATTCTCCCCTCCCATGCCAATGCCCTTATGTCGATTCCCGTGCCTAATTATATACGCTCAGTCTCCTCTCTCACCCGGCCATGTGACATAGTCCCCTTACTTCACCCGTCAGCTGCCTCTATAATGCCACTTGCCCATGCATCTCCTCTTTCCCTTTTTTCTGAGCCCCTTGCCCCGGCGGACGCGCGAAGAATCTACTGCGGATCAATCAGACAGGCACGGTTTCTTGATTGAGACAATCAAACCCCATCACGAAGCCTTGCTAAGACTCCCATCCCGGTACCCCTGAAAGGAGCCCCATCCCTGCCACTCCGAACGATTGCATGTGAGTGACTAACGAACTCGAAAGGGATAAACTACCCCCCGGACTATCCCCCAGTCTGCATATTGAAAAGGAGACCCCTACCCATGGAAGGCGCTACCATCCAGCCCACCCAGGACGGCCCCTACGAGGTCACCGGCGAATTCACCGTAGTCGACCACAACGGGAAGGAATATAAGAAGCGCAAGAAAGTGTTCCTTTGCCGTTGCGGCGGGTCCGCCATGAAGCCCTACTGCGACGGCACCCACGTATCCAACGGTTTCAAGGACGCGTCGGAAGCCAAGTAACCGACCCTCGGAGTTCAGCCATGCGCTTCGACAGCACCGTCTACTACCACTTCGGCGAGGTCTATCCCTGGGACAAACTTACCGATGAGTTTCGGGAAATCGCCGGCATTCTCGACCAGGCCGGCTTCACTACCGTGTGGCTCGCCGAGCACCATTTCTCCTGGGACGGCTGGAACCGAGCAATGACCAACCCCATCCTTGTCGGCGCCGACCTCGCCGCCCACACCCAGCGCATCCGCGTCGGCCAGTGTGGCGTCATCCTCCCCGACTGGCATCCCATCCGCGTCGCCGAAGACATCGCCATGCTCGACAACATGACCAAGGGTCGCGTCGACTTCGGCATCGCCCGCGGCTACGACAGCCGTTCCGCCCTCCAGTTCAACGTCCACGCCGACAGGTTGAACGCCGGTCAGAACTACGCCCTCTTCGCCGAGACCCTGGACATCATTAAGCGCGCGTGGACAGAAGAAGTCTTCCGCCACGAAGGCAAGTTCTACACCTTCCCCGTACCCGGCTGGAAAGAGCCGAATCCCGTGACCCATGACCCCCGCTTCCACAACGAGGACGGCGAGATGGTCGCCTTCAGCGTCTACCCCAAACCCTTTCAGAAACCCCACCCTCCCATCTACCAGATGGCCGATTCCGTCACGTCCCACAAATTCGCGGCGGCCCGGGACGTTGGTGTTATCAGCATGCGCAGCACCATGGAGAAGATCAAAGAGCACTGGGCCGGCTACGCGGAGACCGCCAACGACGTGCTGCTTGGCCCGAACCCCGCGCCCCGGAAGCTGGCCGTAATGCGGCCCACATATGTGGCCGAGACCCGAGAGCAGGCCATACAGGACATTCGGGAGGGGCTCAACTACCGTGAGAGGCTCACTTCCACCGACATACCCCGATCTCGAAAGGCGATGCTCTCCGAGGGAGAGTTCACGGAAGACGACCTGCTCGCGGACTGCTTTGAATTTGAGGACTCCCGCAACTTGATATTCGTCGGTACCCCGGACTCCGTGTCGGAGCAGATCGAGAGGTATCAGGAAGAGCTCGGACTTGACCACCTGGTACTCTTCCACAACATTCCCGGTCTCACCCACGAAAAGGTGATGAAAAGCCTATCCCTCTTCTCCGAAAAGGTGCTGCCCCGCTTCCAGAACGGCCCCGCAGCCTGAGCCCTTATCCCATCAACCCTCGAAAGCCTGGTCTGCCCCTACCAGACGCTCCAGCCGCCATCCACCACTATAGTCTGCCCCGTGATGAAACTGGAGTCCCTCGCCGCCAGGAAAAGCAGCGCAGTCTTCAACTCCTTCGGCCTGCCCTGCCTCCGCATCGGCGTCCGGTACTTTATCTCCTCCGCATCCGGGTTCCCCCCGACAAACGACTGCTCGCTTGGGAAGTAACCTGGCGCCAGGGCGTTCACAGTCACCCCACGGTCGGCCCACTGGATAGCGCAGGCCCGTGTCAGTCCCACCACGCTATGCTTCGAGATCGAGTATGCCCACGACGGACCCTGCGGCACTCCCCCAACCACCCCCAGCACCGAGGACAAATTGATAACTCGACCGTATCCTCGGGCCAGCATCTCCTTGCCTACCCGGTGCGCCAGCATCGCAGATCCGATCACGTTAGTCTCCATGACCGCATCATAGGCATTGAAATCTGCGTCAGTAGCGCTCTTCGCCTCAAACAGGGAGACCCCGGCGTTGTTGACCAGTATGTCGATCTTTCCGTATTCGGCCAGCACCCGATCTACGAAAGTGTCTATCTGTTTAGGATCCGTCACGTCGGCTTTTACAGCAAGGCAGCGTCGGCCCAGGGCTCGGACCATTTCCGCCGTCTCTTCCATCTTCTCCACCCTGCGGGCACAGACGGCCAAGTCCGCACCCGCTTCGGCCAAAGCCTCGCAGAACGTCACACCCAGCCCCGACGACGCACCCGTCACGATCGCCGTCTGTCCGCTAAGATCAAACAGGTCATTATTAGCCATTTTTCCTCGCTTAGCGGGCTCGGAATACCAATCCTGCATTCCCGCTTTACCCTTCGGACGCCAAGCATAATTTGACAGCATGGAAACCGCAAACTTACAATTACCTGATATTCGGCCAAAAAGGCCGATCCAAGACGACTGTGGGAGATGGCGGAAAGTTTGTTTATTTCCACAGAGTTGGAATACTTCTGTCCCCTGACCCGAATGCTCGAAACTCTTCGGTTTCGGCCACAAAACTTTGCTGGCCGAGTCCTTTCCCCGTGGTCTTCGAAATCTAGGAGGTGGACTATGCCCGACACCTAGTCACCAACTTCCGTTCATTTGAAGACTCAGGGCAGGCTGCTTGGCCTGCAACCAATCACAACGAAAGGCAGTGCAATGAAGATACTCAGTAACCATTTGGGCAAGGGTTTGACCCTGCGCAAGGGCTTTATGGCCCTCTTCGCAGTCCTGGCCCTTGCCCTACTTATCGCTGCAGCTTGCGGAGAGGCCGCAACGGCAACGCCGGAAGCAATGCCGGATGAACCCACGGCTATGGCGGATGAGCCCACGGCCATGGCAGATGAACCTACCGCCATGGCAGATGAGCCCACAGCCATGGCAGATGAACCTACCGCTATGCCTGTGCCCACTGCCATGACGGAAGCTGGCATGAGGCTGAGGTCCGAGTGGACCGTCGACAACCCCGCCACCCGTGAAGAGATCGAAGCTGAGCTCCAAAAGTACCGCGGCCAGAGCCTCGTGTTCGCCTCCTGGGGCGGCGCCTACCAGGCAGCCCAGCGTCAGGCATATGCCGTACCCTTTGCCGAGCAGTTCGGCATTGACATCATCGACGACTCCCAGCCCACCCTCGGTAACGTCCGAGCCAGGTCCCAGTCCGGCAACGTCACCTGGCACCTGTTCGACACCGGCACCGGCTCCATCTACCAGTTGTCCAACACAGGCGACCTGGAAGAGCTGGACTTTAGCATTATCGACAACCGGGACTTCCTGGAAGTCGTAAAGTCCCCCTACATCGGTGGCGGCGGCATCACCTGGTCAGAGGTCTGGGCCTACAACACCGACATATTCCCCGAAGATAATCAGCCTCACACAATGGTCGACATTTACGACACCGAGAAGTTCCCCGGCCGTCGCGCCTGGGCCTACTACCCGGACCACGAGTTGGTCTTCTTCCTCTTGTCCGAGAACCCGGAACTCCTTGACACTGCCGAAGGCCGCGCCAGCCTCTCCGCCCTCACGGACGAGCAGGTTGATCGAGCCTTCGAACTGGCCGAAGAGTACAAAGACCAGGTCGATTGGTTCTGGCAGACGGGCTCCGACTGCCCACAGAACCTGGTCAGCGGCGAAATGGACCTCTGCACCGCCTGGAACGGCCGCATCTTCGATGCCGCCAAGGAAGGCGAATCCATAAGAGTGTGCTGGGAGTGCGGCCACGTCCTAAACACCGGCGTCTTCGGCATAATCAGCGGACTTAAGGAGCAGGACCCGGAGGCCTTCGAACTGGCCCATCTCTACATGGCCTGGACTTCCTTCCCCGAAATCAACGCCCGGATGTCCCAGTTCATCACCTACGGACCTGTTAACACCAAGTCCCTGCCTTTCCTCAGCGAGCCCGAATACGATGCAGTGAGGGACGAGCTTCCTTCCTCCATCACCAACGTTCCCTACGCCATCTTCAAAGACGAAGTCCACGTAGGTGAGCGCGCCGACATCTGGCGCGAGCGCTGGATTGAGTTCCAGCAGACTTTTGAGAACTAGCGTTTCCTGATACTGAATACATAGGCGCCCTCCGAAAGGCCCAACCCCTTTGGAGGGCGCCAAACCAGTGCCCCCCGTAGTTCTAGAGAAAGGGAGCAAAAATGAAGAAAATCGGCAAATATCCGGGCAAGGGCTTGACCCTGCGCAAGGGCTTTATGGCCCTCTTCGCAGTCCTGGCGCTCGCCCTACTTATCGCTGCAGCTTGTGGCGAGGCCGCAACGGCAACGCCTGAAGCAATGCCGGATGAGCCCACCCCTACGGCGATGACGGAAGAGGAGCCGGATGACGCAATGCCGGAACCCACTGCCGTGATGGACGATGAGGAGCCGGATGATGCAATGCCGGAACCCACTCCTACAGCTATGATGGAAGAAACTGGCATGAGGTTGAGGTCCGAGTGGACCGTAGAAAACCCCGCCACCCGGGAAGAGATTGAAGCCGAGCTAGCGAAGTACCGCGGCAGGAGCATCGTGTTCAGCTCCTGGGGCGGCGCCTACCAGTCCGCACAGCGCCAGGCATACGGCGTACCCTTTGCCGAACAGTTCGGTATTGAGATCATCGATGACAGTCAGCCCACCGTCGGCAGGGTCCGGGCCATGCAGGAGTCAGGCAACGTTGCATGGCACGTCTTCGACACCGGCGGCGGCTCCATCCATGCCCTGGCCAATGGCGGCTCCCTCGAAGAGCTGGACTTCAGCATCATTGACACCCGGGACTTCCTGGAAGTCCTTAAAGCTCCCTACATCGGTGGTGGCGGCATCACCTGGTCCGAGACCTGGGCCTACAACACAGACATCTACCCAGAGGGCTCCCAACCCCAGAACATGGCTGACATCTACGACACCGAGAAATTCCCGGGACGCCGTTCCTGGAGCCAGTTCCCGGACGCTGAGATAGTTTTCGCCCTGCTGTCTGAAAATCCTGACCTCATAAACAGCGCCGAGGGCAGAGCCAGTCTCTCAGCGCCCAACGAAGAGCAAGTAGACCGCGCCTTCGAGCTTTTTGAAGAGTACCGGGACCAGCCAAACATCTTCTGGACCACAGGGTCCGACTGCCCGCAGTTCCTTCTCAGCGGCGAAGCCGACCTGTGCACCAACTGGAACGGACGCATCTACGACGCCGCCAAGGAAGGCGCACCTCTAAAGATCTGCTGGGAATGCGGACATGTCCTGAACACCGACGGTTGGGGCATCATCAAGGGCCTCAAGGAGCAGGACCCCGAGACCTTCGAGCTAACACAGCTGTACATGGCCTGGACCTCCTTCCCGGAGATCAACTCCCGGATGGCCCAGTTCATCACGTACGGCCCCGTCAACACCAAGGCGTTGGCAGCCCTGTCTGACCCCATCTACGATGAAGTCAGAGACGAGCTTCCTTCCTCGCCCACCAACATCCCATACGCCGTTATCAACAATGAAGTGCACCGGGCCGCAAACCTGGACGCTTGGCGTGAGAGATACGAGGCTTGGAAAGGCACACTGAATTAGTCTAGTTTGACATTGCAGGCGCCCCCCGACAGGACTCCAAGCCTACGGGGGGCGCCTCTTTTTTGTTTCTATGGCCCAGAAGAAAGGAGGAATTTGCCCCTGGAAGTTTTGTAACCAATAGTAAATTGTTTGTTGAATTAGAGGGAGGAGAGGATCCATGAAGATTTATGAAAAGCGTCTCCGCAGAGGCTCGATCTCTGGGAGGCGCTTATTTGTACTTTTTACAGTGTTCACCCTTGCCCTGCTTATCGCAGCCGCCTGTGGCGAAGCCGCAACGGCAACGCCTGAAGCAATGCCGGATGAACCCACCCCCACGGCGATGATGGAAGAGGAGCCGGATGACGCAATGCCGGAACCCACGGCCGTGATGGAGGATGAGGAGCCAGATGATGCAATGCCGGAACCCACCGCAACTGCGGAAGCGATGGAAGAAACTGGCATCAGACCGAGGTCCGAGTGGACAGTCGATAACCCGGCCACCCGCGAGGAAATCTAAGCTGAGCTCCAAAAATATCGTGGTAGGAGCCTCGTGTTCAGTTCCTGGGGCGGCGCCTACCAGTCGGCCCAGCGCCAGGCCTACCTCATTCCCTTCAATGACCAGTTCGGCATTGAGGTCATCGAAGATAGCACTCCGCTCCTCGGCAGGGTCCGGGCCATGCAGGCGTCGGGCAACATCGCCTGGCACGTATTTGACCAAGGTACGGGTACAATACACAATCTCGGGAGGAACGGCTCCCTGGAAGACCTGGACTTCAGCGTAATTGACAACCGGGACTTCCTGGAAGTACTGAAGGCTCCCTACACCGCTGGTGGTGGCATCACCTGGTCCGAGACCTGGGCCTACAACTCCGATGTATACCCCGAGGGTAACCGGCCGACAATTATGTCCGACTTCTACGACACCGAGAAGTTTCCCGGCCGACGTGCCTGGGCCTACTACCCTCACCTCGAGATGAAGTTCGTGATTCTTGCTCAGAACCCAGAATTGCTCAACACATCCGAGGGTAGGGCCAGTCTGTCTGCTCTTAATCCCGAACAGGTGGACCGTGCATTCGAGCTCTTTGACGAATACGCGGACCAGATCGACCTGATATGGCAGACCGGCTCCGATTGCCCTCAGCTCCTGATAAGCGGCGATCTGGACATGTGCACCAATTGGAATGGCCGCATCTTCGATGCCGTCAGGGAAGGTGCACCCATCAATATCTGCTGGGAGTGCGGTCACCTCCTCAACACCGACGGGTGGGGCATCATCAAGGGCCTGAAAGATCAGGACCCCGAGGCCTTCGAGTTGGCCCAGCTGTTCATGGCCTGGACTTCCTTACCGGAAATTAACGCTCGCATCTCTCAGTTCATCACCTACGGGCCGATAAACATCAAGTCTTTGTCTGCTCTTGACGCCCCTGAGTACGACGAAGTCAGGGATGAGCTTCCGTCATCTTCGGCCAACATCCCCTTCGCCATCCTAAATGACGAAGAGCATGCCGCTATCCATGATGACGAATGGCGGGAAAGGTACGCGGGGTTCATACAGACCTTGGGTCAGTAGTCCGGCGTAACATACGCTCACTATGTCCTAAAACGGCTAACTAGGGGGCGCACCGGCAGTGCCGGTGCGCCCTCTCAGTTTGTAGGGTGCACTCCCCGTATCAGCGAAATACCCGGAAGAACTCCCGCATGTCCTTAGCCAACGCCTGAGGCTCTTCCATAGCCGCAAAGTGCCCACCTCGACAATTCCATACGCCATTATCAACAATGAAGTGCACCGGGCCGCAAACCTGGACGCTTGGCGTGAGAGATACGAGGCTTGGAAAGGCACCCTTCATTAGCCTGGTTTGACATTACAGGCGCCCCCCGTCAGTATTCCAAGCTTACGGGGGGCGCCTCTGTTTTTGTTTCTATGATCTTGAGGAAAGGGGAAATTTGCCGCTGGTATTTTGGTAACCAATAGAAAATTGCTTGTGCAATTAGAGTGAGGAGAGGAACTATGAAGATCTATGAAAAGCGTCTCGGCAGAGGCTTAATCTCTGGGAGGCGCTTCTTTGTACTATTGACACTCCTAGCCCTTGCCCTGTTAATCGCGGCCGCTTGTGGCGAGGCCGCAACAGCGACTCCGGAAGCAATGCCGGAAGAGCCCACGCCTACGGCGATGATGGAAGAGGAGTCAGATGAGGCGATGCCGGAGCCTACGGCGATGATGGAAGACGAGGAGCCGGATGAGGCGATGCCGGAACCCACGCCCACTGCGATGATGGAGGAAACTGGCATCAGGCCCAAGTCCGAGTGGACCGAAGAAAACCCGGCCACCAAGGAAGAAATCGAAGCTGAGCTTCAAAAATACCGAGGCAGTAGCATCGTCTTCAGTTCCTGGGGAGGCGCATATCAGGCTGCTCAGCGCAGGGCCTACGCCATTCCCTTCACCGAACAGTTCGGAATCGAGATCATCGATGACAACCAGCCCGAGCTTGCAAAGGTCCGGGCCATGGCTGAAACCGGCAACATAACCTGGCACGTCTTCGACACCGGTGCAGGTTCTCTGCACAACCTCGGAAAGACCGGTGACCTGGAGAACCTTGACTTCAGCGTCATCGATACCCGGGACTTCCTCGAAGTCCTCAAAGCGCCCTACATTGGCGGCGGGGGCGTTACCTGGGGTGAGACCTGGGCCTACAATAGTGATAGTTTCCCCGAAGGCCAACAGCCCACTTCCATGGCCGATATCTACGACCCCGAGGCTTTCCCCGGACGCAGGGGCTGGGCTTACTATCCCGACGCTGAGCTGATGTTTGTTCTGATATCGGAGAACCCCGACCTGATAAATACCCAGGAAGGTAGAGCCAGCTTGGCAGCCTTGACGCCCGAACAGGTAGACCGCGCCTTCGAACTCTTCGAAGAATACAGTGATCAGATCTCCCTGATCTGGCAAACCGGCTCCGACTGTCCCCAGCTCCTCATCAGCGGCGAGCTTGACATGTGCACCAACTGGAATGGCCGAATCTTCGACGCCGCAAAGGAAGAAGCTCCCCTAAAGATATGCTGGGAGTGTGGTCACGTCATCAATACCGAATCGTTTGCCATCATCAAGGGCTTGAGGGATCAGGAGCCGGAGGTTTTCGAACTGGCTCAGCTGTTTATAGCCTGGACATCCTTCCCGGAAATCAACGCACGCATGTCCCAGTTCATAAGCTATGGACCCATTAACATCAAGTCTCTCGATTACCTAAGCGCCCCTGAATATGATGCAGTCAGGAATGAGCTTCCTTCCTCTGCTTCGAACATTCCCTACGCCATTTTTAAGGACGCAGAGCACGTAGCGGCCAACCAGGATGCCTGGCTGGAGAGGTACGCGGAGTTCACACAGAGCTTGGCCCAGTAACCCGGCGTAACATACGCCCACTAGGTCCTAAAACGGCTAACTAGAGGGCGCACCGGCAGTGCCGGTGCGCCCTCTCAGTTTGTAGGGTGCACTACCCGTATCAGCGAAATCCCCGGAAGAACTCCCGCATGTCCGCAGCTAGCGCATGAGGCTCCTCCATAGCCGCAAAGTGACCCCCCCTGGGGAACTCCGTCCACCTCTGCACGTTATACGTCCGCTCCGCCCACTCCCTCACCGGACGGTCCAGCTCCTCCGGGAACACCGCCACGGCCGTCGGAACCCTTATCGCCTCTCCCTGACTAAGGCGCCACCTGTCCTTCCGGGTCTCGTAATATATCCGCGCCGAACTGTTAATCGTCTCGGTGACCCAGTACAACGTTACGTTTGTCAGTATCTGGTCCTTGGTGTAGACGCTTTCGATGTCCCCGCCGCAATCGCTCCAGGAGCGCCACTTCTCTACTATCCAAGCCGCCAGCCCCGCAGGGGAGTCGTTAAGTCCATAGGCCAGGGTCTGAGGTTTTGTCCCCTGTATGTGTCCATACGCACCCTCGTCCCTCTCCCATTGCTCGATCTCTCGGAGATATTGCTTTTCTGCATCAGACAGAGGCCGGGACCCGGGCCCCAGATAAGGGCTGCCGCCGAGAATCATGTTGATATGGATAGCCTTCACCTTATCCGAGTGGCTGAACCCCAGTCTCGATGATATCGATGCTCCCCAGTCTCCTCCCTGTGCCACATAGCTTTCGTAGCCGATCTGGCTCATCAGCTTTGCAAACACGTCGGCCATGCCGTTTACGCCCATCCCGGGAACCGACGGCTTCTCCGAAAATCCGTACCCCGGCAGCGAGGGCGCCACCACGTCGAACGAGTCCCTTTCGTCGCCGCCGTGGGCCGCGGGGTCGGTTAACAAGGGTATGAAGTCCAGAAACTCGACTATCGACCCCGGCCACCCGTGGATCAACAGCAGGGGTAGTGGGTCCGGCCCTTTGCCCCGTTCGTGGATGTAGTGCACGTCCAACCCATCCACCTGGTCAACGTATTGGGAATAGCCGTTGATCACCTCTTCCTGCTTCCGCCAGTCGAACTCCTCTATCCAGTAGTCCACTAGCTCCTTAACGTATGCCAGGTTTGACCCGTAGTCCCACCCAGACCCCGGGATCTCGTCCGGCCAGCGCGTCCTCTTCAGCCGCTCACGCAGATCTGTCAGAACATCTTCCTTTATGTCGACTCTAAACGGCCTAATAGCCATGATCATCCTCCGGAGTTTGCGTTGCCAGCATTTCTTCACTCATCACAGTTGGATTCGAGGGCCACTATCGTATCCACAAGCCTACCCGCCCATTCCCTCATCTCCTCTTCGATGTCCGCTCCGCAGTGGGCACAGTCCAGGTCCCCGAATCGGAGGTTTATGCCGCAATCTCGGCACTCGGGTCTCTCGGACAATATTCTGAAAACTGTCTGAATCTGGGTCTCGGTAGCCATTTCTCCTCACTGCAGTCGTTAGTCAAGTCTGATGTCGGATGATTATCTTATACAACGCTCTCCGTCATTGGGCCCTTGCCCCCAATGCCAGTGCAACGGGCGTCCCTTTTGATGATATGATATCAAGTAACCAATTCTCATTCCGCCCCACCTGCTTCTCCCCAAGGATTTTCACAAGCCAACTATGCTCATCGCCCTTCAAAGGCTCTTGTCCCGTGACCGGTCCATAAACGGAAAAACGGACAAAAGACTACTCCTCTTCAAGATCCGTCAGCAGGGCATTTACCCCGCCCTGGCCCTTCCCGCACTGCTTCTAATGGTCCTCTTCTTCATCATCCCACTGGTCAGAATGGTGGACGTCAGCTTCGGTGGGAATGACGGCTTCTCCCTCGCCTACTACGACAAGGCCCTCACTAACCCCATCTACCAGAGGATGTTCCGCACCACCTTCGAACTGGCTGCTTTTACCACTGTCGGTTGCATCGCTCTCGGCTACCCCATCGCCTATTTTCTTGCCACCCGCACGGGCCGTTGGCACAGCGTAGTTCTCTTAATAGCCATAATCCCATTCATTACTAACTCCATTGCCAGCGTCTACTCGTGGCGCGTGATATTCGGCAGACGCGGTCCCGTAAACGAGTTCTTGCAGCTCATCGGAGTAATAGATGGACCACTTGAAATACTCTGGAGCCGTTTCGCAGTAGAAGTCGGCATGATTCAGATTCTCCTTCCCTTCATGATTCTCCCACTCTACGCCGTCATGCGAAGTATCCCCAAGAGCCTTACAGCCGTCGCCGAAAGTATGGGCGCCCATCCGCTAAAGAGTTTCCGGCACATATTCCTTCCCCTGAGCCTTCCGGGAATCTGGGCCGGGTCCATTCTTGTATTCATACTCAGCGCGGGCAGCGCCATCGCCCCGAGCATCCTGGGCGGCATCCGGGACCAGGGCATCGCTTCCTATCTGGCCGGAACCAGCGGATTCAGCGCCGCTCTCGCCGTGATCCTCCTTACCGCTATACTCATCCTGTACATGATATTCGCCCGGCTGGTCGGATTCGGCTCCCTATATGGCGCCGGTGAGGCCCTCCTCCGCTCCTCTCCCATCGAGATCTCCTACCGCGCACCCCGGCGCATTTCTTTGAATGTCATGGTCGGGGCAGTTTGCATTTTTCTGGTCCTGCCAAGCCTCATAGTCATTCCCCTCGCCTTCAATGAGTCTTCATTCGTCATTTTCCCTCCCAAGTCCTATAGTTTGGTCTGGATCAAGACCTTCTTCACTACCAGCGTAATCAGCCCCGTCAACTGGGTGGAGTCTACCTTCACCAGCCTCCAACTTGCCTTTATCACAGTCTTGGTCTCCGTGCCCGCCGGAGGCCTGGTCGCCTACGGAATAGCACGAGGCTCCTTCCCGGGCCGCGGCTTTCTTGGTTCCTTTATCATCCTGCCCCTTATAATCCCCTCGACCCTCACTGCAATCGCTCTTTTCTACTTCTACTCCTTCCACATGCGGATACTTGTCGGCACCGTCATTGGCATAGCCATGCCCCACGCCGTTCTGGCAATACCCTATGTAGTCATCATCCTTACTGCCACCCTCCGAGGCGTCGACGAGGTCCACGAGCATGCTGCCATGAGCCTCGGCGCTAATCGATTCACCGCTTTCCGGAGGGTTATCCTGCCCCAGATAGTGCCCGGCATTACCGTTGCCACCTTTTTCGCATTCATGGTCTCCTTCTACGAGGTGCCAATAGCCGTGTTCCTCAAGGACCCGTTCCTCAGGACCCTTCCCATGAATTTGTGGAACGGCGTAACCGTGGAATTCGCCCCTATGATGGCCGCCGTATCCTTCATTCTCCTGATTTTCGCTGCTTTCATGCTTATAGGCTTGGTCTTTTTCAGAAGTCGACTGTTTAAGCAACGCACCTAGGACCGCTGGTGTCAGGATATTTCGGGAGGATCATATGGACTACAACGACGCCCTAGCCTTTCTATCATCCAACTTCGACGCCGTCGTCAACACCTTCAGAAGGTCCGGCGCCATCCAGTCCAGTGTGGTAAAGGCCGGGGCCTATCAAAACGGTGTCGTCTTCGTTGCCATCGGCAACTCGGCAAAGCTGAAAAACCTCGCCCGAGACCCCCGCTGCACCGTAACCGTTGTTAGCCCCCACTGGGACAGATGGTGTGCCGTCGAAGGCAAGGTGGTGATTCGGGATTGGGACAACACGGACCACGAAGCCCTGCGCATCGAACTCCGCGAGACATTCGTAGCCTGCGGGGGCGACCACGATGACTGGGATGAGTACGACCGTGTGATGCGGGAAGATCGCCGAGCCATCGTCGTGGTTCAGCCCGACCACATCTATGGACAGGGAGTTTAGTAAGGCAGGGCCAGCTGGGTCTAACCGAGTAGGTTGAGGGCCTTCGGCACTACCGATATCTCGACAGGCGTCTCAGCCACCCGCTCTCCGTCCGCCCAGATGGGCATCGGCTCCTCGGTCTCTATCTTTAGCCTCTTTACGCGGTGCATGGAAACTGCCGGGTTTGTCAGGTGTCCACCGCTGAAGACCCGGGGCACCATCATCACGACCTCCCACCTCGACACTGACTGGACCAAGCACACGTCCAATATCCCATCATCCGCCACCGCCCCGGGCGCTATCTTCATATTGCCACCGTACTGGGCCGTATTGGCCGTGGCGGCCAAAAATATCCGGCCCGAGTACTCGAAGTCCTCGCCCTTTAGGTGCACCATCGCATCCCTGTAACGGAGTATCTGAAGGAAGATGGCGTAGAGATAGGAAGGCGTACCGGAAAGGAAGCGAGGCACGTGTCCGTCCGCAACGTACTGGCTCACCGCACTGTCGAATCCTAGAGTAGCTACCGTCGCGAAGTACCTGTGCCCGACTGAGCCCAAGTCTATCTGCCTCGAATCGCCGGCTAAAATCAGATCAGCTACGCCCTCGGGGGTATTGGGGAGATCCATCGCCGCCGCAAAATCGTTGCACCTGCCGGCAGGTATGATCCCGACGATCACTCCCGAGGCTAAGGGGTGGCCCATCACTCCGTTGATCACTTCGTGCAGGGTCCCGTCTCCCCCGCAGGCCAGCACCCCAACACTTCCCTCCTCTACCGCCTTCCGCGCCAATTCTTCGGCATCCCCAGGGCGAGATGTATACAGGACCTCGTTAGATACGCCCGCCGAGGTCAGCAGCGTCCCCGTCTGCATCGCAAGGGCCCGACTCCTCCCCTTGCCCGACACAGGGTTGGCGACGATGGTCCATTTGGCCCCATTCCCCATGCTTTATGTCACGTCGCAAAGGAAGATTGGCGGATAGTGATACAGTGATACCTCGGGAGAGGGGCCTACCGTGTCCTTGGCCATCTCCAATGCCGTTGCCACGTCCGGCGCGGTCTCGTAGCCAAGCCGCTCGGCCACCGACTTGTCCTTCGCCCCCGCCACAATCACCCGGCCAAGGTACTCCTGCCCGTAGCATGCCCAATACCACATGTACAAGGGGTGGACACCGTGATATGCGTACGATTCCCGGTACAGCTTCCGATACCGTTCGTTCGAGGCAAAAGAAGCCTCAAACCTCTTCTCGATTTCCGCAGCATCCCGGGTTTCGGGCAACACGTTGTTGTAAAAATCGATATACGAGGGGTGGTGCAATGAGTTGAATCGCTCCTCCAGCGGGTGCGAGAACACCAGTACCCCGCCCCGCCTCACCAACGGTTTGCCCCGATACATGTTGAAGCTGTAGCCGAGCGCGAGCGTGTGGATTAGCAGCGGATTCAGCAGTGAGTTCACGTTGTACGGGCAGAGATAAGGAAGGCCCATTACCACCACGTCGGCCTGGCCCTCTACCGGTACCGCCTGCTGCTTGAACACACTCGCTAATATCTTCTCATGTACCAAGTCCGTGTCCCCCGCCGCGACATCCAGCAGTCCATATGGCGAGCGAATGTTCTGGAATATCTGCCATCGCAAATAGAACGGCGAGATGTCCAGTGCCCTACGGTTGACCCCGAATGTCACCTTGTCTATTGCATTCCAGTCTGACTCCTGCTTTTGCAGGTGTGCCAATATCGACGGAAACGTGTTCGAGGTCAGGGCAGTCTCAATCTTGAAGACGTTCAGATTCTTGGATACCACCTTCCCCATCCCGTTAACCGAGTTATGCAACGCGGACCGTGTCGGGTCCATGTATGACTCGCACCGCATCAGTGTGTGCACGTTGTGGTTGTGCCTCATGGTCTTGTAACTCACCAGTCCCGTGTTGATCGACTTATGCCCACCATCCATCGATGAGAGGTTGATATTCACGTAGATCAGCAGGTCAGACTCCGCCACCCTATTCGATGTCTCTACCTCCTCACCCTTCTGAGTCGTCCCGAGCACCACCAGGTTCTCCTCGTCCTCCGCATCGAAGTTGTACAACCTGTCGGGGTGGAATTCGTTGAATACCCTCTTGCCCACCGCCCGCTTCAGCTCGGAAGGAGTCATTCGCCGATGCAACCCCAGCGCGGCTACAAGGTGTATATCCTCGACACCCTTCTCTCTCAGAGTCCGAAGCACCGCTTCGATGATCCTCTGGCGCAGGTCGGGCCGCTTCATCGGTGGCAGAGGCAAAGATATATCGTCAAAAGCGATGGTTACCTTCATGCCGGGCCGAAGCTGGTGGGATAACGGGTCCTGACCCAAAGGGTTCTCTAATGCCTCAGCTATCGCTCCGTCCGCGTCTTTAATAGAGGGAAGGGCGGGCGGGGGATAGATTATGCGACTCCCCACCGGCAGCTCCTCGAACCGGAATGCCTCCCCATGATGCATCAGGAATCGCTGTCCGGGCTTCTCGACCCGTTTGACCAGCTTGCTCTTATCTATTTCCAATACAGCTTCCTTATATCTCAGTGGCCTTCGCGGTAAGTGTAGCAAGCCCCGGTTAGTCGGGAAAGGTGAACACCATCTTTCCGCCTCCCAGCCTCCCCGCCCGACCCGCTTTCACTATTGCCTCCCGGTACCGCTCTATGGGAAACCTGTGACTCACCAGCCTCGACACCCCGGAACGGAAGTTTCCGTCCCTCATGAGGTCTTTGGCCAGTTCGAACGTCTTCATCTCTTTGTCCCTGGTCCGCTCTATCCCGTAGGCGTAAGAGCCTATAAATCGCACCTCCTGGTGCCACAGGGGCGTCAGGTCGGCTTTCGCATCCGACGGCATTCCCAGGGCCACGAGCGTCCCGTTCTCCATCGTCCACCTCATTGCATCTTCCAGCGCTGCCGACGTGCCAACACACTCGAACACAACGGGAAACCCGCCCGAAACAGCCGGCTTCCCCCGAATGACCGACAGCACCTTCGCCCCGACCTCGTCCGACAGCTGCGCATATCCCCCCACACCAGCATCACATACCACGTTGGCTCCCAAGTCCATGGCCTTACGCTTCTGTGATTCGTATTTGGCCACAGCCACTATCCGGCATTCCGGTTGTAATGCCCTCAGCGCTGCAATGGTCAGCAATCCAACTACACCACACCCGACCACGAGCACGGGCCCCGGCCCTTCTATCCCGGCCCTAAGCACTCCGTGAATAGCACACGATAGCGGCTCCAACAGCACCGTCGTCTCGTCCGAAAAGTCATCCGGGACTCGGTGCAACTGCGCTGTGTGCGCCACGAACCGTTCACCCCAGCCTCCCGGCAAGCTTCGGCAATACCCGATCTGCAGCCCCGCCGAAAATTCCCCTTCCGTTGTCCGCACGCAGTTAGCATACCGTCCCGCTGCACATTGAGGGCACAAGTCGGGCATCCCCCTGACCGTGCAGCCCAAAGCCGGTTCTATTGCCACCCTTTCTCCCACCTGGAACTCTTCAACCCCTTCCCCCACCTCAATTATCTCCGCCACAACCTCGTGGCCCGGGACAAGTGGAAATGACGTAAAACCAGATAGATACAAGCTCCCCCTGCACATCACCACTACCAGGTCAGACCCACAGATCCCACTCATAATCGTGCGCACCTTGACCCAATCTGGACCCGGCAGCGCTGGCTCCTGCACGTCCTTCATCCGCAAAACAGCAGTCGGGCCCAACGACAACCGTGGGAACCGTTTGGAAAGCGCCCTGGTCACCAGCCACCGTGGAATACTCTTGGAAACAACTAATGCCTTCACAAAAACCTGTCTCATCCCCTCTCCCTACATGGGAGAGGACTAGGGCCGTAGGCTCGCTGAAGAGAGTGAGGGTATCGCTATCCTTTTAGGGTCCACCATTGCACTGGCCAATCCCTGGCACGGGCCAGCTTCCCCAATCTGCGTTCCGGGTTTACCGCTATCGGATGCCCCACCAACTCCAGGAGCGGCAGGTCCGAAATGTCGTCCGCGTAGGCGTAGGAGTCCGACAATACTACCCCACATTTCTCCGCCCAGATCTTTGCGGCCTCCGCTTTCCCGGTTCCACTCAGAGGTCCAAACTCCAATTCCCCCGTGAATCGTCCCCCGTCCACTTTGCCCCGGGACGCCATCACCTCGTCGACCCCCAGCAAGTCCCCCAGAGGCCTGACCATCTCCATTAGCCCGCCGGTAAGGAGCACCACCTTGTGACCATCAGTCCTGTGTCGCTCCACCTCATCCCTCGCCTCCCTGAAGAGCCGCCGGCCCCAGTACTCTGCGCCTCTCCTCTTAGCCCAGCCTACCAGGTCCCCCACCGCTGACCCGCGGTAGTTCTTAAAGAATCCCTTGATGAATTTAACCCTGTCAGTCCAGTCCGTCAGGGCGTAAAGCGGAATTCTGGGGGCAAAAGCTGCTAACCACAGACTCCGGCTTAAGAGGCCTTTCCCTTCCAGGGCGTAGTCCAGGTAAACGTCCAGCAGATTTGAAGAGGCGATGGTCCTGTCCACATCAAAGAACGCCGCAACTCTGGCATTAGGCCCTCCCATCAAGCGCCTCGACTGCCGCCTGCACTTCCCCGGTCACCTCGCGGCTCAACTCACTCAACCCCTTGGCGTCGGCTCCGTCGGACCTGCCCGCGAAGCAGATAGGCGCCCCAAAACGTATGGAGACGGGATGCCGCTTCACTCTTACCGTACCTTTAGGCATCGCTTTATGCGAGTCCTTGATAAACGCGGGTACGACGGGGGCCTCGGACATGAGGGCAAGGAACCCTATGCCGTTCTTGAAGGGTTGTATCCTTCCCGGCCGACCCCTGCTCCCTTCCGGGTAGAAAACCAGTGCGTGCCCCTTTTCCAATACCGCCAACGCCAACCCGAGCTCCTCCCGAGACGTCCCCTTCCTGTCGAAAGGGATCGCCGTGAACAGTCCCCTTACCATGCGCGACATGAACCCGTTTTCAAAAAAGTAGTCCTTGGCCGCCACGGGGTGTACTTTCTCACCTCTCCGCCCGAGAGCATGGAATATCACCGGCGTGTCCATGTGGCTATTGTGGTTCGAAGCAATGATATAAGGCCCGGAGTCTGGAATGTTCTCAAGCCCCTCACACCGGAAACCCGTCCACCACCTGATCGCCGAGCTCATAAGAAAGAACAGAGCTTGCCCCCAACACCTGATCCACAGTGGGACCTTGAACCACCTCTCGGCTTCTGCGCCGAATCCCGCATCCAAAACGCGAGTCGCGTTTCCCCTGGACTCAGGGGCCATGCCGAGCAGGTACTTCTTCACACCCGGAATATGCACATCCTGAAGGTAGGACTCCCAGTCCAGCTTACCGATATCGAAGTCAAAATTCTCCTTATCACTCTCGTGAAGCGCACCCATCGCACTGCGGGTGTTAGTGGTGAGGAACTTGCATTCAGCCTCGGCGTAAGGTCCGTACAACCTGCCGTACTGGTACAGCCTCTCCAGCGACACCATCTTCAACTTCAATCTGTTATGAAAGCGTCGGGTCCAAGGCGTAAAGGAGATGGGCGCCGTAGCTGCGATGGCGGCTCGGAGCGGGAGCATATAGCGCAGGCGGATATGGCGAAGGAATTTGGTGGTGGTGGGAAAGGTAGGTTTGGTGAGTTTCCTTGCTTGTCCCCCCTCATCCCCTGACACCGGAAACGGGTTCTTCTGGAAATGCGCGTCAACCTGGTCTGCGAACCCCTCCAGCGTTATCGGGTTCTCCATCCCTGAGGCAATCTGGTACACCTTTGGAGAGTCATCTACCGAGGCTTGCGCGACGATGGCCAATATAGCGTTGGCGACCATGTCAACGGGTATGATGTCCAGTATCCCGTCCCGTTTGCCCGGGAAATCGATCATTCGGCCCCGTCCGTAGGCCACTATCAGCGGGTCGAGCATCCGAAAACCGTTAAGCCAACCCGGTACAGGCGCTTTCCAGGCGCCTTCTATTATGGCCGGCCTGATAATCGCCCCTTTCATACCTCCAATGCTCCGCACAAACATCTGCTCACCCATCGCTTTGGAGAAGGTGTACACGTCCTGCCAACCGCGCCTGTGAGCCCATTCCATGCCGATCTTGCTCAGCTGCTTGTCCAGCCGCTCAGACTCGGCGCGGCTAACCTGCCCCTTCGCTCCCCTCACCGACCCCGCTTTCGCCAGAATCGCCTCGATCTCCTCTTCCACATCGTAGTCTGTCTGGGGAATACCGTTGATGTCCCCGACAGTACGGGTCGGGTCTGGCAGCTCCTCCGACACAGGCCCTTTGCGAGTAGCATTCACGTAGCAGGTAGAAACTTGGGCGAAAAACGGGTCCTTACATCCCTTTGCGAACTCAACCATTCGACCGGGACCCAAGGTGTTCAATCTCACTGCCGTATCCAAAGGCGCATCGAAGGAGACGACCGCGGCGCAATGAATAATTATGTCGACTTCGCCTTGCAAACGCTTGTATGTTTCCGGGTCCAGGCCCAGCTTATCTATAGCTACATCCCCTGAGACGGCATGGATCTTGCTATCGAAGAGGCCGTCGAAAGCATCTCCCATCCTGTCTTTCAACGGCTCGAAGATCTGGGATTCGAAGACTTCCTGTTTGAGTCTTTCGTCTATGGATATAGCTGTGGCTGTGGCCCCGGCCCGTGTCTTGGGCCTGACAAGAACGTAGACAACCGCGATGTCAGGAAGAAGGCTGAGCATTCTCTCCAGGAGCACTTTGCCCAACAGGCCCGTGCCGCCTGTGAGAAGCACAGTCTTTCCCCTGTAGAAGTCTCGAAGTGGTTGCAAGGAAGTACGCTGGGTGTCGTCTAACTAAGGTAGGAAAACAAGCGGAGCAGCGTCCAAACCTGGGGCTCCGCCAACCCCGACGCATTATAGTTTCCGCCGGTCGAATCGTCCATTACCCCCCACATCCCCTCTCCTCTCTTGAATAACCTGGCATGGTCTGGGGTACCTGAAACCTCACCCACTTCCTCTATCATTCGGTCGCCAAGTGCCGTGCCACCTCCGTGAGCCCCGTCACCCGAGTTACGTTTTCCCCGTATTGGTACCCTCGATTCCTTGGCCAGTCCCTCAGAAACACCCTCGACAGCCCCTTCCGAGACAGATGATCGGCAACCCGGCCATCGTCATCTACGAACTCCTCAATCCCGAGTTCCGAGCACATATGCCACTTGAAGTCCGGGGATCGCAAGCCCAGGTTGTTCGAGTGGACCTCGCGGAACAGGTGGAGAAACCCATGTGCTTTCAACCATCCCTCTATTAGCCCCGCTCCAATCCCGTTCCGACTGGTAACCAGTACCGGGGTTCGGAACTCGCTTATCGATTCGATCCCCTCCTGAGCGTCCTCCAGTGGCTTGCGCCCATAGTACTTGAGCTTCAATAGCCACTTCATTGCCACAAGCCCGATTCCTGAAGGAGTTTCTCTGCTCTTCGAGTTGAGTGGGCGGCTCTCGTATGGTCCCGGTGCTATCGGC
Source organism: Dehalococcoidia bacterium (assembly GCA_965249275.1). Lineage (GTDB taxonomy): Bacteria > Chloroflexota > Dehalococcoidia > Plut-88900 > Plut-88900 > Plut-88900. The sequence goes on from CBDFLQ010000007.1 coordinate 377,094, forward strand.
ACGTTTAGTCCGAAGGGAGGGCGGCAAATTACACCGTCCATATCTATGCCTATCAGGGGTTTGTCCATACGCCAGCCTTTTCAGATACCGTGTCTTCTCCGGTCATTCTACCTCGAACGCCTCCGTAGAAAGCTGCCTGTGTGGTAGTATCGGACCGTAGCTTCAAGGGAGGAAGAGACATGAAACAGCTTGGCCCCGATCAAGTTTGCCGCAGGTTCTCCGCCGAAGATCTGCCCAGCCTTCGCGTCGAGTCCGGAGAGGTCTTCTCTGTACGGACGACTGACCGGTTCCGGAACGTCTCCAAAACCGACCCCGACTTCGCAAAGTCGGACGTTGTCCGGTCCATGAATGGACCCATTTACGTTAACGGGGTCCGCGCGGGCGACACCCTAAAGGTAGAGTTTCTTTCCATGTCCCCCGCCGAGACCTCCGCCTACGTCCTTGCCCTTCCGGGTCACGGGGCGCTGGGGAGCCGGATTCCCAACTTCCTAATGGAGACCGTAGACGTTACCGGTAAAGACGCAGTGTTCCCGAATGGCACGTCGGTCCCGATCAGGCCCATGCTAGGCTTGATCGGCGTGGCCCCCGAGCATGGGGAAGCAGGGTTGAGTGCCACCGGGCCTTTCGGAGGCCAGCTCAGCATCACCGACGTCACGGCAGGCTCTGCCCTCTACTTACCCGTGTTCCACGACGGCGCATTCTTGTCTATGGGAGATTCTCATCTCGCTATGGGAGAAGGTGAGTCCACGAGCTCCGCCGTCGAAGGTTCGATGAGTATCACCATCCGGGCCGCGGCTTCTCAAGACGTAAGAGTTTCGGGCCCCATGGTAGTGACCCCCGAGCATGTGATTAGCTTCGGAAGAGGGGTCACCATGGAAGAGGCTGCTAACGCCGCCACCCTGGCCATGGCAGACCTCCTTATGTCCCGACTAAACATATCGGCCACGGACGCCGCCATGCTCATCGGATGCGGAGCAGACCTGCGGACCGCTCTAGCTCTCCATTCGCCCTACAGCATGAAGATGCTCATGCCCCTCTCCACCCTACCCCTCTAACCTCTCGCCCTCTCCCAATCAGAATAAAGTTGGGGGCGGCTAACTCAGCCGCCCCCAACCTTCCCCATTCATTTTCTCCTAGTCCCTGGACACAAACCCTAACAGGCTTAGGATGATCATGAATATGTTCAGGAAGTTCACGTACAACCCGATGCTTCCCATCACCGCAACCTGAGTCGCCGCCTCGTAGTTGCCCTGCTCCGCCGCCTGCAAAGCCAACACTTTCATCTGTTTTGTCTGCCACACCGTCAGCGCTAGGAACAACGGCAGCAAAACAATATTTATCAGCAGGAACAGAAAGCTGGATTGAAGAAGCAAGATGTTTACGAGACTTATGACTATCAACCCAACCACGCCGATAATCAGCATCGGACCCCATCTCGAAATATCCCTCTTGGTGGTCATGCCGATTGCGCTCATTCCCACGAACAGCCCCGCGGTCAGCAGGAACGCAACTGCGATGGTCTCGGTCGTGTATCGGGACACGATCCAGGACAGGAACAACCCTTCCATGGCCGTGAACAGGAGATAGACCCCTGTCGCCGGCCCAGTGTGCCCCTTCACAGCCAGGCCGTTGGCAGCCATCAACATCCCAAATATCAACCCGAACCCCACCAAGAAACCCAACCACCCGATATTCAGAATGACGTCGCCGAGCCCTATCCTGTCCCCGACCCATATGCCTGCCCCGGTGGTAATGATCCCCAGGGCCACAAGCCCGTACATCCGGGACATGGCCCCTGTATAAATCTGGTTGGCTCGTTCCCTACCGAAGCCGATGCTGTATTGGTCCCTGAGCATGGGTCTCAAACTCCCTTTACAAGTAAATGCGGTCCAGCCTCAAATTATACATCGCGGGGCTCGTCCCTTCGGGGTAGGCCAGAGGACAAGCGCCTATAAAGTGCAATCAAAGATTCGCCCCAGGCATGTATTGCCTAAGGACCAGGAGACTGAGTTGGGCCGTCCTGCGGAGGACGGGGATGGCTGTGTACCTCCGCCATAAGAAACGCCAAACTCCCGCGCCACAGGTGTACTTGCTCTTCGCCCCAAGCGGGGTCATAGTCCGGGAATTTGGCCAGAAGCTTCGTCATCATGTCAGAGTTGTGTGGCGATTCCACATGTCCCTTAACGGGCTCCGAGACTCGCACTTGTGGAGCCGAGGCCGGAGGAGCGCTCGACGGCGCTGCCCTCTTCCTCGGCCCCCGCGTCCCGGACTGCCTATCCCGCGGCGTCTTGAAATGCGGCGAAAGCTGTATCTCAGCATCTTTGGCTATGCGAAGAAAGAACGTCATGCCCTTTCGCCCTACTTCGTCCTGTGATCCGCCTGTCTTGAATTTCTCAGCAAGGTGATCGGGAGTTGCAGACCTAAGCATAAGTCCGTCCAGCACCGGCACGTACGCCCTTTCCACTACCTTATACAGCAGCCCCTTTGCCTCATCCTCCCCCGAAGACAGCAAGCTCTTGAGCGCATCCGTTGGGTGTCTTTGTGAATCCACCAACCCGAGAAATGCCAGCGCAGACTGCAAATTCGACTCGGCCGACGCGTTGACCTTCAGTTTCTTGAGGTAACTGTTGTCTATCCGGCTCGGCAAGTGTTGATTGGCAAAGTCCTCCCTCAACGTTTCCAACAGTCGTTGCCATTGAGAGTAAGGGGGATACGGTGGTCGCCTTTTGCCATTTTCTAACCCTGCCATGCCGTTTGTCCTTTGTCCGGCTTGTCTGGCACTCGTCCGTTATGGCTATGATACCAGCCAAAAACGGTTAAGGCAATATATGCCATCCCCGACAACTAAGGCAAAAGGTAGTGGCATATTTGCCTTACAGCATTCTGGTTTTGCCTTAGTTTCACAGGTGCTTTTTCCACGGCTAGAATGGCCTCATATTGCCTGAATTGCACCCGAGGCCGGGACATACACCGACCTTACGAGGCAAAGCCCACAAGGCAATATGCCACCGGGTGCCGCCCGGCGGCAAGCGCTATACCTATCGGGATAGCGACCCGGACCGCAGTTCGAAAGGAGGGTTGAATAAAATGGTTGTAGAGCAGTTGTTAACTAGCAGACCGATTTCCAGATTATCGGTCGAGAGGGCCCCGGCCCGGATTAAGGTGGTCGGCGTCGGAGGAGGCGGTTGTAACTGCGTCCGACGCATGCTGGCCCACAACGTCCCTGGTGTCGAGTTCGTAGTTGTAAACACCGATATCAAGTCACTGGAATCAGTGACCCACGGCGCCACCGTCCTCCAGATTGGTGAGAACATCACCCACGGATGGGGCGCTGGCGGAGAGTTCGACATCGGCGAGAAAGCTGCGGAAGAGTCTTCCACTCTTATAAAGAAGGCGCTCAAGAACGCCGAGCTCGTCTTCCTCACCGCCGGCATGGGCGGCGGTACAGGCACCGGAGCCGCACCCTACGTAGCCGAACTGGCAAAGCAGATGGGCGCCCTCGTTGTCGGAGTTGTCACAACTCCCTTCAGCTTTGAAGGCACCCGCAGGCTCAGCCAGGCCATCGCCGGCGTCGCACGGCTCCGCCGCCACGTGGACAACCTCATCGTCATCCACAATGACCGGCTCCTCCAGTTTGTGGACCACGATGCCGGGATGACCGAGGCCTTCCAGACCGCGGACGAGGTGGTCAGCCAGGGCATCGTCAGTGTCTCCGAGCTCATCAATGTCCCCGGTGAGATCAACGTAGACTTCGCCGACGTCCAGACCATTATGTCCAGCCCCGGTGGCGCTCTCATGGCCATGGGACTGGGACGAGGCAGCATGGGCGCACTGGAGGCCGCCAGGCAGGCAGTGACCAACCCCCTCCTCAACCTCTCCATCAGAGGCGCCAAGGGAGTCCTCTTCTCCGTCAAGGGCGGCGATGAATTGACCCTCGGCGGCGTCAACGCCGCCGGTGAGCTGATCAACAGCGCCGTCGACAAGAACGCCAGCATCTTCTTCGGAATGTCCATCGATCCTTCGCTCGGCGACATGGTGAAGCTCACCCTAATCGCCACCGGCCTAAAGCAGGACAAGGGCTTTAACTCCTTCACCGGGAAGTTCAAGGGACTGTTCCCCGGATTTGAGATGAAGGTGAAGGCCCCTGGCATCATGGGCCGGGGTAAGAAGAGGAAGAAGCGGTCCTCACAGTACGAATGGGACGACGACTTTTAGGTAACCCAGGACTCGGGGCACGGGAGGCGACCCTCAACTCCACCTTCCGTGCCCCCCATCCTTGCCGCATCCTGAAATCGAGCCCGTCGTCGGATACGGGATGTAATGACAGAGTAGGTCGAGAAACCCGAAACTGAGAATTTGGCAGGTAGAAACCGTGGCTTTACAACAGACTCTCCCAACCCCACAAATCCAACTGGACCCGGTAGCCAAGATAGCTTTCGAACGGCCTGCTTTGGCCCTCTGCTATCCCTCCCTGAAGCATGCCTCCCCGGCAGCCGAGTTGACTGCCAGATCAGAAAAGGACGCTGGCAGAAGAGGTCCCAATCACCCCAGCGTCACTCTTCTCCTTTCCAGCATAATTGAGTTGGAGCGTAGGGACATGATTGCCATCGGAGCCTCTACCTTCAGAGCCAACCGAGGAGAGGCAGGCGGCATCTGGGTTACCAAGAAGGTGCCCCATTGCCCCGGCAGCGGAATGACTTCGGACCTCTTCCACAGCATCACCCACGGTTACTCCTCCCTCAAAGACGTCCTCGCCCGCTACTTCCGAGACTCCTTCCGCCAGGACCCCTGGACCCTTGCCTCTACCCTAGGCATGCAGGAGGCAAAGGCCTACGGGTACCTGACAACCCAGCAATGGCCAGTCACTGGAATCAAGGGTTTCCTGAGCCGCATCGGCCTTTCCAGCGACATCCAGACTCTATGGGTTAGGGACGGGCTAAAAGTTAGGGAAGCTACCCAGGCCTCGCGGCTCCTCAGAATTCATATAGACGAGTTTCGCACACGCTCCCGCAACCTGTACGAAGGCATGCGCGTTGGCATAGCCGAGTCGATTAACAAGATGGATGAGCACCTGACCCCGCGGGTCATCAGGCTCCCACAGCTCAAAAAGAGGTTTGCCGCAAGTTGACCATATTTGACAACTAACTCTCTTTCTATACCCTCCTCCCCCTTATACAAAGGGTCCGACCTCCGCCAGTCGGGCCCTTTGTCTTTGTCCTCGATTTCCCTCTCACGACATCAAACGTCAACTCCATGGAAGAACCCAGAGGGTTGCTCTGTTGACATGACAAAGCAGAACGCCGGTATGATCCACCGGCGTTCTGCTTACTTATTCAGTTATGGGGAGCGTGGATATCTGAGAGTTTAACTCCGCCCGACACCTTCCGACTCGGCGATCTTCCGCCGGACAACTTCATCTCGGGGATAGAAGATCGAGTCCTCGCCAATCACTCCAGCATCCTTTCGTCTCCGAAAGATGAAGAGCTTGTCCCGGGACGAACGCCCAAGCAAGCCGAGCGCCCCAGCCGTGCTGCCGAGTACGGCCAGACCGCCCAGGGCGATCCCCAAGCCTATGAATTTTCTTCTCTGGTTGATCTTGGTCTCTGCCTTATCGATTGTGGTGCTCAAATGCTACTCCCGGTGTGAACCCGCCTCAAAGGGTCGGGGCTTAGTTGCGCATGCATATTATAAGCCTCTGACGAAGCGGTGCAACGGGTCGCATCGGTCCAAAGCGTCACAAAAGCACACTAACCCGGGCGCCGACGGTCGAAACCCTTGGAATCCCGCATGGCACGCCATTTCAGACCTCGTTCAAAAACCCCTTGCAATCTCATTTTCGCCGTGATAATCTTCGCCCTGATAAACTCTTCACAAAGTTTTTGGGCCGACTCCGGGGGCAATATTGGACCCTAATTTCATCACAAGACAAGATTGGGCAGACATCGGTGAGTTTCTCTTGGCCCTCCTTTTCGTACCCGGCCTGATGATCGTCTTCGCCTTCTCCATGCTCACAGCCCATGCTCTAATCCCTTCGCTCGTCAGATCGGGCCATCTCCCTGATGACCTGTCAAAAGTCCGGCCTGTCTTATACATCATCGCGTTTGCAGCTCTTCTGGGAGTAATCTCCTATCTCGCCTTCGTGGGCGTCAATGCGGACCGCTCTTTCGGAGACGTTTACTCCCGCTGGTGGCAGTAACCACCCCCTGAAGGAAAACCGGACTTCCATCAACTAACAGATGCCCACCACGATCAAAATACTCGTACCGATTGTAGGTCTTGGTGTTGGAGTCATCCTCGTCTTGACGGCGGTATTTTTGACGAAAGCCGTATTCTCCGAACCGTTCCAGGTATTTGGCATGGGTGCCGCTCCCGAGCAGCCCATCAACTTTCCCCACGACGTACATGTCGAAAAAGTCGGCATCGAGTGCATGTTCTGTCACCGCACCGTCGATTCCAGCGGACCCGCCGGCATACCCCCTGTTGAGCAATGTCTCTTCTGCCACAAGGATTTGGGCGATGAGCAGTTCATCCTTTCCGGGAGCGAGGAACTGGAACTCCTTAGGTTTCACTTCGATAACGGCGACCCGATCCAGTGGAAACGAGTCCACCGCCTCCCCGACCACGTTCAGTTCCTCCATGAAGCCCACATAGGCGCCGGTATTAACTGTTCCACCTGCCACGGTGACGTGGGCGGCATGCAGGTGGTGGAGCAGGTCCGAGACCTGAAGATGGGCGACTGCGTTGACTGTCACCGGGAGAATAACGCCCCTACCGATTGCCTAACGTGTCACTATTAGACTTGGGAAATGCACCTAAAGCGGTAAATTAAAATTGCCAGTTAGCCGAAGACAATTTCTAAAGATCGCCGGTATCTCGTCATTGGGCGCGGTCATATTTAAGGCCTGTGGTTTCGATGCGGAAGAGAACCTCGTCGAGAGCCCGGTAAACCTCCCCGAAGACCTGGTCACCGGGACCGATAACTGGTATGCCAGCACGTGCCGGCAGTGCCCCGCAGGCTGCGGCAACATTGTTCGGGTCATGGAAGGCCGAGCCAAGAAGATCGAGGGTAACCCCAACCATCCCCTGAGCCGAGGCAAGCTCTGTGTAAGAGGACAGGCAGGAGTCCAGGCCCTTTACCACCCCGACAGGATAGCCGGGCCTATGCGCCGCTCCGGTCCCCGAGGCTCCAGCCAATATGAACGTATATCTTGGAATGACGCCGAGGCGGAAATAGTCCCACGCCTCCAAAACACCCAGGCCGACCGCGTGCTCCTGGCCACCGAGCCCCTCAGGGGTAGACTGGCAATGGTCACCAAGCGGTTTGTCGAAGCCCTTGGCATCCGACATCACTCATTTGAAACTCTGGAGCGCTCCACTAACCTGAAAGCGGCAATGCGACAGGTCTTCGGTGTGGAGCAATTGCCGGAATTCGATCTGGAAAACACGAACTTCCTCCTCGGTTTCGGCGCAGACTTGCTTGAAACTTGGCTTTCCACAGTCCGGTACAACCGCGGTTACGGCCATTTCCGGCAGGGCAACCACCGAGAGCGCGGGACATTCGTACATGTCGATAGCCGCTTCTCCATGACCGCCGCCAACGCCGACAAGTGGGTACCCGTCAAACCCGGCATGGAGGGCATATTAGCCCTCGGCTTAGCCTACGTAATTATCAGAGAAGAGCTCGGCGACAAGGCCGCAGCCGATGCCATGACCGGAGGCCGGGGCTTCGAAGCCCTCGCCCCCTTCGCGCCCAACCTAACCGCCGAAATGACAGGGGTGTCGGAGAACGAGGCCATTGCTCTCGCCCGACGTTTCGCCGAAGAGCAGCCGAGTCTCGCCATCGGAGGCGGCTCCGCCGGTGCGCACACCAACGGTGTCTACAACCTGGCGGCTATATATTCTCTCAACGTGCTCGTAGGAAACCTGGGAGTGGACGGCGGACTTCACTTCAATCCCTCGCCATTGTCTCCGGGCGCCGGCGACTCTATTCCCGACTCCACGTTCAAGGACTGGCAGGATATCGCCAGCGATATGGGGAACGTGGAACTCCTTATGGTTAGGAATGTGGATCCCGTCCACGGCCTGCCAGAGGACTTGGGCTTCCAGGAAGCCATTGCGAAAGTGCCCTACGTAGTTAGTTTCTCCAGCTTCATGGACGACACCACATCCCAAGCCGACCTCATCCTGCCCGACAGCACTTATCTCGAATCCTGGGGCGACGATGTTCCCGACCCGGGCCCCGGCTACGAAATGGTCACATTCCAGCAGCCTGTAGTAGCTCCGTTCCAGGATACCCGGTCCTTCGGGGATGCTTTAATTGGCATCTCCAGCCGTCTCGGCGGCTCGGTGGCCTCCGCTCTGCCTTGGACAAGTTTCAAGGAAGTTGTCCAGGAAAGCGCCCAAGAGCTATTCGCTCTCAACCGCGGCAACCTTACCCTCGATGGCAGCTTCGAGGCCTTTTGGAACGGGCTGCTACAGCGTGGCGTTTGGTATGACCAAGACTCCAGGCCCAGTACGAAGGTTGACCCCCAGCCCCTCCCCACGGAAGTCAACGCTCCCGTATTTCAAAATGCCCCCCATGAGGAGGGCATGAATCTCATCGTCTACCAGACCAACTCCATGCTTGACGGAAAGCTGGCCCACCTTCCGTGGCTTCAGGCTACACCCGACCCCATCACCACCGTGGTCTGGGATACATGGGTAGACCTCAGCCGCGAGGACGCACGTAGGATGGAAGTGAAGTCGAACGACATCGTAGAGGTCAGGTCCCAGTACGGTGCAATCGAAGCCCCGGTTTATGTAAACAGAGGAACGCCCCCAGGCACGGTATGCATCCCCGTTTCCCAGGGTCACTCGGCCTTCGGGCGCTACGCCGAGAACCGGGGCACTAACGTTATGTCGATTCTTGCGCCTCTCACCGACCCCAACACCGGGGCCCTTGCCTACAACGCTACCAGGGTCAAAGTCACCAAGACTGACCGGCAGAGGACTTTGCCCAAGTTCGAAGGCGTAGTCGAAGCATTGCCCGCCGTAACCACCGAGCTCATTCAGATTGCAAACGGAAAGGACGGCTCTCACTAGCCGTACCCAGGAGGTAATCCTTGGCAGACCAAAACAAATTCAAGTGGGGTATGGTTATCGACGTCGACCGGTGCACCGGTTGTGAGGCATGCGTAGTAGCTTGCCAAGCCGAGAACAATATTCCTCTAAATGAAGAGGACAGGTTCCACCAGGGACGCGCCATAGAATGGATTCGGATCGAGCGCTACTGGGAGGGTGAATACCCTGACGTCAAGGCCAAGTTCCTTCCCGTCCTTTGCCAGCACTGCGACAACGCTCCTTGCGAGCCCGTCTGTCCCGTCTATGCCACCTACCACAACGACCAGGGCATGAACGTCCAGGTCTACAACAGGTGTGTAGGCACCCGATACTGTGCAAACAACGATCCCTACCAGGTGCGATTCTTCAACTTCTGGGAGCCCGAATGGCCCGAGTCCCTGGAAAATCAGCTAAACCCGGATGTTACCGTCCGCACTCGAGGGCTGATGGAGAAGTGCTCCTTCTGTGTCCAGCGCATTCGGCGCACGGAGCGCGACCTCAAAAACGATGGCCGAGATCTCAGGGACGGCGAATTGCAGCCTGCCTGCGCCCAGACCTGCCCAACCGACGCATTGGTATTCGGAAACATGAAAGACCCGGAAAGCCGTGTCTCTAAGCTCGCAAAGAGCGACAGACACTACAAGTTGCTCGAAAACTTGGGCACGGAGCCCAACGTGATTTATCTGAAGAAAGTGGAGCGTGATGGCTAGCGGCGAACACGAAGAGCTCCACTCTTTAGTCGAGATTCCGCGGCCGACGTCGCAGCAGGTCAACGACGACCTTCTCTCCCAGACTAACACCTTGGGTCAGCGGTTCAAGACTGCAACCCCCATATTCGGCGTTCTGGTGGCCGTGGGAATCATCGGCTTCATCATCAAGGCCCTGGACGGCTTTGACGACCGCAAGGACTGGGGTTACTACGCCGCCATTTTCGCCTTCCTGTTCACCACTTGTCAGAGCGCTCTGCTTGTATCCGCAACCATGAGGCTGGCTAAGACTCACTGGCGCCGCCCCCTCGCCCGTGTATCCGAGCTCTTCGCCATCGTCGGTGTATTCAACCTCCTTATATTCCTTCCCCTCCTATGGACAATACCCGAGGCCGAAGGCCGCAACAGCATTTGGTTCGAGTGGCCTTGGGGCGCCCCCCACCTCCTTGATGCCCTCGCCATGATCTTCCTGGTCCTTAACGGCCTTGCCCTTCTTTGGGCTTCCTCCCTTCCTGACATAGCGCTTTACGGGCGTAGGTACGGAGGCGTTCGTGGCGCTCTTGCCCGGCTCATGTCCAGGGGTTGGAAAGGCACTCCCCTCCAGTGGACCGTTCTCAAGAGCGGCCAGATTGCCCTCGGCACTTTCTACTTTATATTCCTTATAGGAGTCGTCTTCATCATATCTTCCGACTTCTCGATGGCTTTAGTGCCTGGCTGGATCGACGCCATATTCCCCGCTTTCCAGGCCATCACCTGTATCCAGGCGGGTATCGCAACCACCATGCTCACCCTTTACCTGGTGCGACGCTTCGGCGGCCACGAGAAGTACATTTACATGGAAGTATTCTGGGCGTTGAGCAAGATCCTGATAGCCTTCACCCTGCTCTGGATATATTTCTGGTTCGCCGGATTCATAACTTTCTGGTATGGCCGCAAACCGGTGGAGGAGAACGTCCTCCAGCTACTCATGATCGGGCCCTACCGCTTTGCTTTCTACTTGGCCGTGTTCCTGAGTTTCGTGGTGCCCTTCCTGATCCTCATGTGGAATTGGGTGCGCAAGACACCTGCGGGCCCGTCCATAGCCTCGGCGGTCATCATCTGTGGCGTATTCTTCGATAAGCTGCGGCTGTACGTTGCCTCTTATTCCTTCACAAATGACGAGTTGGCAGCCGCTCTCCATCACGAGTCGGAATTCGTCAACACGACCTTTCCGGCCACCGGCGCCGATATTCCCCACTTCTTCGTGACTAACTGGCCGGACTATACCGACATTATGGTTATCCTCGGTGGCTTGGCCATGCCCTTCTTTGTCTATCTGATCGCCACCAAGCTTCTTCCGGTCATTTCCATCTGGGAAACTAAGGAAGGCTACCTATTGAGTTCGGTTAAGACCATTCTGAAACGCCGGTACCTGGTACTGGCCAAGCCTGATTGACAATCCCAACGCAAAGAGGTTAGCGGAGACTCTTAATGCAAGAACGAGTCCCTGTTCCCGATTCCGAAATAAATCGAGAACTCCTAAGCCCCATAGAAACTCACCCTAAGTGGTTTTTCATTACTGTGGCAGTTCTGGCCCTGATCGTGGCCACCGCGGGCGGGGCGTTGGGCTGGATGATAAATCAGGGTCTGGGCGTCACTGGCCTTAATCGGCCGGTGATGTGGGGCTTCTTCATCTCCAATTTCGTATTCTGGGTCGGCATCAGCCACGCTGGCGTTATGATCTCCTCGATCCTCAGGCTCAGCCAGGCAGAATGGCGCAGGCCCGTAACCCGTGCCGCCGAGGTCCTCACTATCTTCTCCCTGATGACCGCTGCCCTCTTCCCACTGATGCACGCTGGGCGGCCTTGGCGCATAGCCTACTGGATCTTCCCCTATGACTTCGCCCGCGGCATCTGGCCTAACATACGCTCTCCCCTGGTATGGGACCCGGCCGCTATATTCACCTATCTGACTGGAGCCACTCTATTCGTTTTAATAGCCCTGGTCCCGGACCTCGCCGTAATGCGAGACCGCAACAAGGGTGTAAGGAAGCAGATATACGGATTCTTGTCCCTCGGGTTCCGGGGCACGCCACGTCAGTGGAGGCTCCAGGCCATCGCCGGAATCCTGCTCTCTGCGTTGATACTGCCAGTGTTCGTCTCAGTGCACAGCATTGTGTCCTGGGACTTCGGTATGGCTGTATCCGTCGCGAGCTGGCACACGACTGTGATGGCCCCCTACTTCGTGATCGGTGCCGTGCACTCGGGTGTATCGGCCGTAGTTACGATGATGGCTCTGCTGCGCTGGGTCTTCAAGTGGGACAAGTTCATCCGTCCCGAACACTTCGACGGCCTGGGCCGTCTCCTCATCGTCGTCGGCACCGGCTGGTTCTATTTCTTCATCCTGGAGTTCATATTCGGCCTCTACAGCCAGGAAACTTCCGAGGTCACGCTCAGAAATATGCTGCTCTATGAGTGGCCGTGGAACTTCATGTTCTTCACATTCCTGGCGACCTCATACTTCATCCCGATACCGATGTGGCTGTTCAGGGGAGTGAGACGCAACGTGTTGCTGATGTTCCTCACCTCCATCCTCGTCAACATCGGCATGTGGCTGGAGAGGTTCTTGATCATCGTTCCGGGCCTGATGAGAAAACAGGAGTTCACTTTCGTCTGGGCCAACTACAGGCCGAGTGTCGTTGAGATATTGCTCGTTGTCGGGTCCTTTGCGTTTGTGACCATGATGGTGCTGCTCTTCTCCAAGGTCTTCCCTCTCATTCCTCTGTTCGACCAGAAGGAGGGCAAGATACTGGAGGCCACCACCAGGGTAGGCAGGCGGAATGTTCCGTCCATTGTCAGAGAAGAGTAAGGTGAAGCCATGACCACATTTGTACCTAAAAAGAGCGTCTTGGGGGTCTTCCCCAACGCCGACACCGCGGCGGATGCTGTGGAGGGACTCCAGTCGAATAAGTTCGACGACAAGGAGTTCGAGATAATGTCGGGCACCCCGTATCCCGAGGGCGCCTTCGGTGAGAAGAAGTCGTCCCACCGGCTGTACGTCTTCCCCTTCATCGGGGCGGCCATCGGCTTTACGGTGGCCATACTGCTTACCACCGCCACGCAGGTCTCCTACCCTCTCGTCACAGGTGGTAAGCCAATCCTCTCCATCCCTCCCATGGCAATCATCACCTACGAAGGGACAATGCTCGGGGCCATCATCTTCACGGTTCTCGGCATCGTCTTCGAGTCCCGCCTGCCGAGAAGTAAGCTGGGCCTCTATGACGAGCGCATTATGGAAGGCCACGTCGGAGTCCTGGTAACCGCCCCCGAGGACCGGATCCCCGTGGCACAGAACGTGCTGAAGGAGGCAGGCGCAGAAACCATCAAGGAAGGCGAACCCGTCGGGGTCTGACGAAGGGTAACCAGGAGCGTTATGGAGTTTCACATCGGTATGGGGCGTAGCGAAACGATCCACGAGATCGGCCCATTGGCGCGCATCGCTGAGGACGCTGGATTCACTCATATCAACTTTCCAGATCAGCCACCACTCAACCGAGATGTGTTTCTGAACATGGCTATGGCAGCCCAAAGCACTACCAGGATATCGATGGGTCCAGGCATCGTTACCCCATATACCTATCATCCAGCTGTGATCGCCAATGCCACCGCAACCGTAGACGAGTTGTCGGGGGGGCGGGCGTTTGTCGGCATAGGTGCGGGGGGCAGCGCGGTAATGAGCATGGGCCTCAAACCGCGGCCCATGAGCGAGCTGCGCGAGGCGGCCCGGTTCATCAAGAATTTCATGTCCGGCAAGGAAGCGGAATTCAAGGGCGGAAAGACCCACTCAGAATGGATCAAGCGTCCTGTCCCAATGTACATTGCGATCGACGGACCCCGAGGCCACGAGATCGCCGGTGAATTCGCCGATGGCGCATACGTCCAAAGCGTTCACCCCGACGTGTTCGAATGGAGAAAATCCCTAATTGAGCGGTCAGCCGTAAAGGCAGGCCGGGATCCCTCTAGAATCAAAATCATACCCTCGACCATCGTCTACATCACAGACAATCGCGAAAGTGCCCGCCGGGAGGTAGCCCCACAAGTTGCTTCCAAGCTCAGACGGGCCTTCCCCATGTGGAGAAGCAGTCACCCCGACATGGTGGCCCTGCGGGAGCAACTTGAAAAAAACGACCCCGGGCTTGTGGATGAGATAATCCAGGTCGGAGACCGTATTAACGAAGTTTTTGACGAGCACCAGCACGAGAAAATCGACTCACCCCAGGCCGAGCCGGTGACTTGGAGGCTGATTGACTACTATATGCTCGTCGGGAGTGAGGACGAGGTCTGTGAACGGATACAGGACCTTAGGAATCGGGGGCTGGCCGGACTTATGCCCCTTATCTACACCATACAGGACAAGCAAACGATGATGCAGGAGATCGGCGCCCGGATCATCTCTCGATTCGGAAACAACTAAGCATGAGAGCGTTAGCCGCAATAAGAAAATCGGGCTTCAAGTGGCCCCTGCTATTGGTCGTACTCGGGACCATTGCCCTCGCCTGCTCTACGGGCAGCTACCCCGTGGACATTTTCACGGAGATGCACTACCAGCAGTCCTACCGCTCCCAGGAACCTCCGCGGCTCTTGACTGCCGAGGGCGCAGTCCCCTTCACCGATGAATCGATGGCCCTTCGCCCCGCCGAGCCTGCATCCCAAGGTGAAGCCCTGATTCCAAACCCGATTGAAGCGTCTGCTGATAATCTGGTCCGCGCCCAGCAGGTATTTACCCGCAACTGCTCCATGTGCCACGGGGTCTCCGGCGCGAGCGACAGTTTCATATCCGTAACCTTCACCTCCATGGGCATCAAGCCGCCTGCCAACTTCGCAGAGGCCGGATCCATAACGCCCGATGGCAGTTCCGATGGTCTGGCTTTCTGGATAATCACGGACGGGCTCGGAAACATGCCTTCCTTCCGTCACCTCCTCTCCTATGAGGACCGGTGGGGAGTCATTCACTACCTGCGTCTCCTCTCCCAACAGGCCGGACAGTAGCCCCCATGTCCCGCTTCCAGGGAACGCACACCGGCGGCGTCCGGTTCCCGACCACTTTTAACGCCGCCCTCAGGATAACCCCGTTCTTAACGGCCATCTTGGCCATCCTAATTGTTCTGTCCGCAGCCGCTTGTGCCACGGAGCCCCCAACCCTGGAAGAGCGCGCCCAATCTATTGACCAACATCTCATGTGCCCCGTTTGTCCCGCGGAGACCATCGACCAGTCCCAGGCAGACGTCGCCATACAGATGCGCGAGCTGGTCCGCGAGAAACTGCGAGCCGGGGAATCCGAAGACCAGATATTCAATTTCTTCGTCGACCGTTATGACAAGGGAGTCCTTGCCGAGCCTCCCGCAGAAGGTTTTAATATCCTCGTTTGGGTTATCCCACCCGTAGCCTTCCTTTTAGGTCTAGCTCTCATATGGCTCGGGTTCCGACAATTGACTCGCTCCCCGCGTCTCTATACGCCGAGTTCCAGCAATGACTGGCAAGCCGATTCTGCAAGTTATCTGAGGGAGATCGACGAAGAGTTCGAAGCCTTCCGGCGCACCGCAAACCCTGGCACAGCTCCCGGACACAATCTGTAAAAGGGAGGTTTAACCTTGGCCGAGCTAGGAACCCTATCCCTCTTTTTCGCCCTCATACTAGCCCTCTACGCTTGCGTAGGATCAGTCTTTGGCGTCCGGAGAAGCCTCCCTGAACTGGTTACCAGCGCCCGATACAGCGCCTATCTAACACCTCTTCCCGTGGCTATATCCGTACTTGCCTTGGTGGGCGCATTCTTGTCTCGGGACTTCGATGTCAAGTACGTAGCCGAGCACAGCAACGCGGCTATGTCCCGCGCCTACGCCTGGGTCGCCTTTTACTCCGGCAATGAGGGGTCAATCCTATTTCTCGCTGCAGCCCTCTCCATCGTTGCCGCTATCGCCCTTGCCTTGGCCCCGAGGCTCCACCAAGCCAGTCTCGCCTACACCTGCGCAATTATCACGGGAGTCCTCGCCTTCTTCCTGGCCGTGCTCGTCTTCCTCGCGAATCCTTTCGAGACTACCGCCGTCGCCGTCCCCGACGGACGGGGTATGAACCCCCTTCTCACCCATCCGGGCATGTTCGTCCATCCCCCTATGTTGATGACCGGCCTAGTAACTGTCTCCATACCCTTCGCTTTCGCAATAGGTTCCTTGCTGGCAGGTAGGACCGGAGACGAGTGGGTCGATACCGGCAGGACGTGGGCCCTCGTCTCCTGGGGCATCCTCGGCGCTGGCCTGCTGCTCGGCGGCTGGTGGGCATACACGATACTGGGGTGGGGTGGATTCTGGGCATGGGACCCGGTGGAGAACGCCGGCTTTATGCCGTGGCTCGTACTGACCGCCTTTGTGCATTCGATAATGGTGCAGAAGAGGCGGGGCATGTTCAGGGTGTGGAATATTGCCTTGATCAACGTGGCCTTCACATCCTCACTCCTTGGTATGTTCATCAACCGTGGTGGCCCGACGCCCTCCGTCCACTCCTTCGCCGAATCTGTCCTCGGATGGGTGTTCCTCGGGTTCATGGTTGTTACCGCACTATTCTCCTTCGGTGTACTGTTCCGCCGCATGTCGCTCCTACGCAACGCACAGCAACTGGAATCCAAGCTTTCCAGGGAGACTGCGTTCCTGGTCAACAATCTGCTCTTCCTAGCTATCGCCTTCGTTATCATCTGGGGGCAGGTCTTTCCCGTTATCTCGGACACGGTGACCGGTGTATCCATCACCGTCGGGGAGCCTTTCTACAACCGGGTCAACGGGCCCCTGCTCCTGGCAGTTGTGTTCCTCATGGGTATCGGGCCACTCATACCCTGGCGCCGGGGATCATTGACCCAGCTCCGTACAGCTCTGTTAATCCCCTTCGCCACCGCCCTTGCCGTTGACCTCATCCTCATCGGGTTCGGTATTACCAAGCCGTTCCCCCTCCTTGCTGTTGGGCTTTCGGTCGCGGTTGCGGTGGGAATCTTCAGAGAGTGGTACCGTGGAACCAGGGCCCGACACCGCGGTGGCGAATCCTATCCTGTGGCCTTCCTCCGCCTTATATCGGCAAACCGACCCCGCTATGGAGGCTATGTTGTCCACCTCGCCATCGTGATGATGGCCCTCGCAATAGTCGGCACCTATTTCTTTGATACACAGAAGGACGTCCGACTGGCCGAAGGTCAAAGCGCTGAGGCCGCCGGATACACGATCACATATCTCGAAACCGAGCAGAGGGACTTCCCAGACCACACCGAACGCATAGCAAGCGTGGAAATCTCGAACGAAGACGGTGAGTCACTAGGAATCTTCAAGCCCGAGCAGTCCTTCTATCCGGCTTTCAGCCTGAGGCCCGCCCGCGCCGCAATCCGCTCCACCCCTCTGGAGGATGTCTACATCATTCCCAACGATTTCTTCCCCGACGGTACGGTCGGATTCCGAATATTGGTTAACCCTCTTGTCATGTGGATGTGGGTAGCCGGACCTGTAATGGTGCTCGGCACCCTCATTGCTCTCTGGCCGGGAAGGCGCGCAAGTCGGGCCCCGGCGCCTGTTCCGACGCCATCCATTAACCCGGCGTACGCGTCGGCATCGAAGTGAGGAAGGCCGCCTCGTGGTCATAGCCATAGGCGTCCTTCTGGCCTTAGTGTGTCTGGCGGTAGCGGCTATTCCTTTTCTCAAGTACCGGCACTCTCGCCAAACTGTAGACCCTCTTCAGGTGATTTCCGAGCTTCAGAACCAGCGTCAACGCCTCTACAAGGAACTCCTCACATTGGAAGAAAATAGCAAAACGGGCGCCGTCCCCGAGCCCGAGTTCAACGCCGTTTCCCTGACTCTCCGCCGCCGCGCCGCAGAGAATCTCTGGATTCAACGCCGTTGGGAGGAGCGATTGACCGACCTGGACCTGGCCATAGAGCAGTTGATCTCTTTGCAAAAGCAAGGCGTTTCTTCCTTGCAGGACGCTAAGCCCCCTGAGCAGGGCCATAATGCCAAACCATGTCCCGAATGCGGGGCCCATGTGCCCATGAACACCCCCATTTGCCCCAAGTGCGGCGCCCAGCCGGAGAAAGTGCAGTCGGCCCTCTAGCGCCGGAAGTCATTGCGATGCCCAGATATATTAAAATTCTGTTTGTAGCCTTCGCCCTGATCCTGGCGATGCTCGCAATTGCTGTAGTTCCCGCCGCGGCTGATGAACACTTCATCAGCGGTCGGGTAGTCAACCAGACTCCCGGCGCCGAGCCTCCCTCAGGCCTCCAGGTAGTCCTCACGATCTTCGAAGAAGGGACACCCATAGAACAACTCACGGCGACAACCGATGCAGATGGCGCATTCGCTTTCGAGGACATCCCTCGGGTCCTGGGTCTCCGCTACCTTCTGCAGCTTCAGTACGATGGAGGCCAATATCAGACCGAGCTAGACCCTGCCTCATCGGAGCCCGTACAGATTGTCGTCTACGACTCCACGTCCGACCTCGCTTCCCTCTCCGTGCTCGACGATACCATCATGGTGACCCGGGAGCCGGGGCAGTACGAGCAGTTAACCGTCCGGCAGGTTGTCCGAGTCCGAAACGAGACCCTACAAACCTTCGTACCTTCCTTCGGGGATCCCGGTGCCGGCATGATGAACTTCCTCCGAGTCTCCATGCCCGCCGGTTTCTCCGAGATGACCATCAGGAGCGACCTCCAGGGTGGTCAGGTGATACCCGTAGACCGGGGTGTGGGCATCACCACCGCCGTTCCTCCCGGCATTCACGCCATAGTATTCTCCTACGCCGCCCCCTATGACCGGTCCGACCTCATTTTCGAACCCCTCTATCCGCAGGGCGCAGACATGGTGCGTGTCCTGGTGCGAGAGGACGTAGGTCTGCTAATCGGCGTCGACCTCCGAGAAGAAGCCCCCGTCACCGTCTCCGGCAGCAGCTTCAGGGTCTACAGCATCGGGCCCGTCCCCATTGGCAACCGAGTCACCCTCGGATTCACCGATCTTCCCCAGGCCCCCTGGACCACCACCATCGCCGATGCCTTCACGACCCAGTGGAAAATTACAGCCATCATACCCGGCGTTACCGCGTTGATTTTCCTGGTACTTCTCGGTTACGCCTGGAGGCTCCAGAAGCGAGACCCGCGTCCCGTGGACGCCGCCATTCTTACCGCCAACATACAAAGCCAGCCCGACCAGATGGAGCTTGTCCGACAAATCGCCGGACTGGACGAACGGCGTGACCTGGGAGAGACACAGGATCCCGGCTACGAGCAACGCAGGTCTCTCTTAAAACGTAGGCTTCTTTCCCGAGCGCTAAAGGACGCCTCCTCGGCCTGATTCTCCGGCACCCTAGACCCGTCCAGAACACGAAAGGTCATTCACAGTGTGGGACCTCTTCGACATCCTGACCCTCATAGTACGATCTGTCCACGCCGTTTCCTCTGTCTTGTGGATTGGCGGCAGTATCTTCTACCTCATTGTCCTCAGGCCCGCGCTCCGGGATGCAGAGAAATCGGGAGCCCCGCCAGGCAGGATAGTATCCCGTTTGGTCGCTCTCCATTTCAGGGAGTGGGTCCACGTATCGATGATAGCGCTGCTGGTGAGCGGGGCCATTCTCACCTTCGACCGGCTCACCGAGCCCACGGTGTCGGCCCTCTACATCGGGGCCCTTGCAGCCAAGATCGGCATAGCATTCTGGCTCTTCGGCATCGGCACGGCCACCTACAGGAAGAAACTGATAGAACGGAAGCACGAGGCCGGTGACCCGGAGAAAGGGAAAAGAAACATCGCCTTCCGTTGGCTGCAACCTCTCGTTTCCCCATCGATGATCGTGTACGGGGGCCTCGTAGTCATCCTCCTCAGCGATTTGCTAAACGCCACCTTCATCAAGGGCATCTCCTGACGCACCATCCCTGCCCTCGACCCCATTCCTTGAATCCCCGCGTCTTACCATCTATCATTTAGTAGTTAGTGACGCCCATCACAACCATGAGTGCCAACGCGACACCACAATCCCCCGCCATCCAGACACGAGACCTCACCCGAAAATACGGTCGTGTCACCGCCATAAACAGTCTGGACATCACCATTGAGGCGGGAGATAAGGTAGTTCTTGTAGGGCCGAATGGCTCCGGCAAGACGACGCTGATCAAGCTCCTTTCCACCCTCATCAAACCCACGTCCGGTGACCTGTTCATCCACGGCTACGACGTCGCCAAGCACGACGCCGGTATCAGGTCCACAATTGGGGTCGTCCTCCACGAGCCCCTCCTTTATGGTCGGCTCACCGCCGCCGAAAACCTCCGCTTCTACGCAAGAATGTTCCACGTTCCTGATGCTGAACAGAGAATCGATGCCCTGGCCGAACAGCTCGACCTCACCGATCTCCTCAAGACCCGAGTCGACGTGCTATCCCACGGCCAGCGCAAGCGCGTCTCCATGCTCAGGGCCGTCCTCCACAACCCGGGAATCCTCCTCCTGGATGAGCCTGACTCAGGCCTTGACAGTGCCGCCCTCCAACGCCTCTTTGACTTCTGTAACAGCCAACCGCGCACCGTCATTATGTCGACACACAATATCGATAACGGCCTCCGAATAGCTGATCGAGCTCTCTTCCTGAAGAGAGGACGAGTAGTAATGGACTCCGGCGTGGAAGCGCTAGAGAAAGACGTTTTAGACACTCGATACCAGGCCCTGGCCGTCGGCTAATCTGCGAATCATGTCCTACTGGCAAGCCATAGCAGCAATAGTGAAGAAGGACCTCTTGGTCGAGGTGCGGGGCAAGGAGGTCGTCCTTGCCGTCAGTTTCTTCGTTCTGCTCATGGTCTTCACCTTCAACTTCGCCTTCAGGCCCGGGTCGGTGCCCACTGAAGTCATGACCCCCGGCGTCCTCTGGTTCACCTTCCTGTTCGCGGGCATGCTCAGCTTCCAGCGCGTCGTCAGCTCAGAGCAGGAGAACGGTTGCCTGGACGGCCTCATGCTATGCCCCTACGGCCGGGACGTGATCTTCATCTCCAAGACCATAAGCAGCTTCCTATTCGTAATGATGGTCGAGTCCATAGCCATCCCCATTTTCGCAGTGGTCTTTAACCTATCCAGCGTTCCCATTCAACTTATCCTGATAATCCCCGTGGCCACTCTCGGCATAGCGATAGTCGGCACTTTCCTCGCGGCCCTGTCCATGAACACCCGACTCCGAGAAGTGATGCTGCCCGTGCTGATGATTCCCCTGGTCGTGCCTGCGGTCATCGGCGCGGTGGAGTCCACCGGAGACGCCTTCGAAGGCGCAGGCTGGGCCGCCGTTCAGCCTTGGATTTACGTTCTTATCGTCTTCGACGTAGTATTCCTGGTAGTCGGCTTTCTTACATTCGAGCACGTGCTGGAAGAATAGGCATCACGTATGGAACAAACTATAAATGCCCCCTCTCGCCGACGCAGATTCACTTGGATGGACGGTCTGTTCGCCCTGATCACCGTCCTTATGACCATAAATATCTACTTGATTTTCCTCTGGGTCCCGAAAGAGGCCGTTCAGGGCAACGTTCAGCGCCTCTTCTACTTCCATCTACCCGTGGCATGGATTGCCTATCTGGCCTTCTTCCTGGTGTTCATATTCAGCATCCTACACCTTCGGAAACGCAGTGCCCGGTGGGACAGGTGGGCCTATTCTTCCGCCGAGTTGGGAGTTGTATTCACCTCCGCAACCATAGTTTCGGGCATAATCTGGGCCAAGCCGATCTTCGGCGTCTGGTGGACTTGGGACGCCCGGCTCACGACAACCGCTCTCCTATGGCTCATATACGTCGGCTATCTCATGGTTGGAGCTTACTCAGAGTCCTCTGAGAGGTCCTCCCGACTGCGGGCCGTCGTAGGCATCATGGGATTCGTGGTAGTCCCGATTAACTATCTTTCCGTCTACCTCTGGGACACTGTGCACGTGGAGCCGATAATAGGCGGCGGTGAGGAGGCATTCCTTAGTTCCGAGATGTATACCACGTTGATGTTCAGCCTCGTCACCTTCACCTTGCTGTTCTTTGTCCTGCTGAAAACTAGAGTAATGCTGAGAAAGAGCGAAGAGACCGCCGCCGGTCTCGACTCCTGATCCGAAAGAGACGTTATGGAAGACAATTTCGGATATCTCGTCGCCGGTTTCGCAATAGGCTGGGGCATTTTCATGGGCTTGGCATACTGGATCTACAGGCGCGTTGCCCGCGTCGGCCAGGACATCGAAGAGATGAAACGGGCTCGCGTCCCCCGCAGCGACGATTAACCTATGGCTTCAGACTCCCGCATAGATCCCGCCATCGAGGCGTATACCCCGTGGCTATCCCCGCGCAAGAAGACCATCGTCGGGGGGATAGTCCTCATTCTGGCCCTCGCTACCATCATTTCTCTCATTGCCTTCAACGTCGGGCAGGCCTTCCTGGAAGTGAGCGAGGTACAGCAGAGAGGCTCGATGATCCATGGGCAGGACATCAAAATCAACGGCATCATCGTCCCCGGCTCCATCGAATACGGCGACCAGGAAGACGTGTCCTTCCAGGTGCTGGACGCCAAGAAGAAGTCTGGCGAACCGCTGGATGTGACATTCGCGGGCGTACCTCCCGGACAATTCGACGTCCCATCGGTAGAGGTCGTCCTGGAGGGCAGCCTGGAACCCGACAACATATTCCACGCCACCAGCATCATAACCAGGGAGTCCCGACAGTACATACCGGTCACCGAGCAAGAACCCAACTGAACAAACAGGAAGAGAGCTATACCCCCATGAAAGCAGTACAGCTGATCACGAGCGGCGACTACCAGTCCCACTATCTCATCGATGACCATGAGTCCTGGAAGGAAGAAGTGCAAGTCCATGAAGGCTACGGGCTCGACAGGTTCGAATACCGGGATATCCCCCGCCCCGAGCCCGGTCTCGGTCAGGTCGTTGTCCAGATCAAGGCCTGCGGCCTGAACCATTTGGACGCATGGGCCGCCAAGGCTCCCAGGGCTGCAATCAGGGAGAAACCGGTAACTCCCGGGGCGGATATGGCTGGTGTCGTAGATCAAATAGGACCGGGAGTCACTAATGTATCTGTAGGGGACAGGGTAATGGTCTACCCCGGAGTAAAGTGCAACAGTTGCCGATATTGCCTTGCAGGCCGCGACAACCTCTGCCCCAACAAGCCTGGTTTCGGGAGCGGTTGGGACGGCGGGCTCGCCGAGTACGCGCTGGTACCCGAGCAGAGCATCATCCCCGTCCCCGACAACGTATCCCTCATCGACGCCGCCTCCATGCCCATAATCTTCATGACCGTCTGGCATATGCTGGTCACCAGGGCCCGAGTCCAACCGGGCGACACCGTGCTTGTCAACGCTGCGGGAAGCGGCGTGGGTATCGCCGGAATTCAGATAGCCAAGCTTTTCCACGCCCGGGTGATAGCCAGCGCCGGCTCCGACCCCAAGCTCGAGAAGGCCCGGAAGCTCGGGGCAGACGACGTCATCAACTACACCACCTCCTCAATTAAGGAAGATGTAAAGCGGCTCACAGACGGTTACGGCGTCGACATCGTAGTAGACAGCCTCTCAGGCAACCTGGCGGAGGAGAGCATCGAGGCCCTCGCAGTCGGCGGCCGGTTCGTTAACTGCGGCTGCACGCTGGGCAACTGGGCAACGGTCAACGTAGCCCGCATGCTGTTCAAGGAGACCTCGGTACTGGGCTCGGTGATGGGCACCCACCGAGAACTGGTCGAGTGTCTGCGCCTGGTCTCGGAAGGGAAGCTACGCGCTGTAATCGACCAGGTGTATCCCCTGTCGCAAGTCAAAGATGCAGTATCTTACCTGCTAGAGCGCCGGGTATTCGGCAAAGTGATGGTAGTCCCCGACAGCCAGTACCCGCCCTCCGAGCCCTACTCCACCCTGGACTAGCTCCGAAGCCTCACGCGTCTTACATGAGACGCGTGGGCATGGGTGTATTCCCATTCTTGAACCGGTCCACGGAGAAATGCTGCCAGGGGATGGAAGACTTTCCATCGACTATCAGGTCTGCGGTCAGCTTTCCCGCCACCGGGCCCAGGCCAAATCCGTGGCCACTGTACCCCATCGAGAGGAATAGGCCCTCGGGTTTGCCGGCAGGACCGAGCACCGGCACCAGGTCCGGAGTGGTGTCTATATACCCCGCCCAACTTCTTTCGATTTTAAGCTGGCGCAGCTTGGGTATCAATTTGCCCGCCGCATTAAACTGACGCGTTACCTTATTCAGAGCCTTTCTCGGCTCCTTGCCGACCGGCGCTACAATCGTGGACCGTTTGCCCTGCAGGGAAGCCAGGAAGAGCTTCACGTCGTGTTTCAACAGCTCCATGTCCACCCGCATGGTTATGCTCTTGCGCTGCTTTATGAGCCTGGGAAGCCACACTCTCAGGTCTCGAAGATCGTGCAACGATAGTTCATGATAGACATCCTGCCGTCGATAACCGTTGCTGACCCGGACCGGCCCTGAGGCCGTCTGCCTAAAGCAGTAGTAGCCGCCTCTCACGAATTGCTCGATTATCGGCGGGGCTGGTCCGGTCTCACCCTGCGAAAGCGTCACTATCTGTACAGGAATGTGAACGCCCAGCCGATCGGCGAGACGGTATGCCCAGACGCCCGCTGCAAGCACCACGACGCCGGTCTCAATCTCTCCCTGCGTAGTCTCGACTGACGAGACACGGCCCCCGGTGACGCCTATGTTGGTTGCCACGCAGCCGGTACGGATCTCGGCGCCGTTTTCCCGGGCCGCATTGGCAAAACCGTTCACCACCTTGGTCGGGTTCACGTGACCTTCGTCAGCGGAGTAGGCCATCGCCTCAAGGTGGCCTTCCACCACCGGGAACCGGGTCCTGACCTGCTCTATAGTCAGCATCTCCAGTTGGATGCCCCCGTCGCGCGCAGCCTCCACCATCTCCTCGAAATAAGGCATGTCCTCTGCCGACTCGGCTGGAAGCAGTCGGCCCTTCTTGACGAACTCGATCTCGTAGCCGATGTCTTCGCTGAGGCCGTCGTAGATGGCAAGGCTTTCCCGAGCCAGCTCGAACTCCCCTGCCTGCTTGCCCAGCAGTCCCACCGCCGCAACGGTCCGCCCGGAGGCCTCGTAGGCCACGTCGTCCTTCTCAAGCACCACCACGCGTTTGCCCCTCTTGGACAGGTTGTAGGCTATGGAGCAGCCCGTTATTCCGCCGCCTATTACTACGGCATCAGCTTTGGTTAACATTCGAGCCCTTTCTCAACTCTGCCCGCAAGTTGGACTGTCATCGGGACTTCCACGCAGCCGTTGTTGTGCAATGGGCAATACGCACAGTCCTTTTCCAGCTTGGGGATCGGGACGGTGGCCCTGGCGAACCCCATCCCTTCAAACGCACCCGTAGCGTAGGTCTGGGTCAGCGTGTGAAGAGTATCGTAGCCCTTCTCCCTGGCCGCCTCCTGGCATCGCTTGATCAGCTTGGATGCGATGCCCCGGCGCTGGAATCGCTCCTCGACGGCCAGCGACCTGAGCTCAGCTATACCGTCGTACTCCATGAGAGATGCGCAGCCTGCGAACTCGCCCTCGGTAGCGGCTATGAAGAACCGGCCCTCGGACACCAGAGACCGAACTTCATCCTCACCCACCGGCAGGAGAAAACCCTCCGCCGCTTCCCCCGAGTGCCGAAACCGATAAAGCTCTATCAGGCGGCTTATCGGCGCTACGTGCTCGGGGCCCGCTTTTGATATCCGAACGGACTTGGTTACTGTCATGTCTAAAGCCTAAGTCCGTCTCACATCAAACGTGGCGGAACCGGTGTCTTCTCCTCTGCAAACCGACTCGGTCTGAAGGAATTGATGTCTACCGATGTCCTTCCATCGATGATCAGGTCTGCCAGCAACTTCCCAACTATCGGCCCAACCGCAAAGCCATGTCCACTGAAGCCCGTCGCCAGGTAAAACCCCTCAATCCCCTTCACCGGCCCGATGATAGGCAGAAAGTCGGGCGTCATGTCCACGTAACCACCCCACGTCCGAGTCAAGCGCAGTCCCTTCATTTCCGGCACCAGCTGTCCCACCAGCTTCAGTTTGCGTGCTATGTTCTCGGGTTGGGGTATCGGCTCGGTCCCGACAGGGGCAGGGTTGCTGTGCCCTGTCCCCGTCACCTTCTTGACTAGCGCTGCAAAATCCAGCTTGAGGATGTCCCGGTTCAACTTCAATGAAACGTCTCCCCGGTACTTGAGTAACCGGGGAATCCAGACCGCCAGGTCCCGCAGGTCATGCAGCGACAGGTCGTGATAGACGTCCAGCTTGCGGTAGCCGCCCGTGACCCGGAACGTCCCCGAGGCCGTCTGCCGAGACCCGTAGGTCGGACCTCTCAGGAAGCAGTCGAAGAGGCGGGGCGCGGGTTCCGTCTCCCCCTGCACGACCTTGATCAGCTGTATAGGCAGCTTAACACCCAGCCGGTCGGCGAGACGGTAGCCCCAAACACCAGCCGCGTCCAGGACCACGGGAGTAGAAATCTCTCCACGATTCGTTACCACTGAAGCGACCTTACCCGCCCTAGTGACTACCTCAGTTGCGAGGCAGCCCGTAACTATCTGCGCGCCGTACTCGCGGGCAGATCTGGCGAAAGAATCCACCACTTTCACAGGGTTTACGTGGCCCTCGTGCGGGGACCACGCAGCCCTGATGAAGGGGCCTTGCAGAAAGGGCCACTTGGCCCGGGCCTGGGCCGCATCGTACCACTGGATTTCGACACCCGATTTCTCCGCCCCCTTGATCATCTCCTCGAACAGCGGGATGTCTTCCTCGGTGTTGGCGATAACCAGCCTGCCGCCGTTGATCAGCTCTATATCCGTGCCCAGCTCGTCGTTCAGACCGAACCAGATCTCCATGCTGGCCTGGGCGAGGGCGAACTCGTCGGGGTGGTGTTTCCCAACCAGGCCGACAGCCGCCATCGTACGGCCGGAGGCCTCGTGTGCGATATCATCCTTCTCGAGGACCGCCACCCGCCAGCCGCGCTTGGCCAGCCGGTACGCCGTGGAGCAACCGGTGATTCCAGCGCCGACGATTACCGCGTCGGCTTCGGTCGGAAATCCACTATCCATTCGGTGACTTTAACAGCACGACTTACCCCATTCAAGACCGTGTACTGGTTTGCCAAGCGATGCCCCTCAACCCCATCCCCTCAAACGTGTACTCTCGATGCCTTTCACTCTGTCATCCCCAGGTCCCGCGCTGCAAGCCCACCGAGGCAGGAGGAATCTCGGACTCGCCTCCTCCCGAGGGGAGCCCGTCCGCCTAAGGCGGATCATTCCGGCCGCCGAGAACCGGCTATAAGTGCGCCGAGGCGTGAATCCATCCCTGGGTAGGGCCGCTCACCCTGAGCACCGTCGAAGGGTCGAGCGAGGGGAGGGGCCCACGTTGTCAGTCCGTCGTGGTCGTCCCCCCCAAAAGTGACACGAACCCCTTGACCAGAGTTGTACACATGTACTATATTCACACCCGACTAGCTCGTCACTCACCCTAAACCCAAGGAGGAACCATAACCCAGGGGGAACCACGGCCCCGGCCCCCGAGGACTCAACGTCCCAGCCCATCCCAAAGGGCGGCCCATGCCGCCCCACGGCTCAAGCGAAAGCCGCCATCTCCTCTACCAAAGGCCCCGGCTCACCTTCCCCCCGCAACCCAGGCGATGGAAGGCCCACAGACTATACGCGGCAGGCCCCGTCCAACGACGCCCCTGCCGATTCAACGCTTCCCATTACCGGATGCGTTTACCCCGGCCCATTGCGCGCCGGTTTTCCCGGTAGGTCAACCGACCCCCGGTTTAGCAAGGCCCTCGTGTCCTTGTTTGTCCCGCCGTCCCTGCCATCCGTCTCTACGACCGATGCACCGGGACGCCGGTTCTGAAAGTCCGCCTCAAGCGGCATGTTCCCCGTCAGCGGTCCGGTCATGTGCCGCTGCCGGTGGGATCGGCCCCACACAACCCTGACCGCGGCCGACAACGTGTGGGGATAAGCCAGCCCGGCGCCGATGGCCCGGCAACAACCCCCGGCCTGGATTCTAGTCACGGACCTTCCATCGCCTGCCCCCTCCCAAACAAAACCGAGACACCATCACCACATTTCAATAGAACCTGGGAAGCGTAGATCATCGCTCCTCATGGAAGGAGGTTCTCCAACTATCGGATATGTACGCACAATTTTGCCCATCCTTGACCCGACACCACCCCTGTGCTACAAAGGGGCCGCTTATGGACAACCCATCCGTCCCCCGCCCCGACATCGACGCTATTCTCAATCCCGGCTCCATCGCCGTCGTCGGTGCGTCAACCCACCCCGCAAAGCAGGGCCACACCTACGTAAGCGCTCTCCGCGAGTTTGGCTTTCAGGGCCAGGTCTACCCCATCAATCCGAAGGCCGAGGAGGTGGCTGGGTACACCTGCTACCCCTCCCTCAAGGACGTGCCCGGCCCCGTGGACTACGTCATCTCCGCCGTGCCCGCTCCCCTTCTTCCTCAAGTCATGAAGGATGCCCGCGGCAAGCAGGTCAAGGGAATCCACCTGTTCACTGCACGAATGGCCGAGATGGCCACCGAGGAGGGACTCGCGCTGGAAGCCGGCATCATCAGGTCAGCAAGGGAGCTCGGGGCACGGATAATCGGGCCCAACTGCATGGGTCTGTACAATCCCGGTCACGGCATCTCCTTCAGACAAAACCTTCCGAAGCAGCCCGGCCACGTGGGATTCCTCAGCCAGAGCGGCGGCAACACGGTGGAGTTCGTCTACCGCGCCTCGCTGCGTGGCGTCTTCTTCAGCAAGGCCGTGAGCTACGGCAACGCCGCCGACCTCAACGAGTGCGACCTACTGGAGTATTTCACCCACGACCCCGAGACCTCGATCATCGCCTGCTACATTGAGGGCATCAGGGGCGGGCCCCGCTTCTTTGAAGTCCTTTCGCAAGCGGCATCGGTAAAGCCCGTCGTGTTGCTGAAGGGGGGTCGAGGGAAAGCCGGGACACGGGCGGTCGCCTCTCATACCGCCTCCCTAGCCGGGTCCACACAAATATGGCGCTCTGCCGTGACCCAGGCCGGGGCAATCTGGGCCGAGACCATAGAGGAGATGACCGATATCGCAGTGGCGCTGCGCTTTATGGAGCGGCCTCGGGGCCCGAGGGTCGGGATCATCTGTGGTGGAGGTGGCAACACCGTACACAGCGCCGACATCTGCGAAGCCGCAGGACTCACGGTCGAACCTCTGCCCGAGTCCGCGCGCTCGGGTTTCAAGGAACATCTTCCCGACACCTGGTTCCACACCAACAACCCCTTTGATTTATCGGGCATTATGTCGAGCGACGACCACGGCATGACCATGCCCCTCGCCGTGCGTCTCATGGCCGAAAGCGGGGCCTTCGACCTGATCCTCATAGACCCCGACATAGATTTCCACTTCGACCATCAACTGGCTCGGGGGCGGGTTTTCCGCCTTATGGAGATCCTCACCAAGCTGCCCAAAGAGATCAAGATCCCCGTAGCAATGATCATCCGTCCCGGTGACGCGTTGGAAGAGTGGCGCTGGCGCGCCGTCACCGAGCTTCAACAAATGGCCTGGGAAGCGGGAGTCCCGGTGTACAACTCGATGCCTCGGGCCGCCGCCTGCATCACGAAAGTATTGGCCAGTCCCGGGCACTGACCTAGTGGGGACAAATCGTCCCTCTCTCCGATTCCCTAGCGACGCCCGAATTCCTTTTCAAGCAGGCTGGAACTCAAGTGCACCAGCGTTGGCCTGCCGTGAGGACAGGTGTGGGGGCTCGCCGCCTGCTCCAGCAGACGCACAACCTCTTCCATCGACGCCTGTTGCAGCACGTCCCCGGCACGTATGGCGCTATGGCAGGCTATGGATGCAGCCAGCCGCTCCTCGCTTTGCTCTGGGGAGGCGGGATCGAGCAGGGAGTCCAGGACGTCCAGGAAAGCTCGGTCCGGGGCTCGGGCCGAAAGCATGGCCGGGACTGCTCTGAGCACGTACGCTCCATCTCCGAACGGTTCGACGTCAAACCCGTGTCCTCGAAGCAGTTCCTCCACCTGGGTCAGGCTTTCTCTTTGCACAGGTGAAAGGTCGACGGTAGCAGGAGCCAGCATTCCCTGTACCTGCACTCGCTTCTCCGACCGTTCTTTCAGCACCCTTTCGAAGAGCACCCGTTCGTGGGCAGCGTGCTGGTCGACCAGGTACATTCCGTCCGGGCCCTCAGCCACTATGTAAGTGTTGCTGACCTGACCGACCACCCTCAGAAGCGGCAGCGTGCTCTTCGTTAACATCGTGGGAGCAGCAGGTGTATCGTGCGCCGGGACCCGGGGCCCCGATGCCCAACCTAGAAGGTCCGACCCCAGGGGTGTCTTCCTGAAAGAAGTGTCGGGAGTTGCGCCAGGGACATTGGTGGCTAGGGCTGCAGAATGCACGGGGCTCGATTCGACCAGCGCCTGTCTTACCACCCGCTGAACCAGGCTAAACATCTCCCGGTCTTTCCTGAACCTCACCTCAGTCTTGGAGGGATTCACGTTGACGTCAACATCCGCCGGGGATACCTCGATTAGGAGAACGGCCACGGGCCTGCGCCCGACCATCAGCAGGTTCTGGTATGCCTCTTCCACTGCGTAGTTGAGCCTCCTGTCCTGGATCCACCGACCGTTCAGGACAAGGGTCACGTATCCCGTCTGGGCTCGGCTCACCGTTGGCGGGCCTGCCAACCCCTCGACTCTTCCAACGCCATTCTCCTCGCCCGACAACTCCAGCATCGCCGCGGCAGTGTCCGCTCCATAGACGCTGGAGACCGCTTCGCGTAAGCCACCAGCGCCGGTGGTTGAAAGTGCTTTACGGCCATCGATGGTCAGGCTGAATCTGACCGAGGGCCGGGCCATCGAGTACCGGGTGACCAGATTGCCGATGCGCCCATTTTCCGTGGCCACGGATTTCATGAACTTCAGCCTGGCTGGGACGTTTTGGAAGAGGTGGGTTACCCGCACGGTGGTGCCCCGAGGCCTGCCCACCGCTTCCCTTTTCATAAACTCGCCAGCCTGAAGGCGGACCCGGGTCCCGGCCTGCTCACTCTCAACTCTCGTCAGCAGTTCCATGTCGGAAACGGAGGCGATGCTAGGCAGGGCCTCACCCCGGAACCCGAGGGTGGCGATCTTCTCAAGGTCGCCGCTGGAGGTGAGTTTGCTGGTTGCGTGCCTCAGGAAAGCTGTCTCCACGTCGGCGGACGGGATGCCTGCACCGTCGTCCACCACCCGTATGAGCTTCAGCCCCCCACCCGACACCTCCACTGCGATCTGCGAAGCCCCTGCGTCCAAGCTGTTTTCGACAAGCTCCTTCACCACGGAGGCCGGTCTTTCCACCACCTCCCCGGCAGCGATCTGGGCAGCAGTCTCAGGAGTGAGTACCCTAATTGCCATGGCTCGAACCTACTCCGCGCCCCGGCCTTTCTTGGCCTCTTCCTGCAGTTCGTAAAGCTTGAGTATGGCGTCCCGCGGGGTCATGGATGCGATGTCGATTTCGGCGAGCTCCTTTACCACAGGAGAGGAGTCGGCGGGAAGCGTGAAGAAGGACATTTGCCACGGCCCCGAGTCCTCGCTCTGCGGGGCAACACCCGGCGAGGGCTTCGCGCCGTTTTCCAAATGTTCCAGCACTCGGGATGCCCGGTCTATCACGGTTCTCGGGATCCCGGCCAGCTGTGCCACGTGAATCCCGTAGCTCTTGTCAGCGCCGCCCGGGACCACCTTGTGCAGGAAGACGGCCTTCCCATCTTCCTCAGCCACCGACACGTTGAAGTTCACTATCCGTGGAAAGGTGTCGGCGAGTTTGACCAACTCGTGGTAATGGGTGGCAAAGATGGTCTTGGCTGAGGCCCGGGGGTCAGTGTGGATGTGCTCGATTACCGCCTGGGCGATGGATAGGCCGTCATAGGTGCTCGTGCCCCTGCCGATCTCGTCCAGGATGATCAGGGACTTGGGTGTCGCCAAATGGAGGATCCTGGCCGTTTCCAGCATCTCGATCATAAAGGTCGAGCGGCCCGTCGAGAGGTCATCCTGCAAGCCGACCCTCGTGAATATACGGTCCACCAATCCGATGTGAGCGTTCTCCGCAGGGACAAAGCTCCCGATCTGTGACATCAGGGTTATCAGGGCTGCCTGCCTCATGTACGTGGATTTCCCCGACATGTTGGGCCCCGTAAGCACGATGATCTGCTGCTCCTCGCCCGTCAGGTGCAAGTCGTTGGGGACGAACACGCCCTCTCCGACCACCCTTTCCACCACCGGGTGCCTACCCCCGACTATGCTGATGACCCCGTCATCCGATAGCTCTGGGCGCACGTAGCCGTACAGGGAAGCCACCTCGGCGAGGCTGCTGAACAGGTCGACCAGGGCAAGGGTCCCGGCCAGATCGTGGATCTTGACAACCGAACTCGCCACCTGGGCGCACAGATGCCGGTATATGGCCTGCTCCAGCTCCTCCACCTTCTCCTGCGCCCCGAGAATCAAGGCCTCGAACTCTTTGAGCTCCGGTGTGACATAGCGCTCGCCGTTCACCAGGGTCTGCTTGCGGATGTACCCCGCCGGGACCTGGGGCAGGTGGGATCTGCTGACCTCCACGTAGTAGCCGAAAACCCTGTTATAGCCCACCCGCAGCGACTTGATCCCCGTCTTCCGGCGCTCGTCTCGCTCCAGCGCCGCGATAAAGCCCCTCGCCTCCGACGAGGCGTTCCTCATCTTGTCCAGCTCCGCGTCAAAGCCCACGCGGACCACCCCGCCTCCCCCCACCGTCGTCGACGGTTCGTCCATCAACGTCCGCGAAATGAGATCTACTACGTCCGTGCAATCGGGCATTGAGTCCAGGACCCAGGACACCCCGTTCAGCCCTGCATCCTGGATGGTCTGTTTGATCTCGGGGCCCAGTTCCAGGCCTCTCTTCAGAGCCATCAATTCCTTGGGGTTGGCGATTCCACGTTGCACGCGCACCGCCGTGCGCTCCACGTCTCCCACCTTGGACAGCAACTTCGTTACTCGTGTCCGGCAAACCCCGTCGGCGTAGAAGGCATGCACCGAGTCCAGTCTCCGGTCCAGGGCCTCCAGGTCGAACAAGGGCTGCCCGATCCACTCTTTCAGGAGTCGGGCGCCCATCGGCGTGCTGGTGCGGTCCAGCACCCACAACAGAGAGCCCTCCACCTCATCCCGCCAGGCGCTGCGGAAGAGTTCCAGGTTTCGCCGCGTCTGCGGGTCCAGGACCACCGTCTTGTCCAGAGAATAGGTTGAAGGGCCGGCCAAGGCCCCCGCCGCCGCCTTCTGAGTCGCCCTCAAGTAATCGACCAGCCCTCCCGCAGCCCGGATGGCCAGCGGCAGGCCCTCGCAGCCAAAGGACTCCAGGCTGGTCACGCTGAAATGCTCCAGCAATATCCGCTCCGCTTCATCGCTGTCGGATGTTACCGGCCCGGCGCATGTCACGGGGGCCGAGGGCCAAGCAGGCTCGGGACTAACGCTCTCCGGTAGGAGCAGCTCGGATGGCGCGAGGCGATCAAGCTCGGGGGCGAGAGCGGCTTCGGGGAGCTGGGCTACCCGGAACTCGCCGGTGCTTATGTCGGTGTAGGCAATCCCGGCCTCGGGCCCTTCCGGCACCACCGACACCAGGTAGTTGTTCCTCTTGTGGTCCAGGATTTCCGGCTCGACTACCGTACCGGGTGTGACCACCCTGACCACTTCCCGGTCCACAAGGCCGCGGGCGAGGTTGGCGTCACCCACCTGCTCGCAGATGGCTACCTTAAAGCCTCGGTTAACAAGCTTTGCAAGGTAGCCGTCCAGCGCATGGTGGGGCAGTCCTGCCATCGGGAAGCGCTTGCCGCGGCCCATCTCCCTCGACGTCAGGGTGATGGCCAACTCCTTAGAAACTATGCGGGCGTCCTCGTCGAAGGTCTCGTAAAAGTCGCCCAAGCGGAAGAAGACCAGTACGTCGGGGTACTGTTTCTTGATGCTCAGGTATTGTCGTCGGATGGGTGTGGAAGCCAAGGGGACTCCTTTAGGCTATTGTACCCGGAACATTCCCTGTCACAAGGGACTTACCGGAGTGGCTTCCCATCCAGGAATAGGTTGTTTCGCAGCGCAGCGAGCGGGGAGATTCAGAGGCTCAACCCCTGCTCTTGCTGAAGAACGCCACAAGGAAGAAAGCGCATCCCAAAAAGAAAGTAACGCTCGCTGCGATACCTACAGGGTCTCGGGCCAGCAGGCTTTGAGTGATGAACAAAAAGCTGCAAACCAGAAAGACGATCCAGCCCGCAAGCTGAAAGGACCTCTGCAATGCGGGGCCTAACCGACGACAGCGGCCAGCTTGGCCACCCTGGCCCGAGCCCCGCTCCGGGGCACGACCGCCGACGGGGCATGATTGAGGCTCTGCACTAGGGTGTCGGTGTGGGGAATAGAGAGCTGCATGAAGCCGGTGGGGACGTATTCGCACACCTGGGCCACAGCCTCCGAGGCGCCGGTCTGAGTTATGACTTCAATCTCGTCCCCGCTATTTATGCCGTTTGACGCGGCATCCTCCGTGTTAATCATGGCCCTGGTTCGGCCATCAAGCTCCACCACTCCCTTGATTTCCCGCAGGGTGCCGCTCAACACGAAAATCGGGTAGTCGGGGTCAGCGTTTACTGTGTAGGGTCCAGTCTCGAAGGCCGACAGCAGGCCCTTGCCCCTTGTGATGCCGTCTGAGTGCAGTACCGGGGTGCCGGGGTGCGAGGCGTCGGGGCACGGCCATTGGAGGCCGACCACGCCCAACCGGTCGTAGCTGATTCCGCCGTAGGCCGGGACCTGGGAGCTTATCTCTTCCATCACCTTCGCAGGGCTTTCGTGGTCGAACCCCGATGCGCCCATCCTCGCCGCCAGAGCGCCCACCACCTCCGACACTGTCATCGACTCCCCAATGCGCTCCACAACTCTGTTAAGTCTCTGCACCCGGCGTTCTGCGTTGGTAAATGTTCCGTCCTTCTCTGCGAAGCTTGCCGCAGGGAGCACCACATCCGCCGCCCTCGCTACGTCGGAGAAGAACAAATCGTGGACCACCAGGAAATCGAGGGAAGACAGGGCCTCGGCGTCCAGGTCGGGCGCCTCTCTCTGGCTGTCAAGGGAAACGAACAGCGCCCGCAATCCGCTTTCGCCACCACTTTGCACCATCTCCCCATAGCTGAGTCCCGCTCCCGAGGGAGCATCGGAGCCGCCCGCAAGGGACACATAGCCCGGAAGCATCAAGGGTACGCAACCCATGTCGGTGGTGCCTTGACTGTTCGCATCCGACCTCAACGGGTTCACCCCCGCCGACGCCTTGCCAACGTTGCCCGTGATCAAACCCAGGTTTGCCGCGGCCCGAGCAATAGCAGCACCCGGCTCCACGGACCGCGATGTACTGAAGAACAACGCCGCAGGCTTCTGACCAGCGTAAGCCCGAGCAGCTTCAACCAGTAGACCCTGCTCGACTCCAGTTAACTCGGCTAGGCCCTCTAATGTCGGGCCTGCCAGCGAGCCAGTCAGCGCGTCCATACCTTCACATTGACCATCGATGAATTCCTGATCCTGAAGGCCCTCATCCAACATAACCTTGGCCAGTGCGGCCAGTGCGGCTGCGCCGGTCCCGGGCAAGTGACGCAGCCAGATCGTGGCCTCAAGGGCCAGCTCAGTCTCTACCGGATCGATGACTATAAGAGTCGCTCCCCGGTTGACGGCCTCCTTGACCTGAATGGCGGCCACGGGGTGGTCCCAGGTCAGGTCGCTGCCGTAGACCAGGATGCAGCGGGCATCCCTCATCTCGCGGAAGCCGTTGGTCATTGCGCCCACGCCAAGGGTCTCTCCCAGGGCCGAGACACTCTCCGCATCACACGTGGTATCCGTGTGGTCGATATTGTTCGAACCCATCACCGACCGCGTGAACTTCTGGAGCAGGTAGTTCTCTTCGTTGGTGGCGCGTGGCGAAGCCAGAGCGCCGAAGGCCGACCCCTTGTGCTCGGCGAGTTTGCCGGCGATCAGGTCCAGGGCCTCGTCCCACGTGGCCTCGACAAGCTCTCCGTCTTTCTTGATATAGGGCGTCGAGATCCGGTCCTTGTTGTGGACGAACTTGTAGCCGAACTTGCCTTTACCGCAGGCGTTGCCCTGGTTCGCGGGGCCGCTCAGGTCAGGTATGGCGCGTATAACCCGGCCCTTCTTGACCAGCAGTTCAAGTTGGCATCCCACGCTGCAGTTGGAGCAGATTGTGGTAACCGATTTCTCCGGCGCGCCCGACCATTTGTGGTCTTTCTCGGTGATTGCCCCGACCGGGCAGACGTCGACGCACGCCCCGCAGAAGGTACACCCGGAGTCCGACAGGGAACCACCAAGGGACGTGCCTATGAGAGTCCGGTCGCCGCGTTCGATGAAAGTGATGGCATTGACGCCCTCTATCTCGTTGCAGGCCCTCACGCAGCGCCCACAGACGATGCACAGGTTCATGTCGTGGTCTATGAAGGGGTTGGACGTGTTCAGGGGCTCGTGCCGGTACTCGTAGGGCAGGTCCGAGTCCTTCATCTGCAGGTGGTAGACCACGTCCTGCAGCTCGCACCGCTCGTTCTGCGGGCAGAGCACGCACCGGTCAACGACGTTGGCATGGCGCAGGCAGATGTCCTGCGGGCCGCAGTGGTCTATCCGCGGGCAGGTCAGGCAGCCGTGGGGATGCTCCGACAGAATCAGGTCCATGATATTGTGCCTGATCCCGTCTATCGCCTTCCCCTTCGTTGTCACAACCATCCCGTCCATTGCGCCCGTGGTACACGACGCCGGCGTCCCGCGCATCCTCTCGACCTGCACCACGCACATCCGGCACGCTCCGAACGCCTTCAGGGTCGGGTGCCAGCAGAGGTACGGGATATAAATTCCCGCTTCCCGAGCGGCCTCGATGATCGTCTGGCCCTTCCTGGCCTTGATCTCCCGTCCGTCTACGGTAAGCGTTATTTCGTCCACTACTGTTACCTCTAACCGGGTGTGCTCAGGGCCGAGCATCGGCCTGCGGGGCACACCTTATGGATAATATGAGCTTCCAGCTCGCTGGCGAAATACTTCACCGCCGACTTTATGGGGTTCACCGAAAGCTGACCGTGGCCGCAGAGGGAGGTTAGCAGGGTGTCGCCCATCGCGAGCATCTTATCTACATCGCCCTCCTTAGCCCTGCCCTCCGTCATGGTCTGAAACATATCGAGAATGTGCTTGGTACCGAGGCGGCACGGGAAACACTTGCCGCACGACTCCTCGTTGTTGAAGTCGGCCAGTATCGAGGCCATCTCCACGGGGCACGAGCTCTCGTCGCCGACAATTATCCCACCCGACCCCAGGATCGCCCCTCTTCCCGCCATCTCGTCAAAGTCCAGGGTCACGTCAATCTCCGATGGCCCGAGGAACCCGCCCAGCGGCCCGCCGGTCTGGAGGAGCTTGATCTCCTTGCCGGGGCTCACGCCCCCGGCCACGTCGTCGATGACCTGACGCAAGGTCAGGCCGAAAGGCACCTCGGCCATCTGGGGCCTGGCGACGTTGCCGGTGAGGCAAACTATGGCCGTACCCTTGCTTCTCTCCGTCCCGATTCCCGCGAACCACTCGCCGCCCCGCCTCAGTATCTCCGGCACGTAGGCGTATGTCTTCACGTTGTTTATGTTGCTCGGCTTGCCCCACAGCCCCACCTGCGCCGGGAAGGGAGGCCTGGACCGCGGCATCGCCCGCTTCCCTTCGATGGATTCCATCAGTGCGGTCTCTTCCCCCGCCACGTAGGACTCGCCGGTCAGGGAAACAGCTATGTCAAAGTCGAAGCCGCTGCCCAGGATGTTCTTTCCAAGCAGCCCGTCCCTGTAGGCCTGGTCAATCGCCGTCTGCGTGGTGCGGATAACGTCTCGGTGCACACACCGGATGAAGACGTATCCCTTGCTGGCGGCGGTCGCATAGCCTGCGATGGTCATCCCTTCCAGTACGGTGTGAGGATCGCTTTCAAGGAGGCCCTTGTCGTTGTAGGCGCCCGGGTCTCCTTCCTCGGCGTTGCAGAGGATGTACTTGGTCGGACCCGGGGCCCCGGCCAGGAACCTCCATTTCATTGCTGCCGGGAACGCCGCCCCACCCCTCCCCCTCAGTCCCGACTTCAACACATCTTCGATCACTTCAGGGGGAGCCATACCCGAGAGGCACCGGTCGAGTCCGGAGTAGCCACCGTTGGCTATGTACTGGTCGATTTCCGATGGATTGATGGTGCCGCAATTCCGCATGGCAACCCGGACCTGCGGCTTGAGGTCGGGGAGATCGAAGAGCATGGGGAGCCCGTCCACCGACTCATCGCCACGCACGGCAAGAGCTAGGTCGGGCCTGGGGTTTCCGCCGACCAGATAGTCTCTGACTAACGTTTCAGCAATCTCCGGGGTAACGTTTGCGTAGGTAATACGGGGTCTGCCAGGTGCGATTATGTCGACTAACACCTCTGCATAGCAGAGCCCGATGCAGCCGACCTGGTGCACCCGCGCCTCGACACCACTCTCGGCGATGGCCTTTTCGAAAGCCTCCACCACTTGCAGACCACCCGCCGCCCGTCCACAGGTCGCGGTCCCGACGAATATCCGTGCAGGGCTGCCCTTCATCAGGGCCTCCCAGCTGGAG
Source organism: Dehalococcoidia bacterium (assembly GCA_965249275.1). GTDB lineage: Bacteria > Chloroflexota > Dehalococcoidia > Plut-88900 > Plut-88900 > Plut-88900. The sequence continues at coordinate 415,584 of CBDFLQ010000007.1, forward strand.
TCGGCGCGTTGTTTGAGCTGTTTGTAGGCTTCCGTCATCGGGCCTTCTTTATGATCTCGACTGCGGCCTCGGGAGTGAGGTCACCGTATATCTTATCGTCGACGATGGCTACGGGTCCGTGGGCGCAGGCGGCGGCGCAGGACGTTCGCTTCCAGGTAAACTCTCCGTCGGTCGTCGTGCCCTCCTCTTCCATCCCCAGCTCCTTCTTTACTGCCGACATGACTTCCAGCGAGCCCCGCACGTGGCAGGACGGGCCCCAGCACACCTCCACGGTATGGGTGCCGGGAGGCGTGAAGCGGAAGTGGGTGTAGAAGGTGGCTACGCCGAAAACGTCGTTGACCGAGGCATCTGTAAAGTCGGCGATGAGGGGAATAGACTCGGAAGGCAGGAAACCGAACTCTTCCTGGACGTGAATGAGGGATGAGAGAACGGTGATTTCCTCTTTGACCTGTCGATCAAGGGCCTGAGTGACTCTATCTGTCGTAGAGGCCGTTGGCGTCATGTGAGGTAGTGTCTGCTCGAAGTGTGAGGCTGCGACCTATTATGCCCTACACGCGCTTGCCGTTCAAGCGGGGCAAGCCTATCCGCTCCGGTCCTCCAGCACCAGATTGGCAATCCGCTGTCCCAGGCGCACGGAGTAGTTGGTGCCTCGGTCCTCAGGGTAGATCTGGGTAGTGTTCGCGAGGTAGAGGTCTTTAATAGGAGTGCGGTGCGCCGGTATCTTCTCGCCGTAGTTCGTCGTCACTATGGGCTGCGCCGCCTCCTCACGGTGGTAGTAGTATTCCTCTATCCACGACTCTTCAAATTCGGGGTTGAGGCGTTTCAGGTGAGGCAGGTACTCGGCCATCAGCTCTTCCCGGCTCATCGAGTACATCGGGCTTTCCTTGCCCAGGTAGTTGCTCAGATAGACGAGGTGCTTATCGCCATAGTGTGACTTGTCGATGAAGTTAGTGTGCTCGATCACTGCGAGGAAGGGTGTCTTGTATCCGCTGATGTTCATCCAATATATGCGGGAGAGGGAATGCTTCAGCACCATAACGACCAGGATCGCGGCGTGGTATTTGATCCTCTGCAACGTCTCCGTATATTCCTCCGGGAGCTCGGGGACGAGCCTCGGGAACACGTAAGAAGGCGTAGTCGAGATAACCAGATCGAACTCCTCGTATGCCTCCTCGCCCCCCGGCTGCCGGATCTCCAGCCCCGTGGCTCGGTTGTCCTTTACCCTCACACGGGTCACAGGTGTAGAGATGTGCACTTCCCCTCCCATCCCCTCAATACGCTCCGTGAGCACTTCGAACACTTCTCCGAAGCTGCCCATCGGGTAGCCCAGCCTCTCCTTCTGCATGCTCTTATCCCGGGAGGCGACCCTCAGGTAGATCTTGCCCCACAGCCAGGCCATGCTGACGTCGTCGGCGCTCGCCCCGAACTTTCCGCGTAAGAGAGGGCCCCAGACCACATCGTAGGCCTGCTGACCGGCCCACTTCACTATCCACTCCTTGGCCGTGACCCCTTCGAATTTCTTCCAGTTGGACGTCTTCTGAAGATAGAGGGTTACAAGCCCCAGCCGGATGCGATTGATGAGGCTCAAGGGCTTGAACTTGAGCAGATCGAAGGGAGTGACGAAGTTGTAGATGGTGCCGTCGTGGTAAAAACCGACTTTGGACTCTATCCAGGCCAGCTTCTCTCCGAGGCCCAGCTCGTGGATCAGGTCCACCATGTGGGTGTCGCTCTTGAACAGATGATGGTAGCCGCGCTCCAGGCGGCCGTTGCCAACGTCGAAGGTCGCGGCCTGGCCCCCTACAAAAGGAGCCGCTTCATAGACCTTCACCGAGTGGCCCTTCTTAAGCAGCTCGTATGCTGCGGCGAGGCCAGCCGCCCCGGCCCCTATTACACCTATTTTCAATCCTCGGGATCTCCTTCAATAGATATCGGCCCCCCAGCGCCTGCGCCCGCAGTGGCAGGCCCCCCTCGCACCAGTTCCATCAGAGAGCGGTGTTCAAACCACAGATACATTATGCCCGCTACGACAACCGGAAGCCACAGCACCACGTGAAGCGTAGCCGCGTACGCCACAGAAACCTCGGGGCTGTACCCGAAGGACACTAGGGTGATCTTTATTGCCCATTCGAATGTGCCGACGTTGCCGGGTGCGGCTGGAAGTGCTCCCACGAGGTTCGAGGTAGCCGTCACCACCATAGCCAGCGCGAAGGATACGTCGAAGTCGTTCCCGAAGGACAGCGTGATCAGGTAGTACATCAAGGATTCCATGATCCACACGGGCAGCGACATTATGAAGATGACCAGCACCTTCTTGGCGCTGTCCAGGGAACCCAGCCCTTCAATAAAGGTCTCCGCCAACCCCCGGACCCCGACCCTGAACCGGGCCGGCACGAATACCAGAAGCAGTTCTATCGCCCGATTCGTCAGGCTGGGTCTCACCGTAAGGGCTACGAATACCACTATCGCCCCAACGAACACCACCAGCACCGCGGCGCTTCCCGCAACCCGTTCCCATGACCACTCTCCGGCGTCGTTCTTCAGCAGGTCGGCCAGGGGCAGGAAAGGCCAAACTACCAGGATGAAGAATATGAGGGTTAGCCCATCGAATACCCGGTCCACCCCCACGGTTCCCAGCGCCGAGCTGGCGCTCATTCGCTCGCGTGTCGACAGGTAGTACGACCGCGCCACCTCTCCGAGTCGCACAGGCATGATATTGTTGGCCATGTACCCGACTATCGTCACTGGGTAGAGCCGGGATATCGAGACATCGGCCAGGTGTTTCATCAGGTATTGCCAACGAAGTGTCCTGAACCACAACGACCCGAAATAGACCACGATGGCCGGAGCTACGTACAGATAGTTCGCGCCCCTAAGGGCGTCAAACGTTTCCGAGTAGTCGATGCGGAAGAGGAAGAGGGCGAGGAAAAGGGCGCTTACGGCCAGCCCCAGCCAGACCTTTTTAGACCTTAGCAATGACTGGTACGCCTTGAGTTGGAAGTGATTTCATAGTCGACGGGCGTGCCCCTAGGCCAGCCCTGTTAAAACGATGTGATGACAATGTTGCTTCAATTATAGGAAGGCCGTCTCTTGTGGGCAACTTGCAGGCATAGACACCTGTCTATTGCTCTTCTTCCGATTCAAACGGTACAGGCCCCAGACGGAAGAAGACTATGGAATCTTCCGAGCCCACGGGCTTGTCCTCTGTCAGTTCCCGATACAGGAAGAAGTCCCACCACTGCCGCCAAGCATCGCCGCTGCCCAGTGCCCCGACGAAGTTATCAAGGGGTAAGGGGTCCGACCCGCTCTTGTAGGTGGCGAACTCGGGGAACCACGCCCGATGACCAATCCGTTCACCTTCACCGAAAGCGTCCAGGAACTCCGCCGAGGCTGCCTCGTTCCTGTAGTGCATCACTATGACCTCGGCTTCGGGCTCGGCGTTCAGGGATGCACAAGTGGAATCGGAGGTGTTGGCGTCATAGCACGGCCAATGCACCTTTTCGTAGTCGCGCAGATACCATCTCCACGGGTAACCGAACCCACTGGTCCTGTCGATGATGATGGGCAAGTCATAGCCTAGCCCCGTCTCAATTGCTCTCTCCTCGATGTTGGCCATAGTCCGCGTTATGTCGGGTGTGGTCTGGGTGTAGACCAGCATCTCGATGGGATAGTCACCCGTCCCCGGCCTACCCACCCCATACGCCGCCTCCACCCCCACCCGCACCGAATGGAACCCGACCAACCCCACCGCCAATACCGCCACAACAGCCACCGTCAACCGTGCATCGAAGCGCGGCTTCCAATCGACTCGGGCCAACGCCTTGCCCACAAACCTAGCCGCGACCAGTGTGATGGGCAGTGCAGTGTGCACCATCAGCCACGGCATCTTCTCCCCCGCCGCCGAGTACAGGACCAGCGTCGAAGCGAGCCAATAGATCAGGAAGACGTCAATCTTGTTCTCGGGGGTCAAGGACTTGTATGCGATCACTGAAAGGGCTGCGAAGAGTACGAGGGCATTAAGCGGCTCCTGAGCCGCCGCTATCGAGTTGAAGAAATCGACGCTCGTAGCGTCGAACAGCCGCGGAGCCGCCCAGTTGAACGCAAGCAGAAGAAGAGCGGCCACGTTGGCTATCAACAACCTGCTCCGCAGAAACCCCTTGTCGAAGATTGCTCCGTACGTAACCAGGACAAACGCAGCCCCAAGCAGCATCATCGCCCCGATGATAAACCGGGTATCCGGATTCTCCGGCATCCAGTAGGTGTACAGGACCAGGCCCCCGGCAATTGCCCAGAATATTCCCTGGTAGAGCAGCAAGCCCGGCTTCAGCGCCGCCTTCTGCCTCAAGAGCAGCCACCCCCCACCTATAAGCACGATTACGAGGGCCAGAAACTCATAGGTCGCGGTCATAATCAGGTAGTAATACCAGGGCTGTGCTCCCCGCCTCACCTCTTGCTGCGCTACCCAGTACCCCAACGACTGCCACAGCCCGCTCCCCAGCCCCTGGCCCGTGTTCGTAAAGAATGTCGTGAACAGGACTGCAAATATCGACCAGAAGATGACGCTGGATATCAGGAACTTCTTGCGGTCCCACTTTAGCCCTATGAATATGCTCGCTGCGAAGAGATAGATAACGATGCCCACCGCTATCGCCAGGCTCACGTTGCCGGAGGGCGCTCCGTCGGGGATGCCCGGCACATGGCCTTCGCTCCCGCCGCCAAATCCGTTTGGGTTGGCGAGGGTAAGGCCGAGAGGCTCCTGAAGAATACCCGCCGCCGCACCCATCAGGGGCAGTGCGAGCAGGACAGGCAACAGCCACGGTGTTCTTCGGAGGTCCCCCATCAACCTCGTGGTATCGATAAACCGTCCAAAGTCCAACCATCGATTAAGTCGGGACCTTTGCAGCATCCACAACCAGGGCAGGACTCCCACGTAGACCCCTATAACCACGCCCAGGGAAACAAGGCTGAAGGTCGGGTTTACCCTGCCGAAAACGTCGTATATGTCGAAGGACCATAGGATGGCAGCTACAACCCAGGCCGAAGCGAGGGTGAAGACCAGCGGGTAGGGCGCAATCCGAGGCCAGAGCCATCTTGCCGCGTCGGAAACTCCATTGAGGGTTTGCCGGAGTATCCGTGGGCGCCACTCTCTGCCTCTCTCATTCTCAGACTCTTTCTCGGTTTCCCACCCCTCGCGCCCTGCCTTTAACGACAGCAGGAGAAAGAATCCACCCATGATGACCATCAGGATGAACGTGCTCTCCTTGGTTGCGAATGCCATGCCAAACAGAGCAGCAGCACCGTACAGATACCTGGCCTTTCGACCCGAGGTGTACTTCCAGAGGCAGATGGCCAAGCCGAGGGTCCAGACGGCCATGTAGGCGTCGTTACGGGCGAACCGGGTGAAATACAGGATGGAAGGGGAGAGGAGGAGCATGAGGCTCGCAATCATGCAGGCCCAGCGGCCCAAAAAGCTCCGCAGGAAAAATGGCAGCCCAACGAGCACGACTCCGAACACCGCCGCCAACCCCCGAGCCGTTACCTCGCTCTCTCCGAACAGGTTGAAGAACAGGTTAAGGCCGAAGAACTGGAACGGGCCGTGGGTCAGAGGGTTGTGCTGGTACGCGTTCAAAAAGCCCAACGCGAAGAAGGCGTGGATGCTCTCATCGTGGTGTATGGCCCGGGTGCCGAGATCCCAGAACCTCGTCAAAACCGCCAGTGCCACTACCCCGACATAAAAGGCGACTTCCCAACCTGGGAGTCCCTTAAGCCACATCCCCAGGCGCGCACTCATCGCGGTCAGGCGACTTCTCGGCTCATCGGCGGACATGACGGCGTTCGCTTCTACCTGGCTTGGCCCAGTCAATTCTCTCTCACTTTGTATATGGTGATTTGCCCGCTCTCGAATACGCGGTCCATAAACTCGTCGAAGGTGGCTGTCGTGTCCAGGCCATACAAGTCACGCTCCAACCTGCCCACGTAGACGTATTCGACGCCGTATTTCTCGAGCAACCCCTCAACCACCGAGACATCGGCCTCCGTATAGATCGCTCTCACGTCCTCGGCCCTCTCCCGGAACCCGCGCCGGCTCCCTCGCCACTGTTCCTCGTGCCCTGCCCAACCGAGAACTGCCGGCACACCGGTGCGCCCCGAGATTCGCGCATAGTCGAGCCTGTAGTCTCCGCCGGGAGTGCCCCGGTCATCGACGGCCACGGCCTCTACCATCACCGACTCCGGACCCGAATCTTCTGAAATGAACACCAGGGCTCGGGTCTCCGGGGACTCGGGGCCGCCGAGGAACGCCAGACCGTTAAGAGTCGGCTCTGCCGAAAAGGAGTTCGTCTTGTTGTTCAAAGCACCCAAAGTAAACATCGCCGATGCAACGATCAACAATCCTACCAGCACCGTCGCTGTCGTGCCCACCACCGCTTTGCTGATTCTCGACCAGTCCCATCCCGAGGCCAAGTAGTAGACGCCAAACGCCGACGCCGCGGCTAGCAGTATCCAAGCCTGGTAGTAGAACTTGAACACCGTGTTCATCCTGTTGCCGAAAACGTCCACGATTCGAAAAAGTTCCGGGCCGAGTGTCGCAAGCAGGCCCGCGAATAACAGGATGAGGGCAAAGGTAGTTGCGGCCCGGTTCTCGTTCTTAGCGTTCAGTCCGAGCCTGAGAATCAGCCAAAGGGCCAACCCTAGAATCAACAGAAGAGGAAATGTCCCAAGGATCCGTGCCCCGATCTCGTCCAGACTTCCCAAGACATCTCCCTCCACAAGGCTTTTTGACAGTACGATTGCCGCCCAAATCGCAAAGGGGGCCAGCACCAGCAACGTCCCGGAGTGCCACACTCGTCCAGTGTCGGACCTGGAACGGAGGTAGCGGAAGGTCAAGGCCAGCAGGAATGGAACGCTTATGAGCAGGAAGAGCCCCACAACCAGGAAGTAATGGATGTATCGGGTGTGGACTCCCTCCACGGGGAGCACCCAGGGGAAGAGGGGCGAGGGCCTGTCTCCGAGATAGAAGGGCAGGTACAGGACTACCACCGCAGCCACCAAGGCCCCGGCGAACAACCCCCAGCTCTTCATCTGTTCGCGACCCCACCCCACCCCCGACCAGTGATTCGCGATCAACGTAGTCCCCAGGAACAACCCGAGTCCCAGCGGTAAATCCCAGCTGTTCAGGAATCCCAACCCTCCGATACAGAGCGCTATTACCGCGAACCCAACCTTATTGTCCCGTACCCATCGCAGTCCAAACGTCTCTCCCGATGCGAGGGTTCGCAGACCCAGGCCCAACGCGAGAATCAGGAACGGCAGCGACATCACGTGCGGGTGGAGGTCTCCGAGGATGAAGCTGAAGCTTGGAAACTCCGTGATCGCGGGCGTCGAGCCGCCTTCTGCGGCCTGGATGACCCGAGTCGTGCGCCACCACCACCAAAAGTCTCGGGAAAACCATGAGGAGGTCTCCGGCGCCGTCGTCGCCCCCTCCACCCCGATCCATGACCACACACCCTCGCCCCCCACCCCCCATGCCCGTACCATCTCCGCCACCGACTGCAGGTTCCCTATCCCCACAACCAGCAACGCTGCCAGCAGCCCGACGGCTACCGGTATCTCGCGCCCATCCCCATTTTTCCGTCGATGTATCCCTACCATCTCCGACACCAGTCCAAACGCCCCGACCGCCGATAGAGAGAACAGCAGGGCAATCGCAAGGTTGTACGCCACCGCCGCCTCGACGCCCGTTACTTTGGCCAATACTCCGTGCATAACGTAGCCAAAGTAGTAGTAGCTCACCGAGTGTCCGCTCAGCCACGGGTCTTGTGGGGGCATGGACTCGGCCCTGATAACCGAGTTGAGCAGGGCAAAGTCCATCGGCTGTTCCGTGTGGCTGATTGCGGGGTCGTAGGCCCGAGCGGCGGCCCACCCGGCGAAAGCCGCCAGGAACAGCACGTCCACGATGACTATCGTCCATCGCTGCTCTCGCACGTATTGCCGGAACTCGTCGAGTCTCCGGCAAACAACCAGGAACGAGGCCACCGCCAGGACTATCGCCAACCCCGACACCCAATAGCGGTTGAGAGGGATTATCCCAGTGAACCCCACCATCCACACCAGGAAGCTGAAAAGCAGTATCCCTACTGCTTTGGAGAAGGCATAACCGCCGTAGGGCAGGCGGGAGAACAGGACGAAGGTGACCGGCAGGGCAATGAGACCCAGGGCCTCGACTGCGAGCGCCCAGGAAATGAAGTCGATCATGTCGGGCTAACCACGGTCATGGAATGCACACCCATATTATCCATAAAGCCGATGCGTCCGCCTGAGGCGGACGCATCGGCTTTATATAGCCCGTTGTCGGGCGCCGGGGGCAAGTCTCTATCCCAGCAAGGCCGACACAAATTCTTCCGCGTCAAAGGGGGCCATATCGTCGAGGCCTTCGCCGGTGCCTATAAACCTGATGGGAATGCCCAGCTCGTCGCAGATGCTAAGGACTACGCCACCCTTCGCGGACCCATCCAGCTTGGCTAGGAAGATTCCCGTCACACCCGCCGCCTCGATGAACTGTCGGGCCTGGGCCACCGCATTCTGCCCGATCACCGCATCCAATACGAGCACCACTTCATGGGGTGCGGATGGGTCGAACCGGCTGATGACTCTCTTGATCTTCTGTAGCTCTTGCATCAGGTTGTACTTGGTGTGCAGCCGACCCGCGGTGTCCACTAGTACAAGGTCGGCCTTACGGTTTCGGGCGCTGCTCAGCGCGTCGAAAGCCACCGCCCCAGGGTCCGACCCCTGCTGGTGAGCGACGACGTGGGCCCCCGACCTTTCACCCCACACCTCCAACTGCTCGATGGCCGCGGCCCGGAACGTGTCAGCCGCTGCAAGCACCACACTTTGCCCCTCGGAACAGTAGGCGTGGGCCATCTTGCCTATTGAAGTCGTCTTCCCGCCTCCGTTCACCCCGACCACCAACACCACACCCGGCCCACCGTTAACGGAGGATAGAAACTCTCGGTCGCCTGTGGCCTTGGACAGGATGGCCGCCATCTCCTCTCGCAGCGCAGCCCGGATATCGTCCGGATTGCCCAGTCTCTCGCTCTTGACCCGTTCCCGCAGGGTCTTGGAGATCCGGGTGGATGTCTTGACGCCTACGTCGGCCGATATCAGAGTCTCTTCGAGGTTCTCCCAGAACTCCTCGTCTATCTTGGGCGTGTTAAATACGCCGACAATTCGCCGGAAAAAACCCTGCTTCGTACGCTTGAGGCTTTCCTCGGTCTTCTTTTCACGTCTTCTGAGTCTAAAAAATGGCATGTCTGCTCCTGAATCGATGTTAACACTCGCTAAAAAACACGGTCAACATTTGCCCCCGAATTGACACTCCCTTCCCCCGTTCTTATCCTTCCCTCAATCAGTCCCTCCCCCTAGGAGTTTGCCATGCCCGAACCCACCCTCTGGACACCCTTATGCGATATGCTCGGAATCCGGTTCCCGGTACTACAGGCCGGCATGGTGCCGGGCGGCTCCCCCGAACTCGCCGCGGCCGTTTCCAACGCCGGGGGCCTTGGTGTGCTGGGTGCGTCCGGCTGGGAGCCCGAGGACATCCGCCAGAAGATTCGCTGGATCCGAAACCACACCAACAACCCATTCGGCGTCGATCTGCAGCTCCCCGTGTCCATGGCCGATGTCGACGACAACCGGGAAGAGGTCAAGGCCACTCTCCATTTCGACTATCCGAACCACGTCGCCTGGGTCAAGGACGCCGTCCAAAGGCACTCCGTCCCCGAGGCCAAGGCAGGAAAATCATTTGCATATAATCCCGCCTTCATCCGACGTCAGGTCGAGGTGATTCTGGAAGAAGAAGTACCCGTGTTCGTCTCGGCCCTGGGGCCGCCCGGCTGGATGACCGAGGACGCTCATAAGCTCGGCATGAAGGTCATAGGCATGGCCGGCAGCCCACGGCACGCCCGCCGTCACGTCGATGCCGGAGTCGACATCGTAGTAGCCCAGGGCAACGAGGCAGGGGGACACACTGGAAGAATCGCCACGATGGTGCTCGTGCCACAGGTCGTCGATGCTATATCTCCCGTCCCGGTGGTCGCCGCCGGGGGGATCGGGGATGGGCGGGGAATTGCCGCCGCTCTTTCTCTCGGGGCCCAGGGCGTCTGGTGCGGCACCCTATTCCTCTCTTCCGACGAAGCAGCCGTCCCCGACATCCACAAGCGCCGCATAGTCGAAGGCCGCTCCGAGGACTGGGTAATCAGCCGTCTCAGCTCCGGCAAGACGGCCCGCTATTTCAACAACGTCCTGGTCCAGGAATGGGCCGACTCCGGCCTGCAGGCCCTCCCCATGCCACTGCAGGGCATGCTCATCGAAGACATGGAGCAGGGTGTGGTTGAAGGACATTTGGAGGAGTTGGAACTGAATTCCGGCGGACAGGTCGGGGGGCTGATCGGAAAGCGAAGGCCCGCGGCCCGCATAGTGGAAGACCTGGTGAGTGAGGCGTCCGAGGCCTTGGCCCGACTTACCCGCTATTTCATCGGAGCAGAGGCCAGGAACTAAGACCTCGATCCACGGAGAGTCCTAACATGTACGTGCCCAAGCTCTATGCCGTAACAGACAAACAACGCAGCTACGACTTCATACGGGACAACGGTTTCGGCATTCTATTTTCGCACCAGGGCGCGGGCCCCGTGGCTTCCCACCTGCCCTTCGTCCTTTCCGAGGAGCCCGACGGTCAAGACTTTCTCCTGGGTCACATGGCAAGGGCAAACGACCACTGGCGTCACGCCGACGGCAATGAGGTCATGGTGGTCTTTCACGGGCCTCACGCTTACATTTCCCCCACCTGGTACCGGGAATCCGACACCGTCCCTACATGGAACTATGCCGTTGTACACGTATACGGCACCTTCGAGGCACTGCACGACAGAGAGGACACCGTGGATGTCGTTCAACAGGTGGTCGACTACTACGAGTCCTTCCTGCCGCAGCCCTGGAAAGCCGACTTCGATTCCCCCTACAACCGTAAAATGATCAAAGGGGTCACCGCCTTCAGGATCAGGATAGATCGAGTGGTGGGCAAGTGGAAGTTGGGTCAGAACCGTCCAGAATACATCCGACGCCGCGCCATCGACGCCTTAAGGACTTTCCCCGGCGACTATGAGCGCAACATCGCCGATATGATGGAGTCAGAGATAGACGCCAACGACAAGGGTTAAGCCCCGACTTAAGATCGCCGCTCAGCAGCTACTTAAGCACCACTTCGGATCCTCAGAATATTCTCGCTATTCGGGTTCGTCCCTTACAACTTTTCTATAATGTAATCGTCTGTCAAGTAGGTAATTGTGTTGTAATCGGGACCCGGTGGTTCATCTAACCGCACGTTGTAAGAAATCTTCCAGGGGGCATCTACAATAGTTCCAACCGCCTCTGAGCGACCCTTCAGGTCGAAGACCTTGGTGTCGGTAGTAAGTCTAACCTTGACCCGATCTCCCAATTGGTATTTCTGTGCCGGTCGTTCACTAAATGGCGTAGGAGCAAGTCCGGCTAATTTACACAATACCTCAGTTAACGACCAGAGTAGTTGGCTTCGAGCCCCTTCGTATAGAACCCCCGTACGTTTCTCAATGGACCGGCCTTCCTGCAACAATTCCGGATGCCACTTCAAGGTCTCAATCTCATGAAACGATGAGATTCGGTCCTTGAAAGTTTCATCGCCCAAGCTAAACGATCCTTCCGTATTGAGGTGGGCCGCGTCGTTTCTCATTCTTCCGACAATCTTCAGATCTTCCCAAAGATCACTATCTATGAAGTCCAAAGCACGGCACATTTCTACTCGTTTACTGTAATCAGACAATGCATGACCGATATCGAAGATTGACAGTTCATCTAAGCACTTCAGCTTAGCTTCCAACACGTTCCTATGAGCACGATCGATCAGGGCCTGACCGATTATCAGTAATTCAAAGTCTGTGCCGTTACATATAGTCTCGAACGCAGATAGATGGAAGTTCATATCGTATCTTGACTTTGTCATATGAACTTCCAAGTAAGCCTACGACTCGGCGAAACGGTCCAGGGCTTGTTTGGCGGCTCTCCGTTGCGCTACCCGCTTGGATGTCCCCGTGCCCCTGCCCATTGAACGCCCACCGATGATCACCTTAGTGGCGAAAATCGGGTCACCGGTCTCTGACAACTGCTGTGTCGTCTCGTACCGGGGCTGGACTTGAAGCCGCGCCTGGGTGAGCTCCTGAAGACGCGACTTATAGTCGGTCTCTCCGCCACCGTCGGATACGGTTTTAATCCTGGCCTTAAGCGCCTGGACGACGAAACTGCGAGCCGCATCCAGACCGGCATCCAGCCAGACAGCGCCTATTATCGCTTCCAGGGCCCCTGCCAGGTTGCGCCGCTTAGTCCTCCCCCCCGACTTCTCCTCCCCCCGCCCCAGCCGCAAATGCTTGCCGAGGTCCATCGCTTCCGCTGCCGAGGCCAGGGCCTGGGTCGAGACCAACTGGGCGCGCAGGACCGTCATTTCACCTTCGGTGAGTTGCGGCCATTGTCCATACAGATCATCAGCAATTATGAACCCGAGGACGGAATCGCCCAGGAATTCCAAACGTTCGTTGGATTCCTGGGTGGCTTCCGGGTGCTCGTGTATGTAGGACGAGTGGGTCAGGGCCTGGACCAGCAGGTACTCATCGGCCAATGCCACTACTATGTCTGGTTCGACACCGTTGTTCGGGGACATATTCTTCGGGTGGTGGGTTAGTCCCCGGGAGGAGTTGGACGCTTGATTTCCTGGAGGTTGGGCACGCCGTTGACAACGCCGAGCACGCTTTCAAACACCTCTCGGGCCTGCTCAGCCGGCGGGGGAGGCATCATCTTGACGAAAGCCGAGGCGCCAGTGTCGGTGAACATGGTGGGAACACCGAAGACGCCGTAGTTGGCCTTGGCTTCCTCGTAGTCGGAGGCAATGGTCTTCAGGGCCTGGGGGTCGTTGATGTCCTCGAGGAACTTGTCGATGTCCAGCCCAGCGTCCTTCGCCACGGCCGTCAGGATTTCTAGCTTGTCTATAGCCTTCCGTTCCATGTGACGGGCATTGAGTAGGGCCACGTGGAACTTTCCGAATTTCTCGGCGCCCTGCTTCTTGGCGGCTTCTCCGGCCTTCAGGGCAAGGAGACCTTTGCTGGGGTAGGACTCATCCTGTTCCCACAATTTCCAGTCGGGGCCTTCCTTGGAGTTAACCTGCTCCAACGGGAAATTCTTCCACGTTATGTTGAGATCGTCTCCGTACGCCTTCTTTACGTCTTGCAGCCAAACTGCCGCAACCCGAACGTAGGGTCAGAGATAGTCGTAGAACACCGTGAGATTAACTTTTTCAGACATGACGCCCCACCTTTCAGACTAGAATCAAGACCATTTTAACATCCGGCCACCCTATAATACACCCCAGATCATGGACTACCTGAAGGCACTGCAATACCGGACCAGCCCCGACCTCTGGACCCTCATCACGCGCCTCGCCGTTCTGGCTGCGGACCGAGCGAGCCCCCTCTACATCGTCGGCGGCCGAGTCCGGGACCTCCTCCTTGAACGTCCCGCCTCGGACTTAGACCTGGTCGTCGAAGGCGATGCTCCGGAACTCGTGCGCGCCCTGGCCTTCGACCAGGGCGGTGAGGCCGTCGTGCACCCGAGATTTGGCACGGCTACCTACCGTAACGGCACACTGCGATTCGACCTGGCCACCGCCCGCACCGAAACCTACCCGCGACCCGGCGTCCTACCCGACATCCGCCCCGGCCCCATAGAAGAGGACTTGGTGCGTCGGGACTTCACCGTCAACGCCATGGCCCTGCGCCTCAGCCCCCCCGATGCGGGAACGCTCCTGGACAGGTTTGGAAGTAGGCAGGACGTGGAAGACAGCCTGATCCGCGTCCTCCACCTTGGCAGCTTTGTAGACGACCCGACACGCATAATGCGCGCCATCAGATATGAACAGCGGCTCGGGTTCCAGATCGAATCCTCCACCCTCGCCCTCCTGTCGAGGGACCTCCACCTGCTCCCGTCCGTCGGTGTCGACCGACTTCGCCGAGAGCTCGATCTATTCCTCATGGAACCCACCCCCGAGCTTCCTCTCCTGCGCGCCAACTCCCTCGGCGTTCTCCGCACCATCGATCCCGCCCTGCAGCCCGATGCCAGTCTCTCAGAGGTTTTTCAGTCGGCCCGCCGTCAGCTGGAGCAGGTTGAGCCCGCCATTTATGTCGCACTGCTCCTCTACCCAATCGAAACTGGTGAGGCCATGCAATTCCTTGACCGATACCGCTTTCCCAAGGAGTCGATTGGGGTGGTGAAGAGCACACTGACCCTGAGGGACTCGGAGGCAGGAATCTCGGTAGAGGGACTCAGGGACAGCCAGGTGTACGCTCACTTCAAGGGATTCGACAGCGACTCCGTTAGTGCTTTTGGAATCGCTGCCGAGCATGAAATTGCCAGGGCCCGGGCCGCCGACTACCTCTCCCGGCTCGCCGACGTTCGGCCCGAGCTCACCGGCAAAGACCTGATCAACTTGGGCGTGCCTCGCGGTCCTAAGATAGGTCAGGTTCTGAATCGGCTGCTTGATGCTCGGCTGGACGGCCTGGCAGCTTCCAAGGAGGATGAGACCACCCTGGTCAAGAATTGGTTGACGGGGGAGAGGCGCTAGCTGACTTCTTCTCCAGCCTGCGCCCTTGGAAGAGGTACTGCTGGGCGTACCCCGCGTGCACCCCAAAATAGTCCAGGGCCCAGGTCCGGATCGCATCGTAAGAAGGGTTCTCTCCCACCGAATACCACTCCTCCACTGCCCTCCTGACCCACCTGTCTATGGGAAAAGAGTCCAGCTTTTCCAGGGAGAATAGCAATACGCAGTCGGCGACCTTGTCCCCCACCCCGAACAGCGTCATCAGGTCCTTCTTTGCGTCATCGTAGTTGAGTTCCCGCAAGCCCTCCAGGTCGTAGACACCCCGACCGATCCGATCAGCAGTTTCGGCCAAGTACGGCGCTCTGAACCCCATTCCCATCAGCCTCAGGCCCGTCTCACCGAGTTCCATCACTTTCTCGGGGCCCGGGAAGGAGAACCGGACGTGGCCGTCCATCTCCAGTCGGTCCCCCATCTTGCCGCACAGCGACTCTATTGACTGGCTTATCCGGGGGATGTTCGAGGATATGGAGCAGATGAAGGAGACCAGGCACTCCCACGGCTCCTGCCTCAGAAGCCGCAGCCCGAAGTACTGGGCGATAGCGTGGCGCATCCTGTCGTCTCGCCCTATGACCCGGTAGATCTCCGGCAGATCATCGTCCAGTCTCAAATAGTAGGCCAGCCGGTTGACGATCTCCTCTTCGGGCAAAGGATAGCTGTTGAACTCGACGCCCAGGAGCGTCTGTCGAATCTTCAGGATGTTGCCGTAAATGACCCCGTAGTACCAATCGCCCTCGCGCCTCCACCTGAAGGCTTGACCGCACTCCAGCGTGTGGGTGAGATTGAATGGCTGGTCGATGGGGATCAGCATAAGGTGGAATTGTTGGGCCTTCCCGACCGTCCCCACCCCCGACCCCTCCCCAGGCTAGACGGGGTTGTAGATGGAAAGGGACCCTTGCCTGAGCCCCGTGCCCGGACGGTAACGCCCCGCCCTGAGCTCGACGAGAAGGTCCTCGTCGGTGTGAATGTCCCGTTCGAAGACCGTCACGTTGCACCCAACTCCGTGATGGGAGTGGGCATCGCTACCTGCAGTGCAAGGCTTGCCCAGCATCTGGGCGACTCGGTAGGCGGTCTCGTTCTCTCTCTCGTTGTTACCGCCATTGAGCGCCTCGATTGCATCAACATATTCGAAGACGCTGTGGCGGCTCTTCCCTTCCAGAGACTCGGGCTTGGTGCCGTTGGGCCAAAGCAGGCTGCCTCGGTGGTCGTAGAAGCGGCGGAACGGGTGCATCGATACCATGTACCCACCGACCTCGTTGATCACCTCCCGCAGCTTGGCAACTTTGTGCATTCCGCTCACATAGTGGTGCAGACCGAAAGAGCCGATGTGCCCCATTTCGGTTTCGACTTCCAGAGCGTGAAAAACCACGATCTCCTGCGTGGCTGCGAATTCACGGAACTTAGACCATTCCCAGTTCGCACCATGCTCCGTGAAGCAGATCCCGTCCAGCCCCTGCTTTTTCGCCTCAAGGACCAGGTCCTGAGGTGAAATGCTGCTGTCGCTTCCCCCGATCATCGTATGGGAATGTAGGTCTACAAGCACTTGGGCAGTTTTCTCAAATCCTCGCGCCCTGGCTCGGACGCAAACTGTGAATTATGGAACAAAGCCGCAGTCATTTTATCAGCCCGCCACGTTCACGACAACAGAAGCGGCATCAACCAGCCAAACATCCCCGCAAAGGCCAGGCCCAGTATGTACCCGTCTCGCCAGATCCATTTACGCGTCCACAAAGCCCCGAGCACGACTGCATTCAGAGTGAATGCACAAATCCCGATGGAAAAGGCCATGTTGGGACTACCTATCCCCGAGCCCGGTACCAACGCCTCCGCCCCGATGTACAGCGCCCCTATCATCCCACCCCCTAGTCCCCACGCTCCCATTACCACCAGCGGAAGCAGCGCCGAGGCCGGGATGGTGCCCGGCACCTTGCTCAAGGAACCGAACAAGGCGCTGGGTTTGTGGCCCGGCGCCGTGATGTTGATCGCCCAGAGCATGGTGAACAGGGTGCCGATGAAGAACCCGCACGCTGTGCCAATCAGTAAGGCCACGGTGTCAGCACGCCTCACTCATCTATCGATATTAGGGGCCCTTCACCCGGAGCCAAGGTCCTGACCAGGCGAGAGTCCAGTCCCTTTGCGTCGCATTCTCTGACAACCCTCTCACCCTCATAAGGCCCGTCAACCCGACAAAACAGCGTTGGGCCCGCCCCCGAAAGATGGACCGGCCCGCCGGATGCCTCCTCCAGAATCGACCAGGACCCGTCGATGCCCGGGAAGATCTGATCAGCGACTCTATCGAAGACGTTGAAGAATGAGTCGTGACTTATTTCGGCGCCGGCCTCTATTCGTTTCACCAGATCGGCGGTCCTGCGGCCATCGGTGTGGTCGGTGTGGCTCAAGGTCTTGTAGGCGGTGGCGGTCTTGTTTTCGAGTCGATGGTCCGGGAAAGCGAGCACGAGCCAAAGGGTCGGAGGCGTCTTTACATTCGACACCCGTTCTCCCCTCCCTTCCACCAAGGCTGTCCCCCCAGTTAAGAAAAACGGCACGTCCGACCCCAGTTGTGCCGCCAACTCTTTCAGTTCTTCTTCACCAAGCCCGAGGCTCCATAAACGGTCGAGACCCAGGAGAGTGGCCGCCGCGTCGCTGCTTCCGCCGCCCAGCCCCGCCGCCAAGGGAATCTGCTTATCGAGATGGATCTCCGCCCCCGCCGAAACTCCCGAAGTCTCCCTGAGCAGCATGCCCGCTCGATAGACCAGGTTGTCCTGCGTCCCCAAGGCTTCTATTTCAGCCAACACCTTGATTTCGTCAGAGGGGAGAAAGGTGAGCGTGTCGAAGAGGCTGATTGCTTGCATCACCGACGCAATTTCGTGGTAGCCGTCCGGCCGTTTGCCCAACACTTCAAGTGTCAGGTTTACCTTTGCCGGAGCCTGAACAGTAACCTTCGCCACTCCCGTCACCCCAACTCCTCCGACAATCTGTCCCACTCTTCAATCGTGAGTGTCGAGGGTCTTCTTCGTCCATTGATGCCCACCCGCTCCAAGGCATCTTTCACGAAATCGCCCTCAGCATTCAGTCCTTTGACCAGGGAGTTATGCAGCTGCTTCCTCGGGGCCCGGAACCCGGCTTTTGCAACTCTGAAGAAGCGGTCCGGGTCCGACACCAAAGGCTCGGGGTGAACGTCGATAGCCACCACCACCGAGTCCACTTTCGGTTTGGGATGAAACTTGCCAGCCGGAATGTGTGCCACTATTCTCGGGGCGCCGTACACCTGCACAGCCAGGCTCAGCAGGCCTATCTTCCCGGGCTCCGCGACCATGCTTTCCCCGACCTCCCGCTGCACGGTAACTACCATCTTCACGGGCTTGTGGTCGGATTCCAGGAAGTGCCGGATTATGGGCGAGGCGACGTAGTACGGCAGGTTCCCGGCAACCTTGTAACTGCCATCCTCACCCACCAGATCGCTCCCGTGCTCCCTGAGCAACTGCTCGGGTGTAAAGTCCCGGACATCGCCTAGTACAGTCCGTACGTTTGGGAATTCAGTCAACTCGGTCTGGAGGAGGGAGGCAAGGTGAGAGTCGATCTCTACGGCGATGACCCGACCAAACCTCCGGGCCAAGGCTCTAGTCAGGACTCCCGTGCCCGGCCCGACCTCTATGACTACTTCGTCGGGGCTCGGGTCTGCGGCGTCTACGATTTCCTCGATTATTGCCGCGTCTTTGAGAAAATGTTGGCCCAGGGACTTTTTTGCCCGCACACCGGTCACTTGAGCCCGTTTTCCCATCGCAGAAACCGACATGGCCTCACACTATACCGAAGCCAAGCCACTGTCTAATCAATCGTTGATGGTGAGCCCGAAAAATGGGAATGGGAGGGTGTCAACTCTACAAGTTCAGCGGAAGTACGCCCAACTGCTTGTAGATGTTCACGTTGTCCCGGTAAGCGCGGAGGGCCCGGAGCTTGCCATCCTTGAACTCGGCGATCTCCATGAACGTCCAGCCGACGCTCTTGCCGGTGCCCGGGATGCCCTTGAAGTCTCCCTGGTGAGTACCGGTCACCGTGGCCTCGGCGGCAGCCCAGTTCCCGGACGCTATTATCATTTTCCCCGTAATCTGTGAGTCCGGGAATGCCTTCCACCATTCTTTCAGCGCCGCCACGAACAGGTCCCTGCCCTCCACGGGCGACGGTTTGGAAGCATCGTGGAACTGGAAGTCATCGGAGCAGAAGGCGCGGAATTTTGCGGGATCGTGGCTGTTAAAGCAGACGAAAACGTTTTCCAGAAGGGCTACGGTCTCAGCATCTCCGACAGACGGTACGTTACTCAAGGTTATCTCCGTTCATTTAGGCAGGGCTACATGCCCAGCACTTTCTTGGCATTCTCCAGCATAATCAAGGGTCGGGCTTCATCCCAGAAGGGCGCTCCCTCGAAGTCCCGGACCCATCGCTCGGGGGTGAGGGCCGGGTAGTCCGACCCGAACAATACCTTGTGCTTTATCAGTGTGCTGGCATACTGGATGAGAAGCGGGTTGAAGTACTTGGGTGACCAACCTGAGATGTCCATATATACGTTCGGTTTGTGCACCAGCACCGCCAACTGCTCCTCCACCCAGGGGAAAGCCTGGTGGGCCATTACTATGGTCAACTCCGGCAAGTCGGCGGCTACGTCGTCGATGTATGGAATGGGCTTGGTGTATTTCAGGTGGACGCCCCCGCCCCCCGGCAGCCCAGCCCCGACTCCCGTGGTCCCGGTATGAAACATGGCTATCATACCCAACTCAGCAATTTTTTCGTAAATCGGGTAGAACCTGCGGTCGTTGGGGTAGAACTCCTGGGTCATGGGTATGAACTTGATGCCCTTCATGCCCAGTTCCTTGCCCGCCCGCTCGACTTCCTTTACCGCAAGCTTGCCCATCCACGGGTCGACCGATCCGAACCCGATGAATGTATCGGGGTATCGCCGGCTGATCGATGCAACCCAGTCGTTACTGTCCCATGCGTCACCCTGGGCTGTGCGGTCGTCGTTGGCCAGGACCACGGCCATGTAGTCCAGCTCCTTGTACTTGGCCGCCAGCTCTTCGAGCGTAAGCTCCGGGGGCGACTTGAAATACGTGGCCATTGCCGTGTGGAACCGAGTCGGCGGCGTCCCGGGCTCCTTGGGGGGATGGATGTGGAAGTCTATAGCTTTGGGCACGGGCGGCCTCCTGGGGAGAAATTTAGATCGTGCACCCCCCGTCGATCGAGTCCCCTCGGCCTGTTGTCCGCCGCCGAGCTCGGACCAGGCTACCCTACGGCACCCAGAATTGACCGCTTACCGTTGCTTCCTTCCGGACCTGGCGGGGTTCACAGTTTTCTGCCGCGTAGGACCCAATCTTCAGCGCCCGCCGAACGGGTACAGCGTCCAAAGGTCCAGGACCTCTAGGGGGAATTCAGTCCCGCTATAGCGGATTGCGGGTTCAGGGCACCGCTAGCTCCCCACCTAGCACGATCTGGATACATGTTATTTGACCCCCATTCCGGTGTCAATTAAAGGATGGATATATGAGAGCGGATACCGCGGTGGCTAAGCACTCCCCCAAAATTGAGCCGGAGTCCCATTTGTGATAACCTAGCGCCCGTCGGGGCTTGGAACCATTGGCCCGGGAAAGCGATGTCGGACAAGCAATACTACGGTTATTTCCTCGCAATCCCTCCTCCATACGGACCTTACCCGACAGGCGAAAGCCATCTACAGCTGAATCCGGCGTTGCGCCAGGTTCAGACTCATATCGTGATGGGGTAAGGCATTGGCTAAGGCCGGAAGGCTAGCCGGTAGCGTCATAGGCGCAATAGTGGCCGCCCTCCTGGGGCTGGGCATCGGCCTTTCTCTTTCAAAAGCCGGCATCCTCGAAGGCTGGAACACTTGGATAACCCTGGGCTCGAGCGTTCTGGGGTTCGGGTTCGGACTACTCGCCACCGCTCTTGTCATCATACCTGGAGTGCAAAAGATCGCCGGGCGCCTCTCATCCCTTAGGCCGGAAGTTGCCTTCTCGGGGACCGTAGGTGCCCTGGTCGGAGTAGTCCTCTCAGGCGTCTTGATCTACGCCTTTGCCGTAGCCTCTCTTGCCTACCCCTGGAATGCCATAACCCCCGTCCTTTTGGTGCTCACACTGACGGGCCTCGGGGGCTGGGCCGGTGCATCCAGGGCCACACAGGTGATCTCCATGCTGGCCCGAGGCACAATCCCGGAAAGGGCGGCCGCCCCGGCTTCCGTTAACGGGGCCCAGAACGGGCGCTGCATCCTTGTCGACACGTCCGCGATCATCGATGGACGCATCGCCGAGATCACCCATACCGGTTTCGTAGACGGCGATCTTCTCATCCCCCGATTCGTTCTGGAAGAACTCCAGTACGTCGCAGATTCGCCAGACAGCCTCAAGCGCAATAGAGGCCGCAGGGGGCTCGACGTCCTCAACCGGCTCCAGAAAGACAGCAACGTGGAGGTCCAGATTACCGAGATCGACGTCCCCGACCAGGACGGCGTCGACAGCAAGCTCGTGAGCCTGGCAAAACGCTCCGACTACTCACTCCTCACCACCGACTTCAACCTGAACAAGGTCGCCGAACTTCAGGGCATTAGGGTCCTCAACATCAACGACCTTGCCAACTCCCTTAAACCGACGCTCATACCCGGCGAGGAACTGAACCTCCACATTACCCAGGAGGGCAAGGAGGAGACCCAGGGAGTCGGGTTCCTGGACGACGGTACCATGGTAGTCGTCGAGGGAGGTCACAAATACCTGAACTCCCAGCTGCCGGTGGTAATCACGCGGGTGCTGCAGACCTCGGCGGGCCGGATAATCTTCGCCCACTTGAAATAGGGGCTGTGGTAGACCAGGAGCGGCACCCGGCACCCGACCAGTCCGTCGGCGCTTTGGTCCTCGCAGCGGGGCGCAGCCAGCGAATGCAGGGTATCGACAAGACATTCGCCTCCATCTTGGGTAAGCCACTCATCCTCCACACTATTTGCGTTTTTCTCGATTGCCCCGAAATTCGGAGAGTTGTACTTGTCCTGCCCGAGTCAAATATCGAAAAGGCCTGCGCCCTGCTTGAAGGACTCGATAATTCCGGGAAGCTCACCCTATGCGCCGGGGGTGAAAGGCGTCAGGATTCCGCGACCAAGGGCCTCGACGCCCTCGGCCCGTGTGGCTGGGTCGCCGTTCACGATGGCGCACGCCCCTGCCTTTCCCCTGACATTCTCCAGAACGCACTAGCCGATGCCCGACTGTACGGCAGCGCCGTCGTCGCCGTTCCAGTGACCGACACCGTAAAGCGCGCCGATTCCGACACCTTCATATCTGCCACCGTGCCCCGCGAAGGTCTCTGGGCCGTGCAGACTCCCCAGGTATTCCCCTTCGCCGTGTTGCAGCGCGCCTACCGGGAAGTTAGCGAGAACGTTACCGACGACGCCTCGATGGTCGAGCATCTAGGCGTTAAGATAAAGCTCACCCCCGGTTCGCCGACCAACTTGAAAGTAACCAACCCCGAAGACCTGAAACTCGCTGAGATGATCCTCGCGTCCCGAGTCCCGGAATCTGACAAGTAGACAGCTAGAGAACTATGCGCATAGGAATGGGAATCGATGTTCACGCCCTTGTCGAAGGCCGACCCCTCATTCTGGGGGGCGTCACCGTACCGCATTCTCTCGGCCTGTCCGGCCACAGCGATGGAGACGCTCTCACTCACGCCGTGGTTGATGCTCTCCTGGGGGCGGCGGGGATGGGGGATATCGGGGGCCGGTTCCCGTCCTCCGACAACACCTACAAGGACGCCGACAGC
Source organism: Dehalococcoidia bacterium (assembly GCA_965249275.1). Taxonomy (GTDB): domain Bacteria; phylum Chloroflexota; class Dehalococcoidia; order Plut-88900; family Plut-88900; genus Plut-88900. Next base: position 438,121 of record CBDFLQ010000007.1, read on the forward strand.
CTGACTTTCCTCTCCGCCATTGCCCCGGAACTCCTTGGGGCAGGTTGGAGCATCGAAAACGTGGATGCTACAATAATCGCCCAGCGGCCCGCCCTTTCCCCATTCGTCAAGGAGATGGCAGCAAACATGGCTCGGGCCCTGGCCATAGACCCAAACCAGATCAACGTAAAGGCCACAACCAGCGACCGGCTGGGAATAGCCGGCAGAGAAGAAGGGATAGCAGCTTTCGCCGTGGCTCTCCTGGAACAGCAGCAGCCCCCCGACCGGTAACGCCAATGCAAATCTACAACACCCTGACCCGGACCAAAGAGGAGTTCGTCCCCCTGGGCGATCCCGTCAAGATGTACGTCTGCGGCATCACCCCCTACTCGGCCTCCCACGTAGGCCATGCCATGAGCTACATCACCTTCGACGTGGTCCGCCGCTACCTTGAGTGGCGCGGCTACAATGTGCTTCACATCCAGAACTTCACAGACGTCGACGACAAGATAATTGATCGTTCCGCATCCATCGGGTCTTCACCGAAGGACCTTGCCGAGGGCCTGATCCAGGACTATTTCAACGAGATGGATGCCCTTAACATCAAGCGCGCCCACATCTACCCCCGCGCAACCGAGGAGATCGCCAAGATCCTCGAGATGACCGAGGGCTTGGTGGAAAACGGCGCCGCATACGCTGTTGACGGAGACGTCTACTACCGGATCAGCAGCTACTCAGACTATGGCAAGCTCAGCCACCGCACCCTCGAAGGCATGATGTCCGGGGCACGGATAGAGGTCGACAACCGCAAAGAGCACCCGATGGACTTCGCCCTCTGGAAGTCCGCCAAACCCGGCGAACCTTCCTGGGACAGCCCCTGGGGCCCGGGCCGACCCGGCTGGCACATGGAATGCAGCGCCATGTCCCTCAAATACCTCGGGGAGAGATTTGACATCCACGGCGGCGGCCTTGACTTGATATTCCCACACCACGAAAACGAGATAGCTCAAACCGAGGCCTTCACCGGAGTCTCCCCTTCCGTCCAGTACTGGCTCCACAATGGCCTTCTCCAACTGGATGATGAGAAGATGAGCAAGTCCCTCGGGAACCTGGTAACCGTCAATGAGGTCCTGGACGGTCATTCCGCCGACGCCCTACGCCTCTTCTTCCTCGGTTCCCACTACCGCAGCCCCCTCAGCTTCAGCGAGCGCGGTCTCGAAGCGATGGAGCGGGGCGCAACCCGCCTCCGGAACGCCGCACAGCAGGCCGACACAGGGCTAAGCAATGGAGTCCAGGTCTCCACAGACGGCTACCGTGAGCGATTCATCGAGGCTATGGACGACGATTTCGGCACTTCCCAGGCCCTCGCCGCACTGTATGACCTAGCCCGCGACATAAATCGCGGCGCCGACTCCAGCTCGAACGTGGCAGATGCCGTAGCAATGCTTCGGGAGTTAGCCGGTGTCCTGGGGCTAACCCTCGAAGGCCAAACCGCCGGGTCCGGGGCAGATGACAAGAACTTGGCGGACCTGGTCGAGCAGGTGTCCTCCAATTTAATTGATGCCGGTCAGACAGAGATTGCAGGACAGCTTTCGGGTGCCGTGTCGGGCGAGAGCTCGGGGCCCGACGATTACGTCAAAGCCCTGATAGACGTGCGCGAAAAGCTCCGCAAGAGCCGGGAATTCTCGCTTGCAGACCAGATTCGGGACTCCCTAACCGAGCGGGGCGTTGCCCTCAAAGACTCACCTACCGGCACCACCTGGGAGTTTGTCTAACCGGAGCCCTTGGCCCGCTGACCACTACCAACGCCACTCCATTATTCCATGTACAGGGAAATAGAAGTTCCACCCAAGGTCACCCCGACCGACGACTCCGGCTATTTCGAAGAACTGACCAAGGCCATCTTCCGCTCAGGATTCTCGTGGCGCGTGGTACGCAATAAATGGGCCAATTTCCGGGCGGGCTTCGACGATTTCCACATCTTCAAGGTCGCCGCCTACGGAATTGAGGACATGGAGCGCCTCTTCCAGGACGAGGGGATCGTCCGCAACCGCCGCAAGATCATCGCCACGGTGGAAAACGCCCGGAAGTGTCGGGTCATAATCGCGGACCACGGCTCCTTCTACAACTACCTGCGGTCCATGGACGAGTTGGACTACCGGGCCAAGGTCAAAGCTCTCACCAAAGAGTTCTGGGGTCTCGGCAACACGGGCGCTTTCGTCTTCCTGCATTGCGTTAACGAAGACACCCCGACCTGGGAAGAGCGTTAGCTTCTCAACTCCCAAAAAGAATCGGGCGGCTGGACAAACCAACCGCCCGATGATTCTCTCTTTTGCTCGCTACGGCTATGTGCCATCCAGCTTATCCCTCACCCACTGGTTAAACCGGAGCACGTGAGGCTCCGCCGGCCCGAGCACTCCCTGCTTGTGGGCCCTTGAGCGTATACCCTGGTGGGCAAGCTCACACACCCCGAAGTCCTGTTTGTTGAACAGGTCCCAGAAGTCGATAGTGTCGCTGCCATCGAAGCCGGGACTGTCCACCTGCTCCGCATCGAAGAAGAACTCGTTGGTTATTTTCGTTCTGTTCGGCCCATCCGGCCACATCACTATGGTCACCACGGATTCAGGCTGGAATGCCAGGACCACATTCGGATACAGGGATATGCTCCTGAAAAGTCCCATGTCCTCTTCCAAAAGTCCCTTTAGCATCGGACGTTTCGTCCTGCCATCGGCAGTCATGGTCGCCCTTTCATCCAGGAACCGCGTTCCCATTATTGAGTCCCGGCCCGTCAAGCCGGTCTTGTATATCGGCACCACTTCGCACAGTTCAGGATGAACGCTCGGGCAGTGGCCGCACTCGCTGGCGTTCTCCCAGATCTCTTTCCAGTTGGACTTTACGTCGTAGTGAAACACGTGCCCCGACTTGAGGCTCCCCAACCCATACCTGGGCAGAATAGGGTTGAGGTCTTCAAAATCTGCAATAAAGGGCTCGGGTTTGGGGTCCAGGTTGATGAAAATCAGTCCCTGCCAGACCTCGACCGGCACACGGTAGAGGGGGTAATTCTCCTTGGGCAGGTCGTCCATATACATCTCTTTCGGAATCGCGACAAGGTCCCCGTTCATGCCGTAGGTCCAGCCGTGGTATCCGCAGGTCAGCGCCCCACCCGGCGCCCGACCCGCATCCTTGGTGCAAAGCCTCGATCCCCGGTGCCGGCAGACGTTGTAGAAGGCATGGACCTGCATGTCCTGGTCCCGGGTAATGACTATGCTCTCGTCGCAGACGGTGCGGACAACATAGTCGCCGGGTTCCGGGAGGTTGCTGTCGTGGGCCACAAAGAGCCACGACTTGTAGAAGATGCGTTCCTTCTCAAGCTCATAGATCTCGGGATCCCAGTAGTAGCGGCTTGGAAGGGTCTTCCCTATCTCGGACGATTCCCTGACGATTTGACCTACCATAGCGATTCCTCCATGTGAAACTGGTTCACAGTAAAATTCGCTCCAGGACTACATCGCTGCCCACCCGGGCCCCGGTCCGGGCCGCCGCATTGCCGTTGCGCTCCGCTATTTCCACGTATCCGGCGCTGCCTATTATAGGGAATAGGTCTTCTCCCTCGGCAAAAGTGCGTGCTAGCGCATTGATGGGACATTCATCAACCATGCCTCTCACCGTGCCTTCAGGCACTTGGTCAGCGCGTATGCTCGTTATCAGGTTCCCGAACCTGTCCACATGCATTACTTTGGCCACAATCCTACCCTGTTCGTCAACTTTTGCCGAAGGACGAGGATAAGCCAGCACCGACGTAATCGGCTCACCCATGTCTGCAAGCTCAACGTCCGGCAGTTGGGACGCGACCGGTGCGAATATGTCCCGACCGTGGAAGGTGTTGCTCACTTCCAGAAGCCAGTAGCGTGAATCCGTCAGCCGGACACCCTCGAATCCCTCCGGGAGGAGACACGGGTTGGCTTCTTCGTCTTCTTTGGACTCAGGTGCCTCGTCTTCAGTCCAGACATCGGCGAGTACGTGGCTGAAGACACCGTTGTCGGGGCCGACGAAGAACTGGCCCATCCCGCTCAGGCACAGTGCATTTCGCTCAGTCCCGACCCCCGGGTCAACCACCACGAGATGGACCGTGTCCTTGGGAAAGTACTTGTACGACATCCCCAGCACAAAAGCCGCACTCTTTACGTTGCCGGGCTCAATTTCGTGGGTTATGTCTACTATTTGGACCTGCGGGCTGATCGCCAGCAAAACGCCCTTCATCATGCCGACGTAACCGTCGCTCTGCCCGAAGTCCGTGATAAGCGTTACTATCGAGGCCAATTGATTAGCGCAGTTACTGCTCGATGACTAGTTCGGGCCGAGGGACGCAGGCCTGTCAGGAAAAGCGTACGCTGAGGAATGAGATGAGGATAAATACGGCGATCAGGCCGATGGTAACCTGAAAAAGGGTTTTCTCAAGCCCGCGGCGTGTGCGGAAACCCGTGCTGGCCCCGCCGAACACCCCGCCCATCCCCTGCCCCTTCACCTGGAGCAGGATCACCGCAACCAGGGCCACCGAAATAATTATCTGGACTACGTTTAGCAATGACATATGGATTACGCCTTACGATCTCGCCCATTCGCGGGCTATTTCATACGCTCCCTGAGAAGCTCGTTCACCTTTGCCGGGTTCGCTTTGCCCCGGGTCGCCTTCATAACCTGGCCAACCAGGAACCCAATGGCCCGGGCGTTGCCTGCAGCGAAGTCGGACACTGCGTTCGGATTCTGGCTCAACACCTCTTCCACTACCGTGGCTATCTCCCCGGAATCCGTGATCTGCACCAGTCCTCTATCCTTAACGATGTCCGAAGCGGCCTTGCCGGTCTCGTACATCTCCTGGAATACGTCCTTGGCCATCTTCCCGGAAAGGGTGTTGTCATCTACCAGGTCGATTAGCTGGGAAAGGCCCGAGGTAGAAATCTTGGCTTGGCCTATGTCTTCTCCGGCTGAGTTAAGGTGCTGTGAGAAGTCTCCCAGCAGCCACACGCCCACCGACCTCGCCCTCTTCTCCGCTTTGCCGTTCTTGCTTTCGTTACTGCATCCGACAGCCTCTTCGAAAAAGTCAGCCATCGCCTTGTTGTTGACCAGGGTGTCGGCATCCTTGGGCTGGAGGCCAAATTCAGAAATGAATCTCTCGACTCGGGCGTCCGGCAGTTCGGGAAGCCGAGCCCTGATCTCATCGACCCATGCAGGGTCGATTTTCATTGCAGGTAGATCGGGTTCCGGAAAATACCTGTAGTCGTGGGCGTATTCCTTGCTCCGCTGGGACACCGTAATTCCCTTGTCTTCCACCCAGCCCCGGGTCTCCTGGTGAATCGGCAGCCCTTCCGAAGTGGCCCGCACTTGCCGCTCGAACTCGTATCTGAGAGCCCGATACACGGCGCGGAAACTGTTCATGTTCTTAACTTCGACCTTCGATTGAAGGTCGGTCGAGCCTCGGGGCCTTATGCTGATGTTGGCATCACAGCGGAAGCTGCCTTCTTCCATGTTGCCCGTCGAAACGCCCAGATATTGCAAAATGGTGCGCAGCTTTACGAGGTACTGACGCGCTTCCTCCGCTGAACGCAGGTCGGGCTCCCCGACTATCTCCATGAGCGGCGTGCCTGACCGGTTCACGTCCACCCGAGACCAGCGCTCCCCGCCATCCCCGTCCACGTGAATTAGCTTCGCCGTGTCTTCTTCCAGGTGCACCCTGGTCAGCCTCGCGTTCCTGATTCCATCCTCAGTCTCCACGGAGAGCCAGCCCCCCCCGCAAAGAGGCATGTCGAACTGGGAAATCTGGTATCCCTTCATCAGGTCCGGGTAAGGGTAGTTCTTCCGATCGAACTTCGTGTGCTCGGCAATGGTGCTGTTGAGTGCAAGGCCGGTCTTGATGGCGTATTCCACCGCCTTGCGATTGATGACAGGAAGGGTCCCCGGCATCCCGAGGCATACAGGGCAGACCCGGGAGTTGGGATCAGTGTCCGTGTAGGCTGACGCGCAGCCACAGAACATCTTGCTCCGGGTCTTGAGCTGAGAGTGTACTTCCAGTCCGATGACTGCCTCGAATTCGTCGAGAGGCAGTTCGTTGGTCGAGACAGCAGTTTTGGTAGTAGTCAACGTCTATCGCGGGGTAGAAACCTTGTTAATTCAGTATAGCATCGGCCCCCGACCCTAACAACGCGCACAGTCCCGCACCCTACCTGGGACTGACCTCAGCTCTTCCACGCCCCGTCTCCGATAAGCGGGACGAAACGGCACTGTGCCAGCCCCTTGACCCTCGGCTTGCCCTTTCGCCTTTCGATGAGTTTCAGGTCCTGCATGTCCCTGTCCCCTACGGGGAGCACCATCTTCCCGCCCACCACTAGCTGATCCATCAGCACATCAGGTATCCGCGGTGCCGCTGCCGACACCACAATCGCATCATACGGCGCAAGCTCCGGGTATCCCAATTGCTCCTCCACCGACTCCACCCGAACGTTCCTGAACCCAAGTTGGTCCAATCGCCCCTGGGCATCCCGCGCCAGTTCCGGTACTCGCTCCACGGTCACCACTCTAGCCGACAGCTGTGCCAGCAGGGCCGTCTGGTACCCGCTCCCCGTCCCAACCTCCAGCACTGACTCGCTTCCATTTAGGGACAATGCTTGCAGCATCAGGGCCACTATGTATGGCTGGGATATGGTCTGACCGAAGCCTATAGGCAGCGGGTGGTCCCTATAGACAAATTCCCGCGAGACCATCGGTACGAATGCCTCCCGGGGAGTGCGGGCAAAGGCGTCGAGGACTCTACGGTCTTTTATTCTGGAGGCAAGGTCGTTCATCATCCCTTGTTGGGCGATGTCCAATGCACCCCAGTCCCCATTTTGAGCCACGTTCACCTCACCCCCTGGCCCGAGTCAGCGATTCAATTAGAGTGTACCAACGCAGGTCGGTATCCGCACCGGTGCTATAATCTCTCAACCAATCCCGTGCAGGAGCGTCGATATCGAGCCGGAGAGAATTAGGTCCATCCTGGAGCAGGTTAAGGGCGGGTCCCTGAGCGTTGACGAAGCGTTCGAGGGGCTCCGATTCCTGCCCTATCAGGACTTGGGATTTGCCAAGATAGACCATCATCGGAGCCTACGCAAAGGCGTCCCGGAAGTGGTCTTTGGCGAGGGTAAAACCGTCCCGCAGATCACGGCCATCACCAAGGAGCTCGCCGACCAGGCTGGCCGGTTCATGGTTACCCGCACCTCAACCGAAGCCTTCGAGGCCGTATCCAAGCAAGTACCCGACGCCCGATACAACGAGCCTGCAAGGATAATCTGGCTGGACCGCCGAGAGAACCTAGTCCTTAAACATGGCGTGACTATCGTCACCGCCGGCACCGCCGACCTCCCCGTCGCAGAAGAGGCGGCCGTCACCTGCCGGATCATGGGCCACGACCCTCTCACCCTCTACGACGTCGGTATAGCCGGCATTCACCGGTTGCTGTCTAACGTTGAGGTCTTGCAGAAAGCCAACGTCATCGTGGCGGTTGCGGGAATGGAGGGCGCGCTTCCTAGCGTTGTCGGCGGCCTGGTCCAGGCCCCTGTTATCGCAGTCCCGACAAGCGTGGGCTACGGCGTCGGCATTGGCGGCCTGGGCGCGCTGATGACAATGCTCAACAGCTGCTCCCAAGGCGTGGCCGTGGTCAATATCGACAACGGATTCGGGGCCGGGTACCTGGCCGCGATTATCAACCAGACCCGGTCCTGATCACGGCGCTCCCCCCAAGGGACTCAACCAGGACCGCTTTCAGATTCGGTTTTCCCTGAACAGTAATGCGACCGGCGCTTGAGCGCCTCGTTATCCGGCCTTGCGGACTTCGAGTACTTCTCCCGGCGCCAAGGCCACGCGTCGTACGTTAACGCCAAACTTCAGTAACCAGTACCACAGTGTGCCCTTGTTGACTTCCATGTCCTCCGCCATACCGGGCAGCCCCATGCGGTTGTACATCTCCGGCAGCAGTTCCTCCAGCGGCCGGTTGTAGCGTTCCTCGACGCGGCGCATCAGTTTACTCTTACGAGTAGCCAAAATAACCTCCCACCTCCTGAGGTTGGCTTCACTCTAGCATCGCTTTAGAACCTGGTCAAGATTTAGTCACAAAAGGTCTAGGTCAGTTACAGTACTGGCTATAGAAACATTCAGAACTTGATTGAAGCTAAATCCGGGCAGGCTTGTTTATCATCCGACGTCCATGGCAGAATACCCCCGAGCGGCGACCCATTCTACCGATTACCCAACTATCCCAAGCCCAACGAGCATCGAAGAGTGCTGAACAAACAACCGCCTAACCCCATCCTGGCCACCCGCCAGAACCACGCCCTGGAGCACGCTACAATCGCCATTCTCCTCCAGCGCAGCGGCGTCAATACAAGGATCGCGGGTCGCGCGTCCGCAGGAGGGTTCCACCTTTACGGGAACCTGTCCACCCACGTGGTCGAGGATGCGGCCCGGGAGGCCCTCCGACGCCTGAAGAACGGCGAGGCAGAATTGGCCCTTTCGCCCTTCTGCGGCACTAACATCGCTGTCGCGGGGATATTGGCCGGAGTGGCTTCCATCCTGGCTATGGGCTCCGGAAACAGGTTTCTCAACCTGCCCCGAGTCATCCTTGCCACTATGGTCGCGGTGCTGGCCGCCCAGCCGTTGGGCAAGCTGGTGCAGAAGAGGCTGACCACTCACACGGACCTGAGCAGTATGGCAATCACCGCCGTGTCCAAGTCGGGCCTGGGCCCCTGGTCTTCCCACAGAATAGACACCGCTTTTACGTTAGAATAGGCCCGGGCGCCGAGTACCGGGCCACGAGACTGAGTCCGTCCCTGTAGCTCAGAGGATAGAGCAACTGCCTTCTAAGCAGTGGGTCGTGGGTTCGAATCCCCCCAGGGACGCCAGCCCCCAGCCCGCGCCATCCGTGTATAAAGCCCAATCTAGTCCAGAGTGAGACGAACAAGGAGTGTACTTATGATCTACGAACTCAGGTCCTACTACGCGGCTCCCGGCAAGATGGACGCCCTTAACAGCAGGTTCCGGGACCACACTTGCGAAATCTTCGAAAGGCACGGCATGACGGTCGTGGGCTTCTGGACGCCCGAGGGCAAAGAGCAGGAGCTCCTGGTCTACATGCTTGGCTTTGAAGACGCCGAGCACATGAAGAAGTGCTGGGCATCCTTCGGTGCAGACGAAGAGTGGATTAAAGTCCGCGCCGACAGCGAGGTAGACGGCGAGCTCGTATCCAGCCTCGAAAGCTCGGTTTTCATACCCACCGACTACTCGGCAATCAAATAGCCCACCGACCGAACAGCGCTAAAGCAAGAGAGGGGAACGGCAGAGCCGCTCCCCTCTCTTTTATCCCGTCCGGCAATGGGCCCCGGTCGGGTCTAGTTTCGTCTCTTGTTTCCTACTGGATGTCAGCGAGGAATGTTTCCATTCTCTCAGCCAGGGCGTCCAGGTTGCTACCCAGCCAAATCTCGTCAACCACGACGGCCTTTTCAAGCGCGTTGGGGGACGTGGGGAGGTTGTCCAAGAGAGTCTGGTCAACTCCCTCGAGGTCTGTGGTGACCAACGGCAGGGCCTGAAGGTTCAGGGGTCCGTAGGTGATGTACTTGATCATCTCTACGTTGATGTGCGGCTCGGCCGACCAGGAGATGAACAGCTCTGCGAGTTCCTTGTTGGGAGAACCCTTCGGAATGTAGAACACGTCGGTCTGCATCAGGTGTCCGCAATCGAAGCAGTATTCGACGTTGTCGCCACCCTCTTCGATCTGGACGTTCCAGATGCGGCCATTCCAGGCTGTGCACATGTCCGCTTCGTCGTTTAGCAGGGCCGCCGGGCAGTCGGTGCCGGCAGTCCACCAGAACTGGATGTCATCCTTGATCTTTTCCAGCTCTTCGAAGGACTGGTCAACCTGCTCAGGGGTGAGCTTGGATATGGCGTTCCGTCCTTCTACGGTTTCCAGGATCTCAGGGGTACGGTTGAAGTGAGCGAAGAAGATGTTCTCGTTCACCCTGCGACCCATCCACCTGACTCCGGGGAAGTTCTCGGTGTCCCAGAGGGCTGTCCAGTCGGTGGGGGCTACTCCGCCCCAAAGCTCGTCGACCTTGTTCTTCTGGTAGGCGAGACCCGTGGACCAGAGAACTCCGCCGCCGCCGCTCCACGGGGTAATGGCCACCTCGGGGAAGAAGGGGAGGTAACGGTTGTGGATAGCCGGGGTCAGCTCTTCAAGGTCACCCGTCGGGCCAAGCTGGTAAACGGCCCTGGTGCCCGAGTCGACTACGTCCCAGGTCACGTTTCCGGTTTCCACCATGGAACGGATCTTCGCGTACTCAACGGGGCTGTCTTCAATTAGATTGATGTTGAATTTATCCGCGAATGGTATGAAGTAGGCCTGCCTCTGGGCCGCCTGGTATGCGCCGCCCCAGGAAGTTACGTTGAGGCTCTGGCCGCTGTAGTTCGCCAGCTCCGCCTCGATTTCTTCGAAGGTACCCGGCGCATCAGCGGTCCAGTCGGCCATGGCCCGGAGTTCGGGGGGTGCAGGCTCGGGTTCGGGGGTAGCTGTAACTACGCCAGCAGGTACTGCCGTAGCCGTGGCCTCCTCCATCGCCGGCTCAGCCGTTGGCTCTTCCATCGCTGGCTCGGGGGTTGCCGTGGCGGCTTCGCCACAGGCAGCGACCACGAGCATGAGGGCCAGGACCAGTCCCAGCGCTCCGACGATGGCCCGGCGCCTGCCCAGGCTCATCTTGATTCGTTTCTTTCCTAATTGCATAAGCTCTCCTATCTAAAAGTACTTACGCGTCTCACTTTAGTCGACGCGTCCATCTTCATATGCCGGGGTCCCGTTAGTTCCATAGGCGTTCTCCTCAAGGTTAGGTCTGTTTGTCGTATTACTTCGATAATACAGCTAATTTTGTCTTTGAACCTTTGCCGGTCTCTCAAATTATGAAGGCAGGTAAAGGATACCACCTACCGGTTCTAATCGGATGGAGGCGGAAGAGGTCTGAGCCTCCCCCGCCTCTATCCTGATTGCTGATTTCTCGTTTTTCTGTCAAGTTAAGGCCTACTCCGCAGTTAATCGTCAGCTACTCCTGCAGCAGTTCCTGGAATTGTTCGATCAGCATTTGACCGTCATCCAGGTTGGTGCCCAGCCAGTACTCATCCATGAGCACGACCTTCTCCAACGCGATGGGGGAAGTCGGCAGGGCATCCACAATCTCCGGAGCGAGCACCGAGGGCGCCAGGGCGACCGCGTCCGCGTGCAGGGGCCCGTAGGTGATGTAGTTGGAAACCTGGACGGCATTCTCCGGGAATCCCATCCACGCCAGGTACAACTCCGATAGTTCTTTGTTGGGGGAGCCCTTAACTATCGAGTAGACGCCGGTCTGGTTGATGTGTCCACACTCGTAGCAGTAGTAGAGCGGGGAATTCTCATCCTCTTGCTGGGCGTTCCAGATCCTGCCGTTCCAGGCGGAGCATGTGTCGAAGTCCCCTGCTATCAGTCCCTGGGGGCAATCGGTGCCGGTGTGCCACCAGTTGATCAGGTCGTCTTTTATCACCCTAAGGTGCTGGAAGGACTCTTCCACCTGTGCGTCGTCCAGGCTGCTTATGCTCTGTCTGCCCTCAACCGTTTCCAACAGCTCCGGATGGAGCGCCATCTGGGCAAAGATCACGTTCTCGTTGGGCCGGTCACCCAGAGACCTGTATCCGGGAACGCCTTCGACATCCCAGAAGTCGACCCAACTCGTGGGAGCGCCCTCGTGATTGGGGTAGGCGTCGAAACTGTAGGCCAGACCGGTTGACCACATGATGCCGGCGCCGCCGCTCCAAGGCGTGACGGTAATGGCAGGATACCCGTCCAGGTAGCCCTTGTGGATCGCCGGATCCAGTTCTTCCAGGTAGCCGGGAATGCCGAGGGTGTAGACCCACCTGGTGCCGAAGTCGACGACGTCCCAGGTCACGTTGCCCGTTTCCGCCATCGCCTTTATCTTGGCCAGCTCGACTGGGCTGTCTTCAACTATCCCAATCCCGAACTTATCCGCGAAGGGGATCATGTGGCCCTGTCTGACGGCCGCCTGCCAGCCGCCGCCCCAGCTGGTCTGGTTTAAGCTCTGGCCGCGGTATTTGGTCAGCTCCGCCTCGATCTCAGCCAACGTGGCCGGATTCTCTTCGGTCCACTCCGACCGGGGTCTGACGTGGCTCACCATCGCATCCCCATCGTCCATGGCATCGTCATCGGTTTCCATGGTCGTGTCCGGTTCCTCGGGTTCGGGGGTCGCGGTCGCAGACTCGCCGCACGCTGCGCCTACTAGCAACGCCATCGCCAGGACGCTAAGTACGGCAAGCAAGGTCCACTTCTCGGTCAATCTTCGTCTCAAGGTCGTAGATATTTGTCTCATATTCCCTCCTTCACCGAGTTGTTCATCCGTGTCTGGATGGCTTCCATTGGTCTAATGTCAGCCCGTTTTAACGGTTTTGCCTGAAGGTAAAAGGGTAACCTCCCCCCTTATAGAGATTAGGGGATTCTATAGACGGGCCACTCCATTTGTCAAATTTTGCCCATCCCAGCACCTTGTCAGACGGCCTCTCAATAGCATCTAACTACTCGTAAAGTACTGATGGTATACTCACGCCACCCAACCCCGAGAGGTAAACCGTTGCAACAAAACCCTAATCTTCCCTTCACAGCCGACGAATATCGTATACGGGTCGAAAAGACCCTTGAAGCCATGAATAGTAAAGGCCTCGACGGCCTGATGATTCACTCACCTGAAAACATCTACTATCTAACCGGCTACCACAGCGTCGGCTATTTCACCTATACCGCACTTATTCTTACTTCAAAGGGTGTGACCATAGTGGCGAGAAGCCTGCTATCCAGCATGGTAAAGCACACTTCCTGGGTTGATGACTTCCAAGGCTGGACCGACACCCAGGACCCCATCGCCACTACCAAGATCGCCCTCGACTCCGCCGGTCTTATCGGCAAAAACGTCGGCTATGACGAGCAGGCATGGTTCTATAACATCGGGCACCACAATGCACTTGTTGCCAGTTGCGGCGCCACGAATTTTGTAGAGACGGCGGGCCTCGTAGAAGTTGTCCGCCGATTCAAGTCGCCCCAGGAGGTCGCATACATCCGGGAAGCAGCGCGAACTTGCAAGGCCGCCATGCAGGGCTGTATCGACGCTATAGAAGAAGGCGCCACCGAGAATGACGCCGCTGCCGCCGCATATTACGAATCTATCAAGGCGGGCAGCGAGTACCTGGGCCACGCTATGCTCGTGGCTACCGGCGCCCGGGGTGGCATCGGATTCACCACCTGGGAGCGGACCCCCATAAATCGCGGCGACCTTCTCTTCCTGGAAATGGGCGGGACCTACAAGCGCTACAACGCCGCCATGTCCCGCGGTGTGGTTGTCGGCGAGCCCTCCGATCTAGCCAAACGCCTGGCCGAAGCTTCGAGAGGCGCCCTCGAACGGGCCATAGAAGCGATGCAGCCCGGCGCGACTTCCGCTTCCGTAGACAGGGCCGCTCGAGGCTACATGGAAGAAAAGGGCCTCGGCGAGCACTTCCAACACCGCTGCGGCTACCTCATCGGCATCGGTTTTCCCCCCGACTGGGGCGAGGGCCGCTTGATGAGCATCATCGAGAACGACGAGACTCCCTTGGAACCCGGCCTTGTCTTCCACCTGGTCCCCGACGTCAAAATCGACGGCGAGATCGGCGTAATCTACTCCGATACCATCCTCGTAACCGACTCGGGCCCCGAGGTCCTGACCGACTTCCCCAGAGACCTCGTAGTAAAATAAGACCGCTCCCAAGAACCTCCCCCCATCCCTTTCTCTCATGCCATTCCGCGGGGTAGGGCCGCTCACCCTGAGCACCGTCGAAGGGTCGAGCGGGGGTGGCCCATGTACAGCCAATCCGTCACGCCCGCCTTCATCCCAACCCAGCTTCTTTACACTGTCATTCCTGTAAGTGTTAGGTAATTCGTTGACAGATTGGTATAAGAGGCCAACACCAATCTGGAGGCGAGAATGCGAGACAATAGCAAGGATCTCACCCTTGAACGGAACTACATTCAGAAGTGGCGGTTCCTCATCCATGAGTATCAACTGGTCAAGGCAGGGAAGCATCCCCGTTTCCGCTTCGCCCAGGACTTCTACTCCTTCCACGGCACCAGCCGTCAGACCTTTGCCAAGTACTACAACCGATTCCTCCTCTCCCCCTCCGACAACGCCTTCCTCCCCCGTAAGCGGGGTCCCGGGTGGAAGTCCCGCCGCACCCTGCCCTACATTGAGCAGAAGGTCATCAACGAGCGCCTTAACGGTACCAACCGTTACGAGATCTATGCCATACTCAAACCCATCCTTAAACACAACACCCCTAAGCCCTCCACCATCTACGCCATCACCAGACGCCACGGTTTCAATAGGCTCACAAAGCCGATGCAGCAATCGAAGCGCAAGATCATCAAGACCCGGGCAGGAGAGCTGGGCCACCTGGACAGCCACTACCTCAGCCGGGATACCATCGTGGGCACCAAGCACCGCTACTACCTGGTGGGCCTCATCGACGCCTACACCCGTCTGGCCTGGGCCGAAGTGGTCGGAGACATCAAGAGTCTCTCCGTTATGTTTGCTGTATTGAAGTCCATCAACTTCCTCAATGCGGAGTACGGCATCCAATTCGAGGCTATCCTCACCGACAACGGCCCCGAGATGGCCTCCCCAAGGAACACCGAGGGCCACCCCATGGAACGGATGCTCAATGAGCTGGGCATAAAGCACCGCTACACCCGCCCTTATAGGCCCCAGACCAACGGGAAGATAGAGCGGTTCTGGAGAACCTTGAACGAGGACCTGCTGGAGGGGACAACCTTCGAATCGGTCTCGGAACTGAAGGACGAGCTTCAGCAATACCTGATCTACTACAATACTCAGAGACCCCACCAGGCAATGGACGGAAAGACCCCTTTGCAAACCCTTAAATCTCTCTAATTCTGTCAACGAATTACCTGACATCTACAATTCCGAGGCTCCGCGAGGAATCTGGGGCGGGGCCTCCCTCCCCCCTAGGTAACGACATATGAGCCATGCTGCTCCGCAGCATGGCTCATATGTCAATAAAACAGGGGGGCGGGGCGGGGTCCTGTCCCCTCTCCCTCTGACGGGAGAGGGCTAGGGTGAGGGTGATTCCCCAAAAGTGACACGATCCCCTTGACTAAATCAAAACACATGTACTATATTGCTGCCCAGGCCCGACTTCCTATGTCGGCCCTATCCAAGGAAAAGGATTAAAAGAGTCCCATGAGTCGCACAAGCCTTCATAGGCCCCGTCCTCCCCGTGCGGTATGGCTCCGCCCGGCCACAGGCACGCGCCTCTTTCCCTGCCCCTTTCCACCCATCGTCCCCCTTCACACCCCCCACTACAAGCGCTGCCCAAAGGCCCATCGCCTCCGCCTCCGCAGCGATCAATCACTGTCCCCCCCGGTCCACGTGACCGGCTATGGAAGGTTCCCGGACAAAAAACGGCTTGCCCTTTCCAAGGGCTCCTGCCAAGTGCGCGCTGCACTCAACCGGCGCAACACCCTCGCCCTCTCGGGCGGCGCCCACGAGCACGGCGTCAAGTTGCTCAACAGGGCCATCGTGCCCGGAGACTCCACCGTCGTTGCCCTCGGAGAGGCCATGCCACACGGCGACGGCAGAGAGTCCACGCCCCCATATCTCCGTATGGCTGGGCACTTCTGGTGGCCGAGACTGCCCCACACCGAGATTCCCTCGCGTCTCTTCCACATCCTCTCAGAAGCACGGGGCTGTCGCAAAGCCGGCGTCGATGTGGAACATCCGCTGTGGCGGACAACACTCATCGGTACAGGCGTCGCCGTCTTCCTGCGCAACCGTCCGGGACCTTCCATCCCCTCCCTCTCCCTCTCTATCTGTCCCCTCCCCCGTAGGGGCGACCGGCTGGTCGCTCTGGGGTGGGGCTCGCCTATTGTCCCCCCGCCACCCACGAAAGGAGCCCGCCTACCCGCCAACGCCCACAACTGAATAACCGCCGCCCCTACATTCAGGCGTATTTACCGGTCAAAGGCCGGGGTTAACGGGTCTCCCGCCGCGCTACCCACCTGGGCTGGTCGCAGATGTCGCCCAGGAACTCCATCACCGTGTGGGCCGCCAGGTAGGAGGTCACCCCCGTCCCGACGTCCAGCTGCGGATTAACCTCGCACAGGTCAAACCCTATGATGTCGGCGTGCTCGGCCAGCACCTTCAGGGTCTTCTGGAGTTCCGCGTACATCATCCCGTTCGGCTCCGCCGAGACGCAGCCCGGGACCAGGCTCATATCCAGCACGTCTATGTCTATGGACACGTAGCACCTGGCATTCGATGGCAGCTCCTCCACCAGGTCCTTATGCCCCCTGTCCCGGAACTCTTCCATGCTTATTACGTGATTCCCGTCACGGAACGAGTCATCGATGTTCTCCTTGATATTACGCAGGCTGCGGATTCCAACCTGATATATCGACTCTACGTTCTGCATTGCGTTGATGTGCCGAAAGGCATGACCATTGGTGTATTCAAACCCGTGCATAAACGGCGCGTAGTCTATGTGGGCGTCGAAGTGGAAGACGTACAGCGGGTCTTCGTAGGCCCGGACCACGGGGAAGGTGATCGCGTGGTCCCCGCCCAGAACGACGGGCATGGCGCCCCTCTCCAGAACCTTCTTTGTCATGGCGGTGATGTTGTAGAAGGAGTCCTCGGCGTTGGTCGGTATTATCGGTGCGTCACCGACATCCGCGATACGCCCGTTCTTCATCTCGTATTCCAGGTATTCCTTGTCCTCGGAGAAGTTGTAGAACCCCTCCTGTCCGAAGCGCAGCGAGTGCTGCCTGATGCTCTGGGGCGCGAACCGTGCGCCGCCCATGAACGGCGAGCCTTCGTCCGTCGGGGCGCCCATGACCGCGATGTCGGCCTCCAGCTGGTCCAGGTCCGTCACGATCCTCGACCTCAAGAACGAAGGAATCCCGCTGAACGGCCAGACTTTCGCGCCACGGTACATGTCATGTTGCTGCATTTCTTAGTCCTTTATGTAAATTGAGGCCGCTTTATGTAAATCCTGCCTCGTGTCCCTCGCCAGTCTAGGGGGTTAGGGTGAGGATAAACTTGGCCCCTTAATTCGCGCTGAACCCGTACAAGGAAGCGGCGTTTGAGCTGACTATCTGCTGCTTGTGGTCCTCCTGCACGCCCTCGAACTGCCTCTCTATCGCCTCCCGGGACTTGGGCCACGTGCCCTCGTGGTGCGGGTAGTCGTTGCCCCAGAGCAGGCACCCGGCGCCCGTGAACGAGATGTTAGACAACCCCACCGCATCCTCCCCGAAGGTCGCATATCCCTGCCTTCGGAAATAATCGCTGGGCTTCATGTCCAGCTTGGGCCTAACATACATGTGGTGCTTGTCCGCTCCTTCATCCATCGCGAGCATGTTCCAGGCAATCCACCCTATCCCCGACTCCACGATCACGAACTTCATCTTCGGGTGATTCATCAGTACCCCCGAGGAGCACAGGTACGTCGTTACGTCTATCCCGTCGACCAGAGCGCCCATCACGTAGTTAATGATCGCCCCACCCGGCCCCCTCTCAATGCGCGGGTCACGGCCGCTGCTTATGTGAAAGTTCGCCGGCAGCCCCACTTCCTCTATTGCACTCCAGAGGGGGTCGTACTCGGGTCTGTTGTAGGGGAGGGGCTGCTTGCTGGGCAGGAACATCGACCCCATCCCCATCTTCGCGGTCCGGTAGACCTCTTCAACCGCGCCCTGGATATCGATCACCGGAATAAGAGCCGCCAATGCGAACCTCTCCCTGTGTGCTCCAAAGAGCTCAGCAGCCCAGTCATTGTAGGTCCGTGCCGCGGCCAGCTGGAAACCCGGGTCCGGCGACGCCGTCAATTCCAGCCCGTAGTTCGGGTAGATCACCTCTGCCGCTACACCGTCCGTTTTCTGTGCCTCAAGCCGGACGTTGACATTCCATCCACCCAAGACCGCTTCCTCTCGTAATAGGTCATCCTTCCCCATCTCTTCCGTGCCCAGCTCGACCTTCCTCGGGCGCAGGCCATCCCTGATTTCCAGCAGCTTCCCATCAACTACCTTCCTGTGGGGCGCCTTCGCCCGGTACTCCGTCGGCATCCTCTCCTGCCACATGCTCAGCGGTTCGTCCACGTGAGAGTCCGCCGATATCAGTTTGTAGTCCATCATGCCACCACTCCTTTCAGGTCGTGCTCACCCGAATATTATCCACGGCTAGGCGTCCAGTTTAGCCGAATGCCCCGTCTTCCTTCAAACGGGCAAACTCCTCAGCGCTGAACCCCCCGACACCCGTCATCACCTCTTCGTTATGCTCTCCGAGGCCCGGCGCCGCTGCCACTCTGCCCACGGGGGTCCCGGAAAAGGCCAGGGGAACACCCGCGGCGGGTATCCTGCCCCGCGTGGGGTGGTCTATGTCCGTGACGTAGTTGTTGGCGCGGGCCTGGGGGTCCGCCGCCAGTTCCGCCATCGAGTTGACCGGCGAGTACGCCATCCCCAACCCTGCCTCCTCAAGCGTATTCACCCACTCGGCCAGCGTTTTCCTGGCGAATATCTCGTCGAGTTGGCCCATCAGCCCTGCCCACCCCTCATCCTGCGGAGACGTCGCCGCCAGTTCCCCAGCCCCGATTGCGCTGCAAAACTCCTCCCACCATCGGTCGGGGTCCGGTTCGCAGAACATTAGCCACCGGCCGTCGGCGCACTGGTACCAGTTGTATAGCAAACTTGTGGATTGCGACCTGTCATTCCTGGCGTGTAAAGGAGAACCTTCGCCCGGCGGCAAGTTCAAGTCCGGGAATCTCTCCGACCACAAAGCATAGTTAACCGCGCCATGCTGGAAGTGCATCGCGCTCCCCAGCAGCGACCCCTGCACCATCTGCCCGTGCCCCGTCCGCTCCCGATTCACCAGTGCCGCAAGGATTCCATATGTCATTACCGTGCCCGTGTTCTGGTCGAAAAGGCCGCCCTCCAAAAGAAGCGGCTCGGCCTCCAGGCCTCCACTTATCATTGCGGTGAAACCGCTCCGCGCCTGGACCAGCGCCTCGAAGGCCCTCCGGTCCTTGTCCTTACCCAGAGGTCCCCAGGCTCCAACGTGCCCGTAAACGAGCCTGCTGTTTATCCCGGAGAGAGTCTCGTAGTCTGCACCCAGGCGCTCCAGCAAAGCCGTATGGAAATTCGATACGAAGACATCCGCCCTGCCGACCAAACGATACAGCGCTTCCCTCCCCGACTCCTTCTTCAGGTCAAGCGTCACGCTCTTCTTGTTCCGGTTCACGGCGTCGAACCAGAAGGTGCCCTTGGACCGGGTCGGGTCTCCGCCGTCGGGGCGTTCTATCTTGAGCACCTCGGCCCCCAGGTCTCCCAATATGTAACCGATGGGAGGCCCAACGTGTATAACCGCCATCTCCACGACTCTTATTCCATCTAATGGTCCCGGCATAGCTCCTCCTCAGTCGAGCGATTGGGTTTTCTTCTATATTGGCGGGGCATTATGTTAAGAAGTCCAACTAGTTCTTCGCAATCTCGGGAATGAATCCCGCCCAGGGCCGAGCCCGCTCCAAAGCCGCCGAGGCCCGCAGAACGGTCATCTCGTCCCCCCACCTCCCCACCACCTGCAGTCCTATCGGCAGCCCGTCCGTCGAGAATCCGCAGGGCACGTTGGCCCCGGGGTTTCCGGCTATGTTGAAACTTGCGGTGAAAGGCGCTGCTCCCCACAGCTTACTGACCTCCTGCCCGGCAATCTCCCGTGGCCGAGCCCCGATGGGATATGCAGGCACGGCGGTCGTGGGAGTCAGGAGCAGGTCATACTTCTCAAAAAAGTCTTCCATCCGGGCCCGGAATTTCCACAGCTTCGACATGGCCCGAGCGTAGTCAGTACCCATTGCCCGCTTCCCGGCCTCCAGGGTCGACTTCACGTAGTTCATCAACTGGTCTCCGTGGCTTTCCAGCAGTGACCCATTGTTTGCGTACTCTTCCACTATGACTATGGGACCAAATATCCCGAATGGCGCCCCCGACTCCGGCGTCGCATCCTCCAGTGAGCATCCCATCCCCTCTAAAATCTCTGCCGTCTGCCGTGTCTTAATCAACACCTCCTCGTCCACCACCCCATACCCCAAATCCGAGCTCCACGCTACTCTCAAACCCTTGACCTCGCCGTCCAGAGCTTCAAGAAAGTCCGGCGGCGCCGAGCGTATTGCCAGGCTGTCCCGGGAATCGTGGCCCGAGATCTGGTTCAGCATCAGTGCCGCATCCCTCACGCTCCGGCTCATCGGCCCGCTGTCCGAAAACAGCGCCCAACCACCGTCCTTTGACGGGACCCTGCCGTGCGTCGGCTTGATCCCGTACACACCACAGAATGATGCAGGCACCCTGATCGAGCCTCCGCCGTCGCTTCCCGTAGCCAGTGGGCAGATGTATGCGGCAAGCGCAGCCCCCGACCCGCCACTCGAACCGCCGCTTGTCCGACCCGTGTCCCAGGGGTTCCGGCAGTCGTCTCCCAGCCGGTTCTCGGTGCTCGTAGACTGCCCAAATTCTGGGGTGTTCGTCTTCCCGAGAACTATTGCCCCGGCTTTCCTCATCCTCTCCACGATTATGGAGTCTTCAGCGGGCACGTTGTCCTTGAATGCCAGCGAGCCAAATGTCGTCCTGATCCCTTTCGTTGCCTCCAGGTCCTTCACGGCCAATGGAATGCCGTGGAGGGGCGGCATATCCGGCCCTGCGCTCTTCTCCGCCTCCCTCGCCGACTCCATAGCCTCGTCACCGCACACCGTGAGAAAAGCGTTGAGAGTCGGGTTCAGGGTCTCGATCCTCCGCAGGCAGGCCTCGGTTAGTTCCACCGGCGACACCTGACGGGACGATATCAGGCCGGCCAGTTCTGTCGTGTCTTTCCTGATTAGATCATCGGTCACAGATCGGGTTCCTCCGGTGCAAGGTTCGGCCTAGCAGGTTCATTCGATAAACTGGACACGGAAAATGAGCGAAAGCGGGTCGGCCCGATTATAGGAATCGCCCGACAACACGGTCAAGGTTGACGCCCCTTCTACCCCACCCCCCTGCTGAGGGGAGCCTGTCCGCCTAAGGCGGAGCATTCCGGCAACCAACCCCTCGTCGTTCCTGCGCAGGTCGCAGATGCGCCGAGGCGTGCAGGGCCTCATCCCCAGGGTGGGGCCGCTCACCCTGAGCACCGTCGAAGGGTCGAGCGGGGGGAGGCCCCGCACTGCCAATCCGTCGTGTCCCCCCAACCCCAGAGGCGGCCAGGGCGGGGCGTCCTGTCCCCTCTCCCTCGATGGGAGAGGGGACTGGCCCGGTACAGACCGGGCAGAAAGGTAACACATAAACCGGGGACATGGGTAACACATCGTGGGATTGTATTAGGCAATCCCAGAGGAGGAAGATGTGTTGCCTTGGAAAGACACGAGCATAGAATCGGAGCGGTTGCAGTTCATCGAGCGTCACACTGCGGGAGAGGAGACTATTGCTGAGCTGTGCCGCCGGTCCGGGATCAGCCGCAAGACGGGCTACAAGATAATCGGCCGATACGAGGCGTATGGTGAGGACGGTCTACTTGACCTAAGCCGGGCTCCTCACAGCCATCCCAACGCCACTTCCATAGAGGTGGCTAAGCGTATCATCGAGGCGAAGCGCACCCATCCCACATGGGGCCCGAAGAAGATCGTCGCCTGGTTGCATTCCATCGAGCCCTACGTGCCCTGGCCTTCCTCCAGTACTGCGGGCGCCATACTGGACCGTGTGGGTCTGGTGAGGCGGCGCAAGCGGCGGCGCAGGGCTACACGCTGGGGCGAGCCCTTCGCCCACGCCCGGCACCCCAATGACGTGTGGGCCATCGACCTGAAGGGCTGGTTCCGCACGGATGACGGAATGCGGATAGACCCCCTTACAGCCCAGGACGCCATGTCCCGCTACTTACTGGTATGCGACCCTCTCGACCGCCCTGCCGGCCCGGAAGTCAAGCGCTCTCTGGAGAGAACCTTCCGAGAGTACGGCATCCCTCGGGCCATACGCACCGACAATGGTCCGCCCTTCGCCAGTGTGGGTCTGGGCAGCCTCTCACCACTCTCAGCATGGTGGGTCAAGCTCGGGATCGTACCCGAACGCATAGAGCCCGGTCACCCCGAACAGAATGGACGCATCGAGCGCCTTCACCGGACCCTCAAGGCCGAGACCGCAACACCTCCAAAGGCCAACTGGAGACGACAACGCAGAGCCCTCGAACGCTTCAGACACACCTACAACTTCGAGAGGCCACATGAGGCCCTGGGGCAGCAACCACCAAGCCGGCTGTACACGCCCTCGATCAGACCCTATCCCACACGTATCAGCTCGCCCGAGTACAACGCCGGTGTCACCGTACGTAGTGTCCGCAGCAACGGACAGATCAAGTGGAAGGGAGATATGCTCTACGTGAGCGAGTCCCTCAAGGGCGAACCCATCGGCCTGGTCCAGATAGACGAACGAACCTGGTCCATACAGTTCGGGCCACTCATCATCGGACTCCTTGATGACCCCACCAGAAGGGTCGACAAAACCCCAGTCAAAGTGTTACCTATGTCCTCGGTCTAACTGTTACCCATGTCCCCGGTCGTACAGTGAGGGTGATCCTTCTTGGCAAAAGTGACACGAACCCCTTGACCAGACTTGTACACATGTACTATATTCACCCCCGACTAGCTCGTCACTCACCCTAAACCCAAGGAGGAACCACAACCCAGGGGGAACCACAGCCCCGGCCCACACGAGGACTCAACGTCTAAGCCCATCCCAAAGGGCGGCCCACACGCCGCCCCACGGCTCAAGCGAACGCCGCCATCTCCTCATACCAAGGGCCCCGGCTCACCCCTCCCCCCACCACCCAGGCGATGGAAGGTCCACAGACTATGCTCGGCAGGCCCCGTCCAGGGCCCCTGCCGATTCAACGCTTCCCATTACCGGATGCGTTTACTCCGGCCCATTGCGCGCCGGTTTCCCGGGTAGGTCAACCGACCCCCGGTTTAGCAAGGCCCTCGTGTCCTTGTTTGTCCCGCCGTCCCCGCCATCCGTCTACCCGGCGGATGCACCGGGACGCCGGTTATGAAAGTCCGCCTCAGGCGGCATGTTCCCCGTCAGCGGTCCGGTCAAGTGCCGCTCACGGAGGGATCGGCCCCACACAACCCTGACTGCAGCCGAGAACATGTGGGGATAATCCAGCCCGGCGCCGACGGCTCGGCAACAACCTCCGGCCTGGATCCTAGTCTCGGACCTTCCATCGCCTGCCCCCCCAACAAACCAAACAAAAACTGAATAACCGTCCTCCCCTGTAGGGGCGACCGGCCGGTCGCCCGGGGTCGGGCGGGCTGCTCAGCCTGTACGCCTGAAAGTCCGCCTGCGTAGGATTGAAGGTACACTAGAACGGAATGGGGGCTGCGCACAAGATTGTAAGCCCACGAACAGGAGCACTATAATTGGAACCCGACATGCCCGAACGCAAGACCCGCGCCTCCATTTTCATAACCTGCCTCGTGGACCAGTTCTATCCCCAGGTTGGCGAGGCTATGGTAAAGGTGCTGAGGGAGCAGGGCGTGCAGCTTACCTTTCCCCAAGCCCAGACCTGCTGTGGCCAGCCCGCCTTTAACTCGGGCTTCCAGTCCGAGGCCCGAGACCTCGCCAAACGCTTCATCTCCATATTCGAAGGCGACGACTATATCGTGGCACCTTCCGGTTCATGCACTTCAATGGTCCGGGTCTACTATCCCGATCTCTTCAAAGATGACCCCAAGATGCTCGAAAAGGCCCGCAATCTCGAGGCCCGTACTTTTGAATTCTCCGAGTTCCTCGTCAAGGTTCTCGGCGTCGAGGATGTCAATGCAACACATGAGGGCTCGGTGACCTATCACCCTTCCTGCCACCTCCTCAGAGAGCTCAAAGTCCGTAACGAGCCACCGCAGCTTCTAAGCAAGGTGAAGGGCATAGAAATCAAGGACCTCCCCGATGCCGAGCAGTGCTGCGGGTTCGGAGGCTCCTTTGCAGTCAAGTATCCTCACATATCGGGCTCCATCCTTCAGCGCAAGCTCGACTGCATCCGCAAGTCGGGCGCCGACACCCTCGTCGCCAACGATGCCGGATGCCTGATGCACATGGCCGGCGGACTCAAACGTCAAAACGTGCCCGTCCACCCTCGTCACATCGCCGAGATTCTAGCATCCAGGGAATAGCGTTCCGCCTTTTCGATAGAACATGGAGATCAAGACCAAAGACTTCAACGCAGGCTCCCGACGCGCCGTTAAGAACGTGCGAGTCCAGGAGGCCGCCCGACGCGCCACCGGCAACCTCCTCCGGGAGCGCAACAACGCCGCGGCCAACCTTCCCGAATGGGAAGACCTCCGCGACCGCGCACGGGAGATCAAGGCTCACACCATCGAAAGACTGGACGACTACCTCTCCCTGTTTGCCGACTCCGTTGAGAAGGCTGGAGGCAAGGTGGTCTGGGCAAGCACCGCCCAGGAGGCCGCCGAGTACGTCGTCTCCCTCGCCAGGGAGAAGGGTGTCCGCACCGTGGTCAAGGGCAAGTCCATGGCCACCGAGGAGATAGACCTCAATCACAAGCTTGAAGAGGTGGGCGTCGAGGCCATAGAGACCGACCTCGGTGAATACATGATCCAGCTCGCCGGCGAGACTCCCTACCACATCATCGCCCCAGCTATTCACAAGACTCGGCAGGACTTCGGCCAACTATTCTCAGAGCACCTATCCATCCCCTACGAGGAAGACCCCCAGCGCCTGACCCAGATCGCCCGGCACGCCCTCCGGGAGAAGTTCAGCCAGGCCGACATGGGCGTCACGGGCGCAAACTTCGGCATCGCCGAAACCGGGACCATCGTCCTGGTAGAAAACGAAGGCAATCAGCGCCTCTCCACATCCCTTCCTCCCATCCATGTCTCCGTAATGGGTATGGAGAAGGTCATACCCACCCTACAGGACCTGTCCGTCTTTCTTGCCCTTCTTCCTCGCAGCGCTACGGGCCAACAGGCAAGCTCTTACGTATCCATGATCACCGGGCCCCGAGCCCCGGGTGAGGTCGACGGCCCCGAAGAGTTCCACATGGTCATCCTGGACAATGGGCGCAGCCGTATCCTCGCCGACCCCGCCATGCGCGAGTCTCTGTATTGCATCCGTTGTGCTGCCTGCCTGAACATATGCCCCGTATACAACTCTGTCGGGGGTCACGCCTACGGGTGGGTCTACTCAGGCCCCATCGGCTCGATTATCACACCGGAGATAGTCGGGATTGGGGAGGCCAAGGACCTGCCCGCCGCATCGACTCTGTGCGGAGCGTGCAGGGACGTCTGCCCCATCAAAATCGACATCCCCCACATGCTCCTCAACCTCCGGCACAAGGCCGCTCAACCGAAACCGAGCAATCCCGTTACAAATGGCGTCGGGGCCCCCGTCCTGGAAAAATGGGTCATGCGTGCCTGGGCAGCGACTATGAAAAGCAAGATGGCCTACTCCGCTGCAACCGGCCTCGCCCGACTCGCCCAGAAACCCCTTTCGAGAAACGGATATCTCAGATGGCTCCCACCCTTCCTTAAGGGATGGACCGACCACCGGGAGTTCCCCGCCCTCGCCCCCCGCTCATTTGCGCAGTTATGGAACGAAAGGCTATCCAAAGATGCCTCCGACTAGCCGGGAAGCCTTCCTCACAACCGTCCGGCGGAGCCTCGGCAGGGCCGGGACCACTGCGCCCCCATCAAACGGAGTTACCCACGCTGAAACCGACAGTTCGATTCCTCCAAAAACTCCCGCTATCGACCGTGAACAGCTGATCTCACGCTTCGCAGAAGAGGTGAAGAAGGTACATGGCATCGTGACACGGGTGTCGGGGCAGGACGAGCTATCCGCACTTTTGGGCGCTCTCATTGAGGAGAAGGGGATACGTGAGATAGTCAGGTGGGATACATCAGCCCTCTCAAGCCTCGACCCTGCCCTCACCAGCGCTGGCGCAAAGGTTATCCCTATCAATCTGAACGAAGACGAAGCCTCTCGTTCCGAACTGAGGAACGCCCTCATCGACGCCGATATGGGACTCACCGAGGTCGATTACGCCATCGCAGATATCGGCTCCCTGGTACTACGAGCCTCCGGCCCGCAGAGCCGGCTTTCATCCGTTCTCCCCCCAATCCACGTAGCGATTGTCGCTTCCGATAGGATCGTCGCTTCCCTGGCACATCTCTTGCCCCTGCTCAATTCTTCGGAGAAACTCCCGTCCGCCGTGGCCCTGGTCACGGGCCCTTCCCGCACCGCCGACATCGAGACCATCCGCACAGTCGGGATCCACGGGCCGGTCGAGCTCCACGTGGTCATCCTGGACGTAGAGTGATCCTAATTATCTTGTCGACAACAGCTGTTCTTGACTAGCTAACGTTTGTTATTGACTAACTACCTCTGTATCGCTATATTGCAGCTTACAGTCCCGTCCTGCGACCCGGCCCGGTGGGTATGGGATCAGTTGTAAGGAGGGTGTGTATGAGAGTTCAGAAGAAACCATTGACAGTGCTGCTTGGCCTGCTCGCGGTCCTAGCGATCGTTGGACTTGCCTGCGGCGGGGGAGATGACGAGTCTATCACCATAGGCGTAATCCAATCCCTGACAGGGCCCGGCGAGACCTATGGGAATGTGGCCCTGAACGGTATTCAGCTTGCAGTAGACGAAGTTAATGAAGCGGGCGGTGTTCTCGGCAAACAGATTGAGATTGTTGCCGAAGACGGGAAATGTAACGGTACCGATGCCCTGACTGCGTACACTAAGTTAGTGGATGTAGATGAGGTCTCCATCATCCTGGGCCCCTCTTGCAGTGGGGAAATGTTGGGCTTTGCCTCGCGGGTTGATGACGACGAGGTTGTCGTTTTTTCTGGGCTGACCTCTAACCCAGCCATTTCGACAGCTGGAGACTACATTTTCCGAAATGTCTTTAGCGACGCCGACGTCGGAAAGCGCCTGGCAGAAGTCATCATCGGCAAGGACTTCCGCGAAGTTGGGCTTATAGGCGAGGCCACGGACTACATCGAAGGAGTCCGCACCGAATTCGCCAACAACTATGAAACCTTGGGTGGGGCCATCTTATCCGCCGAAAGGTACACTTCCGAAGAGACCGATTTCAGTGCCGCACTCACCAGAGTACTGGCCGATGACCCTCCTGCTCTAGTAGTTCTAGCCCAATCGGAATTCGCTTATGGCACCCTATACAAGCAGGCCCGGGAGCTTGGCTACGAAGGCCAGATGTTCTCGGTGGAGCCTGGGCTTGCCAGCAAGGTGCTCGAGATAGCCGGGGACGCGGCTGAAGGTGTGATAGGCGTGCTGGTGCCGCAGGACATTGAATACAATCCTGCCGGTGCGGAGCTAACCCAGAAGTACGTCGACAAGCACGGCTCCATCTCGCTCCACTACTACATCGGGTCCTCTTACGACTCGGTACACATCATTGCTGGTTGCATAGAGGATGTCGGCAGCGCAACCGACACCGCTGGAATCAGGGACTGCCTATACGGCGTCAACAGGGACAACCAGTACACCGGGGCCATTGGCACATATGGCTTCGACTCCAACGGTGACATGGACCCCAGCGTCTTCGTGGTCTACCAGTTGATCGATGGAGAATCGGTCATACAGCAGTAGAATTCTCTGAGATGCCGATTGAGCACTTGGCCGGATAGAAAACGAGGAAAAGGGCTGGCTTTCCATAGGAAGGCCAGCCCTAGCTTGTTGTAAACAGACACAGTCCCGAGCCATATCTATGCGAAGCCTGATACCGTGCTGAAATATCTAAAAGCGGTCACGTCGAGCCTAGAGGTCCCATCTCCCAGCGGGGCGGCGACTCCGAAAGGGGTCGCGGTCTCGGGTGGGGTAATCATAGTAATTGCCCTCCTGGCTCTAATGCTGGCCCTTGACCCGGGCCGCTTTGGCCAGACCTTCCTCAACGGACTAACGTCGGCGTCCATATACGGGATCATGGCTATCGGGTTTTCTCTTCAATATTCGACTGTCTGGTACTTCGACCTCTCCTACGCGGCTATGTCCACCACCGCCGCGTACACCATTCTGCATTTCCACTCCTCCAGCACGCGAGACCCGAGCCTTGTATTCAGCAGCTTGATAGGGCTTCTGATTGCGGTAGTCGTCATCTGGACTCTGTATGCATGGGTCTATCCCAGATTCCGGCATCGACTGCCTAAACGGGCGGCCTTACCCCTCGGGACGGTGATCTCCGTGGCGTTGGGGATTTACACGGGCATTATGTTTGCCAACCCCGAAGAGTTGAACGTGTTTATCAGCCCACTGATCGGGGCCTTGACGGCCGGTGCCGTCATTGCGCTGCTTACGGGTTTGCTATATTCACGGGTAAGCGAGCGAAAGTCGACCGTATTAAATTCCGCTTTTGTGCTTGTCACTGCCATAGTCGCTGCAGTTCTTGGCGTAGTGGCCGGCTGGATCTTGTCAGGGACTCCCGAAGCTAACCTCACTCTTAGCGCAGCACTGGGCATATTCGTGGTCGGGTGCATGAGCCTGGTACTCTATCGGGGGATTTTCTTCTATCTGCGGAGGCGTGCACGCTCCCCGATGATCATGCTGGTGGCATCTCTAGGCGTCATGATTACGCTGATCGCCCTGGTGGTTATACTGTTCACCGCCCAGGCCCACGACTTGCCGGATCCCCTCGGGACGGCACCAATCCAAATGCTCGGTGGCTACGTAAAAGGCTTCCGAATTTTCATGTGGGGCGCAGTCCTAGCAGTATTTGCCGTGGTCTCTCTACTGGTGAACAAGACCAAATGGGGCAAGACCGTTCGCGCAATCAGCGATGACGAGGAAGTCGCTATGGTGGTGGGGATAAACACGTCTCTGGTAATAGCCAGCGTCTTTTTCCTGGGGGCCGCCATCTTTGGATTTTCGGGAGTACTCATGGGCCTCGATACTGCTATCAGGCCTACGATGGGTTTCATAGCTCTCCTAAAAGGTTGGATCGCGGCTACTATCGGAGGGTTGGGCAATCTCAAAGGGGCTATAGTGGGCGCGTTGTTCCTTGGGATGATCGAGAACTTCGGCGTGTGGTGGATTGCGTCTGACTGGAAAGACGCCGTCGCATTTATCGTGCTGATACTGTTCCTGTTGTACCGGCCAGGTGGCCTTCTGAAAAGCAAGCAGGGCAGAACATGACACCGGCTACTAAGTTTCTAAAAGAGAATTTCGAGATGGTGATCACGCTCGTCATAATCGGCGCAGCGATCGCCTTCATGCTTTCCCAGGGGGTCCGGTTCACTATCGTAACGGGGACAATCATTGGCATTTTCGCCATCCTGGGGGTCGGTCTTAATCTCGTCATCGGATACACCGGGCTCTTGTCGGTGGCACACATAGGGTTCTTCGGAATCGGGGCCTATATAATCGCGATATTGACCACTAACCCAAACATCGAGCCCCCGAAGTCAATAGGCGTCATTCCGTCCATTGGGCTGAGTTGGTTTGTGGCTTTGCCAGTGGCGATAATCCTCACGGGGATCGTGGCTCTGCTGGCGGGATTCGTGCTGAACCGGTTCCGGGACGACATATTTACGTTAACTTCTTTCGGGTTTGCCGTAATTGCACTCGGGGTGTTTAGGAATTGGCTTCCCGTCACCCGGGGCCCTTTCGGAATCAGGGAGATTGCCAAACCGTCCATCGGGATCTGGGAGTTTAACGAGCCATGGGAATATCTGGTGATTGTGGGATTCTTCTTGGCCGTCGTCCTTGCCATATGCTGGCTCATTGTCAACTCATCATTCGGTAGGGTCCTTACGGCGATCCGCGAAGACGAGCAGGCTATCGAGGTGTTTGGCTACAAGGCTACTTACTACAAGCTGGCCGTTTGGGTAATATCCGCTATGATTGCCGCTCTGGCGGGGGCTCTATTAGCAGGTCTCATCGAGTTCATAGAGCCTCCTTCATTCACCCTGTTGGACTCAATCCTGATCGTTTCCATCGTAATAATCGGGGGGCTGGCCAGTTTATGGGGGTCGGTGCTGGGAGCGACCGTATTTGTCCTATTGGAAGAGGGCATGCGATTCGTACCGGGGCTGCCGGTAGGCATTGAAGGTCAAGCCCGTTGGGCGTTCTTGGGCCTCTTACTGATCGTACTGATGCTCTTCAGACCCCAGGGTCTGGTTGGGAGATATAAGCTTTGACTACTTCCATCCCAGATACCCGCGGCCACGACACGCTGGCAACCGACCAGCTTTCCAAGCACTTCGGTGTTGCCCGCACCGCCGACATCGAGACCATCCGCACTGTCGGGATCCACGGGCCAGTCGAGCTCCACGTGGTCATCCTGGACGAGGCCTAATACCCACCATATTTCTCAGGTCAATTAGTATTTGACTAGTCAGGGCTGAATCGCTATATTGCAGCTTACAGTCCCGTCCTGCGACCCGGTGGGTATAGGATCAGTTGTAAGGAGGGTGTGTATGCGAGTTCAGAAGAAGACCTTGCTGTTCCTGCTGGGACTGTTGACAGTCCTGGCTGTCGTGGCCCTGGCATGTGGAGGTGGTGATGGGGAGGACGACGAGGGCCCCTTCAGGGTTGGCGTCATGGAATCCGTTACGGGTGCCGGCGAAACCTACGGCGTGATGGCCGTGCAGGCCAAGCAGATGGCCGTCGACGAGATCAACGAGGCCGGCGGCATCAACGGCCGCATGCTCGAGATCATCGTCGAGGACGAAAAGTGCAACGCCCAGGACTCCATCACCGCCTATAAAAAACTCACCGAAGTTGATGGCGTGAAGATTATCCTGGGCACCTCTTGCAGCGGAGCAATGCTCGGCGCAGCCCCATTGGCCGAAGAGGATGGCGTCGTCATATTCTCCGGCCTGGCCACCAACCCCGATATCGCCGACGCCGGGGACTACATCTTCAGGACCTCTTTGAACGACGCCCTGGTCGGCATCGACACCGGCAATGCGATGTGGGTGGACGGCCACCGTACAATGGCCACCATTACCGAGAACACTGACTACGCAGAAGGCGTGCGACGCACGACCGTGGACAGGTTCGAGGAGCTTGGCGGCTCCGTCGTTGCGGAGGAGCACTACGCCTCCGACGTAACCGACTTCAGGACCCAGTTGACTAAAATTATCGGCGAGGAACCCGACGCCCTGCATGTCTCCGCTCAGTCCGAGTTCACCGGCGGCACCATAATCAAGCAGGTCCGGGAGCTTGGCTGGGAAGGCCCCATCTATGCCGAGATCGTGGCCGTCGGCCCCACCGCCCAGGAGATCGCAGGTGATGCGATCACCGGAGCAAAGGGCATAGCCGCCGCGGGCTTGGACCCGTCCAACACCAAGGCCGTGGAAGTCCTCCAGAACTTCCAGGAGCGCTACGAATACATCGTCTTCCCCTGGTATCTCGGATCCGCCTACGACGACGTCTACATCACCGCCGAGTGCCTCAAGCAGACCAATGACGACCAGGACGCCGACGGTTTCAGGGACTGCCTCTACGACATCACCTGGAGCGGCACCATCGGAGAAAACTACAGCTTCGACGAAAAGGGCGAAGTCGAGGGCCTCTCTAACGTCGTCGTTGAAATCCTGCCCGTGAGCGAGAGGACGACGGACAACCAGGGCTTCAAAATCCTCGGTCCTGCGCCCATTCCCTAGACCCGAACAAGACTTAGCGTTGGGTGGTCGGCCCAAACCGGGCCGGCCGCCCGTCCCAACATAGTCCCTGGCCCTGCTCCCCTGGCCCTCCGTGGTAGGGAGATTCTCAATTGATCAGCAGGTGAAAAATTGATCAGGCAACGCGAAGGCGAGTCCCGGCTTCCCAGGCTCTCCCAGTACTCCGGCAGCCAGATCCTCGCCGTAGTTCTTACCGTTGTCCTCATAGGCTACATCAGCTGGAAGATCAGCGAATCGGCTGACCAGGCCCTGCAATTCGCATTCAACGGCGCATCCGTGGGCGCCATATATGCTCTCCTCGCCATCGGCTTCACCCTCGTCTATAGCACAGTCTGGTTTTTCGATCTCTATTACGGCGCTGCCGCTGCCATCGGCGCATACGGCGTTTTCTACCTTAGGTCCAAAGACGCCCTCCAGGTCGGGCAGTTCGAAGTCAACGATATGTACGTTAACGTCGTATTCGCCCTCGTGGTGGCCGGCGTGGCCGGATGGGGCTTCCAGGCAGGCCTCAGGCAGCACATCGCTGCCCGCATAGGTCGGAGGGGTGGACTTATAGTCCTGGCCTTGACCGCCGCGGCGGCCGGCAGCTATGCCGGCTTCATCCTCAACAATCCGGACGAATTGAACGTCGTCGTAAGCCCCGCCGTCGGGGCCCTGACCGGCATCGTTGCTTTCTGGGCCGCCAACAGTGTCATCGGAAGCCGCGTCCCGGAAGGCTCCCGGATGCCCTTCATCGTCCTTGCCGCAATAGGCTCGGCTGCTCTGAGTGCATACTGCGGCCTTCTCACGTCTCAGGCCTCCGGTTCAAGCCTGTATCTCAGCTGGGGCGTCTCCTGCCTGCTAGCCGGATCGGTCAGCTTGGCCCTGTATCGCGGCCTATACTTATACATGCGCCGCCGAGCCCGGTCTCCATTGATAATGCTGGTGGCATCCCTGGGTGTACTGCTCGCTCTAACTGCATTCACAACCATCATCTTTCAGTCCGCTCCCCGCCCCCTCCCCGAGGCTTTTGGCAGCACTCCATGGCAGATCTTCGGCGCATACATCAAACCCTTCAACGTCTTCTCCATCGGTGTCGCCATCGTTGGATTTATGGCGCTGATCCTCTTTCTTAGGAAGACCTCTTTCGGAAAGGCCGTGCGGGCCATAGGTGACGACGAAGAGGTGTCCAAAGTTGTTGGGATAAACACCACCGTCGTCATCGCTATCGTATTCTTCATTGGGGCTATGTATGCCTCGCTGGCCGGCATACTGAATGGCCATGACACGGCAATACAGCCTCGCATGGGTCTGCTCCTGCTCCTGAAGGGCTGGATCGCATCCGTAATCGGCGGCATCGGCAACTTGTACGGGGCAATTGTCGGCGGTTTCGTCCTGGGTATGATCGAACAGTTCGGCATCTGGGACCTCGCCGGCGAGTGGAAAGACGCCATTTCTTTCATTCTTCTCATCCTGTTCCTGGCCTTCTGGCCCAAGGGCCTAATCCCCAGGAAATAACTCATGGCTATGGAGTTACAGGCAGAATCTGAAGTCCGCATCGGCGTCGCCGATGTGCTCCGCGACCCTAGACTGCTCATTCGCGGAGCCAGGTCTAACCTCGAGATCTGGGCCAACCTGATCGTAATACTCTGGGCCGTCGCGTTCATGCTCTGGCAGGGGACCGGCTTCGCCGTCACCATCGCTACTGTTTTTGCCATCTGGGCGATACTCGCCGTTAGCCTTAATCTGGTGGTCGGGTTTGCAGGTCTCCTTTCGGTGGCCCACATCGGGTTCTTCGGCATCGGCGCCTACACTGTAGCCATCCTGACCTCGGACCAGGATTACGAGCAGCTCCGCACCCAGACGCTTCCTACTTTCGATTTCCCCTTCTTTGCAGCTCTCCCCATCGCTGTGGTTATCGCGGGTCTCGTTGCAATCATTGTCGGAACGGTATTCAACCGCTTCCGAGACGACATTTTCGTTCTCGTGTCCTTTGGCTTCGCCATCATCGCCTTCAACGTGTTTCTCAACTTGCGCCCCGTGACCCGAGGCGCATTCGGAATCCACCAAATCGCCCGGCCCGCCATCGGAGGCTGGGTTTTCGACGGCGATTTCGAATTCCTGCTTCTATCTCTTGTAATACTGGCCCTCGTCATGCTCGTCTCCTGGTTCATCGTCTCCTCATCCTTCGGACGCGTTTTGACCGCCATCCGCGAGGATCAACAGGCCATCGAAGTATTCGGCTATCGCGTCACCTTCTACAAGCTGGCAATCTGGGTCATCTCCGCCATGATGGCGGCCCTCGCCGGCGGCCTGTTCTCAAGCTGGACAAGCTTCATCGACCCCAACTCCTTCATACTCCTTGAGTCGATCCTCATGGTATCCATCGTCATTCTCGGCGGCTTGGCCACCATCTGGGGGTCCCTGCTGGGCGCAATGGTCTTCGTCCTACTTGAAGAGGGCATGCGATTCCTTCCCTTCCTCCCCACCGAGTACATAGGTCAGGCCCGACAGATCGTCCTGGGAGTCCTTCTCGTTCTCCTAATGCTCTTCAGGCCACAGGGCCTGGTTGGGAGATACAAGCTTTGACCACATCCACGCCTGAAGCTCAAGAACCGTCCATCCTGGCAACCGATGAGGTTTCCAAGCACTTCGGTGCTGTCCGGGCCGTCGACAGGCTATCCATATCCATCCCAGGCACGGGCGTGACCAGTATCGTAGGGCCCAACGGCTCGGGGAAGTCCACCCTCGTTAATCTCCTCTCCGGCACCCTCCCCCTCGACGGCGGCATGGTCATTATCGATGGCAAGGGCCTCAAAGTCGTTCACGCCTTCGAGACTCCTGACCACGGTCTTACCCGCACTTTCCAGGAAGTTCGCCTCTTCGACCAGATCACCGTTTGGGACAACATCATGGTCGTCATGACCAGCCGGCCCTGGCTGCCCGCCTTATTCGAACGTGCCAAGCCTGACTATAAGAAGAAGGCCCAGCAGATACTCGAAAATGTCGGCATGTGGGAGAAGCGCCGCGCCCTCGCTATGAACCTCTCCTACGGCCAGCGCAAACTCCTGGAAATCGGCCGCGCCATGGCCATGGACGTCAAGGTCTACCTCTTCGACGAGCCCTTCGCCGGCCTCTTCCCCCAAATGCTCGAACGGGTGAAGGAGATCATGAAGCAGATGCGGGACCAGGACCACACAATTGTCTTCATCTCCCATAACATGGACATCGTACGCGAGCTCTCAGACCACATTTTCGTCCTGGACAGCGGCACCCTTTTAGCCGAAGGGGAGGTCGAGGACGTCCTGAACCGCCCCGAGGTTATAGAGGCTTACCTGGGTGACTAACCCCGTGAGGATAATGCCCTGATGGAAGCGAAAAACGGCAACGGCGAAATGAGGCTTCTGGAGCTCGTGGACATCTCCGTCCACTATGGCGCCGTCATAGCCCTGGACCAGGCATCCCTCGGCGTAGAGAGAGGCGAAGTCGTAGCTGTCATGGGCCCCAACGGCGCAGGGAAATCGACCGTACTGCGCGCCATCATGGGTCTGGCGCCCGTGGTCGGAGGGAAGGTTTACTGGCAGCAAAGCCTCCTCCAGGCCGAGACCCATGAGATCGTCAAAGAGGGTATCGCCTTCGTACCCCAGGGCCGGCGGGTCTTCACTCACCTCACCATTGAAGAAAACCTCGAAATGGGCTGCCTCTATCTCAACAGCAGCGCCGAGAAACGCCGCCGTATCGACGGGGTAATGGAGTTATTCCCGATTCTCCACGAGAAGCGCAAGGACTATGCCAGCCAGATGTCGGGAGGTCAGCAGCAGATGCTGGCCCTCGGCCGGGGCCTCATGGCCGACCCCGAAGTCCTCCTCTTGGACGAGCCGACCCTCGGCCTCGCTCCCATCGTAGTCAAAGAGGTCTTCCAGAAGGTCTCCGAGATCAGCGAAAAGCTCGGCACCACGATATTTGTCGTTGAGCACAACATCAAGGGAGTTCTGGACATCGTGAACCGGGCCTATGTCCTCGACAAGGGCCAGGTCGTCCACGATGGCACACCGCAGTCGGTGCGAGACACGGACATCCTGACCAAGGTCTTCTTGGGCGCAGCGTAGCCTGATATTTAGAGAAGTACTCAAGCTGCCATCCAGTTTCCCTAGTTCCGAGCGTCTGATTGCACACACTCTTTCGAGTAGATAGGTCTCGCAACACGACCTATTTACCTGAGCACGAGATTGTGCTTATCTACTTGCTACCCCCTACACAGGCAGAAGGCTAATCATGCCCGCGTTCGCTCTCGTGGTTAACAATACGGACGAGATTCTCCTGATTCAACGTGCCGACGGCAAAAATAGAGGGCTATGGAGTCTTCCAGGGGGGAAAAGGGACGCAGGCGAGAACTTAAGGGAGACTGCGGTCAGGGAAACCTTTGAGGAAACAGGTATTAGAATAGCTATAGTCGGTCTGTACCATAGCAGTAAGAGATATAACTTTGAGATATGGCGTGGTAGACCTATAGGTGGTCGCTTGAAAGTTCAGGAAAAAGAATGCCTTGATGCCAAGTGGATCCCCAAAGACATGCTTCCACACGACGATAATCTCGCATTTGGCCCAGACAAAAGAGCCTTAGGGAAATGGGCAGCCGAGCATACGGGTAGTCGACGGGTTTACTATCCTGGCTTAAAAATGGTTCGATCAGGATTCACCCTTATAACAAATCTCCAGAATGAGGTGTTACTTATTCAACGCAGGGCGGGCAAAAGAGCAGGCAAATGGAGCCTACCGGGGGGTAACGCCGGACACGGACGAACTCGACTAACGGCTGCCATAGGGGAGACCAAGAAGGCCATTGGAGCCGTATTTTTGCCGGACCGTCTGTACTACAGGAATAGGCACCGAGTCAAAATATGGCTGGGGAAAATCCAGCCACCCGTTCCAAAGCACCTAAATGGCAGTTGGTTTCCTTTAGACCAGTTGCCTGACGATGACAGTTTAGGTTTCGCGATCGATGTCAGGACTATAGAGAAGTGGGCATCTGAGAACGACGGAAGCGGCCGCGCTTACTACTAGTAGTATTTGGGCTTATGAGCTTGTACAACTCGCGCCCTGTCTAATGCCGTCTAGTTCCCCTTATTTCTTCGCCTTCTCCAACGCCAGACCGGCCATCAGGTACATGATCACGTACACGATCACCCGGTAAATCACCGCCGACCCCGGCGGTATGCAGATGAACGACATCCCGCTCAGCCCCCGCCGCCCGACCTCGTGGGCAATCCTGATGACCTCGTAGTCCGTCAGGCCGATAGGCTCGGCAAGCTCGCCCATTATGTCGCCCGACGCGGGCCCCGCACCCCCCAGCACATCCATGTCGAAGTGTACGTAGACCCCGTCGGTGCCCTGGTAGGCTCGGTCAAGCTCCTTGATCACACCCTCGATGCCCAGGCTCCGCACTTCCCATGAGGAGATGAACCGCGCCCCATCCCTCAGGTAGCGCCGCACGATGTCCTTCTTCTCCAGCATGCCCCGCTCCCCGATCTCGACCAGGGTGCTCGGGTGCATGTTCTCAAGGAACTCGTACATCTTATGCTTCCAACTGCCGCTCCCTGCGATGCGAGGGTCGTTGGTCATCCGGTCAATCTTCGCTGCGTCCCAGTGGGTGTCCAGGCTGACGCACCCTACCTGCCCCGCCGTGTGCTCCGAGATCGACTTGGCAATGGCAAAAGACCCCAACGGCGAGTTCTGGCCTATCACAATCGGAATGCCCCCGGCTTCAAGCACGTCGCCGACCTTCTCCTCCACCGACGCCTGCGCCTTGAGAATGTTCTCCGGCGTCTGGGAAACGTTGACCTCTTCCGGGATGTCGGCGTCTCCGTAGTCCACAACGTTCAGGTGCTCGAATACGTCGATGTCGAAGTCCTGAATGTATCCCGAGCCGTACCTCACCGACTGCTGCCTCACCCTCTTGGGCCCCGATATCCACTCCCACTTGTCCACGCCCGCATACTTGTCCGTAGCCGTCGCAACGTAGGGCGCCCCGATTATCACGACGTCCTGTCCCTTGAGTTCGTCCTTAGAAGTGACGTGGGGAACGCCCAGGAAGGTGGGCAGTTCGTCGGCTATCAAGGGGAACTTCCGGCGGCCTGCGAAACTGTTGGCCATGAAGTCTTCCCAGTCGGGGTATTTCATAGAGCACATATTGGTCCTCCTGAGGGTCTTGGTTGGTTGGGAATCCGGGCGGGCCCGTCACCCCATTACTTTGGAAGCATAGTCAACTCTATTCAGGGCATCGTCCCCAAACCGGGACATGCCGAGACTCGAAATGTCTATAGTCGTAGCCTCACCATCCACAATCATCTCCGCAACGAGCATCCCCACCGCCGGCGACTCCTTGAACCCATGGCCGTTGAACCCCGTGCAGATGTAGAGTCCTTCTATTCCCTCCATCTTGTCGATTATCGGGTGGCCGTCCGGTGTGTTGGTGTACAGGCCCGCGTAGCCAGTGAAATACTCCGCCTCCCCCAGCCCCGGGACCCGTTTAGCCACCCGGCCCCACATCGTTTCGATGTAGTCCATCCCCGGCTTCTGGTCGTAATTGTCGGGGTTGGCCTCTATCTCCAGCTCCACGTCACCCACAAGGGTCAGGTCGGGGCTTTCCGGCCTCATGTACGCCATGGTCACCAGGTCCCCGATCACCGGGTGCTCAGGTATAACGTTCATCGGGCGTTTCAGGAAGAACACCTCGTGCCGAGTCGCAGTCAGAGGCATGTCCATCCCGAGCCCCTTCATCACCCTCACCGACCACGGCCCCGCAGCAACCACCGCAGTATCCGTCTCAATACGACCCTCTCTGGTCTCAACAGCGACAACCCTGTCATTCACAATCTCTACGTCGAGTGCCGGGTTGTCCAGCAAAACCTGCGCCCCCATGCCCCGCGCCGCCGACGCAAAGCCCTGTCCCACACTCGGAGGA
Organism: Dehalococcoidia bacterium; assembly: GCA_965249275.1. Taxonomy (GTDB): domain Bacteria; phylum Chloroflexota; class Dehalococcoidia; order Plut-88900; family Plut-88900; genus Plut-88900. Next base: position 476,855 of record CBDFLQ010000007.1, read on the forward strand.
TCGGCATATCCTGACTGTGGCTCGAAGCAGATGGCATCCGACTCATCAAATGCGACGTGCGGCGCAACCTCTCGGGCCTGCTTCATGTCCAGGACTCGGGTATCGATCCCCAGCGACTGCTGCATAGCTATGTTGCGCTTGAACGACTCCTCAGCCCCCGGCGGTGCGATGAACATGGCCCCTACGTTCACGAACCCCGAGTCTCCACCCACAATCTGGTCGAAGTCCCGGATCGTCTCCAGGCTAGTCATCGCCAACCGGGCATTAACCTCGCTGGAGTAGTGCATCCGCACAATCCCCGACGACCTGCCGGTCGACCCAGCGCCCAGCGATTCCTTCTCGACCAGCACCGTATCCGTCACCCCGCGCCGCGCCAGGTTGAACAAGATACTGCACCCCATCACCCCGCCGCCAATGATTACAACGTCAGCCTTGGATTTCATGTCTCCCTCAACGGCTCCTCAATCTCTGAATGCCAACTCGAATCATATTGTCCGAAGCACCCCCAGTCAATCAATCCATTCCCAACCCTCATGCTACAATATGCCCACTTCCGAGACCGAAAGAAAGGCCCTCGATGCTGCCTCTCGACGGTATCCGCGTCATAGACCTATCCCAAGGCGTCGCCGGTCCATTCTCTACCCGACTCCTCGCCGACCAGGGCGCCGACGTAATCAAGGTCGAATCCCCCACTCTTGGAGACCCCGCCCGACGCCTCGCTCCCTTCGCCAACACTCTCCCTGGCTCCCAGGCAGGCGGCACGTTCCAATACGTAAACCTCGGCAAGCGCGGCATTACCCTCAACATAGCCAGCGATAGCGGCAGAAGGGTTCTCCGAGAATTAGCCGCCGGGGCCCATATTCTCGTTGAGAGCTTCGAACCCGGTCTTATTGACACTTTGGGTCTCGGTTTTCGCGAATTGTCGAAGTTCAACCCGGGCCTTGTGATGACGTCAGTCACCAATTTCGGGCAGACGGGCCCCTACCGCCAATTCAAGTCCGACGAGATAACCCAGTACGGGATGGGCGGACCCATGTCAGTCACAGGCTCACCCGACCATCCGCCTCTCAATCTCGCCGACGGAATAGTCTTCCATCAAGCAGGCACCGCCGCAGCACTGGCGACGATGATCGCATTCTTCGAAACAGAGGTGACGGGGGTCGGGGAGCATCTCGACATGTCCATCATGGAGATTCAGGCAGGCAATATAGACCGACGCAGCCTGACCTTTCTCTCCTACCAATACACGGGTGAAAGAGGCGGTCGGCTGCCCGCTGGAGCGAGCGCGGTAAGTGGAGTCATCCCTACCAGTAACGGCTACATTGCCTTCGACGCGGGCACCCCGGCTGCCATGGGGCAACTTCCCACGCTGATAGATGCTCCCGAACTGGCCCAGGACCCTCGCTTTACAGACCCGGACGCCCGCCAAGAACCCGAGAACTCGGAGATGCTCCAGTTACGCATCTTGGAGTGGGCGTTGAACCAGGATAATCAGACGGCGTGGCAAAAGGCGCAGGCCCATCGTTCAATGGCCGCGCCCATCAACAGCGCTGCCGACCTCCTCTCCGACCCGCACTATGCCTATCGAGGCTTCTGGGACCGTATCGAAAGCGCTACGGGGATCACGGCATATCCCGGATCGCCTCTAACTATGGCCGGGGCCCGAGTCTCGGTCAGACGACCGGCGCCAAGGCTCGGGGAGCACAATGGCGAAATTCTCGGAGGGGAACTGGGGTTCAGCCGGGAAGAGCTAGGTAAGCTCAGGCAAGCGGGGGTGATTTAGTCGATGACTCGTCTGCCTCTGGAAGGAATCCGAGTCCTGGACATCACGCAGATCTGGGCGGGACCCTACACCACTCAGCTGCTAGCTGACTGGGGCGCCGAGGTCATCCGCATCGAGTCAACGCAGATTGCGCCAATATCTACTCGGGTGTGGTCTCTGGAAAGGATAGACCCTCCCCCTGGTTTATGGTGGCTCGGCTACCCTGACGGGGAGTTGGGCGAAAATCGAGCTAACCGGTGGGCGCTCTTCAACGTTCACGCCCGCAACAAGCAAAGCGCTACTATGGACCTCACCCGGCCCGAAGGGCGGGCCGTTCTGGATAACCTTCTCCAAATCAGCGACGTACTTGTCGAAAACAACACCCCCACTACACTGGCAAAGCTCGAAATCGACTACGAGTCCGTACGCAAGCAGCGTCCCGACATCATCATGGTGCGAATGCCGGGATTCGGTCTTGACGGGCCATACACAAACTACAGGTCCATGGGCAACCACGGCGAGGCCGTATCGGGGCACACGTGGCTGCGCAACTATACGGACACGGATTTCTCGGAAATCAGCACGACTACCGTCGGAGACGGAGTAGCTGGCCTCTACGCAGCATTCGCCGCCATGAGCGCGCTGCGGGCTCGGCGGCACACCGGTAAAGGCTGTCTCATAGAGCTTGCACAGTGCGAATCTATGGCTTCCTTCATGCCTCGGCAAATCCTGGAATACGCCGTCAACCGCCGCATCCCCAAGGCTATAGGCAACCGACACTGGTCACTGGCTCCCCACGACTGTTTCCCCTGCAAGGGAGAAGACCAGTGGGTCACCCTCGCCATCGGGACCGACGATGAGTGGGAGGCATTCGTTCGTGCGCTTGGAAGTCCGGAGTGGGCCACCGACCGCCGTTTCGCCACGGTAACCGGCCGCTACAACAACCAGGATGAGATCGGCGATCATATCACCCGCTGGACCCTCGAGCGGGAGCCTTACGAAGTCGCCACTCTCCTACAGGCTCACGGGGTAGCCGCCGGACCCGTCATCTACAACGAGGACGCCTTCTCCGATCCTCAATACGAGGCCCGGGGCTTCTTCGAAACCATCACCCAAGAGGACTGCGGAACACATCTGCACCCCGGAATCATGTGGAAAGCCTCGGGGCATCCAAACGAGATTCGAATGCCACCCTGCCAACTCGGTGAACACAACCCATACATCTACTCGGATCTTCTCGGCTACGGAGAAGACGACTACGCTCGAATGGAAACCGAGGGCCATATCGGCACGACTTACATTGTCGACAACCCGTAGACTAAACATCCCATCCAAGAAACCACTTGAGCTATGGGGCAGAAAACATCGTGAATTCATGCATTCGGCACAGGCCGAAACAGGTCTTCCGCAGTCCTGAAAGTCTTCCAAAAAACACACATCGATGCTACCATGTGGCAAGCGCGCCATAGTGCCATAGAGGTGCGCGAATTTCATAAAATTATTAAATGGAGAGGCGAGAAATGACATCTAATCAAGATTGGTGGCCGAATCAATTAAGCCTGAAGGCTCTACGCCAGAACTCTCCCCAGTCAGACCCGATGGCGAAAGACTTCAACTACGCTGAGGCAGTCAAAAGCCTTGACGTCGATGCTCTGAAGAAGGACATCGAGCAGGTGATGACAACGTCCCAGGACTGGTGGCCCGCCGACTACGGCCACTATGGGCCCCTCTTCATCCGGATGACGTGGCACGCAGCAGGCACGTACCGCATCGCTGATGGCCGCGGCGGTGGCGGCTCCGGCCACCAGCGCTTTGCGCCCCTCAACAGCTGGCCCGACAACGGCAACCTGGACAAGGCGCGCCGCTTGCTCTGGCCGATCAAGCAGAAGTATGGACGGAGCCTGTCGTGGGCCGACTTGATCATCTTAGCCGGCAACTGCGCTCTGGAGTCGATGGGTTTCAAGACCTTCGGTTTCGCCTTCGGGCGCCCGGACGTGTGGGAGGCCGACGAGACTGACTGGGGCGCTGAGAGTACGTGGCTTGCAAACGAGCGCCACGAAAACAATGGAGACCTCCATGGGCCCCTGGGCGCCGACCACATGGGCCTGATTTACGTGAACCCGGAAGGGCCGGACGGCAACCCGGACCCACTCGCATCGGCGCCCTTCATCCGCCAGACATTCACCCGCATGGCGATGAATGACGAGGAGACCGTTGCGCTTATCGCCGGCGGACACACCTTCGGCAAAGCACACGGCGCCGTCGCCGAGGACTACGTTGGCTCCGAGCCGGAGGGCGCTGGCATTGAGGAGCAAGGCTTTGGGTGGAAGATAAACTATGGCGACGGCAAGGGCGTCCATACGATTACCAGCGGCTTTGAAGGAGCCTGGACTGATACCCCAACAAAATGGGACAACAGCTTCTTCGAGACCCTGCACGGCAACGAGTGGGAGCTGAGCAAGAGCCCGGCTGGCAAACAGCAATATGCTCCCAAGAATGCCGCTGCAGTGGCAACCGTGCCCGACGCACACGACCCGTCCAAAAAGCACGCCCCCATGATGCTCACTACGGACATGGCGCTGAGGATGGAAGCGAACTACGCGCCGATTGCGAAGCGCTTCCTCGACAACCCTGCGGATCTTGAGGATGCCTTCGCCAGGGCATGGTACAAGCTGATCCACCGAGACATGGGCCCCCGCAGCCGGTATCTCGGGCCACTGGTCCCCGAAGAAGTGCTGATTTGGCAGGACCCCGTCCCCGACGTAGACCATGAGTTGATCGGGGAGCAGGATATCGCCAACCTCAAGGCTAAGGTCCTTGCCTCAGGTCTATCGGTTTCCCAGCTGGTCTCTACAGCCTGGGCGTCGGCGGCAACGTTCCGTGGCACCGACAAGCGCGGTGGAGCAAACGGAGCACGCGTACGCCTCGCCCCGCAGAAAGACTGGGCAGCAAACAACCCCGCCGAGCTGGCCAATGCGCTGCAGACGCTGGAAGGCATCCAGGCCGAGTTCAATGCCGGAGGAAAGAAGGTCTCCCTCGCTGACCTGATCGTCCTGGCCGGATGCGCGGGCGTCGAGCAGGCTGCAAAGAATGCCGGACAGGACGTACAGGTCCCCTTCACACCTGGCCGCACCGACGCATCGCAGGAGTGGACCGATGAAGAGTCCTTTGCCGTCCTCGAGCCCACTGCAGACGGATTCCGCAACTACAACGCAAACGGACATTCTGCGGCGGAACAGCTGGTCGAAAAAGCGTACATGCTTACGCTGACCGCCCCCGAGATGACAGCCCTCGTCGGCGGCATGCGTGCCCTTAATGCGAACAGCGGACAGTCTCAGAACGGTGTTTTCACGAATAGGCCTGGTTCCTTGACCAACGACTTCTTCGTGAACCTGCTCGACATGAGCACCGCGTGGAAAGCCTCGTCATCTGATGGTGTCTTCGAGGGACGCGACCGCCAGACCGGTGATCTCAAGTGGACTGCCACCAGTGCAGACCTGGTCTTCGGCTCGAACTCCGAGCTCCGGGCCCTCGCAGAGGTCTACGGTTGCGACGACGGGCAACAGCAGTTTGTGAGCGACTTCGTCGCCGCGTGGAACAAGGTGATGAACCTTGACCGCTACGACCTTGCGTAATTCCACCGGGTAATCGTAACGGACAGCTAATCGAAGCTACAATGTGGGTGAGGGCTTTAGGCCCTCACCCACAAGTTCTGCCCTGGAACTCACGCTGAAGCACCATAGGAAGAGCTAAGCTGGGAGAAACCCCATGACCACCTCCATAGACATCCGCCCCGAGAAGCTCGCCCGGTTCGTAGAGGGCGTTGTGGAAGTCTCAAAGATGGGCCTGCCGCCAGAGGAGGCCATCGAGCGCATCTACCCCGAGTTCCAGCAGATGCTCGACTCCCCGGACTGGCTCGCCGACGAGTTCAAGGTGCCCCTCCCCGAAAAATTCGCCCAGTACCTGGTCCACCGGGAGGAGGACAACTCCTTATCTGTAATGGCCATGGTCGTCCCCGCCGGTTGCACCACACCAGTACACGACCACCTGGCCTGGGGACTCGTCGGCGTGTACCAGGGCAGTCAACTGGAGACCGTCTACCACCGAGAGGACGACGGCTCGGACCCCGACCGCGCCCGCCTCACCCACGTCGCCACCAAAGTCCTGCGCGTCGGGGACATCACCCGGCTCATCCCTCCCGACGGCGACATCCACAAGATCGAGACTATGGACAAAGACCAGCCTTCCATCTCGATACACATCCTGGGCAACGACATAGGCTGCCGTTGGAGACATGCTTTCGAGGTGGAAAAGGAAGTGGTGCTGGACTTCAGGTCGGGGTACGTGAACGCACCCTGCGAAGAGGACTAGCCCCGACTCGGCCTCACTGCAAGGCTATCGCGTAGGCATCGCCTACAACTGACAACCCTGGACCCGAGCTACCCCCGATAGAATAGGCAATGCCGTCCACCTTCGCGGTGGCCGCTCCATGCAGTGCCGAGGGAAGAGGCTGGTAGTTGTGCCACCGGGCGGCTTTTGGATCAAAGCTTTCGACTGAGTCCAAAGCCGTATCGATGTTTTCGCCGCCCAGAATGAAGAGACGCCCCTTGTGCTCCAGCGCGCCGATACTAGCCCGTCCGACGTTCAATTCCCGCACCTCGGCCCAGGCCCCGGTTGTCGGGTCCAGCGCCTCTACCAGGTCCAGGCTCGCGACTCCCGTCTCGTCCTTGCCGCCGATCACGTAGATCAGTCGACCCAAAGTCACAGCACTCATGTGGCTTCGCCCGGTCATCAAGGGAGGCCCTTCCGACCAGGAGTCCCACTCGGGCTCATAGATGTCTATTCGAGACGAGACCGCATCATCCTCCAACCCGCCGATCACGTATATCAGGTCGCCGTATACTGTGGCCGTGAGCGCTCCTCGAGCGGCTGGCATTGGGGCAATCTCGCCCCACCAGTCCAACCGAGGTTCATAAAGATACACTGCATCCGACGCCTCCCCCCTCCGCCCGGACAGCCCGCCGAACAGGTAAATCTTGTCTACACCATCAACGCTGAAATTGACTGCCGTCGCGTGATGCAGGCCCTTTGGCAAAGGCGCGGCGTCACTCCAACTGCTGGTACGGGGTTCGAACACTTCGACTTTTGTGGATGAACGACCAAGCTCGTCCAGGCCGCCAATCACGTATATCCTGCCTCCGGCCTCTGCCACCGAGGCTGATGTGCGAGGGGTAGGAAGGTCCGGTATGGCAGCCCAACCCTGTTCGGTTACGGGGGTGCCGGTGGGGTCGGGGGTGGGGCTAGGGGATATGGAGACCGTATAGCACCCGGCTGCAACCAGGACACAGACAACGGCCAGTACAAGTAACCGGAATTTCATCTTGCCTATGATACCAAAAAGAAAGGGCCTTTCAATAAGAAAGGCCCCCCTTTGGCTTGACCGGTTCAGATTCATCAGCCGCCGTTGGCTCCCGGGTTCCGGGCCCCGCCCGCGAGGGGCGGAAACACGCTCACGACATCGCCTTCCTGTAGCAGTTTCTGTTCCCGCCATTCCTGTTCGGCAGGACAATGCTGGCCGTTGACCAGGGTCATGTGGGCCAGCTCAGCGGGAATTTCCAGCTTGGCGAGGACCTGCCAAAGGTTGGCGCCCTCCTCCAACTCCATCTCTCCCTTACCCGTGCCGTTGCCCATCCGGGCCCGCAGGCTGGCAAATAGCTTTATCTCTACTTTCATGGTATCTACTCGGAACCCGAGTCAGCCTCCGGTATCCCGCCGACCAGTACGCCGTGCCAATCGGACACTTGCGTCTTGGCAGTGACGTTTTCGTGCCTGTAGCCTCGGTCTGCGGTCTCACCGCCGGTCAGGGTGCTCTTCAGCAGTCCCTCGGCGACCTTGCAGGCCACGTACGGCTTTCGCACGTCCAGCGGGTTCTCCTTTAGATAGCCCTTCCACTTGCCCAGGTGTGTGCCGGCCTGGATGAAGCCCTTGACCATGCCCACGTCGTTCAGCGCTCCGACGTCGGATGCCCGGCCTATCATCACCGCTCCCACTATCCGGTCCCCGTCCCACGACAGCCGCCGGTACACCGAGGTTATCGAACTTGAAACGACTATGGTGTCCGCATCGCTCTGCCAGTCTCCGAAGCTCGCTACCTGAAGCCCGACCGCATCAACCACGTTGAACCCGACGCTCCCGGCGTAGCTCACTTCGTGTCCGGCCATGTTGCACCCGGCCACCCTTCCATGCTCGAAAGCGGTGGGTTGAATTGCGTGAACGGCCTTGGAGTCGGAGTGGAGGACCGGGCCCTCTGCCACGTCTCCCGCTGCGTAGATCCCGTCCACGCTGGTCGCCATCCTGCCGTCCACAAGGATCCCCTGGCCCGTGGCAATCCCCGCGCCCGAGGCGAAGTCCATGTTGGTCCTGATGCCCGTGGCCATCACGACCGCGTCGGCTTCCATCTTGTCGCCGTTGCCCAGCTTCACGTCGCGATGACCGTCGTGCTCACCGATACTGGTCACGCTGGTCCCGGTAATGCACCTAACCCCGTTCTTCTCCAGCCACGCTTCCACTACTTCAGCGGCTTCGGCGTTGATCATTCTCGGCAATATGTGAGATTCCAGTTCAACGAAAGTGATTGTGTGCCCGCCACCGTGAAGGCCGTCCAGGATAATCAGGCCAATGAATCCCGCCCCGACAATCACCACCCTGCTCCCCGCCGAGACACTAGACTTGAAGTTCCGGGCGTCTTCTATGTCCCACATGTTCTGCACGCCCGCCAGGTCGGCCCCGTCAATCGGGGGTCGGGTGGCGGAGGAGCCGGTGGCTATCAGCAGGTCGTCATATTCGACGGTCGAGCCGTCGCTCAGAGAAACCGACTTCGCCGCCGCGTCAATTCCCGTGACCTGTGCCCCGAACTTCGTCTCCACGTTCAGACCGGCAAAATAGCCGTCGTCGCCCGTGAATAATGCCTTCTCCTGGATGTCTCCGGCCAGGTAGTAGGGTAATACCATCCTAGAGTACGCCGGCTCATTGCCTATGAGTGTAATCGAGGAATCGGACTCGTGTGATCTGATCGTCTCGATTGCCCGGAGTCCTGCCGGTCCCGCACCTACGACTACGTGTCTCTTGTTTGCCATTTCACCTAACCTCCCGGAAAGCCTCTTACGCCGTGGTACAGCAGGGTTACCCTGTCTTCCTTGTCCAACGGCGTTGCCATTCCGTCCAGGAACTTTATATTTCGGCCATTTACCAGTACTTCTACGTCCTCGTTAAGGTCCGACTCGTCGCCATCCAGGAACAGCAGCGATCTCAACTCGCTCCGACTCCCGTTCGATAACTCTACCAGAAGCCCCTGCACCCGTGGTTGGCTTATCTCTTCTTCTGTTACTTCCGCTAGCTCTCTCAGCTTTCCCAGATACTTAACCTTAGGCACGATCTCTACGCAACAGCTAGGAGATGCTCAGCATTTCCAACTTAGCCTCTGTCGGCTTTCCTTCCTGGTCCCATCCCCGCAGGCTGTAGTATTCAGGCAGCATCTTGTCCAGCTGCCCGACTCTGCCCTTCGCCGGGTTACTATCGCCTGATATGGCATCCTTGAGGATACGGTCGGGCAGTGTGTCGTCGGCCTTGGTGAGTCCGGCCTTGAGGTTGAACAGCCTCTCCAGGTTCCAGACCCTTTCGCCTATGGTGTTCATGTCGTCCATGGTGAACTCCAGGCCCGTTACCCCTTCCAGTAGCTTCCTTATGTCATCTAAATCGTTCCCTGCCGAAATAAAGAGGCACAGCCCCGTTGAATCATGTATCGAGTTTTCGTTCTGCAGGGACACGACCAGCTCGGCTTTGCCTTCTGGCGAACCGGGGTCCAGCTTATACGGCATACCGAATATCTCGGCCCCCGGCGTGAACGCCCGCAGGTGGTCGGCGCCCCGGTTGTTGGTCGCGTAGGCAAGGCTCATCCCGTTAAAGGCCCGTGGGTCGTATGCCGGGAACTCCTGTCCCTTGGAGCCCATGTGCACCCTTGGGTTCCCGTACTTGACCCCCATCCTCTTCGATCCCTCAGCAAGCGCATCCCCGATCCCTTCTCGATAGCAGGTCTTTTCGACCAGGGACACCAGCGCATCCCCGCTGCCGAAGTTTATCTCCATGCCCGCTTCGCTGTCGGAGATGGCGCCCATCTCGTAAAGCTCCATCGCCGCCGAGATCGTTGCTCCCATCGAAATTGTGTCGACACCCAGGTCGTTGCACATCCAGCTCGCCTTGATCAAAGCGTCCAGGTCCGAAACCCCGCACTGAGACCCAAGGGCCCATGCCGTCTCGTACTCCGGCCCTTCGCCTGCCACCTTCCAGTTCCGCGGGTGTGTGTTCACCATGAACTTGCCCGCCGCTTCTCCGGGGAGGTGGGTAACCCGGCCGCATGCTATCGTGCAGCTGAAGCAGGCCTTGTTGGCTACCAGCCGATTGTCGGTCACAGCCTCGCCGTTTATGTCTTCCTCACCCTCGAATTGCGTTTCCAAGTGGTTGCGGGTCGGAAGCCCGCCCGTCTCGTTGATGATTCCCATGATTTCGAGGGTGCCGTACATCTGCATCCCCATCACACCGGGATTATTCGTCAACTTCCCGTGCTGCGAACCAATAGCCTGCATCGCACGTTCCGCCGATGCAACCCGAACGCTCCCCGTGCCTCGCACGGCGATAGCCTTCAGGTTCTTCGAACCCATCACCGCCCCGACCCCGGAGCGGCCCGCAGCCCGGTGCAGGTCGTTCACTATGCACGCAATCCTTACCAGGTTCTCACCAGCAGGGCCGATACTTGCGATAACGCAGTCCGGCACTCCGGTCTGCGCCCTTATCAGGTCCTGAGTCTCCCAGACCGTCTTGCCCCAAATACCTTCCGCCGGGAGGAGTCTTGCATCATCGTCGTAGACCCACAGGTACACGGGGCTCGGGGACTTCCCATGAACGATGACCATGTCATACCCGGCGAACTTTAGCTCCGGGCCCCAAAAGCCTCCCGAGTTGGATCCCGCCATCCCACCGGTCAGCGGGCTCTTGGTCACCACCGAGTAGCGTGATGACGCCGACGCCCCCGTCCCGGTTAGCGGCCCCGTGGATAAGACGAGCACGTTATCCGGCTCCAAAGCATCGACAGTGGGGTCACGCATCTCTTCATACAGATACTTGGCCCCCAGGCCTCTCATACCCACGTACTCCCGGGCCCAGTCCATGTTCAGGTCTTCTTTCGCAACGACGCCGTTGGTCAAGTCGACCCGCAGGACTTTTCCGGTCCAACCGTTCATCGGTATCCTATGCCTTTACAGATCCCGATAGTCCGTAAATCGGTCGGTCTTTAGAGGATTCCGAGTTGCGCCAGTTTGGCGTCCGTGGGATCTCCGTCCCGGGTCCAGCCCCTGAGGTCGTAGTACTCGGGCAGCATCTCGGACAACCGATTAACTCGACCCTTGGCCGGGCCTGCGGGAATGCCTTCGTTAAGCAGCCTCTTGGGCAGTGTGTCCTGGGCGCCCGGAATGCCGGCGTTGATGTTCCAGACCCGCTCCAGGTTGTAGATCCGCTCCCCGACTTCCATCAGGTCTTCCATGGAGTAGTCCATTCCCGTCGCTGCGTTGAGCTCCGGCTGTATGTCGTCCAGCCCGATGCCGAAGGTCAGGAACAGGCACAGCCCAGCGGCGTCCACCGTCGACGTGACGTCCTGGAATATCTTGGTCAGCCCCGCCTTCCCCTCCGTTACGGCAGGATCGGCCTGCTCAGGGATGCCGAACACTTCCGCGGCTATGGTGTAGGCCTTCAGGTGGCATGCGCCCCTGTTGGAGGTGGCGTACCCCAGCCCGATGCCCTGGAATGCCCGTGCGTCGTAAGCCGCGACTTCCTGACCCTTAACTCCTATGAACAGGTCCGGATGGCCGTACTTCTCGGTCATCCTCTTCGAGCCTTCAGCTAGCTCGTTGCCAAAGCCTTCCCGGAAGCAGGTTTTCTCGGCCATGGCGACCAGCACATCCCCGTTGCCGAAGTCCAGGGCCATCCCGGTCTCTTCCTGCGTGATAACGCCTTTTTCGTAAAGCTCCATCGCCGCTGCGAGGGTGCCGCCGTAGGATATCGGGTCGATTCCCAAGTCGTTGCAAATCCAGTTGGCCTTGATCAGTGCGTCCAGGTCCCCGATTCCGCAGTCGGCGCCCATGGCCCATGCTGCCTCGTACTCCGGCCCTTCACCCGACATCTTCCAGTTACGAGGAGTGGTGGTAACCATGTACTTGTCCGCTGCATCTCCGGGCAGGTGCGTCACCCGACCACAGGCAATGGTGCAAGCAAAACAGGCCTTGGGGCCCGTGAGACGGGTGTCGGTCATCGTCTCACCGCTAATCCCCTCGGCTTCGTCGAATTCGCCGTACTGGTGGTTGTTCGTGGGCAAGCCGCCGTGCTGGTTGATCACGTTGACCAGGATTGGGGTCCCGTAGGCTCGGAGACCCTCGCCGGTGACGGGAGACGCAGCCAGCTTTACCTTCGCCGCAAACGTCGATTCCATCATCGCCTCGGGCTTCGCCACTTGTACGGCGCCCGTGCCCCGCACACCTATCGCCTTCAGGTTCTTGGAACCCATCACCGCCCCGACGCCGTTGCGACCCGCAGCCCGGTGCTTGTCGTTCATTATCGATGCGAACCGGACCATGTTTTCACCCGCAGGCCCGATGCTCGCCACTATAGCGTCCGGGACCGCCGTTTCGGTTCGGATCGTGTCCTCGGTCTCCCACACGCCCTTGCCCCACAGGTGGCTCGCATCTACGAGTTGCACGTCGTCATCGTAAATCCACAGGTAGACCGGGTTCGGCGATTTCCCGTTGAAGATCACCATGTCGTACCCGGCAAACTTGAGCTCGGGGCCCCAGTGTCCACCCGAGTTGGACGTGGTAATAGTCCCGGTCAGTGGGCTCTTGGTAACAACCATGTACCGAGCCCCGCACGATGCGTTGGTGCCGGTCATCGGGCCCGTGGCGAAAATCAGCTCATTCTCCGGGCTCAGGGGTTCGACCTTCGGATCCAGGTCCTCATATAGATATCTGGCTCCCAGGCCCCTCCCACCAACGTATTGGTGGGCCCATTCTTCATTCAGGTCTTCTTTTGTTATTGTGCCGGTGCTGAGATCAATTCGGAGCAGACGCCCCGACCATCCGTATGCCATGGCTTTAGCTCCCTTCTATGGATCGGGCGTAGTTTGCGTCCACCTTGTCACCCCAGGACCCCAGCCACGTCGCTTCCTCGATTTCGGTGAACTCAATGGCGTTAGTCGGGCAGGCCCTGGCGCAGGCGGGGTCTCCGCCGCACAGGTCGCACTTGACAGCCTTCTTGGTAGTCGGATTAAGAAACACCGTGCCGAACGGGCAGGCGATGACGCACAGCTTACATCCCACGCAGGTGTCTTCTATGACGATCTTTGCCTGGGTGTCGGGGTCTACGCCTATGGCGTTGACCGGGCACACCTGCAGACACCACGCCTCATCGCATTGGAAACAGGTGTACGGGCTATAGCTGGACTGCTCATCGAATATATGCACCCGTATCAGTGACTGGGACGGCTGGAATGTTCCAGTCTGCACCCACGAGCAAGCCAACTCGCATTGTATGCAGCCGGTGCATCGGTCAGGGTGTATTTCAAGCATCTTTATAGTGCTTCCCATGCCTGCCTCCTTCAAGAAGGTACGCTATAAGGTAACGCGGGCTCATTTCACACCGGGCAATGCCCGATGGAGGGAGTTTTAGAATAGGGTTGACGGCAAGATTTGTCAATGAAATCCAGTCTGTTTTACCTTTTGCAAGCGAACATTATGTTGAGTATTCTCGGTGTTTAAATATTTGTTGCTCATCATTGGCTGATGGAAGTCGTTTTGCAATGTTGACAAGCAACAAATGTGTTGCGCATACTTAATTCATTGACGCCAATGAACTAAGACGCTGGCTGCAAAGACAAGGATGTACGTTCGAAACTCATAAAGGCGGTAGTGGTCACTTAACAGTTCGCCTTGGAGACAGGACTTCTCAGTTGCCTATGCATGGCGCCAACAAGGAACTCGGGCGCAAGCTGGTCGCCAAGATCAAGAAAGACCTGGGACTGAAGTAATGCTCGATTATCCTATAGAATTGCAAGACGACGACGCCAGCGTATTGGCCACATCCGTTGATTTCCCGGAGTTCACTACTTTTGGTGAGGATCGCACAGACGCCAAATCACGTGCTCTCGATGCACTGCAGGAAGCTATAGCCGCCCGTATCCACGACCGCCGCGACATCCCTCTCCCCTCCCCCGGCGGCAACGTACGCATCACCTTACCCACCCTCACCGCGGTTAAGGTCATCCTGTATCAAGGCATGAGAGATCAAGGGATCAGTAAAACCGACTTGGCCCGCCGTCTAGGGTGGCATCTCCCACAGGTCGACCGAGTACTGAACGTCAACCATAACTCCCGTCTCGACCAGATGGATGCCGCATTACAGGCTATAGGTTGCCGCCTAAGTGTGAGTCCTGTATCTTCACCTCCGGAACTTATACGGGCTTAGTGTTGCGATCCATTGAAGGAATTAGCTTTGCCTGAATCTCCTCAACAAGATACCCTCCAGGAAACCAAGACCAACTGGACCAAGAAGTACGAAGCGTCTAGAAAGCGCGACGCCCTCTTTACCACCGTCTCCGGCGCGCCCGTCGATCCCCTCAACATCCCCTCCCCCGACCCCTACTCCGACTTCGACGAAAACATGGGGATGCCCGGCCAGTACCCGTTCCTGCGCGGCATACATCCCACCGGACACCGAGGCCGGCTCTGGACAATGCGCATGTTTTCCGGCTTCGGGACCGCCGAGGAGACCAACGCCCGATTCAAGTTCCTCCTTGGCCAGGGTGAAACAGGCCTCAGCACCGCCTTCGACATGCCCACCCTCATGGGCTACGACCACGACGACCCCATGGCCATCGGCGAGTTCGGAAAGTGTGGCGTTGCCGTTTCATCTCTAGCCGACATGGAAGTCCTCTTCGACGACATTCCCATCGAACAGGTCACCACATCCATGACCATCAACGGCCCCGCCGCCATTATCTGGGCCATGTTCATCGCCGCCGCCGAAAAACGCGGCGTGCCTAGGGCAAAACTCGGCGGCACACTCCAGAACGATATCATTAAGGAATACACCGCCCAGAATGAATATATATTCCCCGTCGAGGCCTCAATGCGCCTCGTGACAGATACCGTTGAGCTTGCCGCCAAGGAGATGCCCCGCTGGAACCCCATCAGCATCAGCGGATACCACATTCGGGAGGCCGGCGCCACCGCAGCCCAGGAGCTTGCCTTCACCCTCGCCGCCGGCTTCGAATACGTGGACTGGGCCCTTGAACGTGGTCTCGACATCGACGAGTTCGCCCAGCGACTCAGCTTCTTCTTCAACGTCCACGACGACTTCTTCGAAGAGATATCCAAGTTCCGCGCCGCCCGCAGAATATGGGCCCGAGAGCTCCGGTCCCGCTACGGCGCGAAAAGCGACCGCTCCCTCTGGCTTCGCACTCACGCCCAGACCGCCGGTGCCGCTCTCACTGCTCAGCAGCCGGAGATAAACGTATCCCGGGTCGCCCTCCAGGCTCTCGCCGCCGTGCTCGGGGGAGTCCAGTCCCTCCACACCAACTCCATGGACGAGGTTCTTGCCCTTCCCTCCCAGGAGGCCGTTCTGGTCGCCCTTCGCACCCAGCAGATCATTGCCCACGAAAGCGGTGTGGCGGACCTCGCCGACCCCCTGGGCGGCAGCTACCACCTTGAAGCCATGACCGACCGCATCGAAGAGGAAGCCTACGAGTACTTCCGGCAGATCGAGGACCAGGGAGGCGTCATCACAGCCGTCAAGAACGGCTACTTCCAACGCCAGATCGCCGACTCCGCATTTAAGTACCAGCGGGAGATCGAGCAGAACCAGCGCATCAAAGTAGGCCTAAACGGCTACGCCGAGGGGAGCGACCCCCAAATTCCCATTTTAGCAATGGATCGGGAAGGCGAGCGTCGCCATCTCGAAAGGCTGCACCGCACCCGGGACACTCGAGACCAGGCCGCCGTCGACCGCGCCCTCTCCGACCTCAAGCGTGCTGCCCTCGGCTCCGAAAACCTCATGCCCTACCTGCTTACCGCGGCTCGAGCCTATGCCACTCTCGGCGAGACTACAAACGCTCTCCGTGAGACCCTCGGCGAGTCAGAAATCTACAACGTGGCCTAACTTAACCTCACTACTTCCTCTCCCTGATCGGACGCCTTCGCATCTCGCATTATGGCGTTGCATCTGATAGCATAAATGAGGCAACTTTATGCTATGGACAGCAGGGAAGTATTAAGAAGATTGAAGAAGGACGGTTGGGTGCTTAAAATCACTAAGGGCAGTCACCATCAATTCACACATCACGTAAAGCTAGGGAAAGTCACCGTTAAGCATCCACAAAAGGATATACCCATAGAGACAATGCGGAGCATCTTCCGTCAAGCATACTGGAACTGGAAGGACCGACGATGAAATACCATGTAATCATCCACAAAGACCCTGGTTCTTCCTACGGTGTCACTGTCCCTGATCTACCCGGCTGTTTCTCGGGCGGCGACACATTTGAAGAGGCGCTGTCCTCTGTTAGGGAAGCAATCGAATGTCATATCGAGGGAATACTCATGGACGGGGATGCCATCCCAGAAAAAAAGCCCTTGCAGATCCACAAGGCCAATGAGGATTTCGCAGGCGGCACTTGGGCCAGCGTCTCCGTCGATCTCTCTGCTCTATCCGCGAACCCTGCGCCATCCCGTCTCTAGAAGCCCTTTCTCCAGCTCCGCAAAACATTCTGGGCCTCCGTAGCATTTCCGAAATCATGCAGCAAATTGGCGCAACGCGCTCCACGCGTTTATGATAAACGCGGGAGGCCGACCTCAATCTTTCTTACCAACTAAGGGATTCCCTATGCTCAAAGAAAAAGACTTGAATAAGATCATCCAACGCCAGCAGGAGTGGCAGGAAAAGGCCGACAAGGCCCGACAGCGGGATGGCCTCTTCTCTACCTCCTCAGGGGCCCCCATCAAAGCCGCCTACTCTCCCCTAGACATAGCCGATCAGGACTACATGACCGACGTCGGCATGCCCGGCGAGTACCCATTCACCCGCGGAATCCACCCGACGGGCTACCGTGGCAGACTCTGGACCATGCGCCAATACGCCGGATTTGGCTCCGCCGGAGAGTCTAACCGCCGCTACCGCTACCTGCTCGAACAGGGCCAAACGGGTCTCAGCGTCGCCTTTGACCTTCCCACTCAGATGGGTTACGACTCCGACCATCATATGTCCCGCGGCGAGGTAGGTAAGGTGGGAGTTCCCATCGACACCCTCGCCGACATGGAGGTCCTTTTCGAGGACATTCCCCTCGAAAAGGTCACCACGTCCATGACCATTAACGCCACCGCATCAATCCTTCTAGCGCTTTATGTCGCCATGGCCAAGAAGCAGGACGCCGACCTCTCCAAGCTCGGCGGAACAGTCCAGAACGATATCCTCAAGGAATACATCGCCCGGGGCACCTACATCTACCCACCCCGCCCCTCCATGCGCCTCATCACTGATCTCTTCCGTTACTGCGGAGAAAGCCTTCCTGCCTGGAACACCATAAGCATAAGCGGCTATCACATGCGGGAAGCCGGGTGTACGGCGGTCCAGGAGCTCGCCTTTACCTTTAGTGACGCCATAGCCTACGTTCAGGCCGCCGTGGATGCGGGCATGGACGTGGACAAATTCGGGGCCCGGCTCTCCTTCTTCTTTGTCAGCCAGAACAACCTCCTGGAAGAGGTGGCCAAGTTCCGTGCCGCCCGAAAGATCTGGGCCCGAATAATGAAGGAGCGCTTCAACGCCCAGAACCCTCGCTCCTGGATGGTCAGGTTCCACACGCAGACCGCCGGCGCCGCTCTAACAGCACAGCAACCGGAGAACAACATCGTCAGGGTCACCATACAGGCCCTGGCCGCTGTCCTCGGTGGCACACAATCGCTCCACACAAACTCTATGGACGAGGCCCTCGCCCTTCCTTCCGAAAAAGCCGCTACCATCGCCCTCCGCACTCAGCAGATCGTCGCAAATGAGTCGGGCTGTGCTGACGTTATAGACCCGTTGGCAGGCTCCTTCTACGTGGAGCGCCTCACCAAGGACCTGGAAGACGAGACCTTTAAATATATCGAGCGAATAGACGACTTCGGCGGGGCCCTCGGCGCGATCGAGCGCGGATTCATTCAACAGGAGATTCAGGACAGCGCATTCCGCCATCAGCAGGAGATCGAGTCGAGCAAGCGGGTAGTGGTGGGTGTGAACGCCTACGAAAGCCCCCAGCCTCCCCTTCAGGGAACGCTCAAGATAGACCCCGAGCTGGCCCGCACCCAGGTCGAGAATCTCCAGAAGATCAAGCAGTCTCGAGATCAGGCAGCCGTGGACAGCGCCTTGAACTCTCTGAGAGAAGTGGCCGCGGGGGATGGCAACACGATGCCCGCGATCCTGGAGGCTGTCGAAGTCTATGCCACCCTCGGCGAAATTAGCGATGTCCTCCGGGACGTCTTCGGTGACTACGAACCGTCCGCTACTTTCTGAGCCCCGTTATAACTGGTTAGTCATGCCCCAAACCGGGAAGGATTTAGTAAATGGACTTCGGATTCACTGAAGAACACAAGCTCCTGCAGAGGAACGTAAGAGACTTCGCCAAGAAGGAAATCGGGCCATCTGCCGCGAGGATCGATCGGGACGAAGAGTTCCCTTGGGACAACTTCCGCAAGATGGGAGAGATAGGCCTGATGGGCGTCTCCGTAGACCCTCAATACGGCGGTTCCGGAGGCGGCTACATAGATCTTTCCATCGTGGTAGAGGAGTTGGCCCGGGTCTGCGCTGCCACGTCCCTCATCTACATCGCCTCCGTCTCCCTCGCCTCCAAGTGTATCGAGGCGTTCGGGTCGCACGAGCAAAAGAACGCCTATCTCAGGCCCTTAGCCCGAGGCCAGAGGCTTGGCGCCTTTGCCCTCTCCGAGCCCAACGCCGGTAGCGACGTCGCCTCATTACGCACCAACGCCACGACACACGGGGGCCAATATTTCCTCAACGGCAGCAAGACCTTCATCACCAACGGAGACCTGGCTGACTTCCTTGTTGTGTTTGCCACCGAAAACCTAAAGCTGGGCACCAAAGGCATCTCCGCTTTCATTGTCGAGAAGCAATACGAAGGTTTCACAGGCCGCAACGAGCCAGGCAAGATGGGGATGCGCGGCTCCAACACTGCAGAGCTTTTCTTCCAGGACTGTTGCGTTCCGCTGAAGAACCTGCTGGGCGAAGACGGCAAGGGGATGCGGATCGCGCTGGCAACCATAGAGGCGAGCCGCATTACCATTGCCGCTCAGGCCGTGGGAATTGCCCACGCGGCTCTGGATTCGGCTCTTGAGTACTCCCGGCACCGGCAGGCATTTGGCCACCCTATTTCTGATTTCCAGGCCATTCAGTGGATGCTCGCCGACATGGCGACCCAGGTCAACGCCGCCCGACTCATCACCTACCAGGCTGCTGACAAAAAAGAGCGTGGAGAGCCCTTCGGCCGGGAATCGGCCATGGCCAAGCTCTTCGCTTCGGAGATTGCGGGTCAGGTCACGTCCAAGGCTATCCAGATTCACGGCGGCTACGGCTATTTCAAAGAAAGCCCCGTCGAGAGGTATTTCCGGGACGCCAAGGTCACCGAGATATACGAAGGCACCTCCGAAGTGCAGCGCATGGTAATATCCCGGGACCTTTTGAAATTTGGTCTATAGTCCTCTCTCAAGGATCCTCAATGACACAAGATTCCACACCGGTCTGCCAGGCCAGGCACATCAACCATGTCGCCATAGTCGTCAAGGATGCCGCCGAGACCCTCCGCTTCTACCAAGAAACCTTCGGCGTCCCGGACGCCCCCATCGAGAAAATCGCCGACCAGGGCGTCCTGGCAACCCTCGTCGCCGTCGGCGGGACTAACCTGGAGCTCATCCAGCCCGTCCGCCCCGACACCGGCGTCGCCCGGTTCCTTGATGCCCGCGGAGAGGCCCTCCACCACGTCTGCCTGGAAGTCGAAGACTTGCAAGGTAAACTCGATTCTCTGAAGGCAAGCGGCACCCGCCTCATCGATGAATCACCTCGCCATGGCCTCGCCGGCATGATAGCCTTCATTCATCCCAAGTCCACCCGCGGAGTCCTTATAGAACTCGTAGACAAGGACACCGTGCAATCGTAACTCTTCCGACGGGGGTACCTCGCGATGACACAACTTGGCATTAACACTATCAGGGTCCTGGTAGCCAAGCCGGGCCTCGACGGACACGACAGGGGTGCAAAAGTGATCGCCCGGGCCCTTCGAGACGCGGGAATGGAGGTCATCTACACCGGCATCCGCCAGACCCCCGAGATGATCGCCGAGGCCTCTCTCCAGGAAGACGTGGACGTCGTCGCCATCAGTATCCTCAGTGGCGCACATATGGAACTCTTGCCCCTTATCATCAGCGAAATGAAAGACCGAGGCATTGATGATCGGCTGGTACTCGCCGGCGGCATCATCCCCGAAGACGACATCGCTCCTCTCAAGGAGTTGGGAGTTGGAGAGGTATTTGGCCCCGGCACTTCCACCACCGACATCATCGACTACATCAAGAATCATCAAGCCGAGGCTTCAAATCAGGCCTAGTTATCCCGCCCTTCACCTCTTTCCGGGGCCGGACGCCCATGCCTGATGCCGCTTCCACCCGAGACCCACTCACCACCCGCATCCTGGAGGCTCTCCTAGAGTTGGGCCGACCCATTGATGAACTGACTTACCGGGACCTTATACCCGTGAGCGAGCTCCATAACCGTGGAAAACAGGCCACCGTTGACCTTGCCCGGCTGGCCGAAATCCAGCCTGAACACCACGTCCTCGATGTAGGCTGCGGCATTGGCGGACCCGCCAGGACCCTCGCCGCCGAGTTCGGGTGCCGGGTCACGGGGATCGATATCTCAGACGAATTCTGCTCTGCCGCCCAGTCCCTCAACGAGCTGGTCGGCCTCTCCGACAAAATCTCCATCCGCACCGCCGACGCCCTCTCCCTCCCCTTTGAAGACGAGTCCTTCGATATCGTCTGGACCCAGCATGCTTCCATGAACATAGCCGACAAGCAGGCCCTCTTCACCGAAATGCACAGGGTCCTCCGGCCCGGCGGCAAGCTCGCCCTTCACGACGTCATGGCAGGCCCCGTGCAGCCCGTTCACTTCCCCGTCCCCTGGGCCCCCGACCCTTCCGTGAGCTTTCTGGCCGACCCGGAGGACTCCCGGGCTCTTATCCTAGCCACCGGTTTTGAAGAGCTCACCTGGCAGGACCAGACCCAACTCACCGAGGACTGGTGGCAAAATGTCTGGGAACGCGCTTCCGGGAAACCGCCCTCCCCCCTGAACCCGAGCCTCGTCGTTGGGTCGCAATTTCCCAAGATGGCGCATAATATGTATCTCAGCATCCGGGAGCGGAGGATCGCCATTGTGCAGGCCGTTTACCGGAAGAACCCGCCCCAGTAGAGTCCCTGGCCCCGAGAATCATCGGAGAGGACGACATATGCAGATTGGAGCCCACGTTTCCACGGCAGGCGGCATAGACAAGGCCATAGGCAATGCCCAGAAGATCGGCGCGGAGTGCGTCCAGATCTTCGCCTCGGCGCCCCAGAGTTGGCGATACAAACACCCGACCCCCGAGACCATCTCATCCTTCAAGGACAAGGCCAAAGACGCCGCTATTGGCTCCATCTTTTTCCACGGCGTATACCTCATAAACCTCGGCACCGAAAAAGAAGAGAATATGGGCAAGGCCGTCGACTCACTCGTCGGCCACATGTCCCTCGCCTCCGAAATCGATGCTGCGGGCGTAATCTTTCACCTCGGCAGCCACAAGGGCCGAGGCTTCGAAAACGTCCTTCCTCAAGTACTGTCCTCCATGTCTCGCGTCCTGGCTGACACCCCCGAAGACACCTGGCTCATCATCGAAAACGCCGCTGGCATGGGCAACCACATAGGCGCGGGCTTCGGCGAGATCGGGCAGGTTGTAAAGGGTCTGTCCGATGACCGGGTGAAGGTCTGTCTCGACACCGCTCACACCTACGCCGCCGGCTACAATATCGCCGACCCCGCAGGCATCGAGGAAGCGATGAACGAGTTCGACTCAGAGGTCGGTGTGGACAAGCTCGTAGCCGTTCACGCCAACGACTCGAAGATCCCCCTCGGGGGCGGCGTGGACCGCCACGAGAACATCGGCGAAGGCTACATAGGTCAGGAGGGGTTCGAAGTTATCATGGCCCACCCCGCCTTCAGGGACGTCCCATTCCTCCTGGAAGTGCCCGGCTTCGAAAAGAAGGGCCCCGACCAGCGCAACATCGAAATTCTTCAGTCTATCCGGGATTCCAACTCCAGCGCATGATCCAAAAGACCGCCCTGCTCTTACTTGTTCTCGTCACACTCAGCCTCTTGGCCTTGGCCTGCGGCCCGGGAAGAGACGAGATCATGGTATTCACCTCTGAGGACGAAACGCGCCACGTTCACCTGCGCGAAGGCAACGACAACCCCGAAGCACTTACTACCGGATCCTCCCAGAACCACTCCCCGCGCCTTTCCCCCGACGGTGAACTCATTGCCTTCGTCTCCGACAGGGAAGGCAATTCCGACATATACGTCATGAACAGATCGGGAGACAATATCATCCTGATATCGGATGGAGAAGGGACTGCCTCCCATCCCCGCTGGTCCCCCGACGGTCGGCAGATCGCTTTCCTGGTCGAATCTGACGAAGGCATATCCCAGGTCTATCTATCCAACGTCGAAGACGCTCAGGCGCACCGGCTTACCGTTGGTGACTTAGCCGAAGGGCCTCCGGCCTGGTCTCCGGACGGCAGGTGGATCGCCTACTCCCTCACTGATAGCGACGGACAGGGACAGGGGTTAGTCCTCCGCAATCCGGGCGGCGTCAACCAAATTACGCTCACCGAGGGCCCCGACTTCAATCCCTCGTGGTCCCCGGAATCCGAAAGCATCGTCTTCCAGTCTTCCCGGAACGGCGACCAGGACATCTATGTCATAGACGTCCTGGAGGATTTCTCAGGCCAGCCTCGAAGAATTACCACCAATCCCGCCCCCGACCACAGCCCTGTATGGTCCCCGGACGGCGATCACATCGTCTTTATCTCCGAACGTGACGGCAACCCCGAAATCTACGTGATGACCCCCGACGGCACCGCCCTGGAGCGCCTTACCAACAACCAGTCCGTCGAGTCCGACGTCATATGGTCGCCCAAGGGACAGATCGCCTTCGTATCCTACCTCCACGAAAACGCCGACATCTTCATAATGGACTCCGACGGCACAGCCCAAGCCCAGGTCACCAGCGCCTCCGGCCCCGACACCCAACCCCACTGGTAACCCATTACCCTTCGTACAACGCAATTCCCATCCCCCCAACCCACCTTCTTTTTGGTGTCATCCCGAGGCCCCGCGCTGAAAGTCCGCCGAGGCGGAAGGGATCCAGGACTTGCCCGCCCACATTCCTCTATTCTCAGCAATGCCCCTTCCCCCTACATCCAACTCGCTCGCCACCCCCCAACCACCCCACCCCCAATAGCCGTGTCATCCCCTCTTCCTTGTGTCATCCCGAGGCCCCGCGAGGGATCTAAAGCCTCCCTCACCTCTACCGCATATGCCTGAGCCACCCTCCTCTCCTCCGTCAGTGTGCCCCCATCCACGCATCCCTCCACCCCCACCCATCCCCCTTCCCCCCACACCTACATTCCTTTAAAATGTCATGGCAACCCCCACCCAGGGGGTAGGGATACAAGAGGTCTCACATGAAACCCGACGCCAAAGAAGCAAGCCTCCGCCGCCTCAGCTACATCGACGGGCATCTCGACGGCATACGCCGCATGGTGCAGGAGGACAAGTACTGCGTCGACATCCTCAAGCAGACTTACGCGGTCAGGAAGGCCATCGAAAAGCTGGAGCAACTCATGCTCGGCAGCCACATGGAGACCTGCGTAATTCCCGGCATTCAGCAGGGCCGCCAGGAGCAGATAGTCGAAGAGCTAAAGGAACTATACAAGCTGGCCGACAACTAACCCGGACCCAATGGAGTCACCCTAATGAGCATTCTTTCCATCTTCAAGAAGAAACCCGAACTGGCCCAGGACCCGGTCTGCCACATGATGGTAGACGTGTCCAAGGCGAAGGCCACCAGCGAGTACGAAGGCACGACCTACTACTTCTGCGCTCCCGGCTGCAAACTCTTCTTCGAAGAAGACCCCGCCAAGCACATCGGCTCCGAAAAGCCCGCCATAGAGATGTAGGCCTCGGGCCCCACTATGGCTCTCGATCTCACATTGTCCCTTGGAGCACTGGCTCTCGGGGCTGCGCTTTTGTGGTTTTTCCTCGGCAAGAGGACTCCCGCACCTGTTGCAGGCCTGAGCCCGACTACCGCCCATCTCGAACGTTCCGATGGGTCAAACGAGCCGGATGAGGACTACCCGCCCGCTGCCCTTGACCTGACTCGCCTTTCCATCTCAGGTATGACCTGCGCCTCCTGCGTCATGGCCATCGACCGCACCATCCGAGCCGTACCCGGTGTCGCCGAGGCTACCGTCAACCTCGCCGCCGAACAGGCCGCCATCTCCTTCGACCCCCGACACGTCACCCCCGCCGAGATGATCTCCACAATAAAGGGCATCGGCTACGGCGCTCGAGTAGCAGGTGGCATAGAAGAGGCCCAGGAATCCGACGAGCGCGCCCGTGTCCGCAGTCTCCGTCTGCTGATGCTTAAATTCGCCGTCGGGGCGCCCTTGGCTATCATCCTGTTCATCGGAAGCAGCGGTGACCTGTTCAGATGGGATCCCGGTTTTCTCGCCAACCACTATTTCCAGTTCGGGATCGCCGTACCCGTCCAGTTCTGGGTAGGGTGGCAGTTCCTGGCCTCAGCCTGGAAAACGGCCCGACACCGCATGGCCGACATGAACACCCTGATCGCCGCCGGCACACTGTCGGCCTTCCTCTTCAGTGCGGTGGCGACCTTTGCAGAAGACCTCCTCCCGGACTCCGTCTCCGGCAAAGTCTATTTCGACACAGCTGCCATAATTGTCTCTCTCATCCTCCTGGGTCGGCTCCTGGAAGCCCGAGCCAAAGCCAAGACCTCGGAGGCCATCCGCAAGCTTGTCGGCCTCCAGGCCCGGACTGCGAGAGTTGTGAGGAACGGCGAAGAGATGGAAGTTCCCATCGCAGAGGTCCGGGTCGCCGACCACCTCCTTGTCCGACCGAGCGAAAAGGTGCCTGTCGATGGTCTGATCATTTCCGGCTCGACCTCAATCGACGAGTCGATGGTGACAGGCGAGAGCATTCCCGTCGACAAGGGCCCCGGCGATCGCGTGACCGGCGCTACGCTCAACACCGTAGGCGCTTTCAAGATGGAGGCCACCCGGGTCGGCGAAGAGACGCTTCTTGGCAAGATTGCCCTCATGGTCCGCGATGCCCAAGGCTCCCGAGCCTCAATCCAGCGTCTCGTCGATGTGGTAGCCGGTTATTTCGTACCCATCGTCCTGATCGTCGCCCTGGCCACCTTCGCAGTCTGGACCCTTGCTCCCGAGAACTCAGAGTTCAACCGAAGCCTGGCTGCCGCCGTCGCAGTCCTAATCATCGCCTGCCCCTGCGCCCTCGGCCTCGCAACCCCAACATCCATAATGGTAGGCACAGGAAAAGGCGCCGAGTTCGGAGTCCTCATCCACTCCGCCGAGGCCCTGGAGACCGCCCACAGCATCGACACCATAGTCTTCGACAAGACCGGCACCCTAACTCTCGGCCAACCCTCCCTCACCGACGTCTATACCATCTCCGATTTCACGTCTGATCAGGTCCTTGCCTTGGCCGCCTCCGCCGAACGCTCCTCCGAACATCCCGTGGCCCGTGCCATAACCTCCGCCGCCATAGGCCGAGGTCTCACCCTCTCCGAGCCCTCGGACTTCGAAATGAAGCCGGGCCAAGGTATACGGGCACAGGTGAATGGGCACAGCGTCGCCGTCGGCAACCGGGCCCTGATGCAGGACCTGGGCATCTCCCTCGACACCCTTGACGCCCAATTCGAGGCCCTCGCCAAGGACGGAAAGACCCCCATGTTCGCATCCATCGATGGTATGCCCGCAGCGGTAATAGCCGTGGCAGACACCTTGAAGGAAGATGCAGCCCACGCCGTAAGTGAAATCAAGCGCATGGGAATACGCACTGTGATGATCACCGGCGATAACCGCTACGCCGCCCAGGCCATAGCCAACCAGGTCGGCATAGACTCCGTCCTCGCCGAGGTTATGCCGCAGGACAAGGTAAATCAGATAAAGAAGCTTCAGTCGCAGGGCAGGACCGTCGCCATGGTCGGGGACGGAATCAACGACGCCCCTGCCCTCGCCCAGGCCAACGTGGGCATTGCCATAGGCGCCGGCACCGACATCGCCATCGAGGCCGCAGACGTGACCCTCATGGGCACGAGGCTCGGGGGCGTAGTCACAGCCATCAAGCTGAGCGCCGCCACCATGCGAAACATCAAGCAGAACCTCTTCTTCGCATTCGTCTACAACACTGCGGGCATTCCCATAGCCGCCGGAGTCCTCTTCCCCTTCATAGGACTACAGCTGAACCCCGGCATCGCCGCCCTGGCCATGGCCGCCAGTTCGCTGTCGGTCCTAACCAACGCCCTCCGATTACGCGGCTTCCGGGTCTAACCTAGGCTACATCCAGTTCCAGTCCTCCTGATTGTCGCCTCTTATATATCCTCCCAGTGGGAACCAATCCCCTCTCTCTATTTGAGTCGAAGATGCGCCGAGACCTAACCTTTGCATAACCGACATTCCTGCACAGGCACGCTCACGTAATACAGCGCATCCATCCCCGGGGGCGGTGCATTCCGCTCGCCCTGAGCCGAGCTGCAAGTCCGCCTGTGGAGGATCGAAGGGTCTCAAGATCGGAATGGGCGGGGTGTCCCGTTCCTAACCCGGAGTTACCGAAAATTCACTCAACGGGTCGAAGATACGCCGAGGCGTGAATCCGTCCCTTCTCCCTCAGCGAGACTTTTTCATAAATTCTGTTGGAGGGGCCGGGGCCGCTCGTGCTGAGCCCCGTCGAAGTATGAGCGTGGGCGGAGGGTAGGTGAACCGGTTGGCACAAAAGATGCAATCTACGGTTGCGCAACCGTCTCCGTATAGGCAGCACCCGTAGCTGCCCTCCCCCCACACCCTTCCAAAAAATGTTGTAACATCCCCCCACAACCCACCCCATAGCAGGTGACCCATGCAAGTCCCCGAATGGAACAAGTCCCTCATCGAAAAGTGCCAGATCGCCAACGACACCTACCTGTCGATTTGCAACGCCCTGGAGCTTTCTACCCTTCGCTCTCACGGCCAGGACGCCGCAGCGACCCTTATGTTCAAGATGCTCCGCCGACACCAGCTCGACCACTTCCTCCCCGGCCTCCGAAAGCTCGGCATCGACAAAGACCCTTCCGACGCCGTGAAGTCCGGCAAATACCACTACTTCTCCAACATCCTCGGCGGCCTGGACGTGCACTACATCAAGGAGACTCCCGAGAAGGCCTGGGTCCGATACCCGCCGCCCTACGCCATGTCCGACAGCCCTTTCTCCCCGACCGTCGGCATTGCCGCGTTTGGGCCCAAGGTCGGGCACTACACCTTCTGGGCATGGCACGCCCACAACGGCGTATCTCTGGGCAACCCCAGGCTCGGGTTCGTTCTCACCCAGGTCGCCCAGCAGGGAGACGCCTGCCACGAGGGATATTTCAAGATTTTCGACCGTGACTTGGACCCCGACGAACGTCTCCAGTTCAGCCCAGGTGAGCGAGGCCCTGCCTTCGACCCCAGTACCGCCCCCAAGCTCACCGTTGAAGACTGGACCGAGGTCCGCGCCGCCCGCGCTCTTCGCAACTACGCCGTCGAGTACGTTACCAGCCACGTGACTGCCCTTCTGGAAATGTATGGTGTGAGCGGAGCCCGAGCCATCGTCGAACATGCTAGCCGAGTGACCTATGTCCAGCTGTCCCGCAAGCTCATGCGGGACATGAACTTGGATGAAGCGGACTCCGGTGCTGAAGCCCTTGCCCTCTTCATCAAGCGGGACAGGGAATCGCTTCATGAAGAAGTGGAGATTGAAACCCTCAGCGACACCCTGATAAAGGTCCGGCAGCAGACCCGAAACCCTCGCCTGTTCCCATCCTCCATACCCTGGCCCGCTGAAATCGAAGACGCGATGCTCCAGGGCTGGAGGCTTTTGGCCCATGAACTTCAGTTCGGCCTCGACGTCAAGATGACATCCATGCTCGCCGCAGGAGACCCGTACAACGAGTGGCTGATTCGCTCCTAGCCCCACCGCACCCAAACTGAAGGAAGGTTAGCTATGCAAGTACCAGAATGGAACAAGTCCCTGGTCGGCAAGTGCCAGCTTGCCAACGATGTACACATGACTTTATGTTCCGCCCTTGAGCTGTCCACAATCCGCGCTCATGGTCAGGACGCCGTCGCTACCCTGAAGTTCAAGATGTTGAGACGCCACCAGCTCGGCCATTTCCTCCCCGGCCTCCAAAAACTCGGCCTCGACAAGGAACCTTCCGACGCCGTGAAGGCTGGGAAATACCACTACTTCTCCAACATCCTGGGTGGCCTTGACGTCCATTACATAGAGGAGAATCCCGAGAAGGTCTGGGTTCGCTACCCGCCTCCTTACGCCATGTCCGATAGCCCCTTCTCCCCAAGTGTCGCGATTGCCGCCTACGCTCCGGAGACCGGGCGCGCTACTTTCTGGGCGTGGCACGCTCACAACGGCGTATCGCTGGGCAACCCGAGGCTCGGGTTCGTCCTCACCCAGCTCTCCCAGCAGGGCGATTCCTGCTACGAGGGATACTTCAAGATCTTCGACCGGGACCTCGAACCCGACGAACGGCTCCAGTTCAGCCCCACCGAGCGCGGTCCCGTCTTCGACCCGGCAAACGGACCAAAGCTTCCGGTGGAAGACTGGACGGAGGAACGCTCTGCCCGCGCCCTTCGGAACTACTCCGTCGAATACGTCACCAGTCACATCATCGCCCTTCTGGAAATGTATGGAGTTAGCGGGGCCCGTGCCATCGTCGAACACGCCAGCCGGGTGACTCATGTCCAGCTGGCCCGCAAGATAGTTCGGGACTACAACTTGGAAGATGTAGACTCCGCCCCTCGGGCCTTTGCCCTATTCATCAAGCGTGACCGAGAGTCCCTTCACGAAGAAGTCGAGATTGAAACCGTCAGCGACACCCTGATTAAGATCCGCCAGCACAAGCGAAATCCCCGCCTCTTCCCTCCTTCAAACCCCCGGCCCCCGGAGATTGAAGACGCCATTCTTCAGGGCTGGCGG
Source organism: Dehalococcoidia bacterium (assembly GCA_965249275.1). Classification (GTDB taxonomy): domain Bacteria; phylum Chloroflexota; class Dehalococcoidia; order Plut-88900; family Plut-88900; genus Plut-88900. Next base: position 506,115 of record CBDFLQ010000007.1, read on the forward strand.
CTCTTGGCACACGAATTACAGTTCGGCATGGACGTCAAAATGACTGCTATGCTATCCGCTGGAGACCCGTACGACGAGTGGCAGATTCAAGCCTAGACCCCGATACCCGTCCAAGGAGGACAGAATGTCTCCCAACTATTGGAAAGAGAAAGACTCGACCGGCATCATCTCTCGGCCCGTCCACCACGGCGACGGCAATATCAACATGCGCGGCTTCTTCAACACAATTTCCAGCCTTCCCGTCAAGATTCAGCTATGGGAGCTGGAGCCGGGGGTCAGCGAAGGCGCCCACATCCACGTAGGCGACAACTCCCTGGAAGAATTCTACTACTTCCTCGAAGGCCGAGGCGAGATGTGGTTCGGGGATGAGACCCTGGAAGTGCAGGCCGGGGAGGCTGTCCTAGTGCCTCAAGACGTAGACCACGGCATGCGCAACAACTCCGATTCGCCCCTCAAGCTGATAATCGCCTGGGGAAAGCCCGACGCCAATGCCGCGCAAGCGCTCACAAAAGGACGCGGGCGCGATTGACCGGCGTAAGGCCGGGCTAGTCGCTTTTGAAGAAGTTGATGTTGATATCGTAGTACCCGGCCCAGTACTCCGGCACCTCGGACTCTTCAAAGATGGCGGTCACCGGGCACACGGGTTCGCACGCTGCGCAGTCGATGCACTCGTCGGGGTCGATGAACAGCATATCGTGCCCTTCGCCATCGGAAGGGTGGATACAGTCGACTGGGCAGACCTCAACGCAGGCCAGGTCTTTGACTCCGATGCACGGCTCGGCGATTATGTAGGTCATACGAGGCAGGCCTCCAAGCTTTAGGGTCTCATCGCTCGGTCTGCGGGCAGCAAACCCAGCTTATTCTAATACCTTATCGGCGGGGACTCAATCTACCCCACCGTCACCGCCCCCCGAGACGCAGATGTCGCCAGCCTGGCGTATTTCGCCAGCGCACCGGTTGTGTAGTTCGGCGGAATCGGGACCCACGCCGCTAGCCTCCGGTTGAATTCTTCTTGTGGTATGTCCAGGTTGAGCTGGGCGTTGGGGATGTCAAGGACAATCGTGTCGCCTTCCTCAACCACCGCAATCGGCCCCCCGACCATCGCCTCCGGAGCCACGTGCCCCACCATGAACCCCTGCGTCGCCCCCGAGAACCGGCCATCGGTTATCAACGCCACGTCCTCCCCGAGCCCCTGCCCGACTATGGCCGCTGTCACGTGGAGCATCTCCCTCATTCCGGGTCCACCCTTGGGCCCCTCGTAGCGCAGCACGACAACGTCTCCTGCCACAATTTCCTGGTTGTCCACGGCCCGGAAGGCGTCCTGTTCCCTGTTGAACACCCTCGCCCGGCCCCGGTGGACCTTGCTCAGATCCTCCGGATGAGCCAACTTCACCACCGCTCCCTCGGGTGCGAGATTACCCTTCAGTATCACCATGGAACCGTGAGGACTCAGGGGCTGCGCCACGGGATGGACTACCTTGCCGGAGGTCGGAATCTCCACGTCGGCCAAGTTCTCCTCGATAGTCTTGCCCGTAACCGTCATCGCACTCCCATGCAGCAGTCCTGCGTCCAGGAGCCGCTTCATGACCGTCGGTACGCCGCCTTCCCGGTGCAGATCGACCATGAGGTACCGGCCTCCTGGCTTCATGTCCGCGATGTAGGGTGTGCGTTCGCTGATCCTGTGGAAGTCCTCGATGCTGAGGTCCACCCCGGCTTCGTAAGCTATGGCTAGTAGGTGGAGAACGACGTTAGTTGAGCCGCCCATCGATACAGCCACTGCAATCCCGTTTTCGAACGCTTCCTTTGTCAGGATGTCCCGAGGCCTTATCCCCTGTTCCAGCAGCCTCATCACAGTCCGCCCCGCCTCGTACGACTTCTGCAATATTCCTTCTTCCACCGCCGGCTCCGACGACGCCCCCGGTAGCGCCATACCCATAGCCTCGATGGTCGAGGACATGGTGTTGGCCGTAAACATCCCCCCGCACGACCCCGCTCCCGGGCACGCCGCACACTCGATGTCCTTCAAATCGGAGTCGCTGATCCGGCCCTTGCTATGCGCGCCTATGGCCTCAAAAACATCCTGGATACTGATGTCTCTTCCGGCGTATCTGCCGGGCATTATCGTACCGCTGTATAGGAAGACTGTCGGAATGTTCAGCCGTGCCGCGGCCATCATCGCCCCCGGCAGGTTCTTGTCACAGCCTGCAATTGTCACGAGGCCGTCGAAGTATTCGCCGTGGGAGACCATCTCTATGGAGTCGGCGATCAGCTCCCGGCTCACCAGCGACGCCTTCATTCCCTCCGTTCCCATCGAAATCCCATCGCTGACCGTAAGAACACCGAACTCGAAGGGCGTACCCGCCGCCGACTTCACACCCGCCTTGACCCGCTCCGCCAGCTTGTCCAGGTGCACGTTGCACGGCGTAACATCCGACGCCGTGTTCGCCACCCCGATGAACGGCTGCTCAAACTCCTTGTCCCCGACGCCAACCGCTCTCAGCATCGCCCGAGCCGCCGCCCGGTCCGGCCCGTCCGCGACAATCCTGCTCCGATGCCTAACGTCGAATTTTGCAGCCGTGGTCATCTGTTTCTCCTTCTCGTTTTCTCCCGATTTTTCGCTCGACATGATAGCACACCCCCACCCCGTCCCCCTCTCATTATTCCCGCTACCGAGAGCCGGTCGAAGATATCAAAGATGCGCCTTTAGCGTGCGCCACGGCGTGAATCCATCCCGCGGGGCGGGGAATTCCGTTCGCCCTGAGCAGAGTCGAAGGGTCTCAAGAACGGAATGGGGTCGAAGATGCGCCGAGGCGTGAATCCACCCCGAGGTGCTGGGCCGCCCCCCGCACTGCCAATCCGTCACGGTTATCCTGACTCCCAAGCGAGGCCATTCTCCCCTATCATTACGAGGCCCCGCGAGGAATCCGGGGCGGGGTCCTGTCCCCTCTCCCTTTGATGGGAGACGGCTAGGGTGAGGGTGATTCCTCCCTAAATGTGACACCAACCCCTTGACCCGGTACAAACATATGTACTATATTCACCCCCGACCGGCCAGTCACCATCCCAACCCCCAAAGGAGGACCCAACACCCGGGGAACACCACCGGACTACCGAGGACTCAACGTCCCAGCCCATCCCGAGAACCGGCCCTCACGCCGACTACCGGCTCAAGCGAAAGCCGCCATCTCCTCTCCTAAAGGTTCCGGCTTACCCTTCCCCAACTCTGGCGATGGAAGACGCCTTGGATTCGTAAAACTGAAGACTCCACCACCTCTTACCAGGTGGTCGAGAGCAGGTCTCCTCTCTTGTGAGTGAGGAGGTCTGAAAAGACCCGACGCCACAGAGCGAAGCGGGCAGGGTGCTCATTAAGCTCTCACGGAGAGGGGCCGGACCGACGTTGAGGATCTTCTCGATGCCCCTCCCCGCCCTAGTCGTTTCCGCCGTTGCTCCCGGCTCCCGGACGCTTCGGCAATGTTGGACATATTACTCCTGTGGGGCCTACAGCTGGACCCGGCCCCCTTAGGCTGTCTTGGCGTGTGGAACACCCGGTTCTGGAGGATGGTATATCCGCCTCTGAATAACAGCACAGCCAACCCACGTGTAGGAGCCGTGCCGGACCGCTGGCCCCGGTCGAGTCCGTGCAGCAGTCGAGCGTATGGGGCAGCGGGCCTGTAGCGTCCTCACCCCTGGATGCCCGAACCCCCGCTGTATCGTTACAGGGGCGTCGTCCAAAGAGCGTCTTCCATCGCCAACCACCACAAATCAACCAAGAACGCACCCCCCACCCCCCAATCGAAGATGGAACATCCGCCTTTGGCCGGCCCGCCGCAGGAGGACTGAATAACCCACGGCCCCTGGCTCCCTCGTCACACAAGATTCCTCGCGGGGCATCGGAATTGTAAGTGTTAGGTAATTCGTTGACAGATTGGTATAAGAGGCCAACACCAATCTGGAGGCGAAAATGCGAGACAACAGTAAGGACCTCACCCTTGAAAGGAACTACATTCAGAAGTGGCGATTCCTCATACAGGAATACCGATTGGTCAAGGCCAGGAAGCATCCCCGATTCCGCTTTGCCCAGGACTTCTATGCCTTCCACGGCACTACACGTCAGACCTTTGCCAAGTACTACAACCGGTTCCTCCTCTCCCCCTCCGACGAAGCCTTCTTCCCCCGTAAACGGGGCCCCAATTGGAAGAGCCGCCGTACCCTGCCCTACATCGAGCAGAAGGTTCTCAGCGAACGCTTCAACGGTACCAATCGTTACGAGATATATGCCATACTCAAGCCCATCCTCAAACAGCACACCCCTAAGCCCTCCACCATCTACGCCATCACCAGACGCCACGGTGTTAATAGGCTCACTAAGCCGATGCAGCAATCGAAGCGCAAGATCATCAAGACCCGGGCAGGGGAGCTGGGCCACCTCGACAGCCACCACCTCAGCCGGGACATCCTGGTAGACTCCAAGCGCCGTTACTATCTGGTCGCCCTCATTGACGCCTGCACCCGCTTGGCCTGGGCCGAAGTGGTCGGAGACATCAAGAGCCTCTCTGTGATGTTCGCAACCCTGAAATCCATCAACTTCCTTAACGCGGAGTACGGCATCCAATTCGAGGCTATCCTCACCGACAATGGCCCTGAGATGGCCTCGCCCAGGAACATCGAGGGCCACCCCATGGAACGGATGCTCAATGAGCTGGGCATCAAGCACCGCTACACACGCCCTTATAGGCCCCAGACCAACGGGAAGATAGAGCGGTTCTGGAGAACCCTGAACGAGGACCTGCTGGAGGGGACCACCTTCGAGTCGGTGGCAGAACTGCGGGACGAACTGCAGCAATATCTGCTCTACTACAATACCCAGAGACCCCACCAGGCAATGGACGGAAAGACCCCTTTGGAGACCCTTCAATCTCTCTAATTCTGTCAACGAATCATCTGACATCTACAATTCCGAGGCTCCGCGAGGAATCTGGGGCGGGGACTCCCCTCCCCCCACTTCCCTCCGTCATTCCGGCTGCCGAGAGCCGGTCGAAGATGCTGCAGGTTTGCCCTGGACGGAGGAACACAATATGAATAGAGATGCGCGTGCCGTTCCCTCCCAACCCCTTGCCCCACCCGACGCGCCCGCTTATCATTGCATCCACGTATGACCCTTTTCATACTTGTTTGACCCCCGCGCCCTTGACACCATAAGGAGACCACAGATGTCTTACGATGACATTCTCATCGAAAGAGATGGCCGCATCGCCAAGCTCATCCTCAATCGCCCTCAAAAGCTCAACGCTATCACCGACCATATGGAAGAGGAGATGGGCCTGGCCATCAAGGAATTGGGTGATGACGACTCCGTCGGCGTCGTCGTACTCACCGGCGCCGGCAGGGCCTTCTCGGCGGGTGCAGATGTCTCCGAGCTCCCGGGCAACGAGTCCAGCAACAACTCCAACGGCAGGGGGGCCAACCCCGAGGAGATCCGCCGGAACTTCCGCAAGGCTATGGACATTGTCCTTGGCGTACACCGGATGCAGAAGCCGGTCATAGGCATGATCAACGGTGTCGCCGCCGGCGCGGGCTTCGACCTGGCCTGCGCCTGCGACCTCCGAGTCGGTACGCCCAAGTCCCGATTCCTCGCCGCCTTCATCCGTGTCGGGCTATTCCCCGGCTGGGGCGGCATGTGGCTCTATGCCAAGACACTCGGCATTCCCAAAGCTGCCGAGCTGGTGTTCACGGGCGACTTCCTGCAGGCCGACGAGGCCTATCGTCTCGGTATGCTCAACAAGCTCGTGCCTGAAGAAGAGCTGGAAGCCACTACTATGGAGATGGCCCGGAAGATCGCCGATGGCCCCCCCATCGCCCTACGGCTATCCAAGTTGATGCTATACAAGGCTCTGAGCATGGACCTGGAAACGGCAATGCAAATGTCCGCCGCCCTCGAGACCATCACCCTCACCTCCGAGGACCACGTCGAGGGTGTAGCCGCCTTCCGGGACAAGCGTAAGGCGAACTACAAGGGCCGCTAAGTCTTGCGGATCATCGCCGCTGAAATCGAAATCGAGGCCCCTGTGTCCGTCATTTGGGACGTACTCTCAGACCTTGATTCATACGCTGATTGGAACCCCTTCCTCCCCCTTGCCTCCGGCAGCATAGTCGAAGGGGAGCGCATCGAGGTCTTCATCAAACCGCCTCGGGCCAAGGGCACGACGATTACACCCCGTGTCGTCTTGGTCGAAGAGGGCAGAGGCTTCAGTTGGAGGAGCAATATCCTCTTCCCCGGCCTCTTCGACGTGGAGCACTATTTCATCATCGACCCCATAGACGACACCCGTTGCTGCTTCGTACAGGGCGAGGAGGTGTCCGGCTTCTTCGTCATCCCCATCATATGGCTCATCGGCGGCGCCACCCGCCGCGGCTTTGAGAGAATGAACGAGGCCCTAAAAGCCCGTTGCGAAGCCCCCCTCAATCCTCCCCCCGAATTAGACGAAACGCCCCCAATGCCGAGCAAATAGAGACCTTTCTAAAGAGGGTTATGTGCTGAATCCTCTCCCCTCTCCCTTGACGAGTCCCTTGCGTAACCCCGATGGGAAGGGTAAGGGCGGTGTCCTATACCCTCTCCCTCGATGGGAGAGGGCTAGGGTGAGGGTGATCCGGGTTCCGAAAGGGAAGTTATGCAAAGTTCTCTTGACGGGAGAGGGCTAGGGCCGTAGGCTCGCCGAGGAGAGTGAAGGTGTTCCTAGGCCGCAAGGGGCACTAGTAACTAGCCGCCCCGCTAATCGTACCCCCGCTCCCACGCCTCCAGTATCTCCGACGAGTCCGTCACCCACACCAGCCGTTCCATGAACTTCATCGCGTCATTGTGAAGCTCCCCCACCCGCGCCCCGACCAGGTCCCTGGGTATAACCGGGAAGAAGCCCAGCTGAGTCCCCGTCCATGCCGTCGGCAGTATGCCGACCTCCGTCGCCACGCCTGTCGAGATGAACGTTTTTATCCCATGGCTTCGCAGTATGAGTTCGAAAGTAGAATGCACAAACGTGTTTGTGCGGTACTTGTTGATAACTATGTCGCCTTCCTGGGCCTTCAACTCGTCAATCGTCTGGCAGCCCCAGGTCCCGAGAATCGTAGGGTTGGCATACTGGTGCTTCGCTGGGTCACCGACAAGGTGCCACCGCTTGTTGACTAGCGGATCATCATAGGCGCCCAGGTTGAGCAGGCTGGTAAAGTTGGTCTGCCAGACCCTCACTCCGTGGCTCCGAGCCTTCGCCACAAAGTCCACCAGATTACCCAGAAACCCCGACACGTCGATGCTCTCTCCAGCCTTCTTGAAGATGCCGTCATCGTGCAGAAAATCGTTCTGCATGTCGTGGACCATGACCACCGTGTGCTTGGGGTTCACCATCTCTGCTACTGACTCGAATATCTCCCGACCCTGAAAATCATGCATGCCTAACCCTCCTGATTTAAGCTCACTCCCACCTGAAAACCCTGGTAGCCGCTATGAAGGCTATCACGAGCCATACCACCAGGCCCAACAACTCCCAGGGAATCTCCGTAAGACTCGCTCCCTGGATGGCCACTTCCCGCATCCCGTCTGCCAGGAAAGTCAGCGGCAGGTACTGGACTATGTCCTCCAGAAAGCCGGGCAGCGTGTCTGTAGGGAAGAAGACTCCCGAGAGGAACATCATAGGCAATGCGATGATGTTAGCCAACGGAGCCCCGACTTCCTCGTTCTTCGCAAACCCCGACACCACAAACCCGATCGCAATGAACAACGCCCCTCCGAGCACCGCCAGCACGAACAGATACCCTAAATTCCCCTCCACCTTCACGCCGAAGATCAGCACACTGACTCCCAGCAGCACTGCAACCTGGACTATGGAAACCAGGAGCCGGGTGAACACCTGGCCGATCAGGAAGTTGTGAGGCCTGATGGGCGTCGCATACAACCTGCGAAGCACGCCCTGCTGGCGGAACTGGATCAACGAGAATACAACGCTGAATATGCCCATCTGCATGATGGCCATGGATATGATGCCCGGTACCAGGAAGTCGACGTACTCAAGCCCCTTGCTATCGACGGCTTGGGCCTCGATGCTTAGCCCGCGCTCGACGCCCGCCCTGCGGAGGGTTATCTCATCCAGGACTCCCTGCACAATTCCCTGCCCGACCTGGGCCTGCTGGAACCGGTCCTCGGCATAGAAGGCCTGAACTGTAGGCGAGGCAGCAGAGTCCCCAAAGCCCGGCGGGATGACTATCACTATGTCCCGGTCCCCGTCTTCCAGGGCCTGCATCTCCGCATCCCTCGCCCCGAGCGACAACTCGACAACCTCGGAGTCTTCCAGCACACCGGTTAGGATGGCCGCAGCCGGGGTCTCCGCCTCGTCAACGACCCCCATGTCGACATTCGAAAAGGAGCCGAAATTGAGCAGCCCGAATATGACTATGAACATCAGGGGCAGGACAAGCGTCCAGAAGATGGCTTGACGATTGCGGTAATACATCTTCAGAGATGCAATCGTCAGGGCGAAGGTAGGGTGCAAACTAGTTCTCTCGCAGGCTCTTGCCGGTCAGGTTCAGGAAAACGTCCTCCAGGTTGGCCAACTTACTGGCCCTTTCCTTCCGGAAACCCGTGTCCAGGAGGCCGTCTATCATGGAGTCGGGGCTGTCCAGCGCCACTATTGACCCCTTGTCGATGATCGCAACCCTGTCACACAACTCCTCCGCCTCTTCCATGTAGTGGGTGGTCATCATGATGGTCTTGCCGTCATCCCGAAGCCGTTTGATGAGGGCCCACATATGACGGCGGGCCTGGGGATCGAGGCCCGTGGTCGGCTCGTCCAGGAACATCACCACCGGATCATTCACTAGGGCGGTGGCTAGGGAAAGGCGCTGTTTCTGCCCACCGGACAACTGCCTGTACTGTGCTTTGCCCTTGTCCAGCAGTTCCACCTTTTCCAAGATTTCCCTGGCATCGATTTTTCGGCCATAGAGGTGCCCGAACAGACTGACGAGCTCCAGTACTACTAGGTTGCTGAAGAACGCGGAAGATTGAAGCTGTACTCCGATTTTGGCTTTGACGCCCCTCGGGTCCTTGGTGACGTCTATGCCGTCTATCGTCGCCGTTCCCTCGTCAGGGCTCCTCATCCCTTCCAGGATCTCCACCGTGGTGGTCTTGCCCGCGCCGTTGGGCCCCAGCAGCCCGAATATCTCACCCCGCTCCACCTCGAAGCTCACGTCGTCCACAGCCGTCAAATCTCCATACCGTTTCGTCAGCCCCGAGGCCCGGATCACACAATCCATGTGAAAATTCTAACACACCCCTACCTTCCGCCATTCTTGACGGCTAGCCGAATCCCACGTATTCGCTATTCCTTTGACACCCTTTTCATGCGGCTTTTATACTCCTCCCATGACTATCGATAAACTCATCTCTGCCGACTCTCACGTGGTGGAACCCCCGGACCTCTGGGACTCCCGTATCGACGCGCCATTCAGGGATCGCCGACCCAGGATGTATCTCGACGGCGACGTTCACCGCTGGATTGCGGATAAGGACATCAACGTCGGGTCTCTAGGCGCCCCCTCCCAGGCCGGGCGCCGATTCGAAGACCCCGACTCCCTCACCATCGAGGCCCCCTTCCAGGACACCCCCGAGGCAGCCTACAACCCTCATGCAAGGGTCAAGGCCATGGCCGTCGACGGCGTTGTCGGGGAGGTCACCTACCCCACCATCGCCGTCCGCCTGGTCGAAACCGACATTGACTCCGACCTCATGTCCGCCTGCTTCCGTGCCATGAACGAATGGATGTCCGAGTTCTCCTCCGCATATCCCAACTCCATCAAGGGAAGCGGCGTCATCAACGTCGACGACATGGACGACGCCCTTGCCGAAATGGAACGCTGCGCTAAGCTCGGGCTGGCCAGCATTGCTATCCCCGCCTACCCCGGCGTGGGCCGCACCTACGACCTGCCCAGATATGACCGGTTCTGGGCCCTCGCCCAGGACTTGGGAATTCCGTTGGCAATGCACTCGGGGTCCTATCGCCCTGGGCCCGGGGTCATAGGCTCCTTCGCCAACGACATCTCCGTCGGCGGCACCTCGTCCTTCCGCGCCAGTGAAGACTACTGGCCCCGCCGCGCCATCGGCGACATGATGTTCTCGGGCGTCTTCGAACGCTTCCCCGGCCTTACCATCGGAGCCGTTGAATTCGAGCTCGGCTGGGCGGCCTACTTTATCCAACAGATGGACCGCCATTACGAAGAGCATCGATACGTCAAGGAGATCCGGTACAAGGGCAATTCACTGCCCAGCGACTTCTTCCGCCGCAACGTCTTCGTCACATTCCAGGAGGACGTCGCAGGCATCGCCACCCGACACATCGTCGGCGTCGACAACATCCTCTGGAGCTCAGACTACCCCCACACCGAGTCCACCTGGCCCAACTCCCTCCCCGTCCTCAGCAAACTGCTAGCGGACGTCCCCCAGGACGAAGCAGAAAAGATGGCCTTCCGAAACGCGGCCCGGATTTACGGATTCGGCTAAATCAGGTCCGCGGCCAGTCATCTAAGTACTCCCGCAAGACGGTCGCACCATTTGGTCAGGCTCGGCAATATAGCCAATAATGACCGACCGGAAAGCGCAGTGAGGCAATATTGACAGTCAAGAAAGACAACGCAGCACAGCCGAATACCGACTCCTCAGTGGATAAGCCGCAAGGAGCCCTTGCTCTGGTGGGCGCATGGCGAGAATTGCCCGACGAAGTAATTGACTCAATGATTGCGCACATCTATAAGTCCCGGCAGACAGACATGGTGGGGCAATAACCAGGACTACACCCTCCCCCCACCCCACCTATGATATCCTTACCCAACTATGGGCCTTAGACTCGGCGTAGACATCGGCGGAACCTTTACTGACCTCGCCCTCGTCGACGAGGACTCCGGTCGGCAGACCACATTTAAAGTCTCCTCCACCCCCTCCGACTACTCTGCCGCCGTCGTCGATGCCATAAAAGCCCTTTCAACCGACCACGGCATTGCCCCATCCTCCCTCACATTTCTTTCCCACGCTACCACCGTAGTCACCAATGCCATCCTGGAGTCCAAAGGCGCCCGAGCCGCCCTAATCACCACCGATGGCTTCCGAGACGTTCTCGAAATCCGACGCCAGTCCCGGGCCAAGCTCTACGATATATTCCAACCCCCGCCACAGGTAATCATTCCCAGGCACCTGCGTCTCGAAGTCTCCGAACGTGTGGACGCCTACGGCGACATATACAAGCCACTCGACGAGTCCGAGCTTGCCCCCATCGTCGCCTTTCTAAAGGCCCACGAGGTCAAGGCTATTGCCGTATCCCTGCTCTTCTCCTTCCTGAACCCGGTCCACGAGCAGGCTATCGGCAAGATTCTCCGCCGCGAGCTTCCAGAAGTCCGAACCTTCCTCTCCTCCGAAGTCCTCCCCGAAATGCGGGAATACGAGCGCACCAGCACCGTCGCCGTATGCGCATATGTGGCGCCCGTCCTGGAAGGCTATCTAAACCGGCTCAACGACTTCCTGGCCACCGACGACTATCCTCCCCTCTACCTGACAGGCTCCAGCGGCGGCGTATTCAACATCGACGAAGGTCTCCGAGTCCCCGCCATGCTCACCGAGTCGGGCCCCGCCGCCGGTGTCACAGCCAGCGTCGCCCTGGGCAATGTCCTCGGGCTAAATCAACTCATCTCCTTCGACATGGGAGGCACCACGGCCAAGGCCTCCTTGATTAACAACGGCGAGGTGAGTGTCACTACGGAATACGAGGTCGGCGGCTCCGGTAACGTACGGCGCTGGCTCCAAGGCACCGGCTACCCCATCAAGGTTCCGGTCGTAGACCTCGCCGAGGTTTCCGCTGGTGGCGGCAGCATAGCTTGGCTTGACGACGCAGGCGGCCTGAGAGTCGGCCCACAGAGTGCAGGCGCAGCCCCGGGCCCCGCCTGCTACGGCCTCGGGGGCCAGGACCCGACGGTGACCGACGCCGATGCCGTTCTCGGCTATCTGGATCCCGGACACTTCCTCGGCGGGCGCATGCCCCTCTCCCTAGACAGCGCTTCCACAGCGATAAAGCGCATCGTTGGAGAGCCCCTGGGTCTCGACCTGATGCAGGCCGCCCAAGGCATCGTGGACATCGTCAACTCCAACATGGCCGATGCCATACGCATGATTTCCATCGAGCGTGGCCACGACCCTCGGGACTACTCCCTCGTCGCCTTCGGCGGTGCGGGCCCCGTTCACGCTGGCCGTATCGGTGAGGAGCTGGGCATCAAGAAGGTCATCATCCCTCCCAACCCCGGCGTCTTCTCCGCCATGGGTCTCGTGTGCACCGACCTGAAGCGAGACTACGTCCGCAGCCTGTACACCCTTCTCGATGCGGCGGGCGTTGATGACCGGATGCGCCAGGTGTATCGGGATATCACCGCCGAGGCCCGGGACATGCTCTCCCGGTCCGGCATTCCAGAGGAAAACTGGCTTTTCCGCTATTACCTCGACATTCGCTACGGCAACCAGGCATACGAGCTCACGGTGCCCGTCGAGTCCTCGGAGATCGAAGAAGGCGCCCTGAGTGCTATCGCAGAACGTTACCATGCCCAGCACTTCACCACGTACGACTACAACGCCCCCGATGAACCAATCCAGTTAGTCAACATGCGGGCTTCGGCCATCGGCAAGTTCGGAGCGGACTTCATCGCCCCCCGGACCTCTTCCGCCAATGGCAGCAAGGACGTTAGCCCTAGATCTCACCGAGAGGTCTATTTCAAGGAGTCGGGACAGACTTCATGCCCCGTATATGACAGGGGAGACCTGTCCGCGGGCGCCGAGATCGAAGGCCCGGCCGTCATACAGGAGTCCAGCTCCACCGTCATCGTATACCCGGGCCAATGGGCCGCGGCAACCGAGTTCGGGACTATCGAGATTACCGTCTAGGCACGAGGGACTGACGCCATGATGCACCAGGACATTGATCCCATCACCTTCCAGGTTATCAAGAACAGCCTCCTGTCCGCCGCCGAGGAGATGAAAGTCGTCCTCGCCAAGACTGCCTATTCCCCTATCTTGAAGTTAGCCGGAGATTACTCATGCGGGATCTTCGATGCCTCCGGCAACATGGTTGCCCAAGGCCCCGACATTCCCATCCACCTCGGTTCCATGCCCCTCTCCGTCAAGGCTATCCTTGCAAGAGCCAACGACATAGCCCCCGGTGACGTGTTCATCCACAACGACCCCTATTTCGGAGGATCCCATCTACCTGACGTCAACGTCATCACGCCCATCTACCTCAACGACGACCTGCTCCTCGGATTCACCTGCGTCCGTGCCCACTGGCCCGACATAGGGTCGGCCAGTCCCGGCTCCTACGGGGCTACCACCGAGATTTACGGGGAGGGGCTCCGGCTCCCCGGCGTTCGCCTATACACCCAGGGCGAGCTAAACCGGGACATCGACGACCTGATCTTCGCCAACGTCCGCACGCCCGAGGAGCGTCGAGGAGACCTACGCGCCCAAGTCGCCGCCAACCACCGCGGCTCAATCCGAGTCCAGGGCCTCGCCGAAAAGTACGGCGTAGACCTCATCCGCGAAATGATGCAGGGCATCCAAGACTACTCCGAGCGCATGATCCGACACCAGCTCGAACGCTTCGACGACGGCGAGTTCTACTACGAGGACTTCTGCGACGGCGACGGCATTCTCGGAATCGGGCAGACCGAGGACGAACCCATCAACATCCGCCTCCGAGTCAACAAAGTAGACGACCATTTGACGGTAGACTTCACGGGCTCCGATGGCCAAGTGGACGGTCCCATGAACGCACCCCTCGCCGTCACTGCCTCCGGTGTCTACACCGCCGTCAAGATGATCGCCGATCCCAATGATCTCATCCCCCCTAACTCCGGCGCCTGGCGCGCAATCGGCGTCAACGCCCCGGAGGGCTCAGTCGTCAACGTCCTGCCTCCTGCCCCGGTCGTCTTCGCCAACCACGAGATGACCCACCGAATCTGCGACATGGTTTTCGGGGCAGTGGCCCCCGGCTACCCCAACAACGTGCTGGCAGGTTCTCAGGGCACTTCCGCCATCCTGACCGTAGGCGGACTGCACCCCAGGACCAAGCGCCGCTACGTCAGCTACGAGACCGTGGCCGGTGGCATGGGCGCCCGGCCCAACCAGGATGGCATCAACAGCGTCAAGGTCGGCATCTCCAACACCATGAACTCGCCCGTAGAGCAGATCGAGATGCGCTTCCCGATAATGATCGACCGCTACGAGCTCATCAACGACTCAGGCGGCCCGGGCAAGTACCGTGGCGGGCTGGGCGCAAGGCGCGTCACCCGTGTCATGGGGCATACCGCTATGGTCACCACCTGCTGCGAACGAATGACCTCGGCGCCCTTCGGTCTACGGGGAGGGAAGCCTGGAGCGGTCAGCAGCATCCAGATGATCGATAAAGAGGGCAACAAGAGCAAAGTCGCAGGCAAGGGGCCGCCCTTCGCCATCGGCGACGGCAGCGAGATTTGGTACGACGTTGCGGGTTCCGGCGGCTACGGCAACCCCGATCAACGGGACCCCGAGGCCCTGCGCAACGACGTTATCAACGAATACGTCTCCGAGGAATCAGCCTCCAAGGACTACGGTGCCAACCCCGAGGACATGCGCTGCCCCTACTGCGGCGCATCACAGGAACCCGCCAAGTAGCCCAGCCAACAAAATACCCTCTCCCTGTCCCCTCGTCTCCCATTTGTCCTGTCATTCCGAGGCTCCGCGAGAAATCTGGAGGGCGTCCCCCCATCCGTCATTCCGGCCGCCGAGAGCCGGAATACATTCCTGGAGGTGGGGCCGCTCACCCTGAGCACCGTCGAAGGGTCGAGCGAGGGGTGGCCCCGCATCGTCAAATCGTAGTGGTCGTCCCCAGACGGTCACACCACCCCCTAACCTCCGATTTGCCCCTGTCATTCCTGTAAGTGTTAGGTAATTCGTTGACAGATTGGTATAAGAAGCCAACACCAATCTGGAGGCGAAAATGCGAGACAACAGCAAGGACCTCACCCTTGAAAGGAACTACATTCAAAAGTGGCGGTTCCTCATCCATGAGTATCAACTGGTCAAGGCCAGGAAGCATCCCCGCTTCCGCTTTGCCCAGGACTTCTATGCCTTCCACGGCACTACATGTCAGACCTTTGCCAAGTACTACAACCGGTTCCTCCTCTCCCCCTCCGACGAAGCCTTCTTCCCCCGTAAACGGGGCCCCAATTGGAAGAGCCGCCGTACCCTGCCCTACATCGAGCAGAAGGTTCTCACCGAACGGCTCAACGGTACCAATCGCTACGAGATATATGCCATACTCAAGCCCATCCTCAAACAGCACACTCCTAAGCCCTCTACCATCTACGCCATCACCAGACGCCACGGTGTTAATAGGCTCACTAAGCCGATGCAGCAGTCCAAGCGCAAGATCATCAAGACCCGGGCAGGGGAGCTGGGGCACCTGGACAGCCACCACCTCAGCCGGGACCTCCTGGTAGACTCCAAGCGCCGTTACTATCTGGTCGCCCTCATTGACGCCTGCACCCGCTTGGCCTGGGCCGAAGTGGTCGGAGACATCAAGAGCCTCTCTGTGATGTTCGCAACCCTGAAATCCATCAACTTCCTTAACGCGGAGTACGGCATCCAATTCGAGGCTATCCTCACCGACAATGGCCCTGAGATGGCCTCGCCCAGGAACATCGAGGGCCACCCCATGGAACGGATGCTCAATGAGCTGGGCATCAAGCACCGCTACACACGCCCTTATAGGCCCCAGACCAACGGGAAGATAGAGCGGTTCTGGAGAACCCTGAACGAGGACCTGCTGGAGGGGACCACCTTCGAGTCGGTGGCAGAACTGCGGGACGAACTGCAGCAATATCTGCTCTACTACAATACCCAGAGACCCCACCAGGCAATGGACGGAAAGACCCCTTTGGAGACCCTTCAATCTCTCTAATTCTGTCAACGAATCATCTGACATCTACAATTCCGAGGCTCCGCGAGGAATCTGGGGCGGGCGTCCAGTCCCCCTCTCCCCACTTTGTGACACCAACCCCTTGACCAAACTGGAACGCCTGTACTATCCTTCTCCACGTCTGGCCAGTCACCCACCCTAAACCCAAGGAGGAACCAAAACCCAGGGGGAACCCCAGCCCCGGCCCCCGAGGACTCAACGTCCCAGCCTATCCCGCTAGAGCGGTCCACACCGCTCCTCGGCTCAAGCGAAAGCCGCCATCTCCTCACCTAAAGGCCCCGGCTCACCCTTCCCCCACCACCCAGGCGATGGAAGGTCCATAGACTATACCCGGCACGTCCATCAAAGGACCCCTGCCGATTCAACGCTTCCCGTCATCGGATGCGTTTACACCGGCCTATTGCATGCCGGTTTGCCGGATCGGTCAACCGACCCCCGGATTAGCAGGGCACTCGTGTCCTTGTTTGTCCCGCCGTCTCCATCATCCGTCTACCCGACTGATGCACAGAGACGCCGGTCTGAAAGTCCGCCTCAGGTGGTATCTTCCCCGTCAGCGGTCCGGTCATGTGCCGCTGCCGGAGGGATCGGCCCCACACAACCTTGACCACAGCCGACAACATGTGGGGATAAGCCAGACCGGTGCCGACAGCTCGGCCACAACCCCCGGCCTGGATTCTAGTCTCGGACCTTCCATCGCCAACTCCCCCCCACCCACACAAACCAAAACCGAGGTTTCCCATCCACAACTGAATAATTCCCCTACCCACTGCATGAGCCCCTTGCGCATCCGTCATCGCCGAGAAATCGGGCGCACGAAGTACGGCCTTTCTACTCCTGGGGGTGGGGCATTCCGCTCACCCTGTCACAGATCCGATAAGGCGGGAGCCGAGTCGAAGGGTCTCAATAGCGGAATGGGCGGGGTGTCCCGGCCCCCCGCCCCCGTTGCCCCTGTCATCCCGAGGCTCCACGAGGGATCTGGGGGGCGGCGTCCTCTCCCTTTTCCTTTCATGGGCCGTAGCTACGCTGACGTATGAGAGGCCCAGCGCCGTAGGCTCGCTGAGAAGGGTCTAAGACTCGCCGAGGAGGATGAGGGTGTTACCCCTGCCACTCAGTTTCAGACTAATCCGTCCGCTCTCGGTTAACCCCTACTTCCGCCACACCGAGGACGCGCCCACCTTCACCACCGGGACCCCGTCCTGATTGGTGAACAGAGCTTCCTTCTTCAGAAACACCATGGGCCCCGAACGCCCGGTCTTCGCGTAAACGTCGGTCACCATTATTGAGGCGTCCAGTACGTCTCCCGGCCTGACCGCGCCGATTGGCTCTACCCAGTACCCCGCAAGGTAAAGCACCCCGTCGAAGTCCAGTTGCAAATCTGGGGGTTCCCAATCGTCGATTAGCAGGACGGGAAGGGAGGGGGGAGCGGTCATTCCGTGAGAGTTGCCGTCTCCCACGAATTTCGGGTTCGTTTCGCCCGTGGAAGTTGTGTGCAGCGCGATCATCTCTTGCGTTATGCGAAACGGCCCTGCCTTGAAGGTCGTATTCAGAATGTCCCGGTTGAATTTAAACTCGAACTCTTCAGCCATAACTGCTACCGGGCCGGAGACAGGTCTTCGAGCCTCACTGGCTCGAAGGCGCCCGACTTCAGCTCCTCAACCAACTCTTCTATGCTGTTGACGGGATTGCGGAACTCCGTCGCGTATTTTCCGATGGCGTTGACGAAGTGTGCATCGCTCCCTCCGACTCCCTTGAACCCCTTCTCCTCCGCCAACTCCCGAGCCCTTTCATTCTCCGCCGTGGAGCTGCCGCCGTTTAATATCTCTACGACCTCCACCTCGGGCACCGACACCCCGCTCTCCACGAACTCCCGCAGCCCGATCCTCTTCCGTCCCGGATGAGCCGGTACCGCAAAAGCTCCCGACGCCTTGGCTTCCTGCACAAGCGACACCGCATCCATCGTCACGTCCGTGAAGTCGAACTTGTTCAGCAGATAATCGTTGACGCCATAAAGAAGGATGTGGCCGCGGTTGGTGTCCAGCTCCGTGGCCTTGAATATCCTGATATCGTACTCTTCCTCAAGCTCCGAGTAGTCTCCATCTTTGTCAAAGCCCCGATGCTCGGTCAGCACTATCGCGTCCAGAGCCCCCTTCTTCTTCACCACCTTGCTGATCCACTTGGCGTACTGCTCAACCGTGGCGCGCGAATCGTCGGAGAACACGGAGTGGGAATGCATATCAATGATCATCAATGCCGGCCTTTGCTAGCTTAGGTTCGCTTGCCCGACATCGGCTAAGGAAGCGGGCGCACGTGCGTCGCTACTTTAGCAACCGGCCATAACCGGGTCAAGGACAACGGGGCTTATCGGCCGAATAGGTCGTAGACGGCGTCCAGGTACCGGACCTTGCCCTCCGGCCCGGACCCGTAGCTGTTCTGTGCAAAGAGTATGGAGTCTACGAACTCTTCGAATTCGCCGACCCTGCGCCGCACTTCATCTACCGACCCAATGATGGTAAACGCTTCAACCATCTCGTCCGGGACCATATCTATGATCTCGCGGTCGTAGCCCTTCTCCAGGAACACCTCTCTGATCGCCTCCGCCTCCCGACCGAACCCGTGCCACGAAAATATGGTCTGGTACGGTTTGGTGACGGCAGAGAAGGCTATCGTGTCCTTGAAATCGTGGAGTGCCTGCTTCTTGTCTTCGGTGATTGCCACGCTGAGGCAGGCGGCAAAGTCGAAATCTTCCCTTTTTCGCCCCGAGCGCTCCAACCCTATGTTTACGTTGGGCAGCATCACTTCCTTGATCCATTGCGCGGAGCATATCGAGTGAGGCATTAGGCCGTCGGCCACGTCTCCCGCCATCCGACACATTCCTTCCCTCATCGCGCCGACGTAGATGGGAATGCGTTCCCTCGGCATCGAGTGAACCCTGCTCCAACCCTCTATATCGATGTCGTAATACTTGCCCTTGAACCTGACCGGAGTCCCCTGCGACGCTTCTTCTATCACGGCCCTGGTCACCTGAATGCACTCTTTCATATGCGGCGCCGGACGGCCGTGCGGGACGCCGTACCACCTCTCGTTGATGGTGCGGAATCCCGGGGCCAGACCCAGGGAAAATCGACCGTTGGACAAGGCATCTAGGTCCAGGGCCGACAACCCGGTCTCCATCGGGCTGCGTGTGAAGGCATAGGCGATATTACTGCCCAGTCCTATCGACTTCGTCTCTCTGGCAATTGCCGCCAGGGGTATAAATGGCGAGTTGTAGTAGTGGGTGGACCAGATCCCATCGAAGCCCGCGGCCTCGGCTCGGACTGCCGCCGCAATCTGGCCTTCCATGTCTAAGTCGAGGTCCAGCCCCAGGTAGTATTTCATCGGCATCTATCGTCTTATGTTCAGTTCGTATGCTTCGGTCATCCTGCCGGACCTCCTAGTTCCCAAACACCTCGAACAACCGCTTTTCATATTCGTCGTGCACCTCTTCCGGAATGAAGTTGTGTGGCACTTCCAGGTCTACCGCGTCGCAAATCTCCTCGAACTCCGCCACCCTTGCCCGGGCCTCGTCCGCAGTCCCTACCACCACGAAGGTGTCCACCATCTCGTCGGTGATGGGTTCCAGAACCTCATCCCCGAAGCCCTGCAACTTTACAAACGCCTCCCTGATCTTCTCAGCCTCCTCCTCGTAGCCGTGCCAGTTAACCAGGGGCTGGTAGGTGCGTATCGTCGTGTAAAAGCCGGGGGTTCCCCTGGAGTCCCGGTATCCCTGCTTCTTGTCGTTCGTTATGGCCACGGTCACCGCCGCCCGGATCTCGAAGTCCTTCCTCTCCCTCCCCGACCTGCTCAACCCTTTCTCAATGTTCGGGATCACCATTTCTTTGACCCATTGCAAAGACCACATCGGGAAGCCCAACACTCCGTCGGCGACGTCACCGGCGGCCCGGAGCATCCCGTCTCTCACTGCAGCCATATAGATCGGAATGCTGCCATTGACCGGCTTGTGTGGCCCCTCCCAGCCCCGCATGTCTATGTCGTAGTACTCGCCCTCGAATCTCACCGGCTCCCCTGTCGATACCCCGTCCACAATCGCCCGGATGGCCCGGACACACTCCTTGAGGTGAGTAGCAGGCCTGCCGTAATCCGGGACTCCGTGCCACATCTCGTTCAGCCGCCTCACCCCCGAACCCAGACCCAGAATGAACCGCCCATTGGTCACGGCATCCAGGTCCAGGGAGGTGATAACCGTTTCCAGGGGACTGCGAGTAAAGCCGTATGCAATGCTCGAGCCCAGCTTTATGTTACTCGTGTGGGAGGCCACCGCCGCCAGCGGCACAAATGGGGATGTGAACAGCTCATTTGACCAGGCCGCGTCGAACCCCGCATCCTCGATCTTGCGCGCCTGTGCTATCAGCGCTTGAGAGTCCATGTTGTCGCCTAGCGCGTATCCGTATCTGCCCATGCGGTTAACCTCCTTGGGGCCCTTTCGCAAGGCCCGGCCAGACCGGTAATATACAGGCCGGTTCCCGAACGTGGCAACCGCGCTAGAATGTATGCAGGCCAACGCTAGATTCGCCGGAGGTTATCATGAAGATAAGCCCCACACGACTGGGACACGTGGTGCTCAGGGTTCGGAACATCAATCGGTCCGAGGAATTCTACAGCGGGATTCTAGGGCTTGAGGTCAAAGGACGGCATGAGGACAAGATGGTGTTCTTGAGAAGCAACCCGGACGTCGACCACGACCTCGCTTTGGTGGCTATCGGGGAAGACGCCCCGGGCCCCGACGCCAATAGCGTCGGCCTATATCACTTCGCGTACGAGCTCGGGTCTTTTGAGGATCTGAGGGATGCCTACCAGCTAGTCATGGAAAACAGTGTGCGCATAGCCGGCTACGGCAACCACGGAGACACAAAGGGTCTCTATCTTCTCGACCCGGATGGCAACGAAATTGAGCTCTACGCTCTCGCCCCGGACCACGAATCCGTGCCACTGGAGACCCTACTAAAAGACGGCATCCGTGAATCGGGTGGAGTCGCCAGCTAACCGGATTCCTCGCCGGCCTACCCCAGCGAGCTGCACCCGCTATGCTATAATCGCCCACGACTCCGCCCCCGGCAACGCGAGTCTTTTCGCATTCTCGGGGCCCGATCTGTAGCCCATCCCTGGAGGGACAATGAAGACCTCGTTAGCACAAGAGCAGTTTGTCCAGGCCCACCCTAAGTCGCAGGCCCTCGCCCAACGAGCCAGGGACCTTTTCCCCGACGGCGTCACCCACGACGGCCGCATGTTCGCACCCTTCCCTATGTACATCGACCGATTGCAGGGCGCCAAGAAGTGGTGCGTAGATGGCCACGAGTACGTCTGCTACGTCACAGGGCACGGGGCTAGCATCCTGGGTCACAGCCACCCCGAGGTCGTGGAGGCTGTACAGCGGCAGGTCGCTCTTGGGAGCCACGCCAGCGGCTCCAGCGCCCAGGAGATCGAGCTGGCGGAACTTATTCTCAAGCTATTCCCCTCTGCCGAGAAGCTCCGCTTTACCAACTCAGGCACAGAGGCCAACATGATGGCCGTCCGCCTCGCCCGAGCCACCACTGGAAGACCCAAGCTGGTCAAGCTCCAGGGCAACTTCCACGGCTGGGCCGACGCCCTGTTCGCGGGTATCGACCCGCCCTTCGAAATGCCGTCTGCAGGACTGCCCCCCGGTGTCCACGAAAGTGTTATCACCCTCCCAACCAATGACGTTCAGGCCCTTGAAAATGCACTCTCCAACCGCGACGTCGCTGCCTTCATAATCGAGGGAGCAGGCGCTCACATGGGCACCATCCCCACATCCGCCGAATATGCCCGTGCTGCCCGAGAGCTCTGCACCAAGTACGGCACCATCTTCATCATCGACGAGGTAGTGAGCGGTTTCCGTTGGGCCCCAGGCGGTTGGCAGGAGACCATCGGCGTCGAGCCGGACATCTCCACCATGGCCAAGGTACTCATGGGCGCCATGCCCGGTGGCTGTGTCGCCGGCAAGGAAGAAATTCTCAACGTCATCCAGCACACCGGGGATGCCGAGCGGGACCGGGCCAAGCGCATGCCACACCCCGGCACCTTCAACGCCAACCCCGTATCCGTTGCAGCGGGCATCGCCTGCCTCAAGATAATCGCCACGGGTGAACCCCACCGCGTCGCCAACGCCGCCGCCGAGACCCTACGCCAGCAGATGCACGCCGCCCTGCAGGAACGCGGTATATCCGGCTTCGCCTACGGCGACGCCTCAATGTTCCACGTTTACCTCGGCGACACCGACTCCGACCCCACCGAGTACTCCAAGCTTCCCGCAGCCACCGCCGAGACCCTCTTCAAGGGCGGCAACGGCGCTGCCACCGGCAACCTCAGAAAGCAGATGCTCTACAACGGCGTCGACTGCTGGCTCCGCATAGGCATCTGCTCAATGGCCCACGACGACGAGGCCATCGAGAAGACGATGGACGCCTTTAACAAGGGCCTGGATGCCATCTTGGAAGACGGGGTAGCGCCCCTACGCTCCTAGCTCCCGCTCCGTCCCCTGATCTGAAGACATCCAAGAACATAACGTCCTTAGCGTTTTCGAGGGTCTTATATCAGCAGGGAGGGCTCAATGCCGGATAAGATACGGTTCCTGTGGATCGGCCTGTTCGTTTTCTTTTGGCTTTTCGTCGGAACGCTGGTTCCGGTGATTGCACGCATGGTAGACGTCTTTCCCGGCGATAATCTGGGGATATTCATAGGAGTGATGCAGACAATGGGATTCGCCTCGATTACCATCCTGGCTGTATCCGCTCTGATCGCACTTGTTCACTACGTGAGCGTGCAGGCTAATAAGAGCAACTAGCGTGAGTAAGTGAAAAGGGGCCTGGGGGGTCGACTCCCAGGCCCCTTTCCGTAAACGAGCCGCCTGCCTTGGAGTCTCATATGCCTGACATCATGACTCTGATAGCCCAAGCCCCTTGGCGCGAGGCGGTCACTTACCGCGATACGTGGCCCCACGAGTACGTTGTAATCCAGAAGGACCAACAACAGGCCCTGCTGAGCGCATTTTGCCGCCGCATCCTCCAGGGCGAGGGCGTCGAATGCCACTTCTTCCACCAGACCCGCCCATACCTGGTTTTGGGCAACTACAAGTATTGGGTAATGGATGAGGTCAAGGATATAGACCCCAATACCTATGACAGCGTTCTGAACCGTGCCCTACTCTACCGGGACCGCCGAGACTTCATCATTCAGCCGGGCGACTCCGGTATGAGAGGAGAGTGACCCATCATGGCTGATCCCGAAGAAGGAATCGAAATAGTGGACGTCCGCGCCAAGTGGACGAATGAGGCCCATGACTTCACGCCTTGGCTCGCAAAGAACCTGAGAATCTTGGGTGAGGCCGTCGGTCTGAAGCTGGAACCGGTGCGGGAGGAGCAGCAGGTGGGCAGCTTCTCCCTTGACATTCTAGCCAGAGAGACCAATGAAGACGTTTTGGTCGCTATTGAGAACCAACTGGAATGGACTGACCACAGTCATCTAGGACAGTTACTCACATACGCGGCGGGATGTGATGCGCGCATCGCAATATGGGTTGCGGACGAATTTCAATACGAGCACGCTGAGGCTCTGCATCAGCTAAACCAGTGGACTGGGAGAAACATCAGGTTCTATGGCGTTAAAGTCGATGCCATGCAAACTACCGACGGCTCCCACCTAGAAGCAAAGTTTCATAATGTAGTCAGTCCCCACGGCTGGAATAAAGACCTTACCTTGCCCCAACCACCCCCACCATCACCATATATTAAGAAGTTCCGCGACTTCTTCGAACCATTGATCTATGATTTGAGACAGGCAGGCTTCCTAGACACACCGTTCAAGCGCTTTAACAACCAGGACCGGCACTTTCCCTCTCGCCTCCAAGGCATGTGGTATGGAATGTCCTTAGAAGAGGATAGCTACGCCTATGTCACTCTCAATATTGAAACGGGGGACAAGGAGCTGATCAATCGGATATTTGACGAGTTGAAGAGCAACCGGAAAGAGATTGAACCGATGATCGATGGCGGGCCCGGCTCGGAATGGTGCTGGTTGAGGCATAATCCACACAATTTCTGCACCATAAACATGAGGAAAAATGGGACGATAGACGATCCACCGGACAAGCTGAAGGAGACCAGGGCCTGGATGCTGGACCTGCTCCCCAAGCTCAAGGAAGCCTTCGAACCCCGCCTCCAAAAGCTCCTCAAGTAAGGTCACCTACCCCTTCACCACAATCCGCTCCCCCTCCCACCCCGAGGTCAGGATTTCGCATCCCGTCTCGGTCACTGCGATACTCTCACTCGCCCCGACCACGAACCTCGCCGGTATCCGGTATGAGTGCGGAGTGTGGAACGTCATCCCTGCTTCCAAAACCCGGTGGTTGTCCTCGGCGATGTACATTGGACCGTCCGTCCAAGTCGGCGGGAACCCGAGTCCTACCGAATAGCCGAAGTGCCCCGACCTGAATATCTCTTCATCCACGTCTTTCACCCCTCGCTTGACCTCCACCGCCACTTCGTGGGCCGTGCGTCCTGCCCGGACGTTGGAATACACCAGTTCCAGGGTGGCCCGGTTTGCATCTATGATCCTCTTCGCCATATCGCTCGGCTCCCCCAGGATCACCGTGCGCATCATCGGAGCGGTGTAGCGGTGCCAGCACCCCCCGAACTCCAGCAGAATGTGATCTCCCATCCCTATATCCGCCCGCTTGAACGTCGTGTGAAACCACCCCGACCTGTGACTCGCGCTCGTAATCGGGTCAATTGAAAAAGGCTCCGAACCCAAGTCGATCATCTCTTTGGCAGCAATGCCCGAGAGCACGTTTTCTGTTACTCCGGGCTCCGTGGCCTCTATCGCCGCCGACATCCCCGCCGAGGTGATACTCGCGGCTTTCCTCATGTGTGCAAGCTCGGCCTCCGACTTGGTCACCCGGATATCGAACATCAACGTCGTAGCATCGACGAACCGGGCATTGGGCAGCAGCTCTGTCAGTCGTAGATATGCACGAGCATCCAGCGGCCCGCGCAGCCCCATCTCAATACTGCCCAACTGCACTCCAATATTTCGATTCCCAAAGCCCCGGTCGGCGAGAAGCTGTGCCAGCTGCGTCGGCGCAACATCCGCCCCGACCCAGGAAAACGTCACGATGTCCTTCACGTAGCCCTGCAGCACGGCCAGCGCACCCTCTATCTCCCCTACCTGCATGAACGGCTCGCCCTCCCATGGCACGATCAGGCACGCGTAGGCCTCGGGCCACAGGCTCTGGTAGCCGCTCAGATAACAGTTGTCCACAATGGCGTGTACCAGCAGCACGTCGATCCCCGCCTCGTCCATCGCCTCCCGAGTCTTCTCCAACCGAGCCCGGTACTCGGACTCCGGGAAGCTCCACTCCCGCGGCACGGGCTCTTTCAAGCATTCCTTCAGGTAGTCGACCATAAGGACCTCCTATAAGGACACATCCGATTAGCGCATGGGAAAGCCGCGCAGCCCCCTCATGACCCCGACCCCAGGCCAGGCTCCCAACGACCTTGCCAATGAGGTCTCCAATCATATCGCTTTGGAAACTCCCGAGGCTCGATTCCCGTGTCCAGAATCTCGACACCCAATGGCCTGACTGTAATCTTCTCCGGGGTTGTAGCGGCGAAGCTGCCGTCCCCCATCGGACACACCGATACCGCAACCAGCAGGTCTATCTCCGCGTAAAAGGCAACGTAATCACCTGCTCTGGCCTTGGTCGCAGTGATCTCCATTTTTCCTGTCTCAGCGTTTAACCGGGACGGCATACAAAGACAAAAGTTGTCCTGTATGTTCTCTTCGCCCAAGCCAAAGGGCTCGATGGCCTGGAGGAAGTTCAGATGGCAGGAGTTGAGCCCTTTTCGTTCTGACCTCATCTCCAGAAATTCGGAGGTGCAATGAGACCCCAATACCAGATGATTGTGCCAACCCTCCTGGTCTTCGACGGTATCCTCAATGCAGGTGGCCATAGGCCTGAAGTACGGCACGTCCGACCAAAGCCTGGTGTTTTCACGGATGAACCAGCCCTCGATGAGGAAGCTGTGCTCGGGTCTGAAGAGTTCTTTGGGGTCGTGAATGTTCCAAAGCGCGACATCGACTACCTGGGGACCGGTCTCCTGGATGATGCGGAAGAGTTGGCCTTTTTTGACTTCAAAGCCCGTACCGTTGTTTGGTGGGATGACAGATCTTTCAACCAGGGCGTAATCGGGCTTCGCGTTTCGAACTCCATCATAAAAGGCTGGATCCAGGGTGTATTGGGGCAAGAGAGTCTTCGATGGAATGATGGTCACCTTCATTGTCAGTCCTTCCTCCAAGGCCGTTATGTTCCCACGCACGGGAACTTACCCGCAAGTGCTAAAGCCGGCAGGCCGCAGATGAGGGCACATACACCCGCTCCCTCTAATTGCCCGCCTGGCTCCTGAGGCCGGAGACGGTTATCCGGGAAGTTGAGAAGCTCCTGGATATAGGCTTTACCCACATCATGTTCTTCTAACAGACCGCGAGTCTTGGGGGAGAGCAGGCCTTGAATTGCCTCCGTCTGCTGGGAGAGATAGTGCTTCCAGCCTTCCGACCCTAGACTCGCAGGACTCTCTGACCGCTCACAGCATCCCTAGCAGGCTCTTCAAGTCCCGAAACTCGTAGTCGGGCCTCGCCTTACCCCATGGCTTCTGGCCCTTGCGGTTAATCCATGCCATGTCGAACCCGAGCCCCGTGGCCGGAACAACGTCGTGATAGTAGCTCTGCGCCACGTGCAGCACGACTTCCTTCGAGACCCCAAGGGTTGCCAGCATCCGGTCCCAGTGCCCACGCGCCGGTTTGTACGACCCCACTGCCTGCGCGGTGATCACCTCATCAAACTCGACGCCTATGGTCTCTATCGACTGATGTATAAAGTTCTCGTCAGTGTTGGACAGGATCACCAGTTTGTAGCCTCGGACCTTCATCTCCGTCAGCGCCTCCGTAGTATCCGAGAACTTCGGCCAACTCCCAAGCGTGTCCCCGAATACCGCCGCCTCCTCCTCGCTGACTTCCACGCCATAATGTCTGAAAGTTTGCTCCACCCCCATCCGCATCACCTCGACGTACTTACCACCGATGCCCTCCTGTATAGAAGGCTCTATCTCGGCGTATTTTCTGTGAACCTCTTCCGCACTGAGGGACAGCCCTCTCTTTTCGATTACGCTCGCCAGTGCAGCCCGCATCCCCCCTTCCCAATCGATGAGCGTCCCGTAGCAGTCGAAGGTCAGGATTTCATACTTTGCCATTCCGTCTCCTCTCCAAAGTGACTCCATCGATTATAGGTCAACCCCCGCCCTCCGAGAATCCGTTGACACTCGACACTCCCAATGGTCTAATGCCACAAAAGGCCCCAGAGCGAGCAACGGAGGTGTGCGGCTATGAAAAACGGCTTTCGTGTAATAGACGGCGACGGCCACATGCAGGAACCGATGGACATTTGGGCTACCTACACCGAACCCGCCTACCGTGAACGCATACCCAAGGTCAGTGGTCACCTGGGACGCGCCATTTACAGCTACGATCCCTGCGAGGCCTTCCCCGAGGGCCATTCAGTCATCTACGAAGATTCGGTCTTCGCGGACATGGAGGAGCGCTATGGTGACGCCTACCGCTCCTGGTGGAGCCTCGACACCCGTCTCGCCCACCTGGACCAGGATGGCGTGGATAACCAGGTCTGCTTCCCCACTAACGGAAGTGTCGCTACGTCCGCTCACATCACCGACTTCAGCCTTCAGGCAGCCCTGTGCCGTGCCTACAACCGCTGGAGCGAGGACTTTTGCCGCCCCTCCGAGGGCCGGGTCCAATACATTGCGCAGATTACCCTTAAGGACATCAATCTCGCCGTAGAAGAGATCAACCGTGTCGCCCCCACACCCGAGGTGGCCGGCATCATGCTCATGGGATTCGGGGATGACGGCGCGGGCCAGCACTGGTCTGACGACAACTTCACTCCTCTCTGGGAAGCGATCACTAAGCACGACATCACCGCCGCATTCCACGGTGGCGGAGCCCAACAGCGCCTGTTCGGCGACTATACTGGGCAGCTTTACTCCGTGAGTCATGCCATATCCTTCCCCGTTGACTGCATGCTATCCATTGGCGACCTGATATTCGGTGACGTGCTGGAGAAATTCCCGAACATGCGCTGTGGCTTCTACGAAGCAAATGCCGGTTGGACTCCCTTCTGGCTCTCCCGGATGGACGACCACGGCCCCGGACGCCAGGGCGTTTTCCTACAGGGTCACCACATGCCCTTGAAACCTAGTGAGTATTTCATGCGCCAGTGCTTCGTCGCCTGCGACCCTGACGAGGGCACACTGCATTCCGCTGTCGAGTGGCTAGATGGCGACAACATAGTCTTCAACACCGACTACCCCCACCCCGACGCACCTTTCCCAGGCTCGGTGGACAAGTTCCTGGCCCAACCCCTGGAGGACCGCCACCGGCGGAAAATTCTGTGGGACAACTCCAAGGCGCTCTACGGAAGCCGGCTCCGCAACGGCGCAGCCTCTAATGGCGGATAAGGCACGGTATGTAAGGGTGACAGGGTGACCCGACTCCACAGTCGCCAGGGTCTCTCGGAGACCCCGATCACCCTATGAAAGCAATTATTCTGGCCGGGGGTCTGGGCTCAAGGCTCAGGCCCCTGACTGACTCCACCCCCAAGCCCCTCCTCCCCGTCGCCGGCAAGCCCATCATCCAGTGGCAGATGGAATGGCTCAAGAACGCCGGCGTCAAGGACTTCGTGCTTTCCATCGGTCACCTGGCCGATAAGGTACAGGCAGTCCTGGGAGACGGCGCAGGTATCGGCGTTTCCATCCGCTATGCCATGGAGCACGAGCCCCTCGGCACCGCCGGCGCCCTCAGAAATGCGATGATCGAAGGCTCCGTTGAAGGTCCTTTCTACGCAGGAAATGGGGATGTTCTCACGGATCTCGACCCCCGGCTGTGCGAAGGCCTTAGATCAGCTCAAGGTATGGTCGCCGCCCTGGCGCTCGTGCCTCTGTCCTCTCCTTACGGCATCATCGAGGCGGAGGACAACGGACTGGTGACTGCCTTCAGGGAGAAGCCCCTTCTGCCGCACTGGATAAACGCGGGCTTCTACTCCCTCTCACAGGACGTGTTCGACTACCTGCCGGAGAAGGGAAGCCTGGAGCGGGACGTCTTCCCAGCCCTTGTCGAAAAGGGCCTTCTCGGGGGCGCGAGATTACACCCCCGATTCTGGCGGTCAGTCGACACCCACAAGGACCTGGAGGAGACCGCTGCTTTCATCCGGTCCGCGGGCGACACCTGGTACGCTGCCCGGGGCTAGGCCCAGGCTAGTGCGTAGATTTGCGTCGCCCCTTGCGGCAGAGGGTGTTCCTGCCATGACACACCAGCGTCCTCGCTTACGTACACCTGCCCCTGATAGGCCGCGCACGCCATCAGGTCCGGGTTAGACCGGTCGAAGGCTATGCAAAAGATTGAGCTTGGCGGCTCAATTCCCATGTCCACACTTGCCCAGGTCTCGCCTCCATCCTCGCTTTTGAACAGTCCGCCCCGATTGCCGTCAAATCCGTTTCCCGCGCCCACCCAGATCACATTGGGGTCCTCCGGGGACTCCTGAATGGCGCGGGTGTACAGCCTCCCAGTAACGTCCAGGGGAGGCAGCGGCACATGCCCCCAATGGTCGCCCTCATCTCTACTCCTGAACAGTCCTGCGCCGGTTATGGAGAACACCAGCCCCGGGCTCACGCTGCTCGCCAGGACACCGTGAGTGTCCACCGCCTGATCGTTCTGGTACATCCCGTGGCTCAGGTTCTCCCACGTTTGGCCTCCATCCCGGGTCCGCATCACCCCTCCTACCTCGATAGCGCCGTACAGGATTTCCTGGTCGAACGGGCTGGCCCCCATCGCCAGGAGCCGTTTCGCGGGATTCGCCCCCGGCCTCATCGTAATCTCCGGGAATAGCATTTCTGTAGAAAGACAGGTCCAGGTCTCTCCGCCGTCAGCGCTGGCATGGACCTGGGCGTCTTCGCCGCCCGTATACATTGTCATCGGGTCCCGAGGATCGAACAGGATTGACCACACGGGCAAGCCGCTCTCGACACCCGGCACCCGAGCCCATGAGTCCCCACAGTCCTCGCTGACGTACGGGCCATCCTGTGTCCCCGCATAAACCGTACGGTGTCGGGAAGGGTGGGGAACGATAGCCCTTACTTCAGGCGCCTGAGGCAGGCCCGAAACCGCAAGGTTCCAGCCGCCTGCCCCGTGGTGCACCCTGTACAGCCCCGAGCTAATTGGCTTGCCGGGAGCCGTCTCTCCTGCCAGCCCTACAAAGAGATGTGACCCGCTGTGTTCATGCCCATTTTCAGCCATACCGACTCCTTTCCACTCTCCGACGGATGTCGGACCTCACGGCCATCCTAGTTCACGACCAACTCATGGGGCACATGTGTAATCACCTCAACGCCGTCCTCATGAATTATCGACTGCTCTCCCAGGGACATGGTCAGCCCCGATTCGCTGTCCACGAGGATCATGTGGGTGAAGAAGGTCATGTTGGGTTCCAGCACTAGCGGGTTATCGCCCACTATCATGGGTTGCTCCATCCAGGAGGGCGCCCACGTTGCACCCATAGTGTAGCCACATGCTTTCAGGAATGCGTGGCCGTATCCGTGCCTTGTGTAAGCATCAGCATGAGCCTTGAATACGTCTCTGACGGTATTACCGGGCCTCAGGGTCGCCTGGACGGAGGTCAGGGCATCAAGGCAGGCATCGTGCATGCGGCGGTGTCGGTCATCGACTTTCGGCCCGGTGACCACGGCCGCCATGTTGGCGGCATGATAGTGGTGATATCCGCAGGCGATCTCATAGGTGACCTGGTCGTTCTCACTCACCGTGCCCCGACCCGTGGCATAGCGCACCAGGAGGGCCTTGTCGCCGGAGCCCACGGGCCAGTGGCTGGCAGGAGGATCTCCCCCCGCTTTCCATATGATGCTGTGCATCTCGGCGAGGATATCGCCTTCATAGGTCCCGGCCCGAGTGAGCTCGATCCCCTTGGCCATCGCCTGATCTATGATCTTTCCGGCCTCTCGAATGTATTCGAGTTCCTTTGGACTCTTTACCACTCTCTTCAGCCTGATCATGTCCGAGGCGTCTACCAGCTCACAATAGTCTCCTACCGCGGCGGACAAGTCCCGGCCCATCTTGCTGGTGAGGCCGTAGGTGTCGTGCTGGACACCGATCCGCTTGCCCTTCAGGTTGAACCTTTCCAGCACCTCCCGAACCGAATTGAATGGAGAGTTACCTAAACTGTCCACCCAGAGATGCACGTCGTCACACACCGAGGAATATTCGATGCTGGGCACATCCGCAGACCGGGTGATGTGTGTAAGCTCTCCGTTCACACCAATGTACATGGCGTGAAAAATGACGAAGCCCTGGGTGTCGAGCCCGCAGAGCCAGTACATGTCCTCAATCTTGAAAAGCAGCATCCCTTCGAGGCCCTGCTTGGACAGCGCTGCCCTGACTCGGGCCTGGCGTTCCGCGAACTCTTCCCTGGTGAAGTAAATCGTAGGTTCCGGCATGTTCTCCCCCTATGGAACGGCTCCCCGAATCATACGCCGCCACGCTGGACTGTCAATCGCCTTTCACGCGCCAATTAAGCTGAACAGACTTGTGCTGCTTAGTTCACGATCAACTCGTGAGGCACGTGTGTAATGACCTCAACTCCGTCTTCTTGGACTATGATCTGCTCTCCGAGAGACATGGTCAGCCTCGACTCCCGATCTACCAGGATCATGTGGGTAAAGAAGGTCATGTTAGGTTCGATGACGTGGGGGTTATTTCTTAGAATCAGCGGCTGCTCCATCCATGATGGAGACCAGGTAGCCCCCATGGTGTAGCCGCAGGCGTTTAGCAGCGCATGTCCATACCCATGCTCGGTGAATGCTTTTACGTGGGCTTCAAACACATCACCAACGGTGTTGCCGGGCCTCAGTGCTCCCTGCACGCCTTCCAACGCCGCCAGACAAGCTTCGTGCATCCTGCGGTGCCGATCATCGACATTCGGGCCGGTGACCACGGCAGTCATGTTGGCCGCGTGATAGTGCCGGTAGCCGCAGCCAATCTCGTATGTTACCTGGTCGTTTTCTCCAATCGTGCCCCGGCCGGTGGCGTAGCGCACCAGCATCGCCTTCTTGCCAGAACCAACGGGCCAATGGGCCGCCGGTGGGTCGCCCCCCGACCTCAATACGATGCCGTACAGCTCAGCCCAAACATCGCCCTCGTACACCCCGGCCTTGGTCATATCAATGGCCTTGGCCATCACCTGGTCCATAATCTTTCCGGCTTGCCGGATGTATTCAAGCTCCTGCGGGCTCTTCACAACCCTCATCAGGCGGATCATGTCCGAGGCATCAACCAGCTCGCAGTAGCCGCCGACCGCCGCGGCCAATTCCTGTCCCATCCTGCTGGAGAGGCCGTAGGTGTCGTGCTGAACACCGATACGTTTGCCCTTCACGTTGAATCTCTCCAGCACCTCCATCACCGCGTTCATTGGAGAATTATCCAAACTGTCCACCCAGAGGTGCACGTCGTCACACACCGAGGAATATTCGATGCTGGGTACGTCGGCGGAGCGGGTGATGTGGGTCAGTTCTCCGTTTATCCCTATGTACATGGCGTGAAAGATTTTCCAGCCCTGGGTGTCGAGGCCGCTGAGCCAGTACATGTCTTCAATCTTGAACAGCAGCATCCCCTCCAGACCCTGCTTGGACAGTGCTGCCCTGACTCGGGCCTGGCGTTCGGCGAACTCTTCTAGGGTGAAGTAAATGGTTGGTCCCGGCATTCTTTCTCCCCTTGATACTGCTGTGCGCATGATACGACGCCGGTCAGACCTGTCAATCTCGCTTGCGAATCCGGTGTAAGCCAGTGCGATTTGTGCTACTCTGTCAGTCACAAAAGACCATCAAGGAGAAACTGCATAGCCAACCTCCCCATTATCTACACCGTTCGCATGGATGTGACCGATGAAGTCCGCGATTTCTTCGAAGAATGGGCGTCCGGCAGGCACATCGAAGACCTGATGGCGGCGGGATTCGTGAGCGCCCAGCGTTTCCGCGCCTCCAAGGGGAAGCCCGAGTTCCTGCACCTCTATGAACTGGACAACATCGATTTCCTCAGCACCGACGCCTACAGGGCGGTTGCCAAGAACGATCCCTATATCACTGACGTCAGGAAAGGTCTCCAAAATCACTCGGCGTCCCTGTACGAGCAGGTTGTCTATCTGCCTTCGGGTGGGGACGGGGGCCGGGTGCCGGGCGTAAGTTCACGTCACCTCATAACGGTGCAACTGGAAGTGGAGGAAGGGAAGGAGGACGAGCTAATAGAGTGGCACAGGGAG
Organism: Dehalococcoidia bacterium; assembly: GCA_965249275.1. GTDB lineage: Bacteria > Chloroflexota > Dehalococcoidia > Plut-88900 > Plut-88900 > Plut-88900. The sequence continues at coordinate 539,601 of CBDFLQ010000007.1, forward strand.
GAGCACATCCCAACTCTCCTTCAGGCGGACGGAATGCTGGCCGGAAGGCTATGCCGTCGGACGGTAGCTTATCCATCCATGCCGTGCCTGGACCCGACCTGGGTATCCATCTACGAGATGTCGGGACCGGACACGTTGCGGGACCCCAAGGTGAAGGAAGCCAACGAGACCGAGTGGGCCAAGCGCATGCACGCGGCGACGACCGAGGCCCGGCTGTGCATCCTGGAGAGGATCACCCCTCCCTAGCGCACCACCATAATCACCCCGACAAGAGTGACCACTACGCCTGCCATCGTCTTCAAAGTCAGGCGTTCCCTCAGGAACAGCGGCGACATTAACGCTATCCAGAGCAGGGAGGTGTTGCTGAGGGTGAATGCCACTGCCAACCCGGCCTTCTCCACCGCAATCAATATGAACAGGCTCCCGACCCCTAAGCCCAGGCACCCGTTCAGGATCGGTACGACATAGCCGCGGAGTGTCTGCCTGAGGCCCTCGTGGGCTGTTGAGATTGCAAGAGGCGCTTGGGCAGCCGCTCCCCGCGGCCTTAACAACTTCCCCACTCCCAAAAAGGACAGCACGGTGAGGAATACGAATATTGAGGGGAGTCGGGCTGAATTCAGTATTATAGGGTCCACCTCTCGAAGTGCCACAGCCTGCATGGAAAAGCCGGTTATCCAGAGCGAGGCAGCCATCACCAGGAACCCCATCCCTCTAAATCCCAACCACACCGACTGTGCCAGGTCGGTCTCTTTCCTCTGGAAAAAGCTCAGCGCATAAATCCCAATCAGGATTACGGCAATCCCTCCCAATGTCACTGCTGACAGGTCCTCGTCCAGGAAGAATTGTCCCGAGAGTACGGAAAGAATTGCCGAGATGCCGCCCGATAGAGGAATAGCCTTGTTGGCGTCCACCGACTTAAGAAAAATGAGAAAGAGCGTAAACCCAATTCCGAAGGAGACCACCCCACCACACGCCCCCAAGACTAATGAGGGTACGTGGATGTCCGGAATTTCCCGGTATCTCCCCAACACCGCAGCAAGAATGAAGGAGAAGAACGTCCCCCCGAGAGCGGCCAACGCCGCCTGTTTCATTGGGGGCAGCCGACGGGTCAGCGCCTTGTCGATAAGCGAGCCAAACGCGTGGCTCAAGGACGCGCCAAGTGCGAACAGTTCACCTATCGGCAGCACGCTTCACTCTTTCGAAGGGTGAATTTCATAGGCGCCCATCATATCACCCAGCCTGCCAGTTCATTCGACCATATTCCTAATTCGGAGTACACTCCGCTCTATGTCGGTCGTCTCCAAACTCCCCCTCGCGGGTCGGCTCACCTTCTTCTACGGCTGGCGCATCGTAGCCCTCGGCTTGTTACTCAACCTGATGACCGCGGGCCTGAGCTCCTCCGCCTTCTCCGTTTTCGTCAAGCCCATGGGCGACGATCTCGGCTGGTCCCGGGCTTCCATCGTACTAGCCGTCACTATAGCAACACTGGCCGCTGCGGTATCCGGCCATTTCCTCGGGTTGGCCCTGGACAAGAAACACGGGGCTCGGCTTCTCACCACGGGCGGCATGCTGACAATCGGGATCAGCACCGTATTCATTGGCCAGGTGTATCAGAGCTGGCATCTCTATAGTCTCTTCTTCATCGCAGGAGCCGTCGGTCTCGCCGCATACCCGGGCCTCATAACCCCCACCATAGTCTCCAAGTGGTTCGTTCGTCGGCGGGGCATGGCCATTTCCTTTGCGAGTATGGGTCTGCCTTCCAGTGGATTCATCTTGAGCCCATATGCCAACTTACTCATTGAACATCTTGGCTGGCGGGACGCCTGGATTGTCCTTGGGCTGACGGCCCTGGCCGTTACGGTCCCAGCCTGTGCCCTATTCATGCGCCGCCGCCCCGAGGACATCGGCCTCCGGCCCGACGGCGATGACCCTGCAGCCCCACGAGGCGCCGGTGAAATGATGCCCGTAGTTCCCGACGAGCATTCCTGGACCATCCCACAGGCCATTCGCACTCGGGCATTCTGGCTCATGCTCATCTCCAGCAGCCTCGGGATGTTTTGCTTTATCGGTGTCCTGATCAACTTCTTTGCTTTTGCCTCCGACGCCTCTATCGGATTTACCTCTGGTCAAGCAGGGTGGGCGTTCGCAACTTTCTCGTTCATTTCCCTTGCTGCCAAGGTCCCGTGGGCCTACCTCGCCGACCGCCTCGATATCCGGGCGACTACTGCCTTCACCTATGCAGTGCCCGCCATAGCAATGGCCATCCTGATAAATGCCGACTCATTCTGGATGCTCGTTTTGTGGGGTCTCATATACGGAACGGGTGCATCGGGGATATCTCTACTGCCTTCCTTCGCATGGGGGTCATACTTCGGAAGGACCTTCCTCGGCTCCATAAGGGGCATAACATCCCCCATGACCTTCTTCGGTCAGGCCACAGGCCCTCTATTTGCCGCCTTGCTCTATGACAAACTAGGAAGCTACCAGGTTTCCTTCATAGTCTTCATCGGACTATTCCTGCTCTCCGCCGTTCTAATGCTCTTCGCCCGGAAGCCCGTGCCGCCCACCCCCGCCCCAACACCCGAAAACCAGCGCCTCTTCCCCGAAGACGCAGCCCGGAACATGGCCGGTTAACCTTGGAGGATCACACTCTGCAGATTCGACCCAACCCCTGATTCGCTGTACACTGGCGCATATGCCCCTCCCCCCCAAGCTCTCTCCGGCAGGTCGGCTCACATTCTTCTACGGTTGGCGAATCGTAGCCCTCGGTTACTTACTCAACCTCATGACCGCGGGGCTGAGCTCCTCGACTTTCTCCGTCTTCGTAAAGCCCATGGGTGACGACCTAGGCTGGTCCCGGTCATCCACGATACTCGCCACGACCACCGGGACTGTGGCGGCGGCCGTATTCGGGCATTTTCTCGGCACAGTGCTGGACAAGAGGCACGGGGCCCGGCTTCTAACCACCGGCGGTATGATCACAATCGGCGTCTGCGCCATCCTGTTCGGCTTCGTCCAGGAGACCTGGCACCTTTATGGGCTTTTCTTCATCGGCGGCGCCGTCGGACTCTACGCCTACCCCGGCCTCCTGACGCCAACCATAGTCTCCAAGTGGTTCGTACGTCGGCGGGGCATGGCCATCTCCTTGGCCAGCATGGGTCTGCCATCTAGCGGCATTCTGCTTAGCCCTTATGCCAATTTACTCATAGCCCATCTGGGCTGGCGCGACGCCTGGATGGTCCTCGGCATAACGGCCCTGGTTGTCACGGTCCCCTTGTGCGCCCTATTTATGCGCCGACGCCCCGAGGACATAGGTCTCCGCACCGACAATGACGAACCGGCTTCACGCTTACGGTCCGGCAAGTTTGCCCCAGTACTGCCTGACGAACACTCCTGGACCATCCGCCAGGCAATCGCCACTCGTTCGTTCTGGCTCATCCTCATCTCCAGCAGCCTGGGGATGATGTGCTTCATGGGCATACTGATCAATTTCTTTGCCTTCGCCACCGACACCGATGCCGGCTTCACAACAAACCAGGCATCCGTAGCCTTCGCCGCATTCTCCGGCTTTTCCCTCATAGGCAAGCTCCCGTGGGCCTACCTCTCCGACCGCATAGACATTCGAATCTCCACCGTTTTCACGTATACGGTTCCCGCTGTTGGTATCGCCCTTCTCATCAACGCCGATGCATTCTGGATGCTTTTGCTCTGGGGTATCGTTTTCGGGACCGGCATCTCCGGTATTGCCCCTCTCCCAGCCTTAGCCTGGGGTTCATATTACGGTCGTACTTTCCTGGGCTCCATAAGAGGCGTGACATCTCCCATCGCTTTCCTAGCCCAGGCCTCGGGCCCCCTCTTTGCGGCCTTCCTGTACGACAATTTGGAAAGTTACCAAGCCTCCTTCTCCGTTTTCATCGGCCTGTTCCTTTTCTCAGGCTGCCTCATGCTCTTCGCCCGAAAGCCCGTGCCCCCCTCCCCCCTCCCAAAACCCGAGAGCCAACGTCTCTTCCCTCAGGAAGTTGTCCATGACCTTGTTGGCTAGCCCATGAAACGCCGCCCCTTCTTCGGTTGGTGGGTTGTCCTTACAGGATTCATTGACCAATTCACTGCCGCGGGATTCGGCGTCTACGCCTTCAGCGTCCTCGTCAAGCCCATGTCCGATGACCCGGACCTGGGGTGGTCTTCTACCCAACTTGTCTGGGGCATCACCATCGGCATCGTCATAGCCACCAGCACCGGGCCTCTCTTCGGCCTATTCCTGGACAAGCGGCACGGTCCCCGACTCCTCATGCTCGCGTTTGGGCTGACCGGGGCCCTGGGCCTCGCACTCACAGGCCGGGTGGAGCATCTGTGGCAATACTATCTGGTCTTCGGGGTCGTCTCTGCCTTCTTCATCCACTCCACCATCTTCCTGGTCGTCCCGACTGTCGTTTCCAAATGGTTCATCCGAAAACGAGGTCAAGCCCTGATCTTCTCTACAATGGGCAGGCCAGCGAGCGGCCTGCTGATGCTCCCTCTTACCCAGGTCCTTATGTCCGCTGTGGGCTGGCGCACTACGTGGCTGATCCTCGGCATTGCCGTCGCGGCCATAGTAATCCCGCTAAATGCGCTCTTCCTACACCGCCGCCCCGAGGACCGCGGCCTCCTCCCCGACGGTGATCCCGAGCCAATCCGCCTCCCCGACTCCTCTGAACTAATCGAGTCGAGCTGGACCCTCGGTCTCGCACTCCGCACCCGGGCCTTCTGGATGGTCCTTCTAGCCACCAACCTCAGCGGCTCGGGCATCATTGGCGTACTGGTCAACCAGGTCGCCTACCTGAAGGAGTTTTACAGCGATGGGTGGGCCGTCGGGGGAGCAACGCTGGTCACGGCATCCAGCCTGTTCGGCAGGTTTGGCTGGCTGCTCGTCGCCGACCGCCTCAACCCTCGCTACTCCGCCGCCATCAGCTTCCTTCTGTCCGCCGCTGGGATGCTATTCTTCCTCTACGCCGACAACGTGGTCATGATGGTGCTTTGGGGATTATCATTTGGTGTCGGCATCGGGGGCATGGACCCCATGACATCACTGCTGTGGGCGCGGTTCTTTGGCCGTCGATTCATAGGTTCGATTAGGGGATTCGTGACCATGACTAACATGGTATCCATAGCAGGTTCGCCTTTGCTGGTGGCTGCCATCTTTGAAGCTACCGGCACCTATAGGCCGGCCTTTTTGATTCTCCTCGCTGCGTTTCTCGCGTCCGCAGTATTTATCCTCGTGTCCCGGCCCCCGAAGCGCCCCTCCCGAGAATAAAGTGCTCTACATCTTTCACGGCGAAGACGACTTCACACGGCGGGAAGCCCTTGCGCGCTTAGCCGAAAGCCTCGACGCGCCGGAGGCCCTGGCCACCAACACGTCAAAGCTGGATGGCTCGGACCTGAGCTACGAACAGCTTATGTCCATCATCAACGCGATGCCCTTCCTAGCCGAGCATCGGCTGGTTATCGTGCAGGGCCTGCTCAGCAAATCGAACCCGCCGGACCGTCGGAGGTCCGGAAGCGGCGCTGCTCCAAGACGACGTAAAGGGTCCAAGGAAGCCGCTCAATGGGACCAACTCCCAGACGCAGTGAAAGTCATGCCCTCCACAACCGTCCTGGTTCTAGAAGACGGGCCGCTCCATAGAGACAATCCCCTGCTTAAGGCCTTCGCTCCCGACGCCCAGGTGAAAACTTTCGAGCCCCTGCGCGGGGCTAACCTACAGCGTTGGATTCGTGAACGAGTCTCAAGCACCGGAGGCCGTATATCCGAAAAGGCCGTCTCACTCCTAATGGCCTCTTTCGACGGTTCCCTCTGGAGGTTGGCTGGGAATATAGAAAAACTCAGCCTCTATGCAGCAGGCCGGGCCATTGATGAACAGGATGTCAGAAAGCTGGTCAATAGCACCCAGGACTCCAACATTTTCGCCCTGGTTGACGCAGTCATACAGGGGAATCGTACCAGGGCATTTCGTCAGCTCTCAGCTCTCATGGACGACGGAATCTCTGGCTTTCACATCCTCACGATGATCGGACGGCAGCTTCGCCTTATTGCCCTTGCCATCGACCTGCGCGCCCGCCGCGTTCCACCCTCCGAGTTTCCGAAGCATCTTGGGATGTCATCTCGCTTTGCGCTGGACAAGGTCATGGACCAAGCCTCGACCACCACCCTACCCGCCGTCACCAAAGCCTACGAGAACGTCCTGAACACGGACCTACAGTTGAAGTCCACCGACATGCCTGAGGGAATCGCTCTGGAGATGCTTGTCGGCGACCTATCCACCACCCTCCATCCCAAGAAATAGGCCTATGCCCTGCGCACAATGCCAGGACGTGAATAACAGCGTTCTACCATCACCTCAGCGGCTCGGGTTGAAACCTCCCCGCCTTCAACTCGGTGATCAGGTCTTCCAAACACGAGATCCGCCGCTCGAACCGCGTACCGTTCTTCGCAATGTCGTGGGTCTGGTGTGAATCGCTGGTCGCGACTCCTTTCAGGTTCAGCCTCCGGCAAAGCTCCATCGCGAATGCGTTCTCCTGCTCAGACCCGCGCCCGTTGTTCACCTCGGCGCCCTCCACAATTGCTAACATACTGTTGGTGCTGGCTTTCTGGAGCATACGCTCGTACTCTTCGGCGTTCTTGAACTCGGGCCTGAACCTTCTGCGGTATGGGTGCGCCGCCAGCATTGCCCCACCGCTTTTATCCACCAAGTCCTTCAGGAACCATGTCTTGTGCATCCCAAACACGTAGTGGTCCAGCCCAAAAACCAGCAGGTGCCCTTCGTCGGTGTTTATCTCGACACCCGGGATCACCAGAAAGTCCATGCTCTTGCCAATGTCCACAAGCTCATCATAGTCCCAGAAGAAATCGTGCTCCGTAACTGCTATCCCGTCCAATCCCGCCTTCTTAGCTACTTCTATTAGGTGCTCGGGAGCCAAGAGGCTGTCATCAGAATACTTGGACGTGTGGTTGTGCAGGTCAATTAGCATTGCGTCAGATTAGTTCAACGATTCACAATAGTCTGTCACGACCCCCTTGCCCCGTCAACCATCACGATAAAAGCCGCAAAGAGCTTAACGAAGGGAATTGAAGATGAATGGGGCCTTCGAATCATAGGTCATTCCGTTTCCACTCCCCTCTTATGCTAAAATCGCACTGTCGAGCTAGGTACACTACCCATGTCTACTGATTACTCCGAAATCATAACCATAGACCCCCAAAAGCGGGGTGGAAAACCGTGCATCAGAAGATTGCGAATAACCGTCTATGACGTCTTGGAATACTTGGCGTCCGGAATGACCGAGGAACAAATCCTCGCCGATTTTCCAGACCTGCAGCCCCAAGACATTAGAGCATCTCTCGCCTTCGCCGCAGACCGGGAGCGTCGCCTCGTGGCATTGCCTCCCCAATGAGGCTCCTCTTCGACCAATATCGGTTTCACAGACTCATGATGCTTTCGTAGCTCAGCATTGAACCTACCCGGCTACCTGTTCACTTCCTGCTTGCAAAAATAACCTCGCCAAATTACCTGCTTGGAGGCCCCCTTGGACCCGACTACCCACTCCGTCACAATGGAAAAGATCGTATCCCTCTGCAAACGCCGTGGCATTATCTTCCAGAACTCCGAAATCTACGGTGGTCTCGGGAGCGTGTGGGACTACGGACCCCTGGGAGTCGAGCTCAAGCGCAACGTCAAGGACGCCTGGTGGCGCTCCATGGTCCAGCAGAGGGGCGACGTTGTGGGATTGGACTCCGCAATCCTGATGCACCCCAGGGTCTGGGAAGCCAGCGGCCACCTGGATAACTTTGCCGACCCCTTGGTCGAGTGCCGGGAGTGCAACCAGCGCTGGCGGGACGACGCCCTCGCCGAGGGACGCTGCCCCAACTGCAACGGCGAGGTGAGCGATCCACGAATGTTCAACCTGATGTTCAAGAGCTTCATGGGTCCCGTCGAAGAAGATGCCGCTGTCGTCTACCTTCGCCCCGAGACCGCCCAGGGCATCTTCGTAAATTTTGAAAACGTGCTCAATTCTACTCGGAAACGGCTACCCTTTGGCATCGCTCAGATAGGCAAGTCCTTCCGGAATGAGATCACTCCTGGCAACTTCACGTTCCGTACTCGAGAGTTCGAGCAGATGGAGATGGAGTACTTCGTCATGCCGGAGGATGCGGACTCATCCCTCCAGTACTGGGTCGAGCAGCGATTTCAGTGGTACCTGGACCTCGGTATCCGACCCGAGAACCTGCGTCTTCGCTGGCACGATACCGATGAGCTCGCCCACTACGCAAAGGCAACCGCAGACGTCGAATACCTCTTCCCAATGGGCTGGTCCGAGTTGGAAGGCATCGCAAACCGCACAGACTTCGACCTTCTTCAGCACTCCAAGACCAGCGGTAAATCGCTCACGGTCTTTGACGAGGAGGCCAAGCAGCACGTCACTCCCTACGTCATAGAGCCATCGGGGGGCGTGGACCGAGCCACCCTCGCCTTCCTCGTCGACTCCTATCGCGAGGAAGAGGTGCGCGGCGAGACTCGAGTCCTCCTCAAGCTCCACAAGGACCTCTGCCCCGTCCAGGTAGCCGTGCTGCCCCTCAGCCGCAACCAGCGTCTCCTTCCCTTGTCACAGCAGGTATTCGATACGGTCCGAACTGATTTCCGTGCCCAGTATGACGACGCCCAGTCAATCGGGCGCAGGTACCGACGTCAGGACGAAATCGGGACCCCGCTCTGCGTCACTGTAGACTTCGAATCTCTCGACGACAACGCCGTGACCATCAGAGACCGAGACACCATGTCCCAGTCCCGGGTCCCCATCGCCCGTCTCGTCGAATCCGTGAGAAATTCCCTCGCCTCTCTATGAAACCTCTCTGACTCTTGGCCTGGGCCTCGACTTGGAATCCTTTGAAGGCTTCCCATACAATGTCGGCGGGAGACCGTTGTGAAAATCACCTATGACGGGGATGTAGACACTCTTTACATACGCTTCGTAGAGACTACAGTCACTACCAAGCACGTGGCCGAAGGATTGGCAGCAGATTACGATGCCAACGGGAATCTGGCCGGTATAGAAGTGCTCGATGCTACCAAGAGCCTTGGGCCCGATTCATTGAGACAGATCACGTTGGAGAACATCTCCATAGCCGGCTCCTAGGCCCGAGTCTCCCTCGCTAGGCCCATGCGCATAGTCCACTTCTCAGACCTTCACATAGGCGTCGAGAATTATGGCCGGTTGGACCCGACAACCGGCCTATCCACCCGCATGGGCGACTTCCTGTCCGCATTCGACGAGCTGGTTGAATATTCCCTGGCCAATAGCGTCGATCTGGTGGTCTTTGCAGGCGACGCCTTCAAGAGCCGGGAGCCCAAGCAGACCCAGCAGCGGGAGTTCGCCAAGAGAGTCGCTCGGCTTGCCAATGCGGGAATTCAGGTGTTTCTCCTGGTGGGCAACCACGACCTTCCTTATGCACTGGCACAAGCCACGTCTATCGAGATATACGACACTCTCGCCGTCCAAAACGTCACCGTCGCCGACAGGGTGGGTACTTGGACGACAGAGACTAAATCGGGACCCGTGCAGGTCGTCGGTCTCCCCTGGCCACGACGCTCCATCCTGCTCTCCCGTGACTCCGTGAAGAACCTCACCTTCGACCAACTCAACGAACAGATCCAGGACCTCCTCACAAGGCTATTGTTCAATGAAGCCGAGGCCCTGGACCCGTCCATCCCCGCAATCCTCTCCGCCCACATTACCGTAGCTCAAGCTACGGTCGGCTCCGAGCGCAGCATGATGATTGGAAACGACCACGTCATCCTACTGAGCAACGTCGGCCTTCCCCAGTTCGACTATGTAGCTCTCGGGCACATCCACAAGATGCAGGTCCTCACGGAGTCGCCGCCGGTAGTCTATAGCGGCAGCTTACAGCGAGTGGACTTCAGTGAGGAAAAGGACCCCAAGGGCTTTTACGTAGCTGACCTGGATCCCTCTCTGCCTCAAGGCCAGCGCGTAACCAGCTTTCGATTCCAAACGGTCAACGCTCGACCCTTCGTCACCATAGACGTCGACATCCCCTCTGATAACCTCAACCCCACCACCACCATTGTCAACCGCATCCAGCAGTCTCCCATTGCTGATGCCGTTGTCCGTCTCCGCATCAAGGTCCCAGCCGAGCTCGAGTCCATGATCCTTGACGCCGACATTCGTAAAGCCCTGGCTCCTGCCCACTTCGTCGCCGCCATAAGCCGCGAAGTGGACCGAGCCCGATCCTTCAGGCTCGACGGTCAGGCAGTCGACGGCATGACGCCCCGCGACGCCCTGAAAGCCTACTTGGACTCCTCGGCCGAGACCCGCGGCTGGTCAGAGACACAAATCCGTGAGATGCTGACCCTTGGTGAGGACCTGATCCGCGAGTCCCTGGAACCCCCAGCCTGACTGACACTCGCCCCCTGGTTTGATGGCCCTTAAGCCCCGTCGATTTGGAGCGCAGCCATGAAAATCTTCGATTACATGGAGCAGTACGGCTACGAGGAGCTAGCCCTCTATACTGATGAGGCAGCGGGTCTCAGGGCTCTGATTTGCATTCACGACACCACGCTCGGGCCTGCCTGCGGGGGCACCCGCATGTGGCCCTTCGCCACCGAGGAAGAAGCGATCTTGGACGTGTTGCGCCTCGCGAGGGCCATGACCTACAAGTCATCGCTGGCCGGTCTCGACTACGGGGGCGGCAAGGCCGTGATTATCGCCGACTCCACCACCGACAAGTCCGAGGCCCTATTCCGCGCCCACGGCCGTTTTGTCGACACCCTGGGGGGCCGTTTCATCACCACCGAGGACGTCGGCGTCGTGAACCAGGATGTTGTCCACATGCGCAAGGAGACCCGCTACGCTGCCGGTCTCCCCGAGTCCCACGGCGGACTGGGCGGGGCAGAGGTGATTACCGGGTTCGGAATCTACCAGGGGGCTCGGGCCTGCATGAAGGAGCTCACGGGCTCCGACTCCCTGGACGGGAAGACCGTCGCCATCCAAGGTTTCGGGAAGGTGGCCTACCACTACGCCCGACACCTGCGGGAAGATGGCGCCCGGATCATCGCCGCGGACATCAACGAGTCCAGAATTGCTGAGGCGGTTGCACTCGGGGCTTCCATAGTCGCGCCGGAAGAGATACATGCCGTCGAATGCGATATCTTCTCACCCTGCGCCCTGGGCGCCGCCCTAAACGACGACACCATACCTCAGATCAAGGCTCCCATAGTGGCAGGGGCCGCCAACAACCAACTTAAGGAACCTCACCACGCAGACGCCCTCGCCGAGGCCGGCATCCTCTATGCACCCGATTACGCGATCAACGCCGGCGGTGTAATAACCGTAGCCTGTGAGGTTGAGGGTAAGAGCAGGGATGCCGCCATGTACCGGACTGCCAAGGTCTACGACACTCTTCTGGATATCTTCGCTCGGGCCAAGGCGGAGGGCATCACCACCGCCACCGCCGCAGACCGCCTCGCCGAGGACCGGATCCGCAGCGTGGCCCACATCAAGCGTACTTCCCCGTAGCTCACGGTCAGCCCTTACGCCGTAGTCCGGTATCTGACTCGGAGCTCTACTCTTCGCGTATATTGGCCCGGGCGTCGTGGGGGTAGGTGTTGGTCTCGATCATTCGAGCCTTGACGTCTGTACGGAGCAGGTGAAGCTCCTCAACCGAGATGATCGGAGTCATCGGCGCAGTCTCGCCACCGCCCTTAATCTTCAGCTCGAAGCCCGTGTTCTCTCTCACCTCTCCGAGTGTGTGCCCCTGGTGCACAGAGACCAAATCCAATATACCCGACTCCTTCGATAGCTCCATCTTTGCCAGTGGGGTTATTACCACCACTTCCTTGGTCCGGCGGGCGAAGCCCTCCGGCGAGGAGGAAGCCGCCGAGACATAGTCAACCTTCTCCACGAATGTCCGCCTATCGTGGCGGGTTCGGAACAGGACTATTCGGGGCACGGCATAGTAGAGGAGTCCCGTTCCATATTGACCCGGCATCCTGACCTCAGGCGAATCGGGGTCTCCGATGAGGTGCAGGTTGAAGTTGGCTTCCCGGTCTATCTCGATTCCGCTCATGAAGAAAAGGTCGAGTTTTCCCCGTTGGGCGAGGTAGTGGAAGTCCTTCCCCCCGACGAACGGGTTGTAGTAGTCGCTGTCCAGGACTATGAATTCGCCATTCGGGGCGTGGGACGCTTCGGCTAGAAGAAGTGCGGAGGCCGGTATGAAAGACAGAGCACCACAGGCCGAGGTCTCCCAGTCATGCACCTCCCGCGACAGGAGGACGGCCATGAACTCTTCGAATGTGCAGTTAGGCGGTTGAGACACTACCCCACCGCAGCAGGCGCCCGAACCCCCAGACCTCGCGACCGGCAATAGTCCTCGTGGTCGTGCAAGGCGTATACCTCATCGGCCAGGTAACCTTCAAAGGCCTCGTCGGAAGAGGAGGCCTCGAGGTACTTCTTCATCTCCTCCACGTCCATGCCATAGAAGCCCGGGCACGCGCTGGGGTAGGCCCCGAAAGGCGCGTGGGCCACGGCCTTGATGTGGATTGCAGGAATGAAAGTCCCCGTTGGATCGTTCGGTGAGACCGAATCAACGACCTCCTCAACCGTCACTATCACCTTGTCCGACGCCTGCGCCAGCATCAAGGCTTCCCCGCCTTTGCTGACCAATACGTTGCCCCGACTGTCGCCCTTGCTTCCGTGGAACAATGCAACGTCAGGTGTTATGGCCTTGGCCATCACCACCATCTCCGTGGGGTCGAAGGGGTTGGGAGCCATGGTGAAGTCGTCTCTTTCCCTGATAACATCACTGCCGGCGTAGCCGAGGGTCGGGACGAAGGGGACGCCCATTGATCCAGCCTGGACCATGCTATAGAGCACGCCTCAGGTGTTGTCTTTCATTTTGATGCGGCCCTGCTTCTGGAGGCGCAGGTAGTTGGGCGCCACCCTGGCGAAGGGCTGGAAGTTAAAATCGCAGGTCTCCACAGTAGCCGTCCGACCCGCCCCGACCAGGAAGTCGAGATTCAGCGAAGCGCCCACCACACCGAGAGTGTTCAGGTCAGTGGTCCCGCCCCTGACTATCTCCCTCAATAGCGCCATTGGGGTGTAGTCCAGGCCCCCCATCATTATCACTTTGTCGCCGGTGCGTACCAGCTTGGCGGCCTGTTCCAGGGTTACGAGTTTGTCTCTCATTTTCCCTTCCTTAGCTGTCTCTACTTGGGGGCTGCGGGCCTTCCTGTTCCCTAACGTGAGGGTATATTCAGGGGTATCCGGTGTCAAGGAAAAGATGGCGCTTGGGGCCGACGCCCAAGGGCCTGGAGCTAGGTCGGGGTGCGGGCTCGGGCTCCGCCGAACCGGGCCTGGACACGACGCAGTATCACCCCGAATTCCCGGTTCTCCCACATCACCAGAATCTGCGGTCCTATCAGCATGGAACTGTACGTTCCGGCAATCACGCCGATGAGCAGTACCAGGATAAACGGCAGCAGCGTACTTCCGCCAAAGAGGGCCAGGGCCATCAGCGTGAACAGCGTTGTCAGGCTGGTGTTCAGCGATCGTCCCATCGTCTCCAGCAGGCTGTTGTTCACGGTGACTTCGAACTGCTCGCCCGTCCGCTTGAGCATGTTCTCCCTGATGCGGTCGAAGACTACGATGGTGTTGTTAATGCTGTAACCGATCACTGCCAGGATGGCGGTGATCACCATTGTATTCAGCTCAATCCCGAACACCTTCCCCATGATCGAGAAGAGGCCCAGTACAATCAGGACGTCGTGGGTCAGGGCAAATACGGCCGATAGGCTATATCGGAAGAAATGGGGCATCTTACGAAATGCCCACGCTATGTATAAGAAAACGCCGATTATTGCGAATAGGACTGCCAGCGCTGCGTTGCGCACCATCTCAGCGGCCACTATCGGCGACACGAAGTCGACCTCGAACCGGTCTATACTCGTCCCCCCGAAGCGCTGCTCTAACGCCTGCTGAATAAGCTGGCTGTCCGAGGGGCCCACGTTCCCGCTCTGGTCTATCTCACCTTGGCCCAGCGTCTCGGTACGGATGAGGAACGCGTTTGCCTCCAGGGCCTGAACTATTGCCTCCCCGTGCCCCAGTTCCTCCAGCACCTCGCGTACCGCCTGAGACGTAACCGCACCGGTCGTGAGTCTCGACAGATCGGAGGGGTTTATGAACCGAACCTCAATGGTCGAGCCGCTTGAGAACTCGATGCCCGTGTTGAAGGCCGGAGGGAATATCAGGGACACGATGCCCGGTAACAGGACCGCCCCAGAGATAACGAAGTACCAGACCCGCTTGTTGACCAGGTTCAGCCCACGCCGGGGGGTTGAAGCCTCGACCACCTGAGCCCCGGCCTTGCCCAGCCCGAACAACCCCGGTTTCTCTTGCACCCGGGCCCCGACGACGAACCTGAGGAAACTCCTGGTCACGAACATCGCCGAGAACATGCTCGTCACCACGCCGATGGCCAGCGTGATCGCAAATCCGGTTACCAGCGGCGTCCCCAGCTTGTTGCCGAACCACCACAAGATGGCGCAGGTAATCAGTGTCGAGACATTGCTGTCACGGATAGCCACCCAGGCCCGGTTGAACCCCGCTTCAATACCGACCCTCAGACTTCGACCGGCTCGTAATTCCTCTTTCAGTCTTTCGAATATAAGGACGTTGGCATCGACCGCCATGCCGATGGACAAGATGAATCCGGCGATGCCCGAGAGCGTAAGGGTCACGGGAAGCAGCTTGAACGTCGACAGCACCACCATCCCGTAAATGACGAGCGCTCCCGCGGAAAGGACGCCGGGCAGCCTGTAGTAGAACATCAGGAACCCGAGGACGAGAAGCAAACCCACCACCCCTGCTACCAGGCTCTTGCTGACCGACTCCGCGCCCAGCGTTGCGTCAACGTCCTGCTCGCGTATCGTCTGGATGGGAATGGGAAGGGCGCCCGCGTTTAGCTGAATGGCCAAGACGTCTGCTTCGTCTAGAGAGAGCCCCGTAATTACACCGTTTCTCGATATGACGGCTTGCACTGTTGGGGAAGAGATGAGGCCCCCGTCAAGATGTATCCCCAGGGGCTGGTTGAGCAGCCTGCTCGTAACTCTCTCGAACATCCTGGCGCCTTCGTCATTGAACTCGAAGGCGACTTGGGGGAGGTTGGTGCTCGGGTCAAGCAATACCTGGGAGGTAGGGAGCAGGAATTCACCCGTGACAGGCGCCAATTGGCCGGTATCGTTTGTGGTCAGGGCCGGGTCCCAGATGATACTGCCAGTGGTGGGATCGGTAACGAAAGTACCGTCTTCCTTGCGTCTCTGCTCCCGGAAATCAAGCTGGGCCGTCTTGCCAATGAGGCTCTTAGCTTGTTCCACGTCTTTGATGCCGGGTATCTGCACCATGATACGGTCGTCCCCGACCCTCTGCACGATGGGCTCCGACACCCCGAACGCGTCTACCCGGCGCCGGATTATGCTAATGACGCCCTCCATCTGGGAGTCGGTGACGACTTCTCCCTCAGGGGGGATAGCCTCGTAGACGAGGTGGGTGCCGCCCTTGATGTCCAGCCCTTGCCGGAATCCCTCCCTGTCAAGGCCGGGCGTCTTATTCGGGACCAGGACCACCAGGGCTGCAATGACGAGCAGGCCGATGATTATCAGGCTTAGGGTGTTGCCCTTCGGAAAGAGCTTGTATAGCCGGAGAAGTATGATCAACTAAATAGTCCGCCGTTCACGAGTCGGTATAACCTATTCTACGCCTTGCGGCCCCACGAGTCATTAGTGATTCCTTGCACAATTGCGTTAATGATAACTCAAACCGCCCCCCACCCCCCAGTTCACCTATTCTTCCTCTTCTTCCGGGGGCAGCTTATGCAACCTGTCCATGCTCTCCAGGAGGTCGGTATAAAGAGAGCCATGGATGTGTCCGACCTCATGCTCCAGGGCCTGGGCGAGCAGGTCCGTTGCCTTGATCCTCACCTCTTTCCCGTCAAGACCCTGCCCCTTCGCCAGGACAGTTTCCGCCCTCTTGATATCCCCCCTGTAGCCCGGAATGCTCAGGCAGCCCTCGCTTACGTCACGTTCACCGGTCTTCTTCACGATCTCCGGGTTGATAAGCGTGATAACGGGCTCATCCGGCACCTCAATGACGATGACTCTTAGGGAAACACCCACTTGTGGAGCTGCAATGCCTACGCCGTTGTACTCATGCATACTTTCAAGCATGTTCTCCGCCAGCTTCTTGATATACGCGTCTATGGCGCGGACACGTTTGGCCCTCTGGCGGAGTATCGGGTCGGGGGTGACTCTAAGCGGGAGTACGGCCAATGGGAGTCTCTACGGCGTAACGAAATATCAAGTTTGATTCAGGCACCGGCCCATTCTATGAAATGGCCTTAGACCTGTAAAGGTCGTGTACTCGTTCGGTAGATTAGTGACACACCGGAGTTTCATTCAGTCCTCCTGAGGCGGACCCGCCCAAGGCGGATGTTCCATCTTCGATTGTGGGGTTTCGGTTTCCGTTCTGTCTGTTAGGTTTTGGGAAGGCGATGAAAGGTCCGTGACTAGGATCCAGGCCGGAGTTTGTTGCCGAGCCGTCAGCGCCGGGCTGGCTTATCCCCACATGTTCTCGGCTGTGGTCAGGGTTGTGTGGGGCCGATCCTTCCGGCAGCGGCACTTGACCGGACCGCTGACGGGGAACATGCCGCCTGAGGCGGACTTTCAGAACCGGCGTCCCGGTGCATCGGTCGTAGAGACGGATGGCGGGGACGGCGGGACAAACAAGGCACGAGGGCCTTGCTAGACCGGGGGTCGGTTGACCTACCCGGGAAACCGGCGCGCAATGGGCCGGAGTAAACGCATCCGGTAATGGGAAGCGTTGAATCGGCAGGGGCGTCGTAGGACGGGGCCTGCCGCGTATAGTCTGTGGACCTTCCATCGCCTGGGCGCTGGGGAAGGGATAGCCGGGGCCTTTGTATGAGGAGATGGCGGCGTTTGCTTGAGCCGTGGGGCGGCATGGGCCGCCCTTTGGGATGGGCTTAGACGTTGAGTCCTCGGGGCCGGGGCTGGTGTTCCCCCTGGGTTGTGTGTTCCTCCTTTGGGTTTAGGGTGAGTGGCTGGCCAGCCGGGGGTGAATATAGTACATGTGTGCAAGTCTGGTCAAGGGGTTCGTGTCACTTTTGGGAGGGCAAGAGGCTCATGTCACAGCAGAGTCACCGGGTCCACATCCACCGACCACCCCTCCCCCAACCCCACCCGTTCCAAAAGCCGGGCGGGCTCGTCGCATCTGATCAGGACATGCCAGCGGTACCGGCCCTTCAGCCTGGGCACAAAACACGGGACCGGACCCAGAACGTCGGTCTGAGGCAGTCCAAGCCGGTCTCGCTCCTTTCGCAGCCGGACCGCAACCTTCTGGGATTCTGCCTCGGCCTTGGCTGGATCGAATTGTGAGTGGACCAGCCTCGTTAGCCGGGCGTAGGGGGGATAGCGATTTTGCCTTCGATAGCTGGTCTCCTGCCGGTAGAATCCGCCGTAGTCGTGGTTAGCGACAGCCCGGATTGCATAGTGATCGGGGTTGAAAGTCTGCACCACCACCCTCCCTCCCCCCGGGCCCCGGCCCGCCCGCCCCGCCACCTGGGTCAAAAGCTGGAACACCCGCTCCCCCGCCCTGAAATCGGGGAAGTTGATTCCCACGTCGGCGCTCATCACACCTACCAGTGTCACTTGCGGCAGGTGCAATCCCTGGGCCACCATCTGAGTCCCAATAAGGATGTCGATCTGACCCGTCTGCAGCTTCTCCAATACTTCCTCATGCTCTGACGGCTTGGAGATCGAGTCCCGGTCCCATCGGAATGTCCTGGCATTGGGAAATCTCAACCGCATCTCCTCTTCAAGCCGCTGTGTGCCCGTGCCCAAGTACCCGAGGTCCGGGCTGCCGCAGCCTCGGCACATCTCGGGTTTCCTGATGTTATAGCCGCAGTGGTGGCACACAAGTTTGCCCTTGGCACCGTGATAAATGAGCGCCACCTCGCAGCGCCGACACCTGACCACCAGCCCGCACTCTCGGCAGTGCACAGACGTGGCGAATCCTCTCCTGTTTATGAAGAGGATCACCTGCTCGCCCGCGTCCAGGGCGTTGGCCATCTCATTCCGCAAAAGGCGGCTGAACATGTCGCGGTTGCCGCTTCTAAGCTCCTGTTTCATGTCCACCACGTCTACCCTCGCCATTCCTCCAGCAGCTTCCTCCCCCGCTCCCGATACCCTGGGCCCGACCGTTATGCGTCTCGGCAGCTCCAGGTATTCCAGTTCTCCTATCGACGCTTTGTACGACGTCGTGACGTCGGGCGTCGCGCTTCCGAGAATCACCACCGCCCCCGACAGCTTCCCCAGTTCCAGGGCCGCGTCCCTGGCGTGGTAGCGGGGCGCGGGCTCCGACTGCTTGTAGGAGCTGTCGTGCTCCTCATCAAGCACTATCAGGCCGAGGTCCGGCTGCGGCGAAAACAATGCACTTCTCGGGCCTATCACCACCCCAAATTCGCCGTCTCGAATGCGCCACCATTCGTCGAACTTCTCCCCCGCTTTCAATCGGCTGTGCAAGACGGCGACCTGTCCCGGAAATCGGCTGCTGAATCTCTGAATCGTTTGCGGGGTGAGCGATATCTCCGGCACTAGCACGATGCCCCGGCGACCCAACTCCAGGGTGCGCTCCAGCGCCCTTAGGTAAAGCTCGGTCTTGCCGCTTCCGGTAACCCCCCGCAGCAGGAACGCATTCCCCTCTCCACCCACCGCCGACTTTTCCAAAGCCTCCTTGATCGGCGCCCAGGCCCGCTGCTGGTCTTCCGTAAGCGAGGGCGCGTCCATCCGCTCGTAGTGCCTCGACGCCAGGGGGTCCCTGATGACTCGCACCTTTCGGGTTCCGACGACACCTCTCTCCTTCAAAATCTTGATGGCGCCGGGAGATATGCTGCGCTCTCGGAGCTCCGACGCGCTAACCCCTTCCGGCATCTCGAACAGCGCATCCAGCAGTGCTCGCTGGTTGACTGCATTTTTCTTCAAACGCGCCTGTACAACCGCCTCTTCCGCGCCTACTTTCAGGAAAAACTGTGTCTCGTACTTAGGGGAAACGACGGGTCTCGGCCACTCCGACTCCCGTCTCACCACCCCCGACCTCGCCAGTTTTTCCACCCTCACCTGTGCCCTGGGCCCCAGCTTCCTCTTCAACCCGACAATTTCCGTGCGCCCCACGTCTGCCAACGCGTCCAGCACCTTCTTCTCCGATTCCGACGGGACGAAGGAGTGAGGCCAAGGCGCTGGCTTAAGCGAATAAAAAGTCCGCACCTTGCGTCGGAAGCCATGAGGCAGCATCAATGCAGCAGCCTCGAAGAGGGAACAGAGGTATCGTCGGCTTATCCATTGGGCGAGGGAGAGCTGCCGGGCGCCGAGAATCGGAACAGGGTCGACAAGCCCGATTATTTCCCTCGTTTCCTCGAAGTTGGAGGAATTGGTAAGTTGGAAGACGATGCCCTGCAGACGGCGCGGCCCGAAGGGGACCCAAACGGAATGACCGGGTCTCAGGTCCAGGTGGGAAGGAACGGAATAGGTGAAAGTCCGGTCGGGTTCCAGGGGTGCGTCGACGGCAATCTCAGCGAATGGCATGGCCAATACCGGCGGCGCTGCGTTCGGCCGCCCCGGAACAAGGAAGAGGTGAAGTGGACTCGGAAGCCGGGCCTCGGGCCTCTAGGTGTAGCGCTTCTCTTTGATGCGGGCCGCCTTGCCCGACAGGCCCCGCAGGTAGTACAGGCGGGCCCGCCTGACCCGACCCAGCTTTACGACTTCGAGCCTCTGAAGCCTTGGTGAATTGAACAGGAATGTCCTCTCAACACCTACAGCGTGCGCTACCCTGCGCACCGTGAAGTTCCCATCGATGGCGCCGGAGTGGACCCTGATGACCGTTCCCTGGAACACCTGGATACGCTCCCGGGTCCCTTCTATTACCCGGTAGTGCACCTTGACGGTGTCCCCGGGGTGTATCTCATCCAAATTAGGGTTAGGCTCGGCCTTGACCACCGTATTTACATCAATTCCCGTTAGACCGCTCATGATTTTTCAGCCTCGCTGCGGGGTAGAGACTCAGTTATTCTTCTTCTCCCGCCGCTCTTCAGTTTCAAATTAGTCCATATACTCTAGCACAGTATCGCGCCAACATTGAAGGGGCCTTCACGGAGCCCTATCATACAACCCGCGCCTCCGGCGCAGGCCTTTTTCGAAAATCTACCAAACCTAAGCAGGACAATCGGAGCCTACATATGCACACCAAATCAACCTTCGCAGATATCCTCTCAGCCCGCCGCGCCATAAGCCCCTACGTTAGCAGGACTCCCCTCCGACACTACCCATCCCTCTCCGACGCCATGGGCGCCGAAGTGTACCTGAAGCACGAGAACTACCAGGTCACCGGAGCCTTCAAGGTAAGGGGCGGGATCAATCTCGTTTCCCGGCTCTCCGAAGAGGACAAGGCTCGGGGGATCATCTGTGCCTCGACCGGTAATCACGGCCAATCAATAGCCTACGCAGGTCGGCTGTTCGGGGTCCGCGCGATTATCGTCGTGCCGGAAGGCGCGAACCCGGGCAAGGTGGAAGCGATGCGAGACTTTGGCGCGGAAGTCATCTTTCATGGCGCGGACTTCGACGAGTCCCGAGGGCACGTCGAACGCCTCTGCGCCGAGTTCGGCTACCGATACATCCACAGCGGCAACGAACCCGACCTCATCGCCGGCGTTGGCACGTACGCCGTCGAAATCATCGAAGACCTCCCTGACGTGGAAGTAATTTTCGTCCCGGTGGGCGGGGGGAGCGGGGCCTGTGGCACGGCCATCGCCGCCAAGACCATCAACCCTGCCATCCAGGTCATCGCCGTCGGAGCGGCCAAGGCCCCTGCGGCCTATCTGTCGTGGAAGAGCGGCGAGCTGGTTGAGGCCTCCATGGAGACCGCCGCCGAGGGCCTCGCGACCCGGACTGCCTTCGAGATGCCCCAGTCCATCATGCGGGACATGCTCGACGATTTCCTGCAGGTCAGCGAGGAAGAGATCCAGAATGCGATTCTCATGCTCCTCGAAAAGGCGCGCACCTTGGCCGAGGGCGCGGGCGCCGCGTCCCTTGCAGGCGCATTGCAGATCAAGGACCAAATTCGGAGCAAGAAGGTGGCGGTTGTAATCAGTGGCGGCAACCTGGCAATGCACCAGCTAAGGTCAGCGTTGACTGCTGGTTAGAGAGAGCCCTCGGCCCTCGAGCAGGAAGGCCAGGGCATAAGATCAGAACGGCGTAACAGGAACTCACCTCAACCGGCTCGGCCCAGCAATCGACTCTAGTGTGTCTCCAGGGAAATTCCTATCGCAGAGCCTATCCCGTATGTCACACCCGCTGCGATCGTCCCGGCCAATAACATGCGTCCACCTCCCCACAGCGGGTTCTTCCCTGTGATGATCCCCAGCAGGACTCCTATCCCGACAGTTGCCACCCCGCTCACGGCTATCGTGAGCATTAGCGCAAGGAGGCCTTCGGTAAACAAGTTCGGCAACAGGGGTATTACTGCCCCCAGGCCAAAGGCCAGGAAGGAGCTTATCGCCGCCATCCACGGGTACCCGAGCTGGCTCGGGTCCAGGCCCAGCTCTTCACGGGCCAGCGTAGCCAGGGCCACTTCCGGGTTGGAGATGATCCGCTCGGCAACAGCTCGGGCCTCCTGTCTCGTGAAACCCTTTCGTTGATATATAAATGCCAGCTCCTGCATCTCCTCCTTTGGCATCTCCTCCAGCTCGGCCCTTTCCACCTCAATCTCTCTCTCGTACACGTCCCTCTGTGCCCTCACCGACACGTACTCCCCCGCCGCCATTGAGAACGCCCCAGCCAGCAGCCCCGAGATACCCGCTATCACGATGAAGTTAGGGTCCGAGGTAGCTCCGGCCACCCCCATCACAAGGCTCAGGTTCGACAGCAGTCCGTCGTTGAATCCCAGGACTCCTGCCCGAACGTTCACCGTGCCGCTGTAGTGGCGGCGCTCCAGGGAAAGTATCTGGGTATGGTCGGGCCGACCGGCCAGCCGACCCAGCACGTTGAAATGCTCGATTTCTTCCTGGACTATGTTGGTCGCCTCCGGGTCCTCCCTGTAGGTGCTAGCGTCCGCTGCCTCAGATTTCAGAATCATAGGCATGACGGCTCGGGTGCCGAGCACTCGGGCAACAGTGCGCAGCACTATCACGCGCAGAGTCCGCCGGTAGTCGTCCGGCGATTGGTCTTCCAGCCCCAGTTTGCGCGACCAGATCCGGACGTGACGCATCTCCGCCTGCGCCAACCTTCGAAAAAGACCGGCCCGTTCCTCGTTCCTCTCGACGCCGGACAGGTCACGGTATAGCTGTACCGCCTCTAGCTCATTCTTGAGGTATCTGCGATATCGCTGGTGGTCCGTTTCTTTGGGACCGGACCTTTTGATTTTCAGTCCTCCCAGCATTAAGTGGTCCCTCTAGTCATCAAACGTCTTCCCCATCTTATCCAACGCCTCTCACTCTTCCGCCTGCGACAACACGTAGTTGATCAGCGTCCTTACCGGCACCCCGGTCGCGCCCTTCACGACGTAGCCCTTCGTCTTACTCGACATGAAGGTCCCAGCGATGTCCAGGTGCACCCAAGGAGTATCCTCGCTGAATTCGGAGAGGAACTGAGCCGCGGTTATCGAACCCGCCGGCCTGCCACCCGTGTTCTTCACGTCCGCAACGTCGCTTTTGTTCTGCTCCTTGTATTCATCAAACAGAGGCAGCTGCCAAATCTTCTCCCCCGCCTCCTTCCCCGCCCCGATCACGCTCTCGACCAGGTCCTGGTCATTCCCGAATACCCCCGAGCTCACGTGCCCCAGGGCTATGACTATGGCTCCGGTAAGTGTCGCAATGTCCACCATCGAGGTGAGGCCAATCTTCCGGCCGTAGGAGAGGGCGTCGGCGAGCAGAAGCCTGCCTTCGGCGTCGGTGTTCTCAATCTCGATGGTCTTGCCGTTCATCGCCCTTACCACGTCGCCCGGCTTCTGGGCCGCACCTCCGGGCAGGTTCTCGGATGCGGGGACGAGGCCCGTGACGTTGATCTTCGGCTTAAGCTTCCCTATAGCTCCCATCGTAGCTATAACCGACGCCCCACCCGACATGTCGCCCTTCATCTCGCCCATATTGGCCGCCGGCTTGAGAGATATTCCTCCCGAGTCGAAGGTCACTCCTTTCCCAACGAGCCCAATGTTCTTATCGGCTCCGTCTCCCGCGCCGCGATATCGCAATATGATGAACTTTGGCGGCTGGCGGGTCCCCTTGGCGACACCGGCAATTGCCCCCATCCCCAGCCCGTCCATCTGCATCTCGTCCAGCACCTCGACTTCCAGCCCCGACTCCTCTGCGACCCGCTCAGCCGTGGCGGCCATGTCTGTCGGCGTCATGTAGTTGGCCGGTTCGTTGGCCATGTCTCGGGCCAGGTTAGCCGCCTCGGCGATCACCCTACCCTTCTCCACGCCTGCTTCCAGCACTGCCAGCTTCGAGTCGTCCACCTCCACCAAGGTCAGTGTCTCAATTTCGCCTGTCTCGGGCGCAGTGGTCCGGTGCTTGGAAAACCTATACGTCCCAAGCACGCTGCCCTCGGCTATCGCGCACGCCGACTCCCCGGCATCCATTCCACCTATCCCTGCCCCGTGCACGATCGTCGCAATCCTCCTCACGCCCTTCGCCCGGAGGTTGCGGCAGAGACCGCCCATCACCCGGCGCACGGTGTCCTCATCGAACTTCTCTTTTTTGCCCAGGCCAACCACCACTACCCGCTTTGGAGCAATTTTGCCCATCGTGTGCAGCTGGACTATCTCTCCCTCCTTGCCCGTCAACTCGCCATCGGCTATCAGGTTGCTGATAGCCCGGTCCAGCGCCATGTCCACCGCTCCCGTGCCGCCGCCCGGCTGCTTGACCCCCTCGAACAGGTTGACCACCGCAGCGTCGGTTTTCAGTTCCGTTATGTTGCCTTGGACAACGGTTATTTCCATTTATGAGTCTCCTCTAGTCTCCGTTTATGACTTTCAGTTTATTCGATATTTTCACGATTGCCGGTGTTATGTCTTTCGAAGTATCTACGACAAAGTGAGGTCTCGCCACTGGCTCCTCGCGGGCCTTCATCTTCAAATAGACGTCCCATCCCGCATTCGACGCTCCGTCCTTCGAAAGCCCCCGCTCCCGACGCCTGAGTCTCCGGCGCACTTCGCTCTCCGGCGCCTTTACCCTTACCACTACTACCTCCGCCCCCCTTCCCTCCGCCGCCGTGTATGAATAGGCTCGGTCCCTCTCCGTAACGTTTGTAGCGTCCAACAGGACGGGTACGCCGTTGTCCAGTAGCTCATCCATCAGCCTGCGGCACGCTGCAAACACTCGAAGGTTCTCCTCGGCATTATACGCGGGCACAACCATCAATGCCTTCCGCGCCGCGTCCGACTCTATCATCTGCACCCGCGCTTCGGCGGCCAGGCGCCGCGCGAAATGGGTCTTGCCGGCCCCCGGTAGCCCACACATCAATACCAGGTACGGATTGGCAACGGGCGGCGGGGGTGCAGGGAGGCGACTCTTCAGCAGTTCCACGTCGGCTTCCAGCCGAACGGCAGGGTCGTCTACTCTTGCAAGGTCAGGGCGATGGCAGGCCATTCAATCGCACCGCGGCTCGAGCCGCTACCTCGTCACCCGGTCATAAAGGGCCCTGTTCCGCACAACCTGTTTCAGGTCCTTTCCCTCTGCGATGTCGTCCGACAACCCACCCGTTATACGGCGCACCACGATTGCGATAGCCATAGCCAGCAAGGCCCGAACAACGGGCTTGGGCTCATTCATTAGCCATGCAAACAGCGGCATGCCCACCCAGCCCGCAAGCATCCCCAGGGGAACTTCATCGGTGCTTTTGCTGGGGAACTTCATACGCTGCTTCCACGTCAGGTCGTTCCGCATCATGATTGGGAGAGACCTTATCGCTCCTCCGGCAAGCATCGGAATGAGCGCCATTAGGAACGACTTCGGACTTAGCGTCAATGCCAAGCCGATCGCCGAGGAGTTTCCCCTGCCGCCGTCGAATTTCTTGAAGACGGGCCACATCTGCGCAATCAGGCCGGCCACCGACCCCGCACACCCCACCCCCTTGCCCAACCCCAGTACACCGGCCACCATCGCCGGCAGCGCACCCTTCCCGACATCGAATGCTCCACCAATCATCCCGCTCATCGCACCCGACGTCTGCCACAGATTGCCCGCGCCCACGTTGCCTGTGCCGACTTTTCGGAGGTTCGTGCCCTTCTTCTTAGCCAATACCTCGGTGACGGGCAACGATCCGTACAGATAGCAGACCAATATGTAAAGTGCCTTAAACAAACCGCTCTTCCCCGTTACTTATCCGGTGTAATAAGTGAGACCCAGGACCCCGGGGCCCGTGTAGATGCCCATAACCGGTGTCAGGTGGGACATCAGCAGCTCGGCGCAGTCTACCGTCTCTCCGACAATACGGGCAAACGCCTCGGCTTCCTCCGGAACGTTGGCATGCAGGACTGCCACCCGCACCGTCTCCTTCCCTTCCGTGTCCCTCTTCAGCATTCTCAAGATTTTGCCTTCGGCGGCCTGACGACTTCTCGCTACCGTTACGGGTTTCACCTGTCCCGTCTTCAACGAGAGTATCGGCTTCAACCCGATGAGCGATGCTCCCCACGTGGCGATTCTCGGGAACCGGCCGCTGCGGCCCAGGTACTTAAACGTGTCGATCACGGCCACCAAACGCACCCGGGACCTGACCGATTCGGCTACGCGCGTGACCTCCTCCAATGATGCTCCCTCCGCCGCCGCCCGAGCCGCCGCCAGCACCACGAACCCCTGTAGCATTGCCGCTCCACCCGAGTCCATGATTTCGACTTGTGTAGGCGAGGAGTCTGTAACCACCATTCCCTTAGCCACAGTCGCCGCTCGGTGCATACCACTGAACCTCGACGATACGGTGATGCAAAGTATCGCCTCGAAGTTCCCAATGAGGTCCTCGAACGTCTCCACGTACGCTCCCGGCGATGCGGGGGATGTAGTCGGCGGCTTCTCGGAGGTTTCCAGGCGTCGGTAGAAGTCGGCCATGTCTAGCGTAGGATCGTCGGACACCACGGTGTCGCCAAAAACATAGGTAAGGGGTACGACGCGAATGCCAAGCTCCTGAGAGAGCTCATGAGGTATGCAGGAGGTGCTGTCGGTTACTATGGCTACCTTAGGCATCGCTTGATAACAGGGAAGAAGCCGGGCGTCGTTCCGCCCCCGAGTCCAACGATGATATAGGGTATCAGGCTAACTACGCTAGCCCAGTCTTCCGGAGACGAGGGAGACTACCCATAGGAGCAGCACCGCAACCATCGGGCTGAAATCCAGTGTGCCGCCCCGGTACACCAGCTTCCTGATCGGGGCCAGGATTGGCTCCGTCACCCTGTAAAGGACGTGCATCAGAGAGGCGACCCACTGCCGGTCCGTCCCCATTGGGAAGACCATGCTCAGGATCATGCGGGCAATTATCATCCAGGAGAGGACTTGAGTCAGCGCTGCGATAAAGGTGAATATCACCAAATCAACCCACCCTCTGAGCTTTGTGGTATGCCTCGACTACGGCCCTGATAAACAGGCCCCTGAGTCCGCCCTCTTCCAGGACCAGCAGCGCCTCGGCAGTCGTGCCTCCGGGGGAGGTCACCATGTTCTTCAACGCCGCCGCGTGCACCCCCGACTCCTTGTACAGCATCGCCGACCCCAGCACCGTTTCCAGCACCAGTTTCTCCGACACGTCCCTGGACAGCCCCACGTGCACCCCCGCATCTATCAACGATTCGATGATCAAGAAGGTGTAGGCCGGGCCGCCGCCGCTCAGGGCCGTCGCCATGTCCAGGTACTTCTCGTCCTCTACGTAGATCTCCTCACCCAAGGCCTGAAGTATCTGGGATCCCGCTTCCCTGGCCTCGGGGCCCGCGCCGTCCGCAGTGGTCCACATCGTTATCCCGCGGCCTATCTGGGCCGGGGTGTTGGGCATTGCTCTCACCAGAACGTCGTGGCCCAGCCCCGAATGCAGGGTGTCGAGCTTCACGCCGGCCGCTATGGACACGACCACCTGGTTCGGACCAACTCGGCCCTGCAGTTCCTTCAGTACGTAGGGCATGACCTGGGGCTTTACCGCCAATACCACAGCCTCACGGTCTTCCAGGGCCGAAAGATTGTCTTCCGCGGCACCCACCCCATAGGTCTTCACCAAGGCCATGCGTCGGGGCTCGAGGGGCTCGCTGACAAGGATGTCGGGAGCCTTGGCGACTCCCCGTTCGATGACGCCGCGGACTATGGCCTCGGCCATAACTCCGCCGCCGATAAAAGACAGTTTTATGCTGGGCCTCCTTAAGACGACGTTGCAGCTACTGGCCTTGCACGGCCGGAAGCTGCATAGTAGATTATATCACTCACGCCCGGATCGAACGTGTTTTTGGGTAAAAGAGTGGGCACCCTGGGGGGAGGTGGCGCCCAAGGGTGCCCGAGGTCGTGTGCGCTGGGAGGAACAGCGCACCGGGGTACAGGCAGAGGGGAGATTAGCCCGATGGCTCGGGCCACGTTCTGGGGGAGCGTTCTCCCCGACTGCCCTCAGTTGATATTAAGAATTTATCCGCATTTGTTGTATCCACATCCGTAGCACGTCACGCAGCCTTCCTGGTAGACCAGGTTTCCGTTGCACTCCGCGCATCGGCCCGAATAGGTCGTCTTTCCATTACCGTTTCCGTTGCCGTTCTTTTCCATCTGCGGCAGTGGGATCTGCGCACTGACCACCGCCGAATCGGCCGTTTCTACCCAATCCTTATGCTCCATCAGGTGCCGCGACAGCACGAGCGCCACCGCGTCCGGCCCCGACTTCACCAACTCTCCTTCGTTCCAGGCCGGGCAGCAGGTTATGCCCCTTAGCTGGTCGATCACGTCCTCAGGCTCGATACCCGAGCGCAGCGCCAGAGACGTCAGCCGCGATATCGCTTCCAGCTGCGCCGAGTCGCAACCCCCGGCCTTGCCCAGGTTGGAGAAGACTTCAAAGGGACTCTTCTCCTCATCGAAATTGACGGTCACGTACATGTTCCCGTGACCCGTGTGTACTTTTTCGGTAATGCCCTGCACCTTGGACGGCCTGCGTCTTGGCGTCGGGCTCGCCGCCACGGGCTGCTCGCCACTGCGGGCTTTTTCAGTCTGGCCGATGTTCAATACCTGCTTGCTCTTGCTGCCGTCCCGGTAGATGGTCACACCTTTGCAACCTTCTTGGTAGGCAAGCATGTACACCTTGCGCACGTCTTCTATGGTGGCGTTGTTTGCGAAGTTCACGGTCTTGGAAACCGCGTTGTCCGTGTATTTCTGGAACGCCGCCTGCATCTTCACATGCCACTCGGGGCTTATGTCGTGGGAGGTTACGAAGACATCCTGCACCCACTGGGGCACTTCATCCATGCCCTGCGCGCTCCCGTGGTCCGCCAGCTTTTCCATCAGTTCGGGGCTGTAGAACCCCTCCCGACGGGCCACCGCCTCGAAATACGGGTTCACTTCCACCAGGCGGGCATTGTCCATCACGTGCCTGACATAGCTCAGCGCAAACAGCGGCTCTATGCCACTGGAGCAGTTGGCGATAATGCTGATTGTGCCGGTAGGAGCAATGGTAGTCCTGGTGGAGTTCCGCATCGGCCTCGGGCCCAGTTTCCCGTCCGGACCGTACTCCGAGTCATCCCAGTCCAGGAAGTTCCCTCTCTCCGCCGCAAGCTGCTCCGACGCTCCCGACGCCTTTTCGTCGATGAACCTCATGATCTGTTCGCCCAGGTCCAGCGCACTCTGTGAGTCGTACGGAATGCCCAGAAGGATGAGCGTATCCGCCCAACCCATGACGCCGAGACCTATCCGCCGGATACTCGTCGACGTTTCGGCGATCTCCGGGATCGGGTATTTGTTCATGGTGACCACGTTGTCCAGGAACCGGACAGAGGTCTCGACCACGGTTCCCAGCCCGTCCCAGTTCACACCGGGCCCACCCTCTGCTTCCACCACGAACTTGGCGAGGTTAATCGACCCCAGGTTGCAGGAGTCGTATGAGTACAACGGCTGCTCGCCGCACGGGTTGGTGGCCTGGATCGGGCCTCTCTTCGGTACGGGGTTGGAGCGCGCGTCGTTCATCCGGTCGATAAAGATGATTCCCGGGTCACCCGTCTTCCAGGCGCTTTCCACCATCTCGTCGAACATGGGCTTGGCGTCTACCGACTTAACCTTCTCATTGTTGTGGGGATTTACCAAGTCGTGTCTGCCGCCGGTCTCCACCAGTTGCATGAACCGCTCGGTAACAGCCACCGAGATATTGAAGTTCTGCAGTGATGTGTCGTCATCCTTCGAGTGGATGAACTTGATAACGTCGGGGTGGCCCACGTCGAGAATGCCCATGTTGGCCCCGCGCCGAGTCCCGCCCTGCTTCACCACGTCTGTTGCCGTGTCGAAGATTCGGATGAAGGAGACCGGCCCGCTGGCCACGCCACCCGTAGACCCGACTCTGTCGCTCTCGGGCCTCAGGTTGGAGAAGGCAAACCCAGTGCCGCCACCGCTCTTATGTATAACGGCAGTGTGCTTCGCCGCTTCAAATATTCCGTCTATCGAGTCCGGCACCGCCAGCACGAAGCACGCCGAAAGCTGCTGCAATTCTCGGCCTGCGTTCATCAGGGTCGGAGAGTTCGGCATGAACTGGTTGCGGGCCATCATCTGGTAGAACCGCTCTGCCAGCTCCTCCATCTCCAACGCGTTAGCGCCATACTCCTTGTCACCTTGAGCTATGTTCCGCGCCACGCGGCGGTAAAGGTTCTCCGGCACTTCAACCGGCTTGCCTTTCGCGTCTTTGACCAAGTACCGCCGATTGAGAACGGCAATGCCGTTCTCAGACACCAGTGGCAACTTATTGCCTTGGCTATCGGAGATTTCTTTGGTCAGGCCTCGCACCATCTGCGAGTGAACGGTTGTCTTGGTCTCTACCTTCTTCATTGCGCCGAGTCTTCTTTCCCAAGTCCACCTCACTAGAGGCGGGCGATACTTAAATGCTTCGAACCATTACGAAATATCTTCTGTTGTGCGTAGTCCCCCTCAGCCGGACCCAGCTCCGTGACTGGATGCCAGCGACTCCGTTAAGACATCTGTCATTTCCGACTCCTCAAAATATCCCTCAGCACTCGCATCTTCGGCGTCCACTTCGTCGGTGCCCTGTTTAGGATTAGTAAGCCGGACTCCGTTCCTGCTCGCCACCACATATGTGTCAAGGGGCGTTTTTGCCTTCATCAATTTCATCGCCTATCTCCCTATCGCCTCTATGACTGCGAGCGTCCTTCTCTACGCCGCGCTTCCTGACGCCCCTGCTCGATGAACATCGGCAGCTGCGCCGATGGAGACACGGCAACGGCTGAAGAGCTTAGTAAAGAGTCCACTTCTTCCTTGAACGTTTCCACGTCCTCAAAATCGCGGTAGACGCTTGCGAACCTGATGTAGGCCACGCGGTCCAGGTCTCTCAGCCGAGTCATCACCATTTCGCCTATGATACCCGTCGGCACCTCGGCTTTACCGAGCTTCTGCAACTCTTCTTCGATCTCGTCGACCATCTTCTCGATGGATCCCAAGGGCAGGGGTCTTTTGGCACAGGCCTTGTGAATCCCCGAGGCCAGCTTGGAGCGGTTAAAGAGCTCTCGGCGTCCATCCCCTTTGATCAGGGTGAGCACTGCTCCCTGCACTCGTTCCAAGGTCGTGTAACGGAGCCCGCAACGGAGGCACTGCCGCCGACGCCGCACCGCACTGTCTACGGTCCTGGAGTCGATGACTTTCGAATCTTCGAAGTCACAAAAGGGACATCTCAAGGTTTATAGACTCCGTCGGTAAGGGAGGCGTAAAATCCGTAGCACCACAAGATGTAGTGCTAGTTGCTTAAGCTACTACTACATGTTAGCGGTGTCAAGCTATGACAGCCGCAATTTTTGGGCAAAATCTTTGACTGAGTTCGAATTCAGTTAAAGATTGGCTAGCGGAATGACCTGGACGTCCTGGCGCCCGACCCCCGCTTGAAAAGCCCACCGAACCGAGACCCATTCTTACCGTTCCGCAGCCCGTTCACCCGTCCCTTTAATCTTTCCGGCGCTTCCCGGCCTTGGGACGTGATCACCCGTCCTTTTGGCAGCTCCTCACCGGTGCTGCCCATCTCCAGTCCCGTGGCTATCAGCGTTATCCGCACCTTCCCCTCCAGCTCCTTGTCCCGCACTACGCCGAATATCACCAGGGCATCGGGGTTGGACGCCCTGCTCAGCAGCTCTGCCGCCCTGTTGGTCTCGCCCAATGTTAAGTCGTCTCCGCCCGATATGTTCAGCAGCACGCCGGTCGCGCCATGGAAAGACGATTCCAGCAACGGCGACGCCAGTGCCTGAGTCGTTGCCTTAATCATCCTGTCTTCACCCTCCCCCACCCCAATCGCCATGAGTGCATGGCCGCCGTCCTGCATCACGTTGCGAACATCTGCGAAGTCCACGTTGATCTCGCCCGGAACGTTGATTATGTCGGATATAGCCTGCACTCCCTGGGCAAGGACGTCGTCCACCATGCCAAAGGCTTCCGACATCGGCAAATCGTACTCGCAGGCATCCAGAAGCCGGTTGTTGTCGATAGTGATGAGGGTGTCGACGTGCTCCACCAA
The DNA here is from genome assembly GCA_965249275.1 of Dehalococcoidia bacterium. Taxonomy (GTDB): domain Bacteria; phylum Chloroflexota; class Dehalococcoidia; order Plut-88900; family Plut-88900; genus Plut-88900. The sequence continues at coordinate 571,424 of CBDFLQ010000007.1, forward strand.
CATGTTTATGCCTTCTTCGGCAACGCTCATGCGGGCCCGGCCTTCAAACGAGAACGGCTTGGTGACGACCCCTACGGTCAAGGCTCCCAATTCCCGCGCCAGTTCCGCGACTATGGGGGCCGCTCCTGTACCGGTGCCCCCACCCATCCCCGCCGCCACGAACACCATGTCGGCGTCCCCGATCATCTCTTCTATCTCTTCCTTGCTCTCCTCGGCGGCCTTCCAGCCCATGCTGGGATCGCCGCCGCTGCCGAGCCCGTTGGTAGTTGACGGCCCGATGCACAGCCGGTTGGGCACCTGCATCAGGTCCAGGGCCTGGGCGTCGGTGTTAATACAGGCAAGGTCCAGGTTCTTGGCCTTGCCGACGGCCATCCGGGTGACCGCATTGCTTCCCCCACCCCCGACTCCTATGATCTTTACCTTCGCCAGATTGAGCTGCTTTGGCCTTCTTATCATTTCTCATTCCCTTTCGCGCTCTGACAAAAGAGCGCCGACATGGGTACCGGGCTTGTCCGCCAGCCGGACCTGCTTGCTAGACCCTTTCTCCCACCCTCAGCCTTGCGCTTCGGGCCCTGGGGTTGCTGGACACTTCCTCTTTGCTCGGAGCTATGGCTTTACGAGTGATCCGCTTCATGCGGCGCACCCTTCCACACGTGCATACGGGCAGCTCGGGAGGGCATACGCATATCCCTGACTCCCCGCGCAGGAACGACTTTACGAGAGCCGCTTCCAGGGAGTGGTAGGTGATGACCACCAGCCTCCCTCCTACCGCTAGCAGGTCTATAGCGCCTTCCAGCCCGCCTTGCAGATTTTCAAGCTCCCTGTTTACCTGTATACGGAGCGCCTGGAAAGTCCGGGTTGCGGGATGGATTTTCCGCCGCCCCCCACCCGACACCCTCGAAATAATCGCCGCCAGGCTGCCCGTTGATTTCACGGGGCGTGCGTTAACAATCGCCTCCGCTATTCTCCGGGCCCGTGGCTCTTCCCCGAATTCCCGGATCGTCTGGGCCAGTTCTGCCTGCGGCCACGTGTTGACAATTTCGCCCGCCGTCAGACCCTGATCCGTATCGAACCTCATGTCCAGGGGCCCGTCCCCCTGGAAGCTGAATCCCCGACCCGGATCGTCAATCTGCCGAGACGAAAACCCGAGATCGAATAGCACGCCGTTCAGTTCCCGGAATCCAGCCTCCGTCGCAATAGACTTCATATCCGCATAGTTCGCTGCCCTCGCCTCGAACGCACCTTGGAAATGCGACAGCCGCTGCGAGGCTATCGACACAACAGACGGATCGGCGTCCAGGCCCAGAACCCGGCCCCCGGGCAGACACGACTCCATGATCGGGCTGGAGTGACCTCCCTCGCCCATCGTCGCGTCGAGGTATGTGCCTCCGGGCCTGACATTTAGGCCCTCCAACACTTCCGCCGTCATAACCGGTTGGTGCCTGTATTCACTCATTGTCAGAAAGACGTGCTGCTTGGTTCCCCTAAGGCCGGTCGCTCAGTCCCTGGGCTATCTCGGAGGCCTTCTCTTCCATCAACTCCCGTTCCCGGGCCCAAAGCTCCTTGCCCCATATCTCCAGGTGACTCCCCACCCCCGCCACCACCACTTCTTCATCGATCTGAGCGTATTCCCGTAGTGGAGTCGGCAGACCCAGTCTGCCCAGTCGGTCCAGCGTCAATCGGAAAGCGCTGGAGAACACCAGCCGGTTCACGAGCCTCGCCCCGCGGTCGGTAGCCGGCAGCGAGGCGTATTCCTCGGCCAGCCGGTCCCAGGTCGTAGTGGTATACGCAACTATGCAGTTATCATAGCCACGAGTTACGACTATGCCGTCACTGAAATCGCCTCGAGCCTTGGGCGGAATCGCCACCCGCCCCTTTTGGTCCAGGCGATATTCATACTCCCCGAGAAACATAGGCATCGCCCACCTGTCCCCACTAGTCCCCACATTCTACCACTCAGGGTGCCACTGTCAACGCAAAACAGCGCCGATTTCCTACCGTGCTATCATGGATTGCGGATACCAAAAGACATGTCCCCATTCAACGTAGGCATACTCACCAGCAGCGATCTCGGGGCCCAGGGCAAGCGCGAGGACGCGAGCGGGCCTCTCATCAAGGAAATGGTTGCCGCACTAGGCATGAATCCCGCCAAATATGTCGTAGTGCCGGATGATCAGCACCAGATAGCTGACACCCTCCGCGAATGGGCTGACAGCGGCGCAGTCGACCTAGTACTCACCACCGGAGGCACGGGTCTCGGGCCCCGGGACGTCACCCCCGAGGCTACCCTGTCCGTCATAGAACGCCAGGTCCCCGGCATCCCCGAAGCCATGCGCCTCGCCAGCATGCAAAAGACGCCGATGGGCATGATCAGCCGACAGGTGGCGGGCGCCAGGGGCTCATGTCTGATAGTCAACCTCCCCGGCAGCCCGAAGGCCGTCCGGGAATGCCTGGACGCCATCTCTCCGGTCTTGTCCCACGCCCTCACCCTGCTCAAGGGCGACACCGCTCACTAGCAGGCTCCGGCCCTCGCCATGAACTTTCACATCTTTACATTATTCCCCGGCATGTTTCACGGCCCGATCAGCGAAAGCATCATAAAGCGCGCCCGGGACAGGGGTTTGATCAACGTCCACCTCCACGACATCCGTGACTACGCCGAGGACAAGCACAGGATCGTCGATGACTACGCGTACGGTGGAGGCCCCGGTATGGTCATGAAGCCCGAGCCCGTCTTCAAGGCAGTCGAGACCCAGCTTGCCCTCATCCGCGAAACACAACCCACACCCGACCCAATTCCCGTGATATTGCTCAGCCCCAAGGGTCGGGTCCTTACTCAGAAGGTCGCTGGGGAATTGGCCCAACACCCCGACATCGTTCTTCTCTGCGGCCACTACGAAGGCGTGGACCAGCGAATTGTCGATCATCTCGCTACTGACGAAATTAGCATCGGAGACTACGTGCTCACCGGCGGAGAGCTTGCGGCCATGGTCGTCATCGACTGCGTAGCCCGTTTTATGCCTGAGGTCCTGGGTTCCGAGGAATCAACCGCCCGCGAGTCACACACCGACGGCCTACTCCAGTACCCCCAGTACACCCGTCCCCCCGAGTTTCGGGGCTGGTCGGTGCCGGAAATCCTGCTCTCGGGTCACCACGCGCGCATCGATTCCTGGCGGAAGGAGCAGTCGCTCCTCGAGACTCAGCGCCGCCGCCCCGACCTCCTAAAACAACCGGAAAACAACCCAGAACACTAATCCGCTCACTCACCATTCAGGCTTCCGAAAGCAATGCGTTCCCTCTGCCCATCACCTTTTTTCCTTGACCCCCCCAATGCCCGATGCTAGAATCCGCCACACGTCTCTACTCATGGTGGGCGTAGCCTAGCGGTTAAGGCACCAGGTTGTGGCCCTGGAGATCGAGGGTTCGAATCCCTTCGCTCACCCCATGTCCTTTTAAAACTTCACCCGGCGGAACACTTTGCGCCTGTAGCTCAGCGGATAGAGCATCGGTCTTCGGAACCGAGGGTCGGGGGTTCGAATCCCTTCAGGCGCACCATTTAGACCATTATCACCATCCCGTTTCTGGAGGTGGCTTGTGAAATTCGGAGATATCGATGTTCACGTCATTAGTGACGGCACTTTCAAACTCGACGCGGGCGCGATCTTCGGCGTCGTTCCTAAGACCCTCTGGCAGCGCAAAGTCAAAGCCGACCGCAGGAACAGGCTTCAAATGGGCCTCAACTGCATGCTCATCCACTCCAACGGCCACAACATCCTCGTCGACACGGGCATCGGCAAAAAAGAGTCCGATCGCGACAAGGACATTTACGGACTCTCGGCAGGCAAGATCCTCCGGCGTCTCAAGGAGCACGGGCTCGGCCCCCGGGACATAGACCTCGTGATCCTGTCCCACCTCCACTTCGACCACGTGGGCGGCTGCACCCGCTTCAACTCAAAGGGCGAAGCGGTTCCGACCTTCCCAAAGGCAAAATACCTGGTCCAGCGCGCCGACTGGGAAGAGGCCACACACCCCAACGAACGCAACAAGGCCGCCTACCACCCCGACGATTTCGAGCCGCTCCTCTTCAACAAACAGCTTGAGCTGCTCGATGGTGACACTGAGATTGAAAAGGGCGTCGATACCGTCCTGACAGGGGGACACTCGGCGGGGCACCAGCTAGTCATGGCCGGCACGGGCCAGCGCAAAGCCGTGATCCTGGGAGACCTGGTCGCTACTTCCCATCACCTGCCCTTGCCCTACATCCCCGCCTTCGACCAATACCCGATGGAAAGCATGGAGCGCAAGCGCAAGTTGCTGGAAGACGCCGAGAAACACGGCTGGCTCCTGATCTTCGCCCACGACCCTGAGACCATCTCCGGCTACGTGGAAAGCCGCAATGGGCGCGTACTCCTCAAACCCGCCAAAGTCTGTTAGTCACCCTTCTCCACCAGGGCTAAGCCCTTTCCACTAGCAACCCCTTGCCAACTTCACTCGTGGCTACCCCACGGGTGATTTCATTTTCGGCAGCTCCACTGTCCGAAGCGTAGGCGCGGATGTAGTTGTCCGAAAGCCCAGACCAGTACTCCGACCCGTCCACCCGTACCTTCTCCTCCCACAACACGTCCAACGGCTTCCCAAGGAAAGCCCGCCGGTACTCGACCCCCACCTCACCCGACAGCGCAAGCATCCGGCCCATCCTGTCTCGCTTATCCCCATCGGACACTGCTGCATCGAAATCGTACGCCCGGGTCCCGGGCCTCCGTGAATACGGGAACACGTGGACTGCTGCGAAGGCCATCTCACGGCAGAACCGATAACTCTCTTCGAACTCCTCCCAAGTCTCTCCCGGAAACCCGACCATCACGTCAGTCGTGATAGCGATTTGTGGGAGGGCCTCCCGGAATCGGCATACGGCCCTTCTATACCCATCTACCCTGTATCGTCGGCCCATGCGGCTCAGTACGGCGTCGCTGCCGCTCTGCAGCGCTATGTGAACATGTCTGCACACCCGACTATTGCCGAACGCCCGCAGCAGCCTTGGCGTCACATCCTGCGGCTGTATGGAGGAGACCCTCAACCGCGGCAGGTCCGTCTCCTCCAGGACTCGTTCGATCAGCCCGTGCAGCCGACCATCGTACCCTTCCGGGTCCCGGCGAAACTCGGCGGTCGGGGGGTACTGGCCATAGGAGCCGATCTGGGGGCCGGTGATAACCACTTCCTTGAATCCCTCATCCACCCGTGCACGGATGTCGGCCAAGGCCTGCTCCAGGGGCACGTTGAATTCCCGACCCCTCGTCATAGGTATTACGCAGAACGCGCAGAACTGGTTGCACCCGTCCTGAATCTTCACGAAAGCCCTGCTCCTCCCCACCCCCCTCACATCCGCTATAGGAGACCGAGCGACCCCATCTTCCCAGTCCGCCATCAACTCCGACGCCACCTCTGCCAGCCGACCCTTGTCCTTGTTCAGGACCACCGCATCTACACTTTTAAGTGCTTCAACTTCCCCCGTGGCCCGGGTCGCGTAGCATCCCGTCACGATCACTTTCGCCTGCGGGTTCCTTCTCCGCGCCCCCCCGAGCCACTGCCTGCCTTTCGCATCGGCCACGTGGGTCACGCTGCACGTGTTCAGCACGTACAGATCAGCCTCGGCGGACTGGTGCACAACTTCGAACCCGACCTCCGCCAATCGGCGGCTCATTGCGTCCGCCTCGGCCTGGTTCAGCTTGCACCCGTGCGCCGCTACCGCAACGCGAGGCTTATCTGATCGTCCTGTTGAAAGTTTGCTCGGCATTGTTAGATAATTGCATAATGCTGGAAAGAAATTCTGTCCGGCCACGCACTTTTCACATACGCCATACATTATCCGGTATCCCGCGCCCTCAATGCCACCTGGTCGCCGCCTGCTCAGTCATCCCCAGATTTGACATTAGCCTGTTGTGTTATAATTCACATCCGAAAGAAGTCTGATGATTACCTTGTTTTCACCCGAATCTTTTTTCACCCATACCCTGTATGACCTGCTAGGGCCGCACGGCCCAGGGAGTGCCCATGACTGTCCAGGCGACTAGGGGCGTAGGATCCCGAACGTACCAACGTCCCCGCAGAGTCCTTTTAACAGAGCCGCCCAACAGCCTCTTTGTCGGCTTTAACGCCACGGTGATTGTCGAACCCCTGGGCTTGGAATACTTGGCCGGAAACCTCCTCGACATCGCTGACGTCCGTATCTATGACATGCGCGTCGACAAGAAGCCTCTGGCCCAGGTCATCGAGGAGTTCAAGCCCGACGTAGTCGGTATACGAGAGGGCTACACGGTCGACGTCTCGTCCGTTAAGAACTTGGCCCGGGACATCAAGAAGATATCCTCGGACATAATCATCATTGTAGGCGGTCATCACGTCTCCCTCGCACCCCAGGACGCATTCAGCCCGGACATCGATGCAATCGTCATCGGCGACGGTGAGAACACCTTCCGCCGCCTTGTCCTCAGCCTCCAGAATGACCGGGGACTCGACTCTATACCCGAGGTTATCTACCGCACCGCCAGCGGGGACTTCGACCAGTCCAACACCAAAGTAATAAAGAAGAGCTCCCTTAAGGAGTTCGACTCCCTATCCATGAACGAGCGCCCTCTGCCCGCCCGGCATCTCGTAGACCAGTACAGGGACGACTATTTCTTCCTATATCACACCAAGCCCTACTCCGTAGAAATGGCTCGCGGTTGCATCTACCGGTGCAACTTCTGCTCCGTCCACGAGTTCCACCGCGGCGAGTACAAGGTCCAGGGCAACGATCGCACGCTCCTTGAGCTTTCCAAGCTTCCCCGCAATTCGTGGATCAACATTGTCGACGATTTGGCCATCCAGGAGCTTCCCGGCTCCCTCAAAATGGCCTACCCCCCGGGATTCGATCCCATGGACGACCTCGCCGACAAGATCATCGACATGGATCTCGGCCAACGTTACTGGATGCAGGTCCGCGCCGACAACGTGGTCCGAAACCCCAAGAAGTTCGAAAAATGGGCCAAGGCCGGGCTCGACACCGTGTTGGTCGGCCTTGAATCCTTTGAACAGAGCGACCTGAACTCCGTTGCCAAGGGCACCCGTGTCGGTGACAACGAGAAGTCCATCGACATCCTCCACAGCATGGGCATTCGGATTTGGGGCGCCGTTATGATCTTCCAGCATTGGATGGATAGTAACTTCGAAAACCTCAAGGAGAAGGTCAACGAGACCAGGATCGAGTTTCCCAACTACACAATACTCACTCCCCTGCCCGGCACCGGTCAGTGGAAGGATATGCACAGCAAGCTGGTTACGAAGGAGCCCCACTTCTTCGACTTCCTCCACAGCGTATTGCCGACCAAGTTGGGGGGCGAAAAGTTCTATGAGCAGTACGCCTCCCTTTGGCGCACCGTGGGAGACGGAGGGATGGACAGGATCAGGAGAATGATCAACGAGGTTTCCACAACCCGGGAGAGCGTTATCAAGTTCCTCCGCCAGTACAGGACCCTCTCCGACATTGAGACCTACCGCCGAGGCATTGAACTCCTGGACCAAGGGCCCCCTGCAAAGCAGCCTTCCCCTTAGATCCGTGTAAAGGCAGGACTTTCCAGTGCTTGACCACCGTGTAGTAGTCACAGGCGTTGGCTTGGTTACCCCTCTCGGAATGGACGTAGAGTCTACTTGGGGGAGCTTGATTTCCGGTCAGTCGGGCGTCGGATATATCACCGCCTTCGATTCCTCCGACTACGAGACCCACATCGCCGCCGAAGTCTCCGACTTCAACCCCAACGACCACCTGGACCGCAAGGCCGCACGGCGGATGGACCGTTTCGTCCAGTTCGCCGTAATCGCCGCCAGGGAGGCCGCCGCCCAATCAGGCCTTGAAATTACCGACGAAAACGCTGGCGACGTAGGAACGGTTATCGGGAGCGGCATCGGGGGACTTATCACGCTATCGGAGCAGTTCAACGTGCTCCGGGACAAGGGCCCCTCTCGTATCAGCCCTTTCCTGGTGCCCATGATGATCACCGACATGGCTTCCGGCCAAGTCTCGATTGACCTTGGTATCAAGGGGCCCAATTTCTGTACGACTTCCGCCTGCTCCAGCGGCAGCGATGCCATAGGCGCCGCTTACCAGCTCATTCAAGCCGGCAAGGCTAAGGCCATGATTACCGGTGGCGCCGAGGCAAGCATCACGCCCATCGCCGTTGCCGGGTTCAATGCCGCCAGGGCACTGTCCACGAGAAACGACGAGCCCCAGAAGGCTTGCCGCCCCTTCGACGCTGGTCGGGACGGCTTCGTCATGGGCGAAGGCGCCGCTATGCTGATGATCGAGGATATGGAGCACGCTGTCGGGCGCGGCGCTACCATTCTCGCCGAACTCATTGGATACGGCACCTCCGGAGACGCCTTCCATCTCACCGCGCCCGCCGAGGGCGGTGAAGGCAGCATTCGAGCCATAAAGATGGCCTTGGGTGACGCCCAGGTCCAACCCGACGATATCGACTACATCAACGCCCACGGCACCTCCACACCCCTCAACGACAAGTTCGAGACCCTTGCCATCAAGAAAGTCTTCCAGGAAGAGGCCTACCGCATCCCAATCTCTTCTACCAAGTCCATGACCGGCCATCTCATTGGCGCCGCAGCCGCTCTTGAGGCCGCCATCACCGTACTGGCCATAGACCGAGGCGAAATTCCACCCACCATCAACCTCGAAGACCCCGACCCAGAATGTGACCTGGACTACACCCCCCACATCCCCCGCCGCGGCGAGGTAAAAGTCGCACTCTCCAACTCTCTCGGGTTCGGCGGCCACAACTCGGTGCTCGTCTTCCGCCAACCCCCCGCCTAGCCAGCCCACCCCCTCCCCCCCACCAACGCCCGATTACGCGCCATTCCGATGCCTTTTTGTTGCCATTCCGAGGCTCCGCGAGGAATTTTAGGCATATCTCTCCCCAGCCGCCTAAACGCCAATACCCATCAACCCTGTCCCTCTACATGCTCCTTTAGCCAATGGCCAACAAAAATGCAGGCCATTTGTGATGACCCATAATTCTTGTTCCTCTGACGGGGATGTGAGGTGCTACTTCTCCCAAAAGGCCAACCCCCGGCGTATGCTATAATCAGGCTGCCCGACAGGGTCAAACCTACCCATAACTCACGAGGTGAGTTGCATTGCAACCCGGCGAAATCAGCTCCTCCGAACGCATGTGGGCCGCCCTTGCCCACTCCATACTCCTGCTAAACGTCATCCCCGTTTTCCTGGGACCATCAGTCGTGATTACGATGGGCATATGGGTCTTCAAGAGGAAGGGTTCCGACTACGTTGGCTTTCAGGCCCTGCAGGCCTTTATTTTCCAGGTCGCCGTAGCCTTCCTCGCAATTATCCTTGGCATGGTGATCGATCCAGCAGCAGCCTTGATCGTGCTGATTCTGCCAATCATCTACTCGATGTACGGCGCCTACCGATGCAACCAGGGCCATGAGTTCCGATACGTGTTCATCGGCGATTTTCTCACGTCTATAATCACCAAAGACAAGTAGCCGGTTCAGTGCAACCCAGGGTGGGCCCCGACACCACTTGATCATACCGTTCGTATATATTTCGGCCAGGTAGTTGATGGGAGGGTCTTAATCGTGACCCGTGTGGCCTCGGAGTTAGTGCATCGGTCCGTCCCGACTTATAGTGCCTTTTGCCTTGGTCGGGATCTTTCGGAAGGCAAGCCCCATGCCGTATAACCCGGTTGTAGACTCCAAGGTCTGCCGGCACTGCTCGGTTATCGCCTCCGTCAGGGAAACCCAGTGCCGTGGCTGCGGCGGACGCTCCTGGGGCCCGATTCCCGACTCGCTCCTCCACAGCGTTGACCCTGATGTAATCAGAAACGGCCATGGCATCATCAGGCTGGACGGCTACCGGCCGCTGACCTGGCCCCCACCCGAAACAGAGCTCCGTGAACAAGACGTTGCCCCTGTTCCCCGCAAAGACCCGGACACCGCTGCCATGCTTGCCTCCCTCTGCAGCATGATCGGGATCTGGGGAGTCGGGCACATCTACGTCGGGAAGGTTATCACCGGCCTATCGCTGATGATTGCGGGTTCCATCGTCTGGGGTATTTTTGTGCTCTTGACCTTCATCGGAGAAGGGCCGGTCTTCTACGCTCTCGGTGTGCCGGCCTGGGTTGCCCTCATCTTCCTTGCCTACCCAACCAACGAGTCCGACCCCCTCCGCGGCCGCAGATTCATCTTGCCCGGGATCGCCATTACGCTAACCACGTATATGGTCTGGTCCAACCTACAATACACATACGTCTTCGTTACCATCGGGATTACCGCCTGGGTATACCTCACTATCCGCGCCTTCACCCTCGCCAACGAATACAACGACGAGCTGGACCGCAGCGGACTATCCCTCTGGTGATCCTTTCCTCCTGCCCGGAATGACGAAATTCCGCTGGGCCATTTCGCCCCCCGTGCCCCGGGACGCGCTGTCACGGCTCAGAGGCATTCCCCTCTCGACCGCCCAGATTTCATACAATCGCGGCCTCACCGACCTTTCGCAAATCAAGAAATTCCTCTCAATCGAGCATCGTCCCCTACCCGACCCCAACCTCCTCCCCGATATCGCACCGGCCATCGAGCGCATCGCCGCGGCCATCCAGAAGCGCGAGCTCATCGCAGTCTACGGTGACTTCGACGCCGACGGTGTAACCGCAACGGCCCTGCTGAATAACGGCTTGACCGGCCTCGGGGCGCGCACCACTCCCTATATTCCTCATAGAACGGAGGAAGGACACGGGCTCAGCGTTCAGGGGCTCGAAAAGTTCGGAGGCCTGGGCGTCGGCCTGATCATTACAGCCGACTGCGGCGTCAGCTCTCTAGATGAGATAAATCTCGCCAACGAAATGGGCATCGACGTCGTCGTCACCGACCACCACACCCCCCCACCCGACCTTCCCCCCGCCCTCGCCGTAATCGACGCCAAGCGCCAGGACTCTGAATATCCGTTCCGGGAGCTGGCGGCTGTCGGGTTGGCCTACAGGATAATTCAAACTCTCCGGGGTCACCTGGGCTACGATGAGGACGAGAGCCTGCTGGACCTCGTCGCCTTAGGATCCGTCGCCGACATGGCGCCGCTGGTCGATGACAACCGCAACCTGGTCAAGCGCGGCCTTGAAGTCCTGAACAGGGCCGAGCGTCCCGGCCTCAGGGAACTCATGTCTCGGGCCGGCGTGGACCCCGGTAACCTGGACGCCGAGTCCATCTCGTTCACATTAGCCCCGAGGATCAACGCTGCCGGCAGGGTAGACCACGCCATCACCAGTTACAGGCTTCTCACCGCCACCTCTGCCGCCGAGGCCCAGCCCCTGGCAGAGGAGTTGAACACCCGCAACCGACAGCGCCGCAGCCACACCGAGGACGCCTTCGCGAAAGCCCAGGCTCAGGTCGGCGATTCCCCCGTTTCTAGTCCCATCATCATCGCCGGGGGCCCGGGTTTCGAGCCAGGCGTCGTGGGGCTGGTCGCCGGGAAGCTCAGCGAGGAGCATTACAAACCGGCGGTCGTGCTGTCCACCGGGCCCGAAATCTCACGCGCTTCCTGCCGCTCCATCCCGGAGTTCGACATCACCGCAGCCCTCCAGCAGTGCGCCGACCTGTTCATCCGCCACGGCGGTCACTCCCAGGCCGCCGGTTTCGTCATAGCCAACGAGAACATCGAAGAGCTCAAGGGTCGCCTCACCGAGATTGCCGCCGAGAGGCTCGGCGCCCTCGACCTTCAGCCCTCAATCAAGATCGACGTAGTCATGCCTCTCACCCAGATCGAGGCTCGGCTGCTCAAGTTCATCCAGCTCCTGGAGCCCGTGGGTCAGGGAAACCCCCGGCCCATGTTTCTTTCCAGGAGGCTTACGCCACTCGGGGTCCGCACCATGGGCGCCGACGCGTCTCACTTGAGGATGTCCCTGCAGGATGGAGCGTCTGTCTGGAATGCGGTCGCCTTCAAAATGGGCCACCGGCTCGGCGAACTGACCGGCCCTATAGACGCGGTCTACCACATCAAGACCAACCGTTGGAAAGGTAGAGAGCGGCTAGAGCTTGAGCTGGTCGATTTCGCGCCTGCCGGGCAGTGCACACCTGCGTCCAGTCAGCAAAAACCGTACTAGGACCCGTCAGCAGGCTTTAGGCAGCGGGAGCTGGCTGGATGCTCGGGGTCCGGCGGTCCAGCACCGAGCCTCCCATGTATCCCAGCCAAATCGGCACCAGTGGCAGGATACACGGCGACAGGAACGACAGTATGCCGCCCGCAAACGCTATTATTATCGATGCCCCGCCCATCCCCGTGACTTCGCTGCTGCCCGTTACCTCGGGTATGAAGGTGAAGTAGGAATTCAGCTGCTGCAGGGAGCCGGTCACAATGAGCGCTCCAATCAACACCAACAGCAGTCCGCTTATCAGCTCAATGAACTCGAGGTACGGGTTGACCTTCTTCAGCCACCGCTTGGCAACGCCTATGAAGGCCCCGACCAACAGGAATGGCAACCCCAGGCCCAGGGAGTACGCGAACATCAGCACCGCACCCTGCCCTATCGAACCCTCCAGTGTCAGGGACAGGATCCCCGCCAGGATCGGGCCCACGCACGGCGTCCATCCTATGGCAAACGCTGCCCCCACCACCGCCGACCGCATTAGGTTCGGCTTGTCACCCGCCCCAATCCCGATTCCTCTTTGCCGGTACAGAATGCTGGTTAGCGGGCCGAACCGCACAATCCCGCTCAGGTGAAATCCCAGGATAATCAGTAACGTCCCCGCCCCGATCTCTAGCCAGTCCCGCCAACTCCCCGTCCCGAGGGAACCCAACAGCGCCCCCAGCCCCGTGAACACCAGCGAGAACCCGGCCACGAACGCTACTGCATGAATGAACGGCGCCGGCGAGAACCCGAGTTTCGCTAGGCCACTCGGTGCGGTCTGCTGCGCTCCTGTTCCGGGATTCACCATAGCGCTAGCGGCTCCTCTCTTGTCCTGTAACCGTTACTCTTAGTATGTCAACAAAAGACCGGCTCGGGCAACAAGTCCCTCACACCATTTAACGAATTACTCTAGCAAAAGTTGCCCATTGCATCACGTGCTCTTCAATGACGGACTCGGACCACGGGGCCCTTCAGAACGCTGGCGCACCAGCAGAAACGCCCCGACTGCGAAGACCGCTACCATCGTTAGCAGAGATATTACATGCGCCTGATGCAAAGACCCTATTCTCCCCGGATCGTCCCGCGTGAACTGCACAGCGAACCTTATAGCCGCATACGTCCCGAGATAGATCAGCATCACCATACCGTCGGGCTTCACCCGGCCGATGAGCCGCATTATGACGAAGAACAGCAGTACGTCGCCCACCATCTCGTACGCAACGGATGGGTGATACGCAAGCTCCGACCCGCTCTCGGATACGGGAATCGCCGGTCTGCCCGTATTCAGGCCCGGCCAGTTGGCGTGGGTGTGGACCCAGCCCCACGGCAGACTCGTCCGGGTGCTGAAGTGCTCTCCATTGATCACGTCCCCCACCCGGCCAATAGTCTGAGCGACCAGCATCATGGGGGCGCTAATGTCGGCGATCTTGCCCACGGACTGCTTATTCAAAATCGCCCAGGTGACACCGGTAATCGTCCCACCTAGCAAAGCACCCCACAGCCCCACACCGCCATTCCAGATGGTGAATATCTTTACCGGGTCGTTTATGTAATAGGACCAGTTATCAAATACGTGAACCAGCCGAGCCCCCACCACCCCTCCCGGCACCGCCCACGCTGCGCAGGAATAGATGACCTGGGGGTCCATGCCCCTGTCCCGCGCAAGCCTCGCCGTGCCGAATACCGCAAATGCCACCCCCAGGGCCGTGAATATCCCGTGCCACGACAACCCCCCAATCAGAAAGGGGTCCATGTTGATTTCAAGCATCCTTGATCTCGGGCTCCGTCCTTATCGTATAAGTAGTCCGATCAGCTTCACTATCCGTTCACTTCACCCATCCAGTGTAGCCTCCCCGCCGAATGTCGGTCAATCCGCTGTACTTGTTCGGCAGGTTAGTGACACACCGGCCTTTTCTTCAGTCCTCCAGAGGCGGATGTTCCATCTTCGATTGTGGGGTTTCGGTTTCCGTTCTGTCTGTTGGGTTTTGGGAAGGCGATGGAAGACGCTTGCTGGACGCTACCCCCGTTCCTGTGCCTCGGGTGCTCCGACGCCCTGGGGCAAGGGCGTCCGGCCCGCTTTTGCCGCTGCTGCGGCCTCTGGGCCTGTATACGCTGGACATGGGCAGGGACCTTCAGGGCCACCGGGTCCGAGCCTGACTCCGGGGGGTTGGCTGCACCGCTTAAGGGCGGCTAGGAGGCTCGTCCAGCGTCCGGGTGGAGCCTCTTGCAGGCGTAATATGTCCAGGTTTGCCGGTGCGACCCGGAGCGCAGGGACCACCGGCTCCCGGCTTGATTGAGCGGACGGTGTACCGAGAGGACCTCGGCGCCGGGCCTATCCGACCGCTATTCCGCTTGAAGGAGCGGCATCTCCGTTAGGAGCCTCACATGGAACGATAGCGAACCAGGGCGTCTTTCCATCGCCTGGGGGTCAGGGAAGGGGGCACGGGACCCGGTGGGGATGAGGAGATGGCGACTTTCGCTTGTGCCGCGGGCCTGCGCGAGGGCCGTTGGGATGGGCTGAGGCGTTGAGTCCTCGGGGACCGGGGCTGGGCTTCCCCCTAGGTTGTGGTTCCTCCTTAAGGTAGTTGGGTTAGGTGGTCTAGACCTGGCTACAATATAGAACATACGTCTTATCATGTCAATAGGTTAATGTCACCACTCTATGTGAACGGGATCATCCGCCCGACCCTCCTTTACCATCCGTTATCGCGTTATGTTAAACTTGTTCGGTATTCATCCTCATATTTATAGGAGAGTGGCAAGGTGAAAATAGTAATCGATGCATTTTTAACTCATCTCACCGTGGAACGCGGCCTTTCCGCCAACACCCTATACGCCTACCGTAACGACCTCTACCAGTTCCTGGAGTTCATCGAAACGGGCCTCGGGCCCAGGAAGCGTGTCTCCAACTGGGGAGGCGTAGATCGCGACATGGTCGCCAAGTACGGCCTCGATCTCCGGGACCGCACCTTCAAGGACTCCACCATCGCCCGCAAGATCGCCGCCATCAAGTCTTTTTTCGCGTTCCTGGTCGACGAGGGTGACATCGAGACCGCCCCCACCGAGCATATGAACTCGCCGAAGGTTGGGCGGGCCCTGCCAAAAGCCCTCTCCGTCGAGGACATCAATAGGCTCTTAACTGCGACCAGGGAACGCAAGACCCCGGATGGCCGGCCTAAACCCGTCTCTCCCGACAGCCTCCGTGACTGCGCTATGTTGGACCTCTTGTACGCCAGCGGACTCCGAGTCACCGAGCTAGTTTC
Organism: Dehalococcoidia bacterium; assembly: GCA_965249275.1. Lineage (GTDB taxonomy): Bacteria > Chloroflexota > Dehalococcoidia > Plut-88900 > Plut-88900 > Plut-88900. The sequence continues at coordinate 586,875 of CBDFLQ010000007.1, forward strand.
CCTCAACGTTGCCGACGTCGACATTCGCAACAACCATGTTCGATGTCTGGGCAAGGGCGGCAAGGAGAGGATCGTTCCCATCCACCAGGAGGCCTCCGAGGCCCTGCGGGAGTACGTCGAGCGAGCTAGGCCTCGCCTCCGAAAGAAGTTCGAAGAGCAGGCTCTGTTCCTGAACCGCCGCGGCGACCGTCTCACGCGGCAAGGCTTCTGGCTTATCTTGAAGGGTTACGCAAAAGAGGCCCAGATAAAGACCCCCATAACCCCCCACGTCCTCCGTCATAGCTTCGCCACCCACATGCTCAGAGGTGGCGCACCCCTCAGGCACGTCCAGGAGATGCTCGGCCACGCCAACATCTCTACGACCCAGGTCTACACCCACCTTGCAAGCGATCAGGTGCGTGACCAGTACGACAAAGCGCACCCCAGGGCCTGAGTCTCGGCATTTGCGGCCCCGGTTTCGCGCCGACTATAATCAGACCATAGAAACGCATCAGGACTAAACATGGCAAAAAAGTCAAAGCGGTTCGCCGCCAAGCAATCCTCAAGTACCAAGCGAAAGAAGGGTAAGGCGGGACTGTCCCAGCGGCAGATCGAGCTTTCAGGAGTCTCTGCCCCCACTCCCACCCCTCCCCCCGCAGCCGACGCCGCGGATACAGGGGCCCCTGTCCTTGAGTCCACCGAAGCCCCTGAAACAGGCTCTCCCTCCGAGACCCCGGAGCAGGCTACGCAACCTGGACCCCAGGTCGCCGCCCCCGCAGCTGTCGGTGCACCCTGGCGTTACGGCTACGTCCTCACTGACGTCAAGCGCATCGGCCTGATGACTGTGGTCGTAGCCCTTCTCCTCGGCGCCCTTACTTTCATCCTCAGATAGCCCCCTCTCTCCATTCATTCCGGCCTGGGGCCGGGATCCAAGAGTGGGGGAATGGCCGCTTCCCCAGTGGGATTGTGACACCGCCCCGTTGACTAGCGCCGCATTGTTGTACTATCTTCCCCTCCCCACTTGCATCCATCACACACCATCAATTGCCGATTACAAAACAAGAAAAGCTAACGACACTTCTTCCACAACCTCTGACACCGAATTTTCTCCAGGATGATCAAACAATCAAACATCGTGCCTGATAGCTGCAAACAATCGTACGCAAAGCTGTTTCCACTTGATTGTCCGCTTTCCTTTTAATTGTCATATGTCAACTGTGCTCAGGCCGCATGCTAGAATTACCTGGTAATGCCTACGCTCTCTATCGCAGACCAGGTAAAGGCCACGCCCACTAAACCCGGCGTCTACATCTTCCGGGACGCCTCCGGCAAGGTTATCTACGTCGGCAAGGCCGCGGGCCTGCGCAGCCGAGTCCGCTCCTACTTCGCCGACTCCTCTTCACTCACCCTCAAGGGTCGGCACCTCGCCGCGCGCATCGCCCAGTACGAATACGTAGTCACCGATTCCGAGGGCGAGGCCCTCATCCTCGAAAACACCCTCATCAAGCGCTACAAGCCCAAGTACAACGTCCGCCTCAAGGACGACAAGACATATCCCTACATCAAGATAGACCTGGAAGAGGAGTTCCCCCGCGTCTACTTCACCAGGAGACTGGACGACGAGCGCGGCGCCCGATACTTCGGCCCCTTCGCATCCGCCAGCTCCGTCCGACGCACCCTGGACCTAATCAAGAAGCTCTTCCCTTACCGGTCCTGCACCAAGAACATCACCGGCACCGACCCGCGCCCCTGCCTCGACTTCTACATCCACCGTTGTGTCGGGCCGTGCATCGGGGCGGCGTCCAAGGACGAATACCGCCAGGTTATCGACCAGGTCATCCTGTTCCTCGAAGGGAAGCACGAGACCATAGTCAAAGACCTGAGCGCCAGTATGCACCAGGCCGCCGAGCGTCTCGAGTTCGAGCGCGCCGCCGCCCTCAGGGACCAGGTACGCGCCATCGACAGGGTATCGCAGACGCAGAAAGTCCACTCCCTACACCTCAAGGACGAGGACTACATAGCCCTGTCACGCGGCCAGGACGAGGCATGGATCGAGATATTCTTTGTCCGTGCAGGCAAGACCGTAGGCCGAGACCACTTCATCATGGAAGGCACCCAGGACGAGGGTGACGCCGATATAATGGCCGGATTCATCAAGCAGTTTTACGACTCGGCATCCTACGTCCCGCCCCTCCTCCTTCTCCAGCACGCACCTGTTGACTCCACCTTGATTAACTCTTGGCTGGAGAGTAAACGAGGCCGCAGAGTCCATATGAAAGTCCCCCGCCGCGGCAACCGTAGAATGCTGCTGCAGATGGTCGCCGCCAACGCGGAGCAGGGGCTCGCGCAGCGCCACATCAAGTGGCTGGCCGACGCCGACGCCATCACCGGGGCCATGTCTGAGCTTCAGGAGCACCTCAACCTCCCCGAACTGCCCCAGCGTATGGAATGCTACGACATTTCCAACATTCAGGGCTCAAACCCCGTCGGCTCAATGGTCGTCTTCGAAAACGGAAAACCCAAGCCTGCCCACTACCGCAAGTTCAAGATCAAGACCGTCCAGGGCATCGACGACTATTCCATGATGCAGGAGATGCTCCGCCGACGCTTCCGCCGGCTCAAGGACGCCGTCAACGCCAAACCCGACGGCTGGACCATCGTCCCTGACCTCGTCCTCATCGACGGAGGCAAGGGCCACCTTGGCGCCATACACCAGCTCTTCCTGGAACTCGGCATCGCCCATATCCCCCTGGCCAGTATCGCAAAGCGCTACGAGGAGGTGTTCCGCCCCGACAGCAAGGAGCCTATCATCCTGCCTCGCAGTTCGCAGGCCCTCTACCTTGTCCAGCGCATCAGAGATGAAGCCCACCGCTTCGCCATTACCTTCCACCGGCAACTGCGGAAGAAGAGCAGCGTGAGGTCGGCCATGGACTCTGTCCCGGGCATCGGGCCCAAACGAAAGAAGGCCCTCATCCGCAGGTTCGGCACGGTCAACGCGATACGCGAGGCCGACACCAGTGAAATCGCAGCCGTGGTCGGGATGACCCAAAAGCTCGCCGAAATTGTCAAAGAGCACCTCTAACCCCGCTCCCCCAAACATGCCCGATCAAACGCAAAACGCGCTGACAAACCTACAGGAGGGAGTCCGACTCCTCGACCAAGGTCAGATCAATGAGGCAATCGGCTTATTCGATCTCGCTATCCGGCTCGACGGTACGTTGGTGGACGCTTACCTCCGCCGCTCCGAGGCCCACAATTTCAAGGGTCAGGCCGGCAAGGCAGTCACCGACGCAACCAAAGCCCTGATGCTCGACGCCCAAAACGCCGGGGCGTACGTCGACCGCGCCGCCGCATATGTCAACATGGGCAATTTCGAGCGCGCCCTCGCCGACTCCAATGAAGCCATCGCACTGAAGCCCACCGCCGCAGCCCACGTCAACCGGGGCGCCGCCCACAGGGGTTTGGGTAAAGTCGTCATGGCACTCGGTGATTTCAACAAAGCAGTCGGCCTCGACCCTCGGTATCCCCTCGCCTACAGCCACCGAGCCAGCGCCTTCCTAACAATAGGCGCTTTCGATAGAGCGATTCAGGACACCACCGCCGCCATTGACCTGGACCCGCACCTGCCCCAACCCTATATCGATCGCGGTGAAGCCTACAGACACAAAGGTGATTTCGATGCAGCCGTCAAGGACGCCTCCACTGTCCTGAGTCTGCAACCCAATCTCGTCATTGCGCTGGTAAACCGGGCCGCAGCCTACCTTGACCAGGATTATGCCCCCGACGCCCTCGCCGATTCCGAGGCCGCCCTTAACCTCGACCCGGACAACGTCCTCGCCATTAACAACCAGGCCGTGGCACTGGCCAAGATGGGCCGTACGAAAGACGCCCTCGACTCCCTCGCCCGCGCCCTAACGCTCGCCCCGACCGACGAAGTTCGAGCCCATATAACCATGGTCATGGACCGGCTTACCGGCGATCAGTCGCCTTCTTAGCAACATGTCGGTTGCTTGTTGAGGCACCGGATGAAAGTGTCGCCTCTCCACTTGGTGTAAAATTGACCTACGTCGTCTGATCCCTTTCAACTATCTAATGCGATTCATAATCACCTTGACCCTAATCGTGGCCCTCCTGGGCTTTGCCGCAGCTTGCAGCTCGGGAGCAGCGCCTACGGCCACCCAGCCCGCGCCCACCCCACCCCCGACCACCCCCCCGGCGACCCCCACCCCAGTCCCTACCGCCCTGATCGAATGGTCGGATGAAGACTGCATATTCCGACCCCACGGCGAGTTGGGAGAGCTAACCAGGGTCACGCGTACATATGTCGAGAACGAACCTAAGCGCAACGTCGAGCGCCTATTCCTCAAATTCCACCAGTCTGAAGCCGAATCGACCATCCTTCGCTGCGACATGAACACAGCGGGACTCTTCTCGACCTGGTGGGTGCAGTCTTTCCCCACCGAACAGGACGCCCAACGTCTCTTCGAGTCCCTCATTCTTGTCACCCGCCCCGGAGTCGATAGGCTTAACCAAAACCCTCGGTCCTGCGCCCTCATCAGAGCCGGAAAGGACGGGCAAGACAGCTACAACCTGGATTTCGTAGACAAGGGCATCTGCGAAAGCAGCGTCTTCAACGGGCTCAGCGGGATCGTAATCTATGGCAACACTGTCATAGGCATAGACTCCCAGTTCTACGAAGAGTTCTTTGAGGCTCTCCTGGTCCACGCCAAGGCCCTCGTAGACAAGAGGACCTCCTCCTAGCTTGCGTGTCCCCGGCCTGTCCCCGACTTCACCTCTGCTTACCAGTGCCCCGACGCGTCCCATACTAACCCTCCGCGCTCTATTCGAAAACAGGTTCGTCAAGGAGGGTTCGCTCCTGGTCCTCGGGTACATCGTCTACATGTCCCTGCGCCACGTCTTCCTCGAAGAGGTTGAGGCAGTCGGCCGGACAAACGCCCTCAAAGTAATCGATATCGAGAAATTCCTGGGCATCTACTGGGAGCCCGCACTCCAGTCCCGCCTCCTCTCCGAGGCCTCGTGGATCGTGACCTTCTTCAACTGGGCCTATTCTCTGGGTTTTCTACCTGTAATAGTGCCCGGGGCCGTGGCACTCCTCTGCCTCCGCTACGATTCATTCGTCTATTTCCGAAGGGTGTTCCTCATAAGCTACGTGATTACATGGGTGCTGTGGTTAACCCTTCCCGTCACCCCACCCAGGCTGATGTTAGAAGAGGGCTTCGTAGATTCCATAGAGGTCATGGGGCCGGCATTCTATAACAGCAAGCAGTCCATCGCGTACTATAACCAACACTCCGCCATGCCCAGCATGCACTTTGGGTGGACCCTGCTCTTCTCGATAATGCTCCTGAAGACCGGGAGCCGAGCCCTGCGCCTATTCGGTGTCATCCTCCCAATAGTGGCCTTCGCAGCGATAGTCGTGACCGCCAACCATTTCTTCCTGGACGCGGTAGTCGGGGGTGGCATCATTGGTCTGGCCTTCGCTATATACCATCTGGCAGCCCGCTCCCCGAAACCACGTGCCTCCTCCACTCGATCATCGACAATGATAGCACGAAGTGATATCATTTCATCGTGAGGCGGAAGCACCGCAGGACTCTCGCCGCGATATTAGAAACCCCGACTCGGTCAGGAATTCGTTGGGAAGACATAGAATCGCTCCTCCTAGCCTTGGACGCCGAGATAGAGGAGCGGGCCGGATCCCGGATCGGTGTACGGCTAGAATTGCATTTCGCAGTTTTCCATCGTCCTCACCCTCAACCGGAAGCCAGCAAAGATCTTGTAAAAGCCGTCAAACACCTTTTAAGAGAGGCAGGGATCACCAATGCTGACCTATAAGGGATACATAGCCAAAGTCGATATAGACTTGGAAGAGGGGATATTGTCGGGACGTGTGGTTAATATCCGAGACATAATCCATTTTCAAGCAGATACACCGGCACAACTTCAAAAGGAATTCGAGTTCTCTGTCGATGACTACATCGCCTTCTGCAAAGAGAAGGGAATGGAGGCCGAGAAACCGCGCTCTGGCAAAATCTCCCTTCGTGTTTCTCCAGAGCTCCATCGAGCCGCCGTATCGGCCGCCGCCCGCGAAGGCAAGAGCCTTAACGCTTGGCTCTCCAAAGCTATTGAAAAGGCCGCTATCGGCTGACCTCCGTTTTCAATTGTCCCTTGTATATCCATAAAGATCAGAGGGGCTGGCAATGCCAGCCCCTCAGCCTTTTTCACTCTTTGCTGTCCTAGTGCTCCATTATCAGACCACCGTCGATGTTTATGGATTGACCGTGGATCCACGATGCTGCGTTGGTGCACAGGTATGCTATGAACTCTCCCACCTCGTCATCTGTTCCGTTACGCCCTATCGGCGTTGTCTGGGCCATCTTCTCCCATGCATCCGAATAGACCAGATCGTCCATTCTGTGAGTGTCAACTGCACCAGGGCACACGCAATTCACGTTCACGCCATACGGCCCGAGCTCCTCGGCCATAGTCTGAGTCATTGCCACCTGTGCGAAACACCCCGCGCAATAGGCAAGAGCATCGGCAGTGCCCCGCTTACCGGCCCCCGACGACACGTTGATTATCTTGCCACCCTCGCCTCGGGCCAACATCACCTGTGCCGCCGCTTTGGAGCAGAGGTAAGTGCCCCAGACCTTGATATCCACCACTTTCTTGAAATAGTAGTCGTCTAACTCGACTGTCGGGACCCGGTCCGCCCCCCGGGCATAGGCAGCGTTGTTTACTACAATGTCGATCCGCCCGAACTCCCGCACCGTGTTTGCCGTCATCTCAGTCACGTCCTCGGGGTTTGACACGTCCACGACCTGCGGCAAAGCCCTCCGCCCGAGAGCCTGCACCTGCTCCGCCGTACTCTCGATGTCCTTCCAGCCTATTGCCTTCTCGTCATCCGGAAAGCTGGCCGGGTTTCGTCCTGTACCCGTCGGTACTACGTCCGCACCCAGTTTGGCCAGTGCCACGCACGCCGCCCTGCCGATGCCCCTCAATCTACCTGCACCGGTGACTATCGCTACTTTTCCGTCCAGTTCACCCATTGTGTTCTCCACTCAATTCTTATCCCGAAAACACGTTCACTCTAACTCTGATGAGTATTAAGCGTGCCCAGAAAATGCTCTGGCGCTCCAGTTCATGTTTCTCCCTAGTGCTCCATTATCAGGCCGCCGTCGATGTTTATGGACTGGCCGTGTATCCACGACGATGCCTTAGTGCAAAGGTAGGCTATAAACTCACCCACCTCCTCATCCGTCCCGTTCCGTCCTATCGGCGTTTCCTGGGCCATCTGGTCCCATGCGTCCGAGTAAACCAGATCGTCCATCCTATGGGTGTCGACTGCCCCCGGGCAGACGCAATTAACGTTCACCCCGTAAGGGCCCAACTCCTCGGCCAGCGTCTGTGTCATTGCCACCTGCGCAAAGCATCCGGCGCAATAGGCAAGGGTGTCAGCGTCTCCCTTCTTTCCCGCCCCCGACGACACGTTGACTATCTTTCCACCCTCCCCCCGAGCCAGCATCACCTGCGCCGCCGCCTTAGAGCACAGGTACGTGCCCATTATCTTGATGTCGACAACCTTCTTGAATATGGCGTCATCCAGGACCACCGTAGGGACGCGGTCGGCGCCCCGGGCATAGGCAGCGTTGTTCACCATGATGTCGATTCGACCGAATTCCCGGACCGTTTGGGCGGCCATCTCAGCTACGTTCTCCGCGTTGGACACGTCCACGACCAGCGGCAGCGCCCTCCGCCCGAGGGCCCGCACCTGCTCCGCCGTACTCTCGATGTCTTTCCAGCCTATTGCCTTCTCGTCATCCGGGAAGCTGGCCGGGTTTCGACCTGTTCCGGTCGGCACTATATCCGCTCCCAGCTGTGCCAGTGCGACGCACGCTGCCCTGCCGATCCCCCTCAATCTCCCCGCTCCCGTGACTATTGCTACTTTTCCATCCAGCTCACCCATTTTGTTCTCCGTTCCGTTGTAGGCCGTCGAAATCCGGGTCCTTGAATGCCGAAAAGTCTAGAGACCGCTCACCCAATCCGTCAACGCTCTTACACTCTTACACCCTTGCACCTGACACTCAAACCCCATACTCTACCCGTCATGCAGGACTTCAAGACGGGGACCATAACAGCAAATGCGGTCGACTTCAGCTACGTCGAGGCGGGGAGTGGGCCTCTTGTCCTGTGCTTCCACGGCTTCCCCGACAACGCCTACACCTATCGCTATCTTCTCCCTCAACTCGCCGACGCCGGCTACCGAGCCGTTGCGCCCTTCATGCGGGGTTACGCTCCTACACCCGTTCCTGCCGACGGGAGATATCAGTCGGCCGTGCTTGGCCGGGACGCCTTGGCCCTGATCCAGGCTCTGGGGGCCGAGTCCGCAATCCTCATCGGCCATGACTGGGGCGCCCTTGCCACTTACGCAGCCGCGACTCTCGAGCCCGAAAAGGTTGTCAAGCTCGTTACCCTAGGCTCCGCTCATCCCGGCGCATCCCTTGATCACGACTTCGACTACCTGCGTGGCACCTGGCATTCCTACTACTTCCAGCTCCCCTCCGCCGAGGCCACTCTCCCTCATGACGACTTCCAATTTATCGTCGACTGGTGGAAGAACGCTTCTCCCAACTGGGACATCCCGCCCGAGTTGCTGGAGTCGGTGAAGAATACCTTCCGACAACCGGGAGTAGTGAAGGCCGCTCTCAATTACTACCGCCACGCCATCAACGCGTCTCTGCGAGACCCTAGCCTCGAAGACACCGAGGCTAAACTCGCTGACGGCCCCGTCACCGTGTCCACTCTCGCTCTTCACGGCACCCATGACCGTCCCAAGCGCCTCGAATCTTTCGAGCAGATGGACCGTTTATTCTCAGGCCCATTGACCAAGGTAGTCATCCCAGGTACGGGCCACTTCGTCCACCTCGAAGAACCCGAGCAAACAGCCCGGTTGGTCCTGGATTTCCTGGGTTCCTAGCGACAGCCAAAGGTTCCGGCCTAGGCCCAATCCGCGTCCAGGCCAGTCATTTGGCAGCTCACGTCCCACAGGCGTCGGGTCGTTGCTTCGTCGTAAGACTCGAGAGACGACTCGACCGCACGCTCCCGGACGAAGTAACGTCCACTCAATCCCTCAACTTCCTCCGATGATGCAAGATAGACCGACGTCCGGGCCCCGGCCTCCGCATCGACTGAAATTATCCTGGTCACGGCCTTTAGCTTACGCGGCAATCCTCCGGCGTCGGCCAGCAGGTTGGTAGCCACTATCCCCGGATGAAGGCAGTTGACAGTGACCCCAGTCCCTTTCAGCCGCCTGGCAAGCTCGTATGTGAAGAGGATGTTAGCCAGCTTCGTCCGACCATATACCTTGGTCCGGGTATAGCCTCGTTCGGAGTGAAGGTCCTCAAAATCAATAACCGCACCCGCGTGCACCTGCGATGAAACGTTCACTATTCGCCCCGGCGAGCTAGCTTTCAGAAGGTCAAGGAGCAGGCCGGTCAGAAGAAAGTAAGCAAGGTGATTCACGGCGAACTGCCTCTCAAATCCGTCACCGGTCACTTCCCGCCGACGCGGTATCACCGCCGCGTTGTTCAACAGCACGTGAAGTTCTCCGAAGCCTTCTTTCACCTCTCCTGCGAGCTTTCTTATCGAGTCTTGATCTGAAAGCTCCGCAATGAGCAGATGCACATTACCATTCCCTGACTTATCTTTGACCAATTGATGCGCTTTCCGGCCCCGCCCCTCGTCCCGGCTCACCATCAAGACTTGGGCTCCCAGCTTCGCCAGGCCCAGCGCCGTGGTTAGCCCGATACCCGCGTTCGCACCCGTGATCAAGACCGTCTTATCTTTCATTAGTTCGCGATTGCCTCTCCTCAAATTTCACTTCGACGAGAATACCAGACTATGTGTGTCCCCCACCCATGTATAATCCCCAACCGCGAGGCCAATATGAAGCTGCACCTGATAGACGGCACCTACGAGCTGTTCCGCGCCCATTTTGCGATGCCGCCCCTCTCCACCCCCGACGGTCGGCCCGTGGGAGCGGTCAGGGGCCTGGTCCAAACCCTTCTTTTGCTCCTGCGCCAGCCCGACGTCACACATGTCGCATGTGCCTTTGACCACGTTATCACCTCCTTCCGTAACGACCTCTTCGAGGGGTACAAGGACGGGACGGGCATCCCGGAGGAACTTGCCTCCCAGTTTTCCCTTGCCGAGGACGCGGTGCGTGCGCTTGGTATAGTCGTTTGGCCCATGGTCGAGTTTGAAGCCGACGACGCCCTCGCAACAGCTGCCGTTAGATGGCAGAACGCCGAGGAAATTGAGCAGATAGTCATCTGCTCTCCCGACAAAGACCTATGCCAAGTCGTCTCCGGTGACAAGGTAGTCTGCCTGGACAGAAGACGGGAGATCGTCCTAGACGAGCCCAGTGTCATCGACAAGTTCGGAGTCGCCCCGCCCTCCATCCCCGACTTTCTAGCCTTGGTCGGAGACAATGCCGACGGCATCCCGGGCATTCCTCGCTGGGGCGCATCCAGCACTGCAACCATCCTCGACTCCTACCGCCGCATCGAGGACATACCCCCGGACCCCGGCCAGTGGAACGTGAAAGTCCGTGGCGCGATGGCCCTTTCGCAAAACCTGGAAACCATGCGGAGCCAGGCCCTTCTCTACAAGAAGCTCGCGATCCTGAGAACAGACGTCCCGCTTGAGGAGGAACTGGAAGACCTGCGATGGAGCGGTCTCCCCAACCCAGGGTTCCACGACTTCTGCAGCAGTTTGGGTTTCACCCGTCTGGCAGAGTCCAATCTGCCTGTCGCGGGTAAGTAAGCATCGAGAAATTCGCTGTATTCTTCGATGCTTACTTAACCCTTTGGAGAGTCATCCCTCCCGGGTAACCCAACTCCAGTCCCCTACACTACCGCGCTTGTTCAGTCCCCTTTGCTGGCCCCTCAGATACGAAATCTGCCCGACGTGCTGTGCAATCTCACAGATAAGATGGGTCCACACCCGGCCTATCGTGTAGCCCCGTCGCCTCGGGTGATCGCTCGGCGGGATGTGGTCATAGTCATAGGGCTTTAGGGAGCGATGGTAGGCCCTGCTTTCGGTGCGCACCTCACGCCTATACTGGACAAGCTCCTCAATAGGCGGGTTGGGGAATGCCGCCAACTGCTCCCGTCCGTACCCAAATCCCGTGTCGCCCGCCGCTATACCCCACCGAGTCGTCCATCCTCCTCTCTCAAACACCTGGGGCTGCCTTAACGAATAGTCGCTGACAAATATGTCCTCGGCTCGACTCATGTGCCAAACGAGAAAGCATATCGAGTTGGAGTCCTCGTCAGGCCTCCACACCAGCTCCTCTCGGCTCAAGTCTTCCAATTGATGAACCAATTCCTTTTCCAATTCTTCAAAACTCTCTTCCACCATCTGCCTAACGTCCATATCGTGCCTCTCTATGAAAAGTCTAGTTGGGTGGGAGCGGGATGCACCCGGGCCTAATTATACCTGCCCCTTTGTGCCAAGCTGCAGGGTGACAGCCAGTATTCAACCTTAGTTGATCAGCAAGGAACCGCCCCATTCCCCTACTTCGGCAGGGGCCAGCCGGATTACGCCCGGCAAGTTGTCAAAGTCCGTGTCCGCTGAAATGATGCGGTCGACGCCCAGCCGTTTCATCACTGCTGCATGAACTAGGTCACGAGAACTCACCTCCGGGTAACGGTCCGCGAGATCGCCGGCCCACTCGACGTCTTCGAGGAATACAGGCTCCACTCTGTAGCGCATGGCCTCCGCGAAGGACTGAAAGATATCTCGGCCCAATGCCCATCTACCGGAAGAGCGGTATCGGTGCAAGAGTTCTTGCAGCACTTCGCCATCGGTAAAGAATGACCGCGGATGTAGAGCAACCACCCTCAATACTTGCAAGCAGGGTGCCTTGTAAGGATGCTCTCTCCCACCCGCATAGATCGGGATGTTTGCGTCAATAAAGGCCGCCGGGCTCATGAGCCGCCTCCAGTTCTCGGGACAGCTGCTCGGGGTCGGGGACGTCTTCAACTTCCAGGCTTCCTATCCTTTCGACAGCCCGTATGCGACGCCCCAGCATTATTTCTTCGTATGCGTCGTCTATCAAACGCCTGACAACTTCGGAAATCGGCTCGCCCTTTTCTTCAACCAGTATTTCCAGCCTTCGGCGGTGCTCCGAATCAAGACGCACGTCCAACCTTGCCATGTATTCCTCCCTGTACGTGCTCAAATGTACGGAAACAATTGTCCGTCAACAGCCATATCCTGTCAATGCTGACGTTAAATGGGCGCTCCTGAACTCCCCCCACCCGCTATACTATCCTCCGACACCCCTGCTAAAGGACAACTACATGCTTGTAACAGAACGCCGGATGCGGTTCAGGGACTACCTAGCACGGGAAGGCTGTGTACGGCCCGCCTCCGTGTTCGACGCCATGTCCGCCCGGCTCGCCGAGGCCGCAGGCTTCGAGATCGGCATGCTTGCCGGGTCTATAGCGTCTGCCGTCGCCATAGGCGCTCCCGACTGGACCCTGATCACCCTCACCGAGTTCGCCGACCAGGCCCGGCGCATCACCCGGGCATCCGACATCAGCCTTATGGTCGACGCCGACCACGGCTACGGCAACGCCCTCAACGTCATGCGAACCGTTGAGGAGATGGAGAACGCCGGGGTTTCCGCCCTGACAATCGAGGACACCGTGCTCCCGGTTCCCTTCGCCTCGGGCCCCGATCTGCAGTTAATCTCCATCCCGGAAATGACCGGTAAGCTCAAAGCCGCCCTGCGGGCCCGACGCGACGAATCTCTCGTGATTATCGGTAGAAGCATCGCTGGCCCCGACTCCGTTGTGGAGCGCGCTCGCGCCTATGCCAAGCTGGGTGTAGATGCGCTGTTCTTCACCGGTATCTCTACCATCGCTCTTTTGGAAGAAGTGCGTAAGGCCGCACCCATACCTCTCCTCACGGGTTCAAGTTCACCTGAGCTTGACGATCTTGATCGCCTGGCATCCGTTGGAGTAAGAATCGCACAGAAGGGGCACCTGCCCATCCGGGCAGCGATAAATGCGCTCTTCGATACCTATAAGGCGCAGAAGTCGGGCCTGGGAGCCGCCGACCTCAAAGGCACCCTCGCCCCCGAAGAAACGATGAGCATCGCTCTAGGCCAGGACGCCTATGACCAGTGGAAACAGGAGTTCCTAACCTAACGAGCGCAGACTCTCGGCTGCGGGGCTACGTCGCGTAGGCCTCTGCCCCGGGTCTCCGGTACACCTCCCGGCCCCCGAGAAACACGTAGTCCACTTTCACGTCCAGCAGTTCGTCACCCGTCATGCCCATCGGGTCACGGTTCAGGACTACGATGTCGGCCAACTTGCCCACTTCCAGGCTTCCCTTTGAATCTTGCTCGCCAAGGGCAGCCGCCGGATAGATGGTGTGCATCTTCAGCGCTTCGTCTACCGACACCCTCTGCTCCGGGTCGATTATCTGTCCGGTGAACGTCTGACGCTTCACGGCACACCAGATGCTGAAGAACGGGTTCAGGTGCCTGACCTCTGAGCCCGATCCGTCTGAGCTGCAGGGCAGCTCCCACCCATCGTCCAACATGGTGCGGAACGAAAACCTGCCCTTGCTGGCATAGTCGCCCATGTAGACCGGGAAGTAGTCCCCGAAGGTGTAGAGGAAAACGGCCTGGGGCGCCGGCATGATGCCCGCCCTGCGCCACAGCTCCCGGGTCCCGGGGTCCGACACGAAGTTCCCGGCGTGCTCCATCCGGTTCACCATATGGCCCGTCGGCGGGTCACCAAGTTCGATAGCCACCTTGCACATCGACTCCTGGGCCCTCTCACCGTTGCAGTGGATGATCAGCTGCAGCCCCGCCTCCCGGGTCCCGACCATCGCATTGAGGATTTGGCGCCGGTTTAGGCCCAGCTTCCCCCTCGAACCATTCCGTCCGACGTAGGGCAGCTTCACCGCCGCCAGCGCCGCGGAGTACCCCCCGTCGGCGAACATCTTAACCCCTTGAATGCGCATGTACTTGTCATCGGAGTTGATGGTGAGGTGCTCCTGCCACCGGCACGCATCCTTGATCGACATGAGCCGCGGTGCCCATATGTACGTCCTGAACCGGACGTTTATCTCGCCGCTGCCGATCAGCCGGTCTGCCAGCTCGATACCCTCGGAGCTGTGGGATATGTCCCCGATTGTCGTCACGCCGTTGGTGGTCAAATGCTCACGGGTTATCGCCTTAAGGGCCTTCTCCTTGGTAGACAAGTCGGGGCGGGGTATGGGGAGCAGGTGCTCGAGGTCCCTGATGATTCCATTGGGGTGACCCGACTCATCGAGCTCCACCGTGGCGCCTGCCGGGACTCGGAAACCCGGGCCAATGCCCACCAGTTCCAGGGCCTTGGAGTTCAGTATCAGGTTGTGGCCCCCGGCCATCATCGCCACAGGGATATCGGTGCTCACCTTGTCCAGGTCGTGTCGGTCGGGAAGGCGTTTATCCTTGAGTTTCTGGTCTTGGAACAGGCTCCCGTGGCCAAATAGCCAGCCCGTCTCCTCCGCCATGTCCATTCTCTCTCGGAATGCCTCTATAACGTCGTCTATCGTCTCCCGAGGAGGAGTGTGTACGTCGACCCGGTTGTACAGGGCCAAAGACGCCATCTCAGGGTGTACGTGGACGTCGACGAATCCCGGCATTATGGGCCGGTTCCCGAAATTGTACGTGGTGTAGTTCTGACCCAAACCGCCCGTAACCGCATCTCGCGGGCCAACACCAGCGATCGTATCACCATTCACGGCCACCGCATCGTCGTCTCGGCCAGATTTTCCGGCCATCGTTATAAGCTGCCGAGATTTCAGCAGCAGCCTTTTATCCCCCGACGCCACAGGCCACCCCCTTCCCCGCCAGGACCGGTTCCCGTCCATTCGTAGCCGACTCCCGGGCCCTGTAGGGAGTCATAACTTCTTTGGCGAACAGCTTCAGAGACCGCATCATATCCTCGTGCCCTGGGCCGAAGTGTGTAAACAGTGAAAGGTGATCGAGACCCGCTCTATCGAAGGCGTATACCTTCTCCAGGACCTCGTCGGGAGTTCCCATGAGCAGGTTGTCATAGACCTCCTGCTGGGATGGGTCATCGTCGTTGGACTCGGGGGCCACATAGGCCCTGGGGTTGGAGTTCTGGGTGTAGTCGTGCAGCCGGGTCCCGATCCGGTGGTTAATCACTACGTCCCGCGTCTTGGCGAATGCCTCCTCCTTGGTCTCTGCCACATAATACATCCTCGACATCCCAACTCTCTGCTCCCCGCGCGCATGGCCAGACTCTTCCCTCCCCTGATGAAAAGCGTCACATATCCGCTGGATGTGGCTCATGGGACGCCGGAAGGGTGCATTGAATACGTTGTATCCCTTGCGGGCATAGTGCAGCGCCGTGGATTCGTGCATGCACCCGACCCAAACCGGGGGGTGAGGGTCTTGCACGGGTCGGGGCCAGATATACGTGTTTTCGAAAGACCAGAACTTGCCCTCGTGCGCTATCCCTTCGTCCTTGCTGTGCCAGACCTTTTCCAGGATTTCGAGAGACTCATCAAAGCGGGCCCGGCTGTCCCCGAACTCCTGCCCGAAGCGGTCAAACTCGTACTTGTAGGCGCCCCTTGCCACGCCCAGCTCAAACTTGCCGTTCAGCATGTTGTCAGTGGCGGCTATGTCGCCCGCTATCGCCAGGGGGTGGTGGAACGGCAGAAGGACTACCGCAGTCCCGACGGTCGCGTTCTTCACGTATTGCCCGACCTGGGTGGCGCCCAGCAGCGCGTTCGGCGCAGGGATGTAGTGGATCAGGTGGTGCTCCGGCACCCAAACGTTGTCGAACCCGAGGTCATCGGCGAGAATCGCTAGCTCCAGCATGTTCTTGTACATGTCCAGGCCGCGCTGCTCTTCGTAGATCTGCATAAAGGAGAGGAACAGGCCGAATGTCATCATGGTCTATCTGTCCTTCAGGTGTTGCCCGTTTAGAAATTGCGATATCCGGCTATCGGACATTCGCCAGGCTCGGCAAACAATACCTTTGCCACGCCAAAACTGTCAATTCGCCTTGCGAAATCCTACGCCAGACACCTCAAAGGACTCCCTCCGTTATAATCCTCCATCTCTGCGATGATAGGCCTCATCTCCAGTTTTTCGCCCCACTTCTGTCCTTTGATCTCTGAAAAGGCACGGTGAATGTTTCCCACCAGCCGTTCCGAGTCATGCCATTCTGAGAACTCGCCGAGGTCCGCGCTTCGGGCTATCTCCAACGGCCCCGCACCCGCGTCAAACCCCTCCCTGGCGATGTCCTGAACAAACCTGAGATATGCCTCGGTGGGGTCGAAAAGTTCTGGGCCGCACACGGGCCCGTGGCCCGGGACTATGGTCTCGGGACCGAGCGCTCTGAGCTTCTCGACGGCCTCCAAAGACCCGGCCACCGACCCCATGACGACAAACGGTGTCCCTTCATTGAATATCAGATCGCCTGAAAACAACAGCTTTAGGTCGGGGAGCCACACCACGGTGTCGTTGGTCGTGTGGGCGGGGCCCATGAAGATAAGCTCCAGCCTCAAGTCCTCGACGTGCAGAGTCATTTTGTCCTGATAGGTCACCGCCGGGGCGGCCAGTTCCAGGTTGCCCCAGTCCACGTTGGGGAACAGCATTCCTATGGGGTTGTCGGGCTGGGGAAGTCCCGCCTCCAGTATGGCTTCCCGGCATAGCTCGTGTGCAACAATGATCGAATCCGGGAACAGGTAGTTCCCGTGGGTGTGGTCGCCGTGGTGATGCGTATTGATCAGAGTTTGAAGCGGCAGCTTGGTTACTCCCCGTATCGAATCGATAAAGGTACGCGTCCTGCGCTCGGTGAAGCAGGTGTCAATGACCGTCGCCCCCCTCCTCCCGACCACGAAACCCGCGTTGTTCAATCCCCAGCTCCCGTCAGCTTGCAGATAGCAGAAGATGCGATCAGCCACTTCCTTCACCTCGGGCGGCGGGAGTTCACTGCTCTTTTCGAATTGGTCGATGCTCATGGGATTTCCCTTCTTGCGCTATTCCGGAAATGGTCTCGCTTGCCGTACCGAGGTTCCATATTATATTGTCACGGCGAAACATCCCAATACCGCGCTCATCTAGCGCCCCGATACCAGGGCCCAAGACACGGGAGACCAACATGAGACCGCTGGAAGGCATCAAGGTAGTTGAGCTAGGCATCTGGTTCGCAGGGCCTGCCGCCGGTATGCTCCTCGCCGAGTGCGGCGCCGACGTCATCAAGATCGAGCCCCTCGACGGCGGAGACCCCATCCGGGGACTCGACCTGGAGGAACGCTGGGGAGCCAAGACCCCACCCTTCAACTACATGGCGGAAATGGTCAACCGCGGCAAACGCAGCGCAGGCATCGACCTCCGCAAGCCCGAGGGCCAACAGCTCGTCTACCGTCTCGTCCAGACCGCCGATGTCTTCGTCACCAATGTCCGTCCCCAGGCCCTTGATCACCTGGCAATGACTCCCGAGACCATCACCGCCCTCAACCCCAGACTTATCTACGGTCTCCTCACCGGATTCGGCCCCAAGGGCCCCGACAAGAACAAGCCCGCCTTCGACGAGGTAGGCTTCTGGGCCCGAGGGGGGTTCCTGTCCTTCATGGGAGAACCTGGTGGACCACCGACCCACCTCCACGGCGCTATGGGAGACCTGACTGCTGCCGTCTGCATGACCAATGCCATCTCCCTTGCCCTGTTTGCCAGGGAGCGCACCGGCAAAGGCCAGATAGTCGATGCTTCTCTTCTGTCCAGTGGAATGTGGGTGGCAGGCTACGACCTTCACCGCACCCTGTTCTCCGGCGAAGACGTGCTTCGGGAGACCCGCACTTCCGCACCCAGCCCCCTATATAATACCTACCAGTGCGGCGATGGCCGCTGGGTCCAGTTTTCCATGCCCCAAGGCGACCGCTACTGGGGCCCGACTTGCAGAGCCCTCGACATCCCGGACCTGGCCTCCGACACCCGGTTCAACACCCACGGCAAGATGATGAAGAACCATATCGATGCCATAAAGCTCCTAGACAAGGCCATAGCCCGTCGCCCTCTCGCCGAGTGGGCCCCCCGTTTCGATGAGTGCCAGCTGGTCTGGGCCCAGGACGCCCGACTCTCGGAGGTGGTAGCTGATCCGCAGGTCGAGGCAAACAATTTCCTCGCTAATGTGGACCACCCGGGTCTCGGAGTCTTCCCAGAAATCGGTGTGCCCTTCGCCCTGCGGGGCACGCCCACGCATCCCTCGGGACCCGCGCCCGAGTGGGGTCAGCACACTGAGGAAGTGCTACGTGAACTCGACTATTCCTGGGAGCAAATCATCGAACTGAAAGACCGATCCGTCATAGCCTGAAACCGCAGTGAACTCAAGGGAGGAGCAGAAATGAGCCAGGAAACGCTGATATATGAACTTAAGGAAGACGGAATCCTCTGGATCCGCTTCAATCGTCCCCGATCCCTCAACGCCGTTAACCGCACCTTTGCCAGGGAGCTCCGGGAGGCCGTGGAGCAGGCCGAGGCGGACCCCGACGTCAAGATTGTTATCCTCACCGGCGAGGGCCGGGCCTTCTGCGCGGGCGCCGACCTTAAAGAGGCCGCCGCGGGCATCCCTGCAGGCCAGGAAAAGCGCAGTACCCATAACCTGCAAACCGTGGCCCAGGTCCTGAGAGACATGCGAAAAGTCGCCATTGCCGCAGTCAACGGATACGCTTTAGGCGCGGGCTGCGAGATTGCCCTCGACTGCGACCTGGTGGTTGCGTCCGAGGAGGCCAAGTTCGGATTCCCGGAAACGGGTGTCGGCGCTACGGTAACCGGTGCGGGCACATACCTGCTGCCGCAGGGTATCGGTCTGGCCCGGGCCAAGGAGCTTATCTACCTGGGAGAGCATGTCCCTGCCGCCGAGGCCCAGAAACTCGGCATGGTCAACCGCGTCGTCCCCGCGGACAAGCTGGTAGAAGAGGCCACCGCCGTTGCCCACAAGGTGCTTGAAAAGTCACCCATGGCCATTGCTCTGGCCAAGGCTGCCCTCAACGTCGGCGCCGAGTCGAACTTCGGCGCCGCCCTGACTTACGAGCGCGATTCCAGCATTGCCGCAGCTTCCACCGGCGACATGGTGAATGCAGGCCAAGCCTTCAAAGAGAAACGTCCGCCTAAGTTCCAGTAAGGGAGCGAGTCGATGGACATGGAGCTGGACGGCAAAGTGGCCGTCGTAACAGGGGGCAGCCTGGGAATCGGGAAGGCCGTGGCTCGGGAGCTGGCCAAGGAGGGTGCTCAGGTGGTTATCTGCGCCCGCCGACCCGGCCCGTTGCAAGATGCAGCCTCCGAGCGGGAGCGGGAGACTGGCAGCAAAGTTCTCGCCGTGACCGCCGACACCACGAAAGCCGACCAGGTGACCAACCTGTTCGATGTCACGATGTCCGAGTTCGGGAAAGTAGACATACTTGTAAACAATGCCGCCGTAGTGGGTGGGCTACTGCAAGGGCCCCTGGAGGAAGCTACGGAAGAGCTCTTATCGGAAGACCTGGATACCAAGGTGGTGGGTTACTTTCGAACGGCCCAGGCAGTGGCGCCCCACATGAAACGGCAGGGTTGGGGTCGGATAGTAAACATCGGCGGGATGTCGGGGCGCTATGCCGGGGTGATCAGCGGAGTCCGCAACGCGGCCGTTGCCCACCTCACCAAGACCCTATCCGGTCAACTGGCTCCCTACGGTATCACGGTAAACACGATCCACCCAGGCACCGTTCGCACGGAACGGACCGACTCCGACTACGAAGCAGAGGCCGCCGCCAAGGGCATCCCTAAGGCAGAAGTTGAACAACAAGCCGCCGAAGCCCAGTCAATAGGCCGGATCGTTGACGCCAGTGAGATAGGTCACCTCGTTTGCTTCCTAGCCTCCCCCAGAGCGGCGGCGATCACCGGCGAGGTCATCGCTGTAGATGGGGGGCGCGGGTCTGCCGTGTTCTTCTAACGCCCGTCAGGGCGTTTAGCCATCGGGGCAAGTGGGGAAAAGGCTCCCCAAAGCTATAGTACGGCAGTCCATTTTCGGCTCAGGACGTGATAAGGCCCTCCTGGGGCTGGATCCAGGGTAGATTGTAGAGCGGTGCGAACTGAGGGGCCCGGGGTATCGGCATCTCCGCAAATGGCACGTCGATTATCACGGGCGCCCGGCGTTCAAGCGCAGCGGGAATCAGCGTCTCCAGCTCAAGGGGATCATCCGCTCTCATACCAATCGCGCCAAACGACTCGGCAAACTTCACAAAATCCGGGTTGTGCAAATCCGTCCCGTAAGTTCCGTTAAACACATCCTCCAGGTCTCGGGCGACATTGCCGTAAGAGTCGTTTCTGAAGACAATCGTAATAACGTTGATGCCGTACTTGACCGCGGTCGAAAGCTCAGATGAATTAAACATGAAACCGCCGTTCCCGGCCATATATATAACGGCGCGGTCCGGCTTGGCCACCTTGACTCCCAACGCTGTCGGAAACGCGTAGCCCAGGTTGAACGAATAGCCGGAATCTATGTATGTCTTCGGGTGATTCACCTTCCAGTGGGTGCGGGCGTAGTACCCAAACTGCGTAACGTCCCAAACTATGAAGGCGTCTTCCGGGACGCCCTTCTGCATCGCCTCCAGGACCGGGTACTGCGGCTCCTTCAGCCCGATGTCGTAGTACGATATCAGGCTGCGCGCAGCTCTCACCGCTTCCGCGGGCGAAGGTCGATCTCCTGCACCGGCCTCCATCAGGTAAGGAAGCAGCGCCTCGATTGTGGCCCGTGCGTCGCCGTGCAAAGGTATCGTGTTGGCCTGGATCCTGGTAAGTTCCGTGTCGTCGATATTGACGTTTATCAATGTCGATGCCTCACCCGCCGGATTCCCGAGCGAAAAACGCGCCCCGATTCCTATAACCACGTCCGCCGACTGCATCACCTCGAACAGCTAGTTCATTTCCTGCCTTTCGCCCCTAGGACTGAAGCAGGAACCGTACGACAGCAGATGGTTGTCCGGGATGGTCCCCTTGCCTCCGCTGGAAGTTACTACCGGTATGTTTGTCGCCTCCGCCAGCTTGATCAGAGCTTCCTCCGCATCCGACCTCGCAACCCCGCCCCCGGCGAATATCATGGGTATGGATGAGCGAGCTATGACTCCTGCAGCCTCTTTCAGGTCATCCGGGCTAGGCACGATGCGAGAGATACGAGCAGGGTCGCGCAGCTTGATGTCTTCCCGTTCCACGCCCGCTTCCGGCGGCATCTCGATCAAGACGGGGCGGGGGCGACCCATACGCATCTGCCTGAATGCCTCGAAGACGGCATCCGGCACTTCCCGGGGCCTGCTCGCTTGCCGATGCCATTTGGTCACAGGGCGCACAGCGTCGGCCTGATTTGATATCTCGTGAACCGCCCCAAGCCCTTTGCCTATAGCGCCGCGCGGGATCTGACCCGCTATCAGGAGCACAGGCGCCGCGCGGGAATACGCATTGGTCAGTCCGGATGCGGCGTTATAGAGTCCCGCCCCCGGCACCACCATAGCCACTCCCGGTTTCCCCGATGTGCGAGCGTAGCCGTCGGCCATATACGTCGTTGCCTGCTCATGCCGAGTGGTGATCATCCGGATGTCCGGTTCGTCTCGCAGCCCGGCGACAATCCCGTACATCTGTATGCCCGGGATTCCGAATACAACCTCAACGCCTTCCTTAACCAGAGACTTGGCAAGGGCTTCACCCCCACTCATTTTGACCATGATTCACCTACTCAATCCGGTTCTGGGTAAGTTCTCGCCGGCAGGCCCTCTGGCCCCAGGCGGACAACAATAGCGTATTGAAGGTCTTTCGGGCCTGGGGGCTATAAACCTTCTACGACAACAATGTTGATGCTGGAAGACCTGGTTCGAATATCGTCGAGCGCAGTGTACTCGGGAGAGCTTAACCAAGCATTAGCCTGCTCGAAGCTGCCGAACTCGAGCAAGGCGATGCGCTTGGGAGTCCAGTCGCCAGATATCACGTCCAGCGCGCCGCCCCTTGCAATGAACTTGCCGCCGTGCCCCGCGACGGTAGCAGCCACCTTCTCCAGAAACTATCCGTAGAGGTTTGCATCCGTTATCTCTATATCTGTTATTACGTACGCTGACATGCTTTCCTCACGGTTATGGGTACGGAGCTCGTATAGATGGTGTCGCCGGCTCATCTTACCACGCTGATACATTACTCAATGAATATGGTCGACCTGTGAAGCAGTAATACAAGCTAGTTAATTGTTTGACCTATCCAACCACTCCAACCCGGTGACTTGCTGGGAATGGCCAACTCCCTGCTTTTGCTCCCATGCTATCATTGCCCCCATGATTACCAAGCTCGCCCACGTCTCCATCCTCGTCCCCGACCTCGACGAAGCGCTTGACTGGTACACCAATGTTCTCGGCTTGGAGAAGCGCGAGGACGACTCCTCAGTAGTAGCCGGATTCCGGTGGCTCACCGTGGCGCCCAAGGGCCAGACCGACCCTGAAATCGTCCTCTTCCTCCCCGGTCCCTTCCAGGCCGAGGAGGACCGAAAGATTCTCCTGAGCCGCGTCGGAGAGGGCACCATGTGGATGTTCCACACCGACGACTGCGCCGCGGAGTATGAAAGACTCTCGGGGCTGGGCGTCAAGTTTCACCAGACTCCCGAGACCGTGCCCTGGGGAGTCCAGGCCGTCTTCGAAGACCTCTACGGCAACCAATTCGGGATCCTGGAGCCCGCCAACCTTTAATCGCAATACCACGCACTCAAGAGCAATATAGCAGGAGGAAACCCAAATGGCCCGACCCACTCAGATGAGCATCCTCGTGCCCACCCACTTCCTCGGTGACCTACCCGCTCCCGCCGACTTCATCAAATGGTTCCAGGCTGCAGAAGAGCTCGGATTCTCCTCGATCTGGATTCTCGACCGCATCTACAGCCCATCCAAAGTCCCCGACGCCATGACCATGCTCGCCTGGGCCAGCGCCGTCACTTCGAGGGTCAGGCTGGGCACTGCGGTCCTTCTCCTTCCCCATCGACACCCCATCCTCCTCGCCAAGGAAGTCTCCACCCTCGACTACATCTCCGGCGGGCGCTTGGACCTAGGCATCGGCCTCGGAGGCCGGGAGATCGAGTTCCACTCCCTGGGCATGAAGCTTGAAGAGAGACTTAGGCGCTTCCGCGACAATCTCGCCGCCATGCGAGCCATCTGGTCAGGCCCCGACGCTGCCTTCGAGGGCCGGTTTGTGAACTTTAGCAACGTGAACATCGAGCCTCGGCCTGTTCAGAAGGAAAACCTGCCCATCTGGATCGGCGGCGAGGCTGAAGGCGTACTGAAGCGCACCGCGGAGCTCGCCGACGGCTGGATCGGCGGCGCCCGCAACACCCCCGAAATCCTCGCCGAGAAGATAGGCAAGATAAAGGCCTTCGCGAAGGACAGAGGCCGGGACCCCGACTCCCTTGGCTACGCCAGCCTCGAATACATGACTATTGATGAAGACGTGGAAAAGGCTCGTGCGCGGAACCGAGGCTTGGCGACGTCCGTCTACGGCCCTGCCTTCGACTCCGACACCTACACCACCTTCGGAGACTTGAACACATGCGTCGCCCGCCTCCAAACCGTGGTAGACGCCGGCTGCAACGAGGTCATCATCTCACCCCCCGACCTGGACATCGCCCACCTCACCCGCTTAGCAAAGGAAGTCGTTCCTGCGGTCAAGGTGTAAATCCCCCGAGCCGGTATGATTGGGCCCACACGTTTTGAAGATATACACCATAGGTTTCACCAAGATTGCCGCATCCGGGTTCTTTAATCTTCTGCGGAAGTCAGGGGCCAAACGTCTGGTTGACGTTCGGCTCAACAACGTCTCACAGCTGGCCGGTTTCGCCAAGAAGAATGACTTGGAATATTTCCTGAACAATATCTGCGACATGGACTACGTCCATCTCCCCGCACTCGCCCCGACCAAGGAAATGTTGGACGGCTACAGGAATCAGCACCATGACTGGGCCCGCTACGAGCGTGAGTTCCTAGCCCTGATGCAGGAGCGGCGCATTGAGAAGACGATCCCGAAAAGGACCATAGCCGACGCCTGCCTCCTCTGCAGCGAGGACAAGCCCGACCAATGTCACCGCCGCCTGGTCGCCGAATATCTCAATCGGCACTGGGGTAACCTCGAAATCGTACATCTTGGCCAATAGACTAGCCCAACTCAATAATAAAAAGGAGCGGCCCCGACAATGTCGTGGCCGCTCCTTTTTGAGTCTATTTTCTAACGGTCTAGTGATCGTAGGGCTGGAAGTTCTGGGTCGTCGAGGCGGCCCAGCGGTCCGTGATCACGTTGACAATGGCCGGCTTGCCGGAGTCGAAGGCCCGCTGCAGAGCAGGTTTCAGTTCTTCCGGCTTAGTGACGTATTCGCCGTGAGCGCCGAGGGCCTCGCCCAGCTTGTCGTATCGCTGTTCAAACCCGAGCTCAATGCCCGTCTTAAGCACGTCGTCGCCCTTTCGACCCGAGGCCCAACCGCCGTTCACGTTCACCACGCACACCAGCGGGATGTTGTGTCTCACCGCCGTGTCTATGTTGATGGCGTTGATCCCGAAGGAGCCGTCACCGTGGATCACCAGCGTCTTCTTGTCCGGCTTGGCCAGTGCCGACGCCAGCCCGAACGGAAGCCCGACGCCCATGCAACCCGATGCGCCGGAATTGATCCTGTGTCCCGGGTAGTATGTAGGAATAGTCTGCCTACCGAAATTCAGGGTCTCGTGACCGTCGACTACCAGCATGGCGTCCCGAGGCAGAAACTCCCTGATTTCCTTCATCATCCTCAGCGGGTGCATCGGCATCTGGTCAGAGTTCAGGATCGGCTGGCTGCGCTCGTTGTTCGCCGCATCCTTCGCCTGGAGACGGGAGATCCAGTCGGAGTCCTTCTTGTTGGCGAAGTTCTGCTCTTTGGCCTCCTCGGTGAGCTGCCGGAGCACCATCTTGGCATCCCCGACGATTCCCACTTCCGCCGCCTTGTTGTGCCCGATCTCTTCCCTGTCCGTGTTCACCTGGATAGTCTTCAGGTCCGCAGCAAACCGTGGGGCCTGCAGGTACTGCCATATCCAGTTGATCCTGGTGCCTACCACCAACGCGACGTCGGCTTCCCTGAACGCCATCGAGCGGGCGGCGGGGAAGGAGAGGTCGTTGTCTTCGGGGATCACGCCCCGGGACTGTGGTGTCGTGTAGAAGGGGATGCCTGTGGCTTCCACAAAGTCCTGTATCTCTTTCGAAGCCTTCGACCACATCACACCCGTTCCTGACAGGACCAAGGGCCTCTCGGCCTTCGACAGAAGCTCGATTGCTCGCTTAACTTCGTCCGGGTCACCGAGGATTCGGGCGTCGGTCCTGGAGTTGACCGGGAACTGTACGTTCGCCTCGTCCACCCGCTCGTGGAGCACGTCGCCGGGAAGGTCCAGGTACACGGGCCCCGGCCTGTTGCCCCAAGCCTTGCGGAACGCGAAGCTCACCAGCTCAGGCATTCTCTCTGCCTTGTTCACCTGTCCCGACCACTTGGTGATGGGCCGGAATATGCTCACCTGGTCGATCTCCTGGAAGTCCTCCCAGCCGGTCAGGCTGGAGTTGCTGGACCCGCCCAGTGCCACTATCGGGCAAGCGTCCGTGAATGCGGTGACCACTCCGGTGACCAGGTTTGTGGCCCCCGGACCTGAGCAAGCTGCGCACACGCCCGTCTCTCCGGTTGCCCTGCTCCATGCGTGGGCCATCATCGCTGCGGCCTGCTCGTGCCGCGTGTCATATAGCTTGATACCCTCTTTCTCAGCGTCCAGATAGAAGTTATCCATCGGTCCGCCCGAAAGGAAGAAGAGGTGAGTTACGCCTTCGTGCCTTAGTGACTTTGCCAGAAGCCTATTGCCTGTAATGTCGGCCATTGTTTCCTCCCTGGAATATACTGCCCGGTCACCGAGGCGCCTTACACCCGATGCCATTAACGTCGAAACTGAAGGGCCAGCGCAGCAAGCTGCCTTGAAGACGGTTGCTCGAAATCTGGCCCCCCGCAAAGGTCGGCTGAATTATAGGCGCGACGATTACAAGCGTCAACGCGAACGCTTATAGCTCTATCTCCCTCAAGTCCGCCGACACCTTGAGTGGGGCATCCGTTACTGACTGAATCTCCTCAACACTGAGCCCAGGCGCGTGCTCCGTCAACGTAAGCCCATCCTCTCCAACTTCGATCACAGCCATGTCCGTTATGATCATGTTCACGCACCGTACTGCCGTGAGCGGAGAGGTACACTGCCTCACGATTTTCGGGGTGCCCTTCTTATCCGTGTGCTCCATCGCCGCTATCACACGTTTTGCCCCTGCCACGATGTCCATTGCACCGCCAATGCCGCCTATGAGCCGGCCGGGCCTCAGCCAGTTCGCCAGGTCTCCCTTTTCCGACACCTGCATCGCCCCAAGCACCGTGATGTCCAGGTATCCTCCCCTCACTATCGTGAACGCCTCTACAGTGTCGAATACACTCATCCCCGGCATAGCCGTCACGAAGCCCCCACCCGCGTTGGTCATGTGAATGTCTTCTTCCCCATCCGGCGGCGACCCCCCAAACCCGACCGCACCGTTTTCCGTGTGGAACCACACACTCCGGCCCTCCGGTATGTAGTTCGCCGCCAGCGTCGGAATCCCGATACCCAGATTAACCACATCACCGTCCCGGAACTCCTTGGCCACTCTGAGAGCTATGGCCTCGCGGTCTAGTCTGAACATCCCCCTACTTTCCCCTGAGGTCCCTGGGCCTGCGAACTATCCTGTCCACGTAGATTCCGGGTGTCACAATCCGATCGGGGTCCAGCTCACCTACTTCGACTATCTCGTCCACTTCGGCAATCGTGACCCGGGCAGCCGTCGCCGAGCTTACGTTGAAATGCCTCATATTGCCTCGGTAGACCAGGTTCCCTGTCTTGTCCGCCCTGTGCGCCCGGATCAGCGAGAAGTCTGCCTTGATGGCGTGTTCCAGGATGTATTGCACCCCGTCTATCGTCCTAGTCTCCTTACCTTCGGACACCACCGTCCCAACACCCACCGGCGACCAGAACGCCGCAATGCCAGCGCCTCCGGCGCGGATCCGCTCCGCCAAGATCCCCTGCGGGTTCATCTCTATCTCTATTGTCCCCGCTTTCACTCCATCCTCCAGAGGGTTCGGCTGCGGCGCCCCCGGCGCTATTGGGTACGACACTATCGCCTTCGACACTTGTCCGTTCTCCACGAGTACACCAGGGTCTATCCGCAGCGCCTCCCGTTTAGCCCCGAACACCACCCCTATCCCCGCCGTGTTCCCTACAATGGTCAGGTCCCGCGCTCCGTGGTCCCTAAGTGCCCGCAGCAAGAGCATTGGCATCCCGCCAGGCCCACCAAAGTGCCCGATAATCACCATCGCCCCGTCGGGTATGTCGGCAACCGCCTCCGCAAATGTCACGAAGACCTTGTCGGTTCGGGGCCTGCCCCGGAGCTTGGCCATGGTCAAATCTGGACCTCTTTCAACTTTTCGCTGACATTCAGTCGGGCCCCGGTCACTGACTGCACCTCCTCGGCGCTGTAGCCCGGAGCCGTTTCCAGCAACAAGAATCCTTCCTCCGTGACCTCCACCACCGCGAGGTCGGTTACCACCAGGTTTACGCATCCCACACCGGTCAGGAGGTATTCGCACTTTTCCACCAGCTTAGGCTCACCGTCGCGGGTTGTGTGCTCCATGGCGACTATCAACTTCTTGGCTCCCGTCACCAGCTCCATCGCGCCGCCTATGTTCCCCGAGCCCCGACCCGGCAGTATCCAGTTCGCCAGGTCTCCCTTTTCCGACACCTGGAATGCGCCCAGCACCGTTATGTCTACGTGCCCGCCCCTGATCATGTTGAAGGCATCGGCTGAACTGAAGAAGGAGATACCCGGAGTAGCGGTTATGAACTGAGTCCCGGCGTTGATCAGGTTCGGGTCTCGCTCATCCGGCCCTGCCAGCGGACCGTACCCTAACACCCCGTTCTCCGAATGAAGCCACACCTTCCGGCCTTCCGGCAGGAAGTTGGAGCACAGAGTCGGGATGCCCGCGCCAAGGTTCACGACATCCCCGTCCTTGAACTCCCGCGCCACACGGAGCGCAATGGTCGTCCTATCGAGCTTCTGTTTCATCTCAGCCAATCCTGACTCTCGACTCCGGCACGTGCACAACTCTTTGCACGTACACTCCGGGTGTCACTATCTCCTCAGGATCAAGCTCCCCGATCTCCACCACCTCCTCCGCCTCCACGATTGTGATGCGCGCGGCCGCGGCCATTATCGGGTTGAAGTTACGGGAGGTGCCCTTGTACACTAGGTTTCCCATCCGGTCTGCCTTATGAGCGTGTATAAAGGCAAAGTCCCCACGTAATGGCGACTCCAGGATGTACTCTTCGCCGTCGAACACCCGCTTCTCCTTGCCTTCCTCCACCACCGTCCCAACCCCGACCCGCGTGTAGAATCCCCCCAGCCCCGCCGCTGCAATCCTCATCCTCTCGGTCATCGTACCCTGCGGCAGCACCTCCACCTCGGTCTTCCCTTCCTTCAACAGTGTCTCGAACGGTGAGGGGCTTGAAGGCGATGGCGACACCGGAAATGAAGATATCCCCTTCGCCACCTGACCGTTACTCACCAACACCGACACGTCGGCGAAGCCCCTCGGCCTGTCCACCTTCGGTGAAGGAGGTCCCACTCCCATGCTGTTGCTCACGATGGTCAGGTTCTTGGCGCCATGATCCCTCAGTGCCACAAGCAGGTGGCCCGGGTGTCCACCTATACTGCTGAATCCGCCAATCAGCACGGTAACGCCGTCCGGAATGTCGGAGACTGCGGATTTGGTGTCTGAATATACTTTGTCGACAGGCATGGTGGCTCGCTAGTGAGAGATTTTAGCACGCCCAAACCACATCGTAACACCGATGTCCCGACACCTAATCAACCCGTTAATCCTGGGCCCGTCGAATAACAAACGGCCATATCAGACATGCCTGACTATATATCCACGCTCCCGTTGACATATCCCCCCACCCCTCCCTACGATTACATCCGTACCGATCACAAAACCCCAGCACAAACACTCTCAAATCCGAAGGATTCCGCCAATGACCACCAAGATCATAGACGCCGACAGCCACATTCTCGAACCTCCCGACCTTTGGCTCCAATACCTCGAACCCGAGCTCCAGGAACGCGCCATGCGCATAAAGACCGACTCCCAGGGACTGGAATACCTGGAAGTCGACGGCAAACCCGCCTCAGGGGTTCGAGGGGGAATGCTCGCCAACATAGCAGGAGCGGGACGCACCGACCTGGAGCATTTCCTCACCCCCGGAGCTGTTCCGTATGAAGAGGCCCGCGCCGATGCCCCAGCCTCAGGCGACCCCGACGAGCGGGTCAAATGGTTGGACTCAGAAGGCTCCGACATGACGCTCCTGTACCCCTCCCTTGGGCTGGACTGGCCCCAGGACTGCCGAGACCCCATCCTGTCTGCTGCCTATACCAGGGCCTACAACAACTGGCTGATCGACTTCTGTTCCGGCCATTCAGACCGCCTCCTCCCGGTCGCCCATGTTTCCCTGTTGGACGTGGAGGAAGGCGTAAAGGAGCTTGTCAGGACCGAGGCCAAGGGCATGAAGGGCGCATATCCGCCCGTCGTACCGTTCAACGGCATCCCCTACGGCGAACCGCACTATGACCGTTTCTGGGGCACAGCCGAAGACCTGGGTGTACCCATAAGTCTTCACGTCACCGGCAACGTCCACGGTGTCGGTGGCGACCTCTATCCCAAGGCATACACTGCTCCCTTCTGGTGGTTCCTGGTCACGGACATGGGCGACGTTCTAATCGCTTTCACCAGCCTCTTCCAGGGCGGCTTATTTGAAAGATTCCCTGAGCTGAAGATCGCTGTAGTCGAGACCGGCTCGGGCTGGCTCCCCTACTGGCTCGACAGGATGGACGGCTTCTACGACAAGATAGGTTTCACCACGCCTCTCAAGATGCGCCCCTCCGAGTATTTCAAGCGTCAATGCTGGATCGTCGTAGATCCTGATGAAAGGACGGCTGCTTACACCATCAATTTCGTCGGGGCTGACCGATTCATGTGGGGCTCCGACTACCCCCACACCGAGGGTGAGGCCGGGGCCCTGGACGAGCTGAAGGAAAACATCGCCTCCCTGCCGGAGGATACCCAGGCCCGTGTCTTGGGCGATAATGCCGCCGAGCTATACGGCCTGTCCTAGCACGGGACTAACCGATCCATGGATATCCTCATCTGCAGCGACGGCTTCCCAGCAGTCGTCAGTTCCCTGCAAAAATACCTCCCGTCCGATAACATCATCCCCTCCGCCATCCCTGACCTTCCTCGCCATCTGCCCAACGCCGATGTCATCATCCCGGCAATGCACCGCGTCGGCCCTGAGGTCATGGACGCCACTCGGGCTCGACTGATTAACCAGTTCGGCATAGGTCTGGAGGGTGTGGACATAGATGCAGCCACCGACAGGGGTATCTATGTCGCCAACGTTCCCGGCTCCCTGGCCACGGGCAACGCTATCTCGGTGGCAGAACTCGCCATCTTTCTAATGCTCGCCCTCGCCCGGAAATATCTCCAGGCACACGCTTCTCTTCAGGCCGGCGTCTGGGGCCAACCGCAAGGCATGAGTCTGCGAGGCAAGACCGTCGGCATCCTGGGGATGGGTACTATCGGCAAAGCCCTGGCCCGCCGCCTGCAACCATTCGAGGTTACCCTTTTGGGCATCAAGCGCGACCCCACCACCGGCATCGACGCTGATCTTGACCTGGCTTTCCTCGGCGGACCCTCCGACTTGCCCAGCGTCCTCTCCCGCTCCGACTTCCTCATCCTCGCCCTCCCCCTCACCCCCGAGACCCGTTCCATCATTGGCAAGAACGAATTTGAGCAGATGAAAAGCGGCTCCTACATCGTCAATGTCGGACGAGGGGCCGTCATTGACCACGACGCTCTGGTCAAAGCCCTGGCCTCGGGTCACATAGCCGGCGCGGGCCTCGATGTCTTCTGGCAGGAACCTGTCGACCCCTCGGACGCCATCTTTGACTACAACGTAATTGCCACACCCCACGTCGCCGGTGTTACGGATACTTCTTACGACGAGATCGCCAAGGGTCTCGCAGGCAACGTGGAGCGTATCCGCTCGGGGCTTCCGCCTCTCAACTGTGTCAACCTTTCCGGCATTTCCGGTTAAGGCACCAACACCTCGTCCTTCCACCCATCTTTTGTCTTAGTGTAGCGGTGCCGGTCGTGAAGCCGCCCCTCCCCCGAGTGCCAAGTCTCGATCTGCTCCGGTACCACGTACACTCCCTTCAGCGACTCAGGCAGGGGAATGTTGTCCTTGTCGGGATACCGCTTTTCCAACTCCTCAATTCCTGCGACCAAGTGGTCCCGAGACGGTACAACGGTGGTCTGCGGTTCAAAGGTCGGGTAGTACATCTCCAGCAACTTGGACCCGTGGCTCTTGTAGTTCCAGAACCGGCGCGCCTCCTCTTCTTCCATCGACACCATCCGACCCCTGACCCGGTACTGCCGAGAAACCGTGGGCCAATATATCAGAAGCTCGAACCCCCGCCCCGACTCCAATTCTGCCCATTTCACGCTCAGGCCGTTTAGCAGCAGCCCAAATCCTCGATGGTCGACGTCCCGGAGCGAAATCGCCCGCACCGCCCCGCCCCCGTCCTCCGACACCGTAGCCAAGAAGCAAACGTTCGCATTCAAATCCCCCCTCTCCCGGGCCTTCTCCCTCTCCGAAACTATCTCATCTATCGGGTCCAAGGTTTTTCTCCTAGCTCATGTTCAATGTTCATGCATTTCCTAGTCGTCGTCATTCTAAAATTGGACACCACCCCTCCCCCCGTGTATCATATCTCTAGTAGAAATTAATATATCACCTCCAGGACATCGACCCATCACCACAACCCGCAAGCGTTCCGGCCCCTCCGGTCGTCCCCGATATGACAGGAATCGCCCCCGTCCCCACTCCCCTCAGCCCAACGGGCGTGAGTTAAGCGGAGCCCCACCCCCCACCCCTCGAATTGAGGGCCCGTCCGGACTTTTCGGCAACATCCCCGTCTCCGCACCAATCCTACGCGCCCTATCCGAGATGGGATACACTACTCCCACCCCCATCCAGGAACAGACCGCGCCGATTCTCTTCGAACGAAAGGACTTGGTCGGGCAGGCACAGACCGGAAGCGGCAAGACAACCGCCTTTGGCCTGCCCATGATCGAGGCCGTTGACCCTGACCTCAACCGTATACAGGGCCTCGTCCTGGTCCCCACCCGCGAGCTCGCCCTCCAGGTCACTGGAGAGGTCAACCGGCTTGCCGCCTACGCCGGTATTCACGTCGTTCCAATCTACGGCGGCGAACCCATTGCACGGCAGTTCCGAGCCCTCGATAGAGGCGCCCATATCATTGTCGGGACCCCGGGCCGGGTCATCGACCACCTGACTCGCGGCACCATCGACCTCTCTCAGGTCAGGTTCGCCGTCCTCGACGAAGCCGACGAGATGCTTGACATTGGCTTCGCCCAGGACATGATCAAGATCCTCCGGCGCACTCCCAGGGCCCGACAGACCGCCCTATTCTCCGCCACAGTTCCCACCTTTATCCGCCGCCTCATCTACTATCACCTAAAGGACCCCGTCTGGGTCCGTATCGGCGAGGCTATTGAGACCGTCCCAGAAACCGAGCAACTCTATTGCGAAGTCGCCGAGCGGGACAAGCTCGCCGGTCTGTTAGAAGTCCTCGGAGACCCCGACACCCAGGACCACTCCATCATCTTCTGTAGAATGCAGACCCGTGTTGATCGCCTAGCCAACGAGCTCAACCGGCGCGGCTACGACTGCCGGGGCATCCACGGCGGGTTGCCACAAGGTGAGCGGGACTCGGTAATGCGAGGCTTTCGCCAAGGTCGGCCCAAGCTTCTCGTCGCCACCAACGTGGCCGCCCGCGGCTTGGACGTTCCCTCCATCAAGTGCGTAATTAATTTTGACATGCCTGACAACGTCGAGGACTACGTCCACCGCATCGGCCGCACCAGCCGCATGGGTCGGCCCGGAACCGCAGTCACCCTGGTCAGCGAGTGGAACCTCGAGGCATTCGACCAGATCAAGGAGAAGATGGGCGACCATCTTACCGAACGTCAGTTAAGCCTCTACTAGCCCTTCTCACCGCTCCTGACCTCGTTTCTCAACCCTCTTCCTTCTTAACTCGGCTCGCGCTTATCGTCGCCCCTGCTGTGGCTAGAATTGTTATGTAGAACACCCCACCCACCGCCGCCCCGATAACCAGGGCTCCCGTCCCTCCTGAAATCACGCTAGTCACAGATGCCAGTACTACAATGACTAACGCCGCGATGGCAGCCAGCAGTAGCCATAGCACAAACCCGAAAGCCATACCCGCCGCAAACGCCGATTCCGGCCTTTTCTCCCACCTTCCAATCCCGATGAAACCACCCACGAACGGTCCGATGGGCCCGCTTACAAAGTGCACCACTGGAATTAGCAACAGCAGCACGGTCACCGCCAATGCCATTAGGGCTCCGCTGATCAGCTGCATAAGTTGATGTTCTTTCCTTAGTTACCGGGACCCGTGACAAGTGCCCCCACCGCTATCGAGTCAAGCCCCGCGTCGATCTGGTCCCAATGTTCTCCACTGTCTCCGCTCACGTAGAGCTTTCCGGAGTCGGTGCCGGCATAGACCCGGTTAGCATCGTGAGGGTCCCACTCATATGCGATTACCATGTCGTCATCTGCGCCAATGTTCAGCTGTGACCAGCTTTCCCCCGCGTCCGTCGACATATAAGCCCGTGCCCCCGATCTACGCCCCGCATTGTCCGATACCGACACCAGCACCCTCCGATGGTCCTCCGGCGCCGCCGACACGGGCACCGAGTACCGATTCGCCAGCCCCGAGTTGACTAGCCGCCACGAGTCGCCTCCATCGTCGCTTCTGTAGGGGCCGTTTGCGGTCGCGGTATAAATGGTTTCAGGCTGGCTCTCACTGATGTGGATCGTGTGGATGTCCGGGTCCGTACCCCCAAGCTGCTCCCAGGTCGCACCCCCATTCCGGCTCCTCACGATTCCACCCACCTCGATTCCAGCATATATCGAGTCATGGTCCCCAGGCCGGATTCTCAGTTCCCGCACATGGGACTTCCGAGACCCGTGGAACCCCCACTGCGCCGCTTCCGGCATACCGGCAAAGCCACGGCACTCCTCCCAAGACTCGCCGCCGTCGGTGGAGCGGTAGAGGGCCGCGGGCTCAGCGCCTGCGTATAACAAGTCTCCGTCCTTGGGGTCAACGGCCACGCTGTGTGCATACGCCTCGGGGTAAGACTTCAACTCGTGCCACGTGGCCCCGCCGTCATCGCTCCGCCACAACCCTGACTCATACGCCGCCAAATACACGCGCCCCGCCGAAGACCTTGATACTGATACCCGGGCCGCAGCATGGTCCAGCGTCAGCGCTCCAACCCTAGTCACTTCCCCGCCGTTACTGCCGACGTCCAGCACCCGGATCCCGTTGTGAGTCCCTATGTAAAGCCTTGTCGCTTCTTTCATCGGTTGCCTTCCTCTCAAAGTTCCCTAGGGACCACTCTCCATCTGCGAGGCCTGGGGCATGGGCCTCGCCGCCTGCAAAGACAATATCCCCACTGCATAGATCACAATCACTACAACGAACCCGATGGCATAGCTGCCTCGCAGGTCGTACACCGACCCCATAAGCAGTGGCCCCAGCAACGATGAGGATACCGTAGCCATGGTCACGAATCCATATATCGTGCCGAAGTTTCGCATCCCCACCGTGTCCT
This sequence comes from Dehalococcoidia bacterium, assembly GCA_965249275.1. GTDB lineage: Bacteria > Chloroflexota > Dehalococcoidia > Plut-88900 > Plut-88900 > Plut-88900. The sequence goes on from CBDFLQ010000007.1 coordinate 621,821, forward strand.
GCACCAGGATCGGCAACGCCGACCCCATTCCCCCGAAACCCAACCCCAGTATCGGCGCGAACAACCACAGCGCCGAATATCCCGGCAATGTGATGAGCGCCACCAGACAGATGCCCTGTACGAACAAGCTCAGGCTTAGCACTTTCCTGGACGCCAGCCGCTCCGTCAGGTACCCAAACGACACCTTGCCCCCCATCCCGAATACCGCCATCAGGCTGAGAAATGCCGCTGCCTGCTCCTTCGGCAGACCCTCGGCCTCTAGGTGAGGAATGATCTGAGTCAGCATCGCCGAATAGGCAAAGCTGGCTGCCACCGTTCCGATGGTCATCGCATAGACTACGGGGCTGCGGAATGCCTCCCTCACCGTGGCCCCCTTGTCAGTGGCCAACAACGGAGCCCGAGACCCGGATACAGCAGGTTCCGGTCCGACCTTCCTCTCCCTCACGAACAGCAGCGCCAGCACCCCCACCAGCCCCGATAGCGCTCCCAACACCGTGAATCCCCACCTCCAGCTCGTTGCCGTAATCAGCGCTCCTATCGAAAACGGCAATATTATCCCCCCGAAGTTTGCCCCCATCGACGACACCCCCATCATCCGCCCCCGAGTCCTTGGAAACCAGCTCCCCACCAGCTTCGGCCCAGCAAGCATCGTTGCCCCGGGAAACGCCACGAAATGCACTAAGCTCAGCAGGTACCAGTGCCACACGTTCTCCATCAGGGGGCGCAGCCCGAAGGTAAGTGCCAAGGTAAGGATTGACGCTGCCATCACCGGTCTCGCGCCGAACTTGTCCAGGGCCCGCCCTATCAGCGGCGCTACCAACGACGATACGGCGGCGAACGATAAGGACGCGTTCAACTGCGTCCGGTTCCACTCGAACTCCTTCTCCAGTGGTTCCACGAACAGTCCGAATGAGTAGTGCGTCCCGCCTATCCCGACAGCCATTCCCAGAAACACCACCCCGATAACCGCCCACCCATAGTCAGGCCTGATCAAGCGTACACCCGAGACCAGCCCTCTCATGTCGAATGAAGCTTGCGATAGACCCTGCTTGAGGTTCACGTTCCCCTTCGTAAGACCGCGTCGAGACCATGAAGCTCGAATGCGGCTATCAATTCTGCGATGGGACCTTCATCAGATTTTCGCTCAGCAAACGGATGTGCTCCGGCCCTATTCCGCAGCACCCGCCAATGAGCCGGGCCCCGGCTTCCACCCAGGTTTCCGCCTGCCGTAGATAGTCGCCCGGGGAGATCACCGCATCGAAATTCCAGTTTGGACGGCTCCAGTACCCCGAGTGCGCGTACGCCCCCATGGGCCCGTCCCAGTTCTCTTTCATAACTTCAAGCGATGGCACTATGTACTCCACCTCCGAGTGCATGACAATTACCATGTCTCCACCCAGGGACTTCACGCCGTCCAAGACTTCCTCAAAGGTCAGCCCCTCCACAGTCGAATACTCGGACAGCGCCATTACGGGCTTCCCCGGCTCGACCATGCTGCTCAAGCCCGACCACACCGGTATCCCGGTTGCCAGTGCCGCTTCCACTATCACGCTGGCCCGCTCCACGTCCCTCAGCATCTCCAGAAGGAACAGATCGACACCCTCCTCCGCCAATATCTCCGCCTGTTCCCGGTAGCTTTCTTTGAGGAGGTCGAGCGGTGGCGACTCGTGCCCCAGAATCTCGGTGTAAGCCCCGAACGGTGATATCGATCCCGCCACAAGGACTGTCCTCCCCTCTGATGCCTCATCCACCGCTTGTTTGGCCAGCGACACGGCCATTGCGTTTATCTCCCGGGTCGCATCACCCTGTCCCGCAGCAGACAGGCTGTGTCTCGCCGAGGAGAACGTGTTTGTTGTAATCACGTCGGCCCCCGCACGAATGTAATCCTTGTGCACTTCTAGCAGGGTTTCACTGCCAATCTTGCTCCCAAGCCCCGACCACACCAGCTGGTCCATCGGCACCCCCCGCTTTTCTATCTCCGTGCTGATCGCGCCGTCGAGGAGCACAACCTCTCCCCCGTCCAATCGTTCTTTCACGATGTCGTAAGCTGCGCTGGCCATCTGGCAATTCCCTCCCTGCGTATGGATTCCACCTACGCACATACCCTTGGCCCCGACAGTATATCCCACCTTCTTAAACCGATGGTCTAGCCCACAAACAGGTGTGATATCACTCCGCACCTTCCTCCCATCCCGAGGCCTCGCGAGGGATCTCAAACGCCTGCTTGCACAACACAAATGCCTATCCGACCATCCTTGTCCCCCTTCCACCCCCTCCCATCATTCCCGACCCCTATCGGGCGGAACGTGCGCCTATGGCGTGAATCCATCCCTTACCTCTCTCGTCATTCTCGTGCCCCGACACGGGAATCCATCCCCGGTGCGGGGCCGCTCATCCTGAGCTAAGTCGAAGGGTCGAGCGATGGGTGGCCCACCTTAGCCAATTCGTTGCCCGTGCCACCCCCCACCCCCTCCCGTCATTCCCGGCCCCTATCGGGAATCCATCCCCCTTCCCCCCCAGTACTGAACTAGAGGGAGACGTTGGCGCGTCTGCGCCAACGTCTCCCTCTGTTCTTATCTCCCCCTCTCTCTTGAAGGCCCTAAGGGTCGAAGATGTCGTAGATGCGCCTGGGCGTGCGCCCGTGGCGTGAGAGGGGGACAAAAGGGGTGAGGGTTCCCCGGTGGGGTTGGGGCGGCGTCCCCTAAAAGTGACACGAACCCCTTGACCTCACCTGAACATCCGTGCTATTCTCCCCACCGTTCGAATACCAACCCAACTATCTCAAGGAGGAACCAAAAACCCAGGGAAGCCCACCCGACCCACCAGAGGATTCAACGCCTCAGCCCATCCCAACGGCCTTCGCGCAGGCCCGCGGCACAAGTGACCGGCGCCATCTCCTTTTCCCATCGGGTCCCGTGCCCCTTTCCCTGGTAGTCAGGCGATGGAAGATGCCTGGACGGCGTCATAGTGGACCGGCCATCCTCCGCCGAGACCCCGTCTCGGTGGTCGGTTAGCAGCGAGCTTACGCTTTATCAAGCATGGGGTGGCGGACCGGCTATCCCCGTCCGAGACTCCCTCTCGGAAGTTGGCCCGCCTGCGAGCTTACGCCATATCAAGCAAGGGGCCGTTGGGCCGCCTAGACCCTCGGGTGGCCCACGCAAATACGATATCTGAGGGGGCTACAGCCCGATCACTGGCCCCCATCATGCCTGTGGGCATTCAGAGGCGGGGTCACAGCCGGACTATCTCCCCGGAAAGTCCGTGTTTATCATCGAGCGTTAGGGGTGGCAGGGCTTCCATGCCTCGGAGCAGCCCAACATCCGCCAGCAAAACGGGGCAAAACCGACCAATCAGCGTCTTCCATCGTCAACCCTCCCAACAGACAAAACCCCACCCCACCCCACAATCGAAGATGGAACATCCGCCTCTGGAGGACTGAAGAAAAGGCCGGTGTGTCACTAATCTACCGAACGAGTACACCCGATTGACAACCGACCAGTCCAAAAGCATACTCGCCGGGTGTTCCGCCGAGCGCAACGTGCCCCGAGATAAAGGAGGGATTCATGACACTGCCCGACCGCATGAAGTTCGGCATTTTCATGGCCCCCTTCCATTGGGCCGCCGAAAATCCTACCCTCTCCTTTGAGCGCGACATGGAACTCCTGGAGTGGCTCGACCAGCTGGGCTACGACGAAGCCTGGATCGGCGAGCATCACAGTGGAGGCTGGGAGACCATCGCTTCCCCGGAGATATTCATAGGCGCCGCCGCCCAGCGCACCAAGCACATCAAACTGGGCACGGGCGTCCTCAGCCTTCCCTACCATCATCCCCTCATGGTCGCCAACCGCATGATCCAACTAGACCACATGACCCGAGGCAGAGTGATGATGGGAGTCGGGCCCGGGGCCCTTGTCGGCGACGCCTTCATGCTCGGCATCGACCCTCCTCTCCAGCGCCAGCGCATGGACGAGGCCCTCAACATCATCCTCCGCCTCTGGACCGAGACCGACCCCATCACCTACGAAGCCGACTGGTTTACCCTCAAGGAGGCCACCGTCCACCTTCGCCCATATACTCTGCCCCACATCCCCGTCGCAGTTGCCGCCTCCTATTCCCCCGCTGGAATGGTCTGCGCCGGTAAATACGGCCTCGCCGTCCTCTCCCTGAACACCATCTCGGTCCCCGGCGCTGCAGCCCCCGACCTTGCCAAGTTCTGGGACATCGCCGAGGAGACCGCCGACAAGTACGGCAATACCGTCAGCCGAGACGACTGGGGCATCGTCATTCACGTCCACCTCGCCGAGAGCCGCAAGGAGGCCATAGAGCAGGCCCGAGAGGCCTCAGGCCGCTACCAGAAGGAGTATTTCGAAGACACCCTGGGCCTGCCAACCGCCTTCGAAGGGCCCCAGGACAAGATCATCGACCACATGGTGGCCACCAATAACTGGTGCGTCGGCACCCCCGACGACCTTGTCGAGACCATTCACCGGCTTGAGGAGGAGTCGGGCGGATTTGGAAGACTCCTCATTCAGGCCACCGAGTGGGGAACACGTGAGCAGGTACTCCACAGCTACGAACTCCTTGCCCGCTACGTAATGCCTCGCTTCCAGGGCTCGGTAACCAGCCTCCACAACTCCCGAGAGTGGTCGGTCAAAAAACGCGAGGAGCTCGTCGCCCTCAATATCAAGGCCATGGACAAGGCCAAAGCCGACTACGTCAAAAACGTAGCCGCAGGTCCCTAGCCCCGACCCCAAAACCTTAGATTCGGAGATTGCACCTATATGCCTAACTGGGCCGAGACCATAGTTGAAGAGCTGAAGAAGAAAGAAGTATCCCTGATAGTCTTCGTCCCCGACATCAGTATCGACAGAGTAACCTCCTTGCTGGAAAGCGATCCTTATTTCCACGTTGTCGCTGCCACCAGGGAAGAAGAGGCCATCGGTATCGCCTCCGGAGCCTTTGCAGCGGGGTGCAATGCCGCGGTCTTCATGCAGTCCAGTGGGTTCGGAAATTCCGTAAACGCCATCTGCAGCCTCTGCATCCCCTGCCGCTTCCCCATCCCCATATTCATTAACCTTCGCGGCGAGGTGGGAGAGTTCAACATCGCCCAGGTCCCTATGGGCAGAGCCACCCGACCTATCCTGGATGTCCTCAACATTCCCTTCTACACGCTCGACACAGACCGCAACCTTGACAAGACCGTCGGCGGAGGCCTAAAGCTCTGTTACAGCAGCCGAGAGCCCGTCGCCTTTTGCCTTACACCCTTGCTCCACGGAGGCAAGCTTGCTTAGATTAGACGCCACCAAGATGATCCTGTCCCATCTCAAAGATGAGGTTGTCGTCTCCAACCTCGGACCGACAACCGACGAGCTCTGGATATCAGGACACCGGGACCGCAACTTCTACACTTACGGGTCCATGGGCCTCTGCTCCTCCATGGCCCTCGGCATGGCCCTCTCTACCGACGAGAAGATCGTCTCTCTCGACGGAGACGGCTCCCTCCTGATGAACATGGGCACGCTGGCCACCATAGCCCGCGAAAACCCCAAGAACCTTGTCGTCATCGCTTGGGACAACGAGGAGTGGTGCCAGACCGGCCACCAGAAAACTCACACCGCCTTCTCCACCGACCTTGAAAAGGTCGCGGCGGGTTGCGGCATCGAGAAAACCGCTACCGTCCGAGACATGGAGTCGCTGGAAGGCATCTTCGTACGCGCCCTCGCAGAAGACGGGCCCTGGTTTATCAACGCCAAGATCGACGAAGGTGAAGAATACCCCGTCATGCCAATCGAGCCGGAGGTCACCCTCTACAGGTTCCGCCGGACCTTCACCGACATCCCCACGGGACACCTCACCGCCGCACCCGAAGGCAGACCCTAGACCGGAACCACGTACAGGTCCCGATCCTCCTCGGTTAGCACCTCGCAGCCGTCTTCGGTGATGGCTATGGTCTCGCTCAACCCGACTCCAAACTGGCCCGGGACCCGGTAGGTGATGGGCATATGAAACGTCATCCCCGGCAATAAAGGCTCATCCACTCCCTCCGCAATCCAGGTCAGAGCTTCCGACCATGTCGGCGGAAAGCCGATACCCACGTTGTAACCGTAAGTCCCCCCAAAGTACGCTACATCCTCTACTTTGCCGTAACCCTTGCGGGCCGCCATCGCCACGTCGTGGCCCGTGCGTCCGGGCCTCGCCTCCTCGATTATCGTCGAGACCGTCTCTTTCACCGCCTCAGCCACGCGAAGCACCTCCGGTGACGGCTCTCCTATCACCGCCGTGCGCATCATCGGCGCCGTATACCTCTGATGCGCGCCACCAAACTCCAGGAACACATTGTCCCCGACTTCCAGCGGGACCCGACGGTAGGTCGTGTGCCCGTAGCTGGTCCTTTCGCCCGAGGATACGATAGGCTGCACCGACATAAACTCGCTTCCCGCCGCGATCATCGCATCGTACCCTACCCTCGCCACGTCGTTGTCCAGGACTCCGGGCCGTATCGCTTCCAAGGACGCATTTATGGCCACCCTCGTATACCCGGCGGCCTTGCGCAGAAAGTCCATCTCCAACGGGGACTTCACCATCCGCACCCGTGCCACGAGGTCCGACGCGTCCATCAAAACCGCAGTGGGCAATGAGCTTCTTAGCGATTCCAGCACGGGCGGCAATAGCCCGTGCCTCGAGGGCTCGATGCCCAGTCTCCCCGACTCCAGCCCCATCTCCCGTATCATGTCCGCCAATTGCTCCCCGGCCCCTGCCTGACCCCTCCAGTCCGCACTGACAATATTCTTCACCCAGGAATTCACCACACCCGCCGCAATTTCCATGGACGTCACCTGCAACGCAGCGTCGCCGTCCAGCGGGAGTATCAGGCAAGCGTGGTTTCCGACACCGAAAGTGTAGTACCCACTGACGTAGTACAGGTTGCATGGGTACGTGATCAGCAGGGCATCCAGCCCTTCCGCCTCCATCTCCTTCCTCACCTTACCCACCCGCGTGTGGTACTCCCCTTCCGGGAACGGGACCCCGCTCCTGTGAGAGCTTGCCATCAGGCCTTCTATATACTGCTTAGCATCCATATGCCGCTCCTATTGGATTCCATCATTCCTGGTTCCGGCATTCTACCCCACCCCCGACACGAATCCCGCGTATGCCGCTATAATCAGCCCATGACCGAGTTGGCAGACACCCTGGCCGGCCCAATGTGGGAAGAGGACGAATCCCAGGTCTTTCTCCGCTACGGCCCCCTCTTCGTTCCTCGGCGCGAGGAGCAAATCGACACGGTATGCCGACTCATCCCCGCAGACTTGGAGGACGAGTTCAACGCCGTGGAGCTCAGGGCGGGAGACGGAGCCCTTGCCTCGACAGTTATGTCATCCTTCCCTAACTGTCGATACCTGGCTCTGGACGGCTCCGAGATGATGCGGGCTCGGCTGCAGGCGTCGCTCCAATCCAATGAAGGCCGACTCCAAATCGCGCCTTTTGACCTTGCTGATACCACTTGGCGCACTCGCCTCCCCGAACCTTTGCGTTGCATGCTCGCCTCCCTCATCGTCCACCACCTGAACGCCGACGGTAAACGGCAATTGTTCTCGGATCTCGCTTGGAGCCCGACGGGGCATTCATAATGATCGATCTGGTCGAACCTGCGTCTTCCCAAACCAGGAATACTTACGCCCGACAGTGGGATGAAGACGCCCGCGCCCGAGTCCAGGCCTCAGGCGAAGACCCCGAGGCCTACGATATATTTCGAAATGACCGTTGGAATTTCTACGCAGATCCCACCCCCGACCCCTATGACCAACCATCCCCGCTCGCCGATCAGCTAAACTGGCTCCGTGACGCAGGGTTCTCAAAGGTCGATTGTTTTTGGATGTACGCAGGCCACGCAATCTTTGGCGGATACAAGTAGACTAAAGGCCGGAAGAGTTCCGGAGCCGCCCCTAGGCATTCCTTACAAGCGGCCCGGCCAGGAGGAACGTGATGATAACTAAATTCGGCACCCTTTTCGCAGGGCACGTGGACATGGAGACTGTCGGCTTGGCTGCTCCTGCAGTCAATGACCGCCTATACCCCAACGAGCACCTGATTACCGCCTTCGACCGGGCCGAGGACATGGCCAAGCTCATGGACGACCTCGGCTACCACACGCTATGGCTCGCCGAGCACCACTTCCAGCGTGAAGGCTACGAGTGCATCCCCAACATCCTGATGCTCGCCATGCACCTGACCAGCATCACCAAGAAGCTCAAAATAGGCTCCGGTTTCAACATCACCACCATGTGGCACCCTCTCCGCCTCGCCGAGGACTACGCCACCGCCGACGTCCTCACAAAAGGCCGTGTCACCTTCGGCGTCGGCAGAGGTTACCACACCCGGGAGGTCGAAGTCTTCGACGCCCCTCTCCTTGACCAGGACGCCAACCGAGACCTCTTTGAAGAACAGCTCGACATCATCTTTAAAGCTTTCAACAACGAGTCTTTCACCCACCACGGAAAGTACTACGACATCCCCGCCAAGGTCCCCTACCGCGGCTATGAACTGGAAGAGCTTACTCTCGTCCCTCGGCCCGTCAACCTTCCCGTCGAGTGCTGGCAGCCCATCGTCAGCGGGAACCCCAGGGGCTTAAATTTCATGGCCAAACACGGCATTCAGGGCGTGATCGGCGGCGGAGTGGCCCAGGGTGGCGCGTCCAACAAGGTAGTAAGGACCTGGCAGGAGACTCTTGCCGCCCACGGCCGGGAGACCGAGCTAGGCGGCGATCTCCTCATGGGTTTCTCCTTCCACATCGCCGAGACTCCCGAAAGGGCGATCCAGGAGGCCCGCGACTATTACTACGAGGATATGAAGATGTTTGCCCCGCTCAACATGCGTCGGGGCATTACCCCCGAGCAGATCGAGATCCTCGGCGACCCCGCGAAGGCCCCCTTCGCCGACCTGCCGAAGATCGAGGATGATGCTGCACGAGGAGGTTGGCTGTGCGGCCCACCCGACTTCATTATCGAGCAGCTTATGAAGGTCCAGGAGATGTACCCTGGTCTCGAACGCATCAACGCCGGCAACGCCATCGGCACCCCTCACGCGGTCGTGATGGAGCAGCTGGAACGGTTCGGCAAGGAAGTCATGCCTGCCTTCACCAAGCAGGCCGAGGAGCCCGCAGAAAGGGCGGTGGCCTCATGATCGACCCCATCACTCTCGAAGTCATCCGTCATCGCCTCCAGTCCATCGCGGACGAGATGGAGATGACACTCCTGAAGAGCTCTTACTCCAGCGTGATCAAGGAGGGCCTCGACGCCTCCACCGCCATCTTCGACATCAACGGCGACACCATCGCTCAGGGCAACTCCATCCCCATACACCTCGGTAGCCTCATCCCTGCGGTCAAGTCCATCACAGCCACCTATCCCCCCGACACCATGCAGGAGGGCGATGCCTACATCCTCAATAACCCCTACCGCGGCGGCACCCACCTCCCCGACGTTACCATCATCACCCCCGTCTTCCACAACGGCAAGCCCATAGTTTTTGGCTGCACCATCGCCCATCACCAGGACCTCGGGGGCAAGACACCCGGCAGCATCCCCCCCGACGCCACGGAGATATTCCAGGAAGGCCTGATAATACCTCCCCTCAAGCTCTACGAGGCCGGTGTACCCAACCACACCCTCCACGAGATTCTCCGCAACAATATCCGCATCCCCGACATGGTTATCGGAGACATGCGGGCTCAGCTTGCAGCTTGCCACGTCGCCAAGACCCAGATTGCCTCCCTCCTCACCGAGTATTCTGAAGAAACCCTGGTCGAGGCCATGGCCGCCTTACTCGACAACTCCGAAAAGGCCACCCGCAAAGTCCTGGAACAGATCCCCGACGGCACCTACTCCTTCGAGGATTACCTCGACAACGATGGAATCGAGATGGATATTCGACGGCTGATCAAGGCCACCATTACTATCCGTGGCTCGAACATCACCGTCGACTTCACCGGCTCCAGTCCCCAGGTGAAAGGGCCTTTCAACTCCCCTACCGCCTCCACCATGTCCACCGTCTTTTACATCGTCCGCGCAGTCACCGGCTCCGACATCATGAGCAACTCCGGCTGCTTCCGACCTATCAACGTAGTCCTTCCCAAGGCCAGCATCGTCAACCCCGACCACCCTGCGCCCGTCAACTCTCGTACCGCTACCGTCAAGCGCATAACCGACGTGCTGAACGGCGCTATGGTGCAGGCCGTCCCCGACAGGCTGCCCGCCGCATCCTCCGGCCAACTCCTCGTCCTGGCCCTCGGCGGCATCGATCCGGCAAATAACAAGCCCTATGTCGCCAGCGAGCTCGGGGCTGGGGGAATGGGTGCCCGGCCCAACGCCGACGGCATAGACGCAATCGAGACCGACGTTTCCAACTGCATGAACGTTCCCGCCGAAGCCCTTGAAATGGACCACCCTCTCCGTATTCTCAAGTCCAACCTATGGAATGATTCCGGCGGCGCAGGTGAGTTCCGGGGCGGTCTGGGCCTTGAAAAGGTCTTTGAAGTCGCGCGCGGCGAAGCCACTATCACCTACAGGGGAGAGCGGCACACCCTGCCGCCCTGGGGCCTGTTCGGCGGCCTTCCTGGCAGTAAGACCAACGCCATGATCATTCGCAAGGACGGCCGGGTGGAGATCGTGCCCCCCAAGGCAATCCTCAGACTCAGCGCGGGAGACCAGCTTCACGCCTTCACCGCCGGCGGCGCGGGATTCGGAGACCCCCTGAACCGCCCTCCCGAGAAAGTCCTCCGAGACTATCTGGACAGCCGCATTTCTCTAGAGTCCGCCCGCGCCGACTACGGCGTAGTCATTGACCCCTCGGCCAAGTCCGTAGACATCTCCACAACCGAATCTCTCAGAGAAGAGGTCCGCTCAGAGCGAGGCCCCATAGACTGGACTTATGATCTCGGTGTGGAGCTGGGGCGCGTCTAGTCGGCTGTTCCCTTAGGGAATCAAGAGGGGCGAAGCCACCATTGCTAGGGTTTGGGGATGTCCCCCAAACTATTCGTATCGCAGGGCTTCCGCAGGCGCTATCCGGCCCGCACTTCTCGCCGGAAGGAACGTCGTGAGCAGGGACAGTACGTAGGCTACTACCACTATCAGCAGTACCTGTGCCCACGGCACTACCAGCCTGATGTCAGATTCCTCGTACCGGATAGAGCTGATCACGTTTATCGAAGTCAGCAGCCCCAGAACCAAGCCAAGCCCGATCCCCAGCAATGCGATAAACGATGACTCCAGGAGGAATGACAGCTGCACCATCCCTCTCGAATACCCGATGGCTCGCAGCACTCCTATCTGGTGCCGACGCTCTACCACTGCCCTCGCACTGACAACACCCAGCGCCGCAATTCCTACTACCAGACCCAGGGACATGAAAGCAAGCAACAAGTTTGTAAAGGCGCGGTTGGAACCCTGAAGCCCATCGATCACCTCTTTAATGTCAAGGGTCTCCATTCCGTTGGTGAAGAACTCCGCCTCGATCTTCTGCGCAGCATCCTCCGTTCCAGGTTCCACGTTGAAGAAGAACTGGTTGGGATCAACGTCCCTGGGCAACTGGGCATCCAGTAGTCTCGTCGATGTGTATACCGCTACCGGAAGCAGCCCCTGGGACGCAAAGTCGTCGAAAACACCTACAACCGTAAGCTCAACTGTGGTATTGCTCCTCAGGTCCCGGACCTCTATCTGCACGGGGTCAATGTAGTCGTTTTCCTGGAACAGGCCCTCCACTCCAGCCAGCGTAAACCTTTCCGCATCCACGTCGAACTGGAAGTCGCTTCTGGATGGCACCAGGAAGGAATTGACAACCGCCAGCCCAGGTTTCTCTTTGACGTCTCTCCACAGCTTCCGGGTGTCTACATCTCCATCCTCCAGGTATTCAGGCGCTGACAACATGATCTGGTACAGGTTCGAATCGGCGAAATCGTCGTCAACCCCTGTAAGTATCGTGTCCGAAAAATCGTCTCCCACTCCATCCGTCAGCCTGGCTTCCGCCTCCCAGATATTTCTCAGTATCCCCACCGAGGGCTTCCCATCCACCCGACTCACGAAGTCCAGGTCCGGGTTGGCCTCGATGGCCGCGGTTAGGTCGGTGACGGGATTGGTCTCGTTCAGCGAAAACGCCATGACTTGATAGCCGCCGCCCAGCCTGTCCTCGTCTCCCAGCAGTTCGTTGAACCCCTCGATCACAACGCTCATCACGGTAACCGAATAGATCACCACAGCAAACATCGCTACGGATATCCCCGTCCGGAACCCGAACCTGAGCGGGTAAGCAATCGACGACTTGATTATCGGGGCGAATCCCTTTATCCGGCCTACCGTCCGAGAAACTAGCCCCAGCACGAAATCTGTGTTGTTGACCGTAACCAGCACGGCCCCGAGAACCAGCATCGTACCCGTCACGAAAAACACCGTGAAGTCGCTGCTCCAGTCGTCTCTGATAGCCCTCCCTACCGATGGCGGGAGCAGCCACCATATGACGAGCAGAATGCCCGCTCCGGACAACGCCCACCGGCGGGCCACGCCAAAGTATCGCAGGACTATCGCCGCACCCAAGACGGCCAGGGAGGGACCCAGCCAGAACCATACCGCGTTTGCGGTGTTGTAACCTGACACCATTATCAATAGGCCGATTACGATTAAAGCTATACCGGCCGCCAGTGCTTTCTTTGTAGCCCGCGATTGTCGCGGCTCCGGTATATCCCTTATCGCTCTCACTATGTTGATCCGGCTTATCTGCCAGGACGCAAATGCCACAGTGATCAGTGTCACCACTGTACCCAGGAAGAACGCAACCAAAACGCTGACCAGCTGAACGTGGGTGCTGAGGCTGAATTCGGATGTAACGTCCTGGCCGATTGCGCCTGCCGTGGCTTTCACCAAAATGTATCCCAGAACGATACCCACTAAAACCCCGACCACCGACGACCCCAACCCGTAGATCGCCCCCTCCGCAATGAACATCCTGATCAGATGCCCGCGCTTCATCCCTATGGCCCGGGACATTCCCAATTCCGCCTTCCGCTCCGCGGCCAGCATCGAAAAAATCAGGAATATCAGCAGCAACCCTACGCCTATGGAAAAGAGTCCGAACACGGTGAAGAAACTCAGGAACAGATTGCCCCACTCATTGGCAAAATCTATGCCCTCTTGCTTCACGTCGTGCATTTCAAGCCCGTTGTCCACCAAGGCCGGTAAATCACCGTGTCTCCCCACCACCGACTCCGTCAACTCCACTCCCTCTTCATCGTCCCCCGCGTTGGATACCAGGATGTAAGATAGCCGCCCTTCTTTGTCCAGCAGCTCCTGTGCGCGCCCAAGAGACACCGCCATCACCACCTGGTATTGGCCGCTATTGAAGAACCACCCGTCCATGACCGCCTTAATGGTCATCTCCCTGAAACTCTGAGGCCCGAGGAACAGCTGCAAAACATCTCCGGCCTCCGCGTCCAGCTCCTCCGCCCCCTCACTGTCCAGGTAAAGCTCATCATCACCCAGGCTGCCTATGTCCACAGGTGTACCGTCGATATCAAGCACCTCGTCAAAAGTCGAGGCTCGTGCCGGGTCCAGGCCGGTGATCAGGGCGTTTGCCTCAAACTGCTGCGACTCCAGGTTCACAACTGCCACAGTTTCAGTCACTACGGGCAGCAGCCCGTCCACATCCGGGTCAGGGTCCAACTCCGACGCTATCGCCGTGAATATCTCATCAGAAAAGTCGTCCGGCACCGCCTGGCTCTGCCACAGGTCTGAGTCCTCATCCACCCGTATCAGCTCATCCATAGTTCTAAGGCTCTGTATGACGCTGCTCTTGACGCTGTACGTCATCGAGTCCCCTGTGGTAAAGGCACTCATTATGATCGCCGTAGCCAGCATCAGACCCACGACCACCAGAATGCCCCTGGCAGGGCGTCTGAACACCTGCCGAAATGCCATCTTCACCAGAATGGGATTACGGAAAAGGATGAACAGCAGTACCGCCGCGAACACTATGAAGACTATGCCGAGCACTACGGCGTAGCGCTCTATTGGGACTCCAAACAGTTCGTCCATCAGTTAGTTGGTATAGGAGCTATGCAGAAGCCCCGTTGCCGTCGTCCTCAATTCGCCCGTCCCTCATGCGGATGGTCCGGTGCGCCAATGCAGCTACCGCCTGCGAGTGGGTGACAAGAATAAAAGTCTGGTTGTTTTCTCTGTTAAGCGAGGTCAGAAGGTCCATGATTTCCTCGGAGTTCTCCGAGTCCAGGTTGCCCGTAGGCTCGTCTGCCCATACTATCTCAGGGCTATTCACCAGCGCCCGGGCTATGGTCACACGCTGCTGCTGCCCCCCGGAAAGTTCAGATGGATAGTGGCTTTCCCAGGCTTCCAGGTTGACTAGCTTCAGGGCCTCTCTGGCCTTATCTCGGGCCTCCCTGGACTTCACGCCCGACACCAGCAACGGCATCTCCACGTTCTCCAGGGCGGTTAGCACGGGCAGAAGGTTGTAGGACTGGAATACGTAGCCCATCTTGGTCGCTCGGTATCGGGTCTTTTCGTTGTCCGACATCCGCGCGAGGTCGTTACCCGCTATCTTGATAACACCGTCGTTGATCGCGTCCAGCCCCGAGAGACAGTTGAGGAGTGTAGTCTTGCCGCAACCGCTCGGTCCCATTATCGCCACCATCTCTCCCCGCACCACCTTCAGGTCGACGCCGTGCAACGCATTAACTTTTACGCGTCCGGTGTCGTAGACCTTGACTACACCCGTGGCGTCTATGATTGCTTCAGTAGCGGAATTTCCATCAGCATTTTGCATGGGTAATTGCGCCTTTTACCTTGCCAGTTTCTCTGGCAATAGTGTACTTTCTCTTTGGTGAATTATATCACTTGCCGGAATGATGGCCTAGAATCCAGCCGCCTCCCCCACTTGTGCTAAAGTCGGCTAAGTTTGAAAATCCACCATTCATCGGAACGTCCAGAGACCCTGAAACCTAGCTCTGTCGAGCAATTGAGGAGAAACAATGGCAGGCCCGCTTACTGGAATCAAGGTTGTCGAGGTCGCTAATTTCCTTGCAGTTCCCTGCTGCGCCGCTTTGATGGCCGACATGGGCGCGGATGTCATTAAGGTCGAGCCCCTTGCCGGCGACCCCTACAGATGGTTGTCCTCCGACGGCACCTATGGCGTCGAGTTCCCCATAAACTACGCCTTCGAGATGGACAATAGGGGAAAACGGGGAATATCCGTTGACCTCAATAAGCCGGAGGCGTCCAAAATTGTCCAACAGTTAACAAACGAGGCCGACGTTTTCGTCACCAATCTTCTTCCCAGGCGGATGGAGAAATTTGGCCTCACCTACGAACAGCTCAGCGCCGATAATCCCCGACTCATATACCT
Organism: Dehalococcoidia bacterium; assembly: GCA_965249275.1. Classification (GTDB taxonomy): domain Bacteria; phylum Chloroflexota; class Dehalococcoidia; order Plut-88900; family Plut-88900; genus Plut-88900. Next base: position 637,220 of record CBDFLQ010000007.1, read on the forward strand.
TGCATTAAGCGGCTACGGGCCCGTCGGGCCCAAGAAAGACAAGCTCGGCTTCGACCACACCGCCTTTTGGGCTAGCTCCGGCCTCATGTCGCTGTACAGTGAGTTGGCGCCCGAGCCTATTGATATTCTCAATGGGATGGGCGACCACACCACCGCCCCGACCCTCCTGGCAGGCGTATTGGCCGCAATCCTGGAGCGTCAGCGCACGGGCAAAGGTCGGCTGGTCACTACTTCGCTCATGAACATGGGACTATGGGTTATAGGCGCCGACGTACAGGAAGCCTTGGCCTCGAACCGACCCCTTCACCGCCGGTCCCGAGTTGATGCCGTTGACCCCCTCATAAACACCTACAGCGCTTCCGACGGCAAATGGTTCCTCCTGGTCATGCCCGACAACGATGCCAATTGGGCTAAGCTCTGTAATGCAATCGGACACCCCGAACTCATCGCCGACCCCCGGTTCATTACCCTCGAAGACAGGAAAAACAGGTCTCCGGAGGCCGTAGCCATCCTCGACGGTATTTTCGGAGAAAAGTCCTTGGCAGAATGGGGGCCCATTCTCGACGACTATGACGTGATCTACGCTCCCGTCCGCGAGATGCTCGACGCCCTGAGCGACCCCCAGGTGGAGCTCAACGACATGCTCCGCACAATCGAACACCCGGAGCATGGGCCCTACAAGATCCTGAATACACCCGTGCACCTGGAAGACACCGACATCGGGCCCAAGAGCGCCGCCCCGGAACTCGGCCAGCACACCGAAGAGGTCCTCCTGGAGCTCGGCTACTCCTGGGACGACATCACCGGCCTCCAGGACTCGGGTGCCATTACCGGGGGGTGAGCCGAAGCCCACTAAGGCACAAACTGATTTCTATTCGATGACAAGGGAGTCGATAGTCGTGTCGAATGCCCTTGCGATGCAGGCCAGCGTGGTAACGGAGCCCGCCTTGCGCCCTCGCTCAATCTCCGAAAGGTGGCTCGCCGATATACCCGTCTCTTGGGCAAGATCGCGAAGCGTGACTCCTAGGTGAGCTCGGAATGCGGCTATAGGACTTTCTCCGCGAATAATGGCTACGGCAACTTTATGAGGGACTCGACTGCCGTCGTCTGCTTCGAATGCGACCAACCTGTCTTCAAGGTCGTTGTTTCGATTGATTAACGCATCGTAGTCAGCGCGGGACAGGGTGACGGTTTCTTTGCTAGTCATATGCTTCCCTCCTGTGCCTGACTCTCGAAACCGGCATGGTTACAGCTCCTTCGCGTTCGAAGTCGAAGATTACGCTGAAATTGCCAGCAATCAAGTAGTAGCCGGGGCTCGATCTTCGGTGCCAACCTCCCCCCGCCCCACCCGTCCCTGCACTATCGACAACACAAACGCCAGCCCCAGGAGCGAACCTGAGACCAGGAACGCCGTTGATAGCCCTGATACGAACGCACTTTTCACTCCCTCTCCCCCTGACCCCGTCACCGCCGATAGGCTAGGCTCGTATCCCGCCGCTGCCATATAGACCGCAATTACCGTCGTTGATACCGCGATACCCGTCACGTTTCCCGTCGTCCTTGTCAGGTTCAATAGCGCGGCGGTGATCCCATGCGTACGCCCCGACCGTGAATTGAGGATGTCGCTCGTGTTAGGCGAATAGAACGTCCCCATCCCCGCCCCTGACAACGCCAACGCTATCACGGCGTGAATCGGTGATGAGTCCACGTCCAGCGTCGAGAACGTGAACATCGCCGACGCAGCGATCATTATCCCCGCCAGCATCAGCCATCTCGGACCCAGCCGTTCCGACAACAAGCCACTCACCGCCCCAAACAAGGCCATGGATACCGACGCCGCTGCCGTGATCAAACCCGCCATGTGTGGCGCGTACCCCAATACCTGGATCAGGTAGAAGGGCATCAGTATTACCCTTGGGGCACTGGCCAGGAACAGCAGAAACCGTATCCCCACTCCCAGGGAAAAGTAACGGCTGGCGAAATACCTGAGGTCGATCATCGGGTGAGGGTTTCGAAGCTCCCACCAAACGAAGAAGCAGAACAGGCCCGCCGCCCCGGCCAGCCCCGCCACGATAGGTCCCGACCCCCACCCAAACCGGTGCGAGTTCGAAAGGGACAGCAGAAGAATCACTAATGTACTCGACGATGTTGCGGCCCCTACCCAGTCAAACCGTCCCCTCTCCTCCCCCGGCTCCGAATGCGATGGCCATCCCCTCAGTGCCCACACCGCTGCCCCGATCGCCACTATTCCCAAGGGTACGCTTGCATAGAACAACCACCGCCACCCGAGCTCTCCGACCAGCAGGCCACCCAGAAATGGCCCTGTCGCCGCCCCTGAGCCTACCGTAGTCGTGTACAACCCGATGGCACGGCCTCGCTCCCTTTTTGGAAACGCCTCCGTCACTATAGCCATCGCGTTGGCCTGTATACCCGCCGAGGCCAATCCCTGCGCCACCTTAGCCACAACAAGGACCCAAAATGCCGTTGAGAGTCCCGCCAATACCGCCGTTCCTATGAAACCCACGAAACCAATGGTGTACACCTTCGGCCGGCCCACTATGTCCGAAAGTCTCCCTACCGGCATAAAGGCCGCGCTGGTGCTCAGCACGTACCCCAGCGTCACCCACTGGACGGCGGGGATATTTACCTTGAATTCATCAGCAATCTCGGGAAGGGCAATCGCGACTGCCGTCTGCTCCGCGACGGTCAGGAATATCCCGACCGCTATGGCGATGAATGCCGGCCATTTTCGGAGACCGGAGGCGCATACGGGCGTAGTCTTCTGAGTTGAGTCCACTGCGGCCATTCTTCCCATCATACCCCACCCCTCACCCCCTTTATCGACCAGTCGAGGCTTCTGTGATATCGTCCGAACACATCAAGCTGCAACCAGGGAGAAGAAATGAAGTACCGCATCTTGGGGAATACGGGAGTCAAAGTCTCCGTCATCGGCCTAGGGGCCAACAATTTCGGGGGCCGGAACGATGAGCCTAGCTCTTTCCGGGTCCTCGACCAGGCCCTAGACCTCGGCGTCAACTTCATCGACACCGCCGACTTCTACAACCTCGGCAAATCAGAGCAGGTGATCGGGAAATGGCTCAAAAGTCATAGAGGCCATGTCGTCATTGCCACCAAGTTCGTTATGGCCATGGACGACTACCCCAACAGCAGAGGCGCCTCCCGCTACCACATTTTCAATGCCGTGGAAGACAGCCTCCGACGCCTCAACACCGACCACATAGACCTCTACCAAGTCCACTGGCCCGACCCCGAAACTCCTATCGAGCAGACCCTCCGTGCCCTGGACGACCTCGTAAAGCAGGGCAAAATCCGCTATTTCGGCTCATCCAACTTCTCCGGACTCCAACTCTCGGAAGCACTGTGGACCTCCCGGTACTTCAACCTGAACAGCCTGGTATCAGAGCAGTGCTACTACAACCTCCTGAAGAGAGGCGTAGAAAGAGAAGTCGTACCTTATGCCGCCGACAACAACCTGAGCATCATCCCATTCTTTCCGTTGGAGTCGGGCCTACTGACGGGCAAGTACCGTCGCAATGAACCTATACCCGAAGGCACCCGCATGGCCTCCGGGGAGTTCTACCAACGCTCCCTGACCGACGAGAATTTTGAAAAGGTGGACAAGTTGTCCGCGTTCGCACAGGAGCGAGGTCACACAGTAGGAGAGCTGGCACTCGCCTGGCTTTTGGCCAATCCGGCCGTTTGCAGCGTCATCGCCGGGGCCACGAGCCCCGAACAGGTAGTCCAAAACGTGGAGGCCGGCAATTGGGATCTCTCACCTGACGACCTGAAGGCAATAGACGAGATAGTGCCCCTGTCGTAGAACCCCAGGCCCTACGACCGCTGCTTGGGAAGCGCCTTCTCCTTGGCCTTCCGACCGATCTCTTGCAGCAGCGTTTTCAATCCCCGCCCCGACACGCGCATCTTCCGCCGGTTACGACGCTTTTCCTCTCGCCGCTCTTGCTTGGTGTCCATACCACGCTCACCCGGATGGACTCATAGCCTTTGCCCGTGGCGCATCCTGGAACTGCGGCATCACGTGCTTCGCAAACAGCTCCATCGAACGCAGAACTTTGTCCTGGGACATATCCCCCAGCCAGAAGTCGCAATTTAGGTGGTCCAGTTTAAGCTGTTCCTGGAGCCTCGTCAGCTTTTCCGACACCGTATCCGGCGTCCCGAACAGGAAGTGCCGATCAACTAGCTCCTCAATAGAGGGCTCGTCCTCTATTGGCACGTCCGTCACCCGACCCCTCTCCACCTGCTCCCGGCCCAGCCGCAGGCTCAGCGAGACCCGCATGTTCCACAGGCCGTGCTCGGCCATCCTCACCGCCTCCTCTTCAGATTCCGTCACGTATATCTTCTGTTGAATCCCGAACTGCAGTTGACCTTCGCGGCCGTGCCGTTCCACCGCCTCATCGAATTGGTTCCTGCGCTCTTCGATTCTGCCAACCGGAAAAGCCGCTCCACCCGTGACCACGTTGAACCCCCGCCGCACCGCCCCATTTATCGACTCCAGGCTCTGGCCCACCACCCAAATCGGGGGGTGGGGCTTCTGGTAAGGCTTGGGCAGGACAGTCGTCTCGGGGAAGTTGAAGTATTCACCCTCAAAGCTGAATGACTCCTCAGTGAAAGCCCTCGTCAGTATCTCTATCGCCTCTTCCCAGCGGGCCCGGCTGTCTTTCAGGTCGAGACCCATGCGGCCAAACTCGTACTGCTGGTACCCGCGCCCGAGGCCCAGATCGAACCGGCCCTCGCTGAGCAGGTCTATCGTCGCAGCCTCCTCGGCCACAACCAGCGGGTGGTGCAGGGGAAGCACGACCACCGCCGTCCCGATGCGTATGCGCTTCGTATTAGCTGCCAGGTGCGTCGCCATGATCAGGGGCCGGGACAGGTAGCCATAGTTGGAGAAGTGGTGCTCCGCCAGCCAAACACCATCGAACCCCATCTCCTCTGCCGCCTGCGCTATCTCCACACCGCGGCCATATATCTCCGTGTGCGACCTCACAGACGGCGAAGGCATCAACAGAAACGCCCCGAAGTTCAATCCACTAACCCCCGTTACCCCCGAACCCATACAGCGACGCCGCATTCCCGTACACTATCTTCCACTTGTTCTCCTCCGACAGTTCGGCGAACGTCCTCTCGATCACCTCTTGGGAATGTGGGAACGTACCTTCGTCGTGGGGGTAGTCGCTCCCCCACATCAGCGCCTCCGGCCCGATGAAGTCCAGCATCCGCAGCGCGGCCAGGTCGTCGCTGAACGTCGTGTGGCCCTGCCGCTTGAAGTACTCGCTCGGCTTCATGTCCAGCTTGGGCTCGATCCACATGTGCTTGCGCTCGTACTGGTCGTCCATCGTGTACAGCACCCAGGGCAGCCAACCTGCGCCGCACTCCACAATCACCGTGTGCAGGCTCGGGTGACGCGCCAGCACACCTGAGCTTACGAACACCGTGGCCGGAACTATCCCCTCGGCCATCGCAGTAACCATGTAGGTCAGGAAACCCCCTTCCTTCTCATCTCCGAGATCTTTCGGCGTATGGTCTTCGCTCCCGGTCACGAAGTGCAGGCTGATGGGCAGCCCGGTCTCCTCCAGCGCATTCCAGAGTGGTTCGTAGATGGGCAGACTGTACGGCTGGTATTTCAGGTGTATCGGCGCACTGATCAGCTTGTAGCCCAACCCCGCCACCCGATGCACCTCTTCCACCGCCGTCTCCACGTCGATCACCGGTACTATCGCCGCCGGTGCAAACCTGTCCGAGTGTCCGCCAAACAGCTCGATTGCCCAGTCGTTGTATGCCCGTGCAACCCCTATTTGGTATGCGGGGTCCCGTGACCCGAAAAGCGTCAACAACGAGTTCGGATACAGGACCTCCGCCGCTACTCCGTCCCGGTCTTGGTCTTTCACCCTGTACGGGATGTCCGTCCCTCCCGAGGGGTCCTGCCTGAACTCCCGATTCAGATCGTCTTCGTCTATGTTGGCCTCCGCCAGGTCGAACCGCCTCTTGTTCCGACCCTCCGCCACAAAAAACTGTGCTCCGTCCTCCTCTTCAACAACTCGCGGCAGTCTCGCCCTGAATTCCTCCGGCACCCGTGTCTCGAACAGTTCCGGTGACTCCTGTACGTGAGAGTCCGCCGATATCGCCTTTAGTCCTGCCATTCTCTTTCCCCCCAATCGATCCGTTCCTTTGTTACGGGAGCGGTCCTTCTACAATCGATATTACCAAATGAGACGCCTCCACTCCCCTGCCTACGCGCCATTCCCCCCGATCCCGTACAGCGACGCCGCGTTCCCGTACACAATCTTCCTCTTATCCTCCTCCGAGAGCCCTGCGAAGGTCCTCTCTATTACCTCCTGGGAGTGGGGGAACGTACCTTCGTCGTGGGGATAGTCGCTTCCCCACAGCAACGCCTCCGGCCCGATGAAGTCGATCATCCGCAATGCAGCCAGGTCGTCACTGAATGTCGCGTGACCCTGCCGCTTGAAGTACTCGCTCGGCTTCATGTCCAGCTTGGGCTCGATCCACATGTGCTTCCGCTCGTACTGGTCGTCCATCGTGTACAGCACCCAGGGCAGCCACCCCGCCCCGCACTCAACTATTACGGAGTGCAGGCTCGGGTGCCGGGCCAAAACTCCCGAGCTTACGAACACTGTGGCCGGAACTATCCCCTCTGCCATCGCCGTGACCATGTAGGTGAGGAAGCCTCCATGCTGCTCCTCTCCGGCCCCCTCCGGTAGGTGGTCCTCACTGCCCGATATGAAGTGGAGACTTATCGGGAGACCCGTCTCCTCCAGCACGTTCCACAGCGGCTCGTATACCGGCAGGCTGTACGGTTGGTGCTTCAGGTGTATTGGGGCGCTTATTAGCTTGTACCCCAGCCCCGCGACCCGCTTCACCTCTTCCACCGCGGTTGGAACGTCGATTACGGGCACCAGGCCTGCGGGCGCAAACCTGTCGGCATGCCCGCCGAAGAGCTCTATGGCCCAATCGTTATAGGCCCGGGCCACGGCTATCTGGTACTTCGGGTCCGGCGATGCGAACAGTGCGAGCAGCGAGTTCGGGTATAGCACCTCCGCCGTCACCCCATCCCGGTCCTGGTCCTTCAATCTGTATGGGATGTCCGTCCCACCAGAGGGGTCCAGCCTGAACTCCCTTTCCATGTCGTCCTCGTTGATGTTCTCCGCGGCTATGTCGAAACGCCTCTTCTTCCTGCCCTCCACCACTCGATATTTCGCGCCATCCTCTCCTTCCTCCATGTGCGGAAGTCGGGGCCTGAACTCCTCCGGCACCCGGGTCTCGAACAGCTCCGGAGCCTCCTGCACATGAGAGTCCGCCGATATCGCCTTTAGTCCTGCCATGCTCTTTCTCCTTAAATCAGTCCACTTCCCGGCCAAAGGAGCGACCGTAACTAGCTTAAGCGCCGCTGACCTATGATCCATTCCCCCCGATCCCGTACAGCGACGCCGAATTCTCGTACACTATCTTCCTCTTGTCCTCCTCCGACAACTCCACGAACGTCCTCTCGATTACTTCTTGGGAATGAGGGAAAGTGCCCTCGTCGTGGGGGTAGTCGCTGCCCCACAGCAGCGCCTCCGCCCCGATGAAGTCGATCATCCGCAATGCAGTCAGGTCGTCACTGAATGTCGCGTGACCCTGCCTCTTGAAGTATTCGCTCGGCTTCATGTCCAGCTTGGGTTCGATCCACATGTGCTTCCGCTCGTATTGGTCATCCATTGTGTACAGGACCCAGGGAAGCCAACCCGCGCCGCACTCCACTATTACGGTGTGCATGCTCGGGTGCCGGGCCAGCACCCCTGAGCTTATAAACACCGCCGCCGGCACTATACCCTCGGCCATCCCGGTGACCATGTAAGTCAGGAAGCCTCCATTCTGCTCTTCCCCTGCGTTTTCGGGCAGGTGGTCTTGGCTGCCCGTGTGGAAGTGGAGACTTATCGGGAGGCCCGTCTCCTCCAGCACGTCCCACAGCGGCTCGTATACCGGCAGGCTGTACGGCTGGTATTTCAGGTGAATCGGGGCGCTTATCAGCTTGTACCCCAGCCCCGCAACCCGCTTCACCTCTTCCACTGCCGTTGGAACGTCGATTACGGGCAGGATGGCCGCGGGTGCAAACCTGTCCGCGTGCCCCCCGAACAGCTCTATAGCCCAATCGTTATAGGCTCGGGCCACGCCTATCTGGAATTCCGGGTCAGGGGAGGCGAACAGATGAATAAGCGAGTTCGGGTAAATCACCTCCGCCAATACCCCGTCCCGGTCCTGGTCCCTCAGCCTGTACGGGATGTCCGTCCCGCCCGACGGGTCCTGTCTGAACTCCCGCTCCAGGTCCTCCTCGGTGACGTTCTCTTCCGCTTTGTCAAAACGCCTCTTACTCCTGCCCTCGATCACTCGATATTTCGCGCCGTCTTCCCCTTCCTCCATCCGTGGCAGTCTCGCCCTGTACTCCTCGGGGACCCGTTTCTCGAAAAGCTCAGCACCTTCCTGCACGTGAGAGTCCGCCGATATCGCCTTTAGTCCTGCCACGCTCTTTCTCCTCAATAGCTAAACGCCCTCTAGATGCAGAGGTCTCTTCAATTGTCTATGCCCTGATTATAGACTCAACCACACACTGCGAAACAACCCCGCCGGGACATCCGCCCATCGAAAGATCGGGCAGGTGTCCGGGTTGGGCTCCCCGCTTCGTGTAAACTACTCCCCAAGTCCTCGATGGTCACGTAGTTTAAGAATGAGGAGATTGCGTCATGGGTAGGCTGGAAGGAAAAGTGGCCATCATCACCGGCGCAGCCCATGGCATGGGGGCCGTCGACGCCGAGCTCTTCTCCCGTGAAGGCGCCCGAGTAGTCATCTGCGACATCCTCGACAAGGAGGGCGCCCAGGTCGAGGCCCGAATAAACGAATCCGGCGGCCAGGCACTCTTCGTCCACATGGACGTCACCCGTGACGACGATTGGCAGAGGGCCGTCCAGGCCACCGTCGAACGCTTTGACCGCGTGGACATTCTCGTTAACAATGCCGGGATCTCCAGCACCCCTGCTAGCCACGAGGACAGCACCGAGGACTGGGACCGGCTCCTCGACATCAATGCCAAGGGAGTTTTCCTGGGCGCGAAGTGGACCGTTCCCGAGATGCGAAAGGCGGGAGGGGGCGCCATAGTGAACATTTCGTCCATCATGGGATTCGTCGGCCTCGGTGTCGGACACTCAGGTTATGTCGCCTCCAAGGGGGCAGTAAGGCTGCTCACCAAGGACCTCGCCCTCAAGCACGGCCCCGACGGCATTCGTGCCAACTCCGTCCACCCGGGCTTCGCGCCGCCCATGATCGGCTCCAAGCGGGGCAAGGGCGAAGACGCCAGGCGCATCGCCGACACGCCATTGGGCCGCCTTACCGCATACGAAGACGTCGCCAACGCCGTCCTATTCCTGGCCTCCGACGACGCCTCTTTCATAACCGGCGCAGAACTGGCCGTAGACGGCGGCTACACCGCCCGCTGATTTCGGCCCCGACCGCGCCGCGCCTTAGTGCCCATGCCCGTGTTCGTCAGCATGTTCATCAGAATGCTCGTGCCCCGTCCTCACAAATGTCTCCCGCTTCCTCAACCTTACCGTCATCAACAGCGCTGCCGCGGCAATCAGTAGCGCGGCCGCATAGACGAATACCCAGTCCATTCCCCAATGTTCATATATCAGCCCTGCAAATATCGGCGAGACCCCTCCCATAGCTATCCGCTCGAAGGAAAGGATCCCGAGGGCCGACCCCTGGCTCTCGGGGTCTACCATGTCCAATACCGCCGCCGTCAATATCGGCTGGTCGCTGTACAGGAAGAACCCCAGCATCGCGAGCAGCGCAGAGAAAAGTATCCCTTCTCCGTAGGGCGCCAGAAGGAACGTCAGAGCAGTCATCGCCAGCAATGACGGAATTATCACGATCTTCCGGCCTATGCGGTCCGATATGTAGCCCAGCGTGGGTGTCGCCACTATTCCTATGAAGACCAGCATCCCCATGTGGAACCCGACCCAGAACGTGTTGAATCCCAGTTCGTCTGTCATGTAGCTGGGCAGAAATGTTACCAGCGGCAGGTAGGCCATTCCCCTCAAACCCGCCACCAGCATCACGACCCACAGTGTGACGTTCTTCAGCAGCAGCCGGGTCATTTGCAGCTGCTCCCGCAAGCCTCTTTCCCGGTGCTTCTCCACCCCCCGAGACCCGATGTCCCTGAACGCCCAAAACACGATGAATGTGAGCAACAGAGGCACCACCGCATACACGCTTATGATCCCCCGCCAGCTCATGACCGTCAGGATTGCCCCTGTAGCCAATGGCCCGATAAAGTCGCCGAGGTTGCCGCCTATACCGTGGAAGGACAGCGCTGTACCTTTCCGGTGTTGGAAGTGGTGTGATAACGCTCCCATAGCCGGCAGGTGCCATATCGAGCTGGCAACGGAGACGATTACCATGCCAACCAGGATCACCGGGTAGATCGGCGACAGCCCAGTCAGTATCCACCCGAGCCCGAATACCAACATGCACAGGCTCAGCACGATGCCCCAATAGGGGCGGAGAATGTCCAGGATCACCCCGCTGGGGAGCATCACCAGGCCCCCAGCTATCTCCCTCGTCGCCGTTATCGCCCCGACCTGAACCTTGTTAAGGCCAAATGTCGCTTCGATTTCCGGCAGCATTACCAGGAAGCTCTGGTTAAACCAGTGGAATATGCCGTGTCCCCCACTCAGGCCCGCCAGGATGAAGCTAGCCGTCTTTCTGACCGGCGTATCTTTCTCGGCATGGTCGAAGGGAGAACCGTGGTGGTGTGCCATCCTTAACTCTCCATCAATACTCTAAACCCGTGCTGCTTGCCAACTTGCCTAGTCCGGCTATCCCGCATACCTTCGCAAATCTCTCGTATCGCCTGCCCACCGCCTTCCGTCCGACATGAGGTTCTACCTGTCAGTCGAGGCCATGGGTGGGATTATAGATGCAAACGCTTGCTGTTGTTAGTGTTCGCAATATCATCGAATAGGCCGTCGGTTTCGAGCCCCTTTCGCCACGACACCTTATCTTTCGGCGCGCTCAATGCTATTATTTGTGCCCGGACTACCGGTCCGAAGCCCGGAGCACGGGTCCCGGAGAGGTGCTGGAGTGGCCGAACAGGCGCGACTGGAAATCGCGTAGGGGGTGAAAGCTCTCTCGTGGGTTCGAATCCCATCCTCTCCGCCAGTCCCCGTCCCGTTCATTTTGAAGCCAAATTTCCCTATGCTAGAATGGCCGCGCATGAAAGACCTCAAGTATTGGGTTGCATTCAACAGAATACCCGGCATCGGCAGGGCCCGTTACGCTGCTCTGGAAGCCTATTTCGGTTCCCTTGAAGTTGCTTGGACGGCAGGCCCCTCCGCCCTCCGGAAAGCGGGCCTAGACAGCCGGTCCATCACCTCAATCCAGTCCCGCCGCCCTGCCATCGACCCCGATACGGTCTTGTACGACCTCCTGGCTCGCAACATCGAGCCCCTGACCTGGCACGATCCCCGTTACCCTGACCGGCTCAACCAGATATACGACCGCCCTCCCGTAATCTACGTCCGCGGCGCAATCACCGAACAGGACGATTGGGGCATCGCAGTGGTCGGGTCTCGGCAGCCCACCGCCTACGGGAAGGAGATGGCCCTCACGTTGTCCACAGAGCTCGCCCGCAACGGAATTACCGTGGTCAGCGGCCTGGCCCGTGGCATAGACTCCGTAGCTCACCGTGCCGTCCTTGATGCCGGAGGCCGAACACTGGCTATCCAGGCCTGCGGCCTTGACACGGTCTACCCTCCCGAGCACCAGCGCCTCGCCGACGAAATCGCCGAGTCCGGCGCGGTCATCAGTGACTACCCCCTCGACACCCGGCCCCGCCCCGATTTCTTCCCCAGACGAAACCGAATCATGAGCGGCCTCACCCTCGGCACCCTAGTTGTAGAGGCAGATGAAAAGAGCGGCGCGCTCATAACCGCCGGCTACGCCCTGGAGCACAACCGGGAGGTCTTCGCCGTGCCCGGCAATGTCACTTCACCCAAGAGCCGGGGCGCCAACCGCCTGCTACAGGAAGGGGCCAAACTGGTCACGCGCATAGAGGATGTCCTCGAAGAGCTAAACCTCAAACTCGTGCCCGAGCAGCTAGTAATGCAAGAGTTGCTTGAAGTCTCCGCCCCGGAGGCCGACCTCATCAAGCTCTTGTCCCGGGAACCCATCCACATCGACGAAGTCACCCGCCAGTGTAACTTGCCCGTATCGACGGTGAGCAGCACTCTGGCTATGATGGAACTGAAAGGAATAGTCAAGCAGGTCGGCGCAATGAGCTATATTAAGATTCGCGAGGTCCGACCTGCCTATCCTGCCCAAGTGTAACCCTTATGGCTAAAAAACTCGTAATTGTAGAATCTCCCGCCAAGGCCCGGACCATCGAAAAGATACTGGGCAAGGATTTTAACGTGATGGCCTCTCTGGGCCACGTCCGTGACCTCCCTCAATACCGGTTCGGCGTCAACGTTGCCGAAGACTTCGCACCTTTCTACGAAGTCCCAAAGAACAAGAAGGACACCGTCCAGAAGCTCGCCAAGGCTGCCAAGGGCGCCGATGCCGTCTACCTGGCAACCGACCCCGACAGGGAAGGCGAAGCCATCTCCTGGCACCTCCTAGAGGCTTCCAACATCAAAGGCATGCCCGTTCAACGGGTCGTCTTCCACGAAATCACCAAGAATGCCATCACCGAAGCGTTCGACAATCCCCGTGAAATCGATATGGACCTCGTCGACGCTCAGCAGGCCCGCCGAGTCCTGGACCGCGTAGTCGGGTATCGGCTCAGCCCCCTGCTCTGGCGCAAGCTCGAAAAGGGCCTCTCGGCGGGTCGGGTCCAGTCCGCCGCCTTACGCATGGTCTCCGACCGGGAACAGGAGGTCACTGCCTTCGTCCCGAAGGAGTACTGGACAATCGAGGCCGACCTCAATAAGCAAAAGGCCGCCAAGAAGACCGCATTTCGAGCCTTGCTCCACAACCAGAAAGGCAAACGCGGTAAGATTTCCATAGACGACGAGGCCCAGAGTAAGGCCATAGCCACTGCCCTCGAAGGGGCCGCCTACACCGTTGCCAAGGTCGACAAAAAGCAGGCCAAGCGCAACCCTTCTCCGCCTTTCACCACCAGCACCCTGCAGCAGGAGGCCGGTCGAAAGCTACGGTTTACGGCGAAGAAGACCATGGCCGTCGCCCAGCAGCTCTATGAAGGTCTTCCTGTCGGCAACGAGGGCCAGATCGGCCTCATTACCTACATGAGAACCGACTCCCCCTCCGTCTCCAACGAGGCCCGCAACGAGGCCCGCAGGTACATCTCCGAGAAATTCGGTGCCGCCTACGTGCCCTCCTCTCCCCGCGCATACAGGGCTCGCTCCAAGGGCGCGCAGGAAGCCCACGAGGCTATCCGACCCACCTCCTGCTATCGAGACCCGGCAGCTATGAAGTCCTATCTCAGCAACGACCAGTCGAAGCTCTACGAACTGATATGGAAGCGAATGGTCGCCAGTCAGATGAGCTCGGCCCTCATTGACCAGACGACTGCCCACATTGAAACTGCAAGCGGATGGAGGGAAGACGCGTCCCGCAGCGACGAGTTACATGCCACGACTATGGGGTCACCTCCAAGTTACCTATTTCGAGCTACCGGTTCCGTCACTGCATTCCCCGGCTTCCTGACTCTCTATCACGAGGACGCCGACGACACATCCGATAGCGAGAAGCAACCCCCCCTCCCAGAACTCTCCCCCGGAGAGTCCCTGGAATTCCTGGCCCTTCAACAGAAGCAGCATTTCACGCAGCCTCCCCCCCGCTACACCGAAGCCTCACTCATCAAGGCCCTGGAGGAGAACGGTATTGGTCGGCCCAGCACCTACGCCCCGACACTCTCAACCATCCAGGACCGTAAGTACATAAACAAGGAGAAGGGCCGGATACACCCAACGGAGTTGGGCCTCCGAGTCAACGCCCTCCTTAACGAGCACTTCCCCGATATCGTGAACCTTGGTTTTACGGCCGAGATGGAGCAGGAGTTTGATGAAATTTCCAGGGGCGAGCGTGAATGGGTCCCCGTAATCCGGGAATTCTATGACCCCTTCCAGGAGGCCTTGGACAAAGCATCCGAGGCAATCCCCGACGAAGCCTCCGGCCTAGTCTGCGAAAAATGCGGCGAGCCTATGACCGTCAAGGCGGGGCGAAACGGCCGTTTCCTCTCTTGCAGCGGTTACCCCAAGTGTAAAAACGCTAAGCCTCTCCCCGGCCAGGAACCCGAGGAAACCGACATCTTCTGCGAAAAATGCGAACGCCCCATGCTCATAAAGGTGGGACGTTATGGCAAGTTCCTCTCCTGCAGCGGCTACCCCGACTGCAAGAACGCCAGGCCGCTCCCCGGCGACGAACGGGAACAACCGGAAGAGACCGATGAGGTCTGTGAAAAATGTGAAAGCCCCATGGTCATTAGATCAGGCCGCAGGGGAAAGTTCCTCGCCTGCACTGCCTACCCCAAGTGCAAGAACACCCGACCCCTTCCGGGTGACGAACGAGAACAACCGGAAAAGACCGATGAGGCCTGCGAAAAATGTGAAAGCCCTATGGTCATTAGATCGGGCCGTAGGGGAAAATTCCTCGCCTGTACCGCCTATCCCAAGTGCAAGAACACCCGGCCTCTCCCGGGCGAACAGTCTCGCCAGGCGCCGGAAATAATCGATGAGTCCTGCGATAAGTGCGGCAAACCCATGGCCATAAAATCCGGCAGACGAGGCCGCTTCATAGCCTGCACCGGCTACCCGAAATGCAAGAACGCCAAACCCTATGCCGCCACTAAAGCCGCCGAGGAACCCGTACCCGCCTAGCCACGAGCCACAGCCTTGGAACACTACCAGTATCTCAACAAATTCATCCGGTACCTGGAAGGGGAGCGCAACCTCTCCTCCTACACCGTGCGCAACTACCGGACGGACCTCAATTCCTATTTCGACTTCTTGGAAGACAACGGCATATATGACCTGGCAGAAATAGGCGGCAAGGAGATCAAAAATCTCCTAAGGAAGTACGTCGCATGGCTCACCACCGAGCGCAGCATCCAAGTCGCCAACAACCAGGTTAAGCACGGCCACGACATGCGGAGCGTGGCCCGCAAGATAAGCGTGCTGCGCACCTTCTACCGGTTCCTCGTCCGTGAGGGCTGGCTGGAAACCAATCCCGTGGCCCGGCTCCGCCTCCCCAAACTCGACAGGAAGTTTCCCAAGTTCCTGTCTCCTCAGGATGCTTCCGCCCTCGTAGAGGCCCCCCTAGACCCCACCCCCCTCGGACTTCGGGACCGCGCCCTTCTGGAGTTGATCTACGCCACCGGCCTCCGAGTCAGCGAGGTCGTCAGCCTGGACACCGATGATGTGGCCGATGGCAACCGCGAGCTCCGGGTCCTGGGCAAGGGTTCCAAGGAGCGGGACGTCGTGGTCGGGAAGCAGGCCATTGTTGCCATAGCCCGCTATCTCTCCCACGGCAGACCTCAACTTTTAACCAACGCCAAGAACCGAGCCTTCTTCCTCAACAACAGTGGCGGTCGGCTCTCAGTCCGAAGCGTCCAGACTCTTGTCCGCAAGTACTCTCTTGAAAGGGGTCTCCTCGAGCCCGCCCATCCCCACACTCTCCGCCACAGCTTCGCGACTCACCTGTTGGATGGCGGCGCCGACCTCCGTGTAGTGCAGGAGCTCCTTGGCCACGAGAGCCTCGGCACGACCCAGATCTACACCCACATGACCACCGCCGAGACACGCAAAACCTACGAAAAGGCCCATCCCAGGGCCCAAGCCCCCAAAGATTCCGAATGAGAATACTGGTAGTAAACGGCCCCAACCTCAATCGTCTCGGCAAGCGGGACCCGGCCCAGTACGGGACTACTACTCTCGCCGACATCGAGACCGCCGTTTCCACACGCGCCTCCGAACTCGGTACAGACGTATCTTTCTTCCAGTCCAACCACGAGGGCGCAATTATCGACTTCCTCCAGGCCGAGTCCGAAATCGCCGACGGTATAATCATCAACCCTGGCGCCCTAACCCATTACGGCCTCTCCCTCCGCGACTCCCTAGCCGACACCGCCCTCCCAATTATCGAAGTCCATCTATCCAACATCCACGCCCGTGAGCAGTTCCGCTCCGTATCCGTCATTGCTCCCATCGCCAAGGGTCAGATCGCCGGTCAGGGCTGGAGGGGATATCTCTCTGCCCTCGACCTGCTCGTCGACTCGCTCAAGAAAAGCGGTTAGGATAGGCAAAATATGAGCGCATTGGAAAGAACGCAAAAGCTCAGAAGAAAGCTTGACGCTGAGGGTCTCGATGCCCTCCTAATATCGCAACCCGAGAACCGCTTCTACCTCTCCGGGTTTAGCGGCTCGGCTGGCTTTCTCATCATCTCCCGGGACCACGCCTTTATCGCCACCGACTTCCGCTACTACGAGCAGTCCGCCCGCCAGTGCCCCGACTACACGCTGCTCAAGATGGCAGGGCCCAAACCCTTCGGTTGGTTCCACGAGGCCCTCGCCGAGATCAAACCCCGCCGCCTCGGCTTCGAAGCATCCGACATATCTTTCAGTTTCTACTCGGCCATAAAACGCTCCATCGCCGACCTTCCTTCCGAGGAGCGCCCCCGCCTCATGTCCACCCGCGGTTTGGTCGAGACCCTGCGGGAAGTAAAGGGACCCGACGAAATCGCCGAGATCGGCAGGGCCGCATCCTTCGCCGACCAGGCCCTCGCCCAGATGGTCCCGGCCATCGAGCCCGGCATGACCGAGAAACAGGTCGCCTGGGAACTCGAAAAAGCCATGCGCGACGCCGGTGCCGACTCCATCAGCTTCGATACCATCGTCGCTTCCGGACCAAACGGCGCCCTGCCCCACCACCGCCCCTCCGATAAAGCCATCCAGTCCGGCGAACCCGTGGTCATCGACATGGGCGCCAGGATCAACGGTTATTGCAGCGACATCACCCGCACCATAGTTGTAGGTGCCGCGGATGAACAGCTGGACAAGGTCTACAACACTGTGCTGGACGCCCAACTCAACGCCATCGACGCCGTGCGCTCCGGCATGACCGGCCACGAGGCCGACTCCCTGGCTCGCACCGTCATCGATGACGCCGGCTACGGCGAACGCTTCGGCCACTCCCTCGGCCACGGCATCGGCCTGGCCGTCCACGAAGTTCCTGTAGTCGGGCCGCGGGGCAGCAGCGTACTCCGGAAGGACATGGTATTCACCATAGAACCCGGCATATACATCCCCGGCTGGGGCGGCGTTAGAATCGAAGACATGGTAGTCTTGGAAAACGGCAAGGTGCGGGTCATTACCAAGACCCCCAAGGGAATCCGCTCCGCCAACAATTGAGGTGCGCTTATGATTGAGACCGGAGCTATCAAGAAGGGAATGACCATAGAGCTGGATGGCAGCCTCTACAAGATTCTGATGCTCAAGCACATCAAGATCGCCCGAGGCTCGGCCCAGGTCAGGATGAAAATACGCAACATCACTGAAGGCCACACCATCGAGCGCACCTTCCAGGCAGGCGAGCGCTTCGCCGTCGCCCGGCTCGAGCGGCAGGAGGCCCAGTTCCTATATCGTGACGGTGACCTCTTCTATTTTATGTACACCGACACCTTCGAACAGTCGCCCGTCTCCCATGAGCTCGTCGAGGATGTCGTAGGCTACCTCCTTGAAGGTATGACCCTCGATCTCATTCTCCACGGTGAAGTTCCCATAGGCGTCGAACTGCCCACGACCGTAGACCTCCGCGTCACCGAAACCGATCCCGGCTACAAGGGTGACACCGCCCAGGGCGGCACCAAGCCCGCCACCTTGGAAACGGGCCTAACCGTCAATGTCCCGCTATTCGTCAACGAAGATGACACCGTTAAGGTAGACACCCGCACCGGCGAATATCAGGAGCGGGTCTAGGCCGGAAACAGAATCCGGCGGGGAGGAGCAGACATGGAAGGACGTAAGCTGGTCCAGGAGATAATGATTCCGGCAGAGTACGGCGCCGCCTACTATGTGAAGAAGGGTCAAATCCAGCGGGTGATAATGATCGATGGCCCCCAGGTCGGCGATTGGACGGCCTTCAACGCCAACAATTTCAAGGAGCACTACGACTCGTCCCACACCTTCGTCATGAACAGCGCCAAGGGCACAGGTGGCATCAATGGCGTACGGGACTTCTACTCCCGACCCCCTCACCTCAACGTTATGTTCACCACCGTCGAGGACACCGTCGGGTTACATTGGACCATGATTGGGGCCAAGTGCACTCCCCAAAGATACGAGGTGTGGAACATAGAAGGCGGACATCGTAGCTGCTTCGGCAACCTTGTGGAGGCCCTCGAGCCCCACGGCATCACCCCCGAGGACGTCCCCGACGTCTTCAATATGTTCATGAACGTCACCTACGACCAAGAGGGCCGATACCACATCCACGCCCCAGCCGCGGGCAAGGGCGGCTACATCGACATGCGCGCCGAGATGGACTGCTTGGTCGGCCTCTCCGCCTGCCCCGCCGGAGACGTGTCCTTCGTCAACGGCGATGGTGACGAACAGGGCAACAAGCGCCTCAAAGTCGAGATTTGGGAGTAGCTATCCCCAATCGGTCCCTACATGAAAGGCGGTTATCATGATCCGCATGGCAATCATCTACAACAAGACTGAAGACAGCACTTTCGACCTCGATTACTACATCAAGTCCCACATGCCCATGGCCGCCGCCGAGTTCGGCGCATTCAAGTGGGACGTGGACAACGTTGTCAGCGGCGCCGACGGAAGCGACTCCCCAATCCACTGCATCGGCTACCTCTACTTCGAAAGCGAGGAGAAACGCCTCGCTGGCATGAACGGCACCACCGTTCCCAAGGTCATTGGAGACGTCCCCAACTACTACTCGCCCGGCATGCCCGTCGCCATAGTCAGTGAAGTCCTAGGCTAGCCCCGACCCCCTCGCCCACATGCTCAACCTCGGCTGGTTCTCCACGGGCCGCGGCCCCGGCTCCCGCGCCCTCCTCTCCACCGTCAAGGAGGCCATAACCGACAAACGCGTCCAGGCCAGAATTAGCTTTGTATTCAGCAACCGGGCCCCGGGCGAGGCTGAAGGTAGCGACCAGTTCTTTGCCCTGGCCAAATCCCTCGGCCTCACCGTCGTACACCGGTCTTCCAGGGCATTTCGCCGCCAATGGACCGGCGATCCCTCCCAATGGCGCACCGCCTACGACAAAGAAGTTGCTGAGCTAATCTCCCCCTTCTCACCCGACCTCTGCGTCCTCGCCGGCTACATGCTCATCGTTAGCCCAGCCTTGTGCCGGGACTTCCGAATGATCAACCTACACCCCGCCGCCCCCGACGGCCCCGATGGCACCTGGCAAGATGTCATCTGGCAGCTAATCAAGCAGCGAGCAACTCATAGCGGCGTCAAAATCCACCTCGTCACCGAGGAGTTAGATCGCGGCCCGACCATCGCCTACTGCCGCTACCCCATCCGCGGCCAAGCCCTTGATGACCTATGGAGAGAAGCAGACCAGACTTCCATCGACCACCTCCGTCAAAGTTACGGCGAAGAACTGCCTCTCTTCAAAGCAATACGCAGCGAAGGCGTGAAAAGAGAATTGCCCCTACTAGTCGAGACCCTAGCCACCCTCTCCCACAGCGAAGTCCAAATCACCCCACACAACCCCTCCCCACCCCAAGACCTCACCCCTCAAATCGAGTCTACAATCAAGCAAACCTAGCGCTTCAACTCCACGTCATTCTCGGGCTTGACCCGAGAATCCATCCCGCTGCATAAGACCCTTGCATAACGCTGATGAAGGGGATTGGAGGGGAAGTGTCTCATCCCCTCTCCCTCGATGGGAGAGGGCTAGGGTGAGGGTGATTCCATCGGGTGGGGCCGCTCGTGCTGAGGCCCTCGAAGTATGAGCGGGGGGGAGGGCCACTCGTGCTGCCGCAGATGGAACATCCGCCTATGGAGGATCCCGTTGAGGCGGAAGCCCGCCAAAGTACAAGCGGCGCGGCGCGTAGCCTACCGACCCTTGTAGTTCGGCTTCCTCTTCTCCACAAACGCCAGAGGCCCTTCCTTCGAGTCCTCGGTCTTGTGGATCCGCTGCGACACCAACTCCTCTAACCGGAGCCCCTGCTCCAAAGGCATGTCCATGCCCTGGTAGGCCAGTTGCTTTATCGCCCGCACCGCCAGTGGCCCGTTCGCGTTGATCTTGTTTGCAAGCTCCTCGGCGGTGGACATCACATCCTCGGGATTCACCACCCGGTTCACGAGACCCAAGTCGTAGGCCTGCTGAGCGTTGAGCCGATCGCCGGTCAACAGCACCTCCAGCGCCCTGCGGAAGGGTATCGCCCGAGGCAGCCTCTGCGTCCCCCCACCCCCGGGAATGATCGCTCTAAGAACTTCCGAAAGCCCAAAGTGCGACCTGTCCGAAGCGATAATGAAGTCACACGCCAAGGCCAGTTCCAGGCCCCCGGCAAGGCAGTAGCCGTCCACAGCTGCGATGACCGGTTTTGTCAGGTCGCTCGTTCGCCAGAACCCCATGGATCGAACCTCGGCCAGCAGTCCCTCGCCCTCTCCCCTCCTCCTGTCCGACATCTCCTTCAGGTCCGCGCCCGCCGAGAACGCCCTTCCCCCCGCCCCTGTCACGATAGTGCACCAGACATCCGTATCGTTCTCTATGTCGTGCCAGGCTGAGTTCAGGCCGTTCACCACTTCAGCGTTCAGGGCATTCATCTTCTCGGGCCTGTTGATGGTAAGGTACGCTATCCGGTCCTTTTTTTCGAAAATTACCTGCGGCATGGGTCCCTCCGGGACAACGTACTAATTCCTTGCGGGCATCCGGTGAGCCCCCGACTACCTGCTCTTGAACTCCGGCTGCCGCTTTTCGGAAAAGGCCAGAGGCCCTTCTACCGCGTCTTCCGTGGTGCCCAGCAGAGTGCTGAACACCTTTTCGAATTGGAAGGCCTGCGGAAGCGTCAGGTTGTATCCTCGCTGGACGGATTCCTTGATGGCCCGCACGGCCAGAGGCCCGTTCCGGCATATCTTTTCCGCAATCTCCTCCGCCGTCGATATCACCTGGTCCGCCTCAACTACCCTGTTGATCAGACCCGTCCTGTGCGCCTCTTGCGCATCGATCCTCCCCCCCGTGAGCAGCATCTCCATGGCTATGCACATGGGCATCGCCCTCGGCAGCCTGTCGACGCCGCCGCCGCTGGGAATGATTCCCCACCGCACTTCCTGCAGGCCGAACTGCGCATGCTCTGCCGCCACCCTTATGTCACAGCTGAGTGCAATCTCCAACCCTCCCGCTATGCAGAAGCCGTTTATCGCAGCGATGGCGGGTGTTGCAGTGTACATCTCGTACATGTTCGGCATACCTGGGGGATTCTCCACCGAGTAGGAACCTCTCCACGCTTCCGGCCCCTCCTTCGCCACGTCCTTGAGGTCCTGCCCCGTGCAGAATGCCCGCTCCCCTGACCCCGTGATGATGATCACCCAAACGTCGGGATCGTCGTCCAGCGCTCTCCACGTATTGGCCAGCTGTTGCCAGTGCGCCTCAGTCAGTGCATTCAGGACCTCTGGCCGGTTCAGGGTTACATAGGCAATGCGGCCCTTCTTCTCAACCAACAAGTGGGACTTTATGTCTTCGCTCATGTTCCGTCCCCCGGGTGTCTTAAGCGGTCTTCTCTATTTCCGGCGGCGCATCCAAGCGCAGGTTGGTCGGGGCCTCGTCCAAGTCCGGCATCACTTCCACGGTCTTGCCGTCGGAGGTCAGTAGCAAGGGCGATCGTTCCCCGGCTATCGCCTTCTCATCAACGTAGCATTTTTCGACATTATCAATCGAGGGCGCCTGGTACATGGCCTCCATCAAGGCCTCTTCCAGTATCGACCGTAATCCCCGAGCCCCGGTTTTCAGTTTGACCGCCATGTCCGCCGCCCGTTCCAGGGCCGCATCGGTGAATTCCAGATCCACCCCGTCCAGTTCGAAAATACGATGGTACTGCTTCACCAGTGCGTTCTTCGGCTGGGTCAGCACCGTAATTAAAGACTCCCGGTCCAGGGCCCCGACCGCCGCCATCACTGGCAGTCTTCCTATAAGCTCAGGTATCAGCCCAAATTTCAGCAGGTCCTCGGATTCCACGAGGTTCAGTATCTCCTCCGAGCCCTTCAGCCCGCGGCCCGTAACTGAGTTGAACCCGATGCTCACTACATCTTTGTTGACCCGCTGCTCAATCAACTCTTCCAGCCCGTCGAAAGCGCCGCCACAGACAAACAGAATGTTCGATGTGTCCAGCTGAATGTATTCCTGGTGTGGGTGCTTGCGGCCGCCTTGCGGCGGAACATTAGCCACGCACCCTTCAATGACCTTCAGCAGTGCCTGCTGAACGCCCTCCCCCGACACGTCTCTTGTTATCGAGGGATTGGCGCTCTTGCGCGAAATCTTGTCTATCTCATCGATATATATGATGCCTCGCTGCGCCCGATTCACGTCATACTCCGCGGCCTGGATGATGCGTAGAAGAATATTCTCCACGTCCTCCCCGACGTAACCGGCCTCCGTCAGCGTCGTTGCATCCGCAATGGCGAAGGGGACCTTCAGGATCTTGGCGAGGGTCTGGGCCAGAAGGGTCTTGCCGCATCCCGTGGGGCCGACCAGCAGGATGTTGGTCTTCTCCAGCTCCACGTCCCCATCCGGACCCCTGCTGTTGTTGATGCGCTTGTAGTGGTTGTATACGGCTACGCTAAGGACTTTCTTAGCCCGCGACTGCCCAACTACATACTCGCTGAGCTTATCGTAGAGCTCTCTTGGAGTCGGAAGCTGATCGAGACCCAGGCCATCGTCCGCCGAGACCCGGTCCTCGTCTATCAGCTGCTGGCAAAGCGCGACACAGTTGTCGCAGATGTAGGTCTGCTCCTGCCCACCTATCAGTTTCTTGACGTCCGGCGGGCTCTTGGAGCAGAAGGAGCAGGCGTATCTAGTTCTTGCGTCTCTGTCGTCGGGCATGTGGCCTCAGTCCGGGCCCGTGGCCCCGCTTACTCGGACTTCTTGTCCTTACTCTCCTCTACCGCTCCCACAACCTTGTCCACCAACCCGTAATCCCTCGCCTCTTCCGCACTCAGGTAAATGTCCCGGTCGGTGTCCCTGGCAATCTTCTCGATGTCCTGACCCGTGTTCTCGGACAGAATGCGCCTCAGCTTGTCCTGCAGTCGCAGTATCTCCCTGGCAGCGATCTCAATGTCCGAGGCTTGTCCCTGCGCTCCACCCATCGGCTGGTGCATGTGTACCGTGGCATTGGGCAGTGCAAACCGCTTGCCCGCTTTTCCTCCGCTCAGCAGTACCGTGCCCATGCTGGCCGTCATGCCGACGCAGATCGTCGATACGTCACACTGAACAAGCCGCATCGTGTCGTAGATCGCCAGGCCGGCGCTTATCACGCCGCCGGGTGAGTTGATATACAGGTTGATGTCTTTGTCCGGGTCCTCACGTTCGAGGTACAAGAGCTGCGCCACGATCAGGTTTGCCACGTGATCTGTGATGGGTGTCCCCAGGAATACAATCCGCTCCTTCAGCAGAAGTGAATATATGTCGAACGCCCTGTCACCTCGGGCGCCGCTCTCGATTATCATCGGTATCACGTTATCCGGTCGCATCTTTCTCCTCGTTTTCGTTAGCGTTCTCGATAGAAGACTCCGACCCCGCTACCACGAGCGCCGGGCCCTGCTGAGCGATTTCTTTCATCCGGTCCAGGGCTTTTCTCAGCCTGATCCGATTCCCGATGTTTGAGCGAACTTCGTCGCTGCGCAGGCGTTGTATGGCCTCCGGGTCAGTTGCGTCGGCCTGCTCTTCCGCTTGTTTGATCTCCTCGCCTATCTCTTCGTCGCTTGATTCTACTTCCTCCACCTCTGCCAGCCTGTTCAGAATTAGCGACGTCGTAACCCGGTTCTCCGCCGACTCCCTCCGGTCCTCTCTCAGCTCCTCCGGAGTCTTACCGATGGCTTTCAGATAGCTTTCGAACTGCAGGCCGCTTTGCGCCAGCGCTCGGGCCTCGTCCATTATTATGTGGTCTATTTCTCTTTCCGTGAGAATCGGAGGAGCCTCGATTGTGGCATTGCCTTTCAGTGCCTCCATGAGGTCTTCCTCGAACTTGCGGTCCGACAAAGCCTGCGCGTGTTCCTCCATCGCCTCCGTCATCTTCGCCCTGAAGTCCTCCAGGGTCTCGTACTCCTCATCCAGGCTCTTCACGAAATCGTCGTCAAGTGGAGCTGGCAGTTTGGCCTTCACTTCTTGCACCGTAACGGCGAAACTGCATTCCTTACCCGCTATTTCAGCCTCCCTGAAGCTGTCCGGCAACGTCAGGTTAAACTCCTTCGATTCACCTTTGACCATACCCTCCAGCATCGGGGAGAAACCCGGCACCGGAAAGGCTATTTCTGGGCCAGGGCTATAAGAAGCGCCTGTTTCGCTTATGACGGATTTGCCATCGACTTTTCCGTCCACGTCGATAGTCAAAAGGTCTCCGTATTCCACCGGCCTGTCCACCTGCTCCCAGGGCGCATTCCTCGTCCTCACCGACTCCATGGCCTCTTCCACCTGTTCCGGCTTCACCTCCACGGGGTCCTGACTGACCCTGATCGACTTGTAGTCGCCCAATTCCACCGTGGGGGGCAGGGGGACCGTGGCCTTGATGACCATCGTGTCCCCGGTGTCCACATCCACCTCAGGGGTGTCGATTGCATCCAGCCCCTCGTCTTCAATGGCCTTCTGCACAAGCTCTGGGGCCAGGTCGTGCATCGCCTCGTGAACTACGGCGTCCTTACCGACAAAGCTCTGCAGGACTGCCCGAGGCGCTTTGCCCGGCCTGAACCCCGGCACCCGAACGCGCTGAGCCAGGTTCTTGTATGTCTTCTTTAGCGAGTTTTCGAGCTCCTCACCTTCGACTTCAATGGTGAGGAGCATGCGGCTTTTGGGTAGTTTTTCAGTGGTGACTTTCAAGGGAGGAGAACTCTCTTAGCGATGAGGAAAATTGGATTCGACTTCGTGAAAAGTATAGCACACCACGCCCTTACACTAGCGCTTATTCAATCTTCGGTCACGCGCAGATGCAGGTCCTTGAGTTGCTGTAGGCTCACGGGGGCCGGCGCGGCCGTCATCACGTCTATCGCGCTCTGGTTTTTCGGGAAGGCTATGACTTCGCGGATACTCTCTTCTCCAGCGAGTATAGCCACCAGCCGGTCGATCCCCGGGGCTATGCCTCCGTGGGGCGGGGCCCCGTACTCAAACGCTTCCAAAAGGTGCCCGAACCGAGCCTGGGCCTCGTCTCCGTTATAGTTCAGCAGTTTGAATACCTTCTGCTGGAGCCCTCGATCATGGATCCTGATACTGCCGCTGGCCACCTCTTGTCCGTTGCAGACCATGTCGTAGCACCGGGCCCGCACCGACCCCGGGTCGGTGTCCATCAACCCCAAGTCTTCCTCCCTCGGTGAAGTGAACGGGTGGTGTGTAGCGTCCCACCTGGCCTGGTCGTCGTTCCATTCAACCAGTGGAAAGTCCACCACGAACATGAAGGCCAACTCCTCCGGGTCCGCTAGTCCCAGCCTCTGACCCATCTCATTCCTGAGCGCCGACAGGGCCGCATTCGTCGACTTCTCGTCCCCCGCAATGATCATTACAAGATCACCCATCTCTGCCTTGAGACCGTGAATTATCCCGTTGAGTTCTTCGTCAGAAAGATGTCGGGTGACTCCCGACTTCACGCTCCCCGCCTCCCACCTCCCCTCCGAATCCGGCGCCCCTTCCAGTGCAATGGTCACCAGCCCCTTGGCCCCCCGCTCCTTCGCGAACTCTATAAGCGCATCAAGCTGTCTGCGGCTGTAACCCGAGCAGCCAGGGGCCCGGAACCCCTTTATAGTGCCCCCACTCGCAACCACTGACTGAAAAACCTTGAACCCCGAGTCCTTCACCACGCCCGTCAGCACTTCGAGCTCCAGCCCGAAGCGCAGGTCAGGCTTGTCCGTCCCGTATCGCCTCATCGACTCGGCATGGGTCAGACGTGGGAAAGGTTTCGTAAGACCCTTTTCCGGCGTTACCGTCTCCGCAAGCCCCGTAAACAGGGCCTCGGTGAGGCCCAGCACGTCGTCCTCATCCACAAAGCTCATCTCCAGGTCAAGTTGAGTGAACTCCGGCTGTCGGTCGGCCCTCAGGTCTTCGTCTCGGAAGCACCTGGCAATCTGAAAATACTTCTCGAACCCCGAGACCATAAGCAGCTGCTTCAACTGCTGGGGAGACTGGGGCAGAGCGTAGAAAGTGCCAGGGTGTACCCGGCTGGGCACCAGGTAGTCCCGTGCCCCTTCCGGCGTGCTCTTTATCAACACCGGCGTCTCGATTTCGAGGAAACCCTCTTCATCCAGGTAGTCCCGAATGTACTTGACGACTCGGTGCCTCAGCGCGATGTTGCGCTGGAGTCTCTGTCTCCTCAAGTCCAGATATCGATGCTTGAGCCTGAGGTTTTCTTCTACTTCCGTGTCCTCATTGACGTAGAAGGGAGGCGTCAGAGACGAGTTGAGCACTTGCACCACCCGAGCATTCACCTCTATCTCCCCCGTCGGAAGGTCCGGGTTCTCAGTGCCGACGGGCCGGGTCCCGACCTGTCCCTTCACCTGTACCACCCACTCATTGCGAAACTGTGTCCCAGTCTCGTGTGCCTCGGGAGACTCCCTGGGATTGAGCACCACTTGCACGATTCCCGACCTGTCTCTCAGGTCGATGAATATAAGCCCCCCGTGGTCTCGCCGTCGATGCACCCACCCCGCCAGCGTTACGCCCTTACCTGTGTCTGCAGCCCTGAGCTCTCCACAACCGACACTCTTTAACAAAGTCTTTCACCTACCTTGAACATTAGCTGGAGGATTATAGGTTAACCCCCAAAGTGATATCAAACGGCCACTTTCTCCAGGAAACAAACGGGTCGCACTATCATCTGCACACACCCTATTTGCAGTGTCATCCCGAGGCTCCGCGAGGGATCTAAAGCGCTTATGTTCCCATCACGCCAAAGTAGCCTTGACACATTCCATCCTGTCATTACCGTGTAGCACATAGGAATCCACATGTACGAGGGCGTGTCCCCACCCCACGCTCCCCAATTACACACAAAACAGGGGTGAAAGCACCCGAGGCGCTTTCACCCCCAACCAAGTCAGGAGCGCTACAGCTGACTAACCCTCTACAGGTAACCCTCCAGAAGCTCCCTCGACGATTTCTTGTTCAGCTTGGCTACTGCGCCGCTTTGGATCTGCCGCACCCGCTCTCGGGTAACGCCTAACACCTCCCCGATGTCCTTCAGGGTGTGCTCTCTTCCGTCCTTCAATCCGAACCTCATCTCCAGCACTTCACGCTCCCGAGGGTTGAGCTCGTCTAGCATCAAGTCCAGGTGTCCTCTGAGCAGTGACAGGGAAAGGGTTTCATCGGGCGAGGGAGCGTCATGGTCTGTCAACGTGCTGCCCAGAAGCAGCCCCGCGCTCCCCTGAGGCTGGTCCAGCGACGCCGGCTGCTGCCACGCCCTCATGATTCGCTTGATCTTGTTGGGGTCTATCCCCGTTGCCTCGGCTACCTCTTCTCCCTGGGGCCGTCTGCCCAACTCCTGGGTTAGGGCTTGAGTAGCCTTCTCCACCTTTGATGCAGTCTCGCTCAAGTGCACCGGCAGCCGGATCGTGTGGCCCTTGTCCGTCAGGGCTCTCATAACACCTTGCCGGATCCACCAGGTCGCATAGGTGCTGAACCGGAACCCTCGCCGGTAGTCGTATTTGTCGACGGCCCTGATCAGTCCCAGGTTTCCTTCCTGAATCAGGTCCAGTAGAGGCAAACCTTTGCCCTGGTACTTCTTGGCGATGCTAACAACCAGTCTGAGGTTCGACTCGGTCATCCGACGCCGCGACGACGCCCCAACCTGTACCGCCTGCTCCAAAGACAGGCGACCGTCCACGTCTGAGCCTCCACCCTCCAGTTTCGCCTTAGCTTCCGCTCCGAATTCGATAGCCCTTGCCAGCGATTTCTCCTCCTCGAAGGTCAACAAGGCCGAGGCGCCTATCTCTCTCAGATAAGCTTTCAGCGGTTCGTCTACCAGTTCCTGCTGGACATACCTGTCGTCCTCCTCCTCGACAACCGCTGACTTTATGGCAACGACTGTTTCTTCCTCTTCGTCCAGGCTTTCCAATACCGAATCTATGTTGTATGTTTGAGTCTCCATCTCCTGCCCCACCAATCTTCTTTCCTTTTCCTTTCTATAACTGTCTAATATCTATAACGATTTAACGTGTCTTTCGTTGCTTAGAATACGAGAATCAAGGCTATTTGTCAATTAAATCATATAAAAATAGTAAAATCTAATGTTGCTGTTCCCGCGTAGGCCCGCAAACTTGATGCATTAGAATTCGGCCCCGTCTCCCTTACGCTACGCTCCGGTCGGCACCTTGCTAAAGGTGGACATTTGACGGACCTGCCTACGCTCTCTCGCCGCTACGGTTGCGGCTTTCAATGTGTTGACCAGGAGCATTGCCACAGTCATGGGTCCCACTCCACCGGGGGCCGGGCTGATGACGCTGGCAAGATCCCTTACTCCTTCGAAGTCGACGTCCCCCAC
The DNA here is from genome assembly GCA_965249275.1 of Dehalococcoidia bacterium. GTDB lineage: Bacteria > Chloroflexota > Dehalococcoidia > Plut-88900 > Plut-88900 > Plut-88900. The sequence continues at coordinate 665,964 of CBDFLQ010000007.1, forward strand.
CAGGCGGTAACCCTTCTCACTCAAAGGGTCCTCCATGCGGTGGATACCGACGTCTATGACCACTGCTCCCGGCTTCACCATGTCGGCCCTGATTCCCTTGGGCTTGTCTATGGCGGCCACAAGGATATCGGCCTGCCTCGTAAGTTCGGACAGGTGTCTCGTCCCCGTGTGGGCCACGGTGACCGTCGCATTGGCTCCCGAGTGCTTCTGCATCAGTAGAGCCGCCAACGGTCTCCCGACTATCATGCTCCTCCCGCAGATCACTACGTGCTTCCCATCAGTTGTTATCCCCGACTCCAGCAACATACGTTGTATACCGGCCGGGGTGCACGGCACGAAACGAGGCGCACCTATTAGCAGAAGTCCCACGTTGCCAGGGTGAAGACCGTCCACGTCTTTTGTAGGAGCAACGGCACTTGCCACAATCAAAGAGTCGACGTGGTCCGGCAGCGGCAGCTGCACCAGGATACCGTGCACCGAGTCGTCTTCGTTCAGCCCTTTTACCAAATCTATAACATCATCCTGCGTGGCATCCGCCCCGAGACGCAGGGTCTGAGTGTCGATACCCACGGCCCGGGCCGCACGCTCTTTTGTCCTTACGTATACGTCCGAGGCCGGATCGTTCCCGACCATAACCACTGCCAGGTTGGGGACTATACCCGTCTCCTGTCGCAGATGCCCGACTTCCAGCCAGACCTCATCCCTGACAATTGCAGCAATCCTTCTTCCGTCTATAATCTCAACAGTCATCTCGGCAGCGCCTTTGTGAAATGTGGAACATAATGCAATGTACCAAATTTCACAATGCATATCAACTACCCTGCATGACGAATTTCCCCAAGGGGTTTACTATATGCGCCACGGGAGCCGGTGCAGGCCCTGAATAATCATCGAGGACAGGCAATTGACTAGTTTCCGGGATAAGCTCAATTCGAAATCCTTTCTGGTCACCGCCGAGATGACGCCCCCCAAAGGCGTCAACATAGAGCAAAACCTGTCTCTTCTGGAATCCCTGGCGCCCGTAGACGCGGTCAACGTCACTGACCAAAACGCCTCCGTAATGAGGCTCGGCCCCTTGCCCCTCGGCAAGGTCATCCTCGACCGGGGAATCGAGCCCATCTGCCAATTCACATGCCGGGACCGCAACAGGATCGCACTCCAGTCCGACCTCCTCGGCGCTCACGTCCTCGGCATACACAACATCCTGTGCCTGACCGGCGACCCCACAGGCACCGGTGATCACCCCGATGCCAAGCCCGTCTTCGACCTCTCAGTCATCGATCTCCTCCGTGCAGCAACCCAAATGGAGTCGGGTGTCGACATGGCAGGTAACGCGCTTAACGGCGCTCCCACCTTCTGCCTCGGCGCGGCCGCCAACCCCGGCGCACCGGACGTAGACGTAGAGGTTGGCCGCATGGAACAAAAAGTCCAGGCCGGTGTCCGATTCTTTCAGACCCAGGCCGTCTACGACCCCGAGCAGTTTGCCCGCTTCATGGACAAGGCCCGCTATCTCAATGTGCCTATCCTTGCCGGAATCCTCGTCCTGCACTCGGGCCGAGCAGCCCGTTACCTCAACGCCAACGTCCCTGGAATCGAAGTGCCCCAGACTCTGATAGACGAAATGGACACCGCCGAGAACAAGCGTGAGAAAGGAATCGAAATCGCCGCCCGGACTATTTCCGAAGTCTCCTCCCTTACCCGTGGCGTTCACCTGATGCCCATGGGTTGGGAGCGAGATATCCCCCGTCTCATGCAACTCTCCGGCCTCACCCCACCCGAAGCCGCTCCCGGTGACGCAGGCCCCTCATAGTGCCACCTCTCTCCCGAGTCCCCATAGCTCCCTTCCTAATGCTCCGCAACATGGAGGGCTGGAAACGACAGGTGGCCCTGGTCTGTTTAGCCCAGGGTGTCGCCTCCATAGGCTGGTCCTTCATGCAGCCCTTCTATCCCCTCTTCATCGAGCAGGAGCTTGGCGTCGAGTCCGGGGCAGACGCAGCTTTCTGGGCAGGCGCCTCTTCCGGCGTTTTCGCTCTTTTCATGGGCATCGCCGGTCCCTTCTGGGGCCACTTGGCCGACACCTACGGCCGAAAGCCCATGCTGGTGCGCGCCTACACTGCCGGTACCCTTGTACTCATGTTCTCCGGCCTCATCACCAACATCCCCCAGCTCATCGGTGTGCGAATCTTGCACGGAGGCGTCTCCGGCAGCGTTGGTGCGGCAATGGCCCTGGCCGGCTCCTACGTCCCCAGCAACCGCCTTCCCCTGGTAGTTGGCCTTCTCCAGTTCACCAGCTACTTCTCGATCACAATTTCACCGTTTATCGGCAGCCAGCTGGTTGATGCCTTCGGATTTAGGACCACCTACTTCATATCCTCCGGGTTCACCGCCGCCGCCGGTCTCATGATTCTGTTCTTCATCAAGGAGTCCTTCCAGAGGTCCCCCGACAAAAAAGGGTCCCCCCTCGCCATTTTCTCCGAGACCCGTCAGGTCCTCGCCACAAAAGGCCTGCTTCCCGCTCTCCTTTTCGTCCCCATCATCCAGGGCGCCCCGACCGTCCTTCAACCAGTGGCCCCGGGCTTCATCCAGTCGATCACAGACGCCAACCGGGCCATCCTGGACACGGGTCTTGCATTCGGCGTTCTCGGGTTCGCCTCTGGAGTCAGTGCCATATTCGTTGGAAGGATGGCCGGCAAGTTAAACCTCCGCACTGTTCTAATCATCTCCTGCCTCGGCGCTTCCCTTGCCCTCCTGCCCCAGTTCTTCAACCACCGGTTTGATGTCTTCGTTCTGCTCTTCGCGCTGTCCGGCCTGTTCAATGGCGCTATGATGACTTCACTCAGTTCAATCGTCGGTTTGATGCTCCCGAGAAAACACCTTGGCGCGGCCTTTGGCATCCTGAACTCCGCATCCGCAATGGCCTGGGGCCTGGGCCCCTTGACCGGAGGCGCGCTCGCCTGGAGCATTGGCCATCGGCGCGTCTTTCTCGTTGAGTCAGTAGTTCTGGCCGTGGCAGCCACGTCCCTGGCCGGTATCTTCAAGGGAATCCGAGCCCCCGCCCCCAACCCACTGCCAACCACAGAGCCCGCCGAGGCCTGACGCGTTAGCTCTTCTCTATCCCCGCTGCCCGGTCCAGCAGTATGTGGGCCACTTCGGCCTTCGGCAGCAGTGGCAGCTCATCCAACACGCCGTCACTGCCAATTATCACCACCCGGTTCGTGTCCGACCCAAACCCACTTCCCTCGTCAGTGATGTTGTTGGCAACCATCAGGTCGACGCCCTTTCTGTGCATCTTTTTTCGGGCGTTGGTCACTAGGTCCTGACTCTCCGCCGCAAACCCCACCTTCACCAGCCTCTGCCCGGAGGCCTCAGCCAGTATGTCCGCCGTCTCCCGCAGCTCCAGCGTCATCCCCCCACCCGACTTCTTTATCTTGTGTTCCGCCTCCGTTGCTGGCCGGAAGTCGGCTACCGCCGCCGCCATTACCAGGATGTCGGCCCCCGGGGCCCGGCCTACCACTTCCTTACGCATCTCCTCCGCCGTGTCCGCTCGAACGAACTCGACGCCGTAGGGCGCCCTCAGAGATGTCTGCGTCGAGACCAATGTCACGTTCGCTCCCCGGTCCCGCGCCGCCTCAGCTATCGCGTACCCCATCTTCCCCGATGACCGGTTCCCGATATGACGCACCGGGTCAATCGGTTCCTGGGTCCCTCCCGCCGTCACCACCACCAACTTGCCCGCCAAGTCTCCCTCTCTGCCCAAAACCTGTTTCAGGCCACCGATGATGTCCTCCACAACGGCCAACCGCCCCCGACCCACCAGCCCCGATGCCAATCTCCCCTCCCCCGGCCCAATCACCATCCACCCTCGCCCAACCAACTTTGAAACGTTCTCCTGCGTGGCCGGATTTTCGAACATGTACCCGTCCATCGCCGGGGCCAGAACCACAGGCCTCCGGGTTGCGAGAAGCATACAGGTAAGCAGGTCGTCGGCCAGCCCGTTCGCTGCCTTGGCCATGACGTTAGCCGTAGCCGGCGCTACCACTATAGCGTCGCAGTTTTCCGCCAATGCTACGTGCTCTATCCCCGCGTCCGAGGCCGGGTCAAAAAGTTGGTGCAGCACGGGCCTGTGCGTCAGGCTCCGAAACGTGAGCGGCGTAACGAAGTTCATCGCCCCCTCGCTCATCACCACGTCCACCAATGCGCCCTGCTGGACCAGTTTGCTGGTCAGGTCCGCCGCCTTGTAAGCCGCGATGCTTCCCGTAACCCCCAGAACTATCCGCTTCCCCTTCAGCCCCCTGCCCCCGACTTTGCTCTCTTCGCTCATCGTGGGTTCATCTCGTGGATCAGTTTTAGCCCTTCCATGGTCAAGTCCGGGTCCACCGCATCCAGAACGTCAGTCTCACTGGCAATCGTCCCTGCCAGCCCTCCCGTCGCCACCACTTTCACACCCGGCCCCATTTCCTTCTTGAATCGTGCAACAAGCCCCTCTATAAGACCCACATACCCAAATATCAATCCCGACTGCATGCTCGCCGCCGGAGTGCGTCCTATCGCCTCCTGAGGCGCTGTAAGCTCCACCCTGGTAAGCTTCGATGCCCTCGCCACGAGGGCATCCGCCGCAACCCCCACTCCCGGAGCTATCGCCCCACCTAAGTACTCACCATCCTTGGATACCGCGTCGAACACCGTCGCCGTGCCAAGGTCCACCACTATCACCGGCCCCCCATATTTTTGATAGGCCGCTACGGCATCGGCCACCCGGTCCGCGCCCACATCCCTCGGGTTTTCGTACAGTATCCTCATCCCCGTTTTCACCCCCGTCCCAACAACCAACGGCTTCAACCCGAAGTGGCTCTGGCAAAACTCCTCAAACACGCCGGTCAGCGGAGGCACTACGCTGCAGACAACTATCTCCGTGATCGTCGACTCCCGCATTCCACGATTCTGCAACAACCCGTTGAACAGCACCGCATACTCATCGGCCTGCTTGTTCACGTCCGTCGAGATCCGCCACGTCGCGACCAACAACTCCCCGTCGTACACACCGAGCGTTATGTTCGTGTTCCCGATGTCGATAGCTAGAAGCATATAGACCCAGCTTAGTTCGGCTTTACTGGCACGAGTGCAATCCCGTCCACGTATTCAAAATGTCTGTCGGCAGAAACCAGGTCAGCCCCCGTTTCCAAGGAGTGAGCAGCTATCCACATGTCGTTCGTCGGAATCGGCCTACCCTTCGCCCTTTGAGATGCAGCTATTCTGGAATATCTGTCCGCCGTCGTCATGCTTATGCTCAGTAATGTGACGTTCGGCGATTTAAGAAACGAGCGCAGAGTGTCCAAATTACGCTCGAAGTGTCGCCCAAGCCGATAACCAAACAATAGCTCTCCCGCTACAATGGGGGAGAATAGAACTTTTTCAGCCTCGCGTGCTAGGTCCGCCACTTGCTGATGTCCGCGTACGAGCTTCGAATAGGCATTCGTATCCAGCAAGATTTTCATCGCCACATCGACTCATCGATTTTCTCGAATTCCTCTTCTATCACAGTCTCCAGTTCATCCGCCTCTTCCCGGCTCATTGAACCAATGAACCAATCCAGAGAAGACCCCACCTTACTCCCCCCTTCTTTTCCATCCATCATCCCCGCCCCCTTCTTAAGAAGCTTCACCGCCGCCCGATTCAGGGAAATGCCTTCTCGCTCCGCTAGTTGGCGAATGGTCTCATTAAGCTCATCATCGAATCCCCTAATCGTCAATTGGTTCATACTTCACCACCCTGCCGAGTCAATGTATGAGTCATTATGACCCAACCAATGCCTCATATCAACTCTGCAATGCCGGGCACCCCTCACCCTCACCCCACCCCTCGTATCGCCCTCGGCAACAGAGGCAACAGGTCGCTCGCCAACAACCCCGCCTCCCCGACCTCCTCCCGACCCATCTCTCCCGCCAACCCGTGCAGATATACACCCGCCATTGCCGCCTCCCATGCCCCGAGCCCTTGCGCCAGGAGTCCCGCAATAGTCCCCGCCAGCACGTCGCCCGTGCCCGCCGACGCCAGCCCCGGATTCGCAAACGGGCTCACCACGGCATGGCCATCGGCTCGGGCAACCACCGTGTGCGCCCCCTTCAAGACCACCGTCTTACCCCACTTCCGTGCCGCCTCCCGAGCAGTCCCAATGCGGTCCCGCTGCACTTCCCCCGTCGAAGCGTGCATCAATCGCGACATCTCGCCAGGATGAGGCGTCAATACCGCCTCCCGACCCAGCTTCTCCCACCACCCGTCCTCCGAAGCCAACGCATTCAGCCCGTCCGCATCAACTACGGCGGGTGGGGCAGTCAAATGTGAATCCAGAAGCAGCCCCTTCGCCAGTTCCCAGGCGCTTTCTGCTCTCCCTAGCCCACACCCGACCAGCAGCGCATCCGCCTCCTTCACTCCCTCTTCAATAGCCGTCCTCCACTCTTGCACACCTGCGTTTTCCTCGAGGGGGATATACGTCACCTCTGCCGCCCGGGAAGCGACTATCGACCGCACTACCGGAGAGCATGCCAAAGTCACCAGCCCAGCCCCGACCCTCGTCGCCGCCGCACATGCCAGATATGCCGCCCCCACGTACTGCCCCGACCCCGCAAGCGCCACTACCCGACCAAAGGTGCCCTTGTGTGCATCCGCCGGCCTCCGAGGCAGCAACTCCTTCACCCTTTCGCCCGTCAGCATCTCCAGCGAGATTTGTCGCGACAGCTCCACCGGTATCCCAATATCCGCAACGGCCAACCGTCCCGTCATCGAGGCGCCCGGGAACGCAAACATCCCGATCTTCGGGTAACCTAAGGCGACGGTGAAATCTGCCGGTAGCCCTGCTTCGTCCCCCTGCCCCGAGTCTGCATCCACCCCTGACGGCAGGTCCATCGCCGCCACCCTTAAGTTCGGGTTGGACTCCTTCGCATTCCGCACTTCGGAGATTATTGCTTCGATATTCCCCGAAATCGGCCTCGACCTTCCCGTTCCCAGCACCGCGTCCACTACCACCTCCGCCGACCTGAGCCCCTCCCGCAACGCCGACAGCCCTTCCTCTTCATACGCGGCTATCGGGTCCAATCCCCTGTCAATGACCAGCTTTAAGTTCGGGTCCGACTCGGAGCGCGGGGAACATAGGAAGGCGTAGACATTCGCAATCCAATCATGGAGATACCGTGCTGCCACCAGCCCGTCTCCCCCGTTATTACCAGGCCCGACAAGCACCAGCACGTTCTTCCCCGTGACTCCGTCCATCCATTCCCTCACCTCCTCCGCAAACGCCCGACCCGCGTTCTCCATCAATTGCGACGTCGGAATCCCCTCCAACTCGCACTGACCCTCGATCTCCCGCATCTCGGCGCTGTTCACTATCTTCATCGACGTTCGACCTTGCTCACACCTATCCCTCTACCATCGCAACTGCCGACGCCACCGCGAACTCATCGGAATGCGACAGGCTTATCGCCACCTCCCCCAACCCCAGCTTACGAGCCCGAGCCTCGGCCCTGCGATACAGCTTCACCGTCGGCTTTCCGCTCGGCAGAGGCAGAATCTCGATCTCCCGCCACGCCACCCCCCTGTTCCCCGTCCCAAGCACCTTCATCACCGCCTCCTTGCCCGCAAACCGTGCAGCGAGCTCCGGCACCCGGTTCCGATAGCGTTCTATCTCCTTGGGCGTGTACACACGAGCCAGGAATTTTTCGCCCCACCTCTCCAAAGCCGCCCTGATCCTGGGTATCTCTGTTATGTCTACTCCTACACTGGGATATGCACTGCCTGACAAGGCTTCTCTCACGGGTTAAGGGTAGCCGCGAGTATATCACCCCTTTTCCCGCCGTCGTTCCTTTCTGTCGCGTTCCTCATATCCTCCTCACTACCTGGACCCGGAGGCTCCATTTGCAGGGTCATTCCGAGGCTCCGCGAGGAATCTAGGACTTGCCCCATCACGCGCCTTACGCTACGCCCTCACTTACTTCCCCTTGTGTCACCAGCCCCCTTGCCCCTCACCACCCATCACCCATATCCTGTCCACGTGAAATCCGCATCGGCCCAACGCAATGCGTTCCACCCAAGCTGGCCGGGCCTCGGTCGAGCAATACGTCCATTCTCAGGAAAATACAGATGTATGATTGATACGGTAATGCGGGATTTCCACAAACTATCAAATTTCGTGCCTGCTCCCCGAAGACAATCAAACGCAAAGCCGATTTACCTTGACTATCCGTCGCCATTTTGATTGTAAACTGTCAACTGCCGCCCATCGACTGAACAAGTGCCACAAATTGACTCCCCAATTCTCGCAACGTTAGAATCGACCAACTTCTCTAGCGAAAGTTCCGAATACGTTATCCCCTCTCTCACCGACAACCTCACTACCGTAACTAACCATGATTACCCGCACTGAAAACCTCGCCCGCATCCCAAAGGTCTACGACCCCACCGAGATCGAAGGCCGAATCTACAAGTTTTGGCTCGATAACGGCTACTTCACCCCAACCATAGAAGAGGGCAAGCAGCCCTTTGTCATCATCATGCCGCCGCCCAACGTCACCGGCGAGCTTCACCTCGGCCACGCTCTGACTGCCGCCGCCGAGGACGCTCTCATCCGCTGGCATCGCATGATGGGCGACCCTACCCTCTGGCTCCCGGGCAGCGACCACGCCGGAATCGCAACTCAGGTCGTAGTCGAAAGACAGCTAGTCAAAGAGGGAAAGGCCCGGCAGGAAATAGGTCGCGAAGCTTTCGTTGCGAGGGTATGGGAATGGGTACGCCAATACGGTCGCACCATCGCAGAGCAGCACAAGAGACTCGGCGCTTCCTGCGACTGGACCCGAGAGCGCTTCACCCTCGACGAAGGCCCCAGCCGCGCCGTACGCACCACTTTCGTCAACCTCTACCGCAAGGGCCTTATATACCGCGGCGAGCGCATCATCAACTGGTGCCCCCGATGCACGACCGCCCTCTCCGACCTCGAGGTCATCCACCAGGAAGTCGATAGCAATCTCTACTACATCCGCTATCCCCACGCCCAGGACCCGACCCGCTACCTCACCGTCGCCACCACCCGTCCCGAGACCCTTCTCGGCGACACCGCTGTCGCCGTCAACCCCGACGACGAACGTTTCGCCGATTTCGTCGGCCAGAATGTGATCCTCCCCCGTCTAAACCGCCCCATCCCCGTCGTCGCCGACACCGCAGTCGACACAGAGTTCGGCACCGGCGCCGTCAAAGTAACCCCAGCCCATGATCCCAACGACTTCGATATCGCCCAGCGCCACAACCTTCCCCTAATCACTGTAATCGGGCCCCGGTCTTCAATGACCGAGGCCGCTGGGCCCCAATACACCGGCTTGACCGTCGCAGAGTGCCGAGCCCGCATCCTCCAGGACCTCGAATCCGATGGTCTGCTCGCAAAGGCCGAACCCCTCACCCACTCCGTTGGGCACTGCCAGCGCTGCAACACAGTCGTCGAACCTATGGCCGGTAAGCAGTGGTTCGTCAAGGTCGGCCCCATGGCTGAGGCCGCCGCCGCCGCCGTCACCGAGGGCCGTATCCGCATAGTCCCAGACCGCTTCACCAAGGTCTATTTGAACTGGATGGACAACATCCGAGACTGGTGCATCAGCCGCCAGCTCTGGTGGGGCCATCGTATCCCCGTCTGGTATTGTGATCGGTGCGAACACCTCACCGTCGCTCTGGATGACCCAACAGCCTGCGAGGGTTGTGGCTCGACCGATATTCGCCAGGACCCCGACGTCCTGGACACATGGTTCAGCTCCGGCCTCTGGCCCCATTCCACCCTCGGCTGGCCCGACAACACCGACGACCTCCGCTATTTCTACCCCGGCGCAGTCCTCGAAACAGGCTACGATATCCTCTTCTTCTGGGTCGCCCGCATGATCATGCTCGGCATCCAGAACATGGGCGACATACCCTTCCACACTGTATATCTCCACGGCCTCATCCAGGACGAACACGGCGAGAAGATGAGTAAGGTGAAGGGCAACGTACTCAATCCCCTCGAAATCATCGACGAGCACGGCGCCGACGCCCTCCGCTTTGCCCTCACCGTCGGCACCGCCCCCGGCAACGACAGCCGGCTCAGCGAGGCCAAGATTCGGTCCAGCCGCAACTTCACCAACAAGCTCTGGAACGCCTCCCGCTACGTCATCTCCATCCTCGACCAAGCCCCATCATCCCCCCCCGTCATTCCTGCGGAGGCAGGCCGAAGGTCCGCCGAGGAGGAAATCCATCCCCCCCAACCCTCTACTTTATCATCCCAAGACCAGGCAAATATGTCATTCCGACGCTCCGCGAGGAATCTAGGACTTGCCCACTCAACTTCCTCATCGCAATCCCCTCCCTCCGATTCCCTCCCCATCGAAGACCGCTGGATCCTGAGCCGCTTCCAACGCACCGTCGAGGACGTCACCCGCGCCCTCAACGGCTTCCGTCTCGGCGACGCCCAGGAGTACGTCCACGACTTCATCTGGAACGAGTTCTGCGACTGGTATATCGAAATAGCCAAGATTCGCCTCCGGGACCTTTCCGACTCCCCCTCCCCCGCCCCCGTCCTGGCTCAGGTCCTCGACGGCGCTCTTCGCCTACTCCACCCCTTCATGCCCTTCATAACCGAGGAAATCTGGCAAACCCTCGTCCAACGAATGCCCGCATCCGGTGATCAGACCGGCTCCATAATGGTCGCCCCATACCCCACCCCCGACCCCGCCGCCATCGACTCGGAAGCCGAGGAGTGGGCCGGCCTTCTAATGGCCCTCGTCCGCGGTGTACGCAACGTCCGCGCAGAGCGCAAAGTCGAGGCAAGTAAGAAAATCCTGGCCGTCCTGTTGGATGGCGAGACCCTTGGACCCGGAGGCCAATCTTTCTTAGAAACCCTCGCCCAATGCTCCGTCGAGGCACACGCCGGCAACACCTCTCAACCAGAGAACTCCATCATGGTCGTCGAAAAGGCCACCCGAGTCTTCCTCCCCCTCGCCGGCCTCTTCGACTTCGCCGTTGAACGAAATCGCCTTGAATCAGCCCTTGGGGAATTGGGCAAGAGGATCGCCCAGATCGAGTCCCGCCTTGAGAACAAGCAATTCCTCTCCAAAGCTCCCCCCGACGTTGTCGAAAAGGAACGCACCCGCCTCTCCGGCTGGCGAGAAGAGGAAGCCAACTTCCTCCACCGCCTCGGTGAACTGGGTCAATAGCAGTCCACCAAGAGACCGTTATTCCTGCGGAGGCAGGAATCCAGGGGAAGTGTGGGGTTGGGTCCGATCCTCGGGGCGGGGCCGCTCGTGCTGAGGCTCTCGAAGTATGAGCGGGGGGCGGAGGAAGGATTAGACAAGCGGCCACTTTGCATAGTATGTCTACTCATCGCAATATGCTTCCACATCAAGACTTGTCCAATGCCCCCATAGGGCATAGACCATGAAGTTCGCCGTCAGCGTCTTCGGCAACCAGCCCATGCCCCGGATCGTCCAACGCGTGCAAATGATCGAGGCCCTCGGCTTCGACGCCGTCTGGTTCGGAGACCTCCAACGCATATGCCGCGAGGTGTACGTGGAGATGACGGCCTGTGCCCTGAACACGTCCAGGATCACTCTCGGTATAGGCGTCACTATGCCCACCACCCGACACGCCAGCGTCACGGCCAGCGCCTTCGCCTCCCTTCACGATCTGGCCCCCGGCCGCATTCGTGCAGGCATCAGCACAGGAGACAGCGGCGTCCGCTCAATAGGCCGCCGCCCCGAGCCCATTGCCAGTCTCGAGTCCTACATTCGCCAGGTTAAGGGCCTGCTCCAAAATGAGGTCGTGGAGTTCGACGAAGGCGGCAAAGCCAAACTCGCCTGGCTGCAATCCCCGACTGACATACCCATTTACGTCGCCGCCACCGGCCCCCGGCTCACCCGAGCCGCAGGCCGCATGGCCGACGGCGCTATCCTCCTCAGAGAACGAGGCCCTGCCCAAATGTCGGCAGGCGTCGAGATGTTCAAGGAATCCGCAAGGGCTGCAGGCAAAACACCCGCCGACACCAAGTTGTCCTGCTGGCTTCAGACCTGCCTCGGCCCCGACCGCACCCTCGCCCGACGCAAGCTCAACGGCCCCGTCGGCGTCATCATCAACATGTCCAACCCCGCACTTTTCGACGAAGAAGATCTGCCCTTGATTGCCAAGCTTAAGGCTAACTACAACCCGTCAAAGCACTCCCGCTCCTACATTTCCGACGAGTTCCGCATCCCGGACAAGTACATCGACCGCTTCGCCTTGGGCGGCGACCGAGAAGATGCAATCTCCTGCATAAAGCAGCTATCCACGGTCGAGGGCCTGGACGAGATTATCCTCGCCCCTCAGCACATCCCCGAAGTCCCCGGCCCCACAGTCGACGAGACCATCCGCTACTTCGCCGAAGAAGTCCTCCCTCACGTAGCCTGACCCCCCCGTCCCCCTACACTCCGTCTACCCCATAGGCCAATTGCATCGCAACTAGGCATTTGAGAGTTATTTGTGCGTAAGCAGGTGATTCGGAAGGTAGAAGAGCCAAGCGCTCTTCTACGGACGCAAGGTAGTGCCCCTCACTGCCTTGCCGAGCTAAGTTAAGTTGAAAGCGTGTAAGTGGTCAGGCAATCGCACGCTTGGACAAGTCCAGTAGAGTCGCATCTCTTCCCGGGGCAAACGCAGATCCTGGTCTTGAAGGCTCCAAATAGGTGACGGCGTCATAAAAGTCGTCTAGCGCAACAAATATGCCGTTCTCCTCGGCCCAACGTCGCATTCGCTGGTTACAGGAGTGCGCCCAAGACAGTATTTCAACTTTCCAACCTCGCTTGTGCATACGTTCCAAGGTGCTGTGAAAGCCTGCCCCTTCGGAGTAACCAGCGCCGTCTCCAGTTAGCAATACTACAATCCCCGGATTTCCATTGTTGTCCAGAGCATCCTCCAGCATTCGCAATTGCAACACCCTATCGGGTATATCCTGCTCTCCCCGCTCGGGGTCGCCACGGTCGAACAGTTTCACCTCCACCCCCATATTCTCCAGTCTGTTCCATAAGTGACGCATCTCCGGTGGCACTGACCCGGCAGCCACTGCATGCATCAACGGTCTCTCGGCTTGGGCAAGTTGAAGTAGCGCATCGAAGTTAATTCGCACTCTGTATCGAGCATCGGGTCCTTCGTTACGCTCCCCCGCCAACCGCTGCGCCTCATGGAAGATGTTCGAATTGTCCCAATAAATGAATACTCCAACCATAGTGTTTCTCTATCTAATTTGCACCTTTGTTATGTCGCGTGTCCGCTCACATGACCGTATTTTGGGGCACCTGCCCATTGCTACCTAAGTTTAACACTACTTCACAGATGCATTGTTCCTCCCCCCGTGTTGTATACTCTCCCCGACAACACAACCCCCCAACCCACGACCTAAGGAGACCGCCAATGCCATCTACCATCAAGGAACAGCTCTGGTACGGCGACCACTGGATGGACGTCGACCTCCCGGAACGCACCAGGGTCCTCCAGGCTAATGGCCACTCCTCCGCCAAGCCTGTCGCCAACTTGGAAGCCTCTATCAGAGAGGCCATCGCCAACCCCATCGCCCATGACCCCATCCACAAGTTGGTCGGCAAGGGCGCCAAAGTCACTATTGCCTTCGACGACCCAGGCGGCGTCCAGACCAAGGGCGTCGACTTCCGGCAAGTAGCCATCAGCGTCCTGCTCGAAGAGCTCCAGAAGGCAGGCGTCGAACTCTCCGACATCCTCCTACTCTGCGCCAACGCCCTCCACCGCAAGTGGACCCGTTCTGAGCTCGCGCCCATTGTCGGCGAGCGCATCAGCGTCCTCTGGCCCGCCCAACGCCTCCGCTGCCACGATGCAGAGAACCCTGACGAACTGATATTCCTCGGCGAAACCCACCGCGGCTTCGAGGTAGAGGTCAACCGAGCCGTCACCGATTCTGACCTCCTCATCTATCTCAACATCACCCATATCCCCTTCGGCGGCGGCTGGAAATCCGTCGCCGTCGGCCTCGGCACCTTCCGCAGCATCAGGCACCACCACCGGCCCTTCCCCTTCGCCTCCGGCAAGTCCGTAATGGACCCCAAGATTTCCTCCTTCCACAAGCTCGTTTGGGAGCAGGGCAAGGTTATTGAAGATCACCTGGCAAAAAAGGGGCGACGCATCTTCAGTATCGAGTCCGTGGTTACAGCAACCGACCCCCCCGAGGTCACCGCCGTTTTCGCAGGTCACACCCCGGATGTCCACAACCACACTCTTGACGCCCTCAGCTCCCTCCAGGTTTTGGATGTCGACGGGCAGAGCGATATTGGCCTCTACGGCGTCACCAGCAAGACCGGTTACGCTCACAACTCCTTCATCAACCCGCTCCTGGTCACCGACCAGGGATTTGAATACACCTACAGCATGTTTCAGAACCAGCCCCTGATCCGACCGGGCGGCATCATCATCCTCGCCCACCCTTGCAAGAACCAGTTCGACGACATCCACCACCCCTCTTACCGGGAGTTCTACGAGCGGCTCCTTCCCATGACCCTGGATCCCTACGAGCTTTGGAACCTCTTCTCAGACGACTTCGCCCATCGCCCAGAGTTCATCCACAAGTACCGTTATGGCTACGGCTACCACGGTTCTCACCCCTTCTTCATGTGGAACACCCGAGGCGCCCCCTCCCGACACCTCTCCGGCATGTTCCTCGCCGGCGCCACCGATTTCGAGGTCGCGCGCCACATGGGCTTCGAGCCTTTCCACACAGTAGAGGACGCCATCGCTGAGGCGGAAACCCGTCTTGGGAAGGACGCTTCAATCTCCTTCCACAAGTCGCCCCCCACCTCCATAGCACGGGTCAACGGAACAAACGGCGCCCACTAGCTCCTTAATTCGGGTCCACAGCAACCATTAGTCCGGACAGGCCTTAGGTTACTTAACTGGAGGAGGTTGAATATGGAACTGCCGTTTAAGGTGATGGATGCTGATGGCCATATAGCTGAGGACGTCTCCCGGATTAAGGAGTATCTGGAGCCGCCCTACAACGACAACCTTTGGGTAGGCGTACCCGATAGTCAGGGTCGCGTCGGCCACGCCACCAGCCTGGCCGACACCTCGTTCGTAGACACCACTATGGGCGGAAGCATGGGGAGCGTCGGGCCTCCAGGCTATCCATTCCCGAAGGACTGGCTTGAGGCCCTCGAATGGGGAGGGATGGACACCACCTTCCTGTTCCCGACCAACCTGCTCGGATACGGCAACATCTTCGACCCCGACTACATGCTCGCCCTCACCCGCGCCTACAACAACTACGTCTCCGACGAATGGTTGAAGACGAGCCCCCGTCTGAGAGCCGTATCCCTCGTGCCACTGCTCGATGTCGGCGAAGGCGTCAAGGAAATGCGGCGCACCATAACTGAGTTGGGTTTTTCAGGAGTGACAGTCCCCGCACACGGGTTCGGGGGGCTGGGAGACAGGAGGTACGATCCTTTCTATGAAGAGGCCCAGAGCTTGGGGTGCCTGGTTGCCGTGCATGGAAACACCCCGGAGTACATGCGCTTCAACAAGTTCATCCAGAAGCACACCGCCTCTTTCCCCATGTCTAACATGCTTCAGCTTGTGCATATGACCTACGAAGGCATCTTCGAAAGGTTCCCGAATCTCCGGGTGGGATACCTGGAAGGGGGTTGCACTTGGGTCCCATTCTTCATGAATCGGATGGACGAGGAATGGGAGAAGCGGGGCCATCTTGAAGCCAAGAGTTGCAAGAAAGAGCCCAGCGAATACATCAAGTCCGACATGGTCTTCTTCCATGCCGAACCCTCCGAGGATCTCATACCCCAGGTCGTCGAGCTGCTCGGCGAAAACTCCCTCTTCTACGCCTCCGACTGGCCTCATTGGGACAACGAATACCCCGACAATGTCGCCCAGTTCTGGAATCGCGACGACCTGAGCTACAGCGCCAAGAAAGCCATACTTTCGGACAACACCCGCCGGATGTACGGCATGGGCCCGGACGACTAAAGCCCCCCCATCCCCAGGGTGGGGCCGCTCACCATGTCGTAGATCCGCCGAGGCGGGAGCTTGCTGCAAGTCCGCTGAGGCGGATCGAAGGGTCGAGCGGGGGCACGCACTGCCAATCCGTCACGTACACACAACCCCACCCAACTCTTTGCACATTGTCATTCCGAGGCTCCGCGAGGAATCTAGGAAACCTCTGAACAAGTCTAAGTGCATAGGTAATAGGTAAGATAAGGAGAGTAAGGCCAAAGCTGAGGTGAGATTTGATGGAGCAGCCGACATTTGCAGACTTGGAATACGAGGGCAAGAAGCGAAAGACCCGCCGGGAGATATTTCTGGAGCGGATGGAGGACCTGGTTCCATGGGGAAAGTTAGAGGAGCGAATCCGGCCCTACTATTCCAGGGCGGGCCGTGGACGGAGGCCCTACGAGTTGTCGGTGATGCTGCGGATACACTGCGTGCAGCTGTTCTACAACCTGAGCGATCCGGGCATGGAGGACATGCTCTACGAGGTGGAGTCGGTGAGGCGGTTCGCAGGTCTGAGGCTGTCCGGCCCCTTGCCTGACGAGACTACGATACTGAACTTCCGCCATCTGCTGGAAGAGCAGGAGTTGGGTCGGGGGCTGTTCGAGGAGATCAACCGTCATCTGGAGTCTCGGGGACTGAGGCTCAGGGAGGGTACGATTGTGGATGCGAGCATCATCGAGGCGCCGGCGTCTACGAAGAACCGTGCTGGAGAGCGAGACCCCGATATGCACCAGGTGAAGAAGGGGAAGGAGTGGCACTTCGGTATGAAAGTGCACATTGGTGCAGACGCTGACACGGGGGTGGTGCACAGTATGAGTACGACAGCTGCGAACGTGCATGACATGACGGAGGCGCACCGGCTGCTGCATGGAGGGGAGAGGCGAGTGTGGGGAGATGCGGAATATCAGGGAGTGGAGAAGCGGGCGGAGAATCGGGATATGGATGTGGAGTGGCGGGTGGCGATGAGACCTGGACGGCGTCGGAAACTGAGGGCGGGGAGCTGCGAGGCCTTGGCGGAGAAGAGCAAATCATCCATCAGGGCTAAGGTGGAGCATCCGTTCCTGTACGTGAAACGGCACTTCGGCTACGCCAAGGTCCGCTACAGGGGCTTGTACAAGAACACGCAACGGGTGGCGATGCTGCTGGGGCTGGCCAACTTGGTAAGGGCCGAGCGCCACTTAGCGGTGTGACGGAGGAGCAGTGTGGTCAAATCCGGGTCGATGGTGACTGGATGCCCTGACAGGCCAGAACATAGGATGCAAATAAGCCACCGAGACGCAACATTACGACCCAACCTCTCCCCAAAACTCCATGCAAGACAACCTAAGCTGGTTTACAGTGAGTTGTTCAGAGCTTCCCTAGGACTTGCCCACTCACCTACCGCATTCCCAATCCTCCCCTCTTAACACTCTCCTCCGCCAGGCTCTCGCCGAGCACGCAGACCCCGCGAAGGCCGAGGGCATGAAACGCTACATGAAGTCGGAGATGCCCTACCGCGGCGTCCAGACGCCCCTGTTGCGCCGACTCTGCAAAGATGTATTTCGCCGCTACCCCATCCCGGACAAGGAAGATTGGCAAGCCGCGGTGCTGGACTTGTGGAGAAACGCCTCCTATCGCGAGGAACGCTACGCGGCTATAGATCTCGCCGGGGCTAAACGCTACGAACCTTTCCGCACCCTCGACACCCAAACCCTTTGCGAGGAGATGATAGTAACAGGCGCCTGGTGGGACTACGTTGACTCCATAGCCTCCCACCGCCTACGAGAGCTACTTGAGAAGTACCCCGCCGAGATGTCTCAGGAAATGAGAGCATGGAGCCGTGACCGCGATATGTGGAAGCGCCGCTCTTCAATAATCTGCCAACTCAACCGCAAGTCCCACACCGACCTCGCCCTCCTCTTCGACTGCATCGACCCCAACCTCTCCGACCCCGACTTCTTCATCCGCAAGGGCATCGGCTGGGCCCTTCGCTCTTTGGCCTGGACGAACCTGGATACGATCGAAGATTACATAGCCCGCAACCGAGACCGTATAAGCCCCCTAAGCCGCCGCGAGGCTTTAAAGAACGCCCAGAAGATTAGACATGCCTCTTAACTCGTCTCCATAGATGAGACCTTTTACAACGTGCAATGAAGGGGCCGGGGCCGCTCGTGCTGTCGTAGATCCGCCGAGGCTGGAGGCTCTCGAAGTATGAGCGGGGAGGAGGTCATCTGGGTGACACAACAGGTGCGATTTGTAGCTATGCAAGGGTCGCTAAAGGGGAGAGGATGAGGTTGGCTATGGCATCAACACCGGCTTGACCCCAAAGCCCCCGACCCCTAACGACCGTTGATCGGAGGCATCCGCACCGGCGGTTTCTTCTGCGAAAGCCGTTTGAGGTACTGGAGACCACGCTTCGTATCGCTCGCCACCCTTGCCTTGTCGTGGTTCTCCAACCGGTACTTGAAGAGCCAGTAGGTGAACTCTTTAGCCTCTGTCTCCGAAAGCACCTTCCCCACAGCCTGCCCCCGACCCTTAACGAAATCCTCCAGCAATACGGCCCGTGTGCCGCCGTAGGCCCTCTGAAAAGCCATATCCGACACGTCCCTCTTCGAAGCCAGGCCCGCCGCCATTCGCTCCTTGCTTATCGACTCCACCAAGGCCTTCACCAGAGCCTCCTCTACGTCCACCCCATACCAATAGTTCAAAAGCGCCCGGTATTTGGACCCGCCGACCATATTCTTAAAGTCGTCGTTGCTCACCTCTATCGGCGGATGTGTCCGCTCCAACAGCTGGGCCAGCTCCTCCTTGGGTATCAACCCGTCTACGCTGTCACACAAACGGCGGGCCAAGACCATCCAGTCGAAGGCCTCCCCGGCTATCAGGTAGCACAACGGTTGACCCTGGTACAACTCATCCGGCGCGGCCCATAACCCTATGGCTTCCAGGAGAGCCGGGTACCAGTGCTTCCCTTCATCTATCGATTCTCGAAGGTGCGCTATCGCCGCCTCCGCCGCTTGCGTCCCTTCCTCCGACATCCCCGACTCCCAGGACACCTCCTCATGCAGCTCTTCGGTTACCACGTCTCCACTCTCCTTCGAAGTCATCCACCCCTCGCAATCACCGCTCCGCCTTTCAGCGCGGCCCTGAATTCTCTCATTGGCATGGTGTTCAATATGTCTTTCGACTCGCACCAGCCTCTCTTCGCCATCGACACACCCAACCCCAGGTTTCCGAACTGTTCGGTGGCGTGAGAGTCCGAGTCTATAACTAACTTAACCCCCAACTCCCTGGCCCGATGAATATGCTTGTCCTTCAGGTCTAACCTCCCCGGCTGTGCGTCTATTTCCATTGCGGTCCCCGTCTCCCGTGCCGCCTGTAATATAGCCTCTACGTCCATCTGCACCGGTTCCCGCTCCCCAATTAGCCGGCAGGTCGGGTGCCCGAGGATGTGAACGTTCGGGTTGTGCATCGCCTTGATTATACGGTCCGTCATCACTTCTTCCGGCTGTCCCATCGCCGAGTGTACCGACGCCACCACCACGTCCAGCTGCTCCAGCAGCTCATCAGGGTAGTCGAGGCTCCCGTCCGACCTGATGTCCACCTCCGAGCCTGTCAGCAGTTCAATGCCGTCCAGGCTCTCGTTCAACGCCCTGATGTTGGCAATGTGGTCCCGTAGCCGCTCATTGCTCAGCCCGTTGGCAATCCCCCGCCCCGAGGAGTGATCGGTAATCGCCAAATACTCCAGACCCGCCGCCCTTGCCGCCAATGCCATCTCCATCAGTGTGTCTCGACCGTCGCTTTCGTTGGTATGCGCGTGCAGGTCTCCCCGAATGTCATTCCTATCGACCAGAACAGGTATGTCTCCCGCCGCCGCCCGTTCTATCTCGTGCTGCCCTTCTCTTAGCTCCGGGGGGATGAACTGCAATCCAAGCCGCTCATACAGAGACTCCTCATCAGCGAATATCTCCACCTCCCCAGTATCGAGATTCGTGATCCCGTACTCGTTGATGCTCAACCCCGCCCGCCGCGCCCTCTCCCTCAGCAGAACGTTGTGCTGCTGGCTGCCCGTGAAATACTGGATCAACGATCCGTAGACTCGCTCCTCGACTATCCGTAGGTCGACTTGTATCCCTCGCTGAAGCAGAACGCTCACCTTCTTCGGCCCGTGAACCAAGACTTCAGCGACTTGAGGAAGCTCGGTAAGGGCCCTGAGCACGGGCTCCGGGTCGTCCGCTGTCCCCATCAGGTCTATGTCCCCGATGGTCTCACGTCGCCTACGCAGGCTGCCCGCCGCCTCCAACCGATGCAGCCCCGGTACTCCCCTTAACGCCGATGCCACATCCGCGAACATCGACAGCGCCCGTCCCAGCGATATCCTCCTGTCCTTGGTTCGCAGGGTCTGCAGATGCCGCAGGATGTTGGCCGCCGCCTTCTCCCCCAGTCCCGGCAATGCGGCCACCGCTCCCTCTTTCAGCGCCGCCTCCAGCCCCTCCAGATTCGTCACCCCCAGGTCCCGGCTGATCTTAAGTGCGGTTTTCGGCCCGACACCCGGCACGTCCTTCAACTCCACAACACCTTCCGGGAACTCCCCCTTGAGCTTTTCGTAATATTCCAGTTGCCCTGTCGAAAGCAGCTCCTGCACCTTTTTGTTAATCGCCTGCCCGACACTCGGCACCTTGCCCAGCCCCTCATCACCCTCCTCCCGGAAAATCTGCGACAGTTCCGTCGGGTGATGCTCGATCGCCCTCGCCGCTTTCTTGTAAGCGCGGGTCTTGAAGACCACCTCGCCCTTCAATTCCAGCAGGTCGCCGATATTGTTGAATACCGATGCTATTTGAGCGTTGTCCATATCGAATTAGCTGCCGTGGCAGCGCTTGTACTTTCTCCCACTGCCACACGGGCACGGATTGTTCCGCCCGACCTTCCCCACCGCCGCCCTTGCCTTGTCCCGGGACCGTACCGGGGCCCGGCCTCCCTGCGTCGGTTGACGCGCTGTAGCTCCGTTCGGCTGTGCACGGCCGTTGCCGTTCGCCGCACTCGGCGCCGCGGTAGCTGCCCGCAATGCGTCCCGATGCTTTATATCGAGATGGAACAGTGTCCGCACTATTCCGCTGCGAATCCTGGTAGTCAGGTCTTCGAACATCTCGTGGCTCCGGCGTTTGTAGGCCACCAGCGGGTCCCTCTGCCCAAACGCCTCCAGCCCGCTGCTCTGCCTCGAGTTCTCCATCGCCGTCAAGTGGTCCATCCAGTGCGTGTCGATTGTCCTCAGCATCACGTGCCGTTCCACCGCCCGGGCCCCTTGCTCACCCAACTTATCCGCTATGTTCTGGTACCGCTTGTCCAAATGCTCCATAAAGAAGACCGTGACCTCGTCCCGGTGCAACTGGCCAAGGTGTTCGGCATCAGCCTCCGCGGGAAGGGGGAACAGTCTCTCCATTGCGGTCAGCAGCCCTTCCAGGTCCCACGCGTCTCCGTGCTCGTCTCGTAAGTAGCGGTGTACCGTTTCGGTGATCTCCGCCTCAACCAGGCTATGTATGCTGGCATCCACATCCGTACCTTCCAGCACCTTCCGCCTCTGCCCGTAGATCATGTCTCTGTGGTTATTCGCCACGTCGTCGTAGTCCACCAGCCGTTTACGTATGTCGAAGTTGATTCCCTCCACCTTCTTCTGGGCATTCTCCACCGACTTCGATATCCACGAATGCTCCATCGGAGTCGACTCATCCATCCGCGCCCATTCCATCACCGTCTTTATCTTGTCCCCGCCGAACCGGCGCATCAGATCATCTTCCACCGAGATATAGAACCGGCTGCTCCCCGGGTCTCCCTGCCTCCCCGCCCGGCCCCTCAGCTGATTGTCTATCCTGCGCGACTCATGCCTGTCCGTCCCTATGATGTGCAGGCCTCCCATCTCCACCACTTTCCGATGCTCGTCCTCCCACTCTTTCTCGTCCCGTCCCTCGGGATTCCCTCCGAGGATGATGTCGGTGCCCCGCCCCGCCATGTTTGTCGCCACCGTCACCGCCCCAATCCGGCCCGCCTGCGATATTATCCCCGCTTCCCTCTCGTGGTGCTTGGCATTCAGGACCTCATGACGTACCCCTGTCCTCATTAGCTTTTCGCTAAGCCTCTCCGATTTCTCCACTGACGTAGTACCTACCAGCACTGGCCTACCCGACTCGCTAAGTTCTTTCAGGTCCCCTACCAGCGCGTCGAACTTCCCCTTCTCCGACCTGAATATCAGGTCGGGCCTGTCCTCTCGGACCATCTCCTGATGGGTGGGGATCATCACCACGTCCAGCTTGTATATCTTGTCAAACTCCTCCGCTTCGGTGACCGCCGTGCCCGTCATGCCGGATAGCTTTTCGTACAGACGGAAGTAGTTCTGAAGGGTGATAGTCGCCAGCGTCACACTCTCACGCCTGATCTCCAGCTTCTCCTTCGCCTCAATGGCTTGGTGCAGCCCGTCCGAGTACCGCCTCCCCGGCATCAGCCTTCCCGTGAACTCATCGACTATCGTCGCCTCCCCGTCCTTCACAACGTAGTCCTTGTCCCTTTCGAAGAAAACGCGCGCTTTCAGAGCATTGTCCATGTAGTGTGTCAGGGCGTAGTGCTCCGGAGCGAACAGGTTGTCGATGTTCAGGCTCTTCTCCACCTTTGCATACCCTACGGCGTTAAGAGCCACCGACTTGTGCTGCTCGTCAATCGTGTAGTCGGTGTCCCGAGTCAGCCTCGCCGCCAGCTGCGCGAAGGTCGAGTACAGCTTCGTCGACTCTTCCGCTTGTCCGCTTATGATCAGGGGTGTCCGAGCCTCGTCTACCAAGATGTTGTCTACTTCGTCGACTATCGCGTAGTTCAGATCTCCCTGCACCGTACGTGACAGGTCACCGGCCATGTTGTCCCGAAGGTAGTCGAACCCGAACTCGTTGTTGGTGCCGTAAGTGATGTCGGTGGCGTAGGCGTCCCTGCGGGTCAGGGGTATCAGGTCCTCGAAAGGCCCGTCCTTGGCCCCTGGTGCGAACTGGAAGGATGCTTCATGTTGAAGGCAGGATACCGTCAGTCCGAGAAAGTGAAATATAGGCCCCATCCACTGGCAGTCTCGACGCGCCAGGTAGTCGTTAACCGTAATTAGGTGTACACCCTCCCCCGTCAGCCCGTTGAGATACGCAGCGAGCGTAGAGACTAGCGTCTTCCCTTCGCCCGTCTTCATCTCGGCAATCTTTCCGGCGTGCAGCGTCATGCCGCCCATAAGCTGTACGTCGAAATGGCGCTGGCCCAGCGTCCTCTTGGCCGCCTCCCTCACCAGCGCGAAGGCCTCGGGAAGCAAAAAGTCCAGGGATTCCCCCTCTCCGAGGCGGGCCCTGAACTCATCGGTCTTGGCCTTCAGTTGGTGGTCCTGCAGACGCTCGAAATCGGCCTCAAGCCCGTTTATGGCATCAACTACCGGCTGGAATCTCTGGAGTTCCGCCTCGTTGCTGTTCCCTGCTAGTTTTGACAGCCAATTAAGCATCGGGCGCCCTTCATCCGAACAACGCCCCTACCGACTCCCCGCCGTGGATCCTTCGTATCGCTTCCCCCAACAGCGGCGCCATCGACAGGCTCGTTACCTTGCTGTTCCTCTTCATATCTGGCAGCGGCACCGTGTCCGTCACTACCACTTCCTGTACTATCGTATCCGACAGCACGTTCGTGGCGTTGCCAGAAAAGATCGGGTGCGTGCAGCTCGAATATATGTTCTCAGCCCCTCTCTCCCTGAGTGCCTCTATTGCCGCCACCAGCGAGCCCCCGGTATCTATTTCGTCGTCGAATGTTATTGCCGTCTTACCCCTCACGTCCCCAATGACGTTCAGGCTCTGTGCAGAGTCTCCGTTGCCGACCCTCCGCTTCTCGATGATTGCCAGGGGCGCATTCAGCCGTTCCGCCATGTCTCGCGCTTTCTTCGCTATCCCCACGTCCGTCGCCACAACCACCAGGTCGTCCAGCGCCTTCTCTTCGAAATAGCCGGTAATTATCGGCAGGGCGGTGAGCTCGTCTACCGGGATGTTGAAGAAGCCTTGGATCTGTCCGGCGTGGAGGTCTACCGTAAGGACACGGTCGGCGCCTGCCACCGTTATCAGGTCAGCCACCAGTCGCGCCGTTATTGGCACCCGAGGCTGGTCTTTCTTGTCCGTACGCCCGTACCCGTAATAGGGCACCACTGCCGTAATTCGTCCCGCCGATGCCCGCTTCGCCGCATCTATCATGATCAGCAATTCCATAAGGTTGTTGTTGACCGGCGATACTACGGGTTGCACCAGAAAGACATCCCTTTCTCGGATGTTCTCCTGGATACGGACGAAGATATTCTCGTTCTTAAACTCGAATACTTCTATCTGCCCGAGTCCCAAGCCAAGATAGCTGCAGATATCCTCGGCTAGTTTCGGGTGAGCATTGCCGGTGAAGATTTTGAGTTCATCTCTCACCCCGGCACTCCCTCGGAACGGATTACATGACTGGTTATAAAGCAGGGAAAAAGCATCGCGCCTGTAGAGACTGGTCTCCGCCTACCCCCGATTATAGCATAGCCCCCGCTCATCCCCGCCCCTCGAGAAGCACTTCCCTCAGCCGTGCTATCACCTTCTCCACGTCTTCGTCTTCCAGGTTGGTGGGGATAACCGTCAGGTCGTCGGGGTTGCCCAGGTCGCTCAGGTATATCGGCTCCTCACCCGACGCCATTTCCGCAAAGACTTCGCTGGGAGTCGGCCCCATCCAGTCTCTGGTGAAGTTTATCCGCGCCGATGGAACAGTGTAGTCGTAGCCATCGTGCTCCAGTTGCAACTTCAGCCCCGGGACCTCGATCAACGCGTCGACCACCTGCTGCATCATGGCCGTGTACCGGGCGTTTTCCTCTTCTTCGTCTTCTTCCACGAATATTTGCAGCGCTGTCAGCAACCCGATAACTTCCTCCTTCGCCACCTTCATCGACCTGCCGATAAACTGGTGGGGACTCGCATTCGCAAACGCCGCCTCGATGAGATCGGCCCGACCACACAATATCCCCGACCCCTGCGGCCCCTTCACCCCCTTGCCTCCACTGAAGATCACCATGTCTGCGCCTTCCGAGATGAACTTCCTCAGATTCTCCCGCGGCGGCAGCATCGACGCCCCGTCCACAATCACCGGCACTCCCCTGGCGTGGGCTATCTCGCACACTTGCTCCAACGGAATCGCCCGCCGAGACACGAAGTTGGCGTGCAGGTAGGACACCGCTGCCGTCTTTTCCGTAAACGCCGCCTCCAGCTGCCACGGTGCACACCGACGCCCGTCCCCTATCTCTACCATCTTCGCTCCCGCCGCCCTGTACGCCTGGTCGTAGGGAAACCGGTGACACCGCTGGATAATGAATTCGTTCTTCATTCCTTCGGTATCCGGCAGACGTGCCATCTTCTTCATGTCCGACCCTGCGATGCACGCAGCCGCCTGAAGCACGAGCCCCGCTGCGGCGCCGTTGGTTACCAGTCCCGACTCCGCCCCTGTGAGCTCCGCTATTACCTTCCCAGCCTGCATGTTCAGCTCATCTACGTTCACCAGGACCCGTGCTGCCTGGGCCATTATCTGCAGGGCCTCAGGCCTTGTCTTGGTCCCCCCAAACAGGGTCGTCGTACCGGCGGCGTTGATGATCGGCTTAACCCCGAGTGAACGGTACACCTGGGACGGATCGTGGCTGGAAGTCATATCTTTAAGCTCTCCTATACCTGTGGCCGGGATACCATGGAAAATGCGTAACCCGTCGATGATATCACAGACAAATAAAGAGCCCGGCGGTTAAATTGCCCGCCGGGCCCATTCTCTCTTCCTGGAACTGTGGTCTTAGACCGGCATCGCCGCCTGGACGGAGGCAATGTCAAACACGATCTCGCCTTCGACTGCATCGACGGTGAGTCGTCCTCCATCTCCGATCTCGCCTGCCAGCACCTTGCGGGCCAGGGGAGTCTCCACGTAGCGCTGAACGGTTCTGCGCAGCGGCCGCGCCCCAAATGCCGGGTCGAACCCCTTCTCAGCAATCCACTCCTTGGCCCTCTCAGTCAGCTCTATGCTGATCCCTCGGTCCGACAACCGTTCCTGGACTTCCTCCACCAGCAGGTCAACTATCTGCACTATCTCTTCCCGACCCAGCGATTTGAAGATCACGATCTCGTCGATCCGGTTAAGGAACTCCGGTCTGAAATCCTGTCGCAAGGCCCGTTCTACGTTCCGTTTGATCTCCTGGTTGTCCATCCCGTTCGTGTTGGTCTTCAGGAACCCTACCGGGTCCTCCTGCACTTGGGACGTCCCCAGATTACTCGTCATTATTACCACCGTGTTGGCAAAATTCACCGTGCGGCCCTGTCCGTCGGTCAGACGACCGTCCTCAAGCAGTTGCAGAAGCACGTTGAACACGTCCGGGTGGGCCTTCTCGATCTCGTCGAATAGCAGCACTCGGTAGGGCCGTCTCCGCACGGCCTCCGTCAGCTGTCCTCCCTCATCGAAGCCAATGTAGCCAGGAGGCGCTCCGACCATCCGAGACGCCGTGTGCTTGTCCATGTACTCCGACATGTCGATCCGCACCATCGCATCTTCATCGTCGAACAGGTACTCCGTCAGAGCACGGGCCAGTTCCGTTTTACCCACCCCCGTAGGCCCGAGGAATATGAAGCTCCCTATGGGCCGTTTCGGGTCCTTAAGCCCTGCTCTCGCCCTGCGTATCGCCTCCGAGATAGCGGTTATCGCCTCCTTCTGTCCTATCACTCTTTCCCCGAGGCTCTTCTCCAGGTTGAGCAGCCGCTCGGACTCGCCTTCCAACATGCGGGTCACAGGTATTCCTGTCATCAACGCCACGGTTTCCGCAATGTCCTCCTCATCCACGGTCCCGTCCAACTTTTCGCGCTGAAGCCATGCATCTCTCGCCTCCTCATTCTTCTCCTGCAGGGCTAGACGTTCTGCCCTCAACTCCGCAGCCCTTTGGAAGTCGTCTCTCTGGGAGGCGCTGTCTTCCTGGTCGGCCAAGTATTGCACTTCCTTCTCCATCTCCTTCAGTTCGGGCGGCGCGCCTTCCAGTTCTATCCTAAGTTTGCTCGACGCTTCGTCGATCAGGTCGATGGCCTTGTCCGGCAGGAAACGGTCGGAAACGTACCTTTGGCTCAATTTCGCCGCAGCGGAAAGGGCCGAATCCGCAATGGTGATTTTGTGATGCGCCTCGTACCTCGGCCTCAGTCCCCGAAGGATCTCTATCGCGTCCTCCACCGAAGGTTCTTCCACATAGACTGGCTGGAACCGACGCTCCAGGGCGGCGTTCTTCTCTATGTACTTCCTGTACTCATCCAGGGTCGTAGCCCCGACACACTGCAATTCACCCCTTGCCAGCGCCGGCTTGAGCATCGTGCTCGCGTCTATCGCCCCCTCCGCCGCCCCCGCCCCGACAACCTGGTGTATCTCGTCTATGAACAGGATGATCTCTCCCCCTGCCCTACGGATTTCGTCCATTACCGCCTTCAGCCGCTCTTCGAATTCGCCCCTGAACTTGCTCCCCGCCACCATCGACCCCATGTCCAGGGATATCACCTTCCGTCCCTTCATCGAGTCCGGCACGTCGCCCGCGATAATTCTCTGGGCCAGTCCCTCGGCTATGGCCGTCTTCCCAACACCCGCCTCACCTATAATCACCGGGTTGTTCTTGGTCCTACGGGTCAGGATCTGAATAACCCGCCTTATCTCCATGTCCCGCCCGATCACCGGGTCCAGTTTCCCCCGTTCCGCCTGTTCCGTCAGGTCGGTGCTGTATTTCTGCAGAGATTGGTACCTACTTTCCGCCCTGGGATCGGTCACCCTGTGTGTGCCCCTGATCTCCTGCAGCGCCTGGTACACCTTCTCCTTTTCTATTCCGAACTCCTTGAAGATTACCGGTGAGTCTCCGTCCCTTTCCTCGACGGCCGCTACCAGCAAGTGGTCTACTCCAACAAGCTCGTCCCTTAATCGCTTCATCTCTGACACCGCCCTATCCCGCAGCATCGATATTCTCGGCGTTATATAGATGGTCTGACTCGGGTAGACTACCGTTGGTGTCTTCGTCAGAGCCTGTCGGAATTTGCTGATCAGTTCAGTTGTGTCGGTGCCCAGATTCTCCATTATTTTGGGAACTAACCCGTCGTGCTGGTCCAGCATCGCCAGAACCAGGTGTTCGACATCCAACTGGTTGTGCTGCATATCGCGTACAAGCGCCTCGGAAGCCCTCAAGACCTCTTGGGCCTGTTCTGTGCATTGGTCTGGTCTCATTACCATTCTTCACCCCCTGAATCCCGACCGTCTGTTTTTCTTGCCGAGCGGTCGCCCAGGCCCCGAGACCCGGTCATCAGCCGATTCAGTTCCTCTTTTACCGCATTCAGCTCGTTCTGCATGTCCAGCATTCGCCTGGACATCCTCATAATCACGTCAACTCCCGCCAGGTTCACCCCCAGGTCTTCGATCAATGACCGTATTCTCTGAAGGTGTGCCACGTCCTTAGCCGAGTAAAACCGCATGTTCCCCCCCGACCTGGACGGCTTGATAAGTCCGGCTCTTTCGTAGTAGCGCAACGTCTGCACGTGTACGCCCACCATCCGCGCCGCTATGCTTATCACGTAGCGCGGCTCCGATTCGTCATGGAGGTTCACGCTGCCCCCTTCCCGCCTGCTAGTTCTTTCAATTGCTCTACTAGTTTCGACTCTGCCTCCGACAACTCCGTCGGCAACGTTACCTTCACTGTCGCGTACGCATCCCCATCTCCCGACTGCCCATAAATGGGCATTCCCCTGCCTTTCAACCGGAAACTCTGTCCGTTCTGTGTCCCTTTGGGAAGTTTCAGAGCAACCGAGCCTTTTAAGGTCTGTACAGGAATCTCCCCGCCCAGCATCGCGTCGTATAGAGAGACCGGAGTCTCGACGTGAACATCGTTCCCGACTCTATTGAACCGGTCGTGCGGTAATACGTTGATCGAAAAAATAATCTCTCCACCCCCCACCCCGGGACGCCCCTTGTCCGGGTCCACCGACATCTGAAAACCGGTCCACACCCCCGGCGGCACCTTTACCTCCAGCCTACGTTTCCTGCCATCGGCCCCCGACATCTCAACAAGCCTGGTAGTTCCCCGATAAGCCTCTTCCAGGGTCACATCCAACTTGTGTTCTCTGGGAGCAGCGTGTACCCGAGTGAAAGGAGCCCCTCCGGCAGGTCCTCTGCCTCTGCGTCCCATGAAACTCTGGAGTATCTCGTCCAGCGGCTCCCCCCCGAACCCGAAAGCCGATGGCCCGCCGTCGCCTTTAGAGAAAGACCACGTCCGGGTTACCCCATCGCCGTTGCCCCAGCCCCCACCTTTGAACCTCCGTCCTCCTTCATCATAGTCTCGGCGCCCCTCCGGGTCGGAAAGCGTCTGGTACGCCTCGTTCACTTCCTTGAACTTCTCCGCCGCATCCGCCATACCAGGGTTCACGTCCGGGTGGTACTTCCGAGCCAGCTTCCTGAAAGCGCGCCGAAGCTCCTCTTGCGAGGCATCCTTCTTGATGCCTAGGACATCGTAATAGCTCCGTTTCGCCATCTGGTGTGTTCCTTGCCTTTTCCAGTGCAGCTATATGTTAAGTCCTGTCACTTTCTCTGTCAACGTCTTTATCAACTACTTAGTAAGCACCCTTGACAATGCCTTAGTTAATTTCTATGATATCACCATAGTTGATAACGTCATTGTAGGAAGGAGGTTTCAAATGGCCGTCAAGAGAGCCGGACGCAATCAGGTCACAGCGCAGTCCCCCGGGACCCGAGGGCCTCTCACCACACTCCTCGGCATTCTGGGAGCCGTTGCTCAGACCACCGGGATCGGGATCAGATTCTTTTAGGAAATGCGGTGGGGGGCCCGTGGCCCCCCATCAGCCAGGAAAAGCTAAGTAGCACTCAAAAGGAGGAACAAGCATGAACGCTATAGTACGACGGGACCCGCTTGCAGGAATGAACGGCATGAAGAGGTTTATGGATCGATTCTTCGATGACCGATTCTTCGGAATCCACAGGTACTCCGCCCCGACTCATCAGGCCAACCTCATGCCCATCGACGTTACCACCGATGACAAGCAGGTTGTCATCCAGGCCTCCCTCCCCGGCCTCAAACCCGAGGATGTCAACGTCTCGGTAGAAGACAACCGCCTCACCATTGAAGGTGAGACCCATTCCACCGAGGAGAACGAGAACGAAAGGTACGTCATCCGGGAGCGGCGCTCCGGGGCATTCCATAGGAGCCTGACCCTGCCCCAGGGGCTCGAAGAGGACAATATCGAGGCCCGCTTCGAAAACGGCGTCCTCACCCTCACCGTCCCCCGTACCGTCGAGGTCAAGCCCAAGGCCAAGACCATCGAGATCAAGACCGGCTAGCCCCCGGACCAATCTCGCCCCCATGCTCACGGGCAGGTTCTAAGCCTGCCCGTGACTCTTTTCCTTGACATACCCCCTACCCCTTGCTAGCATCTAGCACGGATTTCACCTATAAATCAGAGACCGCTTGGAAAGCGTCCGCTCCTACGCCCATCAGCCACTGACTCGCCCACCGGCCCGTAAAACGGTAATCCAACATGTCTAACGCCATCGCGCTAAGATGCAAAGAGTGCGGCAAGGAATACCCCCTTGACCCCATGAACGTATGCGAGTGGTGCTTCGGCCCCGTCGAAGTCGTATACGACTATGCAGCCGTCGCTCGAACTTTCAATAGAGAGAGCGTGGAGGCCGGGCCACTCTCCATGTGGCGCTACAAGGACCTCCTGCCCGTCAACGGCAACATCGTAGATTTGGGCACCGGCTATACACCCCTCCTGAAAGCCGACAACCTGGGTAGGGAGCTGGGCCTCGACAACCTCTACATCAAGAACGACTGCGGGAACCCTACCCACTCCTTCAAGGACAGGGTCGTCGGCGTCGCCTCCACCAAGGCTCGGGAGTTCGGCTTCGACACCATTGCCTGCGCCTCTACCGGCAACCTCGCCGGCAGTGTCGCCGCCCACGCCGCCCGAGCCGGCCTGAAAGCCTACGTCTTCATCCCCGCCGACCTCGAAGTAGGCAAGGTAGTGTCCGCTGCCATTTATGGCCCCACCCTAGTCGCCGTCAAGGGCAACTATGATGAGGTCAACAGGCTCTGCAGTGAGCTCGCCGACAAATACCAATGGGCCTTCGCCAATATAAATATGCGCCCCTACTACTCCGAGGGCTCCAAGACCCTCGGATTCGAAGTAGTAGAGCAGCTCGGCTGGCGCTGCCCCGACTGGGCCGTGGTACCCGCCGCTTCCGGCTCTCTCTATACCAAGATCTGGAAGGGCATGAACGAGCTCGCCGAGGTCGGCCTCACCGACGTACCCCACACCAAGATGGCCGTCGCCCAGGCTCGAGGCTGCTCTCCCATCATCACCGCCTACGAAGAAAACCGCATGGACATCAAGCCCGTGCGGCCCAATACCCTTGCCAAATCCCTCGCAATCGGCAATCCCGCCGACGGCTACTATGCCCTCAAGACCATCAAGGAGACCGGCGGTGCGGGCGTCGCTTCCACCGACCCAGAAGTCGTCGAAGGCATGTCCCTCCTTGGCCGCACCGAGGGCATCTTCACCGAGACTGCCGGCGGCGTCACCATCGCCGGCCTAAAGAAGCTTGCCGCCTCCGGCACAATCAAACGCGGAGATCTAACCGTAGCCTATATTACCGGCTCGGGCCTCAAGACCCAGGAGCCCGTACAATCCCTCATCGACCCCGTTACCATAGATCCAACTATCATCTCTTTCGAGGACGCCCTGGAGGCCCGTGGGAACGGCATCCGCGCTACTGCTAACGCCTAGCCGACCCCAAGAGGACTCGACATGGTAAAGATGAAAGCCAGGTTCACCTTCCCCACGGACCTCGTCACCGAGCCCGTTATATACGGCCTTGGCAAGAATTTCGACGTCATTACCAACATCCGCCGCGCTGACGTCACCGAGACCCAAGGCTGGGTCATCCTCGAACTTGAGGGCGAAGAAGAGCAGATTAATCGCGGCCTCGCCTGGGTCTCCGAGACCGGCGTCCGAGTCGACCCCATAGTCGGCGATATTGTAGAAGGTTAATTTAGCCCCTATCCTGACGACATTAGATTCGCGGAATAGTACTTAGGAGGTCCCTTAAATGAGCGTCAGCCTTAAGATCCCTACGCCCCTTCGCCGTATGACCAACGGAGAGAGCAGTGCCACCGTTGAAGGGACGAACATCATGGAGTGTATAGACTCGCTCGACGCACTTCACCCGGGGATCAAGGCCCGACTCGTCGCCGACAGCGGGGAACTCCACCGATTCGTCAACGTCTACGTCAACGGCGAGGACATTCGCTTCAAGGACGGCATCACCACCGCCGTCAACAGCGGCGACGAGGTCAGCATCGTCCCTGCCGTCGCAGGCGGCTAGACCCCCGGCCTCCGACCCCATTCCGTCATTCCTGCCCCCGCAGGAATCCATCCCTCTCAGTTCTTCTTGGGTGACGCCTTTGCCTAACCCTATCGGAGAGCTTGGCGGGCGTCCTACATCCCCTACTGGTCGAGACATTTGCGTAACCAGTGTTGGAGGGGCGGGGGCCGCTCGTGCTGAGGCTCTCGAAGTATGAGCGGGGGGGGTTAGGTGATCTGGATAGCACTAAAGATGCAATCTGAAGTCACAAAAAGGTGCCTTGATGGTGGAGGGCTAGGGGCTAAGACTCGCCGAGGCTAGCGAGGGTGATCCGAGGGTGAGCAATCGGCAAAGCTCACAGTCTCGCAATGGTCCGTTCATATTAGAAATGCAAAGGCCGGATGCTCGATGAGCATCCGGCCTTTGCATTTCACCTGGTCGGTTCGGAGTCCGAGATTTGGGTTCTAGGAAGCCGCTATCGGCGCCCTCGCCGACTCCCGCTGGAACCGAGGTATGACCCTTTCATTGAACAGTTCCAGGCTGTGGTACACCGTCTCGAACGGCACGAAACCCGGGTTAGGCCACAGCGTAACGTGCTGGCAGTCTAACTCCTCCTGCAGCTTCGCAATCTTCTCCGCTACATAGTCCGGAGACCCGATCCACGTTATTTCCTTCTCCTGCGCGAAGTCGAACCAGTCCATGTTCAACTCGTCGTTGGTTAGCTCTTCATCCACCGCCGCTGAGCCTGTTCGCCCCCATCTGTCGTTTATCCCCACGGCAGCCCTGAAGAACGCATTCACCCCCGGTCTTGCCTCTTTCTCTGCCTGCTCCTGAGTCTCGGCTACGTGGGTTAGCCTCATGACATTCAGGCTCTTTCCGTCCGGGGTTCTCGCAAAAGGTATGTTCCCTCCGAATGCCTTGGACGCCGCCACCTGATACGCGTTCCACGCCTCCCTGACTCCGTCGAAGGTCCGGCCCACCGTCGTCGTGCATATCCCCCGAGTCCCGGCAAACGTGTACGAGCTTGTGCTGTCTGCAGCCTGGTATATCGGCGGGCGAGGCTTCTGGTACGGCTTCGGCATCACGTGCAGACCTATCAGCTCACCGTCCGGGCCAAAGTGACTCGAGTCCCCGGCGTATATGGTCGGGTCTTTCTCCTTCCACCCTGGGACCGGGTACGTGTAAAAACGGCCCTCGTGGCTGAAGGCTCCATCTCCCCAAGCCTTTAGGAGAATGTCCAGCGTCTCGCTGAACAGCGCGTAGTTCGTCTCCCTGTCCCGCCTGTTGGCATTCACGTTGAACTGGATGCTAGCGGTGCTGTCCGTCCCCCGAGCTATACCCACGTCCAGCCGACCCTTCGTCATGTTGTCCAGCATCGCCAGCTCTTCCGCCAGCCTGATCGGGTTCCAGTCGGGCAGAATGCAAGCTGTCTGCCCGACCCGAATCCTCTCCGTCAGCCCAGCGAAGAAGGTGCAAACTTGCACTGGATTCGGCGCCGCCACCGGCCACCCGCTGTACCAGAAGTGGTGCTCACCCACCCAGACCCCCGTGAAGTCGGTCTGGTCGTACAGAAGGGCGGTCTCCTTCCACTCTTCCATCAGTTTGTCGGCCGGGTATTGCTCTACTTCGTGATAGTAGATGTTGCTGTCGAAGCGCATATCTCCTCCAGGTGTGCCGGACTACTTTACCGAGAGCCGCGCACCGCCGACACCGTAGTCGTGATTATAACCCAACCCCGGCCCCCGGCTCAGTACCCCCGTGCCTCCGCCCGACGCAATACGTCCGCCCCTCCCCGCAGCCTCCCCGACTCCTCGTCAATCAGCACGCCCACAGGCCGGGCAAAGCTGTGATTGGCATAATCTTCCGGCCCAACCACCATCCGGTGACCTCGAGCCTTTAACCCCTCCACAACATCCGGGGCAATGGCCTCACCGTACAGCGTGTCCAACCCACTGGCATCCACCCTAGGCGCCGCTATCGCATCCTGCATCCCCATCCCGAAGTCCACTACGTT
Organism: Dehalococcoidia bacterium; assembly: GCA_965249275.1. Lineage (GTDB taxonomy): Bacteria > Chloroflexota > Dehalococcoidia > Plut-88900 > Plut-88900 > Plut-88900. Next base: position 700,453 of record CBDFLQ010000007.1, read on the forward strand.
CATCACCACCTGCGTCACCGCGTTGATGATCTTCCTGCCGCCCGGGGCCCCGACTGTCATAAAGGGGCGCCCGTCCTTCAGCACCAGCACCGGCGACATGTTTACCAGAGGCCTCTTCCACCCTGATATCGAGTTCGCCCGGCCGGGGCTCGGGTTGAACCACAACATCCCGTCCGCCAGTATCACCCCCGTGCCTCGACACGCGATCATCGACCCGAAAGAGTTCACAACAGTGTGCGTACACGACACTATGTTCCGGTCCTTGTCGATTACGCTCAAGTGCGTCGTGCTTGACTTGGGCGAAGGCCCCGACATCTCGTTCTTCTCCCCTTCCTCTCCCGGGTCGAAGGCCCACGGGTCGTGGATCGCCGTATCAGCATAGGCCAGCCACGGCGGGGTATTTCCATCGGGTTCCAGCCTTGCATTCACCCTGTCCATCTCGGCTGCCAGCGCCGCCCCGTATCCCGCAGACAGCAGGCCCCTGAGTGGAACGGACACGAACTCGGGATCTCCAAGGAACCGGTACCTGTCTGCAAATGCATGCCGAGTCGCCTCTATGAACAGGTGCAGCGCCTCCGCGCTATTGTGCCCTCGTGCCCCGAGGTCTAGGTTGTTCAGCACCGATAAAGTCTCCAGTGCCGTCGTCCCACCGTTCACTGCCCTCGCCGCGAGCACCGTGTGCCCCCGATAAGTGATCGATACCGGCTCGACTTCCTCCGCCCGGTAGTTCTCCAGGTCCTCTCTGGACAGGATACCCCCGCTCGATTGCACATCGCTGGCGATGGCGTCCGCAATGTCGCCGAGATAGAAAGCCTTGGCCCCCGACTTCGCCACCGCCCGAAGCGTCTGCCCCAGGTCCTTCTGCACCAGCCTCGACCCCACGGTAGGAGGAAATCCTCCATTCAAGAGAAGCCCCGATATCCCCGGATATCTGACTAGCCGCTCCATCTCATCGGCTATCGACATCGCCGTGTACCAGTCCACCTCGAATCCCTGCTCCGCGTGGTGGATGGCCGGCTCCATCACCTGCTCCAGCGGCAGCGACCCATACTTGCTGTGGGCCATGCAAAAGCCCGCTACGGTACCCGGTACGCTGGCCGACTTCGGACCGATTATGTTCTCCGAGTTGGCAACACTCTGCAGTCCTATGTCCAGGATCGCCGAGTCCTCCACCGTGTACATCTCCGGCCCCGCCGCCCCCGGCGCCCGAGGACTGAATTCTATGACCACCGACTTCCCCTCTTGGGCCAGGTGCACCAGCATGAACCCGCACCCCCCGATGGTAGTCATCATCGGCTCCACCACGCACGCAGTGAAACCCGTCGCCACCGCCGCATCCACCGCGTTGCCGCCCTTCTTCAACATCTCCAGCCCCGCCTCCGACGATAGGGGATGGTTCGCAGTAACCACACCGTTCTCGGCGACAACTTCGTCCTTGCTGACTCTAAGCCTGCTGCTCAATGACATCCGGTCTGGCCTCCTATGTTTTCTCCCCTTCCGCCAGCCCTGCCAACACTTCCCTCACCGACTCCATCGGAATGTCGTCTCTGATCACCGGCTTCCCGATATCCTCCAGCAGAACCCAGCGGATCGCCTTACCCCGCACCTTCTTGTCCAGGAACATCGCTTCTATCAACCTGTCTGCATCAAGGTCGGGCATCGACGTTGGCAGCCCGAACTTCTTCAGCAAACCCGAGAGCCGATCCACCACCTCATCCCCCAACTCCGCATGCTTCCTGCTTAACCTCGCCGCCCCCACTGCCCCGATGGACACCGCCTCTCCGTGCAGCAAAGTACCGTATTCTGTCGCTGCTTCCAGGGCGTGCCCTATGGTATGCCCGAAGTTGAGTATCATCCTCCACCCGGCTTCCTTCTCATCGCCGCTCACCACCTTGCCCTTCAGCCCCGAGCTCCGCTTCACTATCTCCGTCGTAATCTCAGGGTCCAGGGCCAATACCTTCTCCAAGTCCCCCTCCAGCATGTCCAGCATCTCCGGGTCCATGATCATCCCGTGCTTTATCGTCTCCGCCCACCCCGACGCCAACTCCCGAGCCGGCAGCGTCGCCAAAGTCTCCACGTCCGATAACACCATTCGAGGCTGGTAGAACGCTCCGATCAGGTTCTTGGCTCGCGGGTGGTTTATTGCAACCTTCCCACCTATCGCCGAGTCCGTCATAGCCAAAAGGCTCGTCGGAGCGTGTACTAGAGGCACGCCTCGCAGGAACGTCGCTGCAGCGTATCCGGCCAGGTCACCCGCTACCCCACCCCCCAGCGCCACCACCGTGCTGCCCCGCTCCAACCTCTGCTCCACCATCCAGTCGTATACTCTGGAGAGCGCATCCTCAGACTTGCTCCGTTCCCCGGCAGGCACGGCATAGCTTGCCGCCTCAAACCCCGCCAACCTCAGAGACTCCAGTGCTTTCACCCCGTGAATCTCATAAACTGCGGCGTCGGATATCAAAGCCGCCTTCCCTGAAAGCCCCAGGTTCCTCATCCGCTGGCCCAGATCAGAAAGAGTTCCCCACCCGACGAACACCGGGTATCTTCCCCCAGGCGTCTCTACAACGAAGGAAGCTCCCATGTCCCGGCAGTACGGTGCCTCCGACTCCCGTCCAAGCGATCCCAATGGAGGAAACACCGAGCCTGCTTCTTTCCGCCGCCCGAACCTGCGCTGCGCGTATCGGACTCCCCTGATTACTTCCCTCACCACTTCTTCAGTCGTCAGGTCGTCAGTGTGTACGGTCCAGTCGGCAGTTGCGTAAAAGCGCTGCCGGTACTCCTTCAGCGCCTCGATCCTCTTCTTCGGATCGTCTCCCTCCAGCAGCGGGCGCACCTGCCCTTTCGATTCGTCCCCCAGGTGCCTTTTCAATCTACCGTAGAGGAAGTCCGGCTTTGCTTCCAGGCACACGATCACGCCACTCTTTGCCATCGCCGCTCGGTTGCCCGGGGCCAGGGGCACCCCACCCCCCGTCGACACGATCAGCCTCTTCTGGCCGCTGATCTCCTCCAGCAGCTCCTTCTCCCTCGACCTGAATCCCGGCTCACCCTCTCGACGAAATATCTCCGGTATCGGCGACCCCGTCCTTGCGACTATCTCGTCGTCCATGTCTACATGCTTCCGACGCATCCGCCTCGCCAACCGATGTCCGATGGCCGACTTACCGCTCCCCGAAAACCCGATCAGGTATACGTTCCAGTCCCCGATCTTAATTTGACCTCGATTATTCATGCGCGTCCGCAATCAAGAGATTCAATGAAAATACTCGCGCTTGCCGGGTCTTGCTTTGATTCGACGCTAGGACTCCGCGGTCGCCCCCGACCCGACCGGCGCTTCCACAGTCTGCAAATAAGCCCTGCAGTTCCGCACCGTCTCCTCGACATGATCGCCACCGAATTTCTCCATTACCGCGTCCGCCAGCACTATGGCCATCATCGCCTCGCCGACTATACCCCCTGGCGGAGCCTGACAAACGTCGCTCCGCTCATAGTGGGCCTGAATCTTCTCACCCGTTGCCAGGTCTACCGAGGGAAGCGGTTTTGCCAGTGTCGATATCGGTTTGATAGCCACCCGTACCACGATGTCCTCACCATTGCTCATCCCTCCCTCGATACCCCCCGCCCGATTCGACATCCGCTTCCACTTCCGCTCCCGTAACCCGTCGAAAGGTTCTATAACATCGTGCACCAGCGACCCCACCATCTGCGCCTGCTCGAACCCCGGCCCAATCTCGACGCCCTTCACCGCATTGATGCTCATCATGGCCTGCGCCAGGTTGGCATCAAGCTTCCTGTCCCAGTGCACGTGGCTGCCCAGTCCTATCGGCGCCCCCGACGCCACCACCTGAAACACCCCACCCACCGTGTCCCCCGACTCTTTTGCATCATCTATCGCCCCTATCATCCTCTGTTCAACATTCGGCTCATGGCACCGCACCACCGACTCCTCCACCACCCCCCAGTCCTCCGGCATCGGGTTCTTCACCCCGTGTCCGGCTATGGACAGCGTGTTGCTATGAATCTCAACCGAAAGCTCGCTCAGTAGAGCCCTGCACACTGCGCCCACCGCCACCCGAGCCGCCGTCTCCCTGGCGCTGGCCCGTTCCAGGATGTTACGTACGTCGTTCTGCTTATACTTCAGGATGCCCGGCATGTCGGCGTGGCCCGGCCTCAGCCGCGTCACCTTCTTCACCTGCCAGTTTACAGCCTCGACCGCCATTACCTCTTGCCAATTCTCCCAGTCCCTGTTTTGGATCCACAACCCTATCGGGCTACCCAGCGTCATCCCGTGCCTCACCCCCGACTTGATCAGCGCCCGATCCTTCTCTATCTTCATCCGACCCCCGCGCCCGTACCCCTTCTGCCGACGCGCCAGGTCCTTCTGGATGTAGTCTTCACTCAGGGAAAGCCCTGCGGGTATCCCCTCAATAATGATCGAGAGTCCCTGTCCGTGGGACTCTCCGCTGGTCAGAAACCTTATTTTGCTCATCTATTTGCCATCGCTTCTCGCGCCGCCGAGAACATCACGCCCACCGGGGCCCAACGCCTGAGCCACAGCTCGAACGCCTCCGCCCCTTGAAATACCAGCATCGGCAGCCCGCCCAATGTCTGCGCCCCGGCCTCCTTGGCCTGCTTCAGCAGCACGGTCTCTTCAGGATTATATATCAGGTCGTATACCAGGGCTCCGGGCACGAGCCGGTCTTTACTCACCGGCGATGCATCCTCTACCGACGTGTGCCGCATCCCTACCGACGTGCCGTTGACCAGTAAGTCGTACTTGTATCCTTCTGGTATCTCTCCCATCACCGACACTTTCACATCTGGATATGCCGCCGAAACCTCTTCCCCCAACCTCTCAGCCCGGACAACAGTCCGATTCACCAGCATCATCGATGCAACCGTCTCCCCCGCCAATCCAAAGGCCACGGCCCTGCCCGCTCCCCCCGTCCCCACCACTACCACGTCTTTGCCCCGTGGCTCGAATCCGCCGTTCTCCCTCAACCCTCGCAGAAAGCCCGGGGCATCAGTGTTGTGCCCCGTCAGCCTGCCCCCTCGCGAAACTATAGTGTTTACGCTGCCTATCTTCCTTGCCGTATCGCTTATCTCGTCCAGGAGAGGCATCACCGCCTCCTTGTGAGGGATGGTCACACTCGACCCGAGCACTCCATCGGAGCGGAAGCTTTCCAACCGCTTCTCTAGGTCCTCTGGTGCAGTCTCCCAACCCTCGTACCGGGCGTCGATTCCCAAGGCGTCCAGAGCCGCCTGCTGGAACACGGGAGAGATCGAATGCCCAAGTGGATACCCTATGATCCCGAGGGACTTGCTCATAGGCTATCAACCGGATGGGGGGCTCCCATGCTCCGTGTCCCCTGAAGATACTCCCGGAGAATTACCGCCGCCGCCACCGAGTCCCGCTTCCCCTTCTTCCGCCCTCGTTTCACACCCGACTCCCCCATTATCCTATCCGCCGCCGCTGACGAGTAGCTTTCGTCCCACATCCTCACCGGCTTCGATATCCGCTCAGCCAGCAGGTCCGTAAACGTTCGTATCTTCCGCGCCTGTGGCCCGACCTCCCCATCCAGCGAAACCGGCGTACCCACCACCACCTCCCCAACGCCTTCCAGTTCCACCAACTCCGCTATCTTCTCTATCGCCGCTGCACGGGTCCCGGCCCTTATTGTGGTAAGCGGTTCTACTACGGTGCCCGTCGGATCGCTCACTGCCACACCAATCCTGACGTCCCCGACATCAAGACCCAGCGACCTCACCCTTAGTTCCCACCCTCTCTCACCAACCTCGCCACCTCATCCAACGCCGCCGACACCTTGCTCTTGTCCTTTCCCCCCGCCTGCGCCATCTCCGGGGTCCCACCCCCACCCCCTCCCGCTACCTTCGCCACCCTCTTCACGATATTCCCGGCGTGTAAACCCTTGGCCGCCAGGTCAGGCGTCGCCATGGCAACGAACATCGGCCTGTCGTTTATCACCGACGCCAGCACCACGAACACGCTCCCCAGCTTAGCCTTCAGAAAGTCGCCCATCTCCCGCATCGTCTCGACATTCGGCGCATCCACCCGGGCCGCGACCACCTGCGCCCCGTCCACATCCTGCACCCGGCCCAGCAGTCCCTCTGCCTCCCGACGCGCCGCATCCCGCTCCAGCCTGTCCGCCCGCCTGCGCTCCGCGTCTCGCTCTTCTACTAAGGCCGCGACCTTATCGACGATCTCTTCCGCCGGTGATTTCAGTTGTGCCGATAGCTCTTCAACGAGGTCGTAGCGCCGCACCAGCAGGTCCTGCACCGAGCCCCCAGTCACCGCTTCGATCCTCCTCAGCCCTGACCCTATGCTCCCCTCATCCGTTACCTGGAAGTTCCACACCTCTCCCGTACGGCCGACGTGCGTCCCTCCGCAAACCTCGAAGCTGAATCTGTCATCCCCATCCCCCATCGACACCAGCCTGACCACGTCCGGATACTTGTCCCCGAAGAATGCCAGCGCGCCCCTGGAAATCGCCTCCGGATACGGGGCCTCGTCGTTGGTAATCTGAAGGTCGGAGCTAATCTTTTCATTCACCAGGTTTCGGATGTCGTGGAGGTCGGCTCTCCCCAGCCCGACCGGATGCGTGAAGTCGAACCTCAACCTGTCTGGCGCAACCAGCGACCCCGCCTGCCTGACGTGCTGCCCGAGCACTTGCCTCAGAGCAGCGTGAAGCAAGTGCGTCGCCGTGTGGTTCCTCGCCGACTCCCTCCGGTGTCCCGGGTCCACTGTCATCGTCACCGGGTCCCCGACAACCATCTCTCCATCCACAACCCTCCCCCGATGCACGTAGAACCCCAACATCGTAGCCTGCGTGTCCTCGACAATAATCCGGCCGGCCGGCCCCGTGATCTCCCCCCTGTCCCCGACCTGCCCCCCACCCTCCGCGTAGAAGGGCGTCTCCATCGTCACCACTTCCAACTCCTCGCCTCCCCCAACCCTCTGCACCGACACCCCTTCCCTCAGCAGCCCCACCACCACCGACTCCCCAGCCAGCGTCTCATATCCTGTGAACCGTGTCGCACCTAGCCCCACCGCCGCATACGCCTCCGACATCTTGTCCTTGCGGAACGACTGGGCTGCCCTCCCCCGCTCCCTCTGCGCCTCCATCTCCCTCTCAAACCCCTCCATATCCACCGCGAACCCCTCTTCGGCCGCCACCTCTTCTGTGAGTTCCGGCGGGAACCCGTATGTGTCGTATAGCCTGAAAACGTCCCGTCCCCCGATAACTCGCTTCCCAACGTCATGTGGTTCCTCCTCAATCGGTGTCGGCGGGATTATCTCAACTTTGCCAAGTTTGATTTCTAACGTTCCTACGTTGATTGTGAGATTCTTTACTTCGATCATCCCCGCGTCCAAAGTGTCGTGGAACCGAGATTCTTCCTGCTCAATCACATTCAAGATGAACTCCCGGTTCCTCTCCAGGTCCGGGTACGCCTCCCTCATATTCTCGATAACCGTCTCGGCTATAGTCACCAGCACCGGCTCCCGAACCCCGAGTTTCCGCGCAAACGTCACGGCCCGACGCAATATCCTCCGTAGCACGTACCCCCGGCCCTCATTCCCCGGCACCACGCCGTCGCTGATCAGGAAAGTCGTCCCTCGGGCGTGCTCCGCCAGCACCCGCATCGCCGCATCCGTTTCCTTGTCCGACCCATACGTGCGCCCGGTCACCTCCGACACTTTCCCCATGATCGCCTGGAACCCGTCAGTCTCGTAGACGTTCGTAACGCCCTGCATTATCGCCGCCGTCCGCTCCAGCCCCATCCCCGTGTCGATGTTCCCGCTAGGCAGGGGTGTCCGATTGCCCTCCGTGTCCTGGTAGTACTCGGTGAGCACAAGGTTGTAGAACTCGGTGAACCGGTTGCAATCGCAGGCCGGGCCGCAGTCCGGCTTGCCGCACGAAAGCTCCTTCCCGAAATCGTAGTAGATCTCTGTGCACGGCCCGCACGGCCCCGAGTCCCCCGGCGGCCCCCACCAATTCTCGCTCTCGTCGTACCGTACTAGCCGTTCTTCCGGCACCCCCAGTTCCCGCCACAGCTCGTACGACTCGTCGTCACTCAGAAAAACGCTTACCCATAGCTTTTCCGGCGGCAGTTTCAGCCGCTTGGTCACCAGTTCCCACGCCCACTCTATCGCCTCCTTCTTGAAATAGTCCGCAACACTGAAGTTGCCCAGCATTTCGAAGAAGGTCAGGTGGTCTGCATCCCCCACGGAGTCGATGTCCGTGGTCCGGAAGCACTTCTGGCACGAGGCCAGCCGAGGCGCGGGGGCCTTGGCCTCCCCCGTGAAAAATGGCTTGACCTGCACCACCCCGGCGCTGGTCAACAGCAGAGTCGGGTCTCCAATGGGTATCAGGGACGAGCTTGGTATGACCAGGTGCCCCTTCGATTCATAAAAGGACAGGAATGCTCGCCTTAGCTCGTCGCTGTTCAACTCTGCCCTTTTCCTTGGGTAGGACCCAATCCGACCTTTGTCTCGCCAATTTCAACTGCCTCACGATTGTAGGCAAACCCCATACCTCAGTCAACGAACCCTTACATCTGCGTAATTCCCCCAAACCGGATTGCGAAGTACGCCATATCCAAGGGTGGGACAGCCCGCTCGTGCTGTCGCAGGTGGACCATGCGCCTGTAGAGGATCCGCTTCGGCGGGAACCTGCTGAAAGTGGACCATCCGCCTATGGAGGGTCCGCTTATAGAGGATCGAAGTATGAGCGGGGGGAGTGGGGCCGCTCGTGCTGAGCCCGTCGAAGTATGAGCGGGGAGGGGTACCGCACCCCATAAATACCAATCGACACCCCTAACCGTGTCATGGGGTAATGCAGCCACTCCCCGCACCCCATGCTATAATCCAAACCCTAAAAGGGAGGCGGCTTTGCCCTACCAACGAGACCTTCTGCCCTCGTTCGCCGGTATCAACACCTTCGCCCGTGCCCCGCAGGCCGGATTCGAGGATGTCGGGCCCGGTTGCGTCGCCGTCTTAGGCGTCCCCCACGACGGCTCCTCCACCTCCCGCCAGGGCGTTAGGCAGGGCCCCCGGGCTATCCGGGAAGCCAGCGCCGACTTCATCTACGAACTCCAGGCCTCCGAGGCTGGTGCCCTCATCGACGTCATATCAGGCCGGGTGCTCCACCTCCCCCAACCCTCGACCCTTCTCGACCTCGGAGACCTCACCCTTTCTCCTCTGGACCTTCCCGGCAACCTGGATGCTTGCCGATCCGCCTTCTCCCGCATCGCCGAAGCCGGTGCCTGCCCCGTCGCCCTCGGCGGCGACCGCTTTATCACATTCCCCCTCCTTGAGGGCGTGAAGGCCGGATCGGGCCGCAGCCTCGGCCTGATACGCATCTCCGCTGAACTCTCCCTCGCCGACCCCGATTCCCAATACGGCCCCGATTGGTCCGGCGCTTCTATCCGCCGCATCCTGGACGCCGGCGGCGTCGAGGCCCGTAACACAGTATTAGTCGGGACCCAGGGCTATATACCCTACCGGGAGTGGGAGTACGCTCGCTCACAGGGCGTCACCGTAATAACCGCCGACTCAGTGAAAGCCGAGGGCCTCGAGGCAACAGTGCGCCGGGCGTTGGAAATCGCAGGACAGGACTGCGAAGCCGTCTACCTCAGCCTCGACATCGGCGTTGTCGACTCCGGCTATGCATCCGGTACCGCCGAAGTTGTAGTCGGTGGCCTTATTCCCCGCGACCTGCTCGCTATCATGCGCGAGCTTTCCGCATTCCCCAGGGTCGCCGCCCTTGACGTAGTAGAGGTAGCCCCCGGTCTCGACGTCCGAGGACGCTCCGAACGCCTCGCTGCCCAGGCCATTATCGAACTTATTGCACCCCCCGTTTTCGGGGCGTAACCCCGAGACCCTTATGACCACACAGTCGGCCCCCGTATCCACACCCGGCATTTCCACCTTCATGGACCTGCCCCGAGGCGACTTGGAGCACCTCAAAGAAGGTATGGCTGCAATCTGCGGCGTCTCCTATGACCTGTCCTGCACTACTAAGATTGGGTCGAGGTTTGGCCCACGAGCCATCCGGGATAGCTCCGGTTATTACGCCGGCGCATTCTCCCGCTCCGACCTCGTTGAAATCACTACCGGCGACCGCATGAGCGGCGACCGTCGCTCCCAAATTCTTGACCTCGGCGACTTCAACGCCTACCCCCTCGACTGGCCCCGCACAGAAAAAGAGCTCCGACGCTCCCTCTACGAAGTGTCCGCCACCGGTGCGACCCCCGTGATTCTCGGTGGCGATCACTTCGTCTCCTATCCCCTATGCCTCGGCTACGCCGACGCCATCCGCGAGCGCACCGGCCGCGGCATCGGCTACGTCCAACTTTCCAGCCGACTTGATCTCGGCACCCGAGACCCGGTCTGGGGAGACGTATGGCGTGGCGCAACCGCCCGGCGCATCCTGGACTCTGGGGCCGTTGCCCCGAAGAACATGGTCTGGATTGGCGTTAACGGCTACCTCCGCCGAGAGGAGTGGGACTTCGCCCAGGAAAGAGAGTTGTCCGTATTCACTCTCGAAGACGTGCGCCGCCGAGGCCTGCAGAACGTGGTCGAAAACGCAATGGAAATTGCAGGAGACGGATGCGACTCCGTCTACGTCAGCATCGACTTTGATGTGATGGACGGCGGTATCGTCGCCGCCACCTCAGACCCGTGCTTCGACGGCCTCACCAACGTCCAGCTTCTCAAAGCCGTCGACATCCTCCGCCGAAAGAAGGCCGGGGCCCTGGACCTTGTTGGCATGAATCCCACGGTGAATATGATTTCCGCCACCGGCCCCCGACTCGGGGCATGGATCGTCATCCGGTTCCTCGCTGGAGAGGCCCTCGCCTATCCCTAGGCCATGACTTAACTATGCAAAACTACGCGTACACATCGTCCCCCACCTTCATGGGCGCCCCCCTTGTAGGCCTCTCCGATGTCCAGCCGGGCATGACGGTGATCAGCGGCGCTCCGCATAGCCTCCGAGACCGCTTCGGCGAGAGGTACGGCCCCCGAGGCATCCGCGAGCACTCCCTGCCCCTTGCCCAGAGTTTCGACCGCGCCGAAGAGGGTTTGATCGACGTGTCCACCGGGCGCACCCTCATCCGCCCCACCCAATCCCCCCTCGTAGACGTCGGCGACTTCAACAGTTACCCCTCCGACGTCATGAAAGCCACCGAGGGCATTGCCGGCGGCGTTTCGGAGGTGGTGATGAGGGGCGGATTCTCCGTCTGCCTGGGCGGCGACCACTACGTCGGTTACCCATCCTGCCTCGGATACACACGGGCCCTAAGCCAAATCAGGCCCAACGCCCGGGTCGGCTACATCCACATCGACGGCCACCTCGACTTCGCCGACTCCTACGGCCCCTACGGCAAGTACATGAATGGCACCAACGCCCGCCGAATCTCGGAGCTGGACGCCATGGAACCCGCCAACATGGTTTTCATAGGCATCCAGGGCCCCTGCTACCTGGACCAGGTCGAGCTCATCCGCCGCTACGGAGGCACGATTTTCACCAGCGAGGACGTGGAGGAGATGGGCCCCGAGACCGTCGGACGCCGCGCCGCCGAGCTGGCCCTCAAGGGCTGTGACTCTATCTACATGAGCTTCGACATCGACGTCATAGACGCCGGCTTCTCTGACGGCACAGGCTCAGTCACTATGGGGGCCATGACGGCATCCACCCTATTCCGCATCCTCGGGCCCCTGTCCGAATATCCCATCGGCGCAATGGACCTTGTGGAGACCTCCCCACCCCTCGACGCCGGCAGCCGCACCCCCCGGTTCGCCGCCGAGGCCCTCGTCAAGCTAATCGCTCCAAGAATATTTGATATCTATTGAGAACACGACCGACTCGGCATGAAGAAGAGCGTAATCACTTGGCCCATGCTCCTGACGGGGTTAGTCCTGTTTTTCATCGCGGGAATCGCGTTGTGGTTTCTCCACGACCTCTTCCACGACAGCATAGGCATATCCCTGTTATTGCTGTGGGTGGTGGCGGTCGTGGCATTTTGGGCTACCGTCCTGCTAATTGTGCTCAAGCTATTCAAGCAGATTTGGCAGAGAGTCTGATGCTTAGAGTGACGAGGCCGTAATGCCAATCCGCAGAGGCCCCACACCCAAGACCGGTGGGTTGCTCACCTTCATCGGTGCCCCGACGGGGACTATCGAGGAGCTGACACCCGGCATGTTCGGCGTATTCGGCGTGCCCTACGATGTATCCGCCCCCGACCAGCTCGGCCCCCGACTCGCGCCCAAGGCCTATCGGGAAACCTCCACCTACTTCCAGATGATGACCGCCCAGGACGCGACTCTCGTCGAGATCAACTCCCGCCTTCCAACCGACACCAACCTCGTCCGCGACCGTGTCCGTGACCTGGGTGACCTCCCCGTATCCCACGTCGATTGGGAGATACTGTCTTTCACCCTTCGGGACGCAGCAAAACGCATCAGCAGCCAGGGCGCCGTGCCCATTGCCCTGGGCGGCGACCACTTCATCGCCTCCGCCTTGGCCCAGGGCTACCGGAAAGCAACCGGCGGACATATCGGTTATATCCAGCTCTCCAGCCGCCTGGACCTCGGCCTCCGAGACCCCGCTTGGGGAGACGTATGGCGCGGAGCCACAGTTCGCCGCCTCCTGGACTCGGGGACCGTCCACCCGAAGAACTTGGTATGGATCGGCGCAAACGGCTACATACCGCTCGACCAGTGGCAGATTGCAAACAGACTGCCGGCTACTATGATCGACGCAGAGCAAGTCCGCCGCCGCGGCATCCCCAATGTAATAACCGAAGCCCTGGAACGGGCCTCCGACGGCTGCTCCGGCGTCTTCGTGGGCGTTGACATAGATGTCATGGACGGCGGTTACGTAGCCATGACCGGAACTCCCCGCTTCGACGGCCTCCGAAACGTGGACCTCTTCGAAGCTCTCACCCTCCTGGCCCGAGGCCCGGTTGGCGGCGTCAGCCTATGTGGCTTAAACCCTCTCATCGAGACCATGAGCCTGGCCAAAACAGGTCAGCGCTGCGGTGCAGAGATGCTGGTCCGTTTCATCGACGAGAAAATCAGAGTAGCCGAGGCCGCCAAGTGAGTGAATTGCTGGAACACGTAGAAGACATCGGCGCAGCCACCTTCCTTGGCTCGCCCTACGTTGCCCTGGACAAAGTTGAGCGCGGGATGGTCGTCATCGGCGGAGCCCCCCACGACAGCACCCACACCAGCCGCTTCGGCACCAGAATGGGCCCCCGAGGCATCAGGGAAGGCTCCCTCGCCATGGCCGACCGCATAAGCAGCGCAGGCCCCGACGGCATCCTTGAAGTCACATCCGGCAACCGGCTCACCACCCCCGCTTCCAACCGACTCGTAGACGTAGGCGACTACAACGTCTACCCATCCGACGTGATGAAGTCCACCGAGGGCATAGCCGGTGGAGTGGCAGAGGTGGTGCGTCGGGGCGGCTTTTCCGTCTGCCTGGGCGGCGACCACTACGTCGGCTACCCATCCTGTCTAGGCTACACCCGAGCCGTCTCCGAGATGTCTCCGAAACCCAAGATTGGCTACATCCACATCGACGGCCACCTCGACTTCCGAGACGACACCCCCGTCTGGGGCAAGTACAACCACGGCACCAACGCCCGCCGCATATCCGAGCTCGACCTCGTCAGCCCTTCCAACATGGTCTGGATCGGCATTCAGGGCTGGTCGGACGAGGAGCCCATCAGTGCTATCGACTCCCAGGGAGGCCTCATCTTCACCGCCGCCGACGTTCTAAGGATTGGCCCCGAAGAGGTAGCCCGACGCGCAGGCGAGCGCGCTGCCGCCGGATGCGACTTCATCTATATGTCCGTCGACATCGACTTTATAGACACTGGCTTCTTCCCAGCCACCGGCTCCGTGGTCAACGACGCCATCACCCCCGACATCATGGCTACTATCCTTCGCGTCCTCTCTGCCTACCCAATAGGCGCCATGGATCTCGTCGAGGTATCTCCCCGCATCGACCCCTCAGGCCGTTCCATGATTATGTCCACCGACCTCCTTCTCGCCCACGTGGCCCCCCGCATCTTCGACATTGCGCCAATGGGCTGACTCGCGTTAGGCCTCTTTTTTATGGGTATCCTTGATAAAATCCGGGGCCTCAGTTGGGTTGTAGGCTCCCGAAAGGGCGAAAAAGCCGTCAAAGAGGGGCGCTGGGAAGATGCCCTGGTTCACCTTGATGAAGCCCTCGCCCTTAACTCAAAGGATGCCCACGCCTACTTCTACCGAGGTCTCGCCCACGGCGGGCTCGGCAACCTGAACGCCGCAATCCGGGACCTGAACTCGGCCAAAAAGTTCGGCCCGCAAGACAGCGCTCTCCTCAGCAACCTCGGCACCTGCTACCTCAGGAAAGGGCATTTTTCCGCCGCGCTCAAGGAATACAAGAAGGCCCTGAAAATAAATCCAAAGGACGCCCGAGCCCTGCTTAACGTAGGAATCGTCTATGCCAAACAGGCGGAAACAGCTCCGCCCAGGTCCGAGCCAAGGCTCACCGCCCGAGCCCTCGAGTCCCTGGACAAGGCCATTATCAGCGATCCAAATCTCCCGGAGGCCTACCACGAGAGGGCACTGCTCCTCGCCGACAAAGACCGTCTGAACGAGGCCATAGAAGACCTAACTCGCGCAATCAACATGGACAATTCCTACACCGAAGCCTACCAAGACCGTGAAAGTCTTTACCGCCGGCTCGACAAGAGTGAAAAGGCGGGTGCGGACAAATCCACCCCTCGGGAGTTGGACCCCGGAACTTAGCCGAGGCTCACCCGACCCCTACGCCTTCCCGTACTCCTCCCTTAACACACGCTTCAGCACTTTCCCCAATGGGTTACGGGGCAGCGAGTCGACGAAAATCACCGATTCCGGCTTCTTGAAGCTGGCCAGCTGGCCTCTGCAATGCTCGATTATGTCTGCTTCGGAGGCCTGAGCCCCGGCCTTTAGTGCCACTATCGCACGGACCGTTTCACCCCACTGCGGATCGGGCACCCCGATAACCGCCGCCTCGTCGATGGCCGGATGCGAGTGCAGTGTCGCCTCCACCTGCTCCGGTGAGATGTTCTCCCCGGCCCGGATGATGATGTCTTTCGCCCGACCCGACAAGAAGATATACCCGGCCTCGTCCATGTAACCGATGTCCCCGGTATACAACCAGCCGTTACGGATTGTGTTGTTAGTTGCCTCGTCAGCCTTCCAGTAGCCCTTCATAACCCTCGGCCCCCGAGCCACGATCTCCCCAACCTCGTCCACCGGCTGCTCGCTCCCGTCCTCGTCGAATATCTTCACTTCCGTGTCACCCAGTGCTCGCCCTATGGACCCCAGCCTCTTCAGTTTGATCGCCCTCTCCCCCGGCGAACCCTCGATAACGTGGTCCTCCGGAGTCAGCATCGTAATCGTAGACGCCGATTCCGTCTGCCCAAAGGCATTGATAAACCTCGTGCCGGGAAACACCTCGATAGCTTTTGTTATCACTTCCACGGGCATGGGGGCCGCGCCGTAGGTGATGACTTGCAAGCTGCTCAGGTTACGCTCGGGGAATTCTTCGTGTTCCATTAGCTGCTTAAGCATGGTCGGCACCATCATGGCCCGGGTCACGCTCTCCGACTCCACCAGCGTCATCCAGTCGCTCGGCTCAAACTGTCGCTGTACGACCAGGGTCCGGCCTCCATACACTGCGGCCAGCACCGCCTGCATTCCTGCTATGTGATACAAGGGCACGGTGAGAATGTTCTTCTCTTCGATATCCGGGTCGGCGGGGCTCACGTTGTTTAGCACGTAGGTCGCCAGGTTGTCGTGGGTCAACATCACACCTTTGGGCTGACCCGTAGTACCGGCGGTAAACATCAGGATGGAAGTGTCGTTGTCGTCTATGTCCGTGAACACCTCTTCGGGGTCCGCCTCGGCGATGACCGACTCATAGTCCAGCATTCCTTCCGCCGGCCCCTCCACCGATACCAAATTCTTCATTCCCGGAATCTGTTCTCGCATCGAATTAATCATTTTGACGTAGCGCTGCCCCAAAAATAGCGCCGAGGCTTCCGAGAAATTGATCATGAACTCCAGCTCTTCGGCCCTGGCGCGGAAGTTGAGGGGCACGTAAGTCGCTCCCAGCTTCGCCGTTGCGAAGTAGACCTCAATGCATTCGTTGCAGTTGACCTGCAGCATTCCCACCTTGTCTCCCTGCCCCACACCCATCCCCGCAAGCGCATTGGCCAGCCGGTTAGACCGATCAGCCAGGTCTGAGAAACTCCACCTGTTCCCTTCGAATATGATCGCTTCCCGGTCGGGACATATGGAACTGGAGATAAGAAGAAATTCAGGCGTGTTCATTCAAGCGTTCCCCTGTTTTCTAGGCTATGGGCCAATATTCTATCGCGCCCTTCAAGGATTATCTATCGTTGACTCGCAGCAGCTCTCGGGCCAGCCCGACTTCCACCCCCAACCCCTCCCATAACGGCATGTCTAAACCCCGACGCATGGCTGCCTTCGCCGACCCAAGAGCCTCGGCCCCCGAGTTTAAGAACCCCAGGACCATCTCCTCACATCGCGCCGAAAGCCCGCCCTCCGGCGTAATTTCGCTGATTAGGCCCATCGAAAGGGCCCGCGTCGCGTTCATCCGCTCCGCTGTTAGTAAGGCCCATAGCGCCGCCCCCGAGCCCACGGTTCTTGGCAGAGTCTGAGTCGCCCCCGCCGCCGGGATGAACCCCAGCGAAGTCTCGGGCAATCCGAATATCGCATTCGGCGCCGCAATTCTTATGTCGCAGCAAAGAGCAAGCTCCAGCCCGGACCCAAAAACGTACCCATGAAGAGCGGCTATCGTCGGTATTGGCAGGTCCATCAGCAACCCCCACACGTCCCGCTCCCACCGCACCTGCCGCGCAATCCTCTGCGACGGCGCAGTCCCGAACTCCGTGAGGTCCGCCCCCGCACAGAACGCCCTATCCCCCGCCCCCGAGATTACCAGTGCCCTCACATCCGGGTCGAGAGAGACCGCGGTCAACGCCTCGTACACGTCGTCCCGCATCTGCACATTGTACGCGTTAAGGACCCGTGGCCTGTTCAGCACGATCCGGGCCAAGGGCCCCTGCCTTTCGTAGATTACAGTCTCGAAGCTGCTCATGGAGTCGCTATTCACCGTGGAACTCGGGCTTTCGCTTCTCCAGGAACGACCTTATCCCCTCGGCCCGGT
Organism: Dehalococcoidia bacterium; assembly: GCA_965249275.1. Taxonomy (GTDB): domain Bacteria; phylum Chloroflexota; class Dehalococcoidia; order Plut-88900; family Plut-88900; genus Plut-88900. The sequence continues at coordinate 717,702 of CBDFLQ010000007.1, forward strand.
CCGCCGTCGACTGCAGGATTACCGTCAGGTCCTGCTCCAGCCTGAGGCCTTGGTCCAGAGTCATGTCCATGCCCTTGCCTATGGTTTCCTTGGCATATTCCAGCGCCACCGGAGCATGTCCCGCTATCTTATGCGCTAGGCCCAGGGCCTCGTCTTGGAGAGTGTCTTTAGCGAACACGGCATGTACCAGTCCCATGCCGAGGGCCTCCTCGGCTCCCACCGTCATCCCTGTCAAAACCATCGCCGCCCCCCGCCCCCTCCCGACCAGCCTTGGAAGCCGCTGCGTTCCCCCGTCCCAGGGCATCATCCCAAACCGGATCTGGTCCATTGCAATTACTGCCTCGTCGGATGCCACACGCAGATCGCATGCAAGAGCCAGCTCCAGCCCCAAACCTGATGCGTCCCCGTTTATCGCCGCGATGACCGGCATCGGCAGCCGAGCAATATGCCCCGAAGCTCCGATCATCCCCTCCCCACCCCCCTCTCGCAACTCCCTCACCGCCTCTTCCGTCCCTCCGGAGAACATTGACCCCTCCCCCCTCACCACCACCACCCGAACGCTTCCCCCATCCACAATAGATTCACATGCCGCGCTCAAGTCCTCGGACATCTGCGCGTTCACGCGGTTCGACGCATCGTCCCCCTTCAATGTAACTAGGGCGACGGAGCCATTTAGTTGGAGGTTTATGTAACGGTATCGCATCCTGAGAGCTCCAGCAGTTCGATGCCGGATGGATTGGGCGATTTTAGCACAGGGCTCGGGCCCAATGGCCTCGTTTCACCATCACTCTTCATTCATGGACGCAAATATCCGGCTATGCTAAGCTTGACCTTCCAAAAGACCAGTAAACAGGGGGTGTGCCCTTGCAATTCGGATATTTTTCCGTTCTAGATAACCCTAGACTTGAAATTCCCTATAACCAGATCCTGACCGAGCTTTCCGAACAGACCCAAGCCGTCGAGCAGGCTGGATTCAACGGCGTGTGGCTCGGAGAACATCACTTCGGAGGAGAGGGATATGACTGCATCCCCAACCCGCTGATGATTCTCTCCCACCTCGCTGCTCAGACCACCACCATCCGGCTGGGCCTTGCCGCCGTAATAGTACCCCAGTGGCACCCTCTCCGAATCGCCGAAGATGTCGCCATGCTCGACCAGCTAAGCGGCGGCCGCGTCGAGTGCGGTGTCGGACGAGGCATCTTCCCCAGGGAACTCACCAACCTCAACATCGACGCCGACCGCCGCAATGACGCGAAGAACTGGCGTCTCTTCACCGAAACCGTAGAGATCATGAAACGGGCCTGGACCGAAGACCCCTTCACCTGGGACGGGGAGTTTTACAAGTTCCCCCATACCGGCGTCCAGGACAGCCACTCCTGGCTTCCCAGGGACCCGAGATACCGCTCCAAGACGGGCGAGTACATAGGCATGTCGATTCAGCCCAAACCCCTCCAGACTCCCACCCCTCCACTCTGGAACGTAGTCGACAAGACTCCCGGTTTTGTCGTCGCCGCCGAGCTCGGACTCAAGCCCATGACCTGGCTCCGCGCCCGCAACGGTCTCCGAGAGGCCTTCTCCACCTACCAGGAGGCCGCGACACGCATCAACGGCCGGCCCATGGCTCTCGGTGAAGACTGCGCCCTTCTCCGCACCACCTTCGTCGCCGAGACCATGGAAGAGGCCCGCAGAATCGCCGAAGGACCTCTCAACCAGCTCTGCAAATATGTAGGGGGCGTCCGTGCCCGTTCCATCTACCTGGACCCGGGCGAAGAGCTTACCGACGAAGACAAAGCCAAGCCGTGGTTCGACTTCCTGATGGACAAGGACCACATTCTCATCGGCGACCCGGAGTTCGTCGCCGAGAAGATCCGGGGCATTGGGCGGGAGTACCAGCTTGAGAGCCTGTTAACCCTCATGGCTATGCCCGGCCTGGACCATCGCGACGTGATGCGCTCCATTGAGCTCTTCGCCGAGAAGGTCATTCCCCTCGTCGAGGCTCCACAGGCCGCCGTAGGTTAGTGCGGCCGCGTTAGCCGAGCATCTCCAGCGCTTCCACGTGGCTCATGGATACGCACGTAAAAATAGGCGTGTCGCTAAGGGTGTAGGAGCTTGCCTCCGTCCCGCGCAGCTCCATCACTAGGTCCAGAAAGTCGGAGGGGCTGTCTGTTTCGAAGGACACCATGAACTCCTGGTCGTCCAGCCCGAAGGAATAGCTGGTATTTATCTTCACCGAAGGGTACTTGTGTCCCATGGTGATGTGGGAGTCCATCATCCGCTGCCGCGTTGCCTTCTCCAGGGCGTACCAGGCCCGAGTCTTCACGAACGGATAGACGAACAGGTACTTCGCCTCAGTCGGCCTGATCCTTAGCCTGCTTCCCTCTTGTCCCGGGTGCCGGTGCTTATCCGAGTATATCGACTTCCGGGTCATCGCAAGGTAGGAATACGGCGTCTCCAGGTGGCAACCCAGGCCCGTCGAAAGTAATGCCGAGGTCAGCTGCTGAATCGGCTCCAGCTGATCGCATGCGTTCCAGATCAGCAGGTCTGCATCTCCCCTGGTCCCGACGGTGCTGTAGCTCTTCACCATCATCCTGTCCGAAAACTCGTCGAGAATCGCCAGGAACTGTCCCCTGCCCTGTGACTTTTCACCATCGGAAAGCCCGCGCCAAGACCTGTCGGCCTTGAAGAACGTGTATTTAACATACGATCTGCCGCTATTACTATCGCTCACAATATCTCCCATCTATCTGTGCTGGCCCTCTCCCCCGTAGGGGCGGTTCGCGAACCGCCCGATGTCCCGCACTGACGCTGCGCGAACCACCCGACTAGCCCCCCGTAGGGGCGGTTCGTGAACCGCCCGACGCCCCACTCTCACCCTGTCTAAGGGTTGTGTGGCGGTGGGGCCGCTCACCCTGAGGCCCTCGAAGGGTCGAGCGGTGGGGGATCGCTTTGTGTTGAGCGTCGCGCGCCTCACCCGCTGACAACGTTCGCAAAATGCCCTCATTACTACCCGCAATTCTACACATCTCACCGCCCCCCGACCAAACCATCCCCGGCTCACAAATGCGGCCTCCCCACCCCAAACGCCTCCCCAATCACCCGTTCCAGCAAAACCCTGTCCCTCGCTCCGGATATTGCCGACACCGCCTCCCGCAACGTCTCCCGGTAGGCGTTCAGAAAGTCCCCGTCGACGTTTCCCATCAAGACTTCTATCCGGTACTTCTCGATTGCTCCATTCATCATCCTGCTCAATCTCCAGGCCCCATTTCTGCTGAGCAGACCAATAAGAAACTCCCCGTCTTGCTCTAATGAAATCCTCTGGTTCGGATACTCCCGAGACCTTTCCAGATCGTAGGCGAAGTAGGCCACCGACTCATACACCACCTCGTCCTCCCCCCGAGCCCTCAGCCCAGATACTATCTCCGCAGCAAGATCGGCATCAAAGTAGGAGATCCAATATATAAGCCGAGCCGGTGGCACCCGCACAGGCCCCGACTCCAACACTAGGTCCAACGTCGTCTCCATGTCTGCGCTCAGAATCTCCAACGCCTCCTCCGGCTTGTACGCTATAAACTCCGACACCCGCGGCTTCACTTCCCTGATAATCGCCAGCGTTCCCTCCGGGTCACTTGACCCCCTTGCCGCTACTCTCTCATACGCCTCTTCATTCGCAGCCTTGTCGATTACAAAGTTCCCCGAGCTGTTTTCAAAAAGCGTCCTGAGTCCATCCGTGAACTCCCCCGACCCCGCGTCTCCCTTAATCCCCAGCGCATCGACAAGCTTCGCGGGCCGCAACCTCTGCCGAGCCTGGGCCGGGCTCAATTGGAGGAAATCCACCACGGCCTCATCACTTATGTTTTCCAGAATTGCCTCCGCTGCCTGCCTGTCGGTGCTGAAAAGCAGTTCCAGGATCGTATCCACATTCTGCTGCAATTTTGTCGGGTCGCTCAGCCCCAGCGATCTCACATGCTGCTCCAACGCCCGTGCCCCTGCACCCGGGTCCCCCTCCCCCGCCTCGAGGATCATCTCAACGTCACCAATATGATGACGCAGCTCCTCCACAAACGCTCCAGCTCCCTTCGGCAGGGCGTGTGATGCGACGTCTTCCTCCTCCGGTTCCAGAACCGCCAACAGCAGTCGATTGTCCAGGACCGGCAGGAAGTTGTAGAGGAAAGAGTCCTCTTCAAGTTGCTCGGTCAGATACTCAACCGCGTCGCCATGCCCCCGCCCCATCGCCGACTCCAGCGCCTCGAATGCAACCGCTATTGAGTCTTCAGTCCCGGCGCTCTCGTATTCCTCGACCAAGCCCGGGTGCCGCTTGTGGATTGCGAACATCTCCCGCAGGTAGCTTCTCCAGAATGGAAAACCCCGGTCCACGTTTACCGCGTCCCTCAGGCTGTCATCGTCGCTGAGCACTAAGTCAAACTGCTCTACGAAGTCGATTAGCCGTTGCCTCTCCTCCCCGACAAGTATGTCCCTCACCTTTTCGTCCAACCCCGACCCCTCACCCCTCCCCACCCCCGAGTATGCGGCCGTAGGTATGTGCGCAATCTGAAGATAGCCATCGGTTAGCCGTTTGTCCTCGGGATCCAGACCTGCGTACCATCCCATCAAATCGGCCCATGTCCCATACCCTCCGTCAGACATGTATTGGTCGAAGTACTTCCTTAGAATGGGAGGGACCAAGCCCAGGTCTCCTGTCGTGAGCCTCGGAATGTCAGCTTCACCCGCGTGGGTCAGGTCCGGCAGCCGACCCTGGTTTAGGTTGGGAAAATTCCTGAATCGCTCCCTCAGGGGCTCGTACCTGTCCGGGGGTTGGAGCATGAAGCGCCGCAAATCTTCGTGATACCGCGCCATCGCCGACGGTAAAGTTTCCCCTTCAGCCACTTCCCACGACAGCTCAGGGTGCCCGGTTACAGGAAATGCTCCCCAATAGGCGTGACCCAACTCATGCGCCACTACATCCGGCCTCGCCTGCCCCACCCCCGTGAAACCCCGGTACCCCGTGCTCCCGTACCACGCCGGCTGCCCCTCCATCCGGCGAACGTCCAGGGAAGCAATCACGTCCCGACCCTCGGGTGTGATATTAAACAGCGTGAAGTATGCGTCCAGCCGAGCCTGGACCCAGTCCGGCTCGTTATCCGTAGCCGCTACTGGTTGCCCACATGCTATAGACGCGGCCAGCACCAATGCCAGCGCCAGCAGCGCTGATGCTGTGAGGAGCGTCCTTGGCCCGGACCCCGACTTCGGACCGCGCCCGCGGCCTTTGGTCAACCCATCTACGCCTTTGCGCCCCGGACTTCGGGGTTGGGCGTGTTCGGCAGCGGCTCCCCATTCAGGCCCGCCATCAAGTTGTCGACGGCCATCAGGGACATTTTGGTGCGCGTCACCACGCTCCCGCTCGCAATGTGCGGAGCAATGATCACGTTCTCCAGGGTAAGCAGTGGGTCATCCATCGAGATAGGCTCTACCTCCGTCACATCCAGCCCCGCCGCTCCTATCGTCCCATCCTTCAGCGCATGGTATAGCGCCGTCTGATCGACAACCGGGCCCCTCGAAGTGTTCACCAGCACCGCCGTCGACTTCATCCCCGCAAGGGTGTCTGCATTTATAAGGTGCCGAGTCTCGGGAGTGAGGTTCACATGAATGCTTACGAAGTCGGACTGAGCAAGGAGTTCCTTAACGTCCGAGCAGTATGTCGCCCCGTACTCTTTTTCCCTCTCCTCGTTGCGAATCACGTCGTAGTAGACGATGTTCATCCCGAACCCCTTGGCCCGCTTCGCCATCTCCACCCCTATCCGCCCAAACCCGATTATCCCCAGCGTAGACCCGTGGATGTCCTGCCCCAGCAGCACCATCGGGCCCCAGGTCTTCCAGTTTCCGGCTCTCGTGTACCTGTCTCCTTCCGACACCCGGCGGCCAGCCGCCATAAGCAACGCAAAGGCGAAGTCCGCAGTCGTCTCGGTCAGAACTCCCGGCGTGTTCCCCACCGGGATACCCCGCTTGGTCGCCTCAGCTACGTCAATGTTGTCGAATCCGACAGCCATGTTGCTCACAACCCGCAGATTGGGCGCGGCATCAAAAAGCTCTGCGTCAATCTTCTCGGTCAGCAGGCAGAACAACCCGTCTATGTCCTGGACTTCCCGAAGAAGTTCCTCCCGAGAGGGCGGCATCTCCGAGTCCCAGTATTTCATGTCGGTCGCCTCTCTTAGACGGTCGACAGCCTCATCGAATATCTGTCTTGTAACGTAAATCTTGGGTTTGGCCATCAATGACCTCCGGCGAAAGTATTGGGCTATTCTACCTTTCGCCATTCCCCTTTGCTACCACCCACCCCCGAGGGAAGCCTGTCCGCCTTAGGCGGATCATTCCGGCCGCCGAGAGCCGGTCGAAGATGCTGAAAGTGCGCCTTTGGCGTGCGCCGAGGCGTGAATCCATCCCCCGGCCGATGGCCCGCTCACCCTGAGCCTGCTGTAAGTCCGCTGAGGCGGATCGAAGGGTCGAGCGGGGGGCGGCCCCCGACTGCCAATCCGTCACCCCCGCCGTCATCCCAACCAAGCCCCCCTACCCTGTCATTCCGAGGCCCCGCGAGGAATCTGGGGGGCGGAGTCCTATCCCCTCTCCCTTTGACGGGAGAGGGCTAGAGCCTGCCCCGAGTCCCCCCGAGGGGGTGAGGGTGATCCCCCCCAAAAGTGACACCAGCCCCTTGACCCGATATGAACATATGTACTATATTCTCCCCCAGGCCCCGACACCAAACATCGGGCCCAATCAGGAAAGGACCAAAGGAGTCCCATGAGTCGCACAAGCCTTCATAGGCCCCGTCGACACCGAGCGGTATGCCACCGCCCGGCCACCGGCACGCGCCTCCTCCCCAGCCCCTTCCCACCCACCATCCTTCACATCAACACCCACTACAAGCGCTGCCCAAAGGCCCTACGCCTACGCCTTCGCAGCGATCAGTCACCGTCCCGCCCCCTGTATGGAAGGTCCCCGGACAAATCACGGCACGCCCTTTCCAAGGACCACTGCCAAGTGCGCGCCCCACTCACCCGGCGCATCCGTTTCGCCTCCTCAGGCGACGCCCTGGAGCACGGCGTCATGTCGCTCCCTCGGGCCATAGCGCCCCCTTGGGCCATAGCGCCCTCTTCGGACTCCCCCGGCGTAGACCTTGCCGGCCAGTCCGAACAGTCGGACAACCCCCGACTCAAAACAAACGCACCATTTAAGGATTCCACCGTCGTCACAACCGGAGAACACCCGACTACGAACGGCGGTCACGGGTCCCCGCTCCCATCCCATAGGGTGGTCGAGCACTTCTGGTGGACGGGACTGCCCCACGCCGAGAATTTCTCGGGTCTCGTTCACATCCCCTCAGAAGTTAGGGGCTGTCGCAGAGCCGTCCCCGATGTGGAACATCCGCTGGAGCGGACGCCAAGCATCGGTACAGGCGTAGACGCCTTCTCGCGCAACCGTCCGGGACCTTCCATCACCCTCCCATCCCCCACCCACAACCCCACATATCCCTCACCGACCATTGGAGGCCGCCCATGCCTAGAGGAGGCCGCCGGCCCGGCGCCGGCGCACCCAAAGGAAACTACAACGCTTTCAAGCACGGCAAGAACTCCCGCCGCCTGCGGGAGCTCGCCGCCATCCTTGCCCTCGTACCCCGCACCCGCCGCCCTGCCCAGGGTGACCCCCAGAAAGCCCGGCTCGCTTCCGCCCTCGCACTCTCCTCCTTTATGGACCGCCTTTCCCTCCACTCTTTGCAACTCACCGACCCCGCCATGCAAAACCTCCATCGTGCCGTCAAAGCCCTTCAACCTCCCAAACCTAAGCGCTCAAGGGAATAGCCCGCTCTTGGCACGGACTAAGCCAAAAACCCCTCGGAATTTAAGGGGATTTTCCGAAAACAATCAGAATTTACGCCTGAGTGCGCACATCAATCAAAAACCCCCACCCACCGGCCCCCCTTGCCCCCTCATCCCCCCATCCCCGATAATGACCCTCAAGCCGCCGCCTTAATGCATATCTTGGGAGGAGAGACGCTATGAGGGCCACCGACGCCGCAATCGACTTTATCCATCGCACGCAACTTGATGACATCCCCGCCGATGTCCAGCATCTCGGCAAGCGGGCGATTCTGGACACCGTGGGAGTCTCTCTAGCAGCAGCCAAGGATGAGGCCGTTGCCATCCTCGCAGAGACCCTCGCCGGTCGCGAGGGCAATTCGGCCGCCACTGTCATAGGCCGCAGCCACCGTACCGACTCCCTTTCCGCCGCTCTCATCAACGGCGTCCTGGCCCACGCCCTCGACTTTGATGATGTAAACGACTCCTGTATGGGCCATCCAAGCGCACCCCTGGTCCCCGCCGTTCTGGCTCTTGGCGAGGAACTGGGAGCATCCGGCGCCCGGGTGCTGGAGGCTTTCCTAATCGGCTTCGAGCTGGAGTGCAAGCTCGGTCTTGCTATCGGCAACGCCCACTACGCCAAGGGCTGGCACGCCACCGCAACTACCGGAACAATGGCTGCTGCGGCCGCGTGCGCCAAGCTGCTCGGACTGGACCGTGAGCGCCTAGGCATGGCCCTCGGCATCGCCGCATCCTCCTCCGCCGGAATGAGGATCAACTTCGGCACCATGACCAAGCCCTTCCACGTTGGCCAAGCGGCCCGTGGCGGCCTCATGGCTGCCCTCCTGGCCTCCAACGGCTTTACTGCCACCGCCGACATCCTGGACCACCCTATCGACTACACCCGCGTCTTCGCCGACAAGGGCGAGGCCGATGCCTCCCGTATCGTCGGTACCCTGGGTAGCCCCTGGGACATCGCATCCCCCGGCCTGGTAGTCAAGAAGTACCCCTGCTGCAACAGCACCCACCGGACCATCGACGCGACCCTGAGCCTCGTCTCCGAGCACAGTCCCTCGCCCTCCGAGATCGAAAGCATTGTTATAACTATGCCCCCCGGCGAGGACATTCCCCTGATCTACAGCCGAGCCTCCACCGGCCTAGAGGGCAAGTTCTCCATGCAGTACTGCATCGCATCCGCCATCCTCGACGGTCGAGTCGACCTCAATACCTTCGACCAGACCAGCGTCGACAGGCCCGAAGTGCAGCGGCTGACGGGCCTCGTCAAACTGGAGTACGACGACACTCAGGATCCCGTCGTCGTCAATGCCGGCGGCCACGTCGACGTCACTATTAACATGTCAGCTGGGAGCTCGGTAACTACCCGCATCGAACAGGCCGGCGGCACCCCCGAGTATCCCCTGAGTGACGAGGAACTAAACCAGAAGTTCACCTCCTGCGCCAGCAGGACCTTGAACTCCTCGCAAGTAGACCAGGCGCTTTCCCAGGTCTACGCCCTCCAGGACATGCCTGACATCGGGGAGCTTATGTCCACTATAGCCGCCCCTGTCATGGCTCCGAGCGTGGGCTAAAGGCCAGCTGTCCTAACCTGGGACTCTAGCCTCCTCCGGTCAGCTTCAGCGTGTCGCAAACTCGCAAGCGCTGAGGTGAGTTGGCACGGGTACATCGGCTTGACTAAGGTAGGTGCCCGTGTTAGATTACCCCTTGCACATTTGCACCTTAACAACTGAATAGTGGAAGGAAGCCAATAGCTAGGTAAGAAAAAGATAAACTACATGGCGAGTTTGATCCTGGCTCAGGGCGAACGCTGGCGGCGCGCTTTATGCATGCAAGTCGAACGGATCTCTCCGTGAAGCTCCCAGAGGAATCCCAGGTTTGAACCGGATGCCCGATTCGTCGGGTGGAAGGGGACGGCCCGGAGGACCGAAGGGAAGGGATCGGATCAAAGAGGTTAGTGGCAAACGGCTGAGTAACGCGTAACCAACCTGTCCCAGTGTGGGGGACAACCTCGAGAAATCGAGGCTAATACCGCATAATATGGCTCTTCGAAGGGAGGGTCATTAAAGCCGAAAGGCGCATGGGGAGGGGGTTGCGTTCCATCAGGTAGTTGGTGAGGTAACGGCTCACCAAGCCTACGACGGATAGCTGGTCTGAGAGGATGATCAGTCAGACGGGGACTGAGACACGGCCCCGACTCCTACGGGAGGCAGCAGCAGGGAATCTTGCGCAATGGGCGAAAGCCTGACGCAGCGACGTCGCGTGGGGGATGAATGCCTTAGGGTTGTAAACCCCTTTTGTTTGGGACGAAGTTCTGACGGTACCAAACGAATAAGCCTCGGCTAACTACGTGCCAGCAGCAGCGGTAATACGTAGGAGGCGAGCGTTGCCCGGATTTATTGGGCGTAAAGGGCGCGTAGGCGGCCTGGAAAGTCCTTTGTGAAATCTCCCGGCTTAACCGGGAGCGGTCAGAGGAAACTGCTAGGCTTGAGGGGAGCAGAGGAGAACGGAATTCCCGGTGTAGCGGTGAAATGCATAGATATCGGGAGGAACACTTGTGGCGAAGGCGGTTCTCTGGGCTCTTTCTGACGCTGAGGCGCGAAAGCGTGGGGAGCAAACCGGATTAGATACCCGGGTAGTCCACGCCGTAAACAATGGACACTGGGTACGGGGGGTATCGACCCCCTCCGTGCCGAAGCTAACGCGTTAAGTGTCCCGCCTGGGGAGTACGGCCGCAAGGCTAAAACTCAAAGGAATTGACGGGGGCCCGCACAAGCAGCGGAGCGTGTGGTTTAATTCGATGCTAAGCGAAGAACCTTACCTGGGCTTGACATGTCGGTAGTAGAACCCCGAAAGGGGGACGAACTGTAAAGTCAGTAACCGTCACAGATGCTGCATGGCTGTCGTCAGCTCGTGCCGTGAGGTGTTGGGTTAAGTCCCACAACGAGCGCAACCCTCGTCGTCAGTTGTATTTCTCTGGCGAGACTGCTGCGCAGAACGCAGAGGAAGGTGGGGATGACGTCAAGTCAGCACGGCTCTTACGCCCAGGGCTACACACACGCTACAATGGCCGGTACAAAGGGTTGCCAAGGAGCGATCCGGAGCTAATCCCATCAAAGCCGGCCCCAGTTGGAATTGAAGGCTGAAATTCGCCTCCATGAACGCGGAGTTGCTAGTAACCGCAGGTCAGCACACTGCGGTGAATACGTTCCCGGGCCTTGTACACACCGCCCGTCAAGTCATGAAAGTTGGCAACACTTAAAGTCGATGGGCCAACCCTTCGGGGAGGTAGTCGCCTAGGGTGGGGCTGATGATTGGGACTAAGTCGTAACAAGGTAGCTGTACCGGAAGGTGCGGCTGGATCACCTCCTTTCTAGGGAGTATTTCTCACACCCACGTGGTGCGGAGACATCTCCTAGGTCGGTCTCTCCGGTTCGCCGGGGAGCATTTCCTCCCACTGGGAGGACTCGGCTTCCTTTCACTATTAAGTTGTTAAGGCCTTTTAAAGAGGCGGTCCGGTTAATCCGGACCGCCTCTTTTTTGATCTAGAGAATCAGTGTGCAAGAATGACCCTAGGGAGGTGAGTATGCGGAATGTTCAAGTGGTACTGTATCGGGAGGGGGACCTGTGGTTCGCCCATGCATTAAACGTGGACGTGTCGTCATTTGCAGACACTCGAGAAGAGGCGCGGTCCGCCATTCAAGAGGCGTTGATACTGTATTGCGAGGACGCACAGGACGGGGAGGTTACAGAAGTCTCCGACGTGATGGTGGAGACGGTCAGCTTTGCAGTTTCATAGTACTCGCGAGGCATTGCAAACATTAGATCGTCTCGGGTTTTGGAGCGTGCCCCAGCGTAGGACCAGCCTTAACTGCGACTACAAACGCCGGGAATTACTCGAACTGTTTTAGCCAAGATGGGATCGAGCGAGGCACCCTCACGGACAATGGCTTGGATCCTTGACGAGGCCAACCTCTACAGCGTCGAGCTTCAGTTAGAAGTGTGAGGACATTGGCGCATTGAGAGAGGGCTGGGGGGCCTTACTCCTCCAACGACTCCGCCAGAATCTCCACCAGGTCCTTGGCCACGATCTTCCCCTCCTGCTCCTTCACCCGGATCCCGTCTTCGAACATCTGTAGACAGAACGGGCACGACGTCCCGACCACCTCGGCCCCCGTCTCCAGCGCGTGTTCGGTTCGAACGTGGTTGATCCTCTTCCCCTTGGACGACTCTTCGATCCACATGTGACCGCCACCTGCGCCACAGCAGAAGGCTCGGCTCCTGTTCCGAGCCATTTCCAATGTCTTGATCCCGGGGATCTTCTTCAACATCCGTCGGGGCTCTTCGTAGACGCCGTTGTGCCGACCCAGGTAGCAAGAGTCGTGGTAGGCAACTTTCTTGTCTATGGGCTTCTTCGGCTTAATCTTGCCCTGCTCCATGAGCTCGTCGATGAACTGGTTGTGGTGCATCACTTCGAAGTTGCCGCCAAACTGGGGGTACTCGTTCTTCATCGTGTTGAAGCAGTGGGGGCAGGCGGTAACGATGCGGTTGATACCGTACTTCTTGAGAGTCTCGATGTTCTGCTCGGCCAATAGCTGGAACAAGTACTCGTTGCCCATCCGGCGGGCCGGATCTCCGTTGCACGTCTCCTCGTCACCGAGAATCGAGAAGTTGACCCCAGCCGTGTTCAGCACCGAGGCCAAAGACTTCGCTATCCCCTGGCTCCTCTCTTCCAGTGCCGGTGTGCACCCGACCCAGAAAAGCACGTCCGGGTGGGGGTTATCGGCGATCAGTTTAACGTCGACTCCTTCGGTCCAGTCGGTACGTCCAAACTTGGTGCCCGCCCACGGATGACCTCGCGTCTCCATGCTGCGAAGGGCGTTCTGGCCGCTCTCCGGCATCTTGCCCTCTTCCAGAACCAGGTGTCGGCGCATGTCTACTATGCTGTCGATATGCTCGATCGCGACGGGGCATTCCTGTTCGCAGGCGCCACAAGTGACACAGTCCCAGATGGCCTCCTCGCTGACGATGTTGCCAATGACTGGGAGCGCCGCGCCGTTACCGTTGCCATCCCCGCCTTTGGCCAGCATGGGCCCGACATCCAGGAGGTGGTCCTTGATTCCCTCAATGACGTGCATGGGTGACAACACCTTACCGGTAAGGTTCGCTGGGCAGGCGTCGGAGCAGCGGCCGCAGACGGCGCAAGCGTAGCCGTCCAACAGCTCTTTCCAGGTGAACTCCTGAACAAAGTTTGCCCCGAAGCTCTCGGCTGTCTCCATGTCCTTAATGGGGTGGAGGGTGCCTCTGGGGTTAATGTCGTGAAGGAAGGCGTTGATTGGAGCCCCTATCATGTGCATGTGCTTGGAGAAGGGGATGTACATGCTGAACCCAATGATAAGAGCTACGTGGGCCCACCAGAAGATACCGTGAAGCGTGTTTACAACTTCGAAGCTCGCCCCGTCAAAGAGCTTCCCTAGAGCCGTGCCGACCGGAGAGGCTACGTGAGGACTGGGCTCGGCGAATACGCCCTGACTGGCCATCGCGTTGTAGAAACCTTCCACCAGGAAGGTGAATATCATCAGGCCGGCAATCGCGCCTACGATGATTACGGCATCGGAGCTGCGGGTTAGGTCGAAGCTCAGGCGCCGAGGCTTGGCCAGCCATCTCCGTACCAGCGCCCATGTAAGGGAAGTGAGGATGGCAAGCCCGAGGGCATCGAGCACGAAGACGTAGACTTTAACGCCAGTGTCGGTGAGGATGGTCTCGGATATATTGGGGTTTATCGAGTCCAGAAAGACGAATAGAACATAGCTAAGGGCGAAGCATAGGAATCCCCAGAAGACGAACACGTGCCCCAACCCAGCCTTGTCTTTCAGGGACACCCGTTGAAGCACCTTCCTTTGAGCCAATACGACCACCAAGGCGTTTAAGCTTCGCTTCAGAGGTTGATCGAAGCGGTTCTCGCTCTTGCCAAGCATGATCAGACGGAATACCCGGGAATAGACCACATAACCGGCAAATCCGAATCCAAGGACAGCGAACGCGAACACGCCAATCCAGATGGGAATCACGCCAAAGATTTCGCCTGGTGGGACCATGTTTCCTGTGTCTCCTGAGGAGTAAAGCTATGGGATAACCGGTGCGCGAGTGTAGCATGGGCCTGTCGGCAGCGACAAGCGAAGGGGTCGGCCCGCCGATGGCGGAGCCGACCCCTTTTTTGGTTCAGCTAGAAGCAACAAGACCGAGGGTTACACTTTGGCCTTCTTCTTGGCCTTGGCCTCCACCGGCGAGGTGGAAACAAGGTGCCGCTGCATCTCCATCTCCTTGGGGGTGAAGCCCAAGGCCAGACCCACAAGCTGGGGCAGATGCAGCACTGGCAGGTTGATCTTCCTGCCCTTATGGGCTTCGGCACGACTCTGCGTCCCATCCAATTCTAGATGGCAGAGGGGGCAGGGGGTAACCATGGCATCCGCGCCCTTGTCCTTCGCCTCTATGGTGTGGTTGCCGCACATCTCCAGCGAGTTTTCCTCGTTGGGGTATAGGATGGGAAAACCACAGCACTTGCCCTTGCCCTTCGTCACGACCACTTGCCCACCTAGGGCTGTAATAGTGCCCTCCAGGGCAGTTTTCCTGCTCTCCTTGCCCTTCGGCACAACGACTTCAGGAGGACGGCGGAGGTAGCATCCGTAGAAGGGAGCGACCTTAAGTTCCTCCAGCGGGTTCACCACCAACTCTTTCAGCTTGTCCAGCCCAAAGTCCTCCTCCAGCACCCACAGGAAGTGCTTCACGTCCGTGGTGCCCTTGTACTCCAGGCCTTCTTCGTCCAGGTATTCGTGGTTGATCCTGGCACGGTATTCAGGGTCGGTGGTAAGTCGGTGGTTTGCCTGCATAAGGCACCCTTGGCAAGTGCTGCAGATGGTCATAATGGGGAGGCCCATAGCCTCGGCCTTGGCGAGAGTCCGAGCATTGATGGGGTCGGAGACCTCCCGACTAAGGACGCCCGCGCCGGTACAACCGACATCTTCCATCTCCACCAGCTCAATGCCGAGCCTGTCGGCAACCTTTACGGCGGCGGGGTAAAGCTCGGGGCATCCGCCTTTGGCGACGCAACCCGGATAGAATGCATATCTCATTTGCCGTCTCCCTCCCATTTTTCAAATATACGCTTGATCCGCTTGGCCCCGGGCCGTTTCTTATGGAGGTATGGCAGGGGCGCTTTGCGGTGTGCCATCGCCTTGGCAGCCGTAGGCACTAGGTGCATCAGGCCGCCTATATTGGTTAATCCCTCGCTCTCGATGGCGAGACGGGCTTCGTCCAGCCAACCACTGGATTTGATGGACTTAGCGAAGCTGTCGTTGTGGCGCACCACCCGCGGTGTGCCAATGCCCCGCTTAATTGCCTCATCCCTCAACGATAGTATCCTGTCCGTCGGGTCGATCCCCTTTGGGCAATGCTCCGTCGCCTCGAAACAGTGGACGCAGTCCCACATCCCACCTTTTTGGCTAAGCTCGTTTAGCCGCCTCACAGTCACCCGGTCCCGAGGGTCGGCTACCGACTTAAAAGCCTTGGTGAGAGCCGCAGGCCCCAGGAACGTCTTGTCTATGACCAGCACCGTACAGCCTTCGTCGCACATCCCACAGAGGGTGCAACTGGAAGCTTCCTGTAGTTCCCTGGTTTTCTTCTGGGAGACGATGTGCTCTTCCGTCGGGCTGGGCGGTGAGGATTCGATCCAGGGTTTTACGGCAGCGTACTTGTCTAGCAGAAACTCGTCCTGGTCATATATCAGGTCCTTGACCCCCTTGACCAACCGGGGCGGGCCCAGGGTTATCTCGCCTTTGACCTGGGCCTTCGCCACCGGCATCCGGCAGGCCCACTTGGCCTTGCCGTTGACACCCATCGTACAGTCGCCACAGAAACCCGTGCGGCAGGAGCCGCGGAAAGATAGGGTGGCGTCCTGTTCGTCACGGACCTGGATTAAGGCGTCCAATACCGAGCTTTGCTCGTCCACCTCGACGGAGTAAGTCTGGTGGCTGCCGTTACCGTTGGACACGGGATCGTAGCGGCGTACCTTCAGATTAACCTGCATCTAGCTGCTCCCTTCCGGTTTCCAGCGAGTTACCGTCACGGGTTCATATTCCAATTGAGGCCCGTTACCCGAGGCCCGTGCCACGGTATGTTTGAGCCAGTTTTCATCGTCTCTATTGGGGAAGTCCAGGCGGGAGTGAGAACCTCGGCTCTCTTCTCGGGCTAAGGCGGATGCTACGGTAACCTGGGCTATGTCCAGCATGTTGCCCAGCTCGATTATCGAAGCAACCTCCGTGTTGTAACCTGTTGCAGGGCCCTGGATTCCGACAGCGTCACACCGCTCGCGCAATTCTGAGAGCTTTTCTACAGCTGCATTGAGGCCGGAGGCGTCCCGGTATATGCCCACGTTGTCCTGCATCAGAGAGGCTAGTTCCCGTCTTATCACACCGGCAGACTCGACTCCCTTTTCCCTGGCCGATATTCCCGCTATTCTCCTCTCCTCGTCTGCCTGCTGGACAGACAGGTCGGGCGCGGGACCTGCGATTCCTGCGACACCCGCCGCTGACGCTCCTGCGCGCCGCCCTACGGCCACGCTCTCCAGCAAAGAGTTGCCTCCAAGCCGGTTGGCGCCGTTCAGGCCCGAGTTCGCACACTCACCCGCGGCGAAAAGTCCGGCAACCTGGGAAGCCCCGGATGCATCTATCTTGATACCACCGATGGGGCGATGCATGGCCGGTTGAACTGGTACCGGGTCCTTGGTTATGTCAATGCCTGTTAGGTCTTTGACGAGGAGGCGGGTCTCGGGAAGCCGTTGGGCCAGCCGATCAGAGTCAAGGCTGCGGAAGTCAAGGAAGATGGCCGCACTGGCAATTTCATCAGCCACGGCTCGGGTGACTACATCATTGGAAGATAGCGCAATGGCAGCGCCCGCATCGCCGGATGCGATAGGTCCGTCGTCGGAGCGGACCAGAATTGCCCCTTCACCCCTCGCGGCCGCAGTGATCAAGAGGCCATTGGGCGCCAGGGCCGTTGGAGCGAACTGGACCATCTCCATGTCCCGCAGGGGGGCGCCAGCCCGGTAAGCCATAGCAGGCCCGTCGGCAGTGGAAGCCGTCGAGCCCGTGCTGTTGCGGTACATTCGGCCCATCCCTCCGGTTGCCAGTACCACTGCCCCGGAGGAATAGGCAGCCAATGTGCCGTCCTTCAGGTTGCGGGCAAACACACCCTGGCAGGAACCGTCATCCATAGTAATCAAGGATACGGCGGACCATTCGTAAAAGAGAGGTATCTGCATCCTGAGGACCTGTTCGAAAAGGGAGTTCAGGATGTTGTGACCCGTGGCGTCGGCACAGTAGCAGGTCCGAGCCTCGGAGGAAGCGGGAAAGCGGGTCTGGTGTATGCGTCCTTCGGCATTACGGTCAAATGGGACGCCCATGTGCTCGAGTCCTATGACTCGGGCGGGAGCCTCCTGGCAGACGGCTTCAACCACGTCCTGGTCGGAGAGGTATGCGCCCGCCTTCACGGTGTCGAGACCATGAGACTCCCAGGCATTGTCACCCCTGAGGCCCGCGTTTATACCGCTATGAGCCCCCGACGAGTGGCTGCGGAGCGGGTGTTGCTTGGAAAGTATGCAGACGTTGGCTCCATGCTCCCGGGCCGACAGGGCGGCGCTCATTCCGGCGAAGCCTCCGCCAACTACTACTACGTCATATCGAGGCAATGGCTCCTCCTGTTTGGAAATAGAACGCGGCTATCAGGGCTGTGGCCGCGGCGCGATTATATTTAATGGCTGGGGCGGGTGTCAAAAGGATGTACTCGTTCGGTAGGTTAGCGACACACCGGCCTTTTCTTCAGTCCTCCAGAGGCGGATCCTCCAGAGGCGGATGTTCCATCTTCGATTGTGGGGTTTCGGTTTCCGTTCTGTCTGTTGGGTTTTGGGAAGGCGATGGAAGACGCTTGCTGGATTCGGCTCCCTATTTTTAGATAATGCGGGCTTGGAGGCGTCCCGGGAACGTGGGGACGGGTCTCCGCCGCCGCCTAGACCTGGAAGTATGGTCGGACGTACGGGTCCGTCATCCGTCATAGGCTCCGATGCAGGGTTGGCTGCGCTGTCCGCCGCAGGCGGGTGCAGGAAGGGGAAAGTCCAGGGTCAGTTCCCCTCGCAGGAGTACGGGGTATCCAGTTCGCCGCCTGTAGCCCGGAGCCGGGAGACGGCGGCAGCCCAGTTTATTTGGTAAGCGGACGGAGAGCCGAGCGGGCCTCGGCTACGGGCTGCCCCGTTCCGCTCCATGGGACGAGAGCTCCGAAAGGAGCCATAGGGACAATTACGGTCCAGGGCGTCTTCCATCGCCTGATGGTCAGGGAAGGGATAGCCGGGGCCCTGGGTAGAGGAGATGGCGGCGTTCGCTTGTGCCGTGGGGCGGCGTGTGGGCCGCCCTTTGGGATGGGCTTGGACGTTGAGTCCTCGGGGCCGGGTGGGCTTCCCTAGTTTTTGGTACCTCCTTAAGGTGGGTGTCGGGTCTAGACTGGCCCCATAATAGAACAAATGTCTTAAGCGGTCAAGGGGGTGATGTCACCCTCTATGTGAACGGGATAAAAGCATGTACGGCCATAACCTCGTGATATCATGTCCTAAGTTCCGCACTACATCGTTGCACTCAATTACAAATGGAGGTCTACGCGCATGGTCTTGGGCTGGCTAACGGTGGAGGAAGCCCTCGAAAAGATTCTTGGTTACGTCGACCTGCTTGAGGTAGAGGAAAAGCCACTTTTGGACTGCCTGGGACAGGTGTTGGTTGAGGACGCGGTCTCCGAGTTCTCCATCCCGCCAAGGGATAACACCGCCATGGACGGTTACGCTGTCCGATGGGATGACATCCAGCGCGCAAGCCCCGAGTCTCCAATCACTCTGAAAGTAATCGAGGAACTGCCCGCTGGCAAGATCGCCGAGAAATCTGTTTCCGAGGGTCTTGCCGTCAGGATCATGACCGGCGCCGCCATGCCTGACGGCGCCGACACCATAGTCCCCTTCGAGGACACTGACGAGGAAGACCAGAAGTCGGCATCCGGGAGGGGAGGCGTAGAGCATATCGATATACGCAAGGCGTGGAGCATCGGCTCCAACATCCGGCGTGCAGGGGAGGACGTGGTGCCGGGCACAGTGATAGTCAAGGCCGGCGCAACCCTAAGGCCTGCAGAAATAGGGGTTCTCGCCTCGTTGGGCAAGCCCACGGCAAAGGTGTATCGAAAGCCGGTGGTCTCCGTCCTGGCCACGGGAGACGAACTGCTGGAAGTCGGAGAGCCCCTTGTCCCGGGCAAGATCTACAACAGCAACAACTACAGCGTGGCATCTCTGGTGCTGCGCTATGGCGGCGTGCCCAAGGTGCTCGGAATTGCACAGGACAACATGGAGTCGCTGAAGTCCAAGATAGCCGAGGGCGTGAACGCCGATATGGTGATCACCTCGGCGGGAGTGTCCAAAGGCGACTACGACATCGTAAAGGACGTCCTGGCACAGGAAGGCGAGATCGCCTTCTGGATGGTGAAGATGAAACCCGCCCGACCCCTGGCCTTTGGCTTGCTAAAGACCCGGGACACGTCGGGGCGGATGCGGCAGGTGCCTCATCTGGGCCTGCCGGGCAATCCCGTCAGCTCCATGATCGCGTTCGAGCAGTTCGGTAGACCCGCGTTGCTGAAGATGCAGGGCAAGAAGGACCTCGACAAGCCCACGGTGGACGCTGTCATGGAAGACTCAATCGTAAACACTGACGCACGTCGGATTTTCGCCCGGGCAGTAGTCACCCGGCGGGATGGGCAATACTACGCCCGGACCACTGGCCCCCAGGGCTCCGGCATCCTGACTTCGATGTCCTTGGCCAACGGCTTGGCCATAGTGCCCGAGGATGTGGAGTCCGTAGACAAAGGTGACGTAGTTAAAGTGCAGATGCTGGACTGGGGGCTGTAAATACTCCCGTCGTTATCCCACCCGGAACCCATAATAGGTACCCTTGGCAGGGGACCAGGAGACTTCTACTGCGTCTACCATTGCATCCGGCGGCCCGACGTGAAGTTGGCATAAAAGGA
The DNA here is from genome assembly GCA_965249275.1 of Dehalococcoidia bacterium. Taxonomy (GTDB): domain Bacteria; phylum Chloroflexota; class Dehalococcoidia; order Plut-88900; family Plut-88900; genus Plut-88900. The sequence continues at coordinate 737,672 of CBDFLQ010000007.1, forward strand.
CTTCCAAATCAGATCTGGCCCCTTCAGCAACGACTTCCACAGATCGACCATCGCCACGATTGTAGGCATATCCGGTCAATCCCAACTCATTAGCCGCCTCTTGAACGAAGTAACGGAAGAACACCCCCTGCACCCGACCCCTGACAATGGCAGTAAGCCTTGCACTCTCTCCAGGTTTCTCATCCATAGAGATAGTCTAGCTGCCAGCGTGCAGGTGCGTGTAGGGGCCGGGTCAAGTATGGAACACCGCATCCACAAATCGCCTTGCGTGCCTAAAAAGGCCAAGTCTATAATTGGGCTTGTCGGCGGAGGGGGGACAAGTGAAGCGACAACGCCTTACGGCTGATCGGTTCGAGCGCCTGGGCACCGACAAGCTGGGCGACGACGTACTTCGGAGAAAGGTCCGATCTCATCATCCGCTTAGGCTAAGACCTAGGCTGCCAGGGGTGCTGAATTTTTGGAAGGTGGTTTTCACCGAGACCCCCTTGCTACTTTCCTTGTCCGTCGTTGCTTTCCTAGCAGGTTTGGTGGCTACGCTGATTTACTTCCTGGAGAGAGACAGCAACGCCAACGTAGATGGATTCGTGGACGCACTGTGGTGGGCAATCTTCACTATGCAGACCCACGGCAACAACTGGAGACCCGACACTTTCTGGGGAAGCGTAGTAGGGGGCGCATGGTCGATCATCGGTACCATAATCTTTTACGGAGCAATCATCGCCAGCGTGACGGTATTCTTCATGCGCAGGCGGGAGCGCACGGAAGTTGAACTGATAACCACAATCAAGCGAAACTTGGAAGACCTTGACAAACTAAGTATGGAGGAACTGGAACTCCTCCGGGAGTCAACCAACAACCTGGTGGGGCTGCACATTGAGCAGTTGAAAATGCGCAACCCGAACAGGTGATGAGGGCGCCACCTAAGTGGCTCTGCGAGTTAAAATAGCAAGCAATGATATATAGACGAATCATGGTAGCGGTGGACGGCAATACCGCCGACGAGGAGGCCATTGCACTGGCGTGCAGCTTCGCACAGGAGAGCAACGGCGCAGTGTTCGTCCTATACGTCATTGAGGTGCCCTGGTCCTATCCCCTGGACGCCGAGATGGGGCTGGAGGTGCGCAAAGCCGAGGCCGTACTGGACTATATGGAGAGCGTGGCCAAAAGCCAGCACACCTCCGTCCAGACCGAGGTTGTGCAAGCACGAAACGCCGGGCTGGGGGTGGTCAAGGCCGCCAGCGACAGGCGAATCGACCTCGTCGTGATGAACACCCTATATGAAAGAAAGTATGGCGAGTTCACACTCGGCAGTGCCGCGCCCTACGTGCTGGAGAACGCCACGTGCCACGTGTGGCTTTACCGTGGCCCTATGAACGGGGCAGGGTAGCAGGGCGCCCGGGTCCTGCCTCAGCCCACAAAGTAGGATCGCAATGAACCTTGGGAATTGGACATGAATGTAGTTATCGTCGGGTGCGGCAGAGTCGGAGGAAGGCTGGGAACGGTCCTGGATGCCGAGGGGCATAAGGTTACGGTCATGGATGTTGACGAGGACAGTTTCCGTTTTCTGGGGCCCGGATTTCGCGGTAACGCTTTAATCGGGGACGGGACCGACGACGACGATCTGGCGCGGGCAGACATTGATGATACGGATGTTTTCGTCGCCGCCACCCGGGAGGACAATTGCAACCTGCTGGCGTCCCAAAAGGCGAAGACTCAATTCAAAGTCCCCAAGGTGGTGTGCAGGCTGCATGACCCGATCCAGAAAGACCTGTTCCGGGATTTGGGCCTCGAGACTATCAGCCCGACCACGGTGACCGTGGAACTCCTCAGAGACGCCATAGAGAGGTAGGCCCGTAGAGTTGTACATCTTGCTGGTCGGAGGGAGTTCGGTCGCATACCATTTGGCCAAGAACCTGCTCGCACGGTCCCATGAGGTGCTGATAATAGAACAGGAACGGGAACGCAGCGCTGAGCTCGGTAGAGATCTGGGGGACGTGGTGTTGCGGGGGGACGGGTGCGAGGCGACTGTGTTGGAGGCCGCCGGCGCATCTCGTGCAGATACCCTGATCGCCACAACCGGCCAGGACAAGGATAACCTCACGGCTTGTCAGGTTGCCAAGACCAGGTTCCGGGTATCTCGCACAATTGCGATAGTTAACGACCCGCGTAATGAGTCCCTATTCAAGAAACTGGGCGTGGACGTCACCATCAGCATAACTCGCCTGATACTCTCATACATAGAACACCAGCTTCCTGATCAGGCCTCCGTACCGCTGTTGGACTTTGACGCTTCGGGAGCTGCACTTGTGTCTGTAAAGATACCAAGCGACCTCGACATCCAAAGTAGACGTATCGGGGATCTCAACCTTCCATCAGGGACGTTCATATCCTTGATCATAAACAAAGAGGGTGTGCCGATGGCGCCGAGTCCCGATCTGGTGCTCAACGAGCATGACGAGGTTATCGCGGTAACTGCGACGGAAGACGAGGAGATGCTGCGTTCAGCTCTCTTCGGGGATAATTCCTCGGATGGCGTATGAGTAAGCGTCTGGGTTACCTGGGCCCCCGAGGCACCTTCACCGAGGAGGCTGCCATCCTATATGACCCTCACGCCAACTTTGTGCCACTGCCATCGATATCAGCCGTGGGATCGGCTGTGGTATCAGGAATGGTCGAAGAAGGAGTGGTTGCCATCGAGAACAGTATCGAGGGCTCGGTGACCGACACACTGGACCTGCTCATTCATGGCTCTCAACTGGCCATAAGATATGAGCTAGTTCTTCCCATACGCCACTGTTTGCTGGTGCTTCCCGGCGCCCAGGCCAACGACATCAAGGTGGTCTATTCCCATCCGCAAGCGCTCGGTCAGAGCCGGGGATTCCTGGAGAGGTGCTTTCCCAAAGCCCAGATGGAAGCGGCCCTCAGCACTGCCGCAGGCGTTGAGGAAGTTAAGAAGAGCGACGGATCTGTGGCTGCTGTAGCCACAAGACGAGCGGCAGACATTTACGGCGTCCACGTGCTTGCTTCGGACATTCAGGAGACGATGAACAACGAGACGCGGTTCGTGGTGCTGGCGTCGGGAGATAATTCTCCTACCGGGTCGGACCGCACGTCCCTCTGTTTCTCGTTCGATGAGGACAGGCCGGGGGCCTTGGTGGAGGTGCTGAGTGAGTTCGCCCAAAGGGACATCAATCTAAGCAAGATCCATTCCCGCCCCTCCAAGGATGCGCTTGGCCGCTACATCTTCCTGGTGGACCTGTACGGACACAGGGAGGACACGCTGGTGTCCGAGGCGTTAGATCGGGTGGAACGGATAACTTCCCGGTTCAGAGTGTTCGGCTCTTACCCACGTTTCTCTGAATAGGCTCGACTTGCCTGCATGCTAGGCAAGTACCGCTATACACCAAAAGGGAAACTCCGGGTCATTCCTGCTCCTCAGGCACTGCTCCCCTGCGACGTTTCACCATCTCATCCAGCTCGGAAACCTTCTCGGCTGCAGCCTTCTTTCCAACAGTGATGGCCCCGTCGATGCGCGCCTTGAGCTCCTTCTGGAAGGTTGGGCCCGAGGCCTCGGGGGCCTGACCGTTTTCTCCCTGGTGTTGGAACTGTGGCGCTGTCGCTAAGACAATCGTAGCTCCAGCTGCGCCACCCATTAAGAAACCTATGATGAAAGCAAACATGACAATAACCTCTTTTGCTTTAGAGAAAATGCCGGGACGCGGTTCCCTGTGGACCAATTGAAGGCGGCATAGTTCGCCGTAGTCGGTCCAGCGCTATTACCTGGAAAACTTGCTGAGAAAGGACAACGCCTTTTTGGCGCCTGCAGCCATGCCCCACGTCTTGATGAGTGGTTTCACCACCGCATCCGTGATCATGGTGGATGTAGCGGCGACGTTTCCCAAGGTGACCCGGGTATTTTCCAAGTTACCCTTGGCAGACTCTATCAATCCACCCATCTTGCGGTAGAAGAGGAAGGCAATCAGGATCAAGAGAACGACGAGCAAGGTTCCAATACCAAAAAAGACGATTAAAACTACGTCCCTGATCGCGCCCAGAACTAGCAGGTCCAGCAACTATGTCCTCCTTAGATGCTCGGCGAGATGGTAGCACACGCCTATAGGCGCCGCAATCTGGGCCTTTTGTCATGGAAAAGATTTATTCTCATTGTTGAGCAATGCAGCACACTGATAGACATTTGAGAGCATCAGATGGGAGGTTTTCCGATCCCCAATAGCATTTGAGGCGCAGGAAGGCTCGACGGTTGCTATGTCTCCTGTCAAAAGCCGGCTGTACCACATAAACCAATCAAGCCGTTAGAAGCAGGCAACCAAAATGCGCTACTGCCTTTAGTGCCGCCCCAAAACACCGATAGTGTCAAAAGGGCTACTAATGAACCAGCGCATTGAAGTGTGCATATGAATAACGCAATTTATCAGGAGATACACCTGACGAGTCGAATGCGCCGAATCAATTGACGTTACGCTATTGGTTTGCAGGGAGCCCGACTACGAGTTAATAGTCCGCCCGGCAACCAAGTCAGCAAAACAAGGGCTCCGTGGCGTGCCAGGAGATGCGCCCAAGAGTTAGTGCGCAAGGGCACTGCCTGCTAGGCTTCGATTAACCCGCGTTTATCAACATTTTGACATCGCGGGTGATCGGGCCAGGTGTGTTTACGGTTGCCGAAGGATAGACCCTAGCGGACTCTAGGCATGTGACCTACGCCACTGCCAATGGGCTCGTTGATGAATACGTCGCCGTTGCGGATCTTCAGGTTATATCCACACTTGGGATTGCTGCATACCCATGCTTTATAGCGTATGGGAGCGCCCTGTCCACCGAAATCCGAAAGCGGCAACAGGTCGCCGCTATTGCATGCTTGACAAGTAGGAAATGATTCAGACACCTCTCTCCCCCTCCACATTGTTAATTTTTTTACAAAGTGCTGTGACCCAAATATAACACCTGCCTAGGCAGTTTTCAAGCTAGTTAGGGGATGGGCACATCTCCCTCCCATTCAATACTGGAAGAAGGAATCGGCAACAGACAGTAGAGCGCTCTTATTCAGTACCGAGGGAATAACAGCCGACCAAGCGTTATGGTTAACCCAAGAGAGGCCCTAGGCCCGCGGAGGAGTGCGTGCGATGGCGTCCCGGACTTCGGGGTAAGCGTGCTTGGTCATACGAGCCGGGAGCTTAGGCTTGGGGCCATCGTCATCTACTTTGAGGCAGACCAGGGTCGGGCCCGGTTTCTCCAGAATTTCTGGCAGCGCGAGGGAGAACTCCTCCACCCCGTCGAACTCGAAGACGTTAGGGTAGCCCGCAGCCTTCGCCAAGCCCGTGAAGGAGAATTTCTCTGCACCCGGAAGGGGCTGCGCCCCGCTCAGGCCATAGACGTTGTTCTGGTATACGAAGTGAATAAAGTTCGGGGGGGCCATGTTGGCTATCGTAACCAGAGACCCGAGATTCATCAAAAGGCTGCCATCCGAGTCAACTACCTGCACCTTAAGGTCCGGCCTCCCCAACGCCACGCCGAGACCTATGGAGGACGCCTTGCTCATCGAGTTGATCAGGGGCAGGTGGAACTCCCGCCGGTCTGATATCGAGTCCCAGATAGTGAAAGGTGTCTCCGTAGTGATCATCACGGAGTCGCCCTGGTGACGGGAAATTATTTTGAGGGCCTCTATGCCGGGGATCATCCCTGTTGGTACTCCGCTCCAATGAGCACGGCCACGGGCATCGATCTTTCCTGGGTCTCCGCATAGGCCTGGGATATTCGGCTCACGTCTTCGTCCGTCTCGATCAAATGGTAGTCAATACCCCAAGCTCCCAGTACCGGTTCCAGGTAGGTGGCTGCGGAGTCAACTATGGGACCCTCCCGCTTGAACCCTCGGTAGCCAATGAATATGAGGAGAGGGAGGCCGACGTCCAAGGCCAGACCACGCACCGCGTCGCCCGACTCGTAGAAGCCGGTGCTCTGGATCATGCACACAGGTTTCTGCCCGCCAAGGATAAGGCCCATAGCAATTGGTATCGCCTCGCCCTCTCGACAGACGGGCACTAGCTTGATGTCGGGGTCCGAGGATACGGCATCGTAGAGGAATCGGCTCTCGGTGTCGGGGAGCCAGACTACGTGGCTGACACCCAGTTTCTTGAGCTCGCCGAGGATGGCGGCTGGGGTAAGCGTCTTCTCGGTAATAATCATAGCAGCAGAGATGTTAACACACGTAGAAGTTGGGCCCTAGCCCGAGGAAATGATGGCCCGTCTGTGGGAGGCAACCCCGATCTTCTTGTCGCCTTCAGAGGCTTCGATGGAATAGGTAAGCTTATTCTTATCGACCCCTGTGAGCTCGGCGCGGACAGTGACCTTCCCGCCAATCAACGTGGGTGCGATGTGCCGGAGCCCGTCCACTGCGAAGCCGACGGTAGTGAATCCCTTGGGCAGCATGTGGTCAGTGGCCTTGATGCTGGTGTCCTCCATCAAGCCGAGAAGCGCGGGAGTGGAAAGGACATCCGCTCCCTCCTTGCCGGTGCGGTTGGTAGTCATCTCCTTGTCAACGGTAATGACCTGTTCAGCGCTCAGGCCGGGTTGTAGCATGCTCGTGTCCATAGTGTTGCTCAGTCTCCCTGGGGGTTATTTGGCCCGACGGCTATATTACAACACGCGGGCCTCGTTCCCTAACCGCCGCTATCCCACCTACGCCGGTAAAACAGGTATGCGGCAATCAATGACACGGGGATGAGCAAAATGATGGCTCCGAGTCCAAGCACCGCCGGCCATCCATCTATGCCGAACATGGTGTCGAGGCGGTGCAAGATGGCTTCCAGGAGGTCGGGGTCTATGGCGCCTTCGTGATGTGCCAGAATGATCGAGAGCATTGAGAGAGGGTTACTACGGAGGGGATAGCGTGGGGCTCGGGGTCTGATATTTAATTGAGTATTTCTTTTCCTGGATGGTTAAGGAAGACAGTGCGGCGGGAATCAGCAACAGGCCGACAATGCTGAAGGGAATAAAGTAATTGCCGGTTATATCGTGCATTACCCCTGCGAACTGGACACTGGCTGCGCTTCCGATCTGATGGGCCAGGAAGGCGATGCTGCTGATAGTGCCCAGCCTCTTGACGCCGTACACGTCGGCAGTGAGGGAGGTGGTGAGTGGCGCGGTTGCCCACCATGAAAAGCCTGCTATCCCCACAAAACTCCACAAGCCCCAGCCCCCCGGGACCAGCAAGAGCACGGCGTATCCGAGTCCCCGACCAGCGTATACCAGGCCCAGCAAGTTCTTTCTTCCCATCTTATCGGAGATAAGGCTTATCCCCACCACGCCCACTATGTTCAGCCCATTCATAATTCCGAAGGCCAGGGCGGCGGTTGACTCCGTGAAACCCTTGTCCACGGCGTAAGGGACAAAGTGGGTGCCCATGATCGCGGTGGTAGCGCCGCATACGAAATAGGCGCCGCACATTTGCCAGATAGGAGCGGAGCGGAAGGCGCTGGCCCAGGACTCCGTTTCCAACGGGCCCTTAGCCGGTTCTGCAGCCGGTTGGCTGCTCTTCCCCACCTCGCGAATTGGGGTGGCCTCACCGTCGGGTAGGAGACCCATCTTTTCGGGGTTCTCCCTGATAATGAGGAAGGCCGCCGGCAGGGCAAAGACGAGGACCAAGGCGCCCAGCACTGCCCACGCGGTTCTCCAATTAGTTATTTCTATAAGGTATTGAGTGAAGGGCACCAGCAGCATTCCACCAATGGATGCACCAGCCATGCTAATGCCCAGGACGGTGGCGCGATGCCGACGGAACCACTTGGCCAGCATCGCCCCGGTTATCGGGTCTCCTACACCGCTGGTGGCAACAGACGTAACTATGCCGAAAAGGGCGATGAGGAACAGGATGTGGAAGGTCTGCATGAGCAGAACAGTGGCCACACCCAGGACGAGAAGGCTGGGGATCACGATTTTCCGGGCGCCGTACCGGTCGTAGAGTCTGCCGACGAAGGGCTGGGTAAGGCCGTTGACCAGCAGACCGATTGACGCAGCGAGCGAGATTTCGCTTCGGGACCAGCCGAAGTCGTCGCTCATGGGTATAACAAAGACAGTGAAACTGCTGCGCCCACCCAGAGCAACGAAGTTGATGAACAGGCACAACCCTACAATCAGCCACCCATAGAACAGAGGACTGCGAGAGGACCGGCCTGCCTGGAGGCCAACTGGATCAGCCATGATGAGATCCGAGGGCTGTAGTTCGCGGGGCTAGAGCGTCAGCGTAACACTAATGTGCGAAGGTTGGCAAAGCAGCTTGACACTTGTGCGCCGTGTTAATCTAGCGCTTGGATCACCATTCGCCTTTTCTCTACTTATCATGTGACGGAGGCACACCGATGCCAAGTTCAAAAGCGACCTTTCTTACCGAGACCTATTCCGGCTATTTGCACAGAGACGTACCCACGGAGGATGTGGACCTTACGCACGTCGGGCCCGGGACCCCGACAGGCGAGTATTTGCGGCGGTTCTGGCAACCCGTGGCCCACTCCGACGAGCTGAGTGACCTGCCTGTCAGAATATGCATTCTCGGGGAGGACCTGGTTGCTTTCCGGGATGAGTCCGGGAGGGCGGGGCTGCTGGAGCTCCACTGCTGCCATCGAGGCACGTCCCTGGAGTACGGCAAGATCGAAGACGGCGGCATCCGGTGCTGCTACCACGGCTGGCTCTTCGACATCAGCGGCAAGATACTGGAGACGCCGGGTGAGCCTGATACCAGCACTCTCAAGGACCGGCTCTACCACGGCGCCTACCCGGTCCACGAGTTCAATGGCCTCGTCTTCGCCTACATGGGCCCCCCGGACAAAATCTATCCCTTCCCGATGTACGATGCATTCACTGCACCCGGAATGAGCCTCGCCGTCGGGACGAAGAACATCAAGCACTGTAACTGGCTACAGGTGATGGACAACGTTGTAGACCCGGTGCACGAGGCATTTCTCCACGCAGGCATAAGCAATGTTCAATTCACGGACTCTGCGGGACAGCCGATCGAGGCCCTGCTGGATGTGGGTGCGTTTGAGGTGCTGGAGTCGCCGATCGGGTTGATGTGCTGTGTAACCCGGCGGATTGACGGTCACATCTGGTCGCATAACGTCGAGTACATCGCCCCGAACATCGGCCACATCCCCCTGCCACCCGATTTGCCGCCTCAGTACAACGAGGGGCAGGACCAGGTCTGCTTCTATCCGACCCTGTTCCGGTGGCGCGTGCCCCAGGACGACACCAATACGCTGGAATTCACCTTCACCCGGACGCCGGAGGGCGAGGAAGACGCCTATACCAACAACCCCGAGTTCGCAACGATGGCACAACTAGCGGGAACTGCCAGACCCTACGAGGACAGGCAACGCTTCCCCGCCGACTACGACGCGCAGGTCGGGCAGCGGGACATCGCCGTCCACGACCTGGAGCACCTTGCAACGACAGACCGGGGAGTCATCATGATGCGCCGCATGATCCGAGACGGCATCCAGGCAATGGACTGTGGAGAGGACCCGGTCGGCGTCTTCCGTGAGCCGATAACCGACCCCATCCCCACCTACGGCTACGAGACCTCGGCCAAGGTTCCACCTGCCCCAACCCCGGAGGAGGACGAGAAACTGGTACGGGACACGGGGCTCCAGTTTGCGAAGGGTTACTTGTCAGAGCCACCGGCACAATCTCCGTATTTGAGGATCAAGTGAGCGGGCTAGTTATGAAGGTAGTCGGGAGGAATACTCGAGACCATTCCAGAGGGGCGCTTGTCTAGCCACAGGTTCGATATTGCTATCGTGGGGGGAGGGGTGGTTGGGTTGGCGACTGCCCTGCAGTTGTCACGACGCTTCCCATCGGCGCGGTGTGTAGTCTTGGAGAAGGAGGACGGTCTCGGGAGGCACCAAACCGGGCATAACAACTGCGTAATTCACACCGGCATCTACTATCGCACCGGCTCCCTGAAAGCGAGAAACTGCGTGCGCGGCGCCCGGATGCTGAAAGCCTTCTGCGACGAGAACGGTGTCGAATACGAAGACTGCGGCAAGGTCATCGTGGCTACCAACCCGGAAGAGGTCCCGGCCCTGGAGGAGTTGTACCGCCGTGGAACGGCCAACGGTGTATCTGGCCTAGAGGTTATCGGCCCCGAGAGGCTGCGGGAGATCGAGCCCCACACCAACGGGGTGAAGGCGATCCACTCTCCGGAGACGGCAATTGTGGACTACAACGCAGTCACGGATGCTTACGCACGGCTGTTCAGGGAGTCGGGTGGGGAGGTGTGGACGGGTGCGCGGGTCAGCGGAATAGGGTCTCGGGTGGAAGGGCTTGAGATCGACACCGAGCGTGGCTCGGTTTCCACCCGATACCTCGTCAATTGCGCAGGGCTCCATGCAGACCACATCGCAGCGATGGCGGGCGTCAAGACCAACGTCCGACTCATCCCTTTCCGCGGTGAGTTCTACGCTCTCAAGCCTGCTGCCAAGGGATACGTGCGCAACCTGATCTACCCGGTCCCCGACCCCCGCTTCCCGTTCCTGGGAGCGACATTCGGGAGGATAAAGGGAGGTGTCATCAGGAGCGGGCCCAACGCCATGGTTGCAGGGTCACGGGAGGGCTACTCCATCACCGACTTAGACCCAAAGGAAGCGTGGACTATCCTATCAATGCCGGCGTTCTGGAGGATGGCGATGCGCTACTGGCGGACGGGCCTGCAGGAGATCTATTTCTCGCTGAGCAAGAAGGCTTATGTGAAGTCGATGCAGAAGCTAGTGCCAAGCGTTGGTGTGGAGGACCTGGAGAAGTGGGGGAGCGGGGTCCGGGCCCAGGCAGTGATGCCGGACGGGAACATGGTCGACGACTTCGTGATTAAGGAAACACGGAACGCGGTTCACGTGATCAATGCGCCGTCTCCAGGGGCCACGTCCTCCCTTTCGATTGGCGAGTACGTCACGGACAGAGCCGCTTCCATTTTTGATCTGCCCACCGCTTGAATGGGATATCAGTCTCCGATTGGGCCTTGCACCTCTACTTCTTCACCCCCCAGCACCATGCGGCAGGCGTGCCCACACCCCTCACCCCGACTACCCTACCTCCACGAGACTCTACCCACTCCTCAACTTCTTCGCCGGTGAGAGGAGCGCCATCCCAGGTCTTACCCGCCTCCCGGGTGTCTATCCCGAAGAGGCGCGGGAGCAGAGGAATACGCCACCGATCGAGGATCCCCCAGATCAGCCGTCCCCTCCACCCGACCTTCCGTCGGGTCTCGCCGTTGTACTGGAATAGGAACCCACCTCCGGGCCTTAGGACTCGGAGCATCTCGGCGACGTTGTGGAGGACAATCTCTTCATGCGGCACGTGCTGGAAAACGAGGAAGCTGAAGGCGAAGTGAAGGGCCACGTCCGGGATGGTGGTTAGGTCGAAGCCGTCAGAGACTTCCCAGGTTACATTGTTCAGCTCGGGGCAAAGGGATTGGCCTTGCTCGACCATCTCGGGGGAGACGTCGGTTGCATAGACGGAGCGGAAGCGACGGGCGAGCGCCTTGGTCATCCGCCCCACCCCACACCCCAACTCCAGCATTGCCGATTCTCGGGCATCTATTCCAAGATTCTTGAGTATCGGGTCTACGAAGAGCTCACAGTCCCTGTCTCCGGAGTTGAAGAACTCGTCGGGGTCCCACTTGTGCCCGACCTTCCAAGTCGAGTAGTAGAAAGCGTCGGCGTGGGCGCGTTCGTCCCAATCCCGCCTCATTCGCGGGCCCCACGTTTCTCTTATGTTGCGATCATCCATCGGAGATGGGCCATAGTAGCGGAAATGCCGGGATGATGTGCAAGTCGGGGGAGGGAGGCGGAAAGACGAGGAAGGGAGCCGGGCGGTAGAATGGCCGGTACCGGCTTTGCCAATTGCCGGACTCTCAACACAAGGGAAAGTGAAAGATCCAATGATTCGACGAGTGGCAATTATCGGCGCGGGTGGGTTCGGGGAGGTTATGTTGGCCGCAATGACCGGGCCCGAGGAACGAGCACAGGGAGTCGAGTTGGTCGCCTCCCACAGACGGCCGGAGCGTTGTGCAGAGCTCCGAGAGAAATACGGCATCACCGTCTACTCCGACAACCGGGAGGCATGCGAAGGAGCCGACGTAATCTACCCGCTTGTCAGGCCCGATCAGATGGGGGTTCTGATGGAGGAGATCGGTCCGGGGATCGGGGACGGGCAGATAGTCGCTGCGGGCGCTGCATCGCTTCCCCTGTCATTTTACCGCCGGTATCTGTCTTCCAAATGCACCCTCGCCTGGGTCTTTCCGACATCGTATATGTCACTGAGGCTTGGCTACCTGGCCCTCTGCCCCGAACCGGGTTCGGACCCGGAGCGTATCCGAGACCTGGAATCCTATTGGGGCCGCTTCTGCGAACATGTCATCACCATCCGGGAGGAGGCGATGGACACGTTCGTGTTGCTCCACGCGGCGGGTCAAACGTTTATATGGCCGGTGCTCAAGGCCTTCGTAGAGTTCGGGTCGGCCAACGGGTTTACCAATGCGGAAGCGCAGGCGATAACGCTAAGCACCCTGGAGTCGATGGCGAGATGCCTGAAGACACAGGACGCCAGCCCCATAGCACTGGAAGGGATGATGGAAGAATACTCTGTCCCCAGGAGCTTGACGGAATCGGGGATTGCGGTGCTCAGGCGTAACTACGTGGAGTCGATCTACGCCCAAACTTTGGAGGCGGGGATGACACAGGCGCGGGTCAATCGGGAAGAAGCGACCCGTTCCTACAATCCCCAAAACACTGCCTAAAGACAGGTGAAAGGACCGGATTGAGGGTGTTCCAATAAATCCTAGACCGAGGCTGTTTTACGGATGGTGGATCGTCATCGGCTCAATTCCGGTGTCGATCATAACGGGGGCATTCTTCTACGGATTCTCGGCACTGTTCGACCCGATTATCGAGGAGTTCGGGTGGTCGAGAGCCCTGACCTCCGTGGCCTTTGCGTTGCAGCAAGGGGAGAGCGGGGTAGCTGCGCCGGTGGTGGGCGTGCTGGTCGACAAGCTGGGCCCGAGGCGGGTCATCATGGTGGGTGGGGTTATCTACGGGGTCGGGTTTCTCCTTCTGGGCTACATAGATGGGCTTTGGATGTTCTACATGATGTTCCTGGTCATCTCCGTAGGGTCCAGCGGGTGCAACCCAATCGTTACATACATTGCTGCGGCCCAGTGGTTTCGCCGAAAGAGAGGCCGGAGCATGGGGATAATCTCGCTGGGCTCGGCGTTCAGCGGGATCATGGTGTACCTGCTCGTGGTGCTTATTTCCCAGTTTGGGTGGCGGACCACGGTACAGGTGTTGGGTATTGCATCATGGGCGGTCATCCTGCCGCTAGCCCTGGTATTCAGGCATCGGCCTGAGCAATATGGACTCCTGCCCGACGGCGACGTGGCAGGGACTGATTCCCCCGTCTACTCCAGACGCACGGAGGTCGACTTTCGTTTCAAGGAGGCTGTATCCACGCGGACATTCTGGTACCTGGGGGCTGTGTTTACGCTGTGGACGCTGGTCCACGGGGCGGTAATCTCCCAGTTGATCTCTGCACTGAAGCTGGATGGAAACGTATCGTTGACCGTGGCGGGCGCAGCGGCCGCGGGGGTACCGCTATTCAGCGTGATAGGTCGGCTGGGGATGGGATCGCTGTCAGATTTCGTCGACAAAAAGGCTGTAGTGGTGGTCAGTCTGGCAATCCAAGCGATGGGGTTGGTGCTGTTAGCCAACCTTGCGACACCTTTGCTTGCTATAGCAGGGTCATTTTTCTATGGGGTGGGGTCGGGTGGGGTGATTCCCGTGCGGTCGGCGCTGCAGGCCGACCTGTTCGGGGCCCGGAACTTCGGCACGATACAGGGCGGGCTCCGGCTTCTGTCCACGGCGGGAGGGGTAGCCGGCCCGATCATGGCCGGGGGAATAGCCGACGCGCAGGACTCCTACCGGCTGTTCTACTACATATGCGTTGGGGCACTGGTGGCAACGGCGGTATTTGTGATGCTGCTGAGACAGCCTCGGGTCCCGGGTAGCCGGGGTTAGGGGGCAGGGAGGGGAGTCCCCGCCCCAGATTCCTCGCGGAGCCTCGGAATGACGAGGGAGCAGGCGGTGGTTATTCAGTTGGGATTCGAGGGTTTGGTTTCTTGGTTTTGGTTGGTGGGGTGGCGATGGAAGACGCTCGCTGGATTAGGCTCCCTATATTTAGATAATGCGGGCATGGAGGCGTCCCGGGAACGTGGGACGGGGCTCCGCCGCCGCCTAGACCTGGAAGTATGGTCGGACGTACGGGTCCGTCATCCGTCATAGGCTCCAATGAGGGTTGGCTGCGCTGTCCGCCGTAGGCGGGTGCAGGAAGGGGAAAGTCCAGGGTCAGTTCCCCTCGCAGGAGTAGTGGATATCCGGTTCGCCGCCTGTATCCAGGAGCCCGGAGTGGCGGACAGTCCAGTTTTATTTGAGGAAGCGGACGGAGAGCCGAGCGGGCCTCGGCTACGGGCCGCCCCGTTCCGCTCCATGGGACGGGTTGCTCCGTGAGGAGACTTTTAAGTACGGTCCAGGGCGTCTTCCATCGCGGGGATCAGGGTAAGGGATAGCCGGGGCCCTTGGTAGAGGAGATGGCGGCGTTCGCTTGAGCCGCGGGACGGCTTGTGGGCCGCCCTTTGGGATGGGCTTAGACGTTGAGTCCTCCATTACGTGGGTCGGGGCTGGGTTTCCCCCCTGGGTTTTGTTACCTCCTTGGGTTTGGGGTGGGTGACGGATCAGTCGTGGGTGAATATAGTACATGTGTACTTATTGAGTCAAGGGGCTGGTGTCACTTTTTGCCAATAAGGATCACCCTCACCCTAGCCCTCTCCCATCAAAGGGAGAGGGGACAGGACCGGTACAGACCCCGCACCGGATTCCCCGCGGGACCTCGGGATGACAGGGGGGCTGCGGTGAAGGTGCAGGGTGAGCGCGATATATTGTCAGAACTGGGCCGCCCCCCGCTCGACCCTTCGAGGGCCTCCCGCCTGAGGCGGATCTTCGACAGGGTGAGCAGCCACTCTCAGGGATGGGTTCCCGTGTCGGGGCACGGGAATGATGGGGGATAGGTATGGCTCCTCATGGGAAAGGCGGGTAAAGGAAGAGTCGTTAGTCAGAAGGGACAGATGGGAAAACCCTATCAAGTCTGTATTTCCCCACGGCCCCCGACTCCTTCCCCCGCCCCACCTCCTCCGCCACGGTTCGTCCAACTATCGCAGCTAGTGTTATGCCGCTGTGCATGACCGCGGCATAGACGCCCTCCACTCCGGGGACTGGGCCGATTAGCGGGAGACCGTCGGAGGGCAAGGGCCGTAGGCCGATGCGGAATTCTTCGATTGGGAGGGAACCGAGCCCGGAGATGTCCTGGGCTGCGACGTCCCGGAGGCCGTAGAGCCATGAGGGCGGCTTCGAAGTATCACTATCCTGGTCGGCCATGATGTCGAAATCGTCGCTACCAATCATGACCCCGCCTCCCTCAGTGGGTCGGCAGTGGTATTTGCCGGGGTATACGACGCCGTTAAGCAGTGGGGTCGGGGGACGAAACTTGGCTAAGACGCCAACGGAGCGACCTAATGGAAGCTGGTAGCCCAAGGGGGCCAGAATCCCCACGCTCGACACCCCAGCCGCCACGACGATCTGGTCTCCAGCCACGAACCCTAGGCTGGTATCAACCCCTGTGGCCCGTCCACCAGAAGTGACTATCTCGATGACGGAGCATGAGTCCATGAGCCGGGCGCCCATATCGACGGCCCTGTCACATAGAGTGCGGGCCAGGGTCTCGCCTTCTACCCAACGCTCGTTGGGGAGATAGAGGACAGGACCGGAGTGGTCTTTAACTCGGACGTTGGGCTCAATCTTGGAAGCCTGGTCAGAAGAAAGGACCTCATGGGGATATTCCCACTCCTCAAGCTCCGCGAGGGTGCGATCAAACGCCCGCAGACCACCGGGCATCGACCCAGGCCAGTGGAGCGCTCCCCGGGACCCGATTCCGCTGTCGGGCCCCAGCTCTTCTTCCAGTTGTTCGTATGCCTCGACACCCAGACGGCTGAAGCGGTGATAATGCTCGGGCCGCTTTAGTACGGCGTTCACGTAGGCTGTCGAAGTCCCCGAAGTCCCTCCACCCGGCCTGCCACGCTCGATCACGGTGACGCGTGCGCCCGCCGCGCTGAGATAGTAAGCTATTGAAGCGCCGATCACGCCGGCGCCTATTACTATTGCGTGCAAAGTTCCACCGGCGGTGATGATACTGAGAGTCGAGTCTATGGGCAACCGAAACGAAATCAGGAGCCGAGTCGAATAACTATGAGCAGCGAATCCCTCACTCTACAAGCACTGAATATCGCTCCCGTAAAATCGCTGGGATTGTGCCACCCACAAACGGTGCACGTTAGTGAGGAAGGAATCATAGAAGACCGGCGGTTCCACGTCATCGACGCGGCTGGACGGCTAATGACTCAGCGTCAGATCAGCAGGATGGTGCAGGTCAAAGCCGAGTACCAGCTCGACCCTGAGCGGTTGTCCCTGACCTTTCCCGACGGCTCCATCATCGAAGGTAAGCCCGAGCCGGAGGACACGGTGAAGACGTTCATATTCGGACGCATGGTCGGGGGCCGGGTGGTGGGGGGCGGGTTCGGCGAGGCTCTGTCACACTTTTGCGGCGCCGACCTCCGGCTGATAAAGTCCGACAAGCCCGGCCAATGCCAGGACACATACCCGATTTCCATACTGTCTCAGGCATCGCTGGACTTCCTGGGAGGGCAGGAAGGGGTGTCGAAGCCCATGGACAACCGGAGATTCCGCCCGAACTTCCTCATCGAGAACTCGATGCCCCACGAGGAAGATTTGTGGGTGGGGGAAGAGGTGGCTGTCGGGCCGGAGGTGCTTGTAAAGGTCGTGGCCAGGGACCCGAGGTGCGCCATAACCACCCATGACCCTGACACGGGGGAGCGTGACATGAACACCCTACGCGTAATCCTAAGCTACCGCCCCGACCCGCAAGCCGCCTACTTCGGTGTCTACGGTACCGTTTCGAGAACCGGAATGGTCAGTGTCGGGGATGGGGTGGGGGTGGTCAACCTTGGCGGCTAAAGCAAGCTAGGCAAGAACAGAGCGAGTCCGTAGTCAAATGGGCTAGCCCGTGCAGCACGCCGGAGTCTCTATCGAATTTATGAGCTATTCGTTGAAAGTCTCTTGAGAGTCCGCTGTTGTAGTTCCCATAAATGGCATTAGCGCAGAAATCCGCATACTGCAAGAGCCTGGTATCCCGTGCAGGCGCGAACAGCGGAATGTCAGCGATATTGTGAAGAGCACCCCATCGAGTTCCTTGCTGTCTCACTCGTTGGGCCAAAAGGGCTATAGTTCGTTGATAGTTCGAATCGGCTAAGACAACCAAACCTCTTTGTTGCTCTCGATCATCGAGACTAGCCTGACGGTTTACGCGACCTAGAAACATGTCGAACCTACTACTCAGATCCTCAAAAGCCAGTTCATACGGATCTTCATTGCGTATTGATGCTAGTCTCTTCTCCACAGCACAGGCAAACAAAACTGCTTTGCGGTTACGGATAATTTCATATACGCGGTCCTTTAGATTACGACGCTGGTCCACAGTCAACTGTTTCCAGGGTTCTGGCAAATGAGCGCGGTTGCCTCCCCTAAGTGCGGAAGCATGGAAGAAAATAGGATCGCGCTCGCCGGGAAGGAATTCCTTTTGCAAGGAATCCAAGTCTTGGCTGAACCAATGAATTTCTCGCTCGAAAACTGCAAGGCCAGCAAGAATGAAATAGTTAGCCTCGCCATGATTTCCAGATTCGTCAAGGTAGAGAATGTACATACAAAAAGAGAAGTCGGCTGAAGAAAACTTCAACGGGCTTAGCTAGTAGCCCTGCCGACTAACAGAATCGTATCAATTCTCTAAATAGATGTCAAATCAACATACGAGGCCCTACTCCCCACGCAGGCGTCGGGGATGGGGTGGGGGTGGTGGGGTAGAGAGGCCTACTCCTGCCCCGGGACCCAGAGGCCCTGCTTGCGGCGGTCCTGGTCTATGCGCTGCATGACCTGCTGAAACACTTTGTAGGGCTGGGCGCCCGAGATCAGATGGCGGTCCAGGATGAAGGCGGGTACGCCTGAAATGCCGTAGGCCCGGGCCTGCATCAGTTGGTTTGCCACTGTGGGCCGGTACTGCTCTCCACCTCCCGACGCCTCGTATTCATCCCAGTCCATGCCGCACTCTTCGAAGATTTCCTTGAGGACATCATCAACACCGATGTTGCGGCCCTCTTCCCAGAAGGCTTTGAACACTGCCTTGTGGAAGTCGTCGAAGCGGTCCTGTTCCTTGGCAAACTCGCTGGCCTCAAAGGCGGGGATAGTGTAGGGAGTGACCTGTTGTCGGCGCATCTTGGTAAGGCCCGCCTCCTCGGCGGAGTCCTTCATGTGGCCTCGGAGGTCGGAAGTCTCACCTTCCTTGAAGGGTCGAGGTGTGCCCTCGGGCGGGGTGCCGGGCACCAGTTCGAAGGCCAGCCACTCGACATCAACGTCGTATTCCTCAGCCAATCTTTCGGTCCGTTCCAGGCCGATGTAGCACCAGGGTCAGATGTAGTCCGAAAAGATCTGTACTTTAACGGGTTCCATGTCTATTCACCTGCCTGTTACCGGGTCAATGATGTCCGAAGGCCGTCCAGAGACGAGTGTAAGAGTGAGAGAGCGAGGGTGTCAACGACGGACCATGGTCAAAGCTTAGGCAGCACGTCCTCGGCTAGGATGTGACTATGCTCTGTAGGGTCGTATACGGGGTTGAGCATGAGCATGTCCAGGTCCTCCTCTACCACGCTAGCAAGCTCTTCAATCACCTGCTCAACGGGCCCATACACTGCCACCCGATCCGCAAGCTCGGAGTTGTGGTAATACTCTCCGAACCACTGGCGCATCTTCCGGCCCACCGACTCCCTGTCTGGTCCAATGCCGATGAATATCCGCTTCGATATCGGGAAATGGGCTGGGTCCCGACCCTCCTTTTCCAAGAGCCCGCGCACGAAGACGATTTGGTCTTTGAAATCGGCGATAGTAGACGCTCCCGCACCCATCCATGCATCGGCGTACTTCACGGCTCGTACCAATGCCAGCCTGGCGTGGCCTCCGATCCATATCGGGGCGCGGGGCTGTTGGAGAGGCTTCGGGGCGATAGTTACCCCGTCCAGGTCCAGGAACCTACCTTTAAAAGTAACCTCCGGCTGGGTCCAGAGTGCCTTGATCACCTCGATTTGTTCCTCGAAGCGGGTGGCACGGGCCTCGGGGGTGATGCCAAATGCGGGGTAGACCTCGGTATCGCTGCCGATTCCAAGGCCCATGATGAACCGCCCACCGCTGATCTGGTCAAGGCTCGCGCCGCTCTTTGCGAGATGTACGGGACTGCGGTAGGGGGTCACGATAACCGATATCCCGAGCTTTACTTTGGTCGTGTGCCGGGCGGCGTAGGCAAGCAGGACGAATGGGTCAAGAGTCTGGATGGTGCCTATGGCCTGGTCGTGGGTCCACACGCTGTCGAAGCCCAGGGACTCGACCAGCCTGAGATTTTCCCCGATTACGGATATGTCGAAAGGACCATCGGGGAAGGTCTGGGGGACTGCTATTCCGACCTTGGTCCGTTTCCCAATGACTATGCTAATGGTGCAACTCCAAGTGCAGTATGGAGTCATTTTAGCAGGGGGAGCCACGGATGGGGAAAGCGGCCCGCATGTGGACTAGCCCCGATGTTGGAGTTAACCTTACTACCATGGCCGAGACCTCTGCAGAAAGCCAAGAGCCAGGGCTTCTCCCAGGCCCGGGCCCCTCACTGGCAAAAGGGGCAGGTCCGGGGGCCGAAACAGCAATCAGAAGACCAAGAATCTTCTATGGCTGGTACATGGTCGTCTGCGGATGGGTCTCACTTACCCTCGGCTACGGTATCCTCTTCTCTGCACCCCTCATTTTCTTCGAGTCCTGGTCCGACACCTTTGGCTGGGGCCGCGGCACCATCTCCAACGCGTTTTCACTTAGCCTTCTGGCTGTGGCTCTAGCCTCGCCGGGTGCAGGCAAGATTACCGACAAGTACGGCTCGCAGCCCGTTATGTTGTTCGGGGGAGTAATGTTGGGGGTGGGGGTGTTCCTGCTCCGCTGGATCTCTGAGCCCTGGGAACTGTATGCGGCGCTGATGATCGCTGCCCTGGGGTTCGCGTTTTCCGTGGCCGTACCGGTCAACGTACTCATAGCCCGATGGTTCGAGCGTAGGCGTAGTCTTGCGATAGCGATTACGTATACGGGCATCGGAGCCGGGGGACTGATCACCATTCCTTTGGCCACAGCCTTCATAGAACTGTACGGGTGGCAGACTACCACCACCATATTGGCCATTACAGTGTTGGCTCTGCAAATTCCCCTGAGCATATTCGTAGTCCGCAGAGATCCGCAGTCCATGGGTCTGCGCCCCGACGGCGACCCGGAAGTTAGTGCCCCGAGCGAAGGAAGACCTTCACGATCGGGTACCCTTTCATCCACCTCGATCCCCGGGGTTACGTTGAGCCAGGCAGCCAAAACGCTGAAGTTCTGGGTAATCGGTGTGCTGTTCTTCGTGGCGTTATGCAGCTCCTTCGGGACCTTCACCCAGACCCAGCCTTTCCTGGGAGACCTCGGCTATGTACCTGAGGTGGCATCGGCTCTTCTTGCGGCCAACGGTGGGATGGTGATCTTCAGCAAGTTCTTGTACGCGTACCTTAGCGACAAGGTCCCCATCAAGGCTATCCTGGGCACGGCCACCATCGGAGCTATGATGGCCCCGACTGTGATGTTCAGTGTGGTCTTCCTGGATGCGCCGAGATTCATGGGATTATTGATACCCCTTATCCTGGCCAGTGCGGGAACGGCGTTCAGCGCCATAGTTCCGATAGTGGCAGCCTCGAATTTCGGAATAAGGAACGTGGGAGCGATATCGGGTGCATTGGGCAGCTTTGCGCTTTTCGGGATGGCAGCGGGTCCGACCATAATCGGCAATATGTATGAATTGAACGATAGCTATGCTTTGCCTTCCGGGATGTTTATGGTCTGCATGTTCGGGGCCTTTCTGATGCTCATGAGGGGGCCGGCGCTGGGGGGAGGCAGCGGGCAATTCGCACGCCGATTTTTGCGAAGGCGGGGCTCCGGTGAGAGGGAACTGGGTGCACAGTCGGGAGACAACGGTTGAGCTTCGACTTTGACGTGGGGGTGATAGGCGGGGGGATACTCGGGCTCTCAGCGGCGCGGGAGTTGGGGCTCAGGTTCCCGGGTCTCGGCATTGTTGTCATCGAGAAAGAGAAAGAATTAGCCCGGCACCAGACGGGACACAACAGCGGCGTTATCCACTCCGGCATCTACTATAAGCCCGGCTCATTGAAGGCGCACAACTGCGTTACCGGGGCCCGGATGCTTACCCAGTTCTGCGACGACCACGGCATACCCTACGAAAAATGCGGCAAGGTAATCGTCGCGGTGAACGATTCGGAGATTCCGGCCCTGGAGGAACTACACCGTCGGGGAACGGCGAACGGAGTCCCGGGCCTTCGAAGGGTCGGGCCGGCTGAGCTAAAGGAGCTTGAACCCCACGCCCGAGGCGTCGCCGCCCTACACTCCCCCGAGACCGGGATAATCGACTACACCCAGGTGGCCAAGGCCTACGCCTCAGATTTCAAAGAGTCGGGGGGCCGAGTCTCCTTGGGGACAGCGTTGCTGAGCATCAATCCCTTACCCAGAGGAATGGAACTTATCACGTCAGGCGGCAGCCTGCGCGTGAAGCATCTTATCAACTGTGCGGGGCTCTACGCTGACGTCGTCTCCGAAATGACGTCGCCCGACCGCGACGTTCGCATAGTCCCCTTTCGCGGGGACTATTACACACTATCACCACGGGCCGAGGGTCTTGTGCGCGGCCTCATCTATCCCGTCCCCGATCCCGCTTTCCCCTTTCTGGGCGTACACTTCACCAAGACCGTGCGGGGGTACACTGAAGCGGGACCCAATGCAGTTCTAGCTTTCGCCAGAGAGGGATACACTATCGGGAAGGTCAACGGAGGTGAGCTTCTGAGGACCCTGTACTTTCCGGGGTTCTGGCTGCTGACTCGGCAATATTGGCGCATGGGAATGCAGGAATTCTTTAGGTCGGTGAGTAAGCAGGCGTTTCTCAAGGCAGCGCGCAGACTGGTACCCGAAATCCAGAAGGAAGACCTGGTGGAGCGAGGGGCAGGGGTGAGGGCACAGGCGGTCGACCGTAAGGGCCGGTTGCTGGATGACTTTCTGATAAGCAGCAGTAATAATGCGGTACACGTGAGGAATGCGCCTTCTCCGGGGGCAACGGCATCAATTGCCATAGGTCGGCATGTCGTAGACGCAGCAGAGAAGGCCTTCGGATTGGACATGGGCTAGAAAGGGATGACAAGATGGCAAACCCTCTATTGGTGGACACGCACCTGCACATATACAGGTCCCGTGAGTGGGGCATCAGACGCCTGGCCACCTACAGCATTGGCGAATACGGAGAGAAGGAAAACGTAACCTCCCCCTCCTCCAACGGCAGCGCTGAGGAGGCTATCCAGGACATAGCCAACGCCGGCTTCTACCGTGCAGTCGTCGCCAACATGTTCGTCGAGGACCAGGCCCGGGACTATGCCATATTCAACCTCGACACTAACCTGACCGAGCCCCAGCGCGCCGCAGCCATAACCGAGATCGAGTCATCCTCTCCAGCCATGCTCCGGGAGTTTAACTACTGGGCCTGCGACCTTGCGGCTGAAAACGAGAGCCTCGTCCCCTTCGTAGCCGTGGACCCCAATGCCCTGCCCGGTGAGGAAGGTGCGGCGCATCTAAGAGAGTTGGTGGAGGGGCGGGGGGCCAAGGGGGTAAAGGTCCATCCGGCACTTCAAAAGTTCGAGATGACGGACCCGCGAATGTGGCCCATCTACCGAGTTTGCCAGGAGTTGGGTGTGACTTTTCTCAGCCATTCCGGGCCGTCGTCCGACGGGATGCCCTATGCCGAGCCCCGGTCATTTGCACCAGTGCTGGAAGCATTCCCGAATCTCAAGTTCATCATCGCCCATATGGGCGGGGCTACGTGGGAACAAGCCCTCGATATCGGCAAGGCCTTTCCCAACGCCTACTTCGACAGCTGCGAGGTAATAGAGTGGACAGGCGCCCCCAAGGCCCCGACGGACGAGCAACTAGCGCAGCTCATCCGTGACATAGGCCCGAGTCGCATCATGATGGGCTCAGACTACCCGTGGTACGGCCTAACCCGCAGCGTGGAGCGGATAATGGAGTTGCCCATCCTCACGGACGGCGAAAAAGAAGCGATACTGGGGGCCAATGCCATTGAAATACTGGGGCTTTAGGCCTGCCGTTCAATCGGGTTGAAGGAGATTCGGAGAGTTTGAACGGGGTAGATAAGAAGTCGGGGCCAGTGGTGCTGGTAATCGACTACGGGGCGAGCAATCTGAGGAGCGTGCAGAAAGCATTCGCCAAACTGGGCTACGAGGCCCGGGTGTCGGGGGAGGCGGGGGATATCGCTGCAGCGGATGCGCTGGTACTGCCCGGTCAGGGAGCGGCAAAGCCTACGATGGAGGGGCTAAGGGAACGAGGACTTATCGAGCCAGTTTTGCACTCAATTTCCGAAGGCCGACCCTTCTTCGGAGTATGTATGGGGTTGCAGGTCCTGTTCGACTTCTCGGCAGAGGGAGACCAGGAGTGCCTCGGGGTCCTGCCGGGGTCAGTCGAGCGGCTGCCCAAAGGAGTCAAGCAGCCCCACATGGGTTGGAACAATGTGGAACAGAGCCACTCAAGTCCCCTCTTCAACGGCATTCCGGACCGCTCCTACTTCTATTTCGTTCACAGCTATCACCCCGTGCCACGGGACCCGGACCTGATGCTGGCCACCACCGACTACGGCCGCACGTTCTGCTGTGCCGCATCCCGGGACAACGTGGTAGCAACGCTATTCCACCCGGAGAAGAGCGGTACCCTGGGTCTCAGGATGTACGAAAATTTCATGCAGAACTGGGTTCTGGACCAGACATGGAAGTAATCCCGGCTATCGACCTGAAAGGCGGGCGCTGCGTCCGTCTTCTCCAGGGTGATTTCGATAAGGAGACCGTATTCTCGACGGACCCGGGAGCCGTGGCTCGGGGTTGGGAGCAGGCCGGCGCGCCGAGAATCCACGTAGTCGATCTGGAGGGGGCTGCCTCAGGCCGACCCGAAAACGCAGAGGCCGTGGCCCGCATCCTTGAAAGTGTGGATATCCCCGTCCAGCTCGGCGGTGGGGTCCGAAACATGGAAACGCTGGAAAGCTGGTTGGACAAAGGCGTCCAGAGGGTGGTGTTAGGCACTGCGGCGGTGGAAGACCCGGACTTCCTGCAAGAGGCGTTGCGAAGATTTGGGGGGAGTGTAGTAGTTGGCATAGACGCAAGGGATGGACGAGTGGCAGCCTCGGGGTGGAAGAGGACAACGGAGGTCGACGCAATCGAACTGATCGAACGGATGAAGGGATTTGGGGTCCGGCGCATCATCTACACGGACATATCACGAGACGGGATGCTATCAGGGCCGAACCTGGAGTCCGTGCGCCAGGTGGTGTCGAAAACTAAGGTGCCGGTTATCGCGTCGGGAGGCGTCTCGACCATCGAACATTTGAAGTCACTGAAAGAGCTGGGCGTTGAGGGTGTGATAGTCGGCAGAGCCCTTTACACAGGTGATGTGAATCTGAGAGAAGCTATACAGACAGTGGGCTAGGCAGGAGTCTTATACATGACTGCAGAACGAGCCAAATCAACCATATTCATCGACAACGATAGGGTGAGGGTCCTGGAGTGGCGCTTCGCGCCGGGGGCGGAGGTGGGGCATCACGTCCACGGGCTGGACTACGTTGTGGTCCCGATCATGGACGGGAACCTCAGGGCGGTGACCTCCAAGGGGGAGTCGGTCAATCAACTCAAGGTCGGCCAGCCTTACTTCAGAAACGCCGGCGTAGAGCACAACGTCATAAATGCGAACGAGGGTGAGTTCGCGTTTATCGAGGTGGAGATAAAATAGAGGCCAGCAGGCCTATTCTTCTATCGCCAGTTTTCGTCTGAGGGGTAGATGTTGGTGCCGAGGGTGCGGGAGTAGGGCTTGGCAAGCCAGTTCTTGGTGGTGTCCCGCCACTTGACGAAGTGGGGGGCTTCCCTGTGAGCCGCAATCGCAGCGTCGTCTTTGTAGACTTCATACAGGTGGACTCGGTTGGGGTCTTCATTGTCCTGGAGGACGTCGAACCGCAGGCAGCCGGGCTCGTCATCATTGGCGCCCTTCGCGTCCAGAAGCAGCTCTTCCATGAATCGTTCCTTGAACTCGGACTGGATGTCGATGGTAACCAGCAGCGCTATCATAAGTTTCTCCTAAATCTAAGCTGTATTGGAGCCTTGCCCTAGAGAGGCAGGGTCACGGCCTTCCGCATCTGTGCACTTCGGGTGACGGCCTCAGTGAACTCCATGTACTTGACCCCGTCTTCGAACGAGGTCAGTTTGATCTTCTCCTGCCCTCGTATGGCGCCGATGAACTCGTCTTCCACCCGCCAGCTCCCGCGCTTTTCCGGGGCTATGGCTATCTCCTTCAACTCGGAATCGCCCTTACGACCTCCCATGAGAGTCTGCCCTGTCTTGTCGATGAACAGGCTCCCCTCCGAGCCGTTTATCCAGATGCCCGACTCCTGCCCTAGCCCGATAACCGAGCTAATCCTTATCCGGGCCTGGCCCCCGATGGCCATGCGGCAAAGCACGTCCGCATGATCGGGTACGGTGATGAAGGCTGGGTTGCCGTCTTCGTCATGGCGCACGGGAACGTTCACGGAGGTCATCGCGATGACTTCCGAGGCTGGGCCGACCCACCGCAAAAGGGCCTCGTACCAGATACCCATGTGCATTATGTTGAGCCCGCTGAGCCCCATGTCCTGCCTCCAGGATATGGGAGCTTCCCGTTCCAGGAACTGGTTGCCGTTCACGTTCATGTCGATGGCCACTAAATCCCCGAGATAACCATCTGCCACCAGGGAACTAATGGTCTCATCAAGAGCAAAGGTGAAGGGAGAGGGAACGATCTGGGTCACGAGTCCGGGGCTGGCGTTGGCAGCATCCAGCATGTCATGGGCCTCGCCGGCATTCATGGCCATGCGCGCCTCAGTCATAACATGTTTTTCGTTGTCCAAAGAGGCCAAGGTCATTGGACAGTGCAGGTACGGCCAGGTGCCGATGCAGACGGCGTCAATATCGTCGTCCGCAACGAGGTCTTGCCAGTTCTCAATGACTTTGGGGATGCCGAACTGGTCGGCTACCCTCTGGCTGGATTCCAGGGACTGGTTGCAAACACTGACCACCTCGACGCCGTCGATGGCCTGGAAGCCGGGGATGTGTCGGTCCCTCGTGTTCTTCCCTGCCCCGATCAGGCCGATTCTTATCGAACTCGCTGCCATAATAGGTTTCCTCCAGGGGACAAATAGACGGGTTTGCCCGCTAGCGCAGGCGGGCCGATTATAGCACGGGCCCTACTCTGTTTTACCTGTGTAGGTACATGTGTATGAATGGTCTTTGGCATGAGGGATTGTTAGACTGTGAGGACTTCGTGGCCGGCAAACTTTAGGCCGCTGAAGCAAAGGTGGAAAGCACACATGAGTTTGCAATTCGCAACGAAGAACGTCGAGGCTCAGCCCATTTTGGGGATACGCACATCGGTGAAGATGGAAGAGATCGGCCAAGTGTTGGGCTCTCTTTTCGGGGAAGTGTATGGATATATAAAAGAGAAAGGTCAGGAACCGGCCGGCATGCCCCATTCGATCTATTATTCGATGGATGGCGACAGCATTGACCTCCAATGCGGTATGCCGGTGCAGTCTCCGATAGAGAGAGGGGACCGCATCCAAGCCGGCGAACTTCCAGCGGGTACCGTTGCGACAGTCACACATGCGGGCCCCTACGAGGGACTTCCCAAAACATGGCAAGCGCTCGTGGAGTGGATAGGCTCGCAGGGGCTCCAGCCTACGGGTGCACCATGGGAAGTGTACGTAACCGATCCCGGGGCAGAGCCAGATCAGTCCAAATGGCGAACCGACCTCTACTTTCCAGTGAGCTGATCAGCGTTAAGCCAAGACTGCCAGGGGTGAACTCAACTTCTTTTGCTGGTATCCACCCACACCTGATGGCCTCTTCACGCAAGGAATAAGACAACCCGAAGCACCTTATTGCAATGGAAATTTCCAGGGGAGCAGTAGCTCTCTTTGTCTTACTAGTCGCCTGGGTCCTGTGCGGAATACTCTGGACTATTGGAGTAGCCGTGGTTATCTACGGCGTGCTTTGGTGGGGAATCGGGTACCTCGGCCTGGGACTGCTCTTAGCAGTGGCTGGTTCGATATGGGCCTACAGGATCAACAGAGGGCCCAGTAAGTAAGTCTTGCAAGGGATCGAAGCGTGCCTACATTCCCCATTTTGTTAGAATATACATAAGGCGTCCCATCCATGAATTAGGAGGAATCTCAATGGCTACTACACAATGTGCGGCTTGCAATAGAAAGTTTGAAGCGCAATTGATGCAGTTGAACAACCAGATGTATTGCGTCGACTGCTTCAACGCGGTTAAGGCCAAGGAGAAATCGTAGTAAAACAATAGAACGGAAACGTTCTACAAGCCCATTATCAGCCGGTGGTTGTCAATGACAACCACCGGCTGATTTGTATTTGCAAATATTAGGTTTTCATCCTAGTTTTTGACAGATTATTGACGAATTCTTGAACCGAATCTAAAATTGCCATAGGTATTCTTTCTTTTATCAGTCTCGTAAAGGGGGTTGCAGGTGGAAAAGATAGTAGATGTCCAAATCAACAAGACCAATGCCCTTATCACCCTTGGCTCCATGTACCGGAGCGCTGCGGATGCCATAAAGGAGTACGTCAGCAACGCCTTGGACGAATGGGCAATAGCCCGCTCCGAGGGCCGTGGCGAGGAGCAGTGCCGGGTCGTCTTCACACTCGAAAAGAAGGCCATCACCATCGACTACAACGCTCCCGGCATGGACGCCGAAGGCTTTGAGAATGCTCTGAGACATGTGGTCGACTCGGCGAAAAGGGGCTCCAGCATCCCGCAAATCGGGCGGCTTGGCATAGGGCTTTGGGCTTTCAACCAGGTCGGGACCAAGGCAACGTTCCTGAGCAAGCGTTCAGCGGAATCTCCAACCCTCAAGGTCATCCTGTCCCGAGATTCAGCCGAGGCTCAAATCGCCGACCCGGGCCCCGGTGAACAACGCTCCAGGCCCGGCATGACAATCGAAATCACCGGCCTTTTCCAAGACCCGACCCGCCGCTACGGACCACTTTCCCAAGCCCGGCTCAAGCACGTTTTGGCAGACAGGTTTGACGTGTACCTCAGGACCGGGCATCTAACGATCACCATCAAGACGGCCAAGGGAGACTCAGAGGTGACTCCGGTTCAACTGGACTTACCGGAGATCGGGAATAAGTTCCAGGAGATGCACCTTCCCGGCGAGCCCGACAAGGTCTTCAGGACCCGCTTCTGGTTCGACCCTTCGGGTCAGGGGCGGGTGGCCATGCGCCACACGGGTGTCGTAATCATCGAAGACATACGGGAACTGTACGAGTATGAGATGAAAGGCAGCATCCTGGTAAGCGGCCTGATCAAGGGCTTCGTGGACGCCGAGTTCCTGTCTCCCCTCCCCGCTCGGGCCCAGTTCTTCGAAGATGATAGCCTGACCAAGTTGTTGGACTCCCTCCAGGGGATCGGCGCCGAGCTGGACAAGGAGATCACGGGATTCCGGGACGAAGCGGACAACGCACGGGTCCAGGCCCTTTTCGGTCGGGCGACGCGCCTGGCCCGGGAGATCTTTAGCCAGGAAGAGTTCCTGGATCTCGAGCTTATCGATGGCCTGCGCAGAGTCAGCAATCCGAAGGGAGATGACCACGTAGTGAATGGGGACGCAGCCAAGGAGGCTGAAGCCAACGGAAACGGGACCAATGGTCACAAGGGGCACGGCGGCAACGGGCACAGCCGCAGGGCCGCTCGGGCCATAATCCGCCGCTCCGATTTCGGCGGGGACGTTCGACACCGCAGCCGGCTCAACGACGGCGCCATCGAGATCAATATCAACAACCCCGACTTCCTGGCCCTCTCCCGGGTGCCTCGTTCCCACCAAATAGCCTACGTAGCCATGCTCCTGGGCAAGGAGATAATCGCCTACAACGACTCCAGCCGCGCCAGTGACGAGGCCCTGGAGAAAATGGCAGCCTACGGGACTCGGGTCCTGTCCAAGGTGTGGAAGTAGCGCCCTGGACGGGGCTGCCCTATCGCCCCAAAAAGAAAACATCGCTGCGGTTAGATTAGCCGACCGCAGCGATGTTAGTTTAAGTCCCCTTTACTTGCCTTTGGTCTGGGAAAGGCTTGAAGCCCAGGACTCGACCAGGTCCAGTCTGGACTGGACGAGATCGTGGTCCAGGTCTCGGGCGACGTTGGAATATCCGGCGCGGACGAGCATAGGCACCATGCGGCTGCGCAGCTTATTGAGGGCCCAGGGTATGGGCGCACCGTCAGCCGTGCAGTCGAGAAAAAGGCGTTCGTCCCGGCCGTCGGGGCCGTAGTGGTAGTGGGGCGCATCGACGAAACAGTCGAACCTGAGCAACTCGGTGCGCTTGCCTTCCAGGTCGGCGTAGACGTGGATGGCGACGCCCTCGTCCCCTGCAAAGTGCCGGTAGTCGAGTCCGAAGTCTATGCTCCCCGCGGTGATGGTCTCCATCTCACCGACTACAAATTCCTGGTCCATGTGTTGGTCTGCTACTTCTTGCATCGGCCCTACCTCCATCGGAATCATGATTGCCTGGGACGCCCAGTCAAATGATGCACCAGCATAATTTCTCAGTCAAGGAAAAGAAAGAGGACGGGACTAGAACCCCTTGCGTTTGTCTATAACTCCCGTGAGCGATCGACCTTCCAGATACCGGGTCAAATTATCGCAAAAGACGTCCACTATGCGTGCAACTCGGACCGGAGACCCGCCCGCTGTGTGGGGAGTGACCACCACGTTCTCCATGTTCCACAGAGGATGGTCGTCGGAGAGGGGTTCGCCGGGGGACGTGTCGAGGCCCGCGCCCCCTATTGCACCATTCTCCAGCGCTTCCAGCAACGACGGCCCATCGACTATGTTGCCCCGGGTCACGTTTATAAGCAGGGCATGATTGCGCATGTGAGAAAAGGCCTTGGCATTAAACACGCCCCTCGTCTCTTGAGTCAAGGGCAAGCAGATTACCACGATGTCCGACACCTCAAGCAGGTCGTAGAACCGGTCAAGGGGCCAGACATCCTCCACGAAGGATGGCTTATTCACATTTTCCGAGTCCAGTGCCAAGGTTCGCATCCCGAACCCCTGGGCCCGACGCGCCACCTCGACGCCCGTGCCTCCAAGCCCAAACACGCCAAGGGTCATGCCCGCCAGTTCCCATGACCGGGCTCGGATTGGCATTCGGACACTCCATGTCTTCTCCCTGAGAGCAGTGTGTATGCCCCGGGTAAGAGCCAGGATCAGGGCCCAGGCGTGGTCGGCCAGGTGGGTTCCGACGGTCCCCTTGGCGCTGGTAAGGATGATACCGCTCTCCACGAAATCGTCGAAGAGCACACCGTCGATGCCCGAGCCTATGGACTGGACCCAGCGAAGGTTCTGTGCCTCGGCGAACATGGCCGGGGAGAAGTCTCCGAAGACGACCTCCGTGTCACGTATCTCGGACTGAGTTTCCTCGGCCGTCTGGGGGACCACTATGTCGACATCTTCCGAAACGGCCTGGATTTTGCTCAAGTATTCTTGGGTGAAGCCTTCTGAAACGACGACATTCTCTTCCAGGCGCACGTTGATCATCAATTTCATTTTCGTTCCTCTGTAGGCGAGTCGGGAGAAGGGTTAGGCGCCAAGGGCCCCGGCCTCTTCAAATACGGTCGCTAAGCGGGAGATGCCCTCCCGAATCGTCTCTTCATCCTGGTGGCCGAAAGCAAGTCTCAGGAAATTCCTACCCTTCCCCGACGGCGAAAATATGGGGCCCGCTCCAAACCTGATTCCCTGCTCTTTCGCCTTCTCCAATACCGGCATGACGTCGGTCCGTTCCGGGAAGCGGAGCCAGATGAACATGCCGCCCGGGGGATGAGAGCATTCCACGGCGGGCCCGAAACTTTCGCCGATGGCCGCAAGCATCACGTCTCGCCGCGACTTGTACAGCTGCGACACTTCATTTACGTGCTTGTCCCGGTGCTCTTCCAGGTAGTGGAGTGCAGCCAGGATAGAGAACTGGCTCGGGGTTGCACCTTGCTGGAGAGTGCCCACCCTTTCGGTGATCTCCGGCGGCGCTACTATCCAACCCAACCGCATCCCCGGCCCGATTATCTTGGACGAAGACCCGCAGTACATCACCGACCCCGTATCGTCCATCGAGTGGATGGCTGGCTTGTTTTCGCCCTCGAACCGCAAGTCCGCGTAACAGTCGTCCTCGAATATGGGGACGCCGTGTCTCCGTCCAACGTCCAGGATTTGCGCCCGGCGCTCGGCGCCCATGTCCTGGCCTGTCGGGTTCTGGAAGGTAGGAACGGTGTAAATGTACTTGACCCGTTCACCGGCAGCCTTCAGCTCCACTATCTTCTCTTCCAGCAGATGGGGGTGCATTCCCTCGTCATCTCCACTCACTTCCACAATG
This sequence comes from Dehalococcoidia bacterium, assembly GCA_965249275.1. Classification (GTDB taxonomy): domain Bacteria; phylum Chloroflexota; class Dehalococcoidia; order Plut-88900; family Plut-88900; genus Plut-88900. Next base: position 769,485 of record CBDFLQ010000007.1, read on the forward strand.
TTGGCCTGGAACCGGCGCATCACCCGGATAGTGCCGTTGTATATGAACTCGTCGGTCAGTACCGTGTCGCCGGGATCGAGGAACAGTTCATTGAGCAGAACCAAGGCCTGCATGGAACCCGCAGTCAGAGTGACGTCCTCCGCCTCGACCTTCATCCCCCTGTTCCGCGACAGGTTCTCTGCGACCAACCGACGCATGCCCGGATGCCCCTGTGGATGAGGGTAGATGGCCAAGTCTTTCGCCTCCTCATCTAACCCCTTCTGCAAAGCCCGTACTAGATCTTTCGACGGGAACGTCTCTCCATCAGCGAAGGCTATGGCGAAGTCATACTTGAAGCGCAGCGCCAGCGGGTTAACGGCATCGGGCTTGGGGGGAGTTGTTGAGGCGAATAGGGATTCGTAGTCGGGATGAGAGGCGGTCATGTCACACTCCTATACAGACGGGTGCGGATTACATCCTCCCGCCATCTGAAGGCCGGGCCTCGGTTATACTACCATCATTGCCGTTTATCCTCCTCCCTTCATTTGACAATAAAGACGGCTGACCCTAGACTTTTCATCAAAGGAAATCAAAACAAGGGGAGCTTGGAGAGCCAGGCTGAGAGGGCGGCCCAATAGATGCCGCCGACCCCTATGACCTGAACTGGGTAATGCCAGCGGAGGGACGGGTATCGGACGCAAATGCCGCCTCCAGTAGGCGGCATTTTTGTTATAGGGCCGACTTTCGGCCCATCAGGGGAGGGTGCAGAATTGAAAAGGGACGACACCCTGACAATCGGGGAGCGGACTTTCAAGTCCAGGCTCATCCTGGGCACGGGGAAGTACCGCAATTATGAGGAGATGAACGCTTCCTTCGAAGCCTCGGGGGCGGAGATGATTACGGTTGCCCTTCGCAGGCTCGACCTGGACGACCCGTCACAGAAGACGCTCCTGGACTACATCGACTGGAACAAGTACGTAATATTGCCCAACACCGCCGGGGCCCGGACCGCCGAGGAGGCTATCAGGACTGCTCGCCTGGCCAGGGCCATGGGCCTCTCCGACCTGGTAAAGCTGGAAGTTATCCCCGACTCCAAATATCTCCTGCCCGACCCAATCGGCACACTTGAAGCCGCCCGCGTCCTCGTCGATGAAGGTTTTGTGGTCCTGCCGTATATCAACGCCGATCCGGTACTCGCCATGCGTCTTCAGGAATTGGGCACGGCTACGGTGATGCCGTTGGCCTCACCTATAGGCTCGGGGCAAGGGATGGTCACCTTCGACCAGATAAAGATCATCATCGAGCAGGCGACGGTGCCTGTTGTCGTAGATGCGGGCATAGGCGCTCCCTCCGATGCAGCAATTGCAATGGAAATGGGAGCTGATGCGTGCCTTGTGAACACCGCCGTGGCCCAGGCTGGAAACCCGGCCTTGATGGCCGAGGCGATGGCCCAGGCCGTCCAGGCAGGCCGAAGCGCTTTCCTGGCCGGACGCATGCCCAAGAAAGAATATGCCTCGGCCAGCAGTCCCCTGGAAGGGGTTATACGCTAAGGCCATTCCCTGCCGAAGGTGCTATCATGGCGCCGACTTTGTTTTAGCGGGTCTCGCCGCCCGAATAGTCCCTACAGGGAGGTCTCCGTGGCCAATTCATCCGACGTGCTGATAGCCGGTGGTGGAATAATCGGCTGCTCCATCGCCTATCATCTCGCTCAGCTGGGCATCAAAAGCACAATTATCGAACGGGAGTCCATAGGGAGCCAGGCCTCGGGGGCCGCAACCGGCCTGCTGGTTGCCCTGAAAGAGGCCGGAGCCCCGGAACCTTTCACCCGTCTCATCGAGGAGAGCTGCAAGCGCCATAAGGAGATCATCCCCGAGGTAGAAGAGCTTTCCAAGATCGACGCACAGTACGGGGACTTCGCCTGGATGGAAATCGCCTGCTCGGACAGCGAAGAGTCGGACCTCAAGGAAGCTTTCTCCGAGGTGCTTAACAGTCCCGCAGCGTCCTGGCTCTCGGAGTCGGACTTGAGAGAGCTTGAGTCCCGCGTAACCCAGGATGCCATCGGCGGCATATACATCGACGGGCAGGCACAGGTGGACGCCTACCGGCTGACCTTCGCCTTCGCCCAGGCCGCCGAGGCACTCGGCGTCACTATCCGCTACGGCGAGGTTACGGGGCTCAGGACCGAGGCAGGACGAGTCAAAGGGCTGGACACCTCTCTCGGGCCCATAGACTCGGACACCGTAGTCCTGGCCATCGGCTCCTGGAGCAAGCGCATCGAGGAATGGATCGGCATGGACGTCCCCGTGGAGCCCCTGAAGGGGCAGACCATTCATGTCGAGATACCGGGCGCCCCACTCCCCTGCATGATCCACCACGTTGACCGGTACGTAGCCCCGAAGCTCGGCGGCACGGTTATCACCGGAACCTACGACGGCTTTATGGGTTTCGACACCACCATCCACGAGCAGGGCATCGTCAAGATCTCCGAGGGCGTCCTGAGCCTGTGCCCCGGCATCCTGGAGAGCAAGGTGGTAAGCCACGTGACCGGCCTGCGGCCCGCCTCCGCAGATTGGCTCCCGATCCTCGGGGCCGTGCCCTCCATAGAGGGCGCATACATAGCCACGGGGCACCAGCGTCTCGGCATCACCCTCAGCGCAATCACCGGCGAGGTAATGTCCCAGCTCATTAACGACGGCAAGCCCCGGCTCGATCTTCATCCCTTCCGGCTGGACAGGTTCGAAGGCGTCACAATGGAAATGGCCAGGGACCGCTTCGGGGCCGTCCACTGATAGCCGGACCTATGGCAACTCTCCTTGTAAACGGAAAACGCCGAGAAGTGGAGACGCCTGTCGACCTCTTGGGTTATCTGGCGTCACACAAGATTGAGCCGCGCATGATAGTCATCGAATACAACGGTGAAATCATCAAGCGGGACCGCTGGGAGGGGATTACCCTTCAGGATGGTGACAAGCTGGAAATAGTGCACATGGTGGCCGGGGGCGCCGGCCCGAGGTCCCAATGACCAACTCAACAGATGTAGCCATAATCGGCGGGGGGATTATGGGCGGTTCCATCGCCTACCATCTCGCAAAGCTGGGCGTAAAGTCCACCATATTTGAACGGGAGTCCATAGGGTGTGAGGCGTCCGGTGTAGCCACGGGCATGATCTCGGCCATGTCCATCGACTCCCCGGGCCCCTACCTTGACCTCGCCCGCGCCTCCTTCGAGAAGTACAAGACCCTGATACCCGAGATGGAAGAGGCTTCGGGCGTCCACACTTATTACGGCGAGATCTCCTGGCTGGACCTGGCCTTCACCGAGGAAGACGAGGCAGTGAACCGCGCCAACATGGAGTGGAGGCGCAGTCTCATGCCGAAGGTATCGTGGGTGACGGACGACGACCTTTACCGAATCGACCCCCGCATAACACGCGAAGCCAGGAGTGGGCTCTACCTTGAGGAACTGAACCAGGCCGACGCCTACAGGCTCACACTAGCCTACATCGGCGCTGCCGAATCTCTCGGCGTGGAGGTCCGCTACACCGACGTTAAGGGGTTGGAGAAGAATGGGGCTCGGGTGACGGGAATCATCACCGACGAGGAGGTTGTGGCCTGTGGGGCGGTAGTGCTGGCGATGGGCGCATGGACCTCCGAGGCCTCCGAGTGGATCGAGACCCCGGTACCCATCAGGCCTTTCAAGGGCCAGATGGTCGAGCTTCGGGCGCCGGGTCCACCGCTCGGGGCGAACATACACCACGGCCGCTCTTACGTCACATCCAAGCTCAATGGAACGATTCTGTCTGGCAGCTATGACGGTTTTCGGGGTTACGATAAGTCGGTGTCTCAAGAAGGGGTGGAACACGTCCTGGAAGGAGCGCTCAAGGTATGTCCGGCCATGGAGGAGGCATCAATCTCCTGGGTGATAACGGGGCTCAGACCCGCAACCCCGGACGAAATCCCGATACTGGGCCCGGTCCCCGGTCTTGATGGCGCTTTCATTTCGGCGGGGCACATGCGAAAAGGTATAACCCTGGCGGCCATGAGCGGTGAAATGATCGCCGACTCAGTAGTCGGGAACGAACCCCGCCTCCCGATAGAGCCGTTCAGCCTGTCCCGCTTCGCTGATTGCCCCGACCCCTGGGCTAACTCCTAGCCCTTCCCAGTCCTGTACAATAGCTCCGAAACCCTTTGGGAGGCGTCCAATCATGCTTGCTGGCAAAAAAACCAAGGTGGGCATCGCCGTGCCCCAGATGTTCCCATACGGGCCCGTGGACATGGGCTTCGTCGAGGAGCATCTCAGGCTCGTCGAGTCCCTCGGCTACGATAGCGTATGGACCCAGGACTCGGTTCTCGGGACTATGGACACCCTGGACCCGTTCACACTGCTGGCCTACGCCTCTACAGTCACCGAGAGGGTTGGCCTCGGTATTTCGGTGCTGGTGCTGCCATTCCAGAATCCCGTCCACCTGGCCAAGATATCGGCCAGCCTGGACCAGTTGTCGGGCGGACGTCTTATGCTGGGAGTTGGAATAGGCAATCACGAAAAGAGATACCCTGCCTTCGGGTTCGATGACAAGCATCGCGTCACCCGGTTCGAGCACACCGTGGAGCTGATCAAACGGCTCTGGACCGAGCCTCAGGTCACCTTCAAAGACCGCTTCTGGGACTTGAAAAACGTGAGTATCAACCCCAAGCCTCTCCAGTCCCCCCGACCCCCCATCTGGTTCGGCGCCCACGCTGAGCCCGCTCTGGAACGTGCCGTGAGGATCGGCGACGGTTGGATGGGGGCAGGGTCGTCGACCACCAACAGCTTCAAGAGGTCAATAGCACACGTACGAAACTACATGGATGAGGTGGGTCGGGACCCGGGGACCTTTCCAGTGGGCAAACGTGTGTACATAGCCATCGACAACGACAAAGAGAGGGCTGCAGGAAGGCTGGAGGAATGGTTCGACGGTTACTACCACGACGCTGCGAGGGCCCGTAAGGTCTCGGTGTTCGGGTCCGAGGAGGAAGTCATCGACGGCCTGGGCCGGGTCATGGAAGAAGACCCGGACATTATCATGTTCAACCCCGTCTTCGACCTGATAGAGCACGCCGAGAGGCTGGCCAAGAACATCATCCCCAAGCTCTAACAGCCATGCACATCATCGACTTCCGGAGCGACACCGTAACCCACCCCACCCCCGAGATGTATGACGCCATGCTCAACGCGGAGCTCGGAGATGACGAGTACGGCGACGACCCGACAGTCAACCGCCTGGAAGCCCTCGCCGCCGAGAAGCTCGGCAAGGAAGCTGCTCTTTTCACCGTCTCGGGCACCATGAGCAATCTCGTGGCCATCCTCACACATTGCAATAGGGGCGACGAGCTTATCGTTGGCGACCAGTCGCACCTCTTCCTGGAGGAGGGGGGCGGCGCTTCGGGCATCGGAAACGTCCACATCCAGACGCTCCCCAATGGAGAACGGGGTACCCTCGACCCTGACGAGGTGGAACAAGCCATCCGCCCCGACGATCCCCATGACCCGCCAACCGGCCTGATTGCCCTGGAGAACACTCATACCTACTGCGGCGGGTCCGTACTGACCCAGGACGAGATCGGGGAAGTGGCATCGGTGGCACGGCGGCATGGGCTCCCGCTCCACATTGACGGTGCGCGCATATTCAACGCATCGGTCTATCTGGAGACTCCCACCTCGGAGCTGGTGAAGGACGCGGACTCGGTGAGCTTCTGCTTATCGAAGGGACTGAGCTGCCCCATCGGCTCGATGCTCTGCGGCAGCGCCGAGTTCATCAACCAGGCCCGATACTGGCGGGAGACTCTGGGTGGTGGGATGAGGCAGGTGGGAGTTATCGCTGCCGCGGGTGTCGTGGCGCTGGAGAGCATGATCGAACGGCTGGCCGAAGACCATTCCAACGCCCGACGCCTGGCTCGGGGCCTGAGCCAAATCCCCGGCATTGACATCGACCCGAAGAAATATCCCACCAACCAGGTCTACTTCAAGGTGGTGGATGGGCCTCCGCCCGACATTGCGGCACGGCTGGAGAGCCTCGGGATCAAGGGGGGCACGGGCGACAGAACGTGGCGGTTCGTGACCCACCACGGGATTGGGCCCGAAGATATAGACCAGGCCCTGGACATCGTTGAGTCGGTTTTCCGGGAGTACGCTTCCTAGCCCTGCAGCAGGCACAATTCGTTGCCGTCCGGATCTGCGACTACGGTCCAACCCTCTCCCTCTTCCAAGAAAGACTCCAGCCGACTGCCTCCCAGAGCCTCGACTCGGGCCAAGGCTGCGGGCGTGTCCTTTACAACAATGTCCATGTGTACGCGAGTCTTGCTGGACTTCTTTTCGGGGACCGTTTGAAGATAAATTATCAGGCCACCGGGTATGGGTTCGAAGTTGAGGTAATGATCGTTCGATACATTGCGTTTAACGCCAAGCAGAGCCGAATAAAAAGCCTCCGCGCGGGCCAGATCGGAAACGTCTATACCAACTTGGGTCAACACTCCCAGCGGCGCATTTTGTTCAGTCATTTATACAACTCCTAATGAATCTGGAATGTCCATAAACTCAGTCTTTCGAGGCTTTGCTATCCAGGTCGAATTTCAACAGGCAGAACTCGTTGCCATCCGGATCGGCGAAGACTGCCAGACTGCCCGTCGGTTCCCCGTATTCCTCATTCAGAAGCCTGGCACCCAGGGCCTGGACCCTGGGCACGGCCGCTTTGACGTCGGGCACCGTCAGGTCGAAGTGGACCCGGGTCTTGGCGGTCTTCTTCTCCGGGACTTGCTGAAGGTAGACGATCATGCCATTGGGAACCGGCGTGAAGGCGATGAACTGGTCCCATGCAGCGTATCGCTCAACACCTAGCAAGGCCGAATAGAATGCCTCTGCCCGCTCAAGATCGGAGACATCAATGCCAACATGGGTTAAGGCAGCTATAGCGCCGGATTGGTCTGTCATGGTTATTTCCTTACGTGAAGTCTGAGATCGTACACAATCCAGTAGATATTCTACTTAACACACGGGACTAGCTACTACCCGCCCGTCAATCCTGCGCGGCAATAGGAGGCCTTTTTCCTTCGTCCCGAAAAGCTTGCCATCCTCAACCACAACCTCCCCTCGAAGGATGGTCATTACCGGCCACCCACGCACCTCCCATCCCACCCAGATGCTGTAGTCAGCGCCATGCAGGTCTGAAAGCTCAAGTGTCTTGTTGTAGTCGGGATCGATAATGGCGATGTCCGCATCACTCCCGGGGCTCAGGGCCCCTTTTCTCGGGTAGAGCCCGAGCAGCCTCGCCGCATTCGCCGACGTTATGTCCACGAATCGCTCCAGGCTCATGCCCCGCTTCACCACCCCTTCGCTGTAGCCGATGCCCATCCGGGACTCGACACCCTCGCTGCCTCCAGTCGTGTCCTCGATAGTCTGGCCTCGGAGCTTGTGGGTCTTGCTGGTCCAAAGCTCATCAGTGGCAAGAGTGGACAGCTCGCCGTTAATCAGCCCTTCCCACAAGGCCGTCTGGTCCGCCTCGGTCTTCAGCGAGGGGTAGGTATGGTATAGGGCGCCGTCGGGCCTTTCGTAGTCCTTGTGGTTGAAGGAAGCGTAGTGGTGCAGGGTCTCGCCGTAGACCGGCAAACTCTTGGCCCGGGCCTCGGCTATTGCCTCCACTCCTTCCTTGGCGCTTACGTGAACGAGGTATAGGGCACAGTCCATCCACTCGGACAACCTGATAACCCTCCTGAAAGATATGTCCTCAGACATGTTGTTGTGGACGTGGTGCATGTACTTGCGGTGCACCTGGCCGAGGTGGGCCTGCTTCTTGTACATGAACATCACTATGTCCTCGTCCTCGGCGTGGACAAGCATCATGCCGCCGCCCCGACCCACGTGGCCCATAATCTCCGCGAGGTGTCCGATGTCGGTCATCTGCTTGGGGCGGTGGGGGGTGGTGTTGGTGGTCCAGACCTTGAAGCTGGGATACCCCGCATCGATCACCTCCCCAATCTGCTCCATCACGCTGAAAGGCAGGTCTCCCTTGGTCGAGTAAAGAGAGACGTGATATGAGTAATCGACATGACTGTTGCCCTTGAATATGGCCTCTTTCTTCTCCAGGGTCTCGAACAGGTTCTCCCCGGGCTCCCAGTATGCGAAATCGACCAGCGTGGTAGTGCCGCCGAACAAACAGGCCCGGCTAACGTCCTCGATGCTGCCGGTGCTGACACCTTCGTGAGCCAAAGTAGGTACGGTCCAGGAGCAGTGAGCGTGGGGCTCGACACCTCCCGGCACCACGATCTTGCTGCGGGCGTCGATGACTCTTTCCACGTCCGCGGTCAGGGTGTCGGGTTCCGAGACTGCGACTATGTGCCCATCCTTCACCGCAACGTCCCAGAGGCCAATGCCCGTGGGTGTGACAACCCTTCCGCCCCGTAACACCAAATCAAGCATGTCGAGCCTCCTCTCCCAAAACGCTGTACAGCCTAATCGTATAGGTGGGCCGGATAGTCCATGCCCACGTGGCCTGCATCTTCTAATCTCTTGTATTCCGTCTCCGTCACACCCAACAGCTCCTTGAAAACGTACTCGTTGTGCTCACCGAGCATGGGTGCTGGGAGCCTGATTCCGTTGGGTGTCTCCGCCATTTTCCACATCATGCCAGTATAGGCATGTCTTCCGGTCGCCGGCTGCTCCAGCTGCTCGAAATAGCCGCGGGCCACCATTTGAGGGTTTTCGTAAAGCTCCCGCTGATCGTTGACAGCGCCCGCGGGCACACCTTCGGCCTGGAGCAAGCTCATTAGCTCAACGTGGTCCTTGTCAGCCATCCATTCTTCAAGGTGGCCATCGATCTCCTCCTGGCAGCGGTAGCGCCCAAGAACCGTATCGAACCTCGAGTCCCGGGCCCAGGTGGGGTTGCCCATAGCTTTCTTCAGTGCCACCCACTCTTCGTCACTCCCCACCGAGATTACAAGCCAGTTGTCCTCGCCTCTGCACCTGTAACAGCCCTGGGGGGCACGGGAGGGGTGGGAGTTGCCCATAGCGCTCTGGGTGCGTCCGTTCACCTGCCAGTCGAGAGTTGACTCCGGGACATAGCTAAGTATTGCCTCGGTAGTTGCCACCTCCACCAGCTGCCCCTGTCCAGTCCTTTTGCGATGACACAGGGCCATGAGGACGGCAAACGCCCCGGTTACCCCACCAACGGCATCACCCAAAAATGACGTGCCGGCGTCCGTGAAGGGCCCGTCCCTGTACCCGCGTATCCACGTGTGCCCGGCCGTCGACTCCATCTGCGGACCCAACGCTCTGTACCTGGCATAGGGGCCGGTGAGCCCGTAGGCCGGAACGCGTACCATTATGATGTCCGGTCTGGCTTGACGCAGCTGATCATAGCTGGCGCCAATCTTGTCGTAGGTCTGGGGGACGTTGTTCTCGATCACCACATCCGAAATGGATGCAAGCTGGAGATGGGTGTCCATGATGTCGGGGGCGGGTATATTCGAGGTCATGCTGAGCTTGTTGCGGCCGTGAATCTGGAAAACCGCGTTTCGGTTCCAGTGGCGTTCCCCGGGGATTTCGTCGGGGTAGCTGCTTGCCCAATCGTATAGTCCGCGATCCATCGGTAGGATGCCGGTAGCTCGCGTCCCGTACTGGAATATGGAGATCGGCTCGACGCGAATGACCTCGGCGCCCCAGTCGGCCAGGAGCTGCGTTCCAAAAGGCCCGACCCAGGCGAGGGTCATATCGATGATCCGCACGCCTTCCAAAGGCAATCGCGCAGACATTAAACAACCCCCTCCTGTCGCAGCATAGACAGCTCCCGGCGGCTCAATCCAAGAATCCCGCAGTAGACATTCCGGTTGTGCTGGCCGATGGCCGGGGCGGGCCTACCAATCTGCCAAGGCGTACGATGCATGATCATGTGACGACTCGGAAAAACTCGATATCCATGCGGGGTGTCCTCGACACCAGCCCATACGCCTCTCGCTCGGAACCCCGGGTCGGAGGCCACGCCTGCCGGATCGTAGAGCGGGGCTGACAGGGTTCTTTGGGCCTGACTCTGTGCCCAGCTCTCTCCCTGGGTGCGGCCCGCCACCCATTCTGCCACCATCGCATCCAGCTTTCGTATCACGCGTGGGTTTGCAAGAGCCGTTGTCACGTCGACACCATTCTCTTCGAAGAAGTCCGGTGCGTTAAGAAGCTCAAGGAGCCTTGGGAACCTTCCGGCGGACTGCACGTCCATATACCCATCTTTACCAGGATAGACCTGGGAGAACCCCTTACTTTCGCCGGCGTACCGAGAGTACCGTCGGCCGGTGTATACGTGACTGAGCAAAAGCGCCGACTGTCTGTCGATAGTTCCGGCCTGGGTCTCCATAATCGATATGTCCAGGTGATCCCCCGAGCCCCCATGCCCCATCTGCCGGTACAATGCCGTAAGCGTGGCGATGGCAGCGACTTGGCCGGCGAAATACATCCCCACCCGTCCCCCGTGTTTCACCGGCTCTCGGCGGGCGGCGCCGGTGAAAAGCATGGGCCCTCCGGTCGCATACTCCACTATCTCCGTGGCCTTGTGATTTTTGTAAGGCCCGTTCTGTCCGAAATTGGAGATGGAAGTGAGGACCACGTTGGGGTTGATCTGCTTTAGTCGAGAGTAGCCCAGCCCGAAGCCTTTCATTACGCCCGGCCTGAAGCTCTCAACTATCACGTCAGCCCACAGGGCCAGCTCTTCAAAGAGTTTCACAGCTGCCGACCGTTTAAGGTCAAGCGTGACACCGAGCTTGTTCTGGTTCAGGAACTGGAATAGTGCGCTGGACTCGGCGTTGGGGAGGTCATTGTGGAACGGGCCGAGCCTACGCCCCGGATCACCGTGACCCGGCCTTTCAACCTTGATGACCTCCGCACCGTAGTCAGCAAGGAGCTTAGTGCAGAACGGCCCTGCGGCGTAGTGGGTCAGGTCCAGAACCCGTGTCCCGGTAAGGGCTTGTGGAGCAGGGGCGGTTTTAGGACGTTCCAACATGATAGTTGCGCTAATATAGCGGGGCGGATGTCTTTGGGCAATAATGTAGCTGCACATCTGCCCCCTGGAGACTACATATGGCAAAGCCGAAGTTCGGGTTTCACTACAGCCGTATCGAGAACGTAATCCCTCCCCCCGACTTTGCGCATCTAGCCGAGGAGATGGAGTTTGACTCGGTGTGGGTGCCGGAGGCCCTGGTGAACGAGGTTCCGGCCGGGGACATAATGATGACCATGAGCGCCCTGGTGCATCACAGCAGCAGCATAACCGTCGGGGCTGGGGCGGTGCTGCTGCCGTTGAGAAATCCCGTTGTGCTGGCCAAGGAGTTTGCTACGCTGGACATACACTCGGAAGGGCGGATCATAATCGGGTTCGGGGTGGGTGGACCTCCCGACTCCCACCCCGACGCCTTCGAAGCCTGCGGCGTGAGCATGCGGGAGAGGGGCAACCTCACCGACGAGGCGCTGGAAATCATGACCAAGCTCTGGACCGGCGAGGCCGTCGATCACCAAGGGAAATTTCAGAGCTTTTCCAACATCCGCCTGGAACCGAGGCCATATCAGCGTCCTCACCCACCCCTCTGGGCAGGAGGCGTATCCGAAAGAATGCTGAAGCGGGCGGCCCGTTACGCGGACGGTTTCTATCCAGTGCGCATCAACGCAGAGGAGTTCGCCGTATCCTGGTCGAAGATAATGCGATACGGAGAGGAACTGGGAAGGGATGTTTCAGGAATGTCCCGGGCCATACATCTCTTCTATCGCATAGGGAGTACGCGGGAGGAAGCCCTGGCAGCAGGCGAGACGGAGTTAAACCGTCGGCGCGGGTTCGAGGTTTCTTTAGTCGACGATGGCAGATATGCCTTCGGGACTGTGGGCGATTGCACAAGGACGGTGGAGAGATTCCTGGATGCAGGTGTAGACCACATAGTGTTCAACGCCATGACGCCTGCAGATGAGGTGCCGGAACAGCTAAACCTGCTGGTCGAAGGAGTGATATCCCGGTTCCGCTAGAGACCAATCACTCCGCCGAGATCGCATCCCAGAGCACCCAGCCTTCCTTTTCTTCACCATAGCGGACGTGGGCCCGCTGAGACAGGGAGCCATAGACGTCCTTCTGCTCTTCGAAGACCGTGACCTGAGTCGGGGCGGTGATCTCATGAAGGACCTGGGAGCCCTCCACCGCGCTCATGGGCTCGCTCCAGACCCGCACCACGCCGTTCCATTTCTTTAGTATCGACTTGGTGACGTTGGCGCTGTAAGGCTCTACCTGTTCAACTTTGTTCATCGACATCTTCTGTGGATCTCCTTCTTAGCTGCCGGTAATCTTCCAGCAAGCGCCTCTCTTCATCGCTAAGGTCGGTGGGCACTCCCACCCTGATCACCACGTACTCGTCACCGGTGCCCGAGCCCCTGAGATGGGGCAGCCCGTGCCCCGAAAGCCGAAACGTAGTCCCGTGCTGAGTGCTCTGCGGAAGGGTGACGGTCAGGGGTCCATCGAGGGTGGGAACGTCAACATCACCTCCGAGGGCTGCCGTCGCAATGTCTACCTCTTGTCTGACGTAGAGGTCCTGTCCACGGCGTTCGAAGCGGGGATCAGGTGCGACGTTGAGCACGACGAAGAGGTCACCGGGCAGGTCGGGGCCTGCTTCACCCTCGCCCGTCACCCGGAGCGCATGTCCATCCTCCACGCCCGCAGGCACATCCACCTCCAGGTCCACCGTCTCGACCGTCTTGCCCCGGCCTTCGCAGGTTGCACACGGCTCGGTGATGACCCTTCCGTTGCCCCGGCACGTCCCACAGGTCAATATCTGGCGCACCACCCCGAATCCCGAGCGCTCCTCCCGGACGGTGCGTCCCGACCCCCGGCACGATTCGCACTCTCCCTCTCCGCCGGCCTCCGCCCCCGAGCCCCGGCACCCGGCACAGGTCGAGGCCCGGTCCAGGGTAATGGTCTTCTTGAAGCCGCTTGCCACGTCATCCAAGGTTAGTTCAAGGTCATAACGGATGTCGGCGCCCTTGCGGGTGCGTTGGCGTGTCCTTGTCCGTCCACCGAACATGCCCCCGAAGGAGTCTCCACCGAACCCGAACAGGTCGCCCAGCCCGAACTCGCTGAACAAGTTGGAGAAGTCGACGCCACGGAAGATGTCTTCCTGGCTGAACCCATCAAGTCCGGCGTGGCCGTATGAGTTGTAGAGCTCGCGCTTCTTGGGGTCGTTGAGGACGGCGTAAGCCTCATTGACGTCCTTCATGGTCTCTGCCGCAGAAGCGTCCCCCGGATTCCGGTCCGGGTGATACTTCATGGCGAGGTTGCGATAGGCTTTTTTTACGGCCTTCGCGTCGGCGTTCCGATCGACCCCCAGGACCTCATAGTAGTCCCGCTTGGCCATCGGGTTAGCCTCCGGTGTATTTCCAGCTCACCTTGTCCCAGGTGTACGAGGCCGTATTGCACGCATTGCAGAGGACGGTCGTCACATCACCCTCGACTTGGTGACGTGCGCTGGCCAACTTCTTACACTTATTGCAATAGACCTTTTTTCTCGTTATGTTCATGTAATACGCCTTAGCGACCTATTTGACTGTTGTCCTAATCTTCCGATACAGAGCGAATGGCGCGGGGCACGGCCCCGCACTTTACTTTTTGGCTGGCGGGTGCTGCCGGAATGCGGGCTTGGAGGGAATCCTTATGTAGTAGTCCACTTTGGAGGCCGTCGCTGACATCAGTTTCTGCCCCCCGACGCCACAGGTTGGACACGGGGCCAATTCATCCGCCCTGCTGATGGGCCTCATCAGCTCGAATTCCTTGCCGCAATCGGCGCAGTAGTATTCGTATATAGCCATGAAAGGTCTCCTGGAACAGGTGAAAGGGTGCTGCTACTCGTCCTCTTCGGGCTTCCAGCCCGTCTTTTCGAAGACCTCCTGCAGCTCCTGGATGCGGCCCTTGACTATATCCTGCACTTTGGACTCTATGTCCGGAGTGATAATCAGGAGCGCTATCTGGTTTTTACGATGCCAGACCTGCAGGTTTCCAAAGGTCTCCTGTACCCAGTAGCCCTTCTTGACCTGTTCTTCGATCAGGTAATCGGTCGGGGCTATGTCTTCAATATCGGCCACTGTTGCACCTCCAAAAGGGATCGGGCTGCCAATGGTTCCGCCGCCCGACTTTCGCCGAAGATAGTATACGTTGTCGGGGGAGTAAGTAAAGAATACGACGCTTTAGGCCAAGGGAACGGCAATTGACGGCTTTGCCAAGTGCTTTCCACTATGAGTCCCGTTAAATCATTCCACGTGGGGATGGTACTCGTTGCCTATGTGGCCCATTTCCTCCAGCGTATCGTATTCGGAGTCGGTATAGCCCAAAAGGTCTTTGTAAACGTATTCATTGTGCTCACCGAGCCTCGGCGGGGGCGTACGGATAGCGTTTGGAGTCTCCGAAAGACGACCTATTATGGAGGGGTATTCGTGCTCCCCTGTGCCTGGCATCGAGATACGCTGGAAGAACTCCCGACCCCGGAGCTGCGGGTCATCATAAACTTCCCGGTGATTCGACACCTGCCCCGCAGGCACTCCCGCCTCCTGAAGCATCGACATCAAATCTCCCTTGTTTCGCTCGCGGGTCCACTCCGAGATCAGGGCGTCCAGTTCATCCTGGTTCTCATACCGGCTCAGGTAGCTAGCGAATTTCCTGTCGGCGGTCCATGACGGGCTGCCCATAACGCCGCAAAGCGCATCCCACTGCTCTTCCTTCTCGACAGCAATCACGATCCATTCGTCATCCCCCGAGCACGGATAGCAGCCGTGGGGGACCATAGTACGGTGCCGATTCCCCAAGGTACGGTGGACCCGTCCATTCGCCAGCCGGTCTATGTTTACCTCGCTGATGTAGGACGTGAAGTTCTCCACCTGTGCCAGCTCGATCATCTGGCCCTTGCCGGTGCGCTGCCGATTCCTGAGGGCCATCATCACGGCAAGGGCGCAGTTTATCCCTCCCGCTGCGTCGCTGTAGAAGATGTCGGTCTGAAAATCGAGGCTAAGATCAGGGTAGCCCCGCAGGCTGGCATGCCCCGAGACACCATCAATGTGGCTGCCGAGAGTTCGATATGTCCTGTAGGGTCCCTGCAGACCAAACCCCGGCATTCGCACCATGATGAATCCAGGGTTGACCTCCCTGGCCCTTTCATAGGAGATGCCGAGCTTGTCGGCGGTGGTCGGCACGTTGTTCTCTATCAGCACGTCGGCGACGTGGAAAAGCCTCTGGAAGACCTCCTGGCCTCCGGGAGCGCCCAGGTTAACCGTCATGCTCTTCTTGTTGCGGGCATGGACGTTGAACGAAGGAGTCCTGTTCCAGGGCATGGGGCCCGGGTCCCATTCAGGATAGGCAGTATGCCAATCCGTGTCCGCAGAAATTTCGGCTTTTGATACCCGGGCCCGTTGACCGCGCGCCATCGGTTGGAAGTGGTCGATAGGCTCCAGGCGTATGACCTCGGCGCCCCAGTCTGCGAGCATCTGAGTGGCGTAGGGGCCCGCCCAGACAAGCGTTATGTCCAGGACCCGTATCCCATCCAACGGCAGCTTAGAGTTCGTCATGTACCTATCCGAGTAGAGGCGCCCTACACTACGCCTGCCTGTTTCAACTTGGAAACTTCTTCCCTGGAGAAACCCAGGAGGCCCCCGTAAACCTCCACGTTGTGCTGTCCAAGGGTTGGGGCGGGGCGGCGCATGGACCACAGGCCTCCGTACATCTGGAACGACTTTCCGGGAATCCGCACCATGTCTCCGGGGGCCCTTTCGACGGTAGTCCAGTAGGCTCGGGCACGGAAGTTTGGGTCGGCGGTCAGAAGGGCGGAGTCGTAGACCGGCCCCGAAAGAATTCGGGACTCCTGGGCGGCGGCGAAGGCATCTGTTACGGGGCGTTCCTTCAACCACGGGTCGAGCAGCGCATCGAAGAAATCGTGGCTTTCAGGCAATGAACGCGCCTCCATAGTGGCGAAGAGGGGCTCTTCCATTAGCTCGGGCATCCCTAACATGTTCAATCCCTTGGGTATCAGATTGGCATCAGTGAACATGTTGAGATAGCCGTCCTGACAGAGGTGGACGGAGCCGCCGCCACTCTCTAAGGTCTCCCGCCGGGTGACGAAACCTGCGTACTGGTAGGCCAGGAGCATCGCGGAGGTGCGATCTATGCTCCCTGCCTGCACCTCCTGGATCGACTCGTCCACGTGCTCTCCCACACCTCTTTCGGACGTGCCTCTGAGCGAGATCATCGAGTGCAGAGCGCTCATGATGCCGGCGTGGAACTGAACGACGTGCGCCCCCACCTTCACGGGCTCGCGGGACTGGAGGCCCGTCACGTACATCAGCCCCGACATTGCGTAGTACACAGCATCAGAGGCCTCGTATTCGCTGTAGGGGCCGTTCTGCCCGAAGTTGGATATAGAGGTGAGCACGATGCGAGGGTTGCGCTGTTTCATGGCCTCGTAGGAGAGGCCCATGGACGGCAGGGTCGAGGGCGAGAAGGTCTCGACAACGAGATCGGCCCACTCGACCAGCTCCATGAATATCTTGGCCCCGGCGCGGGTCTCGGGGTCCAGGGTCACGCCCCGCTTGTTGTTGTTGAGGTAGCGGAAGAAGCCGCTCTTCTCTACGCCCGGCAGGTCGTCAATAAAGGGAGTGGAGGCTCGGCCGGGGTCCCCGGTCGGGGGTTCGACCAGAATGACGTCCGCCCCGAAATCAGCCATGAATTTCGTGCAGACGTGTCCGGGAATACGCCGGCTGATGTCCAGGACTCGTAGGTCTTGAAGCGCCTGATCGTGCAATTCAGTGCTTCCGTTCGAACCGGGAAAAGATAGTCAAGATTCTATCACCACCGTAAACCTGCCCGATTCCACAGCTAGAGAGCATGGTGAACACGCTGTGCTCACTCACAAGTGTGTCAATGAAGGACCGGCTCCCTCAGCCCCTATTCCGGTCCGACCTCGTCGGGGATGTACTCATCCTGTACTTCTACGGTGAGCCAGTTTTCGAAGCAGACGCCGCTGGAAAGGCTGGTCACACCAATCGTGGCCCGGCCCCCGAGTCCCCGCGCCTCACCCAGGACCTCGACGAACAGGTCGGTGGCGCCGCTGGACACCCTGTTCACGTCCGTGAAGTCGGGCGTACACACGACGAAGTTCAACGACCTCACGATGGCCACTATCTTGTCCAGGTCCCCGACTGCGTACTTGATGCCCGCAAAGCAGTGGATCGCCGTGAGCCGTGCCGACTCGTAGCCCTGCTCAATGGTGACGTCCTTGCCCAGGGTCCCGATACCGACTGGCCCGCCGTCCTTCCAGGGAACGTGGCCGCTGAGGTACAGAACGTTTCCCACCCGGTGGTGGGACTTCATGGTGCCGAAGGTCGCGCCGGGGTAACCTTCCTTCGAGTAATCGGGCAGAGTGATGCCCATCTCGGCCAGCTTTGCTTCTACTCTCATGGCTGAGACCTCCGGACCGACAGGCTAATCAAATACCCTGATGATGTCGTAGGACGTGGTGCGCTGGGCGGGGATACGGCCAATGTCCTTAATCAGGCTCTGGAAATCCTCCGGCGACATGTACTGGCCGTAAGGCGCGCCCGCCGACCTGGATATCTTCTCATTCATCAGCGTGCCGCCGAAGTCATTGGCCCCTGCGTTTAGGCAGACCTGGGCGAACTTCTGTCCAAGCTTGACCCACGACACCTGGATGTTCTTAATCCAGTTGTTGAGCATGATTCGGGACACGGCGTGCATCCTCAGGTCTTCCATGCCTGTGGGCCCGGGTCTCACCCCGCCCTGCAGGTAAAGGGGCGAGTCCCAGTGAACGAACCCCAAGGGCACGAACTCGGTGATTCCGCCGGTCTCCTTCTGGATGTCCCGGATAAGGGCAATGTGGTTGGCCCAATGTACCGGAGCGTCGATGTGGCCATACATGATGGTGGAGGTGGATGGCAACCCGACTTCGTGGGCGGTCTTGATAATCTCCACCCAGTTCTCGGCGCTGAGCTTGTTCTTGGTCAGGCGCTGCCTTATCTCGGTGTCGAGGATCTCGGCGGCGGTGCCAGGAATGGAACCCAGGCCTACTTCTTTGACCATGAGCAGGAAATCTCGGATGCTCAGGCCCGTCTTCTTGCTGCCGTACTGCACCTCGAAGGGCGAGAAGGCGTGGACGTGGATGCCCGGGACCCGCTCCTTGATGGCGATCAGCATGTCCCGGTACTCGTAGCCGGTCATCTTCGGGTGGAGTCCGCCCTGCATGCAGACCTCCGTAGCTCCCGCCTCCCAGGCCTCCTCGGCCCGGTCGGCGACCTGTTCAATGGTCAGGGTCTCAGCCTCTTCGTCACCGAAGTGCTTGGCGAAGGCGCAGAACTTGCAGCCCGTATAGCAGATATTGGTGAAGTTGATGTTGCGCACCGTAACGAAGGTGACCATGTCGCCGACGGTACGCTTTCGGAGCTCGTTGGCGGCGGCGCAGAGAGCGTGAAGCTCCAGGTCCTTTGCGTCGAAGAGCTTTATGGCCTCTTCCACCTCGATATCTACGCCGTTTAAGGCCCTGTCCAGGATACGCGCCGTTTCCGGCTCGACGGCCGAAAGAAGCCGGTCAAGGCTGGATTCAACGACTCCGGGAAATGCAGTATCAATTACCATCGGGTCTCCTCATCCTTTACGTAGCCATCCTCATCTATGAAACCGCGCACTGCGGCCTCCATGACGGGGTTCAGATATCCGGGTTTGTCCACAATGTATTCGGGGTAGATTGCCAGCCTCTCCTTCAACTCGTAGCCGAGAGACTCGGTGTTTTCCTTAAGCTCCGTGATCATGGGCCAGGCCTTCTCAGGGTTGATGAAGTCTTTGGTGACGGGGGATACGCCTCCCCAGTCGTTGATCCCGGAAGCCAGGTAGAACTGGTATGCGTCGGCGGTCAGGTTGGGTGGGGCCTGGATGTTCATTTCGGGGCCCAGGATTAGCCGAGCCAAGGCAATGGTGACGGCCATGTCCACCGCCGAAGGCTCTCCGTGGGCCCTCATGCGGGTGTCGGGCTTGGCGCGGAAGTTCTGGATTATCACTTCCTGAATGTGGCCGTACTCTTCCTGAAGCT
Organism: Dehalococcoidia bacterium; assembly: GCA_965249275.1. Taxonomy (GTDB): domain Bacteria; phylum Chloroflexota; class Dehalococcoidia; order Plut-88900; family Plut-88900; genus Plut-88900. The sequence continues at coordinate 788,591 of CBDFLQ010000007.1, forward strand.
CTTTGATGGCAAAAAGGGTGTCGACCCGTTCGTCCAAGGTCTCTCCGATGCCGATGAGCATGCCGGTGGTGAACGGGACCAGCATCTCGCCGGCGTAGCGCATTGTCTGGATTCGTATTGCCGGGTCCTTGCCCACACTGCCGAAGTGGGCCTGTCCCCTCTCCAAGAGGCGCGGGCTGGAATTCTCCAGCATCAGGCCCATGCTAACCGTGACCTCGCGAAGCTGGGCCATCTCCTCACGCTCCAGCACCCCGGAGTTGCTGTGGGGAAGGAGGCCCGTCTCCTCGAATACCATGCGGCACATATCGACAAGGTAGTCGGTCATGGAGGGGTACCCGAGCTCCTGAAGGTGCGTCCGAGCCATCCTGTGCACGTCTTCCGGCTTCTCACCGAGGCTGAAGAGGGCTTCTTTGCATCCCGCTTTCCGACCAGCCTTGGCCACGGCGAGCACCTCGCCGGGTGTCATGGTCTTGGCGTCGGGGTGCTTGGGGCCCTTGACGAAGGTGCAGTAGCCGCAGCGGTCTCGACACAGGTTGGTCAGGGGGATGAAAACCTTGCGGGAGTAGGCAACGCGCCGCCCCTTGGCACTTTCGGTGGTCCGGGCGGCGCATGCGAGAAGAGCGGGAATCTCTGCGCCCTCGGCTCGGACCAGCCGGTATGCCTCTTCTCTCGATAGCGGCTTGCCGTCCAGGACTTGCTGCAGGCAACGCTCGATTTGGATATCGGTGGAAACGTAGACCACGTGTGTCTCCGAGAGCGGCAGTTACCGTAGAGTCGTCAAAGTCGAGCGAGGAGTCAAAATAAGCCTGTCCAACAAGCTATCACGCGGAATGGCCGCGAGTCTATCCACACGCCTATTGAATGTCAAATCCACATGCCCTTCAGTTCCATATGGGTTAGCTAACATATGACAATGAACCGAGACGTGGACAATCAATGGAAAACAGCTTTGTGTTTGATTGATTGCGGGGTGTAGGCACGATTTTTGATTGTTTGTTAATGGCGGGACTAACTCCAATTCTCGCGCCGCGAGCCATCCACGGTCGGTAGAGAAAAGGGGACATTGGGGCACTTGAAGTTTGAGTTACTCAAAAATTGCTCGCAGGCAGAGATTAGCGAAAAGAGGGGGTGAGGGGAAGGGGGTGATGTCACACCGTGGGAGCGACCTTCTAGAGAATTGGGTCTAGGAAAACGTGCAATCAGATTTGCTTGCCGCTTAATCCAGGAATCAGGAAATAGTATGAGGGCAAATTAAGAGGGTTAAGTTGACATTCCTGCCCATGATCGTTACATTTGCAGTATTAGAATCCATTGGGTTACCTCCCGGTATACGGGACAAATAGGCACCCAATCATTAAAACCCCAGGGACGCCTTCGGCGTCCCTGAATTTTTAGGAAACAATCTGACAATGTCCATCGCCGCGAGAGAGCAGAATCGGATTCGCGTGATCGTGTTTGTCGACTTCTGGAACTTTCAGTTAATGGTCAACGACTTAGAGCGTGGTTTCCCGGTCGACTGGAAGAAGTTGGGACCCCTAATCGCACGGACTGCCCTGGAGGTCGTAGACGCTGACTCGCAGTTATCCTATCAAGGTATGAACGTATACGCTTCCTTTGATCCATTCGGTAAAAAGGACGAGGCCTTTCGCAGATGGGCTACGAATAGCCTGGACAAATTTTCCGGTGTACAGGTGACCATGATTCCACGGCAACGAAAGCGAAAGGGGTCCGTTTGCCCAGCATGTCATGAAGAGTTGTCGACATGTTACAAATGCGGTTCGGACATGAGAGGCACGGAAGAAAAGGGAGTCGATACACGCATTGTGACCGACATGATTAAGTTGGCTTGGGTTGACAACTATGATGTCGCCGTATTGCTTTCCTCGGACAAAGACTTCGTACCTGTCGTCGAATTTCTCGGTACACGAGGTATTAAGACCATACATGCAGCCTTTCCGCCTCAGGGTTCAATGCTGACGCAGCATTGCTGGGGCAACATCAGCATACCTAACACAATGGAACAATTTAGACGCGCTTAGCCTCACGTTCGAGACTCACTTGCTCCTCCACCCGCAAGAAAATTGGTGAAGGTTTATTTGCCAATGCAGAAGCGGGAGAAGATGGTGTGGAGGAGGTCTTCGGTCACGGTCTCGCCGGTGATTTCTCCGAGGGCGGTCAGGGCGGCGGTGAGGTCTATGGTGACGAAGTCGTCGGGCAGGCCTTTAGTTAGGGCATTTTCCGCAGAGGCAAGGTGAGTTGCAGCAGATTCCAGGGCCGACTTGTGCCGAGCATTGGACACCAGTACCTCACCCGACCCCAAACTCTTGCCGTTGAGCGCCACCTCAACCATCCTCTCCCTCAGCTCATCCAGGCCCTCCCCCGTGATCATGGAGGCCCGTACGGCGCCCGATGGAACAACAGAGGGGTCGGCAATGTCCGGGAGGTCTGACTTGTTGGCGACCGTCACTGCTCCTTTGCCCGGGAGCCGACCAATCAGATTGAGGTCCTGGTCGGTGAGAGGTTGACTGGAGTCAAGGACGAGCAGGACAAGGTCGGCTTGGGCGAGAGCCTTGCGGCTGCGCTCTATGCCGAGATGCTCAACGGGGTCAGAGGTGTCGGTCAGTCCGGCGGTGTCCACCAGCACAAATGGGATGCCGTCGATATTGGTCACCTCTTCGACCGTGTCCCGGGTTGTACCGGCGATGGGTGTCACAATGGCCCTCTCTTGGTCGAGTAGGCGGTTGAGGAGGCTCGACTTGCCGACGTTGGGACGCCCCACTATCGCGACCCGGACGCCGTGGCGATAGACAATACCCGTATCGGCGGCGCTAAGGAGTTGGCGGACAGCGGAAGCCGCGTCACGGATTGCAGGGAGGGGATCTTCGAGTGGGACATCGTCGTCCGGGAAGTCGATTCGCGCGGTTAGGTAGGCCAGGACTTCCAAAATGGCGGTGCGGGCTTCCTTGATACGCTGGGAGAGTCCGCCCTGAAGCCCGTTCATAGCAACTCTCAAGCTAGCGTCGGTCTTGGCTTCTATGACATCCAGGACGGCTTCGGCCTGGGTGAGATCTATGCGTCCGTTGAGGAAGGCGCGCAGGGTGAACTCGCCGGGACCCGCGGCACGGGCCCCGCAACGGAGAAGGGCTTCGAGAACGGCCTGCAGGGGTACGAGGCCGCCGTGCCCGTATATCTCGACGGTGTCCTCGCAGGTGTAGCTGTTGGGGGCCAGCATGCAGGTAGCCATCACCTCATCGAGGATCGACCCGTCGTCAGGGTCGACTATCCGGCCACGGCTCATATAGCGGTGGGATAGTCGGCCGCTAAACACCTTCCCGGCAAGGGCAAGGGAATCGGGGCCGGAGAGCCGCACAACACCGATGGCCCCCTCACCTATGGGTGTGGCAATTGCGGCTATGGTATCGTCGTACACAGCGTCGGGCCTCCCTCGCAGCAATTATATGCCAAGGGAGAAAACTCCAATGATGCAGGGGTGTCGGCTATACTGGGCCGGACTTCGGGAGGTCAAGATTGCACAGACTCATCTTGTTCGACGTAGACCAGACTCTCATTAGTACCAGGGGCGGTGACCGAAAGGCACTCAACGATACATTCCAGGAGCTGCATGGCATTGACGACGCCTTCGAAGGAATGAGTTTCGGGGGGCGGATGGACCTATCAATAATGGGCCAGGTCTATTCGCATTGGGGAGTCGCCGAAGTGGATCGGAGTCTCGGCGATTTCAAGGCACGGTATTTCGAGCTTCTGGAGCTGGTGCTGAAGGACTGGGAAATGGGTATCGTGTACCCGGGTATACCTGAGTTGCTTAGAGCCCTGGACTCGAGAGCTGGGGTGCAGATAGGTCTGGCTACCGGGAACTTCCGGGAGTCGGCATTCATCAAGCTGCGGAAATATGGGCTTTACACCTTCTTTAAGGAAGGCGGCTTTGGGGGAGACCATCCGAACCGCCCCGAGGTCGTAGCCGACGCCATAGTCAAATGTCAGACACTCTCAGGGAAAGTCTACGAACGTGAGGATATTTTCGTCATCGGAGACTCGATTTCCGACGTGGAGGCGGGTCGGGCCAACGGCATAAACTCGGTAGCGGTGGCGACGGGTCACTACGACACCACGAAGTTGAAGTCATTAGGCCCGACCTTCGTCTTCGAAGACCTGTCGGATACGGAGAAGGTGTTGGGCGCGTTGCTAGGCTAGGTGAGTGCGGAATGTCCAGCTTTCAAAGACTTGTCCTCTTCGACGTAGATCTAACCCTGATCACCTCCACCGCGTGCAACCTACTCGCACTGAATAGCGCCTTTGAGCAAGTCCACGGAATACCCGATGCCTTTAATGACGTGCTGTTTGGCGGCGGACTGGACTTGCGGCTTATAACTGAGATGTATAGGAAATGGGGGCTGACAAAGGGCAACCTAGATGAACTCCCAGACCTATCGGAATTCAAGGCTGTCTACTTCGATCACCTTGAAAGGGGATTAGAGACCTGGACGGACGGCTACATATGTCCGGGGGCGAGGGAGGTACTGGAGGCGCTGGCACGGGAGCCGGGGGTGCAGCTGGGTTTGGAGACGGGCAATTTCAGGGAGGCCGCCTTCATCAAGCTGCGTAGATTTGGGCTGGACAATTTTTTCGAAGTGGGAGGATTCGGGGGAGACTGGATGACCCGTACGGAAGTGGTGGCCGACGCTATAGCCAAGTGCCAGGCTATCTCGGGTAGGGTCTACGACCCAGGAGAAATATTTCTTATCGGCGACTCACCTTCGGACGTGGAGGCGGGGAAGGCAAACGAGATCAACACAGTGGCGGTGGCGACGGGTCGTTGTGACACGGAGACACTACGGGCGCTGGGGCCGACGTTCGTCTTCGAAGACCTGTCGGATACGAAGAAGGTGTTGGACGCGCTCCTGGGAAGGGCGGGCTAGCCCGAGCTAAGCGATCTCTGGAACATGTGGTACTGCACGAACTTGGCCAGGGACCGGCAGGCCCTGCGCAGCGATGTGTAGGCAAGGAGGCCCGCTTCGGAGAACTCCTGCTGGAGCTTCTGATAGTCCATCTTGATGCGGGGGTCCCGGATGCGGACCGGCAGCAGGATGACGACAGGCTTGCCGTTGGAATGGTCCCTGGCGATCTCTGCAAAGTCCGCGGCAACGGCCTTTTCGGGCTCGGACGTAACGTCGGTGTATTCGTTGAGGCTAGGGATCATTAGCAGCATGTCGATGGACGGGTCTGCAGTGACGAGGCGCGCGGCCTGTTGCTGCTTGTCCCGGACATTGGCCATGAAGGAGAGGTCGACCGGGTTTCGGACGCTGTTTCCAGCGTCGGGGATGAACTCCCGGAGACGGGCGCTGGTCTCGGAGGACAGCTCAGCCATGTCCAGGCCTTCTTCAGAGCAGATGTCCGAGGCAGCGACACTGTTGCCCCCACCGCTGCCGATCATGGCGAGTCGGTTGCTTCGAGGAGCTGGTAGCAGGTTGAAGGCCTGCATGACGTCTACGACTTCTTCGACTGAACCGGCGCGGACGGCGCCCGTTTGTCGGAAGAAGGCATCCCATATCGCGCCCTGGCCGGCTAGGGAGCCGGTGTGGGAGGCAGCAGCTCGTGAGCCTGATTCGCTGAGGCCGCCCTTCCAGATGATTACGGGTTTACGTGGGTTTATCTCCTGCACCAGCTTCAAGAGCTTCGGGCCGTTCTTGACACCCTCAATGTACATGCCGATGGTATTGGTGCTCTCGTCCTGGCCCAGGAACTCAAGGTAGTCCGCGCTTTCGAGGACCAGTGCATTGCCAAAGCTGATTACCTTGCTGACTCCTATCCCAACATCCGCGGCTCGGAATATGAAGTCCATGGCATGCCCGCCGCTCTGGGCGACAAAGGCGGCGCTACCGGACCTGTTGGTAATGTCGCCGATGGTGGAGAACTGGGCCGCCGGAGAGTGTACGCCGAGGCAGTTGGGCCCAACGACGCGGATGTGATTTCGGGTGGCTACCTCCCTGACGACCTTTTCCATCTCGACGCCTTCGGCCGTGGAGGTCTCCGAGAAGCCGGAGGTGAAGACGTGGACATTGAGCGCGCCAACAGAGGCGCAGTCTTCCAGCACCGTTGCCAGGAACCGGGCAGGTACGGAGACGGTCACCATTTCGGGGACCTCAGGGAGGGCGGAAACAGAGGGGTAAGACTTGAGGCCGAGAATTTCGTCGGCTTTGGGATTGACGGGATAAATCTTGCCGGGATAGCCGAGCTTGAGGAGATAGGGGATGAACTGGCCCGAGGGGTTACTCCAGCCGGGACCTTTCGCCGAGGTGATTCGGGAGGCGCCCACTAAAGCTACGGATTTGGGATTGAACGCCTTGGCGAAGTCGGGGCCGAGGGGGGTTATGGATTGAATGAGTCTTTGTCCTTATAAAGGTTGCGGTATCGGCTGAGAGGCCCAGGGCTAAAGCTCCGGAACGCCGGTATTATAGCCGTCTGTGGGAGGAGCCTCAAGATGGGGCTGGGAGCATCACCAATTCGCCGGTTTCGTGATGACGCCAACAGGGTCGGTTAGACTGTCAGGAAACTGGCTGATCCTCAGATGGCTCTTCCAGAGACGCTTGACGTAGGTCGCTGCTTTGGCCAGGTCCATGGGGCTGGTGTTCCTGGCATCCGGGTTCACGAGGGTGACTCGAAGGTCCAGGTCGTCCCTGACGGACCTCATCGCACCGGCGAAATCAGCGTCATTGGAGACGACGACCGCCTGCTCATATTCCCCTTTGAAGCCATCGATCAAGAGTCGAGTCGCCAGATTTACGTCCGATCCCTTCTCTTCCGAGTCCTTAACCAAAACATGAGCGGGCAGGCCCGGTACGGGCTCGGCAAGAGGACGACGCTTTACTCCAGAGCGGAAGACGCCGTAGTAGAACTCAAAGTCCGGGAGGGTTGCCAGTGCTCTCAGGTACGCCTGCTGTCTTTGGGGTTGGGCAAGATTGCTGGGACGTGCATCTAATCGGGCGGTGAAGTAGCAAATCTTGTGGATGGTGTCCAGGGGAAAGAGGGTCTCGGCCATCTTCCGTAGGTCTAGCCATCTGAATGGGGTGTCTTTAAGGGCTCGGTAGTAGAGATTGAAGCCATCAATGTACAGATTGGTTATCAATCTCCGGTTCCTAATTCTCAATCAAAGACAGAGACCGCCCTTTGAGGCGGTCTCGACCCTACCGCCGAGGCGATAGGGGTGGTAAAGGCAGAATAACTACCAGACACGCATCTGTCAATGCACTGTGCCAGTTCATCCGCGCACACAACGAAAAGGGTGTTTCGTCGGTATTCCCGCGACGATGGATACAAAGACAGAGACCGCCCTTTGAGGCGGTCTCGACTCTACCGTCGAATCGATAGGGGTGGTAAGGACAGAATAACTAGCAGACACGAATTTGTCGCTGCTTTTACCACTTCATCTGCGCACACAACGGAAAGGGAGTTTCGTTGGTATTCCACGTGACGATAGGCTGGGTTGGGGCACTGGTAGCTTCCTGAACGCTAAGGTATACTCGCGGGCGCATGGCCCCGCCGCCACACTATCCTGAGCGAGGGCCAAGGAGACCTCTATATTAGACGACAGTTACAGAAACCATCTTAGGCCGAGAGTGGCCATTTTCATCGACGGAAGCAATCTTTATCATGCCATGGAAGAGTCCTGCAGACGAACGGACCTGAACTTCCCGAGGTTCGTGCAGAAATTGCTGCGGGGACGCCATCTGCTGAGGACCTATTACTACAATGTCCTCCAGGACAGCAGACGCAAGCCGCAGGGATTCGGGCAGCAGCAGAAGTTCCTCTCGGTGCTCCACAACACACCTTACCTGGAAGTGAAACTGGGCCGCTCCGCGATCAGGAAAGGCGTGGCGGTGGAAAAGGGCGTGGATATAATGCTGGCCACAGACATGCTCCAGTTAGCATGGAAAGACCTGTATGACACCGCAGTCCTGGTGAGCGGGGACGCCGACTTCGCCTACGCGGTAAAGACAGTCAAGGACATGGGCAAGTTCGTGGAAGTGGCCTGCTTCGAAGTCAATCAATCGAAAGATCTGGTAGAAATATCAGATTCTATAATTGAGCTTTCACCGGAATTCTTCGAAGGGGTCTGGGCTAACAACTAAAGTCCTGAACCCGGTTTTCTTCATACTCATGCGGAGAACGACACTGTTGCAAACCCGGCCCCCGGGCCACCCCGACATTGGGAGAGTCCCCAATGTATCTTGACGGGCTCGAAATAGCGGGCTTGGGCGCGGGAATGGTCTTCCTGGCCCTAGTCGTAATGTTCGGGGCGACGTTGGGCCTGCGTATGACCATCGACAAGCTGGGAGCGGTCCGAATCGGGAAATCGCGTGCCGCTGCGGCCCCAACTGTCACCCCAACTATAGAGTCACCGCCTGTCTCCCCCTCCGCCATGCCTGAAGAGGCCCCTTCGGCAGAGCGCGTCCCCCGAGACAAGGCAGCGCGGGCCGCGGCCATTGCGGTCGCTCTTTACCTAACCGAGGAGGAAGAGGCCGAAGGCCGGCGCGGCCGGTAGAGCCACACGCCAAAGATGCTTGTAGAGGAGCTTTTCGAAGGATTCCTAGGCCTCGAGTGGCGGGACGTCGTAATGATGCTCGTCGGGGGAGTCCTGATCTACCTCGCTATCAAGCACAAGTTCGAGCCCCTGCTTCTGCTGCCTATCGGCCTGGGGGCAATGGTGACGAATCTTCCCCTTGGCGGCGTGACGGGAGAGCACGGGGTGTTCGGGGTGCTGAAGAGCGCCGGTCTGGACAACGAGCTCTTCCCGCTGTTGATGTTCCTGGGGCTCGGGGCCCTGACGGACTTCACACCATTGCTGCAGCGTCCTTCTACGATGCTGCTTGGCGCGGCGGCCCAGGCCGGCATCTTCGTTAGCCTGATGGCGGCCATAGCCCTGGACTTCTCGTTGAGGGAGGCCGGTTCTATCGCCATCATAGGATCGGCGGACGGGCCTACTACCATCTTCGTAGCCAGCCAACTCTGCCCGGACACCGAGACCTGTCAGAACGACGTGCTCGGCCCGGTAGTTGTGGCCGCCTACTCCTACATGGCAATGGTGCCCTTGATCCAACCCCCGATAATGAAACTGCTGACTACCAAGGCAGAGCGCAGCATCCCCATGGAGTACACCGACAGAGAGGTGCCAAAACTCCTGCGAGTCATGTTCCCAATCATGGTGCTGTTAATCGGAGGGCTGCTGGCCCCCAAGGCAATACCGTTGCTTGGGATGTTCATGTTCGGGAACCTGATGAGGGAATCAAGGGTGGTGGACAGGCTGTCGAACACGGCCCAGAACTCGCTTATAAACATAGTGACTATCTTCCTGGGCCTCGTCATCGGCTCGACGATGACGGGAGAGAGTTTCCTAGACCTGGAGACGCTTAAGATACTGGGCCTCGGGCTGGGGGCTTTCATAATCGGTACGGCATCGGGGGTGATGTTCGGGAAAGCGATGAAGGTGCTGTCAGGTGGGAAGATCAATCCCTTGATAGGAGCCGCGGGTGTGTCGGCGGTGCCGATGGCTGCTCGGGTCGTTCAGCGGGTCGGGCAGAGCGAACGCTCGGACAATTTCCTTCTCATGCATGCGATGGGCCCGAATGTAGCAGGGGTCATCGGCTCGGCGCTGGCCGGAGGGGTAATTCTCGCCCGGGTCCCGGCCCTCGCGGGCTAACCACTCACAATCCCGGCCCGGGCATCGGAGGTGAAACATGGCCTCGGAACATCTGATTCCAGATCTAATCGGCTATAACGGCAACGTCATAACCGTAGACCCCTACAAGCCTCGGGCCCAGGCCTTCGCCGTAAGGGAAGGCGCTTTCGTGGCGGTGGGAGACAATGATGAGATTAAGGATATGGCGGGGCCCCACACCCGAAGGATGGACTTCGCGGGGAGCACGGTAGTACCCGGCTTCATCGACGCCCACATTCACGTCCTTAGCAGCGGGATTCGCCATGCCTTGATGGCCGACTGCGCCCTCCCTTCCATTGGCGAGATCCAGGAGGCCATACGCTTCAAGGCGGCGGACACGGCTGCCGGAGACTGGGTGCAGGGTTTCAAGTTCGACGATACGAAAACGGTGGAGAACCGATTCCTCAATCGCCGAGACCTGGACGACGCCACCGGCCAGCACCCGATACTCGTGGCCCATCGGGCGGGGCACGTCTACTACACAAACAGCATGGGGTTGAAAGCCCTCGGCATTGACAAGAACTCGCTGGACCCGCCGGGTGGACGCTACGGCCGAGACGAAGCAACTGGCGAGCTGGACGGCGTGTTGTACGAGACGGCAGCCGACCCTATCAGGTTCGAGTTGCTGTCGAAAGTCACGCCCGACGTGCGCCGAGAAGGCCTCAAGACTATTTGCAATATGTTTGCCGCCGCCGGCCTGACCTCGGTGCACGATGCCCTGGTCACCAGCGATGACGTAGCCATCTACCAGGAAGCGTGGGAGCGGGGTGAGTTGCCACTGAGGGTGTACATGCTGGTGCATTACAGGTATTTCGGAGGTTTCAAGGCGTCGGGGTTGAAGACGGGCTTCGGGGACGACCGGCTTCGTTTGGGCGGGATCAAGATGGTCAGCGACGGAGCGATAGCCTCCCGCACAGCCTACCTGTCCCGACCCTACGAAGGAAGCGACAGCGATTGCGGAATCCGGGCGATTGCGCCGGATGAGCTGGAGGAGATGGTAAGAGAGGTCCACGACGCGGGCTACCAGGTCTGCGTACACGCGAACGGGGACGCTACCATAGACATGGTGCTGACCGCCTACGAGAAGGCGCAAAAGGCCAATCCTCGGCAGGACACTCGCCACAGGTTGGAGCATTGCACGCTGGTGAATCCGTCGTTGCTCAACAGGATGAAGGCGCTAGGAGCAGTGGCTACTCCCTTCTGCACTTATGTCTACTACCACGGCGAGAAGATGACATACTACGGGGAAGAGCGTGTGAAGTGGATGTTCGCACAGCGGTCGTTCCTGGACTATGGCGTCGTGGCGACGGGAGCTACGGACTACCCGCCAGGCCCCTACGAGCCGCTGCTCGGGATCCAGAGCTGTGTGACAAGGACCGACATCAACGGCAACGTCTGGGGTGCGAACCAGCGCATATCAGTGGAAGAGGCGTTGAAGATATACACACTGCACAGCGCCTACGCCTCCTTCGAAGAGAACCTGAAGGGCTCCATCACCGCAGAGAAACTCGCCGACTTCACAGTCCTTGGCCGGGACCCGACCACCGTTGACCCACACACCATCAAGGACATCCCCATCGAAATGACGGTGGTGGGTGGCGAACCGATCTACGAGGCGTAGGTGGCTGTTATGCCATCCCCAGCCCTGACGCCCGACAAACTGATCGTCAACGCCAACATTCTCACTGTTGACTCGCGCAATCCCCGCGCCGAGGCCCTGGCCATAAAGAACGGCAAGTTCGTGGCCGTTGGGGCTAACAAAGACGTGGAGCATTTGGCGGGGCCCGGGACCAAGGTCATCAACCTGGCGGGAAAGACCGTAGTTCCGGGGTTTATCGACGCACACATCCATGTAATGAGCACGGGGTGCAAACTCGTGTCCCGGATGGTGGACTGCGAGCTGCCGACCATCGGGCTGTTGCAGGAAGAGCTGAGGCTCAAGGCAAGGGAGACTCCGCCCGGCCAGTGGGTCATGGGCTTCAAGTACGACGATACCAAGACCCCGGAAGGCCGGATGCCGAGCCGCTGGGAGCTTGACGAGGTGAGCCGGGACCACCCGGTGATAGTGACGCACCGGGCCGGGCTCAAGAGTTCGGTCAATGAGAAGGGGCTGGAGGAATTCGGGGTGACGCGGGACTCGGCGGGGCCGATCTCGGGGCCTTACGAGAAAGACCCGGAGTCGGGGGAACCTAACGGCGTGCTGTACGAGGCAGGAGAGGAGCGAATCCGCTTCTTCCTGATGTCGCAGGTTAGTGCAGAGGAGCGGCGGCAGGGACTCAAAACGATAACCGGAATGTACGCTGCCGCTGGCCTGACCAGCGTCCACGATGCGATGGTCACCCCCGACGAAGTCAGCGTGTACCAGGACGCATGGGAGCGGGACGAGCTGCTGCTGCGGGTCTACATGCTGGTGCACGAGAACTATTTCGACACGTTTCGGAAGGCGGGCATAAGGACCGGCCTGGGGGACGACAAGCTGAAGTGGGGCGGAATCAAGCTGACCAACGATGGCGGGATAGCCACTCGGACAGCCTATCTAAGCGAGCCGTATATCGGAAGTAACGACCACGGGCTGATGCTGTTCGAACAGGAAGAACTGGACGAAAAGATCCGGCGCATCCACGAGGCAGGATATCAGGCCTGCGTCCACTCCAACGGCGACGCGGCCATCGACATGACTCTCCGGGCCTTCGAGCGTGCGCAGGAAGCCCACCCGAGACAAGGGGCACGGCACCGGATAGAGCACTGCACCGTGATGAATCCCGACCTATTGAGAAGGATAAGGGCGTTGGGCGTCGTCCCGACACCCTTCGGGGCATACGCTTATCAACACGGGGAGAAGATGCACTTCTATGGCGAGGAGCGGGCCAGGTGGATGTTCGCGCATCGGGCTTTCCTGGACTACGGGATAACGTGCACGGGGGCGTCGGACTTCACGGCCAGCCCCTTCGAGCCGCTCCTGGGGATACAGTGCTGCGTTACCAGGACGGATAGCGAGGGTCGGGTCTGGGGCCCGAACCAGAAGGTGAGCATCGAGGAGGCGCTGAAGATTTACACGTTAAACGGGTCCTACGCCTCCTTCGAGGAGGGAACAAAGGGCTCGATTACGCCGGGCAAGCTGGCCGACCTCGTGGTCTTGGGCCAGGACTTGACCGAAGTGGACCCATTCAGCATCAAGGACATACCAGTCGAAATGACGATGGTCGGCGGGGAAGCGGTGTACGAGGGTTAGGAACGGGACAGGGAGGAAAGCGAAAATGGCAGGCAAACTAGACGGCAAAGTGTGCGTCGTGACGGGTGGGAGCCTGGGTATCGGGAGCGGGACGGCCAAGGAGTGCGCCCGGGAGGGGGGACGGGTGGCGATACTCGACATTCACGTAGAGGGTGGCCAGAGCACGGTTGCTGCGATACGGGAATCGGGGGGATCAGCTACCTTCATAGGGACGGACGTGTCCCAGGCCACAGAGGTGGAGGCTGCAGTCAAGAGAGTCGTCGAGGAATACGGGAAGATCGACGTGCTGGTGAATGCGGCAGCGCTACAGGTGCAGGCCCCCACCCTCCCCGAGGTCACGGAGGAAGAGTGGGACACTGTGATGGCCATAAATCTCAAAGGGCCCTTCCTATGCTGCAAGTACGTTATCCCGGAGATGCTAAAAAAAGGTGGTGGAGCGATAGTAAACGTCTCTTCGTCAGTCGTGCTGCGGGGGAGCGCGTTTTCCTTGCCGTACGCAGTGAGCAAGGCTGGGGTGATCCAGCTAACCAAGACTACGAACAGCCAATTCTGCAATAAGGGGATACGTGTAAATAGCGTGATCCCGGGGCTCGTGGACACGCCGGGGGCCCAGGGGGTCGAAGGCAAAGCGGGGATATTCGACGAGGTGGCGGCAGGTATACCTGTGGGCCGACCCGGCCAGCCAGAGGACATCGCCAAGCTTATCGTGTACCTGGCGTCGGATGATGCGGCGTACGTGTCGGGGGCCGCGATGGTGATAGACGGAGGAAGGAACTCTAAATGAGCAGGATTGTCGTGCTCGGGGCGGGGACGCCGACACCCACGCCCGCTCGCTTCGGATCGTCGTACGTCGTCGAGCTCAACGGACAGCACCTGATGTTCGACTGCGGCCCCGCTGCCACACACAAGCTCGTGAAGGCCGGTCTGTGGCCGACCCAGATAGACCACCTATTCTTTACCCATCACCACTTCGACCATGACGTCGACTACCCCTGTTTCCTCCTCTGCCGGTGGGACCAGGGCGCAGGCCGGGAAAACCGGCTCAAGGTCTTCGGGCCGACGCTGACGGAGTCGATAACCGAGAAGCTGATAGGTGAGTCGGGGGCTTTTGCTCACGATTGGAAAGCTCGGGTGAACCACCCTGTAAGCCAACGAGTCTACGTGAACCGGGGCGGCACCCTGCCAAGGAGGCCTCCGGAAGTCGAGGCGCGGGACGTGGGGCCGGGAAAGGTGTGCTCGGGACCGGATTGGGAAGTAACCGCTGCGCCGGCGGAGCACGTGCAACCGTGGCTCGACTCCCTGGCCTATCGGCTGGAGACGGAATCGGGAAGCATCGTCTTTACGGGAGATACGCAGCCCTGCGATTCGGTAACGGAACTGGCCTCGGGCGCCGACACCCTGTTGTGCATGTGCTGGGACGATCAGGACGTGATGGACGAAAACGGCGAGCACGTGGGCCAGTGCGGGACCACGGGAGCCGCAAGAATGGCGCGGGATGCGGAGGTCCGCAGACTGGTGCTGGTGCACATGGGGCCCGGGCTTTCGGGGAGCGAGGCGAGGGGTAAGGCGGAGGCCGACGTGCAGGCAGTGTTTCCGGGAGAAGTGGTCTTCTCCGACGAGCTGATGTCCATCCCCCTCTAGCCTTGGCAGCTAGGTGGTTGGGGCAATAGCCTCCACCGCGACACCCCGGACGTAAATCCCCCTAGTCCTTCTTTCGATAGTAGTGATGGCTATGAAGGCCAGGAAGCCGCCGGCCGCCACCGACAACACCCACTCGGGCCCGAACCTGTCCCCGAGCGCTCCATTGCCAAAGTTTGCGAAGGACATGATGCCTGCGGCGTGAAGGATGTAAATGCTGGTCACCCGGCCCCGTATTCCGTCCGGCACTACGGACTGGATGAGGATTGACGAGAGGATCATAAATCCCGCTTGAGAAGCGCCCATAAAGGCGGTGGCCAACATGGCGAGCGGAAGGGTCGGGGCGAACGCAAGGCCAAGAGGGCTGAGGCCACTCACGATCCCATTGATGAGAAGGAGCCTGCCCCTTCTGTGGGGTGTTGAGAGGGGAGCTATGACTAAGGCTATCAAAAGCGCCCCGACACCGACCGTCACGTTCATCATGCTGACGCCGAAGGCGTCTGTGCCGAGCTTGGTCTCGGAAATCACTGGGAGAAGCGACTCGAAGGACATGACGAGGGCGCAGTGGAAGATCACAAGAGCGAAGACGCGGACCAGTACCGGGTGTCGGTAGGCATAGATGAATCCCTCAGCCAGGTTCCGCAGGTGGCCTCGGGCCGATTCGATGACGCCGGTGGAACGGGTGTGGATACGCAAGACGAGGAAGATAGCAAGGGCGTAGGCGGCCGAGGCCATTGCAAAGGCCCATCCGATGTCGAGCAGGGCCAATATCGGAGCGATGGCGCCCGGGCCCAGGGCACGGGTCCCGTGAAAGGCTGCGTTGATCAGAGCGTAGGCGTTTACAAGGTTTCTTCTCGGAACGAGGTTGGCAGTCAGTGACTCAAGACCTGCAACTTGAGTAGCCATGGCGCTTCCGGTGACGAAGGCTATCACCACCAGATGCCAAACCTGGACAAAGCCGAGCAGCACCAGGAGGGCTGTGCCAACGTGAATGAGTATCTGGAACCCCATCGCCCAGGCCAAAAGGTCACGGCGTACCATTCTGTCGGCCATGAAACCCGCGAAGACGGGGACGAGAACGTAGGGGATCATGGCGGCGAAAATGACCAAGCCGGCGGAGGCGCTGGAATTGTTCTCGGCGAGGTCGTAGGCGAGCCAGCCTCGGGCTACGATTACGGCCCAGGCACCGGCGTCGGCGCTGAGGGCCGCAAACCAGAGGTGCCGAAAGTCTCGGTGGGCCAGGGCCGGAAGGAATCGGTTGGCGGTTAGCTGCAAGGTTTCATGGTCCGGGTATGAGGGCTGGGGGCATTATAGACCTTTGGGGTGGGGGGCGGCACAGCCTCGCAATGTCGCCGGGATATTCGGTTGTGGGTTGGTGTTTAAGGTCTTTTGTTTGTGTGGCGGGTTGGCGATGGAAGACGCTTGCTGGACGCTGCCCCCGTTCCTGTGGCTCGGGTACTCCGACGCTCTGGGGCAAGGCGTCCGGCCCGCTTTTACCGCTGCTGCGGCCTGTGGCCCTGTATACGCTGGACATGGGCAGGGACCGTCAGGGCCACCAGGTCCGAGCCCGACTCCGGGGGTTGGCTGCACCGCATAAGGGCGGTAAGGAGACTCGTCCAGCGTCCGGGTGGAGCCTCTTGCAGGCGTAATATGTCCAAGTTTGCCGGTGCGACCCGGAGTGCAGGGACCACCGGCTCCCGGCTTGATTGAGCGGTCGGGGTACCGAGAGGGCCTCGGCGCCGGGCCTATCCGACCGCTATTCCGCTTAAAGGAGCGGCTTCTCCGTTAGGAGCCTCACATGGAACTATAGCGAACCAGGGCGTCTTTCCATCGCCTGGGAGTCAGGGAAGGGGACACGGGGCCCGGTGGGGATGAGGAGATGGCGGTCCTCCGTAGGCGGATGTTCCATCCTCCGTAGGCGGACGTTCCGCTTTCGCTTGTGCCGCGGGCCTGCGCGAGGGCCGTTGGGATGGGCTGAGGCGTTGAGTCCTCGGGTGGGTCGGGTGGGCTTCCCTAGTGTTTGGTTCCTCCTTGGGTTTAGGGTGAGTGATTGGCCATTCAAGGGAGAATATAGTACATATGTACAAGTGTGGTCAAGGGGTTCGTGTCACATTTTAGAGGGGGGTACCCCCACCCCAGATCCCTCGCGGAGCCTCGGGATGACAGATGAGATGGAGTCGGTTGGAGTCGGACTGACGGGACGGATGGGCGGTGCGTGGGTCTCCCCTCGCTCGACCCTTCGACCGCGCTCAGGGTGAGCGGCCCCACCCTGGGGATGGATTCCGGCTCGGGGGCCGGGATGAAGAGGGGAGTGGAAGGGAGGTGTCGGAATATCGTTTGAAGTGGTTTTCGATGGGCCTTATACTCCGAGCTTGCCGGACGGTTGGGCCGGGGGAGGGACATGATTTGGAAAACCTGATAGATATTCTGGAGTCGTTTAACCGGAAGGAGCGGTTTTATCTGCTCGCACAGGCCCTTCACGGGCATGGAGGCATTGAGAATCCGAGATTTCAGATATCCGAGTCCTTCAGGTTGGACTTGGGTGAAGCAGTTGGGCTGCATGAACAAGGGATTACTATACCTAGCGATGCTTTTGTGGGGATGGATTATCACCTGGATTCGATAGAAGGTAGTCTCGCCCTGACACATAAGGACAAATATCAGCACTATAACAAGAATAGAAAAGTGATTTTCGCCAATCTTGATGCCTCAGTTGCTGGAACACAACAAGATATTGATTTACTTGTAGCGTTCAAAGCTGAGAGCAAGTACCATTTGGTGCTTATAGAAGCCAAGGGATATTTGAGTTGGGATACACAGCAACTGTACTCCAAGGGGGAGCGGCTAAGACAAATCTTTGGCGAGAACGGAGATACATATTGTGACGATGTAGAACCACATTTCGTCATGATGTCTGAGAACCAGCCTAAAATAGAAAATTGGCACGCTGACCGTCAACCTGCATGTTGGCCGAAATGGATGCGGAACAATAAAGGTGCACCCCTTCACCTAACAATGTGTCTGCCAGCTAAAACCAATAAACGCAGAGTTGAGCGTTGTGATCGAGATGGAAATCCCGCAAAGTGTGAAGGGTATTTCCATTGCCCGTCAGGCTAATCTTTGCCTATAGTCATGTCTGACGAGACAAAAACTGGGTCGCTGTAGCAATGGAAAACAACACTGCCGAAGCCGTAGTCATCGGGGCGGGGATTGTGGGCAGCAGCATTACGCACTATCTCTCGGAGAAGGGGATGGGTGTGACACTGCTGGACAAGGGGTCGATCGCGGGTGGGGCCACGGGCAAGGCCACTGCGGTCATACGGATGCACTACACGAACCCCTGGGACTCGGCGATGGCGAAGATTGGCGGGGATGTTTACTCGAACTGGGGAGACCTGATCGGTGGGGAGAGCGGTTTCGTCAACTCGGGGTTTGTGTTCATTGTCGGGGAGGGCGAAGAGGAGAAGCTGCGGGCCAACGTGGACATCCTCCGACAGGAGGCCGGTATAAACACCTACGCCCTGGACCCCGAGTTCCTTCAGGAGCTCCTGCCCGAATGGTACGTCGGAGACGTCGGGGCGGCGGCCTACGAGCCCGACAGCGGATACGGCGACCCTCACTCCGCTGCAACGGGCTTCGTGCGGCGGGCGCAGGAGTTGGGAGCGGAGGTGTCGCAGGGAGAAGAGGTGCTGAGGATTATTGAGGAGGGGGGCCGGGTGACGGGGGTCGAGACTAGCAAGAGGACTATTTCAACGGAAAAGGTGGTCTTGGCGGGCGGAGCGTGGTCGAAGGGGTTGGGGGCCGGGGTGGGACTCGACCTGCCAATCAACTGTATGATGCTATCTATTGGGGTGCTGAAGAGGCCGCCGGTGCTGCACGGGAGTCATCCCGCCTGCATTGATGCGGCGAACGGCATCTATTTCAGGCCCGAGCCTGGAGAGTTGACCCTGCTCGGATTCAGCAGTGTCGTCGACAGGCATGAGTCCCCCGAGAACCTGGACCCCGACAACTACGATACTGAGCCCGACATGAGATGGTCCCTGCGGACCAGCCGCAGGATCGCGTCCCGGATACCGGCGATGGAAGACGCCGCATGGGTGAGGTCGTGGAGTGGGGTGGACGGCAACACGCCGGACGGACACCTGATTCTGGATAAGGCGCCGGGAATAGATGGCTTGTACCTGGCGGTGGGGATGAGCGGCACGGGTTTCAAGGTCGGACCCGCGGTTGGCAAGTGCATGTCGGAGCTGATCGTGGATGGGAAAGCGTCGAGTGTCGACATCCGGCCCTTCCGGTTGGCTCGCTTTGAAGAGGGGGAGGTACTGGTGGGGAAGCATGAATACAACTACTATCTGTTCAAGCAGGATGAATAAAGGGGGAGACTGGGAATGAAAGATGTCAGTTTCATAACCGATTATGTCGGAATCCCGACCTTCTACAATGCTCCGCAAATTAAGCTGGATGACGTGAAAGAAGGCATGGCGGTGGTCGCAGGGGCACCCATCGACATGGGCATCCTGTTCATGAGGCCCGGGACGCGTTTCGGGCCGAGGAGCATCCGGGAGGCGTCCCTGATGTACAGGGGTCTGCAGGACGTCGCCTCCGAAAAAACCTCGGTGAACGTGGACACGCACATCGCCCGGCGCTTGAAGCCGCAGATCAACATCGGTGACCTGGGCGACTTCCACGTTAACCCGCAGGACATCATGCAGACGACGGATTCGGTGATTGAGGGCATCGCCGACATAGTGAAGCTGGGAGGGGTACCGGTCCTGCTGGGTGGTGACCACTACCTCGCATATCCGGGTTTCGAGGGGTTTGCCAAAGGGTTGATGGAGCGGGGTGAGAGCCCGAAACTAGGCTATGTGCACATAGACACCCACACCGACTTCCGGGACAGATACGGGGATTTGGGGCGGTACAACCACGGCACATGCGCCCGACGGATCAGTGAGAACTCCGTGGTGTCCTACAAGAACATGAGCTGGGTCGGGCTGAACGGGACGATAATGGACGCCGACATCTACCGGATGTACAAGAAGCAAGAGCTGAAGATGTCGACGGCCAATGACGTTCGTACGCATGGGATGGAGCACGTGCTTCGGCAGGCTATAGAGGAAGCGGCAGACGGAACGGACGCGGTCTACGTGAGTGTGGACATCGACGTCGTGGACGCATCTCAGGCACCCGGGACAGGGGCACCGGTTTTCGAAGGCATTCAGGCGACGGACCTGCTTGAGGCGATGTCAATATTGAGCGAATACGAATGCGTGAAGGCGATTGACCTTTGCGAGGTGTCCCCGCCTATCGACTCGAACGGCAGGACAGCCTACCTGGCGGCCAGTGCCCTCGTCGGGTTCCTGGGCAATTACCTGTTCGACGTGGTGGACCTGGACAGCTAGGCAGAGATATGACCGTAGTGGTCGGGGCCGGGGCTCGACAAGAACTAGGAGACATGACGTGAAAGATATTGGATTTATTACCACGTACGTCGGGATCCCGACTTTCTACAACGCTCCGTATATCGGGTTGGAGGACGTGAAAGAGGGGATGGCAGTGGTGGTGGGAGCGCCAATCGACAACGGCATCCTGTTCCCAAGGCTCGGGGCCCGGTTCGGCCCGAGAAGCATCCGTGAGGCGTCCCTTATGTACAGGGGTCTCCAGGACGTTGCCTCCGAAAAGACCTCGGTGAACGTGGACACGCACATCGCCCGGCGGCTGAAGCCGCAGCTAAACCTGGGGGACATGGGTGACTTCCACGTTAACCCGCAGGACATCATGCAGACAACGGAATCGGTGATCGAGGGTATGTCGGACATCGTGAAGCTGGGAGGGGTCCCGATCCTGCTCGGCGGCGACCACTACCTGGCATACCCGGGTTTCGAGGGGTTTGCGCGGGGGCTGATGGAGAAGGGTGAGAATCCCAAGTTGGGGTACGTGCACATAGACAGCCACACGGACTTCCGGGACGGGTACGGGGATCTGGGACGGTACAACCACGGCACCTGCGCCCGAAGGATCAGCGAAAACTCCGTGGTGTCCTACAAGAACATGAGCTGGGTCGGGTTGAACGGCAGTGTTATGGACGCCGACATCTACAGGATGTACAAGAAGCAAGAACTGAAGATGTCCACGGCGAAGGACGTTCGGACCAATGGGATGGAGCACGTGCTTCGGCAGGCGATAGAGGCAGCTGCGGACGGTACGGACGCGGTCTACGTCAGCGTGGACATCGACGTTGTCGACGCGTCCCATGCGCCCGGGACCGGAGTGCCGGTATTCGAGGGCATCGGGGCGAGGGACTTGCTGGAGGCAATGGCGATACTGAGCGAATACGACTGCATCAAGGCGCTGGACCTGTGTGAGGTGGCCCCACCCCTCGACCCGACCGGCAATACACCGTACCTGGCAGTCAATGGCCTCCTCGGCTTCCTGGGCGACTACCTGTACGACGTGGTTGATTTGGACAGCTAAGCCAGGGGAAGATTTCGCTTCTCACTCGCAGCATGGTGTAAATGCAAATGTTTGATCTACTGATTTCAGGCGGCCGAGTCATTGACGGCACGGGACAGACCTGGTTCCGCGCCGACGTGGGCGTGACCGGGGACACGGTGACCGTCATCCGGGGGGAAGCGTCGGGAGTTCAGGCCGCGCGCACCATCGACGCCACGGGCTGTGTCGTCTCCCCCGGCTTCATCGACATGCACTCCCACTCGGACCTCGCACTCCTGAACAACCCCAGGCACGAGGCCAAGCTCGCGCAAGGTGTCACGACGGACGCCCTGGGCCAGGACGGCCTGTCCTACGCCCCATCTTCTCCCGAAAAACTTGAGCAGCTCCTCTGGTACCTGGCCGCAGTCAACGGCAAGCCCCCGCCCGACATCCGTTGGGGCTCCGTAAAGGAGTTCCTGGACCTCTTCGATGAGAGGGCCGCATGCAACGTCGTCTACTTCGTGCCCCACGCCGCGGTCCGGGTCGAGGCTATGGGCTGGGAGCAGCGCCTCCCGAATGATGACGAGCTTTCCCACATGAAGTCCCTTGTCGAAGAAGGGATGAGGGACGGCGCATTCGGCTTCTCCACGGGCCTCACCTACGTCCCCGGCACCTACAGCGACACGCATGAACTGACGGAGGTCTG
Organism: Dehalococcoidia bacterium; assembly: GCA_965249275.1. Classification (GTDB taxonomy): domain Bacteria; phylum Chloroflexota; class Dehalococcoidia; order Plut-88900; family Plut-88900; genus Plut-88900. The sequence goes on from CBDFLQ010000007.1 coordinate 810,332, forward strand.
CAAGAGTCTCCGGGCTTACGGCGGCACCTACATCACCCACTGCCGCTACCACCGGGGCGACGGTCTCCTGGACCCGTTCAGGGAGGCGATAGACATCGGCGCCGAGGCTGGGGTCTCGGTCCAGATTTCCCATTTCCACAGCCCCCTGGACGGCATGGGCGAGCGAATGATCGGACTCATAGATGAGGGCCGCAACCGGGGCGTGGACGTCACCTTCGACCAGTACCCTTATCCCGCAGCCAGCACCCTATTACTCTCCCTGGTCCCGGCCTGGGTTCACGCCGGCGGGCCTTCCAGCTTCATGGCCCGAATCAACGATCCCGGTGTCCGCGAACAGATCGCCGACAGCGTCAACCCTCAATGGGGCGGCGACATGAGCGATTACGTTTTCAGCCAGATCGGCTCCGACAAGAACAAGGAGTGGGAGGGCCGGTCCCTGGAAGACATGGCTCGGGCCTGGGACAAGTCCATAGTCGACACCGTTTGCGACCTGCTGATAGAGGAAAACCTGGATGTCGCTTTCGTAGCGCGAACGGGCAACCCCGACAACATACGCACCATCCTTCAGCATCCAGCGCACATGGTCGGGAGTGACGGTCTGCTCACGGGCAACAAACCCAACCCACGTACCTACGGCACCTTCCCCTACCTGCTTGGTCAGCTGGCCCGTGACGAGGGCGTGGTCTCCCTTGAAGAAGCCGTGCGGAAGATGACATCCATCCCGGCGCAGAGGCTCGGGCTTTCGGATCGTGGGATTCTCCGCAATGGCATGAAAGCCGACATCGTGGTCTTCAACCCCGACACCGTACAGGCAACGGCCACCTTCGATGAGCCAGAGCAGCTGCCCATCGGCATCTACTACGTTGTCGTCAACGGCAAGCTAGTCATCGACCGGGGAGAGCATACGGGGGCGCTGCCGGGTCGGGCCCTACGCCACTAGCAGCCCTTTCGGTTGACGGCCTTCGAGTGGTGGATGTAGCCTATTCCAAGGTTCGTTTGCACTGACCCTGAAGGGGAGGCACCCGGATGACTGAGCAAGTCTTCGACATGGAAAAGTTCCAGGAGCAGGGCTATCTCGTGGCCCGGGACGTGCTGGACCCCGAGGTTGACCTCGCCCCTGTATTCACCGAGTACGAAGAACTGCTCGACCGTCTCTCTCGCATCTGGCTCCAAAGGGGCACGATCTCCAACACATTCGAGGGTCTACCGTTCAACGAACGGCTCGTCCAGATAGCCATCGCCACCCGAGGCAACTACTACCCCTACGTCGACATCTCCTTCACCCAGACCGACGTCGAAGAGCGTATGCCCGTCCACTCGGGCCCCGCAGTATTCAACTTACTCAGAAGTCCCCGTATGCTGGATGCCGTCGAGCAGTTCATCGGCCCGGAGATATATTGCAACCCCGTCCAGCATGTCCGTATCAAGCCACCCGAGAGCGCCCTCCCGGAAGACATGCTTAGCGACTCGTCGGTCGGGTACACGGCATGGCACCAGGACCAGGGCGTCATTATCCCCGATGCCGATGAATCTGACATTCTCACCGTCTGGCTCCCGGTCATAGAGGCCACGGAGGAGAACGGCTGCATGGTGGTAGTGCCCGGAAGCCACAAGGCCGGGCTGGTGCCTCACTGCCCTCCCAAACCCAATGTGAAGCACGTGCACATTCTTGAAGAGCGACTCGGCGGAGACGCGATAGCTGTGCCCCTCAAGCCCGGCGACCTTCTATTCATGCACAAGCTGACCATGCACTGCTCGCTGCCCAACCGCAGCAACGACATTCGCTGGAGCTTCGATCTCCGCTACAACCCCACCGGCCAGGCTACGGGTCGGCCCTGGTTCCCCGGTTTCGTCGCCCGCAGCAAGGCCAACCCCGAGTCCGTCCTATCTGACCCAGACGAGTGGGCAACTCTCTGGGAGCGTGCCGGCGAAGTTCTGGCCAAGGGCCCGACTCCCGTCTACAACCGCTGGAGCCCCGGCGACCCCCTCTGCGCGTAACCCTTTACTAATCGACAGATGGGCGGGGCGTCCATGACTCGCGCTGATAGGCAGGGCCGCTCGTGTTGTCGAAGATCCGCCGAGGCGGAAACCTGTAAGAGTATGAGCAGCGGGGCAGGTGATACCCGATTGTGACATGAGCCTATTGCCCCAGTCCCTACCCGCCCCCCTATAATGTCCCATGCGTCCCTCTTCCCCATTACCTGTACCCTCAACCTTGGGAGAACGCGGGGATTTTCTCGCGGAACAATCAGACAGGCACGAGTATTTGAATGAGTCAATCAAAAACGCCGCTTTTGGCGGGTTGCAAGCCCCGTCGCCATTAACTGAAACCGTTACAGGTCGCTAATCAACGATAAGAGTCCAGCGTAAGGGCAGGGAGTCGGCGATGCTGTACACTAAGGGACACCAGTCCCGACACTAAATCGGAGGTCATATTTCATGAGAGAAGTAGCCATTGTCAGCCCTGTTCGCACGCCGGTCGGAAGGTTCGGGGGAACCCTCAAAGACATACCTGCAGAGGACTTGGGGGCCTTGATTATCCGGGAGGCGGTGTCGAGGTCGGGGGTGGACCCGGAGAGAATTGATGAGGTTGTGTTGGGACACGGGTATTCCAGCGGGGAGAACCCGGCCATTGGTAGGTTGTGCGCCATGAAGGCCGACCTGCCACTACAGGTAACGGGTTACCAGCTGGACCGGAGGTGCTCGTCGGGGCTGCAGGCGATATTGAATGCTGCAATGCTTGTCCAGACCGACAATGCCGACGTGGTGATCGCGGGCGGAGCGGAGAGCATGAGCGGGGTAGAGTACTACACCACCAAGGCTCGGTGGGGAGGCCGGATGGGGTCCATGACTCTCCACGACCGGCTGGTAAGGAGCAGGGAGGCGTCGTCTCCCGAGGAGAGGTTCGGATACATAGCCGGGATGATCGGGACGGCGCAGAACGTTGCCGATCATTACGAGATTTCCAGGGAAGAGCAGGACGAGTATTCCTTGCGCAGCCATCAGCGCGCTGTGGCCGCAGTAGAGGCGGCCAAGTTCAAGGATGAGATAGTTCCGGTTCCCGTGCCCCAGCGCCGGGGCCCACCCGTGATGTTCGAAGCGGACGAGGGGCCCCGCAAGGACACCTCAATGGAATCCCTGGGCAAGCTGAGGCCGTTGATGAAGGACGGCTCGGTGACGGCGGGCAACTCTAGCTCACAGAACGATGCCGCGTCGGTGTGCCTGGTGGTTGCAGCAGATAAGCTGGACGAGTTGGGACTCGAGCCGATGGCCTACCTGAAGGGATGGGCGTCGGCGGGGGTGCACCCGGCCTACATGGGGGTCGGGCCTGTGCCGGCAGTCAACAAGCTGTTTGCCAAGACGGGATACGGATGGCGTGACATCGACCTTATCGAGTTGAACGAGGCCTTTGCTTCCCAGGTACTCTCAGTCGTGCATCAATGGCAGGCCCCCAGGGACGACATCCACGAGATTCTGAACGTTAATGGGTCGGGGATATCCCTCGGTCACCCCATAGCGGCCACCGGGGCCCGGATCCTGGCAACGATGTTGTATGAGATGAAGCGCCGGGGCTCGAAGCTCGGGTTGGAGACGATGTGCGTGGGCGGAGGGCAGGGCGTAGCCGCACTGTTCGAGCTGGCGGCGTAACAGGCTATTAAGCCATGACTACATCACTCTTTTCCGTCTATAGCCAGCGGGAGAACCGTGTCACGGCTGCCTTTCTGGCTGTTTTGGAAAGGTTGAGCCTACCGAATATGGATCGCATCCTGCAAGCACTGCTTGGGAACAGGGACTTTAGGTTAGTTAGGTTCCAAAATCAGCCCGCGGGAATCAAATCTAGACCCGACGGCATTATCAAGACAAGCTCCTCCATCTGGATTGAGACCAAGACAAGCGAAAATGTGGTGGACCACGACCAAATTTCCAGACACCTAGAGGGCCTCCAGGGCAAGCAGAAGTTGCTTCTACTGACACCAGATGACTTCAGGCCTGCATGCCTGCACAAAGATGTCTCATGGTCGAACTTCATCACTTTAACCAAGGCTATCCGGAAAAGTCTCGACGATAGGGATGACCCCGCCTCCGAGAGGGAAGCGTTTCTGCTCAGAGAACTCATAAGGCTGTTTGATGATCAAGGACTCTTAGTTTCTACCGAGAAGAGAGTTCTTGTATTTCCCGCTCCGGGTGCATGGCCTATGTATCGGAGCCTAAGTGTATATAGAAGATCGACTGGTAGATCATTCCGAAAATCGGCCTATATAGGCTTCTACACTGATGGTGAAATCAAACCGACCGTGCCCAGAATTAAGTCGGAAATCAAGTCCATTGACCTTAGAAACCAAGAGCAGATCGAAACACTTGATGAAAAACAGAGAGAGTACGTACAAGAGCTCAAGAAGAAGATAGACAGTAACGCATTGTGGCATCAATTCCCCCATGCTTTTCACCTGATGTTTTTAAGTGATCCAGACGATGAAGAAACTGTGAAGTTGACAAACTCTGTCAAGAACGACAAGAAAGGCAGAGGCGGGAAGGGGACTGCGTTTACTCAGAGCTTTACATACGTCAACTTGGATAAACTAAAAGTAGCGCGCACTACTGGAGACCTTAGAGATGGCTGATGTTCCGTTACGGGCTGAAATAACCTGTTTTTGACATGAACGGAATCCACGACATGGGTGGCATGCACGGATTTGGCCCCGTGCCCATCGAAACCGATGAGCCGGTCTTCCACGAGCCTTGGGAGGGTCGGGTATACGCTATGGCAATCGCTGCGGGGCAGAAACGGCTCATGGCGCCCGGAGGTCTGAGGCCGTTCATCGAGGAACTGGAGCCGGCGCGTTATCTGAGGTCAAGCTACTACGAAAGGTGGATGGGTGCGCTGGAAGACGCCCTTGTCAGGAAGGGCGTTACCACCAGGGAGGAGCTTGACGGCCTGACGGCGCATTTCGCAGAGGACCCGGAGTCCGTGCCCGAGCGCCGTGAGGATCCCGGGCAGGCTTCCACTATGGCGGCGGCCATATACAGGCACAGATCGCCGCAACGGGAGACCGAGGCGGAGCCAAGATTCAAGGTCGGGGATCGGGTGCGGGCACGCACTATCAACCCGCAGGGCCATACTCGGCTGCCGAGATATATACGTGGAAGATCGGGTGTCGTGACCCGGCTGCACGGGGTGCACAGCTTCGACGACACCAAGGCGCAAGGGCTCGGGCCCCAGCCTCAGCACATCTATAACGTCAGGTTCGAGGCGCGGGAACTCTGGGGCGAAGAGGCATCGGAAACGGAATCGGTTTATATCGACATGTGGGACAGTTATCTGGACTCAGAGGACTAGGCAATGAGCGAACACCACGACGATCATGACCACGAGCACGAGGCGGAATCCTATGCCTCGCTGCGTACCAAGGCACTGGAATCCCTGCTTGTGGAAAAGGGCTACGTTACCACAGACGCCATCGATGCGCTGGTGAAGACCTACGAAGAGGACATAGGGCCCATGAACGGGGCCAGGGTCGTGGCCAGGGCGTGGGTCGACCAAGAATACAAAGCGCGCTTGCTACAGGATGGGACCAAGGCTATCGCAGAATTGGGGTTCCAGGGAGCGGAAGGTTCGGAGATTGTGGTTTTGGAGAACACGGCGAATGTCCACAACGCCGTTGTCTGTACGTTGTGCTCATGCTACCCGTGGCCGGTGCTCGGCCTCCCGCCGACGTGGTACAAGTCCTTCGCGTACCGTTCTCGGATGGTAATCGAGCCGCGAGAGGTGCTGAAAGAGTTCGGGATGGATGTAGAGGAGTCGATCGAGTTACGGGTCTGGGACAGCAACGCAGAGATCAGATACATGGTTCTGCCCGAGCGGCCATCCGGGACGGAAGGGATGAGCGAGGACGAATTGGCCGAGCTGGTGACAAGGGACTCGATGGTCGGGGTGGCTAAGGCTCGGATGCCGGAGGCGGTGGGGAGGGGTTAGGCTGAGACCGGACCCAAAGGTTGTGCCGTAGGCGAGTAGTGGCCGGACAGGAGAAAATACGATGGCAATAATCGAAAAGGAAATCATCGCCTATGATCTGATGCGCGATGAGCTTGAGGCGAAGCACCATGGTGAATGGGTTTTGGTGCATGACCAGAAGTTAATTGGCCTCTATAAAACGTTCCAAGAAGCGGCCAACATAGCAACTAGGAGGTTCGGGCGCGGGCCATACCTAATAAAGAAAATCGGGGAAGGCCCGCTCAAATTGCCATCCAGTGTGCTGTTCAGGAAGCTCTGATGGTACGAATTGAGTGTGGATTCCCAGACGCCCCTAATGAATTGGTAGATGCTGGCCCCACAATTCCGGTTATAGTTGGTGCTCTTTCTACAATCGAAGATGAACAAGCAATCCCCCCGGGATTCAATGAATTCCCGTGTGCTGCATTAATTGATACGGGAGCCAACCATTGCTGTATAGATGCAACACTTGCTAGTGCCCTGGACTTGCCAACTATCGGCAAGGAGCGGGTAGGTGGAGTTCACGGAGTAGAAGACGTCAACGTGTATCTGGCTCAAGTCAAGGTTACCGGTGTCAATACGATAATGCAGGGACGATTTACAGGTGTTCAACTGCGGTCCGCAGGGCTTCCTTTGGTATTGCTTGGGAGAGATTTCTTAAGCATGTACTCTATGGACTACCAAGGACCATCGGGGTCGGTAGTCCTCAGAGATGAAGACTCTTTAGGATAATGAACCGGGCCACAGACAACCAAATCTCGGGGATGGGTGGGGAGGTGGCTTTGCCGCGCAAGAACGGCGAGTTGGTATTCGAGATGCCGTGGGAGAGCCGTGCCTTTGGGTTGGCTGTCAGTCTGAGCGACGCAGGTGTGGTGGAGTGGCCGAAGTTCAGGGAAGCGCTGGTCACGGCGATCAAGGAGTCGGAGCGGGACGAGGACGGGCGTTCCTACTACCAGCAATGGCGCTCGGCGCTGGAAAAGGTTGCCTTGGAGAAGGGACTTGTGTCGGAAGAGAGTATGGACGGGCGGATGAGGTGGCTGGAAGAGGAATCGAGGCACGGGCACGATTAGAGCGGTTTCGGGGCCTTGGTTCAATTGAGTGGCGGATTCACATATAATCCCCGCGGCCCCCAACAACTCAAACTAAACACGTAGCTACAAGGGAGGTAGAGCAGATGCTGTTTGGCAGCGTCTTCATGTTCAGGGACCCGGGCCTATCCACTCCATACGACCAACTCGTTAGGGAGATGAGGGAGTACGTGCTGATGATGGAGGAGTTGGGTTTCGACTACCTTTGGCTCGGGGAGCACCACCTGGGGCTGGAGGGGTTCGGCAACTCTCCCAACCCACTTATGGTCGCCGCGGACATGGCGAGCCGTACAAAGAACATGCGTATCGGGTTTGCCTGCCTGGTCCCGACGCTCTGGCATCCGCTGAGACTGGCCGAGGACGTGGCCACACTTGACCACCTCACTGAAGGCCGGATAGAGATCGGGTTTGGCCGGGGGCCCTGGCCCCGGGACACGGTGCCTTTCCACCCGAACGCGGACCCGCGAGACAAGGCCACGTCTCGGCAGCTGATGCGGGAGAACATCGAGATTCTGGTCAAGGCCTGGACGGAGGACGTGTTCTCCCACCAGGGCGAGAACTGGACTCTGCCCCCGCCGGAGATACCGTGGAACACCCCTTTCGCGCCGCCCGACCCCAGGGCGACCAAGGACGGGATAATTACGAAGCTGGCCGTTTACCCGAAGCCGTACCAGAAGCCTTATCCGCAATTGTGGGGTACGGTATCGTCGCCGAACTCGCTGAAGCAGACGGCGGAATTGGGGTTCAACGCGGTGACGTGGAGGCCCTCGGTGCTACAGATCCGGGAATGGTGCGAGATATACGCGTCCATCAGGTCGGAGAGGGAGGGTAGGCCGTTTGGGTTGGGGGAGGGGTGGGCGGTACAAAGGAACACCTACGTCGCCGACTCCATGGAGGAGGCTAAGGACGATGCAGAGGAGGCGTTCCTGAGAGCTCACGGCTTTGTGAGCAGCTTCCACACCGACATGACCCAGTCCCTTCGGTTCTACATGAACCCGGGGGAGAAACCGACGCCCGATATGAATCTCGACTGGGACTTTCTGAATGAGCGCCAATTCCTCGCCGGACCCCCGGACCACGTCGCCGAGAAGGTGCACGAGCTTCAGGAGGTCTGCGGCGTGAACCACCTTCTGACCAACTTCCCCGGCGGCGGTGGGATACCCCATCACAAAGTGTTGCGCTCTCTCGAACTGTTCGGCACAAAAGTCATGCCACAGTTCAGGAAAGAGTCCAAGCCCACGCCGTTGGCGGCAGGTTAGGGTATGGGCCCGCTAAGGGATTTCACTCTCACTCTCCTCAGCGAGCCTACGGCGCTAGCCCTCTCCCATCGAGGGAGAGGGCACCGGAGGAGTGGATAATTGCTGCCTAGAAGAAGCAAAGTAGAGCACACGCGGGCCACATCTCTAACAGGCGAGACTAACGTCGCCGTTCCGATGAGGGACGGCACCGTACTCCGGGCGGACGTGTATCGTCCAAGCGGACCGGGAAAGTGGCCCGTGCTCCTGTCCCGGATACCTTACGGAAAGCATAAGCCGCGGTACCGGACACTGCACTTGGACGTCGTGAGAGCAGCGGCTCGCGGGTATGCGGTGGTGATACAGGACGTGAGGGGCAGACATGCTTCGGAGGGGGAATGGTACCCGTTCAGGTTCGATGGTCAGGACGGATTCGACACCGTAGAATGGTGCGCTTCCCAGCCGTGGAGCGACGGTAACGTGGGGATGTTCGGGATGTCGTACCACGGAGCCACACAATGGCTGGCCGCCGCCGAGTCCCCGCCATCCCTCAGGGCGATTGCTCCCGGCTTGACCTCGGCCGACCTCTACGACAGCTGGACGTACCTCGGCGGGGCCTTCGGGTTGTGGTGGACGGGCCACTGGTCGGCGGGTTTCGTGCTGGACAACCTCGCAGACACGCCGCCGGAGCTGAAAGATGCCGTCGCAGAGACACGCAAATGGGCCCGCGAGCCCATGGCTCTGTCGACCCACCTGCCCATTCGGGACATGCCCGGCCTTAAGAAAGTCGCCGATTACTACTACGACTGGATGGACCACCCGACATACGACGATTATTGGAAGAAGATCGGGGCGTGGGACCGGCTAGCCAACGTTAAGGTGCCTGTTCTGAGCATCGGCGGGTACTTCGACAGTTTCATCAGGGGAACTCTGCGCTCCTACGGATGGTTGAAGGAAAATGGGTCGACTGACGCTGTACGAGAGCAGCAGCACATGGTCCTGGGACCGTGGATACACAGCCATCTGCTTCCCGCCAACGCAGGACAGCGGTATTTCGGAGGTGGGGCGTCGGGGGATGGAATCGACTATCACGGGATGGTGCTGGCGTGGTACGACCACTGGCTGAAGGGAGAGGACAACGGGATTACCACCGACCCGCGGGCCTACTATTTCACGATGGGCGACAACCAATGGCAGGAGGCCGAGTCCTGGCCTCCCACGGCTCGAGACACGTCCTTCTTCCTCCGGAGCGGGGGTCGAGCCAATAGCAGGCACGGCGACGGGTCACTCAGCCTCGAGGCACCAAGAGAACAAGAGCCCGGCGATTCCTACCTGCACAATCCTCTGAACCCCGTCCCGACAGTCGGTGGGCCCTACGTCCGCGGGATACCGGGCTTTGTTGACGCAGGTTCGATAGAACAGACGGCCGCCGAGGTTCGGGAGGATGTGCTGATATACACCTCCGCGCCGATGGATAAGCGGCGGGAAGTGACAGGGCAGGTCCAGCTAGTCTTGTGGGCAGCATCGTCGGCACGGGACACGGACTGGGCGGTCACAGTTAGCGTAGTTGAGCCGAGCGGTGCATCCTATAACGTATGCGAAGGGATATTAAGGGCGTCGTACCGGGAATCGCTGGAAGCGCCAGCCCCGATAGAACCGGGCCAGGTCTATGAATACACGATAGATTTGGGCCCAACCTCCATAGCATTCCAGCCGGGGCAGTCTATACGACTGCGGATTGCGTCCAGCAACTTCCCGGCTTTTGCAAGAAACCTCGGGACGGGAAGCCAGGCTCATATGGCGTCGGCGGCTGATGCTGTCACTGCTGTTCAGACGGTACTGCACGATGCGGCGCACCCTTCACGGCTTGTGTTGCCGGTAGTCGAATCTTAGTCCCGCAAGCGTAGCCCCAGGGGGGAAAGCCGATGAAGGCAGATTTCAGTGTAGGCATGGGCCGGAACTTGGCTATCTCAGAGGTGGCATCTCATTCGAGGCTGGCGGAAGACTGCGGCTTCTCCCACCTAACCATGATCGACTCTCAGAACCTCTCCCGCGACGTGTACTCGATGATGACCCTTGCGGCGCTCAACACGAACCGTATCAAGATCGGGCACGGCGTGACGAACCCGTTCACCCGGCACCCATCGGTGACGGCCACCGCGTCGGCGACGATAAACGAGGTGTCGGGCGGCAGAGCGTTCGTGGGGATCGGGGCTGGGTTCAGCTCGGTGATGACTATGGGCATGAACGCCAGAACCATGCAGGAGTTCCGAGACACGGTGCAGTTCATAAAGGACTACACAGCGGGCCGGGAAGTGGAGTATCACGGATCAAAGATGCACTCGGAATGGATACGGAAGCCCGTGCCCGTCTATATGGCATCCATAGGGTTGCGCTCGTTGCGGATGGCGGGGGAGCTGGCAGACGGCGTCATGCTGGGGGGAGTCCACCCGGAGATGATGAAGTGGAACCTGGAACAGATTGCTCGGGGCGCAGAATCGGTAGGTCGGGACCCGGGAGAGATAGACATCTGGGCAAGGACAGAGATCCTGGTGGCCGATTCCAAGGAGGAGGCTCGCCGGGAGGTGGCATCCTACGCCATGAGCTGGGCTTGTAGTTTCTACGGATCACTGTTCCGTCGGAAAGCCCCCGAGATAGAGGACCTGCGCCAGCGTATCGAGCGTGCGGAGCCGGGTCTTATAGACGAGATGCGGATTGCCTACGAAGCCTTCGACCCGTACCAGCACGAGAAGACGGACGCCGACCACGCCAAGCTGGCATCCCAAAGACTGATCGACTTCTACCTGATGCCCGGCACCCCCGATGATATCGGGGAACAGATATCAGGGGTGCTGCCCCTGGGAGTCAACAACATCTCCACGGTGCTATTCACCATCATCGACAAGAAGGGGATGATGAGGCGGATCAGCAGGGAGATTATGCCGATGTTTAGCGACTAGGAGCCGCTTGCGCTCCTTGGCTCGGTGCCCGACTAACCTCGCTTCTGCGTTTGGGCCCATTCAGGGTCTGATGCCGTGACGAGGCTGGGGATTGTAAAGCGGAAGTCGCAGACCTTGTCACCTCGAGTTTTCACCTTGGACCAGCCGACCACTCCATCGGGGTGAAAACCCTCCACCAGTCCTCTGTGGACTTCCATGTCGTAGATGTACCCGAAAGCCAGGCCGCGCTGGCCTTCTTCGGCCCAGACCTCGGCACAGGGGCAGTAGGTGCAGGTAGAGTGCATGACTCCGGGCGAGAGATGATTGGAGCCGCGGAACACGAAGGCCGTCGAGTTGGGGTCCCGACGCTCGATGATTTCGGTCCATGACTCGAAGTTGAGAGGCATTTCAGCGGCTAGGGCTTCTTCCTTCATTCCCTCGGCCCGTTCGTAGCCGAAATCGTAGAGGGACTTGCGCATGATCTCCTCACCCGAGGCGTCGAACCGAGCCTCGAGGGCCTGGGCCACGTACATGCCAAGGGAACCGAAGACACCGAATGTTCGCCGGGAGAAGCGGATTGAATCGGCTGTTTTTGCGAGGAGGTCTGAAGGCGGGGCGTCGGAGGCGTTTGAGGTATCGCCGGAGCAGGTGAAGGTGATGGTCAGCGGGCCGGAGGCGTCGGCAGGGATGTCAGAGTGGGAAACCGACATCTGCTCGTCGAATCCCTCGACGATACCCTGTAGGGTGTTGGTCCAGTAGGAGGCGAGAATCTCGCCTCCTTCGTGATTGGCAAAGTAGTCGCTGCCGGGGACGGTCGGAAGGGTTACGGTGACCTCTGCGGGTCCACCCTGGATTTGAACCACGGAGTCGGGGTGGGCGAAGACCAAGTCGGATACGTCCCAGGCCCTGAGGAGGGACAGGGCGTCGTTGCCTGAGGCAAGGGTGGCGGGATTTTGCCGCATCGATTCGCCGCGGTAATGGCCGCAGAGTCGGAATCCCTCTTCCAGGGCACGCAGACCCGCATCGCCGAGCCGGGTCCCGGTGTAGCGCCCCAGGTGTCTAAGGAGCATCCAGTAATATTCGTTGATAATCTTCAGGGCTGATATACGCTGGTCTCGGGAGTCAGCCGCGTTGGCGATCATGGCAATCTCCTTGTGAACTATGCCGGCAGACAGGACGCAGGGGCAGCCTAGGCTACCACTGTACGAACATGGGCATGACTACGTGGACGTAGCTGACGCCCTCGGAGGGAGAGAGGGGCCTGAGGACGCCCGGGCTGGAGGGGCTGGAAGTTTCCAGGGCGACCATACCGTGGCCCAGGACGCCAAGAACCTCAGTGAGGTACTTGGCGTTGAAGGCGATCTTCGCAGGGTCACCCTCAATGGTGGCGGTGATCTTGCCTTTGTTGTCGCCGACTTCCTCGGAGCGGGCTTCGATGGATAGACCGCCGATACCGTCCTCTTCGCCTTCGAAGGTCTGCAAGCGGACTATGCCGCTGCCGTCCCGGGCAAAGATAGATGCGGCGCGCGTGGCCCTGGCGAATTCTCCCACGTCAACTGTGGTCTTGGAAACGTGCTCCTTGGGGACCAGTTGGCTGTAGTTGGGGAAGGTGCCCTGGATAAGCTGTGAAACGACGGCGGCAGTCTCGAACTGGAACAAGACCTGGGTCTTGCCCTCGTTAACTTTGATCTTAACGGGGTAGTCCTTGCCGGATGCGAGGCGGCTCACTTCCTGGAGGGACTTCGCGGGCACGATGATAGCGCTGCTCTCGGGGACCTCGTCGGCGAGCTTGGTTTCGTGGACAGCCAGGCGAAATCCGTCGGCCGCGGCAAGAACGAGTCCGCCGTCCTTGATCTCGATCTGGACGCCAGTCAGGACAGGGCGGGAATCCTCAGTAGCAGCAGCAAAGGCAACCCCATCAATAGCCTGCTTCAGGAGTTCAGTGCCTATGTTGACCTCGAAGCCGTCGTCGACGGTTGGAGTGGGGGGGAATTCCTCAGGATCCGTGCCCGCGATGTTGGCCTGGAATCGGGCGCACGTGACATTGAGGCTCTTGCCTCCGGGTGCGCCGGTAAGGTGGACCTCCTCGGAGGGGAGAGACCCGACGAACTCACCGAGAAGACGAGCCGGTACGGTCACGACCCCTTCTTCCTCAACCTTGGCTCCGATCCAGGTGGTTATGGTAAGTTCAAGGTTGGTGGCCGAGAGTTTGAGTCGGCCTCCATCGGTGGAGATAAGGACATTACTGGTAATGGGGAGGGGAGTACGTGAGGCTACGGCTCGGCCTACGTCGGCTAGTGCAGCGTTCAAATTCTCCTGAAGACAGTCGACCTTCATTTGGGGGTTCCTAAGTAGGGGATTTGGGGCAAGTATACATCAGCGCCGAAAAACGGGTCTAGGGGAAAAGTTAAGAAAAAGGGCCTCTCGCACAGTGCGAGAGGCCCTTTTTCCGTGGTCAGGGTCTGTGCCGGTTAGAGCCCTACGGCGAGGCGTATGACCAAGATGAACAGGCCCAGCAGCAGGATACCGCTGAGAATGGTCAACCTGTGGTCTTGAAGGATCGGCTTGAAAGGCCGCAGAAAGGGCATTACAACAGCCGAGTAGGGCCCCTCAAAAGGCTGCATTAGCAGCTCGACCAACTGGAAGATCGGTTTCAGGATGGGGACCAGGACCATATCGTACAGGCTGAGGATCGGTTTTAAGAGCATGTCCATGATTACACTCCTGCTTTATGGTGTTCAATCAACCCCTATGCTAGCTCCACAGAACGCCGAGGTGACCCGAGGCGATCATGAAGAAGAGCATGGGTATGGAGAGGAGCGTATTGGTCCGGGAGGCGAGAAGCGCCGTGCCAGCCCAGGACGCGTCGGGACCGGGGGCGTCGGGATTTTCCGACTGAGCGACGTTCGCGGCGATAATCTTCTTCTGATTGGGCCAGATGATCAGCCAGACGTTCAGGAACATGATGGTGCCGAGTCCGGCGCCGATCATGAGGGACTTGAATGAGGCCGATTCTATGTACCCATCCCAACTTCCAAGCTGGAAACCGCGGGAGATTATCCAGGCGGTGCCACCAAGGAAGGTGATTAGGGCGGACCAACGGAACCACCACAGGGCCGTAGGCACAAGGTTGACGAAAGCGTCTCGCCTGGAGCCTCCCTCCATCTTAGGGAAAGAAGTGGTCTGAACAAAGTTGAAGTAGTATAGGAGCCCTATCCACGTGATCCCTGCGATGACATGAACCCAGCGCAGGGAACCCATGTAGTATTCCCAAGCCATAGCGTCCTCCGTAGTTTCTTGTAATTTCCGAGAATCGAGGTTATGGCAACCGCCCATCCAAGGTCCTCAGAATCCGCCAAATGAACCAACGGTGTACGTACCCTGCTTCTCCCCCTTTCCTGAAGCTTTTCGGCGTCCGGGCGGACGCCAGAACAGGACCAATGGAGTGAATATACTACAATGGGGCGTCTATTCCAAGGGGCGGGGGGTGCGGGATGCCCAGCGACATTCAGCCTCCCAGCAGGGCGATGAAGTCTTCCCTGGGTGGGGAAAAGATGTCCAGAGCCAGGGCCTTGCCAGAAGTTGCGACGGCCCGGTGCACGACACCCGAAGGTACTAAGTAAGCGTCGCCCTTCTTAATCATGCGTACGTCGCCGTCTATGGTGAGCTCAAACTCACCTTCCAGGCACATGCCGGCCTGCTCGTTGGGGTGGGTGTGGTTCGGGACCTCGGCGCCGGGTTCCAGGGTGATGAACACCATCATGACCTTGTCGCCCCAAAGGGGTTGTATGTGGGCGCCAGGGGCAATTTCCTTGCTCTTCAGGGCCTTGGGGTCGTAGAAGGGCATTACTGTTCTCCTTGGCTGTGATATAAGTCCGAACGGCGGGGACATGTTACCACTCCGGGAAATGTATAATGGCTTGACAGCAAGCATTTGGGGGAGGGGATATGAAGGCTCAACGAATAATCTCGACCATCGATTCGCACACTGCAGGGGAACGGACGCGGATGATTACGGGGGGTGTGCAGAACATCCCGGGTTCGAGCATGGCGGAGAAGAAGAGCTATTTCATCGAGCACCTGGACTCGGTGAGGAAAGTGTTGACGCTGGAGCCTCGGGGGGACGCCGAGCTTATCGGCGCGGTGCTTACGACCCCGGTGAACGAGGGGAGCGACTTGGGCGTGATGTTCTTCGACTCCCTGGGCTTCGAAGGGATGTGCGGGCACGGCACCATCGGAATTGTCACCACGCTTATCGAGACCGGGCAGATTACGCCGGTACATCCCTTTACCGAAGTAAGGCTGGACACGGTTACCGGTACTGTAGAGGCGCGTGCCAAGGTCGACCACGAAGGCAATGTGTCGGAGGTGACCATCCGCAACGTGCCTTCCTTCGTCTACATGCAGGACGCACAAGTTGACTTCGAAGGCGGCAAGGTGCTGACGGACATCGTGTACGGGGGCAACTTCTTCGCGATACTGCCGGTGGAGCGGCTGGGGATGGAGCTAGCCCCGAGCAACGTGGGCAAACTGGTGGAGCGGGGCATCGCCTTTCGGGATGCGGCGCGGGAGCAGCTTGAGATAAGCCATCCCACGGAGCCCGACATCAACCCGTTGCATGGTGTAGAGATGTACGTGGACAACCCTTCGCCGGGAGTTCACGCACGAAACATCATGACGTTTGCCCAACACTCGTTTGATCGGTCGCCGTGTGGGACGGGAACGTCGGCGCGGTTGGCGCTGCTTCACGCCCAAGGCCGCCTGGAAGTGGGGGAGGAATTCGTACACGAAAGCATTCTGGGCACGGTGTTCCGCAGCCGGATAGTCGAAGAGAGCAGAGTGGACGGGTATCCGGCGATCATACCGGAGGTCACCGGGTCGGCGTACCTGACGGGATCACACCAATTCTACATCGACAGCCGCGACCCGTTGAAAGAAGGATTCCTGCTGGGATAGAGGGATGGGGCCAAGGGGCCCGGACGGAACTAGCTATCCAATAGGGCGTCCCAGGGATTGACGAAGGAGCGGATGGAGATGGGTTGGTCCAGCAGGGGCTCGAGGGTCTTGACGGACGCCTCGTGCTGGGGACTCGAGTCCCACTTCTCCCAATCCTCTAAGGAGTGCCAGGTACTGACGATAATGACGGTGCGGGGGTCTGCAGTGTCGGAGAGGGTCTCGCCGGAAACGTAGCCTGGGAAGGTAGTGGCATGCTCTCGCATTTCCAGGATTTTATCGGAAGCCTCGGACTCTTGGCCTTCTTTGATGTGTCTTTCGATAAGGACTCGTACTAGCATGATCTCATCTCCCTTCAGCCTGGGGCCGCTGCCGAAGTCGGAGCGGAATCCGTTCTGCGGGGCCCGTTCGACGGCGGGTTAACGGGGCAATCTGTTGCAGCCGAAAATCGCCGTGGAGCAATACTATTATAGCAACTGCGGATGAGCCGCGTTGCAGGACCTAGCCGAACAACCCCTTTTTCTTCCTGCCGAGCTTCGACAGGAAGCCGAACCACTGAGCCTCAGCCTTTTGCTTACGGTCCAGGTCCTTGATGCGTTGCTTCATGGTATCGATGACCTTTTGGTCCTCGCCCTTGTCGAGCCAGTAGCCGTGCTCTTCCTTACAGGTGTCGATGGGGAGGTTGTAGGCCCGGTAGTTGAAGGTGGTCATACGGGCGCCGCAGACGGGGCAGTCGATGTCGCTGGCCCGTGGGTTGTACTCCATCATTCCCTTGAGCTCGTCCTTGTCGAAGGCGGTGTCTTCCAGCTGGTCGAGCTCGACGTGATCTAGCCACAGGCCGTCACAACTGGGACACCGGTCGATATCGATGCCCTTGTGCTTTTCCAAGTTGAGGTCTACGGCGCATCTGGGACAGTTCATGAATGTCTCTCCGGGGTTCGGGACTATTCTAGGATTTCGGTTTCCATAGGCGGGTTGATGGATATGTGGGCGAAGGAGGAGTGCTTGGTGGCCCCATGCCAGTGGACCTCTCCCGGTGGGACGTGGATGACCATGCCGGGTGTCATTACCTGTTCCTCTTCCCGGGTAGCAACGATGCCTTCGCCCTCGGTGGCGAGGAGGACCTGATCGTTGGTGTGGGTGTGGAACTTGGTACGGGCGCCGGCGGCGAAGTAGACATGGAGCATGCCGAGGGAGTCGGTGTGGTCCTTGCTGATCAAGGGTTGGGTGCGGACCTCACCACCAGTGAATATGGGCATGGAACTGATTGCTTTGTCGATTTTGGCAGGGTCGATGACGTTCATGTTTCCTCCGGTAAGGCAGGAGATGTGGATTAGTTTGATGATAACATACCACAAGCCTTGATCGTTCTTAGGGCTCTTGAAATTGCTCGACGAGAACTGAGAGAGATGACCCTTTCGATAGGTATCTCTCTACATTGACTTTGAACATGGGGCAGGGACAGAATGTCGGGGAATTGGAATTGGGGGTAGTTTGAAATGGTGGGTAAGCAGTCTCGAGGGTATAACGAGAAGCTAACCAGGGAGGACGTGGCCCGGTTAGCCCAACTCAGGGGCTTGCCGGTTGAAGAGTCGGACCTGGACGAGATCAGATACCGCCTTAACGCGCTCAGCGACGCCCTCGCCGCTCTCGTTGACCCGGAACTGGACTCGACCGATCCTTTGCCTATTCTGTTGGACAGGGAGGGGGCTTAACTTGCCAGGAACTGACTTGATCTATCGGCCGGCGCATGAGCTTGGGTCGCTGATGCGGGAGCGTAAGTTGTCTCCTGTGGAAGTGGTGGACGCGTATCTAGAGCGCATTGAAGCTATAGACTCAAAGGTGAGGGCGTATATCACTGTGTGTGGTGACGAGGCTCGTACGCAGGCTCGGGAGGCGGAGGCGGCCATTTCGAAAGGCAACTACATCGGGCCGATGCACGGGATACCGGTGGCGGTGAAGGACCAGTTCGACACGAACGGCATAAAGACTACGATGGGGTCTCGTATCTTTTCTGAAAACGTGCCGGATGGAGACTCTACGGTGGTCACCAAGCTGCGAGAGTCGGGGTCTATCCTGCTCGGCAAGCTGAACATGACCGAGTTCGCTTTCGGGGACACGCGAGAGTACGTGTTTGGCACTCCGAGGAATCCGTGGAACCTGGACAGAAGTCCGGGGATGTCCAGCAGCGGATCGGGGATAGCAGTGGCGGCCGGGATGACAGCGGTGGCCATTGGAGAGGACACGGGGGGCTCGGTTAGATATCCGGCTTCCATGTGCGGGATAGTCGGATTGAGGCCAACTACCGGCAGGATAAGCCGGTACCGGGTGTTCCCGATGTGCTGGTCCATGGACATTGCGGGGCCGATGGCGCGTACGGTCCGGGACTGTGCCGACCTTCTCTCCGTAATAGCGGGGCGCGACCCCCAAGACCCGATGACGAGTCCTCGATCCGTAGATGACTACTCATCGGGGTTGGATGCCGGGGTGAAGGGGCTGAAGGTCGGGTTTCTGCCTCAGCTGATTGATATGGACGGGATCGACCCCGACACCCGGGACGCGGTGAACGCCACGCGGGAGGTGTTCAAGGGGCTGGGGGCGGAGGTGGTCGACATTAATATACCGATGCTGGAACTGGCAGGGCCAATATATATAGCAATAGGTGACTCCGACGCTGCAGACTCCCATGAGTCTTTGCTGAGGGAACGGCACCGGGACTACGACGTCGCCACTCGTACCCGGCTAATGGCGGCCAGCCTGATACCGGCTTCGTTGTACCATCGGGCGCAGAGGGCGAGGGAGCTGCTGAGACGGCTGCTAATCAAGGCTTTAGGAGAGGTGGACGTGCTGGTCAGTCCGGTGGTCGCGACTGCTCCCCCGGAGATTAACGAGGTAAAGCGAGTTTTTGTGAGCGAGGCGGACGTCCGGGAGCGGATATTCGGGGCACGGGGCATGACTACCCCCTACAACCTGGCAGGACTTCCCGCTATTTCAATACCGTGCGGGTTTTCAAGGGACAGACTGCCCATCGGGTTGCAGATTGCGGGGAGAGCTTTCGACGAGGCAACGGTGTTGAGGGTATCAGCGGCATACGAAGGCGCAACCGACTGGCACAAGCAGGTTCCGCCCATTTAGGCATAACGCGTTGATAAAGAAACGGGCGGGTCAGCCTTGGGCTTGACCCGCCCGTTTACGTTCTGAAGAAAGGCTTAGCTGCCGTTGGAGAAACGGTAGAGCTTGGCGGCGGTGTCCCGGATGATCTTCATTCGCTTGACGTCGTCCTTGAGGCCCTTGAGGTTGTTTTTGATGGTCTCCTGGGAGTCGGGCCAGACGCCGTCTGGGTGGGGGTAGTCGGAACCCCACATGACGTTGTCTTCACCAATGAAGTCGATCATGTCTCCGGCGAAGGCTTCCTTTTGGAAGGTGGAATAGCCTTGGCGTCGCCAGTAATCGCTGGGAATCATCGAGAGCGAGGCGTCGCCCTCATCCTCGTGGTCCATGCGGTCTAGGACGTAGGGAATCCAGGTAACGCCGCATTCACCAAGGACAAACTTGAGGTTGGGGAATCGTTCGCAGGCGCCCGAAAGGACCATGCTTGCGAGGATTTCGGCGCCGGAGAGCTGGAACGTAACCATGTTGATGACACGGTGGGTCAACGCGTAGAGCTCGGCGTCTCCGGGTTCCGGGGGCCTGGGATACAGGCCCGTGGTGTGGAAGGATAAGGAGATTTCGCATTCGGCGGCGGCCTCCCAGAGGACGTCCCAATCGCTGTAGTACATGGGCTTGACGGCAGTCCCGACACCGAACTCCACGCCTACGAGTCCCATGGCGGCGGCCCTGCGAAGCTCATCAGCGGCGGCCTGGGGGTCGTGGTTGGGGAGACAGGCGAGACCGCGGAGCCTATCCGGGCGCTTGCTTGTGAAGTCGGCGATCCAATCGTTGTAGACACGATATACGGAGGCAACGAGCTCCTGGTCTTTTAGTTTGGCGGCAACGGCGAACATGCCGTAGATGACCTCGGCGTCGACGCCGTCCATGTCCTGGTCTTTAATCCTAAGGTCGAGGTCGGTGGGGTGGTACCGGCCCTCAGCGGCGTCCTGGATGAAGCCGGTTGCGTCCATCTTGTCGACACGGGTCCTCATGCCGGGGTTATAAGTGCCGACCTTGCTGAAGTGTCCGACGTCTTCCAGGTAGGTGCCATCGGCCCACCACTGATTGATGCCGTCCCGGGACTCGACCCTGGGGACTCGGTCCGCATACTGGGATGGGGCCTGGGAGGTAAATAGGTCCCAGGGCAGGTAGCCGAGGTCCACGTGAGAGTCCGCGGAGATTATGTTGTATTGCATTGTCCCCTCCTATGGGTATGCGCACGCCAGTCTTATTGAGGGGAGGATAGCACCGAGGGGGATTAAGTCAAGGTGGGGGAAAGGGTCCAGAATGACGGAAAAGGAGAGTTAGCCGAAGCCGATGCCTTGCTCTTTTAGGCTGACGAACTTTTTTTCGTCGGGGTGGCCGATGATTACGTGGTCCAGGACGTCTATGCCGAGAAGGTTGCCGGCCTTGACGAGGTCGGTGGTGACGGCCCTGTCCTGGGAACTGGGGGTCGGGTTACCGGAAGGATGGTTGTGTACGACAACGATGGAGGTGGCGTTGGCCTTTACGGCAGCCCTGAACACTTCCGAGGCCCTGATCTGGGAGGAATTTACGTTGCCTATGTAGACTTCGTGGACTTCCATGACCCGGTTCTTGGTGTCAAGAAGGACTACTTTCAGATGTTCCTGGGTGAATAGGCTCATCTCGTCTCCAAGGATTTCGAAAACATCCTCCGGATTTTCGATGCGCCGCTTGTCCAGTCGTGGGTCATTGCGAAGGCGTTGGCCGAGTTCCAGTCCTGCCATAATCTGTGAGGCCTTGGCTTTGCCAATTCCGTCGAGCTGGGTTAGTTCACTGAAGGTGGCTCGGGCCAGTCCCCGCAACGTGCCATATTTGGAGATAACGCGCTTAGCCATGTCCAGAGCGCTTTCCCGATTGTTGCCGGTGCGCAACAGGATGGCAATTAGCTCCGCGTGGCCAAGGTTTTGCGCCCCGTAATTCTGGAGCCGCTCTCGAGGCCTTTCGTCCGAGGGCATCTCGGATATGCGAAGGGTGTAACGAGGTTGGGGTTCTTCCGGCATTTTAAGGCTTTAGCGTCCCGATAACGCGGGGGCACTTTAAGAAGCCATAGCATGCCTAGATAGTCTTAATGTGTCAACTTTGGATTCCCGATTTGTCGGGAATGCCAATTATGCAATGGTCTCATAGTAGAAGTCCGGGTCAGCTCTTCAGCTTGACCATCTCCGGGTCGTAGAGGGGTTCCCGGGAGACGGTGGCGTCAAGAAGCTCGCCAAAGTATTCAATCTGGACCTTTGTCCCTACCTCGGCGTGTTCGATTGGGAGATAGCCGTAGGCGACGCCCCTGCCGATGCTGTAGCCGTAGTTAGCGCTGGTTACGAACCCCGTGGGTCGGCCATTGATGAGGATGGGTTCGTTGCCCATCACGACCTTGGAGGGATCATCGATGGTCATGCAGCAGAGCTTTTGGGAGAGTCCAGCTTCTCGGGCTTGGACCAGGGCGTCGCGTCCCAGGAAGGTGCCCTTTTTCATTCTGACGGCGAAGCCAATGCCGGCTTCGTAGGGGTTGTACTCAGTGCTGATGTCGGAGCCCCAAAGACGGTAGCCTTTCTCGATACGAAGAGAGTCGAAGGCGGCGGCCCCCATTGCGGTGACTCCGAGAGGCTGGCCAGCCTCCCAGAGGAGGTCCCATAGGCGCAGGCCAAATTCGGTCGAGCAGTAGACCTCCCAACCGAGCTCACCGGCGTAAGAGATGCGGAAAGCGAGGCAGGGCACGTCTCCGAAAGTTACCTCCTGTCCAGTCAGGTAAGGGAAAGCCTCGTTGGAGAGGTCGTGGGATGTGACGAACTGGGCCAGGTCTCGAGCCCTGGGGCCCCAGAGGCCGATGCAGCAGAGGGAGGAGGAGATGTCGGTGAGGGATACTGAGCCGTCGTCGGGGAGGTGGGACTGGATCCAAGCCAGATCATGGGGTGCGAAGGAGCCTCCGGTGACGATTAGGAACCGATCTTCAGCAAGGCGGGTGATAGTGAGGTCACACTTGATCTTGCCCTGCTTGTTGAGTAGTGACGTGTAGGTGACGCGTCCGACGGGTCGGTCCATCTGGTTACTGGAGATCCAGTTGAGGGTATCGAGGGCTCCGGGGCCCTTGATCTCGAACTTGGCGAAGCCGGTCTGATCGATCATGACGACGCGCTCGCGGGCGGCTCGATGCTCGGCATAGACTATCGGCGACCAATTTTGGGCCTCCCAGCCCTCGCGGTGAGGTGCGGGATCAACGTCCAGGAGTTTTTCGTTGGCGGCGTACCACTGTGGACGCTCCCAACCTGCCACCTCGAAGAACTGAGCACCGAGTTCCTGCTGCCTTGGGTAGAAGGGGCTCAGGCGGATTCGACGGGGGTCCTCCATTTGCTGGAGGGGGTGGACGATATCGTAGACTTCCCGGTATTGCTGGGCTGAGCGGGTCTTGACGTAGGAGTCTGCGGACATGTGGGGGTGGAACCGGGTGAGGTCCGCTTCGTGGGGGTCGAATTCGGGTGAGCCGTAGACCATCCACTCGGCAAGGGTCTTGCCTATGCCCCCGGCGTGGGCTACCCAGACTGCCTGGGCTAGCCAGAAACCCTTGACGTCGGGTGCCTCGCCCAGGAGGGGCATGCCGTCAGTGGTGAAGGAGAACATGCCGTTGATGGGTTCGAAGATCGGGTTGTCGGCAAGGCCGGGCATGAGCTCGTCGATGGCGAGTAGGGAGTCGACGAAGAGCTCGAGATTGAAGGGCATAACGGCAGGCGTGACCCTGGCCATTTCGTAGGGGACGATGTCGTCGGCATTCACAAGGATTGGCTCATTCTGGTAGGTGCCGACCTCCATGTATTCGAAATACTCCCGTGCGTACATGGAAAAGTCCTGGTGCCGGACGCCGGGCCGGGTGATCTCCTTCGTGTGTCCGGCAAGCTCCGGTAGCGGCCCGATCTTCACAAGGGGGTGCTGCATGGGGTAGTAGGGGATTGGGACGCCGACCATACGCCCGAGTCTCGGACCCCATATGCCGCCACAGGCGACTACGTGCTCAGCCCTAATATTGCCTTTGTTGGTGACGACGGTGTCGACGCGGCCGTCCCGGGTCTCGATGTCTGTAACCTGGGTCTCGCTATAGAATTTTGCTCCAAGAGCTTTGGCCGCGTTGGACATGGCCTCGTCGGCGCGTACGCCTTTGACCAGGCCATCGGTCGGGTTGTACATGGCCCCCAGGATGTTTTCGGAGAGGAGGGGGAATATGTCCCGAGCCTCCTTGGCAGAAATTACCTCAGCCTCGAGGCCCCAGGACTTGCCAAAGCCGACCTTGCGCTTGAGCTCCTGCAGGCGCTCGGGAGTCCAGGCGACCTCCAGCCCGCCGACCTCGTAGAAGGGGCACTGTCCATCGACCTCAAGGGATTTGAAAAGCTCTACGGAGTACTTGGCCGTCTCCGAGTAGAACTTGGAGGGGTTTATCTGGAAGATGAAGGCGGGGGCGTGGGAGGTGGAGCCTCCCGTGTCGGGGAGTGGGCCCTGATCAAGAACGACGATGTCCGTCCAGCCCAGCTTGGCTAGGTGGTACGCGACGCTGCAACCGGCAATGCCGGCCCCGATAATCACAACTCTAGCGTGGTCTATCATCGGCTCAGGCCCCTTTGTGTTACTGGTTTGTAGATTAAGCTGTGCAATTTTAACAAGGGTGGGGACGCGAGTCGACAAAATGGGAATGGGGGTGTGGTACATTAGCGCGATGAGCAGTGTAATTGCGTTTGGCGCAGTACGAACGCGCTCCAGTTTTGCTGTTTATTGCCTCAACCGCACCATGCGTGGCAGCGCATGGTAAGCGTAGCCGCGCCGACAGTGGCGCCGGAACGGGGGGAGGAAGGGTGGGGGGTGCTGGTCTACTTCACCGTGGGGCTCGCCTCGGTGCTGGTAGCGACAACGTCGCTGGGGCTGTTCCTGCCGGACATCATCGACGACCTCGACTTATCGCCGGCAGAACAGGGGTGGCTTGGATCGTCCTTGCTTTTGGCGAACGTAGTTTTCTCGATACCAATGAACTGGTGGGTGTCGAGGTTCAGGCCCTGGAGGACGGCGGCGGTGGGGTTCTTGGCGGCATCAGGACTGATCGCCATGGCGGGAGGGGCGCCGGGGTTCGGAGCCCTGCTGCTGGCTCGGATAGGGCTGGGCATGGTCTTACAGGCGTGCCAATCTCCGCGGAACATCCTGATAATCCAGTGGATTTCCAAGCGTCGGTTCGGGCTGGCAAACGGCTTCTCCATCTCTATAGTCGACATACTGATGGGGACCGGCACCGTATTGATCCCATTCATGCTCGGCTGGCTGGGCGGCTGGCGGCAGACGATGTTCGTGTGGTCCGGTGTAGTGCTTGCGGCAGCGTTTTTGTGGATAGCGCTCGGGAAGGACAAGGGTCGGCCTGAGCTCCAAGGGGGAGGGGAAGAGAACAATGGAACGCCGATACGGAGCATCCTCAAGTATCGGGAGGTGTGGTTAATCTGCCTGGGCATGTTCGGGATGCTACTAGCCCGGCTGGCGTTCGGGAACTTCTGGCCCCGATTCGTGGGAGAGGAATATGGAATAGACGTAAGAACGGCGGGAGTACTCATGGGGATCGGGACTTTTGCCATGGCGCCTGCAGAATTGGGCGTGGTCGCGTTTCCCTTTTTCTCACGACACACTACTTTGGTGCTGACGGTGTGCGGGGTGGGACAGGCCCTCGCGTACATCGGCCTGATATCGACAGACTCGTTTACCCTATTAGTGTTGCTCTGGATATTCGGCGGGGTGATGTTCAGCTTCTTCCCGATATTGATGACACAGGTGTTCAACCTGCCCGGTATCACCCCGAGGGAGGTGGCTGTGGCATCGGCGACGGTGTTCACTGCCCTGTGGGGTGGCGGGGCGGTGGGACCAATACTGGTGGGATCCGTAGAACAGAGTACAGGGGACCTGGGACTGGGACTATTCATCAGTGCATTCGCGCCCCTGACGCTGGTAGCCACGGCCCTCCTGCTGGCAGGATACAGACGGGAAAGGCCGGTAACCGGGAAAGCTGATAGGATGGGACGCCTAAGACGATAAAACTGGATGAAATGACACCACCGTTATGTGTTTGAAGATGATAAATGCAACTTTGAAAAGAAGCCTGGCCGGTATTGTCATCGGCTTGCTTATGGTCAGCATCGTAGCGATGGGATGTGGGGAGTCGGGTGGGGAGAAGCTGACTATAGGCGGGGACGTGCCGGAAATAGCTCAAGACGCGTCCCTGATCGACCTGGAGGCGATCCGTGGAGATTCGGAGCTGCTTAAGGAGGCGGGGGAGGTGTTGGGAGCGTTGAACCGGAGCCTGGGAAATACGGGGATTGGCAGTTCCGACTTGCGAAGTGCCGTGACATTCGTCGTAAACGACCGTCGGGTCATACTGGTTGAGGGAGCATTCGATACAGAGGACGTAGCGAAGCGGTTGGAGGATACGGGGCACGGAGTGAGGAAGATACGGGACACGGAAGTCTGGAGCGGAGACGCAGGGAACGTGGCGCTGATGGGGGCAGGACGTATGGCGGTGGGCTACGACTTCACGACCATGGAGACCGTACTGGTGCAATTGGAAGACGGACGTACACTGGACCAGGTGGGGGCAGCGAGGGAGGTGTTAGACAGGGTGCAGGGCACGACCTACATATCCCTGACAACACGATGTGAAGAAGTGGCCCCCGGATGCCGAGCCTTGGGCTTCTCGGCATCCGGGCAGGGCAGCCCAACCGGGACATTCGACCTGGTGTCGTGGTACGACACGGAAGCGGAAGCAGCGGCGGCGGAATCAAGCCTTGCAGCCTTCTCGACCATCGAGATCCTATTCGACAGTGCCACCACCTTCACCGAAGGCCGGATGTTCACTGCCAGCGGCGAGGGTGAACTGGCCGAGATATTCCGCGGTGCAGACTCGGAGTTCAGGCTAAGGCCCTAGGAGCGAGTCCTAGGCAAGCTCGACGGTGGCGCCAGCGCCCTCGAGAGTCTTTTTCACGGTCTCGGCCTCTTCCTTGGCGACGGCCTCACGAACGGCCTTCGGGGCGCTTTCGACCAGCTCTTTGGCCTCGCGCAGGCCGAGGGTGGTGACCTCTCTGACGGCCTTGATCACGTTGATCTTGTTGGGGCCGATCTCCTTGAGGACCACGTCAAACTCGGTCTTCTCTTCGACCGGAGCGGCCTCGGCTGCTGCGGGCGCGGCGGCAACGGCAACTGGGGCCGCGGCACTGACACCGAACTCTGCCTCGATGGCCTTAACGAGCTCGGAAAGCTCTAAAACGGTCATGGCCTTGATTGATTCGAGGAGTTCTTCCTTGGTTGCCATATCTAATCTCCTTATGACGATCTAGCTTGAGGTTTCTTCTTGCAATTGGTCAACACGGGCACTGAGGGCCGTGACGAGGCCCCCTATCTGGGCGCTAAGTACGTACTGAAGGGCAGAAAGGGGAGCGAGCAGTGCGCCTGCGGTCTTGGCTATCAATTCCTGCCTGGGCGGGAGGGTAGCGAGGATACCGACCTCGTTCGAGGCGAGGGAACGGGCTCCCATGACCGCTCCCTTGACGGCCAGAATACTGCGCTCCTGCCGGATGTGGTCTATCAGTACCTTGGCGGGCTCTGTAGCCTCGCCGTATCCGAATGCGATGGCAGTGGGCCCTTCGAGAAACTGTACCAATGGTTGGGCGCCGGTCTGCTCGGCGGCCCGGCGGGCGAGGGTGTTTTTGATAACCCGGTACTCCACGCCAAACTCCCGGAGCTTACGACGCAGGGCCATCATCTCCGGCATAGCCAAGCCCCGGTAATCGGTGGCGATGGCTATGGTGCACCGACCCAGCAGATCGGCTATCTCCCGGACTTGCTGTTCTTTCTTTTCTGTGGCCATTAATTTACCGCCTTCAGTTTATCTTCTCTAAAAATACAAAACCCCCGGGGCGCAGCCCAAGGGATTTTTCAAGCCCGATCCAGTGGAGCGAAAGATCAGGTATTTGGCGAATCACCTGGGCAGGCTGAACAATTAAGGCTCCGGGGAGCCGCCCGCCGTCTGCGGCGAACTATTTAGTTGCGTTAAGTAACTAGGTTTGCCTCTTTAGCGGGACTATTCACTCGCGCTGAGGGTCATGGCAGACTGGACGTCCATGTTGATGCCCGGTCCGTGGGTTGTGGATACGGATATGTTCTTGATGTATTGACCCTTGGCTCCGGAGGGTTTGGCCCTTACCACCGAGTCCATAAAGGAGGACAGGTTTTCGAGGAGGTCGTCCTTTTCGAAGCTAGCTTTACCGAGGGGAGCGTGGATGACGGCGGTGCGGTCAAGCCTATATTCGATCTTTCCCTTGCGGGAGTCGGAGATGGCCTTAGGCAGATCGGGCTGCTGGACAACGGTGCCGGAGCGGGGGTTGGGCATGAGGCCTCGGCGTCCAAGGATTCGGCCAAGCTTACCGATTTTGCTCATCATCTCAGGGGTGGCAATAGCGGTGTCGAATTCGACCCAGCCACCTTCAATACGCTGAATAATATCGTCGGCGCCCACGAAGTCAGCGCCGCTTTGCTCAGCTAAAGTGGCGCCTTCACCTTGGGCAAATACCAAGACTCGGACCTGCTTGCCTGTGCCGTTTGGGAGCATGGCAAGGCCACGCACCTGCTGGTCGGCATGGCGGGGGTCGAGGCCCATTCGCATGTGAATTTCAACCGTCTCGTCGTACTTAGCCTTGGCGGTCTGCTTGGCCAGATCGACGGCCTCATCGGGGGTGTAGGCCTTGGTCTTGTCGACCAACGCCGCAGCCTCTTCGTATCTCTTGCCTCTCTTAGCCATTAGGGTGTTCTCTCTTATCTGGAGGGTTGTCCGGGACTAGACAACCTCGATTCCCATGTTACGGGCGGTGCCTTCAATTATACGCATAGCGCCTTCCAGGTCATTGGCGTTGAGGTCCTTGAGCTTGGTCTCGGCGATCTCCCGGATTTTGTCTCGGGGGATACTGCCGATTATCTCCTGGCCTGACAGGCTGCTGCCCTTCTCGACGCCCGCTGCGCTCTTGATGAGAACCGCGGCGGGTGGAGTCTTGGTGACAAAGGAGAAGGATGCGTCCTGAAAGACGGTAAGCTCTACAGGGACGATGGTACCGGCCTGGGCGGAGGTGCGAGCGTTGTACTCCTTGCAGAAGCCCATGATGTTGACCCCGTGCTGACCGAGGGCCGGTCCGATGGGGGGCGCCGGGGTTGCTTTGCCCGCCTCGATTTGGAGCTTGAGTACGGCCTTAATTCTCTTTGGCATTTTCTTTAGTCCGGCCCGTTGGGCGGGTTACAGCTTCTCTACTTGCAAATAGTCCAATTCGACGCCCGTGTCTCGTCCGAAGAATGAAACGAGGACCCGTATCTTCCCCTTATCGGGGTAGAGGTCATCGACGGTGCCGATGAAATCAGAGAACGGCCCATCTATTATGCGAATTTTCTCGCCTTTGTCCAGGCCGACTTTAACGCGAGGGGCTTCGGCTTCCATCTGTACGACAATGGCGTTGACCTCGTCGTCTTCGAGAGGGACGGGGCGAGGCGGGTCGCCTGAGGTTACGAAACCGGTTACGCCGGGAGTATTCCTGACCACATACCAGCTGTTATCGGTGAGGGCCATGTTAACCAGGATGTAGCCGGGGAAAACTTTCTTGGAGACCGTTCGGCGCTGGCCCTCTCGGATGTCGAGCTCTTCCTCGGTGGGCACCAGCACCTCAAAGATTTCGGCGGAGGCGTCCATGGACTCAATTCGGTGCTCAAGGTTGTTCTTGACGCGGTCCTCGTAGCCGGCGTAGGTGTGGACTACGTACCAGCGGTGGTCGAGCTTTGTTGTCTTGGATTGTGAAGTCATGTCTGTCTACTCTGCCCTCACCATTCGGCTAATCGGCAGGTGTGTCTTGATCAATGTTGCTCTAGAACAGGAGGAGGTCCATGAGCATGGAGAAACCTTCGTCGACGATTCCCAGGAAAGCGCCCATGGCAACGGAGACGATCACGACCATGGTTGTTAGGCGCTTGGTCTCTTCCTTGGAAGGCCAGTTGACCTTGCGCAGCTCGGCTATGGCCTCGGCTATAAAGCGGAAACGGCCTAGGAAAGGCCCGGAAGCCGACATCCTAGCCCGGGCCGGAAGGGTGAAGCGTCTCATTCAGTTTCCCTGTGCGCGGTTCGTCTCACGTAGCTTTATCTAGTCTCCCGATGGAGCTTGTGGCCCCGGCAGCGGGGGCAGAACTTGGACAACTCCATACGTCCCGAGTCGTTCCTCCGGTTCTTGCTGGTGGTGTAGGTCCTCTCCCGGCAGTCGGTACAGGCCAGGTTAACTATTATTCGTACGTCTTTTCCTCTAGCCATCGCTCAATTTCCCTTTGCTCCCAGTGGGGCCGGGTAAGCTAGTTGCTCACCTTGGTGAACACACCGGCGCCGACAGTCCTGCCGCCTTCCCGGATGGCGAAGCGGAGCTCCTGCTCAATGGCAACGGGTGTTAAGAGCTTGATGCCCATGGTGATGTTGTCGCCGGGCATGACCATCTCGGTGCCTTCGGGTAGAGCGATCTCGCCGGTGACGTCGGTGGTACGGATGTAGAACTGGGGCTTGTAACCGGGGAAGAAGGGGGTGTGTCGTCCACCCTCCTCCTTGGTAAGGACGTAGACCTCGGCGTCGGAGGCCATGTGCGGGTTGATGGAGCCGGGTTTGGCAAGGACTTGCCCTCGCTCAATTTCGTCCCGCTCGACGCCCCTGATGAGGCAACCTACGGCATCGCCGGGCTCGGCGTAGTCGAGGGTCTTGTGGAACATCTCGACGCCGGTGACGGTCGTCCTCCTAGTCTCACCAAATCCGACGATCTCGACCTGGTCTCCAGTCTTGACGGTGCCACGCTCGACGCGGCCGGTTACCACTGTTCCGCGGCCCTTGATGCTGAATACGTCTTCAATAGGCATGAGGAAGGGCAGGTCGGAAGGCCTTTCGGGGAGGGGAATGTAGCTGTCGACGGATTTCATCAGTTCCAGGATGGGCTGGTATTCGGGGGCGTTGGGGTCGGTGGAATCGGACTCGAGGGCCTCTAGGCCACTGCCCCGGATGATTGGGATTTCCTCGCCGGGGAAGTCGTACTTGGACAGGAGCTCACGGAGCTCAAGCTCTACGAGTTCGAGCAGCTCTGGGTCGTCCATCTGGTCCGTCTTGTTGAGGAAGACGACGATGTATGGTACGAGAACCTGCCGGGCAAGGAGGATGTGCTCCCGTGTCTGGGGCATGGGGCCGTCGGGTGCGGAGACGACGAGGATAGCACCGTCCATCTGGGCTGCACCGGTGATCATGTTCTTGATGTAGTCGGCGTGGCCGGGGCAGTCGACGTGAGCATAGTGACGCTCAGTAGTCTCATACTCTACGTGGGTGATGGCGATGGTGAGGCCTCGGGCCTTCTCCTCAGGGGCGTTGTCGATGGAATCGTAAGGACGGAAGGCGGCGCCACCCTGCATGCCAAGCACCTTGGTGATGGCAGCGGTAAGAGTGGTCTTGCCGTGATCGACGTGACCGATAGTGCCCACGTTGACGTGGGGCTTAGTTCTTAGGAAACGTTGTTTAGCCATTTTATGACTCTCCTGTAGTGGAGCCCACAACCGGATTTGAACCGGTGACCCCGTTCTTACCAAGAACGTGCTCTACCACTGAGCTATGTGGGCCTACTGAATGCTCCTTTTCACACTATTATAGATTCTTTTGATGGTGGAGGGGGCAGGATTCGAACCTGCGTAGCCTTTCGGCAGCGATTTTACAGACCGCCGGTTTTAACCGCTCACCCACCCCTCCGCAATGACGTGCTCCTGTTTATGGCACCTGATGGATTTGTTTGTTGGAGGTTTTTTGACGCGGGTTGGAGCCCGAGAGGGGAGTCGAACCCGCTAACCTGCCGATTACAAATCGGCTGCGCTGCCATTGCGCCACTCGGGCAGAAGGATGCGGGCTGTTTCCTCCATGATGATTTTACCGGGGCGTCAGCGCGAACACACGACGCCCGATATACAATGTCCTAGACTCTAAAGTACCTCCTACGAAGGGCCCGCAGAAGGTACAACAAAGAACTCCCTTAAATCTAGGAAGCAGTATAGGAAATTGGCGCGTAGAAAGTCAAGGCTCAGTTGGAATTTGTTCCGGGGGTTGGACTCCCAGGCCACCGTCTACTACGACGGCGCATGCGGCCTGTGCAGGGGAGCAGTGAAGTGGATGGCTAAAGCGGACTGGTTTCAGAGGGTGAAGTGGACACCTGGGCAGGAGTTGAGCAGTTTCCCAAGTGGCCTGACCCCGGCCGATCTGAACGAGGCTATGTACCTAGAAGACTCCCAGGGCCGGTTGCACGGTGGCTTCTTCGCCGTGAGGCGGTTGGCACTAATATTGCCTCCGCTACTTCCACTGGCCCCATTTATGTGGCTACCGGGGGCGCGATTCCTGGGGGTGCGCGTGTACGCGCTTATCGCCCGGAACCGGGGCTGCCTTCTGGGAACGGTAAGAGAAGGCGGGAAGCCTCCTCGGTGACAATGCGGTAGACGTCTCTGAGTGAAATCCCCAACTCGGCGGCTATTGCGGCACAATCATCGTGCTCAGGCGAGACGGAGACCGGGTTACCGTTCTGGATTTTCAGCTTGACTCGCACGAGCCCAATACTCGTGGCAACCTTCTCTATTCTGCGCTCGGCCTCATAGCGAAGGACTTCCCGTACCCGGACACCGAGGGTAGAGGTCTCTTCGAGGAGATCGTGGATTATGGCCTCCCGATGGCCGGGGTCGGAAAGGACACTAACCATGATGGCAGGGCGCCCCTTTTTCATATGGATGGGCGTGAACCAGACGTCCCGGGCCCCAGTCTCAAACAGCCGGTCCATAAGATAGGGGTAAATCTCGGGGTTCATATCGTCTATGTTGGTCTCTATTATGATAAGCGGTCGAGCTCCGGAATAGGACTGCACCTGGCCCAGCCAGAGGCCCAGGACGTTTGGGTATTCACCCATATCCTTTTGGCCGATACCGTAGCCTGCTGCTTCCACCCTCATCTCCGGCTGCGCGAATTCGGAGAGGGCGGTCATTATGGCAACTCCGGTTGGGGTGGACAGTTCGGTGGCGGGAGCGTGGGGTGAGGCGAGAGCGAAGGGCGCGTTGGCAAGAGCCATAAGCTCTACGGTTGCGGGTGCGGGGACGGGGAGCCGCCCGTGTTCCGCCTTTACGGTCCCGCTTCCTGGCGGTATCGAAGAGCAGTAGACTTGCTCCACACCGAGGAGCTCCAGGCCACAAGCAGTGCCAACGATATCTACTATGGCATCGACGGCGCCGACCTCGTGGAAGTGGACCTGATCTATCTCGACGCGGTGGACTCGGGACTCGGCCTGGGCAAGTCG
The DNA here is from genome assembly GCA_965249275.1 of Dehalococcoidia bacterium. GTDB lineage: Bacteria > Chloroflexota > Dehalococcoidia > Plut-88900 > Plut-88900 > Plut-88900. The sequence continues at coordinate 843,095 of CBDFLQ010000007.1, forward strand.
GCGGAATATCCTGGTCGCCTTTTCTTTCACAGAGGGGGCGAGGCGGCTTTCGTTTATCAGTGAAAGGATATCATTGAGGTTGCGGCGGGGTTGGGGAGCGGCCGATGTTTTCACGCTGACTCGGGTGCCGGAGATTGCGGAACGGGAGTCCGGAGAGGCTTCGATGTCGTAGCCCTGAACGCCAAGCTTTGAAAGCTCGTTGCGGAGGGAGTCGATGGATAGGCCGACATCTACTAGGGCCCCGAGGACCATGTCGCCGCTGACGCCGCCAATGCAGTTAAAGTAAGCAGCTTTCATGCCGGCACCAGAACCATTTGTCTCATGCCCCATTCTATGTCGGAGTCTCCACCGGAGGCATCTTCGGCCATATGTTGAAGGTCGTTGTGGAGGGATTTCAGAAACCATGTGCTGTACAGGGATATTGCGGGGTGGGTGGCGCCCCAGGCCGATATGTTCATGGAGAACATGGCAGCAGCATCGCGGTTGGACACGGGGAGGCAGCGAATGCCGTCCGAGGTGATTTTGAGGGGTGCCTCGTCCGGCAGGTTGGTAAGTTGGGCCCCGGCACATAGGGCCGTACCTTGGGCGTCCAGGACTCGGGCCAGAGTGGTGAGATAGGAGTCCAGGACGGGATTGTCGGTATGGATCCAGTCCACTTCCTCCACAAGTAGAGCACCTTCAGTTGAGAGTTGGGAGACCCAACTGACCAGGGCTTGTATTGGGTTTGGGAGATGGGGAAGCAGGAAGCGGCAGAAGATGAGGTCGGCGGAGGAAATTGGGAAAGGTACAACAGTGACATCGTGGTTGATGAAGGAGACGCGAGACGGAGACGACCGCAACGCGGAAGATACGAATTGAGAAGATTTGTCCAGTCCGACGATTTTCTCGAAGGGGAGAAGGTCGGCGATGAGTCGGGTAGTGTGGCCCGTCCCACAACCCAAGTCGAGGGCAAGGTTAGTGCCGGAGGGCTCAAAGTTGGCAAGGAATTCGCGGGTCGGCGCCTCGAAAGTGCGGGCAAGGATTTCCAGCCTGCGTTGCGCCCTTTCTGAATCTCCGAATAGATAGCTCATGGCAGGGGAGGAGTGGGGCGGAGCCGAGAGTAAAACTACCCCCTGCTCTTAGCAGAAGAGACGGGGGCTCCAGAATGCTTCCGGGAGAGTTGCAGCACCTCGTTGAGGCTGCCGGACCGGAAACCCGACATGTCCAAAGTTACGTAGGTGTACCCGAGGGTGCGGAAGTGCCGGACCAAGTCTCGGCGCACATCCTGTTTGGCTAGAAGGCTGAAACCGGCGTCGTCAACCTCTATCCTGGCGATGCGGTCGTGGTGCCGGACGCGCAGGTCTCGGATACCGAGGTTTCGCAGGTAGTCTTCGGCTGCCTCGATCTGGCGGAGAACTTCAACTGTCACCTTGTCGCCATAAGGGACACGGGAGGCAAGGCAGGCCATGGCGGGCTTGTCCCAGGTGGGAAGCCCGCGCTCTTTGGAAAGCTGCCTGATCTCGCTCTTGGTAAGTTCGGCTTCGCAGAGGGGGCTGCGTACATTGGAACGGCGGGCGGCGTCTAGGCCGGGGCGGAAGTCTCCCAGGTCGTCGGAGTTGGTGCCGTTTGCCACCCAGTCGAAACCTTCCTGCTCTGCGATTGGGAGCAGACGAGAGTAGAGCTCACCCTTGCAGAAGAAGCAGCGCTGAGGACTGTTCTCCTGGTAGCGGGGGTCCTGGGTCTCAAAAGTATCTATGATGCGGTGTTGGAATCCGAATTGGCTGGCGATGGATTGGGCGTCTTTTAGCTCGGAGCGGGGGATGCTGGGGGAGTCGGCGGTTATGGCAAGGGCACGGTCTCCCAGCGCTGCGTGGGCTTCGACGGCTAGAAATGCGCTATCGACACCACCTGAGTAGGCAACAACTACAGATTCCATGTCCTCCAGGATTCGGTGGAGTCGGGCAGCTTTTTCGGATGTATCTGCAGCTGTGGTCATGTTTTCGGGCTCCGGGTCTCTAATGCGGCCCTCGCTGCTTCGGCGAGATTGGACACCTTAATAAGTTCCATCTTATCGGGCGCTGTGAATCCCTTGGGAGTCGACGTGGGTATTATACCCGTATCAAGGCCAAGCTGGGTGGCTTCCTGGAGGCGTCGGGACAGATGGCTCGCAGAGCGCAATTCACCCCCCAACCCGATCTCACCAACGGCGATAAGACCGTCTCGAACGGGTCTATCCTTCAGGCTGGACAGGATCGCAAGGGCCACGGCGAGATCGGCGGAAGGTTCCCGGATTCGGATTCCACCTATAACGTTGACAAGAACGTCCTGGTTGGAGAGTCGGGCGCCCAAACGCTTGCTAAGGACGGCGGTGATGAGAAGAAGGCGATTGACGTCTATGCCGTTGGCGGTGCGCCGGGGGAGGTTGAAGGGAGTCATATTGGTGAGGGCCTGGACCTCGACCAGAAGAGGTCGGGTGCCTTCCATGACTGGGACGATGACGGAGCCGATCCCGCCTGATTTGTGCTCGGATAGGAGGGCTCGGGAGGGATCCAGGACATCGATTAGCCCGGATTCCGACATTTCGAAAATACCAACCTCATTTGTGGACCCGAAGCGGTTTTTCTCACCGCGCAGGAGCCGGTACGGGCTATAGACGTCGCCTTCGAGATAGAGGACAACGTCTACCATGTGCTCCAGCATTCGGGGACCGGCAATGTTCCCTTCCTTGGTCACGTGCCCAGAGATCATGACGGGAATGCCCGAGTTCTTGCTCCATTCCATGAGACGCCAGGTGGCTTCCCTAATCTGTCCGACGCTTCCGGGAGTACTCCCGACTTCGCTAAGAAAAACGGTCTGAATGGAATCAACGATAGCCAGGTTGGGGGAAGTCTCGTCCATATAACGCAGGGCGGCATCCAAGTCATTGGAGGCGTTGACAAAGAGATTGTGCCCCGTGATACCGAGCCTGGTAGCCCGCATCCTGATCTGTTGCTCAGACTCCTCGCCGGAGAAGTAGAGGACCCGAGACCCTCGTCCGGCGATATCGGCTGCGGCCTGGAGAAGCAGCGTCGACTTGCCGATGCCAGGTTCGCCACCAAGAAGGACGAGAGAGCCGGGGACTATACCGCCACCCAATACGCGAGAGAACTCGGCGGAGGTCAGGGATATACGGTCATGGCCTGTAGTGGTAACGGAGGCGAGCTCTACTGGGGGTCGGGCGATGGGTGGGGGGCCTGATGAGCCGGGTCGAGAGGCCCGTTGGACGACTTCCTTCAAGCTGTTCCAAGTGCCGCACCTGGAGCATCGGCCTTCCCAGCGGGGGCTATCCGCCCCGCATTCGTTGCAGACATAGGTGGCCTTGGATTGGGCTTTCGGCATTGGCTTGTGTGGTTACGGCGTGGTTAGAGGTGAAATAAAGGAGGGAAGCCCCGTGGGGCTTCCCTCCAGATTCTCAAATTAACGAGGGGGCGTGGCTCAGGTTTTAGCCAGCTCGGCGACGGGGCCGACAGTAATCTCCCCGCCGTCGACGTCAATGAAGACAGTGTCTCCGGGGCCAAAACGACCCTGCAGCAGTTGCTCGGAGAGGGGGTCTTCGATGACATCCTGAATGACGCGTTTCAGAGGTCTGGCACCGAAGGTGGGATCGTAGCCCCGGACTGCGAGGAGCTCCTTCGCGCCATCGGAAATCTCCAGGCTAACACCCTTTTCGGTCAGATTGGCCCGTACCTCATCAAGGAGGAGGTCCACGATCTGCAGAATGTGGTCCCTGGTGAGGGCGTGGAATACCACTATGCCATCAATACGGTTAAGGAACTCAGGTCGGAAGAAGCGCTTGACCTCGGTAAGAACCTTGTCCTTCATCCGCTCGTATGACTCGCGGGAGGCCTCATTTTCGTCCATTGTGATCGAGAAGCCGAGGGAGTTATCGCGCTTAATAAGCTCGGCGCCGATGTTGCTTGTCATGACGACAATGCTGTTCCGGAAGTCGACCTTGCGGCCTTTGGCATCGGTCAAATGGCCATCATCGAATATCTGGAGGAGCAAGTTGAAGACGTCCGGGTGAGCCTTCTCGATTTCGTCCAGAAGGATGGCCGAGTAAGAGCGTCGGCGGACTGCCTCGGTGAGCTGACCACCCTCCTCATAGCCGATGTATCCGGGAGGAGCCCCGACCAGTCGAGCGACGGCGTGGCGCTCCATGAACTCGGACATGTCGATCCTGATAAGGGATTCCTCGGAGCCGAACATGAACTCGGCGAGGGCACGGACTAGATAGGTCTTACCAACACCGGTGGGGCCGAGGAAGATGAAGTTTCCTATGGGCCGGCGGCGGTCCTTGAGACCGGCCCGCGCTCTGCGTACGGCCTTCGCGACGACATTAATTGCCTCGTCCTGGCCTATGATCTTTTCGTGAAGGGCCTCCTCCATCTTGAGGAGGCGCTCGATTTCCTCGGTGGCGAGTCGGGTGACGGGAATGCCCGTCCACATACTGACAACCTCGGCAACATCGTCGGCGGTGACATTGGGCCTGTCCTGGGTCCGCTCGGACTTCCACTCGGTCTCCATGCCTTCCAATTCATCGGCGAGGGACAACTCTTGCTCCCGTAGTTGGGCAGCAGCCTCGTATTTCTGGGACTGGATGGCAGTCTCTTTGTCCTTCTTGACCGATTCAAGAGCCAGCATGGCATCTTTGAGGTAGACGGGCATGGTCGAGTTGCGGATACGAACTCGGGAGGAAGCCTCGTCTATAACGTCGATGCCCTTGTCCGGAAGAAAGCGGTCAGTGATATATCGGGAGGCGAGGTTAGCAGCCTCCTGGATCGCTTCGTCGGTGATATTCAGGTCGTGGTGGTCCTCATATCGGGTCTTCAGTCCTCGGAGGATTTCTATGGTCTCCTCAACAGAGGGTTCCTCTACCCTGATGGGTTGGAAACGGCGTTCCAGGGCAGGGTCCCTTTCCACTTGCTTACGGTAGTCGTCCAGGGTAGTAGCACCGATGCACTGGAGTTCGCCGCGGGCAAGGGCGGGCTTGAGCATGTTGGCGGCGTCTACTGCGCCTTCGGCGGCACCCGCGCCAACGATGGTGTGCATTTCATCAATAAATAGGACACAGTTGCCGGAGCTCTTTATCTCATCGATCACCTTGCGAAGGCGCTCTTCGAACTCACCGCGGTACTTGGTTCCAGCTACCAAGGCGCCGACGTCAAGGGTGACCAAGCGTTTCCCCTGCAGGGTATCTGGGACATCAGATGACGCAATTTGCTGGGCAAGGGCCTCGACAATGGAGCTCTTGCCCACACCCGGCTCGCCGATGAGAACAGGATTGTTCTTGGTTCGCCGACTGAGGATTTGGATGACCCTTTCGATTTCCTTACTGCGTCCGATGACGGGATCCAAGACCCCGTTTCTGGCCTTCTGGGTCAAGTCGACGCCTAGCTGGTCAAGGGTCGGGGTCCGGGCGGCACCACGAGAGGACTGTGCCTGGGACTGAGACTGGCTGAGAAGCCGGGTGGTCTCGGCGCGGGCTTTTTCGAGATTGACGCCTAAGCTTTCAAGGACACCGGCTGCTACTCCGTCACCCTCCCGGAGGAGGCCGATGAGGAGGTGCTCGGTGCCAATGTATTGATGGTTGAGACGTCGGGCTTCGTCTACGGAGAGCTCAATTACCTTTTTGGCCCTGGGGGTGAGGCCGATCTCGCCGCTGGCGGCTCTCTCCCCGCGACCGATGATGAACTCGACGGCAGACCTGACCTTGTTGAGCTGTACGCCGAGATTTACCAATACCTTGGCCGCGACGCACTCTTGTTCCCTAACCAAGCCGAGGAGAATATGCTCGGTGCCTATATAGTTGTGGTTGAACTGTTGGGCTTCCTCTTGCGCCAGGGAAAGGACTTTTCGTGCGCTTTCGGAAAACTTCTCAAATCTACTGGCCATGTGACGCTCCCAACTGGACGAAGGTTACTACGTCCAATAAGTGGGTTATTGCCGTACTAGTCGTCATAATCTCCGTCCCCCATGTCGGACGAGCCGTAGAACTCATCCCGGTAGCGCTCAGCGAAACCGTATGATCCGACCTGCTTAAGGCTGAGGGCGAGGCGTCTTCTTTCGGGCTCTATTCTCAAGATTTTAAGGGTCAACTCCTGGCCCTCGGAGACGATGTCGGAGGGGTGACGCACAGGGCCGTCACTTAACTCTGAAATATGGACTAGCCCTTCTATCGCGGGGTCTAGCCGGGCAAAGGCGCCAAAAGTGGTGACCTTGGTTACGGTTGCCGTGACGGTCTGACCAACGTGGTATTTTTCGTGGATCGACTCCCAAGGCTCGGGGTGGAGGCGCCGAAAGCTCAGGGCGACTTTCATGGACTCTCGGTCTACTCTAAGGACAAAGACGTCAACCTCATCGCCGATGGCGAGGGACTTTTCGGGAGGCTCTACCTGGCCCCAAGAGAACTCAGAGAGGTGAACTAGTCCATCTACCCCGCCGATATCTACGAATGCGCCGAATTCCCGAATGCCCGTAACTCGCCCTTTGCGGACCTGGCCGGTCTCCAATTCAGCGAAGAGAGCTTGCCGCTGCGCTTCTCTCTGTTGCCGCATTACCTGCTTTTCGGAAAGGATGAGGCGGTTGCGACGCCGGTTGATTTCGATGACTCTTAGCTTTAGCTTATTGCCTACGAGGTCGGAGAGCGGATTGCGGGTTGGGTCGGCTGAGGGATCGAAGACGATGGGGCTGGACAGCTGCGACATGGGGACGAATCCCCGTACGCCCTCTACGTTGACCAGAAGGCCACCTTTGTTGAAGTCAACGGCCTCGCCTTCTATGACGTCTCCGTTGTCGAAGTTCTCCTGGAGTACGTGCCAGCCCTTCTCACCTTGGGCGCGGTCTACGGAGAGGTAAATCTGGCCTTCGCTCTCGTCGGACTGGACTACGTATACGAGGACGTCGTCACCGAGGCTGAGGGCCTCGATCTCCTCGGCGGAGAAGGTGCGCATCTCACGGACGGGGACCATACCCTCGGTCTTTGCGCCGATATCGACCAGGAGGCCCTCCCGGTCTTTCTGAACGATGACCCCCTTGACTATGTCGCCGCGTCTAATGGTGGCGACATTTTCGGCCTCGTCCAGAAGTTGCTGCATTCCGTAGGAGGAACTGTCTTGGGGTTCGGTCTCTTGTCCTTCGGAATTGTTCATAAGCTTGTATTCAATTATATTTAACCCTTGGTTGGGTGTAAAGGTAAGACAGTGTTACCGAAATGAGGATAAGGCATTGTATGGGGTTTAGGTTTCGGAATGCAAGGGGGAAAGGATGTCCCTCTGCCTGCTCCCGGAGAGGTTATTTTGGACATGGGTAAACGCAGTGGGTTTTTCACGTCCGAAAGGAAGTGGAAGCCCCCTGGCAATTATTTGAAGAATCAAGCAGCTAGTACATATTTTGACACATCGTCAGCGATATGAAGAATGGTCAGAGGTTGAGGACAAGGAGGTTTTGCGCGGGTATAGGGGCTGTGTTATACTGCGCCCCGAAAACTAGGAGATTTAGATTTTTTGGACCCACAGCTAAAGCAAGAAATAATCGGTTCGTACCAGCTTCACGAAAGCGACTCAGGGTCGGCAGAAGTGCAGATAGCCCTACTGACAAACAGGATAGGGTCTATCACCGGGCACCTGAGAATTCACAAGCACGATTATCACAGCCAGCGGGGTCTGCTTAAACTTGTTGGCCAACGCAGGCGGCTTCTCGAGTATCTGAACCGTGAGGATGTGGCGCGCTACCGCTCCATGATCTCCAGGTTGGGACTGAGAAGATAGATCTGCGCACGGCCTGATACGGACCATACTTGACATCAGCTAAAACTTTTCAACGAGACTTGGGCGGCCTACCCCTCTATTTAGGCACAGGAAAACTCGCAAATCAGGCCCATGGCGCGGTTACCGTCGTATACGGCGATACCGTAGTCTTGGTAACTGCTTGCGTATCGGCGCAACCCCGACCTGGCATCGACTTCCTCCCTCTTACCATCGACCTTGAAGAACGGCACTACGCGGCCGGCAAGATTCCCGGCAGCTTCTTCAAAAGGGAAGGGAGACCGGGGGTCGATGCCATTCTCACGGGGCGAATGATCGATCGGCCACTTAGGCCGCTTTTCCCCAAGGGATTACGCAACGACGTCCAGATAATCGCCACCGTGCTTTCGACAGACCGGGAGCACGAGCCCTCTATACCGGCGACAATCGGGGCATCCGCGGCGCTTTCCATATCTGAGATACCGTTCGACGGGCCGATCGGCGGGTCCCGTGTGGGTTACATCGACGGGGAATTCGTGCTGAACCCCACTTACACTCAACTTCTTAAGAGCGATCTAGACCTGGTGGTCGTCGGGAATAAGGATGCGGTAGTGATGGTGGAGGCAGGCGTCAACGAGTTGCCCGATGACCTGGTCTTGGAAGCCGTGAAGTTCGGGCAGGAAGCTAATCTAATAGTCATCGATCTGCAGGAAGAGATGGTCTCGGCCTGCGGTAAGACCAAGATGAAGTTGTCCGCGACAGCGGCTACTAACCCCGCACTTGAAAAGGCGGTGCTGGACCTGGTCGGCGAACGGCTGAGGTCGACCAGCAAGGTGGTTAGGCGTGAGGAGCGGGAGTCGGCGATAGAGGACCTGGAGAAGGAAGCTGCCTCCATACTGGCGGATAAGTTCCCCGGTGAGGCAGTGGGGGATGTCGTGCGGGCGCAGGTGAAGAAGATAGTCCGAACGAACATCCTGGACACGGGTACAAGGCCGGATGGCCGAGATCTGGAAGAGTTTCGCCACATCGAATGCGAGGTGGGGCTACTTCCAAGGACTCACGGCAGCGGGCTATTCACCCGGGGCCAGACCCAGGTGCTATCGGTGACAACCCTTTCGTCCGCTGGCGATGCCCAGAAGATTGATAATATCAGCCAGCACACCAGAAAACGGTTCATGCACCACTACAACTTCCCGCCCTACAGTGTGGGGGAGACGGGAAGGATAGGTTCGCCGGGACGCAGGGAGATAGGCCACGGAGCCTTGGCCGAGAAGTCGCTCATTCCAGTGATACCCAGTGAAGAGGACTTCCCCTACGCCATAAGACTGGTGTCGGAAGCCCTCAGCTCGAACGGCAGCACTTCGATGGCCAGCGTTTGTGGCAGCAGTCTGGCACTCATGGACGCAGGCGTGCCGATATCCCGTCCGGTGGCGGGTGTTGCCATGGGCCTGATCACCGATGAGAACGGCCGATACTCGGTGTTGACGGACATTGCGGGCATCGAGGACTTCATGGGAGACATGGACTTCAAGGTTGCCGGCACCTCAAAGGGGATGACGGGCTGGCAGATGGACCTGAAGATCAAAGGTCTCAGCTTCGAGATAATGGAGAAAGCCCTCAAACAGGCCGTCGCAGGCCGGATGCACGTCCTGGACCTGATGAACAAAACGATCCAGCAGGCCCGTCCTGACCTCAGCGAGTACGCCCCGCGGATGACGAAAGTAACCATCGACAAAGAGAAGATCGGTCTGGTGATCGGGCCAGGTGGCAAGACCATAAGGTCGATCGTCGAGACTACTGGGGCGACCATAGACGTTGAGGACGACGGCACCGTGATAATCGGCTCGTCCAACGCTGAAGCTGCCAAACGGGCCGCGGATATGATACGGGGTTTGACCAGAGAGGTTGAGGTAGGGGAGCAGTACACCGGCAAAGTGGTGCGAATTATGAACTTCGGGGCGTTCGTGGAGATTCTGCCGGGCAAGGACGGACTGGTGCACATCAGCGAACTGGCTGACTACCGGGTGGAGTCGGTGGAGGACGAAGTCAAAGTAGGTGATGAGATCTCGGTGCTGGTAACGGAGATTGACTCGATGGGGCGGATAAACCTGTCCCGGAGGGCCGTGTTGGAAGGCGGATCGGGACTCGGACCGGAAGATGGCCGATCTAATTCGGGAGACCGTAATTCCGGGTCGGGCGGGGGCTACAGGTCGGGGAACCGCGACAGAGGACCCCAAGACCGGCGTCCGCCACGTGGCGACAGGCCGCAGAGCAGATTTTCGGGGAACCGGGACCGGAGACGGTAGCACGGCAACCCTGAGACCAGGGAGGAAACGCCGTGGCAATTCTCAAAGTAGCTGTTCAAGGGGCAACCGGTCGCGTAGGCACGGAGATACTCTCCGCAGTATGCAACCATCCAGCGATGCGCGTGGAGGGTGCAGTCTCCCTGGACGCCGACGGCTCGCCCTTATCGCTTCCAGATAACTCGGGGACTGTGCCCCACACTCTGGACTTTCCATCCCTTCTTCAACACGTCAAGCCCGACGTAGTGGTGGACTTTAGCCAGACTGAGGGTGCCCTCGCGACGGCACGATATGCCATAGAGAACGGTGTGCACGTTGTGATAGGAACCTCCGGGTTGACGGGGGAGCAAGTGTCGGAGCTGGACGCGCTGTGCCAACAGCATGGGGTGGGTGGGGTGATAGCGCCGAATTTCGCCCTGGGGGCGGTTCTGATGATCCACATGTCCAAGATTGCGAGCAAGTACTTCGACTACGCAGAGGTCATCGAGCGACACCACGAGACAAAGATAGACGCTCCATCGGGCACGGCGCTGGCGACTGCCGAAGATATGGTGAAGGCCAAGGGCAAACCGTTCAAACTTTCGGTAACCGAGAAAGTTAACCTGGCCGGGTCCCGAGGCGCGGAGGTCGGTGGAGTGGCAGTGCACAGTCTGAGGCCACAGGGCTCGGTAGCTCACCAAGAGGTGATATTCGGGGGTCTGGGCCAGACCCTAACCATTCGACACGACACCTCTGGCAGGCTTTGCTACATGCCAGGTGTGCTCATGGCGCTGGAGGCTGCGCCCAAGCGAGTAGGGATAGTCTTCGGACTCGACGCCCTTCTGGGTCTTGACTAAATCCTGCCAGGTTCTATTATTCCACCCTATAGATATACGCGCGCCTCGCGCTGAGGCCTGAGATATAGATATGTCAAGAGAAGCTAGCGTAGCAATAGCCGGCGCCACAGGCCTGGTGGGCCGGCAGTTCATCAGCATTCTGGAGGAACGGAATTTCCCGATGTCCTCCATCCGCTTGCTGGCCTCGGAGCGGTCCGAAGGCAAGATAATGCGGGTCAACGGCGATAAGGTGGAAGTGGAGCGACTGCACGAAGGTTCATTCGAAGGGGTGGACATCGTGTTGTTTTCCGCGGGGTCGGGAGTGAGCCGCAAGTATTCCCCGATAGCGGCGGAATGCGGTGCGATAGTGGTGGACAACAGCAAGGCTTTCAGGATGGAAGAGACCGTCCCCTTAGTAGTCCCCGAGGTAAACGGCAGTGACGCCCTTCAGCACCAGGGAATCATCGCCAACCCCAACTGCTCGACGATTCAGTTAGTCGTGGCTCTGAACCCGATCCACCAGGTAAACCCGATCAAGAGGGTCATCGTAGACACCTATCAATCGGTGTCGGGAGCCGGGGAGGCCGGGGTACGGGAGTTGGAGGAGCAAGCGAAAGCAGCTGTGTCGGGCGGGGAGGCCAAGGCCGAGAAGATGCCCCACCCGATAGCGTTCAACGTGATACCGGAAATCGACACACTGCTGGACAACGGATATTTCAACGAAGAGTGGAAGATAGTGCAGGAGACCCGCAAGATAATGCACGCTCCTGAGATGGCGATATCGGCGACGGCGGTGCGGGTGCCCGTTTACGTGAGCCATAGCGAGGCCGTACACCTGGAACTCACAGAACCCATGAGCCCGGACGAGGTAAGAGAAATCCTTGCCCGTGCCCCGGGCGTCACAGTGATAGACAACCCTGCAGCAAGCCAGTATCCGCTTCCTGCCTCAGCGGCAGGAACCGACGACGTCTACGTTGGCCGGATCAGAAAAGATGTATCCCACCCTAACGGTATTGCCATGTGGGTGGTGGCAGACAACGTTCGCAAGGGCGCGGCTTTGAATACGGTGCAGATTGCCGAGATACTGGTCTCGGGGGGAGAGAATGGGTCTGTAGCATCTGGTCTCGTTCCAGTTGGCCGAGCCACGTCCCTCTAGTAATCGAAGTTGATATGCCGCCCTCTGCGAACCAGGCACGGGCGGCATAGTGCATAATGGAGGCCGTAAGGCCTGCTAGTGACCGCAACGTAGCGAAGGGAGGGAAAAGATGGTGGAGATAGGAAGACTGCTCACCGCTATGGTGACCCCATTTGATAAATCCGGGGAGGTCGACTACGACGCGGCGAAACGCTTGGCCTCGGCCCTAATCGACTCAGGCAGTGACGGCTTGGTGGTCACGGGAACAACCGGGGAATCGCCGACACTTACGTCGGAGGAGAAGATCCAGCTCTGGGCGGAGGTGAAGGCGGAGATTGGCGACCGGGGATCGGTGATAGCAGGGTCGGGCAGCTACTGCACCGCCGAATCGGCGGAGCTTACCCGAGAAGCGGAGAAGGTGGGAGCGGATGGTGCGCTTCTGGTAGTGCCTTACTACAACAAACCCCCGCAGGACGGGCTGTACGAGCACTTTGCCTATATAGCGAGAAGTACGTCGCTCCCTTGTATCATCTACAACGTGCCGAGCCGCACGGTGACGAACATCCAGGCCGACACGGTGGTCAAGCTCAGCGAGATCGACAACATAGTCGGCATTAAAGAAGCCAGCGCCGACTTCGAACAGATAACGAAGATAATTTCGGGGGTCGGGCCCGCATTCAAGGTGTGGAGCGGGAACGACGGCGACACCCTGCCGATCATGGCGCTGGGTGGATACGGCGTTGTGAGCGTTTTGTCCCATCTGGTTGGGGTTCAGATCAAAAAGATGATTGACAGCTTCGTAGACGGCGGCAATGAAGTAGCCGCAGGGATTCACGGCAGGCTTCTGCCCCTGGTGAACAGCATGTTCGTCGTATCCAACCCGATCCCGCTAAAGTATGCGATGCGAATGATCGGGTTTGACGTCGGGGGGACGAGGCTGCCTTTGATCGGGCCGGACGAAGCCACGGGGGCCAAGATCATGGCCGAGGTGGTGAAGCACACCATGGACTTGCCCATTCCGGCAAAAGTCTAAGCAAAAGGATAGATAAAGCACCGAAGGGGTCGGCAATGCCGACCCCTTCATCGTTTTCGGAATGTTGGAGTAGATGTTGGGTCAGGGAAGAGGGCGGAGGAAGATGGACTCCTCGCGGCGGGGCCCCACGGCAATCAGATCGATGGGCGCGGAGATTAGTTCCTGGATACGCTCCACGTATTGGCGTGCTTGCGGGGGCAAGTCCTCAAAGCTGCGTGCTTCTCGGGTGGAGGTGAGCCAACCTGGGAGCTCTTCGTATACAGGCTGACACTTGGCCAGGGCTGCGGCGCTGGCTGGTGGGTCGGTGAGCACGGAGCCGTTAAGCCGGTAGCCGGTGCAAATCTTAAGAGTCTCCATTTCATCTAGGACGTCCAAACGGGTCAGGGCGACTGAGGTGTAGCCGTTTATCATGGAAGAATAGCGGCCCAGAACGGCGTCAAACCATCCGCATCGCCGAGGGCGGCCGGTGGTAGTGCCGTACTCGACGGCCTTCTCGCGAATGTGATGGCCGATCTCATCGAGGAGCTCGGTAGGGAAGGGTCCGGTCCCCACCCGAGTCGAGTAGCTCTTATAAACGCCAATCACAGAGCCAACCATTCTCGGGCTCAGTCCAGCGCCTTGGGCAGACCCCGCAGCTATGGGCGCCGACGAGGTGACGAAGGGATAGGTCCCGAAGTCGGGGTCCAGCAGGGCACCCTGGGCACCCTCCATGATGACGAGAGCGTCTTCCTCTGCGGCTTTGCGGATTGCGATCTCGGTCTGTCCTATAAAAGGCCGAAGTCTTTCGCCGTATTCACGATATTCTTCGAAGATGTCTTCAAGGGACAGGGGATCGACACCGTAGAGCTTGGTGAGCAGGGTATTCTTGTAATTGAGGGCTTCTTCCAAGCGTTCGCGGAAGGGGTCGGGGTCCAGGAGTTCCCCGACACGGATTCCGAGTCGGCCGGTCTTGTCCATGTAAGCTGGGCCAATGCCCTTTTTGGTAGTGCCAATGGCCTTTGCCCCTCGGGCCGCTTCCTCCAACTCGTCTAGAAGGATGTGGTAGGGCATGATGAGGTGGGCGCGGTCGCTAATAAGGAGACGCTTGCCCGGCGTTAGGTCTACGCGATGGTCTTCCAGGTCTTTGATTTCTGAGAGAAGAGCCGGAGGGTGGATTACGACGCCGTTGGCAAGCACGCAGGTGGCCTTCGGGTTAAATACACCTGCGGGAACCATGTGGAGTTTGAACTCCCCATAGGCGTTCATAACGGTGTGGCCGGCGTTGTTACCGCCACCATACCTGACTATAAAGTCGGCATCCTCAGAGAGGAGATCGACGATTTTACCTTTGCCTTCGTCGCCCCATTGGGCGCCGACAATTGCTACTACTGGCACCTTAGGTCCTTTCGTATTCGGTCTCGGGTCCGGGCCGTCGGGGAGTATAACACGGGTGCGCCCCTCCCCCCACCCCAGCACACGATTTTAAGCATTAGAGGGTGCTACGCGTTGCTTGAAATTGCGAACCCATATAGCTTTTTAATGTAGCTTGACAGGCAAAGAAGGCTAGTTATACTCAATAGTGACTGGACCGCAAAGTCGATTTCGAGCCGAAGACTCACAATCTGGCGCTTCTTAAGTCAAAAATCAACAAATAAAGCCGTAACTATTAGCGCGCTAAAACGTTATAGGGACGTGAGTGGTGTTGAAGTAGCGTTGACATACAGCTTAAATAATACTCGGACACTTGGGATGGGTGGCGGTTGTCTTGATTGGTGGGGTCTTAGTAGGAGGGACCATGCTCTCTAGGTATTTGTTTACATCAGTCCTGTTGATAATTCTGGCCCTGACGCTTGCGCTGCCCTCGGCGGCGTTAGCGCAGGATGCGGAAGAGGAGGTAGAGCCGTGCCCTGCAGGGATCACCCTGGAGCTCCCGGCAACGGGTATCAGCCTTGAGGCTATAACCACCACAGCAAACCTGGACACCGTGTTGTGCAACGGCACAGACGGACCAATGCTTGTCAACTTGGAAGCTAGCGGGATGCCGGCAGACTGGACCGCTAAATTCAGGCCCAGGGTCGGGAGCTTTCTCATAACGAGCATTTTGCTGGACGCAGGACAGCGTACGGACTTGCAGCTGAGGATCCGTGGCCCGAGAGACCAGAGCGCCGCAGACTTTACACTAACTATGCAGGCTACTTCGGGGTCTGGGGATGTCCTGGTAGAGAAAACGCTGAGAGTACAGAGAGTGGAGGGCGAACCTGCAGACCCGGGGCAGGTCACGGTAACGGCCAGCTACCCCTTCCTGAGCGGGCCGACTTCCACCCTCTTCGAGTTTGAGATGGCTGTTGTGAACAATACACCCGAGGACGTATCTCTCAACCTGGGCGCATTGTTCCCGCAGGGGTGGACAGTGCAGTTCCTCCCGGCATTCGGGGCGGAGAGATTGATAACTAACGTAAGCATAGTGGCACAGCTGAACCAGCGGATTAAGGTGCGGGTATTCCCCCCGGCGCTGGCACCGGCGGGAGATTACCCGATTCTGGTCCGGATGTCGGATGAGGAGGAGATCTACGTTAAGGAGGTGCCCCTGCAGGTGACTCTCACCGGCGCCTTCGACGTTTTCATGACCACTCCCGACGGACGGCTGAACGTGAACGCAGATGCAGGCAGCGCACAAGCGGCGACGGTGCGCATGGTGAACACCGGCACCGCTGACATCGAGAATCTGCGGCTGATCGCAGACACCCCCGCCGGCTGGGAAATCGAGTACCAGACTGCGAACGTGGAGTCGCTGCCCGTAAACAACCGGATCGACGTGCCGTTGACCATCACGCCCCCGGGCGACGCGGTTCCCGGTGACTACCTGGTCACCCTGCGAGCTCGCAACAACGACGTGCAGGACCAGGTCTCGTTGAGAATAACGGTTGAGAAGTCGACGATCTGGCAGTGGGTTGGAATTGGCATACTGGTTGCGGTAGTCATAGCCCTGGTTGGAATGTTCGTGCGGCTGGGCAGGCGATGAGCGGACCGATAATCGAGACCGAAGGACTGACCAAGAAGTACGGAAACTTCACCGCCGTCGACAGCCTGGACTTGAGGCTGGAAGAGGGAGAAGTCTTCGGCTTCCTGGGGCCTAACGGGTCCGGGAAGAGCACGACGATACTGATGATCCTCGGGCTTACGGAGCCGACGGAAGGGTGGGCACGAGTGTCGGGATTCGACCCGACTCGTAACCCGCTGGCCGTGAAGAGGAACATAGGGTATCTGCCGGAGTCGATAGGGTTCTACAACGACCTGTCCGGCCGGGAGAATTTGCAGTACACGGCGCGTCTGAACAGCATGCCGCGGGAAGACAGCGACCGGCGCATAGATGACTTACTCGAGCAGGTTGAACTGTCGGCGGCGCCCAGCCAGCCGGTGGGCCAATACTCGAGGGGAATGCGGCAGCGGCTGGGGTTGGCCGACGTCCTGCTTAAGCAGCCTCAGCTGGTGATTCTGGACGACCCCACACTGGGCCTGGACCCGGCCGGAGTCAACTGGTTATTACAGCTGATCAAAGAGATGAGCGACGAGCAGGGGATAACCGTGTTCATATCCTCCCACCGCCTCCATGAAGTGCAGCGGATATGCAACCGAGTCGGGATAATGTCCCACGGGAAGATGGTACTGGAGGGGCCGGTTGACGAACTGATGAACCGGCAAGAGGAAGGTTATCAACTCGATCTGGAAGTGGACAAAGTGACGCCACAGTTGTTGGAAGCGTTACGGGGATTACCGACGGTAGAACGGTGCGAGGCGCTGGGTAACATGATTACGGTGTCATCCAAAGAACAGGTTCGAATACAGGCCCTATCCGTGGTGCAGGCTCAGAATGTGGACCTGCTCCAGTTGCAGACCCGCAATCGGAGTCTGGAAGAAATCTACCTGAGGTATTTCCAGGAGGTCTAGCATGATAGCTATCTTCTGGAAAGAGATGGCCGATCACTTCGGCAGGAGGAGATTCGTCTTCCTGTTGGCTTTGGTATTCCTTGCGATAATCTGGGCCCTTTCAGTGATATTCGGGACGGTGGAAAAAGCGGCTAGCAGCCGGGAAGAGTTCCTGTTCCTGAGGGTCTTCTCATCGAGCAGCGACGTACTCCCGTCACTACTCTTCTTCATCAGCTTCTTCGGGCCACTGGCAGGGATAATCCTGGGGTTCGACAGCATCAATAGCGAACGGTCCCAAGGCACATTGGCCAGGATCCTGTCCCAGCCCGTGCACCGGGATGAGGTGTACAACGGAAAGTTTTTGGCAGGACTTACCACCTTAGCCGTTATTCAAGTATCGACGATACTGGCGATTGTCGGGGCTACGATGGCTTCCCTGGGGATAGTCCCGGACGGCGAAGAGATAGTCCGCTTAATAGGGTTCGCCATCGTTTCGATAGCGTACCTGGGCCTATGGCTCGCAGTCTCAATGTCGTGCTCGATATTCTTCAGGAGCACGGTAGTCTCAGCCATGGTAGCGATAGGGCTGTGGCTGCTTTCGACATTCTTCCTGATTCTGGTTGCGGGAGCAATAGCAGACTTCTTCGTCGGGGAGGTGGATAGCCAGGAATTGGCTATTGAACACTTCAACCTGGAAACGTGGATATCGCGTATTTCTCCATCGTTCCTGTT
Source organism: Dehalococcoidia bacterium (assembly GCA_965249275.1). Taxonomy (GTDB): domain Bacteria; phylum Chloroflexota; class Dehalococcoidia; order Plut-88900; family Plut-88900; genus Plut-88900. The sequence continues at coordinate 860,779 of CBDFLQ010000007.1, forward strand.
TTCGGAGGCGTCGGACACGTTGCTAAACCCGACAGTCCGGAGCCTTGGGGTGTTACTGCAGGACCAGACATCGGGTCTGCTGAGCAGCCCGATATCGGCCGTACAGAGCTTACGGCTGGTGTGGCCGCACATCGTGGCTATGATATCGGCGGTGGTGGTGTTCCTGGCAGTCTCGTACACGAAGTTCATGCGTGAGGAAATAAGGTCGTAACGCACCTGGGGACTAGCATATTCTCCCCTTCGGCCTTTTGAAATGAAGCATCGGGCGGTTGGCTAAGCCAACCGCCCGATGCTTTTACTCACACTCTCCGAGACTCAGGTGACCCCCCGTGGGCAAAATTGCCCGTATACTTTCCAACTGTTGTCAGTACGCTGGCCAGTCTCTACAGTAGTCGCAGAAATAATCGGAGTCGGATAAGAGACAGGAATATCAGAGCGGAGGTCGGCCGTCTTAGGATCTGTACGACAGACTGTGAAGGGGATTAGGTGGGAGAACGGTAAAGCGCGCCTTGTAGAGGGGTGGAGGCGGTGGGAGGGGAACACGCTGCTACTGCTTTCGCCGGTGATTCTACTGCTGGCGATTTTCTTCGTATGGCCCTTGGTGCAGGTCCTGGAAGCCAGTTTTGGTGGTCGGGGGCCTTTCACTCTTGAGTTGTACGACAAGGCCATCTTTGGCCAGATAGCCCAGAACTGGTGGGAGATAACCATCGAGCAGACGATAGTTACCACCGGGTTCTGCCTGATCTTAGGTTACCCATTGGCCTACTACCTGGCATCAAGCACGGGCTGGAGGCGGACGCTGGTCCTGATAGCGGTAGTGGTGCCATTTCTCACTCACTTCGTGGCGCAGACCTCAGTGTGGAGGGTGATTCTCGGGCGAAGGGGCTGGATAAATGAGTCTCTGACAGGCCTCGGCATCATCGACGAGCCGCTGGAAATTCTGTTTACCAGCTTAGCGGTCGAAATCAGCATGGTCCAGACCCTGCTCCCGTTCATGGTGTTATGCATCTATGCAGGCATGCGGGGGATCCCGAGGGCGTTCATGATGGTGGCCCAAACCCTTGGCGCCGGGCCCCTGCGAGCCTTCTTGAGGGTGTACCTACCTCTAAGCATGCCGGGGGTTTGGGCGGGGATTCTGCTAGTTGCAGTGCTGACCATCGGGTCATTCGCCGCCCCCGACATTTTGGGTAATATCCCTCAGCGAGGGATCGCGTCACATCTACGGGGCGGGGGCCAGTTCAATTCAGCGCTGGCGATGGTCACCCTGGCAGGGGTCTTGATACTCTATCTGGCGTTTGTGCGATGGGTCGGCTTCAGGCCGCTGTACCAAGCCGGGGAGGCATTGACGGGCCTAAAGGGAGAGGAGCAGGGGCGGCCCTCGGGGCGACGATTTCTGCTCGGGGGTGGGGTGGGGTTGATCTGCGCCTACCTACTTCTGCCGCCCGTGGCGGTGGTATTCCTGTCCTTCAGTGCCTCGTCCTTCATCAGATTCCCGCCTCGGGAGTTTTCTTTTAAGTGGTACGGGGAGTACTTCACCTCGGCAGACCCCCTGCTTCATTGGTTCGGTGCCACGGTGAGAAGTGTGGAAATAGCAGTGTTGGTAGTAGTGTTTACACTGGCGTTGGGAGGCATAGTCTCGTATGCACTCGTGCGGTCTCGGCTGCCGGGGAGGGGGCTGATTAACAGCTTCTTCATCGCGCCATTGATAGTGCCGACAGTCGTGACCGCAGGGGCGATATTTCACCTGTACTTCTACAGCACGGTGCTCCGGCACCTGCTGGGGACTACACCAGGTATGGTAATACCGCACACGGTACTCGCCCTTCCCTACGTGATCATCATCCTGACGGCTACGCTTCGGAGCATAGACCCGATTCAAGAGCGGGTTGCTATGAGCCTGGGAGCGAATCGGCTGACGACACTGCGTCGAATACTGCTGCCCCAGATATACCCAGGTCTGGCCCTCGCGGGTTTTTTGGCCTTCCTGGTGTCGTTCAACGAAGTGATAGTGGCGCTGATCCTGAAGACACGGGACTTCCAGACCCTGCCGATGAACATGTGGGCAGGCAGAACCGCCGAGTTTGCCCCCATGATGGCAGCAGTATCTGTACTAGTTCTTATCGGGGCAGGGATATTGCTGGGCGTGGTCTGGTCCATAAGACGCCGGATGGCAAGCCAGCTCAGCGACCCATAACGTAAGTCTCGCGGCGGGGGTCTGCTCCTCCCATCAATACTCCGTTTTCGTGGTCAACTACTATTGCGGAGACCGAAGAGGTGTGGGCCTGGGACCACTCGTGTAGGGTTTCGACGTCATGGCCTCTTCTTTGGAGTTCAGCGCGGGTCTCGGCGGATATCCGACCCTCAACCCGTAGCCTTCCCGGGAGGTAGGTGTGGGGCCAGAAGGAGTTGGGGTAGTTCCAGGACGTGACCCTGGGCGCTTCTATGGCCTGCTGTGGCCTCATTCCGAAAACGGCGATATTGAGGAAAGTCTGGATCATGCCCTGGGGCTGGGCGTCGCCGCCGGGACAGCCGAAAGGCATGAAGAGTTTGCCGTTCTTGAAGGCTATAGCGGGATTGGGTGTGAGGCGGGGACGCTTCCAAGGCCCGAGGCTCGACGGGTTGTCGGGTTCCAGCCAGCTCTGATAACCCCTACCCGACATCACGAGGCCCAGGCCGGGGACAACGGGGCTTTCGGATACGGGGTCGGAGGGAGTCGCAGAGAAGGCATTGCCCCATTTGTCGACGACGCACGTGTAACTGGTGTCGGCGGCTGAGGCACCGGCGACGGGAACAGGCTGAGCGCCTGCGGAATTCACGACAATCCTATCCCCCTTAGGAGGACTCTGGAATGGCCAGGGGTTGCCGGGTTCGGGCATCCGGCCCGGTGTACGAGACATGTCGATGTCGGAACGGCGGGATCTCGTATATCCCTTAGACAATATCCCCTCGATGGGTACGTCTATGAAATCGGGGTCTCCGTAGTAGTGGTGGCGGTCTGCGAAGGCCCGGTCCATAGCCTCGGTGTAGAGATGCAAGTAGTCGGCTGAATTGTGGCCCAGGGCTTCCAGGTCGTCGTCCTCCAGCATCTGGAGCACCTGCCCGACCACCGGGCCCTGGCACCAGGGGCCACAAGTGTAGATGGTGTAGTCCCGGAAACTTGCGCTCACTGGTGGCTCAACCTTCACGGTGAAGTCGTGGATGTCCTGGTAGGTAATGAGGCCGTCCTGCTCTTCGCTGAAGCGGGCCATTTCGTGGGCGATGTCTCCCTTGTAGAAATAGTCCCGTGCGGCGCGTAGCGCCTCCGGTCTACCGAGATGAGCATTGGCGGACTCGACATCTGCGAGGCGCTGGAAGGTACGACCTAGGTCGGACTGGACAAATATACTGCCAACCGGGGGGACTCGGCCATCGGGCATGAAAATCTCTCGGGTGGAGGGCCAGCGGCCAAGGGTGCCGTTGACCGGGTCGGCATCCTCCAGCAAGCCTCCGTAGGTGACGGGGTTCATTGGAAATCCGTCTCGGGCGAGCTGGAGGGCCGGGGTAACGACTTCCCCGAAGGTCTTGGTCCCATATCGTTCCAGGGCGGTGAGCCAGGCGTCGGGGGCGGCGGGCACGATGCTCTGGAGGATCCCCTTAGGGATTTCGCCGCCTGCGTGCTCCATGTAGTAGCCGATGTTGGCAGATCGGGGCCAGCGGCCCAGGCCGCTAATGGTGATCACGGAATTCGACGCGGCTAGATAGATCATGATGGGCGCTACGCCACCGAAATTGGTGCTTTCCGGCAGGAGAACGTTGATGGCAATGCCAGCGGCCACTCCCGCATCAACGGCGTTGCCTCCCTGCTCCAGAATACGGTACCCGGCCTCGGCGGCAAGGTAATGGCCGGCAGCGACCATGTGGGTGGTTCCCATGAAAGTGGGCCGAAGGCTTTCGATACCGGGATAAGTCATGGCGGTTCTCCTTTTTCTCGAGGATGAGGGTCTAGGACCCGACACCCTCCGATACGGCGCGTATGGCTTCCTCCATAATGGCAAGAGCCTTGTCTATCTCCGGCTCGCCGATGACTAGGGGAGGAGCGAGGCGGATCACGGGCGTGCCGTGAGTCGTGAACAGTATAAGGCCCTTTTGGAGGCAGTAGCTGGTGATTTGGTCCATCAGGTCGGGGGCGGGGTGAGCCGAGGATTTGTCAGTGACGATTTCAAGACCCAGTAGTAAACCCACGCCCCGCACATCCCCAACGATCTCGTATTGGTCACGCAAAGTCTCGAGGCCCGTTCGAAAATAGTCTCCCATAACCTCCGCCCTCTCGACCAGGCCCTCGGACTCTATGATCTCCAAGTTGGCCAGGCCGACGCCGCAGAGGAAGGGGTCGCCACTGTGCGAGGTGCTCTGAGCATAACCTCCCTCCTCCAGCTTGCGAGCGACAGACTCGGAGACGACGGTCGCGCTCAGGGGCACGGCCCCGCCGAGGCTTTTGGAAAGGGTCATGACGTCGGGGACGACGTTGTGGTGCTCGGCGGCAAACCATTTACCTGTTCGCCCCAGACCGGTGAGGGCCTCGTCCATGATGAGAAGAGCGCCTCTCTCGGTGCAAAAACGACGGAGGGCCTGCACGTACTCTGAGGGCGGGACGACGATGGGGCCACCGAGGACCGGCTCGATGATCACTGCGGCGGGCTCGCCGGTGGTATTCAGGTCGATCATTTCTACGGAATAGTCGAAGCAAACCAGAGAGCATCCGTCCTGCCGTGAACAGAAGCGGCAGCGGTAGGAGTTGGGTGTGGGGAGAAATGTGACGCCAGGCAGGCCAGGGCCGTATTCGGGGTGGCCCCGACGGTAGCCGCGGCCCGTGACGCTCCATGCGGCAAGTGAGAGGCCGTGATAGCTTTCCGATAAAGATATCAGTTCATGCCTTCCTGTGGCGAAACGGGCGATGCGGATGGCGGTCTCCACGGAGTCGGAGCCCGTGCAGCCGTAAAAGGGCTTTTGCAGGTCCCCCGGAGTAAGTTCAGAGAGGCGTTTGGATAGGGCAACTTCCTGCGGGGTGGTGAAAGATGAGCCCGTCTGCATTAGGAGTGCCGACTGACGGGTCACGGCTTCCAGGAGTCGGGGGTGGCTGTGGCCCACGGAAACGCAGAGCTGGCCCGACATCATGTCCAGGTACTCCTTGCCTTCCACGTCCCAGAGGGAGCAGCCCAGGCCCCTTGCGGGGACTATAGGGAACTTTTGCCAGGTGTTGAGTGTCCAGCGCTCCCCGGCCTCAATCCATTGCTCGTTGGTTGTCAGATCGAGTCCGTGGGTGCTTCCTACCATAATCTGCTCCTCTCAGAGTGTGTTTGTCGGAGGTTTCGAGAGTATTATATTGCGCTTGACGGGTGAACGCTTGTTATGAAAAGAAGATGACATGCCGATAGGCGAACTATCAGTCCTGGCGTCGGCGCTTCTGTTCTCGATGACGGGAATTGTGCAGAAGACGCTGGTGTCCAGGTTCAGGCCGCTGACGCTGGGCGCTCTGGGGTCTGGGGGAGGGGCATTAGCGGGACTAATCTTATCGCTGACCATTGCCGACATCGGAGAGCTTACCCGTATCCCGACTCTTTACCTGGTCCTCGGAATTCTTGGCGGGATTATTAACATCGGGCTGGGCGAGCCGCTGTACCTGCTGTTCCTGAGAAACGTGGACATCAGCAAGGCGTGGCCGATGGTGGCTGGACTGCTATCGAGCTATTCGCTGCTATCGGGGATATTCGTTCTGGGAGAGACGCCTTCTCGCTACGACATACTGGGAGTGGTGGTAATAGCGATGGGGGTATACCTGCTTAGCTTTGGCCAGCGCAGGTACACGGATAAGAACCAAGCCTCGTGGCTGGGGTTTAAGGGTGTGCTTCTGCTGGCGCTGGTGGCAGCGTTCTGGGTATCAGGTCTTACGATTCAGGGGTTCGCTCTGCGTCACATGGACCCACCACTGCTGAACATGACCCGGCTTTCGGCAGTATGTATTTTCCTGACTGTGATGTCCGGGCTGGGAGTTAACGACATACTGCTGCCGAGCGAAGAGGACGCTGCTTTGGGTTTCGGAAGACGGGTCAAGAAAGCGCTCTCCCAGGGACTCGTTGCGCGCACCGTGCGTCGAGTCCTGAAACTTGAAGGGTCTATAGCTCATCAAGACTCGGACCGCAGGAGGAGGCGCTTCCGGTCCGGATGGTCGTACCGGATGTCAGGCGTGGCAGTAACGAACGGGAGCATATCTCTGGGCGTCGCCAGCATGTTGTTCCTGGTCGGGGTACAAAGAGCGGGCCTTTCGATAGCGGCAGCGCTATCGTCGACACAGATATTCTGGACGACGACGCTGTCGGCGATAGTGCTAAGGGAGCGCGTGAACCCGGCAGGGATAGCAGGGGTGCTCACTCTGTTCGGAGGGATACTTCTAATCCTGCTATTGTGAGCAGGGCTGGCTATACAGCGCCCTGTTCTCTGCCCGCCTCACTCCGTGAAAGTGTCGCGATCCAGGAGCAGGAAGACCTCGCCCCACTGAGAAGCATCTTCGAGGGCCCAGTCGCCCGCCGAGTCCTGGGGCCGGAGGCGAATGCCCTCTTCTCCGCCATAGACGAGCAGGGCGGCCCCTTCACCGGAGTCATCAACCAGAGCGGCGAAGGCGGTTACAGCGCCCTCGGAAGACCAGCCGACTACCTCGTATACGCCTTCAGTTCCGTCGGGCGCGAAGGCGGCGACTTTCGAGATGGGCCTCGGGTCTCCGATGGTCTGGAAGCTGCGGGTCACGTCGAAAAGGCTATTCTCCGATTCTTCTACTTCTAATACTAGCAGCACGGGGAGTCTCCGGGTATTTGGGTTAGGCCTCTATACTGCGCATGCCTGAACGCTGCATCTGGGCAGTTGCAAGGTACTGTTCGAGTAGGACGCGGGCTTCGGGCTTGCGGAGGTCCAGGGATGAGATGGCAATGGCCCGGTAGAATACCCCAGCCGGGACTTGAACGGACGTAGAGGAGCCCGACTCAGGCAATTCCGCGCCTAGGGCTTCGGCCATGAACTCGGCTTGTAACTCTCCGACTCCCGTTGCGTGGCACTTGGTCACGGCACGGCCGCGGTGCAAGAGGGTTACGCCGGACTTCGACCGCTTGAGGGTGAGAGGAATGGCAGCGCGCGGTTTTTCGAGGATTTCCTCGGCGTAGTCCTGGGCCCGGGAGCGGCTTATGCCCATGCAGGCCTTATACCATGCACTCTCCCTCGCCACGCTCGACCTTGAACATACGGGTCTTTCCCCAGTCCATGTAGGTGTTGAGGCTCTCCTTGTTCAAGGGGCCCGTCTCCTTGTAGGCGCCTGCGAGGGTTTCAAAGGGCTCGGTGCCGACGCGGTCGACGAAGCGGTTGAATACCTCCTGGGGCTCGCGCTCGTTCTGGTAGAAGTGGACGATGTCCTGCACGAGGCTTGGGACCTTCTTGGCAGGGATCTTTGTCTTTACTCTCTTGCCAAACCGGGCGTCTTCATCGCTGCCGAAGCTGCCGCCGATGAAAAGCTCATAGGAGGGAATCTGGCTCTTGTTGGCGCCACGGGTAGCTGCTCCGTGGAATCCGATGTTTGCGATGTGATGCCGGGCGCAGCCATTGGGGCAGCCACTGATCTTCACGTGGAGGGACCTGACTAGCGGGTCCTCATAGGCCGCCTCCCTAAGGGCATCGCCGACGGCCTGACCCAAGCCCATTGAAGATGTTATGCCGAGCTTGCAGCTGTCGGTGCCGGGGCAGGAGACCACATCCGTAATCTCTCCCGCTCCTGCTTCCCCGAGGCCTGCGTTCTTAAGCTGACGCCAGACTTCTTTCAGTACGCCGGTGGGGACCCACCGGTAAACCACGTTCTGCTCCACGGTGGTGCGGATGCGGCCACCGGCAAAGTCGCGTGCGATGCGGCTCAGAATGGGGAACTGCTCGGTGGAGATATCGCCGAGAGGAAGCTTGACGGTGACGACGTTGTAACCTTCCTGTTTCTGGGGGCGCACGTTGCTCGAGACCCACCGGTCGAAGACGGGAGACCTCTGCCCGTTGCTCTCTACAGGCACAAGGGCGGGGGGCTCGTCAATGAGCTCAGGAGGGAGTTCCATGAGGGGCTCGGGATCGTAGGACTCCTGGGCCCAGGGTTGCTTCAACTCTTCTTCGACCTGCTCACGGAAGGCGTCGATGCCTACCCGGTCGATGTAGAACTTGATCCGGGCCTTCATTCGGTTACGGCGGAGTTCGTCCGTGCGGTTAAAGATGCGGACTACGGCCTCGCTGACCCGGAGGAAGTCCTCGACGGGGACAAAGTCGTAGAGGGTGTAGGCGAGTCGGGGCATGATGGAGGTGCCGCCGCCGGTGATCATTTCGAAGCCGCGGCGCTCGACGCCATTCTCGTCGATCCGGACCCTGGGCTTGAAGGCGAGGTCATGGATGGCGGTGACGACACAGTCGTCATTGCAAGAGGCGAAGGCTACTTTGAACTTTCGGGGGAGCGCCTGGGCCTGGGGGTGTCGTACGAACCAACGTGCGAAGGCCGCTAAGTAGGGGCCTACGTAAAAGGGCTCGTCGGGGGTGACGCCGGAAAGGGGGCAGCCGATGACGTTTCGCACGGTGTTGCCGCAGGCCTCACGGGTAGAAAGACCTGCCTCACCGAGTATGCGCAAGACGTCAGGGGTGTCTTCCAGATTTACGAAGTGAAGCTGGATGTTCTCCCGGGTGGTGACGTGCCCCTTGTTGAGGGGAACGTACTTATCGACGATTTCGCCTACGGCATCCAGCTGGTCAGCAGTGAGGCTGCCGGCAGGCATCTTGATACGGATCATGTGGACGTCCGGCTGGCGCTGGCCGTAGATGCCGCGGACGAGCCTATAGGCAGTGAATTTCAGGGGGTCTTCCCAGCCGCCCTTCTGGAAGCGGGTTACCTCGGTTTCGAAGTCAGATACTTCCTGGGGCAGGTAGGGAATGATTCCCTTTGAGTAATCAAGACCGGCCTTGTCTTTTATGGAAAGATCTCTTTCGACAGTAGTCATTTCGCCCTGAACTCCCATGTTTCTTTATTGCAATAAAAAACGCCCCTTCGATTACACTTAATCGTAGGGGCGCAACGCTATGCCAAGCTGGATTAGCGCCGGCCCTATTGCCGGCACATACAGACGCAAGAATCAAGCCAATATCTGTTATTCATCGGTGCTGAAGCTTAGCGTTGTTTAGGAGTGATGTCAAACGTGGGCAGGTCTATCGATGGCGCTGGCAATGGCAAGGGCGTGCCAGGACAACTAGAACGCGACCTCTCGTAACTCGTCCGACTCCGTAGTGATAAGGTCAGACCCCGTCTCCGTAACTACATGGGTGTCCTCCCACAGCAGGTGCAACTCCTTATCCCCGATGCCTGGCTCCGTGCTTATGACAGTGCCTACTTCCAGCACCGTATGGTCGGTGGGTGTCACACTGGGAGGCTCCGTGAACTGTATTCCTTGCCCGTGACCCATGCGGCTCCCACCCGTGAGTCTTTCAGGGTTGTCCGTCTCAACTCCCAAGTCTTTCATAGCTTGCACACCGGCACTGTGAATGTCCGCCGCCTCGACGCCCGGTCGCAGGGCCTCTACCATGCGGCGGTTCACTTCGAGGAGTTGATTGTAGAGACGTTTCTGCCTATCTGTGGGCGGACCCAGGGAGACCATACGTGGGTAGTCGACGGTATACATCCCGACCCGGGCCCCGGTGTCGATGCCCAGTATGACGCCCGGTCTCAGAGGCCTGTCATAGTGAAATGCGTGCTTAGCTCCGGGAAGCTCGGACTGGATGTCGAACTGGAAATGGACGAAGGACGTGCCGTCGGCACCTTCATCTAGTACCAGCTTCTGGAACTGGCGCGCCAACTGGCGTTCGGTTACTCCGGGAGTCAAATAGTCTGTATACAGGCGATGTCGAGCCCTGGCGGTAATGCGAGCCGCCTCACGCATGTATGACACTTCCTCCTCCGACTTGACCATGCGAGTCTTGATGATGACGTCCGCGGCGTCAACGAACCGGGCCTCGGGCATCGAGCCGACGATGCTCAGGTAGTCCCCGACCGGCACACCCATCCTCTGCTCCTGACCCAACTCCGCACCGATGCGACCAGCGCTCAGTCCCCTGTCCCGCAGAGCCTCTTCAACCAGCTCGTATGGGAACTGGAGGACATCGAAGTAGTCCCGGATGTCGGCGATATATGTGCTCTGCTCGATGTTGTCCCTGCCTTGGGAAACGATTATCGGATCTCCTACGGCGGGCAAAATGAAAGCCGAGGGTCGGGCCAAAGATTCGTTGGGGCCGATGCTTGGGGCAGCACCCACAAAGTAGTGGAAGTTGTGTTCTCCCGTAATCAGCAGCGCGTCCAAGTCGTTTTGTGCCATCAGCAAGCGGGCTCGGGCGAGTCGGCGGTCCATCTCTTGTCGGGAGAACATGGGGTAGGTCGGGTTTGACTGTGCCAAAGGAACTCCTTCACTAAATTCTTGCCATTTACCGAAATCGAAGGTTAACCCCACGGTGTGAAGCGTGCAACTCACTCAGTTTCCCGAAGGACTATGGAAGAGCCCATGACAATGGCGAGTGGTCTCGCAATCACCTTGTCAGAATAGCGCTACACCAAATTCCCCAAGATGCGTTGTGATAGGATGCACTCTGATGGGATCTGTATGGATTAAAGGGGTGCCTTAGCATGAAAAAAGAGCTCTCTGTGAGCGTTTGGCAAGAAGGCTAGTGGTCCGTGGCTCAGGCTCTGGAAACGGACGTGGCCAGCCAAGGCCATTCCGTAGAAGAGGCTCTTGCCAATCTACGCGAGGCATTGGAATTGCATTTTGAGGCATCTGTTGCCACAACCTCACGCGAGATCCGGCGCATTGAGATAGAGGTTGCCGCCAGTCACGCTACGAACAATTAGATGAAAATAGAACGTGTCGAAGTCCGAGTTGTCGCTCCCCAAGTCCAGCGGTTTACCTGGTCCCACGACCTCCCCGACCAGTTCGCCACCAACACCCTGGTCCGTATCTTCACTGACGAGGGTGTCGAGGGCGTGGGTGGTGCATGGAACGGCACCTCCTTCGACTATGACCGCTATACCGCAGAAACACTGCGCCACCTCTCCCCGACCCTAGTGGGTCGTGACCCGTTAGACCGGGAGGCTCTTCGTCGGGATCTGTGGCCTCGGGTCTTTCCGATACCTCCCCAGGCCCTCGCCGCAATCGACATCGCGTTGTGGGACCTGGCCGGGAAGGCGGCGGGCATGCCTCTCTACAAGCTAATCGGAGCCACCAGAGACCGAATCCCTTCCTATGCGAGCACTCCCATGCTGGATGACGTACCCGCATATCTGGACTTCGTGGAGACTCTGCTAGACCAGGGCTTCAACGCCGTCAAATTCCACACATGGTGTATACCGGAGCAGGATGCAGCCCTGGCCCGCGCAGTCCGGCAGAAGCATCCCAGCAAGGACATAGCGTTCATGTTGGATGCGGAGAACAACTACGACAGGGAATCCGCTCTCAGGGTTGCTAAAGAGCTGGAAAGCCTGGACTTCACCTGGTTCGAGGCTCCCCTCCCCGACTACGACCTCGAAGGCTACCGAGCTTTGGCAGAGGCAGTCGAGATGCCGGTGCTCCCATCTGGGAACTGGATTATGGACCTGACAACTTTCGAAAGCGCGGTGAAGTCGGGGTGCTGGCGGTCGTCCCGGACGGATGCGCTGATTCTCGGGGGCGTAACTCCTCTACACAAGGCCGTCGAGATTAGCGAGTCCGCAGGCATCAATTGCGAGATCATGTCCTGGGGATTCAGCCTGAACTCGACCGCCAACCTCCATCTGATGCTCACCACCGACAGCTGTTCCTACTTCGAGCAGACTATGCCATACGAGCCTTACGAGTACGGCATGATAGACGTCGTCCGAACCCAAGTGGATGGATACGTCTACGCCCCAGAAAAGCCGGGACTAGGTCTGGATGTTGACTGGGAGGCGATGGAGCACGCCACAATCCACAGTTTGACCTTCCCCTAGTCGCGCTCGTACTTCCTACCCAACTCTTCCTCCCACCTCAAGTACTCTATCGCCCCCGCGAAGTTGCGCCCAGACCCGGTAGCCACCAGGTCATCCGGGGGTGTCAACACACCTGCCAGACCTTTTTCCAACGGATGACCCTCCGCAACCCAAGCCCGCGTACCTCCATCCAACGACGCCACGCTTTCATACCCCATATCCACCAACGCCAGTCCAGCGAGTATCGATTCACGGCCCTCGGGGCTCACAAGCACTACGGGTGTCGACTTGGAGGGCACAATGCTGTCCGCGAGGAGCTCCAGGGAGCCCCGAGGCGCCCATCGGCTGCCCGGCGGGTGTCCTTGCGAGAACTCCGCACTCGTCCCGATAAACAGCGCTACGGCGGACTCTTTCATCATCCTAGCCACATCTCTCGGGGGCAGTGAGGAGACACGGGTGCGAGCTTCTTCGAAGGTGGCGGGTCCTGCATCGCGGGAATCCGATTCAAGCTCCAATCCCGCTTCCTTCCATGCCTTCGTGCCGCCCTCTACCACGTGAACGTTCGGGTATCCCATCTGCCTGAAAAAGGAGCCCGTCACCGAGGCCCTAGCTATTCCGTCGCAGCAAAAGACGATCTGCCCTGCCTTCACCCCAACCACGTTGTCGCTCTCCTGGACGGCCTGACCTCCCGGATGCCACCAGAATCCCGGAATATGGCCTGCTTCGAATTCATCGCGCGTTCTCACATCCACGAGATAGACGTTCTCGTCACGCCGCTCCGACAACAACCTTTGCAGCCCGTCGGGCGTCAAATAGTTCACTCCGTCTTCAGTCGCCACTCTTCGGCCGAATGCCTCAGCCCTCCCCAATGCCTCCACCGATGGCGCATTCAGGGTCACCCGGCCCGACCCATTCTCCAAGTCAAAACCAGCCAACTGCCACCCCATCGTTCCGTTCCGCAGCCCGTAGATTTGCTTCACGCCCATACGCTGCAAAAGGCCCGTACCAACTATGCTCCGGGTACGGCCCGCACAATGCACAACCACCGGGGTATCCTCGGTATCCATCAGGTCCCAGATACGCAAGGCGATCTCCCCACCGGGAAGGCTGCGGCTGCCCGGAATACAGAAATTGTGGTGTTCCTCCGGGGTCCGGGAGTCGACCATGACGAACTGCTCGCCGCGGGAGATCCAGCCTTCAAGCTCCTCGGCGGTTATCTCCGGCACCTGCTGTTCAACCTGCAACCGTTCTCCGAAGTCTTTGCTCAGAACGTTGACACCCCACTCGGACCCGTAACCGAGGGATGTCCAGCGGTTGATCCCACCCTCCAACACCGACCCATTCTCGTATCTCATGCGTTCCAGCGTGCCAAGGGCCAACGCTGCTCTCCTACCGTCGTCATCGCAGACTACAATCCTAGTCGCCCTATTGGGTACAAGGCGAGGGAGCCGGTACTCAATGAGCCGTCGTGGAAGTGGGCAGGCGCCGGGGATGTGGGCGAGGTTATATTCTCCGTGCTCACGCACGTCCAACAGGGCGATGGGAGCGCCTTGGTTCAGCAGGGATGCAAGCTCTTCAGAGGCAGTGATTTTAGGCATCTCTGGCATTGAGAATGTGCAGATACGGCAGACCGGCTATTCGTTGTCGTACTTGGACTTGCTCTGGAAGTCGACTTTGGCGCCGGTCGCCATATCGAAACGGCACCGCTCGATGTTGCTCAGGTCCTGGCCGTAGACGTGGATTTCCACCGTGGGCCGGGAGTCAGGATTGTCGATCTGGTGTATTTCGTCGATACCGGGGATGAGCAGGCTAACCTCGCCGGGCTTGGACACTGCATCCCGGTCTTTCTCCAACCGCCCGAAGCCAGGCCGATCTTCGTCGGAGTGCCACCGGAACCGGATCTCGTTGAGCGTGTTGTCCAGGACACCGATCATGCCCCAGACGTGGTGGTCATGCGGGTCGACATGGTCGCCCGGACCCCACACCTCCGCAGAGACCAGCAGGATGTCGGAACGGTGGAGAAGGTACGAGCCGTGAATCCGACCGCCACCCTTGCTGGAAGGGACCCGATACTCCTGAGGTATGCAGTTCGGGTTGTTAATCAACCTCTCCAGGAAAGAAGAGCCTTTATCCAGCACTGCCGATTCATCAACGCCCTTAGACTGGAGTTCCCTAATGTCGTACACGAACTGGTCCAGAGTGTAACTGCTTGTAGCCATGCGATTCCTCCCACTAACTTGCTTACGGCTGCATAGGCCATCTTATGCAATTGTACACGCTTTTGTGCTTCATCAACCAGCCAAGAGGTGAAAAGACGGCATGAAAACGCTAAAAATAGGCTCAGTTTTGCCCTACTAAATCGACCTGTTACAATAGTATTAGTATTGAATGGACGTTCCCGAATACTCCGTGCCCACAAAAAGAACTGGGTGTCCCGTGGAGACTGGAAGCATAGAAAGGATCGAAAATGGCTAAGAGAAGATCCAGGTTTGTGCCCCCCAAGGGCGCCATGACCGTTAAAGAAGCCGCCGAATCCACGGGCTACAGCGTGGCCCGAATATCGAAACTGTTGGGTGAAAACAGGATAGTAGGCACTTTCAAAAGGAAGGGCCGGAGGCTTATCCCAACGCCCATAAAATTCCTCACGACCAAGGGTGAAGAGAAGCTACTCGACAAGGCTCAACGTGGAAAGTCCGACTCGGTGGTCGACCCTAACGAAGTCCGGGTCACGGGTGAGAACTCCTTCATCCGCCTCGCCCCCTCCGAGGGCGCTGATTTCACTACGGTGATCAGCCACTGGCGAGTCCTCTTCTCTCCAGCAGGCCCGGGCCACGCACTTTTCATGCGTTCGGACCTTACCGATGACAAGGTAGTCGCATACTCCGACAACGTTGCGCTGGCGCGGTGGTTGCAAGAAGAGATCGAATCCATGATCAATCCGCCTTTCGCCGACACTTCAGTACGGATAATTGAGGCGGAATTCGAGCGGGAAGGCGACGTCCGATCCTACTCCACGGAGCGCATCGAATCTCGAGATGAGGACATTGCCCTCACCTGGTACGACACCATGACTCCCTTCGCGATACACGCACCGCCCGGGACTGGGGGCCGAAGCCACGGCGTCTACAGCATCATGACTCCTGCCCGTCGGGCCCAAGTGGTGATTAACGGTGAGTATGCGTCCGGTAATGCCCAGACCGCCCAGCGCGACGGCACTCCATCCACCACGGCCTGCCTGGCCTGGTCTGAGTCCTGGGTCAGGCCGCGTACGTAGGCCACACATGGTGGAAAACGTTTGGTGATGCCTCTCATACCTCGCAAGGTGTTGTTCGGCAACCCGGATAAGGCTTCGCCGCGTCTAAGCCCTGACGGTCTGCATATAGCTTTTCTGGCGCCTGTCGAGGGAGTCCTTAACGTCTGGGTAGGCCCAGCGTCGAACCCTATGGCAGCCGAGCCGCTGACGCGAGACTCCGGACGGGGTATCAGGCTCTACTTCTGGGCCTTTACCAACCGCCACGTAATCTACCTTCAGGACAAAGAAGGAGACGAGAACTGGCGCGTCTACACCGTAGAACTCGAATCTCGGGAAGTCCTAGACCTCACGCCATTGGAGAATGTTCAAGCACAGGTCGTTGGAATCAGTTCTGATCATCCGGACGAGATAGTTGTCGGGCTGAACGACCGCAATCCCCAGTACCACAACCTGTACAGGATCGACGTATACACGGGTGAGAGAACACTGCTCCAGCAAAACGACCGCTTTGCTGAGTTTCGCATTGACGATGATTATCGTGTGAGATTCGGAACGGTGATGACTCCCGACGGCGGCAGCGAGGTGTTCGAAGCGGATGGGCAGGGCCGGTGGGATACCTTCATGCAGGTGGGCATGGAGGATGCGCTCACAACAGCTCCAGTGGGTTTCGACAAGCCCGGTAGTACGCTCCATCTGATCGACTCCCGGTGCCGCAACACGGCAGCTATGGCCTCCATAGACCTCGACACCGGCGTCGAGACGGTCATCGCAGAGAGCGAACTGGCAGATGTGAGCGACGCCATGATCCACCCTGTGACCAATGCCATTGAGGCCGTCGCTTTCACCCACCAGAGAAAAGAATGGCATGTTCTGGCCGAGTCGGTGTCCGAGGACTTGAATTTTCTCAAGCCAAAGGAGGATGGTGACGTCGAAGTAGTGAGCAGGACGCTGAAGGACGACATGTGGATAGTGGCCTATATGTTGGATGATGGCCCAGTCAAGTACCACCTCTACCACCGCTCCACCCGACAACTTGAATATCTGTTTTCCAACAATGCCGAACTGGAAACGGTGCCTCTCGCCAAGATGCAACCTGTGATCATTAAATCCAGGGACGGGCTAGACCTGGTGAGCTACTACTCTCTGCCGGCAGAGAGTCAAGGAAAGGACCCCCGATTCCCCACCCATCCCCTTCCCACCGTGCTGCTAGTACACGGAGGGCCCTGGGCACGGGCTGACTGGGGGTACGATCCCCATTCTCAATGGCTCGCTAACCGGGGCTATGCTGCGCTAGTAGTCAACTTCCGTGGTTCGACCGGCCTGGGCAAGAACTTCATTAACGCGGGAAATATGGAGTGGGGTCGCAAGATGCACGACGACCTGCTCGACGCGGTGAACTGGGCTATTGATTTCGGGGTAGCCGATCCCGAGAAGATTGCCGTGATGGGAGGCAGTTACGGTGGCTACGCTGCATTGGCCAGTTTGACGATTACGCCTGATGTTTTCGCATGTGCAGTCGACATCGTCGGCCCATCCAACCTGATAACGCTTCTGGAGTCGTTTCCGCCATATTGGCAGCCGATGATAGAGCTATTCACCAGCCGCGTCGGGGACCATAGGACTCCCGAGGGCCGAGCCTTGCTCCAGGAGAGGTCACCCCTCAGCTACGTGGACCGCATTAGGCAACCTTTGCTGATAGGCCAAGGCGCCAATGACCCTCGGGTCAAGGAAGCAGAATCTGCGCAGATCGTTCAAGCCATGGGCGAACGGAACATACCCGTCACATACGTCCTGTATCCCGACGAAGGGCATGGTTTCGCCCGGCCCGAAAACAGGCTCTCTTTCTACGCCATTGCCGAGGCGTTTTTGGCACAGCACCTCGGGGGCCGGTTCGAGGAAATTGGAGATGACTTAGCAGGGTCGTCAGCGTCAGTTAAGCAGGGCATCCACGAAGTGTCGGGTGTCGCAGAGGCCCTTTCCAAACAAAAGGCGTAACCGACGCTCGCAACGCTGGACACCCGCTACTTAAACAGCGCCTCCGGGTGCTCGATCAACTGCTTCAACCGGCGCAAGAAGGCGGAAGCCGGTGCGCCATCCACAACCTGGTGATCGACGGTCAGGCTCAGCGTCGCCGTCTCTCTCGCGACTATCTCATCACCGACGACTACAGCCTTTTTAGCGACTCTGCCTACTCCCAGGATCGCGCTCCGGCCCGGGTTGAGAAGGGGTGTGAACCCGTCAACAGTACCGAGAACCGTGAGTATGAATGTGCCGCCGGTCATTTCGTCGGCCTTTAGCTTGCCGTCTCGCGCCCGTCCGGATACGTCTTTTCTCTCGGATGCGAGCTCTTTCACGGTCTTTGCCTGCACGTTCTTGATGACGGGGACAATCAATCCCTCATTAAGGGCTACTGCTATTCCAATATCGACCTGGTCGAAGTAGTACACCTTGCCGTCCGAGAGAACGGTGTTGAGCTGGGGGTTCTTGAGCAGGGCTTCGGCGCAGGCCTTCATGATGATGTCTGTCGCTGAGAGAGAGGCTTCGCTTCCTCGGGAATGTTCTCGGCGGAGGGCCGTGGCCTGTGTCATGTCCACGTCCAAGTGGAAAGAAAGCTGCGCCGCGTTGGACACGCTTCGGCGCATGTTGGTGGCGATGGCCTTCCGTATGCCGGCAAGGGGTACGATTCTGGAAGGAGTCGGGAGACCGGAGGGTAACACCGCCTTTTCGCTCTTCTCAGGTGAAGGGGCCGACGCCTGGCCTTCGGCGTAGGTCTTAACGTCAGCCTCTACGATACGACCTCCCGGCCGAGCCGGAGGCACCAGGGCGATATCTATTTCCAGCTTGGCCGCGAGTTTACGGGCGCTGGGCGCTGCCCTAACGTCCCCGCTAGCCTGAGTCCGGGTACCGCGCGTTGTGGTGGTAGACGCCGCGGTTGCAATTACGTCAACAGATTTCGGGGCAGGGGGCTCGGGTACGGACTCCCCTTCCTTCAGAATATGGGCGATGAGTTCCTCAATGGGGACTACGTCACCCTCGTTGACCACGGGATGGAAAACCCCTGATTCAGGAGCTTCAAGCTCGTAGGAGATTTTCTCCGTGGTGATCTCTGCCAGGGGCTCGCCCTGCTGGACGGTGGAACCGGGACCCTTGTGCCATTTGGCAAGAGTTCCCTCGGTCATAATCATCCCGAGCTGAGGCATTCGGATGGGGGTCGCCATATATCTCTCTACACCCGGAGTCCGGGGCTATTCCATCAACCCCTTGGCCGCCTCGACGATGGCGTCTTTTGAGGGGTTGTAGAGGCTTTCCAAGGCCCGGCTATAGGGGATCGGGGCGTGGGGTGGCGTGAGCCTTACCGGCGGAGCGTCCAGGTAGTCAAATGCCTGCTCTATAACCAGGGCCGAGATATCGCCAGATATGCCGCAGCGCGGATAGTCTTCATCTACGATAATTACCCGCCGCGTCTTTTGCACCGAGGACAGAATCGTGTCTTCGTCCAGCGGCGACAGAGAGAGCACGTCCACGACTTCGGCGCTCACACCTGCCTTTTCCAACTCTCCGGCCGCGGCCATGCCCACCGCGGTAGTGTGCCCAATCCCGACTATGGTGACGTCTGTCCCCTCTTTCACCACATCCGCCTTACCTATCGGCACAATGTATGGCTCTTCCGGCACGTCGGAGCCTCTGAGGGGCTCAAAATCGAAGCCTTGGCTGCTCATGAGACGCTTGTGGATGAAGTAGATAACCGGATCGTCGTCACGTATCGAGGCCGCCAGCAGGCCCTTGGCAGTGTACGGGTCCGACGGTACAACGCACTTAAGACCCGGGAAGTGAGTGAACACCGAATACAGCGTCTCCGAATGCTGTGCCGCCTGCCCGCCTCGGATGCCAATGCTAGTCAGGATAGTCAGAGGCAGCGTTACCTTACCCCCGAACATGTAATGCATCTTGGCTGCGTTGTTGGTTATCTGGTCGGCGCAGACACCGAAGAATCCGACGAACATAAGCTCAGCTATGGGCCGGAGGCCCGTGGCCGCCATTCCAACCGCCGCGCCGATGAATCCTGTCTCGGAGATCGGTGTGTCCCGCACTCTTTCGGAACCGTACTTGGTGATCAGCCCTTTAGAATACCCGAAAGCACCACCCCAAGCGTCTATTATGCCTTGATCCTCCTTGCCCGCACCGCCCGCTACATCCTCCCCCATAAAGATCACGGAGGGATCTCGACCCATCTCCTGGTCAAGGGTCTCGTTGAGAGCCCTCAGGTAGCTGATTCGCCGGTTGGATTTGACGCTGGTAGATGCCATTACGCCTCCAGGACCTCAACCGCAGCCTCTAATATTTTTTCCTTGGTCGGGGCAAAGAGGCGCTCCAACATGATGCTATAAGGCACTGGGGAATGAGGCGGGCACACTCTTCTCGGCGGTGCGTCCAGATAGTCGAAGGCCTTCTCACCTACAAGGGCGGAGATGTCGGTCGCCACGGAGCACCGAGGGTAGTCCTCGTCAGCGATCAATATCCGTCGAGTCTTTTTCACCGACGTCAAAACCGTCTCTTCGTCCATCGGAGAAATGGAAAGCAGGTCTATCACCTCGGCGTTAACACCCTGCCGTTCAAGGATGTCGGCGGCCTGCAGGCACAAGCCCGTCGTGTACCCGATCCCGACCATCGTAATGTCGTCACCCTGTCGGGCCACATTCGCCTTGCCTATCGGCACAACGTAAGGCTCTTCAGGCACGATCCACTCCTCGGAGGGTCGGAGGCCTGCCCGAGTCCTGCCAAGGAGCAGTTTGTGGAGGAAGATCATGACCGGGTCGTCGTCCCGTATGGCAGCGGTCATCAGGCCCTTGGCCGTGTATGCGTCCGACGGGACTACGCACTTCAAGCCGGGAAAGTGGGCAAAAATCGAGTAAAGGCTCTCCGAATGCTGGGCCGCTGCTCCTGCCCCCGTTCCAATGTTCGTAATAATGGTGATGGGCAGGGTCACTTTTCCGCCGAACATATAGTGCATCTTCGCGGCGTTGTTGGTGATCTGGTCGGCACAGACTCCGTAGAAACCGACGAACATCAACTCCACGATCGGCCGCAGGCCCGTGGCCGCCGCCCCCACCCCCGCCCCGATGAAGCCCGTCTCCGAGATGGGTGCGTCGAGCACTCTCTGGGAACCGAACTTGCCGATCAGGCCCTTCGTCAGCTTAAACACACCTCCCCACGCATCTTCGAAACCCTGGTCCTTCTTGCCCGGCGCCCCCGCCACGTCCTCCCCGATCACTATGACCGACGGGTCTCGCTCCATCTCCTGAGCTATTGCTTCGTTGATGGACTGGACGAAGCTTATCCTGCTCCGTTCCGTAGTCTGTGTTTCAGCCGTTACCATACTGTTCACCTTTACCAGTAACTGCCCTGTCAATTCTCCCTAGTAGCTCACGTACACGTCGGCCAGCAGTTCTTCAGGGTCAGGCCAAGGGCTGTCATCCGCGAATTGCACCGCTTCGTCCAACGACACCAATACTGATGAGTCGATCGACTCCAGTTCCTCCCCGGTACTCAGCTCCTCATCCAGCAACCTGGTCTTGTATGTGATTATGCAGTCCCGGCTGCGGTAGTATTCTTCCTCTTCCTTGGTGCGATACCGAGAGGTATCGTCAGCGCCGAAGTGGCCGTAATATCTGTAGGTCTTGGCCTCGATGATGCTCGGCCCCTCTCCGGCCCGAGCCCTCTTCACCGCCCTCTCCATAGCTGCGGAGACATCCAGCACATCCTGCCCATCCACCGTCTCTCCCACAATCCCGTAAGCTGAGGCCCGATTAGCCACCGACCCGCCTGCCAAAGAGTATTCAACGGGAGTGGATTCGGCGTAACGGTTGTTTTCGCAGACGAATATCACGCCCAGATTCCAGATGGCTGCCAGGTTCATGGTTTCGTGGAGTGCACCCTGATTGGCGCCCCCATCCCCGAAGAAAACGACGGCGACTTGGTCCGTGCCCCGTATCTTTGCGCTTAGAGCCGCACCCGCTGCCACAGGAACGTTGGACCCAATTACCCCGTTGGCTCCCAGCATCCCGACGCTCTTGTCGGCGATGTGCATGGTGCCGCCCTTGCCCTTGTTCGTCCCGGTGGCCTTACCCATAAGCTCGGCCATCATCTCCTTCATGTCGACGCCTTTTGCCAAGCAGTGGTGATGACTTCTGTGATTACCCAACAGGTAGTCGTCCTTACGGAGATATCTGCAGATTCCTACGGCCACCGCCTCCTGGCCCACCGAGGAATGTATCCCTCCGACGGGCTTCCCTGCGTCGGCCTCACGCCGAGCCCTCTCCTCGAATTCCCGGATGGTGACCATCCCTTCGTAAAGGGATAGCGCCGTTTCTTTATCCGGCATGGCGTGAACTTCAGTCATGGTGACACCTCGTCGCGGCTCGAATGCGAAACCTCCCGTCCTCCGATAGCCATCATACTTAGGCCGAATTTAGCCGTCAACAATCGCTCTCCATTCCCTAAGGCTAAACATTCCCTCTTACATAGGGGTGTACAATATAAGAACAGATAATCATAGACCCGGAGGAACCATGCGAATTGATGTGGTCACCATAGACGTCAAGCCGGAGTACCGGGAAAAATTCATCGCCGAGACCATACTCAACGCCAAGGGTTCCGTTACCGAACCGGGCTGCTCCAGGTGGGAAGTGCTGGTAGACACGGACAACCCTACACGCTTCTATCTCTACGAGGTCTACGCGGACTCCAACGCCGAGGATGCACACATAAAGACCCCACACTTCCAGCGTTGGGAAAAGGCCACGGAGAACTGGTTCGCAACGCCCTACGAAGTTGCCGTCTGCAACAGCGTATACCCTGAAGATGAGAAGTGGTAGTCACATCTGGTTCGTTATGTTAAATACGTGCCCCGCAATTTAGTATGGACTCGCAGACGCTTATTGATGCCATTGGAGGCCGCCGCTACCGGATTACTCACCCGCGCCGACGGGTGATCGCGAGCATAGCGGAGAAAGACACCAACTTCACAGCCGAAGAGCTCCACGCGGAGCTAAATGGTGTTGGAAGGGCCACGGTCTACCGGACGATAAAACTGCTGGTTGAGCAAGGCCTCCTTTGCAAGATAAGCCTCCCGGACGGATCGCCCCGTTACATGTTGACCATGAGCGGGCACCATCATCACCTCGTCTGCGTATCCTGTGGTCTCGTCTCCGAGTTCCACGAGTCGGAGATTGAGCAGCTTCTTTCTGAGTGGGAAGCCTCCGGCAAGGGCACAGTAGTCGGGCACCGGATTGAGGTGTACGTGGTGTGCACCGCCTGCCAGACGCGACTCGGGGGCCCTGCCAACTTCCGAACCCTATTCCCCCACCCCGTCATATCTGATCAGGAGAACTAAAAGGCGAATCTCGCTCTTTTGTCTCTCCGCATACCTTATTTCGACCCTTCCCAAGGAGCGTAATGGACAAAGACCTGCTTTCCATGGCCGACCTCACCGGGCCCGAGGTCTGGGACCTTATGCACAGCGCTGTTGAGCTAAAAAAACAGCGCAATTCCCGCGTTCTTGAAGGCCGGGCCTTGGCCCTGGTCTTCGAGCTGCCCTCTCTTCGCACGAGAGCCAGCTTCGACGTAGGGATGCGGCAGCTGGGCGGCCAGTGCATCTACCTGTCTCCGCAGGAGATAGGGCTCGGGACGAGAGAGCCAGCGTCGGACGTGGCCCGCGTGCTGAGCCGTTACGTTGACGGCATAGTTGCCCGCACACGTCGGCACCAGACCGTCGTAGACTTGGCTAACTTCGCCTCGGTACCCGTGATCAATGGCCTTTCCGACGGTGAGCACCCGTGCCAGGTCCTCGCCGATCTGCTAACCATCTACGAACATAAGAGCAAGCTCGAGGGCCTAAACATCACCTATGTCGGCGACGGCAACAACATGGCGGCCAGCCTATCCCTGGGAGCAATGCTAGTCGGGGCTAACTTAACTATGGCAGCGCCCGAAGGCTATCTCCTTCCTCCCGAGACCGTCAGTACAATAAAGGAGCTCGGCGCCAAGAGTGGAGGAGTTTTCGACATTAACCCCGACCCCGCGCAGGCAGTGTCCGGCGCCGATGTTATCTACACTGACGTCTGGACAAGCATGGGCCAGGAGGCAGAATCAGAGCGGCGGCTGCGAGACTTTGCCGGATACCAAGTCAATGCTGAGCTTTTGTCTCATGTCGGCGATAACGCAATATTTATGCACCCGCTCCCTGCCCACCGCGGCGAGGAGGTATCCGACGAAGTAATGGAGCACCCCTGCTCCGTAGTCTTCGATCAGGCTGGAAACCGACTCCATGCCCAGAAAGCAGTGTTGGCGCGGCTTCTAGGCCAGTCTTAGTCCGGCAAGCGCTCTGGGAGTATTCACGTTCAGATGTCTATAGTAGCCATAGTAGGCCGTCCTAACGTCGGGAAGTCGACGCTGTTCAACAAATATGTTGGGCGGCGGATGGCCATCGTGTCCGACACACCGGGCACCACGCGGGACCGGGTCGCAGCTCAGATCACCATTAACGGCAAGAGTCTAATCCTGGTAGACACCGGAGGCCTGGATCTCCGCCAGGAAGATGAAATTCACCTGGGCGTAACGGACCAGATAAAAACCGCTCTTGCAGAGGCCGCAGCGATCTTGTTCATGGTGGACGGTAGAGACGGCCTGACTGCAGCCGACGAAGACCTCGCCGACCTGCTGCGGATGTCGGACAAGCCCGTCGCACTAATTGTGAACAAGATCGACAACGCTCGTAGAGAGGCGTCATTACAGGACTTCTACCGGCTAGGCATGGGCGACCCGACCCCGATAAGTGCATACCACACAAAAGGGCTGGACCAGGTCACAAGTTGGATAGACGCCAACCTAGATGCTCCGGAACCAGATCCGCAGTCCGGCGCCATGAAGGTCGCCATCGTGGGTCGGCCCAACGTTGGGAAATCGTTGCTGCTGAACACTCTATTCGGGCAGGACAGGGTTATCGTCAGCGAAATTCCGGGCACCACTAGGGACGCTATCGATACCGTACTGGACTACGAAGGTGAAAGCATCGTCCTCATAGACACCGCGGGTGTCAGGAGGCGGGGCAAGATCGGCCACGGAATAGAGAAATACAGCGTCCTTCGCACCATGGGGGCAATCTACCGGGCAGACGTGGTGCTGCTGGTAGTCGACGCCTCGGAGCTTATGACTGCGCAGGACATGCACGTTTGGGGCTACGCCAAGGATGCTTACCGGGGAATGGCAGTGGTGGTGAACAAGTGGGACCTGGCCGATGAGCTGGAGCTCGACATTAAGTCCACCCAACCCTATATCCAAGATCGGCTTCGCGCCGGTGAATACGTACCCATCCTGTACACCTCCGCGTTGTGTGGTCAAGGCATCTCCGAGCTAATGCCCACAGCCCAAAGCATATTCAGAGAGAGAGGGAAAACGGTCACCACGTCGGCGCTGAACAGGATGCTGACCAGGGCCGTGACCGCCAGCCCACTGCCCCGGGCCCGGGGCAGACGATTGAAGCTCTTCTATTTGACTCAGACCGGCACGCACCCCCCCACCTTCACATTCTTCGTCAACGATCCTGCGCTGGTGCACTTCTCCTATCAACGGTTCCTGGAGAACCGCATTCGTGACGAGTTCGGATTCAAAGGGACGCCTATTCAACTGAAATTTCAGAGGAGAACTCGCAACGAATGAAGGCCTTATTCTTAGTGTTGCTAGGTTACCTGATCGGAGGGATACCGACAGGAAAAATAGTTGTCAAAAAGTCGAAGGGCCTGGATATTCAGAAACGCGGAAGCGGAAATATAGGCGCGGCCAACGTCTACCGTGTCGCCGGGCCCTCGGCCTCGACAGTTGTCTTGCTAACCGACACTTTCAAGGGCCTCCTGCCCGTACTTATAGCAAGGAAGGCCACCGATTCGAGCCTGGTGCACGCTTTGGTTGGACTCGCGGTTGTGCTGGGACACATTTGGCCGGCATTGCGCGGGTTCAAAGGTGGTAAGGGCGTGGTCACGAATCTCGGGGCACTGCTGGCCCTGGCCCCCGTGCCGGGGCTTATCGCGGCCCTGACCGGTGGTTCAGTAATGGCGAAGTTCCGGATATCGTCCCTGGGCTCCCTCTCCGGAACTGCAGTCGGAGCGACATGCCTCCTAATCGCCGTGCTGGTCGGCAAGAGGCCGAAGTCATATTTGCTTCAAGCCCTCATCCCGACCGTGATCATCTTCTACGCTCACCGCGAGAATTTCAGCAGGCTCCTATCCGGCGCCGAGAACAGGTTGGAGTTCGAGCCCGAGGAAGAGCAGGACCAGTCCTAGGTTCGACTGAACACCAGGGCCAACCAATCATCTCGTATGGCCCGGGACTTGATAGAGGCGCCTTTAGCCTCGAATGCCTCCTCGACAGCCGTGGCTTGATCTTCGAGAAGCCCACTTAACACCGCAACTCCGTTCTCGGACAGCGAGTTTACGATATGCGGCGCTAGTCCTACTATCGGGTTCACGGTGATGTTGGCGACTATTACATCCCATCCGGGATCAGGGTTGGCAGGGTCGTGCCAGAGCGTCCCTTCTGCGACTTCCACAATCTCTCCAACATCGTTAGCTGCCACGTTCTGCCGGGCCACCTCAACCGCTACTGGATCCACGTCCAGGGCCGTCACCTTCGCCGCACCAAGCTTGGCAGCGCCTATGGCCAGTATCCCCGACCCGGTGCCCACATCCATGACGCGCATCCCCGTCTCTACAATTCCATCCAAGGCATCCAGACACATGCGGGTGGTGGGGTGCACACCCGTCCCGAAGGCCATGCCGGGGTCCAGGTTGATCACGACTTCGTTATCAAGCGGCTGATAGGCAAGCCATGTCGGACAGACTACGACTCTCTTGCCTACATGCTGGATAGTGAAATGCTTTCGCCAGGCTCGGGCCCAATCTTCTCCCTCTAAGAGTCGGTACTGCAGAGGCCCGACAGGCCGGAGCAGCCCCAAAAGCCTGACCACGACCTCCATGTCCGCCTTCAACTTCTCTTGGGCGTCGTCATTGGGGGCGTAGGCCCTGACTATCAGCCGGCTTTGCTCGCTGGGTGGGCCTTGCTGCTCAACGACTATCCTCCCACATCCATATCTCCGAAAGGCCTCGCAGACCGGCTCCGTAGACTCAGCATCTACTTCAACCGAAAACTCTACTAATTCCATCGTGTTTCTTTAGTCTGCCGTGGGTTCAGGCGTGGCCGGTATAGCGGGAGGCCCGACCCTGCAATGCAGGGCCGGGCCTCCCGGCGGCGTTCAGTTCAATCTCTCGCTCACCGGAACACTTCCCTGATTTTTGCAAATATCCCCCTGCCATTCCGGCTAGAGACCCCGGGCCTGTCCAGGGTCAGGGTTAGCTGGCGGAACAGCTCCTCTTCTTCCTTATTCAAGGAATCGGGCGTCCTTACGTTTATGTTGACGATCTGGTCACCCCTCCCCCCGCCCCGTAACCGGTAAGCACCGCGGCCTTTCAACCTGAGCGCCGTACCAGTCTGGATGCCCGATGGCACTTTGAGCATGACAATGCCATCTATGGTAGGAACTTCCACCTCGTCCCCGAGGGCCGCCTGGGCAAAGTTGACGGAGTATTCAAGCACGACTTCGTCGCCATCCCGGCTAAAGTACTCATGCCTCTGTACCTTGACCGTTACGTAAAGGTTGCCCGGAGCTCCGCCGCGTGTCCCTGCGTCGCCCTCTCTGGTAAGCCGGACCTGAGTGCCATCCTCCACACCAGCGGGAATCTGCACAGCTATCTTTCTGAACATCTTCGTCCGCCCCACCCCACGGCACTGGCTGCAAGGCGTGGGTACGACACGCCCCTCGCCGCGGCATTGGTCGCAGGCAGTGACGTTAACAAACTGACCAAACAGGTTCTGCTGTACTCTCCTGACGCTCCCACTGCCGTTGCAGGTTGAGCAGGTGACAACCTCTGTGCCGGGTTCCGCTTTGGACCCGCGGCACGTCTTACAGACCTCAGTCCTCTGCACTTCAACGTTGCGCTCGGTGCCGAAAACAGCGTCCTCAAAGGAAATCGTTACCGTCTGGTGGATGTCCGCGCCGCGCTGGGGCCCGGACTTGGCGCCGGCATTGGAGCCGAAGAAGGCTTCGAAAATATCCCCGAACCCCCCGAATCCGCCCATGCCTTCAAATCCTCGGCCGTATCCGCCACCCGCCGTTCCTGCGTGTCCAAACCTGTCATAGGCGGCCCGCTTATCCGGGTCGCTAAGGACTTCGTAAGCCTCGTTGATCTCTTTGAACCTGTCCTCGGCATCGGGGCTCTTGTTTCGGTCGGGGTGGTACCTGAGCGCGAGCCGGCGAAACGCCTTCTTAATCTCCTCAGGAGTGGCGTTCCGTTGCACTGACAGCAGGTCGTAGTAGTCGGCCTTAGTAGTCATAAGATGTTAATTATCTCAGGTTAGAACAATCGTCGTTTGCAATAAGAGCCCTATGCAGACTCTTGTTGCCCTTCTCCCGAAGCGGCTTCCTCCTCCGCTTCGCCCTGCCCTACTTTCACCATGGCTGGCCGTATAACACGGTCGTGGAGCTTATATCCTCTCTGAAACTCCTCGACTATCTTGCCCTCCGGGCCGTCACCATGCATCACGGCCTCGTGCAGATTCGGGTCGAAATCCTCACCAAGGGCCTTGATTTCCGAAAGGCCCGCGGCCTCCAAGGTTGCACCGAGCTTCCGCTCTATCAGGAACAGGCCCTCGACCCAAGTCATGCCAAGAATGCTGTCGGGAATCGTCAATCGAGCCCGCTGGAAATCGTCAACCAAGTTTAGCATACTGCCGATCAGGGCAGCGTTGGCGAATTTAGCCAGGTCCTGCTTCTCCTGGTCGACTCTCTTCTTATAGTTGGAAAGATCGGCCTGGGCCCTTTGCCAGTTGGCCAAGTTCCGGTCTGCCCGTTCCTTCTCCTGTTCCAGGGCCAAGGCCAAGTCCTCTGTTATTTCCTGGCCTTCCGACTCCTTCTCGCTATCCTGCTCGGCTTTGGGGTCCTCGGTTTTGTTTGTGGCGTCGTTCATTTTATGGCTGGATCAGCGGGGGAAGCTCTCCTGTATGGAGTCGCTCATCAGATGTGCAAGATAGTTTACTGCGGGAATGTTGCGCCGGTAGGCCATCCGCTTGGGACCAAACACCCCGATCACGCCCTTTATGCCGTCCGCAGCGCCATATTCGGATACGATAAGACTGAAGTGGCGCATCCTGGAGACCCTCACTTCGCCGCCAATGGCCACCCGGATCCCCGGCCCCGAGTAGACCTGCTCCATTATATTCTTGAGCCGACCCCTCTCCTCCAGGATTTCCATCATATCCCGCAGGATTTCCGCCTCGGCCAGTTCCGGTTGTTCGAAGATTTGCTGGAGACCTTCAAATAGGGGGTCTTCCAGGTCCCGCTGTTCCTCTTCTTCCATGAGTCCCTTGACCAGCCGGACCACATTCTCCTCCAACGGTGAAAGCTCGAGATCAGTATTCCCAATAGCCGACGGGGCTACGCCCTCGAAAAGGTGGTTGAGTTTATTGCTGACACGCGTCAATTCATTCCTGGGTACGTCCTGCTCTAATGAAATCATCTGGCGTAGTATCTTGGCGCCCCAAAGGACCACCAGGGTCATTACCATAAGATCTTGGACAGGGACGAGTTCGATGCGCTTCAGCCTGACCCGTGAGGGTTTTGGAGCAGTGGTTACTGCGAGGCTGCCGGTGAGTCTGGAAAGAGCCTCGGCTGCAGACCTTGCCCACCCTTCCTGGTCCATGGCCACGTGTACCAGCCGCCGCTTGATGTGACCCTTCTCCCTGGGACCGAGCACTGGGTTAGCGAGAAACTGCCTGATATATGTCCGATACCCCAAGTCGGTGGGCAGCCCCCCGGCAGAGGCGTGGGGTCTGGTGATATACCCATCCTGTTCGAGGGTGGCCATCTCGGAGCGGACGGTGGCCGGGCTCAGGGCCTTGCCCCATTTTTTGGCGATGTGCTGGGAGCCCACGGGCGTGACAGTATCAATATGCCCCTCGACGATGGCATTGAGCACAGATTCTCTTCTTGCGGTTAACAAAAAGGCCTCCTTGTAAGAGGTAGGGCCGTCCGCCTAAATACAGGTTTGGCACCCCGAGATTTGGAGTGCCAGTTACTATCGAATTTATCAGCAGGTGTTAGATGTGTCAAGTTGAACGGCAGTGTTGCGCCTGCCAATCCGCTTTTCTATACTTTCAGAAGAAAGAAAGGTGAAGAGTTGGATATTATCTGGTTTGGTAGAAGGTGCTTTTCGATTCGGTCTCGTGACTTGGGGGTCGTGACGGACCCGTATGATCAAGTGCACGACAAGGTGGTGCGTGCCCCCTTCGTTAAAGCCGTAACATGGAGCGGTCCGCCTACCGGTCCCCCTTCCCTATTCACACCGGAGGCCCAACTCGAACCCTCGAACGGGCGGTCATGGAGAGAAATCAGGGGCCCTGGTGAGTACGAAATCTCGGAAGTGTTGATTACGGGAGTCGGGACAGCGTACCAGAACACACTGGATGAGGATGGTGTCGGGGCTACGGGTAGGAATACCGTTTACGCCATAGAGGTAGAGGGCATTATAGTGTGCCACCTCGGGGACCTGCAGAAGCCGTTGGATTCGGGGCAGGTGGAACGACTGGGAGACGTGAGTGTACTGGTCATGCCCATTGGTACGGCTGAGAGTGTGAAGGCGTCGGTGGAAACGGCCAGGGTCCTGGAACCACGTATAGTGGTGCCGATGGACTATCCGGGTCCAAGCTCATCGGAGTCCGAGGCGTTAGCCCGGTTCGTGAAGGAGATGGGGGTCCCGGCGCCCGAGGGCCAGCGACGTCTCCACGTGACGGCGTCCAGCATGCCGGACCAGACGCAAGTGGCGCTGCTGGAGAGTTCGGGATAACGGAAGGTTGTACGGGCAGTGCCCCTACAACCTTGGCAGCACCTGCTCCGCCAAAAGCTCGGCCTGTTCCTTAGGGTCGAACGCCGGAGCCAGCAGCACCAGATCTATCCCTTCCGCCATCACTTCGCGTAATCCCTCCGCCACCTCCTCTCGGTCTCCGTACACTGCAACCTTGGAGGCAAGAGTCGGGTCTCCGTAGATAAACCCCATCATCTCTTCAAGTTTGCGTAGTGCCCTTGGCTTGTTTGAGTCCAGCGCCAGATACACCCGCTTCGAAAGAGGAAACTGGGCCTGACTCTTGCCTTCTTCCTCCATGAACCCCCTCAATATGCGTACGTGCTCCCGGAATTCCTCCGTCGATGTAGCACCCGAACCCATCCACCCATCCCCCGACTTCACCGACCTCCGGAGAGCAGGCAAGGCCCGGGACCCGAACCACACGGGCGGGTGAGGCTTCTGGGCAGGTCTGGGGCTGATTGATACTCCTTCCATATCCCAGAACTTCCCATTGAACGTCACGCTCTCCTTAGTCCAAAGCTCCTTCATCAGCTCCAGCCCCTCGACGAATCGAGTCAGCCGGTCTTCCGGCTTCATCCCGAATGCCGGGTAGTGCTCGCGGTGCACTCCTACAGTCACCCCGAGGATGAACCTCCCATTAGATAGTTGGTCCAGGCTGGCAACGGCCTTCGCTAGGAATATCGGGTTCCAGAATGCTGATGTCAGCGCCGAGACCCCCAACTTCACCTTCGAGGTCAGCGCCGCTGCATAGGAAAGCAACGGGAACGGCTCAAGGTTAGGCACTCGGCTGAACACTCCTTCGCCTACCCACGCG
Organism: Dehalococcoidia bacterium; assembly: GCA_965249275.1. Taxonomy (GTDB): domain Bacteria; phylum Chloroflexota; class Dehalococcoidia; order Plut-88900; family Plut-88900; genus Plut-88900. Next base: position 891,840 of record CBDFLQ010000007.1, read on the forward strand.
CTGTCGTAGCCCAGTTCTTCCAAGCGAGTTAGGAAGTCGCCTATGTATCGGGTATCAACAACACCGTCCGGGAATTTCTGGGGAATCGCAACGCCGAACTTGGTCGTGCTACTATCTGTCATTCGTATTTCCGAGTCCTCTCAGTTTATTGGTCTTCGCTGAGTCCAGGGTCAGGGCTTCGGGGTGGATGTCAACTTTGTATATTTCTCTGGCAGCGTCTACCGACACGTAGCCGTCAAGCACGTCTCTCAACACGGCCTCAGGGTCACGTTCCTCAGGAATCCCATACCCACCTGACCCCGACAACGTAGTGCTCACAACATCATTGGCCCGCAGGCGGTATGTCCCCTTGGAGTGGAATGGCTCTTCGGCGGGGGTGTCGGGGTTGCGTAGCGTGCGGCCTAACGGCCCTCCCGTTCCACCAAGTAAACCCTGCGGATGGGTGATCTGCCGGTCGGTCAAGTTGGAGAAAACCACGTCGCCGGTAAGGACGCGGACGTCCTTGCGCATGGCCGTGCCACCCCGATAACGGCCCGGGCCTCCGCTGTCGGTCACGAACTGGAGACGGTCAATCATCACCGGGTAGGTCGCCTCCACCACTTCGACAGGGATGTTCTCCAGGTTGAACGCCGAGCAGAGCCCGTCCGCCCCATCCTTGGTAGGCCGTGCTCCAACCCCACCGATGATCATTTCGTAGTACACGAAAGGTTTGCCTGACTTGGGGTCAATCCCTCCATAGTTCGGGTTGGCCCAATGAGAGCTGTTGGCTATGACTCTGTCGGGGGCGGCCTTGGACATTGCCAGCAGGATGGTGTCTACCATGCGCTGCTGCATTATGGCTCGGGGCCCGACCGCAGCCGGAGGCCGCGGATTAAACAGGCTTCCCTCCGGGGCGATCACCTCAATGGGCCGGATGCAGCCCGCGTTTTGGGGCACCCTGTCCTGCACCGTGAGGGCCTTAAGCGTAAAGTAGGAGTAGGCCCTAGTGTAGTTGAACGTGGAGTTCAGGCCAGATCGCGTCTGGGGACTGCTCCCCGTGAAATCGACCGTTAAGCCACCATATTTCACTCGGACAGCCACCTTAACCGTCAGTGGGCCCGTGTCCTGGCCGAAGTCGTCGAAATAGTCCTCGGCTTCGTACACTCCCTCCGGTAACTCTCGGATCGCGCTCCGCATGGATTCCTCAGACCGAACTAGGATTTGGGACATGCACTCCCGCAGCGTATCCATCCCATACGACTCTGCCAACCCCACCACACCTGCCTCCCCGATCCTGTTGGCATTCCTCTGTGCCTGCAGGTCCCCCATCACCTTGTCCGGCACCCGCACATTGGACTCCAGCATCCTCAACACCTCGCGGTTGGGTCGGCCCCCGTGATAGATGCGGGTAGGCAGGAACCTGATGCCCTCCTGGTAAAGGTCCAGGCTATCGACCGCCTGAGAACCCGGGCCCGCTCCTCCCACGTCGACCATGTGGGCACAGTTTGCAGCGAACCCCAGAAGCTCTCCATTTAGAAAGATGGGGCTTACCTGGAAGAAGTCGGGGAGGTGGCCCGACCCGAGGTACGGGTCATTCAGCAGTATGGAGTCCCCTTCCTCCAGTTCCTCGACCGGGTATTCTTCGATGATGTGCTTGACTACGAAGGGCATCGACCCGAGGTGACCGGGACTAAAGTTCCCTTGGGCGATCAGCCTCCCCTGCGCGTCGAACAGTGCGGTGGAGAAGTCTCGTCCTTCCCGCACCCCGAGGGAGTAGGCAGAGCGGCGCAATGCAGTGCCCATCTCCTCGGCTATCGAAACCAGGCCGTTCCAGACCACGCTGAAAGTTACCGTATCTATCTCGCTCATTGCCTTACGTCTATTCTTCAATCTCGACCAGGATGTTGCCGAAACGATCAAGGGTGGCTTTGTCTCCCGGCAGGAGCACGACTGTCGATTCCTCTTCTTCAACAATGGCAGGCCCGGTGATCACGGCGTCTCTCCCCAACCCCGTTCTCGCGTACACGGGGGTATCCACGAAGCCCCCCACTTCAGGGAAGTAGGCCGGTCTACGGGAAACGGGCACTGGGTCAGACCCACTTGGTAGTAACTCGGGCCACCGGAACTCACCCCTGGAATGAATAGCCCTTAGCTTCCAGCCCGTGGCCCGTACTGGCTGGTCGGGCTGCGCGTACCCGAAGGTCTCCGCATATTTTTCGTGAAAAGCAGACCTGAGATCATCTACGCCTTCGGCGTCGAGGGGGACTGGGGGCAGGGGTACGTCAATGTCGAATCCCTGTCCCTCGTAGTGCATATCCGCAGACGCTGCGAACTCTACGCCATCCGTCACACCATTCTCCCGCATAATGGCTCGGCCTCCGGCCAACATCTCCTCATAGACCACGTTCACAGGGCCCAGCATGGACTCGTCGAGAGCAGTATCAAAGGTACGAGCGAGGTCGAAGACCGTATCTGCAGCCAACAGTCCCGCCGCGGACCCGACTCCCGCCCCCGATGGCAACAGAACTCGAGAAATACCCATCTCTCGGGCCAGCCGGGAGGCATGAACAGGGCCCGCTCCACCAAACCCGACAAGAGTGTAGCGACGGGGGTCCTTTCCCCTCTCGACCGTCGCCAGTCTGATGGCTCTCCTCATGTTGGAATTCACCACCGTATGCACGCCCCACGCCGCCTCTTCCATCGACAGGCCCAGCGGCTTCGCCAACCGTTCCTCGATACCGTTCTCCGCCGCCGCCTTGTCCAGCTTCATGCGTCCGCCCAGGAAATAGCCAGGATTTAAGTAACCCAATACCAGGTCTGCATCGGTGACCGTAGGTTCCACTCCTCCGGCGCCGTAGCAGATAGGGCCGGGACTCGCGCCTGCGCTATCCGGGCCAACGGCGATGGTTCCCATCTCTACCCTCGCTATACTGCCCCCACCCGCTCCGATCTCCACAAGGTCGATACCCGGTACACTGATAGGCAACCCACTGCCCGACTGCATCTTCATACGGCCGATCTCGATTTGGGAGGAAGTAGAGGGTGAACCGTTCTCAATGAGGCACACCTTGGCCGTCGTGCCTCCCATATCGAATGAGATCATGCGCTCAAGGCCCAAGGCCCCGCCTATGCTCGCGGCCATCAGCGCCCCTGCCGCCGGCCCCGACTCTATGACTCGCACCGGAGCATGGTTGATGATTTCAACCGTTGCGGTCCCGCCGTTGGCTTGCATCACCTGCAGGGGTCTGCTGTAACCCTGATTGCTCAAGGTGTCCTGAAATCCCCTCAAATATCCGCGAACCGCAGGCATCACGTAGGCGTTGGCGACCGCCGTGCTGGTGCGTTCATATTCCCGCCACTGGGGTGATATGTCACTGGACAGAGTAACCAGCGCCGAAGGGATTGTATCGAGGATGATCTCCCGCACCCGGCGCTCGTGGGCCGGGTTGGCGTAGGAGTGGAGAAGGGCCACTGCGAAGGACTCGACTCCCAAGGCACCGAGCCTCTCAACTGCCTCGATGACACTATCCTCATCGAGAGGTTTCCAGACCTCGCCGGAGTGGGTCATCCGTTCATCCACCTCCCGGATGAAACGCCGAAACAGTAAAGGCTGCACCTTATCGAGGAACAAGTCGTAGATGTTAACCCGCAGCTGGCGCTGTATAAGAAGCACGTCTCGAAACCCCTGAGTCGTGAGGAGACCCGTGACGGCGCCCTTGCGCTCGACCATCAGGTTGGATGCGACTGTAGTGGCATGGACCACCTGTTCCATCTCAGAGATCCCGCGCCCTTGCAGCACTCCTTCCAGCCCCTCGATAATTCCGGCGGTCAGGTCGGAGGGCCGGGTCGGGTGCTTGCCGACAGTAAGCCTGCCGGTCTCCCGGTCCTGGAGGACATAGTCGGTGAAGGTTCCGCCGACATCTATTCCGAGTCGATATCGCAACTAAAGCTCCATTGGAAAGCCGCCAAGTGTTTCGACGCCCATTATACCCACCCGGCCTCCAACCAAAGTGGTATCATCAACTCACACTTCCCCCAGGAGGATCCCGATGCCAGACTACAAAATCACCGTAGGAAACGCAGAAGTCCTCTCCCTCACCGACGGCGCAGACCGAGCCCCTGCCACCACCCTTTTCCCAAAAGTAGCTCTCTCAGAGTGGGACGCTTACCCCGGCCTGGTCGGGGACGACGGTAAGGTAGACGTTAACTTCGGCAGCTTCGTCATCCGTTCCCAGGGCAAGACCATTCTGGTCGACACCGGATGGGGCAAAGACTACCCCGGCCGACTCATGGATGATTTAACCGAAAAGGGCGTCTCAATCGACGAGATCGAAATAGTCGCCATAACCCACCTTCACGTCGACCACGTCGGTTGGAACATAACCGAGGAGAACGGTGCCTCTCGACTCACCTTCCCCAACGCCACGTACTATATTCCCAAAGTCGACTACGACTTCTACAACCAGGACCTGGAAAACAACGCCCACATGGTCACCCAGGTCAACCCTCTCGAATCCCTCGGCGCTATGGTCTTGGCCGACAAAGAGGTCTCTCTCACCAGCGAAGTAACCATGGTCCCGACTCCCGGCCACACTCCCGGCCACATGAGCCTCGGCATCCTGTCCGACGGAGTGCGCGGTTACATCCTCGGTGACGTCATCAACTTCGCTCCCCAGTCCAACGAGACCCACTGGGAAATCATCTTCGACACCGACCATGCCCTCGCTCGCCAGACAAGGGAAGTAGTGCTGGAACGCCTCCTGCAGGACGGTTCAGTGATCGGAATGGGGCACTACATGCCACCCAGCTTCGGCAGAATCATAAGAAGTGAAGGCCGTCGGCTCTGGCAGGTCATATAACTCCCCACGTCCCAACTCTAATAAGGGCTTGAGGGCAAGAGCTTCAGCTACCCCTGTTACACTGGGAACTGGCGTATCCGAGGCCTAGGCTCTGAATCCAGGGCCATCCAATCCAAACGCGGGCCTCGACTCACCATCTGCAACCATCGATCCGCTTCGACAGCAAGGGCCCCGGTGTCCAGACCAAGAAACGACGGTGTGAATACCTTCAACAGCCGCAATCCCTCGCCCAGCTTGTTCCTGCATCCTCTTACATTATGTCTATTCGAGTGGTGGAACCCAACCGCTATCTTCAAAACGCCCTGGTAGAAGTGCCGCAACGGATAAGGCGTGACCAGCCAGAGGTCTTCCAGAGTCTCGTGGCATTCCCAGAACAGGCCGGCGTTGAACTGATCAACGGCCTTGTTGACCTGGGTGGAGGGTGAGTCGGGAAAGGCGTCCTGAAAGGGTGAAAGCCCACCTTCTTCCAGCCTCTCCAGCCAGAGCATATCCGTTTGACGCCTTCGCCGCCTCAGCGGCCACAACGGAAGTTCCGCATGCATGATCAGAAATCGCCTCTATCCATTTGGTACAATCATAACCATTTCCAATTGACGCTAACACGCGCAACCTCATAACATACCGCGCAAGGCGGCTGAAGACCCGAAACGAATATGGAGGCAAGTAATGGACCAGGCACTCAAGGGCGTTCGAATCTTGGATCTCACCCAGTACGAGGCCGGCACCACTTGCACTCAGGCCCTGGCCTGGCTCGGGGCGGACGTCATAAAGGTCGAGTCCCCGGGCCGCGGCGACCCCGGCCGGTTCAGCACCCCCAGAAACAGCGATAAGGACAGCTATTACTTCATCATCCTCAACTGCAACAAGCGCAGCATCACGCTCAACCTGAAAACTGAAAAAGGCAAGGCCATCTTCTTCGACCTTCTGAAGCGCTCCGACGTAGTTGCCGAGAACCTGGGCCCCGGCACACTCGAACGTCTGGGCCTCTCTTACGACGTACTCTCAAAGATTAACCCACGCGTTATCCTTACGAGGGTTAAGGGTTTCGGGACTTACGGACCCTACAGTCACCTGAAGGCCTTTGACATGGTAGCCCAGGCCACGGGCGGTTGCTATACAACCAATGGCTACCCGGATGGGCCACCCCTTCCCACCGGTGTGTCCTTCGGTGACATTGGGACCGGATATCACGCGGCGCTAGGGATTACAGCCGCACTCTACCAGCGGGAGCGGACGGGTCGGGGGCAGACGATCGAAGTAGCCATGCAGGATGCAATGGTGAACTTCGCCAGGGTGGGGATGATGCGCTACTACGAAGACCCCGACATCCATATCCGGGGTGCATATCACAGCGGCAAGGCCCCGTCCTGGGTCTACAAGTGCGCCCCAGGCGGCCCCGACGACTACGCCTATATCTACGCCGACGAAGGACCAGCCGGGGCCTGGGAGGCGATCCTAAAGACAATCGGCAGGGAAGACCTCATCGGCGACGAACGATACTCGGACTCCAGAAAGCGCTGGGAACACAACGACGCAATTACAGCGATGATCGAAGAGTGGACGACCAAGCACACCAAGCATGAAGTGATGAGAATCCTGGGTGGTGCGGGGGCAATAGTCGGGGCCTGCCTCAACCCCAAGGACATCCACACCGACCCCCACCTGATGGAGCGGGGCATGATCGTGGATATAGACCACCCTCAGATTGGCAAATTCAGGACGCTCGGGTCTCCCATCCAGATGTCGGACTCTCCGAACACGGTCACTACTGCGCCCCTCCTGGGCCAGCACACCTCCGAGGTGCTAAACGAAATCCTGGACTACGGGCCGCAAGAGATAAATGAGCTGGCTGGACAAGGAGTTATCTAGCCCCTGCTTCCTTACTGAAAGAATAAAAGACAAGGGCGAAAGTGCCTCGCACTTTCGCCCTTGTCTTTTCACCCTCGAAGTAGTGTGAGCGCCCCTCAGTCGGCGTTAACGATTCATATCTGATATCTGCTTGTGGATCACCCGGTCGATCTGGGAGCCGATTTGGTCGCTCATCTTCATCGCCTTCGCCTCATCGGACTCCCCCGTCTCCTTCTCGAACATTCCCTTGAGTTCCTTGCGGCTCTTGAGGAACGGCATCGACTTCTCCACGAAGTCCTCGCTGTACTTGTGCTTGGCCGGGAACCGGTGATTGCTCAAGGACACAAGCTTCCAGGTATCCCCGCTCCCGCAGTTATCGCAAGTCACGCTATCAGGAATCTCGTACTTCCTGGTGAAATGGTTCGTTAAACCGGCGCACTGTCGGCACCCAAATTCATATATCGGCATGGCAATGTTCCCGTTGATGTGACCGCTGTTGGTGGAGCTTGCGCGTATTGCGTAATATCACTCAAAAACGTGTGTGTTGGTTTGCGCTAGCGCCTTCCGCGATACCTTTCGATTATTTTGCCCAGTCCCTTTCGACCTATCCCTGATTGCTTATGGCTAAGGATCCCGTGCAACGTCCCCTTGGGGATAGAACCCGGTTTGTCTGGGATAAGTGCAAATCTAACTTTCCCATCAACCAATTTCCTGAAAGCAACGCCGTGATTCGTCCTTCCATCCTCTAGCCAACCATCAAATAGCAGGAGAGCCATCAAATCCTTGGCAGAAAGGGCGGGAAGATTTTCCACAGTTCACACTGTGGCCGAGACAGTACCGGGAGGGCTGGGGAACGGGAAGGCGTTCGGCTGATATAGCGGGCCGCTAGTTGTGCCGGAATCTGCATACACCGGGGAACTCCAACTCCAGGAATTTCCTTCTTTGTCTTCCTGATAGAGTTTAATACCCTGCTCCAGGAAGAACGGCTCCCGCTCACCGGCTTTCTCAAGTACGTTCAGGTGGAGAGTTACTAGGTCCTTCAATTCCACCTGCACCTCTTCCAACGTGGATGCCCATGTGCAGGTCCCCAACTCTACGCACTCGCCAAGCCACTCCGATTCTTCTCTCTCGAACCGGAAGGTCAACACAACGAAGCTCATTATCCTCCCCCTGCCCTTTTGCAGCATTCTAGCTGTTCCATGGACTTACCGGCAAACTTGTAGATGTTTCAGTAGGCATGTCCGTGTGCAATTCTATTCCCCACTCATCAAACACTTGCCCCAGCCGTCCGGTTTCCTCCAACGTGACCAAATGCAGACCCACCAGGTCCCTCAACTCCTCCTCCAACTGCGCCAGTGATTCAGCCGATGTAGCCGTACCCAGCTCCACGCACTTCCCAAACCACCCGTCCTCCTCTTGCTCGAAGCGAAATGTCAGCACAACGAAGCTCATCGTCCTCCTCCTGCTCTTTCGCGGGATTCTACCGATATTATAACCACTGTCAACATCAAACCATGTACTGCGTATCCTTGGCCTATCCTCTTCACCCAATCCCGTATATCCGGGCTGCGTTGCCATAGACAATCTTGCGCTTGGATTCCTCGCTGACGGGCTGGAAGGTCTTTTCGATTACTTCCTGCGAGTGAGGGAAAGTGCCCTCGTCGTGGGGGTAGTCGCTGCCCCACACCAGGCAGTCGTCTCCGAGCACGGGTATGGTGAGAAGGGCCACCGGGTCGTCTCCGAAGGTGACATGACCCTGGCGCCGGAAATAGTCGCTTGGCTTCATGTCAAGCTTGGGAGATATCCACATGTGCTTCTTCTCTACCTGCTCGTCGAGGGCGTACAGGAGCCACGCGAGCCACCCCGCTCCACACTCAATTACTCCCAGGTTGATCCCCGGGTGCCGCTCCAGCATCCCCGAGCTTATCAGCATCGACGCGGGCTCCAGGCCTGCGGCCATGCTCATGACCATGAAGTTAAGCGCTCCGCCAAAGCCATTCTCCTCACCCCAGTCCTCAGGGTAGGTGTCCTCGGCGTCGGTGAAGGCGTGGAGATTGAGAACCAGGCCAGCGTCCTCGACGGCCTGCCAAAGCGGCTCGTAGTCCGGCTGGTTGTAGGGTCGGCCCCTGACAGAAATGGGAATCTTTACGGCTCTATATCCCAGCTTGCTGACCCTCTTCACTTCTTCGACCGCGGTCGGGATGTCCGTTACAGGAATCACCCCCACCGGTACGAAGCGGTGCAGGTGGTCACGAAAGACCTCTATGGCCCAGTCGTTGTAGGCCTGGGCGACGGCGAACTGATAGCCGGCGTCGAAAGACTTGTGAAGCCCGAGAGTCTCGTTTGGGTAGATAATCTCGCCGTAGATGCCGTCCTTGGCGATGTCCGTAAGCCGCCGCTCGATGTCCCGACCGCCGGAGTCGTCATCTCGGAACTCACGCACTTGGTCTTCTTCGGTCTCCCGGGCCTCGGCTATGTCCAGCCTTCTCGGCTTCCGGCCTTCCACCATGCGGTATCGAACACCGTCGATTACTTCGACGTGTGGGAGTCGGGCCATGTACTCCTCCGGCAATCGGGCCGTGTACATCTCCTTCGGCTCCTGGACGTGAGAATCTCCGGAAATCACCCTTGTCTCTATCATCTGCTCACCCTTCTAATCTACGCTTTGAAGTCGCCTCGGCTCCTTTTGCCTCATTATATTACGATGAGTTCTTTCACAGTAATCTGTCGCGCCACAGAATCCACCCCCCCACCTCCATCCCCCATTCCCGGGAACCGAGGGGCCGCTCACCCTGAGCCCCATCGAAGGGTCGAGCAGGGGGGTGGTCCCGCACTGCCAATCCGTCGCGCCCGCCTCCACCCCAACCCCCTTAACCCTGTCATTCCGAGGCTCCGCGAGGAATCTAGGAAACCTCTGAACAAGTCTAAGGGCATAGGTAATAGGTAAGATAGGGAGAGTAAGGCCAAAGCTGAGGTGAGATTTGATGGAGCAGCCGACATTTGCAGACTTGGAATACGAGGGCAAGAAGCGAAAGACCCGCCGGGAGATATTTCTGGAGCGGATGGAGGACCTGGTTCCATGGGGAAAGTTAGAGGAGCGAATCCGGCCCTACTATTCCAGGGCGGGCCGTGGACGGAGGCCCTACGAGTTGTCGGTGATGCTGCGGATACACTGCGTGCAGCTGTTCTACAACCTGAGCGATCCGGGCATGGAGGACATGCTCTACGAGGTGGAGTCGGTGAGGCGGTTCGCAGGTCTGAGGCTGTCCGGCCCCTTGCCTGACGAGACTACGATACTGAACTTCCGCCATCTGCTGGAAGAGCAGGAGTTGGGTCGGGGGCTGTTCGAGGAGATCAACCGTCATCTGGAGTCTCGGGGACTGAGGCTCAGGGAGGGTACGATTGTGGATGCGAGCATCATCGAGGCGCCGGCGTCTACGAAGAACCGTGCTGGAGAGCGAGACCCCGATATGCACCAAGTGAAGAAGGGGAAGGAGTGGCACTTCGGTATGAAAGTGCACATTGGTGCAGACGCTGACACGGGGGTGGTGCACAGTATGAGTACGACAGCTGCGAACGTGCATGACGTGACGGAGGCGCACCGGCTGCTGCATGGAGGGGAGAGGCGAGTGTGGGGAGATGCGGGATATCAGGGAGTGGAGAAGCGGGCGGAGAATCGGGATATGGATGTGGAGTGGCGGGTGGCGATGAGACCTGGACGGCGTCGGAAACTGAGGGCGGGGAGCTGCGAGGCCTTAGCGGAGAAGAGCAAATCATCCATCAGGGCTAAGGTGGAGCATCCGTTCCTGTACGTGAAACGGCACTTCGGCTACGCCAAGGTCCGCTACAGGGGCTTGTACAAGAACACGCAACGGGTGGCGATGCTGCTGGGGCTGGCCAACTTGGTAAGGGCCGAGCGCCACTTAGCGGTGTGACGGAGGAGCAGTGTGGTCAAATCCGGGTCGATGGTGACTGGATGCCCTGACAGGCCAGAACATAGGATGCAAATAAGCCACCGAGACGCAACATTACGACCCAACCTCTCCCCAAAACTCCATGCAAGACAACCTAAGCTGGTTTACAGTGAGTTGTTCAGAGCTTCCCTAGGACTTGCCCTTTCACACCATTCCTCGCCTTCCTTTCCCTCCCCCATTGGTAACGATATATGAGCCATGTTGCAGAGCAACATGGCTCATATATCAATAAAACAGGGCGGGTGGGCGGGACTCAATATATCCCTGAGGGTGGTGAGGGGTGTCCCCCCAAATGTGACACGAACCCCTTGACCAGAGTTGTACACATGTACTATATTCACCCCCGACTAGCTCGTCACTCACCCTAATCCCAAGGAGGAACCACAACCCAGGGGGAACCACATCCCCGGCCCACACGAGGACTCAACGTCCAAGCCCATCCCAAAGGGCGGCCCACACGCCGCCCCACGGCTCAAGCAAACGCCGCCATCTCCTCATACCAAGGGCCCCGGCTCACCCCTCCCCCCACCACCCAGGCGATGGAAGGTCCACAGACTATGCTCGGCAGGCCCCGTCCAGGGCCCCTGCCGATTCAACGCTTCCCATTACCGGATGCGTTTACCCCGGCCCATTGCGCGCCGGTTTCCCGGGTAGGTCAACCAACCCCCGGTTTAGCAAGGTCCTCGTGTCCTTGTTTGTCCCGCCATCCCCGCCATCCGTCTACCCGGCGGATGCACCGGGACGCCGGTTATGAAAGTCCGCCTCAGGCGGTATCTTCCCCGTCAGCGGTCCGGTCAAGTGCCGCTGCCGGTAGGATCGGCCCCACACAACCCTGACCGCAGCCGACAACATGTGGGGATAGTCCAGCCCGGTGCCGACGGCTCGGCAGCAACCCCCGGTCTGAATTCTAGTCACCGGACCTTCCATCGCCTGCCCCCTACAAACAAAACGGAACCCCAAACGCCAACTGAATAAACACCGTCCCCTCCCCCTGGTTGCGTGATACACTTCATCCAACCCCATCCCCTGAGCCTTTCCGCCATCCCTTATGGAGGTGCCGACGCCCATGAATTACGACATGGAGATACCAACCAGCCGGGAAGCGGTCTTCGTGCCGATTCCATTCGCCGGGCCCAAAGAGATAGTGAAGATAGTCCAGGACGCCGAGAAGCTCGGCTATCACGCCGTCTGGGGCACCGACTTCATGACCCTGGCCCCGGGCGTATCCCCCCTGGAAGACCCTGACCCGCCCAACTGGTACGAGCTCATCGTGTCCCTGTCCTACCTGGCCGCCGTCACGGACAAGATCATGCTCGGGACCGGCGTCGTCCTGCTCCCCTATCGGGACCCGATAATCCTGGCCCGGCAGATCACGACTCTGGACCACTTCAGCAACGGCAGAGTTGCCTTGGGAATAGGGCTCGGCAACCGAGCCGAGTACGAGATGGTCCAGCCCAAGATGCGCAAGGTACACCGGGGCCGCATGCTCGACGAGAAGATGGAGGCCTTGCATCAGCTCCTCGGACACTCCGAGCGCGCCGTCAGTTATTCCGGCAAGTACGTCGAGTTCCGGGACGTGGAGATATTCCCGAAGCCTGTGCAAAACCCGCTTCCCATGTACGCTCCGGGTCGGAACCCGGACGCCCTAAAACGCATAGCCAAGTGGGGCAATGGACTCTTCACGGCGGCCTCGGCCGGTCGGAGCGCCATTGACGCCTTGGAGCCGCTTCTGGAGCAGCAGGGCCGCAGCCTGGACGAGATCCACGTCATCGCCGAGGGTGAACTGAGCCTGGGATCTACCCACGAGGAAGCTGTGGAGCACTACCGCAACAGCATGCAGGGGCAGTTCCGTCTGGCTAAAGGCTTCTCCCTGGACAATATCGTGGAGCAGAACTGGATCGGTACCGTCGACGAGGTGGTTGATAAGATTGGTCAACTGAAGGACTTGGGCATCAACCACGTTAACGCCCTTCACATCGCCGGAGACACCATACCGGAGATGATGGAGCAAGTGGAGTCGTTCGCGAAGGACGTGATGGCCAATGTGGGATGACGGGTGTGTTAGGCTGGGTCGGGGGAAGCGCGTTCTGCCGATGGGGGGAGGTCCCATTTCTTGGACAGAAGGAGGGCGGCGACCGTCATAAACAGGGGGGCCATGCTGGTGATAGTGATGGCGAGTCGGACATCCGAGGTGAGGTCCTGTATGATCCCTGAGATGATCGGGCCCAGGAAGGCGCCACCCCATAGGGACATGAAGAGGGCCGAGACGGCGACGGCTGTTTCCCGGGGTTTGATGCCCGGGAGTTCGTAGGGGATGGTCGTGGCGGCGGGGAAGAAGGTCCACCCGAGGCTCTGCACCACAAACAGCAGGACCAGGATCCACAAGGGTCCTACCCAGAGCAATCCCATAGAGGAAGCGACGAGGATGATCCCGGAAAGCATGAGTACCGTCCTCTTGCCTCCCTTTCGGCTCACGTAGAATCCGACGCTGAGCCCGGTAAAGGATGTAAAGAGGCCCCCGATGCCCATCACCACCGCGGATTCGAGTTCCGACATTCCAAAATGGTCGAGGCGGAAGATGGGCCAGAATGTGGAGAAACCGGTGAAGTTGATGCCCTGGCCGAACATCCCGAAAGCAAGAAGCCAAAGTTCCTTGTAGCGTTTGACGATAGCGAAGGGGTTGATGCGTTCTACGGGAGCCTGTACAGCGGTTTCCAAGTTCTTGCCGTCCCGGCCGAGGAAGAGCCATCCTAGGTTCAGGGCAAGGAGGCTCGATCCAACAACGTAGGAAGCGTTGCGCCAGCTATCATCCAGCACCTCGATGAGCAGGGGCACGGCCATAATGCCGAGAGCCACGAAGCCCCACATGAAGTTGCCCATGGTGTTGGCAATTACGATCTCCCGGGGCGGGACCCAGCGGCGGATGAGCATGACCCAGGCGGGTTCTCGGGCAACGGCGGTTATGCCGTAGAGGAACCTGCCGAGGAGCAGCAAGACATAGATCGGGGCCCAGGCCTGGAAAAATATGAGGCCCGCGGCACAGAAGAGGCTGATGGTGGTGATGTGCTTGGGGTTGAAACGGCTAAGGAACCAGCCGAATGGAACGGCCAGAAGGACATTGGCGAGCTGGGATGCGCCGCCCAGGAAGCCTTCCTGCAAGCCCGTCAGTCCAAATTCCTCACGAATGCTGGGCAGCATCAGGCCAAGGCTGGACAGGAAGACAAAGCTCCAGAGATGGGGCAGCATCCAGGAACTGAGCACGACCCATCGGTATCGGGGGTAGACGGGGGTAGAGGCGTAGGCTGTAGTCATCGACTCGGGCCCCGATTGGCGCGGAGGCCCTGGTCAAGTGCCCCTGAATTACCGGGCAGTTTCATTGCTGTAAGGCGGCGCAAGTCTATGCCTGCACCATGGCCTTTCGGGACCGCAAGAGGTTTATGAGTCCGACTACGGCCACCATGGTCCAGGTGCCCTCCAGTATCACGAAGGGGAAGAAGTCGATGAGGATTGAGGCGGTGCAGGCCAGCGCTCCCCCGACAAGGTTGAGAAGGATGTATTTGTAGGTGCGGCGTTGCATCAGGCCAAACAGGTTGAGAGAGAACCCAACAAGAATCATGCTTACGCCTATGGTACCCAGCACTTCGGCAAACGACATTTCAGTCCTCGAACGTGGTGCAGTTTTTGACAGGGGAGTGGGTCGGCACCCGATTAGGTTACCTTAACCCCACAGCTTGGAGAAGTTTAACGCCCTGGGACAATGCCCATATGCCTCTTCAATGGTCACCATGATCCCCTGCTGCACTTTCGAGTTGTCGTCCGGGTTGTGGACTTCCAGCTCGACTTCCAAACGTGCAAGCTCTTCTTTGCTCACGAATTCCATCGTCCCGTTCACGCGCACCGTATCTCCGATGCCGGGAATGAAGAAGATCAGACCGATGTGGGGATTGTCCGTCATGTTCAGATAGGACTGGAACAGCCTGTTGCCGGCAACGTCGGGGATAAGCAGGCGGGTGTCGTCCAAGACCTTTACGAAACCAGGCATACCGCCCTTAGGCGATGCGTCGCAGGTGCCGTCGGCGCTGCTTGTGGCCATTACAAGAAATGGCGATTGTTGGATGAATTCCTTTTCCTTGTCAGAGAGGAAAGACTTGACCTTCGTCGCCGGCCTCTTCTTGGGGAACCCGAATTCGCGGGTAAACTTATTGTCAAATGTCTTTTCTATGTTTTGTACTTCGATCATCTCATTACTCTCCAACACAGTCAGCCCAGGCCATATAGCTCTGCGGCATTTGTATATGTGATCCGCCTCTGTTCCAGCTCCGTAAGTCCTCCCAACACATGAGTCAGCACCTGCCTTGATCGGGGCCAGGTCGACTCTCGGTGGGGGTAGTCCGACCCCCACATTACCCTATCGACCCCTACCATAGAAAGTAGCGGCACGAATACAGGGTCCTCCATGAAGGTGAAAAGAACGTTCTGTCTTATGAAGTCACTCGGGAGTTTGCCGTCCTTGAAGCGTATTTCCGTCACGTATCCATGCTCAGAATAGGTCATGTCCATGCGGTGTATGAAGTGCGGCGCCCAGCCTACGTCGTGCTCTACTACAGCCAACCGGAGGCCAGGGTAACGTTCGAACACGCCTGCGAAGACCATGTCGGCAACGGAGCGCATGGCCCAATAGTGGTACGTAGATCTGAAGGCTGCGTCACCGGACTTCTGCACGGTCATGGCAAAGTCGCCAATGCTGAACCTGCCGGGCCCCGGCCTTTCAGAACCTGCGTGCATGCTCAGAGGCATACACAAATCCTCGGCCTTTTCCCAAAACGAGTTGTAGAAGGGTAGACGGTAGGGCGATTCATCTCCTGGATAGGTAGGTATGGCTGCGGAGCGCAATCCTAACTTGGAGCACCTGTGCAGTTCATCTACAGCATCCTCGGTGTTTTCTACGTTTATAAGGGCTGCGCCGGCCAGCTTACTTGGATAAGCCCCGACAAATTCAGACGTCCAGTCGTTCACCGCGCGAAAACAGGCCGACATCAGTTCTCCACCGACTGGCGAAGTATAGATGCGGGTCCCGATGGTCGAGTAGACCATCTCGGCCTCAACACCGTCCTCTGCCATGGCCTCCAACCTTGCGCCAGGGTCGTAGCCAGCCTCGGGGACCTCTTCCATGCGGGCGGCGAGACCAAGGTTCGACAATCCCTCATACCGACGCCCAGCCTGCGAAGGCGCACCCAACGACCCCAAATTAACCCCATCTCCCACCACCCAGCGATGCACTCCATCTTCCTCTACAAGCCTCGGGGCGGCATCCTTGAACCGGTTATCTATCCTCTCCTCCCAGAGGTCGGGAGGTTCTACAACGTGGGAGTCAGCAGAGATCAGCGAGGTTATGGCCATAGTCTTCATGCGGTGCTCTTAAGGAGTCGTGGGTCTCCATAGATTACAGGCAGACTGGGCATCTGGCCTCTGTCCAGTGGCCGGGGAATGCAGGGCTGTCGGGGCCTATTGGGGGCTTGCGGAGAGGATGGGATTAGTATTTAGCTACGAACTACCTACAATTTGGTGTTCATTCCCACAATGCTTACCACACTCATAGGGCGAAAGTAACGCCCCTGAAGATTGCCACGCAATGTATGGTATCACGCCTTCACCTATGACTATGACCGGAGCGACTGGATCTGGTTTGCGGAACGCATCTAAGTGCCGGTCGCGTTGGGCCTTGATTAGAAGTTCGAGTCTGATCAAGCACACCTGAGCGTACTGTATTGCGAAGTATTCGGTGGGTAGTGCCAATTTAGGTTGTGTTCTCAGAAGTTGAGATCTTTGCATAACCTTGGGATAGGGGCAACAATAAGGTGCTTGAGCATCGATGTATGAGGAGGGTGGTATGCACCGAGACATGGGCCAATCTTCATTAGCGGAATCGTTGTTGCCTGAGACCTTGGGTAACAATGAACGGCTGCAACGAATCGACGATGCGGTGGACTGGGGTCGGTTCGGCCGGTTGGTTGTGGGAGTCTACTCGGCGTGTGAAGGAAGGCCTAGCTATCCACCGCTGACGATGGTCAAGGTGCTATTGCTGGAGCAGTGGTACAACCTGTCGGATCCTCAGATGGAGGAGGCTCTGGGGGACCGGATATCGTTCCGGCGGTTTGTGGGGCTGGGGCTTCAGGATGACACACCTGACCACTCTACGATGAGCCGGTTCCGGGCCATGTTGACGGAGATAGGGGTTGTGGAAGGGTTGATGGAAGAGTTGAACAGGCAGCTAGAGGAGAAGGGGATGATGGTGAAGGCTGGGACGCTGATGGATGCGACGCTAGTGGAGTCCCAGGGGAGGCGGGTGTCAAAGAAAGAAGAGGCAACGGATAAGGATGCGGCATGGGCACGTAAGGGAGGACGGAATTACTACGGGTACAAGGTGCATGTTGGGGTGGACGAGGGGAGTGGGCTGATACGGAAGGCGGTGTTGACGCCGGCCAACCTGAACGACACGGAGGTGGCCGACGAGTTAATAATGGGAGACGAGGGGGCGGTGCACGCTGATCGGGCGTACGACACGCATGAGAGGAGGCAGAAGCTGAAGTCTATGGGGATAGGGGACAGGACAATGAAGAGGGGGAACAAGCATCATCCTGAAGTTAGTGAAGAGGATAGGGAACGGAACGAGCTGATATCGAGGGTGAGGGCCAGAGTGGAGAAGGTGTTCGGGACACTGAAGCGGACATACGGATACAGTCGGGTGCGCTACGGAGATGTGGTTGAAGTGCATGGCCTACAATCTGCGCAGGGCAGATCGGATAGTGCTAAATGGAACGTGAGAAAGTGGCGGAGCAGTGGGCTATGCAGGAACGTCTGTTATTGAAACAGCCTCCTGGGGACGTTCTGGCTGTTAGCAGACGCCGGAATTCCCCATCCCAAGGCATAAGATCACCGACCTTAGCAACTGAGACATCCCAAAATCACAACATCGTGAGTTACGTAAAGGTCTCATCGAGGGAGAGGGTATAGGACTCCGCCCCACGCCCTCTCCCTTGGGGTTATGCAAACGTCTCAAGTCGGGAGAGGCTTTTACCAGTTCGAATCCAGGCAGGTGGACTCCGACACTAAATCCCGCTTACAGTGGCGCTACCGCGGCGGCTTTTCACCGCCTTCCCTATTCTCCCTGGATGGGCACCTGAACGGGGAGTGGTCTGTGTTTATGATTTGGAGTTGAGGATATTGGCACGGGAGCGAAGTGTCAAGGGTCGGCATTAGTACGGGATTTCTGTTGCTTTTGGCTATGGCGTGGTTACACAATGTTGCGTGATTTGGCAGGTAGGCGACATCATCTGTAAGCCGAGCGAGATAACAGCACTGTTTTGCGACTGAATCGGGCGACATTGTTCCGCTACGCCACGAGGATTTCCAGCTAGCATGGATTTGTACGTACTAAGGCACGGCGTCGCAGCCGACCGAGATTGGACCGAGTACCCCAACGACGACCTGCGACCATTGACGGACCACGGGACAGCAAAACTGGCTCAACAGGTTAAGGGGCTGAATGCTATTGGTCTCTCATTAGACCTGATGATAACCAGCCCCTTGGTGCGGGCTGAACAGACGGCTCAGATAGTCCGGGATGGCCTTGCGAGGCCCGGCGAGCTAGTGACGGCCAATACCCTCGTTCCGGAAGCGCATCCCTATCTGTTCTTGGAAGAACTGGCTTCAAAGCACCGAACCAGGGCAAGCGTGATGGTGGTCGGGCACGAACCGCACCTGAGCAGCTTTGTCTCGATGGTGGTGAGCGGGGACCCGAGCGGGTTAATTCGCCTAAAAAAGGGTGCGTTGTGCAAGCTCAGGCTGGCATCACTGGATGGCACGCGTTGCGGGTGGCTCGAATGGCTGATGACGCCCGACCAGATGATTAGGCTCGGCTAACGGTCGGTGAGAAGCAAGTCCGAGCATTCACTGTTCCGGACTGTTCAAGAGTCCTTCATAGACAATGATTGACGCGCCGTGTCGTAAGGGTTAAGACTTGCAGATACTGTCAGTGAGCTTTAGAACTTCAGGAATGTGGGACTGAATATGAACAACCGAAAGCTCCAACAGAAGAAGAGGTCCTGGGATATGCAAACAGCTGCTCAAACTGGGGTAGATGGGGTGCCGACGACCAGCTTGGAACGCTGAACCTGGTAACCGAGGAGAAGCGTCGGCGGGCGGCGGAGCTTGTGGAAGACGGCAAGTCCGTTTCTTGTGCATGGACTATATCCAAGGACCTGCACGGGGAGACTATGTCCCAGGCGCTCCATTACATGACGGAGACCGGGGAGGCGGGGCCTGACGCCGAAGAATCAGGTGACTTTATGGGTGTGGCGTACCACAGCAACTCCATCACGCACGTCGATGCGCTCTGCCACATCTTTACCGAGGGCAAAATGTACAACGGCCTCCCGGCCAACCTGGTGAAGAGCGGAACCGGGGCTGAGGCGGAGTCGATAGAACTCTTGGCGCAGGGGGTCGTTACCCGGGGCGTGCTATTGGACATTCCCAGGCTGCGGGGTGTGAAGTGGCTGATGGAACCGGAACCCATCTTTCCCGAAGAACTGGAGGAGGCGGAGAAGGCCCAGGGTGTGAGGGTGGAATCCGGGGACATATTGCTGATTCGCACCGGACACCTGGCACGGTGCTACTCAGGGGAATTGTCGGCGTCAGATGAACCGAGGCCCGGGCCACATGCTTCGTGCATACCCTGGTGGAAGGAACGGGACATAGCGATGCTGGCCGGAGACCAGTCCAACGAGGTATGGCCGTCGGGCTACGAGGGCATCCGGTCGCCGAATCATGCGATAGCCATACCTCACATGGGGCTTTGGCTCATCGACAATGCCAATTTAGAGGACCTCGCGGTGGAATGTGTTAGGCGGAATCGATGGGAATTCATGATGGTTGTGGCTCCCCTCAGGTTCCATAATGCGACCGGGTCACCGGCTAATCCGCTGGCGATATTTTAGCTTGCGTCTGCCAAAGCAGAAGGAAGCGGGTAAGGTAACACACGCCCAGCTCGGGAATTGGTGTACCGGCCACTGTCTTAACTGGACTATTGAGGCCGGATCAAGTAGCAAAAGAGGACAAATTTCATGAAGATGACCGAAGAGCAAGTGCGTCGATTCCTGGACGAACCCCGAATCGCCAGGGTGGCTTCGAACAGCCCCGACGGTTTCCCCTTTCTGATTGCCACCTGGTATTTGTATGAGGACGACAAACTGCTCTTTTTCTGCGGAAGGGCTGCGCCGAGGGCCAAGGCACTCCAAAATGATGCAAGGATGGCGTTTCTCATCGACGATGATCACTACCCCTATAGGCAGGTCACTTTGCAGGGCTCGGGGCACGTGGAGAAATCCGAGTCCAAAGCGGGAGTGTATATTGAGCGAATTTGCATAAGGTATCTCGGACCTGACGCAGGGCTCAGGTATTCGGAATCGTTAAAGCAGTCAATCAATCCCGTCCTTGTAGGAGTCGAGGTATCCAAGCTGATTTCGTGGGACTACTACACGGGTGGGTACAGGACGAAGGCCTAAGGATAGCCACTCACAAGCGCCCATGAAGAGGGCTTTAGACGGGATACGCATCCTTGATTTGGCTGGGGAGGAAGGGCAACTTTGCGGTCGGTTGCTAGCCGATTTGCGGGCGGAAGTCATCAAGGTAGAACCTACCCAAGGTGACCCGGCAAGGCGTATAGGCCCGTTCAGGCGCGGGGCGCCGGATGACGAGGCAAGCCTGCGATTTCTCCACCTGAACAGCAACAAGAAGAGTGTAACCCTTGACCTGACTGCGGGCCAGGGTAGGGAGCAACTAAGAAGGCTGGCCCATACGGCCGATGCCATAATCAAGACCTCGGTGGAAGGGGCTCTTGGGTATGAAAGCCTGAGAGAGGAAAACCCGAGTCTTGTTGTGGCGTCGATCACGGGGTTCGGGCTCGATGGGCCTTACAGCCGCTTCAAGGCGCCGGGTATCGTGGTATCGGCGATGGGTGGTGTGATGTATTTGTGTGGTTCGCCGGATCGGGTGCCATTGGCCGAGCCGGAATACCAACCCTACCAGCTTGCGTCTACTTACGCAGCATTTGGGCTGCTCATGGCCTTGAGACACCGGGAGAGCACGGGGCAAGGGCAGCGGGTCGATGTGTCGTGCCAAGAGGTTAGCGCGTCGCAGCAGCACGTAGTCGTGAACTACAGCCCCAACGGAGCGGTCCTGGTGCGAGAGGGAAACCGGGGACCCTTGGGCGGAGGCATGCCGGAGGGCGTCTATCCGGGCAGTGACGGTTTCTGCCACGTCGTAATCATTCCTCGGGGGCACTGGCACGGTCTGCTCGAATGGATGGGCAGGCCGGAGGCTCTCATGGACCCGATTTGGGAGAACCGGCACGTATGCAATGCAAATCTCGAATTCATAGAACCCCAAGTACTGGAGTTCATGAGGGGGTTGTCCAAAGATGAACTGTTCCGAAAAGGACAGGAATATCGGATCCCAATTGGCCCAATCAACCGACCCAACGAATTCACCGGAGACCCCTATGCAATAGAAAGGGGGTTTGTTCGTGCACGTAGAGGACGGGGTGTCGGGAATAAGCAGGCTTGTGTGCAGTCCGTTCAGGATGAGCAAGACGCCCGGCAGTATCTTCTCGCCTGCTCCCGGCTTAGGTGAACATAACGAAGAAGCCTTAACACCAACAATGGCAGCCGGAGCGCCCGCACGACCTCCTTCAATTGAAGCAGGGCGGACAGATAAGCCCGGCAAGGATTTACCACTTCAAGGCATTCGCGTACTGGACTTCACTTTTGCCATAGCAGGGCCGGTCCTGACGCAAGTCTTGGGAGAGAACGGGGCGGAGGTGATAAAAGTTGAGTCGGAGGCCAGGCAGCAGAGGGGTCGGAGATTGCGTCGGAGATGACTGAGGCTGGGATAGAGGTAACAGTCTCCATCCAGTCGGGGGCTAATGTTATTCCGAAGAGCATAGTGGGCATACCGACCCAGTATTTCGGCTGGGTGATGTCGTGTGTCCCGACGCCCGCACAAAGGCGCGTTGTGGGTGGGATGGGGCTGATAGGCGGCTTGCTGAGGCCAGGGTCGGCCCGGCTACCGAGAAAACAGATGAAGGATGACTGCCCGGACGTCCCTGTGATCGGTCGCGGGATCCTGGACCATATCGAAGCGGGTCGGATAAAGTTGAAGCCCGGGGTGGCTAAAATGGCCGAGGGCGGTGTTCGTTTCACAGATGGTTCCGAGTGGGCAGGGGACCAGGTGATACTTGCGACCGGATATCGTGCGGCAATTGAATGGATGGGTGTTTACGGGGCCAGAGATGAGTGTGGGTTCGGCGATCGGAGAGACAGGGTGTGCAGCGCTAACCATTCGGGGCTGTATTTCATCGGCCACAACTACGATGGACGAGGCGGTCTCTACAATATTCGCATTGATGCAAAACGGGTGGCACGAGTTATTGCATCGAACTACCGTAGGTAGTCGGCGAATGCCCAAAGAGCAATGGCCAGGACCATGTGGAACCAGATCGGGATGGTGCGTTTGAACCACCTGCGCTTGGGGCGCAACGCCATAGTCAGGACGTAGCGGAGGGCCATCGACACGAAGTAGACCCCGGAAATGACAACTAGAATTGGCGCAGCTCGGCCCCAGCCGTCAGTCGCGAAAAATGGCTCATCCTGATAGACTGCCAGAGTTACCGCAATCATGATCGCCAGAAAGAGCAGCTGAGCCGGCAGTAGAAATCTGTAGGGCAGAAGCCCCGAGTACCAGTGCTCGTTGGAAGGAAGCCAACAGGGGGGCTCGGGTCACTACCAATGCTTGCCCAAGCACGCGCAAAGCGAACAAAGAAGTGCAGACTGCAAGTATGAGGAAGTTGTAGGACATTGTTCCGATGAACGTAAGGCCACGGCGGGACGCCGAACATTGCATAATCTGGCGTCGGGAGCCTGCACCAGCATATAATTTCCTTGTACACCAGGGGTTGTGAACAACCATACGGGGAATGGATCCCCAAAATAGTCCAAGGAGTGAGACATGACGGTTGCAAATGGTTCGAGGACGTTGAAGGTCGGGTTGGAGTTGCCCCAGATGGAGGGCTTTCGGGGCGCGGGGGTGAAGGGTTGGAAGGAAGTTAGCGAGATGGCCGTTCTGGCCGAACAGGTGGGCTTTGACTCGGTGTGGTTTTTCGATCATCTTCTCTACTCGCTGCGGGGTGAAGATAGGCCATCGGGAGTGTGGGAAGTGTGGTCGCTGGTCTCAGCGGTGGCGGCGATAACCGAACGGGTTGAGATAGGAACCCTTGTAATGGCGATGGGATGGCGCAATCCTGCGCTTCTGGCAAAGATGGTATCCACAGTCGAAGAGATAAGTGGAGGCAGGTTTATCCTGGGACTCGGGTCCGGGTACCACAAGCTCGAGTACGATGCCTTTGGATTTCCTTTCGACTATAAGGTGAGCCGCTTCGAAGAGGCGATCCAGATAGTCCACGGGTTGCTGCGAAACGGGGAGATCGACTTTGAGGGACGGTTCCACAGTGCGCGGGAATGTGAGCTTCGACCCCTCGGGCCACGGGAGGGCGGGCCCCCCATTTTGATTGGGACCATTAAACCCCGGATGCTTTCGTTAACCGCCAAGTATGCCGATGCCTGGAATGCATACTACGCCCACACTTCTAACAGCCTAGAAGGAGCAATAGAGCTTCGTGAGATTGTGGACGCGGCGTGCCGTAAGGAGGGTCGGGACCCGTCGACACTTGAGCGCACCGTAACGGTCCTAATCGCAGACGCCACGGCAGACCCCTGGTGGGACCGGCTCCCCTCGGCGCAGTTGATTGATCAGCCTCCGCTGAAGCCCCTGGCCGGTCCTCCTGAAGAAATAGCACGAATCCTGAGGGAGTACGAGCGGGAAGGAGTGGCCCACATTCAGATCGGCCTGGAGCCAACCACGCTGAAGACCATTGAAGAGCTGGGCCAGATATTGGAGGCTCTGGACGCGGCCTCGTAAGCCCTATCAGAAGCCTAGCCGACCCCATCAAAGGCGTGTTCTGACATAGCTCGCTCAACGAATCGGTCTGCATCCTCTTCCAGGATGAGACGTTCCTCCACCAGCCACTGAGAGGCAAGGACAACTAACTTTACGTAGCGGGCTCGAGACCCGTAGCGCTCTTGAAGGGAAGGGCGAGGGTCACCTTTTTCGAGTCGTTCCTCACGGGTCGTGGCAAAGGGCAGAAAGCTCCCGTTCACTGCTGCCATCGCCCCTCAGCAGCACCCTGAGGCCTGAAATTCCAGCCGGTGTATGTGGCCAGCGGGACGTCTAGTTCGGGGCCCCTGATGCCAGGAACGTCGTTCCCGTCGGCATCCACCTGGGGGACGAGCACCGTGTATTCCTTTCCTTTGTCTTCGATGGGAGGCTCGACGGTCAATACACCCTGATCGAAATCCGGGCCGTGGTTCTGGACGTAGAGGCGGTTTGGGGAAGACGGAGGTGTTACCCCGGTGATGGCGAGAAAGAGGGTGTTGGATACTTCGGCGGGGACGCTAGTCTCGGCTTCCACTGACGCTCGCTGGCTGCGTCTTGGAATACGCTTGTTTCTCCCTCAGAGAGTAAGTCTACCCCAACACCTTGGATCGGCGGGCGGAGGAGGCCTGGAAACAATTTGAGAAGGCGACGGAGGTTGCTGTTCGGCAGACATACGAAGAAACCGGAATCATAATGGATCCTCGCTTTGTCTTTTACGATAACAGACACAACGCCCACATATGGGTAGGCACTCCTATCACCTACTCTTCCAAACTAAGCAATGGCCGGTGGTTCACGGTAGACCAACTGCCCGATGTGGACGATCTGGGTTGGTTGCCCGACGGTCAACAATTGGCCGCTATTGGGTCCGATATGCTCCAAGGGATGGCGGTGTGGCAGGCATGGCTTTACGTCCTGGAACCTGGGCAGGCCCAGCAACGTCTGACCGACGATATCGTGCGTCCCTATCTAACCTTCGCCACCGTCAGCAGACCTCCGGAATTGCGTTGGACCGAGGACGGCCGCATCTTGTTCCTGGGAGACCAGAGGGGAGAATCAAAGCTGTTCGAAGTACCGGCCTCCGGCGGGCGCTGCCGCCAGGTGGCTGGCGGTGGTTGGCAAAGCAGCAGCATTAGCATTGATGAGAACGTACAGGCAGCGGTGGTGCTCTCCTCCTACCCATGGTCCCCCAATGAACTTTATTATCTCGATCTGGTGTCGACGGTCAACGAACAACTGACTCATTACAGCGACGAGTACCTAACGAATCGCCCGCCCGCCCGTATGGAAAAATTCGCTGTCCAGCGGGAAAGACTACAACTGGACTGCCGGTTGTGGTTGCCTCAGGGGTTTGACCGCAGCCGGCAGTACCCTATGGTGCTGGATATACAGGTGGGCCCAACGGTGCTTTTTACGATTCCTTCACGCCATTGCAGCAGATCCTGGTTACTTCGGGTTACCTGGTCCTGGCGGTCAATCCTCGGGGGTCTTCGACCTACCGCAAAGATTTCATGATGTCGGTGTTGGGAGATTGGGGAGGGGAAGACTATCAGGACTTGATGGCGGCGGTGGATGAGGTAGCGGCCCGGCCGTACGTGGATGAAGGTCGGCTGGGGGTCTGCGGGTATAGCTACGGCGGCTTCATGACCAGTTGGATCATCAGCCACAATGACCGGTTCAAGGCTGCGGTGGTTGGCGCTCCCTGCACAGACCTGTACAGCATGTACGGGACCTCGGACATTGGAGTAAGTTTCGGTGAGGACCAATGGGGCGGGAGCTTGGTGGACGCAGCCGAGAAACTGATCAAACACTCGCCCATTACCTACGCAAGCAAGGTCAACACCCCGGTGGTGCTGTTGCACGGAGAGGCCGACGCTCGGTGTCCGGTGGCTCAAAGCGAAGAGTACTTCGTGGTCTTAAAGCGGCTGGGAAAACAGGTGGAGTTCGTCCGGTTCCCGGAGTGCAACCACCTCTTTCTTAGGACCGGCCATCCCAAGATGCGGGAGGAATATTTGGCCCGCACTGTGGGGTGGTTTCAGAAGTGGCTGGGGTAGTTAAACTGGCGTCTGAAGCCGGCGTTGACTGACGTGGTGGGAAATTATGCTCCCGCGGCTTGTCTCCCCACCACTGGGTCTTCTTCAGCAGGCCGCAACGATGCCACGCCGTCAACTTGCAGCCGGGCCAGCTCTTCCAGCGGAATGTGGCAATAGATCACGTGATCTCCACCGTTCGAGGTGAGCGCGGGCGGCGGAGTATCGTCGCATATAGCTCCGATCTTTCGAGGACAACGCGCGGCGAAGAAGCAACCCTGAAACTGATCCCTCATGGTAGGCACGAACCCCGGCAGCCGGATCGTGGTTGGCTGAGCATCGGGATCGGGGACCGGCGCCGACGACATCAAAGCCTCGGTGTAGGGGTGGGACGGCATCGCAAGCACGTTCTTGGCCGGCCCCGACTCGGCAACGTGCCCTGCGTAGAGCACCAGGATATCGTCGGCGAGGTACCGCACCACGCCCAGATCGTGGGTGATGAACACGTAGGACGTGTTCGTTTCCTGCTGGTGGGACCGTAGCAAGTTCAGTACTTGAGCCTGGACGGACACATCCAGGGCGGAGACGGCCTCGTCGGCAACGACAATGTCCGGCGAAGCGGCGAAAGCCCCGGCCAGTGCCACGCGCTGTTGCTCTCCCCCGCTCAGCTCCCCCGGATGCCGGTTTAAGTACCCTGGGTCCAACCCCACGGCTTGTAACAATTCCCCAGCACGCTGTCGGCTCTCCCGTTTATTCAGGCCGGAGAACTTGCGCAGGGATCGAATGATGGCGTGGCGGACGGCAAGTTTTGGATTAAGCGAGGCGGTCGGGTTCTGGAATACCATGCGCATGGCCGCTTGTTGAGTTCGGGTCCTATTGCCGACGTCGGGCGCCAGTTCCTGATCCTGTAGCTGGAGCTTGCCCCGGTCCCGAGGCACCAGCCCCACGATGGCCCGGGCAACCGTAGTCTTGCCGGAGCCGCTTTCACCCACGATCCCCAATGTCCGTCCCAGCCCGACGTTGAAGTCAACTTCATTAACGGCGCGGACCGGCGGCCGGACTCGGGGGCCAAAAAATAGGTACTTGCGTCCCCAACTACCGTAGAAACGGCGGAGACCTCTTGCCGACAACACTGGTTCTTCTTGGGCGCGACCTATTTCCACGTTGGTCTTCTGTTCACCCCAAATGTCCCGATTAACATCACCCGAATACAAGCAACGAGAGAGGTGCCCAGAGCCTGTGTCAACGACTGGCGGGGCCTGGCTCCCGCACGATTCCTGGGCTATGGGACACCGCGACATGAAGAGACATGCGTCTGGTGCAGGTTGGGCGGCAGAAAAGACCACACCCGGGATACTACTGAGCTGAACGGTGGCCCCCGCTTCTGTTGGAGGCGTAGGCACACAACTCAGCAGCCCTCGCGTGTAGGGATGTTTGGGGGACTTGAACAGCTCCCGCACTGGGGACTCTTCCACAGTCTCGCCAGCGTACATCACTGCGACCCGGTCGGCCACGGCTGCGATCACGCCCAGGTTGTGGGTCACGTACAAAATGCCGGCGTTGATCCGCTGCTTCAAGTCCGACACCAGTTCCAGGATAGTCGCTTCCGTGGTGACGTCCAGGCCCGTCGTAGGTTCGTCCATGATCAGCAGGTCCGGCTCACAGGCTAACGCCATGGCGATGACCACCCGCTGCTGTTGGCCCCCGCTGAGTTCGTGGGGATACCGCCGCCCAATCGACTCGGGGTCCGCCAATCGCACGCTTTCGAACAACTCGACAATGCGGCGGCGGGACTCCTCACTGTCCATATGCTGGTGTTGGCTGAGCACCTCATGAATCTGTGAATCCACCCTCATGGTTGGGTTCAGGGACGTTGCAGGGTCTTGGTAGACCATCGCTATGCGGTTGCCCCGCAAATGGCGCAGTTCCGACGCGCCCATTTGCGCAACATCCCGGCCTTCGAACAGTATCCGGCCGTCTACCCGTGTAATGCCCGGCAGGTAGCCCATGACGGCGAAGGCAGTGGTCGACTTGCCGCATCCCGACTCGCCGACGACTCCCATCACCTCGCCTCGATGCACCTCCAGCGACGCATCTCTGACCGCGCGGACGGTGCCCCGGGGCGTGAAGAAGGTAACGCCCAGATTTTCCACTTGGAGCAGTGGCGTTCCATGGTTTGCCTGGCTGCTCACCTGATGATCTCCCTTGGCAAACCACTGGCCTGTTTGATGCCGTCGGTCAGGAGATTTACGCCCACCACCAAGGTGGCTACTGCTCCGGCGGGCGCCAGTGTCATCCACGGCGCAGCGACTATGAACTGCCGGCCCTCTCCGATCATAAGGCCCCAGTCCGGCGATGGCGGTTGAACGCCTAGGCCGAGGAATCCCAAGGAGGACACTATTAGGATCGAGTAGCTGAGCCGCACCGAGAGTTCAACGGCCAGGACCGGCAGGGCGTTAGGCAGAATCTCTCTGAAGATAATATAAGGAGCATTCTCTCCCCGCAGACGCGCACTCATCACGAATTCCTGATTCTTGACCTTTAGCGTGACGCTTCGCAGCACCCGAGAAATGCCCGGCGCATGGACAACGCCGACGGTGAGCACGATCAGTAAGGCCTCCCAGTTATCGTCCAGCCACCCCCACGGGGCTTCCCGAGTGCCCAGGGTTGTCAGTACCAAAAGCGCCAGTAGCAACCCCGGGAAGGCCAGCCCTCCGTCCATGACGCGCATCACCACTTCGTCCACCCGGCCTCCCTTGTAGCCGCTGGTCATCCCTATCACCGTGCCCAAGAAAATCCCCAGCAGGGCACCGGTCAACGAAATCGTTATCAGCGAGCCTGCCCCGGACAACACGCGGCTGAAAACGTCGCGTCCGAACTGGTCCGTTCCCAACAAGTAGGTCCAGTTCGGCCCCGAGAGCCGGTCCGCAGTGGGAAAATCTGGAGGCAGATGGAATTCACCGAAGGGATAAGGGGCCACCATGGAACCGAAAATCGCCACGAACACGTGGATCAGTACGATGACCAGCCCGATGCGTCCCGCCGTCGTGGACAGGGAAAGCCGCAAAAACTCTCGGATCCCCCGGCCCGTGGCGAAAAACGCTGGCTGGGCGGCAGTGGGCACGCCAACGCGAAGCCTACTTGTGGTAAACCGCACCGCCATTAGGTGTACCTTATCCGTGGGTCTAGGACGGCGTAGCTCAGGTCTGCCAACAGGGTGCTAACGGTATAGGTCACAGCGATGAGCAGCGAAAGGGCCTGCAACAAGGGAATGTCACGGGTCTGGACCGAGCTCAATAGCAGTTGCCCCAGGCCAGGATAGGCGAACACATTCTCAACGATGATGAGCCCAGCCAAAAGCCACCCGGTCATCGTAGCAACGATGCTTATAGTGGGGAGCATCGCATTGGGAACGACATGCCGAAATATGACCTTCCGCATCGGAAGGCCCTTCAGGATCGCTGTCCGCACGTAGGGGCTCTCCATCACCTCGTTCACGTTGGCACGAGTCATTCTCATAATGTAGGCGAATACCACGCCGGTCAGGGTGAGGGTCGGCAGCACCAAGATCTCCGGTTTGGTTAAGGGACTTTCCCCCCGGGGTATGGCGCTGGTGGTCGGTAACCAGCCCAACTGCGAGGAAAAGATGACCATCAACACCACCCCAGTCACAAACTCCGGCAGCGATATCCCTACCATACCGACAGCGCTGATTATGCGGTCGCCTATGGTGTTGGGGCGCACCCCGGCCCATGTACCTACAAGGACCGCAGCGGGGACCGCTATCAGAAAAGCAAACGACGCAAGATATATGGACGGCAACAACCGGTGCGCGATAACGTCTGTAACGGGCCGTCTCTGCAGCAAAGAATCGCCGAAGTCGCCCCCCAGCGCACCCGATCGCCAGACGGTATCGTCGGAGGCAGCCCAGGCGCTGACGTCGCCGGACTCGCTTACGTGGATGGCAAGGTCATTCAGTGGCCTGGCCGTGAGCACTCTCTGATCTGCGTTCGTCCCCTGCCGATCCTCAAAGATCGCCTGGCGGCTCCAGAAGGCGCCCCCGTCGCTGGTTGTCAGAACCGTCCCCTTGCTTCCGACTATGACGCCGTCGGCGCCGTCGAAGGAGACAGCATGAAGCGCACTCTTTAGAGACGTACCGATGGTACGACTGGCCCAGGTGACGCCACCGTCTGCGCTATACAGTGCCGTTCCACCATCACCAACCGCCCACACGGCCGCGTGGCGGTCAAAGCCCTGGGGCGCTGCGTCCAATACAAAGTCGACAGCGTTCAGTGTCGATGTCGTGCCTGCGTCTGAGCTTTGCCAGGTCCTGCCACCATCTACGGTCACCAGGATCGTGCCGCTTTCCCCGACAACGATGCCTTGCTCAGCGTTGGCAAAGACCACCGAAAAAAGCGTCACGTCGACACCTGTGTCCGCCGTATCCCAGCTCAAACCGCCATCGGTGGAGCGTAGTACGAGCCCCTTCTCTCCGGTTATCCAGAGGCGATTGGAGTCCGCGAAGGCGATGTCGGTAAGCGTCGATGTCGTTCCGCTCTCCACAGGAGCCCAAGTCGAGAGTACCCCATCTTGACATACCACATTCACAGCTGCAGCGCCTTCACATTCTACCTGCTGCCCATCCTCCTCCAACGGGACCCCACCCGCCCCGGTGCGGTAGATCGTGCCTTCCTCTCCGATGGCAATTCCACTCTCATCATCTATGAATTCGATGGCCGTCAGCGGATGCTCCACTTCAATCTGTCTGATCCACTGCACCCCGCCGTCTTCGGTGTTGTAAATGCGGTTCCTAGAAACAGCCCATCCCAGTTTGGAAGATACGAAGGTGGGAGTGGTTACGATGGGATTCTGGCTCACCCGCTTCCAGGTTGCTCCGCCGTCGCTGGTCCTGAACAATGCTCCTTCCCTCTTGGTCCACCCGACAAGCCAAGTTGCGAACCGCTCGGGAGCGGGGCGGTCCAAGCCCATCTGTTCCCTTAGGTACTTGATATTATCGTCCGTTCCATACAGCCCCATCATTATCTGCGCCGCATCACCCGGCAGTAGCTCTGTGACGCCGAATATGACCACGGAGACAACGAAGAGGGTGATTACTATCAACCCTAGGCGTACCGTTATGAAACGTAACATGTGCTCAACAGCCTATCAGTAGCCTCTGAGAAGCGGGGCCGGCGGATGGAGTAACCAAGTGCAAACTGGCGATCTTAAATCGCCGGGAGGTTTTATCTCTTTGGAGGACAATCGTGTCACATGGCGAATTTGTAGAGGGGTTTAAGAGGAGATATCCAAGCGGCGGTCTGCTTTCCAGCCACCAAGGAGTCGTCGAAAGTTAGCCCGATTCAACGCTATCAGGCTATCGGGAAATTGTCAATTTAGAATGTTTGACAAAGAATTAGATGCGTTTGCCCTGTACCATTTTTAGTAAGAGAATAAGGCTTAGTTGACACCCCCTCCCCCGTGTGATAGCTTTCGGAAACTGGTCGGCCGCTTAATGGCACACCGCTCCTAAAATAGACAAGTGACGATCGGCAAGTCCGTGATGTTCGGCTAAAAATCCCCCCAATGGGCCCCCTCTAGTGAGGGGGTTGGGAGGATTTTCATCCGTCGGTGGCGCCCCAGCTGGGGCATGAGAACGGCAAACAGTACGTTTGCCGCCCAATGGGAGGAGACCGTCATGAGATCCAAGATAGCTAGTCTGCATCCATTCTTGCTCCTGCTCGCCGTGGCACTGGTATCCGTCCTCTTCGTCGTAGCATGTGGCGATGGCGATCCCGAGCCCACTGCAGCACCCGTCGACACAGGGGCCGCGGAAGCTGCCGCAGAAGCCGCCGCTGCTGCCGAAGCCGCAGAGGCGGCCGTTTTAGAGGCAGAGGCCACACTGTCAGAGGCAGCAATGGCCGCGGAAGCCGCAGCTAAGGCTGCTGAGGAAGCTGTCGCCTTTGCCGCAGAGCTCGCTGCCGCTGCCCAGGCTGCCGCAGAGGCCGCCGGCACCGCTGATTCCGCGGCAGTTATGGCCGCCCAAGAGGCCGCCGCTCAGGCCGTGGCCGCTGCCGAAGCCGCTGCCGCCCAAGTTACCGAGCTAGCGATGGCCGCCGCAGAAGCTCAAGCCGAGGCCGCCGAGCTAGCCGCTGCCGCCGCAGAGGCCGCCGCACAGGCTGGGGCGCCGAAGTACGGTGGCACGCTGACATTTGCGCAACACCAAGCCACCGGGACGCTGGACCCGGCCACTAGTCTGGGCGGGGTTGAGTACATCGTTATGCTAGCAGTCTATGACAATCTGCTCATGATCCAGCCGGACTTAACGGTGAAGCCAGAGCTGGCCACGTCATGGGAGGCCAACGACGACTTCTCGTCCTACACCTTCTACTTGCGCGAGGGCGTGAAGTTCCGCCACGGGAAGGAGTTCAAAGCGGAGGACGTAGTCTTCACCATCAACCGGCTGCTGGACCCGGAGCTGGACTCTCGAGCGCGGCCCATCTTCGAGGTTATCCAGGACATGGTCGTCCTCGACGACTACACCATCCGCTTCGACCTGGAAGGCCCCAACGGGTTCTTCCTGGATATCCTATCGGAACCACTAGCGCATATCCTCCCTGCCGACATAGATGTCGAGCGTTTGGCCCAGGAGGAGTTCGGCACTGGGCCCTTCATGATTGAGGAGCGCCTGCCGGGCGAACGCACGACGCTGGTGCGTAATCCCGACTACTGGGAGGAGGGCAAGCCCTACCTGGACGAGATTGTCATCCAGGCGATCCCCGAGGCCGCTGCCCGGGTGGAGGCGCTCAAGAACGGCGACGTGGACATCGTATGGCAGGTGAATCCCCAGAGCGTCCCCAGTATCGCGGCCAATCCCGAGACCACGGTGTTGAACGCGGCCAGCTTCTCCCATCTTGCGCTGTGTATACCCACCAACGTGCCGCCCTTCGACGACAAGCTGGTCCGGAAGGCCATGCAAGCGGCGACGGACCGGGAAGGCATCAACCAAGCGGTGCTGCTCGGGCTGGGCATCCCCGCCCGCGACCACCCCATTCACCCCAGCCACGCCGTCTTCGCGTCGCAGTATGCACCCCCGGATTACGACCCCGAACTGGCGAGGTCGCTGCTGGAGCAGGCCGGGTACCCGGACGGGATCGACTTCACCCTGTACACATCCGACATCGGTCCAGGGTTGATCGAATTGGCGGTGGCATACAAAGAGAGTGCTGCGCCCGCGGGCATCCGGATCGACGTCGAGCGGGCGCCATCGGAGGTATACTGGTCACAGGTCTGGAATACTGGGAAGTTGGCCTCCGTCTATTGGTTCGGCTTCATGCCGGACCAAGCCCTGCTCAGGCAGATCCACAGCGAGGCCGCTTTTAACTGTCCGCGTTACTCCAACCCGGTGGTGGACGAGCTGATCGAAAAGGCCAGGGGGCAGGACCTTGAGGGCCAGAAGGAGAGCTACGGGGAGATCCAGCGCATTCTGATCGATGACGTTCCGCGTTTGATCGTGGTGTTCCAGCCGTGGATATACGGCGTGAATAAGGACCTGCGGGGTGTAGCCCCCCATCCGCGGGGATTTGCGATCATCCAGGACGCCTGGTTCGACCGATAAGGGGCTGGCCATCGCGCCCGCGTACTAGCTTTTGGTCTACCGCACCCGGTAGAGGCCACTGGCATAATGGTTGTTGTCAGCTTCTTGGGTACATATGCTTGGACCCGGGAACAGGTTCGAGTCCCTGTCGGACGGCTCCCAAAAAGGACAAGCGAGGTCCTTAAAGAAGGACGGGCATTCAAAGTTGACTACCGGAGCAAAAAGGAGGGTGATGCGTGGCTGATTACAGGGTCATATCCTCGGATAATCACATCATCGAGCCGGTCGACCTATGGACCAGTAGGGGCGAGTCAAAGTTCAAAGACCGAATGCCTCACGTTGAACGTTTGGAAGAGGGCGATTATTGGATTTGCGAGGGCGTGAAAGAAATGAGCATCGCTGCGGGGACGCAGGTCGGACTCAGGTTTGAAGAGCCGGAAAAGCTGAGATTTGGGGGTGGCAGGACAGAAGATGTGCCCCCAGGGGGTTACATTCCCGAGGAGCACGTCAAAGACATGGATATCGACGGAATTGACGTGAGTATCGTCTATCCGACAACCGCTCTTGGGCTCTACAGTGTACCGGACGGCGAGCTACTAAACTCCATATTCAGGACCTACAACGATTGGGTTGGCGAATTCTGCAGCGCGGTCCCCGAGCGGCTCGAGGGTATCGCAATGATAAATTTGGATGATGTGCGGACCGGTATAAAGGAGGTGGAACGCTGTGCCAAGCTGGGCCTTGCCGGTGCTGCGATTACCGCCTATCCTCCCCAGGCGCGGCCCTACGACAAGCCGGAGTACGAACCCCTGTGGGCTGCGGCCCAGGACTTGGCAATGCCCCTTAGCCTGCACACTGGAACTAATCGTAAGGATGGTTTTGTAAATACCGATACCGTGACGGCCTCTTTTATGACTAACTTTGACTATTGGGTGCGTATGTCTCTTGGCGATATGATCTTTAGCGGCGTTTTTGAGCGCTATCCGAAACTCCAGGTGGGCTCGATAGAGTATGCGCTAGCCTGGGCTCCCCACTTCTTGAGCCGGATGGACATAATGTACTCCGAAACAGGCGTAGAGCTCACCCAGGGGTACCGGTTCAAAGGCGATGCGCTTCCCAGCGACTTCTTCCACGATAACGTGTTCCTTGGCTTCCAGGAAGATGCCTTGGGCATCAGGTTGCGCGACATCATTGGTGTGGACAACCTGCAGTGGGGCGCGGATTATCCTCATCCAGAGTCTACCTTCCCCAGAAGCCGTCAAATTATCGAAGAGATTCTGGTGGACTGTACTGAGGAGGAAAGGGCCAAGATAGTGGGCGGCAATGCCGCCAGAGTGTACGGTCTCAATTAGAGCCACTTAGACTTTGGCGCCTCGCTGGCCCTTGGCCATGTCTCGATCGAGGATAAATGGAAGTTCACCCACATAATAGCGAGCAAGGACCGTCTCAACCCAAGGCGTCCTGTAAAAAGACTAGGCGGGTTGTGACGTTTGGTAATTCAGGGCCGCTATCGTCGACTTCATCCCGGTATCCGGGCAAAGGGCGAAAACCCCTCGGGCGGCGTCTATGGCACAGGCGAACATCCCGAGAACTTGCATTTGGACCTCCTTTGCTTTTGTTCGCACCGGCATCCTCGATGCGAGACTCGACCTGACTACCGAATGGAAATTGACGCGGCTTCTCCCCGGACCGGATGCGGGCATGGGGGGAGATGAGGGGGACTAGGTGTTTCTCTGGGAAGGGAACGGCGACCAGGCAGTTGGGGGATTTGGGGAACATCACCGCTGCTGTAGAGACCTGGGCCCCAGTTGCTCCTGGTGGAACAGGACATAAGTAACCACCCGGGGTCCTGGGGGGAACCTGTCCTATGAACACTCGGGCGGATGCCGCAGGACGTGACGAGCCAGCCGGGGCACGGGGCGTACCTCGACGGTTACTGATGTGTCCCTGCGGGGAGATCTTCGGGAGAGCGAGGCTCGATCCTTCAGGTCGGGACCCCTGGGAGGCTGTTCGGAGAGCGAGGCTCGATCCTATGCAGCCTGTTCTGGATTTGGGGGACGGTAATCCTCCAGGTTTCTAGGGCGTGAAACGCTGGAAAAAGCCGGACGACAATTTCAGTATTGCCCAACCGAGGGGCTGGATGGAAGGGCCCCGGAGGGTATTTTGGAGGTGCCAGAGTCGATCACTTGCTCCATGGTCATATGCCAGCATCACCCCTCCACCGGATTCCCTATCTCCACCAGAGGCCTAGGGTCAGTGACCGCCGTACCCACCGCAGCAGTCTCCGCTTACGCAACGCCTTCCGGGTGTCGTGCAGGGCCGTGTGACGCCATCCCGTCTGGCCCCGGCGCCCGAACCCCCGCAGCGGCTGGGTTTCGGGAGGGAGGGTCAGCCCGTGCTCCTCCAGCATGGCCAGCTCCAGCACGAGCAGCCTCTTCTGGGTCACCAGCCACGAAAGGCTCCTTCCCCGGTGAGGATGCCCTGTCCGCAGGCGGCGCCACTCCTCCACCAGGGGCCACGCCGGGCCGTAGACCTCGGCATCGTCATCGACGGGCTCCTCGGTTACGATCTCGGGGTCCACCCGCCGTTCGGAGAAAGACTTCACCCGACCCAATCCCGGCACCGAGGAACCGGTCTCCACTCGATGGCCCTCCCCCTCCTCCACATCACCCACCCCGCACTCCTCCCCGCTCCCTCGGTCGTCGGCGCCCCCGCCCTCGCCAACTGGTTCTAGGGCCTCCACCCTGTCCCGCAGCTCCCCCACCTCTCCCTCCAGCCGCTCGATGCGGTCCTCCAACGTCTCCTTCCCTGGGGCCTCAGCGCCCTCATTCTCCTCCAGCAGCTTATCCAAGGCCTGGGCCATGTGGTCCGTGATCCGGCCCGATTCCTCGGCCCTCACCACGGTCTTGTAGTTGACGCCCAGCAGCCTGGCCGCCCCCATGCGTCCCTTCTGTTTCACCAAGTCCCCCAGCAGGGCGCCTAGTCGTCGATGCCTCTCGCCATCTTCCAGGGCCTCTTCATTCTCATTCACCGGCTTATCCGTCATAACCCGATCCTCCTTCATTGACGTCCTGTAGGGGGCCTTCCGGCAGGGTTCTTGGCTCCCCTGTCACCGCTTCGCTTGCTCGCCTGCATGCACCCAATCCCGCTTCGCATCACAAAACCGGGTTCCCACACGGGAACTTTTGACCCAAAACCGTGGAACAGACCCGCACCAAAAACCGCTTGCTGCGTTGCCCCGGAGTTCCCTTTATTTCGCCGTTTTCAGCCACGGAAAGACCCGTTTCTTCCCTTGCGGGAACTCAATCAAATCCCTGTACACCCCAATGACATCACAGAACGCCCATTTGAGGTCAGGGCCCGTGGGGCGGGCTCGTCCGAAGGCCCCCCTCACGGACCATTCCTTAACGAGGCCTGAGTTCCCAGACTCGACGGTACACATTCGACCCCTTCGACGATGAGGAGACGACGGTTTGTCACCCCGGTCAAAACTGAAGTGCTTTGGACAGTTAGCGGCCCTGACGGGGATGCTGATGGCAGCAACCATCCTCGTGATCGCCGCAATCGCCCCCGCCCTGGCCCAGGACACGGGCCTCACCCTGGTTAACGCCGACCGGGACCTGGTTGAGAGAAAGAAGGACGGGAGGTTCATAGCCCGCCCAGTCTTCAGCCGGGAACTGGATGCTCTCTATTACGCAATCCGCGACGCCGACAACGGAGACTGGGTGACCCTGATGTACAGGGTGCAGGGCGGCGAGAAGAAGCTGAAGGACGGCTGGGAGTATTCCTGGGAGTACCCGGCCCTGTCCGAGCAGCCCGACCTGGACCCCGGGAAGGCCTACCTGCTGGTGATCGGCGTGCCCGCCGACGCCCAGGGCGGCCCCTACGTCTTCCACGCCCTTGTACCCGTGTACCAGCCCAGCGGGATTTTCGACCGGATCCTGGCGGCCCTGAACCCCGCCAGGTGGGCAAAGGCCTTCGCCCGCTGGATGATAGAGGGCGTTCACGGCGGCCTGTGCGGCGTCGTGGAGCGGGCCACGAGAACCGACATCGACAACTGCGACTAAGGACTCTATGCCATGAACGACATCCTCACCGGAACTCCCCCCGAGCTGACCTGCCTGCACCCTATGGTGCGGGAGGCCTGGATGGTTGTATGGGGCATCGCATCGGGGGCGTTGATAGTCATCCTGGGATGGATGGGCCTGAGCCTCATCATGCAGAACCTCCTGGGCCATACCAGCACCAGGCGGGAGACGGTCCCCCGCCTGGTGCTGGGCCTTGTCGCCGCCGCCGCTTTGATGCAGCCCAGGTTCTTCGCCCTCTTCGCCGAGACCACGGGCCTGGACGTGATGGCCCTGCAGCGCACCTATGGCCGCGCTTACTCCTCCCTGACCATCAGGCTGGCCGAGGTGATGCGTCACCAGCCCCTCCTGGCGGTACTCTACGAACGCCGGGGCGGGAACGACCCGCACATGTGGGCTGAACGCCCTTCGCCGGAGGAATTCACGGGCACCGTCGTGGCGAGGACGCCCGGGTTCAGGTTGAGAACAGTCAAGAGGCCCCTATCGACCCTCCGAGGGATGCTGCCCCGTCGCGGCTATCCACCTGCCCAGTACTCGGTGGCGGAGCGGGTCATTCTCACGGGCGAACCCGTATACGTGGAACGGGTCACCGGCTACGACCTGTGGAATGCTGACGACATCACCGTGGCCGCCCGACTGGTGAACTGGCATGGTCGCCTGGCCAAGATCGCCGTCGTAGCCGTGCCCTACAGGGACCGAAAGGTCCTGGCTCCGCAGCTCAGCCGTGTTTCCTTCGAGCATATCTCCCATGCTCACCAGGTTATCTAGCCGTGACATCCTCCAAAGCAACACGGAAGGTTCTACCGGTTCAGCACCCCGCCCCTAAAGGATTGCCTGTTACGCCGACACAAGGAGCACTCAACGGGTGTGGCTTGGCTGTCCAGCCTTCCAGCCCTTGGGTGACCACCGAGTGACGGGACCCGGATGCACGACGACCTTCTGGAAAACCGACACTTCCCTGACACCAATTGATTTACATGAAGAGGTGATGACAATGCAAGACAGACTATTGAGACGTCGACAGGTCGAGGAGATCACGGGCATGAGCCGCTCGACGATCTACAAGATGATGCAGAACGGTGAGTTCCCCAGGCCCGTAAGAATCGGCCCCGCAGCTGTCAGGTGGAGGTCCAGCGACATCACGGCCTGGGTGGAATCGCAGCCAGTGGCCAGGGGAGAATTCGACGCGCCCAGCGCCGCCTATTTGTAGTGTTTACGACTGGAGCACCAGCTGGGAGTGGCCGTTCCGGCTCCGGTAAGAGTTGCCGCCCAGGTAGTCCGCCCACTGCTGCATGAGTGTACGGCGTCGCTCGAAGAGATCGGACCTCGCATAAGCCTGCTCCGTGGCATTGCCCAGGCTGTGGGCAAGGGCAGCCTCCGAGACTACCCAGGGGGTGTCCGTCTGCTCCAGTGTCCAGTTCTTGAAGCTGCTGCGGAACCCGTGGACGGTGGCATGCTCCGCAAGGCCGACGGAACGGAGGACCTTGGTCAGTGTCATGTCGGACATCGGAGCCCCCTGTTTCAGCGGTGATGGGAACACCAAGCCTGAGTCCTCATGCAGGACAAATGCTTCGCCAAGAACTTCGACGGCCTGGTCACTAAGCGGCACCCGGTGTTCCACGCCCGCTTTCATCCGCCCAGAGGGAATCCTCCACAGCCGACCATCGAGGTCGATCTCGCCCCACGCAGCGCCCCTGGCTTCACCGGAGCGCGATGCCGTGAGCACCAGGAGTCGGAAGCACAACTTGGCGGACATTGAGGCATGGGACGCTGCAACCGTCTCGAGTGCCGACCCGACTTCCTGATAGGGAAGCGCCCTGAAGTGGGCCTTCACCTTTGGCATAGGAGGCAAGGCGCCGTCGATGGCTTCGCCCGCCGGATTGGACTCCATGAAGCCGTGCGACATAGCCCATCGGAACACGGTTCTCATACGTTGACGCACCCGACGGGCCGTCTCCGGCCGGGTCGTCCATATCGGCGTGAGGACCTGAAGCACGTCTCCTCGGCCTATCCGATCCAAGGATGTGTTGTTCAAGGACGGCATAGCGTGACGTTCCAAAGTCTGAATCCAGCCTGCAGCGTGCCTGGGATTGCGCCAGCGGGGCTTGTTGGCCTCATGGACGGTATAGGCGGCTTCCCTGAAGGTCGGCATGGCAGGCGCGTGCTTTTCCGCCACGGGATCCCGACCCTCAGAAATGGCGGCCCTGTTATCCGTCGCCTTCTCGCGGGCTCGAGCTAAGCTT
This sequence comes from Dehalococcoidia bacterium, assembly GCA_965249275.1. Classification (GTDB taxonomy): domain Bacteria; phylum Chloroflexota; class Dehalococcoidia; order Plut-88900; family Plut-88900; genus Plut-88900. The sequence goes on from CBDFLQ010000007.1 coordinate 931,499, forward strand.
ACGGACGGATATCCGCCCAGGCCAATATCGCGTCGGCGTCCGTCTACAGTAATGCGCAAGACCCAAGACTTTCGTCCCGCTTTGCTGATGTACAGGTGCAGGCCTCCGCCATCGGAGTAACGTCCCGGTGCGTTCAGTGCCCTGACCCGTGTCGCTGAAAGTGTCACAGATGTCCCCGTTCGTCACGAACTGTTCCCACAAATATTACCACATTTGATGTGGGAACTCAAAGGATGCATGCGGCGTAACTAAGCACCAAAAGGGTGCCAATTAGCTACGAAGCAAGCGTGTAACAGGAAAACTGGAGTTAAGGAAATAAGGGGTAGTGGCGGAGAGGGTGGGATTCGAACCCACGGTGCATGAAACATGCACACCGGTTTTCGAGACCGGCACCTTAAACCACTCGGACACCTCTCCGTTAAGGAAAGCGCGGCGCAAGTTTACCGCAATGCCGACTATTGTAAAGAAGCCCGTCAACCGGGAGCGAGGTTACGGATTCGAGCCTACGTTCGGGTGTGCGAAACGGGCGCCCTAGCTATATACAGCCTCCATAACAGGCGCTGCCGATTCCTGGTCACCTTGAAGATCGGCGAGGACTGCCTGGCTGGTGTTCCGGCCCGGCACTCCAGTCACGAATCCTCCCGGCCAAACTCCACCACCCGTGAGATATAGCCCTTTCAGTGGTGTCCGGTAGTCATTGGCTAGTCTGTGGGGTCTCGGGCCGAACAGGTTGTGTGGCAGCATCTCCCCGTGGGTGATGTTGGAGCCTATGATTCCAAGCTCTGCCTCGCAGTCCACTGGGCTAAAGCTACAGTAGTCGATGATGTGGTCGGGCAGGTCGGGCATGTACCGGGACACGGTTTCTATGCACCGCTTGGCAAACTTGTCCTTCTCCTCGTCCCAACATCCCTCTGCAAGGTCGTAGGGCGCGTGCCAGATGTTCCAGCTCATTATGTGCTTCCCGGGAGGGGTCAGTTCTGGTGAAACCACGGATGGAATCAGACCCCAGATTATCGGTGTTTCCGAGGGGTATCCTGCTATGGCCCCGACCGTCGACTCCTCTATGTGTTCCATCGAAGCGGCCACTCTGACCTGACAGGTAGAAGCCTGCTCCTGTGTGAGGTCATCGGGGAGGTTGGCATAGGTGGGAATTCCGTCCAGGGCCAAGGCCATCTTGAACGCCGCCCCGCGCATCGGGACCCGCTGCACTTCTTCACGCATCGTCGACCCGACAGCCTCATCGTCAAGCAGCTTACCGAACAGAGTCTTCGGGTTAATTGCTGATACGACGATAGGCGCCTTGTAGATCGCGCCATCTTCGCACTCGACTCCGCTGGTCCGGCCTCCGCTGTGAAGTATCCGGGCCACGCGTGTCTTCAGCTTGAGTGTGCCCCCGAAGCCCCGACACCGGGCCGTTATTGAGTCAATGATCGCGCCCATGCCCCCAATTGGGTGACCCGTAGACCCCCTCAAGGGCATCCGTCGGAAGTCGTCGCTGGGAAGGGAAGCTGCAGATGCCAAGGCCAAAGGACGAAGAATCAGGCCCGTCGCAGTACCGGGCGCGGACTGCGGAACCATTCCGGAGTTGGAGGCGAGCAGTCCGAGCAGTGTCCGGGCCTCGTTTGTCTTCAGGTGTCTATAGAGTATTTCGCTTAGGCTACCGTGAAAGACCTGCTCGAACGTGTCTTTGTCTTCTTCAGTGGTGAGGCCAGCGGCCATATAAGCCAGGCCGGGCGCAGGTTTGAATATCGATGTCCTGAGCCGGGTGGCGAAGTCCTCCAACTTGGCGACAAACCCTCGATATCGGTCTCCCTCGCCGGGGCGCAGTGCGTCCAGCTGAGCGCAGACGCGGGCCATGTCTCGCCATACTACAAAAGGATGTTCGGGGAAGAATTGAATAACCGTTGGATCGGAGCGGAGGAATCGAAGGCCGGCGCCGGGCAGGTCCAATTCCTCAACAACCCTCGTCTCCAGAGAGCCGGGAGAGTTGGAAAAGCTGGCAGTGTAGCCGGGCATGAACTCGAAGCTGCCGCTGGGACCACCGAAGACCTCACGGGACTCGAGCACCAGGACTCGGAGGCCAGCCTTGCCCATATAGGCAGCGCAGACCAATCCGTTGTGTCCACCACCTACTACGATGGCGTCCCACTCACCCGTGCCATTTCCCCTATGGTTTGTCATCCGCCCTCCAACACCCCTATTCCCTCTAGCCTGGGATTCCGCTTATATCCCGTATATCCTGGCCGTATTCCCGCCGACCAACTTGGCCCTCTCCTCTTCAGTGCAGTCCGCCAAAGTAGTTTCGATGAACTCTCGGGACTTGGGCCACGTTCCTTCAGAGTGAGGATAGTCGGAGCCCCAGAGGATGTTGTCGACTCCGATGATGTCCCGGTTCTGGATGCCGAGCGCATCCTCCTGGAAGTCCGCAAAGCAGTTGGTGTGGAACACATCGCTGGGCAGAAGGTCGCCGGGAATGCGATATCCGTCACGGCCGGCGGGCCTATCGTTGTAGCTGAAGTCCATACGTTCCAGCCAATACGGTATCCAGCTTAGCTCGTGTTCGGCTACGCCTATCTTCAGTTTCGGGAACCGTTCAAATACGCCGCCAAGAATGACCTCGGTTAGGGAGACTCGAACCCAGAAGTCTGCGTTATGAAGAAGGAAGTTGGCAAAGTCGAAGGGGTCGAGCAGGTCCCTGTCCCAGCCTCGCCCCGCCTGAACCCTGGCAGTCGAGATGTGGAAGGTGAGTGGGATACCCAGGTCCTGGGCACACTCCCAGAGTGGGTCATAGTCACGGGAGCGATAGCTTTTTGCGGCCATGTATTCGGGGATCGTTGCTCCGACAAATCCCTTCTTGACACATCGCTTGATCTCCTCGACTCCGTCCTCTACGTCATCTATGTTGATGACCGCCACACCCTTCAACCGGCGCGGGTTAGCCTGACAAAACTCCGCCGCAAAGTCGTTGTAGGACCTATCAATGGCCGTCAGCAGGTTGCTGTCCTCCACGAAGGGGTAGAGGAAAATGGTGAGGCTCGGGTAGACCAGACCCACGTCCAACCCGTCTATATCCATGTCCTTGACCGCTTCCTCCCCGATGTACGCACCCGGTCTCACATCATCCCACTCCTCTACCTGGTTTAGTTCACCGCCGTCTTCCAGCCTGACCCCCGGCTGGGCGCCCATTGCAAATATGTTGAAGTGGGTCATGCCGTCTATGACCCAAAAGGGCCCGTCCGGCGTGTTATGTACAGCCGGCCCCCGCTCCTTCAAGTCGGCAGGAAGCCTTTCTGTCCAAAGGTCGGGGGGCTCCACGATGTGGTTGTCTGATGAAATAATTCTGTAGTCACTCACTGCTTTGCCTCCTCCATAGTGTCGGCCTGCCTTAGGGCGGAGCGGGCTCTTCTATTCCAGTCCAAGCTTCAGGAAGACGAGGACGCGGGTTCAGCCCCGTTATTGGGGTCAGAAGCCTTGGTTATCTTTACCTTGCGTATTCGTCTTCCAGTAGTGGTAAGCACCGAGACCAGGAACCCATCCTCACGTATCTCGTCTCCGGGGATCGGTATCTTGCCCAGGCGGTCAAAGATGAATCCCCCCACCGTGTCGAAGTCCTCTCCTTGGATATCCAAAGACAGGGCTTCGTTCAGGTCATCTATGCTGACAGCGGCGTCCATTATAACTTCGCTGGGACTTACAGTCTCAATCTGCGGTGCGCCGATATCGAACTCGTCCTCTATCTCACCCACGATCTCTTCCATCAGGTCTTCCAGGCTCACCAGCCCCGCTACTCCCCCGTATTCGTCAACCACAATGGCCATGTGGACACGCTTCTTCCTGAACTCCTGGAGAAGCTCGTCGACCCGTTTCGTCTCAGGGATGAAGTGGGGAGACCGGGCTATCTGTGTAAGGCTCAGTCCATCTCCAGCCTGCCCCCAGTAGCGCAGCACATCCTTGGCATACACAACCCCGACTACGTTGTCGATGGTGTTTTCATATATCGGGATACGGCTCACACCCGCGTCTATCACCGTTCGTACCAACTCGGTAATGGAGGACGTTGCATCAAGCGCAACGATGTCAATGCGGGGGACCATAATCTCCCTGGCGAGGGTCTTGTCCAACTCCAGGATTGACCGGACCATCTGGGTCTCATCTTCCTCCAGGCTCTGGGCTTGGCCCTCCTCATCTACGAAGGTCGGAGCGGCATCCTCTCTCGATCTTCGAGACCGTCCGAAAAGGGACAGGAGCCAGCCCCAGAACCCGCCCTTAGACCCGTTGCCCGGTCTAGAGCGGCCGTTGCCCACCTTCCTTTGCGCCTGTCCAGCCTCTTGCTGCGTCTCTTCTATCATCTTTCTCCGTTCAGCCTAGCAGCCTTCTGTTCCCGGCTTTTCTCGCGCCGGAACACCGAACGCAAACGCGCCCTCCGGCAGGTCCTTAGTCACCACGGACCCGGCACCAGTGACGGCTCGGGCCCCGATATGTACCGGGGCCACCAGCATAGAGTCCGACCCTATGAACGCCCCGTCTCCGATTACAGTCCGATGCTTTTCCGAACCATCGTAGTTGCAGGTAACAGTCCCTGCCCCGATGTTAACGCCTGCCCCAATTTCGGCGTCACCCAGGTAGCTGAAGTGCCCTACCTTAGTTCCCCGTCCCACGGTTGTCTTCTTCACCTCCACGTAGTTCCCGATGTGCACGTCCTCGTCCAGTCGGGTCCCGGGACGCAGATGGCAATACGGTCCTACCTGCACACGATGCGCAAGAGCACTGCCTTCAATTACTGATCCTTGAATACGGCATTCGTCTCCAATGACAGAGCCTTTTATTATTGCGTTGGGTCCTATGTCGCAGCCTTCGCCTATGCGGGTTTTGCCCTGGACGATGACCCCCGGTTGCAGAACGGTGTCCATGCCCACCTGCACCGTGGCGTCAACGAAGGTGCTTGGCGGGTTGATGAGGGTGACTCCACCCGTCATAAGATGTTGCCGGGTTCTCTCAAAGACAACAGCAGTGACTCGCGCTAAGTCTGCGCGATCATTGACGCCCAATGCTTCGTAAGAATTAGTCGGTGCAACACTTTCCACGGGAAAGCCGTTGCGGGAAGCGCTATCAACCAGGGTGGTTATGTAGTATTCCCCGTTAGGTGCAGGTTGAAGACCTCGAAGAGCGGGCCAGACCCAGTCGGAGCGGAGGCAATAGGCCCCACAGCAGACCTCGTTCGAGGCTAAGGTTTCGGGCCCCGCGTCCCGCCACTCGACCACTCCCATAATTTCTTCATGCGCTCCTCGGACGACCCTGCCCATCCGCCCAGGGTCTTCTACTTCGCAAGTAAGAAGGGTGAGCACAGCCTCGGTGCCCAGGTGCCGGTCCATCATGAGGTTTAGGGTATCGCTGCTGATGAGCGGCATGTCGCCGTTTAACACCAGCACATGGTCGGCGCGACCCTCCAGCAGGGCCTCGGTTTGGAGCAATGCATGACCCGTGCCCAGTCTCTCCCGTTGTACGACATCTTTAGCACCGTTAGAAGACTCCCCACAGTTAACCGGGAATTCCGGCCCGACTACGGTTACTGTCAAACCAACCGGCGTCTCCGACACTGCATGCCGGACCCAAGAGAGCATCTCCCTGCCCGCTATCCGGTGCAGAGGTTTGGGGGTGCGGCTCTTCATCCTGGAGCCTTTACCCGCTGCTAAAATTACCCCTGCCCATGTTGCCATTTTTGTATAAAATAAGCCCTCTCTCTTCCACGCCGAACGCGCGAGGGAGGAGAAAGGACTGCTAGTCCAAGTATGTGGTTATTCGGGCTGTCGACCTACTATGTGGAGGGTCGTCGAGCTCAATCATCTCAATCTCTGAGCAAATGATAAATAGCTCATATATGACTGTCAAGTTAAGGAGGCCTACCCATTAGCGTAGCCTACTGCGTGGTATACTCCGTGCCGATAACTGCCATCGCTATCTCACCTTGTTGAAATACCCTTGTTTTCCCGCCTATTCATACCCCTGAGACCCTCCGCAGACGGCAAGCCACATCAGCCAAGTTCCCGAACACTGAGGATATAACTTGCTGTTTGCCGGTGGTGAGTCCAACGTCTTTGAGGCCGTAACTCACCTGGTCTTCCAACTCGGCGTAATCCTGATTATGGCCAAGCTTGGAGGCGAGGTATTCACACGTTTTCTGAAGCTCCCGGCCGTCATCGGGGAATTGCTGATAGGTGTGGCCATAGGCCCCTACGCCTTGGGCAACTACATAAACCTGGGCAAGATTATTCCCGGCTCGGGTCTTGGAACCCTTTTTCCCAAGCCTGATATTCCGACCGAGGCCATAAGCCTAGAGCTATTCTCCATATCGGAGATCGCGGTTATTGTCCTTCTCTTTTTCGTTGGGCTGGAAACGAACCTAGGGCAGTTCATGCGCTACGCGAAGCCGGGCTTGGTCATCGCCCTCGGCGGCGTCATAGTTCCTTTCATCTTGGGTGTTGTCGCGACCATCATGTTCGGCTATGCAGACGGAATAGGCAGCGCTGAGGCCCTCTTTATGGGCGCCGCCATGACCGCGACCTCTGTAGGCATCACCGCCCGCGTCCTGAGCGAAAGGAAGAAACTCGCTACGCCGGAGGGGGTCACCATCCTGGCGGCCGCCGTTATCGACGACATCCTCGGCATCCTTATCCTAACCTTGGCCGTGGGAGTAGCCGATACAGGTGCAGTCTCCCTCACAGACATACTGATCGTGGGAGGGAAGGCAGCGGGTTTTCTGGTCGTCTGGTTCGGGGGAGGGTTGCTGGTATCCAAGTATTTATCGAAGTTCATACTGTCGCTAAAGGTAACAGGAGCGGCGATCGTGATTGCGCTAGGTCTCGCGCTGCTATCCTCTGGACTTGCGGAGAGCTTTGGCCTGGCGTTTATCATCGGGGCATACGCCACCGGCCTTGCTCTTTCAGGCACCAAGCTTGCTGAGGTGCTCGTACATTCTCCGGAAGGGGCCGAAAGCGGGGAACGCAGATTGGACCCTCCTTTCGTGGTTTTGCACGATGCCCTAGTACCCATCTTCTTCGTAGTGCAGGGGATGCAGGTGGACGTGACTCTATTCGGAGGGGTAATTGTGTTCGGCTTAGTTCTCTCGGCCTTAGCCATCGTCTCCAAAGTATTTGGCACCGGACTTCCGGCCATGGGTCTGGGATTCAATAGGCTGGGCGCCTCCAGGATAGGGTTTGGGATGCTTCCCAGGGGCGAAGTTGCGCTAATCATTGCCGGCATCGGCCTTAGCAAGGGGGTAATCGGGGGCGAGCTTTTCGGGGTCACAGTATTCATGACCATAGTGACCACCCTGCTGGCGCCCCTCGCGCTTCAACCGCTCTTCTCGGGCGACAAGGCCGGGATTCGAGCGAGCCTGGAAGGACGAATCCTGCCTCATGCTCTCGCCACTCCGTCCGAGCAACAGGCTGAAGAGATTGAAAAAGAGGAGTGAGCATCGGGAGTGGGTTCTCCGAAGGCTACGGCTCCCGAGGCGAAGGGTTGTTAGACCGTCCTGTAGTAGGACATCTATGCCTGTACCATCCTTGCGCCCACCCGTGAGCAGGACTATCCTTTAGGCGCGCCCCCGTAGCTCAGAGGATAGAGCGCCAGCCTCCGGAGCTGGAAGCGTGGGTTCGAGTCCCGCCGGGGGTACCAAAACGTACTGTACTAATAACTCGCCCGTTCAGGGCGACCTCAGCGTTGTCCACGCTCCCAATGAGACTGTCCCGCGACGTGGGCAATGAGTAGAGAATGACGGCCCTTCGAGCCATCGATAAGGGTCAACGGCCTGTTTCGCACGCACCTACGACCTGATGGAGGTTCTGCGCCGGGATCGGGCCGAGCACAACTTGGACCGGCACATGCGGATCTACATATATCCCAAGGTGCTGGTGACGGATAGTTCGACGTTGGGCCTATGGCTCGTCGCGGGCCGCTCCAGACGCAGGATCCAGCTAGGTTAGCGACCGGGCCAGTGGCCCGCTTACAACCCATCCAACACAGGGGGTCGTCTCCATCCGGGGCGGCCTAGGCAAAACTGTACTACAATTTCCAGTTGAAGAATGCTCTATGACAGTCCCTGAGGAAATAAATTTGAGCGACCATCAGAACAGCGATATCCGTAATCTGGCCATCATAGCCCATGTCGACCACGGCAAAACTACCCTGGTCGACGCACTGTTAAAACAAGGCCAGGTCTTCCGCGCCCACCAGCAGGTAGGAACCTTGATCATGGACACCAACGAACTGGAGCGAGAGCGCGGCATCACGATTCTGGCTAAGAATGCCTCGGTTTCATACGAGGGCATCAGGATCAACATCATCGACACGCCGGGCCACGCAGACTTCGGCGGCGAGGTGGAGCGTGTCATGAATATGGCCGACGGCTGTCTGTTGCTCGTAGACGCCGTGGACGGACCCATGCCCCAGACCACTTACGTGCTTCGCCAAGCCCTTAAGCAAAACGTCACCCCAATGGTGGTTATCAACAAAATAGACCGACCCGAGGCCCGGGCAGCCGAGGTGGTAGACATGGTCCAGGACCTGTTTTTGGAGGTGGCAACCAACGCCGAACAGCTGGATTTCCCCGTTCTCTATGCATCTGCACGGGACGGTTATGCCACAACGAGCCTGAACGAGCCTGGGTTGAACATGCAACCTCTCTTTGAAGCCATCCTCAATTCTGTGCCCCCGCCGACCGGCGACAGCTGCGCCCCACTGCAAATGCTTGTTGCGGCTCTCGATTACGACAGCTATCTCGGTCAAGTTGCTATCGGACGGATTACCAACGGCACACTCAGACTGCGCGATCACGTGGTCCTGTTGGGACGCAACGCCGAGCCCACCTCCCACGTTGTGGAGCGCATATTCGTGTTTCGTGGAATGGAGCGGGTTGAAGTTTCCGAATCCCATGCCGGCGACATCGTTGCGGTCACCGGCCCCGAAGGCGTGTCAATAGGCGACACCATCGCCTCTCTGGAACACCCGCAGGCTCTACCTACCATAGACATCAACGAACCGACGGTACGCATGACCTTTGGCGTCAGCACCTCACCTTTCATGGGCATAGAGGGAGAACACTGTACCTCCCGTCAACTCTACGCTCGGCTGATGAGAGAGCTGCGGACCAACGTAAGCATGCGGGTGGAAACCACCTCCAGCCCCGACGTGTTCGTGATCTCCGGACGTGGAGAGTTGCACCTGTCCATCCTGGTTGAGACCATGCGGCGTGAGCAGTTCGAATTCCAAGTGTCTCGTCCCGCTCCAGTCACCAAGATCATCGCTGGCAAGGTGCACGAACCTTGGGAGATTTTGAATATCACCACCCACGAAGAGCACGTGGGCGCACTGACCAAACACATTTCCGCCAACTTGGGCCAGCTCAGGGACATACGCTACGCCGAGGACGGCTACGTCTACCTCGAATACAAGATCCCCACCCGGGGACTCATCGGATTCAACGCTTTCTTTCTCCGCGCAACGCGGGGCGACGGGGTGATGAGCAGTATCTTTACCTCGTACGAACCGATGGAAGGGGAAATTCAGACGCAGCGCAGCGGCGTACTTGTCGCATCCGAGGGCGGCGTCGCCGTCACCTATGGTCTGCTCATCGCCCAGGGAAGGGGCGACACGTTCATCGACCCCGGCACCAAGGTCTACGCCGGCATGATCGTAGGCTCCAATTCCCGCGGTGACGACATAGAGATTAACGTCTGCAAGGAGAAGAAGCTGACCAACATGCGTTCTTCAACGGCCGACATAACGAAGCGCCTGAAGGCCACCGTGAACATGAGTCTTGAGGAAGCGCTGGCGTTCACTGCAGATGACGAGTTCGTGGAGGTCACTCCCAAGAACTTGCGGCTACGCAAGATGGAACTCTCCTCCGTGGACCGTAAGCGCAAGCGCCGCGACGGAGCCCGGGCTCGAGACTAGGCAGGCCCCGAAATGCCGGCGATTTGTGGCGGCGCAAGCCGCCCAGGAACCGGACACTGAATTTCTGTTACAATATGTCAACGCACGTGACCGGCGCACCCCGTCTTATTCGGAAGTGGGCTATCATCTGCCCCACTGTATTGTTTTCCCCAACCAGCGTCGGCTCATTATTTCAACCCACCAAGAAGAGGTACTTCATTTCCGCATGCCATCCACATCCATGACTACCCGCGCCCGCAAACCCGACCATACGATACGCTACCAAGCAGTTTGCACCGACTGTAACGCATCCACATCCGTCCCCTTCCAGCCTCGGCCCGACAGGCCGGTGTACTGCAATCCTTGCCTCCAATTCCGTCGTCGCTCCCCACGGGCCGCGGCCAAGACGCGCGTGAACGAACCAGTGACGGAGTATGAATCCCGCGATGATATCGCTACCGCCGTGGATTCCGTATTTCCCGGAATGGCCCTGAAGGCCGCTACCAGGCGGGCGATTGCACGGATGGACATATCCGAACCCACGCCCATACAGGAGAAATCGATCCCGCACCTGCTTGAGGGACGCGACCTGATAGGCCAGGCACGCACCGGGTCCGGCAAGACTCTTGCGTTCGCAGTTCCTATGGTGGAGCAGTGCGACCCATCAGTCCGGCAGATTCAGGCGCTTGTGCTGGTTCCCACGCGAGAACTGGCGATTCAGGTGGCCGAAGTCACAGCAGCCCTGGCATCGACACAGCGCCTTCGTGTCACGTTACTGTACGGCGGCCGGTCGATAAGGCCGGAGCACGCAGCGTTGAAGAGCGGCGTCCACATAGTAATTGGCACGCCGGGCCGGACCCTCGACCATCTACGCCAAGGCACCCTCGACCTGCGGTCCGTGCGATTCATGGTGTTGGATGAAGCCGACGAGATGCTGGACAGAGGCTTCGCCCGCGATGTCGAGGCAATCCTTGCAAAGACGCCCTCGGAACGCCAAACCGCGCTCATGTCTGCCACAATGCCAGAGTGGGTTGCCAAGACCGCTGCCAAGCACCTGAAACACCCCGTAACGGTCGAAGTAGACTCAGACTTGCAATCCCTGCCTACGGTGGACCACCTCGTGTACACCATCCGCAAGAGCGACAAGATCGAGGTTCTCCAAGATCTTCTGAACGAGCGGCGCGGGGCCTTGGTCATTGTCTTCGGCAAGACCAAGCACGGCGTCAAGAAGCTGGCGAAACAACTCAACGGCTTGGGTTATCCGGTTGGAGCGCTGCAAGGCAACCTCAGCCAAAACGCCCGTGAGCGCGTGATGAAGGACTTCCGCTCCGGCGTCTCGCCAATCCTTGTTGCAACGAATGTAGCGGCCAGAGGGCTGGACGTTGAAGGCATCGAACAGGTTATCAACTATGACCTTCCGGACACAAAGCTGCTCTTCACACACCGGGTCGGCCGAACTGGCCGAATGGGCCGCTCCGGCGAGGCGGTGACGCTCATCACTTCGGATGAAGAGCGGAAGTGGCGGGAGATTGAGCGGGGCCTGGGTCGCCATTTCAAACGCATGCCCTGGAGTTTCACCCGTCAGCAAGCGCAGCCTCAAAAGAGCTACGCGTAGGGCATCCACACCTCGCCTCAAATCTCTCGGGTTTTTCTACCCCCTCTGGTGTCCCATATTCACTGACGGTCTGCAACCGGGATAGAATTGGGCAAAATAGGCGCGATAGGTCATGATTTCGCCGTCTGAATCGCAGAGGATCGGGTTGGATTGGTACCGTTTACGGCTCCCGATAACCACATCCTGCATGACATCCTGCCTTTGCTGAGAAGCCATGAACTTGTTCATGATAGGCGCACGCAGCCTCAGTGGGAGAAACCTCAGGCCTGCAATCCATCGTCTCGGGTTACGTGTCTCCCGCACCTGCGAGACCAGCGACAATTCGATTAGGTCGCCGTCGACAGGCGCAGCCAGTACCCACAGACGCATATCCATGCCGATAGAGCACTCTCGTAACTCTACAAACGAGTAGTCCAACCCAAATACACGGGTGCTTGTGGAGAAGTCAAGTGTGAGGGTCGCAATTTTGACGATCTTCCGGGTTGTCCTGAAGTCGAAGCGGCTCTCGAGACACGGCCCGTACACCGATATTGGCTCGATGCGTTTCACATTGTCGTAGCCGTGGACGCGGCGCAGGTGGGCCAAATCCACTGAGTTCTCCGTTGTTTCCTGGGGATGGCCGGGAAAGCGAAATGTCCGGATCTCGAGGTTGCTCCAGCCGGCTTGGTCCGGCTGATCCGTCGGCAGTCTCCATTGCGGCGCCCGTCCCCGGAATCCCCACCAGGCGAATATCAGGCCGGAAATTTCCTGTGTTTCGAAGACTCGCAACCTGGCGGACCCCCGGTGGAGGGGCAAAGGGAGCGGCTACGCACTGGCCGGTTGCATCGAACTCAAAGCCGTGGAAGGGACAGACTAGCCGTCCACCACATATCCGTCCCTTGCGGCAGGTCCCAGGTCAGAACCCAGGTGCGGACAGACGGCCTCGGCGACACAGACTCGCCCATTTTCGTCGCACCAGACAACGATGTTCTCCCCCATCCAAGTCTTTTGGATGAGCTTGGCCTTCGGTACGTCGAGGCGACTTGCAATGAAGTACCAGCCCTCGGGAAACGGGGGAGGCAGACGTGCGTTCGCAGGCTCCCTACGCTGGGATGTCATCGTTCGACACTCCTGACACAGAATCTCGGTGCGACGGCTTCCTTGCCGGCCAAGATCCCCGCCTAGGGTGCGAAAGCCGTTTGTCCATCCCACCCTGGGTACGCATGCGTTGTTTCAGAGATGTGACGATACATCGTTCCGGTCAAGGCGCCTATATCTTAGCCTTGCCGATGACACCTTCCGGGGTACGTGCGCGGGTCATCTACCTGCGTGACCACGAATGACGTTGTAGCAGAGGACGATCAACCGATCCACACATCAAGCAGCTCAACGACCGTTCCTGTCCGTCGGAGCCGCTTCAGCCCGGAGGCGTTTCTTAGCATCCTGCCAATGTGCGCCGCACATCCGCTTCTGATCGGACATTTGGCCCTCTCCTTGGTCGGAATGTATGCTGATCTTAGTTGCAGGAATCCTAAGCGGGATTTGGGTATAGAGATTATGCACGGAGACCGAAAGCTATGACTCTTCCCAAAGAGGATGTGGCCACCCAACCGCTAACCTTGACCCAAGATCTCATCCTGATGCTCCTCAACGAGGAGAGCGGCTATTTTCATCAAGTACCCGGCTGGGACTTGAACTGTGCCGTCGTCGGTGCCGTACTCGCAGAGCTTTCACTCAGGTCTCGCATTGACACGGATCAGGAATCACTGTTCCTCGTGGACCAGACAGAAACGAGCAACTCCGTTCTGCACCTCATCCTGAAGGAAATTGCATCCGAACCAGTGCAAAGGAACGCACAATACTGGATAGAACGGCTCGCCCCTCGCGCGGAGTTGATCATTGATTTGACGCTGGATCGCCTGGTTGGCCTCAAGGTTCTGGAACACCACGATGGCGAATTCTGGACGCTATCTCGTACTGCATGGCAGACGGGAATGTTCAGCGACTCCCCTGAAGGAACTGCGGTACAGTTCGTCAAAACCCGTATCAGCAATGCGATCTTCAACAAGGAGATTCCCGACCCGAGAGATGCCATTATTATCTGTCTCATTAACACATGCGACGTGTTTCGCTTCATGTTTCAACTTGATGACGAGTCAGAGCAACGTATTCAGTTCGTCTGTAAGATGGATCTGATAGGTCGTTCCATCGCTGCCGCAGTCTCCCATAATCTCGCCGGGCCGCTGCTTCGACGTTCGGCTCTGACCAAGAAAATTCCGACTGGTTCCCTCCGCAAGCTGCTGTTAAATCCACACCTTCGCAAAGGCAACATCCCTGCTCTCTTTGCCGACCTTACAGAAGAGTATGGCCCGGTGTTTCAGATCAGCCCTCCCTTTGCCAAACCCATGATATTCCTGGGCGGCCCGGAGACAAACCAATGGGTGCATCGGCGTGGGCGCATGTACCTGAGGGCCAGGGACTATTTTGCCGACTTTGAGAAAGTATATGGCGCAGCGGGAGTATTACCTGCCCTGGATGGCGCAGATCATTTCCGGCTCCGCAAGTCCTTGTCAGCGGCTTATTCCCGTAAAAGACTAGCGGGGCAGATGGACGCACTCTATGACCATGCGCGGAAATATATGGCGAATTGGAAGGTTGGAGACTCCTATCCTGCGACGAGCATGAGCCGGCGAATGATAAACGCTCAAATCTCACCCCTCATGGTCGGCGTTGAAACTCAGGACATCATCGACGACCTGTTGAAGTTCAAGGAGTGGGCGCTCAGCGTTCACATAATGAAAGTGCTGCCAAAGTTCATGCTGAAAAACCCCGGCATGAGGCGCCGTGCCAAAAACATCGCAACGCTGCTTGAACGAATCCAGAGCGTACATACTCCCGCCCAGCGAGCGGGAGCACACCGAAACCTGGTGGACGACTATCTAAGCCTGCACGCGAGTGACCCGCAATTCGTACCCGAATCGAACCTGAGCTTCGCTTTTACTGCGGCGCTGGAAGCCTGCGCATATACCCCATCGTCCCGATGTCCATGCGGCACGTGATGAATTCGTGTGTGGTCGAAGACTACGCGTTGCCGGTAGGATCAAAGGTTATCATTGCCCAGACGGCCTCGCATTACATGAAGGATATCTTTCCTGACCCATTCAAATTCGATATTGACCGCTATCTGCCTCCGCGTAATGAGCACCGCAGTCCCGGGTACGCGCCGTACGGGCTGGGCACGCACACTCGTCTGGGCTCCCGTTGGATGGAACTGCAGCTGGCGGTTAATGTGCTGATGGCCGCACATTACTTCAGCCTTAAGGTGTCCCCGGAAAACTACAAGCTCCGGTTCAACCCATTGCCGTCCATGAAGTCGAGCAAAAAGCTGAAGTTCCTCATCGCTGAGCAAAGGCACCATCTGCACGCCTGATCCCGGCCGGGTCTTAACGGTTGACGATCTAGGAAACCTCTGAACAAGTCTAAGGGCATAGGTAATAGGTAAGATAAGGAGAGTAAGGCCAAAGCTGAGGTGAGATTTGATGGAGCAGCCGACATTTGCAGACTTGGAATACGAGGGCAAGAAGCGAAAGACCCGCCGGGAGATATTTCTGGAGCGGATGGAGGACCTGGTTCCATGGGGAAAGTTAGAGGAGCGAATCCGGCCCTACTATTCCAGGGCGGGCCGTGGACGGAGGCCCTACGAGTTGTCGGTGATGCTGCGGATACACTGCGTGCAGCTGTTCTACAACCTGAGCGATCCGGGCATGGAGGACATGCTCTACGAGGTGGAGTCGGTGAGGCGGTTCGCAGGTCTGAGGCTGTCCGGCCCCTTGCCTGACGAGACTACGATACTGAACTTCCGCCATCTGCTGGAAGAGCAGGAGTTGGGTCGGGGGCTGTTCGAGGAGATCAACCGTCATCTGGAGTCTCGGGGACTGAGGCTCAGGGAGGGTACGATTGTGGATGCGAGCATCATCGAGGCGCCGGCGTCTACGAAGAACCGTGCTGGAGAGCGAGACCCCGATATGCACCAGGTGAAGAAGGGGAAGGAGTGGCACTTCGGTATGAAAGTGCACATTGGTGCAGACGCTGACACGGGGGTGGTGCACAGTATGAGTACGACAGCTGCGAACGTGCATGACATGACGGAGGCGCACCGGCTGCTGCATGGAGGGGAGAGGCGAGTGTGGGGAGATGCGGGATATCAGGGAGTGGAGAAGCGGGCGGAGAATCGGGATATGGATGTGGAGTGGCGGGTGGCGATGAGACCTGGACGGCGTCGGAAACTGAGGGCGGGGAGCTGCGAGGCCTTGGCGGAGAAGAGCAAATCATCCATCAGGGCTAAGGTGGAGCATCCGTTCCTGTACGTGAAACGGCACTTCGGCTACGCCAAGGTCCGCTACAGGGGCTTGTACAAGAACACGCAACGGGTGGCGATGCTGCTGGGGCTGGCCAACTTGGTAAGGGCCGAGCGCCACTTAGCGGTGTGACGGAGGAGCAGTGTGGTCAAATCCGGGTCGATGGTGACTGGATGCCCTGACAGGCCAGAACATAGGATGCAAATAAGCCACCGAGACGCAACATTACGACCCAACCTCTCCCCAAAACTCCATGCAAGACAACCTAAGCTGGTTTACAGTGAGTTGTTCAGAGCTTCCCTAGAACACCCCTGCACCCTTTAGGCTACGACGAGTCCTGTTCCTCCCCGTGGCGCCGATGCACGGCGTCGATCGAGACCGGAGTGCCGTCCGTGTCATTGCCAGTCAACGCCGAAAGCACCGCCTTGATCTCCGGAGGCCCGGGAGTTGAGTCGATTTTCGCCTGTGTGACTGACTCGAAGGAGTCCACTTGGAGCAGGGCTTTAATGATAGAAGTGGGCGCGATGACCGGATCTGACCGGACAAGCAGCACTCCAACCTCCGGGTCGCTGACAATGTCATTTATCAGAGCGTCCATCTGGGAAAGCCCTTCGGGAGTGATCACCTCCCCGCGGAAGAGCAGTGTTACAACGCTAGTTTCCCCGGAGTCCCCGAATAGGTCATCTATTTCGGCCATCGCCTCGGTGATGGCACTCCCCTCGGGAAGCGTCGCCGCGGTCTACGGCGGCGGTGCGCGCTGCGTCGCGCCCGCGGCTAGCAGAACGGTGATGATTAGGATAAACAGGACCGTGATGTATGGACGGGCGGTGACCAGCCAGCTCATCTTTTCGGGTATATTGCTCATTGTGTACCCTTCAATCTTAGGCTGCCCCGGGCGACGGAGCGAGAAGCTCCGTCGGTATGATTCGTTGCTAGTGCGTCGCTCCGCGTCATCGCCGCTTTCCTTCCTCCAATTGTTCTTGAAGTTGGGCCAACGTACGCATAATAATTTAGCGAGAGAGTTGTCAGGCTAGATAGTCCTGTTACAGACGGTAGGCTCCGTGCAGGATTGATCGTATGGCCAGTTTTCTTCAGCCTTTTATCCTTCCAGCCCGCTGTATTGCCCTTGACTGGCGCCCAGCTGATCGGCCAATCTCAATCCTCTAAGCTAAGCTGCCTTTGTGCACAGCGTAGATAACCTAAGGCGAAGGTCGCGGGAATTGAGGGTGGGGATGTGGGGGGCGCTAGCACTGTGACGAAATACGTTTGGGGAGAAGCAGGATGATTTCGGCTTGCTGGCCGTGGGAGCAGCCAGCACAACCCTCATGGTTATGCCGTCTGTGGTCATCGTGCATTCCCTAGAATTACTGCACTCCGTGTCCCATTCCAAGCCCACCCAAACATGCCCAGTATAGTTGGTCGGCAACGAAGACCTGCCCCAGAATGCTGGAGCTTGATGTAGTCGTGGGTCAGTCTACATCGCCAAGAGGATGTGCCGCAAGCTGATGTATTCGTTCGATAGATTAGTGACACACTGGCCTTTTCTTCAGTCCTCCAGAGGCGGATCTTCGATTGTGGGGTTTCGGTTTCAGTTCTGTCTGTTAGGTTTTGGGAAGGCGATGAAAGACGCTTGCTGGATTCGGCTCCCTACATTTAGATAATGCGGGCTAGGAGGCGTCCCGGGAGCGTGGGACGGGGCTCCGCCGCCGCCTAGACCTGGAAGTATGGTCGGACGTACGGGTCCGTCATCCGTCATAGGCTCCGATGCAGGGTTGGCTGCGCTGTCCGCCTGAGGCGGGTGCAGGAAGGGGAAAGTCCAGGGTCAGTTCCCCTCGCAGGAGTACGGGGTATCCAGTTAGCCGACGATGTCCCGGAGCCGGGAGACGGCGGCAGCCCAGTTTATTTGAGGAAGCGGACGGAGAGCCGAGCGGGCCTCGGCTACGGGCTGCCCCGTTCCGCTCCGTAGGACGGGTTGCTCCGTGAGGAGACTTTTAAGTACGATCCAGGGCGTCTTCCATCGCCTGGGGGTCAGGGAAGGGGGCACGGGACCCGGTGGGGATGAGGAGATGGCGACTTTCGCTTGTGCCGCGGGCCTGCGCGGGGGCCGTTGGGATGGGCTTAGGCGTTGAGTCCTCGGGCGGGTCGGGTGGGCTCCCCTGGGTGTTGGGTTCCTCCTTAAGGTAGTTGGGTTAGGTGGTCTAGACCTGGCTACAATATAGAACATAAGTACTTATAATGTCAAGAGGGTGATGCCACCCCTCTATGTGAACGGGATCAGCTGATGTATATCCTTAACAATAGGGTGTCGCTGCTAGCTCAAACTAAAAGCATCATAGATTTATGATGATATAATCAACGACCAGATGGCCCCACCACTGGTCGAGAGATGTTCGGCTGGCAATCGTCAGGTCAAAAAATGGCGGACCCGGCTTACTTTGAGGTCACCTCAATTAAGCTGGGAGCATTTTGGACTGGATCTTCGGACCACGGAAACCTCGTGCGGGCGATTAGAGTGTCATAAGGACCTGCCCGCGTGAGATTGCGACTGTTCCTCTCGTCGCAGGGTGTTGGAGATTAGCAGATGAACCTGACCAAGATACTACGGCGCAGGTTGTCAATCACAGTGTTGGTGATGGGCTTGATGTTGCTGGCAGCGGCATGTGGATCAGAACCGGCACCCACTGTTGCGCCGACCTCCGCACCCACCGCTGCGCCGACTCCCACACCAACCCCTGAGCTGACGCTGGATAGTGTCCTTTCGAGCGCGGGCCAAGGGTTGGCCGAAATGTCCACGGCAAAGTTTCAAATGATCGACGAATTGGAATCGGGGTCCCAGTTCTTTGGAATGACTTTGAAGAACGTGGAAGGAGAAATAAAATCTCCGGACAGTTTCAGGATGCTGGTGAACGTGGAGACTCCAAATTTCGGATTTGTGGCAATCGAAATGATGGCGGTCGGGGAACAGGCATACATGAAGTTCTCCAGAGACGCGCCTTGGGCCCCACTGCCTTTAGACCAGGTGCCCTTTAATTTCGGGGGTATGGGCGTAACTCTGAGTGAATTGCTGCCCATCCTCAAGGATGTATCTGTTGCTGGCCGGGAGTCTGTAGACGGTATCCAAACCGTCCGCTTAGATGGAAATGTTGTGTCTGAGGAGATGTCGAAGCTCATCACGTCCGTAGACTCAGGCCATCCAATCCAGCTGACCTTTTGGTTTGACGAGGCTGGATATACTTTGCGGCAGTTCAGAATGATCGGCAAACTTTTCAATGATGACGCTCCGGAAACCAGCCGCCTAGTGGGGATCATGAATGTCAATGCTCCAGTCGACATCCAACTCCCAGATATCGCCTCCGGACAGTGAAAGCAGTTAGGTCTCGCCTCACGTCCCTGGGTTCTTCCCAGTCGGTTGTCCTAGGAATTCTTTGCCTGGGGGTATTCTCGACTGCCCTGGACCAGACTGTGGTAGTTGCCGCGCTGCCAAGCGTAATGGTGGATTTGGAAATCCCCCTTACGGACTTAGACAGAGCGTCCTGGATCGTAACCGGGTATCTGGTCAGCTACACAGTGGCCATGCCGTTGGCGGGGCGCCTGTCCGATGTCCACGGCCGCGTCAGGATGTTCCAGCTGGCGCTTCTTCTGTTCTCCATCGGGTCTGCGTTTGTTGCGGTAGCTCCGAACTTCCCTTGGGTGGTGTCAGCCAGGGTGCTTCAAGCCGTCGGGGGAGGGGCCACGGTCCCCATAGGGCTGGCTATGGCAGTGGGAGCTGTAGCACCGCAGCAAAGGGGAATTGCCCTGGGACTCGTGGCTGCCTCAGCAGAAGCCGGGTCTGTATTGGGCCCCCTCTATGGAGGCGCCATAATCGAATGGATTGGCTGGCGGTGGATATTTTGGCTGGACATACCCCAGAGCTTCTTTTTAATAGCGCTTTTGTCCATCTTGCCGAATCGCGCCAACCCTGCGGCTAAAATGGACTACTTTGGGGCGCTGGCGCTGGGAGGAGCCCTCACCATTCTAACCATTGCGCTGTCTCAAAGAAGCATCTTTTCAGTAGAGTCCATTGTCCCCTATCTTATGGTAGGGGTCGGAATCATACTGGTCTTGGTCTTGATCCTGGTGGAGAGACGTGCGGTCCAGCCCCTGCTTGCATCTTTCCTGTACAGCTCGAGAGCGTTCTTGTCCTCCAACATTGCTCAGTTTCTGGTTGGGGTCGCTTTGATCATCTCTTTAGTAGCCGTCCCTCTTATGGCCGCCACCGTCATGGAGAAGTCGGCATGGGAGAGTGCCCTCCACTTAGTCCGTCTTACGGCGGCCATTCCGGTGGGAGCAGTGATAGGAGGCTACATTCTGCGCTGGACTGGAGTCAGGGCGGTGTGCATCACTGGCCTAGCGTTTATAGGAACGGGCCTGCTGTTCATGAGCGGATGGGAGACGGAGGTGGAGGAACTCAGGCTATCTGTGCCCTTGGCAATGACGGGTTTGGGATTCGGGCTGGTGATCCCTGCCATAAACACCAGTGCTTTGAGCGCGGCTCCTAGTCACTATTGGGGCGCCGCGGCCTCATTGGTAACTGCGTCACGAATGGTGGGGATGGCATTGGGACTATCAGCGTTGTCCGCCTGGGGTATAGAACGCTTCTACAGCTTGACCTCCCACGTGACGATTGGAGAGACTTTCGAGGAGACCGAGGCCCCATTGATAGAAGCTGGGGTGACCGTCTTCCAGAACCTTTTTATGATCGCGGGGTTCCTGGCCTTGGTTGCCATCTTGCCGGCACTGCTGATGAAAATGGAAGATGGCGAAGAAGCGGAGTCCTTGACCATAGCCACCAGCCATATGGATGGCTGAGCTGATGCCCGGTCGGGCAAGAGGCTGCTAGGCCTGAAACGCGTGGCCTGTTCGCTCCCCATTTGCCCAAAGTAAGACGTCCCGGGTTATAGTGCGCTCGGCCGTACCTTTCCCTTCCTTTTCATCTAACCCTCCCCTCCATGTGCCGAAGGGCCAATCATGCCTTTGACGGTAGTTAGCTAGAACGTGCATTAGGCTAGCTCCCGCTCACCCCGTAGCAGCGAGATTCCTAGAAGGTCCCTAACCCACAGCCCAGAAATCATTTGCTTCACCGAGGCCAGCACCAGCCTCCTGGCTGAGGGTAGCCATGTCATCTCCTCTGAGCCCGACTACGGATACCCCATCTTGGAGTAGTCGCCTCCCTGTCAACTGCTCCAACCCACCTTTCCAGACCCTAGCGAAGGACCACTCCTCTGTCCTCGCAGTGAGAGCTGTAACCCAGTCCCACGTGTTGGTCAATAAGTCTGCGAGGAGCGTTCCAGCACCTGGGCTACCCTCCAATTTTAGTTCGTACGCGGGCTTGACCTCAACGTAAGTAGATGATAGTTATGTATGATGCGTTAGTATTAACTGGCGATATGTTCGTAGTACACTATCTATTGGGATCGAATGCATGAAGTCATACTTAGTGCTTGTTGTTCTCCTTTGTCCCTGCGGGTTTGGCACTCCGAGCGGATCCCGAATGGTTGACAAAGCCCTTCTAAATGATCCCTCTCCATCTGTGTTTTGCAGTGGTCTCGATGAGTGTCTTTATGGGCAATGGTTCGAGCATAGCTAGGACACCGATGCGATTCCAAAAGGCTAATCCTCAGCACAAGGTCCGAAGTCAGGCGTTGGCAATGGTCGTCTGCGAATAGGACGTCCGTGGTGGAAGTGGCGCGCCTGGGGTGATCGCGGTTGGAGTCATCCGTCAGCTCTCAACGCCATAGGGATGACGGTGGGGGCGTTGCTTTTGGGGACTGCAGCGGTAGTTGTACCTGATATGGGTCCAGATGCGCGGCACTCCTTAGCACTCGAGTCGCCAACGCTGCACATCGAATGGAGAGACCATTCCATCGATACCCACAGGGATAACCCCATCCGATTTAACGATGCCTCTATATCGTCCACCGGATCTGAGGTCAACCCTGCAGGCATAAGGGATGCATGGAACTACTATCGTGACCTCGACCCAGCTCAGACCAGTGACGGCACTCTATTTAATCTCCGTTTCAGCCCAGTGGAACACTGGAACGGGGACAGTGCAGATCCCAGCAATCTAAGCAAAACTTGCCCTAGCGGCCCTATGCTTACTTCCCTCACCGTGAGCGCTGGCACTCTCTCCCCCACTTTCAGCGGTGACGATGTGGAGTACACCGTACCAGACGTCCCATATTCCACTCGAACCCTCACTATCACCGCCACCGCGGGGCCCGGCATCGATGGCCCCTACTTTTATGACGTTTCGTGGAAACCGCTGGAAGACCTGGACGAAATGACCCCAGGCCACCAGATATCCCTCGCCGTAGGGGAGACGACGGTCAATGTAAGCGTGTACAAGGGAGATCCTTACCGAGACTACACCCTAGTCATAACCAGATCCAAACCCACGGTCAGCATCCGGGCCTTAACCACGGGACCTGCTATCGAGGGCGACACGCTGCAGTTCGAAATAAGTAGATCCTCCGCTGCGGCCGACGCCTTGGCTGTACGGGTGGCCGCGGATGAACTCGACGCGATCCCAGGCGAAGTCCACGATGACATTCTGCCTGACTCTGCGGAAGATAAGTCGCCCCTGTACTACATCGAGGCTGGTGATTCAACTGCAATATTGGAGGTTGAGACGACTGGAGACGAGATATGGGAGAACCACTCAAAAATCGAGATGAAGATAGTGAGCGACGACTTGTACATCATTGACACGGAAAGCAGTCGGGCCTCGGTTGTCGTGAAGGATGATGAATTCGTGGAGTCGGAGGCCGTGCTCAGCGTCTCTCCCAATCCCATCGGCGAGGGCATGGGTGAGACGATAGCCACCATCACAGTGACTACGAAAGGGGACAAAAGGCCCCACGGCAAGGTCACTATTCCCCTAACCACCTCCGATGGCACGGCCACCTCGGGGGAAGATTATACGGAACTGGACACGACTCTAACTTTCGCCGAGTCGGACTTCGCCCAAGTCGACCTGGATGGCAATACTCGATACCGAGCCATCAAAACCGCTGACATCTCCATCACGCAGGACAGCGTTGACGAAGACATTGAGTCCTTCAGTGTCGGCATGGGCACCCCCTCCAATACGCTAGTCACTTTAGAGTCAGGCTCCGCCGATACATCTGTCACGATTACTGACGATGACGTGACTGTAACGCCTCCAGTCCTCACTGGCTTGATCATCAACCCTGGCACGCTAACTCCAATGTTCTCCTCCGGCCATCTCTCCTATAACGTCCCCGACGTTGGGTATGGGACTCATCTTATAACCATTACCGCCACACCCGAGTCAGGTGCCGAAGTCTCTTTTCTGGACTCTTCCAATAGCGTCCTCGTCGATCTCAACGATATGACCGAAGGTCAGCAGGTATCCCTCAAGATAGGGCAAACCTCCGTCAAGGTGAGAGTAGCCAAGGGAGGAGTCACTCAAGACTATACCCTCGTTATGACAAGGGCAAAGCCCACTATCAGCATTAGTTCCTTGACCACCGGGCCCGGCACCGAAGGCGACACCCTCAGCTTCGAGTTGAAGAGGTCTATAGCTGCAGGTGACGTCTTAGCCGTTAGTGTGGCCATCAGCGAACTAGGAGTTGACGCTGACTCCGACCCAGGCGATCTCTTCCCTGACTCCGAAGAAGGGGGTTCACTGTCATACGAAATCGCAAGTAACGAGACCACGGTCACTGTAGAAGTGGAAACCACAAGGGATAACGCTTGGGAGAACCACTCCAAGATTCAGGTTAAGGTCGTAGCGGACGACCTTTATGCCATTGATTTAGAAAGTGGCACTGCCTCGGTTGTCGTGAAGGATGATGATTTCGTGGAGTTGGAGGCGGTGCTTATCGTTTCTCCCAATCCCATCGGCGAGGGCATGGGTGAGACGATAGCCACTGTGACCATGACTACAAAAGATGACAAGAAGCCCCACGGCAAGGTCACTATTCCCCTAACCACCTCCGATGGCACGGCCACCTCGGGGGAAGATTATACGGGGACTGACACCACGTTAACTTTCTCCGAGTCGGACTTCGCCCAGATCGACCTGGATGGTAATACTCGATACCAAGCCATCAAAACCGCTAACATCTCCATCACGCAGGACAGCGTAGACGAAGACGATGAGTCCTTTAATGTCGGTATGGGAACCCCCTCCGATACGCTAGTTATTTTAGAGTCAGGCTCCGCCGATACATCTGTCACGATTACTGACGATGACGATCCACCTATCCTTACTTCCCTATCCCTCAGCGCCGGAACACTCACCCCTACCTTCTCCTCCAGCCATCTCTCTTATAACGTCCCCGACGTTGGGTATGGGACTCATCTTATGACTATTGTCGTCGCCTCTGAGTCAGGCACTTCGGTGTCCTTCCTTAACTCTTCCAATAGCGACCTCGTCGATCTCGACGATATGACCGAAGGTCAACAGGTATCCCTCAAGATAGGGAATACTACCGTCAAGGTGAGGGTAGCCAAGGGAGGAGTTACTCAGGACTACACCCTCGCCATTACAAGGGCAAAGCCCACAGTCAGCATTAGTTCCTTGACCACCGGACCCGGCACCGAAGGCGACACCCTCAGCTTCGAGTTGAAGAGATCTATAGCCGCAGGTGACGTCTTAGCCGTTAGTGTCGCTATCGGCGAGCTAGGTGTTGAAGCCGACTCCGACCCAGGCGATCTCTTTCCCAACTCCGAAGAAGGGGTGTCACTATCATATGAAATCGCAAAGAACGAGACCACGGTCACTGTAGAGGTGGAAACAACAGGGGATAACAGCTGGGAGAATCACTCCAAGATTGAGGTTAAGGTAGTGGCGGGCGATTCCTACACTATCGACTCAGAAAGTGGCACTGCCTCGGTTGTCGTGAAGGATGATGATTTCGTGGAGTCGGAGGCAGTGCTTAGCGTCTCTCCTAATCCCATCGGCGAGGGCATGGGTGAGACGATAGCCACCATCACAGTGACGACGAAAGGGGACGAAAGGCCCCACGGCAAGGTCGCGATTCCCCTAACCACTTCCGACGGCACGGCCACTTCGGGGGAAGATTATACGGAACTGGACACGACTCTAACTTTCGCCGAGTCGGACTTCGCCCAGATCGACCTGGATGGTAATACTCGATACCGAGCCATCAAGACCGCTGACATCTCCATCACGCAGGACAGCGTTGACGAAGACGATGAGTCCTTTAGTGTCGACATGGGTACACCATCCGATACTCTAGCCATCTTAGACTCGCGATCAGCCAACATATCCGTCACGATTACCGACAATGACGATCCACCTGTCCTTACTTCCCTATCCATCAGCGTCGGCACACTCACCCCTACCTTCTCTTCCAACCAGCTCTCCTATGACGTCCCCAATGTAGCGTATGGGACTCATTTGATAACCATTACCGCCACACCAGAGTCCAGTGCCGAAGTCTCTTTTCTGGACTCTTCCAATAACCCTTATGAGGATCTCGACGATATGGCCGACGGCCACCAAGCCTACCTGGAGATTGGCAAGACTACATTGAAAGTTCGGGTTGTCAGGGGAGACTCGGCGCAAGACTACAGCATGGCTATAACAAGGGCCAAACCCTCGGTCAGTATAAGAACGTTGACTGACAATCCCGCCACAGAGGGCAACTTGCTGCGCTTCGAGATAGAACGGTCCGAGGCGGCTGGGGACGTACTTGAAGTGCGGGTGGGAATGGACGAACTGGATGTGATTGACGAACAAGGGCACGGGGACATTCTCGCAGACGCCATCGAAGACACCTCCCCGTTCCGGGAGATCGCGCCGAATCAGGCTACGGCAGTGTTCACCGTGGAGACTGCCGGCGACATCGTCTGGGAGGAACATTCCTTGATCGAGATGAAGATCAAGCCCGAGGATTGGTACAGCATAGATGCTGCCGCGGGAACAGCCACTATAGTTGTGGAGGACGATGATTTACCGGAGTCTGAGGCTGTGCTATCTGTATCACCTAATCCTGTTAACGAGGGTAAAGGCCAGGCAACTGCGACCATCACCGTAACCACGGAATACGACCAAATGCCTCATGGCCAAGTCTCGATTCCCATCACAACCTCGGACGGATCTGCAAAGGCTGGCGAAGACTACGCGGAGTTAAGCGACAGCCTAGTCTTTGCTGGACGGGACTTCTCTGCAATTCAGATAAATGGCGACACTTTCTATCGAGCAGCCAAAAACGTGGGCATTGCGATAGTCCACGATAATGTAGACGAGGAAGCGGAGACCTTTAATGTGATGATGGGCTTGCC
This sequence comes from Dehalococcoidia bacterium, assembly GCA_965249275.1. Lineage (GTDB taxonomy): Bacteria > Chloroflexota > Dehalococcoidia > Plut-88900 > Plut-88900 > Plut-88900. The sequence goes on from CBDFLQ010000007.1 coordinate 957,698, forward strand.
CAGCCAAAGCATCGTCGGTGTAGACTCGGATACCAGGATTGTCTCAGTAACCATTGACGATGACGATAACAGCAAGCCAACAGTCACAGTTACCACTTTACCTTCCCCGGCGAGCGTGTTCGGGCGTGGAGTTGTCACTCTCGACGGCGAGTCTAGCGACTCCAACGAGGCTACGCTCACTTACCTCTGGACCACGACTCCAGCGGAAATTGGCGAGTTTGGCGACGACAAGATGGAGGACACTACATGGACGGCTCCCGCCCCCCTTGCTGAGGTCCAGACCGTGATCTTGATCCTCACCGTGACTGACAGTGGCACACCGCAAGAGCAGGGGACAGCTACCGCTTTCGTGACGGTGCAGGCCAATCAGGGTCCGTTTGCTAAAGCTTCCGCATCGAGCGACACCGTCCAAGGTGATGGGATAATCGCACTTACCGGCAGTGGGGCTGACCCTGAGCAAGGCCCCATCACCTATACATGGTCAGGTGACGGAACCTTCAATAACGCCGATGCCAAGGACACCACATGGACTGCTCCTCGAGCCACCAACCGGGAGCGGCCCATCACCCTGACCTTGACCGTCACCGATGAGTTAGAGGTGAGTGATACGAGCGTAGTACAAATCATCGTGGCTGCGGTGAACAGCACGCCTTCGTTTCCCGTGGCCGAAACGGGTGAGCGCTACGTGGATGAAGGAAGCGGGGCAGGAGACAACGTGGGCGAGCCGGTAGAGGCTGTAGACGAAGAAGGTGATAGCCTCACCTATATACTGAGTGGGATGGATGCTTCGTATTTCGTGATCGACGGCACAGGGCAGATAGGGGTGGGGAGCACCACAACGCTGGACTATGAAATCAAGGTTTTATATGCGGTGACTGTATCAGTGTCAGATGGCAAGGATGCGCACGGAAACACTGACTTAAGTGTGGACGACGCTATAGGAGTTACCATCAGAGTGGTCGATGTTGAGGAGGACGGTAACGTATTGCTCTCACCGTTACCGCCGCAGGTGGGCGAGGTAATGACTGCTAGGGTGATGGACTCAGACAACTACATTCCGCCCGATAACTTGGGGCTCATTCCCGCCAGCGCTGTCGAGTCCTGGTTATGGGAGCGTTCTAACGATTCCGACGAGCCTTGGGTGACCATAGCCAACACGACAACAGACAGTTATGCATTGGTGGTTGCCGATATGGGTAACTATCTACGGGCTACGGCTACGTATACCGACCGCAGGGGTCCGGATAAGACCGCAAGCGGGGTGTCGGGGGAGGTGGCGCCAGGCATACCTTCCGCTCCAATTGCGCCGATGGCTGCTTATCACCATGCCGTCATGGGTTTGGAGGTGAGCTGGTCCCCGCCTTTAAGTGATGGAGGTGACCCAGTTATTGAATATTTGGTGCAATGGAGGTCCACACCCGCACCGGGTTGTCCCGAGAATGGGGGCTGGGAGAACGTAAGTGGTTCCGGAAACAACGAGGGAAGTGATGAATGCGTCACCGTGATTGATCAACGGACCGTGACTAGCACGACATATACAATCACTACTCTCGACTCAGCTGTCCTTGTTGCGGGGACCACCTATGACGTGCGAGTGTCCGCCGGAAACGCAGTGGGAATCGGGGATTGGTCTGAAGTGGTGAGCGCTCGGGTGCCTTCGACAGACGCATCCCTAAACTCCCTAACCGTAGACCCTGTGGACATTAGCGAGTTCAGGGCTGAGGCCACCTCATATAGCTTAACGGTCGGTAGTACGGTGACCCAGGCAACGGTCTCCGCCACAACCGCCGATACCAACGCTACGGTGGCATTCGGTCCTCTTGTCGACTCCGATATGCTAAGAGCAGGCCATCAGATAGCACTGCATCCTGGCGATACCATCATTGCGGTGACAGTCACCGCCGAGGATGGGGCCACTACACGGACGTATACGATCATTATTACGCAGGTAACGGGTAACAGCGCGCCCAAGGTTTCCGTTACGCCCGATTTGGCTACCGTGAACGGCTGCAATGCAGTCTCGCTAAACGGCACGTCTAGCGACCCGGAGAACGATACGCTTTCCTACTTCTGGACTGCCAGCGCCGATATCGGGCACTTCGCCGACGAAAGTTCGGAGGACACCGTATGGACGGCTCCCGCGCCTGGGGCAGTACCTCAGACAGTCATATTAACTTTAACGGTCACGGACGGCGGAGGCGAGTCGGCGACCGATAGGGTGATAGTAACCGTGAGGGCCCATTAAACCATATGGCGCTCGTTGATTATGCGCCGGGAGCAATATCAGGAGGACCCTCGGCTATTGGGCTTCAAATGCCTTGGCGGTTTCCGAGTTTACGCTCACCGTATATTCGAGGCCCGGTTCTAAATCTGAGCCAAAAGGAACTACGCTATCTACCGTAGGGTAGTCATCGGTGCAGGCTACAAAGGGGTCAGCAACTTCATGGTGGGTTATTGCTACCTCAATCCTATCTGACCTTTCTCGCCGGATTTCGTAGCCATTGAACTGGGAGCAGCTGCCACCCTTGGGCAGGCCGGAGACGATCCGCAGTTGGTATTGAGGCGGATCGCTTTCCAATATCTCCACATCCCAACTTTCGATCGGGGATTCGGTGATGAAAGTGTGCCCAAGGCCGGGGTCCGGCAAAGTGAATGTAGTGGTCACTGTACCGTTGACAATTACCCGATAGGTCTTCCTAGATTCGAGTGCCGATCCCGCAAGCTCTACCGTGTCGAGTTCCACGACCTGCTCGTGACAGGGGATAGACCAAGCGGTGAACGGCGGCTGCATCAGGGTGACACTCACAACAATATCGTTGCCGTCCAGTTGCAGACTTTGGCTGCCGGGACGGGCGCAACCTTCTATGGCGGACTGGTAGTAGGCGATACGGAGGAAGTGTTCAGGCTCGTTGGGGATTAGGTTAGCGGAAATCACCGTAACAGGGACTTCCACCCATGTCCGCCAGTCTGGGTTGAGGTCATCGACTAGGTCGGGTGGAGGTTCTACCAACACCAGGAGTATATCTACACTGTCTGGGTTGCCGCGAGTGATCACCTCATAAGCCGTATCGTTGGTAAAGGCAAGACGGCCGTCCGATTCAATGATCCTGGCGCTTATTGAATACCTGTTGCGGGAGTCGATGTCTTCACGGCTGTATTCAACCTTGAACTTGATGGGCACTTGTCCCGGGTCTGAGATGGTCTGCCGAGCAATGAGCCGAGCAGGGGCGTCGGCATAGGAGACGTCTCGCAGCTCCATTACTACTGAAGCACCCGGGCTGAGGTTTAGCCGCTCCCGATAGGTGACGGTGCCGTTTATCGATGCGTTAGGGGTCTTGCCTGACGGCACTTCCCACGTTGCGTTGGATGAGTCTGAAGCGCTTTGGCAGGCAGCCATAGACAACAGGACAAGACTGACTCCTAAGGCCAGGAACAGTGCAGACTTTAATTTAAATTTCATGTCGTCAACCTCGGTAACCAGGATGAATTAGGATTACATTTGTATAGACGCACCACGGTGCATATTTGTTCCCAAATTCATCCAGGAAACCGACGCACATACTCACTCGTGCCGTTGACTTCAGTGGGGGTGGGGCTCCGAGAGGGGAGGGGGGCCGTCCATTCGCAGCATGGGAGAGCCGGTGAAGGTAACTACCACACACGGCATGTTGTCGAGGACCTTGCGAGCGAACCAGAACGGGCCCCACCACGGCAATCGCAGCCTTCGATTCAACTGGATTGCGGCCAGGGCAAGTGCAAAGCGGCGGCGGGGAAAGCCCGGCCTTTCGGCCCACCGCCCGATGAAGTTGAAAATGTGAGGAAGCCGGTCGTTGGTATTCCAGAGAACACGCGCTCGGCCCGGGATTTCAAACCAGGGCTCGAACTCCACCGTATTCAATGTGACGACCGGATTTGCTGCAATGTTGGCTACCCAATCACGACGCCCAGGGTACCCCGACAAGACCACCTGGTCCGCGCCATTCCAATAGTAGGTGGTCTCTACAGTACGCCCGCCGCCTGACCTGCGTCGGGTCATGGTAGTGCGGATACGGAAACTGTTTCTTAGGATGTCGGGAAGGGGGTGTGGGAGGTTGGTCATGGGCAGGTGTGTGGATGGTAACAACACGAGGAGCAGCTAGCTCTTTGATGGCAATCTAAGGAGATCGGGAGTGCTAGCATTGTTTGGCCACGCGGCGGCACTGTGTTCTACGAGCCGTGAAACAGGCTCGGGCAGTCCTAGTGGGAAGTTCCTAAAATAGCTGCCAAATCACGGCCTGACGTTGCCGGGGGCAACGGTTTGCGGTCAACTCGATACAAGGCGACTGCTTCTTCCACAATCCGGCAAAGTTCTTCAAATACTAACCGCTCGTCGTCGCCATGACATCCGCCATAGACCAACCCGGGAGCGCTTCCTACGTAGCACTGGTCAGCTTCGGACCACTCGACCACCTTAACGTACCGGGCGCTGTCATTCATGTCATTGAATCCTCAATGGCGGTTCTTACTGCACGTCTTTGGTAGTTCTTTGCATCATCCCCTAGGTTACCGGAAATTGTAACAGGTCGAGGAACGTTAGGATGTACAAAGTTACGATGGTTGCCCCGTCCACCTCGATTAAAGAAGCCCGCCCGTTCCAAGTCGAGTACCAATGCGCGGATCTTTGGTGGCAAGGTTAATCGACGTCTGCCGACAGGCTTATGGTCTTTAAGCCAGCCTTAACAAAGAAGACAACTTTGACTCGCTGGTTTGTAGATAGGGATATAGTGGTCAAGTCTAGAAAGGCCGATGCGGACCCATAGGATCAAGGATTTCCAGGAAATTGGCTGGGGAACCAGGATTCGAACCTGGGCTTACGGATCCAGAGTCCGCCGTCCTACCGCTAGACGATTCCCCATCGGGCATCCCATTTTAGCAGACTGGACCGGGCTAGTCGAAGAGTGAAATCAGCCTTCTACCCCGGCCGCCTACTCCAGCGCCTCCAGTGCTGCCCTAAGCCGTCCTATGCACCGTTTTCTCCCCAGAACCGACATGGTCTGGAACAACGGTGGTGCCGCCGTACGGCCCGTCACCCCAACTCGAAGAGCACCGAATAGCTGGCCTGTCTTGATGCCCAAAGTCGGGGCCAAGGGTCTCAATGCCCCTTCCAAGGTCTCCACATCCCAGTCTCGCAACTCCGTCAGCACAGCAAGAGCCGATTTCAGTGCGGTAACAGCCCCCTCGTGGTCCATCTTCTTAGGTACCAGGGCCTCAGGGTCGTGAGACAGATCTTCCACAAAGAAGAATTCTGACAGTTCAGGTAACTCTTCCAAAGTCTTGGTACGCTCCTGGAGCAGCTCAAGAACTTGTCCTAAGTAGTCTTGATCCAAGGGACGGGGGATGTCTTGCGGCAGACCGGACTCCAAGGACTGCAGGGCCACTTCCATAAATCGATCAGCGGACAATTCCCGCAGGTAGACGCCGTTCATCCAAGCCAGTTTTGTGATATCGAATATGGCGCCGCTTTTCCCCACCCTCTCCAAAGTGAAGTGTTTGACGAGCATCTCACGGGTGAAAAGCTCGGTGTGGTCGTCGAGGGCCCAGCCCATCAGGGCGAGGTAGTTGACCATAACATCGGGCAGGAAACCCAGGTCTCTATAGTCGAGAAGTGCAGCGGCGCCGTGGCGTTTGCTCAGCTTGGACCGGTCGGGGCCGAGGATGATGGGCAGATGTCCGTATTCGGGAGGAGTCATGCCGAGGGCCTCGTAGAGGAGCAGGTGCCTGGGTGTACTCGAAAGCCACTCCTCCGCCCTCAGCACATGGGATATTTCCATCAGGTGGTCATCGACCACGTTGGCCATGTGGTAGGTCGGGAACCGGTCTGTCTTGATGAGCACGAAATCTCCGAGTTGGTCCGACTCGAAGGAGACTTCGTCACGTACGCGGTCGTTGAAGGATATGGTCTGGGCCTCGGGGACGCGGAACCTGACGACAGGAACGTCGGCATCTCCCCCGGCCTTGGCCTGCTGCTCAGATACGTCCCGGCACCTACCATCGTAGCGCGGGTTCTGTTTATGCTTGGACTGCTCGTCCCGTACGGCTTTCAGGCGCTCCGCCGAGCAATAGCAATGGAAGGCTGCACCACTGTCAAGCAGCTGTCGTGCGTAGCGGTCGTAGATGTCTAGTCGCTCAGACTGGAGGTAAGGCCCGAAGTCACCTCCGACCTCGGGGCCCTCGTCCCAGTCCAGGTCAAGCCATCTGAGACTTTCCAGTATGGCCTCAATGGCGCCTGTTTGGGTACGGGCCTGGTCGGTGTCTTCGATCCGAACGATCATCCGACCGCCGTTGTGCCGGGCAAACAGCCAGTTAAACAGTGCAGTACGGATATTCCCGACGTGAGGTATCCCCGTTGGGCTGGGGGCGTATCTAACTCTAACTTTTTTGTCTTGTATCATCAGGCGTCAATTCTAGCATCCCGTGTCGCTTAGCGAATTCAGAAAGCCTGAAAGCTCTCCCGGCAACTGCGAATTCACTTCGATTTCATCCATAGATACGGGATGCCGAAACCTGAGGTAGGCCGCGTGGAGAAAGTGTCTGGCAAGGCGCTTGTTTCTCTTCCCGTACACGCTGTCTCCGACCACCGGATACCCTATTGCCGCCATATGCACCCTGACCTGGTGTGTCCGTCCCGTCTTCGGGGTGACCCTTAGAAGCGTATCTCCCCCGAATATCCCGACGGTCTCGTACCTAGTCGTTGACTGCCGGCCATCCTGTACGACTGCCATCTCCTTCCGACGTTTGAGATGCCTACCGAGGGGGGCCTCGATCACACCTTCCGGGGGCACGACCAAGCCCTCGACCAATGCCATGTACATCTTGGAGACCGTTCTCTGCTTGAACTGTGCCGAAAGGTCTTGATGAGCATCTGCGGTCTTGGCGACTATAAGCAGACCAGAGGTATCCTTGTCGAGGCGGTGCACAATCCCGGGTCTGGCCGGGTCACCCACCTCGGCCAAGTCAGGCAGATAGGCAAGCAGGGCGTTGGACAGGGTCCCACCCCCATGACCGGGGCCCGGATGGGTCGGCACTCCGGCGGGCTTATCTACCACCAACACTTCGGTATCTTCGTATAGGATGGCTAAGTCGAATGGTCGGGGGTCTGGAATCTCGGGTTGTTCGGCCTGCGGATCCATCACCACCATGTCCGACGCCTTCATCCTGTACCCTGCGCGGACTGACCGACCGTTCACTCGCACTCTTCCTTCGGCGATCATTTTTTGGATGAAAGAGCGGGATAGATCGGGGCATAAGTCGGCAAGGTGCTTGTCGAGTCTAGCGTCCGGCTTTGCAGGAAGGGTGCGGTCCTCCGGCCTCGGGTCAGGGAGGGGCGCCATCACTCGCCTTATCCTTGGAGTCCTTGCCGAAGAGCAGGGCTACGGCGAGGACCACAAACCCGACAGTGATTGAAGAGTCGGCGACATTGAACACGGGCCAAAACCGGAAGTCCACGAAGTCGACCACGTACCCGTAGGCTATTCTATCTATCAAATTCCCGATGGCCCCACCCAACTGCATGGTCAAACTTATTGCCAACAGGTTGCTTGTTCCCCCGCTCCTGAAGAAGACGAAGGCTATGACCACAACCCCGACGACCGCCGCTATTGTGAGGGCAAAGGTCTGATTAGGGAAAAGTCCGAAGGCGCTACCCGTGTTCTGGACGTAGGTGAGACGGACGGGGGTGTCCGCCGGAATGGACTCCCCAACGCTCATCAGATTTTTCACAAGGGCCTTGGTGGCCTGGTCCATCCCGAGAATCGACAGCCACAATGCAAGGAGATACAGGTTGCGCCGCTCTCTGAATATCCCTGCAAGACGTGCCTTCATAGGTAATTCCCGGACTTCACGATTTTACCACGGCGGCCCCGAGGCCAATAGATGAACACCGGCGTCTAGAAGCTAACCATCTTTCCAGCCTCATATGGTCAAGACAGTTTCGCAAAGTCCGTTCTTAGAGTTTTTGCCGGGCGCGCGGGCAGTCCCAGCAGTGGGCAGCCTGAAGCTCAAGGAGACTAGCTTGAAAAAACTCGATACTCTTGATATGCTCAAGCCTCGCGTGGGAGGTGATCCTTCACGCAAAGGGTGCAAAGGGCTTTGCAGTTACATTGTGGGCATTAGCTACCCAAGTGTAGGTGGAGCCTTAGAGCTACAGGGACAGTAGGCCGGTCGTTTCATCAGGTGAAAAGGCCGCCGAACTATGCCCACTTTTCGGCAGACCATTTGGATGTGCTACCAGCATGTTTTCTGCCGTCAAGACCCCATTAAGTGAAGAAAGGAAGAGAAGAACAAAGTGCCTTTGAAAGGTGTCATCCTAGCCGCTGGGGACGGAGGACGTTTACTGCCTATAACGTTGAAAACACCGAAGGTGTTATTGGAGGTAGCGGGCCGTCCCATTATCCAATATCCCCTAGAAGCACTACATGCTTCCGGCGTCGACAATATCGCAGTTGTGGTGGGATATAAATCTGAAGCGATAATAGATCATCTAGAACGTGGTAGTAGCGAAGTCCCTACACCAACTTTTGTCATGAACCCCCATTATCAGGGTGAAAACGCCCTATCGCTATGGGCAGCACGAGAGTTTGTGGGGGACGACCCCTTCATTCTCTGCATGGGTGACCATATCATCCACCCTGGGGTCATCTCTCGACTATTGAATGTCCCATTAGGCACTTGTGTTCTGGGAGTCGATTCAGCAGCTCAGCACTCTTTCCAGATAAACGACGCTACTTTCGTATTCACGAATCCGTCGGGTAACGTTGTAGAAATCGGCAAGGACCTGAAGACCTGGAACGCCATAGACATGGGTGTTTTCATGCTCAACGACCAAGTCTTCGATTCGATCGATTATCTGCGGCATATCCATGGACTGGGTGTGCAGTTAAGCCACGTAGTAAGATTGGCGACCGACACAAGCAACCCCTTCGCTACGTGCGACATGTCCGGTCTGTTCTGGGGCGACGTCGACACCCGGGACGATTACGAACTGATCAACCGTGTTATTAGCCGCGGCGGTGGGCTGGACCTATAACGCTGCCCGCTTTCCCGTACCTGCATCATCACCTCTCCGGGTCCACTGCGATGCCTATTCAGCACGTCCGGAGACTGTATTCCGACCGCCGATGACCGCGCCCGGGTTGTATGCAAGAAAGGATAGAACATTGACAACGCTCGCCGAGCTGGGAGAGGCCGCTTACGATAAGACGATCAAGTCCCCGGAACCGATGGATCCCGCTGTGGCCGCAGAACGCCTGAGGGACGTCAAACGAATCTTCGATCAGATGGGAATAGTGTTCTTCCTAGGATCTGGAACATGCCTAGGCGCTATCCGGGAGAACGGGTTCATCCCATGGGACGATGAAATGGATACGGCCTCCGTCATCGGGCTTCACGGCCTGACCGAGGAGACCATCGACCAGGGCATCGCAGCCTTCACTGATAACGGGTACTACGTGCACGTCGGACGCAGCCCGCTTTATGTCGGATTATCCATGGTGAAGTCGGGAATCCGGGTGGACTGGACCTGCCACCGGATCATTGGCGACAACATCTGCCAGTACCCCGCCGTCAACACCCCCTTGAAGCTATTTACTAATTTGAAAGAGATCTGTTTCATCGGGGAGAAATTCCTAGTTCCTAATCCGCCCGAAGAATACCTTCGCATAAAGTATGGTCGGGACTGGAAAGTCCCAAAGGGGCCCGGGTTTGAGAAGGACGTTGTGGAGAAGATCCCGGACGGCGACCTGCTCAGCCGCCTCCGTAGGATCGATCAGTTCCTGGCCAAGCACGTCCTCCCCTGGCGTTCAGGCAGAATAAGAGTATTCAACCGCGAGGGCAAACCGGTCCATGGCGCGGAGGTCGTAGTTGCGGGAGTGGGCCGCTCCAAGACCAACAAGGAAGGATATGCGAAGCTCTACGTGCCCAATGAGTACTACTATGCAGTGACCGTCAAATATGACGATCACGAAGAGATACTCTACGAAGAGGTGCTGGTTCCGCGTGTACCGTACGTCTACAAACCGGGCCCCGACCCCAGCACGATTAAGCACTATAAGGCCGGGGTGCGGGCTATGGCCCTGACTCGGGAGTAAGCCCGCCAAATCGGGGAGCCCACCATTAGAGCTTGGGTCTTACATCGGCCTACACCGTATTCACTCTCGTTCTATCATATCCCGCGGAAATTAAAACGCAGAATCGCAATGCCCAGCCCAGCCAGTCTGTCCGTTATAGCCAGGACCACTCCGCTCTTCATGCACGCTCATGAGGTTTTTCACTAGGGCCTTCGTGACCTGGTCCATCCCGAGAATCGACAGCCACAATGCAAGGAGATACAGGTTGCGTCGCTCTCTGAATATCCCTGCAAGACGTGCCTTCATAGGTAATTCCCGGACTTCCAAATCTTAACACGGAGGATTGTAAGCGCTTGCTATTTCTTCCCGTCTCCACCCAGGGAAGTAAGGTCAAATGCCTTCAAGAAAAACTCTCCGGAGGCATTGGCCATTTCGTCCGTTTTGCGCGTCCAGAAGTGGTCCTCGCCATCGATGATGAAGTGCTCTTCTTCCAGGGTGCCGGCCCTTAGCCTCTCTGCGGGCAAGAAAGCGTCTGAGTCACCGCAGACCACGAATTTCGGGCCGGGGGTGATGTTCCAGCGCCTACCGGTAATGCTGGAAACTATGGGAGACACCGCCAAAACGGGCCTTCGGGCGCTGCTTTCGACGGCCAGCCGCATGACTATCTCCGCCCCGAAAGAATAGCCGGCCAAGCCGATCTTGACAGGGTCTATGCCTTCTTCCTTGCCGAGAAACGATACGGCAGCCTTCAGGTCGTCAAGCTCGCCACGGCCGTCATCGTACTTGCCCTCGCTGCGGCCCACGCCCCGAAAGTTGAATCTAAGGCTCGGAATGCCCAGCGTAGCCAGTTTATTCGCTATCGCCAAGACTACTCCGCTTTCCATGTCGCCTCCGTGCAGCGGGTGGGGATGGGCTATGGCTACGGCAGCGCGATGCTCTGCCTTACCTTCCGGTGAACTCGTAATCACTCCTTCGATCTTCAATGAGCCAGAGGCAAACGTAACGCTTCTGCTTTTCAACTTGTATTCTCCGTTCTATCCGATATATTCGATTTAAGGTCAGGGGGTGACATGTTATGGCCTGCACTGGTAAGCCTCAACACCCGATGCTAGAATGGGCCATCTCCTGCGGAGGCCCATCCCTATGAAAATCGTTGATCTTCGGAGCGACACGGTAACACAGCCCACCCCGGAAATGCGGGAAGCAATAGCGAACTCCACCCTCGGAGACGACGTATTCGGGGAAGACCCGACCGTCAACCGGCTGGAGACCATGGCCGCCGAGCGGTTAGGCAAAGAGGCCGCCGTACTGGTGTCCAGCGGGACTCAGGGCAACCTCACCGCCATACTCTCCCACTGCCAACGGGGAGACGAGGTCATCCTCGGGAACAAGTCCCACAGCTATCTATACGAGGCCGGAGGGGTCTCGGCGTTCGGGGGCGTCCACGTCTTCTCTATTCCCACTACCAAGCGCGGCGGGTTAGATCCAGTCGACATTGAGGACGCCATCCGTCCCGAAAACCAGCATTTTCCTCACACGGCCCTGGTCTGCATGGAGAACACTCACAACTTGTCGGGGGGGACGGCGCTCGGGCCGGGCGAACTCGGGCCCGTTGCCAAGGTTGCCCAGAGCCACGATATCCCACTACACCTGGACGGGGCACGGCTTTTCAACGCCTCCGTAGCTCTAGGGGTGGACGTGCAGGAACTCACGGGCCCTTTTGATACGGTCACCTTCTGCCTCTCCAAGGGACTGTCATGCCCCGTGGGGTCGGTCCTGTGCGGCTCGGAGGAGTTTATTCACAAGGCCCGCAAGATCCGCAAAGCCCTGGGCGGAGGCATGAGGCAGGCCGGCATCATAGCCGCGGCGGGAATCATTGCCCTGGAAACGATGGTTGACAGACTGGCGGAAGACCACTCCAACGCCCGGGCCATCGCGGAGGGGCTTGCCGAGATTCCGGGGCTCAGCCTTGACCTCGAGCGGGTGCAGACCAACATGATTATGGTGGACGTCGAGAAGGAGTTTCCCAACGGGGGAGTTACCGCTGCCCTAGGAGAACACGGCGTAATGGCCCTGGACCGCGGGGGCGGCAAGCTTCGGCTAGTGACCCACTACGGTATCGATGAGGCCGACGTTGGTCAGACCGTCGAAGCGTTCCGGGCGGTGATGAACTAGCCATGGTTAACATTGGAATAATGCTAGAGGGCCAGGAAGACCTAACATGGGAGAAGTGGCACGACTTCGTAGACCGGACCGAAGGCCTGGGCTTCGAGTCCATGTGGCGCTCGGACCACCTACACCCCCTGGTGCTCGGGCCTGACAAGGAAGTCTTGGAGGCCTGGATATCCTTCGCTACCCTCGCTGCCAGGACCGAACGCATACGCTTCGGGGCGATGGTTACGCCTATGACGTTCCGGCATCCGAGCGTTCTTGCCAAGATGGCGGCGTCTATTGACGTGCTGTCCAGCGGGAGGCTGGAGATGGGGCTGGGGGCGGGGTGGTGTGTGCCGGAGCACACCGCATTCGGCATCCCGTTCTATGACTGGAAAACTCGTTACGGAATGCTCGAAGAGGGGCTGGAAGTAATCAAGGCGCTGTGGACGGAGGACAACGTTACCTTTAAGGGTCAGCACTACACCCTGGAAGGGGCAACGTCTTATCCCAAGCCCCATCAGTCACCTCATCCGCCTTTCGTCATAGGTGGAAACGGTGAGAAGCGCACCCTACCGATCACGGCGAAATACGCCCAGGAGTGGAATGGCATAAGCCTCACCGTAGATGGGTTTGTTGCGAAGCGGGCCTTGCTGCACAGGCTGTGCCGGGAGATAAATCGGGACCCGGACGAGATATCGATCTCTCTAACCGGGACGGCGATTATCGGGCGGGACGACCAGGACTACGCGCGGCGACTGGCCCGGGTTGCCAACATCCTTGGTCCGGAGAAGGGCGTCGGCGACGCTACTACAGATGAACTGATGGACAAGGGGTGGATAGTCGGGACGCCGGACCGGGTGGTAGAGCGGATCCTCGCTTACTCGGAGGCGGGCGCATCACGGGTAATATTCCAGCTTTACGACTACGAAGACACGGAATTGCTGGACGTCATCGCCGAAAAGGTGCTCCCTCGCGTATCGTAGAGCCCTGAGCAAGAAGGGGTTATTTGTCGGGGTGGGGTGGGGGGCGCCTTTCCTTGATCCTCTTCTCTATCTCCAGCTCAAAACCCTGGCCCGACGGCTCATAGTAGTTTCGCCCCGAAAGCTCCTCCGGCAGGTGCGTCTGCTCCACGTAATTCCCATCGTAGTCATGGGCGTACTTGTAGCCTTTGCCGTACCCCGAGGCACGCATCAGTCCGGTGGGCGCGTTCCTCAGGTGCAGCGGCACGGGGAGGTGATGAGTCTTCTCGACATCTTCCTTGGCTTTGAGGTAGGCCGCATACGCCGAGTTGCTCTTGGGCGCCGTGGCAAGGTATACGGCGGCTTCGGCCATGGGGATGAATCCCTCCGGCATTCCGACGAAGTGGACCGCCTGCTGTGCCGCAACTGCCACCACCAGAGCCTGTGGGTCCGCAAGCCCCACGTCCTCCGCCGCCAATATCACCATCCTCCGCACGATGAACAGCGGGTCTTCTCCGGCCTCGATCATGCGAGACATCCAGTATAGGGCCGCGTCAGGGTCCGAGCCTCGCAAGGACTTTATGAAGGCCGAAATGATGTCGTAGTGCTGGTCGCCGCTCTTGTCGTACCGAGGCGTACGGCGCTGCAAGGCGTCTTCTATCGCATCGACACTGATGACACGGGCCCCGGACGACGACGCCACCCAGACAGCGAGCTCCAGCGTGTTGAGGGCTATACGGGCGTCGTTGCCGCTCAAGTTGACCAGGCGGTCAAGGGCCTCGGGGTCCAGGGACATGCCCTCTCGACCGAGTCCCTTTTCCGGGTCTGTCAGAGCACGCTCGATAATGTTCCTGATCTGAGCTTCTTCAAGGGGCTTTAGGGTGAAGACCCGGCAGCGGGAGAGAAGGGGCGCTATGACCTCGAATGAGGGATTTTCGGTGGTAGCGCCGATTAGGGTGACGGTCCCATCCTCGACATGGGGCAGTACCACGTCCTGCTGAGCCTTGTTGAAGCGGTGGATTTCGTCGATGAACAGTATGGTGCTGCGGCGATGCATGCCGCGGATGTCTTTGGCTTCCTTGATCACCTGTCTTAGCTCGGCGACGCCGGAGGCCACGGCGCTGACCTGTTTGAAGCTGGCCTGGGTCTGGGAGGCGATGATCCGGGCCAGGGTGGTCTTGCCACTCCCCGGCGGTCCCCAGAGAACCATTGAGGGGAGTCGGTCCGCCTCGATACTGGTCCTAAGGGCTCTTCCCTTGCCAATCAGGTGCTCTTGACCAACATATTCGTCGAAGTTGAGGGGGCGCATGCGCGCGGCTAAGGGCGCGTCCTGTCTCAGCTGAGCCTCGGTCGAGACTTCGAACAGATCCTTGCCCTGCTTTGCCATATAACCCCTACCTTAACCCTTCATCGAGCCATCGTGACCACCGTGACGCCCCAGCCGCCTTCCTCAAGAGCCGCGCCCCGGAAGGAGCTTACCAGCTGATGTCCGGCAACCCACTCGAGGACGGCACTGCGCACCTTGCCCTGACCCTTGCCGTGCACTATCCGGACCTGGTGCAGGCCCGACAGGAAAGCCGTATCCAGGTATTTGTCCAGCTTTATCAGAGCCTCCTCCACCCTCATGTGCCGAAGGTGCACTTGCAAGGGCGGCGGGTCCAATGTCCCGACCAAGAACGCCGAGCCTCCACACACACCGCACTCGGAGTGTCTTTCTCCCCACCCCACACCTTCCACGCGGGAAGCGCGGCAGGCGAGGCAGCGGTAGGTCTCAGTCTGTCTCACGACCAGAGTTGGACGTCGACCCGGGGCCCGCGTCCAGGGCCTCTATCACTGCGTCCTTCAGAGCCGCTTCCTGCTCCGGGAGAACGGTGCGAGGGTCCAGTAGCAGGGCGTTGTCGTCGATGCGGCCTAAGACGGGAGTGGGGCCAGTGCGGAGGGATTTGGCGAGGAAGTCGACCGTGACACCGTTCGGGGGGCGCACCTGCAAAGCCCAGGTTGGAAGAGTGTCGCCGGGGAGGCTGCCTCCGCCTATGGTCGACGTAGTCTCGACAACGTCGACGCCATTTCCAATAGCGTCGCGCCACGCGAGGGCCCTCAGCTTGATGGTCTCCAGAGGCATCGATATCATGCGCCAGACGGGCACCTTGTCCAGATGTTCTTCCTTAAGGTAGTGGAGGAGGGTGGCGGTGAGGGCTGCCATCGTCATCTTGTCGATTCTGGCGGCCCGGGCCAAGGGGTGACGAGCCAGCTCGGAGACGAGATCCCGGCGACCTACGATAATGCCGGCCTGCGGCCCTCCAAGCAGCTTGTCTCCCGAAAAGGCCACCAGGTCCATTCCTGCGGCGATGCTGTCCTGGGGTCTCGGCTCATCTGACAGCCCGAAGTCTCGGGTGTCCACTAGGCAACCGCTACCGACGTCGTGGACCACAGGAATCCCTGCCTCTCGGCCCAAAGCAGCGAGTGCACCAGTGTCAGGGGCCTCCGTGAAGCCGATGACCTTGAAGTTGCTGGAGTGAACTTTCAGGAACAGGGCAGTGTTTTCGGTAATGGCGTTGCGGTAGTCGGACAGGTAGGTGCGGTTGGTGGTACCGACCTCAACCAGCCTAGCCCCACTCGCACTCAATATCTCGGGGACCCGGACGCCGCCGCCGATCTCCACGGCCTCTCCCCGGCTCACGATGACATCCCGACCCAAGGCGAGAACGCTCAGGATGAGATGTAGGGCCGCGGCGTTGTTGTTAACCGCCAGGGCGGACTCGGCGCCAGTGAGCCGGCTGACGAGGGACTTGAGGGTCGCGTCCCGGCCACCCCGCTCGCCCTTCTCCAGGTCGATCTCTAGGTCGGAGTAACCGGCGCCCGCTTCCATCGCCGCCTTTGCCGCCTCCTCGCTGAGCGGGGCCCGGCCGAGGTTGGTGTGGATAACGACGCCGGTGGCATTGATCACGCGTCGGGGGGAGGGCTTCCACAGAGTCTTGGCTTTCCGGGCAATCTCCCCGACAAGGACATCCAGGGAGGGCACAGCACCTCCGTCCGATATGCACTGTCGCGCCGCCTGTAGCGAGTCCCGGGCGAGGGTGACCAAGGCGCCGTGGGAGTAGGTCTCCACCAGTGCCTTAGTTTCATCGGTCGCGAGGAGTCTATCGACGCTCGGGAGATCCCGGAATTTGTTCTCAATTGTAGTCACGGAAGTTGCTCCACACGGCGATTTTAGCACGTTGGGTTTGCGGGCTGGTACAATCGGCGTAGGCTAGGGTGTGGTCGATGGATGCACGGAGGAAGGAGTGGGCGACATGGCGGACTACATGGTTATATCGGCGGACTCTCACGCAAACGAGCCTGTCGAGCTATATGAGCGTCTCCCGGAGGAGTACCAGCCTCGGGCACCGCGGGAGATCACTAAGGACGGGCATCGCTACCTGAGGATAGAGGGTGCCGGGGATATGCCCCTCGACGCTCCGAATCCTCTCTCGGAAGAGGACATGCGCAGGTTTTTCCGGGATGCAGAGAAGGGCCAGGAACTGATCGCCAGCAACCCGAGCGACCTGGCGGGCGGGGTAGACATCCCAGTCCGGCTTTCGGACCTGGAGGTTGACGGAGTTTCGGGGGAGGTGATTTACCCGCAGGGCATTTTCAAGTCCTTCGCATCGCCGGACCCCGGCTACCAGGCAGCGCTTACCGGGGTGTATAACGACTGGTACCACGAGATATTCGGGGAGCATCCGGACAAGTTTGTCGCGTCGGCGTTGCTGCCGATGGTAGACATCCCCTCGGCGGTAGAGGAGGCGAGACGGGTATCGAGGCTCGGGGGGAGGTCGTTTTCCGTGCCCATCAGCATGCCGACGCTTCCTTACAATTTCCCGGAATATGACCCGTTCTGGGACATCGCAGAGAGTACCGAGACACCCGTGGCGTTTCACGTTTTTACAGTGGGCCCGACGGGCCAACCTCCATCGGGGCCACACCGGGACGGCCCGGGACAGGACCTAGCCAGCGAGATAGTAGACATGGCGCACGCGATGAACCCGCTTACCTTGCTGGTTGCCTCCGGGGCGCTGAAGCGTCACCCGGGCTTGAAGTTTGTGTTGGTGGAGGGAGGGGTGGGGTGGCTTGCGTGGGTGCTGCAGACACTTGACGAGATGCAGGTGAAACGGCACATGTGGGCCGAGCCGAAGCTGAACATGAAGCCCAGCGAGTACTTTCATCGGCAGGGATACGCCACCTTCGGAGACGATCGGGTAGGGCTTATGACCCGATACGTGATTGGTGTGGAAAACCTGATGTGGGGCAGCGATTACCCACACGACGAAGGTACTTTCCCTCACTCACGGGAGGTGATAGAGCGGACGTTCGAAGGAATACCGGAGGATGAGAAGCGTAAAATGGTCGGAGAGAATGCGGCCAAGCTGTACGGGTTTTTCCAGTAACCAGGGATCCAGGTATTTGGGAGGTGAAATGTCGGATTACAAGGTCATCTCGGCGGACTCACATTGCAATGAACCGGCAGAGATATATGAAAGGCTCCCTGTCCAATATAGGGCGAGGGCGCCCCACGAGGAGAGCATAAACGGTGAGAGATTCATGGTCTTCGAGGGGCAGGCACCGATGCCCGTCATTGCCCCCAACCCGTTGAATGAAGACGACATGCAGAGGTACTGGCGGGACGGGGAGGACTTAGGACGTCAACAACATAGGGCAGGGGGAGTAGACATACCTCTGCGCTTGGCAGACCTGGAAAAAGATGGCGTCAGCGCCGAGGTGATCTACCCGCAGGCCGTTTTCAAGACTTTCGCATCCCCGGACCCCGGGTACCAGCTAGCCCTGTCGGGGCTGTACAACGACTGGCACCACGAGATATTCGGCGCCCGACAGGATGTCTTCGCGGTAACGGCCGAGATTCCCATGCTCAACGTGCAGGATGCAATTGGCGAGGCGAAGCGGGTGGCGAAGATGGGCTACAAGAGTCTATCGCTGCCGTGTGCAATGCCGACTAAACCGTACAATCACCCGGACTACGAGCCGTTTTGGGATGCCGCCGAAGAGCTAGACATCCCGTTGGCTTTTCACGTATTCACCACGGGGCCCGACCCGGCAGCCACTGCGGCAGCGCACGAATACGAACGGGCCACGGGCGTGGGGGAGGACCACCTTGGGAGCATAACCGGCATGGCGGCAGCCATGGGTCCGACGATCATGCTTATCGCTTCCAACACGCTGGGACGACACCCGAACATGAAATTCGTGCTGGTGGAGTCGGGGGTGGGGTGGCTGGCGTGGGTGCTTCAATGCCTGGATGAACTGCATGCCAAGCGTCACATGTGGGCGGTCCCTCACCTTGAACTGCCGCCCAGCGAATACTTCAAGCGCCAGGGATTCGCCACCTTCGGGGACGACCTGGCGGGTCTGCTTACGCGTGAGCTCACCGGTACAGATTGCCTGATGTGGGGCAGTGACTATCCCCACGACGAGGGCACGTTCCCTCACTCTCAAGAGGTGATAGATCGGATTTTCAAGGACATACCTGAGGATGAGAAGAGGAAAATCGTCGCGGGGAATGCGGCCAGACTGTATGGCTTTTCCATGTCTTGACCAATTTAACTTCCCAATCGTAAGGTAGCTCTCATCCCCAGCATCTCGATTGGAGCGTATACACATGCAAGTCCCGGAGCAGATAGAAGAGTTTTTGAAGAAGGTGCAAGTCGGAGTCCTTTCGACGGTGGACTCCCAGGGCAGGCCTCACGCCATTCCGATGTGGTGCATATACGAAGACGGCGAGTTCGTGATGTCGACGGGGTTAGGGTCCCAGAAGCACAAAAACATCCAGAACAACGAAAACGTGATGCTGGTCTTTGACCAGCGGGAGACTCCCTACTACGCCGTGATGGTGCGTGGCATCGCCCGCCTGGAGACAGTGCGTTCGACAGAAACCATTCAGCGCATTGCCCAGGCGTACCTGGGAGAAGAGGGCGCAAACAGATACCTGGGAGGGCGCCCGGCTGATGCAGAGTCGGCGACGATACGCGTAACACCTACGAAGTTCATCGAATACCACGGCCTGAGCGGAAGGTAAGGTACCCAACCCGACCTTTCGAGAACCGGGAGGCGCCCAAATGGACCTGGTCTTCCTAGGCGGAAACGTCATAACTATGACCTCCCTGGACAAGCGCGCGGAAGCGGTCGCGGTTCGGGACGGGAAGATAGCTGCGGTCGGGGCGAGCGCGGAGATCTCGGCGATGGTGTCGGAGGGGACGGAGGTCGTGCCTCTTGCAGGGCGCACCCTGATCCCGGGCTTCGTCGATCCTCATAACCATTTCTCGGCCACGGTGTTCGACCCGGTAGCGGTGGATTGCTGGACGCCGCCACACGAAAGCATCGCCGGTATAAAGGATGCGATAGCTCGGGCGGCGAGTGCAGCTCTCCCGGGACAGTGGATATTCGGTTGGGGCTTCGCCGGGGACTACGTCCGGGAGGGGCGGAACCTGACGCGTCGGGACCTGGATGATGCGGCGCCTGACAACCCGGTCTGCATCATGGACGGGTCTCACCACAGCTGCTATGCGAACTCATTAGCCATGCAGCTAGGGGGGATAGACTCAAGAACTTCCGACCCGCGTGGAGGTCAAATCCTCAAGGATGACCAGGGAGAGCCGTCCGGCGAGCTTTGGGAAAGGGCGATGGACCCCGTACACTCGCTGTGTCTGAAAGCCCACGTGGACCACTACGGCGACGGGGCCGCGGAGTTTGTCTACCGGAACTCGATGAAGCACCTGTCGGTGGGGATTACGTCTGTGGGGGAGGCGTTGGTTACGCCCGATGCGGCCCGGCTGTACAAGATGGCCGACGAGCAAGGCAAGATACCAATCGCTCTCAGGCAGCAGCTTGGGGGGCTGACGTTCTTCAGAGCACCGGAGGAAGCCTCACGGGGCGAACTAGGGATAGAGGACACGTCCGACCGGCTGCGGGGTGGGACGCTGAAGATGTTCATGGACCCGGTGTTCCCCGACTCGGCCAATTTCAAGTGCCACGATAATGGGGAGATCGAGCGGGTTGGGACACAGTACTACTCGCAGGAGGAGGCGGACGAGCTTGTGCTATCAGCGCACAAGCTAGGGATGCAGGTGATCATCCACTGTCTCGGGCCGTGGGCGATCGAGCAGGCGCTCAACTCCTTCGAGCGGGCCTTGCGGGAGAGGCCTGTATCGGACCCTCGGTTCCGCATTGAGCACTTCACAATGCCGACCCGGGAGCAGATAGAGAAGGCACGTTCGCTGGACGTGATAGCCTCTGTGCAGCCGCCTTTCATTTACACCTGGGCAGACCGGCAGCAGGTGCGAGCTCGGGAGCTGGGCCGCACCTTCGGGATAGAACCATTTCGGAGCATGATCGATGCTGGCCTGACGGTGGCGGCGGGGTCGGACAACCCGTGTGCTCCACTGGACCCGCTCATCGGGATCCGGGCGGCGGTGAACAGGGTGGCCCGCGGGACAGGAGATGCCGTCTCCCCCGAAGAGGCTATCACTCCAATCGAGGCGCTGAGGATGTACACGATAAACTCTGCGGCGGCCTTGAGGAGAGAGACTGAGGTGGGGTCAATTGAGGTTGGGAAACGGGCAGACCTGGTTGTCCTGGGGCATGATCCGACGCAGGCGAACCCGGACTTCATTACCGACATAGCCGTAGAAAGCACGTATGTCGACGGGCAATGCCTGTACAGCAGGTACTAGTCGAGCAGAGATAGGGAGCAAGCAATGACTCAACAGGAAGAGTATGACATCATCATAGTCGGGGGCGGGCACAATGGGCTGACGGCCGCGGCCTACCTGGCTGACGCAGGCATAAACGTACTGGTACTGGAACGTCGGGACGTGGTGGGTGGGGCGGCGGTGACGGAGGAGCTGATACCAGGGTTCCGGTTTTCTACGGCGTCGATGTTCTGCGGGATGGTGCAGTCCAAGGTTGTCGAGGACCTGAAGCTGCAGGACTACGGATACGATGCCTACGGAGTCGATCCTCCATACACATTCATGTTCCCGGACAACTCCTACCTGTGCGCCTGGAATGACCCAGACATGTTCAGGCGTGAGATTGGGAAGTTCTCCTCAAAGGACGCTGACGCCTTTTTCGAGCAGCAGCGTTTCATGCAGCGATACCAGGAATACATCCGACCTTATTTTCTGAGGAAACCGCCATCCGTTGCGGAGTTTGCGGCCCAGTTCAAGACGCAAGAGGAGGAAGAAGCATACCGGGCGATCATGTTCGGGTCGGCGGGGCACTATGCACTGGACAACTACGAGTCGGACGCGGTCAGGGTAATGGCCACTGGGCTGGCGGCCTCGGGTAACGATGTATCACTTTTCAGTAAGGGCAACATGTTCAAGGCGCTGTGGGCCAACATGGCAGAAGCGACGGGAGTGGCGGGAGTTTGGGGATTCAGCCGGGGCGGCATGGGGGCCATCACCCAGGCCATGGCGGCATCTGCCGAGGCGAAGGGTGCAACGATCAGGACGGGTGCGGAAATCGAGGAGATCCTGGTAGAGGATGACCGTGCGACGGGCGTGGTACTAACGTCCGGCGAGACAATCCGGGCGCGTGCGGTAGCCTCCAACGCCGATCCCAAACGGACATTCCTCAAACTCGTTCCGGGCGGGCATCTGGAACCCAGTATCGAGCGTGACGTGAATAATTTGAAGCTCAGGGGAAACCTGGCCAAGGTGTTCATAGCATTGGACGCTCGGCCGGAGTGGGCCTGTTTCAACGGCGAGGACCCAGGGACACGGGACCAGGGATTCATCGGCCTGGTGCCATCCATCGAATTCGTTGAGGAGTCTCGGGTGCAGGCGCTCAGGGGCGAGATGCCGGACAAGATATGGACGTTTCTGCATGTCCAATCGATAACCGACGACTCCCTGGCCCCACCAGGGAAGCACGCCATGACGTGCTACTTCCAGCACGTGCCCTACGAGTTGGCAGAGGGAAGCTGGGACGACGAGTCCACCAAGCGCGAACTCTCAAACCGGTGCCTTAACCACCTGCGGGAGTACATTACAAACCTGGACGACATCATGATTGATAACGTTGTGTTCGGGCCAAGGGACATTGAGGACCGTTTCTATTTGACCGAGGCCACGATGCACCACGGCGACATTACCCCCGACCAGATGTTTTCCCTTCGACCGTTCGCGGGTTACTCGGACTACCGGACGCCGGTGAAGAACCTGTACTTATGTGGGTCGGGGGCGTTTCCGGGGGGGTCGGTGTCTGGGGCGCCGGGGCACAATGCGGCGCACGAGATTATCAAGGACTGGCGCGAGGGGTTGATCGCGTAGCGGAGCGGGGGAGGGCGGTTCTCGAAACGCCCCTACGATGGCAGGTCAATCCGGGGTGAGGGGAGCGCCCCACCCCAGGCGACCGGCCGGTCGCCCCTACGGGAGGGGATGGATTCCGGGTCGGGGGGGAGGGGTTATTCAGTTGGGTCTCGGGGGTTTCGGTTTTGGTGGGGAGGGGTGGCGATGGAAGACGCCCGTTTGGCAGAGCTGCTTGTTCGTGGACTTGCAGCCATTATGCCCTGATGCTAGATGGTATACACGGACAATTCTCGGGCCAGACGTCCGGCAGAGGCTCCTTATGGGGGCTGTATGCCCGTGGGGGGCTTGTGGGGGCCAGGGATCCAGCTGTGCGAAGCCCCACAGCCTAACTGATAGTGTCCAAGTTCGCCGGAAAAGGACAGGAGCGAATATCCTCCGGGCACCCCCGCGCCTTAGCGCCAAACTCCAGCAATGCGGGCCGACGTTCGAGACGATTCTCCATGGGGGTCATGCGGTCCGCGGAGTGTATGCTCCGGTCACCCTTGATACAATCTCCCTGTGCCCCCTGAATTCCCGACTTCTCGGGAATGACAGAGGGGGAATGGAGGGAGCGTGAAGGCCAGGGCGTCTTTCCATCGCCTGGGTGGTGGGGAAGGGTGAGCCGGAACCTATGGATGAGGAGATGGCGGCTTTCGCTTGAGCCGTGGGGCAGCGCGTGGGCTGCCCTTTGGGATGGGCTTGGACGTTGAGTCCTCGGGGGGTCCGGTGGGCTTCCCTAGTTTTTGGTTCCTCCTTAAGGTAGTTAGGTACGTGTTCGAACGGTGGGAAGATTAGCACGAGTGTTCAGGTAGGGTCAAGGGGTTGATGTCACACTTGGGGAGACACCGCCCAGCCCCACCGGGGAACCCTCACCCCCTTTGTCCCCCTCTCCCTTAGGGCCTTCAAGGGAGAGGGGGAGATAAGAATAGAGGCCCACGTGCGTGCTCTGCACGCACGTGGGCCTCTAATTCAGTACTGGTGGGAGGGGGACAAGGATGGTCGGATAGGCATCTGTGTTGTACAAGCAAGCGCTTTAGATCCCTAGCGGGGCCTCGGGATGGGAGGGGGCTGGGGTGGAGGTGCAGGGTGAGCGCGATTTATTGGCAGAACTGGGCCTCCCCCCGCTCGACCCTTCGACTTTGCTCAGGGTGAGCGACCCCTCCCCGGGGATGGATTCCGGCTCTCGGCGGCCGGAATGACGGATGGGGGCTAGGAATGGTGTGATGGGGCAAGTCCTAGATCCCTCGCGGAGCCTCGGGATGACATGGCAAATGGGGGCGGAGGGGAGAGGACGTGACGAATTGGCGGTTCTGGGCCGCCCCCGCTCGACCCTTCGACTCTGCTCAGGATGAGCGGCCCCTCCTAGGGATGGATTCCGGCACTCGGGGGGCGGAATGATGGAAGGCACGCTTCCCCCCATATTCCTCGCGGGGCCTCGGAATTGTGGATGACAGGGTTGCATACGTCGGCAGGGTGAGGGAAATTGATTCCGGCTTGGGGGGCGGAGAAATTGAGAAGGATGGGAGCGGATTCGGGAGTGGGACTCGACGCACTTTGGGAATGCATCGCTGTAGAATAGGTCGCCATCTGATGCCACGTTTGTGTTAATAGTCGAAAATGCACAGGAAATAGCTAACTAAGGAGAACAAGATGGGCAATCCGGTCTTACATTTTGAAATAACCTGCAAGGATGCGGGAGCAGGTCAGGGCTTCTATAGAGACCTGTTCGATTGGAAGATAGCGTCAGACAATCCTTGGAATTATGGGCTGGTGGAGAAGGGGTCCGAGGAGGGGATCGGGGGAGGGATCACTGGTACGAACCCCGAAATGAGCCATCCCGGGGTGATGATCTACGTGGAGGTGGAGGACCTGCAGGCGACGCTGGACAAGGCTGAGGGCCTGGGCGGCAAGACCACGATGCCAATTATGGAGATTCCCGGAATGGTTACCCTGGCCCATTTTTCCGATCCTGATGGGAATGTAATCGGGATCGTGAAGTCTGCAGAGTAGGTGTTCAAGCAGTCCTGAGTAACCTCCGGCAGCCGGGCCGCGCGGCCCGGCTGCCAAAGGTTTAGGCGGCTGGCTTCATTCGCTCCGTGTTAACCGGTCTGTTTTGGACCTTCACCGTGCGGCGGGAGACCATGGCTGCGACATCGGCCTCGTTGAGGTCTCGGCTGCACTGGAAACAGGTGATGTAGTGGCCGAACAAATCGGTGCCGGAGAACAGATCGCCTCCGCACCAGGGGCAACCCTTTAACCAGAACATTGTTTCAATCTCCTTCCTCACCGGTCTGCGGTACACATTCTCCCGAACCCTGTGAAGGCCCGAGACATTTAACGTCCCTACATTTTCTATAACGAAAGATCGGCGATTTGGTTCCTTCTCGGGGGCCGGGAATTTCCAGAAGGCGTTACAAGCTAGTATTTGCGGCGTGGGTAGAGCCTTATCCAACGCTGAGCCAAGGCGCGAGCCAGTTGACTACGATTAGAGAGTCGTTTTAGTATTGGATGTCACGAATCTCGGGGCGCATTCGTCTAGCGGCCTAGGACACCGCCCTCTCAAGGCGGAGACCACGGGTTCGAATCCCGTATGCGCTACCACTATATGTACGTGCTAGCTATAGAACGCCTTGATGGTCAGTACGGTCACCACTTAAGACACCACCTGATGGCTACCCCAAAACGCCCCAATCCTCCACAGAAACCTTCACCATCGCCTCCATCTCAGCCACGTCCCAAGCCAACCATTGAAACCTTTAACCCTCAGCCAAGACGCCCGCTTATCTCAGGAATGGAAGATACTCATGGCTGCCTCTAATCCGTCAAAGCCTCAACAGAAGCCACCCTCGCCTTCCCCTTCACAGACACGCCCCAAGCCCACGAGGGAGACCCGCAGCTTACCTTTATAAGGTCAGGCTGATCACTCCCCAAGTGGCACCTGTCACCATCTCTACGATTAGCAGGTGCCCCATCCAATCTGCCCTTCCCGCCATTTTGTCGAGGAATTCACTGTTGTCGCGCATGTGCTCGCCAGCAGTCTCGATCAAATGCCTTTTGAATTCGGTGGGGTCAAGTTCAACATCTGACTGAGGGTCGAATCCCTCGCGATCGACAATTAGTAATCCCGGGTCTATTGTCGCGAGCTTGCCAATTTTGAGTGTTCGAACGGCGCCGATTCTAATGGCAAAAAAGGCAGCCAAGGCTAGGATTCCAGGTATCGCAGCCCAAAGGGTCCAAGAAATCTTGCCACCGTTTATTGCGCCTACAATTGCCGGAATGCCGATTAAAGCAATCGTTGATTGTGCAAGCTGGCTCTGTATCCGCTCTTCTACTGCGGATATGCGCCTCAACATCCACTCATAGGATGAGGGAATGTATTCGTAAGCAAGGTCAAGGGACGGATATTTTTGATCCGGCGTCGCTTTACTCATTGGACCTTAAAATGTAAGGCCATGCATTCAGACCGTCAACTAACATTCAATAGACCTGCGGAAATCACTGCAAAGACAAGACCCACGCCCCCGGCGCAGAATGTGCGATCCTCAGTTAGGGAATACGGGTGGGTGAGACGTGGTCCGCTCTGATGCTATAACGTCCGCGCCATGAATGGCTGAAGGGCGTCGAGCGAGCAGGCCAGTTCGCAAGGTGAGATTGACCAATTCAGTTGATTGGCCAATCAATAATACGGGTTGCCAAGCTCTAGCTATTCTATTTGTCGACTCTCGGCAGCCTACGTCCAGCATTCATTGCCTACAAGCAACTGATGGCGCTAGTAGGCTACTTTCGTATCAGTAGCTACCAGCTTGCCCTCTTTGACCTTGTTTACGATGTAAGAGAGATCACTGATGTATTCTTCGACTACCGGCTTCTGGATTAACGATAGCATCATGTGTATGGCGTTGGGTTCCTGGATACGGCTGGTGTACCAGCCTGAGTCGCTCATGCCGTCTGCGACGGCGAAAATATCGAATTCGCTGGAACCGTAAGTGAAAATGGTCAGTTGCGGGTCTCCGTATGTTTCCAGGCCATCGATGCGATTAACGCCGTCCATTAAGGCTTCCCTGATGTGGAGAACCTCTTGCGCAATCCTCATATACCCCTCTTCGCCCAGATAGTTCATTACCGCCCATGCGGAGGCTATGGCGCCACCGGGTCGGCTGCCGACGAATGTTTGGGTCGAGTAGAGGCCTTTCGACCATTGGTCGAAGACGAATCCCTGGTATTCCAGGTACTGGGCGTCGCTGTATAGGACCGTGGATGCGCCCTTTGCTGCATAACCGTTCTTGTGAATATCCGCGGAGATGGACCTGACGCCGGGAATGGCGAAATCGAAGTCGGGTATGGAGTAGCCCAGTTTCCTGACAAAGGGCGCGATAAATCCGCCTATGCAACAGTCGACGTGGAGCCAGAGGTCTCTGGACTGGGCCAGTTCTCCCAAGTCGCCGATGGGATCGACAACCCCATGCGGGTACTCCGGGGCCGAGCCGACCATCATGATCGTATTGTCGGTGATGGCGTCGGACATGGCATCAACATCGGCGCGGAAGTCAGGGCCCGGGTTTACCCTTACTACTTTCATGTCCAGGAGTTCGGCGGCACGGTCAAACGCAGGATGCGCCGTGCGGGAGGTCAATATCTCAGGAGCGCCCTGGATGGGTCTATTGGCTCGGGCCCAGTCTCGGGCGGACTTTATGGCGAGGAAGATGCTTTCGGTGCCTCCCGTTGTCATGCTGCCGGCGGCGTTCTCTCCGCCGTGAAGCAGCCCCAGGCTTAGGTCGATAACCTCTTCCTCCATGTTGGCTAGACTCGGGTAGACCTTTGGATAGACTGCGTTCTCGTTAAAGAACATAGCGTATGCGTCATGGGCGACCTGTATAACATCATCGCCGGCGTAATAGAGCAGGCCCGAGATTTTCCCGGTGCGCCAGTCGATATCACCCTGTCGCGCTTCGGTGAGACGGTCTTTTAGCTCGTCCCAGTTGGTGCCGGTTTTCGGAAAAGACTTGCCCATAATTCATCTCCTGAATTGTTCTAAGGGATGTGGAGTATTCAGATTTCTTCCACAAAGGTAATGTCAAAAGAAGGTTGCGTCAACAGTTTTGCGAACGTTAAGAGTGCGACACCCTGCCTCTCAATAGCTTGACGGGTTCACCTAGGGCCCATAGAATGCCGCATTGTGCCTACCGAAGAGCCGTTCATTATGATATGGGAGGAAATATGGTCAAGATCGGAAACACAACTAAGAAGATGACAAGAGGCCGCGTCATCTTGGGGGTTATGGGCATTCTGCTGGTAATCCTGCTGGTATCCGCGGCCTGTGCAGGACCTGCCGGCCCTCCAGGTCCTGCCGGTCCCTCCGGAGCTGCCGGCGCAGCCGGCGCCACAGGCGATGCGGGACCCGCCGGCCCGCAAGGCCCACAGGGCCCCGCCGCCGGTGAGGCACCGTTGCCCACGGCGACACCTGTTCCCACGGCAATGCCCGAGCCCACCGCCATGCCGGAACCCACTGCGATGCCCGAGCCTGAGAGCCTTATAAGGCCGCCATCCGAGTGGACAATAGAGAATCCAGCAACGCGCGAGGAGATAGAAGCGGAACTGGAAAACTACAGAGGCCAGACCATAACCTACGGAACTTGGGGTGGCGCCTACACCTCCGCAGAGCAAGTGGCATATTTCGATCCCATTGCTGAACAGTTTGGCATCGAAGTAATTGCGGACGGGACTACCAACCCGAATACGAAGCTGCGACTGATAGCCGAGACCGGCAACTTCGACTGGACCTTCGCCCTGGGGACTACTCCGGTCTTCGCCGAGCTTGGTGAGATCGGGCTCCTGGAACCCCTGGACAAGAGCGTGGTCGACAACCGGAGCTTTGCTGGGATCCTGAGGGACCACGCCTACTTCGCCGGCGTAGGAGGAATAGCCTCCGAACCGCTGGCATACAGCACGAACACTTACACCGAAGAAACTCGGCCCAAGACCATGAAGGACTTCTTCGACGTGGAGAACTTCCCCGGTGTCCGCGCTCTGGACAGTCGTGGATGGACGTGGTTGCGCTACGTGACGGCCGCCTACTGGAGCGAAAACCCCGAGCACATAGGCACAACCGATGGCACTCTTAGCCTCGAACAGATCGATGAGGCCTACACTTACCTGGACGAGCTGAAGCCCCACATCAACGTCTATGCCGCCGGTTCCTCCGACTGCCCCACCTTCCTGATCGTAGGCGAGGTGGACATGTGCCTCACCGGCAACGGCCGTTTCGGAGCAGCCATCCTAAACGGCGATCCACTGCAGATGTCCTGGGAGGCCGGGCACCTGATGACCACCTTCGCCCAGGTCATTCCCATCGGCTTGAGGGATGCCGAGCCTGAGAAATTTGAGCTTACCCAGCTCATCATGGCATACCTCTCCTTCCCGGAGATAAACAACCAGATCTCCCGCTACATCCAGTACTCCCCCATCAACCAGGCATCTTGGGAGCTTCTTGCCGGTCCGGAATTCGACGAAGCGCGGCAGTTCCTGCCCACCTCACCCGCTAACGCCCAATACGGCTGGCTAGTGGACGAAGTATGGCAGACCGGCGTCACCGCCGAGCAAACTGAGCGCTACGTCACCTGGCAAACTGAGGGTAGCTAAAGCATTAGAAAGCCAGTCTTAGGTCATAAGTAGAATTGGTGAGGTCGGGTGTCAGGAGAATGATGCCCGGCCTCACCGCTTTCTTTTTATGGAGCATTGGCCATGTAGGGTTCTTCTCTGTCCCAGCTTTGATCAACTTTGCCAGATGGAGAGCGACCCGAGTGTCGGGGCCCACACCGTTGTTCTCTGATCAACATCGGCCACGTGGATGTCACCCAGTACAAGAACCGTATACCAGGATGGAAACTGCACAGTAGGGATACTACGAAAAGAGCCGAGCAAGACCGACCATTACCAGGGACGCGCGTTTAGTGGATAATTAGGCTAGCAAGGTAGCTGCAAAGGACGTTTTATGGCAGAAAAGCTTAAATTGGAAGATGCGCAGGTGGGGGAGACGATAGGGCCGTATCGTTACAGGGTGACCCGGGAGATGGTGGCGTTCGCCGCCTCCAAGGAGATGTTGAGCAGTTCTCGGTATTCAGGGGATAGCACTATCGCACCGAGCGCCCTTACGGACAACGACTATTCCCTGGCATTCATGATCCAATACAACGTGGGGGACGCCATCCACACCAAGGCCGAAAATCATTACATCAACCCACCCATGATCGGCAAGGATCTGATCGTAACCGGAGCGATATCCGACAGATTCAACAAGAGGGGCAAAGACTTCCGGGTATTTGAAACGACCACTTGCGACGAGGACGGGCGGGAGATAGTCAAAAGCAAGAATACACTGCTCTTAAGCCTCTGACGTATGCCACAAAAAGTGAGCGTTAATCTTATTGGAATGGGCGTCGAGAGGAAAGGAACATAGCATGACAGTCGCAGCGGGGGAGCTGGTCCCGGGCTTTAGCCTCCCTTCATTGACCAGGAAGATTTCAGCCGAGGACATAATATCCAACAGCAGGGGGAGGGAGTCGCTGTGGGGACAATCGTTCGCGGGAAAGAACATTCATAACGACACTGAAACCGCCCACTCGCTCGGGGCACGGGATGTCGTGGCCGGGGGCGTCGACACTATGAGGGTGGGCTGGGAAATGCTCTTTAATTCATTTGGTGAGCGTTGGCTCAAAGGCGGCAACTTATCTTGCACTTTCATCAACTGGGTTTGCGGGGGAGATGAGCTAACGGCCAAGGGTGTCGTCAGAGAGCCGACGGAAGGGGATGCCGCCGATCACGTATATTTAGACATCTGGCTAGAAAATCAGGATGGGGACAAGGTGATAGTGGGCAAGGCCAGCGTCCCCGTTAACTGAGGTCAATTATGACAAGTACCCAAGGGGCGCTGGACGGGATAAAGGTGCTGGAACTGGGTCAAGGGTTGGCCGCTCCCTATTGCACCAAGATGATGGCCTCATTCGGGGCGGAGGTGATCAAGATAGAGGACCCTTCCGGGGGCGATAGCTTCAGAAGTACGGGCCCTTTCCTTGACCACATACCCCACCAGGAGACCAGCGCTCCCTTTTTGTACCTGAACACGGGCAAGAAAAGCATTACTCTCGACCTCAAAGCCGCCTCGGGTGTGGAGACTTTCAAGAAACTGATTGCAAAGGTAAACGTGCTAGTGGAGGACTTGGCACCTGGGTCGATGGCCGAGATGGGCCTGGGCTACGACACCCTGGAAGGCATCAACCCGGGTCTAGTGATGTCGTCTATCACGGGTTTCGGGCAGACGGGCCCTTATCGGGACTACAAAGCTAACTCTATGATTAGCTACGCAGTCACGGGGCTGATGTACATGAACGGCGAGCCCGACAGGGAACCGTTAACGGGCAGCGGCCATATCCCGGAATACGAGACTGCGGTGCAAGCTTACAATGCAATTGCCGCGGCGCTTTACTGGCGGGAGGAGAGCGGGGAGGGGCAGTACATCGACGTTTCCGTGATGGAGGCAATGGCCTATTTCCATGAATTCGCCATAGTGGTCTGGACTCATGTGGGTCTGCAGAACGAACGAACAGGCAACCGCCATCCGGTGGGGATACATCCCCTTGCTTTGTTTCCGTGCAAGGACGGATATGTTTCGATCAGCGTAGCCACACCCGACCAGTACGACAACCTGATGCTCTTGATAGAGAGGCCCGACCTGCTGGATGACCCCAGATATGCCGACCGTCACGATCGATGGAACATCGCGGATGAATTTGACGAGATCCTGTTGCCGTGGTTAGCGGAACACACTGCCGACGAAATAGTCCGGCGAGCCCAAGAGTTGAGGATACCGTCCGGGAGACTAAACAACTGTGAGCAATTGATGAGCGACGTCCAGCTGGCCGCAAGGGACTTCTGGGTAGACGTCGAACATCCATACGCGGGGCGGCAGACTTATCCCGGCGCTCCGTTCAAGATGACAGATACGCCCTTTCAACTGAGTCGGGCTCCGCTTCTCGGAGAGCATAATGAGGATATCTACGTGAACAACCTGGGCTTGAGTCCGAAGGAGATGGCTGAACTGAGGGAAGCGAAAGTAATTTAATCCGTCAGAGGCGGAAAGAGCCATACCATATATGAAGGACGCATCAAAACAATCATCTCTAAAAGGTGTGCGGGTCCTGGACCTGACCCGGGGCTGGGCAGGCCCAATCGGGGGCCGTTTCCTGGCAGACTTCGGGGCTGAGGTAATCAAGATCGAGGCTCCGACGGGTCGGGGGCTGGCCAACGTGGACCCTCCCCAACCCTTGAAATACATGCGGGTAGTTCATGCCCCTTATCCCAACAATGACCCCGGCGATGAACCTTACAATCGCTATGCGCCCTTCAACGAATACCACCGCAACAAACTGAGCCTGACCCTGGACCTGACCGCGGAGGAGTGCAAGGAGATATTTCGCAACCTGGTTCTCATCTCTGACGTGGTCCTGGAGAACTACAGCGCGAGGGTAATGAGGAACTTCGGATTTGACTATCCCTCCCTCAAGAAACTGAACCCGTCCATAATCATGGTCTCAATGCCGGGTTTCGGGACGTATGGGCCCCAGGGGCACTTCGTGAGCTACGGAAGCGATATAGAACCGAACGCAGGGATCACACACCTGATGGGGTACGCGGGCTCGGGGCCCATGCGGCATGGCGAGGCGTACGCCGATCCGAGCGCCGGCGTACACGCGGCTTCGGCCATGGTAACCGCGCTCTTTCACCGGAGGCGCACAGGCAAAGGGCAATATGTAGACCTCTCTCAAAGCGAATCCATGATAGGGCTGATAGGCGAGCACTTAATGGCCTACAGCATGAACCGGGAGGAGCCGGAGAGGATGGGAAACAGGCATCCCGTTTTTGCTCCAAACGGGTGCTACAGGTGCAGGGGAGACGACAAGTGGGTGGCAATCTCGGTGGCGAACGACGAGGAATGGACGTTATTTTGCGAAGTCCTAGGCAGTCCCGAGTGGATGCGAAACGAGAAGTTTGCGGACCAGGAAGGGCGTCGGGAAAACTGGGAGGAGCTGGATGCCAACATCTCCCGGTGGACAGCCGACAAGGACTATAAAGAAGTGATGCATTCCCTTCAGTCGAGGGGGATAGCTGCTGGAGCGGTGTTTACGAACCAGGACGTGGCGGAAGACCCTCATCTGAAGGAGCGGGGCTACATATGGGACGTACCCCACGCCAAGGCAGGAACCATGCAATTCCTAGGGGCGCCAATCCTGCTATCCAGGACACCAATGGTGCTGCACAGGCCTGCACCCACGCTGGGCGAGCACAACGAGTATGTGGTTACGGACCTGCTGGGCATGGAGGCGGCACATGCAGACCTGCTGGAGGAAGCGGGGTTGATGGTCACAAGGCCGCCGGTCTAGTAACCCCGCGCCAAAAGGGTGAAGCCTCCACGGGTGTGGGAACGACAACCCGTTGCAGCGCATGAGTATCGGGGTTGGGGGAGTGAGGGTGGTCTCGGACCAGCGTGGGGTTAAGGGTCGGGGAAGGTCAGCATGAGACAGGCACGTTTGGAAGGTGGGGCATTCTCGCCAAGCACCGATTAGAAACTAATTTCGAGGCTCCCCAAAGGAGAAGGAACAGATGGCTGTCGAAGTATCCATATCCCCTGACAAGTGGTCGTTAGAGCGCCAGTGTGATTTTATCTCGAGGCTGTACTGGCTTTGGGTCGGGGGGATGACGGTAGTTACGCTCTTTAAGCATGGGGAAGAGGCGGTTGTGAAGTGGCGTTTTACCATGCTAAACAGGCACTCGCAGGGCCACTTCATCGACGGGCTGAAGAAGCTGGGAATCGACCCAGACAAGGAACCTGCAGCGGTAGTTGCAGCGAAATACCACTATTTCTCCAACGGTCTGGGAGGCATCGATCTGGAGATGGTAGTGGAGTCACCCAAGAAGGCGTGGATCCGGTATAACGGACCCTATGTGCCGGATGGGACAGGGTGGCTTGCCAATCCGCCAAGCGTGGGTCGGGCGCCCTTCGAAGGCTGGCATCCTTACAACGGAGTCCGGCTTAACAAACCCCGCCTGGGCTTCGTTCTGTGCAGGGGTTTCGCGGACGGTGAGCCCTACGCCGAAGGCTACTTCCTGGAGTACGACCATGACCTCTCGAAGGAGGAGCGCTTCAGGTTCGACCCTTCTGAAACCATGCCGCCGTTTGACCCCGCGACTGCACCGAAGCTCGATCCCAAGGTCTGGCCCCCTGACCGGATTGCCAAGTCCAAGCGCAATTTCGGGCGGGGATACGTGGAGGTGAGCATATTGTCCCTCGTCGAAGTTCTGGACGCCCCCACGGTTGTCGGGATTGTAGAGAAATCATATCGGGGGATTGCTATCCAGTACGGCAGACGGTTGCTAGATGAGCTGGGTGTCAAGGGCTCCGATGCCGGTGCACTGGCCACCTTCATGAAACATCTCACAGACATGGCGGGGGACGAGTCGGAGCTTACGTCTCCCTCTCCGCAGAAGCACATCTTACGGACAACCCGCAGGCGTCTCTTCGAGGTAGACAAGGCATCCGTAGAGATACACAGGGCGATGTTCGGGTTCGTGGAGATGATGGCGAAGATCGTGGGTCGGGGGATACGAGTCTCTCTAACGGCGCTGAAGGAAGAGGGCTCACCCTATGACGAGGTGGTGTTCGAGGATGTCGGGGGCTAGGGATCAAGGGGCCATGCCTCTGCCCATGACCTAAATTGGCACCGCTCGCCGGACAGTTAAGGCTACAGCGCAGCTTGGCCTACCGAAGAGCACTATTATCTGGACGCATCCCAGCTTCCCTTCCAATTGGGGCGCCAATCCGTCCACTTTGCGAACTCTTTTGGCTTGATGCCCGTGTCATAGATCTCGACGGTGATCGGGAGTTTGTGGAAAGTTTCGGGGATCAAGCTGCTATCGCCGTCGGGGCAGACTGAGACGGATATCAGCAGGTCGATTTCCGCGTAGAATTCGATGTAGTCGCCTTTCTTCGCGTCGGTCTTGCTGAAGTATCGGCGGCCCGTCAAACCATCAATGCGCATCTTCATGAAGAGGTTGATGTTGTCACCGATTACGTCTTCCTCGGTAAGGCCCATAGATTCCGCGCCCTGCAAAAGATTGAGGTGACATCCGTTTAAACCGGGCACGCCGAACGTCAGCTCCCAGACCTCTGAAGCGCAATGACTCCCCGAGAAATGCGCGTGCCATCCCTCGTCGGCCGGGCCTGTTTCAACTGTGTCCGCGATACAGGTGGCAATGGGTCGATACATGGGGAGGTCGGACCAAAGCCTGGAATTCGTCGTGATGAATAATCCATCTGCAAGAAGGGTGCGATTCAGGCTTAGCGACTCCCGCTGAGGACAATCGGCGTTCCAGAGACAAACGTCTACAACTTGCGGGCCCTCTTCCTGGATGATTTTGAAGGTCTGACCCTTGTCCACCCTGAATCCTCGTCCATTGTTAGGTTCGATTCTTG
The DNA here is from genome assembly GCA_965249275.1 of Dehalococcoidia bacterium. GTDB lineage: Bacteria > Chloroflexota > Dehalococcoidia > Plut-88900 > Plut-88900 > Plut-88900. The sequence continues at coordinate 992,784 of CBDFLQ010000007.1, forward strand.
ATCTTTGCAGCAGCTTGCGCTCGGAAACCCTTGTTCGGATATCGTTGTAAAACTCGAGGTCCATTCTTAATGGCTCTGGGTTGGCGTCTATTAGACTTTTCTCGGAAGACTTCATTCGCGCTTCTCCTTCCATCTGGAGTGCAAAGGCTCGCTTGACCTAGCTTAACCGAGGGTCCCTCATACGTGGGGGGCAATATCAAGGATAGAAGAGTTTTTGGGCAGCTTTACGGAGGTCGCTTCGGAAGTCGGGGTGGGCTACGGAGATGAGCTCGGCGGCCCGCTCCCTGAGAGACTTGCCCAAGAGCCGGGCGATACCGTATTCAGTGACGATTGTGTCGGCGAAGGTGCGGGGGATGGTGACGACCCCACCCTCGGGGAGTTGAGGGACGATTCGGGATACGGTGCCTCCAGCCGCCGTGGACCTTAACAGCGTGATAGCCATTCCACCCTTTGAGAGAACGGCTCCCATATGCAGCTCGGTCTGACCTCCCGTGCCGTTCCACATTCGGGTCCCGATGGTCTCCGAGTTGATCTGACCGGTCAGGTCGATGGATATGGCGTTATTGATGGCGTAGTAGTTGTCGTGGGCGGCCACGGTGCGGATGTTCACCACGTACTCGGCGTCGTAGAGCTCTATGAGCGGGTTGTTGTGGGCCCACTCAATCTCCTTTGGGCTGGAGCCGTCAACGCTGGTCCCGACCAGCTTGTCCCGGTGAATGGTCTTTCGGCTGCCGTTCAGGATGCCATCCCGCACGAGATCGAGGACGCCGGGCGTGGCCATCTCCGAGTGCCAACCCAGGTCTTTCTTGGAGTCGAAGGCGCCCAGTCGGGCCAGGTACCGGCCCGGACTTCCGACCCCGATCTGGATGGTGCTTCCATCAGGGATGATTTCCGCCACATGGTCTGCAAAGGGCTTATCCTCTTGCGGAGGGGAGCCCCAACCGAAATCGCCGGCCAGCGCTCGCACCTCAACAAGGTTTTTGTCACAAAGGCTCGGCACCCATTGTTGGCGCTCGATTCCCGACATGTGGGGTATGAACCCGAGGAGTTCCGACTTCACCTTCTCGTCTTCCACACCATCTATGATCGCCCTCGCTTCTTCCACGGTGATCTCGGGTGGGGTGTAGTGCACCGACCTGTCGATTTCCGACAGGTGGATGTAGTTGTCCCCGTAGGTGCGTATGAAGGTCGGATCGTGCTGGGCAATGACTTTCCTTGCGCCTTTGGCCCAACTCCGGCTGTCCCACATGCCCGCCCCGAAGCTACAGTAACCCAGTTCATTCGGAGTAGACATCCGCACAATGGCGACGTCTGCTACGAAACGGGGTTCGCGCTTCTCACGGTACGGTTTGAACTCGTGGGAGAGGACCATGGGGTAGTAATCGATCAACTTTTTGTCGTGGGCAGGACGGGAGAAGGCCCCAAGATAGAAATGTGCGACCAGATTGAAGCTGTCTCGATATCCCCCACCCAGCCAGTCCTGGTACTCGAAGGGGCCCTGGAACATTATCCTCACGTCCGAAAGCTCGGCGCTCCTTGCGGCCAGAGCGTTAGGGATAAAGTTGTTCACCGACGGGTCAAGGTAGACGCGGCCTCCGGAGTCGACGATGCTAACTGCCTCTTCAGGCGATACGACACTTTTGTTGTAGTGGGCTATCCAGTCCATGCGGTTTCTTGAGGTGAAATCTTCCCGGAACTTCCCGACAAAAATCACCCTCCTCAGCGAGCCTACGGCCCTAGCCCTCTCCTCATCAAGAGACCTTTGCGTAACTCCGGGCAGGGGGTCGGGACCCCCCATTCCGCTCTTGAGACCCTTCGACTAAGCTCCCTCCAAAGGCGGATCTTCGACAGGGCGAGCGGAATGCCCCGCCCTTGGGGATGGATGTGCCATATTTCGTTAGTTTGCTTACACAGGAATGGCGGTGATATAAAGATTTCATCTAGGGAGAGGGAATAGAAGTCAGGGAATAGCGGCGATGGCGTCTATTTCGCAGAGGGCTTCGGGGAAGCCTCCCATGCTGTCGACGGCAACGCTTGTGATAGCCGGGGGTCGACCCTTAAAGACCTCGCGCCTTATGTTCAGCGACTGTTGGAAATAACCGGCGTGACTGATGAAGCAGAAGACTTTCACTGCATTATCGAAGCTACATCCTACGGAGTTGAGGGCTATTTCAACGTTCTTGAGGGCCTGTCGAAACTGGGCGTCGAAGTCTCCCGGAAGTACCAGGTTTTTGTCCTTGTCCCGGGCCACCTGGCCGGATACATAAGCCAGTCCGTCGGCGACGACCACGTTGCTGAAGTTGAAGGGGGGAGGCAGTTCAGGAGAGTTGACGAACTCGGCCTTGGACGGAGGAGCGAGGGCAACAGCATCGGTTTCGACGAGGGCATGAGGGTCATCAAGGGCACGGATGGAGACCACGGAGTCGCCGGGCCAGTCCACTTCGAAGACCTCCTCTCGAATGCGGTATAGCTCTCGGTAGTAGAGGGGGTTGGAAATGAAATAGTTGATCTTCACGAGGTCACCAAAACCTGCTCCGAACTCGGTGAGAGAGGCATCAAGGTTTTGGTAGACGGCGTGGAGCTGGGATGGGAAGTCGGTTGGAGGTTCCTGGTCTTGCCGACTTGCCGCGGTTTGCCCCGAAATAAAGATTGTGTCGCCGGTTCTCACACCCGTAGAAAATGGGCCTGTTCGCTGCATCGGCCATTTGGTGTTCTGCCCGAGTCGGGCACAGGCTTCGATTTCGATCAGAGCGTCGGGGGAGGTTAGGGATGCGACAACGGCGGTAGTGCCGGCGGGGGGATGGGTGGGGAACATGCGGGCACACATATTGTGGAAGGTCTGGACATGGAGGGGATTGACCAGGTAAGCCGTGAGTTTGACAACATCGGAAAGGTCGGCGCTGGCTTCTGCCAGGACTTGAGCCATACATTCAAATGCACGGTCGGCCTGGGCCTCGAAGTCTCCCGCACCTATGATGAGTCCAACGCTGTCCCGGGCCCTTTGCCCCGAGACGAAAATCCAGTCTCCGGCTCTCGTGCCTTGGGAGAGGGCGCCCGACGTGTCGAGTCCGGGGGGATTGATCAGTTCCACCTTCATGTATCAGGCCCTCTTTATTAGTGCTTACTGAGCGGAGTAGGGATGCGCTGAAGCTTGAACGCCGTCGTCTCCGGCATTGTACAAGAATCGGGAGGCAGGTACGGAAAGGCTGCGTGCGCTGCTGCCAGCCATGTCTCGGCGTTTACAATTAACCTGCAATGCGCACCTGTATTCGGTAATATGAGATACTCACGGGACCAGGTAATTCAAGAGGGAGAGCCATATGTCGGACCTGATGATAATTTCAGCGGACTCACATGCATCGGAGCCGTCCAGCCTGTTCGAGCAGCTGCCGGAGGAGTACCGAAGGCGCGCGCCCCGGACGGAGGAGAGGAACGGAGGCATCTACTACATCCAGGACGGGCAAAGGCCGCTAAGGCAGGACATCGCAATAACACAGCTCACCGAGGAAGACAAGCGGCGGGAGTTCAGGAGCGATGAAGGGGCGGGGCAGGGGAGGGAGGCGGGCACCGATCTGCCGCTGAGGATAGCCGACCTGGAAGAGGACGGGGTGAGTGCGGAGGTCATATATCCCAATGGCATATTCAATGCCCTGGCCTCTCCGGACCCCGGGTACCAGGTGGCATTCAGCCGCCTCTACAACGATTGGTACCACGAGGTCTTCATCGACAACATGGAAAGGTTCGTACCCTCCGCGATGATTCCCATGGGAGACATTGAAGGATCCGTGAAGGAAGCAAGGCGCACGGCCAAGCTCGGATACAGGTCGTTCTCCCTGCCGGTGCTTCTGTCCAACCTGCCATACAACAGGCCCGACTACGAAAAGTTCTGGGATGCGATGGACGACTTGAAGGTCCCCCTGAGCTTTCACGTATTTACCGGGACTGACCCGATACCGGAGGACATGGGGGAGGAGAACTCCCACGGAGCAGGCCTGATCTACATAGGACTGGGGATGACGGTAGCGATGGCCCCGTTGACAATGCTAACGGCATCGGGGGTGCTGGAGAGGCATCCAGAATTGAATTTCGTGCTGGTTGAGTGTGGGATAGGCTGGCTGGCGTGGTACCTAAACGTGCTGGATGAACTCTACGACAAGAGGCACATGTGGCAGCAGCCCAAACTGTCTCTGAAGCCGAGCGAGTACTGGAAGAGGCAGGGCTACGTAACGTTCGGGGATGATGAGGTTGGTTTGAGGAACCGGGACATTACCGGGGTGGACTGCCTGATGTGGGGCAGCGACTATCCCCACGACGAAGGAACCTTCCCGCATTCCAGGGAAGTGATAGATCGGACATTCAGTGAATTGCCGGAGGAAGAGACGCGGAAGATAGTCGGGGAGAACGCGGCGAAGCTGTACGGGTTTCCGATGAGTTAGGGGGAGGCTCACACGGCAGCCTAGAGTTCAATGCCCGCCTACCTAGGACAGATAGACCCGAATGACTTCGAGCTCACGCGGGCCCCGGTACTGGATGCTTCACTACCGCCCGCGTACTTTTTCACTTCGCAGGAATTCTACGAGCGGGAAGTCGAGAGCATCTTTCTGCGAGAGTGGCTTTGTGTCGGGCGGACTGATCAACTTCAGAAGCCCGGGGATTACTTCACCATCGACTGGCCCGAGGTGCCGGTGTGCGTTGCGCTGGACCGGTCCGGCAAGATGCACGCCTTTTCGCCCGTATGCCGTCATCGCTCAACCCTGGTAACGTCTGGGGAGGGAAATACCAGGTTCTTCCAATGCCCGTACCACGGTTGGACATATTCGTTGTCAGGTGAGCTGGTCGGGGCTCCGGATATGGACCGGACCAAAGAATTCGACAAGTCCCTCCACTGTCTGCCATCCATCAAGGTTGCAGAATGGGAGGGTTTCCTTTTCATCAATCTAGACCCCGAGTGTGATCCGTTCGGCGAATACCTGGACAGCTTGTCTGAGTGGTTGGCTCCGTATGGCATGAAAGACATGAAGCTGCACGACCGGCAGCAGTACGAGCTGGGCTGCAATTGGAAGATCTACGTAGACAACACCGCAGAGGAGTACCACGTTAACTATGCCCACTCTGCCTCAATAGCTCCCTACTATCCCACCCGAGCCTTTACACCTGACGACAGCCACGGGACCTGGGAGTTGTTGCTGGGGAAACAGCCGGGCGATGCACAAACGCTGTCCGGTGAGTCTGTATTGCCTGCCAATCCCAAACTTTCGGAAGAACAGGCCCGCGAGTTGGCCATCGTCATCATTTACCCCAACATGGTGCTCATCAATAATCCGGTAGGAATGAACTATGGAATCACCCTGCCTCTCAGGCCCGACCGGTGCCGTTTGCTGATGGGCAGCTGTTTCCCGGAGTCCGCGATCAAGCACCCGGCTTTTGAAAAGGCCGCGGTCCGACTGGAGGAGGCTCGGGAGCAGATCATGAGGGAGGACACAGCGGTATGTGAGTCCTCCCACCGGGGGTTGAAGTCGCGATTTGCGAGTCGAGGGCGATACAGCCACCGAGAGCGGCTCACGCATCGGTTGCACAACTACGTGCTCGACCGTGTGCTGGGTTGAACGAGTTGCGGCCGGCTAGGCCAACTGACCGATTCTCGTTTTCAGGAGTCTAGCAAGGCCCTCTTACGTCACCTTGCTCAGCACCTCTTCCCAAACCCGTTGCAGGTATTCCTTCCGGCCTAAGATATCAGGCGGGAGGTTTAGGAACGTGAAGGCCATGTAGCCTGACCGGGACTTGTCTCGATGCTCGGCGATCTGCTCTGCACACTGTTCGGCGTTGCCGACTATGGCCCACTCTTCGAGGTTGCGCAGCTTGTCCAAGCCGAGGTCTACGGCGGTGCGTTCCTGCATTCCCCAACCTCCGTAGACCGCCGCCGTTGCCTCCGCTGTTTCTTTCGCAGATCTGATGGCCGACTCACGGTCTGAGGCGAAGCTGATACAACGGTGAGCGGCATAGAACCCCTCGCCCGAGTTCTCTAGCTTATCGAGCTCCTCCCAGTATATGGTGGCGAGGGACTCGTGGTCGGCCCAGCTGACGTAGGGGCCGACCAGACAGGCGTCGGCGATGCGGGCTGCTCTGCTCGCGGCTCGGCGGCCCTGGCACGCCAGCCAGATGGGCGGGCGCGGTGAATGCACGGGCCTAATGCCCATTTGAGCAGCCGTCGCCCTGAAATAGCGCCCGCGATACGTGACCTCTTCCCCCGCCCACAGTATCTTCATCAGTTCGATGGACTCTTCGAGCCTACCCACTCTCTCTGAGCGGTTAGAGCCGACTATCTCAAGCTCCTTCTCTCGGTACCCGAGCCCCAGGCCTAGGATGAACCGCCCGTTGGAAATCTGGTCCAACGCTATGGTCTGTTCCGCGATGTCGACGGGGTTGTGGAGGGGCATAAGGAGCACGCCGGTTATCAGTCTGATCCTGGACCCGGCGGCAGCCAGCCGGCCCAGCAGAGGCATGGGAGAGACCCACCTGGTCGGGTGGGAGACCCAATGCTCGGGGGCGTAGGCTCCCCAGAAGCCCAGCTCCTCGCCAAGGGTCACCAGCTCGGCGGTCTCTTCGATCTGGTCGTGCATAGGCCGGTTGGGGTCGGCCATGAAGTTTCTGAGGTTTAAGCCAAATTCCATGTCGTTTCTCCCGTGCAAGAGAGCTTTGGATAACTCCTATCGTGGGACTGTTTTGAGGATTCCGAGCATATTTCCAATCCCGAATACTCGCCCCTGGATTCCCGTTTTCACGGGAATTGTAAGTGTTAGGTAATTCGTTGACAGATTGGTATAAGAGGCCAACACCAATCTGGAGGCGAGAATGCGAGACAATAGCAAGGACCTCACCCTTGAACGGAACTACATTCAGAAGTGGCGGTTCCTCATCCATGAGTATCAACTGGTCAAGGCAGGGAAGCATCCCCGTTTCCGCTTCGCCCAGGACTTCTACTCCTTCCACGGCACCAGCCGTCAGACCTTTGCCAAGTACTACAACCGATTCCTCCTCTCCCCCTCCGACAACGCCTTCCTCCCCCGTAAGCGGGGTCCCGGGTGGAAGTCCCGCCGCACCCTGCCCTACATTGAGCAGAAGGTCATCAACGAGCGCCTTAACGGTACCAACCGTTACGAGATCTATGCCATACTCAAACCCATCCTTAAACACAACACCCCTAAGCCCTCCACCATCTACGCCATCACCAGACGCCACGGTTTCAATAGGCTCACAAAGCCGATGCAGCAGTCGAAGCGCAAGATCATCAAGACCCGGGCAGGAGAGCTGGGCCACCTGGACAGCCACTACCTCAGCCGGGATACCATCGTGGGCACCAAGCACCGCTACTACCTGGTGGGCCTCATCGACGCCTACACCCGTCTGGCCTGGGCCGAAGTGGTCGGAGACATCAAGAGTCTCTCCGTTATGTTTGCTGTATTGAAGTCCATCAACTTCCTCAATGCGGAGTACGGCATCCAATTCGAGGCTATCCTCACCGACAACGGCCCCGAGATGGCCTCCCCAAGGAACACCGAGGGCCACCCCATGGAACGGATGCTCAAGGAACTGGGCATAAAGCACCGCTACACCCGCCCTTATAGGCCCCAGACCAACGGGAAGATAGAGCGGTTCTGGAGAACCTTGAACGAGGACCTGCTGGAGGGGACAACCTTCGAATCGGTCTCGGAACTGAAGGACGAGCTTCAGCAATACCTGATCTACTACAATACTCAGAGACCCCACCAGGCAATGGACGGAAAGACCCCTTTGCAAACCCTTAAATCTCTCTAATTCTGTCAACGAATTACCTGACATCTACAGGAATGACGGTTATGCAAAGTCCCTGTCTCAGCAACGTTTATTTCAGGAATGGGTTCCACTGGGCCTCCGCTCCGACGCTCGAGTGGGGCCCGTGGCCGGGAAGGACCACTGTGTCCGGAGGGAGGGTCAGCAACTTGGTCTTTATGCTCTCGATCAGCTGCTCCCAGTTGCCGCCTTCGAAGTCGGTGCGACCGACGCTGCCTCTGAACAGGGTGTCACCGGTGAAGACCAAGCCATGACCGTAGTACGAAATCCCCCCAGGCGTGTGTCCGTGAGTCTCGATTACCGAAAAGGAGAGGTCTCCAATCTCGACTGAGTCGCCTTCTTTGAGATAGAGGTCGGGTTCAGGGGGGTTGCGGAAGCCGGGGATTATGGAAGCGGAATCGGGTGGCTTTTCGAGCATGTAGGCGTCATTTTCGTGGATGGCGAAGAGAGCGTTGGTGGCGTCCACCATGTCGGCCACGGCGCCGATGTGGTCCTCGTGGCCGTGGGTGGTGAGCAAGTATTTAACCTTCAGCCCCGAGTCCTCCACGGCACTAATAATCGAACGCCACTCAGCGCCCGCGTCTACGATTGCGGCTTCCTGGGTCTCGTCCGACCCGATTATGTAGGTGTTCTCCTGGTATGGCCCGACCACCACGACTCTAAGGATCATTGCTTAAGGCGGCTCCTTTGTGCGGGATTGGGGGTCAATCTAACTGGTGGGTCGGGGGGTAGTCAACAGTTACTATAAACCATGATATCCATCACGTTGCGGAGGACTGCTTCAGCTCAGTTTCGCAACAAAACAATAGACTAGCGGCGTTGTCAGCGCTCAGTACTACACTAAAGCTGAATGGATTTTGAGATCTCGCTGGAACCCACGACCTGTCTTATATACCAGAGCCTTGGCATGTTAGATAATTAGTGGAAAATGAAACTGCCGAATGTTCAAAATGCACTTGTTGATAAGAGTAAGAGCAAAGATTATTTGCTATCAAGATCTCATCAAAGGGGTAGGAGCAAGTCATTTTCTTTCTACGCCATGGTTTCAGTCCCGATTCATGGCAGGTCTTCGCTGAGGCATTGAGATTACACGCTCGAAATCATGACCTTGCTGAAAAGATTGAAACGCCCTACGGCCTGCGCTACTATGTTGACGGTATTCTTCAAACTCCTGACGGAGCGAACTCACGAATCAGAACCGTCTGGCAATTCGATCATACAAGGGATTATCCTAGACTGATCACAGCGTATCCGCTAAGGCGATAAGCCATTGTTTAGAGAGCATGAACATATAGTGTTGACCTCGGATATCCGCGGCGACCATGGCGAGCGGCTAAAGCCAGGAGATGTGGGCGCAGTAGTACACGTTCATCCTGGCGCAGAAGCCTATGTAGTGGAGTTCATGGCCTTGGACAACCATACTGTAGCGATGGCCACTGTTCTTCCGTCTCAAGCCCGAGCCGTCACGAGCAGGGACCTTATCCACGCCCGAGACGTGGAATTTGCCGTTTAGGGGCTTCTTCCCTTCTCCACTGAAGTAATCCTGAAGTTCTGCCAAGAGTCCCATAGAGGTCATTCGCGCCTTTTGCGAGCCGCATAATGGGTGACATATCACCGCCTATTGTGCGGCTTTTCACTTGCGTCACCCCTGCCCCTATGCTATATTCAGGCCAACTTTTCCGGGGAGGCTTTGGGTGCTGGCCGACTACGGCTATATAGGTCTCTTCCTTCTTCTAGCAACCTTTATTCCAATCTCGATGATCCTGTTACCTTGGGCATTGTCCCTGGTCAGGATCAGACCTCGCAACCCAACTCCCGTAAAGCTCGAGACCTATGAGTCGGGGATGCGGACGGTCGGGGGATCCTGGATCCGGTTCAACTTCCGTTACTACTTCATCGCTCTTCTCTTCGTCATATTCGACGTGGAGGTTATCTTTCTATTCCCCTGGGCTGTCCACCTTGACCAGCTGAAGGTATTCGGACTCATAGAGATGGGAATTTTCATCGTTATCCTGCTTATCGGCTACGCCTACGCATGGCGGAAGAAAGCCCTGGAGTGGAGCTAAAGTCATGAAAGGTAACAAGGGGAATCTTCCCATTCTAGGCACCTCAATCGACGTTCAGGCCCTTGACCTTGCTGAAGGCGAAGAGGTCAACGCCCTCAAGGCGGCGTCTCAGTTCCCCAACCCGGACCCGGTGATTGAGGTGCCGGCCGACCTTAAGCGCAGCATCCTGGTCACGAGCGTCGACTACATACTAAACTGGGGTCGGCGAAATGCCGTCTGGCCTCTCACTTTTGGGCTTGCGTGCTGCTCTTTCGAAATGATTGGTGCGGCCATGTCTCGTTACGATATCGCACGCTTCGGCGCCGAAGTATTTCGCGCCACCCCCCGCCAGGCCGACCTCATGATCGTCGCAGGCACCCTCACGTGGAAGATGGCCGTACCCGTGAAGCGCATATACGAGCAGATGGCCGATCCCAAGTGGGTTATCTCAATGGGAGTGTGCGCCACCTCGGGCGGGCCCTACTACGAGTCCTACTCGGTGGTCCCAGGGGTCAACCGCATTGTCCCTGTGGACGTCTACGTACCCGGCTGTCCACCCCGCCCGGACGCCCTCCTGTATGGCCTGATGCAGCTTCAGGAAAAGATCAAGAAATACAGCATAGTTAAGGCGAAGAGCTAACCTACAGTGACCACCGAGCTTAACGCCCAAGACCTCGCCCGGAGTATTCAGGACCGTTTCCCCGGCTCGGTGGTGGAAGCCGGAGGCAATGCCCTGGTTGTAACCACCGACACCCTCGCCAAGGTGGCCCGTCACTGCTTTGAGGACCCCGATCTGGCTTTCGACTTCCTTGTTGGTGTTACGGGGGTGGACTACATAGACCACTTCGAAGTCGTGTACCATCTCTTATCGATCAAGCATAATCACTCGGTTGTCCTGAAGACTCGGGCCTTTACCAGGGAGTCACCGTCCGTGCCTTCGGTGACCGACATCTGGCACGGCGCCCTGCTCCAGGAGCGGGAAGTTTACGACCTGATGGGCATCGCTTTCGAAGGACATCCCGATCTGAAACGTATAATGCTGTGGGAGGGCTTCCCGGGCCATCCTCACCGCAAGGACTTTACCAACGCATAGCCGCAATATTTCTGTTGGCGGTGACGGTTCCAACCACCATGAATGAATCGAGGACACGGTGACCCTTAAGACCGAAGAGGTGATGGTCAACATCGGGCCTCAGCATCCGAGCACCCACGGTGTGTTCAGGATGCGGGTCACCTTCGACGGCGAGGTAGTTACCGATCTGGAGCCCGTATTCGGATACCTGCACCGCGGAACCGAGAAGCTGGCCGAGGAGCGGACCTACACCCAGATAATCACCCTCACCGACAGGCTGGACTACCTGGCCTCCATGTCCAACAACCTCGCCTACGTTCTCGCAGCGGAGAAGTTGGCGGGCATCGAGCCTCCCGAAAGGGCGATGTACATCCGGGTCATCATGGCAGAGCTGATGCGTATCGCGAGCCATTGCATGGCCCTCGGTTTCTTCATCAACGACCTCGGGGCTCTTGCTACTCCGCTTATGTACATGTTCAGAGAGCGAGAGAAGATCCTGGACCTCTTTGAGATGGTATGCGGGGCACGGATCACCTACTCTTACATGCGAATCGGCGGGGTTAGCGGGGACCTCCCACCGGAGTTCACGCCCGCGCTGACGAAGTTCATCAACGAGATGCCGGGATATATCGACGAGTACGAGGCCCTTTTGCGGGAGAACGAGATTATCGTCTCCCGCACCAAGGACATAGCCATCCTCCCGCCGGAACTGGCAATCAACTCTTCGATCTCGGGGCCGATGCTGCGGGCCTCGGGGGTGGACTGGGACCTCCGAAAATCCGATCCGTATGAAGTCTACGACCGTTTCGACTTCGAGGTGCCCCTAGGCGCCACCGGAGACACCTACGACCGCTTCCTGGTCCGGTTGGAGGAGATGCGGGAGAGCGTACGTATAGTCAAGCAGGCGATGGAGCAGATACCCGGGGGCCGGTTCCGGGCAACGGCCCCGGCCCTGATCAGACCTCCAGTCGGCGAAGCCTACGCCCACGTGGAAGCCCCCAAGGGTGAACTCGGGTTTTACCTCGTGAGCGACGGTGCAATCTCCCCATACCGCTGCAAGATCAGGGCCCCATCTTTCATTAACCTGACCGTCCTCCGAGAACTATCCATCGGCTGGAAGCTAGCCGACCTCATCGTCATCCTTGGCAGCATAGACATCAACATGGGCGAGGTGGACCGCTAGTGGACTGGTTCTACGAGTTCTGGAGAGAGCTGGGCGAAGTAATTCGCGGGTGGATCGAGGCCGTCGTGCCCGACGCCGCGGAGGGCTGGGTCACCTACCTGGTGCTCGGGCTGCTCAGCATACTGGTGCTCGTCAACATTCCGATGGTGCTTGTCCCCATTCTCATCTATCTGGAGAGGCGCCTACTTGGCAGGTTCCAAAACCGAGTCGGGCCCAACCGAGTCGGGCCCTTCGGCGTTCTCCAGCCCATAGCCGACGCCATAAAGATTATGACCAAGGAGGACATCATCCCCACAGGCGCGGACAAGCTGGTATTCACCCTCGCGCCCGTGGCCGTGATGGTCCCTGCCCTGCTCATGTTCACCGTAATACCGTTCGGCGGGGAGACCTATCTCACCAATCTGAATGTCGGCATTCTCTTTATAGTCGCCGTAACGGCCATGGAAACCATAGGGGTCTTCATGGCCGGGTGGGCATCGAACAACAAATACGCTCTGTTTGGAGCGATGAGGGCTGTTGCCCAACTGGTCAGCTACGAAATTCCGCTGGTCATCTCCGTCATGGGGGTCGTGCTCATCGCCGGCTCAATGGCGCTAAACGACATCGTTGGAGTCCAGAGCAGTTGGCCGCTCATTCTGTTCCAACCGCTGGGATTCATCATCTTCTTCATGGCGGTATCCGCGGAGCTCAACCGCTCGCCGTTCGACCTGATGGAGGCCGAGTCGGAAATCATAGCGGGGATTCACACCGAGTACAGTGGCGTGAAGTTCGTCATGTTCCTGACTGCAGAGGGCATCTCCCTTGTCGGTTACTCCGCTGTGATGGCCACGTTATACCTGAGCGGCTGGGAGGGGCCGGGTCTGCCGGGGTACCTCTGGCTGCTGGTCAAGATATTCTTCATATTCGGCATCTTCGTATGGACTCGGGCCACGCTGCCGAGACTCCGAGTAGACCAGGTTATGACCTTCGCATGGAAGTTCCTGTTCCCACTCGCCCTGCTTAACGCGGCCATTACTGCGGTGCAGGTGGTCGTCTGGTCGGACGGTCTGCCCCCGTGGCTAATACCGGTGAACATTGTCATTGCGATAGGCCTGGTCGCAATGCTGCACAAGCTCATCGGCTTCCAAGGCCAGACTCGCCAGGTAGTGTCCGGAGGCTCCGAACGGCTCGCAGCCCTGTCCAGGCCTGTAGCCGGAGGTAGTGAATAATGTACGGCTTGGGAATTGCAAAAGGGATGATCGTTACCTTCAAGCACCTCTTCAGGAAGCCCTTCACCGTCCAGTACCCCGAAGAGATGGTCACGCGCGGCACCCGGTTCCGCGGATACGAGTTCACCTGGTACGAAGACCGCTGCACAGGCTGCGCTTCTTGTGCCAAATACTGCCCATTGGGCACCATCAAGATAGTGACTCACCCCGAGGGTGATCGGAAGCAGGGTCTGGACTACGCTATAGACGTTTTCGACATAGACACCGGCCGCTGCATGTTTTGCGGGTTATGCGTCGAGGCGTGCCCCTACGACGCCCTGTTCATGGGCTCGGGGTTCGAGCAGGCCGTCTACACCCGCACCGACATGGTAGTCCACGTGGACGACCTACGAGACCGGGACAAAAGGCCCAGCGCTTTCTTACGTCCCAACCTGGACGGCACGCGGTATCTGCCAGAGTATTCTCTCCCTTCCGACGGCGCAGGGCGCCCCTGGAAGGGCCGCTGGGCCGACGACGGCGAGCCTATACCCCAATCCCCCGAAAGCGGAGAGAGATAGAGCAGCCAGCGCATGGAAGTCGGCATAGCCATAGCCTTCTGGATTCTCGCCTCCCTTGCGGTGATTTCCTCTGCAGCGGTGGTCCTTCTGCGGGATATCTTCCGTGCGTCCCTATTCCTGATTTTGTCCTTCCTGGCAGTTGCAGGCATATACATAATCCTGCAGGCCGATTTCTTGGCCGTTGCCCAAGTCCTGATATATGTCGGTGCGATATCGGTACTTCTGATATTCGCCATCATGCTGACCAGAGACACACAGCAGGGGAATCCATCCAACCGGCTCTCGGCGCCCGGGGCTTTTCTAGCCGGAGTTATCTTCTCAGCCATCATCGTCGCCATCTTCACAACCGACTGGCCTTTATCGTCGGAGACCCCGCCCGAGTCGACTACCAATCTCCTTGCCGACGCCCTGTTCAACCGCTTCGTCCTCCCCTTCGAGGTCGCTTCCGTTTTGCTATTGGCCGCCATGATCGGTGCGATAGTCATCGCCCGACCGAAAGAGGCCGACGGCAATGATTAACCTTGAACACTTCCTGGTCCTGTCGGCGATCATGTTCTGTATCGGTCTTTGGGGGGCACTGTCCAAGAGGAACATAGTCGCGATCCTGATGTGCATCGAGATTATGTTCAATGGGGTGAACATCGCCTTCATAGCTTTCTCGCGATACAATTCCCCGACGTTATTGACGGGCCACGTGTTCGCAATCTTCGTTATTGCCATCGCTGCCGCCGAGGTGTCGCTCGGGCTGGCCATCGTCATTGCCGTATTCCGAAGCCGCCAGACCGTTGAGGTCGGCGAGGTAGGGATACTGAAAGGCTAGGCTCCACTACACTTATGAGCTGGATGGAATTCAAACGCGTCCCAACTCTCATCGTCGCCGAGATGTGGAAAGACCTATTCGAGGGCGAGGGACTTCCCACCCGCATCCTCCCCGAGGGCGATATCCTCTCCTGGGCTGAGGGCGTGCCGTTCATCGTTTACGTTCCAAAGGGCCGCGAGCACATCGCCGACGAGATTCTCAGGAAGATATAGATGATCCCCGAAGCGGCAAGCTGGCTGATCCTATTCCTTCCCCTAATCTCGTTCCTCTTAATTGTCTTCGTGGTACGTCCCCTGTTCGGGTCTGCGGCCATTGTGGCGGGCTTCGTGGCCGTACTATCTATCGGCGGATCTTTTGTACTGTCCATCTGGGCGCTGGCATCGGTTATCGATACGCCGGGCCATCTGCAGGACTATTCGAGCCATGGATGGATGGATATAGGCGTCTTGCAGATCAAGATGGGAATCCTGATGGACTCCCTGACGGCGATCATGCTCATTGTGGTTACGGGCGTTAGCCTGATGGTGCAGCTCTATTCATTGGGCTACATGAAGCACGACGCCTCGATAGCCCGGTTCTTCGCATACATGTCGCTGTTTACGTGCTCGATGCTCGGGCTGGTAATGGCCGACAACCTGATAATGCTCTTCGTATTCTGGGAGCTGGTCGGCCTCTCCTCCTACCTGCTGATAGGCTTCTGGCACGATAGACCAAGCGCAGCGGCAGCCGCCAAGAAAGCGTTTATCGTGACTCGATTCGGCGACATGGGTTTCCTAATCGCCATCCTGGGTGTGTACATGACCCTCGGCGCCGATGGGCTGGACATCGCCTTCTTGAACGAGGCCGCCGGAGGCCCCCTTGCCGGGATTGCCCTCACACTGGTTGCGCTGGGCATTTTCTCGGGTGCGGTCGGGAAGTCGGGGCAGTTCCCCCTTCACACCTGGCTCCCAGACGCGATGGAAGGTCCGACCCCAGTCAGCGCCCTCATTCACGCCGCCACAATGGTGGCCGCCGGTGTATTCCTAGTAGCCCGCATGTTCCCCCTCTTCGAAGCCTCCACCGCTGCAATGACCACCGTTGCTTACATCGGGGCGGGGACTGCCCTCTTCGCGGCCACCATGGGCCTGGTGATGACGGACATCAAGCGAGTGCTCGCTTATTCCACGGTGAGCCAACTGGGGTTCATGATGTTCGCCCTGGGGGTCGGGGCGGTGCCAGCGGCCATTTTCCACCTGTTCACCCACGCATTTTTCAAGGCCCTGCTCTTCCTGGGCTCGGGAAGCGTCAACCATGCCACGGGAACCTATGACATAAGACGTATGGGGGGTCTGGCAAAGCCAATGCCCTGGACCTTCGCCACATTTGCCATAGGCGGGCTGGCGATATCGGGCATACCTCCATTCTCGGGGTTCTGGAGCAAGGACGAGATATTGGCGGCGGCGTGGCACGGGGATAAAGGGGTCTATATTCTCGGCATTGTTGCCGCCTTCCTAACCTCCGTATACATATTCAGGCTTATCTTCATCACATTCCTGGGCAAATACCGCGGCGGCGAGGCCCCACAGCACGGCGAACACGTACCAGATGAACCCCATGAGTCCCCTGTCATCATGGTTGTTCCAATGCTCATTCTCGCTGCAGGGGCGATTGCTGCGGGGCTAGCCAACCTGCCCGGCTTCTCGATCCTCGGCATCCCGGAGAGCTGGATGTCCGATTTGCTCACGGGCCACGGGGAGCCATTCCCCACGGGCATCGCAGTCTCGTCCTCGCTCGTCGCTGCGCTGGGCATTGGCGTGGCCTATGCCATCTATGTCCGGCGCATCATCACCCCCGAGAAGATCATGGCAACCTTCAGTCCCATCCACCGAATTCTCGCCCGGAAATACTACATGGATGAGATATACGAGACGGGGATAGTACGCAAGGTGGGCCTGGGAATCGTGGCACGGGGCGGGGACATATTCGACAGGAACGTGGTGGATCGTATCGTCAACATAGTGGGTTCCTTGGGCCGAAATTTCGGGGGCGGCATAGCCAAACTGCAGACAGGACAGGTGCAGGCCTATGGGGTCGGAATTTTTGTCGGTCTGATAGTCATTATGGCCATATTCTGGTTCGCGACCGGGATGTAAAGCTTTGTTCACTGGCATACTCAGCTTAATAGTGTTCCTGCCCCTAGCCGGGGTGCTGCTCATTCTCCTTCTGCCTCGGGCTGAGGGAGGACGAAGCCGCCAGGTGGCCCTTGGCGTCACCCTGGCCACCCTCGCCCTAGCTATCATCACTGCCATTCGCTTCAATACCTCCATTTCCGATCCCCAGTTTGTCGAGCAGTACCAGTGGATCCCATTTATCAACGTAGAATACTTCTTAGGCGTGGACGGCCTATCGATGCCGATGGTGGTCCTGACCGCCCTCCTTTCCGTTGCGGCGATTCTGGCCTCCTGGAAGATCAACTATCGGACCAAGGAGTACTTCATCTGGATGCTCGTCCTGGAAACGGGCGTCATGGGGGTGTTCACCTCTTTGGACCTGGTCCAGTTCTTCCTCTTCTGGGAAGTGGAACTGGTCCCCATGTACCTGCTCATATCTATTTGGGGAAGCGGCCGCCGAGAGTACTCGGCGATGAAGTTCCTGATCTACACGGTTGGGGCGAGTGCGCTGATGCTGGTCGGGATTCTGGCGGTCGGGTTTGCGGCAGGTTCGTTCAACATGATCGAGCTCGCCAAGACGGGGTCGGACTGGATACCAAACCTGTTCATCTCCGCCGAGCTCGCGTTCCTTCTGATAATGGCCGCCTTCGCCGTTAAGCTACCCATCTGGCCTTTCCATACGTGGCTCCCGGACGCCCACACCGACGCCCCAACCGCTGTCAGCGTCATGCTGGCCGGTGTGCTCCTCAAGATGGGGGGTTACGGCATCCTCCGGATCTCCATCAGCCTCTTCCCCGAAGTCACCGATAAACTGGCAATCTGGCTGGCAGTTCTGGGGGTGGTCAACATTCTGTACGGAGCGTTCGTAACGTTCCAGCAGACCGACCTGAAGCGGCTCGTGGCGTTCAGCAGTGTCAGCCACATGGGATTCGTGCTCTTGGGAGTCGCCTCCCTGGACGAAGTGGGACTCACCGGAGCCGCGCTGCAGATGTTCACCCACGGCACGATCACCGGTCTCCTCTTCTTCCTGGTTGGACTCGTATACGACCGGGTCCATACACGGCACATCCCGGACCTCGGGGGCCTGGCGAACCGAATGCCATTCATAGCTGCGGCCTTCCTCATCGGAGGATTGGCGTCTCTGGGTCTTCCGGCAACCAGCGGTTTCGTGGCAGAGCTGACCATTTTCTTAGGCACTTTCCAGGAGTGGCGAACAGCCACGGTCCTGGGTGTGCTCGGGATCTTTCTTTCGGCGGGCTATATTTTGTGGACCCTGCAACGCACCATGTACGGCACCCCAACTACTCGGTTCCAGCACGTCGGGGATGCGGGGATTGTGGACAAGGCCGGAGCCATTCTGCTAATCGCCCCGATCCTTATAGTCGGGGTCTATCCGTCCTTTATCACCGATATGCTGAGGGAAGGAATAAAGCCTATCAGCGCCCTATACGGCGGCTAGTCCAGGCACACGCTAATGTATCCTGACGACCTATATCTCTTAATGCCCGAGCTGGTCTTGGGCGGGGCCGCGGGCATCATCATCCTTCTAGACCTCGTCCTCAAGAAGAAGGATGTACTTGCTCCCCTGAGCCTAGCGGGTATCGCCGCTTCGGCGGCACTCTCACTGGTGCTCTGGCTCAAGGTTGACGGGTTAGAGTCCAACGCATTGACTGGGTTCAACGGTTTCCTAGTCGTTGACCACTATGCTCTGTTCTTCAAGTTCCTTATCCTCGGCGCGACTGCCTTAGTCTTGATGGCTTCCCATTCCGCCACGGGCTTGCGGGCCTACCGAGCCGAGTATTTCGCCCTGATTATGATGGCCTCCGGCGGTCTGATGCTCCTGGCCGCTTCCACCGAGCTGATATCCATTTACGTATCCCTGGAGTTGAGCGCACTGGCCACCGTGGCCCTGATAGCTCTCAACAAAGACAATCGCTCCACGGAGGCTGCCCTGAAGTTCCTGGTGCTGAGCGCTATCAGCTCGGGAATAATGCTGTTCGGGTTTGCCATGATCTTCGGACTCACCGGCAGCACGAGGCTGCTGGACATCGCCGACAGACTGACGCCCTTCAGCCAGCTAATCGAGCAGCCGGCCCTGTTACTCGGAGTCATCTTCATCGTCGCCGGGTTCGGGTTCAAGATCTCCTCGGTACCCTTCCAGATGTGGGTACCAGACGTGTACGAAGGCGCACCTACCCCGGTTGCCGCCTATCTCTCGGTGGCGAGCAAAGCGGCAGGGTTTGCGGTTATCGTTCGTGTGTTTTTCCTAGCCTTCGGCTCCGTCACCGAGGAGTGGGCGCTGCTATTCGCCATCCTGGCAGCCGTATCGATGTTCATAGGCAACCTGGTAGCCATAGCCCAGTCGAACATCAAGCGGATGCTGGGCTACAGCACCATAGCCCATGCCGGGTTCATCATGGTGGGGCTGGCGGCCATTGGGCGGGACGGCTCGGCCCTCGGCCCGGGGGTCGAGAGCCTGATGTTCTACCTGGTCGCCTATGCGGCTACCAACCTAGCTGCGTTCTTTGGGGTGATCGCCATATCCGGCGTTATCAAGAGCGAGCTAATTCAGGACTACGCGGGGCTCGCGCGGCGGAACCCGGTGTTGGCACTGGGTATGGCAATATCCCTCATATCCCTCATGGGCATCCCGCCAACCGCCGGATTCTGGGCCAAGCTGAACGTCTTCAAGGCCGCCGTCGAGACCGACCTGGTGTGGCTGGCGGTGGTCGGGATGGTAAACAGCGTCATCTCGGCCTACTTCTACCTCCGGGTGATAAAGGCGATGTACCTGGCCCCCTCCCGCAGGGAAGAGCCCATAGCCACTACATTGCCCCTGAACGCCGCTATGGCCATAACGGTACTCGGGGTGCTGTTCATGGGAATAGTGCCCAACTACGTTATGGACTTGGTCGGGACTGCGGTTACGACGCTGGGCTGATTCAGCCTCGGCTGTTCGGTCTAATAGAGCGCCTGACGCCCTTCAGTTCTGTATGTCAGCAAACCAGTGTGGCGCGCGAGCACGTCAAAATCGGCGTCCTGGTGTAGAACTGAGGCCCCCGCGCTTATGGCTACTGAGGCGATGAGGCAGTCGATGAGCTTGCGGACAGTTTCTCCATTTCGACGGCAACGGCGGTATAGGGCAGCCGCATCCTCATAGTCAGTAGGGTCGGTCGGCAGCATCACTGCACGGGCCAAGAGTCTGCGCAGGTCCAATAAATGGAATTCGTCTCGGGCCCCGGCCAGCACTTCCATACGCACGGCATCACATATGGCAATCTCGTCAGACAATAGTTCATCTACGAGAAGGCAGACTGGAGAACCGGTGTCGCGGAGGAATTCAATCCAGGCCGAAGTGTCGATCAGGATCACAACGAACGGCCGGAGCGCATTGCTTCCAGGTCACCGTCCCAGCCGGTGCCGCGGAGTGCGCGGGCTTCGTCCAGGGACAATGACTCAGCAGCAACCATTCGGAGGGCGAAGTTAACCGCCTCGCGCTTGGTTGAAATACGGTAGCGTGCCATCACTTCGGCGACCACTCGATCATCTATGTCTATGTTGGTGCGTGTCATACACCAAGCATACACCATTGAGGCGCCTATAGCAAGATAGCATGGTGAATTCGATTATCCAGGACTGCGCTAAGGCAGTACCCCGATAGGGGGCTCTACGCCCCGAACCGGTCCCCAACCGCCAGGCCCGATTGTTCGATGTATTCGGGTGCGGGTATCTTCCTAGACTCGGGTGGCTGCACTCGCTTTATCTTCACCGAGCCCCCACCCCCGGTACCCACCGCGAATCCATCCTCTGCTATGGCCAGCACTTCACCTGCGGCCCCGGAATCAGAGCTCAACTCCGAATCGAAGATCTTGACTTTCTGGCCCTTCAGGACTCCCCATGCGCCAGGCTGAGGGTTAGTGCCCCGAATGAGGTTGTATACGGTCTGAGCGTCCTTCTGCCAGTCGATCTCCGCGTTTTCGGGGCGGCAGATACCTTCGTAGGTGGCCTGAGACTCGTCCTGCACGATTCTCGGGGCAGTGCCGGCCTTCACCAGGTCCACCGACTCTAACATAGCGGCTACGCCATCCGGGAAGAGGTGGTTGAAGTAGACGGATCCGACGGTGTCGTCGGGTCCGATGGCCGCTTCCTTCTGCATAAGGATGGGGCCCGTGTCCAGGCCTTTGTCGGGCCAGAAGATCGTGAGGCCCGTCTTGTCATCTCCGTTGATGATGGCCCAGTTGATGGCGCTCGCGCCCCGGTGTTTCGGCAGCAGGGACGGGTGGTACTGGATGGTGCCCAGAGTCGGCTCATTCAATACCCTCTCCGGCACGAGAAGCGTCACGAAGGCCATAACCCCGATGTCCGGCTTCATTCCCGCGATAGTGTCGTAGATCTCATCTGTCTTCATGGACGTTACCGTTATCAGGGGGATGCCAAGCTCCTCCGCCTTTGCAGACAGGGGGTCAGGTCGGCCCCTCCTCTCCGGGGGTGCGAAGACTCCCACCACCTCATCGTCTCCCCGGCCCACGAGTTTTTCCAGGACTCCGGCCCCAAAGGGCGCCTGACCTATGACTATTATTCTCACCTGTGTACCTCCATCAGACCTAATCTCGGCAATATCAGCCCGCCCATGAGCAGTGGGAGTCTCGACTTGGATTCCGGCTGCGCTTTATACTTGCGCCCTCAACATCATGCCTTCCCACAGGCCCGAGACCCGAGAGAGGCCAACTTGTCCGAAGAGCAAAACATAAGACGGGTAGCCGTATTCTACCATCCGCGGCTCCCCGCGGCCCGGGTCCTCGCAGATGACCTGCTGGACATCCTCGGCAAAACCGGCGTCAGGGGATGGGCGCGTTCGGCCTGGGACGAAGAGATAACCTCAGACAACGTCGGTGACCGGGACCTGCTGATCAGCGTTGGGGGGGACGGCACCATGCTGCGGGTGTCCCATCTTGCCCTGTCCTCCGAGATCCCCGTCCTTGGCATCAACATGGGTAAAGTGGGGTTTATGAACGAGCTCAACCCCGCCGAGGCCCTCCAAGACCTCCCGCGGCTCCTCGCTGACGGAGGAAGGATCGAGCGTCGCGCCACGCTCCAGGCGGAGGTCGTGCCTCCGGCCACGACGGCCGATGGAGAGGGCACGGGGCGCAGGACTT
The DNA here is from genome assembly GCA_965249275.1 of Dehalococcoidia bacterium. GTDB lineage: Bacteria > Chloroflexota > Dehalococcoidia > Plut-88900 > Plut-88900 > Plut-88900. The sequence continues at coordinate 1,014,805 of CBDFLQ010000007.1, forward strand.
ACTTTGCATTGAACGACGTAGTTGTAGCGCGGGGGCGCGTGGCTCGGGTCATACGCATCGAGGCCCGCATCGACGGCGATCTCTTCACCGTCTACAAAGGTGACGGTGTCATTATCGCCACGGCCACCGGCAGCACCAGCTATTCCATGGCTGCGGGCGGCCCGATTCTCAATCCCCTTACAGACGAGTTCGTGCTCAACCCCGTGACTTCACACCTCACCATTTCCAACGCCCTGGTGCTGCCACCCACCTCGGTGATAGACCTCACCGTGAGCACCGACCACGAGGTGATAATGAGCGTAGACGGCCAGATAGAAGCCGACCTCGAGGACGGTTACACCGTTTCCGCCACCATAAGCCCAAACTCCGCTCGATTCTTGAGATTCCAGCCCCCCGGCCGCTTCTATTCCACGGTTACCGAAAGGCTGACCAGAATGGAATAAGCTCCATCCCCTCATGATCGACAAACCCAAAACAAAGAGCACCCGCATCTACGAAGGCAAGGTGGTCAACCTGCGCATCGATGCTTTCCACCTTCCAGATGGCAGAGAAGCCACAATGGAAATAGTCGAGCATGTGGATGTGGTGCATATCCTGCCGGTCAACGACGACGGCAACCTATTATTGGTGAGGCAGTACCGGGCCGCGGCGGGAATGGAGCTATTGGAAACACCAGCCGGCGGCATAGAGCCCGGCGAGGATATCGAGGCCGCGGCCCAGCGCGAGCTCAGGGAGGAGACCGGCTACCGGGCTGAAAAATTCAGGCTGCTCGGCTCGGTCTACAGTTCTCCGGGGTTCTGCACCGAATTCAACCACCTATTCCTGGCCACTGGCCTCTCCTACGATCCGCTTGAGCCCGACGCCGATGAGGATATCTCCCTTGTCCCTGTCACGCTTTCGGAGGCTATGGACATGGTACGCACCAGCCAAATCGGCGATGCGAAGTCGGCCGCAGCCATACTACTTTACAAATCTCTCAGCACAACATAAAATGACCTCGTTCCCACTCCTTCTCCCAAGGGGTCTTTTTATTTTCCTCCTTGCCAACGCCATGGCCCTTAAGAAGACATACCTTACACACAGGCGATTCGAGGAGCTTAAGCTGGAGCTTCACCAGCTCCGCACCGAAAAGCGCCACAAGATAGCCGACCGCATACTCCACGCCAAGGACTTCGGCGGCACCGACGACAACGCCGAATTCGACGACGCCAAGAATGAGCAGGCGTTCATCGAGGGGCGGATCATGACCCTGGACAATATGCTGCACAATGCCACCGTAATCCCCGACGAGCACCGGAAGTCAGCCTTTGTAGACATGGGGGCCAAGGTAACCGTTCAGAACGAGTCGGGGCGCACCATGAATTACCTGATAGTAGGCAGCGACGAAGCGGACCCCAAGGCCGGGAAAATCTCCAACGAAAGCCCCGTGGGCAAGGCGCTCCTCGGCAGCAAAGTCGGTGACGACGTCCGGGTAATAGCGCCCGCCAGAGTCCTCAAGCTGACCATCAAGAGCATTGAATAGCCAGAGGGGCCTTCCATTAGGCCCTCAATCCTTTCCGCATGGCCGATAGAGGCGAAGACCTTTTCCAGCAACGGCTCTCCAAAGTTGAGCGTCTGCGCGCCCAGGGCATCGACCCTTATCCCGCCCGTCTCAACCGCACCCACACCGTAGCAGACGCCTTAGCCTACTTCAGAGCAATCGAAGATTCGGGGCGCGTGCCGCGGCGTTCGGTTGCTGTGGCCGGGAGGCTTATGGCTCTCCGGGGCATGGGCCGGGTCGCATTCGCCGACATCCGGGACGGCACGGGGTCTGTGCAGCTATTCATCCGAAGGTCGGACCTGCAGCCCGAGCAGCAGATCGTACTGTCGGAGTTGGACACCGGGGACTCCATCGCTGCCGAGGGGCCCATGTTCCGCACCCGTACCGGCGAGATTTCAGTCCGTGCCCAGTCCCTAACCCTGCTCACCAAGGCGCTCCGCCCACTACCCGAAAAGTGGCATGGCCTCACGGACGTCGAGAAGCGGCACCGGCACCGTTACCTTGACCTTATATCCAACGACGACGCACGTAGAATCTTCGACATTCGCACTCGGTTCATCTCATCCATGCGCCGCTTCATGGACGACCGCGGCTTCGCCGAAGTCGAGACCCCCATCCTACTCCCGGTCGCTGCAGGGGCCATGGCTCGGCCCTTCGTAACCGAGCACAACGCCCTAGAGCGCACGCTCTACCTGCGGATCGCCACGGAACTCTATTTGAAGCGCCTCATAGTCGGAGGTATCGACAAGGTGTACGAGATCGGGCGGATATTCCGCAACGAGGGGATCGACACCAAGCACAACCCCGAGTTCACAACCATGGAGAGCTACGAGGCCTACGCCGACTACAACGACGTTATGAGCATGGTAGAGGATATGTTGGCCTATATCACGCAGGAGGTGCTCGGGACCCGGACAGTCCAGTATGCCGGCCACACCCTGGACTTCACGCCTCCGTGGCCCCGGGTCTCCGTCCGGGATGCGATCCTCGGGAGGAGCGGCCTGGACATCGCCGACCCGAAGTACTCCGACATCAACGTATTACGAAAGGATGCGGAGGCCGTAGGCCAGCGAGTCGAGGGGCTCAGCCCTGCGCAGCTTTATGACAAGCTGCTCTCCACCTTCGTTGAACCATACATCGTCCAGCCTACTTACGTCATCGACCATCCGGTCGAGATGTCTCCTCTATCCAAGCGCAAGCCCGACGATCCCCGTTTTGTCGAGAGGTTCGAGGGGTTTGCCGCGGGAATGGAAATCGCCAATGCCTTCACGGAACTTAATGACCCGATAGACCAGCGAGAACGCTTCGCCGAGCAGGAGAAGTTCAGGCTTGAATTCGGTGACGAGGAGGTAGACCGGCTGGACGAAGACTTCCTTCTGGCTATGGAGCACGGGATGCCACCCACCGGGGGACTCGGCATGGGCATCGACCGGCTGGTGATGCTATTAACGGACCAGCAGTCCATCCGGGAGGTCATCCTGTTCCCGCAGCTTCGCTCGGTCGAGCGGCGCGACCCGCAATGACCCTCCCGAAACTCCACCCTCGTTCTCACTGTCTTATACTGTTCCGAAACATCCAGACTCGAGAGTTCCATTCATGCTGTCCATCAACCTAATACGCGAAAATCCGAAAGTCGTCCGGGAGGCCCTTGACCGTAGGGACGAGGACCATGCACCCCTTGACCGGATCATCGAACTCGACGAAGGACGCCGAGTAATTCTCACTTCCTCAGAGACCCTCCGCGCGCGCCGCAACCAGGTCAGCAAAGAGCTGTCCAAGATGAAGGAAAAGCCGCCTGAGGTGATAGGGGAGATGCGTCAGGTCGGGTCGGAGATAAAGACCCTCGAAACCGACCTCAAGGAGCTGGATGAAGAGCTGGATCTGCTACTGCTCCAAATACCGAACATACCCCTACAGGATGTGCCTTCGGGCGCCGACGAGAGCGGCAACGTGCTCATAAATACCGTAGGGACGGCACCGACTTTCGAATTTCAGCCCCGGCCGCACTGGGAAATCGGTGAGAATCTGGGCATCCTGGACTTTGAGAGGGGAGTGAAGATATCGGGCTCCCGATTTTATGTGCTGAAGGGGCGCGGGGCTCGGCTCCAGAGGGCACTCATTTCCTGGATGTTGGACTTTCACCAATCTCAAAACGGCTACACGGAGATCTATCCGCCCTTCGTGGTCAAAAGGGAGGCGCTGGTCGGGAGCGCTCAGCTGCCAAAGTTCGCCGATAACGTCTACCACGACGAGCAGGACGACCTCTGGTTAGTCCCCACTGCCGAGGTGCCCCTGACAAACCTGCACAGGGACGAAATTCTCGACGCTTCCGATCTCCCCATCAACTACGTTGCCTATACGCCCTGTTTCCGCCGGGAGAAGATGTCGGCCGGCAGGGACACCCGTGGCATCAAGCGGGGACACCAATTCGACAAGGTGGAGATGTACAAGTACGTCACACCTGAAGACTCCGAAGAGGCTCTGCAGTCCATGCTCTCCCACGCCGAGGGTGTCGCCGAGGCACTTGGGCTATCCCACCGTGTCCTTGAGCTCTGCACAGGCGACCTCGGGTTCCACTCCGCCAAGTCTTATGACGTGGAGGTGTGGGCGCCGGGCTGTGAAGAGTGGCTGGAGGTGAGCTCCTGCAGCAACTGTCTCGATTTCCAGGCCCGCAGAGCCAACATCCGCTACCGACCGAAGGAGGGGACACGGCCCCGGTACGTACACACACTCAACGGCTCGGGGCTGGGGCTGCCGAGAGTGTTGATAGCCGTGCTTGAGACTTACCAGCAGGCCGATGGGTCGGTGCGTATCCCGGAGGTGTTGCAGTCTTACACTGGGTTCGACGTCATCCCTACTCCCTAACCCCTTCCCATCCTTCGTCATTCCGCCGTCCGAACGGCATCTTCCTTCTTCCCTGACATATCCAATGCACGATTTTTTCGTTAACCTAGCTGAGAGGGAAGGTTGCATATTTCAAGCATGAATTGGCCCAGGCCGCACCGTGCCGGGCGCTGGATCATGGCAGGACTCATCGTGGTCGCTGCGCTAGTTATTGCCGTGTCCTGCACAGAGGAACCCAATCCAACCCCACTACCTCCCACAAACACCATTGCCCCCACTCCAACTGCGCCGCTCCCCACACCCGTTCCCATTCCCACTGCCACACCTACCCCCACTCCTGTACCCCGGGACATCTCGCAATGGACGGCGGAGAACCCCGCCACCTTTGAGGAGATAGAGCTGGCATTGGAGAAATACCGTGGCGAGAATCTTAAAATTGGCTCCTGGGGTGGCGCCTACGAGGAGGCACAGAGGCAGGCCTACTTTCTACCGTTCCAGGAGAACTTTGGAATAAAGACCGAGTTAATTGATCCAAATCTTTACTGGCGGACCGTCCCACTCGTAAGGAAAAGGCCGACGTTGGACGTGTATGACGTTTCGACTAGGTCTGCCAATCATCTCGGGATTGAAGGCGATTTGGAAGAGCTTACCCCAGCCATACACAACGGATACTTGTCCGGCTTTCCGGAGGTTGCTAGAACCCCGTGGAGCGGAGGTGGCGGAACCATCTGGTCTACGGGGTTAGCCTACAATCTGAACGCAATAGACGACTTGTGGGGAGGTCAACATCCGACAAGTTGGGCGGACTTCTGGGACGTGGAACGGTTCCCGGGCAGACGCGGTATGTTCGACGCACCCCAGGAGAGCATCTTCTTTGCCCAGTTCGCGCTTAATCCCGATCTCCTGAACGAGTCGGAGTCGCGTCTCGCCATCGCAAGGTTGACCGATCAACAGGTGAACCAGTCCTTCGAGAAGATGGAAGAGATCAAGCCCCACATCGACGAGTGGATATGGGGATGGGAATGCATACGTATGCTCCTCGGCAGCGAACTAGACATATGCACCACGTGGAGCCACCGTATTTGGGATGCTCAACAGGAAATGGGGGGAGAATCCCTCTACTATTGCTACGAGTGTGGGCACGTCAACCAAACCGATGTATTCGCGATCCCACTGAGCGCTCCCAACAAAACCCTCGCAGAGCTATTCATCGCCTGGACAGGTCATCCTCACATAAACGTGCGATTGTCCAACTACATCCCCGATGGCCCTCTCAACACCAACGCCTTACCCCTTCTCCAACATACCCCTTCCGCAGAGAGCATTGCCGCTCTGCCCACCTCCCCCCAAGCTCCTGAAAGGGCCGTTCTGATAGACGAGAAGTGGCTGGCTTCAGTCGAGGACACTCTAATCAAGAGGTTCGAGGATTTCCTAGCGGACGTGAACCACTAGCCCTCACCTCCACGTCAAAAGGCGTATCATATAGTCCGTCCCGTGCCCGGAGGGATGGCCGAGTGGTTTAAGGCACCGGTCTTGAAAACCGGCGTGCGCGTCAGTGTACCGTGGGTTCGAATCCCACTCCCTCCGCCACTATAACTTTTTTGACTGTCCGCTTTTTTCTCATTTCATGCTTGCTCCATAGCTAATATAGTCTCTTGTAGTGCCCTGCCCCACCCTCCTAATCTTTTGAGTTCCCACATTAAGTGTGGTAACATTCATGGGAACATTTGGGATTTATGGAGGCATCTGAACCCTATCTGCAACTCGGGTCAAGGCCCTGAAGGATCCAGGACGCTACTCCGATGGTGGCGGCCTGCACCTTTTCATCAGCAAGGCGGTGCGGAAATCTTGGGTCCTGCACATCACTGTTGATGGACGCCGGCGGGATATAGGCTTGGGCGGATATCCGTCCGTCAGCCTGGCTCAGGCTCGTGAGAAGGCGGCGGACCATAGGGCCGCAGTTGCGGAGGGTCGAGACCCCGTGGCCGAAAAGCGCGCTCCTGCCATGCCAACCTTTAGGGAAGCCGCCTACGCCGTCCATGAGGCCAATAAGCCCCGGTGGCGCAACCCCCGGCATGCTTCAGGCTGGATTCAGACCCTGGAGCGTCATGCTATGCCTAAGTTGGGCAACACACCGCTGGACAAGATACATCGGGGAGACGTGCTACGGGTCCTCACTCCCATTTGGATGACCCGGCCCGAGACGGCCCGAAGAGTGCGTCAGCGTATGAGGGCCGTATTCCGGTGGGCCATGGCCCACGGATTCGTGGAGTCCAACCCGGCGGGTGAAGCCATCGACGGTGCATTGCCCCCCATGCCGAAGGTGAAAGCACACTTCAGGGCACTGCCCTACCAGAACGTCGGGGCCGCAATGGAAACGGTTGCAGCATCCCATGCTTCGATGTCCGCAAAGTTCTGCTTCCGATTCCTGGTTCTCACGGCGGCCCGCTCCGGCGAAGCCAGGGGCGCTACCTGGGACGAGATCGACCTCTAGGGCCAAGAATGGCGGATTTCGTCTGAGCGTATGAAGGCTGGTGTGGAACACCGCGTACCCCTCAGCGGAGAGGCACTTGACCTGCTTGGCGAAGCATCTGTCCTGCGTGAAGACACCGGCCTGGTGTTCCCGTCGCCGCTAAAGCGGGGGACGCCCATGTCCGACATGACACTGACGAAGATGCTCCGTTCCGTCGGTCTGGCGGAACGTGCCACTGTCCACGGGTTCCGCAGCAGTTTCAAGAACTGGACACTGGAACAAACGGACACCCCGTGGGTTGTTTCAGAAGCGGCTCTTGCCCACAGCCTCGGCAATACGACCGAGCAGGCCTACGCCAGGTCAGATCTATTCGAGCGGCGCCGCACGCTGATGCAGCTGTGGGCGGATTACCTGACCGACTGATCTCAAGGAACCAGAACAGCCATTCCGAGCACCGGCTCCGCTTATGAAGGCCGTATCCAGCCCGCACCCGTTGGGTCAAATTCACCCCTGGCCACCGGCCGGGACTCCATCCAGGCCGTGATATCGCTTGCCTTCCATCTGACGGCTGCGGGGCCGATCCTTACCGGCCGGGGGAATTCACCCTCCTGCATCAGCCGATAGATCGACGAGCGGCCCATGCCAGTGATCTCCTCGACCTGGCGACGTCTCAGCAGTCTGTCATGCATTGTCATCATCTCTTCATGTCCTCCGATTCGTAGCGGCAAAGTACCGGTCTTCCAGAGAGTCTCCGGGGCTCTGCCCTCTCTTTATGGGTTCGTGGACACGCTGCCCGTGCTGACGGGAATGGGCGAGCACGGGCGGCGTCTGTAGCCGGGGTGTGGGGTCTATCTCTGCTGACCCCGGAACGTCATCTGGAATCTCTCACTCATGAGGATGTCCAGGCCGTCGGGCATCCGGATTGCGAAGCGGAAGATGGCGTGCATCGCCCCTCCGCACGGTTCAGTGCCCTTCTTGCGCCACCTCATCAGCTGCTTGCGGTCCACGCCGATGGACCTGGCCATCGCACCCCAGGAGAGGCCGCTGGCCTCCTTTAGTCCTTCGAGGCGCTCCGGGAAGTCCTGAGGCAGCACGCCGCCCAGGTAGGACAGGTCGCTGCCATCATCGGCGCTTCGGTGCGTGTGGCCGTCGAAGCGGAATTTTGTGTTAGAGCTGTTCATCCGTCACCTCCAAAGTAAAAAGTTGGTTGAAGTCCTCCACACCGAGAGCCTTTTGCATCCGGCGGCGGATGCGCCCGGATGGTGAGGGCCCCCCGTTGACCAGCATCGACATGTATCCGGGGCTGACCCCGACCTCCCTGGCGAGCCAGTTCTGGGAGCGGTTCAACAGGGTGAGCCGCCTCCAGAGGGCCGCCGTATCGAGCCGTACAACAGTTCGTCCTCCATGCTTCCGGGGACTTTTTCGCTTGTCGGCGTGTTGTGAACGCATGGCTATTCCATCTCCCTCGCAGAACGAGGGCGCAGGACTATATGACATCCTCCTCCTTCACTCATTGGTCACTGCGGCGGCATGGCCTTGGGCGAGTCCCGGTCACCGGGGGCACGCCAGGCTCGTCCCAGCGGCCCCAGTTCATCTGTGGCGACCCTGTGGGAGACCCACAGGGGGACGGTCGTTCCTTTCGCCTGCATCTCCTCCCCTGCCACGCGCAGGAAGTGGGTCGCCGCGATCTCGTCGTCGAATACGACCAGGACGTCGGGCCGAGTGCCGTGGTCGTCGGTGGGCCTGTGAGATGAGTAATAACGAAGATAGGGGGCGAGACGCTCCGACATGGTTGTTGGGCGCACGGCGCGCCTCTCCCACTCCAGGAAGAAAGGCCAGGTTGTCTCTCCTCTTCTGAGGATACCGAAGGCGTCCGGATGGACCGAGCGGATCCCGTCGCCGTGCCTGAAGTAGCGGGAGGCCCTCTTGGGTGGGTCGAGCTGGGAGACCTGCCAGCCGACCAAGACCGCCTGGGTTGTGAGGTGGGCCAGGAAGTCGTGGACGGCGGCGGTATGCTCGATGTGCCTGAGCAGTTGGCGTGTCCTTCTGCCCGTGACGCCGGTCCACTCATAGCTGTCGCCGGTGAACAGAGGGGCGGAGCTCCACCGCCTCCTGGCCAGGCCGACGGAGGTGCGGTCTCTACGGGCCAGGAGGGCCAGTCCCCGGTCGGTAGGGGCGAGGTGTCCGCCCGCGTCGCGTGGGCGGGCCACAAGCTTGTAGAATTCCAGGGGGATGACAAGCTGGGAGGCCCTCTGGTGGGAGACCCCCATCAGCCCGGCGAGCTCCGTGAGGGCGATCCAGGGCCAGTCGGCCACCAGCTCGACGGCTCGCTTCTCGGTGGCCTTGAGCATGACCGGTAGCATGTAGTCGGAGATGTCCCAGCCCCGCCCCTGGACGGTGAAGTCCGAGGGTAGCGACGCCCGCTCCGGCGCGGCCTCTTCCGGAAGGTTATCCCTCTTCTCTATCCTGTCCAGGGCCGAGCTCAGGTCGATGTCGGCCCGGACGGCGTGGGGGCTCCACACCGCTCCGTCCGGCGCCGCCACCACCTCGCTCTCCACGGCGAGGAAGGCGGGCACGGGGAAGCCCTCCAGCATCCTGCGGGAGTGCCTGAGCCGCACGGGGTCGGGCATGAGGATGAGCACGGCTCCGGGGAGCGCCGTGCCGCGCAGCCTCCACATGCGATTGGAGAAGGCCGACCTGTCGGAGGTGTTTCCCCGCCGGACGATCCCGACGGTGCGCCCATCGGGAAGGGCTACCGCAGCGTCGAGGGACAAGGACCGGTACCAGCGGAACCCCTCCAGCACGATACGGATCTTTTCCTCCGGAGTGTACTTGCGCCGGGTTGCTGTCCTGACTCTTCGCACGAAGGACCTGGCCTCTTCTGTGCGCTCCTCAGCCGCCACTGCCTTAGTTGTGTCTGTCTGGGACATCATTGCTCCTCTCTATGAGTAATCTACCTCATCCAGGGAGCTCTCCACACCTCAACCCTCTCGACTTTTCCTACCCCATTTCGTGTCCCATTATGGCCGACGACCTACACCGGCTAACGGCGAAGTAACTGGTTGCACAGCAGATTTAGGAGAATATTTGCCAAGCCGAGAACGGCGAAAAGTATCTGTCGGTGATGTCATTGTTTCGCCCATCGAGGGTTCATTGGAAAGCATCGCTGTGATAAGCTCTGAGTACGACCAAGCTTTCTGTTCAACTGGGTTTCACGTCGTTAATTCTGCTTCGTTAAATTCGGAAACTTTACTCGTGTTATTGAAGAGTGCGGTAGGTCAGTTGCAACTCAAGAAGGGTTGCAGCGGCACAATCCTCACTGCTATCAATAAGGATACACTTAGTCAGCTAGTTTTGCCTTTGATTTCAAGGGGAACCCAACACCGCATACAAGAATTAGTAATAGAATCCTCCGTGCTGCGTCAGCAGTCTAGACGCTTGCTGCAATGTGCTAAGCGTACGGTGGAGATGTCTATCGAACAAGACGAAGACGCTGCTATAGCTTGGCTGGATAATGAAGCAGGGCGAGAATTGTTTCAGAGGGCCTCAGCCGCCGACGTGGTGCGCTAGGAGTGAGCGCATGAGGTCGATGGCACGGTCGGTTTCGGGGCCGGGCTCGCGCGCGAACTGATGCGGCATGCCGGGGAACGCTTCGTGTCGGCGTAGTCTCCCGCCCGAGCGTAGGACTCGGCGAATCGCTGGGGGAACTCGTGGCGGATATTGCCGTCGGCTGTCCACTGCACCACGAGCAGCGGCAGCAGGGCCACATCCTCGCCCCGACTGTCAAGGGCATTCGCAAAACGTACCACCATGTTCTTCATCAGCCTGCTAAGCTACAGTCCGGGCTGAACCCCGTCTTGCCGACTGCACAAGGGTAGGCAACAGTCGAAAAACCCGCATCGTTAAGGTCGTCCTACAGACGCTCCAGCAACTTTGCGATCTCATCGGTGTGGTTCATGTCGGGTTCCCACTCGCAGATCACACTGTGTTCGTCGATGACAACTGCGGGCCTTTTCCCGTCTGACGGGTCTTTGACGTATCTCTCTCCATCGAGAGCGGACATGCCTAGCTCAATGCCTACTCGTCGATCAGGGTCGTTCAGGACCGCGAACGGAAGCTGCTCTTTCTCGACCCACTGGCGTGCAGAATCCAAGCTTCCGTCATGGATTCCGAACAGCACGACGTTCTTCTCGGTGAACTCGGCAGCATGCTCTCGGTACCCAAGAGCCATGCGGGTTCAGTTACCACCGCCCGGACTCGTGAAGAAGTACAGCAGGACCTTTTGTCCGCGAAGACTGCTAAGGGATATCGTCTGTCCATCGCTGGCCTGAAGTGTGAAATCGGAAATCGTCTTCCCGATGTAAGTTTCCGTCATCGCCGTCCTTTCCGGTGAGACTTAATAGAACCGAGGCACGCATAGCAGAACCGTTCCCCATGCAGTTGCTGGGCTGCACGGAGTATAGGCGTTTCTCACCACCGATGCACGCCTAGCTATACACGTCCGCTCGGGCGGCGAAGTGAGTGGCGCATCCTCTTGCGTCAGGACGTCTGTAGGTCCCAGGCGCCCAACCGGGCCGTCATCAACTACGCCGAACGCAAGGCCTCCGTGGCAGGCCGTGCGGCCTGGCTCACCGACATCGAGTACCGGCTGCTATTCGAGCTTTCGGCCAGCGCCGGGCGGGTTCTCACCCACGATCAGCTGCAGCAGCGAATCGTGGGTCCGGCGTCTTGGGAATGGCAACCCGACAGTTAGGGGGCTCACACATGAGCGTCCCTATAAGCCCCACCTGCCGGGACTCGAACTGGTTGAGGCATCTCTCGACTTATGAGAACACGACCTAGATTGAAACCTCCCACCGGAAAGTTCGCTGTACCGTACGCCGTGGATCGCCTAAGAGGATTCGAACTTTATTATGACAACTGATCGCGAATTCAGCCGGATCCCAGATCCGCCACCCACGAGTACCGCAACATCTCGTTCCTATTGCTTCTCAGGTATGACCGTAGCCGAGACCATCAGGCCCACAAGGGTGGTGTGAAGAAGCCTACTGTCATTACCGGGCCGTTGTAGCCGGTAGGCGACATGCAGATCATCACCTAGCACGCTTCGTTCGCCAGGCGAAATAGGTCTACCGAATTCCGTAAGATATGGGGGTCACTGGGCGATATTTGAGATGCTACGTGACGCGGACGTAAGTGTGACAGGCCTTTGGACGGCATGGTCGCTCACACGCCGCATGTGCCCCTCCTGTCCCCAGTGCTGGCGGAGGCGCTCCCCACTCGTCCTGCGGGCCTTGGCCGCGAGTCGGCTCAGCCCGTCAAACCCGCAGCACGCCCTCGCACCGCGCAAGCTCCGCGTCCTGGTTGTGGAAGTGCCTGGGACACTTGCCCGTGATGCACTGCGTTCAGGCGAGTTCCAGCGGCAGAGACGGATCGGCGGCGTACTCCGACATTGAGGCGTCGTATACCGCGATGTCCTCGTATCCCAGCAGCGAGAGGACGAAGGCGTCGTTGGATGCGGCGATGCCCCCGCCGCAGTAGGCAACCACGCGCCGAGTCCTGTCCGCACCCGCCTCTTCAAACAATGACGCCAGCTCCTCCGCCGGGCGGTATAGGCCGGTCTCGGCATCGGTCAGCTCCACCGCCGGCACGTTAGCCGAGCCGGGGATGTGCCCGGGACGCCCATATATCCGTCCGCCATCCGCGCCCGAGTGTTGCTCCCGTCCCAGTGCGTTTATCAGGCAGCTACCATACACACCGCCGGACTCGACGAACGCCATGACCTCGTACAGGTCGGCGAACCTGGCTGCATCGACGGTCGGCGTGAAGACTGTGGCTTGGTGTGTCGCCGCATCAGTCGACACCGCCCTGCCCTCAGCGATCCAGCGACGCCAGCCGCCGTCCAGAACCGCTGCACCATGGCAGCCCATTGACCGGAACATCCACCACAGCCTCGCGGCCCACATCGAACCTGAGCGGTCGTAAAGGATCAGCTTGGACGACTCCGAAATTCCGTGCCGTCCGGCCGCCTCGGCAAACGCTTCAGCCAAGGGCATCATGAAGCGGAAGCGTTGATCATTATCGGAGAAGTCGCCCTGCAGATCCAGGAATCCCGCTCCGGGAACGTGTCCCGACTCGTACTCCCCCCGTCCCGACTCCACACGATAGCCGCCGCCGTCTCGGGGGCGGAGGAAGACGGTCGTCTCGAAAACGCGGACGTCGTCGTCCCCCAGGTGTTCCGCCAACCAATCGGTCGAAACGAGGAACTCCGGATTTGCGAAGGCCATAATCATCTCCAGCCGGTCTGGGGTTGTCTTGAGGTCGCCCGCTCGCAGTCCAGTATCCGCCCCCCGTGACACTCCTGCAACTTGCTCCTGTCGGAACAAGAAGGACCGGGTCAACCTGCGAAGTCCACTATCCTGAGCCTGGCTATAGCTGCGGGTCAACCTACATTTCGGAAATGGCACTGGTTCCGGTCAAGTAAGGTCTACCCAGCCGAGTTGGAACCGGCAGGGTGTTACATGACTTCTGGGGTGATTCCCAAACGGAAATCTCTTACCGAAAAGTCAGCGGTATAGCCCAACATGGTTCACGAACTTTCATCACTACGCATTGCCCAGTGGACGATCCCCTTGTTTTCGAGGAAAATCCAACTATTGCTCGACCTGCAGTTCTATCGAACGATTTGTAGGGCGTACTGAACCATTGGATGTGACCACGTTCACCTGGAGTCCACAATGGAGCCTGCCCTGCGGTTGGAGCTTGCCAGGCGCAACGGCGTGGATTTGCCGTACGCCACGTCGGATGAGATAGCGGCCACTTATGTCTACCCCGACATCATGATGTGGTTCGACATCCGATACGAGGCTGATAAAGTGCTGAAGACGGAGCGGGACTTCTACGATCTGACCTGCGCATTCCTGTTGAAGTAAAAGTCCCAGAATGTCGTGTATACGGAGATACAGTACGACCCCCAGATGCACATGGAGCGGGGCCTGGGTAGGGGAGTATCCATGAGGGAAGCCCCAATGGAGTGGTGCTGACTGCCTGTAATCCCTGAATTCCTGCCTCGACAGCCTCCGGGGGATCCGGTTGTCGTTGACGGTTGCGCCCGGTATATTGGAGGTGAAGACTCTGATGTTTAAGAATGTCTTCCCCGACCGGCGTCTGGATGAATTACATGCGCTTACGCTCCGCAATTGTCGGGCTTCGTGGTGGTATAAGGGTTCCCGGCCGCCAATTATGCGCAGCGCCAGGTCAGGGTTAGCTCCAGCCTGCCGACCTGTCTCTGACCTGACGTTGACTGGCGGGACGCTCGGCCGTATTCATCGGCGCTGCTGTCAGGAATTGCTTCCAAGCGGCTGTTCGTGGGAGTCCTCAGAGGAGGACCAGCCTTATGTGGGATTGGTAGAACCAGGAGGGTGTGATGGCACTGAACAAGCTGATATCGGCAGATTCTCATGTGATCGAGCCGCCGGATGTCTGGACGGAGAGGATAGACCCGGAGTTCAGAGACCGGGCCCCGAGGCTGGTGTGGACGGGCAATACTCATACCTGGTTCGTCGATGGAGATACCCCGGCGGGGCCTGGGGGTGAGGTCCTCTCCGAAGCGGGCAAGAGGTACGACGATCCGGACTCCATGAGCATAGATTCCAGCTTTGAGGGAGTCCGGAGAGGGGCCTACGACCCTCACGCCCGCATGAAGGACCTGGAAGTAGATGGGGTGGTTGGGGAAGTAGTTATCCCCACGGTACCAACCAGGTTCTACAGCCTTCCCCTGGACGCCGAGTTCCTCTCAGCCTGCTTCAGGACCATGAACGACTGGATGGCGGATTTCTGCAGGCCGTATCCCGACGTATTGAAAGGCCTGGGGTCGATCAACGTGGACGACGTTGAAGATGGCGTAGGGGAATACGAACGGTGCCTGGAAATGGGGTTAGAGTCGGTGCTCATCACATCATTCCCGGGCGAAGAGAAGCAATATTACCTACCGGAATATCGTCCGCTGTGGGAGAGAGCGCAGGAAACCGGAAGACCCCTGGTCATACACACCACCACGCAGCGCCACGGGCCGGGCAGCCCGCCGACCGTTTTCGCCCGGACAAGCTTTGGGGTGCAGGGAGCCGCCTCGGGGTTCGACCCGGTCGACTGGGCTTTGCGGTCAATTTCCGCCATGATTTTCGGCCGGGTATTCGAACGCTATCCGGGGGTCAAACTGGCGCTGATTGAGTTCGAAATGGGATGGGCGCCCTACTACCTGGAACGCATGGACAGGAATTACAGCGACCTGCGCTACACGCAAGAGGCCCACTTCAAGGATGGGAAGAAGCCCAGCGACTTCTGGCATTCCAACGTGTTCGTCAACTTCACTGAGGACCGGGTCGGAATGATGCATCGGGACTTGATAGGCGTCGATAACATCATGTGGGGATCCGACTACCCCCACAGAGAGTCGACCTGGCCCCGTTCTCAGCAGGTCCTGGGCGAGATCCTGAAGGATATTCCGGGAGAAGAACAGACAAAGTTCGTCTACTCAAACGCCGCAAAACTCTTTAACTTCAACAAATAGTTTGCCCACTACCGGCGTGCCATGTGACATTGCAACTGCTCTCCTAAGGCTAGAGTCCAAGGGGGTTGAGTAAATCAAACGGACCAAGCAGGGCAGACGATGAGTCAAAGACAGGGGAGTTACAGTGGCGGCACGATCTCGGATATCGCCTGACTCACGATCCAGAAGGGAGGCAACTACCCGTGAGAATGGAAGGTAAGGTGGCCATAGTCACCGGAGGGGCCAGGGGGATCGGAGAGGCGATAGCCAGGCTCTTCGCCAAGGAGGGTGCCTGCGTCACCATCGGAGACATCCTAGTCGACCAGGGCCGGAAGGTAGCCGGGGAGATAGCCAACGCCGGGGGACGGGCCCTCTTTGTCTCACTTGACGTGACCAGGGAAGAGGACTGGCGGGCCGCCATTGAGGCCACGGTCAATGAGTTCGGCAAGCTGAACGTCCTGGTCAACAACGCCGGGATCTACAGCCCCGAAACCGTAGACGAGACAAGCCTTGAGACCTGGGAGCAGTCAATGGCGGTCCATGCCACCGGTCCCTTCATCGGGACGAAGCTGACTATACCGGAGATGAAGAAGGTCGGCGGCGGGTCGATTGTAAACATGTCCTCCGCCTTCGGCATCGTAGCAACCTACGAGGCCGCTGCATACACGACCTCCAAGGGAGCACTGAGAATTCTGACAAAGGCCACTGCAGCCCAGTACGGCAGGTACAACGTACGCGCAAACTCCATTCACCCTGGCCCTATCGACACCGGGATGCCAGGCACGAGGACGCTCCACGACCTGCCCATGGGCAGAATGGGCAGGCCGGAGGAGATAGCCGAAGGCGCCCTATACCTGGCCTCGGACCAGTCTTCCTTCGTGACCGGGATCGAGCTACCCATCGACGGCGGCAGGATCGTTGTCTGAGGGCGGGGGAGAGAGGAGGTGTGTTAAGTGCTGATCATTTCTGCCGATTCTCACGCAGAAGAGCCCGAGGAGCTTTACCAGCATCTGCCCCAGGGATACAGGCCCCGGGCTCCGCACATCATCCTCAAGAATGGCCGAAGAACCTATACGTGGAGGGGCAGCAGGACATGCCCCTGGACGCGCCCAACCCCCTGAACCAGGAAGACATGCGCCGCTTCTTTAGAGAGACTACCCAGGCGGGAGAACTTCCTATGAGCGGTCCCAGCAATCGGGGAGGCGGCATAGACATTCCTCTCCGCCTGGCTGATCTGGAAGAGGACGGGGTCGCCGCCGAGGTGATCTATCCCCAAGGCATTTTCAAGGCTTTCGCCTCGCCGGACACGGGCTACCAGCGAGCGCTGACCAGACTGTACAACGATTGGTATCACGAGATTTTTGGCGAGCATACCGATAGGTTCGCGGTCTCGGCCCTTCTGCCCATGGTCGATATATCTACGGCAATGGATGAGGCCAGAAGGGTGGCCAGAATAGGCTTTCGCTCTTTGTCCGTGCCCCTGGCCATACCGTTGCTCCCCTATAACAACCCTGCCTACGAACCCTTCTGGGCAACGGTGGAGGAGTTGCAGGTCCAGGTTGCATTTCACGTCTTTACCTATGGAACGACGGGTAAGGCAGAAATCGAAGACCAGCCGGAAGGGCCCGGGGACAACATGGCCTTCACTGTGACCTTGATGGCCAATGCCATGAGTCCCCTGACTCTGCTGATAGCCTCGGGGGTGTTGGACCGCCACCCAGGTCTTAGGTTCGTCCTGGTCGAAGGAGGGATTGGTTGGCTTGCCTGGGTATTGCAGTTGATGGACGAGATGCAGATCAAGCGCCACATGTGGGCCGACCCCAAGCTGCCCATGAAATCCAGCGAATATTTCAAGCGCCAGGGCTATGCCACCTTCGGCGATGATGCCGTGGGCCTGGCAAATCGCTCTGTAACCGGTGTCGATGGGCTGATGTGGGGTAGCGACTACCCCCATGACGAGGGCACTTTCCCTCACTCACGGGAGGTAATCGAACGAACTTTCACAGACATCCCAGATGACGAGACGCGTAAAATCGTGGGAGGAAACGCCGCTCGGCTCTATAGTTTTTCCACCAGTTAATGACACGTGTTAGTCCCGAGTGGCTGACCTAATATGGGAGGCGAGAAATGGCTTACATACAAGTGAACGGCAAGGGGGCCTTTTACGCCTGCCCACGGGATCTTGCCAACGGTGAAAAGCGGGGGAAGGTGGTGGTCCTTGTCCACGGCGCCAGGGGCAATCACCTGATATGGATGCCCCAGCTCCGGGCACTGGCCAGAGACCATACGCCCATAGCAATCGACCTCCCGGGACACGGCGACTCCGAAGGACCCGGTTCAACCGGCGCCTCCGAATATCGCGAATTCCTTAAAGGCCTGGTGGATGCCCTCGATCTGGATTCGTTCGTTCTAGCCGGCCACTCTATGGGCGGGTCAGTAGCCTTGGACTACGCTCTGCACTACTCCAGAGCCGAGGCCCTGATACTCGTCGGGGCCGGGGCCAGCTGGTTCATACCCCAAGATTTTGTGGATCTCTACAAGACCGACTTCAACCGAGCCGTCACGGAAGGCATGAAGGTGAACTTTGCTGGAAGTACGCCCCGGTCCATCCGCGAGCTGCACGAATGGAATAACAAGACCACCCCTTTAGACTCACAGATCGGGGACTTCGAAGCGTGCAACAGCTTCGACGTGGAAGCGGAACTAGGAAGGATAGATGTCCCCACCTGTGTAATGTGCGGTGATGAGGACGCCTATGCGGAGAAGTCTCGGGTGCTGCTCGACAAGATACCCGGTGCCCAGGCCCGATGGCTTGAGAACGTTGGGCATTGCCCGTCCATTGAACGGCCAATGGCCACCAACGGGATATTCCTCGAGTTCCTTAAGTCCCTTGACTAGAGAAAGATCGACATAGGCCAAGCCTGCCTGGGACGCAACCTTACAACAACCCTGCTCAGCGCTGTTTCATCGCTCTCTAAAGATGCCGCCCAACTGGATAAAATCGAGAGGTTTCGTGTTGAGGTTCGTCCTGGACTTGTAAGCAGGTCATGTCCTGCCACATCGGGCGAAACCCACCAAGAACCGACGGGGAAGGCCAACTGGCAGCCGAGGCAGTAGCCAGAGGCCCCTGCTAAAGCAGGGGCCTCTGGCTAGTTGGAGACCACTGGACTATGCGGTTTTACCGATCCGGAACATCTTTGTGGAGCAGACTGGGCAGACACCCCGTGTGGCCGGGCGCCCATTCTTCATCGTAATGGCCTGTTGGCTACTCATCTCCCTCTTGGACCGGCACTTCACACAATACGCTTCCATGGGATTCCTCCGAGCTTAAATTAGCAGGGCCTATCCTACAATATGATCATGCGTGAGTTTGCAATTATCCCCCGCAATCGCACCTCCTTTGGAGAGACGGATGCTGCATGGGTCTCCTCCTGCCAATAACTTTCGAACTACCAATCACCAAGGCCTAAAAAATGAATCCTCGGACAACTAGCTCTCCGAAGTGGAATTCAGCTCTGCTGCCCAAGAGTAGTGCAGAGTTTGGTGTTTATTGCGTAACCGGCGTGAACATATCGGCAAACTCTCGAGTGACCGAGGTCATGGGAAGCCCCCTGGCCTGCTCCGTCACGGTGTTGAAGTCCGTGGCAAATTATTGCATGGCATCCCCTACCGCGTTTCGGTGGCAGGATGTTAGGCCGGAACACCACTGGTCGAAGTCCTCCCGTTCGCCGCGCAAGAAGTTGGCACCGTTGATGGCGCTGGTGTCGCCGGTGACCCTGCGGCGGGGCACCATCATGGGCAGGACCTCGTCGGTGGTGCGGGCCTCGAAGTTCCATTGGTAGTGGCTTTCGAATACGGTGGGTCTCGTACCGTAGAGCTACTTGAGCTCGGGGTGGGGGCGGTCGAGGTCCTGGAAGTCAGTTCCTTCCTATATGAGAAAAACGGACCGGTTGGGGTCTTCGGACAGGCGGCTGACCATCACGGCTCCACCAGAACCCGCGTCGACTATAATTTGATCGTACTTCTTCGCCAAGCCTCTGCAAGCCCGGCCACGGGAGGCGGGTGTACCTTCCTCCCGTGGCAGATTATTCCGAGCCTGGGAAAGGGCCGATCCGGCGAGGAAACCGAAGGGGCGCTGTCTCTAGGGAATCCAAGCCTTCCAGATTTCCTCGTTGGCGTCGACCCAAGCCTGGGCGGCGTCTAGTGGAGTCATTCCCCCGTCAGTTACGTTTAAAACCATCTCGTTCTGCTGGTCATTGTCAATAGAGAGGTTTTTGAGGAACTGGTACGCATCCGGGAACATGCCTTCTAGACCGGGCCAGACCAGTTTCGTCACGGGATCTAAGGGCCAGTGGCAGTTAAATTCTGGGCCGGTGGGGTAACACTCCTCGGTCCATGGGGGCAACTGTATATCCGTCAAATCGTATTTCGCGTGAGCCCAATGGGGTGTCCACACCCCGAAGAAAATTGGATCTCCTCGCTGGTATGAGGCGTCTATCTCGGCAAAGCTTGCGGCTTCGGAGCCCGAATAGACTACCTCGAAATCGAGCCCGAAGGCCTCCATGCGTTCCTCGTTTCTGGAGTCCCACGCTGGCAGAAAATCGAGGAATCTGCCCTTATCCCGGGTGTCGGCGGTTCTAAACAGGTCCTTGTACTGGTTTAGCTGCTCATAGCTCTGGAGATCAGGTGCCATGGGCTCAATGCCCCGAGCCGGGTCGCCTTTTATGACGTAGGTGGGCACATACCATCCCATGCCGATGCCCAGGACTCCGGAGGGCCCCATGCGCATCACGGTCCCTTTCGTATCAACGTACTCCTCGAGCAAGGCGGCGCTAAATGAGGGCCAGTTACAGCAAACGAAGTGAAAGTCGCCACTTTCCAGCCCGATAAATAGGGGGGCGGAGTCGGAAGGGGCAAACTTTAGCTCTACCTCGTAGCCCATCTCCTTTTCTAAGAGGATCTGAGCTACGGAAGTCGTCACCAGGTTCCCATCCCAATCCTGCTCGACTAGGACGATCTTGCCCTTCTCTTCGTCCGATTCAGTTCTTGTTTCTGCAGGCTCTGTTGCATCCGTTGCGGGTGCTTCTGTTGGAGCAGTTGTGGGTGTTGGGGCTGTAACCTCCTGTTCGTCTCCACCACAGGCCATCCCTACAAGGGAACCCACCAGCAATATGAAGACGACTGTTAGGCCAATCCACAAAGGTCTTATCTTGCCCATCCGTTTTACTCCTTTCCGATTTGGAGATAATAAGGAGCCGGGAATTCGCCGTTGCTGATTTCAAGGCTGTTAGCTTCTCATAGGCATCACCTATTCTCCTGGTCTTCCGGCCCGTTTACCATTCCTTTCCCACAGCTTTTGTTACCTTCCAACCGCAAATACTCTTACCTGGCCTCGTTTGCCTTGCGACATTCGGTCCAGCACCATCGCCATGAAGACGATTGCCATTCCAGATATGAGCCCATCTCCCATTTCCAGGTGGACATAACTGTCATAAACCTCCTGGCCTAACCCCCCCCCACCTACGAGTCCTGCGATGATTACCATCGCCAGAACCATGATGACGGTCTGATTGATGCCCATCCTGATGGTGGGCATTGCCAACGGGAGCTGTACCTGTGTCAGGGTTTGGAGCCTGGTCGATCCGTGGGATTGAGCAGTCTCTATAATCTGGGGAGGAACTTGGCTGATGCCCAAACTGGTCATCCGGACCACGGGTGGCAAGGCATACACGACTGTGGCCAAGACACCAATATGTGGTCCTACACCCCATAGCATGATGACCGGTATCAGATATACAAATATAGGCATAGTCTGCATGGTGTCCAGGATAGGGCGCAGGATAGCCTCGAAGGTTCTGCTCCGGGACGCCAGAACTCCTATGCAAATCCCTGCACTCACCGTGAAGACTCCAGCAGTTAGTACCTGGCTCAGGGTGTCTATGGTTAAATCCCAGACTCCTCCCATTCCAACAAATAGCAGTCCCGAAACCGTGAGAACTGCCGCACCCCTACCCGCCGTCACGTAAGCCAGAGCAGCCGCTAGGACAATCATGGCAGGCCAGGGAAGCCACAGCAAAAGGGTCTGAATCGGTGCGTAGCCGAGCTCGCGGAATAGGCTATCTCTGATCCAACTGGTAATGAAATGGAGGTTTACTGCTATCCAGTCCACAGCATAGTTGACGGGCTCGGCAAAAGAGAATGTCCACCTCTGGGGGAATTCTTTAGCGCCGTCCAGCACTACTGAGATGATTAGCAAGAGAACGATAACGGCGACACCGCCAATCAGAAGACGGAAGTGAGTAAGCAGGTGACCTAGTTTCTTGGCGCCTGCAACGCCGGGTTTTGTGGAATGGAGGGAGTAGACCTTGGAGGTGTTGGTATTGGGGGGGGGCGCTTTAATATCTTCCCGGGCCAAGGCGTAGCTGAGTCGATCGAGGACAATGGCCAGCAATACGATGGCCACCCCGCTCTCAAGACCTTTGCCCGAGTCTATTTGTCTCAGGGCGGTCCATACATCTCGGCCCAAGCCACCCGCGCCAACCAATGCGGTAATTATCACCATCGCCACGGCCATCATTATTGTCTGATTGACCCCCATCATTATGGACCGTCTGGCAAGGGGTAATTGAACTTGGAATAGGGTCTGTAGGGTCGTCGAGCCGTGACAGAGGGCCGTCTCGATGGTTTCCCGGGGCACTTGGCGAATTCCGAGGTTGGTAAGCCTGATAGCGGGAGGAATGGAATAGACCACTGTAAGGAAGACACTCTGCGTGCCACTTACTCCAAAGAGAATCAGGGCAGGTATCAGATAGACAAAGGGTGGAAGAACTTGCATCGTATCAAGAATGGGACGAACTACTGCCTCGAAGCGATTGCTAAAGGCGACCAGAATACCCACCGGGATGGCAACGGCCACAGCTATTAGGACAGAGACACCCATGATGCTCAGGGTTATCATGGCCGAATCCCAAAATCCGATGAGGCCTATGGAGATGAGGCTCGCTCCGCAAAGTATGGCCAACCCTTTGCCCAAAAGCTTGAGCCCAAGCAAAGTTGTTACCCCAAACGCGACGGTCCAAGGGAGCCAAAGAAGAAAAGTCTCAAGCCAGGCTAGGCCCTTATCGATGACATCGGAAATAGGGTTGAAGAACCATGAGAGGTTGTTCCCTGTCCACTCAAAAAGAGAGTCTATGGGTTCCTGTACGGGTAATTCCCAAGCTTTGGGAAAGTCTCCGAAATCAGTGCTCACGTAGTTCCTGGATAGCAAGTAGGCCAGGAAGTATACGGCAATTGCCACAGTTCCCCACAGAGTTCCCCGGGATATGCCTCCCTGGCGAATCAGGGCTGGGATGGCCTCGACCCGCATCATGACGCCACGTTTTCCTCGTTAACAAGAGCCTTCATCGCCGCCTCTCGGCTGATAATCCCCAGGCACCGTGCATTGTCAACCACAGCAATAGGACTTTCGCTGGTGATGGTCAAGGGAATCAGTTCCTCCAGCCGGGTCTCAGGAGCTGTGATCGGACATGAATAGCGCATGACGGAGGCAACGCTGGAGTGTTCGGTGGCTGTACCGCTGCGGATATCCTCCAACTGCACCGTTCCCCTAAAATGATTTTGGGTGTCGACAACCACGGCACAGTCGCATTCCTGGTTGGTCATTCTGGTTATCAGGTCAACCAATCCCTCATCGGCTGTGGCATAGACGCGGGCAGGGGCCATGACGGAGCGGGCGGTGAGCACCTTGGACCGGGGAACGTCTCGGGTGAAGTCGCGCACGTAGTCGTTGGTGGGGGCGGAAACAACTTCTTCCGGGGTGCCGATCTGGACAAATTCTCCATCTTTCATTATGGCTACTCGGTCGCCAACCTTGAGGGCTTCGAGGAAGTCGTGGGTGATGAAGACCATGGTCTTTTGGACGAACTGCTGGAGCTTTATGAGCTGGTCCTGCATTTCTCGCCGGATAAGTGGGTCGAGGGCGCTGAAGGGCTCGTCGAAGAGAAGGATCTCGGGGTCTACGGCGAGGGCCCGGGCCAGCCCGACGCGCTGCTGCATGCCGCCGCTCAACTCGTGGGGGTAGCGCTCCTCCCATCCCATCAGCCCCACCAGCTCTATTACTTCAGCGGCGCGCTTGGTGCGTGTGGCCTTGTCCATGCCCTGAATTTGCAGGCCGTAGACCACGTTCTCCATGACCCGCTTGTGGGGGAAGTTGCCGAAGTGCTGGAAGACCATGCCCATCTTGTAGCGGCGTATGTCCCGGAGTTGATGCTTGTTCATAGCGAGAACATCCTCGCCGTCTATCAGTATCTGCCCGCGGGTGGGTTCGATGAGGCGGCTGAGACAGCGGACCAAGGTGGACTTGCCGCTGCCGGAGAGGCCCATGATGACGAAGGTCTCGCCTTCACGAACGTCGAAGGAGACGTCCCTGACAGCGACAACGTTTCCCGTTTGCGCCAGCACCTCCTCACGGGAGAGGGAAGGGTCCACGGAGTCTGCGAGTTCTTGGGCCCTATCTCCGAAGATCTTCCACAGGTTACGACAAATGAGCCTGTAACCGACATCGATTTCGGGTTGGTTCATCAGTTTGCCGCCTGCTCTAAAGGGGCCTTCCCAGGACGTTCAGCTGAAGATCATGGGGGAGAACGCAGTGAGGCTGTATGGTCTGAATTGAGGGTAACCGCAGTAAGACTCCCGAGGACTCTGCTCAGCTTGACGTCCTGGTCGCGGCCACCTTGAAGGCGGGCATCACCTCTTCTGCAAACCGCTCTATTTGATCGAGGACTACGTCGCGGGGGGTGGATAGGAAGGGCAGGATGATGAACTCCCGCAAGCCTGGATACAGGTCCTGGAGCAGCATCAGGGACTCTATGATCTGTTCAGAAGTACCGCACAGTAAGGCACCTGCGCTTACCGTATCCTCAACAGTGGGTAGGGTTGCCCACAGCTCCTGGGTGGGATTTTCCAAGTCTTTCATCTGCTCCTCGGTGAGTCCCCCTAATAAACCCAGGGGCCCGACCACCTTGGTATGCTCCTCGAAATAGAGCCTGGCCTCCTCTGGCGCCTTCTCGCGACTCTCTGATATGTAGAATGGCTCTATTATGATGAAGTCCTCGCCAAGCTGGGTTTCCCGACCCGCTCGGGCCTGGGCCTCTTGCCACGCCTCAACTACGCTTCTTGCTCCTCCGGATATGGCTTTGATGCCGTGCTTGATCATTAAGTCGATGCCGCGCTTGCTGGAACTGACAATTGGCTGCCAACACTCCACGGGAAGGTGTTTGGGGCGGGGCACCAAGGTTACCTCCTCTAACTGGTAACCGCGGTAGGGGACCCGAGGCGGTATGTCGTAGTGTTTACCGTGGTGGGAGAAGGAGCGGTTGTTGAAAGCCTTAAATAGTATCTCAACCTGCTCCTCGAACAGTTCCCTGTTGGCATCCTTATCCAGCAAAGGCGCGCCGAATGACTCTACTTCTCGGACGTGATACCCCCGGCCCAGGCCGAAGATAATTCGGCCATCGGTTAAGTGGTCGGCCAAGGCGTAGTCCTCGGCTAGCCGCAGGGGATGCCACTCGGTAGCGACGTTAAAGGCACAGCCGAATTTGATGTTTTTCGTCAGATGGGACAGGTGGACGGAGTGCATTAGGAGATTTGGCAGGCATTCGAACCCCTCCCGTTGAAAATGATGCTCAGCCAGCCACAGAGTGTAGAAGCCTAGGCGATCGGCCATTTTGGCGACGGCCTCGGTATTATCTAAGGCCGAGGCCAGTTGTTCGTCGGAGAGAAAACGCTCGTTGACCGGCATTCCATCGTATCCGATGTTTTCCACATCTGCGTGGCCAGCGTACAATATACTAAATCGTTCAATCATCGTCCAACCTCCTCGTTTTCTGCCTCGGTTGCAAAAGCCCTTTCCCCGATATAGCCGAGCCTAGACTCTACGCGAAGAAAGATAAAAGATAGAGGAGTCAGGGAAGGAAGTCAATCGGCTATCCAGCCGTTCTGGAGTCACCACGCCGGACGGGATAACGAAAACTGGGAGCACGCGTTCGAGAGCAGCAAGAGAGAGGTACGACAGGCCTTGGCCGATCGTGACACGAGAGTCATTCTGAATACTCTTTTCGACCGATTGTACGTCCTGCGCTTTCGGCTCAGGCACGGGAGTGCCTCATGGCAAAGTTCAGTGAATCGTGACCAAGTCCGGGATGGAGCCAGAATACTCTCTTTCCTCGTACCCATCTTCGTTGAGTTGATGATGTCAGAGCCGGACATAGACTGGGGAACGCCTGATTACCCGGTTGTCAACTAGCCGCCCGTAGATATCGCGGACTATCCGAAACTGCACCCATTCGATGGACGCATGGTCGATAAATCAACTTGCTCGGACCAATTCCTTAGCATTGGCCTCCCAGCGAAAAGTGCCCAAACAGCACACTCAACCTATGGGGGCTCGAAGTGACCATTGGCGCTAATGTGGTGATAACAGATGTGGGAACGTATACTGAATACCCACCATATTAGCTTTATATAGTGTTCCTCCCATCTCCGCCGTCAGGGACTCGAACTGAACCGTAGCTACATGGAACAATTCAGTAGAGCGATGAACTAAACCTCACCGAAAGGGTTCTACCTTCTATACGTTCGGGGTCACCTGCCCGGATTCGAAACGACAAGAACGCCTCGCCATTTATGGCAACGTTCCTAGATTGACACAACCCGGCGAAAGGTTCTCTCTGCCGTACCGTTTGGCATGCCGACGGGCACGGAAGTTCAATGGGAAGCGACAGGGTGCATCTCAGGGACGGAGAGCAAGTTTCCCGCCTAAGCCCCAGTTATCAGTTTGAGCACTTCCAGCCGAGCAGGACGATATTAAGCGATACCGTAACTATGGAAGCGAATTCGGAAGGTCAAGAAAGTCCAATGAAATGGAACAAGATCATGCCGGAAGTCGCCCAATGGCGACCTCCCGTCAACAAGGATCCTTCGTCAAAAGGTGATTTGTCGATCACGCGGCGCCACCCCGCGCAAGAGCTGCCCGGAAGGGCCGGCTCTCGTTGTATCCGTCCGCCGGTGGGCATGGCAAGCTTGAAGGCCGAGTACCGGTGGCGTAAGATTAGCGCGAGTGTTGGCGTTGAATTGTGAGGGTTCTTTAGCCGGGGTGGCCGGCATTCGCTGTTCAATACTAGTCGATTCGGTATTTCTTGATAAGGCTAGGAGGCTAATCATGAGCACTACCGTGGAAAACAAGGCGGTGCAGGTAGTCCATGGCACTCAGGACCCAACTACCACGAGCCAAACCCGGGGCATGATCAGAAAGCCCGGAATTGACTCCAACACCGTTGGCGCCGGCAAGATCTGGCTAGGCCACGTGACTTGTACGCCTAATACTTTGGGACCGCCACACCATCATGGGGAGGCGGAGACCGCAGCCTTCGTGTTGAGCGGCCAGATTCGGGTCTATTTCGGAGAGAATCTCGAAGAATACGTGGACGCTGGCCCAGGAGACTTTATCTTCGTGCCGGCTCATACGCCCCATATCGAAGGGAACGTAACCGACGAACCTGCTGAGGCGATGCTCTCGAGGGGGCCGGACAACATAGTGATTAACCTGGAGGAGTGATTACCCCCAGGTTTGCTGTGGCTGGGCTTCTAGGCGAAGCCCGCTAACACCGCCTCTGATTAATGACAATCCCACCTCACCCTGGTGTCCCATGGCCCATCGAACTAAACAAAGCCGAGGGGCTCGATGCCAAGGTATAGCTGCGGACCTGCAATCGGGGGCCGACACGTAGTGAGAAAGACGGCAGATCCCGAATGTAAGGGGTCCTCCGAGGCCTATTCCTGGCATTTCTTCTGGTCCTAGCCGCCTATTCGATTGAAATACCGCCTCCTGAGGAGACCACATTATCTGTCCCGGCAATGCTGGGCCCCACTTCCACGGCGCAAGTTCCGGAGGACATCACGCCGGCATCTCGGGCCACCATAGAGTCCGCGGCCGCGACCAGCAATCCGTCACCGGGCTCCTTAAAGAGAACATCCTGTCCGATACCAACCCAGGTGCAAGCTGCGCCTCCAGAAACCCCGGTGCCAGGCTTGGCCGCCGCCTTCCCGATAACCGTGGAGCCAGGCCCCGCGGAAATATAGAGAGGGCGATCTACTCACCCGTCCCGGGCGACCAGTTGTATATCTTTTCAAGCGTTCCGCCCATTAACGCGGAGCGCTCCGAATCCGAAAGCTGGTCGGCAACCCGGAATACCTCAACACCTTGCTTATAGGTCAACAGGTTAACTGCCCGGGTCCAGTCAGTACCCCACATGCATCGATCGAAGCCGAACGCATCGAACACCCTCTCCATGGGTCCCCAGATGTCCGGGTATGGAAAGGGCTCGTGGGACAGGGTACAGGCTCCGGAAATCTTGATGGCTACGTTGTCATATTCGGCCAGTGAAAGCACGTCGGCCAGATCGGCAAACGGGTCCGGCGGTGGGGGAGGCTTGAAGGGTTGGACCAGGCCCACATGATCGATCACCACCTGGGTGTTTGGATGGCGGCGAGCCAGCTCGCGCATTAAGGGTAGCTTTCCCCAACACAGGACGTTCACCGGAACGCCCACGAGAGCACCGGCAGCGAGAATGCGATTTAGACCCGGGTCGTCCGCTTCATATGGCTGGTAAGCAAGCATGATGCGGGCCCCGACCACACCAGGCAAGCCGGTCCACTCCACCATTTCGTCAGCCGTCGCTTCGGACTGCGGATCGAATGGCTTGATCAGGCCGAAACTGCCGGGATGTTTCGCGTATACCTCGAGAGCGTAGCTGGCATCGTAGCCATACATGGAGAACGGCGAAACCAACAAGGCCCCGTCGACGCCGACCGAGTCCATCGCCGCCACCATATCGTCGCCAGTCACCTCATCGGGGCCCTCCAAGAATCCACTCCAGGGGCGCTCAGGGCGGTTACGCTCGTACGCATGGACCTGCGAGTCAATTGTGGGAGTGCGAGTCGTCATCGCCTTCCTCCTTTTCGCTCATGGATTTCGGGTGGTTGCGTGAGGCTCTGCTCCAGAGTGCCCCAGAGCTGTAAACCGGGACATGTCAGACCGATCTTCTTCATTGCGACTGCCCGGCGAGACATTCGCCGCACGGTACGTGTAGCCCCACCAACGCTGCCGGTAGATAGCTCCGTCTTCGAGATGTGGCTGGGCAGCCTGTAAAGCCACCGAGTCCCAGGGCCCTTTCTCATTCCCCCTCTTCCCGCTCTCGCGGTTCTATGTCGGCACGGATTCCCTCACTGATGCGGTCCGTCTCAGCCTGAAGACCCTCAATACGCAGGAGAGCGTCCGCCATCGGAAGCTTCCGCACCCCCTCCAATCCCTCACAGAGGGTATCGAACCTGTGCCACTCCGTCTCCTCAAACCCCTCCGGTGCAAGCTCACCCCGCGACATGACCCACGAGCACATAGCGAAGACGCCTCTCTCCGTATCAAGCGCCTCGTCACAGTTGTCCTCCTCAACGCACTCTTTGAAGTCGTCCAGCCGGGCGTCGAAGCGTCGTGCGAGCGTCTCCGAGTCGGCGATCCAGTCCTCGACGTCGGGAAACAGACGGTCGCACCCGGTCAGCGACAGTGCGACGAGAGCAGCGACCCCGATGAGCAGAACGGTCAAAATCAATCCAGCACTCGCTGGATCGTCGCGTCGGTCTCCCCCATCATCACGATTGAGCCCGCGGCATCGTCTTCGTTTACCATGTGGGTCCTTCTTTTCCGGGCGGTGCATAACCCAGGTGACCACCGCTAAATTTTGATGCCGATCGGGGGTAATCTTGTAAGACTCCATCTATAGGAGCATCAGAATTCTGTTAAATTATCGCCCCAACAGTACGCGGGAATCTGGCCCCTCGTCAATCCGATCCAGGATCTGTATTGGGAGTCCCTGCGAAACGAAGGATCAATTCAAAGTTCGCAGTACCGTACACCTAGCCCCTCCCGTCCAGTTGCCCAAATGGGTTCTCAACCTCTTAAAATCGAACTTGCCTTTGTGATCGGTGGAGAGGATGGAGCGACCGATAAGTTCACTTGAACTGACTGCCGACACCTGCAGACATCTGCATAGGCTGGCGCCATTTTGCACATAGCTCTTCACTAAACCTTAAGAATCAGATTATCCGATATTGTTAGGAGAGTCTCAGCACCCCAGTTTCTATTTAGACTATAGCCCCGATACTTTTCAGCGTTTCTATTCGTTCCCAGGAAAAGCCCAATTCCAAAAGCACCTCTTCGGTGTGTTGGCCTACTTCTGGCGCACAACCCCTCGGGCCGGCCGGACTGTCGCTGAATTTGATAGGGAAATTAAGGGTCTGATACCAACCGTAATTAGGATGCTCCAAACGGGTAAAGTATCCATTTGATTTGGCCTGGGGATCATCAATGACTTCCTCAAGGCCTTGGACCGGAGCCCACACGACCCCGTATTTGTCCAAGCGCGGCCCTAATTCCCCCTCGCTCGTAGAACCGATAGTCTTTTCTATTTCCTTGACCACGGCTCTAGCGGAATGCCTCCGACTTTCCAATGAACGGAATTTTGGATGGGACAAAAGGTCCGGCCTGCCTAGCGCGGCACAACATTTCTCCCAATTGGCGTCCGTATGGACCATCTGTATTATCAGCCATCTTCCATCCGAGGTGCGGTAAGAGTTTCGGAGTGGGTTCGGCGCCTGCTCCCGATGGTGTCTTTTGGGCTGCTTACGGGCGACGAGGCTGTCTTGGAGGTCCGATCCCATTGCCCAAAGACCAGAATTAAACAGGGATACACCGACCTCTTGTCCTCTGCCAGTATGCTCTCTCGACAGAAGAGCTGTGAGAATCCCTGCCAACAGCAATGGTGCCGTCATGTGATCCCCAGTACCTGGCGGAGGCTGAACTGGTACCTGTCCGGGTTGTCCGAAGCTAGACATCATTCCCGATCTTGCCCAGAAGGCGGTCTGGTCAAAACCAGGCCGGTTTTGGTCGGGACCCTGATCCCCATAGGCACTGAATGCCAAATACACCAGCCGGGGGTTGTTGGGGCACAAGTCCTGGTATGTCAGTCGATATCTTTTCAAGCGCTGGGGGAGCAGGTTAGTGATGAAAACGTCGGCCATGCCGGCAGCGGCCGACTGCACTTCAAGGGACTCCTGGTGCTCCAGGTCGAGGGTAATGCTACGTTTCCCTCGATTAGTTAGCTCAAAAGGGTATTTGGTGGGGAAGTTGTAGTCGAATTCCTTGTCCTTGATGAATGCATAGCGGCCAGGGTCTCCTGCCAAAGGCTCAACCTTTACAACGTCAGCTCCCAGGTCAGCCATCATTGCTCCGGCCAGAGGGACAGCTAGAAAATTTGCTACTTCTATAACCTTTACGCCGGCAAGAGGAGCGATGCTAGGCATTATTCAAACTGATTTCTAAAGGGGTATGCAGTCCTGGTCTCGAGGCCGGCGTAAGTATTGGGTGAATGCCATGCCTGTGTCGTTTCCCAACTCCGATCGGCAAGATTCAATCGAATCGCCCTGAGCCCGGATGTCTTGAAAGGGATATACGGGTGTCCCCTCAAGATCGAAAGTCTCCTTGAATTTGTTGGGCCCTCCGATCTCAACACTCGTCGGGATTAGGGCAGCTTGTAGAGATCTGTGGCTGTCGTTCCCAATATCGATTTCGCATCGGTGGCCTTCAAAGGCTTTAGTGTCTCCAGTACCTCCTCCAGGGGATGAGCGTGGCCTTCCCCGTGAGGATAGTCCGAGGCCCACATTAGCTTGTGGCTTCCAAGTATTCCGACGGTCGCCTCAATCGCAGTCTCCTCCGGCTCCATGGACGCCCAGCAGTTGCTGTCCCAATATTCGCTTGGTTTTCGACTGCTGATGGGGCTGAAGTCAAGAACGTTGTAGCGAGCGTCCATGTAGTCCAGCCAATGGGGAATCCAGGTGCATCCCGTCTCGAGCAGCACAATCTTTAGCTTCGGGAAACGATCAAATACTCCACCACAAAAAAGGGAGGTAAAGGCAATTTGGACGTCCCCGAAAAACGCAATGCCCGTATACCACTGCCGTCCTCTGTTTAGTTGGGGCATCAGCCAGCTGCCAACATGATTAGGATTCATAATGACGTGGATGCCCACGGGGATTTCCATCTCTTGAGCTGCGGCCCAGAAAGGATCGTAGTAGTCCTCACCGTAGGGAATTCCGGTAGCGGGAGCGGCACTGAGAAATACGCCCCGTGCCCCTAGTTTTGCGCATCGCTCGAGTTCGCCAACGGCGTTTCCGATATCCAGAAGAGATACGTGGGCGTTGGGAATTAGCCTGTCGGGATAGGGCTCACAAAATCCCAGGAGCCAATCGTTGTACACCCTACAATAGGCGGTAGCCAGATCTAGATCGTCACACTCCCCCTCCCAACCCAGACCCAAAGAGGGATAAAGAATAGATGTGTCGATTCGCTCCTCGTCCATCCGCTGAATTCTAGCGTGAGGATCCCTCGCCGCGTACACCAGGGCAGCAGCCTCTTCGTAGGCCACCTTGCCCGGGGTGAACACGTCCTCATGATCGAGGTCAGAGCCAGCCTGGTTCGCCAGAATCCCCCCTCTTTTCGTCAGGGACTTCTTCCCGTCTATCTCCAGATACTCGAGCCCATGCTCATCTTCCTTGATCCGCAAAGCTCTTTCCCTGTACCTAAGCGGCAGATCCTTCTCCCACAGGTCCGCAGGTTCAAGGATGTGGCTGTCCGAATCAACATTTATTGTTCTTTTGGCGTCAGTTACCACTTCTAGCACCGCCTATCTAGATCTCTTTGGGCCTTTTCTCCACTTAGCCGCTTGGGGCAAAGACGTCGCCATTTCAACGGCGTCCTTGTCCTCTAGGGATTTCGGAATTTCACCCTTTCCTTGCTAGTTTGGACCTTGGCCCACCGGGTTCCGGCTGGAAGGGACTATCCCGCGCATCCAGAAAGGCCTTAAGCCCACCATCGGCCTGGGCTTCCAGTAATCGCTCTCGGTCGGGACCGTGGGAGCAATGCGCTAAATTGGCAAGGAGGGCATTAACCTTCATGGCAGCACCGAGGCCCATAGCATTCAGGCCCATCCAAGTCACCTGCTTGTTGATGCGGACCGATGCCTCCGGGACTTTGGCGATGCGCGCTGCCAGGGCCCAGGTTTCTTCTTCGAGTTTGTCCTTGGGCACTACCTTGTTGACTAACCCGATGCGGTAAGCCTCCTCGACGCCCATGTGATCTCCTGTCAAAGACCACCTATGGGCACGCTTCCAGTTCGTTAGTGCTGCCAGTAGGAATGCGGTATCGGAGATGTGTCGTACTTCGGGCTGACCGAAGACGGAATCGTCGGATGCAATGGTCATGTCGCATGCCAAGCTGTACCAGAAGCCGCCTCCAAGACAGTATCCGTGTACTGAGGCAATGATGGGTACGCCCAGGCTCCACATGTGCATGAGTTCGTTGCGGCTCCGATTATCACGTCGCCACCACAACCGCAGATACTGCCCGATCTCCAGGCCAGTCGGGTCCAGGGCGGACCGGCCAGTGTCGCGAGGCCGAATATCATAGCCGGCGGAGAAGGCCCGCCCGACCCCCGCCAGAATAACCGCCCTGACTTCCGGATCTCGATCGGCAGTGTCAAATGCTAGACGAAGCTCCCCAATTACCTCGTCGCTTATGGCATTAAGGACTTCTGGCCGATTCAAGGTGACCTTTGCAACTCGGTCCCGTTTCTCGTATAGAATCGTTTGAAAATGCACGAATCTTCCTCAATAAAGAGAGCTAGTGATCATCTCACTGCTGGCAGATTAGGTAGCTATCCCGAAGTTTGCGTCTCGAAAATAATCGAAGCTTAACGGTTTGCCACCACCTCATCATAAGTGGCGTCTGGCCGGATCAGGTCCCACTGTAGCATCCACTCGTGTTCCTTCTCGAACTCCTCTTTCGAAAAGGGCTCCGGGTCTACGTATCGGAACCGGGGTAAGTGGAAATCAGTTGGTGTGAGTTGGCGCGCATATTTTTCTGGGATCTCTTCGATTAGATAATGGAAGTATTTCCTGGGGTCTTGGTTGATCAACTTGACTGCCTTACGAATAGCCCTCTGCGCTGCGTCCCAAATATCTGTATCCAAGTCTCTTGGAGCGTTTTTTACACCTAAATAATGAGTTTCAATTAGGCGCTTGTACCCATTCTTTTCGGCCAGGGTGATCCATGGTTCCATTAACGTAACGGCGTCTACTTCTCTGTTAACCAAAGCCTCATATCGTTCCGCTACCGTCCCCATGTGCACTACTTTGATCTGGTCTCTCCTAAGGCAGCCTTCTAGCATCTGTAATGTGCAGTAGTGAGATCCTTGATGGAACTGTACGCCAACAGTCTTATCCGCCAGCTGAGTAGGACCGTTGACAGAGGAATCCGGAGGCACAAAAATCCCTTGACAAACTACTGCTGCCCGTTTGCTGACTATAGGACCCCTGGGGTCTCAGACGCTCTTCTAATTTGCCCCCACTGACATGCCCTATAGATGTCAACTTGACGAGTCTCGAACAGGTCTTGATAGTTAGTCGACTTTACTAGTGTGTGGTCAAATATGGGCGGGTCACCCTCACTGAACCTGGTTGATCGGTTTCTGGGTAGAAGGATCTCGATCTCCAACCCTTCTTCTGCGGCGGTATAGTCTCTCGTTACGAACCAATGAAGCCCTAAGACAGCCTCGGCACTTTCTACGCGAATCTTGGTCTTGTTGCTGGTTGTCATTTCACCCTCCGTCCAATCCTGGCCCCTCATCAACGTACCAATCATAACCAGAGGTCAATGCAGCGTAAGTGGCTGGTAGGTACTTTCTGCCAGCTAAGTCTAGAGTCTATAGCTTGGAAGTGATCATTGCCAGCCCTACTCCCTGGAAGTCCGAATTATGGGCCCTAGAAACTGCGTGTCACGCGTGCGGGGCAGGTAAGCTTCAGCTCGTCGCTATCCTTGCTGAGGCAGGCAAGATACTTACAGACCTGAGTCTCCGGGTTCACGCTTGAAGACGCCAGGATTCCCCGTGGGACACCTAGCCTCACTTTGCGTTCCCGCAACTCCGCTTGAATGCGCCGAAGCACGTTCGCCAGGTCGGGAAACACCCAGAGGATATGCAGCGTATACGAGAACACGTTGGCTTGTTCGAGAAGACGAGAGCGTGCCCAGCAAAGAAATCCTGGTGCAGACGCCTGACGTAACCCACGCGCTGGTGCACACTCGTCTGACATCCGGCGCCAAGAGGCTTTACCTCGCTCCCACGACCATGGTCAGGATCGAAGGGATGGACGAGGCGAACGCCGGGCGTTGCTCTACAAACTGACCG
This sequence comes from Dehalococcoidia bacterium, assembly GCA_965249275.1. GTDB lineage: Bacteria > Chloroflexota > Dehalococcoidia > Plut-88900 > Plut-88900 > Plut-88900. The sequence goes on from CBDFLQ010000007.1 coordinate 1,049,562, forward strand.
AACACGCAACCCGGCCCGAATTCGTTTACCGCCACGACTGGCGGCCGGGCGACCTGATAATGTGGGACAACGGCTTCCTGCTCCTTCGCCGGGAGGTCTTCCGCACCGATCAGGACCGCTTGCCCAGGCGCACGACTAACCGGCGTGCGCCGGACCGACACATCATCCCGGGCTGAGGGCACAAAGAAGCACACAGACACGCAAGCCGCCAAAATAAAGATTGCCTTATAGGCTGCACATATCGCCACCGCATCAATGCCACCGGCCCACTTCCGCCACTTCATCCCCATGACCTGCCACAGCCTCACCTCATCAACACTCAACTGCCCTGATTCTACCGGCTCTTAAACTAAGGCTGTAGTACTAGTGATGCAGCCGCACTAACACCGATTTGGCTCTTTCGGTCTCAAATTCGGCATAGTTTCGTTAGTATTTGAGACGTTGGTCCTGGCCGGACGTTGCGATTTCAGGACCATCCAACACCACAAGCGACCACCCGGGGCTCTAGTGTTACGCTGAGAGTGCTGCGGAGACGCCCTCTATTTTCCCCGGCCCCGATGTAGTGAGCTCACCGACCGCTTTGACTATGTTCGGGTGCTGCAATCCAGACACGAGGAAGGTCCACCGGCACGCCCGCTGCGTATTCGTAGTGATCTCCTCCTTCTCGGCAGCCGTGAACGTCCGTCCGGTCACCCTCTCAAGAGCTTCTATGTTCAGCCCAATCTGCTGTGCCAGCAGCCCGTCGATCGCCCCACCAAGCTCCAGAACCTCATCGATTGCACTCTCCCGCTCTTCAAGGGTCAGGAGCTCGGCTACTTCGCCGATCAGCAACGTGTCCAGCTTGGCGTGCTGCGCCTCTTCTATCCAATGAAACCTCAAGAGATCCCGGAACAGCCCATCGAGGTCCGAGTCGTCGCGCACATGCTCTATGTAGTGGAGCTGGGTGAACCATTCGATAATCGCGGTCAGGAGCATGACGGCCAGCTTCGACTTGCTCCGAACTACTTTCGCCACGTCTTCCCGGCCAGGGATTAAGCCGCACTCACTGCCGAAACCCCGGCCGAAGAGTTCAACCGATCTCCGAAACAGCTCCTGATGCTTGAGTTCTTCCTCAGCGAACCGCAACAACGAGCGGGCTTTGACTTCATCCCCATAGACATCATTCATAGCCTCTTCCATGACGGCGGGGATGATGAACTCCTCCACGAACGCGAAGATGTGGCAGTAGGCGTTGCCCATAATCTGATTCAGCTGAAGCCTCTCGTTGTCGTTCAAACATCCGATCTCGTCTACACCGGTCAGCCTGTTGGGCAGAAAGCGTTTCGAGAAGTCGAAATTCTTGTCGGCCAGGACATCGTCTTCCAACCAGGAGACCCTCTTTGAGATGTCCAGACACTCTTGGTACGTGTAGTTGTGTGAAAGCACGGGCTACTCCTCCTTGTACTAGGCCTTTTGCTAGGATCCTCCATTCTCGGCTGACCGAATCCCACACCAACCCATTATATAGGTGACGGCCATAGGTCTTTAACTCACGAATGCGGGCAAACTTTCTAAAAGGCTCGCAGATCCATCCGGGAGCGGTCTGAACTGGGTGATCGATGGGCACATCCCGTCGCCCGAGGTGACAAAATCACCGAAGTAGATTCAACTCCAGAGGGCAGCTTGGGCCACCAAACCGGACAAAATCAAGAACTTTCACTTTGGTATTCGTCCTGGCCTTGTAAACTGGTGCTGGACATACATGGTCAGGTGAAAGCCTACCGTTGACTGGCGGGTTGCCTCAGATGCCGCCGCAGGACAGCGGGGGGGTTCGGTTTGGGAGGCTCCGGCCAATCAGCGTCCCAAAGGTCACGGCTCCTCCCGTTCCTGCGTCTCGCCCTTGGCCATGCGATAGTCCACCCAGGACTCGTTGAAAGTGTAGTCAGGGCTGTAGGCGTGGTCTCTCGGCCTGCCGCTGAGACGTCCCACGTAGGCGCGTACCACCTGTGGATCGCCCGGCTGTCTCTGCGCTAAGATCCGTCGCAGTAGCTGATCGTTGGTCAATGCTCGTTCGGCGTGAACCGAAAGCTCGAAGAGAAGCTTATATTCGGTCGGGATCAGCGTCACCGAGCGGCCCGCTCCAGTCACTAGACGTTTCCATAATTGATGGTCAGGTCCCTCAGCACATAGGGTTCGAGAGGCACATTCCATGCGACCCCCCGCCTGTGCAGGGACGCCTTGACTCTCGGCTACTAGTTCTGTGGAGGAAAAGGGCTTCATGATGTAGTCGTCGGCCCCCTTTTCGAAGGCCCGAGCGATTTTCTGGTTCCCGTCCCGGAACGAAGGAAGCCCGCCGACGCATTGGTGATCCGCGCGATGCGCTTCATCGGTCGAACCCGTCGATTCGCGACTGCATCATTTCCAGAAGGTTGAGGTGGGGCTTCTCCACCTTGGTGAGGGAATTCACCTCCTGCTTCACGAGTAGACCCCAAACCTTGATTGCCCATTCCCTCCCCCCGCTTGCCGATTCCACCCCCTTCACTGTTAAACTTGTTATCATCGGCGTCCCACCCCACCCGAGTCCCCAGCCGCGAATAACAAGCTATGCCACCGCTCCTACAGGTCAAAAACCTTAAGACCTACTTCTACACCGAGGACGGTGTGGTCAAGGCCGTCGACGGCATCTCCTACTCTCTCCGAGCCGGGGAAACAATGGGCCTTGTCGGCGAGAGCGGGTGCGGCAAGACCGTCAGCGCTCTCTCCCTGATGCGCCTCATACCCTCACCCCCGGGCGAGATCGTCGAAGGTGAGGTCCTTCTCGACGGCCAAGACCTGCTCAAGCTCAGCAACGACCAGATGAGACGCCGACGCGGCAAGGACATTGCCATTATCTTCCAGGAGCCCATGACCTCCCTCAACCCCGTACTCACCATTGGCCGTCAGCTAACCGAGGCCCTAGAAATGCACCTCGGCCTCTCCGGAAGAGCCGCCAACACCCGCGCCGGCGAGCTCCTCGAAGAAGTCGGTATAGCCGACCCCGGACGTAGGCTCGACAACTACCCTCACCACATGAGCGGTGGCATGAGGCAACGCGTCATGGTCGCCATGGCCCTCAGCTGCGAGCCTAAAGTGCTCCTTGCCGACGAGCCCACCACAGCCGTCGACGTCACCATCCAGGCCCAGCTCCTCGAGCTCATCAGCCGGCTCTCCAAGGAGCGCGGCACCGCGGTTGTCATCATCACGCACAATCTCGGCGTCGTGGCCCGTTACGCCGATTCCGTCAACGTCATGTACGCCGGCAGAATCGTCGAAAGTTCTTCCGCTCACAACGTCTACGGGACTCCCCGCCACCCCTATACCCTCGGCCTCCTCGCCTCCGTCCCCCGCCTCGACGAGTCCATCAGGGAACAACTCGTTCCCATCGAGGGCGCACCCCCCGACCTCGCCCACCGACCTGCGGGATGCTCATTCCGACCCCGGTGTGCCTTTGCCATCGACGCTTGCTCTCACACTGACCCGCTCCTGGAACTAAAGCGGCCCGGACACTCCGCAGCATGCCTCGTAGACGTCACCCGTCGCACCCCGGAGCCCGTCTCATGATGATACCCGACCCCTACGTCCTCCTCGACGTCCGTGGCCTGCAGATGCACTTTCCCGTAAGCAAGGGCGTCATATTCCAGTCCAGGGTGGGCGAAATCAAGGCAGTCGACGGCGTATCCTTCCAGATCATGCGCGGCGAGACTCTCGGCCTCGTCGGCGAAAGCGGTTGCGGCAAGACCACAATCGGCAGGTGCATTCTCCAGCTCCTCAAGCCCACCGGCGGTGAAGTCCGCTTCCGGGGCGAGGACCTTACCCAGCTCTCCGGCAAGGAAATGCGTCCCCTCAGGAAAGAGCTTCAGGTCATCTTCCAGGACCCTTACGGCTCACTAAATCCCCGCATGACCGTCGGCGCCATAGTCGAAGAGCCTCTCATCATCCACAAGATTGGCGACCGCAACGAGCGAAAGAACAGGGTGCAGGAGCTGTTCGAGGTTGTGGGCCTCAATCCCAACATGATGGACCGCTACCCCTACGAGTTCAGCGGAGGCCAGCGCCAGAGGATCGGCATCGCACGAGCCCTTGCCGTTAACCCGACCTTCATCGTCTGCGACGAGCCCGTTTCCGCCCTCGACGTTTCCATCCAGGCCCAGGTCATCAACCTGCTCCGCTCTCTCCAGGAACGCTTCGACCTCACCTATCTCTTCATCGCCCACGACCTGTCCGTCGTGAGGCACATCTCGGACCGGGTCGCGGTCATGTACCTGGGCAAGATCGTCGAGATTACCGGCAGGGACGAACTCTACCGAGACCCAAAACACCCCTACACCCGAGCACTTCTATCTGCCGTCCCCATCCCCGACCCCGTAGTCGAGGCCTCCCGCGAGCGCATTATCCTCACCGGCGACGTCCCCAGCCCCATCGACCCTCCAAAGGGCTGCTCCTTCCATCCCCGCTGCCCCTTCGCCATGGACGTCTGCCGGGAAATCACCCCCGTCCTAAAGAAGACCACCCAGGGCCACTCCGTCGCCTGCCACCTCTACTAGCCATAGGCAGCCGGGACGATTCCCATTGGTACTACCCGTAGGAGTTCCACTAATTTCAATCCTTGCCCAAAGGTTGGGAACCGTAGTGCAATTATATGGTCCAACCCCATGCCTGCATGCTGCCGTTGATAACGTCTTATCAACCAAAGAGGATCAGCTATGCTGACGTCACCTGGCGTTGAGACTACGTACGAGCCCAAGAGAGTGCTGGTCCGATTGGACGAGCGCATACATGTGATATGCCAATGTTGGATGCCCCACTTCTGTACCGTGTTGTATTCCAAATTCCCGTTAGCCGGAGTGAATCTATTTCCCTAAACGGCTATGAGCCGCGGGGAGTCGATACAACTCTTGACACTAGCTATTGAGCCGCGTATCCTTGACCCTCTTTGGCCATGGGCGTACTGTTACCCTCAATGAACTTAAACCTAAGTTGTAATGTCGGAAATGGCTTTTAATCAGTCTTCCTGCATTTCATTGAGGTTCAACTGTGAGGTTATCGTTTACGAGGAGGCTGAGTATGTCCGATTTTGATACAGTAATTCGCAATGGAACAATAGTAGATGGTAGCGGACTTCCTGCCTACAAAGCAGATTTGGGTATCAAGAATGGCACAATTGCCCAAATCAGCGGTCGAATAAATACGAACAGCAAAAGGGAAATCGATGCCACAGGATGTATTGTAGCGCCAGGGGCCGTGGAGATACACGGCCACTACGACGCTCAAATTCAGTGGGATCCATACTGCACCTCATCAGGTTGGCATGGAGTGACCACCGTCACCATCGGGGGGTGTGGATTTGGATGGGCGCCCTGCAAACCGGAAAACAGAGACGCCTACCTGGCGATGCTGAGCCGGGTAATGTCACTCCCTGTAGAGTCGCTGCGGAAATGGATGCGTTGGGATTGGGTTACTTTTCCAGAATACTTAGACAGCATAGATAAGCAGGGACTGGGTGTAAACGTGGCCTCTCTCGTTCCTTTCTCACCTTTAAGGGCCCACGTTATGGGTCCGGATGAGTCAAGGCAAAGAACTTCGATGACGGATACGGAACTGGAGGAGATGAAGGCATTGTTCCGCCTTGGTATGGAAGCAGGTGCTTGGGGTTTCTCGGGTCACAAGAGCCTAGAGGACCGAGCAGGAGATGGAGGCTATCTACCCACCCACTTAGGTTCAAATGAGGAATATCTAGCGCTGGCAGAGATACTGGGTGAGTATGGGATAGGACACATCTTCTGGACAAGAGGTGAAATGGAGGGAACACCCAAAGAAGGGGAGGAATTTATCAGGGAGTTGACCCGAGTCAGTGGGAGACCAGTGCAGTGGCTCGGAATCATACAGCATAAGGAAGGCGACCAAGACGAGTGGAAAGAGCTTCTTGAGTGGACTGAAGAAAACCATACATTAGGGCTTCCCATCTATGCTCAGACCAGTTCTATATCCTTGGATATGCAGTTCCGCCTGGTCGACTTTAACTTCTTCGATCACATTCCTAGTTGGGTCCAACCTCTGGTGGGCACGGCTGAAGAGCGTATGGCTAAACTCCGCAAGCCTGAAGTAAGGGAAGCGATGAAGAAGGATGTTGATGAAGGCCGGACAGGAGACTTCCACAACAACTGGAACAGGGTCATGGTTGTAAAGACCGCTAGGGACCGCAACCGTAAATATGACGGTCTTAGCGTAGGTGAGGTTGCCAATATGATGGGCAAGCACCCGGTGGACGCCCTGCTTGATCTGGCTCTTGATGAAGACTTGCTCACTGAGTTGGCGTTTCCCTGTTTCGTTAATTCCGAGCCGAACGCAACCGCTGAGATTCTCAATCATCCGGGTACGCATCCAGCTATATCTGATGGCGGAGCGCACTTCAGTTTCGTCCAGATGGCCTTTTGGCCCACCGATCTTCTAAGCACTTGGGTGCGTGATAGAGGGATCATGAGTCTGGAAAAGGCTCACTACAAGCTGAGCGCTTTGCCAGCCTGGATCGCTGGATACCGAGACCGTGGCATGCTACGTGAGGGAATGGCAGCCGATATCATAGTCTATGACTTTGACAAGCTGCGTGTTAAGTATGACTCTCCCATTTTCACTAATGATTTGCCGGGTGGGGACCGGCGACTAATCCAAAAGGCCGAAGGATATCGCTACACGCTTGTAAACGGAGTAGTAACATTCGAAGATGATAATCAATGTACCGGCGCCTTGCCGGGTAAACTACTTCGTAGCTATGACTATGTGGTGGGCGGGTAACATCTCTAGGAGATATTGACCAGAAAGGCAGGTATTTACGATGGCCTTCAAAACTGTGGATATTGACGCTCATGTGGCCGAGCCCATAACTCTAATCATGGACGAGTACCTTGATCCGGCATTTAAGGATCGCCCCTTGCGCTTGTTAAAAGATGAAAAGGGTCTGGAGTATGTGGAGATCAATGGCAAGAAGTCTATTATGCTTCAGGGTGGGGCGGGCCTAGGTCTTGAGGCCGGCAAAGGGTTCGGTGCGACCGCAGAGGAGTTGCTGCCCTTCTTCACCCCTGGAGGTGTGGACTATTACGACGGTATGATTCCCGCGGCACACGACCCTCACGCTAGAATTGAATGGATGGATGCAGAAGGAGTTGACATCGCTCTGCACTACCCCTCCCTAGGGCTCTACTGGGAAGCTGAGTGTGATGACCCTAAAGCGGCCGCCGCATATTGCCGTGCTTACAACGACTGGTTAATGGACTTCTGCAAACCCTATCCAGACCGGCTCTTTCCCATAGCTCATATTCCGACCATGGATGTGCAAGAGGCAGTGAAGGAAGTGAAGAGAACCGCGGATCTGGGAGTAAAGGGATTTATGATCTATAGCGCTTGCCCCAATGATCGCCACTGGGGTGACCCATATTTCAATCCCCTTTTCAAAGAAGTCCAAGAAACGGGCTTACCTGTTGCACCCCACCCCACCACAGACCTGAACTATATGGGTATGGACCCATACGAAGAAGTCAACGATTCCATGGATTTCTTGTTCTCCAATTTCTGGTGGACCACCCAGACAGTAGCGTTTCAATCCCACTTGGCGCTCCTCAGTATGACAAGCAGGGGCGCGTTCGACCGCTTCCCTGAGCTTAAGTTCGTGCTTCTGGAAACTGGCGCCACCTGGATAGCTTATTGGCTTGAGCGGATGGACGATAGATGGGAGCGAGAACAAGTAACTGTCCAATTCAGTCTTCAGCCTAGTGAATATTTCCAGCGGCAGTGTTGGATCTCCTTTGAGCCAGAAGAGGAACTAATACCCCATGTAATAAATCGGTGGGGAGCAGACAGGTTCTTCTGGGCTACTGACTTTCCACACCACGATGGATATCCTGGAGTCCTCAACAAAGTAAAGGCTTTGATAGCACCCTTGTCGGAGGAGGACCAAAGGAAAGTCCTATCTGAAAACGGGATAAAGACATATAACCTCTAGGATTGGACTACTTGTTTGGCTTCTGCGTGACGGCACTGACCAAAGAAGCCCCTAAAAGGAGTCTCATCTGAGCCTTGCTGGGCTATGTCCCAACTTGTGTTTATCCGACCGAAAACAACCATACCGTTCTTTGGAGTTCTACATACAAAATTACGATGTGGATCAGCGCCTGCGTGAGCTGGAGGATCCATACCCAGACAATAGCTCTGGCGTAGGCGTGGGCGCATGCACTGCCGATGCAACATACACAACACCCAACGGACAAAAGCCTTTCCCGTTGCCTCGGCCACCGATGTCCCTCTAAAGGTCGGGTTATGTGTCTCCTAGGCTAGTGGAATTCACCATTCGCTCATTCCGCCAGTCCTTATCGGTATCAATGCTAGATTTGGTAAGGCTGACAATCGTCGTAGGAGACATACACTAACTCAACAATAAGCTGCACGCTTCTACAAATAAGCACTGGATATAGGGACATTAAGGAGGAAAACGCATATGTTTGCCTACAGGCCGAAGAGACGAATGAACCTGATCTTGGCCGTAGGGTTAGTGGCAGCAATCGTCTTGTTAGTGGTGGCATGTGGAGGTGGAGAAGAGGAGACGGTTGATCCCACAGCCACAAGTCCGACAACCCAAGCTACTCCCACATCATCATCTGCTGCCCCCACTGAAACCGCAGCTTCTATGGAAGGGCCGATTCCTGGTGGAACAGTGACAATGCCTGTGTACGCGGATCCTTTTGGTTTTGATGCCAGTAGGGTAGCGGATTTCGGGACTATGAACTCCAATTCCATGACCCACAGCAGGTTGTTCAGATACTTCAATGGGCCGAACTTTGCAGATCCTAACTCTGTTGAGTATGTTCTCAACTATGAATTCCAAGGTGATCTCGCGAGAGATTATGAGTTTGAAACACCTACCCGATTGAGGATTGATTTGAGGGATGGAGTCAAATGGCAAAACCTGCCTCCTCTCAACGGGCGTCAATTTGCGTGTGCCGACGTTCAATTCAGCATAAACCGTTACTTGGACCCAGAGTCGCCTGTTAGTTATCTCTTGGGGCCCATTGATTCTGTGGAATGTAGGGATGATCTAACAGTTGTGATTAATCTCTCGGACCCCTATGTTGCCCTACCCCAAATTCTGGCTGCGAACCAGTACCCCATGTACGCACCCGAGGTCCTGGAGGAGTTCGGCACCCTAGAAACCGCTGAGGCAGTCATTGGCACCGGTCCCTTCATTCTCAAAAGTCACAACCCTGGAGTCGAGGTAGTGTTCGAAAGAAACCCCGACTACTATAGGGCCCCACTGCCTTATCTTGATGAGGTGGTGTGGAAGGTTGTCCCAGACATCAATACGGCCTTTGCATCGTTCCAGGCTGGGGACCTTGACTTTGTCTCGGTCAATTACAGCAATTACTTCACCATAGCCGGGGGTGATCGTAGTGCCCTGTCACAGGTGCCAGGCGTAGTCTATAACTCCCATCCTTTCCCTCAGTGCACCGACCCCATCCTCATGCGGACGGACATACCTCCTTTAGATGATGTACGGGTGAGGCAAGCTATACGATCGGTTTTGAATAGCCGTACCATTGTAGATACAGTATATGGAGGGCATGCGGAGGTCGGAAGGGGAGAGATCTCCCCAGGGTTCATAAAGTGGTGGCTGCCTGATAGCGAGCTTGACCCTGATGTCCTCAAGTTCTACGAGTTTGACCAAGAGTTGGCCAAGGAGCTAATGGTTCAAGCGGGATACCAGGATGGATTCGATATCACCTTGGTCGCCACTGCGGATTATGGCCCCACGCTGGTCCAGGAAGCAGAATTCATCGCCAGTTCTTTGTCTTTGATAGATATCAAAGTAGAGATAGTGAGCTTGGAGTATGGCGCCTACGTCAGCTCGGTTCCAGTTGGTGACTTTGAAGGCATGGCCTTGTACTCGCAGTTGCTATGGAATGATCCCGAGGGGGCAACTGCCATCTGGTATCTGCCGGGTTCGCCCTTCAATTCAAGCCACGTGGATGACCCTGTTCTCACGGACATGCTGCTGGCCCAAAGGGCTGAACTTGACCCTGTGCAAAGAAAGGCGCTGTGGGACGATATCTACCGGTATCTTTCCGATAAATTCTACTACATCTGCAGTTCTAGCCCATCTGCCGACAGTGGCTGGCACGGCTGGGTGAATAACGTAGGATTTAAGGAAGAGTTCGAAATAGGCGCGTGGCTGTTGGAGGCTTGGTTAGCGGAGGATGCACCGGGTCGGAAATAGGCACGAGGATTAATAGAAGCTACTCACACAATTGGGAGCGGCTGCGGTTCGCAGCCGCTCCCAATTGAATATCCGTCTTGGCGGCTTTGAAGCAAAAGTTCTAGAGGTCATTTAAGTGGGGACATATGTCATTAGAAGACTTCTCCTTGTCTTCCCTACGCTATTAATCGTAACCATCCTTGTCTTTGCGGTGATAAGAGTAGTGCCTGCCAGCTCACTGGATATAATAGCGGGACGCTCAGGCTCCATTAGCGAGGAGGGCGTGGAATTGTTGAAGGAGAGATTGGGACTTAGTGCCAATCCCTTTCAGCAATATGTCCAATGGTTGATAGGGTGGCCTACATTTGTGACCGAGGGATTGAAAAGTACCGACGGTGGTGCGACGTGGAGAAACATTAAGCCGATTAGCAATAATAAAGGAAGGAGCATGACTTTTGTAGATCAAAACAATGGCTGGGGACTAGGGAGGAACAACAGAGTTTTCGAACTCTCTAGCGGAGGTCTCCAATGGACCTTTTTTGCTAGAAGCAAAGAAGTGGACATTACTGCGTTATCCTTTATAGACAAGGACACCGGATGGATCGTGGGAGATAACGGTGTTGTTTTCTTTGTCAATAAGGCAATAAGGGATATAGCTGAATATTTGAACGAAACACAGCAGATAAAGCAGCTACTGCAAAAGGCTGCGCATGAAGATTCTTTATTTCCCAGGGAGGAAGTCGCCTCATTGATCAAGGCCGCTCCCTTCCGAGACCGGACTGAAAACCTGACCGATGATGATGTAGATAAAATTCTGCACCAGATGCTCATGGGAGAAAATGGCACAATAGAACCATGGGTACAGCAATCGGTTGACAATACTGAGAACTTGCTGGAGGTTCTTTTTATCGATGCCAACAACGGTTGGATTTTGACCGAGAACAACCAGCTTCTCTTCACAACTGATGGTGGTTATGTATGGACAACATCCGTCTTTGGCACAGACTCAGAGATATCTGATTTTCACTTCATAAGTGCTAAGCAAGGCTGGGCAGTTGGGGATCATGGAGTCATCGTTCACACTCTTGATGGAGGTATTACATGGGTTATCAAGGAGAGCACATCAGCGCACCGCCTTAATGATATCGTTTTCATCAACCCGCTGCAGGGATACATAGTGGGAGACAAAGGGACTATTCTTACTACCAGTGATGGAGGGATCCACTGGGTTGCACAGTTGCTGGATACGGACGTTGAACTGCTTTCAGTAGCATTTAGCGACGCCAATAGCGGTCTGGCAGTAGGCGATAATGGCACCATCCTCAGAAGCATAGACGGTGGAATCCACTGGGTAGAGGTTGAAAGCAATACAACAAAAGCCCTCGGGGAAGTCCTTATGACTGGCACTACAGCCCACGCCATAGGGACAAAAGTTGAATGGCAGTGGGGCGTCGTTGGAGGGAATTTAGGGAAATCAGTGACCACTGCTGTAGGCACACCGGTAATAGACCAATTAACTAGAGCCGCCCCGATAACTTTTGAGTTGGGGCTATTGGCCGTATTGATGGCGTCACTAGTGGGAGTTCCTATCGGGGTTTTGTCAGCGCTACGTCAGGACACCGTGGGAGACTATGCTGGCCGGATTGTAGCTGTAGGTGGGTTGGCAGTGCCCACTTTCTGGTCAGCTACTCTCGTAATCATTATTCCGTCCATTCTTTTTAATTGGACTCCCCCATTGGCTTACATAAGCTTCGCCGACAACCCCTTTGCCAATCTCGGCTATATAGCAATACCGGCCGCCATTGCCGCTATACCCTTAATGGCTGGCATTATGCGAATAACCCGGGCAATGGCCCTAGAGATAGCTCGCCAAGATTACATTCGAACTGCTTGGGCCAAGGGCCTTAGGGAAACAGTAATAGTTAGGCGTCATCTGCTTAAGAACGCCATGATACCCGTGGTCAGTGTTATGGGAATTGAATTTGCGGCCACAGCAGGTGAACTAGTGGTTATCGAGCAGATATTTGGTGTGCCTGGGTTGGGACGCCTTGGGTTTGATAGTGTTAAGCTCCGAGACTTTTCCACACTTCAAGGAGTGGCACTGACCATGGGGTTCTTCATAGTGTTTGTTAATCTCGGAGTAGACCTTCTTTATACCTATCTGGACCCTAGAATTCGTCAATAGCAGATCAATATGCGTTTCCCCTTTTGCCAATTGGTTACTGACAGAATTTTCGCGAAGGGGGCAGGCTATACCATTGGAATTCAAGTTTAGCTGGCCGAGAATTCAGTGCTAGAAAGCGGTATTAGAACGACTTTAATCCCCATTACTAAACATCCTTTGGGGAGGCTTCTGGTTCGCATGTTCAAGGAGAAGCCTCTAGCCAGGGTGGGTTTTCTTATTGTAGTAATGTGGCTTGCTATAGCTCTCTCTTCCTCTGTGATAGCTCGAGAAGGCATCAATGAACTCCCTGAGGATGCCAGCAACAGCCTCAAAGCTCCCAGTGCGGAATTCTGGTTTGGTACCGATGCCCTTGGCCGGGATCAATATAGCAGAATAGTTAAAGGGGCAGTGGTATCCGTGATCGTGGGGTTGTGTGCCACGGCCATAGGGGTTGGAGGGGCCGTTATTGTAGGCACTCTGTCCGGCTACATCGGCGGGAAGGTTGATATTGCAGCACAACGCCTAGTAGATGGCTTGATGGCTTTTCCATTCTTGCTATTTGCGCTAATGGTCGTCGGTATTTTCCAGGATGTATGGAGGGGTCCTGAAGGAGGAATGTTTAAGGTGATTGTGGTCTTGGGGATACTCTTCACAATATGGTTGTCACGGGTTGTAAGAGGGGCGGTTTTGGCTACTAAAGAGCTACAATACGTAGAGGCGGCAAAGGCAGTTGGATGTTCCGACTTCAGGATAATGATGTTCTATATCCTTCCAAACATTATGCCCACCATTATCATCCTAGCTACCCTAAGCGTAGCCTGGGCCGTACTCTTAGAGGCAGCCCTAAGCTTTCTCGGGTTCGGTGTTCCCCCTCCATTTCCATCTTGGGGAGGTATGCTTGGTGACTCCCTAAACAAGATGCGTCAGGCACCTTGGCTGGTAATCTTTCCCGGCTTTGCAATCAGCCTCTTTGTCTTCGGTGTGCAGGTTTTTGGAGATGGCCTAAGAGATCTGCTAGATCCTCGCCTGGGAAACACGAGATCCAGCCGCTAGTGTAACTAATCTAGAGCCTCCGCTCCTACTAGATAATATTCGCTAACATTATCTGGCACCATTAACAAAGTTTGGCATGGCAATTGAAGAACCTCTTTACATCCTGATTCGCAAATTTGCGGTCTCCCGATTTGAAGCGTGTGGATCTGGTGTGTATAAACGACATGTGCTTATGTTATTGTTCTACATATAATATTAGTCCTCAATGATTAGCAGTTGCCTTCTGGTATAATTTGTCCGCGTGTATACAATTGTCGCTTAGAGGAGGGGTATATGAGATTGAAGGACAAGGTGGCGTTGGTAACGGGCAGCAGCAAGGGTATTGGTAGAGGTATCGCCATTCGCTTCGCCGAGGAGGGAGCGGCAGTAGTGTTAGCAGCACGCACCCAATCGTCCGGCCAGGAGGCGGCAAAGGACATTGTTGAGCGGGGAGGACGTGCGATATATGTCCAAACGGACCAATCCAAGAATGCTGACGTAAGAAATGTCATCGGGGCCACGATACAAGAATATGGCAAGCTGGATATATTGGTGAACAATGCGGCTATATTTTATTCAGGCCCGCTAGCAGACGAAACGGAAGAGATGTGGGACGAAGTCATAGATGTCAACCTAAAGGGGTTATTTCTGTGCACGAAGTATGCTATCCCTGAGATGTTAAAAGTAGGTGGCGGTTCAATTATTAACATCTCTTCATGTGTGGCAACTTTGGCAGCCACCTTTGACGGAGCCTCCTATACAGCGTCCAAAGCAGGAATAGTCGGCCTTACTAAAAAGACCGCGGTGGACTATGCCAGGTTTAACATTAGAGTTAATTGTATTCTGCCAGGAGTCATCGCTACAGAAATGGCGGGAACTCCTGATGAGACCATCGCTTACGCCGAAGTGCAACAAGACTTGTCGAGAAGACAACCCATCCGCAGGGTGGGGGTACCGACGGACATAGCCAATGCTGCACTGTTCTTAGCCTGTGAGGAATCCTCTTTTGTGACTGGGGCCTCGCTTCCGGTAGATGGCGGATCGACGGTTTACAGCAATTTTGGTCAGGAAGACCCACTGCCGGACTACAAACATTAGTAGGTAGTCCTCCAGTTCCATTAGTTCTTTATCTTGTGGTGTTCGATACCCTGGCCATCCACCATAAAATGATCCGGCACGGGAGTGAGTCTTCGGGAATAATCTGGAGCAAAACCTATTAGCGGGCTCACTCCCCTTAGCATCCCAACTCAGTGTCTCGATGATCTGCGAACTGCACTGAAGAGTTCATGCAAGGCCCATCCTGGTTAGTGGGCTCTCCACTGTACGTAGTAGGCATAGTCGTCATTATGCGGCTTGACCATAATATCTACGTCAGACTCTTGTAGCTTCATCAGGCCAGTCACATCTCGAAGATGGGTCTGTCTACCGGCAATAACCGTTTGCGGCCTATGAGGCGACTACTTAGATTGACACGACCCACCGAAAAGTTCGCAGTACAATACGCTTAGATGTACCTGACCAGACCCGAACCTCTAATCAAGGCCCTACGCGACCGACACTTAAATGCGTTCCGCAAGCCAGATTCAGTCACTCCGGTCATAGTCATTGGAGAAGGCGTGTTACCATACATTGCGAGGTGATCTTCAGGGAGCGTTACCTTCGACCTATAAGTGTGGTAAGCGTTGTGGGAATGGGCACTAAATTGCAGGTATTCCGTAGCTAACTCCTAATCCCACTCCCTCCGCCACTATCCCCTTATATCTTTGGCCCACTTCTTCTTCCTTGACTTTACGGTAAGCTGTATCCTATTGAGGGGCACCTTTCCCTTTGTTGTGGGCCAAGTACTGCCTTTGCTACTCCCGAGGGGCTCGCACTTTCGGCCATTAACTTTCCCTCCGAAGTCAAAGGCTGACATCCAAATTCAAAAAGAGACCCTGAATGCTGGGCGCAGCATCAACTCGCATTACCTTTTCAAAGGTGGAGAGGCACCCGGGCGGTAAGCCATGGGGACCCGTCATAGCCCGAACATATCCATTGACAAGTCTAAGAACTTCGAAGAGAAACCAGGTTAACCTCAGGCAAAGGCGTACTCAGTTGCCCGTAGCGCTTCGCATGAACACCACGCTGACGGTCAAGTCCTCCTGAGTACTGCTGTTGTTGCCCTTTTTCAGGAAAACGTATGACCGTGATCGGCAGGGGTGATGTGGACCTGGCCTTCCCCTCCTTACCCACCAGTTAGTCGTATGAAATGGACCGACTAACTGGACTCCCTCCCAAGCCCGGCCACCGCGTTTACTATGGATGGTTCATAGTCGGGGCGGCAGGGTTGGTCATATTTTGCACCGGACCGGGCCAGTCTTATGTTTTCTCAGTATTCATTGATTCCATAATCGAAGATACGAGGCTGTCCCGCACCGGAATTTCGATTCTGTACACCGCCAGCACCGTAGTAAGCGCCGTCCTGGTCACATTCGTGAGCCGCCTTGCTGACCGTTACGGGCCGAGAATAATGTTGGCAGCCGCCGGACTGGGACTCGGTGCAGTGTGCTTCGGTATGGCTACCGCCACCAACATTCTCATCTTCTTCATCGTTTTCGCTGGTTTGCGTGCTCTGGGCCAGGGCTCGTTAAGCATCAACTGCATCCTGCTGGTGAACCAATGGTTCGTCTCGCGGCGAGGCCAGGCCATCGGCCTGATGCCCCTGGGAGCGGTGATCTCCACCGCTCTTTTGCCGCCGTTTGTCAGAATTCTGATTGACAGCATCGGCTGGCGCGGGGCTTACGCTGTACTTGGCGTGGCTGTAATTGCACTGATTGTTCCCATGGTGTTATTGATCGTCAGAAACCGGACCGAAGACGTAGGGTTGTTCCCGGATGGCTTGTCACACCCACCCGTCTCAGAGACCAGGCCAGGGATGGCCAGAGTCCGTAGGGATACCAGTGTTTACAGGTCCCCCAGTTTCTGGCTACTGGCCTTGTCGCTGAGCTCGCCGAGCCTCGTTACAACGGCGCTGATCTTCCACCAGACATCCATCTTCCAAGAGAACGGGCTGAGTGCAACCCTTGCGGCGGGAGTCTTTACGATTTACTCTGCCGCGTCCGCGGTCAGCTCGCTGGCGACTGGGTTCGCAGCGGATCGAGTCGGCCCCAAGGCCCTCCTTGTTTTCTCGATGGCGACCCTGTTAGCGACCTTGGCACTGGCTGCAGTATTCGACTCGATGTTCGTGGCAATGGTCTATGTATTGATGATGGGTGTCTCCGGAGGGTCCTACACCATAGTCCATGGCACGATCTGGGCTCACTACTACGGCCGTATCGGATTAGGCCGGATTCAGGGGCCGGCGATGACCATTTCCATTTGCGCCTCGGCGGTTGGCCCCCTGCCCTTAGCGGTGTTTCACAGCCTGACCAGTACTTATAACCTTGGCATCATGGTGATGATGGTCCTGCCAGTGTTGTCGGTGGCTGTCCTGTTTTTCGTCCGACCCGGCGGGGCAAGCCATTCGGAACGGCTCAAGATGAATGTACCTCAATCGTCGTAGGCGTACTTAAGACTACCGATTACATTACGGAATTCCGGAAGGACTCAGAATGAAGTCGGGGGCCGAGTATGGCCCTGGTTCTTGGTCCTACGCTACGCTCTATAACTCCAGAGTGTAGGGAGCGGGGTAACAGTTTAGCCCCCGGGCTCTGGGGCGCTGAATGCCTTATAGGGACAGCCACATCTCGAAAACAGCGCTGCTCACCGACAAATCAGGCTTACCTGAAAGGATTCGAACCGCAAGGGTGTTACATGATCTCCGAGGTGTTTCCCAAATGGAAATCTCGCACCGAAAAGGCAGCGGTATAGCCCAACATGGTTCACCTATTTGCAACTCTACACATTGCCGAGTGGACGATCCCCTTGTTTTCGATGAAAATTCAACTATGGCTCGACCTTCACTTCTATCGAACGATTTGTAGGACGTACTGAACCATTGGATGTGACAACGTTCATCCGACGCATGCCCAAGGCGGAGCTCCACGTTCACCTGGAGTCTACAATGGAGCCTGCCCTGCGGTTGGAGCTTGCCAGGCGCAACGGCGTGGATTTTCCGTACCGCACGTCGGAAGAGATGGCGGCCACTTATGTCTACCCCGACATCATGATGTGGTTTGTCATACTCAACGGGAGATCTGACGGCAATGCTCGAGAGGGGCGATGCGGGGCTGTTAACTGGAGACTCGGCGCTGTCTGCCAAATGCGAGTCGTGTGAGGCCGCGGAGGCTGCGGGTGAGTCAAGGGTGCAGGGCAGCGCGGGTGGAGGAATAAGGCTTCCGCAAATTATGGTGCCAAGCGCTCGAGATGGGGGCGGTGATGGGGTCGTTTGTGAGTGGTGACGCCTGTAAACTAACGTGAAGTGCCGAACGCGCTGATGGTTTGCGCCATTCAGTCGGGAATGCGGCCATCGCAAACTATTAAAGGTCATTCTGTATTCCCAACGACATTCGCTCCAGAATAGAGACTTCTCCAAAGCCGGGTGTATGAACGTTAGACGCTTCGCCAGCAATCCGATTATCCATCTCGGTTCACACGCTGGTCTGAGTGGCAACGTAAACGGGCCCTCCCTCATCCAAGCCCCTGGTTGGATCGATCGACCCTTGGGCAGGTACTACCTCTATTTTGCCCATCATCAGGGTGACTACATCCGTCTCGCCTACTCGGACAGCTTGGAGGGGCCGTGGAGGGTCTACCAGCCGGGTACCCTGCGTCTGGAGCAGTCCTATTGCTATAACCACATCGCCTCCCCGGACGTACACGTGGATGAGACCAGCCGACAGGTCCGCATGTACTATCATGGATGGGTCGGTGAAGAGGTACAGAGGACCAAGGTGGCCCTCTCCGATTACGGAATCAGGTTCAAAGCACGAGCCGGTAACCTCGGAGAGCCCTACTTCCGGTTGTTCCGCTGGGGAGATTACTTCTATGCCCTCGCCATGCCTGGAATCTTCTACCGGTCTAAGGACGGCCTGACAGGGTTCGAGAAGGGACCAACGCTGTTCACTTCGGATATGCGCCACTCGGCGGTGCGAGTTGTGGGCAACGAGGAGGAGGTCTACTACACCAACGCCTACGCCCAGCCCGAACGAATCCTTCGCTCCCGAATCGACCTCAGCCGGGACTGGACTCGGTGGACCGCTTCCGAGCCTGAGGTGGTGCTGGAACCTGAAATGAAGTACGAGGGTGTAGATCTGCCTCAGGCGCCTTCCGCAAGAGGCGCCGTCATGGAGCCGGTGCGTCAGTTGAGAGACCCGGCGATCTACTAGGCAGGCGAGGTCGTTTACCTGCTGTATTCGGTCGCAGGTGAACAGGGCATAGCGATAGCTGAGCTGCTCCAGTAAAGGGTCCACCAGGTGGGCCCGAGGGATGGGTTAGGCGGCAGCTAGGCTCTTCGTTACGGAAACAAAGGGGAGTTGATAGTGGAGTTTGAACGAATAGTCAAGGACGGAGTCGTGGTGACTTCCAGCCACACCTTCAAGGCCGATATCGGGATCACGGGCGAAAAAATCACAGCTGTGGGCCCGGGGTTGCCCATAGAAGGCGCGGAAGTGATGTCTGCCGATAACTGTCTCGTGCTTCCGGGCTGTATCGACGTCCACACCCACCTCGACGATGCTTACGATGGCCTTCGTACCTCAGACGACTTCGAAAGCGGGACAATCGCTGCGGCCTGGGGCGGAACTACGACCATTATTGACTTTGCGACACAACTAAGGGGACAGAGACTTCAAGAGGGACTGGATGCTTGGCACGAGAAGGCGGAATCCCGAGCGGCCATAGACTATGCATTCCATCTTATTGTCAGTGAGCTTTCACAGAACCAGCTCGGCGATGTGAACGGGTTGGTATCAAACGAAGGCGTGACGAGCTTCAAGCTGTTTATGGCGTATCCCGGGACCTTCATGCTGGACGATGCGGCTATCCTCAAGATGCTGCTCCAGACCAAGGAAACCGGGGCACTGGTCTGTATACATGCGGAAAACGGCGGCATAATCGATGTCCTTGTAAATCAGGCTCTCGCCGACGGTCACTTCGAACCGAAGTACCACGCCGCTACCAGGCCGATGAGCACCGAAGTAGAAGCTACGCGCAGGGCAATCCTACTTGCGGAGATAGCCGGAGTGCCTATCTACATTGTCCACCTCTCGGCGGCGGGTGCTCTAGAGGAGGTCAGGGAGGCCCGAGCACGCGGCCTGCCTGTATATGCCGAGACCTGCCCCCAATACCTCTTTCTTTCTGAGAGAGAATACGAGCGGCCCGGCTTTGATGGCGCAAAATACGTGATGGCCCCACCGCTTCGCCCCCTGGGGAATGAAGGGGAGCTTTGGAAAGGTCTAGCCAGTGAGGACCTGCAAATTGTTTCAACAGACCATTCTTCATTCTGTTTCCACGATCCTCGGGGCAAGAGGCTGGGCCTAGACAACTTTTCCAGCATACCTTTCGGGGCGCCAGGCATCGAAAACAGGCTTGAGCTGATGCACCAAGGTGTCAACCAGGACAAGATAACTTTGAACCGTCTGGTCGACATTCTGGCCACTACGCCGGCCAAGACGTTTGGTCTTTATCCGCGGAAGGGAACCATACAGGCCGACAGTGACGCCGACTTAGTTATCTTCGACCCAACTAAGAAAAAACTGATAAGCAGTGATACCCATCACATGCAAGTTGACTACAACCCATATGAAGGCTTCGAAATCACCGGCGCGGTGAAAACGGTTTTTCTTCGGGGAGAGACTATAGTTGCGGATGACAAGTTCCTGGGGAGGCCTGGCAATGGAAGGTTCATCAAAAGAGTTCCGGTAGATCTGAACAACAGATGATCAACCAGGGATTCGGGAGCATAGGCTATCCGGGACCATTCAACGCTCCGTACTCGGTCATGGTGTTGCCGCCATCTACCATGAATGTAGCTCCCGTGACGAAGCTTGCCTCGTCAGAGGCCAAGAAGACTACCATTGGAGCGACATCCATGGGCATGCCAACCCTTGGAAGAGGTTGGCGGCGCAGCCGGTCACTGATGACGTCAGGCTGCTGCCAGTATTCGTCCGGGGCGTCGCCAATCATGGCGATGTCTCCAGGGACTATGCTATTGACCCGAATGCTCTCACTACCGTAGTCCAACGCGGCTTTTTTGGTAAGCATTATCACGCCACCCTTGGAGGCGTGGTACGCCACCCCTCCCCGGTGGCTGGCGGCCACCCCCCAGATCGACGAGTTGTTGATGATAGAGCCGCCGCCGTTCTTAATCATGGCGGGAACCGCATATTTAATGCCCAGAAAAACCCCCTTGAGGTTGATGTTTATGCAGCGGTCCCAGTCCTCTTCCGGCTCGTCGGCCAATTTGCCCCAAGTAACGATACCGGCATTGTTGAAAAGCACGTCCAGCTTGCCGTAGGAATCGACAGCCGTGGCGATCATTCGTTGGACATCTCCAGAATCCGAGACATCAGTCCGGACAAAGGTGGCCTGTCCTCCGTCTGATCGAATCTCTCCAATCAGAGACTCTCCAGCTTCGGCGGTGCGGCCGGCAGCCACTACCTTTGCTCCCTCGCGAGCGAATAGCTGGGCGGTAGCCCGTCCGATGCCAAAGGTGGCGCCGGTAATGATCGCTACTTTACCTTCCAGTCTCATAGCTTCTTTCCAACTACAGAACAATCCTCAACGGGCGGCCAGGAACTCCAACTCCACGAGAAATTCGGGCCTGAAGAGCCCGTCTACAATCTTCAGGGTTCCCGCCGCGGGCCGAGGGTCTACATCCTCGAAGAATTCTTCCCAGACCTGCATGATTCCTGCTTCATTCCTTGCATAGTCGGCGTCTTTGGTAACGCAGATGTCGATCCTGATGACATCCGATAGGCTCCATCCTTTTTGCTCCAGTAGTGCCTCGGCTTGTTCGAATATGCCCCTCGTCTGTCCTACCGGGTCTCCGGGATGTAAACAGTTGTCTTCGGCATCGCCGTCCACCCTTCCGGTGAGCACGAACAACTCAGAAAAATCAGAAACTATGAGCCCCCAGTTGAAATGGTGGCTGCTGTCCGGTGCGACTTTAGAATGTACGGCTTCTTTCTTGGCCAAGGCTCTCCTCTCCAGCCAGGTCGTCAATTTAGAATGATGTCTTCCTTCAGATGTCTCGAAGTCTCAACCCTTAGTCCCACCCCATTCCCCTTTGCAGTGCGTCAGCAACCTTGATTAGCAGCCCGTCTTCAAAGTGTTTGGCAACGAGCATCAACCCCACGGGCAAGCCTTTCACTTTCGCACAGGGAAGCGAGATGGCAGGATGCCCCGAGGCATTAAACGGGGCGCAATTCTTGGAGACCACTGCACCGCGGTCAATCCTGGTTACCCAATCTTGGTCAGGATCGTACTTGAAGGGCAGGGTTGGGACCGTAGGCATCGCAATGAGGTCCACCTCCGAAAGCATGTCGTCATATGCCTTCCTCAAAGCAGGCCTGAGGTTCTGAGATTTGGCGTAGGCCCAGCCTCCGTAACGCTCGCGGAGGTAGCTGCCCAATAGCAGGGTCAACTTTACATCGGGCGGAAGACTGTTCGCCCTGGACTCTAGTCCCTCCCTTATTGCAGTGCCCAGCCCAGAGTCATAGTAGCCCAGGTGGTTGTAGCCGAGCCCCCACGTCTGGAGAAGAGCGGCCGCACCTTCGGGGATCACCCCTCGGTATATAGCCAGTGAGCTCAGGTGATACGGTATGGAGACATCCGTGGTCTCGACTCCCAGGCTGGCCACATCCACCAATGCGCTGCGAACGGCTTCGTCAACCTCCTCTTCCGAGTCTTCCGCGCCGAAACCCTCCTTTACAATGCCTATCCGCACCCCGGCTACATCCTGGCCTAAAAAATCGGTATAGTCATGACGTGGAACAAATCCCTGTCTCTGGTCCAAGGGGTCTTTCCCGGCGATAACGTCCAACATCTGGGCAACTTTATCGACGGAACGGGCCATGGGCCCTACGTGGTCGAAGGTGGTCTCCCCGGATACTATTCCCGTGTAGGGGACGAGACCGAAGGTGGGTTTGAGTCCCACCACCCCGCACCAAGCCGCCGGTATCCTGATCGAACCACCCTGATCGCAGCCTAGGGTGACGTCAATGTCGCTGTAGAAAAGCGCGGCGCCTGAACCTGCAGAGGAGCCGCCTGCCAAATACTCAGTGTTGTGCGGGTTCCGTACCGGGCCGAATACGCTTGTCTCACCGCTGCCCGACCAGGCAAAGTCGTCCATGTTCAGCATCGCGACGATGTTTCCACCCTCGTCTAGAATTCGCTGTACTACCGTCGCATCGGTGTCGGGAATATAGTCCGAAAGAAAATGGGACCCGCAGGTCATAGGCATACCGGATACCGAAATGTTGTCCTTCAGGCCAACCCTGACTCCGGACAGCTTGCCTGCCCCGGAGCCTTTGACCATGCATTTGCGCAGGATAGCGTTGTAGGGATCTTTGCCGGGGCCGGGCCTTTGCCCGAAGTCCCGGGGTCCCGTAACTGGTGCTGGGACGGCTGAAGACAGCCTGTCAACGGCCTCCAATTCACTGAATATACCTTGGAGCAGGAGGTTAAACCCGTCCAACTCCTCTTCCGTCAGGTCAAGGTAGTTCTTGGACGCGGCATCGAGCAAATCTTGCTTTTCTGGTGGCGAAATGTCCATTATTTTTCCGATGGGATATCGGCTTCGACCTTCCATGGCCGGTGGTCGTCATCCTCCACTTCAAAGTCCCAGGCCATTATCCTGTCGGGCCTGAAGTACATTACTATGCGATTCTCGGAAGTTGCCGCCAGAGTATATTCGGCGTACTTGGTTCCTTCCTCGTACCCGTAGTAATTGATGGCTATTCGCCGGTCTAGTTCGGCGGCGCCCTCATCAGTGAACTGGGCCAGGCCTTCCAGGACGACTTCCTTGTACGCCACTTTAGAGGCGTCATCTTTCGTCAACCATCGGGCGTCTTCGGTGGCGACGATGGCCAATGAGACCCGCGGGTCTCGACGGGCGTTTTTATACTTGACCCGGGTATCGGTGAGGCTTATGCGGACCAGATCGTCCTCTTCGTCATACTCGTACCATACGACGGTCAGATGGGGAGTACCGTTCTTTCGCAGCGTACCCAGAACGGCGGGGTTAGGTCGCTTGATAAATTCCTTAAGAGGTTCACTCAACTCTCTGACCGACTCTAGCCTCTTTGTCAACGTTCTACTCCGGATGGGTCGTTCCTAGGACTACGCATTTCCAGAAACTTGCAGCCCTGTTGAGTGGTGGTTTGTCCAGGGATTGAATGCCAAAGGCACGTTGGACACGGGTCCCAGTCTAGCTGATACCGGGACCCGTGCTACAACGTTTTACCACTTCTGCTTTGGCACACCTATTCCTATTTCAAGCTTATCTGGTTTGTAGAATAGTAGACCAGCGTTCCTGGGCAGCATCTGCGGTGGCCCCGGCCCAGGAGGAGTCGAGGAAGAGGCCGTACTGGGCGTTGTCGGGGGCAGTGGGCAGGGCATCCCTGATGTGGTCCCAGGCACTGTCAGCCAGCAGCGGCAGGGCCTTCTGGTTCACGGGCCCATAGGGAATGTACAGGGACTCCCTGGCATTGACGTCCGGGAAGGACATCCAAGCTAGGAAGAGTTGGGCCATCTCCCATCTCTCTGCATCGAGTTCTTTCAGCCCATTGGGGACGAAGTAGTAGTCCGCGTCCATCACGTGGCCGCACTCCCAGCAGATGTTGATGGGAGCATCGTCGGCCACTACCGCATCGTAGATACGACCGTTCCAGGTGGTGCAGAGGTCCAGTTCACCGGCTATCAAGAGGGCTGGGCAGTCGGAGCCGCTGTCCCAGGTGATGAAGTCGCTGCCAGCTCTCGATACGAAGTCGTCGAGGTAGGTCCAAGCCTCCTCCATCTGGGCGTCGGTGAGGCTGGAGAGCGAAGCAAGGGCACCAGGGTTTTCGAAGGCCTCGGGGTGCTGGGCTATGTAGGCGAGGTGCGGGTTGATCTGCCAGAAGCTCCACATACCCCGCTTGCCAGGGAATTCTTCCAAGTCGAAGAAGTCAGCCATTGTGGAGGGCTGGGGGCCGGAATCGGGGAAGGACTCGGTGCTGTAGGCAACTACGGTGGAGAAAATGTCTCCCCCACCGGCGATGTAGGGTTTACCAGCCTCTACCAAATCAGGGAAGTGGTCTCGCAGGTCGATGACCGAGTAGTCGAGCTCTGCAGCGTGGCCCGAGCGGCCAAGCTGGATTGCAACGTCAATGCCCCAGACCCCGATGTCTACGGTGATGTTGCCGGTCTCGGACATGCCGCGAATCTGTCCGACGATGGATGATGTAGTGTCCTCGACGATCTCGATGCCAAATTCTTCCTGGAAGGGGATGTAGTAGGCATTGCGATGGGCGGCTTGCCATGCACCGCCGCCGTCGAGAACGCTGATGCTTTTGCCCCTGTACTTGCCTAGTTCAGCCTCTATCTCGGCCCTGGTGGCAGGGGCGTCTTCGGTCCACTCGTTCCTGGGTCTCAGCGTCGTGCCAGGTGCTTCAGGTTGTTCTTGTCTCAGCAGGATAGAAGACCAGCGTTCCTGGGCGGCATCTGCGGTGGCCCCGGCCCAGGAGGAGTCGAGGAAGAGGCCGTACTGGGCGTTGTCGGGGGCAGTGGGCAGGGCATCCCTGATGTGGTCCCATGCCGGGTCATCGAGGAGTGGCAGAGCCTTCTGGTTCACGGGCCCATAGGGGATGTAGAGGGACTCCTGGGCGTTGACATCCGGGAAGGACATCCATGCCAGGAAGAGTTGGGCCATCTCCCATCTCTCGGCGTCGAGTTCTTTCAGCCCATTGGGGACGAAGTAGTAGTCGGCGTCCATGACGTGGCCGCATTCCCAGCAGATGTTGATGGGCGCATCGTCTGCGACTACGGCGTCGTAGATACGACCGTTCCAGGTGGTGCAGAGGTCCAGTTCACCAGCTATCAAGAGGGCTGGGCAGTCGGAGCCGCTGTCCCAGGTGATGAAGTCACTGCCTGCTCTCGCGACGAAATCGTCGAGGTAGGTCCAGGCCTCCTCCATCTGGGCGTCGGTGAGGCTGGAGAGCGAAGCAAGGGCACCAGGGTTATCGAAGACCTCGGGGTGCTGGGCAATGTAGGCGAGGTGGGGGTTGATCTGCCAGAAGCTCCACATACCCCGCTTCCCGGGGAATTCTTCCAGGTCGAAAAAGTCGGCCATTGTAGAGGGCTGGGGACCGGAATCGGGGAAGGACTCGGTGCTGTAGGCAACTACCGTGGAGAAAATGTCTCCCCCGCCGGCGATGTAGGGTTTACCGGCCTCCACCAGATCGGGGAAGTGGTCTCGCAGGTCGATGACGGAGTAGTCGAGTTCTGCGGCGTGGCCCGAGCGGCCAAGCTGGATGGCGACGTCAATGCCCCAGACACCGATGTCCACGGTGATGTTGCCGGTCTCCGACATGCCGCGGATTTGGCCGACGATGGAGGAGGCGGTGTCCTCAATGATCTCGATGCCGAACTGATCCTGGAAGGGGATGTAATAGGCCTTGCGGTGGGCCGCTTGCCAAGCGCCGCCGCCGTCCAGGACGCTGATGCTCTTACCCCTGTACTTCCCCAGTTCAGCTTCTATCTCGGCCCTGGTAGCAGGGGCGTCTTCGGTCCACTCGTTCCTGGGCCTCAGGGTAGTGCCAGGCGCTTCGGGCGTGGGAGCTACCGCGACGGAAGTAGCCGTATCGGGAATTTCTTCTGGATCATCGTCACCGCATGTTGCGAATACCAGCAGGGCCAGCAACAAGGTGCTTAGAATTCCGATGTACAGGAACCGCTTTTGCCAAGGTCCCTTCCGATTTGCCACGAATTGTTTCACTGGATCCTCCTCATAAACAACGGCCCCTATCAGACAAGAATTACACTAACCGGACCTGAGCACTTCACATATGAAACTTCTCTTTTGTATATACGTGCGACATAAAAGACAGAAAACGCGAACCACAGAATTTGCCAATGAATAAACGGCAACCGGGGTAATGGGCTTTTGCCCGAAGGCAAGGAAGGGACAATCAGGTCAGCTTGGATAGTACCGCGGAACCAAGATATCAGGAAGCTAAGCAAGTAGACTAAGAACAAAGACCCTATTCACCTCCAGACATCCCTACCGTGGCCTTGCGCCATGCTAGCACAGTGTCTCCCATCACTCAACACACTACAAATTTTGTCAAACCCGATCTGTCGTTTGAAGTAGCGTCAGTCCATGTTTCGACCCAAGGACAAGGTCGGAGGTATCCCCGTTATCATTGACATGGGACACGTGCTTGGAACAGACATATCGGCCTTTCCCTACTTGCCGCAGGCGGCGAGCAGCACGTATGTCTTCTATGAAAATGATGAGCCCCTCATCTGCACTGGAATCCTTAAGGGGCACCTACCCGATCCTTGCAGCGGGAATTTCCAGCGTAATGGTCGAGTTACAGTGTGCCCGGCCCACCTGCCTAGACTCGAACGCTGCGCAACTTCTCTGGATAAGTTAGTATACGCATAGCCATGTAAGGAGATTTATCCCAAAGAATTCACTTTTTCATATCTGGTATTTCACCGCCGACTCATGCTTGAATCATCACAAATAAGGGGCCTCATGGACAGGTCAGCGCTCATTGTCATCGACATGCAGCACGACTTCCTGGATCCCGATTCTCCCTACGCCTGCGCCGACGCCGACCCCCTCATCGAAAACACCCGACGCCTCTGCGACGCCATGCGCTCCCATGGCGCACCAGTCATCTACACCCGTGAAGTCCACCGCGCCGACGGGGTGGACCGCGGCCGTGAGGGCGACTCCGAACCCATCCACTGCGTCGAGGGTACCCGGGGCGTCGAAATCGTGCCCCAACTCACCCCCCACAACGGCGACTATATTGTCGACAAACGCAGGTTCAGCTCCTTCTTCCAGACCGACCTTGCGGGTCTCCTCAACGGCCTCCGCACCGAGCTTATCGTAGTCTCGGGAGTCACCGCCAATGCCTGTGTCCTCACCACCGTGATAGACGCCTTTCAATATGACTTCCATACCGTTACTATTCAGGACTGCGTTTCCAGCAAGGTAGGCCTTCTCCTGGATGAGAACTACAACGACATGATGCGGCTCTACAAATTCTATTCAAACCCCCTTCGGCTCGATAGCTTCCTGGCCCTTCTGGAGGACTGATTAGTGCCTGGCTACCACATTTGGACCGTCGGATGCCAGATGAACGAGGCCGACTCCGAGCGCCTTGCCAGCGCGCTCGAAAAGATCGGCTGCGACCATTCACCACGCATTGAGGACGCCGATATCATCGTCCTGAACAGCTGTGTCGTCAGGCAGGGTGTCGAGGACAAGGTCGCCGGACGCCTCAACTCCCTCAAACCCCTCAAGCGGGAAGACCCCAACCGGACCATAGCCCTCATGGGCTGCATGGTCGGGCCCCGAGACGAGTCTCTGAAGAAGCGCTTCCCTCACGTCGACCTATTCCTCAGGCCCCAGGGTTACGACCCGCTAATCCGGCGCCTGTCCGATGACGATGGCACGTGTCTCGATAACCTCGGGCCCCTCATCCCCACCCAGCCCAACATCAGCGTCAATGTGCCCATAATCCACGGCTGCGATAAGTTCTGCACTTTCTGCATCATCCCCTACCGCCGAGGCCGCGAGCGCAGCCGCCCCATTCCCGAACTCGTCGAAGAAGTGTCGGCCCTTGGACAGCGTGGCGTTAAGGAGGTAACCCTCCTTGGCCAGAACGTAGATTCCTACGGCCAGGACCTCGCTGATGACTCGGATCTCGCCGAACTCCTCACGGAGTTAGACCCCATCGACGGAATAGAGCGCATCCGCTTCCTCACATCTCACCCCAACGACATGAGCCAGAAGCTCATAGACTCCGTTGCGTCACTGCCCAAGGTCTGCGAGCACATCAACCTGCCCATCCAGGCCGGTGACGACGAGGTTTTGGCGACCATGCACCGCGGCTACACCTCTGCCGACTACCTGGAGTTGACCGGGCGCATCCGAGACACCATCCCCGGCGTATCTATGAGCACCGACATCATCGTCGGTTTCGCCAACGAGACCGAGGTCCAGTTCCAGCACACCGTCGACATCCTGGAAGAAGTCCGCTTCGACAAGGTACACGTCGCCCCCTACTCCGTGCGGCCCGGCACCATCGCCTTCCGCAAGATCGATGACTCCCTCGAACAGGACGAAAAGATGCGCCGACTTCACGTAATCGAGGAGGTGCAGAAGCGCATAGCCGGGGAGCTTAACGAGCCCCTGCTCTGCACCGAGCAGGAAGTCCTGGTCGAAAGACGGCACAAGGGCAAGTGGCAAGGCCGCACCCGCACCAACAAGCTGGTCTTCCTCCCCGTCGAGGATAATGACCTCATAGGCAAGACGGTCAACGTGAGAATCGACAAGACCGGCCCCTGGTCTTTGCAGGGCACCCCTTTATCTGCCTCCGTGCCTGCTAGGCAGTCGACCTAGAGTCCCTCGTAATCCCTCTATTTACTGGCGGTGTGAAAGCGGGGACGCAACCTCTCCGGAGTGCATGATTTGACCAAAGCAGACGACCTTCTCAATTCCCTCAGAAGCGCCGGATACAGGCTCACACCCCAGCGGGTGATGATCCTTTCCGCCATCGCTTCCGGCTCGGGGCACATGACTGCTGAGGATATCCACGAAAAGGTCAAGAAGACATACCCGTTCATAGACATTGCCACCGTCTACCGCACCATCCAGCTGCTGAAAAAGCAACGTCTGCTCGTCGAGATAGACCTCGGGAGTGGGGCCTACCAGTACGAGATGACCCACGACCAGCGGCATCACCACATCGTCTGCCGAGACTGCGGCTCGACTCTGGACATAGACCACCACCGCTTCCTGGAACCCGTCCGGGTCGCCCTCCAACAGGAATATGAGTTCGAAGCAGACCTGGACCACTTCGCCATATTCGGCATCTGCCGCCAGTGCCGCTCCAAGAATTAAGCGCCGCCCGCCAATCGACTCTCTAGTCCCTACCGTTCCCTTCCCGTTAGACCAACACCTACGTCTCCAGACCAACTCGAGACCACATTGCCCATCATTCCGAGCCCATCTCCCCTATCATTCCAAGCCTCCGCGAGGAAGCTAAGACGCTTCTACCACCACCCGGGCTTTGCTATGACTAACCACGGTAACTCCCCGTCACGTTCAATTCATACCTGCCATCTACGGTAATTACTCCCGTCCCCCTTCCTATCCACTGTTGACACTCGTCAACGTCAGGACTAAAATTTCCTCGCTTTAGCACTCGGCTTATTGGAGTGCCAGCCCCATCTCGGAGGAGCGAATGCCTTTATACGACTACGAATGTTTGGCTAACGGCCACGTGTTCGAGGTGCGTCAAAAGGTAATCGAAGTAGGCAACGCCCCTTGCCCCACCTGCTCGTCCGACTCCCGCAGGATATTTCACTCCGTCCCCATCCTCTTCAAGGGCTCCGGCTTCTACTCCACCGACCACCGCAAAGGTCAGGCCAGCTCCTCCAACGGTAAGGAGGAGTCCTCATCCGACTCCGAATCCAAGTCCGAGTCTGATTCCTCTTCCAAGTCCAAATCCGAGTCTTCCTCTTCCGATAAGTCCTCCGAGAAGAGCGCCGACAAGGTCGCATCCAAGACCGACAGCTAGTCCCCTTTGAAGGCTCTCCTCCAAAGGGTCTCACGCGCCTCGGTAACTATCGATGGCGACACCGTAGGAAGCATCGCCACCGGGCTTACCCTTTTCCTCTGCGTTGAGCAGGATGATACCGAGCAAGACGCCGACTATCTGAAGGAAAAGTGCCTCAACCTAAGGACCTTCCCCGACGAAGACGGGCGGTTCGACAGGTCGGTGCTGGATGTGGGTGGCGGTCTCCTAATAATCAGCCAATTCACCCTGGCCGCAGACACCCGCAAGGGCCGCAGGCCCAGTTTCACCCGCGCCGCCCCACCTGATATCGCCGAGCCCATGGTCGAATATTTCATAACCGCCTGCCGGGCCTCGGGTCTCAGGGTAGAGACCGGCAAATTTGGAGCCCACATGCAGGTAACCCTCTCCAACGACGGCCCCGTCACCATCTGGCTAGACAGCCGAGACAGACTAACCCCCCGGCGAAACTCCTAAACCAGCCTTCCTCGCAGCAATTCGGAAGCCTTCCCATCCCTCTCCCTTGATGAGACCTTTGCATAACCCGTGTTGGGGGGGCGTGGGGCCGCTCGTGCTGAGGCTCTCGAAGTATGAGCGGGGGGTTAGGGCATCAGGATGGAACAACAGAGATGCGATCTGCAGTTACGCAAAGGTACCTCGATGGGAGAAGGCTAGGGTGAGGGTGTTCCAGTGAGGGCATGTTCCAATCAGAAAACCCCTACCCCACAAAATTCCTCGGCGGGCTAATCGGCACCCCTTCCGCAAAGCGGCTCGGCCTGAACGCATCAATATCTATCGACGTCTTCCCGTCCACTATCAACTCCGATATCAACTTCCCACTCATCGGCCCCATCGCAAACCCGTGCCCCGAGAATCCTGCCGCTACTATGTAGCCCTTAGGCTTATCTACCGCCCCGAACACGGGGAGCATGTCCGGCGTCAGATCGATTAAGCCCGCCCACGCCCTCTCCTCCCGCACGCCTTTCAGCCAGGGCACAGTCTCCCCAAGTTGCCTTAGCCCCTCATCCACAGTCTCTCGGTTTACCCTTGGCTCGACATCCGACCGCAGGGGCCACGGACGTCCGACTCGGGAGACCAGGGGCGTCCTGGCATGGAAACTCCTGAACAGCGCCCGGCCCACGTGGAAACGCACCAGCTTATGGTGCCGGATGATTTGTGGAAGCCACATCCGGATATTGTCGAACGTGTCCCGGGTCACGTCGTAGTCCCTCGGGTGGTTGTATCCCCGGGTAAAGAGGAATCCCCCGCCCGGCTCCTGCCTGAACCCCGAGTTCGGACCACGCACGAATGGCATAATTCTCCTGGAGACCGGCTCCGTTATCGCCTGCGTCTGCCGGATTATCCGCACCGGGAACCGATGGCCTACCTTCCTGCCCACGTGGTTCGCCCACACCCCAGCCGCATTCACAATATAGGGCGCGTCGATCCTGCCCAAGTCCGTGCGTACCGAAGTGACCTGTCCATCGCTGGTATCAATGTCCAGGGCCGCGCAGTTGGTCAGCACCTCCACCCCCAACTCCCGTGCCGCCATCTCGAAGGCCTTGGTGCTTCTCGCCGGGTCTGCGTGCCCGTCAGTCGGCGAGTAGAGAGCCCCTAGCACCGGGGCATTGAGCTCGGGGACCAAATCCCGGCACTCTTCGGGGCTTATTGCGTAGGAATCGACCCCGTGCTCCTTGGCCAGCCGAGCCCCTCGCTCGATCTCCTTCATATCCGCTTCGTTTTCAACATAGAGTAGGTTGCCGCCGCTTACGTAACCGATGTCGGCCCCTAACTCCTTTTCCAGTCCCTCCCACATCTTGATACACTCCAGCATGAAGGGATATTCCACCGGGTTCCGACCCTGTACCCGCACCCCTCCCGTGTTCCGCCCCGAGGCCTCACCGGCAGTCTCCCCTTTCTCCACCACCGTGACCCTCTTACCCCGCTTGGCCAGGTGATAGGCCGCGGCGCAGCCCGTGATTCCACCACCGATGATCACGACGTCAGCATCTCTACGCTTGCTCATGCCTCCGGCTCCTCCAGTTTTTGCTCCAACTCCTCGACCCGCCGCTTCAACTCGCGCTCCCTCTGCCAACCCTCGGTTGCGTCCCTCATTATCGCCGCCACACCCTCGACCTCGCCGTCATCTCCCTTGATCAGCACCACGGTGAACTCCAGTGATATCCGGCCGCCATCCCGCCGAATGCCTGGCACCGACAGCAGCCTGTCTCCGTATTGGGTTTCTCCAGTCTCGACGACCCGATGGTAGCCTTCCCAGTGCCTATCCCTGAACCGCTCCGGCACAATCAGATCGAGAGTAGACACCAGCGCCTCCGACTCCCCATACCCGAAAATCCGCTCCGCACCCCCATTCCACAGCCGGATCTTTCCATCGCGATCGGCGAAGACTATCGCATCTCCCGAACCTTCGAATATCTGCTTTAATATTCGGAGCTTGTTTGCTTCCTCGTTCAAGTCTTACCTTCGAGAATTATGGTATTTTGAGCCCCCGTGCCCGATGTTCCCCCGATTCTCGACCATTGTCAAACCGCCCTCGGCCGTCCTGATATCCCCGTGAAGGAGCCCCGACATGCCTGGCGAGTTCCTATTCTGCCCCATGTGCCGCACAGACCTGACTCCCAAGACTCGAGGTGGCAGACCCCGGCCTCACTGCCGGGAATGTGGCTACGTCCAATACCGCAATCCCGTCGCGGGCGTTGCAGTAATATGCCGCCGGGGACAAGGGATATTGATGGGGCGAAGGGCCGCTGGGCAAAGTCGGGGAGGCGACTGGTGCATCCCCTGCGGCTACGTCGAGTGGGGTGAGGATATAAGAGAGGCCGCCATACGGGAGATGCTCGAAGAGACTGGGCTAATTATCAAGGTCGGGCCCGTCTACGATGTCCACTCCAATTTCCACGACCCCAAGTCCCTCACCGTCGGCGTCTGGTTCACCGGGACAATCATCGGAGGCACGATGAACGCCTCCGATGATGTGGATATTGTCGATTTCTTCCCCCTGGACGAAATCCCCGAGCCCCTCGCCTTCCCCACCGACAGCCTCGTCCTGGACAGGCTACGCCGGGAAGGATTCCCCGACGGCCTTTAGTAATATCCTGAATAAATTGTGCCCCAATCTGTTCGGCCTGTTATCCCCCATGGGTATGCCGAACGGATCGGGGCACAATACTCAAAGCCCTTTACTTGTTTAGATGGCTATTGGTTCGGCTCCGTAAACCGCCTACCCGCTCACCCCCAGCTCCGACTCAAATTCCGTCAGGGAACGGTCCAGGGCCTCCAGAATCTCGTCCACCTGCTCCTTGGTTGCGATCATGGCAGGAGCGATGAACATGGGCAGGCCCCGGTTAAGGTTTTGCGGCCGCCTCGGGCCCCAGAGACTGGAGTAGAGGGCAAGTCCGTTCTTGAGTGCTATCGACTGGAAACGCTCTTCGGCGTTTATCTCGGGTGAGAAGAACTCCAGGGTCTCCTTGTTGCTGACCAACTCGGGCACCATTAGCATTCCCTGGCCGCGTATGTCTGTAATCGTCGGGTGATCGAGCAAGGCCTTTCCCTGCTCGTGCATGTACGCCCCGACCTCCGCCGAGTGCTCCACCAGCCCGTCTTTCTCGATAATGTCTATCACTTCAATACCGACAGCGCAGGCCACCGCGTGCCCCGAGTACGTGTACCCGTGGGTGAAGTGCCCTCCGTCTGCGAAGGCGTCGCTGACTTCGTCGGAGACAGTCACTGCAGCCAGTGGTGCGTAGCAGCTCCCTATTCCCTTGGCCGTGACCATCACGTCAGCCTCTACGTCGTAGTGCTCCATCCCGAACCACTTACCGGTCCGGCCCCACCCCGTAATCACTTCGTCGATAATAAGGAGCACGTTGTATCGGTCGCATATCTCGCGGATGGCCTGCCAGTACTCGGGAGGAGGCACGAGCCCGTAGTCCCGGCCTTGGGCCAGGGGTGTGGCTATGAACGCGGCCACATACTGCTCACCTGCGTAGTAGATCGCCTCTTCCAGCTCCTGGGCGCACTGCACCGCATAGTCCTTGGGGTCCATCCGGGGCGGCGTTTCCCTCTCGCTGTGCTGCTTGATGTGGGGCCAGTCCGTCAGCATGGGAGTGTAGGCATTCCGGTTGCCGGCCACCCCCGCCACCGAGAGCGCTCCCAGGCTCATCCCGTGGTAGCTCTCATAGCGGGATATGACGATGTACTTCTCCAAATTGCCCCGATTCAAGTGATATTCGCGGGCGACCTTTATCGCCGTCTCCACAGCCTCAGACCCACCCGAGGCCAGGAAGGTTGTGTTCAGGCTTCCGGGCGCTTTCTGGCTGATCCGCTCACACAACTCAGCCCGAGGCCGGTTGGACATGATCGGGTGACAATAAGCGAACTTCTCCGCCTGTTTTGTCATCGCCTCGACTATGCGCGGGTCCCCGTGCCCCAGGTTGACCGCCATCGGCCCCCCCGACGCGTCGATATACCGATTACCGTCCTCGTCATACAGATAGATGCCCTCGGCCCTTTCCAAAACGGGGGAAAAGGGATGGTAGGCAAAGGCACGATTCCAAATTCCCTCGGGCTCTCTGATAGTTGGTCTCGGGTTTTCCGTAAGCGTCATGTCCCCTGCCTCCTGCCCCGGGCTGGTGCCTCGGGTCTAAAACTCCACGATTCTACGTTAGCCATTGCTAAATTGACGGGGGTGGCTCATCAAAGGGTTGGCCCAGTCTCTCAGCTTCGAGTCGCCGCTCGTTCCACGCTTGCCACAGCGCCGTAACTTCCTCTCGTATCTTAGCTTCAGCTTCTTCCCTCGCCTCCGCAACCGCCTTGGCTATCTGCTTCTGCTTTCTATTCTCGAACCACTCGTCCAGTCGTTCAGCCAGTACCATTTCGATAGTCTCCCGGCCAGGAACGTGGCCTATGGGGAAGGCGGCGGCTCATCAAATGGTTCGCCCAGCGTCTCTGCCTCTATTCGGCGTTCGTTCCACGCTTGCCACAGTGCGGTCACTTCCTCTCGCGTCTTAGCTGTTGCCTCGGCCCGCGTCTTCTCTTCCGTCTCGGCTACTGCCTCCGCTACCGCCTTGGCTATCTGCTTCTCACGCCTCTTATCGAACCACTCTTCCAGTCTCTCTGCCAATACCATCCCGTTCCTCCAAACCTCGGTGACGATTAGCGAACCCGCCACCGACGCTATAACCAGCCGCCCCACCCCTGCCCAAGCCGCCAAGGCCGTATCTACTATCCCATCGGCCTTGTTCACGTGGACTTCTGTATATGTTACCAGCCCACCGCCAATCAATGCCAGAGTTATGAACACGATGAAGTATAGACCCTTCGTCTCCCTGCTCACGCTCCATATCGAATCTCTACCCTTCTGTTCCTGCTTATCCAACATTTATCCACTTGATGAGGCTTATCGTCAGTATATCTGTGTGACACATTATGACCGACCAACATCCAAACTCTACAGGTCACTGTCAAGGGCATTCCGGTCCAGGCCATCCAAAAATAACTGACAGCCGTCCCCGCTGACGGTATCATTCCCCCAACCGGGCCCCGAGGCCCGCATCCTCACCTGCCGGAGGCCATCACATGGAAGCGCCCCTCAAAGGTATCCGAGTCCTCGAGGTCGCCAACTGGCTCGCCATCCCCTCCTGTGCCGCCATGATGGCCGACATGGGCGCCGACGTTATCAAGGTAGAAGCCCTGCAGGGCGATACCTTCCGCACCGAGATCCGGGACGCCGACTTCGCCAAGTCTTTTCCCACCAGCTACGCCTTCGAACTCGACAACCGAGGCAAGCGCTCCATAGCCCTCAACTTGGCCCGACCCAAGGCAGTCGAGGCCGTACACAAGCTCGCCTCCAAAGCCGATGTCTTTATGACCAACCTGATCCCCCGCCGCCAGGAGGCCTTCAACCTCACCTACGAAGAACTCTCCAAGGACCACCCCAGCCTGATCTATGTCTCCTTTAACGGCTACGGCACCGAAGGCCCCGACAAGGACCGAACCGGCTTCGACTACACCGCCTTCTGGACCCGTTCCGGCGCTATGTCCCTCTTCAGCCGGCCTGGCAAGGAGCCAGTCAACCTTCGCTCCGGCTTCGGGGATCACACCAGTTCTCCCATGCTCCTCGCCGGGGTAATGACCGCGCTGTGGGCCAGGGAGAAAACGGGACGGGGACAAAAGGTCGCCTGCTCCCTGCTCAACATGGGCCTATGGGTCATAGGCGGCGACCTGTCTCGTTCCCTCTACGCCCAGCAGCACCCGTTCCAATGGAATCGAGAAGAATCCCCCAACCCGCTCCAGAACACCTATCAGACCGCCGACGGGAAGTGGATAAACATGGTCTCGCCCAATACCAACGAGAAGTGGGCCAGGTTCTGCCGAGCCCTGCAGCGCGACGACCTCATAACCGATGAACGATACTCGGAGCCGCTCGCCCGGCGCGCCAACGCCCGAGAACTGATACCCGAACTCGACCGTGTCCTTGCTCGCAATACCCTCGAAGACCTCGCCCCGCGCCTCGACGCCCAGGGCGTCATCTGGGCGCCCATGCAGGATCTCATGGACGTTATGTCCGACCCTCAAGTACGCGCCAACGAGTTCATCGTTACCGTCGACCACCCCACCCACGGCCCCTACGAGACCCTAGCCACGCCACTTAAGTTTAGCGAAAGCGAGATCAAACCCCGGGGCGCAGCACCCGAGATGGGCCAACACACGGAAGAAGTTCTTGTCGACGAGCTAGGCTACTCCTGGGAAGACGTGGAGTCCTTCCGCGAAGACGGTGCTATAAACTGACGGGCATGGTAAAGCCCATCCGACAGCCGACGAATTTGGAGTCACATTTGACAAGTTGTGAATCTGAGCTAATATAGACGACGGATATATATAGCACAGAGACATATACTTTGAAGGATAGTAACGCTATGGCTATCTCCGCAGTCAGACCCTCCCGACTCCGACTCCGGCGCCCCAACGCCGAGGCGTTAATCTGGCTGTTAACCGGCACCCTCCTCCTAACCGGCTCCCTCGTCCCCGACGCCAACGCCGACATGGTCAGAAATGTCGGTTGGGGCATTCTCAAGATCCTGCCGGTGCTTGCAATAGCGTCACTGCTTGCCGGGGCGCTGACCCTCGGCAACTGGTCCGACCGCGCACTTTCTTGGCTGAAGGGCAGTACCCTGCGCTCGATACTGATCGCTAGCTTGATAGGAGCAGTAACGCCCGTATGTGGCCTCGGCGTCCTGCCCCTCATTGCCTCCCTTCTCCGCCGAGGCGTTCCCCTCGCACCCATCATGGCTTTCTGGGTCTCATCGCCGGTCACCGACCCCAGCATGATGCTAGTCACCGGCGGAATCATCGGCCCCGATTTCGCAATAGCCAAGACTGTTGCCGCATTCTCCATCGGTATGTTCGCCGGAGTGGTGACTGCCGGTCTTCCCGGCTTCCGGGGCTCGGTCAATGAGCTGATGCGTACAGAGGCCCTGGAACAATACGGCTGTTGTGAAGCGGACCGCTCCCGGTTCTGGCCCGAGGTAATGAGCAACACACGCCTCGCACTGCGATGGCTTGCCTTGGCCCTCGTATTGGAGGTCTTCCTGCAGAGACTGGTCCCCGACGAGTGGATTATGTCCCTCTTCGGCAACGAGGCCAGAGCTTCAGTGCCCTTGGCAGTGATCGTCGGCGCCCCCATGTACCTCGACGGCTACGCTTCCCTGCCGTTAGTACGCGGCCTCCTTGAAATGGGGATGAGCTTCGGTGCAGCCCTGGCACTGATGGTCTCCGGAGCGGCCATAAGCCTATATGCGGCAGTAGCGGTCGTCTCCGTAGTCCGCGCCCGGGTCTTCGCCCTCTACGTAGTCCTAGCCTTACTCGGAGCCTGCATAGTCGGCTACGCCGCTAACCTAGTCCTCTAGCCCCCCCCACCCCCGAGGGGAACCTGTCCGCCCTAGGCTGATCATTCCCGTGCCCCGACACGGGTTGAAGCTGCGCCGTGCTGAAAGTCCGCCTTTGGCGGAGCGTGAACTCGTCTCCAGGTGGGGCCGCTCATCCTGAGCCCCGTCGAAGGGTCGAGCGGGGCAGGGCGGCTCACCACCGCTAATCCATCGCGCAGTCCCTCCCCCCTCACACAACCGTGAACACAGGCTCCCCCAGAGCCTCCTCATCAACCGTTATCCCCAGCCCCGGCCCCCGAGGCACGCTGACCCTACCGTTAACAGGCTTCGGTGAGTCCGGCGACACCGACTCCCGTAGCCGGTAGTTCCAGATACTCGCCGTGAAAAATGCCTCCGGTCGAGTGCTGCCCGCCAGGTGGGCCATGGCCGCGGACATCACGTCGCTGCTGGCCGCATCCTCCAGGTCTAGGGCGACCCCCAGGGCCTGGGCCAGGTCCCGGATTTGGGCCGTTTTCGTTATCCCTCCCCATCTCGACACCTTAGCGTTAAGCACGTCCAGGGCTCCCCGGCTATAGGCATCAACGAAGATTGGAATCGAAGTGATAATCTCGTCCAACACCATAGGCAGGTCGGTTCGTGCCCGGATGGCAAGGCATTCGCCCAAGGTCGCGCACGGCTGCTCTATGTAGAGATTCTCGCCTGCGAACGCATTGACGACCCTCGTAGCCTGGTGAAGAGTCCACCCCGTGTTCGCGTCCGCAACGACAGTCTCGCCCTCTTGCGCAAAATCGAGCACCGCCCTGATCCTCGCGATATCCTCATCCGCCTCTCCCCCGACCTTCATCTGAAAGTGACGAATTCCCTGGGCCCGAAACTTGGCAGCGCTTTCCACCATATCCTCCGCCGACCCCTGAGACAGCGCCCGATACACCGGAAACTCCTCAACGTATCGGGCCCCGAGCAGAGTCGATATTGGCAGCCCAGCAGCCTTGCCGAGCAGGTCCCAGCAGGCTATGTCTATCGGCGTCTTGGCGTATTCATGTCCGGCCATCACAGAGTCCATCACCAGGTTAACCGCTTTTGGTTCCCGAGGGTCCAGCCCGATCATATGCGGCCCGATCACCCTCAACCCCGCCCGCACCCCCTCGGCATAGGAGGGCATGTAAGCCGACCCCAGGGGCGTGCACTCTCCGTATCCGCTCAGCCCATCGTCCGTGGTCAGCTTTACGAACGTCGCGTCCAGGGCCTCCACGGACCTGCCCTTGGACCAAGAGTAGATCACGTCCGACAAATGCAGCGTCTTCTGATAAACGTCAATGCGTGCAATCTTCATATGTCTCCCCGCCGTAAGTCGCAAAATAACGAAATCTGCCAAACGTCAGCCGCCATTCTACAACCCCCACCCCAGCCCCCCGACTCTGCCACCCGAGGGGAGCCTGTCCGCCTAAGGCGGATCATTCCGGCCGCCGAGAGCCGGAATCCATCCCCGGAGG
Source organism: Dehalococcoidia bacterium (assembly GCA_965249275.1). Taxonomy (GTDB): domain Bacteria; phylum Chloroflexota; class Dehalococcoidia; order Plut-88900; family Plut-88900; genus Plut-88900. The sequence goes on from CBDFLQ010000007.1 coordinate 1,089,128, forward strand.
CGGACAGGGCGGGGCGTCCTGTCCCCTCTCCCTCCGATGGGAGAGGGCTAGGGTGAGGGTGATCCCACTTGGCAAAATGTGACACGAACCCCTTGATCAAAGCAAAACATGTGTACTATATTCACCCTCGATAGGCCCGTCACTCACCCTAACAACCCAAAGGAGGACCCAAAAACCCAGGGAAGCCCACCCGACCCACCCGAGGACTCAACGTCCAAGCCCATCCCAACGGCCCTCGCGCAGGCCCGCGGCACAAGCAAACGCCGCCATCTCCTCATCCCATCGGGTCCCGTGCCCCTTCCCTGACACCCAGGCGATGGAAGACGCCCTGGCTTTTCACTCCCACCCTACTCCCTTCTCGGAAGATTGCACCAAGGGTGACAGGAGATGTACTCGCAGACCGAGAGACCCCCATAGAGAACCGTCTCGAAGTTCGGACTGCATTGCAAGAGTTAGCGCGCTACGGCGAGGGGGTGCCGGAGGATTTGCTCCGAATCGCTCCGGCAAACTAGGACGGCATTAGTTAGGCTGTGGGGCCACAGCTGGATCCCTGGCCCTGACGTGCCCACTCGGGCGCACAGCCCCAAGAATGGAGCCTCTGACGGACATCCTGCCCTGGAAGAGTCCGTGCATATAATCGAGCAAAGGGCACTGCCGGCTGCAAGTCCCTCCCTCTCAGGCGGGGCCTGCTCTCCAGGTCCCCCGACAGCCGGAACACCCGCAAAGAGAGATGCAAAGCCAATTAGAGGGCAAGAGGGCCTCGTCCATCGCCAACCCAAAATCCAACAAGACAACCAAACCCACCCCCCAACCCGGCAGTCATACCCCTGCGCCCTTGACACCGCTTTGGCATAACAATAATCTTCCCACTATATTCCCGTCTTAAGCGGCGCCCAGGAGCACCAACCCATGCCCATGGTCCTCGAAGGTATAACGGTCATCGAGTTGGCCACAGGCCAGCAGGGGCCCGTGGCCGGCACCCTCCTCGCCGACATGGGCGCCGACGTCATTAAGATCGAGGACAAGGACCTCGGCGACCCAGGCCGCAACATCCGCGGCGAGACCCCCGGCCAGGAACCCTTCCCCATCTCCTACTACTTCGAAAACAACAACCGCAACAAGCGCGGCGTTGCTCTCGACTACGGCACCGAGGCCGGACGCGAAGTTATTCGCAATCTCGTCTCCCGCGCCGACATATTCCTCTCCAATTTCCCCATTGCCACCCTCGCAGACATGGGCCTCGACTACCCGAGACTCTCCGCCGCCAATGACAAGCTGATCTACGCCGTCTCCACCGGTATGGGCCCGACAGGTCCCGACAAGGACAAGCCCATCAACGACATCGCCGCTCAGTTCCTCGGTGGCATCCTCAGTCACGGGAACTCGGATGGCCCCATTCCCTTCTGGGGTGGCATGGCCAACCAGGAAGACGCTCTTCTGCTGGCCTTCGGCATAGTGACTGCCCTTATAGCTCGCGAACGGCATGGGGTTGGGCAGGAGGTCTACTCCGCTTTGCTCGGCAGCCAGATTAACTGGGCTGCCCTCAACGTCCAGAGCAACATATTCAACAAGAAAGAGCCCTGGGGCATGCGGCGCGAAGCCCCGCTGAGTCCCTTCTGGAACTACTACCAGGCCAAGGACGGCGGGTGGCTCTGCCTCGGCTTCCTCCAGGAGAGCCGGGACTGGCACACCCTCTGCCAGGTCCTCGAACGTGAAGACCTCGAATTCGACCCCCGCTTCGATACCAACCCGAAGCGCACTAAAGAGAATAACCAGGTCCTCATTCCCATCATGCGGGAGGCCTTCGCCCAGAAGCCCCTCGCCGAGTGGGAGGAGATTCTGGGCAAGCATGACCTGGGCTGGTCCAAGCTGAATGACTATGAATCGCTAACTGACGACCCCCAGGTTGTGGCGAACGACTATGTCGTAGACTTTGAGCACCCCAAGGTCGGGCCTGTGCAATTGGTCGGCATCCCCGTCCGGCTGCAGGAGACCCCCGGCAGCGTACGGACTCCTGCCCCCGAGCTTGGCCAGCACACCGAAGAAGTCCTGAACGGCGTCGGAGGATACGGGCCTGAAGACCTGCAAAAGCTGCGGGATCAGGGCACGATCTGATAGCGAGGAGGAACGGACAATGGTAATGGCACTGGAAGGAATCCGAGTCGTAGACATGACCGTCTGGCACCACGGGCCGGGCGGCGGCACGTTTCTAGCTGACATGGGTGCCGAGGTAATCAAGGTCGAGGAGCGCCTGTCCGGCGACCCCGGACGTCACGGCGGCTCCCTCGGCGGCGTCGAAAACGAATTTGGCCTCTCCTACTACTTTGAGAACAACAACCGGGACAAGAAGAGCCTCGCTATCAACCTCAAAACCGAAAAGGGGCACGAGGTCATCACCCGGCTCCTCAAGAAATCTGACATTTTCCTATCCAATATGCGCAAGAGCGGTCTCGGACGCCTGGGCCTCAGCTACGACGAGGTGAAGGAGATCAACCCCGAAATCGTCTACGCTCACGGCTCTGGACAGGGGGACAAGGGCCCCTTGCTGAATCGGCAGTCCAACGACATCATCGGCCAGTTCTGGGGCGCGTACGTCAGCTACGGCTCTGCCGAGGGCCCCATGTCCATCTGGTCCGACTTCGCCGACCGAGGCGGAGCGGTCATGCTCGCCTATGGCGCAACCCTGGCTTTCCTCGGCCGGGAAAGGCACGGCATCTCCCAGGAGGTCAATACCTCCCTCCTCGGCGGCCAGGTTCATCTCGGAGCACTCAACTTCCAGCAGCGCCTCTTCGAAGGCAAGGCCGTCAGCCCCCTCTCCAACGGTGAGGACCACCTTCCCAACCCCCTCTACAACATCTACCAGGACAAAGACGGGGCATGGTTCTGCATCGGCGCCGAGGGCACCGACGAGGAATGGGGCTGCCTCTGCCAGGCCGTAGGCTCGCCCGGCCTGGAAACCGACCCCCGCTTCGACACCCAAGCCAAGCGTACCAACGGCAACTCCCCCGACCTATACGAAATCCTACGTGCCCGCTTCGCCGAGGAGACCATCGAGCACTGGGCTCCGGCTCTTGATTCGACAGACCTACCCTGGGCCCGCCTCCGCAGGTACACCGAGGTCATCAACGACCCCCACGTCCTCGAAAACGAGTTCATCGCCGAGCTTGACCACCCCAACAAGGGCAAGCTCCACTACGTCGGCCTCCCCGTCAAGCTGAGCAAGACCCCCGGTAAGCTGCGGATGCCCGCCCCTGACCTCGGCCAGCACACCGAAGAGGTCCTCACAGAGATCTGCGACTACTCTTGGGATGAGGTCATAGACATGAAACTCGCCGAGATAGTGAACTAGGCTTCATCGCTCCTTCCCGATGAGGGTAAAATGCCTTGTGGGTGGTCGGCTGAAATCTGCTGAATTTGCGACTGCCCGGATGGTCGAGTAAATGGTTGCAAACAAGAGCCCCAAAGTTAGAGACTCCCTCGCAATCGAGGAAGCAAGGCGTTTGTCACTCGCAAATAAGATGCTGGCTGAGAGAGGAAAACGCCCCAAGGTATCGCGAGATGAGATCAGGAGGATGCGGGACGAAGGTCGGTATTAGTGGCCATCGTCATAGACGCGTCCGTGGCCCTGGCTTGGTGCTTTCCCGACGAGGAGACCCCCGAGGCTGTAGACAATGTAGCATCCCTCATTGCTGGAGAGCAGGCTATCGTACCGGGAATTTTCTGGTATGAGGTCCGCAACATCCTTGTCCGTGCCGAACGGCGAGGGCGCATCGAATCCCAGGATACCGGACACTTCCTCAGTCGACTTGACGCTCTTGGCATCGTAATAGACAGGGAGCACAACGAAGAAGTCGTTCTCGCATTGGCAAGGCGTCACCAACTCACCGTCTACGATGCCGCCTATCTTGAGACCGCTCTACGACGCCAAGCCAGAATCGCAACCCTCGACAACGCCCTTGCCGCTGCCTCAGTCAGAGAGTCCGTCGAAAACCTCATCGGCTAATACAAGCCCGGCAACGGATTTCCTTCTAGCCCGCCGTTCTGCTTGACTCCTTTTAGGGTCTACGTTGTCCGGTGACTGCAGAGTGGTGGACGGATCCGTCGGCGCCCGACACGTATAATTGGTTAGCCCCTCTATACATCTGCCGCAGGAACCCTCATGCGCTACCCTTGGGCCAACATCCTCCTCCTCCTCTTCATCCTCGCCGACATGCTCTCAGGCTTCTTCGGCCTAATCTCCGGCTCTCAAGACCGCGCCATATACATCCAGCTCCACCGAGTCTCCGGCTACGGCATCCTCGCCGTGCTGGCCTGGAAAGTGGCCAACATCGCCCGATCCTTCAAGTGGCCGAAGAAGAGACCCGTTCGTATCGCATCCCTGGCCCTTGCAGTCGTACTGGCCGTGACTTTGGCCCTAGGGCTCGTATGGTCCATCTTCGGTGATTTCAGTTGGTGGATGTTCAGTGGTCTGAGCTGGCACATCTACGCCGGAGTCGTGCTTGCTCCCCTGCTTCTCTGGCACGGCTGGTACATGTTCCGGGGCCCGCCCATATCCTTCTGGGCCGAGCGCCGGTCAGTGCTCAGGATCGGCGGCCTGGCTGTTGTGGGCTTCGCAGCTTGGCAGCTTTCCGAAGGCATATCTCGGGCGGGGTCGCTAGCCGGGTCTGCCAGGCGCTTCACCGGGTCTTACGAAGCAGCCAGTTTTTCTGGCAACGACTACCCAGTTGTCTCCTGGCTCAACGACCGCCCCCAACCCATCAACCCCGACACCTGGTCGCTAAGAATCTTCGGCGAAGTGGAAAATGAATTCACGCTCACCTACGCAGACCTCACCCGCCTATCCGAAGAGACCGCAACCATCGACTGCACTGGAGGTTGGTTTTCCAAACAGCGCTGGGACGGTGTCCCCCTCTCCCGAGTCCTGTCTCAGGTCGGCCCTTCTGACACTACGCGCAGTGTCCTGGTGCGCTCGGTGACCGGCTATTATAGGCGCTTCCCCCTCGACGACGCCCAACACTTCCTGTTGGCTACCCACGTCACCGGCGAGCGGTTGTCCCACGGCCACGGCTTTCCAGTTCGCCTGGTGGCCCCAGGCCGACGCGGCTTCGAATGGGTAAAGTGGGTCATCGAAATCGAAATCACCGAGACCCCATCCTGGTGGCAGCCACCCCTCCCCACCCAATAGCTTGCCTGTGGCAGGCGTCCCCCCTACAACCCGGCCAATGCCCCCGGCAACTCCGCCAGCTGGGCCACGCAGGCGTCCGGCG